>NZ_JAMQVC010000008.1 GCF_023721415.1 Galbibacter mesophilus | reverse complement strand
CAACGGTCTCCTTTACTTTGATTTATTAATTTAATAGAAGAAAAGAGGAGAACTAAAACGGTCTTTAAGTTAATGCCTTATTACACGTACTAGTCCTCTTTTCTTCTTAGCTGTTGCATAGAACCAATTGGAATACCAGGTTTATAAGAACCCACTAAAGGAAATAGTTTATGTGACATAATTTTAATGTGTAAATATAAAAGTATGAAAAATTATGAAGAAGTAGTAGGTATCGATGTATCAAAAAAGACAATAGATGCAAGTTGTCATTTAGCACAGCAACACCGTGTTTTTACTAATGATGTTAAAGGGTATAAATCCATGTTAAATTGGGTAATTAAGCAAACCAAAGGAGTTTCTGTTTTTTACTGTTTTGAGAATACAGGCAACTATTCTTTAAAACTAGCTAGTTATTTAAGTCTCAAAGGGATTGCTTACGTTGAAGAGAGTCCTATTAAGATTAAACGTTCATCTGGTTTAGTTAGAGAGAAAACAGATAAGATTGATTCCGAACTTATAGCGAGGTATGCTTGGGTTTATCGAGAAGAGCTCATTTCTAGCGAAGTAAAAAGTATTGTTTATCAAGAGTTAGGTAGACTTATTGGTTTGCGTGATCAGTTAGTCAGAAGCAGAGCAGGCTTGTTAGGTACTTTAAAAGAGATTGAGCAACTTTTAAGCAGTCCGTCTACAGATACCAGCTGCATTGTTTTAAGGAGAAGCATAGAGAATTTAGGTAAACAAATTAAAAGCATTGAATCTAGAATGGATTCACTGTTAAAAGAAGATGAATCACTATCATCAAATTACAAATTATTACTCTCTTTAAGAGGAATTGGTTTTGTTGTTGCATGTCAATTATTATATCACACAGAAAACTTTAAAGGCTTTGATACCTGGCGGAAATTTTCAAGTTATTGTGGTCTAGCTCCGTATGAGTATAGTTCAGGAACGAGTATTCATAGACGCAAAAAATGTCATTATTTAGGAGACAGGAAAATGAAAAGTTTATTGAGTATGGCAAGTATATCAGCTATACAACACGATCCGGAGTTAAGAATGTATTATAAACGAAAATTGGAGGAAGGAAAACCAAAAATGATAGCTTTAAACAATGTCAGAAATAAATTATTAGCAAGAGCATTTTCTGTTGTAAAAAGAGGAACTCCATATGTTGTTTTAAATCAATATGCAGCTTAATAAAAAAATAGATTTAATTAGGATTTGATCTTGGAATACGTATAACCGTCAGTTACGGGTT
>NZ_JAMQVC010000007.1 GCF_023721415.1 Galbibacter mesophilus | reverse complement strand
CATTTAACGATCAACGATGAAGAGTTTGATCCTGGCTCAGGATGAACGCTAGCGGCAGGCCTAACACATGCAAGTCGAGGGGTAGAAGGGAGCTTGCTCCCTTTGAGACCGGCGCACGGGTGCGTAACGCGTATGCAACCTACCTTTTACGGGGGGATAGCCCGGAGAAATCCGGATTAATACCCCATAGCATTGGAGATCAGCATTGTTCTCCAATTAAAGTTTCGGCGGTAAAAGATGGGCATGCGTCCTATTAGCTGGATGGAGCGGTAACGGCGCCCCATGGCAACGATAGGTAGGGGTCCTGAGAGGGAGATCCCCCACACTGGTACTGAGACACGGACCAGACTCCTACGGGAGGCAGCAGTGAGGAATATTGGACAATGGGCGGAAGCCTGATCCAGCCATGCCGCGTGCAGGAAGACGGCCCTATGGGTTGTAAACTGCTTTTGTACGGGAAGAATAAGGGGCACGTGTGCCCCGATGACGGTACCGTACGAATAAGCACCGGCTAACTCCGTGCCAGCAGCCGCGGTAATACGGAGGGTGCAAGCGTTATCCGGAATCATTGGGTTTAAAGGGTCCGTAGGCGGGTGCATAAGTCAGGGGTGAAAGTCTGCCGCTCAACGGTAGAACTGCCTTTGATACTGTGCACCTTGAATTGGTAGGAAGTGGCTGGAATGAGTAGTGTAGCGGTGAAATGCATAGATATTACTCAGAACACCGATTGCGAAGGCAGGCCACTACTACTTGATTGACGCTGATGGACGAAAGCGTGGGGAGCGAACAGGATTAGATACCCTGGTAGTCCACGCCGTAAACGATGGATACTAGCTGTTGGGCCTTCGGGCTCAGTGGCCAAGCGAAAGTGATAAGTATCCCACCTGGGGAGTACGTTCGCAAGAATGAAACTCAAAGGAATTGACGGGGGCCCGCACAAGCGGTGGAGCATGTGGTTTAATTCGATGATACGCGAGGAACCTTACCAGGGCTTAAATGCAGTCCGACAGGGGTGGAAACACCCTTTCCTTCGGGCGGACTGCAAGGTGCTGCATGGTTGTCGTCAGCTCGTGCCGTGAGGTGTCAGGTTAAGTCCTATAACGAGCGCAACCCCTGCCGTTAGTTGCCAGCGAGTGAAGTCGGGAACTCTAGCGGGACTGCCGGTGCAAACCGAGAGGAAGGTGGGGATGACGTCAAATCATCACGGCCCTTACGTCCTGGGCCACACACGTGCTACAATGGCCGGTACAGAGAGCAGCCACTGCGCAAGCAGGAGCGAATCTATAAAACCGGTCACAGTTCGGATCGGGGTCTGCAACTCGACCCCGTGAAGCTGGAATCGCTAGTAATCGGATATCAGCCATGATCCGGTGAATACGTTCCCGGGCCTTGTACACACCGCCCGTCAAGCCATGGAAGCTGGGGGTACCTGAAGTCGGTGACCGCAAGGAGCTGCCTAGGGTAAGACCGGTAACTGGGGCTAAGTCGTAACAAGGTAGCCGTACCGGAAGGTGCGGCTGGAACACCTCCTTTCTAGAGAAACTGCCGAGTCCTTAACGATAAGAGGGGTACGAGGAATGGTTTTGCTTAACGCTGTCAATAAATAAGTTAAAAGTTGAAATGTTAAAAGTTAAAAGTTGGATGCTTTTTAAAAAAAGCAAAACTTTATAAACTTTGAACATTAAAACCTTGAACTAAAAAAAAGAAACAGTCTCGTAGCTCAGCTGGTTAGAGCGCTACACTGATAATGTAGAGGTCGGCAGTTCGAGTCTGCCCGAGACTACCAAGGTCCGGGCGGCGGCACATGAATGCTGCCATGGGGCGGAGAAAGTTCATTAAAAAGATATTGAAAGGAAATTCTGGAAGCTGGGGTTCTAAATTCGTAATTCTGAATTCGTAATTCTGAATTTCAAATTGGGGGATTAGCTCAGCTGGCTAGAGCGCCTGCCTTGCACGCAGGAGGTCATCGGTTCGACTCCGATATTCTCCACTGAAAGTGCCGAACTCGTTTCGGTACCTCTTCGGGTTGGGCATTAAGTCCACCAGGAAGAGACCCTGAAATGGATTCAGGGTTGCAAACGTTCATTGACATATTGGGATAAAGAGATACGAGAATGTATTGCCGTTTGGCAGTACGTTCGAAGTAGACTATAGAGAAAAGAATCTTAAAAATAGGTGCGCATGTACGGCTGCACGGCCGCACATGTGCACGCAACAGAATTGAAAGAGCAAAAAGTACAATAAGCTATGTAAGGGCGTATGGGGAATGCCTAGGCTCCCAGAGGCGACGAAGGACGTGATAAGCTGCGAAAAGCCGCGGGGATCGGCACACACGATGTGATCCGCGGATATCCGAATGGGGCAACCCACTATACTGAAGGTATAGTACACCGCAAGGTGGGCGAACCTGCCGAACTGAAACATCTAAGTAGGCAGAGGAGAAGAAAACAAGAGTGATTCCGCCAGTAGTGGCGAGCGAACGCGGAACAGCCCAAACCGATGTTGTTACGGCAATGTCGGGGTAGTAGGACTGCGATGTTCGGTGCGTAATGAATTGGAACTGTTTGGAAAGACAGACCGTAGCGGGTGATAGTCCCGTACAAGAAAAGACCGTTACCGATAGCAGTATCCTGAGTAGTGCGGGGCACGTGAAACCCTGTATGAATCCGGCGGGACCATCCGCCAAGGCTAAATACTCCTGGGAGACCGATAGTGGACCAGTACCGTGAGGGAAAGGTGAAAAGTACCCTGAATAAGGGAGTGAAATAGAACCTGAAACCATACGCTTACAAGCGGTCGGAGCACATTTATGTGTGACGGCGTGCCTTTTGCATAATGAGCCTACGAGTTACTGTTGCTAGCGAGGTTAAGCACTTCAGGTGCGGATCCGCAGCGAAAGCGAGTCTGAACAGGGCGCCATAGTTAGCAGTAGTAGACGCGAAACCGTGTGATCTACCCATGGGCAGGGTGAAGCTGTGGTAACACACAGTGGAGGCCCGAACCCGTTGACGTTGAAAAGTCTTGGGATGACCTGTGGGTAGGGGTGAAAGGCCAATCAAACTCGGAAATAGCTCGTACTCCCCGAAATGCATTTAGGTGCAGCGTGCACATAGTTTTACAGAGGTAGAGCTACTGATTGGATGCGGGGGCTTCACCGCCTACCAATTCCCGACAAACTCCGAATGCTGTAAAATGTTTGTGCGCAGTGAGGGCATGGGTGCTAAGGTCCATGTCCGAGAGGGAAAGAACCCGGACCATCCGCTAAGGTCCCCAAGTGTATGCTAAGTTGAAAAAACGCGGTTTGATTGCTCAGACAGCTAGGATGTTGGCTTGGAAGCAGCCATTCATTTAAAGAGTGCGTAACAGCTCACTAGTCGAGCGATCGAGCATGGATAATAATCGGGCATAAGTATACCACCGAAGCGATGGACTAATTTAATTAGTGGTAGGGGAGCATTCCAATCTGGGCTGAAGGTGAACTGCGAGGTTTGCTGGACCGGTTGGAAAAGAAAATGTAGGCATAAGTAACGATAATGCGGGCGAGAAACCCGCACGCCGAAAGACCAAGGTTTCCTCAGCTATGCTAATCAGCTGAGGGTCAGTCAGGGCCTAACGCGAACCCGAAGGGGGTAGTGGATGGACAACAGGTTAATATTCCTGTACCTGCACGGTATTAAAAGTGACGGAGGCGGAAAGTTGGTGCGTGCTGACGGAATAGCACGTTGAACCGTCTTTTAAGGACGGGATAGTACACCAAGGCCCCGGCCGCGGTGATAATCCAGCGGACCGACTTCCAAGAAAAGCGAACCGTGCGGCCTGTACCGCAAACCGACACAGGTGGTCGGGATGAGAATTCTAAGGCGCTCGAGAGATTCATGGCTAAGGAACTAGGCAAAATGGACCCGTAACTTCGGGAGAAGGGTCGCCACGCCTTTGGCGTGGCCGCAGTGAAAAGGTCCAGGCGACTGTTTATCAAAAACACAGGGCTCTGCTAAATCGAAAGATGATGTATAGGGCCTGACACCTGCCCGGTGCTGGAAGGTTAAGGGGAGATGTTAGCTTCGGCGAAGCATTGAACTGAAGCCCCAGTAAACGGCGGCCGTAACTATAACGGTCCTAAGGTAGCGAAATTCCTTGTCGGGTAAGTTCCGACCTGCACGAATGGTGTAACGATCTGGACACTGTCTCGGCCATGAGCTCGGTGAAATTGTAGTATCGGTGAAGATGCCGATTACCCGCTGTGGGACGAAAAGACCCCGTGCACCTTTACTATAGCTTCGTATTGACTTTGGACAAGTGATGTGTAGGATAGGTGGGAGACTTTGATCATGTACCGCCAGGTATGTGTGAGTCATTGTTGAAATACCACCCTTTACTTGTTCGGAGCCTAACTTCCCTATGGAAGGACAGTGCGTGGTGGGTAGTTTGACTGGGGTGGTCGCCTCCAAAAGAGTAACGGAGGCTTCTAAAGGTCCCCTCAGCACGCTTGGTAACCGTGCGCAGAGTGCAATGGCACAAGGGGGCTTGACTGAGAGACCTACAAGTCGATCAGGTACGAAAGTAGAGCATAGTGATCCGGTGGTTCCGCATGGAAGGGCCATCGCTCAAAGGATAAAAGGTACGCCGGGGATAACAGGCTGATCTCCCCCAAGAGCTCACATCGACGGGGGGGTTTGGCACCTCGATGTCGGCTCGTCACATCCTGGGGCTGGAGAAGGTCCCAAGGGTTGGGCTGTTCGCCCATTAAAGTGGCACGCGAGCTGGGTTCAGAACGTCGTGAGACAGTTCGGTCTCTATCTACAGTGGGCGTTAGAAATTTGAGTGGTCCTGACCCTAGTACGAGAGGACCGGGTTGGACCGACCGCTGGTGCAGCTGTTGTCCCGCCAGGGGCATTGCAGCGTAGCTATGTCGGGAAGGGATAAGCGCTGAAAGCATATAAGCGCGAAACCCGCCACAAGATGAGATTTCTTTAAAGGGCCGTGGGAGACGACCACGTTGATAGGCCACAGGTGCAAGGGCAGTAATGTCCGCAGCCGAGTGGTACTAATAGCCCGTAGGCTTATGTACGCCAGTCCCCTTTCCGCATGCAAGGGAAAGGGGGCGCAGACTCTTTTCAGTTACCGTTGCGGTTCCTTTACTTGACCGTCTACATCCATATCTTTCTATCCCATTATGTTAACTTATTTGTCCGGCTGATGCCGGACGCCGTATGCAATAAGCCGTAAGCGCCCAGCGCCCAAAGCTTCCCGCACATGGCCAAGACTTAAGGTGGTTATAGCGACGGGGCTCACCTCTTCCCATTCCGAACAGAGCAGTTAAGCCCGCCAGCGCCGATGGTACTACATCCTTGTGGGAGAGTAGGTCGCCGCCTTCTT
>NZ_JAMQVC010000006.1 GCF_023721415.1 Galbibacter mesophilus | reverse complement strand
AACAATATATCAATGAACTTTCATTCTCTTTTCCTGTGCCCTCGAAAATTTTTCGTTTCGAAAGCGGGTGCAAAAGTAATGCTTCTTTTTGTTCCCTGCAAATATTTTTTAAAGTTTTTTTCGCTTCCGTCCCCGTTAAGGAAGACCGCAAAAACAACCGAAAAAAAATACCTTTCAAGGAACGCCGCCTGTATCTCAAAGCGGGTGCAAAAGTAAACCTCTTTTCCGTCCCGTGCAAGCTTTTTTTGGTTTTTTTTCGGGACCTTTTCGCAAAGGACCAAAACACCCAAAAACCGCCGGAACACCCTATTTTAAAGAACTTCGCCCTGTCGTCGGGGCCGTGGCCTCTCCTGCAAAGCGGGTGCAAATATAGGAACTATTTTTTGTTCCCCGCAAGCTTTGCGCAAACTATTTTCAATCTTTTTTGCAACGTGCTTTGACAGTGTCGGTTACGGGGGAAGTTTTTTTTTGGGGAGGGCGGTGGGGCCTTCCGTACATTATATATATAGGTATTGCGGTCTGGCATCTTGGGGGGCGGCAGTGGACGTTATAAGAGGTGCCCTTCTTTAATCTTTATACTATGAAGGCTTTTTCATTCCTATATATATTAAAACTTTTAGTTACGAACTTCCGCGAAGTCGGGAGACTTTGCGGAGCGTGTGAAACTTATAAAAAAAGCTGCCTCTTTATTATGGAGTTTGTATTTACGGCTCATTGTTTTAATCTTTTTCTTTCTCCTACTTACTTGATGGCACGAGCGTAACGATCACGCTAGCGGATGACGTTCGGGCTAACGGGACACTTCTTCCAATATTTTTCCATCTTTAAAATATCTATCATTTTTGAACTTTTCTAAATCTTTACTAGTCGGTAAAGCTTTGAAAATATAGGTAGCTCTTTGACATTTTGTAGAATATCTAATTAGTATTGTATCTCCCTTTTTTATCTGTTTTTCGATTTTGCTACCTACTACACCGCTAGACTCAATTGCTTCACTGTCAAACCCATACCTAAACCAAATAGTTTTAAAACTTTGTGCCCCCCTTGTACCTGACGCACCCCCTTCTGTAGTGATTACTGCTTTTGAAATTATGCTAATATCGTTATTCATTATGTTACGGTATCTATAAGTGTATGATACTAGATAAATTATAAACCATACAAAAACTGGAATGGTAATATAATAATCACTATGAACTTTCTTTAATCCATTGGTTAGTATAAAGTAAATTATACCTATTAAGGAGCTTATCAATAATGGAGCTATTAATAAGACCCAAGAGCTCTGTATTTTAAAGTTAATATCACAAAATGTCATGATGAAAGGCAAATAACCCGTAAACAATAAAACTATGAAGAGAAGTGATATTATATAAATTAATGTTAACAATTTCCTATTTCCCCAATCATTCATATTTTTCATAGTCATCTATCATTTTTTTTATTATATCTTGCCCCTCGCTGGCGCGAGCTTCACGCTCGTGCACATCACAACATTCCCAAATGCATGTTTTCATCCTTTAACCTTTTTCTTAGTTTGAAATAGTAAATTGCCAGCAACATTAACACTAAAATGGGGACTACAGTAAACCCAATAAATTTAAAAACGTAGGGAATAACATTAAACTCGGTTTCGCTCTCCTGTCTTCTTAATGTGAATTCTCCATCTTCTCTATAAAATACTGGGTATTTTTTTCTGTTGAAATTTGTTTTGTTTCCGGTCCCAATGTATATTTTTCCTCTAATTTTAGTATTTTCAATCCTACCATATCCATTGTAATTCATGACCCGGACTCTTCCTCCACTATAATTTTGAATAGAATCAACTATTAAAAAGCCCTTTTTATAATACTCATTATTCAAAACAATATCAAGTTGTTTATCTATTCCTACAAACACCAACATACCAGCCAACACAAGAATAAAGGGGCTTAATAAAATTAAACAGCCCTGTCTTGTTTCTAAATTGTCTCTACTTGCCATCTCAATTTTTATTAATCCAGAATTACCCTTTCTACCGTAATTGGGCATACTAAAATCTAAACTTTCAACCGTAAAATATCCTTATGTCGTTCACAGACTATTCCTGTCCAAGAAAAATTAAGCTTATCCTTTTATTAACTTCCTTACTGAATTACCGCCGGGTGTTTCCAAAACAATCGCGTACATCCCTGCTGGGTATTGACTTATATTGAAGCTTAAAACATACTTACTCTTACCATTCCCGGTTTGGTGCGCTACGACGCTGTTATTGGATAAATTGAAAATACGGACGCTTACATTACCTTTCTTTTTAAGTTTCAACGATACGTCAAATTGGCCTCCCGTTGGGTTTGGGTATACCAAAAACTCTTCAAAACTGCTTTCTCGATCTTTTACATCTACCTCATCATCAATAGACTCATGATTATCAATCACCAATACTTTTTTGGCTTGATACGCCTCGCAGTCGCCTACGGTGGTCTTTATAACAATCTCGTATTCCCCGGGCGCATCAAAATATAACTCCGCCTGATCCTGATCATGGCTCACCACAATCCCTTCTTCAGGAAGAATCCACTCGATACTATCCGGTAGTGGATTGGTTACATCTATAACAGTGAAGCGTTCGTTGACAAAAACCTGACTGGAAACAAAGAATTCCGCAGCAATGTCGTTCGGGCTCTCTTTAATTTCAATAGTATCGGTGCCTTGGCAACCCTTATTATCGGTAACCGTTACGGTGTAGAGTCCTGCTTCGCTAACTGTAATTACAGGATTACTACTGCTAAAACCGTTATTGCTTGTCCATAAATAAGAAGCTCGAGAATCATCAATGGTAGCATTTAAAGTACGTTCTTGATCGTTACACAAGGTAGTTAAATCGTCCCCTAAATCGATAACCAGCGGTTCGGGGTTTTCTACTACATAAGTGCGCACCAAAGTTTCATTTTCAAAACCCTCAATAGAAACCGTATAACTGCCCGCACATAAATTAGTAAGATCTGCTGCCGTGCTGCCATTGCTCCAGCTGTAGGTGAAATTACCTTCACCTTTATTGACCAATACGGAAAGGCCTCCGTCGCAACCCTCAAAACAGGTAGGATTTACAATAGTGACGTCAACAATATCGGGCTGGGTAATTTTATATTGTTCCGTTAAAGAACAGCCATTTGCATCAGAAACCGTGAGTTGGTAATTTCCTTTAATTATATTGGCAATTGTTGTAGAACTCCCCATATTTTGTCCGTCCTCTAAACGTACCCAATTTAGATTATAAGGTTTCTCTCCACCAATTATTTCAACCGTTATTTCACCGTCGCTTCCGCGGAATTTACTCACGTTGGTAAGCTCGACATTGGTAATACTTAAAGGTTCAAAGACATTTTTTATCTCAAAAGTTGTCTCAACCCAACAACCATTATCATCTTTTACAGCAACATTGTAGTTGCCAGCGGTAAGGTTTTGAACATCTTCTGAAGTAGCGTCATTAGACCAATAAATACTATAAGGTTGAGTTCCGCCTGAAATACTAATATCGATAGCACCCGTAGCCTCTCCATGACAAAGTACGTGCTGAATGTTTTCTTCTGAAATTACTAAGCGTTCAGGTTCGTTAATAGTATGTACTTCCGAAGTGGTTTTCACTCCATTGCCATCGGTAATTTCCACTTGATAATCACCAGCAGGTAATTCGGTTAGAAAAGCTTCCGCGGAAGCAATTTCATTTTTAGTTCCTTCAAAAATGTTAAACCATTGGAACTTGTAAGACTTTACTCCCCCGGAAACATTCGCTTGCAATTCGGCGTCCGTTCCGTCTTTACAGAGCACCGAAAACGTTTCTTCAAGGTTTACCAAAAGCTTATCGGGTTCAATTATTGTAAACTCTTTGTCAATAACACAATCGCCACCAGAATCATCCGTAACAACTAAGGTATAATTTCCTGGAGCCAAATTATTGATATCTTCTTCAGTCGATGTAAAACCATTATCTGAAAACCATTCATAGCTATAGTTTGGTGTTCCCCCAGTGACGGTGACCTCAATTGCACCGTCGTTGTATCCAAAACCGGTGATGTGTTTTTCAATATCTACTGTCATAGCCAACGCCCCGTCGGGTTGCCCAACGTAGATTTTTTCTTCTAGTGTACATTCGTATTTATCTGTAACCGTAACGGTATAATCCCCAGAAGTAAGTGCTGAAATATCTTCGGAAGTTTCGCCATTGCTCCAACTGAAGGTGTAAGGAGCTACACCTCCACTCACTGTAATATCTATACTTCCTTTGTTACCACTAAAACATAGATTCTTTTCAACCGCTGATTCTATTTGAAGAGGCTGTGGTTGTGAAACAGGAATCGTTTGAACCGCTTTAGCGGTAGAACCAGAATCATCGGTAACCGTGACGGTGTATTCTCCTGCAGAAAGATTTTCCAGAGTCTGACTATTGGGAGCGGTAAATGACGTATCATCTTCTTTTTCCCATTGATAGGTGTACGGACTCTTTCCACCAGTCACGGAGATTGTTATGGCTCCATCATTTCCATCGAAACATTTAACCGTATCGATTGCTGAGTCTGTAATTTCTAATTTAGCAAGCTGTGTGATTTCCAGAGAATTCAACTTGGCTTCACACCCGTTTTTATCGGTTACGGTGACGCTGTAAAACCCAGCTGGAAGATTGTTAATAGTGGCGTTGGTTTCACCTGGCATTTCATTTCCTTCATTGTCATACCATTGGTAAGTGTAATCTTTAGTACCTCCTTTAGCTACTACAGTAATAGAACCGATGGAGCCACCGAAGATGTTGTTGTCTTGATGATTGGTTTCTACAATTGAAAGTGGGGAAAATGGTTCTGTAATTTCTATTCCATCACCAAAATTATCCAAACTACAGCCATTGGCATCAATAATTTCATAGTAATAAATTCCCGCAGTTAGCCCGCTTAGGGTTTGACCAGAACGGGAGAAAGAAGAATCGAACTGTTTACTCCAAGTAACTGTTGCGTAAGGTTTTGTTCCTCCATCAATTTGAAGACTTATAACCCCGTCATCCTTCCCATAACACATAATATTTGTCTTATCGTAACTGGAAACTTCTAGCGGTTCGGGCTCATCAACAGTAATGCTTTCTATAACAGTATTACCGTTTCTATCTTCAACTGTAACAGTATACGTACCAGCCGGTTGATTTAAAATTGTAGCCTCACTGTCTCCGGTGGACCAATTGTAAATATATTTCGCTCCATTAACAAAAGAAACACCTCCCTGGGCTGTTGCGGTGATATTGACTAGTCCTCCATGGCAACTAATGTTTTCTGGGATGATTGATAATGAAACCGTTAGAGCAGGAGGGTCTTCCAAAATAAACTCATCGGTATATGGCGAAACGCTACATCCGTTTTGGTCAGTTACCGTTACTCGGTAAGTCCCTTTCGAAAGGCTCCCAATGTTTGCCGTATTTCTTGTAAACGAGGCATCATTCACCTTGACCCATTGATAGGAATAAGGGGGACTACCGCCATTTACAGAAATTTCAATACTCCCATCGCTTCCTCCATTAGAACTTGGGTCGTTTACTGTACCAAAGATTACTTCCGGAACCGAAGTGGAAAGTTCAAAGAGTTCAATTGCAGAGACCGCCGTACAGCCGTTCCCATCCCGTACAGTAATTGTGTAGGTACCGCTACTAAGATCATTAAAAGTAGTCCCCTTCTGCCAATTAGCATAATCTATAGAATATTCGTAGGGAGGTGTACCGCCAGAAGCTGAAACCGTAATTGAGCCATCAATACCCTGGTAACATTGAACGTCGGTTTTGGTGAGAGTTAACAAAAGTTCAGGAGGAGCATTAACAAAAAAGGGTTCACTATTTGTAAAGGCGTCGGGCAACGAGTCAAATTCATCTCCTCCATCTTTGGTCTGCCATCGGACCCTATAAGTTCCCTTTGGCAGCTCTTTAGGCCATGTGAACGAGCGATTATCAAAATCTTTATTGTACAGAACAAAACTAGAAAAAGTTTCATAGCCAGATCCAATATCCCTCTGAATCTCCAATCTCATTTTCTCATTTTTAGCTATTTCCAACTCTCGTTCAAAAGTTACTTTAAAACTACCATCATCGCTTTCATTGCAACTTAAATCAATAGGCGCCGGATTAGGTGAAACATTCTGGTCTAATGATGGAGAACAGTCTTTAAAAGTTAATGTTATTATTTCATTGTTGTTTGAATTTAAATCGAATACTGCATTATGTGAAAAAATTAATTGCAAATTCAAATCCTTGCTAGCTCCTTCAAAATCTGAATATTGCAAAACAATTTCTGCTCCATTATTTCCATATGGTAAAAGGGGCTTTATATTTCCATTACCAACTTTATAATGAACAGAATAATTTCTTTCATAGCAATTGTTTTCAAATACTTTTAAAAATTTGTTTTCGCATGATTTTACAATATTACTACCAGGATTAATTGATAACAAAGATGGTATATTATACTGAATAACTTTTCGAAGAACATAGTAATCAGGAAAAGGCCAAGGAGAATAATTATAAAACTCTGAACAGTTTGTTAGGTCTAAAGTATTATCCGTAATTATTATAGAAGATGATCCACTGTAAGTTCTTCCAAGAACTTTTGTCCACGGCTCATTATAAACTTCATCTATTTTAATCGATCCTGAAGAGTTCGGATTGGAAGGAATACTAAAAAAAGTTATACCATCCGATTCATTAATTACACCCACTTCATGAGCAAAACCATTGGTTCCTCCTTTAAAATAATCCAATTCAAAAATTAATCTGGATTTTTGAGCACATATCAGTATGGGAATCATTAAAAAAAATAAAAACAATATCTTTTTCATAAGCATATTTTTTAATAAACAACCTCAATATCTACCCATTTGGTAATACTGCCATCAGCTGAAATACCTTTAAGTGCATACCCATATGTAGAGTTTAGCGTTAAATTAGTGTCTATAAATCTTTTAGCATCCGGGGGAAGTTTTTTATAGTGCATAAAAGTGTTCCCCATCGTTTTACGAAATAGCTGGATTTCAATTAAGTTTTCTGCGCTATTTCTCCAGGTCAATTCTATAAATTTGTTTTCACGATCTACGTTGGCGTAAATCCCCTTAATCTTCTCTTCTTGTAATTCTCTTGGTATTATCAAAGAGATTTGTGGTGATGGTTTGCTTTCCAACCCATTCTTATCCAAAGCTATTATAGTGTAGTTGTATTGAATTCCTTTTTTTACGGTATTATCCTCAAAAACGCTTATAGTATCACTTTCTCTAGAATAAACTTTCTCCCATTCGTTTAATCCATTCGTTAGAATCTCTCGTCGATAAACTGCGATTCCTATTACATCTTCAGAGGAGCTATTGGTCCATGATAAAATTGGTACGCCCTCAACTATTTTATAACTTTCAAAAACTGGTGAAGTGGGAGGAATTCTATCCGGTCTTTTTAACTCCAAAATATCTGAGGGAACAGATTCGTTGTAGCGAAAATCTAAAGCTGTAATTTTGTAGAACACAGATTGATTAAAAGAATTCATATCAATACTATCGCTAAATATTTCATTTTTGAGATAATCTTTGTTTAGTTTTGTAAACTCTTGGTTAGACCTATTAGCTCTATAAATATTGTACCCATTCAAATCCATTTCTTCGTTTTTTGTCCATTTAAGAGTTACTCTACCTAAAGTATCTATTTTACCCTCAACTCCTAAAGGTTTTACCGGCGGAACACTATCTACAGGTTGAACCATTGCTGGCGGTGACAATTGGAAATCCTGATGCCGACCGAAAGCTTTAAGTTTAAAATAGTTTATATCTGATAATGGACTATACTTGTAGCTTTGCGTGCTTGGGCCAATGCTATCCACCACAGTCTTATACGGACCTATTGCCTTATCAGCTCTTAACAACTCATATTTCGAAAGTTTCCACTGTTCTTCTTCTGGAAATTCCCAGTTGAGCAGTACCTCATTGTCTGATATTATGTCAGTGGATGTAAATAACGGCTCAGACTGAAGTACTTTAATTGCAGTTAACTGAACTGCTTTAGAGGGTGGGCCCATTTCATTAAAATTACTTACTCCAACTATTCGATACCAATAAGATTTGTTATATTCAGTAATACTATCCGTAAAAGAGATCCCAGACGATGGGGTATCGGCCAGTTTTGTAATTGGGACTTCATTAACTTTTTCGAAGTTTACACCATCTTTAGATTTTTCCAGATTGTAAGAAGTGTAAAATGACAATAACGCATTGTATTCCCAAACTAATACAAAAGCATCCTTATAGTAATAACCGAAAAAATCGACTGGAGCTGGGAGCTCTTCCTCGTCGAAAGGACTAATGAAAATACCCGAAGGCTCAATTTTTAATTTATCTTCTGGAACTGCAGATCTTATATTATATACATACTTCTCATTTTTTTTAACATCTAGGTCTACATAACCAAATCCAGCATGAACTGCGACATCAAAGTCTTGATCTATTGCATAAAGTGAGAAACCAAATCTTCTATCGAGCTCTTCACTCTCTAGAACAACCTTCATTAGAGCATTTTGGGTATCTTCCTCTCCAACTTCAAAAGTTTCTCCATAAATAGCTTGAGCAGCAACAGCAGCCATATCGTTGTCATTAACGAAAGTTTCCCATTCATTAATTGGTTTTGGTTTAATAGTATCACCAGAAATAATGATGCGCTCTGGAGGGGATAAAGGGGTGCCATTTCTCAATAAGGTGGTTCGTTCTATTATATAACCGTATTTAAGGCCATATTTCCACGCTAATTTATTATCAACTGCCCAGCGCAATAAAATCTTATCTTTTTTAGCATGCCCTTTTACAACAACCTTTGCGGATTCTCCGTAAGAGTCGTTAGTAGCTGTACTTTGAGCGTTCAAGCTGTAAAATGTCATTGCAAATACTATTAGAACTATTCTTAAAATGTTAAAATTCAACTTCATTATTCTTTACATTAATTATCCCAAAAACTGACTTTATTAAAAGTAATTTTTATATTTTACCATCGTAGTGTTACCACTATTTTTTTTAGGTAGAATGTACTGAAAATCTACCTTATATGTCTCCACATTTATATAAGGGAAAACACCATCCAAAATATATTTGAACATTTGATACGTTTGGTCATCTAAATTATTTCTGTATTTATTAGAAATTTCATATTGTAAATATCTAAAGTCTTGGTAATAGGCGTGTGCTAATCGCCACCTAAAAGGAAAATTATCTTTGAGATAGGAATGACCGGGGTTATCCAGACTAAGATTTTTATAGGTGCTTGTTGCAGTTATAGCTTTTACTGGAGGTAAACCTAAAATACTTTCCTCTCTATTAACTCTGAATTCATTATCCAAAGGATAATTTTTATAAAGCAAAGGATATATCTCTTCTTTATAATAGTAATCATCCAATCTAGCCTTGGCTTTTATCATTGGTCTATTTGCAGTAAATCTAGTTCCCGCAACTTCATTAACATCAAATGGCTCCATTGTTTCAACTTGAAGACCCATAGCACCAATGCTAGAAGCCCCATCAACATAAGAGAAATAATTCTTTACTTTCATAGCATTTAATTTTTTTTCAAAAGTATCATACTCACTGGTTGAAAAGTTAAATGCTAGTCTCTTTAATGTTGCTTCGCTCGAAGAATTTCCGGTTAATTTGTTTGAGGATATGGCTAAGTCTTCATTTATTTGATTAAAGGTTTCCTCCGCTGAAACACCTTGTTCCCCATCTTTTGGTTTTGACGTAATAATTTGAAGACTGTAGTTTTCTTTATTTCTCAGTTTAGGAATTTCAAAAGTTAACAGGTTGGAAACATTGTCGTAAGCAAAGTTCGCTTTTTCGAACTCTCCATTTTCCGTGATGTAAAACAACTCATCCTTAAACCCATTTCCAAAAAGATAGTCTTGTCCTTTTTCCAATTGAACATACCCTTTATCACTTTCCTTGGGTAGCATATATTTTTGATCTACAATTGGATACATGTAAAGAATGTTTTTATGTGGAATCTTTGTAGGTGCTTTACCTGTAGTAAAAGTCACCGATTTTTCCTCAACTATAGGTTGTCCATTTTCGAGGACAGGTTTCCATTGATTTCCTATTCGTTCTTCAAAACTAACTTTAACTGTAGCTGTAAGTTCTACTTGGGGAGGTAAAACATCAATAGATTCAAAAGTTAGAATATCCTTGGTATTATTCCAGATTTCCTCCCCTTCAATTGAATTTCCGTTATCTTTTATTACTATCTCTTTTAAACTAACCCTGTACGTTTTAGTACCTTCATCTTCTTCAATTTGCACGGTCTCGCCAATAGGTACATTAAATGCTACCTGGATTGCATCAAAAACATCTACATCTTTTCTTCCGTCTTCCGGAGAAATATCAGAAATAACAACAACATCTTGTAACCCCGTTTTTCCTATTATCTCACATTCCTCACCAATTACTACCTTGAGCCTTGCTGAAATTGAAACCACTCCTAATACTCTTACTTTAACACCGGCATATCCTTTTATAAACCAAGGATTTGGCAACTGTCCTTGGGCCAATACCGCCATTCCAGCTTTTAAAATTGGAACTCGTTTTTTAAATCCAAATAATTTTATTTGAGCTCCAATCTCGCCTTGCAAGTAAGCATATAGCTGACCTGTAGCATACCAGCCATCCATACCTATCTGTTCGGAACTTCCTTTACAGTGAGCATCTCCATAATCCTGAATCATCAAGTCAAATCCAACACCTGCCTGAACATTAGCATAGACTATTCCCCAGTCAAAACCAATTCCAACTGCAAATTCGGCGCCAAAAGCATATCCTCTACCCTGCGCTAAATCGTTGCTGAAATTCCTTCCGAAAAGAAGCTCATCTCCGGTTAAATCCAGAATATCAATAACATTAGCTGGAGGCAGTGCGGGATCAGGTAAAATAGTACCTGTCATGTAGTATAAATTTATTTTAGCCTTAAAAATTCCAATTGGAATATCCTGTACTCCAAATCTTTTGGTTGGAGTTCCAACATAGATATACCAATCATCTGGAGCGTTATAAAATTCTAAGTAACCAAGTCTGTTTTTTTCTCCTGCTCCCTTGATGGCAGGCGTGTTTAGGAAAACATCAAACATCCCCCAGTAAGTCTCATTTCTAAAGTCAAAGTCAATAGCAACTTGAGCTGCAAACAGCTCTTTTCCAGTCAAAACGTCTGGAAAAACCTCTGTTGCGAAGTACTTAATCCCTTCCTTGTCGATAGACATTTTATGAAAATCACCTAAACTCTCTTCCTTACTTGCCACTTTTTTCTGCATTTCATCCACCGAACCAAATGGACTATCTGTAGTGCTATTCGCACTTTTACTGGTCATTAATGCAGCAGCTCCATAGAACCCAATTCGGCTAACCCCTCCACCAACAGCAGCACTATTAAAACTCATTTCAATAGCAATAAGCCCAGTAAACGTTGCAGACTTTTTTACCTCAAAGGCCGCTAAGGCCTTAAATCCAAAATCGGTATCCTTATCTGGTCGGTAATAAATTCCAGACATAGATCCTCCCCTCTCATCTAATCCGGCTTTTCTCATATGATGGTATACCCCTCCTCCGATATCATAAATGGTAAAGTTATCGTTGTTTGAAGAAATGGGTCTACCATAGGCATCAACATACCAATACCGATAATCTCCAGTATTACCAAAAATACCACTGGCTTCCATTTCCAGTTTTAAACTAGTGGAACGTAATCTGAGCTTTCCTGCAAGGCCTTTTCCGTAGATTTCGCTGTCCTTAAAAAAATGCAGTTTGCCATTAAATTCGAAATTTTTTCGTTTTACGTCTATTTCAACAGAATCTACCAAGGTTTTATCATATCGCCATCTTAAATAATCGCCTTCTTCCAACTTTCCAATTATCCGAAGCCGTACATCGCCCTTTATACCTGATTCATCAAGATTTACAAAACTGTTAAAACCTAATTCGGCCTTATCATTCTCTTCAGTTTTAACCTTTATGTCGTAAAATCCTAATTGAAAACCATAAAAACTAGGTAAAGCTATGGTGTCTTTGAATCCCATATACTCAATTTGCAAATTTGGACGCGTTTTAGTTTGTATTTTGAAGTTTTGAAATGATAGTCCATCGAACTTCAGAGATTCTATATCTTCGGTGTCCGTCTCCTCGTTTGTAGAAGATATCCCATCCAAAGTCTTTTTTTGACCTTGATTGAAGGCCATTATCCCAGTTAGATTGGCTTCGGGATAAAATTTTCCTTGATCCACTTCCAGCTTAATATAAGACTCTGGAAAGAGTTTTGCTTTCCCTTTAAATATATTAAAATCAACATCCTCTTCTACATCTACCTGCACATGATAATGATCATCTGCTGAGATTAAACCCTTATATTTCAATAATCCTCCCGAAGCTGAGTCGGCTTTACTAATTGGCAACACAATTTTCCCGTTGAATCCCGCTTCAATAAATCGGTTAACTTGTAAATCTACGTGAATAGAATCTACAGAAAACTGCCATTTAGATGCATTACCTTCATTAATATGTAAAAGGTTATGGGCAAAGAAATTACCTGAAACCCCAAAGTTATCTATAAGCAGGCCACGCGCTCCAAAAGTGATTCTCTTTTCAGAATTTTTCTTTCTAAATTGTGGCGGTAGCGTAATGTTTATCTCGTTGGCATAAAACCCTCTCCACAAATTTTCTTGTCCTGGTACTAATAACTGTTGTTCATTGTAAATTTCTGGAAACTTCACATTTTCCGAATTACTCAAATCGCTTAAGTCTAACACCATTTTATCTGCATAAAACCCCCAATTGGGTAATGCTACCAAACCAAATCTTGGGAGACTTACGTCTATTAATAAATCTTCAAAGGAGTTTGTTTTTATGCTAAAACTCGCTCCTACGTAGCTATCGTTCCCAACAGGTGATTCAGAAGATTGTGGATCTTTTTTTCCAGGATATTTTAAGGATCCATCGTCATTGAGGGGCACTGCTACCGTTTTTGCTATTCTAACATCAGCTTCAAGGTTTACCTCAAGGATTTTTCCTTCACAATCAATTACAATATAAGTTTGGTCTTCACCGGTTCCTTTGGATTGATTGAAATCTCCTTTAAATGTAAATAACCATTGGCCTCCATTTTGTCCTACCGGAAAATCATCCAAAAGTTTTAGTTTCGCCTGATCGTACATTCCTCCTTGATGCGACATTTTAACGCCTTCTGCCCCAAAAAAAAGTGTTTCTCCAAATACACCTAAATCTAATTTCGCAAAGAGATCTACTTCTGCATATTGTGGATGTATTTTTGCATTTATAACCCCCACAGTTATAGATGAATTACCAAAATCCTTTTTCATTCCAATAGGGAATTCCAGCAACTCATCTCCACGAATGATATCTATAAACTTCCCATGTTTAGACAATTCGTCAAAAAGTTTTTCAGCAGCCACTATAACGGAGTCCGTTTTTCGATCTCTTTTTAAAACTTTCTCTAAATACTCCTTGGTGAACTCCGCTAAACCATCGTACCACGCTAGTGGAGACTCCATTACTTTTTGGTCTAAAGATGGAAAAGATCGATATTGTTTTAATCCTTCCAAAGCTTTCTTGGCTTTGACTTGTGGACTTGAAGATTGTGAATACTTGCGCGCCTTTAAGGCCTCTAGTTTTTTTTGTGAAATACTATTAAGCTCGTAATTTAAACTCGCTGAATAATCAATTGAAGAAACATTTTCAGGTTTTAAAACAATAGTATCACTTTCTACAAGTAAGCTATCTTTCCCATTAATATCAATAGGATTCACGCGCGCATGCACCGAGACAACCAGGAAAAGTAGTAGTAAGGTTAGGTAGTTTTGGTTCATAGTTTATGTTTTAGCCCTCTCAATCCCCGAAGGGGTACTTTTAAAAGAGGTTGTATTTTATTTTTTTTAATCTTTAACACCACACTAAAGGATTCCTGCGGTAGCGGTGTGTTTTAAATGTTTTTTACATTCAATGGATAATAAGCATTTGTTGTTATCTCTACTTCTACCTTATCCTTGGACTTTAATATTCCATTTACATTATTCACGGCTATTTCCATTTTTTCAATGTCGTACCTGTTTGGCAGTAAACAAACTCTAAAAATTTGTTCTCCCATATCATCCTCGAGCAATGTTACGCGTGTTACTGTAGTTTTAAAAGTGGTCTTCTTCCCTTCGGAAACATCTTTTTTAAGGTCAAAATATTTATACTCTTTTAGGAGATAGCCTATTACCAACGCTATCAAACAAACTAAAAGAAAAATGTATGCTGTCGTACCAATCTTTTCGGGCAAGGTTTGGGAAGCACCTTCAAAATAACGTCTCCCTCCTCTTGAAAAAATGCTCGACGGTACGAATGCCCCTATCGTACCAACGGCAATAAAGGCCAAAAAAACGCTTATCATTAATTTTTCCAAATCATGAACTCTATGCTTCAATTTGGCGACTTCTTCTTTATTTAGTGACACATGAACCATATCTATATTTTATCAAACTCAAACACCCTTCCCGTTGAAGCATCATACTTCGGTTCGATGCTTTTCAAACGGTCTTTTAATTTTTCGTAATACGGAAGCCATATAGATAAACTTTCTCTTGCTTTTAATTTTTTATCACATAGTTTTATTTTTCCTTCTAAATTACTGTCATTGCATAATTTAGAAATAATAAGTCCACGAAATGCATTATCAACAGTACCTGCTAAAATTCCATTCCAAAATCTCCCTTCATCTAATAATGCATCCATTTTTGCCAAGATGTTGGGCAAATAGCTGTAATGCTCTGCAAAGGCAAAACCACGAGTTTGGAGGTAATTAACCAACCAAGTGGCCATTGCCTCCATTTCGACTTCCGTTTCTGGAGCTTTTAGATAGAATTTTTTATCAAACTCATTATTGAAAACAATGTCTTTTATTGTTGAAAAAAAATACTTTTTCCCCCCTTTATAAGAAGTTAAATCAAAATTTGGCAATTCAATTTCTAAAATAATACTCTCTACTTCGTTAATTGAGACTAACAACTCTGAAGCAGAAACTGAGCCCGCATCTTTAAAGTTGAAAAAAATAAACTCTATTTTGTGTTCTAACTTTAAAATATACCTTGGATCTAAACCTGTGTCTATCAATTTATATCCTTTAGGTTTTAAAAGCTCATTTAGTTTACCGTATAAAATTTGCTTGCGTATCTTTTTACTTAGCATTTTACTTTACCGTTTTTATTTTTTCTATAGTTATATTACTAATGTCATCTGCACCATGATCTGCTATTTTATAGATTTTATTTTCCGATACTGTTAGAATCTGTCCAGATTTTAACGTTTTTGTCTTATCATCATACTTAACCTTCATCTGTGTCTGTCCGTTTAAAATAGCGCCAAAACCTTCTTTTTGGCGTGGGGTGAACGTAGTGTTTTGACTGAGCTTGTTTTCAACTATGATTACATCTTCTATGTCTTCAAATCCGTCATTACTTCGCCTTATTAGCACTATATCGGCTTTCATAAAACCGTTTTTGGTAACCAAAGGCACTTCGGTAAGCACTACGTAATTGGACAGATCAACTCCCAATTCATCTTGCAGTTTTTTAAAGAGACTTGAGTTTTTATCTGTTATTGCTAGTTTTATTTTTTGGTCTAAACTTCTCCCCAAGCTAGTATAAGTCTTAAATTCATCTATTTTTTTACTTCTTATTATCCATTTTGAAAGCTTTTCATTGGCTTCCGTATTATCTATTAGCTCCCCTATTTGTTCCATTTCAGCAACGGAAAATGCTTGGTCTTTATGAGCCAACATCCCTTTTACGTACACTAAATTTTCTTGTTGGTTTAGCATTGTTATAAAATCATCATCACAATCGTCTAAAAACTTAGTGAGAGTAGAGCGTGTACCATCGTCTGTAAACTTGGCGACCAGAGCTTGTACATCTGGCGATAACTTGTTAAACGTTTTTAGGTATTTGGGGTTGGTTTTTACGTATTTACTGCCAGCGTTGCGTAATATTTCCCATGTAGCTATCCCATCACTAGAACTTACTATTTCTTTAAATTCCGCTGAAGAACTTCCTAAATCATCTGCTAAAGCAACCAATAGGCATTGCCCTTGAAGATGGAATATAGAAAATAGTAGTATTATGCAGCTGTATATTTTTCTCATTCTAATACTCATCGATTAAAATTGTTAGTTTTTGCGTTTTTTCTTTATAGTTTTTTAAATCCTTAAAAGTCACATACAAATCTCTATCATCATAAAAAGCATCCCGTAATTGATAACTGTTTTGAGGAAATAGTACGTTTTTTGCAATGTAGCTATTTAGAGCTATAATTTGAATTCCCCTTTGATATACAATGACTAACTTATTGTTATTAAAGAAATTCTTCACAAAATTGTTATTTACCGTGTCTACCGCTGGCGCTACTTCAAAATAAGTCTTTTCTTCTGTATTGTATATTAACGTTTTGCCATTCGGTATAAATACGTGTCTTCCATCTTTAGCTTCAAATTGATATAAATCTAAATTGGGGTATAATCCTCCATATTTATAATTCATGTGCTTATTATCTACTAATTTGTCGTCAACATAAAATTGGTACCGCCACATGGTATTGCCATAGTTAGCTTCTATATATTCTGTGGCTATTAATTTTGTAGGGCTCTTTTCCCCTATGTATATATGCGGCATATCTAGTTTCATGGACAATCGGGTATTTCTATGTTATTCTTTTTTAGTAATCTATATGCTTCAATTAAATCATCGATTTTATTTGAATTTGCAGCATCTTCAAAAAGTTTTAAATTCATTTTAGAACTATTTATATAATCGGCGATTTCATCTGCCAATTTTTCATCCAGTAGATTAAGTCTATCTTGTATCTGTGTAATTACTTCTTTATCTCTAACAACGCATTTTCTCCATTTTCCGTTAACTAAAACTCTTGCTTCAATACTTCCTTCGACAAAATTACTTTTACTCATTAAGTGCAATGGTTTAGTTGTTTTTATCTGTTCTCCTGCTAAATTGGCATTCTTTTTAAACCAAGGAGCTACATCTCCTTTTAAAACATCTCCATCTACTGTTGTGGAAAATTTAAATTTAAAATAATAAGTCCCATCGGATAAATCTGTTGCTAACATTCTCGAATCATAAGTATAAACGAGATCTTCAATTCCTTCGTTTTCCTTGATGGGACTAGCATAACTACCTCCTAGACTGGATTCTTTTTGAAATCTATCAAAAGACATATTTTGTAGATCAGTTTTACTTAAATTTTGAATTCCACCGCTGAAACCATCCATAGGAGGCCATGTAATTCCATTGTATTCATTAATTCTATTAGCTATAAAAAATTCGTAAAGTTCATCCCACTCGCCATCTTCCCATAAGCCTATAATAGTTTCAAGCTCTATCTCAGTGATAGCATTACCATTACTCTTTGTGAGACCTCTTATATTCTCGACTAATTCATCTTTACTGACTCCTCTTATTAAAATACGTTCATCAGAAATTCCATCTAATTTATTTAAAGCACTAACCACAGCTTCTGCATCAATAGACTGTCCCTCTATTTTAAGTGCGCCTCCTTCAATTTCTAATGTTTTCTTTATTCGGGCCTTATCTCCACTCGAAAGAGAAGCCACAACCTCACCATCAACGGAATTAATCTTGGTGACTAGTTCATTATAATCTTCTAGTGATTTTTTAACTGTTTTATCGAGCGCATTTTTTTTAAGGAATTTCCTTACATCTAAAGCTCCCTCGCCTGCTATACTGGCGATTCCCAATACTTCGCTTGTCAATCCAAGTATCTCGTTAGCTTCCTTATCATAACTTTCTGTTGCATTGGATGCAATACTTGTTACAGTACTTACCTTATCAGCAATGTGAATTATTCTTCCTAATTTGCTTAACTGGGATAACTGTGCACCTGGAATGGCTAAAGAAACTGCATCAAAAGTAGTTTGAGCAATATCACCGTAAGTATCATTATCCCGTACGGTATCATCATAATATAATACAATGGCAGGAACATAGAGAAGGTCTTTCTCACCATTGGTGTTGTAATCTGATAGTAATTTTAAGCTTGCATTACTTTTAAACAAAAGTAAATCGAAAGGTTTTAAGAAATATTGTTTTTCCGTCTTTGGAATATATCCTAAAGTCAGATTTTTTTCAACTTCAATCTCTCCGGTACTCTTATTGTAATCCGTATCATATTTGACATAAAAATCTGAAGGATCTATTATATAACGAGAAACTTTAATTTGTGTCCAAGTTCTCTGGAATATATCTCTATAGTCACTAATTACTGTCCTTGCGTCTATATAATCTACATTGATATTCTCTATAGCGCTAGTCAACTGACTTAGCTCTTCTTTAAATCTATCAGACTTTAAATAAAAGGTTGTTAGTGTCTTTATTAAATCGTTTCTATTATCCCTAGTCCATGACTTTATGCCTGCGTCATTAATTTCTTCATATAAATTGTACCAGGCATACTCGCCATTAAATGTTTCTTTTCCATTCTCCAAATAGTGGATCAAATCATTTATTTGGCTATCTGGAGTAAACTTAATTAATCGCAATACTTGGTTTTCATATCTATCAGTATTAAGGTCATTATCCTGATAGCTATTTTTTAAAGACTCTGTTTTAATTAGTTTATTTAATCCCTTTGATCTATATTCAAACGAAAGAGAACTTATTTGTTCAGAAGATAAGTTTGAAGTTACATCTTTTAAAAGTTTACCGCTTATATCATGAGAATGCCTTCTTCCAGCTAGTTCAGAAGAAACACTATATTCATTATCACAATAGAATCTGTAGAGTTCTTCTAGGGACTTTCTACCCTCAATTATATAATTAATTAAATTAAGATATTCTTTCTTTAAATCATCTAAACCTAATTGTCCTAACAAATGAGAATAATTTAAGCTTTGATAGTTACTTTTAAAATAATTTTCAAATATTAACGGATTTGCATTATTTAACTCAGCAAATTTTATCAATAAGGGGTGAGCTTCTGTCCAATCTTTTCCATTTAATACCGAATAAACCAAATTTGGATCCAAGTCATGCTGCTCCCTAAAAGGTGTAGCATCTCTATAAGGAAACTCTTTTTGCTTAATTTTATATTCATCCGATAAGACATAACTATTATAATCCAGAAGTAAATTGAAAGTTGAATTCTCATTGAATTCTTTTGAATCTGTAGAGAACTGGGCTAAATATTTATTACTAGCACCTGGAACATAAACCAATAAATTTCCATCATAAAGTTTTCGTGACTCTGCGTTGTATTTATTATCTGCATCATCATAAAAGCCTAGATAGTTATTAAAGAAATCCTCTTCGGATAATTCTTTTTTATTGGAGTCTTCTACCTCTTCATCTTTCTGAGGTGTTAAAACAACTCCTTCCAAGACTATATTTCTTTCTACTTTAGCGGTATATTTAACACCATCTATAGTAAAACCAATTAACGCTCCAGCAGGATAATCTACAAATCCGTCTAAATTATCTAACCCAGTTGTAAATTCAAGATCCCTTACTGAAAACGGTAATGTTATATAGCTTCCATTTAAAGTCATGAATGTAAAACTATCTAATTTGGGATTTCTGTACTCGATCGGTATCCCAGAAAGCACCACGCTTTGCCCCTCCTCCTCATCTTGAAATAAATACAATTTTAAACTGGGGTCGCTTAACATTTGCCAATCTGTGAATGCTAATTCGGTTCCCGAACCATAGTCCATTAACCAACCTTCTGCCAATCCTGCGTTATCTATATCTTCTCTAAAGGGGTGCTCTAAAGTAAATACGCCATGCCCGAGCTCATGTGCAGCTACTTTAGCAGCATTTCCTTTGCTTTCTAACTCGTCTTCATCTTCAATGTTATAATAAGCTTCAAATAAATATCCCCATTGTCTTGTCTTTGGCATAAAACCAGCAAGAGGTTTGGTTACCTTCAAGCTTTCATCCATTAAAAATAAATAGTAAGACTTAGGATCATAACCAGGGTTTCTACGCTTATATATTTGGATAAAATTCTTTAATTCGGTGGGATAATCAGATAAGAAGTTAGCGGAATTATAGTCTATTTGGCCATTATTATTATCATCCCACTCACTTTGGGAAATTTCAAAATTCGGTTCAACAGACACATTAAAGCTTACTCCAACTTGCTCATAAATACCGTTCAACCTCGCTTGCATATCTGCAATGGTAGCACCACCGTTTATAGGAACTATTTTAACATCTATTGGCTCATATCTTTTAATATGATGGATATAAAAAGTTGCAGCGATCTTATATTTATTATCTTCTGGATCTAGATAAGTTACTACCGCCTCTTCTGTACGATAGGGATTATTTCCCGAAACCCATATTTCAACGGTTTTTCCATCCTCTAAAACTTTATGCTTGATAGCTGTGTTATTGCTAGTTTTTATATTTATACTATCAATTGAAATTGCTGGGTTAACAATTACAACATCAGCATAAAAAACGTCATCTTGATCATCAACCACAGCTTTGTGGTCTGGGTAATACACCCCTCCATTCTCTAGCTCAAACTTCGGATAATTGTTTATTTCAAATTGATTTCCAGCCTTATCCAAAGCATATTTCGTTTTTTCTCCAATCCTAAAAGAAACTTCTATATCTTTTGAGGTTATTTTAGTAACCTTCGGATCTTGAAGTGTCCCTGCGTGATTTCCAGAGGCTATACCATCCGCATTATCTACAGTAAGTTGAGGAGAGTCATCAGCTTCCCCAGATTGGGAAATATTTCCATTTTCGTTAACCGACCATTGATTTCCTTTGGAATCAGTAATAGTATAATCATCTCCATCATCATGATCTATTGACTTAGTAATGGGGTTTCCATTTTCATCAACACCAGTTAAAACAATTTCACCATTTTCAATTTTAACATCAGTTATTTCAAAATCTACAGCTTCCAGTATTTCATCTCCCCCACTAAAAATATCACCAACATTTTCGACTGAGTCTATAAAGCCATCTACATCAGCTATATTACTCCATTCAGGATCATACTTCGTGATCACCATCCCTTCGGCGAGTTGGTTGCTGGAGTTTACAAATACATTGGTAAACTCCACCGCTACCTTTATACTGTTCAGGTAAGGGATGGTCACGTAGCCCTTACCGGTGAACCTTCCGTTGCTGCCGCTTACTTCCTGTACCTTCACGGGAAAATCGCCCGCCTTAAAAACATCCCCTTTTTTAAGTTCGTCCAGCGGCTGTTGGTTGTCCAGATCTATCTGCGGCGGGATCCCACAATTGTAGAGTCCGCTCTCGTCATTGGCTATAAAGGTGGTCAAGGTCTTTACGGGGGAATAATCGCTGGTTACCAGTGCGCACTGCTTGGCCACTTGGTATTCGTACACCGTTCCAGGCCGCAAATCCCAAAGTGTTACCCAATTGGCAGTGGAACGGGACATAAACCAAGCCCCATCACTGCCTTTTTCACGGTAGCGCACGGTAAATTCAGTGATGTCGGTAGAAAAGTCCTCCCAATAGATATTCGCCTCGCGCATGCCCTTCACTTCATGGGTCACGTTGATTGGCGTTTTACAGGGTGTGGTATGTACAAAAGAGAAAATCTCGCTATAGCCTTGGTTCTTAAAAAGCCCTATTTCCTCATCGCCCTGTTTAGCTTTCGCCTGTACACGCCAGGCGTACCGTTTGTTGGCCAGTAGCATAGGGTCGGTGGGGCCGTAGAGGTAACTGGTTTTATTGGTGGTTACCGTAAATACGGGCGGCGAGCTTAAGAAAGCCGCTTGCGGATCGATGGTATTGTCCCACACCTCAACGATGCTCAGTTCGTACTCGGCATTGGTAACGTTTATCTGTCTGGGCGTCCATTGGAATACAATGTTCTGCGGATTCTGTTCCTGTATGGCGCTTTTGTTGTGCGGAAACACCAAAAACGGCGGTTCGTTCTGGAAAATATAGGTGGTGGCACAGCTCTTTTGCGAAATACGGTTGCCACTGGCCACATCGTACACCTCATAACAGAATTGATAGGAACCTTCGGGAATGGGCTGTCCATAGGCGGTCGGACTAATACCTGTAATATTGGAATACTGAAAGTAAGGCGCCAACTCTGCGCTGGTGAGCACCAAAGGAACCCCGCCCTCCAAAAACAGGGGCGCCGCGCCGCCCACCACATTGTTACTCTGGAAATTGATGCCGTTCCCCTCAAAGTAGGTTTTTAGCCGTACTTCCCTGTTGGCAATGTTTAAATCGTTCAGAATCAATTGAACCCTTAGCGGACCGTTAAGCGCGGCGGCATCGGCATAGTCGGAAAAATAGATGGGCGCCGGTTGCCGCACCTGTGGCGCCACCGTTACCGGAAATGTCTGTGCGCCCGCAAAAGTGAGGGATATAAAAAACAGTAAGGTGAGTAGTCTTTTAATCATAAGCAGGTCGGGGGGCATTACCACCCTTGTTCGTTTAGGTGTCTTAGTTTTCAGTTTTTTCTATGTACTTCAGCTCAAAATCATTGGGGTCAACTTCTTCGAGCGATTTTTTATAGTAAAAATCAATCATCTGAAGTTCCAAATATACCTTAATTTTCTCAATATCACCTGTTTCCATAAATATTTTATAGGCTTTATTCGCTTTATCGTCTTTAAACTCTGCTAGAAGCTCATCAGGGTTGAGAACATCGTTTATGGAGTTATAGGCATAAATTTCCCCTTCCATCCAACGGTGCCCTACCATTTTCTGCTGCCGTGCCAATAGTTCCTTTTGTTGCAATTGATAATCGGCAAGCAGGGTTTGTTCTTCCGTAGTTAAATTATTTAAATCTTTTCCGTGCAAAGCATGGGCGTCCAAGTCAACTTTTAATCCTACAAAACCTTTTTCCAATTGATAATCGATTCTTCTCATATCGCGTTTCAGTTTGTTAATGGTTTGGAAAATTAATGCATCATACATTTTTAGGAAATCATTAAAGCTGTACAGTTCATCCAAAAAAGCAATTGCATGTTCTTTGTAAGGTTCTGCTTTTTCTTGATCGCGCACCGTTTCAAATAATAGGTTGAGTTCCTTCTGTTCCGATACCGGAATATTTTCAAACTGACCGCTATTCCGTACATTATTCAACTGATCGGTAACTTCCGTCAAGGTTCCGCTGTACGTTACTTCGCGGTGCCTAAATCGCACACTCGGTTCGTTGTAAATAGGGTCGCGCTCGCGGCGGTTTAGGTTCAGTTTAAAATTATCAAAGGCGTAAGAGTATGTCAGCGTAGCGGTAAAATCATTGGCGCTTTGGGTAGGATTATTCCTGAAAAGCGAAAGGAAATTCAGACTAAAATTATGTTTTTCCATATACACATAACTGCCGCCCAGCCGAATGTTGTAAACACTCCCCTGCCGCTCTCCATTACTATAAGTGGCGTTGTAGGAACTGGAAAGATTGGTGCGCAGTTTCTTATCAAAAAAAAGTTTTCCTACAGCTACGGTTGGGCCCCAGGTAAGGGATTTATCGACGCCCACTGTGTTGTAAGAAGCATTTCCCGCAAAAGAAACATTCATCCCCACAGGCACATAACCAATAGTGTAGCCCGCCGCCGCGTTATAAAAAGCATTTTCCCCACCTTCTACAGTTTCCCCTTGCTGTTGGTTTACTGAATTTTGATACACCATATTTAAGTTGATGGATTTATTTTTTTCTTCGGAAGCCAATAAAGTGTAGTTGGCACCTAAATTGGCATTTTGCGACACCTGACGGTAATTTAAGGTATCGAGGTTTTCAAATTCTGAAACCTGATTGATGTAATCGAACTGGTCTCGAATATTGGTGTACGATTGAAAATTGGAATACGAACCGTTTAAAGCCAGTTTTTCGGAATGTGTATAGTTTAAATTTACAGACCCTACAATACGCTGAAGCTCCGAGCTCTTCTGTTTATCTAAATTATCCCTTTGAAAACCGGTATTTACCGCCACATTCAATTTATCGTTAAACACAGTTTGGCTGGCATTTATGGTAATGTTTTCCAAATCGTTATTAAAATAATAGGCGCCTAAAGTTTTGTAATCTGGCTCGATACGTTCGTAAGCCACCCCTACGGAACCATTTCCAGCGGGATAATCGAAACTGGCGTTGAGGGCGGAATAATATTCGGTACTTATGTTTTCATTCAGCAGAAAAGAAAGCAATCCCTTTTCCCCACGCTCATCGGTTAATCGGGTATCTTCCGTAACGCCAGAAATCGCATATTCCACCCGAAAATTCCCCCGATCAAACAATTGCACATTGGTTTCCACACTTACCACGGTATTTTCTTTCGGACTCAATTCAAGGTCGGCAGGAAAAGGAACCGATAATGAGTTTTTATCATCTTTTGCATGGAAGTATATAAGTCCGACTTTAAATTTTTCAAAATCGTAGGAAGCTTTAGCACCATAGCCCATTCTTTTATACGCAACAACTCCTTGTTCTGCAATAGAATCGTATTCCGTTGCTCTTAAAAATCTTCCGTACAAAGCACTTATTTGAAAATTCTTATCCGGCGGGGAAAGTTCCACACCACCCCCGGTAAATTGATGGCCACTAACCGTGTAGGGCGAAAATGTCATGGCAACATCGCCAATATGTGCGGTTATCCATTTATAGGAAGGATGCAAACTGAGCCTGTTAAAATTAAACGGATTGGGAAAATCGAAATCTTGATTGGAATAAGTAAACGAAAGCGGTATGTTATACACCCCAGCGATGTTAAAATTAAGGTTTCCGTTAAGAAAGTAAGTAAATGGTTGCCTATTGGACGTCCCAGAATAATACACCCCATTAGCAGAAATACCGCCATTATAGCGCACCAATTTGGCTTTACCCAATTGATCTAAATTAATGCTTTGTCCGTAGCAAATACTCGAAAACAAGCATAATAAGAGTAGTATTCTTAACAAGTTTAATTTATTTAGGGGCCGTAAATATATAGATTTTTACTAATTATTTGTTAAAATAACGGATTTTTTCTACGAATTGCACTGTTAATTATTAACCATAACGTTATAGACTATGCTCCTTAAATATTCACCCTAAAAACTTTGTAAGTCTTACCAAAAACACTTCTCTAGGTACTTCCTTATTTTCTACTGAAATAATAAACTAATACTGTAAATCTTTATTCTGAAGCCGTCTCTTGTTATTTAGGTAATGTCAAGTATTATTAGAGCGATGTCAAATATTATTGGAGCGATGTTATTTATTATAAAGATGTCGTAAAGTATTATTAGAACGATGTCAAGTATTATATTAATGCCGTCATTTATTATTTAGGTGATATCAAGTATTATACTGTTGATGTCGTTTGTTATTGGAACGCTGTCAAGTATTATACTAGTGATGTCCTTTATTATTAGAGTACTGTCAAGTATTATTCTGCTAACGTCAAGTATTATTCAGCCGATGTAAAATAGTATTAGAGCAATGTCATTTATTACTCAAGTGATGCGAATTAGTATTAAAGGCAGGTACAGTAAAAAGGAAGACATCAGAACATTAATGATCCCGTGAAGAAACACGACCACAAAGTCATGTCGATCGAAAGGAGACATCCCATCAATTATGAAGATAAGTAGAACCACGACTTACAAGTCATGTCCACCAAAACAAGAATATACAATTAAAAATGATGAAGGATTTGGCTAGAGATTGGCAACTCTTTTCTCATAGCCACGTGCACAGTACTTTTAACTTCTCAACCTTTAACTTTTAACTTAGACTCACCTCTTATTGCGGTCGCTAAAGTCGCGGTGTTCTTTTTTGTAAAGCTCGTCTTCCGGAAGATTTTTAAAATAGGAATAAGTGCGCATCATCCCTTCGCTTCGGGAAACTTTGGGTTCCCATCCTAGAATTTCTTTAGCCTTGGTAATATCGGGACGACGTTGCAGCGGATCGTCTTGCGGCAGGGGTTTGTACACTATTTTTTGGTCAGTACCCGTTAATTTTACAATTTCTTCCGCAAAATCTTTAATTGAGATTTCCGTTGGGTTTCCAATATTAACAGGCTCGTTGTAATCGCTCATTAACAATCGGTAAATACCTTCTACTTGATCGTCCACATAGCAGAAAGAGCGCGTTTGGCTTCCATCACCGAAAACCGTTAAGTCCTCTCCCCGTAGCGCCTGACCAATAAAAGCTGGAATTACACGACCATCGTTTAAACGCATTCTTGGTCCGTACGTATTAAAAATACGGGCAATACGAGTATCCAAATCATGAAACCTATGATACGCCATAGTAATAGATTCCATAAAACGTTTGGCTTCATCATAAACTCCTCTTGGCCCCACCGGACTTACATTTCCGTAGTATTCTTCCGTTTGCGGATGCACCAAAGGATCTCCATAAACTTCCGAAGTAGAAGCCACTAAAATGCGTGCTTTTTTGTCTTTTGCCAACCCCAAGAGATTGTGTGTTCCCAAAGCACCCACTTTTAAAGTTTGTATGGGGATTTTTAAGTAATCTATCGGACTCGCGGGTGAAGCGAAATGCAAGATATAATCCAATGGGCCAGAGACATCCACGTATTTTGTAACATCGTGATGAATAAATTCAAAGTTCTCATTACTTCGCAAATGTTCGATGTTCTTTAAATCGCCAGTAATCAGGTTATCCATCGCGATAACATACATACCTTCATTTATAAATCGGTCACATAAGTGTGATCCTAAAAATCCAGCAGCCCCAGTGATTAAAATACGCTTCTTCTCCAATGTAATACGTTTAGTGAGCGAAGATACTTGAAAAATTGCAAGATTGAAAGGGTTAAAGATGGAAGGATTTAAAGATTAAAAGATTGAATGAGTTAAAGATTGAAAAAGTTAAAGGTTGAATGAGTTAATGAGATAAGGAGTTAAGGATTTAAAGGATCATTTATCAATATACACCCTTAACTTATTACCTTTTTAACTTATACCTATTCCCTTTTAACTTTTAACTCTTAACTTTTAACTTTCACTTACATATTCCTCCTATACTGACCTCCTACTTCAAACAACGCTTTGGTAATTTGCCCGAGGGAGCACACTTTCGTGGCTTCCATTAAAGCTTCAAATACGTTTTTATTCTGAATAGCAGCCTCTTGTACCTCTTCAATTGCTTCTGCAGCTTCTTCTTTATACACCTTGTGGAGTTTTTCCAACGTTGCTATTTGCAGTTGTTTTTCAGTTTCCGTAGCTCGAATTACTTCCGAAGGAATAACCGTTGGAGAACCTTTACTGCTCAAGAATGTATTTACACCGATAATTGGGTACTCCCCTGTATGTTTTAAGGTTTCGTAATGCAAGCTTTCTTCCTGAATTTTAGAACGTTGATACATAGTTTCCATAGCGCCAAGCACACCACCACGCTCCGTTATTCTATCAAATTCGGTTAAAACAGCCTCTTCTACCAGGTCGGTTAATTCTTCAATAATAAAACTTCCTTGAATAGGATTTTCATTCTTGGCCAAGCCTAATTCTTTATTGATAATAAGCTGAATGGCCATGGCGCGACGTACAGAATCTTCCGTAGGTGTTGTAATCGCCTCGTCGTAAGCATTGGTGTGGAGCGAGTTACAATTATCGTAAATGGCGTACAGTGCCTGAAGGGTTGTTCTAATGTCGTTGAAGTCAATTTCCTGGGCATGCAACGACCTTCCTGAGGTTTGTATGTGGTATTTCAACATTTGCGAGCGAGCATCGGCACCGTATTTTTCTTTCATGGCTTTTGCCCAAATTTTACGTGCCACCCTACCGATTACTGCATATTCTGGATCGACGCCGTTGGAAAAGAAGAAGGAAAGGTTCGGCCCAAATTTATTGATATCCATTCCCCGACTTAAATAATACTCCACGTAGGTGAACCCGTTAGCAAGGGTAAACGCCAATTGTGTAATTGGATTGGCACCTGCTTCGGCGATATGATACCCAGAAATAGAAACTGAATAGAAATTACGCACACCATTCTCAATAAAATACTCCTGAACATCTCCCATTAGGCGCAAGGCAAACTCCGTAGAGAAAATACAAGTATTCTGGGCTTGGTCTTCTTTTAAAATATCTGCTTGCACCGTTCCACGCACTTGAGCAATGGTTTTATTCTTTATCTCTTCATATACTTCTTTCGGTAAAACCATATCTCCGGTAACCCCGAGCAGCATTAGTCCGAGTCCGTCATTACCTTCTGGAAGACCTTCTTCTTCCGCGCCTTCCGCTCGAGAAAAACTATTGTATTTTGGTCTTTCGCTATTTTTTTTATGATAAATAGCATCGATTTTAGCATTTACCTCCTCTTCGAGTCCGTTTTCCTTAATATAAATCTCACATTGCTGATCGATAGCGGCATTCATAAAAAAGCCTAACAACATGGGCGCCGGCCCATTGATGGTCATACTTACCGAGGTCATTGCATCGGCAAGATTGAAACCGGAATATAATTTTTTCGCATCATCCAAACAACAAATGGAAACCCCTGCATTCCCAATCTTTCCGTAGATATCGGGACGATGGTCGGGATCATTTCCGTAAAGGGTCACCGAATCAAAAGCAGTGGATAACCGCTTAGCGGGCATTCCCAAACTAACGTAATGAAAACGCCTGTTGGTACGCTCAGGACCACCTTCGCCAGCAAACATTCTAGTTGGGTCTTCGCCAGTTCTTTTAAACGGATACAAGCCCGATGTAAATGGAAATTCGCCCGGCACATTTTCCTGTAAAACCCAACGGAGGATATCGCCCCAAGCTTTGTATTTTGGCAGCGCCACTTTCGGAATTTGCGAATGCGAAAGCGATTCTGTATGAGTTTCTATTTTTATTTCTTTGTTTCGGACTTTAAATGAATAAATGGGCGCTTTGTACTTTTCTACTTTTTCTTCCCAATTTAGGATTGTTTCCCAGTGGTGTGGGTCTAAATTGAGTTTCACTCGATCAAATTCAGCTAACAAAAGCTTCACAAAATCTTTATTTTCTGAAGTAGATGATAAATCCTCCTGATCTATTCCATGTTTGGAAAGACTTAGCGTAGCATCCGTAACACTGCAAAGTGTTTGATAAATTCCGTAAAGTTTTTGGGCTACTTCTACCTGCGTTTCTACCTTTTGATCGTAATTTCTATTGTTTTCAGCAATTTCTGAGAGATATCTGGTTCGGTTAGGCGGAATTACATAGACTTTTTCGCTCATTTCCGAAGAAATCTCGAAACTTGATTCAAGCGGAGCATTGGTTTTTTCCCCAATTACTTTCATCACTTCTTTGTAAAGCGTATTCATTCCAGGGTCGTTAAACTGGGCCGCAATGGTTCCAAAGACAGGCAAATCATCTACATTTGCTTCCCACAAACCATGATTGCGCTGGTATTGTTTTTTCACATCGCGAAGCGCATCCAACGCACCGCGTTTGTCAAATTTGTTTATCGCTACCATGTCAGCAAAATCCAGCATATCGATTTTTTCCAATTGGGTAGCTGCACCAAATTCTGGTGTCATTACATAGAGTGAAACATCCGAATGGTCTAAAATCTCGGTATCGCTTTGCCCAATTCCCGAGGTTTCTAAAATAATTAAATCGTATTTAGCGGCTTTTAAAACTTCAACCGCTTCTGCCACGTGTTTGGATAACGCCAAGTTAGATTGTCTTGTCGCCAAGCTTCGCATGTACACCCGCGGATTGTTAATCGCGTTCATTCGAATTCTGTCACCCAACAAAGCACCACCCGTTTTCCTTTTGGAAGGATCAACAGAAATAATTCCTATGGTTTTATCTTCAAAATCGTTGAGGAAACGGCGTACCAACTCATCAACCAAGCTACTTTTTCCAGAACCTCCAGTACCCGTGATTCCCAGCACTGGTGTAGCCCCTTCCGAACTTTTCGATGTGGATGAATTTTTAACTTTATCGAACTCTTTCAGAAACTCATCATGGTTATTTTCAGCTAAAGAAATTAGCCTTGCAATAACGTTCACATTTTTTTCCTGTAAAGCCTCCTGTAATTCTTTTCCCTTCGGAAGGGTTAGTGGCAGGCCTGCATAATCTGAATTTTCCACCAAATGATTAATCATCCCCTGAAGTCCCATTTCCCTGCCATCATCGGGAGAATAAATCTTGGAAACACCATATTCCATAAGTTCTTTAATCTCTTCCGGAAGGATTACACCGCCTCCGCCACCAAAAATCTTGATGTTGGAAGCACCGCGTTCTACCAAAAGGTCGTGCATGTACTTAAAATACTCGTTATGTCCGCCCTGATAGGAAGTAAGCGCTATGGCATTGGCATCTTCCTGAATGGCAGTATCTACCACTTCTTCCACACTTCGATCATGCCCAAGGTGGATTACCTCCACACCAGTGGATTGAATAATGCGGCGCATGATGTTTATAGTAGCGTCGTGCCCATCGAAAAGGGAAGCGGCGGTTACAATGCGAATTTTGTTCTTAGGTATATATGATTCTATTTGTTTCATTGGTGAAATGTATCTTTTTATGACGTCTGCAATTTACAGAATTTGCAAAATAAAGGCGATTGTTTTTGGAATAAGTTAATAAACAGTTGAATTTCAACTTGAATTTAAATTAACCGCAATTCTTTTAAAATAAATGGCTGCTTTTTTAAAACCTATTATTTTTGAAGGGAAAGAAAAGCTTAGCACGAAAGCAACCAAAAACAAACCAGATTATGGGGAAAATCACCATTTTAATTCACTGCAAAGATACTTCGGGCATTATTGCTGCCGTTACCAACTTCATCCATAAAAATGGAGGTAACATTGTTTATATCGATCAGCATGTGGATCGGCAAAATGAAACGTTTTTTATGCGTAGTGAAAGTGAATTTGATCCAAAAAACTTTCAGCTTGAGCTATTTAAGAATGAGTTTGAACGCATTATTGCTGAAAAATATGAAATGGAATGGCAACTGTACACGGATGATTACAAGCCTAAAATGGCGCTTTTCGTTTCTAAATACGACCATTGTTTGTATGATATCCTAGGAAGGTATAACGCTGGTGAACTTCGTGTTGAAATTCCTTTTATAATTAGCAATCACCCCGATTTAAAACATATCGCTGATAGCTTCAACATTCCTTTTTATCATATCCCCGTTACGAAAGACAGTAAAGAGATAGCTGAAAAAGAACAGTTAGCACTTTTGAAGAAATTTGGGGTCGATTTTATTGTACTGGCTAGGTACATGCAAATTGTTTCCGAAAAACTGATTCAGAAGTACCAAAACAAAATTATAAATATCCATCACTCGTTTTTGCCAGCATTTGTGGGTGCAAAACCGTATCATTCCGCTTACAAAAGAGGCGTGAAAATTATTGGTGCTACCAGTCATTATGTAACCGAAGAACTGGATGCCGGACCCATAATTGAACAAGATGTTGCTCGCGTTACCCATGCGCACTCCATTGAAGATTTGGTAATGAAAGGCCGGGACTTGGAAAAAATAGTTCTGGCAAGGGGCATAAAACTTCACATAGACCGTAAAACCATGGTTTTTAATAATAAAACAATTATTTTCAGTTAAAACACGGGCTTCTATTTAGAATGTAGTCTTATTTGGCCTTTGGTTCAAGGTTCAAAATTGTAAGAACCTTGCAGGAAGTACAGGTGGACTTGTAGAATCTAGAGAAAAGGTCCGTCAAAGGCCTTTCTAAAAAACAAACGTAATTTTTCGTAAATTTGTGCAAAAGATTGTAAAATGGACATTCAAGCTACAAAACTGGAATTACTGAAAATCATTTTGGAGAATGAAAACAGGGAATTCATCCAACGTCTAGCCGAATTTATAAAAAAGGAGGAAAGTGATTTTTGGAATGAGCTGAGTTTGTCTGAACAAGAGGAAATTAAAAAGGGAATCAATGAACTTGATAACAACAAAAGAGTTTCTTATGAATCTTTTTTAAAGAAGATTTCATAGAAAGTGAAAGTATTTCTATCTGAACTTGCCGAAAAAAAACTTCTAAATCTTTCGGAATATCTATTGGAAAACTGGGGTTTGAAAACAAGGAATGACTTCATTTCAAAACTGACTGAAAAGATTCAGCAAATAACTAATCAACCCGAAAGTTGCCCTAAATCATCTGAAATCGAAAATCTTTATAAATGTGTAGTAACTAAGCAGACTACATTTTACTACAGAATTAAATTAGAAGAACAAGAAATCGAAATCATCACCATATTCGACACAAGACAGAACCCCAATAAACTAAAAAGGGACATTGATTAACAAATATCGCTTTCCCATATATTAGCTCGATCATTTCTAAAAGCCCCTCAGTTAGACATGCTTGTTATGCATTCTGGACGACCATTGTTTGTCATCTTAAAACTGCCCAACATCCCAACAAAAGAAAAATTCTCATCAACTTAATAGTTTGGTAATTCCTGCTTAACACACTTTTTTTGTTTATGTAGCATCTTTGTAATGAGTTTAGTTTGTTAATATTCAAAATAAGAATGTAACGCTTATTGTTTTTTAATTAATTGAACAGCAAGAGTTTCATACTTGAATACGTTTGAGTTAGCAGTTAGTTAGTTTAGAAAAACCGGTTTGAGGAAGCCGGTTTTTTTTATTAATGAAACTCTCTATAAAATTCCATGCAATCCTTCAAAATAAGAAAAAGCAGCTTGTAATCGTGAACCGTACCAGGAGAAATATTCACCGTCGACCAACACAATTTTTACCTCTGGAAGTTCTTTTTTAATTTCTGATATATGTTTTTCCTTAAACGGAAACGGTTCCGAAGAAAGAAAAATATAATCTAAATCAGTGATTTTCTTTAGTTCTGAAAGCTTAACCTCCGGGTATCTTTGCCTATTGGAAAACACATTTTCAAACCGGTTTAGCTCCAGCAAATGATTGATAAATGTATTTCCACCGGCGACCATCCACGGTTTACGCCAAATAAAATAGGCTACTTTTTTTACGGAATTACTTCTTATTGACTCCTGAAAACGTTCCCTTTCCTGCTGAATACTTAAAGCTATTTTTTCCGCAGAAGTGTCCACTGAAAAAAGTTTTCCATATTGATGAATAAGCGTGATAGCATCTTCCACAGAAAAAATATCAGATACGTGCACAGGCGCAATTTCCTGTGAGGTTTCCACAATTTCTTTGGTGTTTTCCTCTTTGTTGCAAAGAATAATATCTGGGTTTAGAGACTTTATGAGCTCATATTTAACATCTTTCGTCCCGCCAACAATAGCTATCTTTTTCTTTATGTGTTCAGGATGTACACAAAATTTGGTAACGCCCACTAAACTTTTTTCGAGTCCCAAATCACAAAGTAACTCGGTCTGGGAAGGCACCAAAGAAATGATTCTTTTTGGAGTCGATTTTAAATGGATATGTCGCCCGATTTGGTCAATCAATACGCTTCTATTTAGAGAAATTCAGCCATTTGCTGTTGCATTTCTTTTGCTTTTTCAGCTGCTTTTTCATCAAAGTCCTTTTCCGAAGAAGCATAGATAATTCCGCGTGAAGAATTAATTAGGAGTCCTATATCCTTTGTCATTCCATATTTACAAACATCTTCCAAGCTGCCACCTTGCGCACCAACACCAGGCACCAATAAAAAGCTTTCAGGAACAATATTTCTAATCTCCTTTAAATATTCGGCTTTGGTGGCTCCTACAACATACATTAAATTCTCAGAATTTTTATAGGATTTAGAAGTTTCCAACACTTTTTGATAAACCGGCACACCGTCCACTTCCAAAGTTTGGAAATCGAAAGCCCCAGGATTGGAAGTTAGGGCCAATAAAATTGTATGCTTGTTTGTAAACTCCAGAAATGGCTCTACGGAATCTTTCCCCATGTAGGGCGCAATAGTAACCGAATCGAAATTCATATCATTGAAAAATGCTTCGGCATACCTTGTAGAAGTGTTGCCTATATCTCCACGTTTGGCATCAGCAATCGTAAAGATTTCTGGATGCTTTTCATTAAGATAATCAATTGTTTTCTTAAGTGATTCCCAACCCTTTAAACCATACGCTTCGTAAAAAGCAATATTCGGTTTATAGGCCACCGTCAAATGATGCGTGGCATCGATAATGGCTTTATTAAACGCAAAAATAGGGTCTTCTTCCTTCAGCAAATGTGATGGGATTTTTTCCAAATCGGTATCCAATCCTATGCAAAGAAATGATTTTTTATTCCTTATTTGTTGTACAAGTTCGTTTGTGGTCATTTTTATGTTTGCTCTTAAATAAAAAGAAAGTATTTTAAATTCAAAATGTCACCCTGAGCCTGTCGAAGGGCATATTAAATCTAAAATACTTCGACAAGCTCAGTATGACACTTCGGTAATGTATAAAAGCCTATTTGACTTTAAAAATCTTTATTCAAAAAACCTATAACCCAAAAACTACATCGTTTCACTAGCTTCTTTAAGCTTTTCGGTATTTTCGGTCATTTTAAGTTCTTCGATGATTTTGTCGATGTCACCGTTTACAATGTTAGACAAATCATAAAGCGTTAGTCCTATTCTATGATCGGTAACACGACCCTGTGGATAGTTGTAGGTTCTAATCTTCGCACTCCTATCCCCACTGGAAACCATACTTTTTCTTCGTGCCGAATCTTCTTCCTGCTTTTTAGCCAATTCACGCTCATACAAACGGGAACGCAACACTTTAATGGCTTTTTCTAAGTTTTTATGCTGTGATTTTTCATCTTGGCAACGCACTTCTATTCCGGTTGGCAAGTGTTGCAGTTGAATAGCCGAATAGGTAGTGTTCACCGACTGCCCTCCAGGTCCGGTAGATGTAGTACGGATAATTTTTACATCACCCATATCCAACTCAACATCAAATTCTTCTGCTTCTGGCAATACCATTACAGTGGCGGCAGAAGTATGGACACGTCCTTGGGTTTCCGTTTGTGGTACTCGTTGTACCCGGTGAACTCCAGATTCAAACTTCATGGTTCCATAAACGTCCACACCATTTACTTCAAAAATAATTTCTTTGTAGCCACCGGAAGTTCCTTCGTTATAATCTACCACATTCACCTTCCAACCCCTGCCTTCGCAATATTTGGTGTACATACGGTGTAGGTCTCCAGCAAAAATACTTGCCTCGTCCCCACCCGTTCCTGCACGGATTTCCATCATCACGTTTTTGGCATCTTCGGGATCTTTTGGAATAAGCATAAATTTTATTTCTTCTTCCAAACTTGGCAGTTTCTCCTTGGCTTCATCCAACTGCATTTTGGCCATTTCTACCATTTCTGCATCGCTGCCATCTTCAATTATCTCTTCTGCCTCTTCAATATTATCAAGTACTTCCTTATAAACTTCACGTTTATCTACTAGCTGTTTAAGCTCTTTGTATTCCTTGTTCAATTGCACATAACGCTTTTGGTCGGCAATAATATCCGGTTGGATGATTAAATCCGACACCTCATCAAAACGTTGTTTAACAATGTTTAATTTATCTAACATATTCCATTTCTAATTCGATTGACAAATTTACGATTATTTTTGAGGTTATTACAGTTAGATAATTGTTCCGTTAAAATTTTCCTTTTTCCAATCAATTCTATTTTAAAAAACCATACATTTATATAGATGCGAACGCTACTCTTAATTTTAAATTTTTATAAAAGCTACTTTCTAATTGCTGTTTTAATAGAATTGGTTCTATTGTTCATGAGTTTTCCGCTACCTACCATTTTACTAACTAAAATCGTTTTTTTTAGCGTCTTATTTTTTACTTACTCCAAAGTTGGTAATGACAATAGATTTACATTTTATCACAACCTATCTGTCTCAACATCTAAATTGTTCATCGGAGTTTTATTCGTAGATTTTATAATCAATATTGTAATTTATTCATTTTTGAAGCCTCTATTTTGAAGTTAGAAATCGACAATATCGAACTGTACTATTCCGATAAGAAAATTTTATCTGGAGTTTACTTTGAAAATGAAATTGGTAAAGTTACTGGAGTTTTAGGAAGAAATGGTTGTGGAAAAAGTAGTCTTTTAAAGATTATCTTCGGAAGTCTAAAACCTAAATATAAGTTACTTCGTTTAGATAAAAAACCAATATTAAAACCATTCTACAAAACTGGTTTAGTCACCTATTTACCTCAACACTCGCTGCTTCCCAAAAATTTAAAACTAAAGGATGCTTTATTTATGATGAGCGTGTCTTGGAATGATTTTGTTGAAGTTTTTCCAAGTTTTGAATCTTATAAAGAAATGAACCCGAAAGAGATATCAGGTGGTGAATTAAGGGTCATCGAAACTTATATTGTTATTAAATCATCAGCGAAATTCATTTTGCTTGACGAGCCCTTCTCCCATATTGCTCCGTTGTTCATTGAAAAAATTATAAAACTAATTAAAGAAGAAAGTCCGAGAAAAGGAATTATTATTACCGATCATCTCCATGAACATGTAATTGAATTATGCGATGAACTATATCTACTAAAAAACGGGCATACAAAACTTATAACAAGCCGAAATGGATTGGTTTCTGAACATTATTTGGTTAGTTAAAAACCGCCCAAGTTTTTATTTGGGCAGTTTGTCGTAATTGTTTTAAGTTAAGACTTCTCAAAATAGCCGCACCAAGTATGACTTTAGAAGAATAGTTAAAGAAAGAAAATTATCACTTTCTAAGTTCTACTATCACTACTCCGTTTTTCCCTTTAGCACCATACAAACTAACTGCTTGCTCGTTTTTTAAAACACTTACGGATTTTACTTTGTCGTATTCGATAGACTTTACAAACTCAGCTGATTTTTCTTCCCCATCTACTATATACAACGCATGCTCCAAAGAACCTTCATCACTCAATAAATTACCTAAGCTTTTATCTTTTTGGTCATGAACTCCAACACTTAATCCCCATTTTTTCAAAGAAATCTCAATAACTCCATCCTTAGCTTTTTCCCCATATTTTTCGATGGCATTTTCACCCTTATATACATTCACATTTGAAATACTATTTAGATCAATTGCGTTTACATCAAAATCGGCTGGCATTACTTTTCCATTCACCACATACAACACGTTTTTAAGTGACTCCTGCACATTTCCGTTTTTATCAACACTTCTAAACTTTAAAGATTTGTCTTTTTGCTTTTCTTGACTGTCTTCATTTTTCAACAATAATTCATTTCCCGTTTTTAATGTGATTTCTATAAGTCCGTTTTTAGCCTTTTCCCCATATTTGGCAATGGCAATTTCTCCTTTGGATACATTCATCGTAGCAATCGTCTCTGGATCAATTGCATCAAGATCAAAGTCAGATGGCATTACAACGCCATCTATGACTACAAGCGGATTATCTGAAAAAGTAGAATCCTGAACTATTTCAGTTTTCTGTAAATTCTCCTGAATTTTGAATTTGGTCTCCGTTTTAAAGCTAAACAACATCATAAATCCTGCTAGCAAAGGAAATATTAACGCATATTTCCAAATGTTCTTCTTCTGTGATTTTTGTTTTTGTAACATAACGATTCGATTTTTGATTAATGAATTATAAAATGGATTGGCAATGGAATATGGCACTCCACTTACCGTCTCCAACAATAAATATTGGTATTTTTTAATTTCTTGAGTGCTTTCTACGGTAGTCCTGTCCGCCAGAAATTCTAAGTTTTGTGTTAGCAGCTTTTTATAACTCCATGTTAACGGATTAAACCAAAAAAGCACACTAAAAAGCTCAACGAAAATAACATCCAAAGAATGCACTTGCTTTGCATGTACTTTTTCGTGAGCAATAATAGTTTGTAAATCTTCTTCTGAATGTTTTTTGGGATTGTAAACGATGTAATTGAAAAAGGAAAACGGACTTATCTTCTCATTGATTAAAATGTGAATGTTATTCTCTTTTCTACGGAAGCTTCCTCTTTTAATCAATTTAAACAAAGAACTTAGTTGAAAAATAAGCTTACCCATTAAAAAGAGTACACCCAACAAGTAAATTCCGAACAGCAATTTAACCATCAGCAAACCATAATCTATGGATTCTACTGGAACAACATTATTTGAACTCTCTCCAACCATTTCGCTCGCAGAAACCTCTACCGTTATTACATTTTTAAAATATATCAAAGGCAATAAAATAGAAACGAGCATCCCAACATTTAAAAACCATCGATTCGCGATGAAGAACGTTTCTTTTGATAATAGAATCCGGTAAACACCCCAAAAAATAGCAAGAACTAGGGATGATTTTAAACAATAAATTAAAAATGATTCCATTACTTTTTATTTTCAATTTGATTGATGATTTCTTTCAAATCTTCCACGCTAATCTTTTCTTCTTCAGCAAAAAAAGAAACCAAACCCTTGTAAGAATTGTTAAAATAATCTTCAATAGCATTGGTAAAAAACCTTTTTCGATACGCTTCTTTTTCAACTATAGGATAATATTGATGCGTGTTCCCAAAGGCTTTATGCGCCACATAACCCTTTTCTTCTAAATTACGCACAATAGTAGACAGCGTATTGTAATGTGGCTTTTCTCCATCTATTTCAGCTTGCACTTCTTTCACAAAAGCTTTTTTTAGCTTCCATAAAATCTTCATAACCTCTTCTTCTTTATTGGTGAGTTTTTGCATAAAACGTAGCAATTTAAAATCTTATCCACCAAACATATAACTATATTTTTAGTTTTACAACTATTTTTATAGTTATTTAACTAAAAATATAGTTTTTATCGACCATTTCTATTGATTACGTATCTTTATACAAACCTAATTCATGAATTTACTTTTTATTTCCCTAGGCCTTACACTTTTGATATTGGGAGGCAATTGGCTTTTAAAATCTGCTGTCGGACTTTCGTTAAAACTAAATATTCCAAAAATTGTAATTGGGATGACGGTGGTCTCTTTAGCTACTTCTGCACCAGAACTTATTGTAAGTATAAAATCAGCCTTAATTGGTTTCCCCGATTTGGCCATGGGAAATGTAATTGGCTCCAATGTTGCAAATTTAGGTTTGGTACTTGCCGCAACTATCTCCTTATCGGCTATTGAAGTTGAAAAGAGTTTTTATAAAACTGATTGGCCCGTAATGATGATTGCCTCTATAATGCTTTTTGGCTTTATTTATTTTGATAGCACATTACAACGCTACGAAGGGGCAATACTTTTTATTATGTTAACTTTATTCTTGATATACTTACTTAAATTTCAGAAAAAAGCAGTAGTAGAAGAGAAACACGAAGAAACCGAAATTCCCTTATATAAAATTGTATTATTCCTTGCACTTGGAGGGGTTGCGCTCTGGGGCGGATCTGAATTACTAATAAATGGTGCTGTCGGGATGGCAGAAACTTACGGTGTTAGCAAACGTGTAATTGCGGTAACTATAGTTTCTGTTGGAACCAGTATTCCAGAATTGGCTGCATCAATAATTGCTGTGCTAAAAAAAGAAAAAGCAATTTCATTGGGTAATTTAATTGGCTCTAACATGTTCAATATTTTAGCCGTTTTAGGAATCACCGCCATGATAAAACCTATAAAAATTAATGATCCTGGATTGCTAGACAATGATATTTTATGGATGCTAGGCATTTCTTTTTTAATCTTGCCTCTTGTTTTTATTCCCAAAGGGCTTCGCTTAGGTTGGCGAGACGGGATTATTCTGCTTATTCTTTATGGCGTTTTTGTTGCCACTACTTTAGCATAAAAAAAATCGCCTGAAAAATTTCAGACGATTTTTTATTAATGAAAAATGTGTAGTATTTCGGGGAAATACTAAAAAATTAAGCTACTACAGTTTCATCTACTGTTTTTACAGTTTGAATGATTCTTGCAGCTACTTTGTATGGATCTGCGTTAGAAGCAGGACGTCTGTCTTCCAACCATCCTTTGTATCCTTTTTCTACTGTAATAATTGGAATACGGATAGAAGCCCCTCTATCTGAAACACCATAGCTAAAATCGTTGATTGAAGCTGTTTCGTGCTTACCTGTAAGACGCTCATCGTTAAACTCACCGTAAACAGCAATGTGTTCTTTAGTTACAGGTCTAAATGCTTCACAAACTTTATCGTAAACCTCTTTAGAACCACAAGTTCTCAACAATGTGTTAGAGAAGTTTGCGTGCATACCAGAACCATTCCAATCACCTTTTACTGGTTTTGGGTGGTACTCAATATAGTAACCGTACTCTTCACAAAGTCTATCTAGTAAATAACGTGCAACCCAAATTTCATCACCAGCTTTTTTACCTCCTTTTGCAAAAACTTGGAATTCCCACTGTCCACAAGCAACCTCTTGGTTAATACCTTCAAAGTTGATACCTGCTTCAATACATAAATCTGCATGTCTCTCAACTACTTCTCTTCCGTGTGTGTTTAAACCACCTACAGAACAGTAGTAAAGACCTTGAGGTCCAGGATATCCTCCAACAGGGAAACCTAAAGGAAGTTGTGTTTTAGTATCCATTATGAAATATTCCTGCTCAAAACCGAACCAGAAATCATCATTCTCATCATCAATTGTAGCTCTTGAGTTAGTTTCATGTGCCGTTCCATCAGCATTCAAAACCTCTGCCATTACCAAATATCCGTTTTTACGTGCTGGATCTGGATAAATAGCAACTGGCTTTAAAAGACAATCGGAAGAACCTCCTTCTGCTTGTTTAGTTGAAGAACCGTCGAAAGACCAAATAGGGCAATCTTCCAATTTTCCACTAAAATCATCTTCAACTTTAGTTTTACTTCTCATGTTTTGGGTAGGATAATAACCATCCAACCAAATGTACTCAAGTTTAGCCTTACTCATTTTTAATAAATTTTAATTAATTGAACTTTACTCGTAGGCAAAAATATGTTTTTTTAATATTGCTGCCGAAAATTACAGGGGTGTTTTTGAAAAATACACTCCATTTTTATTAATACCCTATTTTTGCATGGGGTATTTTCTTTTTTGTATAAATATTCAGAAATTTGTTAATAATAATTTAATATTTATTTCATTTAAATATACCCATTTTAATTCTGATAACGGAAATTTGTTATCGCTCAAACATTTAGGCTATTAAAACAACTTTTTTATAACGAGGACTATGTCAACAATACGGTTTAAGGCTATTGAAAAATCTTTCGAAAGGAAACCACTCCCCATCGAAGCTGGTGTGAAACGATCTGAAATCTATGGCGCCAATGTTTTTAATGAACAGGTGATGCGCCAAGTAATGTCTAAAGAGGCATTCAATAGTGTTATTTCGGCCATCGAAGGCGGTGTGAAAATCGATAGAAAACTGGCAGATGAGATTGCAGCTGCCATGAAAAATTGGGCCATGACCAAAGGCGCAACACATTATACACACTGGTTCCAACCTTTAACCGGAGCAACTGCAGAAAAGCACGATTCGTTTTTTGAGCCTATAAATAATTCGCAAGCGGTAGAAAAATTTGGAGGAAGTCAACTCGTTCAACAAGAACCCGATGCTTCCAGCTTTCCGCATGGCGGAATTAGAAACACTTTTGAAGCACGTGGCTACACCGCTTGGGACCCTACCTCTCCCGCTTTTGTTTATGGGACTACACTTTGTATACCTACCGTATTTGTATCGTATACTGGAGAAGCTTTAGACAACAAAGCTCCTTTATTAAGGGCATTACAAGCCATTGACAATGCCGCTACAGAGGTTGCGCGATATTTTGATAAAAGTGTTACCAAGGTAAATGCTACATTGGGTTGGGAGCAGGAATATTTTTTAATTGATAAAGCCTTGGCATTCTCTCGCCCCGATATTGTTTTGGCCGGAAGAACATTGCTCGGCCATTCGCCAGCCAAAGGTCAGCAGTTGGACGATCACTACTTCGGCTCGATTCCAGATAGGGTACTTAGCTTTATGAGAGACCTTGAAAATGATTGTGTTAAATTGGGTATTCCTGTTAAAACAAGGCATAACGAAGTGGCACCCAACCAATTTGAGCTGGCGCCGCTTTTTGAAGAGGCTAATTTAGCCGTTGACCATAATTCATTATTAATGGATTTAATGGATAAAACAGCCGACAAACATAACTTTAAAGTGCTTTTTCACGAAAAACCGTTTGTAGGCGTTAACGGCTCAGGGAAACACAACAACTGGTCTTTGGCGACCAACAATGGCACCAATTTATTAAGCCCAGGGACTACGCCTACCAAAAACCTTCAGTTTTTAACGTTCTTCATCAACACCATTAAAGCGGTGCACGACAACGAAGAATTAATAAGAGCATCTGTAGCTTCTGCAACCAACGACCACCGATTAGGCTCTAACGAGGCGCCTCCGGCTATTGTTTCCGTTTTCATTGGTTCGCAACTTACCAAAGTATTGGACGAATTGGAAGATGTTTCCAAAGGAAAACTTTCACCTCAAGAAAAAACGGACCTAAAACTGAATGTAGTTGGTAAAATTCCTGAAATTTTATTGGATAATACCGATAGAAATCGAACTTCCTGTTTTGCCTTTACCGGAAATAAATTTGAATTAAGGGCTGTAGGTTCCAAATCCAATTGCGCTAGACCAATGACCGTGCTAAATACCATTGTTGCAAAACAACTAATGGAGTTTAAAAAAGAAGTGGACACACTCATTGAAAAAAAGAAGTTAAAAAAGGATGAAGCTATTTTTAATGTTTTAAGGGAATACATCAAAGCTTCCAAAAAAATACGTTTTGAAGGAGATGGATATAGCGAGGCTTGGGTGAAAGAAGCTCAAAAAAGAGGATTAAGCAACAGCAAATCCACTCCAGAAGCATTAAAAGCGGCCATTTCAAAAAAGGCTATTGACCTTTACGAGGAAATGAAAGTGATGAATTCCGTAGAAATAAAAGCTCGCCACGAAATTGAACTGGAAGAATACGCACATAAAGTTCAAATTGAAGGAAGGGTTTTAGGTGATATTGCTAGAAATCATGTAATCCCGACCGCCATTCGGTACCAAAATACGCTTATTGAAAATGTAAAAGGACTAAAAGAGGTCTTCGGAAATGATTTTAAAAAGCTTGCTCCGGAGCAATTGGATCTTATTGAAGAAATTTCAAACCATATTTCTGAAATAAATTCCAAAGTGAATTTTATGATTGAAGAAAGGAAAAACGCCAACAAATTGGAAAAAGCGCAATTAAAAGCAGAAGCGTATTGCGAAAAGGTGCTTCCCTATTTTGAACAAATACGTTACCATTGTGATAAATTGGAGCTACTGGTAGACGATACACTTTGGCCTTTAACAAAATACAGAGAACTATTGTTTACCAAATAACCGAAGACATTAAACAGGCTTACCAACTGATTATCAGTTTGTCCGACATAAACCAACATTGGTCGAAAAGAATTAATCACCCCTTAATTAAGGGGGATTTCCCTGTTCGAACCGCAGTAAGTTTTTATATATTTGGAATGCTATTAATCAATTTAATGAAGTGATTTTTACACGGAAAGTTTTTTGAAGCTTTTGTATTTATCACTTTAGAAGGAAATAACCAACCTTCAAAAAATCGGGCACACAAACAAAAGTTTGTGTGCTTTTTATTTATGGCTATTTTTGCAAAAACAATTTTCATGAGTTCAGAAATCAGCAAAAGGTATTCGCAAAGAGGGGTTTCCGCGTCAAAAGAAGACGTTCACAACGCCATAAAAAATGTAGACAAAGGATTGTTCCCTAAAGCCTTTTGTAAGATTGTTCCCGATTACCTTACTGGTAGCGAGGATCATTGCATTATTATGCATGCCGACGGAGCGGGCACAAAATCCTCTCTAGCCTACATGTATTGGAAAGAAACTGGGGATATTTCTGTTTGGAAAGGTATCGCTCAAGATGCTTTAATCATGAATATTGATGATTTGTTATGTGTTGGGGCAACCCAAAACATTATGCTTTCTTCTACCATCGGGAGAAATAAAAATTTAATTCCAGGGGAAGTTATTTCAGCCATCATCAACGGAACAGAAGAATTAATTACCGATCTGAAGAAGTTTGGAGTGGAAATTCATTCAACCGGTGGTGAAACTGCTGATGTTGGGGATTTGGTACGTACCATAATTGTAGATTCTACCGTAACCGCCCGTATGGAGCGTAAAAAGGTAATCGATAATTCCAATATACAACCGGGAAATGTAATCTTGGGGTTGGCGTCCTTTGGAAAAGCTACTTACGAAAGCGAATACAACGGTGGCATGGGCAGCAACGGACTTACATCGGCGCGCCACGATGTGTTCCATAAATATTTAGCTGAAAAGTATCCTGAAAGTTTTGACCACGCCGTACCGAATGATTTGGTGTATTCCGGAAATACGAAGCTTACCGATAAAGTTGAAAATTCACCTATCGACGCTGGAAAATTAGTGCTTTCCCCAACCCGAACCTATGCGCCTATTATTCAGGAAATTTTGAAAAAGTATTCTTCCGAAGAAATAAACGGAATGGTGCATTGCAGCGGAGGCGCACAAACTAAAATACTTCATTTTGTTGACGACGTTCACGTGATTAAAGACAATTTATTTGATGTTCCGCCGCTTTTCAAACTAATACAGGAGCAATCCAAAACCTCTTGGAAAGAAATGTACCAAGTATTTAACTGCGGACACCGAATGGAGCTTTATGTAAACGAAAGTATCGCAGAAGATATCATTGCCATCTCCAAATCTTTTGATGTGGATGCACAAATTATTGGACGCGTTGAAGCTTCGGAAACCAAAAAATTAACGATTTCCAGCGAATACGGAACGTTTGAGTATTAATGAAGTGATTTTAACTTTTTTGATTCTGGTTTCTTACTTGTTGCGGTTTATTGGTTTTTTACAACCCATCTTCATTTCGTTATAAAGCTGTTAACCATACCCAAGAACCATTATTCTAAAAATTATTTCCCGTATTTTTGTTATACCAAATATTAATTGATATTCCAGTAATATTGATGAGTAAATGGTATTAGCAACGGAAAATAGTTACGTAACAAATACAGTGTAATGAACAAAAAATTAATTGCACCTTCTTTACTGGCGGCAGACTTTGCCAATTTGCAACGGGATATAGAAATGGTTAACAACAGTGAGGCCGATTGGTTTCATTTGGATGTGATGGACGGTGAGTTTGTACCAAATATTTCTTTTGGGATGCCCGTAATTAAAGCGATTTCCAAACATGCTACCAAAATGTTGGACACCCATTTAATGATTGTAAATCCAGATAGGTACATTCAGGATTTTGCCGATTTAGGGGTAGATTACCTTACTGTACATTTTGAAGCTTGCACACATTTACACCGAACCATTCAAGCCATAAAAGCTACTGGTATGAAGGCTGGCGTAGCATTAAACCCCCATACAAGTGCTCGGGTTTTGGAAGAAGTAATAAACGAGTTGGATTTGGTGTTAATTATGAGTGTGAATCCAGGTTTTGGCGGACAATCTTTCATTGAAAACACGTATAAAAAAATCGCTCAACTTAAAGAAATGATTCTAGCAAATAACGCTAACACACTTATAGAAATTGATGGTGGTGTTAATGACGAAAATGCCAAAAAACTAACGGATGCCGGTGCCGACATCCTCGTTGCCGGGAGCTTTATTTTCAATAGTGATAATCCGAATCAGACTATTTCAGACCTGAAAAACAAAATTGCTTAATGACTGAAAAAGAACTTATTATAATTGGTGGTGGCCCCATCGGGATTGCCTGCGGACTGGAAGCAAAAAAAAGAGGTGTCGATTCCTTGATTATCGAAAAAGGGCCTATTGTAAACTCCCTTTTTAACTATCCTATGAACATGCAATTCTTTTCATCTTCTGAAAAACTGGAGATCGATGATATTCCGTTTATCAGCAAGGAAGCAAAACCCAAACGTAATGAAGCGCTGGAATACTACAGAAGAATTGTTACCTCCAACGACCTCAATATTAATTTATTTGAAAAAGTAACTTCAGTTAAAAAACAAGAAAACAACCGTTTTGTAATTGAAACTGATAAAGAAACGTACCAAGCTAATTTTGTAATCGTAGCTACCGGTTTTTACGATCTTCCAAACACCTTGGATGTGCCGGGGGAAAATCTGCCAAAAGTAGCGCATTACTATAAAGATCCTCATTTTTACTCCATGCAGAAGCTGGCCGTTGTAGGCGCAAGCAATTCGGCAGTGGATGCCGCTTTGGAATGCTACCGAAAAGGCGCCGACGTTACAATGATTGTTCGCGGACCGGAAATTGGACCAAGGGTAAAATACTGGGTAAAACCCGATATTGAAAACCGAATTAAAGAAGGCAGTGTAAAAGCTTTTTTCAATACCACTGTGAAAGAGTTTAAAGAAGATTGCATTGTTCTGAATACTTCCGAAGGTGAAAAAACCATCGAAAACGATTATGTTTTGGCATTGACAGGCTATAAACCTAATTTCCATTTCTTGGAAAAACTAGGCGTTCAATTATCCGAAGATGGGAAGTTTTATCCGCAATACAACGAGGACACTATGGAAACCAATGTTGAAAATCTATACTTGGCTGGCGTTATCTGTGGCGGTATGGATACCCATTTGTGGTTTATAGAAAATTCTAGGGTACATGCAAAAATGATTCTAGAAAATATTGAAAGTAAGCAGGTACATTAAACTATTGAAGTTTCAAAATTCATCATATTTTTTATAATGATGAATAGTTCCGGAAACTCCTTTTTAAACTCTACCGGCGTTTCAATGAAATGCTCTAAACACACCGCAAAGAATTCAAACTTATTGGCAAAGGCATAACCTCTCAAATATTTTGTATGCCGTATTTTATCAATATAAACATCTGTGTACAATAAATCGTCTATTTTTTTAATGCCGTGAGCAAATAAAATGGAACTAACATCATTGTAATGCTTAGAGGCAAAATAGAGCGCATGCGCAAATTCATGGACTCCCAAATTACTATTGTTGTTATTGTCGTTTAATCCAGCCTTAAAATCTTTCCAAGAAAATACAATGGTTTTTAATAGTGGATTAAACTCCCCCAAATGATATTTTTGGGTAATGGCAGAGAAATAGGCTTCTGGATATACTATAATTTTATTCACCGATTCAATAAGGTATCTACGCATGCCAAAAGAGAGCATCACCGCAATACTGGCGATCAATATTTTCTTCTCGCGGGTGCATTCAAAACCATCTAAACCTATAAAGGTTTTGCTGTTTATAAACATCACTACCCTGTGCCTAAAAACCCGCTGCTTATATTTGTTCAAATTATTGTAAAAAACGGAATGCCGTTTTATAATAGCAACATCTTCTTCCTCTAACTTCTTGAAATAAATATGATCGTAAACTATCAATGGCTTTCCATAAATTTTGGAATAGGCAAGATCTGTAAGGTTAAACCCCCAGTAGGTGAAGAGCAACACCACAGGAACTCCTAAAATAAATGGAACTATCATCTAATGAAAATACTACTTTTCTTGTTAAAAGAAAAGCCTTGTATTTAAATTAATCACTTGAAATTCAATAATTTTTAGTTTGCATTAGAGATTATTAAGAGAATTTTATCAATCCATATTAGAGTGTTAATAAGTATATTTTGTAGTTTGTAAGTATGGAAAAAACAAGCGAAACTTTTACCAACAAACGTATCCCGATATCCATAAGAAAAGAAGTTGAAACTGCGCTAAGCTATTTTCCCGATTTAAAAAATGTGCCCATTGAATTTAAATTTAAAGAGAAATTAGAGCGTTCTTTCATGCAAGCACAGCCAGAATTTTCAACGGTATTCAATAAACCTAAAAGAAGGCGCTATTATATTTTTATTAGTAGTAGTTTCAATATTGAAGGGGAAAAGTTTACGATAGATACGGTTCCTAAGGATGTGCTTATTGGGTGGATTGGCCATGAATTAGGACATATTATGGACTATTTGCACAGAGGAAGCTTAAACCTTATTTGGTTTGGCATAAAATATATATTTGTAGGAAAACATATTCGGGAAGCAGAACGCGCTGCCGATGTCTTTGCAGTAAACCACGGTATGGGCGATTACATTTTAGAAACCAAAAATTTTATTCTGAACCACACTAGTCTATCAGAAACCTATAAAAACCGTATTAAAAGACTTTACCTTTCCCCAGAAGACATTTTACAACTCACGCAAGAGTTAGCGCCCAGTGAAAAGATATCGTCTTAAGATGATTGTTGCTTTACAAAAGCTTCCCAATCTTTAAATTTTTCTTCGCCCATTACGCGTTCCATCTTAACTTGTCCGCCTTTCTTTTTATTCTGCTCGCTCCAAGAATGAAAAATAGCCGGTGCTATAATTTCTACTTTTACTCCTTTTAAGGCTTTAGATCTTGCCACTTTGTAATTTTTGTTAGCGTCCTTCAGCGCTTCATCCAACGAATTTGCCAAGTCTTCCTTATCGATGTCTTGCTGTGGAGAACCTATATACCATTTGTGGTAATAATCACCGTCTATTTTTGTAGCTGCGATGGTAAACTCCGGGATTTCCATATCATATTTTTCTTCCATTGCTTGGATGGCGTCATTCATTTTGTTTACCGAAAGTTGGGAACCAACTACATTCAAGAAAAACTTAGTACGACCCGTAATTATGATTTCATGACGCTCAACATCCGTAAATTTAATGGTATCTCCTATTAAATATCGCCAAGCCCCGGAAACCGTTGAAATGAGCAACACATATTCAACATCTTCCTCAACCTCAGCAATCGGAATTGTGGGGGCATCATCAGTTATAGAACCATCTTGATTAATGTATTCAGGCTTAAATGGTACGAACTCAAAATAAATACCATTATCCAAAACTAGCTTCATGGCTTCGGTTTCAGGACGCGCTTGATAGGCCAAAAATCCTTCGGAAGCCAAATACGTATCTATCACCGTAATAGGATGGGCAAGCAATGCATTAAAACTCTTTTTATACGGTCCGAAAGCCACCCCACCAGAAGTGTAAACTTGTAAATTAGGCCAAACTTCATGGATATTTTGCACCCCGTGGTAATCAATTACCTTTTTAAGCATGAGCTCCATCCAGGAGGGAATACCACTTAACGCGCCTATATCCCATTCTTTAGCGTTCTCGGCAATTCTTTGTACACGCTCATCCCAATCGTCTATTTGGGAAATTTCTTCTCCTGGTTTATAATAACCACGAAACCAAAATGGAATGTTACTGGCACTTATCCCACTTATTTCACCTTCCAAATGACCGTCTTTTTCTTTTAGGTCGGTAGAGCTACCGAGCATCATGATTGTTTTTTCAAAAAAATCAGCGGGCAAGTCGAAGTTTGCCAAAGCACTTACTTGCTTTATACCCGTATTTCGTATCGCTTCGAGCATATCTTCCGTTACCGGAATTCTTTTGCTTGTTTTTCCTGTGGTGCCAGAACTCAATGCGTAATATTCTGGAGTGCCAGGCCATGAAACGTTTTCTTCACCTTCATGGAGATGTTTCCAGTAAGCATCGTTCATTTTATGATAGTCGAAATAAGGAACGCTTTGAGCAAATTGTTTTTCTAAATCTTCCGATTTTAAAATTTCTTCAAAAGCATAATCTTTACCAAACTTGGTCTCTTTCGCTTTTTCGAGAAGCTTCTTTAAGATTTCCCGTTGTGCTTCCGCCGCATTTACTTCCGAAGAAAAAGTATCTGCCAATTCAATAACTCCTTTTATTATAGACCCTAATACCGCCATTTGATTTTTTTGTTGAATTTAAAGTTTTAAGTTATTGAAACGTATTAAGAAAAAGATAAATTTAAGATCTCTTTTGCGTGTTTTTGTGTCATTTTTCATCTAAAACCTCTTCCGAATTATAGAAATTAACCCCTCTAACATCTAGAATTTCGAGGTGTTTTTTTAATCTTTTTTTGTAGGCTTCCCAGTTTCGGTCTTTTTTTGCAGACCAGCCTATTTCTGCATAGCCCATTAGCCGAGGAAAAACCATGTATTCAATAGCGGCCATGTCCTCAATAGTTTCTGTCCATAAAGGCGCTTCCACTCCTAGAATATCCTTTCGGGTTACACCTGTCAAAATTTCGTCGGGATTCCAGTTGTAACCAGTTTCTACGTCTATGTATCCCGCCCAATTAAGCCCGAGTTTAGTTAGGGAGTCATACTTCATATCCATATAAGCTTTTGTTGAAGGAGACATAATTAATTTTGCTCCTTTCTTTACTGCTTCAATGGCATTTTTCTCTTTTCCCCAGAATTGCACCAGCGTTTCGGACTTTAACGGGGCATGCTGAATTTCATCCCAACCAATCGGTGTTTTTCCATTTTCATAAACAATATCTTGTACTCTAGCTATAAACGAAATATAATCTTCTTCTTCTGTTGAAAGGGACTCGTCACCGCCAATGTGGATGTAAGGGCCTGGAGTAATGGCAGCCAGCTCACGAATAACATCCTCTACAAAAGTGTAAGTAACCTCTTTCTCTATACAAAACGAACTAAAGCCTACTTTTGTTCCCGTGTATAATTCAGGAGCTTTTCCATCGCAATTCAATTCTGGATAGGATGTCAAGGCAGCATTGGTGTGGCCTGGCATATCTATTTCTGGCACAACGGTAATAAATCTTTCTCGGGCATATTTCACAATTTCTCTGTAATCTTCTTGAGTATAAAAACCGCCTTCCCCACCGTCAACTTCTGTGCGGGCACCTATTTCTGTAAGCTTCGGCCATGACTTTATTTCAATTCGCCACCCCTGATCGTCCGTTAGATGAATGTGAAAATAGTTAAACTTATACGCAGCCAAATAGTCAATGTATTTTTTCACCTGTTCTACCGTGAAAAAATGGCGGGAAACATCCAACATACTCCCTCGGTAGGCATATTCTGGGAAATCATTTATGATTAACGCTGGCAACGACCATGAATTTAAAATTGAAGTGTCTTGTTTTTTCTTCGGAATTAATTGAAGTAACGTTTGAACGCCTCTAAAAATACCTTCAGAAGTACCCGCTTCTAAAAGTATTCGTTCCTTTTTGATGGTTAAGCGATAGGCTTCTCCCTTTATAGCATCTATCAGTTGAAAATGAATTCCTTCTGAAGCAGTATCAGAATTTATTTCAGAAGAAATTGCTAGTCCGGTATTGTTTCGAACTTCATTCTTGAAAAACTCCACGGAAAATTCCAAAGATTCATCGTTGTACAAAACGGCACTATTCTCGCTAAACGAAAACCCGTCCTCCGAAGAAATAACCGATTTAGGAACGGGAATTATATCTTTCTCGGTTAATTGAATACTATTTTGAGCGTTGCAAGAAAATATGGTTAACAACGAAAATACAAGAAACACATTTCTTGTTCGAGTTAGTAAGTAATGGTGATACATAATAGTTGGTCTTAAGCTTATAAAAATACAATATTTATTAAATGCTTAAAACCGACTACTCTGAGGGGTAAAAAAATATAGCAGACTTAAAAAGCCTGCTATAAATAATCTTTCAATCTATTGAATGCTATTCATCGTAAATATTGTGGTAAGGACTGCCTTCCATTTCGAAGAATTTTCCGTCCACATATCTGTAATGCTCATCGAGAGTTTTAAGTTCCGCCAACTCCTTATCGGTAAGTTCCACTTCGTAGCTTTCTATGTTCTCCTTGATTCGTTTCGGGTTGGTGGACTTTGGTATCACGGCGGTACCTCGACTTATATGCCATGCAATGAGCACTTGTGCCGGAGTACAATCGTGATTTTTCGCGATTTTTGTAACCACTTCATTCTCTAACATGTTTGGTTCATCCTCTTTCTTTAACCGCTGTGAACGGTCTCCTGAACCCAGTGGTGAATATCCTGTTAAGATGATGGAATTATTATCGCAAAATTCTAAAAGATCATCTTGCTGCAATAATGGGTGCAATTCTACCTGATTAACTTCCGGTTGTAAATTGGCATCAACCAAAAGATCCTTTAATTTTTCAATGCTGAAATTGGAAACTCCAATACTTCTTACCAATCCGTTTTCATGAGCTTCTTCCATTTTTTTCCAAGTCTCGATAATCGGTACTTCTTCCAATGATAAAAATTCGTCTGCCTTCGAGGGAAAATCTACATCTGCTTTAAAAGCCACAGGCCAATGGATGAGGTAAAGGTCTAGATAATCCAATTGTAAATCGGTAAGTGTTTTTTGTAAAGCTGGAATCACTTTGTCGCTTTCATGGGCGTTGTTCCAAAGTTTAGAAGTAACCCAAAGGTCTTCCCTTTTTACTAAACCTTGTGCAAAAGCTGTTTTTAAAGCCTCTCCAATTTCAGCCTCGTTGCCATAAACCGCCGCACAATCAATATGCCTGTATCCCGCTTTAATGGCTTCAATTACGGCCTCCCCTACTTTTCCGGGATCCGATTTCCATGTTCCTAAACCAATAGCTGGTAATTTTGTATCGTTTTTAAGTGTATAAAACTTCATAGTATTTGATTCTATTTTTTTCTGAAAGAACTATAAATTTCTAAATAAAAACAGAGAATCAACGATAACAAAAAGTTAAAAATCTTTTCGGGGGTGATGTTTGTCTATTACTTTGGCTAGGTCTTTTCGGTTTAAATGCATATAAACCTCTGTAGTAGTGATACTTTCGTGCCCCAACATTTGCTGAATGGCACGTAAATCAGCTCCATTTTGTAGTAAGTGAGTTGCAAAGGAATGCCGAAAGGTATGCGGACTAATATTTTTTTTGATTCCGGCATCGCGCGTTGCATTTTTTATAATGGTAAAAATCATGGCGCGGGTAAGGCTTTTTCCCCTTCGGTTTAAAAACACAAAATCTTCAAAGCCTTTTTCAATAGTTACATGTGATCTTATTTCTGAAATATAAGTATCAATATATTTAATGGTGGCAGCAGCAATAGGTACAAAACGCTGCTTATCCCCTTTTCCACTAACCTTTATAAAACCTTCCTCAAAAAAAATATCAGAAATTTTTAGATTGACCAATTCAGAAACCCTCAGTCCGCAACTGTACATGGTTTCCAGCATTGTTCTATTTCTTTCTCCTTCTGGTTTGCTCAAGTCTATAGTGGCAATGAGCCTGTCAATTTCTTCTACACTGAGCGTATCGGGTAGTTTCCTCCCTATTTTTGGCGACTCAATAAGTTCTGTGGGGTTGTCATTTCTGTAGTCTTCAAAAATAAGGTAATTAAAAAAACTCTTCAATCCGGAAATTAAGCGTGCTTGAGATCGTGGATTTATGGATTTTGCGCTTTCGTAAATAAAATCCTGAAGGACTTCCGAAGAAATTTCTACGGGGGAAATTGTTATTTGGTGAAGTTCCAAAAATGAAATTAATTTATGGATATCCAAACAATAATTAGTTACCGAATTTTTAGATAGTCCGCGTTCTATCTTAAGGTAACTCTCATAATCTTTTAAGGCTTGGCTCCACTTCATGTGGGTAAAATTAATAGAAATAATCCGAAGTGTTTTAGAAAAATTTGACAACCTTTTAACAAAGCGATAACATACGTTTGTAGTCTTTATCTGTAGTTTAGCGGAACAAATCTTAAAAAATATCAAATATGAAAAATTATTTTATTGCCATAATTGCCTTGGTAGCATTTTCATTTTCTACAAATGCACAGGACATTAGATTGGGTGCAAAAGGGGGATTTAACTTCGCGAATTTTATCGGTGACGATACCGATGACGCTGAAGTAAGAACCTCTTTTTTTGTAGGTGGACTTGCAGAATTCAAGTTTTCTGAAAAATTTGCCTTCCAACCTGAAATACTTTACTCATCTCAAGGTAGTGAAGGAGATTTTGGTGGAAATGATAATATTAAAGCCAAGTTAGGATACATAAACTTTCCTTTAATGGCAAAATTCTTTGTTGCTGATGGATTTAGTTTAGAAGCAGGACCACAGGTCGGTGTTTTAGTATCTAAAGAATGGGAAGCAGAAGGGGATGGAGCTTCTTTAGAAGTAGATCCTGATGATTTCTATAAAGATCTTGACTTCGGTCTAAATTTTGGTGTCTCTTATGAATTTACAAGTGGGCTTTTTCTGACAGGAAGATATAATTTAGGACTTTCCAACATAGTTGATGATGGCGACGATTTGAATATTGAACAAAAGAACGGTGTTTGGCAAGTAGGTGCTGGATTCTTCTTCTAGAAAATAGATAGAATATATTGAAAAGCGAGAGTTTAACAGCTCTCGCTTTTTTTATACCAAATTTTAATTTTAACACATCCTTAACAGATAGCATTTATTTACTATGTAAATTAGGGCTATTAACTTTATAATAATCGATACAATGAACAAAATTCTTATTACAATTATTTTACTTTTTGCTATCATCTTCAGTGCTAATTCCCAAACTAGCAATTCTGCATTAGCAAAAGGCAGTTTTCTAATTGAAGCCAATACAAATTTTGGTGCCGCTCATCGCTCAAACACTTCTATTAGTCTGTATTCAGAAGATGACAATTCTACTTGGAATATAGGTTTTGAAGGAGGATACTTCGTAATGAATGATTTGGCTCTTAAATTAGGATTAGGTTATGGAGATAGCAAGCAAAGCGATGGCCGTTTTTCCTACAAAATGGGTGCTAAATATTATATTTCATCTAAATTCCCTGTTCAAGCTGACTTTAACGGAAGTTTTGGCGACGATTATAGTCCGCTATTTTTAGGCTTACAAGGAGGTTATGCTTGGTTTGTTGCCAATAATGTAGCCATAGAACCCGGACTCCGTTACGATTTAGACCTTAACGATGATGCAGACAATCAGGCCGGAATTTCCTTGAATGTAGGTTTCTCATTGTACTTTTAAAAATACCGCTATACACAAAGACAAAAGAGGCCTCAGCCTCTTTTTTTATGCTTTATTTTTTACTTTTACTGAAAATAACACTTTATGAAGCTAATTATCATTAACGGACCTAACTTAAACCTTCTCGGAAAACGTGAACCTGAAATTTACGGCTCCCAAACCTTTGAAGATTATCTTGAAAAACTTCAGCAGAAATTTAAAAATGTTTCTATTGAATATTACCAATCTAACGTGGAAGGGGAAATTATAAACAAACTTCATGAAAAAGGGTTCGATTACGATGGTATTATTTTAAATGCTGGGGCTTATACACATACGTCCGTTGGCATTGGAGATGCAATAAAAGGTATTTCAACCCCTGTTGTTGAGGTTCATATTTCCAACACCTTTGGAAGGGAAGCATTTAGACATCAATCTTATATTTCCCCAAACGCTAAAGGAGTTATCCTAGGGTTTGGCATGCAAAGCTACGATTTGGCGGTGGAGAGTTTTATGTAATCGTCTTCACAGTGAAGTGTGGTAATCCCCCGTTAAAATAGTTATTCCCTGTTAGGTGACTGCCGCAGTCGTTCCTCCTTCGCAGAGACATCTACTCATTTTTCAATTTAAAGTAAACGAAAATCAACATGCCCAATAAAACATATTTCAACTGGAGCACTGGAAAAGACAGTGCTTTGGCTTTGTATAAAATACTGCAACAGTCAGCTTTTAATATAGACCTTTTGGTAACTACTGTAAATTCGGACCTTAATCGGGTTTCTATGCATGGTTTGAGAAACGATTTATTATACAAACAAGCCGAAAGCATTGGAATTCCGCTTAAAACAATTGAGCTATCAGGGGATGTATCAATGAAAACCTATGACAAGGTTATGAAAAATGCCATGAACGAATTAAAGCAAAAAGGCTTTACCCATACCGTTTTTGGGGATATTTTTTTGGAAGATTTAAAAACATACCGTGAGTCGAAATTACATGAAGTTGGTGTCGAACCAATATTTCCATTATGGAAATTGGACACCAAAGAATTGTTGAAAGAGTTTTTGGCTCTGGGTTTTAAGGCAATTACAGTGAGTGTAAATGCCAAGCTTTTAGATGAAACCTTTGTGGGAAGGGTTTTAGACCATCAGTTTTTGGAAGATTTACCTGAAAATGTAGACCCTTGCGGTGAAAACGGAGAGTTCCACACCTTTGTGTTCGACGGTCCAATCTTTAAGAATCCCGTAAATTATGAGATTGGGGAAAAAGTATTAAAGTCGTATTCCCCTTCAAAAAGTGAAGAAGATTCCTGTTTTCAGGATAAGGATACAGTTACATGGGATACTTCCTTTTGGTATTGCGATTTGCTAGCTTAAAAAAAATAGGCTGTCATGCTAAAATTTAAATATCTACCATATGGTAATCTTTTTTTTTAAACCTCAGAGCCTCTTTTCAGAAAAACAAAAAGCAGGATAATCTGTCTAGAACATCCTGCTTTCATATCTTTAAAAAAGAAGTTTTTTAAATATGTATCACCTCATCATAAGCGGCAGCAACGGCTTCCATTACTGCTTCACTCATTGTTGGGTGCGGGTGAACTGCTTTAAGCACTTCGTGTCCAGTAGTTTCTAGTTTTCTAGCAACCACCGCTTCTGCAATCATATCGGTTACACCTGCACCAATCATATGGCAGCCTAGCCATTCGCCGTATTTAGCATCAAAAATAACTTTTACAAAACCATCAGAATTTCCAGAAGCTTTTGCTTTACCACTTGCAGAGAACGGGAATTTACCTACTTTGATATCGTATCCTTTTTCTTTTGCCTGCTTTTCGGTTAAACCAACAGAAGCAACTTCAGGACTGCAATATGTACAACCTGGAATATTACCGTAATCCAACGCTTCTACATGCATTCCAGCAATTTTTTCAACGCACAGAATTCCTTCCGCAGAAGCAACGTGTGCCAAAGCCTGTCCAGGAGTTACGTCTCCAATTGCATAATATCCAGGAATGTTGGTTTGGTAATAATCGTTTACCAAGATTTTATCACGGTCGGTTGCAATTCCTACATCTTCCAAACCAATGTTCTCGATGTTCGTTTTAATCCCTACCGCAGAAAGAACGATGTCTGCTTCTAAAACTTCTTCGCCTTTTTTGGTTTTAATAGTGGCCTTAACGCCTTTTCCAGAGGTATCTACTTTAGTTACTTCTGCAGATGTTTTAATTTTCACTCCAGATTTTTTGAAGCTGCGTTCCAATTGCTTAGAAACTTCCTCATCTTCAACAGGAACAATATTTGGCAAGAATTCTACCACGGTAACTTCCGTACCCATTGAGTTATAAAAATAAGCAAACTCAATACCAATAGCTCCACTCCCAACAACAATCATTTTCTTAGGCTGCTCTGGCAAAGTCATTGCCTCGCGGTAACCAATTACCTTTTTACCGTCTTGCGGCAAACTTGGCAATTCACGGGAACGCGCACCAGTTGCAATAATAATGTGGTCGGCGCTGTATTCGGTAGTTTTACCGTCTTTATCTTTTACATCGATTTTCTTGCCTGATTTTAGCTTCCCAAAACCTTCAATAACATCAATTTTGTTTTTCTTCATTAAAAACTGAACGCCTTTGCTCATTCCTTCCGCCACACCGCGGCTTCTTTTAACAACGGCTTCAAAATCTTTATCTACTTCACTTACCTTTATCCCGTAATCGTCTGCATGCTTCAAATATTCAAATACTTGGGCCGATTTTAACAGTGCCTTCGTTGGAATACAACCCCAATTTAAACATACACCTCCAAGGTTTTCCTTTTCTACCACAGCCGTTTTTAAACCAAGCTGCGAGGCACGAATAGCGGTTACATATCCACCGGGTCCGCTCCCTAAAACGATTACGTCATATTTACTCATATCGTAGATTTTTTAATTATCTAAAATTTTGCGGATACGAAGTTAAGGAATAACTTTCTAAAGGGTAAATATTTTTGGTTTTTTGAATGCTTCATCACAAAGGAAGAAGAAGTTAGGACAGATGTAACATCAAGACTTTATGAGCTTGCAATGTTAAAAAATAATAAAAGTCATTTAATGAAACTATAAATTGTTATCAAATTAGTTTTGAATCGTTTATTTTAACAAAAAAATCTAAATGAAGCATCTATACCTTTCAATTCTATCCCTCTTCATTTTTACGGGAACCATTTTTTCACAAACAACTATTTCAGCAAAAATTATAGATTCCACCACCAACGAGCCTATTCCCTTTGCTACAATTTCCGTTAACGACAAAAGCGGCGTTATTAGTTCTGAATCCGGTGAATTTTCTTTGCATATTTCTTCGGAAGTTACAGCGTCGGATTCGCTTTTGATAAGCTGTCTCGGATATGAAGAAAAAAAGTTTGCCGCGCAAGATTTCAATCAAGAACTCATTCGCTTACAAACAAAAGATATTGAACTGGATGAAGTTGTCCTGCTCAATAAAAACTACACAGTGGATGAAATTATTGAGAAAGTAGAAGACAGCTTGGAAAAGAATTACGACCAGGACTTTATAAAACAAAAGATTTTCTACCGAAGTGCCGACCATACCACGATTTTAGACAATCACATTAAAATAAAAGAAAGTACCATCCCAGAAATAAATCAAGCGTTTACAGATAGTATCCTGCAAACCATCCCCCAAAACACCTCATATTACACGGAAATATTGGCAGATTTTTATGGACGGGTGAAGGAAGATGAACAAACCGTAAAATTGGACATAAAAAAAGCATCGGAGCTGTACGACAAAAACAATCAACTTTCTTTTTCTGCCATTGAAGATAAACTGCAAAAAATCATGCGGAAGCACGTTAAACGTGATTCGTATTTTAAAATTAAGTCGGGAATTATTGGTACAAAATCGGAAATCGATTCTTCTCTTTTTGAAGATGAAGCCTTGGATACTTTGGCAGAACAGCGAATGAAAAAAGAAGAAGAAAGAAAGAAAAACTTCTTAAGCTACAGAGCAGGCCAATTAAATTCTTTGCTGAAGGACAACTTTTTATATGAGGATTCTGATTTAAACTTTATCCATAAATCCAGAAAATACGATTTTGAATTGGACGGGCTACTTTACCTGCAGGAAGATTTAGTTTACAAGATAATCTTTCGTCCTTCCGGAGGTCCAGATTATAAAGGAGTTATGTATGTGAACGCTTACGATTTTGCCGTTATCCGGTTGGAATATGAAAATGTTAAACCTGTAAAGAAATTCAATCTTTTCGGAGTTTCATATTATGAATATTTACAAAAAGGAATTTTCTTATACACAAAAAACAACCGCGATAAATATGTTTTAAAATATCAAGAGGAAACCAAAGGTCAGAAAGTTGGGTTCGATCGTCCGTTTAAAATCATTGAAAAGAATAAGAACGTTAAGGGAAGAAGGAAACAGAATGAAGTTTCTACACATGTAGATCTTACGATACAGAATATTGAAAAATTTGAATTGGTGGTTTTTGAAAACGAAACTATTAATAAAGAAGATTATGAAGCTTTTACACCTGAAGCCGACGTGATGCCAGTTTATTTACCTAATTACAATCCCGAGTTTTGGAAAGGCTACAACATTATTCCTCCGAATGATGCCATTAAAGAATTCACCAGTCTACCGGAAGAGTCACAAAATGAATAATTTGCCACGGCAACTTCTTGAGAAAGTGATTACAAATACTTATTTTTTTTAATTAACTTTACTGTAAGTCATTTAAAATTAAGGCTATATGAAAAAATCAATTCTTGGGTTCTTTGCTTTTCTATTGGTAGTTCAAATTGGGCTTTCTAATGTAAATTCAAAATCCCCATTATTTAATAATCTTCAAGACTATGGCGGTGTCGTTTGGTATAATTTAGTCACCCCTGACATTTCATCTTCCAAAAAGTTTTATGCAAAGCTTTGCAAATGGACTTTTCAAGATTTCGTCGTTAAAGGTCAAAAATTGGCTATTATTTCCAACAATGGTCAGCCTATCGGCAGTATGATTGAAATTAAAAAGGCAGATTCCAGTGCTTGGATTGCCTCCGTTCAAACCGATAATATAGACGCTTCTATTAGCGATTTTGTTGCTAACGGCGGGCGTGTGATTATTGACAAATTCAAGATTAACCAAAGCGTAGGAGAGCAAGTTATTGTTGAAGGTCCGTTGGGCGAAAAACTTTCTTTTATTGAAACCATGCAACCTAAAATGAGTTTACTGGAAAATAAAGAAGGAAAATGGATTTGGCAAGAATTATGGTCCAGTGATCCTTCCATAAGCGAAAAATTTTATACAACGACATTAAATTTAACTGTAACTGAAACAGAAGACGACGGAAAACCTTATTGGATTTTTAAAAATGGGGACAAAAAAGTGGCCGGCTTAATGACGAATCCATTGACAGGTGCAAATCCGCAATGGGTACCTTACGTGAAAATAACCGATATTGACGGTGCTTACAACTTATTGCAGCAAACGGATGCCCATGTGTATTTAAAACCCACCCCGGAAGTGCGAAACGGAAACATTGTTGTTTTTCAGGATCCCTTGGGAGCTACTTTGTGTTTTGAAAATTTCGCAAATAACTAAAACCATAAAACATGAAAAACCTTATAAAAATATTAGCTAGTATCTTTGTTATAGTTTCCATTTACTCTTTAACTTCTTGTGCCAATGCGCACATTGCCAGTAGTGCAGGCGTAGATGTTGTTTGGGGCTCTCACGGACCGAGAGTGGTCCCTAGCATGAGTATTGGAGTTTATGGCGGTGGCCGAAGGTAATTTTACGCCACGATTTTTAGTCTCTGCTGAAAATATGAAGATTTAGCGGATAAAGAAATATCAGGAAGAAAATTACACCAAAAGCGAATTCATACACTTCCCACTTTCTATCCGGCGGAATAATAGCAACAATAATAGTGGATGCTATAAAAGCAATCGTTTGGTGCCATTTAACCACAGGCACAGCAAACCGATCCATTAATCTTTTAACCCATTGCTTTTTCCTATAAAGTATTGGAACCAAAAGTAGATAAACTACCATGGTTAGCATGAGAAGCTGACTGAAGATAATTTTATTAATCTTTTTACCTCCCACTACCAAATTGTGTAGATTAGTTTCTTTTTGGGCATTATTTTGAACAAAATACTCGCTGGATTCAATCCCGAAAATACGCTGACCCCAAGAGATTTCTTCACCGGCTCCAAAAAAGAAAAGCAGTGCAAACATAAACACTCCCAGTTTCCAAGTAGCAGACTTACCTTTTCCTTGGGCGAAGAAACGGTACAAACACAATAATGAAATACACAAAAGCATAAATGCAGTAGCCGACTCTACGGTGTTATCTTCCGCGGCAAAAGTGTTATTAAAATAATCAGGGTTGGTAAAACCGATGTATAAACTGTATATAAAAATAACGACTAAAAAAGCGTATCCTAATTTTTCTGTTTTGTTAAACGACATCATCAATTTATCTTTTTTACTATGTAATAATGGCTTACGAGTCGGTCTTTGTAAGCACTTTCTCCTGGACTTGCAGTATAATTAATATCGAAAGTCTCTTTAAAAGTCAGAGAATAATTATCCGCAAAGATACGTTTAATTTTCTCTTTGTTTGCTGTAGTCACCAAAATTCCAAACTCATTCTCCATTGGAATTTCTATTTGTTCGCCACGCATTATTTCTGGAGCAGCATAGCCTAGGTGCCATATCATCTCCGGAGCCGGTTCCCCAATGGAATACAACGGGAAATTGGTTTGAAGTGTATCTATATTATTAAAACTTGTATTGCTATTAAACGATTTAGCAAGCGGAAATCCAATTAGTAAGATGGAAACTATAAAAAAACAGGTTAGATAGAAAACATGCTTTATTTTTTTCTTCAGAAGGAAATAAAAAATGGCTGCACCCAACGAAAACAATGCGATGCTTGAACATATAAACACCAAATAAAACCCGTGCAATTTTTCATTAAGAAAGAAGAACCCAATGATTGGAAAGGCTATTCCGATAAGACCTATTAATCCGAAGTTAAAATAAACCGGAAATTTTTCAGTCTTCTTAAAATCTGCAAAACAGCGTATTACGTATTCAATATAAAAAGAAGTATTTAATGCCAATGGGATTAACACAGGCATAAGGTACCTCGATTTTTTCTCTGGTATAACGGAAAGCAAAACAACTGCAGCTATTGTCCATACAAAAGAAAACAAATAGCTTTTTTTATTGAATACTTTATTTTTAAGATATGGATAAAGTAATCCCACGAATGCTGGGATCGTCCATATTCCGCTTTGCGTAAAGAAACTCCAATAATAGTAGAACGGACGCACATTATAACTCGTCCAATTCCCTGCTTCTTCAGAAGCGATGTCCAGAAACGATTTAGGGTCGGCGTAACGAACATACACAAACCAGGAAACACCAATTATTAAGCCAATAACAACATGAGCAACAAAGGGTAATATATGCTTCTTTTTAAATTCATTGCGATAAGCGACTCCAAAAGCGATTAAAAAAGGAAGCCACAATACATAAAGAGAAACTGGACCTTTACTTAAAAAGGAGCAGCCAAAAAATAACCCGGCCAATATAGCATTCATCCACTTTTGTTCATTCTGCTTTATCATTTTCAGCAAGAAATAAATGCTCACAACCATAAAACTATGTGTGAATATGTCCCATTGCCCATTTCTTCCAGAAAAAACGATATAAAATGACGTGGATAATACTAAAGCGGCATACAGACTTACTTTTTCATTATCAAGTAAAAGTTTTACCGATTTATAAAGGAAAAACACCAATAAAATGGCCATTAGAGCCGCAGGAAGTCTTAATGCAAATAAATTATGAATTCCAAATATAGCACCAGAAATAGCAGTTAACCATGTTGGCAACGGTGGTTTTTCATAACGTGGAAAATCATTCATTGTGGTAAGCAACCAGTTTCCTTGAGTAACCATCTCGCGGGCAGCTACAAAGTTTCTGGCTTCCATAATATTAACGTAAATCACGTCTAAGTGAGCCAAAAAAATAGCTGCGCAGACGAACAGGATTGTTTTAACGGGATTTCTCTCTATGGCTTCAATCATGTTGTTTTCTTAATATCAATAAGTTTCTAATGTAAATAACAGTCCCCAAAGAATGACCTACCAGCAAAACAGGATCTTGTCTGAAAACGGCATAACTTAAAATTGATAATGCCCCCAGCAAACTCAATATCCAAAAGCCTGCTGGAAGCGAGGATTTCTTATGCTTTTCTGAATACATCCATTGATAAATAAATCGAAATGTGAAGAGTAACTGGGCTACAATTCCCAAAACCAGTAACCAAAATGGAATTTTCTCATTTCTGAAAAAATCTTCCATGTCGTAAACATTGTTGTTATAACCGTAAACAATAATTAGCAATGGGAAAATCAATAGAAAAGTGCGCAAGGCCAAAGGCGACTTCTGCCATTGCCCCTGTAGCTGCAAATTTCTTATATAAATGAAATAGGTTAGTGTTTGCCCCAACATAATGGCAAAATCATCCCTTAGCCAGCCATAAACAAACAAAAGAAAAGAAGCCAATAAGCTTAACACCCAGAACAAAGAAGGTGTTTCCACCTTTTTTGCTTTTTCTGAAGCTAACCATTGAAAAATAAGTCGGCCAGAGAAGAGCAACTGTGCTAAAAATCCAACTGCATAAACAAGCCAATGCGACATTTATCCTTTTTTGATTATGGAATAGTTTATATACTTTTTTTTCATCCATAGATAGGCGAAGCAATCTTGGAGCGGACCGATTAAACGGTTCCAAAAACCAAATTTTGCAGTTCCTTCCATCCGTGGAAAATGCTGAACGGGTATTTGTATTATTTTCCCTTTCTGCAGTAAAATCATAGCAGGTAAAAAGCGATGTAATCCATTGAACATAGGTATGCGTTTGGCATATTCGGATTTAATAACTTTTAACGGGCAACCTGTATCGTCCATCCCATCATGCGTGAACGCCCTCCGGATTCCATTGGCAATTGTAGAAGACATATTTTTTACAAATGAATCTTTTCTCTGCGACCGCACCCCTGTAACCAAATCGTAATGCTCAATGTGCTTTAATAAAAGGTTGAAGTCTTGGGGTGAGGTTTGTAAATCTGCATCAATATATCCCACCAATGGAGTATCAACATAGTCAAAACCTGCTTTTATGGCAGCGCTTAATCCGCAATTCTCGTAAAATGAAATAAATGTAAAATGTGGAGAGCGCCCACAGATTTTTTCAATAAGTTGCTGACTATCATCTGTGGAGCCATCATTCACAAAAAGCACCTTGGTTACCTTTGTGGCAACTGAAATATAATCAGTAAGTTCCTTCTCTACCCGTTCCAAACTTTCTTCTTCATTATAAACAGGTACGATAATGGTGAATTCGTAATTCATTTAATAATTGCTGTTGAGGGTTTATTTTATTTTAAAACATGACAGCCGTCACCTTTTAATTAAAAATCCCGACAAAGGTAGTCATTTAAAGCAATTATCAATATAAAGTTACTGTAATGTAAACAAGTACTGGGCAGCGGCAAAAGGAGTAGTCTCATTTCGCTCGATCGCTGCGATTTGTTCGTCAATAGCTGACTGGACTTTTTCGTTTTGGTAGAAATTCGATTTTAATAGGTCTTCAATGGTCTGATGGAGCCAAAATTTATTTTGCTGTATTCTCTTTGCAGAAAAATGATTGGTTGCTTTTACTTCAGAAATATAGTTTTCAATGAGTTTCCATGTTTTTTCTATACCTCTTTGTTCAAGTGCGGAAGCAAGTAATACTTTAGGCTCCCATCCATTTTGTTTTGGTGGGTATAAATGCAAAGCCTTTTTAAATTGTGTTTTAGCTTTCTCTGCATTTTTAACGTTATCACCGTCCGCTTTGTTGATTACAATGGCATCTGCCAGTTCAATAATTCCTCTTTTTATTCCTTGAAGCTCATCACCGGCACCAGCCAATTTCAGCAGTAAAAAGAAATCTACCATACTGTGCACGGCCGTTTCGCTTTGCCCTACTCCAACAGTTTCCACGAATATGGTTTTAAATCCGCATGCTTCACATAAAACAATACTCTCCCGGGTTTTTCTCGCAACGCCTCCCAGCGATGTTCCAGCCGCAGACGGACGAATATAAACGTGAGGATGATTCACCAATTGCTCCATTCGGGTTTTATCGCCCAAAATACTTCCCCTGCTCAGTGAACTACTTGGGTCTACTGCCAACACTGCAAGTTTATTATTCTTCTCGGCAACGTAATTCCCTAATGATTCAATAAAAGTACTTTTCCCAACTCCTGGCACCCCGGTTATCCCAATTCTAATAGAATCATTGGCGTAGGGAAGACAAAGTGATAGAATTTTATTGGCTTTTTCAGTATGAATTGGATTTGTGCTTTCTATCAAGGTGATGGCTTTACTAAGCGCAACCGTATCCCCTTTTAGAATAGCTTCCGCTATATTTTCTGCGGAAGTGTTTACGTTTCTTTTCGCCTTAAATTTAGCAATAGCATCTCGGTTGGTGTTTCCCTTTTGGCGAGCACCTTCCTTCTTCTCTGATGTATTTTTATGTGATTCTTTGTGGGACAAATGACTAAATTTTAAAACAAATTTAATAACTAAAATTATGATTTTTCCTGTTAATAAAAGTATCTTAGGGATTAAACCATAAAAAAACATAAAATGAAAGCAGTATACAAAGCGAGCGCTACAACAACTGGAGGAAGAGCAGGACACGTAAAAAGTGAAGATGGCGTTATTGATATGAAACTCGAACTTCCAAAGGAACTGGGCGGAAAAGGTGGAAAGTTCACCAACCCAGAACAACTTTTTGCAGCAGGCTATTCGGCTTGTTTTGGTAGTGCGCTTCAGCATGTAGCTAAAGAACAAAAGGTAGACCTTAGTGATGATTTCGATGTAAAAGCTACCGTAAAAATAGGAGAACATCCCGAACTGGGTGGTTTTCTTTTGGAAGTAGTATTGGACATAACTCTTCCTGGAGTTGATGAAGAAACTGGTGAGGAACTAATCAATTCTGCGCATGAAATTTGCCCTTATTCAAGAGCTACTCAAGATAATATTGATGTTACCCTAAATTTAATGGTGTAAACAAAAATATTTAAAAGACTGCCATAAAGGCTATAACTATTTAAAGGTCGTTCAATTATTTTGAGCGACCTTTTTTTATTATAAAAAGCGAACTAAAACCTTAATTGTTAAACCATTAACAAGATTTTACCATTGCTTTAATAGAGTTTCCAACAACTGGTTTGTATATTAGAGTAGAATCAAAAAAAAGAATATTATGAGTACTATCAAAGATAAAAAGTGGAAAAGAAAAGAAGAACAAAACAATCCTACTAATCCTACTGGTAACAGAAATATCGATACCAATAAATTTGATATTGATGAAAAAACCATAAAGGATCAACAGAATAAGAAATAGGATTTTATTTCTCCTAAATACTACAACAAGTATTTAAATTACTTGAAATAAGTTTTATACTGAAGCACTCTAAAGTCAATTGTATTGAAGTTTGGGTGCTTCTTTTTTAATTCTTTGTATTCAGAAATAGCTCCCACTGCCCGATTAGCGGCTCCCGATGGGGACGTTAAAGAAACCGTTTGGATATTTCGCCCGTTTAATTGAAACTCATGCTGCCGGGGAACTTCAGAAGAAACTACTGATAGCTTTATTTGTTTGATTTTTAGTTGTTTTCTGAATAAATATTCAGGTCCGTTTTTACTGTTTCCGCCCATGAACAATATCGTTTCGATCGATGGGTTTTCATTTAATTGATGAATAATATCCCTACAAACTATATTATGCATTCCCAAATCAGAAGCATCGATGTTAGCTCTTTCCGCAGATTCCACAATATCACAAATACCGATTTTATAACTCTTCAGGAAATCTTTTCGTTGCTGAACAGCATGTGTAGTAGTTTCAAAATCTAGATTCAAATTAAACATTCGATCTATAATCTGCCATAAATAGCCGTCCCTACTTCCATAGCAGAAATCTACGTCTCCGGGTTTAAATTCTCCTATTGTAAACCTCGGTGGTGGCAACGTCCCTATAATCAATTTAGTAGCGTCCCTCGGAATAAAAGGTTTGTATGGATGTTGGTGCAAAAACATAGACTTGATTTCTGTTGGCAAAATAAGTAACTTTATGAAGTAACAAAAAATGAAATTGAATTATGGGAAAAGGAGATCAAAAATCGAAAAGAGGAAAAATTAATAGAGGGAGCTACGGCAAACGCCGAAGAAGAAAAATTAAAAAACGTACACCCATTGAAGAAAAAGTGAGCGTGGATACCAAAAAATAAAAAAATCCCAAAGGGCTTGAACACCTTTGGGATTTTTAGTTCTTATCTTACAAACACCAACTCATTTTTCTTTTTGGTGTGTTCTTCACTAAATGAATAGCCGTCGTAATCAAATCCCTTTAGGTCATCCAGCGTTTTGGCATTTTTATCTATAATGTAACGCACCATAGAACCTCGGGCTTTTTTAGCATAAAAGCTAATGATTTTGAGTTTGTCGTTTTTCCAATCTTTAAAAACAGGTGTAATTACAGGAACTTTTAAAGCCTTTTCGTCTACGGCGCCAAAATATTCGTTACTTGCCAAATTTAAAAAAAGTTCATTTTCTTTCAGCTCCTCATTCAAAGCAGTGGTAACTTTCTTTTTCCAGAAATCGTATAAATCCTTATTCTTGCCAATTGGTAATTTTGTGCCCATTTCCAAGCGATAAGGCTGCATTAAATCCAACGGTTTCAATACGCCATACAATCCGCTTAAAATACGTAATCGTTCTTGCAGTAAATCTATTTTTTCCTTAGGAAGCGTATACGCATCCAATCCAGTGTACACATCACCATTAAAAGCATAGATAGCGGGACGGGCATTATCCGGTGTAAAAGGCGTTGTAAAATCTTGATTGCGTTGCCAGTTCAAATCAGCCAACTTTTCAGAAATGCTCATTAAATCCGAAAGCTTTTTGGGCGATTTTTTTTGAAGCACGCCATTTAACTTTTCAGCTTCAGCTAGAAATTTAGGTTCCGTATATTTTTCTGTGGGCAATTCGCTTTCAAAATCCAACGATTTTGCGGGAGATACTACTATTTTCAATTGTATATTTTTTTAATTACTCTCTTTTCCAAATGTAAATATACAACTATGGCATTATTTGTAAAACCTAAACATTTTCTTCTTTTCTATGGGTAAATCGGGAAAATCTATTCTTCACTAAATTCCTGATGCTTAGCGTAGTTTCTCCATTTTTCAAGGCATGACTCCATATCATCTGGAATTTCAGAATCAAAACGCAGGAATTCCCCAGAAACGGGATGCATTGATGTTATAGTTATATTTTAATACTTTACTCTAAATTGGAATAAATTACTATGAAGTTGGTTTTATTCTGTCATTGGTTTTACAACAGTTATTTTTTTGTCTCCCATTACACCCTTATCTATTACAAAATCAATAATAATTGTAAATGGAAATAATATTGTTCCGATACAACCGAAATTGTAATCAATCCATATTCTTTTGCCATGATTTGGTTTCATCCCTTCCCTAGAAATCGATTTAAAATTTTTACCAAACAAATAATAATCAGTACTTGTCCAGCCTTTTTTTAAGGGTATTTCAAGGATCTGACTCACAAAATCAACATTTTCTTTATTGAACTTCCCTAGTTTTGGATTATTTCCGCCCAATAATTCTCCAGACCAACTGTTTACTTTGGAGTTGTAAAATTGTATATCTTCAATAGCAAGCCAATCCTTATCAGGCCAAATAAAATTTATTTTGGTTTCGCTTCCTTTGGCCGTTATCGTATAGACTCCATTTGACAAGTCATATGTTTTGTCTTCAATCTTGAAAATTGCATTGTCAGAAAACTTTCTTTCCAAAAATTCTTTCCAATTTTTAATATCAGTCCCGATTTTCATTCAAATGTGTTCCAGCTATAAATATACAACTAAGGCATTATTTGTAAAACCTAAACATTTTCTTCTTTTCTATGGGTAAATCGGGAAAATCTATTCTTCACTAAATTCTTGATGCTTGGCGTAGTTTCTCCATTTTTCTAGGCACGACTCCATATCTTCAGGAATTTCAGAATCAAAACGCAGGAATTCTCCCGAAACGGGATGTTCAAAACCTAATGTTTTGGCGTGTAGTGCTTGTCTTGGGAGCGCCTTAAAACAGTTTTCCACAAACTGGCGGTATTTAGTAAAGGAAGTTCCTTTTAAAATTTTATCCCCTCCGTAGCGCTCATCGTTAAATAGGGTATGACCAATATATTTCATATGCACACGAATTTGGTGCGTTCTCCCCGTTTCCAATTTACAGGAAACTAGGGTAACATACCCAAAACGTTCCACCACTTTAAAATGGGTTACCGCATCTTTTCCGTGGTCGCCTTCTGGGAAAACGGTCATTTGCAAACGGTTTTTGGGGTGGCGGGCAATGTGTCCCTCTACCCTGCCTTCTTCATCTTCTATATTCCCCCAAACTAGTGCTAGATATTCGCGTTCACTCGTTTTATTGAAAAATTGTTTCGAAAGATGTGCCAAAGCCTCATCCGTTTTGGCAACAACTAGCAATCCGCTGGTATCTTTATCAATTCTATGGACTAAACCAGGACGTTCATTGCTGTTCAATGGAAGATTTTCAAAATGGTAAATTAATGCATTTATAAGTGTTCCAGAGTAGTTGCCATGTCCTGGGTGCACCACCATTCCGGCCGGCTTGTTGATAACCAACAAGGTTTCATCTTCGTAAACAATATCCAGTGGGATATTTTCCGGCGTTAGTAAATATTCATGTGGAGGATGCTCAAACAATACCTTTACCTCATCATTTGCTTTTACCTTATGATTGGATTTTACAGCTTTTCCATTCACGTATATATTACCGTTTTTGGCAGCTTGCTGAATTTTATTCCGCGTAGCATTTTCAATAAAGTTCATTAAAAACTTATCCACTCGCAAGGGCTCCTGACCCTTTCCGGCTTTAAAACTATAATGCTCGTAAAGTTCGTCGTCTTGATTAAAATCGTCTTGTATATCTTCCGCCATTTTTCTACTACAATTACTCTACCACTACTTCAGCATCGTTCCCATTTCCACAAACCAATTCTACTTCCGTAGTTTTTGGCAGCTGGTGACCAGGCAAAATATTCTCGCCTTCATAGCGCACGTAGTACACCATATCCTTACCAATTTCGTTGATGTAAGAAACTTTGCCCACATTAAGACCCACGGCCTTTAACATAGACTCAGCATTTCTTTTGGTAACTTGAATTACATTGGGAACACTCACCTTTCTATAGCCCGAAGGGTTAATGGTTAAGTATATTTTTCTTCCTTCTTTTACTTCTTTGTTGGCCTTTGGATTTTGCTCTATCACCGAAAACCTTGGGTAATCAGGATTGTAATTTGTAGAATCGAGCACCACATAATTTAAATCTGCTTTTTCCACAATTTCTTCCACTTCCCGTAATGACTTTTTGGAAAGGTCGGGTACCATAACAAATTCTCCGTGATTGGTGGTTATTTTTAAGTATTGAAGTACAACAATCACTAAAACAATAATAGCAACAACGGCTAAACCTAATTGCTTTAAAAAAGTCTTACTGGTGATAAATTTTATAAAATTCATGGTTCTTTATTATTCAGCAAAGATATAAAATCCTACCACCTAATTTTAGGTGACATAAGATTAAAGCTCAAAATGATTTTTCTGCTTTGTTTAAATCAATTAATTAATACTTTTGAATAACGTAAAATCCCTTTTTATAATATTTAAGATGAAAAAAAATATAGGCGTGGTGATGGGAGGATATTCCTCTGAATACAAAATCTCCCTTAAAAGCGGGGAAGTAGTCTGCCAACATTTAGATGCGGAAAAGTATAATGTATACCGAATCCATATTCTAAAAGATAAATGGGTATATGTTACCGAAGACGGTACAGAAAAGCCTATCAATAAAGGAAATTTCACTATTGAAGTCAATGGAAAAACGGTTGCATTCGACTGTGTTTTTAACGCCATTCACGGTACTCCCGGGGAAGACGGTTATTTGCAGGGGTATTTGGAATTATTGGGGATTCCGCATACTTCCTGCCCTATGTACCAAGCTGGATTAACATTTAACAAACGGGATTGTTTAGCAGCCTTAAAGCCCTTTGGAATAAAATGCGCTTCTTCCTATTATATCAACAAGGGACAAGAAATTAATGAATATGAAATTATAGAAAAAGTAGGACTGCCCTGTTTTGTGAAAGCCAATAAGGCCGGTTCTAGCTTTGGAATTTCCAAGGTTCATACCAAAGAGAATTTGGCGGCTGCTATTGAAACTTCCTTTAAAGAAGATGATGAAATAATCATTGAATCGTTTTTAGATGGGACAGAAGTTTCCGTAGGTGTAATTACTTACAAAGGAGAAGTTACTGTACTACCTATTACAGAAATAGTTACTGAAAATGATTTCTTTGATTACGAAGCCAAATACCAAGGAAAATCACAGGAAATAACACCTGCACGCCTTAGTAAAGAAATGGAAACCAAGGTTACAGAGGTAGCCAAAAAAGTATATACCACACTAAAAATGAAAGGTTTTAGCCGTAGCGAATACATTTTTGTAAACGGAGAACCACATCTTTTGGAAGTAAACACCATTCCTGGAATGACGACAGAAAGTATATTACCGCAACAAGCCGCCAAAGCAGGAATTTCCTTAAACGATTTGTTTGACAATGCTATCGAAGAAGCTTTGAAGTAATCAGTACGCTTTTAGCCTTTTAAAAATTCGCGATATATAAGTTTGTGATAAAAGTTTTGAACATAAATAAAAGCCGACCTCTTTAAAAAGTATTGAAAATCAAGGAAGCAGCGTGGGACTAAAGATAAAAAGCTGTTTGAGCATAGCGAGTTCTTTTTATCTGTGGTGGATGTTTCCGTAGATTTTTTTATACTTTTTAAATCAGTCTTGACTTTTTTGTTTCGTTTTTGTGTCAAGACAAAAATGAAAAAGTTATGGAATCCTTTCAAAAAACAGTATTGAGTAACTTTAAAGTGTTTCCAAAATCAATTTTGCTATATTTACAACGCTATAATCAAATCCTTTGTAAACAAAAGCAAGATGCGAAGAGCTATTTTTCCGGGGTCCTTCGACCCGATTACTTTAGGGCATTATGATATTATTTCCCGTGGCATTACCCTTTTCGACGAATTGGTAATTGCTATTGGTATAAATGCCGAAAAAAAATATATGTTCTCCCTGGAACAACGCAAGAAGTTTATTGAAGATGCGTTTAAAGATGAACCTAAAATAAAAGTAATGACTTACGAAGGGTTAACTGTTGAATTCTGTAAAAAAATAAACGCCCAATTTATTTTAAGGGGGCTACGCAATCCAGCTGATTTTGAATTTGAAAAGGCTATTGCCCATACCAACCGCAAACTATCGGAAATTGAAACCGTATTTTTACTTACCTCTTCTGGTAAAAGCTATATCTCTTCTTCCATTGTAAGGGATGTTATTAGAAATGGAGGTGATTATACCGGTCTGGTACCAGAAACAGTTCGCGTAAACATATAAGAAAAGCCCCAATAATTTCGTTTAAGTTTTATGATTAACCTACATATATTAAAAACAAGTCCTTTCCCAATGGCCTTGTTAAGTGCCAATGGTAAAGTGATGGAAACAACCGAGCCGTGGAATACTTTTTTTAATAACGAATACAACGATTTACTCCCAGACTGTATCACCGCTGCTGTAAAAAATAAACTAGCTGAAGGAGAAGGTGTCTTTACATGTCCTGAAGGAAATAAAAGCTGGTTTCAATTTTTCATTCAACCTGTTGATGGGAATTTACTAGTATCTGTAAAAGATATTTCTTCAGAAAAAAACAACGAAAAAAACCTTCATTTCCTTTCAGAAACAACACAAGTAGCAAATATCGGCACATGGCTCTATGCCTCCAATAATGAACTACTGGAATGGTCTAATATCACCAAAGATATCTTCGAAGTGCCCGATAGCTATACCCCTTCCATGGAAAAGATGTTTGCTTTTTTTAAAGAAGGTAATCATTTGGAGTTGGTAATGGACAGCATTAACCAAGCGCTTGAAAAAGCAGAATCGTTTGATATTGAAGCACAAATAACTTCCGAAGAAAATCAAGATAAATGGATTCGTTTTCGGGGAACCCCTAAAAAAAATAAAGAACAAACCACTATCTATGGTACGGTTCAAGATATTAGCGAAAAGAAAAACACCCAATTACAGCTTGCCCTTAATGAAAAGCAAATAAAAAGTACCAAAAGAGCTCTGGCAGAAAACAAACAGATTTTTACCAGTATTTTTAATTCCACCTTTCAATTTACCGGTTTTTTAAACACCAAAGGAAGATTGATAGACATTAATGAACCTGCTCTTAATTTTATTGGTTTGCAGGCAGAAGATGTTATGAATAAGTACTTTTGGGACACACCTTGGTGGCGGGAATCTACTAAAGAACAAAAGAAACTAAAAAAGAATTTTAAAAAGGCTGCTAAAGGAAAATTTGTAAGGTACGAAGCTAAAATTCTCGACAAGGACAGTAAAACGGTTTATATAGATTTCTCCTTGAAACCGGTTTTTGATGACTACAAAAGGGTTACTTTTCTTATTGCGGAAGGCCGTGTGATACAGGAAATGGTAGAAGCGCGAAAGAAACTAAAGGAAAGTGAAAAGCTTCACCGCATGCTATTGGAGCTTTCCCCAACTGGTCTAGTTTTAAACGATGCACTCACCGGGGAATTTCTAGATATGAACAATTCTTTTAAAGCGAGTGTTGGCTATACCGATGATGAGTTGTACAAAATGTTTCATCTGGATGTAATTCCAAAAACCCATAAAAAGAAAGAACTCCGTGCTATAAAAGAGGTTTTGAACAACCATATGTACGGACCGTATGAAGGTTTTTACGAACACAAAAACGGCGAATTGGTGCCTGCGCTCATCACTCGGGTGCTAATAACCAATTCCACAGGAAAGAAACTGGTTTGGTCTGTAGTACAAGATATTACCCACATTAAAGAAAAAGAACAAGAACTCATGGAGGTAATTAATGTAGCGAGTGAACAAAACAATCGCCTCCTAAACTTCGCTCATATTGTTTCGCATAACTTACGCTCACACGCCTCTAATTTCTCTATGTTGATAGAACTATTGGGAGTAGAAGAAGACGTATTTAAAAAAGTGGAAATAATAGACATGCTGGGGTCTGCGTCTAAAAATATGCTCGAAACTATTTCCAACCTAAACGAAATTATTGCCATAAACACCAACTTAAACATTAAAACGGAACGAGTAAATCTGCGTACCGAAGTAGAAGAAGCATTTACCAATATTAGCGAACTTATAAAGAGTACTTTTACTGAAGTTGAGAACAATGTTCCGGAAAATATTGATATAAAAGTTGTTAAAGCGTACCTTGAAAGCATTTTATTGAATATTTTTACGAATGCTATCAAGTACAAGGCTCCAAAAAGATACCCTAAAATTGTAATTAATTGCGAACGCGTAAAAGGTTTTACCGTTTTAAGCGTTACAGATAATGGCTTGGGCATCGATTTGGAAAAACACGGCCATAAACTCTTTGGAATGTACAAAACCTTCCATGGAAATACCGACGCAAGGGGAATCGGACTTTTTATCACTAAAAACCAAATCGAAGCGATGAAAGGAAAAATAGAAGCCGAAAGTGAGATAGATAAAGGAACAACTTTTAAAATATACTTTAATGAAAACTATTAATGCCATTTGCCTAATCGACGACGACCCGATTACTATTTTTAGCGTTAAAAAGCTTATTGAAGTTACACGGATAACCGAAAACGTCATCTCTTTCAATAATGGTATTGAAGCATTAAAGCATTACCGAAACGAAAACAACACCATTTTCCCCGAGCTTATTTTGTTGGATTTAAATATGCCAATCATTGATGGTTGGGAATTTATAGATAATTTCAGCAAACTGGAAATAAGTAAAACAACATACATCTACATTCTCACTTCTTCCATAAATCCTGAGGATGTAAATAAAGTAAAGGAATACAACAATAAGTACCCTTTCTCTATTAAGCATTTAATTAAACCCGTAACGAAAGACAAACTAAGCTCGCTTTCTTTCCATTTGGAGCCGGAAGAGAAGAAATAGATTTTTAAACTGTCCTGCTTACTATACTGAAGAAAAATATGTAGTGAACGCATGATATTGGTGCAAAGACATCTCCAACCTCTGCAAAGACATCTCCAAGTCGTGCAATGACATCTCCGACCTCTGCAAAGCCTTCTCCAAGTCGTGCAAAGACATCTGTAACCTCTGCAAAGCCTTCTGAAAGTCGTGCAAAAGGTTTATTCTGAAAACAAACTAACTAGCTTGTTCAAAAAATTCTAAAGAATCACAAACACAACAAGAACTACTCCTCCGGAATCAATTTATATTCTGAAAGGGACTTCGGAAATTTCTCTGGATTCGCAGCCAAGTGATAACGGGGATCATCTACGGCATCTACAATTACTTCCCTAAATTTTGGAGACGATTTGTATAAGAGCGCTTTGGAGTCTTCACTTAAATGCTTCAATCGAATGGTTTTCCCTGCAGCTTCGTATTTTCCTACAATATTAAAAATAGCTTCAATAGCCGAATGATCACTCACACGGGATTCCACAAAGTCTATTTCTACATGCTCAGGATCGTTCTTTATATCGAATTTTTCATTGAACGCGCTTATACTTCCGAAGAAAAGTGGCCCCCAAATCTCATATACTTTGGTACCATCCTCTTTAAAGCGTTTTCTAGCTCTAATTTTCTTGGCGTTTTCCCAAGCAAATACCAATGCAGAAATAATAACCCCCACAAAAACGGCAATTGCCAAATCGAAAAATACGGTCACCGCCGAAACAATTACCAATACAAAAGCATCTGCTCTCGGTATTTTTCTAATAATGCGGAAACTAGACCATGCAAAAGTTTCAATCACCATCATAATCATAACACCCACGAGCGCTGCGATAGGCACTTGTTCAATTAATTTATCGGTAAAAAGAATGAAAGTTAAAAGGGTTACCGCCATCATAATACCTGACAATCGGCCACGACCACCGGCATTGATGTTAATCACGGTCTGCCCAATCATTCCGCAACCTCCTGTTCCACCAAAGAGTCCGCTCAACATATTTCCGGCACCTTGCGCTACACACTCGCGGTTTCCGTTTCCACGGGTTTCAGTAAGTTCATCCACCAAATTCAGAGTCATAAGCGACTCTATTAGCCCAACACAAGCTGCTAAAAATGCATAGGGAAGAATAAATCCAAACGTATCCAAGTTAAACGGCAAGTACTGCCACAACTCCATATTGGGTGTTGGCAACTCCCCTTTTAAACCAGTTCCACCCCCTTCAACAATATAAGAACCAACGGTACTCACTTCCAATCCACCAAAAATAACAATGGCCGAAGTAATCAAAATAGCCGTTAGTGAGGCAGGTAATTTCTTGGTAATTTTTGGCAACAACCAAATTACACCCATGGTCAGTAACACCAAACCGATCATGGTTAAAAGCTCGGCACCTTCCATAGGTATGTTTATATATTTTTTAAGTCCGCTTTCGGTCACCACCAATTCTTTGTGGGTAAACATTTTTACCTGAGCAATAAAAATAACAATGGCCAATCCGTTTACGAATCCCATCATTACTGGATGCGGAATTAAACGAACAAAACGACCCAGTTTAAAAATTCCAGCTACAATTTGAAAAACACCCATGAGCACCACCGCGGCCAACAAATAGTAATACCCCATATTCTCTACGGGAACATCAAAAGCCATCCCTCTGGCATGTCCCTCAGAAATAAGATTTACAAAAATAACGGCCACAGCACCAGCGGCACCCGAAATTAAGCCAGGCCTCCCTCCGAAGATTGCTGTTATAAGTCCGATTATAAATGCTCCAGACAAAGCAACTAGTGGGTCAATTTGTGCTACAAAGGCAAAAGCCACAACCTCTGGAATCATAGCAAGGGATACGGTTATTCCGGCTAATACATCATCTTTGGCATTGGGCACTATTTTTCTTATAAACTCTGTCATATTATTTGTTTTAATCTAGGGAAACATAGTCACAAACCTATTTATCAGGCCATTAACTTTTAAAGGGTGCAAAACTACTTCATTTTTTTAGACAGACAAACAGACTACTCTACTATATTGTTATATTTTTGAAAACATAATCTAAATTGCAAGTATAATGACAAAGTTGCTTTCCACTCTTTTCGCTTTATTTTTTCTGAATATGTTAGTTGGTCAAAAGTCTAATTTCACAACCCTATTCGAAACATCCAATGGAAAACAAACCCCCACCTACCCCGAGGTAATTAATTATTATAAAAGCTTAGCGGAAAGCTATCCCACTATTGTTATGAAAGAAATGGGAACAACCGATAGCGGAGAGCCTTTACATCTAACCCTATTCAATCCAGACAGAAATTTTGACATGGAAACCGTACGGAAGGAGAAAAGGGTTCTTTTTATCAATAACGGTATTCATCCCGGCGAACCAGATGGAATAGACGCTACCATGATGCTTTTTAGAGATTTAGCAGAAGGGAAAACCACTCTTCCGAAGCATACTTTTATTGCTACCATCCCAATTTATAACATTGGAGGCGCATTAAACGGAAACAGCACCTCCCGTACCAACCAAAACGGACCCGAAGCTTATGGCTTTAGGGGGAATGCTAGAAATTACGACCTCAACCGTGATTTTATAAAGTGTGATACCAAAAACGCACAATCGTTTGCGGCTATCTATCACTACTTACAACCCGATGTTTTTATAGACAACCACGTAAGCAACGGTGCGGATTACCAATATGTACTTACCCACCTTTTTACGCAACATAATAAATTAGGCAGCAAAGCGGGCACGTATTTGCAGAATGAAATGATGCCGAAAATGATAGCCTCCCTAAAGAAAAAAAAATATGATATTACTCCTTATGTGAATGTTTTTAATGAAATGCCGGAAAAAGGTTTTTCACAGTTTTTTGATGCTCCCCGCTATTCAACAGGCTACACCACACTCTGGAATACGCTAGGGATGATGGTGGAAACGCACATGCTGAAACCTTATAAAGACAGGGTTTACGGTACCTATGAATTAATGCTAAGTATGATTGAGGTGATAGAGGAAGATTACCAGCAAATAGCCCAAGTTAGGGAAACTACCAATGACCATTTTTTAAACGCCGAGACCTATCCCGTGCAGTGGGAATTGGATACCACAAAACAAACAACACTAAACTTTAAAGGTTTTGAAGGAGAAAAAATCATCAGTGAAGTAACTGGTTTAGAACGATTAAAATACAACCGAAAAAGACCTTTCAACAAGAAGGTGGCGTATCAAGATGTTTTTAAACCTTCGAAATCTGTTGCTATTCCAGACGCTTATTTGGTGCCAAAAGCCTGGAAAAAGGTGGTTGATTTATTGAAATTGAACCAAGTTGAGATGGATGGAATAACAGAGGCCAAAAAATTTAATATTCAGGTCTATCACATTGATGATTTCACAACGGTACAATCTCCTTATGAAGGCCACTACCTTCATAAAAATACTTCTGTCACCACAACTAATGAAACAATAACTGTTCCCGCAAACGATTATTATTTGGTAAAAACGAATCAACCTTCTATTCGGTATATTTTAGAAACACTGGAACCAGAAGCGGTGGATTCTTTCTTTAATTGGAACTTTTTCGATACCATCCTTCAGCAAAAAGAAGGATTTTCTCCTTACGTATGGGAAGACAAAGCGCTCGCGTTTTTAGAAGCAAACCCTTCCATCAAAAAAGAATTTGAAAATAAAAAAGCTAATGACCCTGATTTCGCAAAGAATTGGTATGCCCAATTGGATTGGATTCATAAAAAGTCACCAAACTACGAGAAAGCGCATTTGCGATATCCTATTTACAGAATTCTAGAATGAAAGTGAAATTACAGCAGACTTTTAGCCGTTTTAAGTAGTAATTCTTCAGCAAAAAGGGTTTTTATGTTTTCGTAGGAATTCTCCATGAGTTCCGGTATGTCAGATTCTGGACGCCATTCTGCAATCTCGATATTTTCCTTACACTGCGGAACGAGCTCACCTTTGTACTTGCTGCTCATTAAATACCAATGCGTTTCTTTAAGCTTGTAAGTGCCGTTTCGCTTAAAAATATGGTAGGTTTTATTTAAGAAAGAATCAATTTTTAGTTTTTTAACACCTGTTTCTTCCTCCACTTCACGAATGGCAGCTTCTTCCAAGGTTTCACCCTTATCTACTTTCCCTTTGGGCAAGTCCCATTTACCGTTTCTAAAAATAAAAAGTATTTCATCCTTCTTATTTTTTACCAATCCGCCAGCGGCTACTACCAGTGGCACTTTCTTAAGAAACTTTTTCAGCAACGCTTTTCTATCCTCACAATAAATGTGGGCACACGTTATTTTGCCTTTATTAAGCTGATGAACCACATCATCAATATCTACCGTATCCATTAAAAACAATTTAAAATTGGTTTCTTTTTCAATTTTATCCGTTAAAATAATACGATGTTCATTTACAAAAACTTCATACATTTGCATCATGGTTTTAGATAAAGATACCGCTAAAAAAACAGCAGAGCTCTTATTGCAAATTAATGCAATAAAGTTGAATCCAAAAAATCCTTTTACATGGGCCTCCGGATGGAAGTCGCCCATATATTGTGATAATCGAATTGTACTTTCCTTTCCGCCCATCCGAAATTACATTCGGGAACACATGGCAAAGCAATTGGAAGAACTTTATGGCAAACCCGACGTAATTGCCGGTGTAGCCACAGGTGCCATTGGCATTGGTATGTTGGTAGCCGAAGTGTTAAGTCTGCCATTTGTGTATGTTCGACCAGAGCCTAAAAAACATGGAAGAGGAAACCAAATTGAAGGATTTTTAGACCGAGGCCAGAGTGTGGTTGTCGTGGAAGATCTAATTAGTACTGGGAAAAGTAGTTTAAACGCGGTAAAAGCCCTAAAAGACGAAGGCGCCGTGGTAAAAGGAATGATTGCCATATTCTCATACGGTTTTGACGTTTCTGTTGAGAACTTTAAGGAGAACAATGTTTCACTTTATACCCTAAGTAATTACGAGTATCTTTTGGAGCAGGCAGCACACACCAATTATATTAACGAAAAAGAATTACAAACGTTGCAGGATTGGCGCAAAGATCCTGGAAACTGGAAATAGAACAACATAATGAAAATAGAAACTGAAAAAAAGACCGTAAATAAATCGGCAGAGACGCTTTATAATTTTTTGAGCGATGTACAGAACTTTGAAAAACTAATGCCAGAAAACATTAGTAAGTTTGAGGTTTTGGGAGATGAAAAATTTCTATTTGCTCTTAAAGGAATGCCGGAGATTGTTTTAAAAATGAAGGAAAAGCAACCTCATGATAAAATTGTTTTAGGCGCCGCTAGCGATAAGTTACCTTTTACACTTACTGCAGATATAGATAGTATAGCTGAAGACAAAAGCGAAGCCAAACTAACTTTTGAAGGAGAATTTAACGCCATGATGGGAATGATGATAAAAGGCCCTATTACCAATTTCATCAATACGCTAACAAATAATATGGACAAGGCGGTTTAAGCTTTGGAAATAACAATAAAAAAAGACTGCTTTGTTCCAAAAAGCAGTCTTTTTTTTGCTCTCTACTTATGTTTTGGCTCCCAAATTAGGCGAAGAAAAGAACTTAATCTTTCGTTTTCCCTGCTTACTGGAACTCCAGCCACAATCCCGATCATTAAATCGTCGGCTACTCCTACCCGCATTTGCGGACGCACTGTCATATCGAAATCTCCGTGATCGAACGTTTTATTAAATTCAACTCCGATAAAATTTCTTGACCCTGGAATCATATAATGAAAACTGGTATTTATATCGTATGTAGTATGAAAAGTATTCGTACTAAAATGTTGCGCAATCATTGGACCGGTATAAATTAAAGAATGGAAGTTATCCCCCCAACGTTTAGCGACTACCAAAAATGGATTATAAACATTCCCCGTAACTAATGGTTTACCAAAACTCCTAAAATCGGACAATTCAAATTCATTTATATAGCCGAGTGCCATGGAGATAGCCATGGGCTCATTTACAAAAAACGACCATTGCGCCGCAATTTTTATACTGTTTAACTGGTTTGAAGGAATGGAGTCCCTACCTACGCCACTCATAGGAGCATAAAATGTAAACGGCAATTCCACTTCTAGCCCAAGACGGTCTGCTGGAGCCCATTCGTATTCTACAAGGGCTTCATAAGAATCGAATTTTAGATTATCGGTAATTCCTAACCCAACATTCCATTCTCTTTCGCCCTTTCGCGCTCCTAAATCCCTAATTAAATCTATATAAAGAGGTTCAGCGTGCAAAACTTTTGCGGGTTCTTTCTCTTCTTCAACTTGATGTATGTAAAGGCTATCTTTTTCTTTATCTGAAATTTGTGCGTACGTAGATGAAAATAACAGCAATGCCAGCATAAGCATCGATACTTTGCTTGTATTCATATTTAATTTGTTTTTAGTTACTAAAAAATACTCCAAGTAAATTTTGATTACAGGAGCTGCAGACTATTAAAACAAATTAAACATTGGGCGGAGGACTATCTATCTCCTTAAAGAAGTTTGTGAAGTGAACTTTATAGTGAGGGGGCAATTTTCTTTCTTGCATAAACTCATTAATGCCGCTATCCGATGATTGGACTTGATGCATCAACAAATTAATTTTCACGTTGTTGCTTTTATTATGATCTTCCGGATCGTGGTCGTCATACTCTTCAAAAGCATTTTCAAAGCCCAATACTTTTTCAATAATAATCTCGGCAATACTTTCTTGATCGTTAAACGACAAGTCTTCTGGAATATAGTCTGGGTGAGGATCCGCAGCATCTACACTAATATTGAGCAAATAAATTGCCATAAATCCGCAAAGGATTTTAGTCAACACACTATTTCTCAATTTATTTAGCATTCTGCAAAACTACTAATCTTTTTCAATTTGCTTTGAAATTAATATTGCTTTAACTATCACCAAAAATGGCAACCACAGCGATTTATTTGAGTTCGCACCAATCAATTTTAAAATTAATTGGTGCATAACAATTCTTACGCTGGACGCACTATTCTATAACTTCCCAGATAGGCTCCCCACTCTTTCCGCTGGGAAAAGTAATCCCCAACAGCGCGCACACCGTGTTGGCAATATCCGGTATTTCGGTACGTCTTACCGTTGCACCGTGATTTATTCCTTTTCCGAAAAATAATAAAGGTGTATGAGTGTCGTATGCATGTCCAGAACCGTGTGTGGTCCCTTTTCGGTTTGTAGAATTAATAAAACCTGGGTCGAGCACCACAAGGACATCACCAGAGCGTTTAAAATGATACCCCTTTTGCAGGCGATTTGCCAAACCATCAGTAAACTCTTGGTTCCTTAAATCGGTTCCTGAATATGCTTCTGTAATATGTTTGTAGTTTTTAATTTCAGTAACAATGGCATTTTCAACTTCAGCAGAAGAAATTCCCAACTTTTTAATCTCTTTTTGATCTAAGAATATTTGCTCGTTAGAAAAGTTTTTTATCAGCTTATCACTGCCGAATGTATCATCTAAAAACTCAGTAAGTGAGTCAATAAAATCTTTTTTACTGAAATATCCGCCAGGAATTTCCATGCTTTCCAAATAGCTCGGCACTTCCACTGCGGCATGGTCGGCGGTTAAAAACACTGTGTATTCCCCTTTACCCACTTTGTTATCGAGAAAGGCGAAGAATCTTTCCAAATCTTGATCGAGCCGCAAATAAGTATCTTGTGTTTCTTTGGCACTTACCCCAAAGCGGTGACCTACATAATCTGTTGCGGAAAAACTTACCGCTAAGAAATCGGTTATATCATCTTTCCCTAAATCCTCTCCTTCAATAGCGGCTTCAGCAAAATCTGTAGTTAAAGAATTCCCAAAAGGAACTCCTTTCAACAAATCAAATCTGCCATTATCCTTCCATAATTTAGGAAGATCGTGTGGAAATGTTGGTTTCTTTTCACCGGAAAAAGTGCCTTCGAACTCATTATCATCTTCAATACTTGCCGTGTAAGTCTCTATATCGTAAAGCGGATTCCATACTTTTTTATATTTTTCAGCAGCATCAGAATCGTTAAACTTTTTTACCCATTTCGGAAGCTTTTCCATATAGTACGTACTGGTTACCCAATGTCCTTCTTTCTTTCCGTGAAACCAATAAGCTCCGTCGGCAGCATGGCCTGCAGGCAAAATAGAACCTCTATCTTTTAAAGAAATTCCAATGACTTTCCCACGGGAAACCGTAGCCAACTTTAACTGATCTGTCATCGTACTGGCAACCATTCTGCGCGGCGACATTTTTCCAGCATCCGAATCGGTTCCCAAGGATTCAACGACACCATCTTCCGTACAGTACACCATTCTATCTTCTGTCTTATCGTACCAATCGTTACCAATTATACCGTGCACCTTAGGAGTAGCCCCTGTGTATACGGAAGCATGTCCTGCTGCAGTTTTCGTTGGGATGTAGTTAAAATGATTGTTCTTACAATTAAAGCCTTCGTTCACCATCCTTTTAAAACCACCTTCCCCATATTGATCCCAAAATCGGGTTAAATAATCGTAACGCATTTGATCAACCACGATCCCAACTACCAATTTAGGTCTGGTAAAAGGTTTTTCTTCTTTTTTTTGCTGAGCCAGTAACGCTAAATTTGCAAAGAAAAAAGCGCCAACCAGAAAAATATTCTTCATTCTTATTAAGTTTTGACCAAAAGTAAAGTTTTAAAACTTTTCACAAGTTTAAATAATGGTTAAAAGAGATGTAATTTTATTTTTTTACTTTAGCTGATCTATCATGGATGTATGACTTATATTGAAAATATTGGGCGTTACTTTATTATGCTGAAGGAAGTTTTCAGCAGGATCACGAAATGGAGCATGCTCAAACAATTGATACTTAAAGAAATTGATGACCTAATTTATGGGTCTTTAGGGATTATTATATTCATTTCTTTTTTTATTGGAGGCGTTGTAGCGATACAAACTGCCCTCAATATTGATAATCCCCTTATTCCAAAATACTTGGTTGGCTTCACTACCCGTCAGTCGGTTATATTGGAATTTGCTCCTACTTTCACCTCCATTATTATGGCTGGTAAAGTAGGTTCTTACATCACTTCCAGTATTGGGACGATGCGGGTAACCGAACAAATTGATGCGCTTGAAGTTATGGGTGTAAACTCCCTAAACTATTTGGTTTTTCCAAAAATTATCGCACTAATGCTTTATCCCTTTGTTACGGCCATTGCCATGTACATGGGAATTTTAGGTGGATGGGTAGCGGTAGTGTTAGGTGGTTACAGTACCAGCGCCGAGTTTATTAAAGGATTACAAATAGATTTTGACACATTTCATGTGGTGTACGCCTTTACCAAAACCATCGTTTTTGCGTTTATTTTGGCCACCATTCCCTCTTTTTACGGATATTACATGAAGGGTGGTGCCCTTGAGGTTGGTAAAGCAAGTACAACCGCTTTCGTTTGGACGAGTGTTGCCATTATTATTGCTAATTACTTGCTCACTCAAATGTTATTAGGATAATGATAAAAGTTGAAAACATACACAAGTCGTTTGGAGGCACTGAAATACTAAAAGGTATTTCTACCAATTTTGAAAAAGGCAAAACCAATTTAATTATTGGGCAAAGTGGCTCGGGGAAAACTGTCTTTTTAAAATGTTTACTAGGGCTGCATCGCCCTGAAGAAGGTCAGATTATTTACAATGATAAAAAGTATGCCGATTTGGACGAGGACCAACGAACGGATCTTCGACAGGAAATGGGCATGGTATTTCAAGGAAGTGCGTTATTTGATTCCATGACGGTACAGGAAAATGTATTGTTCCCTTTGAAGATGTTCTCCAAGTTCCCTAAAAACGAAATGAACGACCGCGTTGATGAAGTTCTAAAAAGAGTAAATTTGGTAGATGCCCATCATAAATTACCTTCGGAAATCTCTGGAGGAATGCAAAAAAGGGTTGCCATTGCCCGTGCTATTGTAAACCGACCTAAATATTTGTTCTGTGATGAGCCAAACTCCGGTCTGGACCCTAAAACAGCCATCATTATCGACCAGTTGATTCAGGAAATTACACAGGAATTCGATATCACCACCGTAATCAACACCCACGATATGAACTCGGTAATGGAAATCGGACAAAAAATTGTTTTCCTTAAAAACGGATATAAAGAATGGGAAGGTACCAACAAAGAAATTTTCAAAACGGATAACGAAGCGGTAACCAGTTTTGTTTATTCTTCCGATTTATTCAAAAAAGTAAGGGAAATCTATATTAAGGAGGTTTAGTTTAGACTATGGTCTTGAAGTGGTCAGTGGTCAGTGGTCAGTGGTCAGTGGTCAGTGGTCAGTGGTCAGTGGTCAGTGGTCAGTAAAAATCAATTTAATTAGGAATAACTTTCAACCTTTAACTCTTTAACTTATTAACTTATTAACTACTTAACTTAGAGTTGACTTAGAACTTTTTAACTTTCAACTTTCAAACTTTTAAACTCTTCTTCAATACAGCAATTTCAACTCTTTCAAATCGAATTCCTTTAAAACTTCATCTTCCAAAAGCACTTGTAAACAGCCATTATCAGCGACTCCTTTTATAAAACCCATAATGAGTTCTCCATTTTGTAGCTTAAAAGTCGAAGGCTTATCTCTTCTGAAAAGGTGTTCGACGTATTTTTCTTTTATCTTTTGAAGTTTCTTATTTGCCACCCAAGTTTCATATTGTCTAAAACACTCGATAATCTTTTGAAGCACTTCCTCTTTTTCGTAATGAATTCCAGTAATGGATTTTAAAGATGATGCATTAGTAACGCCATTAAAATCAGTTTGATTAACATTAAGTCCAACACCAACGATACAAGCAAACATCTCCCCTTTCTGGATAATGCTTTCAATTAAAATTCCGCAAATTTTGCTATTCACTGACAAAATGTCGTTAGGCCATTTTATTTTCAATTGAGGGATAGTAAAGTATGTAAGTGCATCATAAATAGCCAAAGACACCGCCATGCTTATGTAAAATTGTTCACTTTTATCAAGATGCTCAATTCTCTTAAAGACACTAAACGTAAGGTTTTTCCCCGGCTCAGACACCCACGTGGTACCCATTTGCCCCCGGCCGTTCAGTTGTTTTTCTGCCATCACAACCGTATAATCTTCCACCGCATGATGCTGCGCCAACTGCCTTAAAAAAGTGTTTGTGGAATCAGTGGCATTAAGTTTGATTAAATTCATAGAGAATTACTATCTTAAATATGTAATCTTATGTTAATTTGAACCGTTTAGAATAGTTCAAAAACTAAAAAAATAATAACTTTGTGAAAATAAAAATTTTTAATGGCAAAAACGAATAGTAGCGCAGATCAATTAATAACATTTATCTTAAAAGGGATTGAAGAGGTTAAGGGAAAAGATGTGAACATCTTGGATTTGAGAGATATTGAGAATACGGTTTGCGATTACTTCATAATCTGTAACGGTACTTCAAACACACAGGTAAACGCCATCGTAAATTCCATTCAAAAAATTGTGAGTCGGGAGACTAAAGACAAACCTTGGCATGTAGAAGGTACAGACAACGCCGAATGGGTACTAATGGACTATGTGAATGTGGTAGTTCACGTTTTCCAAAAACACGTACGTGAATATTACGATATTGAAGGATTATGGGGGGACGCAAAAGTGACTGCTATCTCTAACTAAATCTATCTACTCCCTTTGTACTCCATACGAAGTAGTGAATAGTTAAAACGAGCTTTTTAACGTAAAAGCATAGAAATATAATGCCCTCGTGGGCGGAACAAGAATAAGAATTAATGGCAAAAGAAAACAACAACAATTCAAACCCTAAAAAGCCAAAATTTAGCTCCTACTGGATATATGGGGCTATATTGGTTATTATAATAGGTATGCAATTTTTCTCTGGTGGTAGCAGTTGGCAAACACCACCAGACATAACTCCTGCCAAATTGCAAGAGTTTTTGAAAGATGGCGATGTTAAAAAAATTCAGATTATTACCAATACAAGGCAAGCGAAAGTTTTTTTAACGAAAGAAGCACAGCAAAAAGACATTCATAAAGACGCCTTAAGTAAATCTATTTTACCGTCTTCTACACAAATCCCGCAGTATCAACTTAAGTACGGTGATTTACAGAATTTCGAGAATGATATAAACAATACCATTAGCGAAGACAACCTAGCGGCTTCGGTAGAGTACGAGCAGGAATCAAACTTATTTGGAGAACTACTCTTCTCTATCCTTCCTTTTGTTCTTATTATTGGAATTTGGATATTCCTTATGCGAAGAATGTCGGGTGGTGCTGCCGGTGGCGCGGGTGGACAAATTTTCAACATAGGAAAATCAAAAGCCCGTTTATTCGATGAGAAAACGGACATGAAAGTAACTTTTAAAGATGTTGCTGGATTGGAAGGTGCTAAAGAAGAAGTGCAGGAAATTGTAGATTTTCTTAAAAATCCAGAAAAATACACCTCTTTAGGTGGTAAAATACCAAAAGGTGCTTTACTTGTAGGGTCTCCAGGTACTGGTAAAACTTTATTAGCCAAAGCAGTGGCGGGAGAAGCAAAAGTTCCTTTCTTCTCACTTTCAGGTTCTGATTTTGTTGAAATGTTTGTAGGAGTAGGAGCCTCTAGGGTTCGTGACCTTTTTAAACAAGCGAAAGATAAATCTCCTGCTATCATTTTTATAGATGAAATTGATGCTATTGGTAGAGCAAGAGGTAAAAACAATCTAACCGGAAGTAACGACGAACGTGAAAATACGCTGAATCAATTGCTTACGGAAATGGATGGTTTCGGCACTAACACCAATGTTATTGTGTTGGCCGCGACCAACCGTGCCGATATATTGGATAAAGCATTGATGCGTGCTGGACGTTTTGACAGACAGATTTATGTTGACCTTCCGGATGTGCGCGAACGTAAAGAAATTTTCGAGGTACACTTACGCCCTATTAAAACTTCCGAAACCCTAGATTTGGATTTCTTGGCAAAACAAACTCCCGGATTTTCCGGAGCTGACATTGCGAATGTTTGTAATGAAGCTGCCTTAATCGCTGCTAGAAATGGCAAGAAAGCGGTGGATAAACAATCGTTCCTCGATGCCGTTGATAGAATTGTTGGTGGTCTTGAAAAGAAAAATAAAATTATTACTCCGAACGAAAAGAAAACCATTGCATACCACGAAGCTGGTCACGCAACGGTAAGTTGGATGTTAGAACATGCCGCGCCTTTGGTAAAAGTTACTATCGTGCCAAGAGGGCAAAGTTTAGGAGCTGCTTGGTATCTTCCTGAAGAAAGACTTATTGTGCTTCCAGAACAAATGTCAGACGAAATGTGTGCTGCTTTGGGAGGAAGAGCCGCAGAGCAAGTAATGTTTAACAGAATATCAACTGGAGCATTGAGCGACCTAGAAAAAGTAACCAAACAAGCACGTGCAATGGTTACCATTTATGGTTTGAATAAAGAAATCGGTAACCTTACTTATTATGATTCTTCAGGACAAACGGATTACAATTTCTCTAAGCCGTATAGTGAAGAAACTGCACAATTGATAGACAGAGAAATCTCTAAAATAATTGAAGAGCAATATCAAAGAGCTATTGATTTATTAGAGAAAAACAAAGATAAACTTACAGAGCTTGCAGAACGCCTGTTGGAAAAAGAGGTTATTTTTAAAGATGACCTAGAGCGTATCTTCGGAAAACGTCCTTTTGACAAAGAAGAGGAAACAAACGAAGAAGAACAGGAAAAGCTGCAAGAAAAATAATAGTTATAAACAGGAGGAGTTCATAAAATTTCCTCCTGTTTTCTACGTTATCCTTATTAATTTCATATTTTTATATATACGAGACTAAAAATCGATTAAAAATAATCCCCCATTAAAACAATAATGAGCTTATTTAAAAAACTTTTCGGATCGAAGCAAAAAAAAGAAGCAACTGCTACCGGCGCTGATCAACGAGGAAAGTTTATGCCCGAAATTAAGCTTCCTACCGATGAAAAGTTCACTATAAATTTCAAAAAAAACGGAGGTAAATTTTTGTATTGCGATTCGCTGACCGAAATTCACGACTGTTTCAAAAATATATTATCTGAAAATAATTGGTCAACCGGAAGTGTTTGCTGCTTGGATCCAAAGCTGAATGAGATTTTTAAAGATTCAAAGTTTTCGAATACAAACAATTGCAACAACGCTAAAATCCTCTTATCTCCATGCGAAAACCTAGTGGCCGATAATGGAGCTATTTTAATATCCTCTAACCAAATAAAGGAAAGCAAACTAAACGACCTTCCTGATAATTTTATCATTTTCGCTACCACCAGTCAATTAGTGGACACTATTGGAGAAGGCTTAAGAGGAATTAAGAACAAAAACAAGAATCAGATTCCCACAAACATTACTACTATAAAACACTTCAATATAAAAGAAGAAAATGATTTTCTTACGTATGGAAGTAGTTCAAAAAACTTATATTTGCTGCTGCTAGAAGACCTCTAAAAATGGTTAACTTCGAGAGCCGAATATAAATTAAAACCCAACTTTGTGAAAGAACTTTTTAAACGTGCCCTAACCGGTATTATTTATGTTTTTTTACTTTTAGCTGCCGTATATTTAAGTAATGATGCGTTCGACTTTCTTTTCTTGATTTTCGGTCTCACCTGTATTTACGAGTTTAAAAAAATCATCCGACTAACTGGCTATTATATTTTTATCGCTTTTTTAGTAGTTTGGTGGCTCTATATTTATCTTCTTGGCGAACTTCAGCATCAACCTTTTCTAAGATACACTTTACTGTTGGTTTGCATCGCTGTAAACCTAATTCTTGTTAGTCAGCTTTTTTCAAAAAAAAGAATTGTCTATACCAATGCACAGCGATTCGTTCTCACTTTATGCTATATTGGAGGAGGCTGTATTTTCCTTACTATGATTCCATATAAAGAACCAGACGATTTTGCCGAATCTTTAATAATTGGTATTTTTATATTGATCTGGGTTAACGATTCGTTTGCCTATTTGGTAGGAAAAACCATTGGCAAAACAAAACTTTTCCCAAGTGTATCACCTAAGAAAACTGTTGAAGGTTTTTTGGGAGGTTTGGTATTTGCCCTTATAGCATCGTATGTTTTGTATATAACCACCAAGGAGCTAAATTTAATCCAATGGCTTATTTTAACGGTAGTCGTGGTTGTTACAGGATCCCTCGGGGATTTGGTTGAATCTAAATTTAAACGATTGGCAGGTGTAAAAGATAGTGGAGCTATTTTACCCGGACATGGAGGATTGTTGGACCGACTTGATAGCCTTATTTTCGCAGCTCCTTTTGCATATTTAACACTACAAATTTTTCATTATGTTTCATAAAGAAGGGCATAAAATTATAGCCATCACCTTCATTATAGCCGCTATTGGAATACTTTTAGCGCATTTTTATGTGGATATAAATTGGTTGAAAATTACAGTTCAAGTAGCATTTTTAATCCTTTTAATTCTAATCCTTCAATTTTTCAGAAACCCTAAGCGAATAACAAAAGTTACCGACGAGAACATCATAGCTCCCGTTGACGGTAAGGTAGTGGTTATTGAAGAAGTATTTGAAAAAGAATATTTTAAAGATAAGCGACTTCAGGTTTCTATTTTTATGTCCCCAGTTAATGTGCACGTAACCCGCTATGCATTAAGTGGCATTGTGAAATACAGCAAATACCACCCTGGTAAGTTTTTAGTGGCCTGGCACCCAAAGTCTTCCGAAGAAAATGAAAGAACAACGGTTGTAATAGAAAATCCCGTTTACGGTGAGGTTCTTTACCGACAAATTGCAGGCGCCCTTGCCAAGCGAATTGTAAATTATGCCGTAGAAGGTGAAACAGTTACTCAAGGAGCCGATGGTGGCTTTATTAAATTTGGGTCTAGAGTAGATTTATTCCTTCCACTAGGAAGCGATGTGAAAGTAGCGCTTAACCAAAAAGTAAAAGGAGGTATCGATATTATAGCTTCTTAAAAAAATGACAGCAGAGGAACTACATAAGGAATTCGAAGATGCCGTGGAAAGAGTCAATAATTATGAAAATTCTTTTCCAGCAGATTTTCTGCTGCGCCTATATGCCTACTACAAAAAGGCCACTCAAAATAGCGAACCGCCCAGTAGCCGAAGAGCCATTATAAACGCTTTTAAGGCTAATGCCCTATTCCAAGCTCGCGGACTTAGCGAGGAGGAAGCTAAAAAGCAATACATTGCATTGGTTAAGGAGTATTTTGCGGATTTAAACTAAATATAGCACTTGATTGCATTTAAAAAGCGGATTTAAGAATGGGGCTTCTTAAATCCGCTTTTTAATTTCACCTTATTATATTGTTGTTCTAAAAGCAATCGACCTTCCAGCCTTAAGCATCTAGCGTCCAGCCAAAAAATTATTTCAAACTCGCCAAACTTTCCTTTAGCGTTTCTATTTTTGAAAGTGCGTCTGCTTCCTTCTGTTTTTCAATGGCTACTACTTTTTCAGGAGCATTATTAACAAAGCGTTCGTTGGATAATTTCTTTTGAACGGATTTTAAAAATCCCTCGGTATATTTCAACTCTTCTTCTATCTTCTTTATTTCCTCCTCTACATCAATAGCTCCTCCAACAGGAATAAAGTATTCGTTGGATTTTACACGGAAAGCTATCGCTCCATCTACTTTTTCATCCACGTACGCGAGCTCATCGATATTTCCGAGCTTTTTGATGATACTATCAAAGGTGTTTGAAACCTTATCGTTGTTCATCACAGAAAGAGCAATTTCATTCTTAAAAGCAATGTTTTTCTCTTTACGGATGGTTCTAATTCCCGAAATTACTTCCGCAGCAAAATCAAATTCAGCAATTATTTTTTCGTCTGATTTGGTGAGCTCAGGCCATTTAGCAACAATAAGCGCTTCTTCTGGTGTTCTTTCCGCCATTAATTGCCAAATTTCTTCCGTTAGGAAAGGCATAAATGGATGAAGTAATTTTAAGTTTGCTTCAAACAAGGCAATAATTTCTTCATACGTCTTTTTATCGATAGGCTGCTGATAAGCCGGCTTTACCATCTCTAATAACCATGAACAGAAATCGTCCCAAACCAATTTATACGTTGCCATCAAAGCATCTGAAATTCGGTATTTCGAAAACTGATCTTCAATATTGGCAAGTGTCTGCTGAAACTTATTTTTATACCAGTGAATAGCTGTTGAAGCATAATCTGGCTGCTCGATATCGGCAACTTCCCATCCTTTCACCAAACGGAAGGCATTCCAAATTTTATTGGCAAAATTCTTTCCTTGTTGACAAAGCGCTTCATCAAATAAAAGGTCGTTTCCTGCAGCGGAACTCAATAATAATCCCACTCGAACACCATCTGCACCAAACTCTTCAATTAATTTTAGTGCATCAGGGGAATTTCCGAGGGATTTGGACATTTTTCGGCGTTGCTTATCACGTACCAAACCAGTTAAATATACATTATTAAACGGCTTTTGATCACGGAATTCATATCCGGCGAAAATCATTCGCGCTACCCAGAAGAAAAGAATATCTGGTCCCGTTACCAAGTCGTTGGTAGGGTAATAATATTGTATTTCCTTATTTTCAGGCTCATTAATACCGTTAAAAACACTAATTGGCCATAACCAAGAAGAAAACCAAGTATCTAATGAATCTTCATCTTGCTTTAAATCGGTCAGCGTTAAACTATTGTTCCCCGATTTAGTTTTGGATTTTGCCAGTGCTTCTTCTATATTTTCGGCTACTACAAAGTCATTTTCTCCATCTCCATAATAGTATGCCGGAATTTGGTGACCCCACCAAAGTTGGCGGGAAATGTTCCAATCACGTATATTTTCCAACCAATGACGATAAGTATTTTCAAACTTAGAAGGAAAAAGCTTAATCTCTTTTTCGGTCAATACGGCATCCAATGCAGGTTTTGCCAAATCTTCCATTTTCAAGAACCATTGATCGGATAAGCGAGGTTCGATAACTGCTTTGGTACGTTCGGAAGTTCCTACTTTATTCATGTGGTTTTCCGTCTTTACCAAAAATCCTTTCTCCTCCAATTCTTTGGTAATCTCCTTACGAACTACAAATCGATCTTTTCCTTCGTAATGCAGTCCGTTACTATTCAAGGTAGCATCAGCATTAAAAATATCAATAACTTCCAACTGATGTTTATCGCCAAGATTTTTATCGTTCTCGTCGTGCGCAGGTGTTACTTTTAAACAACCGGTACCAAACTCTAAATCGACATATTCATCTTCAATAATTGGAATAACTCTATTTGCCAACGGAACAATAGCTTTTTTACCTTTTAGATGCTGGTAACGCTCATCATTTGGATTGATGCAAATAGCAGTATCCCCCAAAATGGTTTCTGGACGTGTAGTTGCAATGGTAACAGCTTCCTCTTCTGAAGAAGTTCCGTCTTCATTGGCAATTAAATATTTAATATAAAAAAGTTGTCCTTGACGCTCTTCATAAATTACCTCTTCGTCGGAAAGTGTTGTTTTTGCTTCTGGATCCCAATTCACCATTCGGTAACCGCGGTAAATAAGCCCTTTTTCGTATAAATCAACAAATACCTTGATTACAGAAGCAGACATATCTTCATCCATGGTGAATTTAGTACGGTTCCAATCACAGGAACATCCTAACTTCTTTAGTTGATCTAAAATCACCCCGCCATACTCATGTGTCCACTCCCATGCGTGTTCTAAAAATTCTTCACGTGTTAAATCGGCTTTATTGATTCCTTGAGCTTTTAATTTCGCCACTACTTTTGCTTCCGTAGCAATGGAAGCATGGTCGGTACCAGGCACCCAACAAGCATTCAATCCTTTTAAACGTGCTTTTCTTATGAGCACATCTTGAATAGTGTTGTTTAACATGTGCCCCATATGCAATACTCCTGTTACGTTTGGCGGCGGAATTACAATGGTATAGGGTTCTCTTTCATCTGGCTCAGAATGAAAATAATCATGCTTTGTCCAGTAATCATACCACTTGTTTTCAACCGATTTTGCATCGTATTTTGATGGAATATTCATCTTTTGGAACACTTTTTGGATTAAGACTGCAAAAGTAGCTATATCCACAGGATTATAAAAGAACTCGTTTAAGCTTTTTGTGGTTATTTACTGCTGAAGGACTTAATAATTTAGTCAAGGATGGGCTTGTTCTATATTGCATTAAGAATTGATAAGATTTTCCAGCCCATTGCAATGCACCTATGGCTTTTGAAATGCGGGAAAAGACAGAAAACGAAATGAGATCCCGACTCTACCGGTCGGGATTAGTTCAACCAGCCCATCTCAATGCGCCCATGGCTTTTGAAATGCGGGTTTCACTAATTAAGTTTTGTGGGTTGGCGAAAAGTAATTAAATTTGATATTCACTTAAATCTAAAAACGATGAAAAAATTACTAATGCTTTTATTTGTTGGGGTTATTGGCTTTACTGCCACAGCTCAGGACAAAACAGCAAAAATAGAGTTTAAAAAAGACGTGATTGACTACGGTGAAATCGCTAAAGGAAGTGATGGTGTGCGTGTATTTGAATTTAGAAATACGGGAGATGCTCCTTTGGTAATTTCTAATGTACGCTCTAGTTGTGGGTGTACTATTCCTAAAAAACCGGAAGACCCTGTAGCACCTGGAAAAACCGGTGTAATTGAAGTTAAATATGACACGAATCGTGTTGGGCCAATCCGAAAAACCATTACGGTACAATCTAACGCAGATACGCCAACAGTGGCCATAAAAATTAAAGGAACAGTGCTAGCTGATAGCGCTGGAAAATAAATTCTATTTGTCATGCTGAGCCTGCCTGCCCATGGCAGGCAAGCTCAGGGTGACATTTTTTAATTCTTCTTTTTTCTTCTAAAGCATTTTTTGTAGTTCAAAAGCAAATTTTAATTCCGACCCTTTTCTATCCACTAAAAGGCGAACCAATTTCCCTTCTTTTTCATTTATCATTTCACTTACTTCTTGCAAAGAGTATTTGTGAATATATCGATTATTAACTTTTAAGATAACGTCCCCGGGGCGCAAACCAACTTCTGATGCTGGACTTCCCTCCCGCACTTCGGCTATTTCCAAAGCGGGATGTAACTCAAAATCAAATTGCTTTTGGAGATAAATCTTGGTACTTTGATTAAAATTAGCGTTACTCGCCAATCCTTTGTAATCACTCATTAACGCTTTCACCAAACGCAAACCATTATGCTGTAACTCTATCCCACTCATATTATATTTAAAAGGATCTTTAAAGTTGCGGTTCTTTTTAAAGGTTATTTTTTGATTGGGATAATCAATCACCAAATCGAAACGACGTAGAATTTCAGAACCCAAAGATCCATTTCTGTCCTGCATAACATCTATGAATTGCAGCGCTTCCTCGTTGGGGTAGGCTACTTTAGCTTCCGGCAATTCAAATCCTGCAAGTGAAAAGCGCTGTACTCGAGCTCTTTTACCATGTATTTTTCCACTTAGACCAAAACCGAGAAAGTCATCAAAAAACTTCATTGGCCCTGTGATTTCATGCTCATTATTTTCAAAAAGCCACAAAGCATCGCAGCTTCCACTATCTAACAAAAGTTTAACTTTCACTTCTTCAATCGCGGTGTACTGTTTAATATTGGCATGTACATAAGCTTTACTACCTTCCAGAGTTAGCGGTAAGGTTTCACATTTTCTACAACTGTCATAATCATATTGATCAGGGTCATATAATTTCAAGCGCTCGGCACCGTAATCTATATCTACCACAAAATCCTTCAGCAAATCATAACCAATAATACCATGAACTTTATAGCCTATCCGAGGCGAAAAATTTATATCGCTGTCGGTAATTAAATAAAAATCTTGTTGATAATTGACAACATTTCCTAATTTAAAAACGTTGCCTTCTGAATGAATTGCTTTTATAGGCTCGCCATCCCCTAAACCCCGAATATAGATTTCACGGGTATTATGCACGTTTACGGAATCACTTTCAGTAATATTAAAAAGAATAGGAGTGTTAACGCCAGTATCTAAAATAAATGACAACTTTGCGCCATTTACTTCAACGGGAAGAACAATGAGGTTGTTTACAAAGTCAAAACGGATTTTCTCAAACTTATCATCATCTATAATACTAAACCCACCCTGTCCAAACGTCAAAAAGCAAATAGCGAACCCAAAAAAAATGCAGATATTTTTTTTAAAAGTTGCCATAATTTTGGGAGTTAAAGCCCCAAACCTCTTAAAGATACTAAAAATTATTGGATTTAATTTGGTTTTTAACATGCATTCCACGCCAGAAGAACGTGACATTTGTAACGAATTATAAAATATATTTTGCAAATTTGCACGATATAAAATTTGAGATATGCCGACAATTTCTGAGAAAGGGCTACAAATGCCCCAATCGCCTATACGTAAATTAGTTCCGTATGCGGAAGATGCCAAAAAAAGAGGAATTAATGTTATTCATTTAAACATCGGGCAACCGGATATTAACACTCCAAAAGTTGCCTTGGATGCAGTGAAGAACAACACGCTCGAAATTTTAGAGTATAGCAGAAGTGAGGGATCTGAAGAATACCGAACGAAACTTGCCGCGTATTACGGCAAAAGGGACATTGAAGTTGACCCAAAAGAAATCATCATTACTACTGGTGGATCAGAAGCTTTAATGTTTACCATGGGCTCCATAATGGATACCGACGATGAAATTATTATTCCAGAACCATTTTATGCCAATTATAATGGTTTTGCAACTGCTTCTGGGGTTAAAGTGGTTCCAGTAGTTTCTAAAATAGACAACAACTTTGCATTACCTCCTATTGAGGATTTTGAGAAGCTTATCACGCCAAAAACAAAGGCAATTCTAATTTGCAATCCAGGTAATCCTACCGGTTATCTTTATTCAAAAGAAGAAATAAAAAAACTTGCTGAAATTGTAAAAAAACACAATTTGTTTTTGGTTGCGGATGAAGTGTACCGCGAATTTGCATACGATGGCGCAGAGCATTATTCTATCCTTCAGGAAGAAGGACTTGAAGATAATGCCATTGTTGTGGACTCGGTTTCCAAAAGATATAGCATGTGCGGTGCTAGAATTGGCTGTATGATCTCAAGAAATAGAGAGGTGATAAATACTGCCTTAAAATTTGCTCAAGCCAGACTTTCCCCACCTGCATTTGCACTTATTGCCAGTGAAGCAGCCTTGGACACTCCTCAAAGTTATTTTGATGAAGTTATTGAAGAGTATGTTGAAAGAAGAGATCTTTTGATTACTGAACTAAACAAAATTGAAGGCGTTACCGTAGCTAAACCTCAGGGAGCGTTCTACTGTATTGTTAAACTTCCAGTAAAAAACACCGATGATTTCGCACAATGGCTACTGGAAAGCTTCGATGTTGATGGAGAAACTGTTATGGTTGCTCCCGCAGCAGGATTTTATTCCACGCCAGGCATTGGCTTAGATCAAGTAAGAATCGCTTATGTTTTGAAAAAAGAAAACTTAGTAAAAGCGGTTAACATCCTTAAAGAGGCTTTAAAAGTTTACAATGGATAAAAAGCCTTCCATTCAACAAAATGTTTCACTGAAGCCTTACAACACTTTCGGTATTGATGTAAAGGCTGCAAATTTCGTATCAGTCGTTTCTGTTGAAGAATTAAAAAATGTACTGCAATTAAAAAAATTCCCCCACAAGTTTATTCTTGGCGGGGGAAGTAATATGTTGCTCACCAAAAATGTGGACGGTTTGGTGATTCATTTAAATCTTACCAAAAAAGAGATTATTGAAGAAACCAACGATCACGTTTTAGTAAAAGCCCAAGCTGGTGAAAATTGGCATGAGTTTGTGCTTTGGTCATTGGAACAGGGATTTGGAGGCTTGGAAAATCTTTCCCTAATTCCAGGAAATGTGGGCACGGCACCTATACAAAACATTGGCGCCTATGGTGTGGAACTTAAAGATGTCTTTTACAGTTGTGAAGCCATCGATATTCAAACATTGGAAACAGCTACCTTTACCAAAGAAGATTGTAAATTCGGGTACAGGGATTCTTATTTTAAAAGAAATAAAGGCCAGTATATAATTACTTCCGTAACTTTTAAATTATCAAAAGCACCTCATACACTTAATATTTCCTACGGCGCGATTGAAGCAGAACTTTCCAAAAAAGAAATAGAAAACCCTGGCATTAAAGACGTATCCAATGCGGTAATTGCAATCAGGCAAAGTAAATTACCAGACCCAAAAGTCTTGGGTAATAGCGGTAGTTTTTTTAAAAATCCGGTTATCGGAGTTCAAGAGTTTGAAAAGCTTCAGGAAAAGCATCCAACTATTCCACATTACATAGTTTCTAATGAAGAAGTTAAAGTTCCCGCTGGTTGGCTTATCGAGCAATGCGGCTTCAAAGGAAAACGTTTTGGGGATGCCGGCGTGCATAAAAACCAAGCATTGGTTTTGGTCAACTACGGAAATGCTACCGGAGAAGAAATTTGGGATTTAGCGCTTCGCATTCAGCAAAAAGTAAAAGAAACGTTTCAAATAGAGATTGAACCAGAGGTAAATGTGTATTAATTTACAAAAGTATACGCACACGTACTTTTTATCGTTTTAATTAATAAATTTGAACATTTCATAAAAAACTACCTTGGCACCACCTACTTCAAGTTATTAGTACGTTATTATATGAGTCAACTTCTGGAAAAAAATATTATTTCATTATTAAAAGATAAAGACGAAAAAGGCATGTCTTTACTTTACGACCATTATGGGGATACACTCTTTGGGGTTGCTTTAAAAATTACCAAGGATGAAGATTTGGCCAAGGATGTACTCCAAATAAGCTTAATGAAGATTTGGAAGAAAATAGGCACTTACGACGATAAAAAGTCGAAACTTTTTACTTGGATGTTCCGCATTACCCGCAATACTGCCATCGATAAAATAAGAAGTGCCAATTTAAAAAGCGATCAGGAAATCCAAATCGAGGTTTCAGACGTATATAATTTAGGAGTTGAAAGTGTAAATCCAGAGCATCTTGATATTAGGAAACATCTAGATTCACTTGATGATAAGTATCAAATTGTAATGGAGGCCTTATTCTTCAAAGGTATGACCCAGCAAGAGGCTAGCGAAGCGTTAGACATTCCTCTTGGCACTATCAAATCCCGATTGAAAATAGGACTAAGAGAACTAAGACGCATATACGATCCTGCTACATTGTCAATATTATTTTATTTGATAATTCAGTAAAGCCATGAGAAAAGAAGTTAAAATATTTTTAGAAAGTGACTTGTTAGAGCGCTATTTAATTGGCGAAACAAGTTATGAAGAAGAGATACGGGTTGAGCATTTTCTAGATACTGAAATCGAAGTGCAAACCGTTTACAAAGAACTGCAAGATAATTTAGAATTCTATGCGAAAGCATACGCCGTTGAAGCACCGAAAAGTGTAAAATCTGATATTCTGAAAGCAATTTCTGAAGAAAACACAGAGGTTACGATGGCATCTTCCGCTAAGAAAAGTATTCCGTGGTACTTTGTGGCCGCTTGTGTTACCACTTTTTTGTTTGGAGCCACTACCATTACTTTATGGAAGCAAAACAAACTGCTTTCCAATGAAAAGAATACAGTTGCCAGTCAGATTGAAAACCTGAAAAAAGATATCCTTTCTACCAATTCAAAGCTGGAAAATATCAAAAGCAAATATGCTGTTTTGAATGATCCAGAAACTCGTAAATACGTAATTACGGGAAATGAAAGAGCAAAAAACTTAAAATCGGTGGCCTACATTAATCCTAAAGAAAGGATGACAGCTATCAATATTGTTTCTATGCCGGATTTACCGGAAGACAAAGAGTTTAAAATGTGGGCTGAAGTTAACGGTGAAATGGTAAGTCTTGGAGTTCTTGAAAAAGCAGATAGAAAATTGATGTCGCTCCCTTTTCAAGATAATGCTTCTAAATACAAAATTACTATCGGTGCTAAAGGAAACGACAGCTTTGCCGCAATAGACAGCGAAGTAGCCAATATTGATCTGGAGCTTATTAAAGAAGAAAACGAAGAGTAAAATACTTCATCCTATAAATTATTGAAACCTCAAGCGTATGTTTGAGGTTTTTTTTATACCTTAACAATTCGTCACATTACGGGTATTAGACCATTAAATTAATGTTATAAAAGCTCCTACACTCTTAAATAAATGTAAAACTATTTTGATTCAATAGTAATACTACTATATTTGTACGAATTACATGCGAGTTATGGATCAATTATTGGAGAATCTAAGAATAAGGGGGAATGAGAAGACATTTCTTAAAGACCCAGAATCTACCGATTTAGGCAGAAGGATTATAGAGCAAAGCATTATTTTAATTAACGAAATTGGTTTTGAAGCTTTTACGTTTAAAAAGTTGGCAACTCAAATCAATTCAACTGAAAGTTCGGTTTACCGCTATTTTGAAAATAAGCACAAGCTTTTGCTTTATTTGAGTTCTTGGTACTGGGCTTGGCTGGAATATCAATTGGTCTTTGCCACTTACAGTCTTAAAGATCCGCATGAAAGACTTAACAAAGCTATAGAAATTGTTACTCGCACTACAGAGGAAGACTCTAACTATTCGCATGTAAACGAAGTAATCCTCAATAAAATTGTAATAAATGAATTCTCTAAATCTTTTTTAACCAAAGAAGTAGATAGAGATAATAAAGAAGGTTATTTTCAAATCTATAAAAGACTGGTTAACCGCTTAGAAAAAATAATAAATGAAGTAAATGAAGATTATGAATATTCAAAAAGTTTAGCAAGTACACTTTTAGAATCTACTCTTCATCAGCATTTTTTAAGGGAACACTTCCCAACCATCACCACTTGCGACAAGCCGGAAACAACCACTCATTTTTTAACTCAAGTAGTAAATTACGCCCTTAAAAAGTAATCTATGGACAAAATGATACTCACCCCCTGGAAACGCCTTGTTGATCTTTTAAAAATGGACAAAAGGGATGTTAGACAGGTTATCTATTACGCCGTTTTTGCCGGTTTGGTTTCCTTAACCCTACCCCTGGGAATTCAAGCTATTATCAATTTAATTCAAGGTGCCCAAGTAAGTACCTCTTGGATAATTTTGGTGGTTTTAGTTACATTAGGAGTTGCCTTTCAGGGAACGCTACAGATTATGCAAATACGTATTTTGGAGAACATTCAGCAGAAAATTTTTATGCGTTCTTCCTTTGAGTTTTCTTACCGAATTCCAAAAATAAAGACGGAAAAGCTAAGAAATTATTATCCGCCAGAACTTGCCAACCGCTTTTTTGATACCATTACGGTACAGAAAAATGTAGCGAAATTACTATTGGATTTTCCAGCGGCTTTTTTACAAATTATTTTCGGACTTATACTCCTGTCATTCTATCATCCATTCTTTATTTTTTATGGAATCTTACTTATAATAATGATATACATTGTATTTAAGATTACGTTTTCCCAAGGTCTCGCTACCAGTTTAAATGAATCTAAAGCCAAATATAAAGTGGCACATTGGCTGCAGGAAGTGGCACGTTGCCTTATTAGCTTTAAACTATCTGGAGACACCAGCATGGCCATGCGAAAAAATGATGACCTCACTTCTCTTTATTTGGAAGAAAGAGAAGGGCACTTTAAAATTTTAAAACTTCAATTCATCCAAATGATTGGGTTTAAGGTGCTGGTAACCGCAGGACTTTTAGTTATTGGAGGTTTACTGGTTCTTAACCAACAGATGAATATCGGGCAGTTTGTGGCCGCGGAAATCATCATATTACTTGTGATTAATTCCGTAGAAAAAATGATTTACGGACTGGAAGGCTTCTACGATATTCTTACATCACTTGAAAAAATAGGACAAGTGGTCGATAAAAAACTAGAGCCTCAAGAAGGAATGGATCCATTTGAAGAGCGTGACGACTTGGATATTGATCTGGAGAATGTTTGGTACAAAACACCAGAAAACTACACCATCCTAAAAGAGGTCAGTTTAAAAATCTTATTCAAAGAAAAAATATTTTTAAGAGGAAAAGCCGGTTCCGGAAAAACCACCCTTTTAAAAATTATTTCTGGATTAATAAAACCTACCGAAGGTTCCATTTTCGTGAACAATATTTCAATGAAAGGTGTATGGCCAAACAGATATAGGGCTCAAATTGGACAAGTTCTTCCTGAACAAACTCCTTTTGAAGGGACCATTTTAGAAAATATAACTTTGGGAAGCACCAATGTTTCACATCAATATCTACAAAAAATATTAGCGAACCTTGGCTTACAGGAATTTATTAAAAAACAACCGAAAGGTTTGGAAACGCTAATGCATCCGGAAGGAAAACAGATTTCCCAAACGATTTCCAAAAAGATATTAATAGCAAGAGCCATCATCCACAATCCCAAACTTCTTATACTGAAAGATGTATTCGATAATTTTGAAAAAGAAGAGGCTGAACAATTAATGGCCTTTTTAGCAAGCCCAGAAAGACCATGGACCCTTATTGTTTCCAGTCAAAATCCTATTTGGACTAAATATTGTGATCGAGAAATCAGTTTAAACGATGGTACTATAACCGCTAAAAAGCTATAAGAATGCTAAATATATCGCATATTAAGTTGAATAAAAAAGTAAGCCTCGAACAATATTCGGCTTACAAAAAGGCTACCCACACAAGACATTATAAGTATTTTAATCGCTTTTTGGGAGGGTTTGCCATTATCGCTTTTATTATTCTATTTCTACCTTGGACACAAACCGTTTTCGGCAAAGGTTATGTTACCACATTAACCCCCGAACAACGACCGCAAACCATACAATCACCTATTCCAGGGCGAATTGAGAAATGGTATGTTGTAGAAGGTGATTATGTGGAAAAAGGAGATACTATCTTGTATATTTCAGAAATAAAAAATGAATATCAAGATCCGCAATTACTGGAAAGAACCATACAACAACGAAATGCCAAAAGCAATGCTGTTGAGTCTTATAAAGAAAAAATAAATGCTCTAAATCAACAAATCCAAGCGCTGCAACAGGAACAAAAACTTAAACTGTTACAAGCTGAAAATAAACTGACTCAATCGCAGTTAAAAGCGAAAAGTGACAGTATTGACCTGATTGCGGTAAACACCAACCTTACAATTGCAGAAAGACAATACGAGCGTATAAACACTTTGAATGAGGAAGGTCTTAAATCTGCTTCAGATGTGGAAGACAAAAAGCTGAAGCTTCAAGAAATGCAGGCTAAACAAATTGCTCAGGAAAACAAATGGATGGCCAGCAAAAATGAAGTTATAAATGCCTCTATTGAAAGAAACCGAATTCAAGCGGAGTACGCAGAAAAAATATCAAAAATTAAAAGTGATCAATTCACAACTACCTCCCAGCAATTCGATACAGAAGCTCAAGTATCTAAATTAGATAACCAAACGGCCAATTATAGACTTCGGGAGGCTTTTCACTATGTAACTGCTCCGCAAAGTGGCTACATAAACAAAGCTATTAAATCCGGTATTGGAGAAACATTTAAAGAAGGCGAAAGGCTTGTTGGCATCATGCCTTCTAGGTACGATTTGGCTGTTGAAACGTTTGTTGATGCAATTGACTTGCCTTTAATGCATCAGGGTGAAAAAATAAGAATACAATTTGATGGTTGGCCAGCCATCGTTTTTAGTGGATGGCCCAACGCTTCTTTTGGAACCTATGGCGGCGAAGTAGTGGCGATTGAACGTTTTATAAGTCCAAATGGAAAATACCGTATTTTAATTGCTCCGGATAAAGAAGACCATGATTGGCCAGAAAATATTCGCGTAGGTTCAGGTGCTAGAACACTTGCTTTACTTAACGATGTTCCTATTTGGTACGAACTGTGGCGACGCCTTAATGGTTTCCCTCCAGATTATTATGTACCAACCACTGAAGAATCCAAAAAGTAATTTTTATGAAGTATCAATTAATAAAATATTACTTCTTGTTCCTACTTAGCTCATTCGGTGTTGTTATGGTAAATGCTCAAGACAGCATCCCTACCAATACCCTGAGTTATGAAGAATTTATGGGTTACCTAAAAGCACATCATCCTTTGGTGAAGCAGGCCAATTTAAAGCTGAGCCTTGGTGAAGCAAACCTACTAAAGTCAAGAGGAGGTTTTGATCCGAAAATTAGTGTGGACTACGACCGCAAAAAATTTAAAGAGACCGAATATTACGATATTTTAAATACCACATTCAAAATCCCTACTTGGTACGGGATTGAATTTAAAGCGAATTACGAAAACAACACAGGTGCCTTTTTAAATCCAAGTTTAACCGTTCCCGAAGATGGATTATACAGTGCTGGGGTTTCATTTTCCGTACTGCAAGGTTTTTTAATGAACGACAGAATGGCCACCCTAAAGAAAGCAAAGCATTTTGTTGATCAAACTACCGCGGAAAGAGATTTAATGATAAACACCTTGCTGTATGAAGCCAGTTTGGCCTATTTTAATTGGATTGAAGCCTATAATGAGCAAAAAATATATGCTTCCTTCATAGAAAATGCAGATTTTAGATTACAGGCGATAAAGCGTAGCATTGAAGTGGGAGACCTTGCCCCTATTGATTCTACGGAAGCAAAAATCATATTACAAAGCAGACTTTTGGGTCTTGAAAATGCAATGCTAAACACCCGAAAAGCTGCATTAAAGGCTAGTAATTTCATTTGGATTAATGATGTTCCGGTTGAATTAAAAGATGATATCATCCCTGAAAATCCAACCGATGAAATTTTAGAGTCCTCTCTCCTTGCGGAAGACATGTACAACAATAATGAATTACTCGATAGTCACCCAAAATTGAGAGCTTTGGATGCTAAACTTAACGTTTTAAATGTTGATCGTGCCCTAAAAGCAAACAAACTCTTGCCGAAACTAGATTTGGAATATAATTTTTTGAATACCGAATTTGATGATTTTGATAATTACATGACCTCCAATTATAAAGCGGGTGTTAATTTTTCACTCCCTCTTTTCCTGCGGAAAGAACGTGGAGACCTGAAACTGGCAAAAATTAAAATTGCTGAAACGGAATTCGAACGTACTTCCGAAGCAGTAAGTATTCAAAATAAAATTACGGCCATTCAGAATACAATCAACTCTTTGGAAACCCAAAAAGGAATTACCCGCGAAATGGTAGAAAATTATAAAACCTTGATCAATGCTGAAGAACGGAAATTTTCAGTTGGGGAAAGTTCTTTATTTTTGATTAATTCCAGGGAAAAAAGCTTAATTGATGCCGAATTAAAACAAAATGAGCTTAATATAAAATTCTTAGAATCGAAAGCTGAACTTTTCTACACTATGGGCACAAATCTGTAAAAAACAACCAATGCAAGTAGATAATTTAGAGCAAGGCTATTTTGGAATTGGAATACAAAACGGTAAAACACCGGAAAACTTAGGTGTTTTATGGCGTTCTGCCCAAAACCTCGGTGCTAGTTTTATATTTACCATTGGAAACCGATACCATAAACAGGCGTGCGACACTCATAAAGCTGTTGGAGCCATGCCCTATTTTCATTATGACACTTTTGAGGATTTCTATAAACACTTACCTAAAAGTGCACTTTTAATTGGTGTGGAATTGACCGAGTCGGCAGAATTACTGCAAGACTTCAAACATCCACGTCGGGCCGTGTATCTCCTTGGAGCTGAAGATCATGGGCTGAGCAACGAGGCTATTGAAAAATCGCATAAGCTTATTAAATTTCAATCTACATTAAGCTTAAATGTTGCTGTTGCTGGAAGCATTGTTATGTACGATCGCTCAGTGAAAGGAACGGAAATATATTGATCTTTTTTTACAACTGCTTAAAAAAAATCATCGATCGTGTTAAAGTTTAGAGGAGAATTAACAATCCTTGAAGTAGTTTTGCTTATTTTTAATGAACAACTTCAACCAATTTATGAGCACAGATCGATTAAGCCCTTCTTTAATTAGACAATTAACAATTCTCGCTATAATTGTAGCACTTGGATATCTCATTTCGAAGGAAATGGCACCCTATCTTTCAGGAATCCTTGGAGCTATCACCATTTTTGTATTGTTCAAAAAATTCATGGTTAAACTGCTTAATAAGGGTTTGAAACCATGGCTGGCTGCGACAATTATTATCCTTCTGTCCATATTTATTATTGTAATCCCAATTTCTTTGATAATCCTTTTATTATCTTCCAAAATACAAAAGGCGGTTAAAAATTCTGAAGAACTGACCACCGTTGTGAAATCGAAATTAGGCTGTTTAGAAGATTATATCGGCATAGATTTCCTTTCTCAAATTAACACCAAAGATATTACCGGTTGGGTTTCAGATCAAATCCAAGGATTGGCAGGCACAACTTTTGATACGGCCATTGCAATTACTATCATGTATTTTATTTTGTATTTCATGCTTATAAATACTGAAAAACTTCAGGAGAAAATATTGGCTTATATTCCTCTTAGTGACAGCAACATCAAGACTATTTCCAAAGAAAGTAACGAAATAGTAAAATCCAACGCTATCGGAATACCTTTAGTTGCCGTTATGCAAGGTATTGTGGCGCTAATTGGATATTATATTTTTGGTGTAAACGACCCGCTTTTCTGGTTTGTTGTTACTGTAATTGGCTCCATGATTCCCTTTGTCGGTACAGCGCTCGGTATTGTTCCGGTTGTTATTTTGCTCTTTTCGCAAGGACAAAACTGGCAGGCTATCGGGTTGCTTATTTACGGGGCGGTAGTGGTAGGATCTACCGATAATGTTTTTAGAATTATCGTACAAAACCGACTTGCTAATTTACATCCGCTTATTACTTTGATTGGTGTTGTAGTTGGTGTACCGCTTTTCGGATTTATAGGTTTGATATTCGGACCGCTTTTGGTTAGTCTATTTCTACTTTTGGTGAAAATTTATAAAAACGAATACGGAAAGCATACAAATAAAGAAAGCTCCGGCAAAGAACCGAAGCTTTAGTCATTTATAGAATTTACGAATTATGATTTTTGAATGCGATTGCAATAGTTGCTCAAAAGTTGGTGTTTCGCATTTAAAAAAAACTACAAACCCCTATTTCCTCTTCGCTTTTCCCTAATCGTTAGTAAAATTTATCACTACTGACCGTTTCTAGCTCTATGTCTTTCTCTTGCCAATAACGTATTTTTCAGCAACATCGCAATTGTCATAGGGCCTACTCCACCTGGAACTGGTGTAATATAACTAGCCTTTTTACTTACATTTTCAAAATCTACATCTCCTGTGATTTTATAGCCACGTGGCGCATCTTCGTCGGGAACGCGCGTAATACCAACGTCAATTACAACGACATCGTCTTTTACCATTTCAGCCTTTAAATAATTTGGCTGCCCCAACGCAGTGATTATAATATCAGCTTGTGAAGTTATTTGGGTTATATTTTTAGTATGACTATGTGTTAAGGTTACCGTAGAATTCCCTGGAAACCCTTTTCTTCCCATTAAAATACTCATTGGGCGCCCCACGATGTGCGACCTACCGATTACAACGGTATGCTTCCCTTTGGTTTCCACATTATAACGCTCCAACAACTCTAAAATACCAAAAGGCGTTGCCGGAATAAACGTACTCATATCCAACGCCATTTTTCCAAAATTGGTTGGGTGAAAACCATCTACATCTTTATCGGGATCGATCGCCATCAATACTTTCTGCTCGTTTATTTGCTCTGGTAATGGCAATTGAACGATAAATCCATCAATATTTTCATCTTTGTTTAACTCTTCAATTTTGTTAAGCAACTCTAACTCACTGGTCGTACTAGGCAATTTTACTAAAGTAGATTCAAAACCTACACGTTCGCACGATTTTACTTTACTGCCAACATATGTTAAACTAGCACCATCGTTTCCAACTAAAACTGCCGCTAGATGAGGAACTTTCTCCCCCTTCTTTTTCATTTTATCTACCTCAACGGTGATTTCGTCTTTTATTTGGTTGGATATTTTTTTACCGTCTAATATTTCCATTATATAATTTTGGTTCTGGGTTCAAGGTTCAAAAATTCAAAGTTTAAATTCTTTCTCCCTAATCTAATTTCTATCTAAAACTCTACAGATCTGGGACCTTGTCTATTTCATTCCCTGCATCATTTGCATCATCTTTCGGCCTCCACCGCCTTGCATCATCTTCATCATCTTGCTCATTTGGTTGAATTGCTTCAATAACTGGTTTACTTCCTGTACAGAAGTTCCGCTACCTTTTGCAATTCGTTTTTTTCTACTTCCGTTAAGAACAGAAGGATTGGAACGTTCTTCAGGTGTCATGGAATGAATTATTGCTTCTACTCCCTTAAAAGCATCATCATCTATATCCATTCCTTTTAAAGCTTTTCCGGCACCGGGAATCATTCCCAGTAAATCCTTCATGCTTCCCATTTTCTTTATCTGCTGAATCTGACTCAAGAAATCATCAAAACCAAATTGGTTCTTTGCTATTTTCTTATGAAGCTTTCTCGCTTCCTCTTCGTCATATTGCTCTTGTGCTCTTTCAACAAGGGAAACCACATCTCCCATTCCAAGAATACGGTCTGCCATACGCGATGGATAGAAAACGTCAATCGCATCCATTTTTTCTCCCGTACCGATAAACTTGATAGGTTTATCAACCACCGATTTTATCGACAACGCAGCACCTCCACGGGTATCACCATCTAATTTAGTAAGAATTACTCCGTTAAAATCCAATACATCGTTAAACGCCTTGGCCGTATTTACCGCATCCTGACCAGTCATGGAGTCTACCACGAAGAGCGTTTCGTTTGGTTTTATAGCATTGTGAATATTGGAAATTTCGGTCATCATCTCCTGATCTACCGCCAAACGACCTGCAGTATCGACAATCACCACATTATGTCCATTGGCCTTGGCGTGGGCAATACCAGCATTGGCAATTGCCACAGGATCTGAATTCCCTTTATCTGAAAACACCTCAACACCAATTTGATCCCCTACCACGTGCAACTGATCGATTGCCGCTGGTCGATACACATCACAGGCTACCAGAAGTGGCTTCTTAGTCTTTTTATTTTTTAGAAAGTTAGCAAGCTTCCCCGAGAAAGTAGTTTTACCCGAACCTTGTAAACCTGCCATGAGAATCACAGAAGGATTGCCCGATAAATCCACTCCAGCTGCCTCACCACCCATCAACTCGGTAAGCTCATCTTTCACTAACTTAACCATTAACTGACCTGGCTGCAACGTGGTTAATACGTTTTGGCCCAATGCCTTTTCCTTAACGGTATTGGTAAATTCTTTGGCAGTTTTAAAATTAACATCGGCATCCAACAAAGCCCGTCTCACTTCTTTAAGTGTTTCGGCCACATTAACCTCCGTAATTTGCCCATGTCCTTTTAAAACATGAAACGCTTTATCTAACTTTTCGCTTAAATTATCAAACATAGTGTTTTGCTTCTTTTTACACCCTTTTTACAGGAAGTGCAAATTTAAGAATTAGATTGGGAAGTTGGAAGCTTATTTAAGACTTCTTAATCAATTAATTGATGGAGGACAAAGGATTTTATTTCCTTCAGAATAAAAAAATCTCAATTACACTTGTACTCCTTTGTATTTCCAAGTTCCTCTTTTAAAATACACAAAAGCGATAAGTGCCGCCAATGCATTTGAAACAGGGAATGCCCACCAAATCCCTTCGTAACTAAGTGAGGTTTTATGAGTAAGAATAAAAGCCAGAGGAAAACGGATTACCCAAAGTACACAAACCGACAACAGCATGGATGCAGTGGTTAATCCAGCACCGTTAAACACACCGTTTAAAACTTGTTGCACTCCCAACAATCCGAAGCTTGGTGCCATAATTTGAATAAATTTTGCACCAATTTTAATTACATTTTCATCATCTGGAACAAAAAATCGTGTTAAAGGTTCAGCAAAAATAAAAAGCAACATCCCCAAAAATGTGAGTCCGATTGCTGCGATAAGTGCGCTTAACTCCCCTACTTTTTCAGCACGGTCTATTCTACCTGCTCCTATATTTTGCCCTACCAAACTGGTGGTAGCTATGGAAAGGCCTAAAGCAGGTACAATTACTAAACTTAAAATACGTGCACCAATACCATAAGCAGCTACAATTTCACTATTAAAAGCTGTTACCAACATTATCATGGCAGTCATTGCCATCGCTCTACTCGACTGGTCTAGACTGGAAGGAATACCAAGAACGAATAGGTTTTTTATCCATTCCCAATCCAATTTCATATAAGAAAATCGGACTTTTATACCTCTTTTTCCTTTGAAAAGAATGAGCATTCCTGCAACCGCAGAAACGCCTTGGGTAATGATACTGGCAATAGCAGCTCCCGCTACCCCATACCCGGGAATACTTCCATAGCCAAAAATAAAAAGCGGGTCCAATATAAGGTTCAGCAAAACCGTCCCAAAAACAATATACATTGGTATCAGCACATTCCCAATACCTCGCATTAGCGATTGGTACACAAAAAACATAAATAGAAAAATGAAGCCCCAAGAAGAAACTTTAAAATAGGTAACCGAGTCGTTTAGAATTTCTGGGGCAGCACCCACCAATTGCATCAATGGCGAAGCAGAAAAATATCCAACCGCGGCTAAAAAAATAGAAACCACGAACACAACCATTACTGTTTGGGACGCGGCATAGTTTACCATTTTTTGGTCTCCGGCTCCTTTGTGCTGAGAAACTAAAACCGTTCCCGCCAGGGTTAATCCGCCGCCGAGCGATAGCACCAAAAAAAGAATTGGAAAACTTAAACTTACGCTAGCTACCGCATTGGCTCCCAATCGCCCAAGCCAAAAAGTATCTATTAACTGATACATGGTCTGTAGGACGTTGGCCATAATTATAGGAAACGCCAACCCCAATAGCGCATTTAAAATTCTTCCCTCTGTTAATTTGTTTCCTTTGGTCATTAGTCACTAATTGCCCAGCAAAAATACTCATTAAAGTTCGAGGGAAGGCTATAAGGCGAAAGTTACTTTCCTCCGTTGGCCCGAAGATCGGCCAAACATTGACTGTCTAAAACTGGAATATTTTCTTCTGAAGCCATTCCAGGAATATTAATTCCAGATTCTATTTTATAATTCATCAAACAAGACTCTACATTACAGTGATTCCCATTCTCAGAATCTAAATGATCTGTTTGCATTTCGGTACCTAGATCTACCAAACCAAGCAGATGCGCAAATTCGTGCCTGAAAACTGTACTTTCCAGCAAAAACCGATCAGGCTCATTTACGCCATCGCTAAAACGATGAAGAGTTTCCTCGAAAATTACGAATGAAGTATTTCTATACGCAGCACCAAGAACTACTGAATCGTCTGAATCATCTTCAAACTGTCCGTCTAAAAAAGAAACATACAAAGCCATTTTATTGCCAAGGTTATACTGGGAACGCATCACTTTTTCTATACTATCCACTTGTTGAATATTAAATTGTTCAATATTCGGACTAGGAAAGGAGCGCACATTCAATTCTACACCTCCAGGTTTATGGCAACGTTCTTCAATAAAAGCCAATAAATTGTTCAAGGAAGCATCCGTTGGTCGAAAACCTTCCACATAGACCACCTCTACAATCAATTCATCAAAAGTTTCATCGGACAAGAAGTCCCTTGCAGAATCTCCAGTACTCAAACGGTTACCGGCGATGGGATTTCCGGCTCCTTCAGAATCATCTTCTTCGGAACACGCAACAAAAGCAATAAGTAGGATTAGGAACGAAAATTTAAGCAGTTTAGACATGGGTTTGTTTTTTTAAGGATGCAATATATTAAATATCAATGAGTATTACCTGATAATTTATGAAGTCTCAACACCAATAGAACATTTGAAAACTTCCGAAAAGAAACTAAACAAGATTCCCAAAACGAAAATAAATCAACAAAAATTAATCGTCTCCATTATTTTCCAAGCGCTGCAAGGTTTGCCGAAGTATATGAAAACCATTTGTTCTGATAAAATATGAAGCCGGCGTTTTATCTCCAAGTGCAGGACTTTTGGTTTCTAGCCAAAGATGAAATTTTGTTTTATCTCCGAATACTTTATAGCCGTATTCGTAGAAATCGTTCAATTCTTGTTTCATTACAAAGTTAGTTTAGATTATTTCCTGGTGGAAATATGTATAATTGGTTGCTATAAAAATACTATAAATTTAGAATTATAAAATATTTACAGCATTTTTTTGAAACAAGAATGAAGCACAGAATTTATTTTCCCATCTATTGATACAACTTCACTTCTACTTTTTCATTTTTCAAACGTACTTGTAACCAATCCTGAAGTTTTTTGGTAGTTTTTTGTCTTTCTGAAGTATTGAGATTTTTATTCCACTTTACCAAAAAAGTAGGAATCGTATCGGTTTTTTGGAAGTTAGTTTTAATTTCATTTCCAAATCCCAATTCCTCTATTTCGTTATAATTAATTTTCACCTCTTTACTAATTTCATCAAAGGGCACTTCATTATAAGCAAACTTGCTTAAACGCTGGATTTCCTGCTCCAAGACGTCTATTTGTTGATCTTTGGAGACAATCTCCTGTTTTTTTGCTTCGTAAAGCTCACTAACGTAGTTGAATTTATCTTCTGATTCGCTGTTCTCGCCTCCCATAATAATCAACTTAGCATCTTTCAGTTTGGAATACGACTGCATTTTAGAACGCCAAGTTTCCTGTATGTTCTTCGGAATAGCCTCATCGCCCATAAACACCAATTCAATTACCGGATCTTCACCTTTGTTATACTCCACCATAGAATATTTATCCAGAAGAAAACCGTCACCAGCAAATTGATAGGTTTTTACGTCTTCATTTATAAAAGTATTTGCCTGGTTTCTAAAATTGGATTCCTGCAAAACTTCATAAAATGTTTTTCCGGCCGGTATCATAACCAGTATCGCAAATACAGATGCCAATTGGGAAATACGCTTACGCTTCTTGGAATTGGCGTATTTTACCATTGGGAATTTTAGAATTTTAAGCACCAAGAAAGTAGCTAGCGCTATAAATATGGTGTTAATGGTAAATAGGTATAGAGCACCCAAAGCATAATCTATATTACCTTTAGACAACCCAAAACCTACCGTACAAAGTGGTGGCATTAAAGCGGTTGCAATGGCCACACCAAAAATCACACTGGCAATGGTACCTTTTTTGGCTCTCGCTATTACGAGCGCTGTTCCACCAAAAAAGGCAATCAACACGTCACGAATATCAGGTGCGGTTCGCGCCAATAACTCAGACGATTCGTCGCGCAGCGGAAACAATTTGAAGAATAAGAATGCAGTGAGAATACTAAGAATTACCATTACCGCAAAATTCTTTAAAGACCTGCGCAGCGTGTCGATATCATTAATCGCGAGCGACATCCCAATCCCCAAAATAGGACCCATTAGCGGAGAAATTAACATGGCTCCAATAACTACGGCTGTAGAATTGGCATTTAAACCAATGGAAGCGATAAATATGGAGCAGACCAAAATCCATGAAGTATGGCCTTTAAACGGTATATCGTTTATAATACTAGTTTTGGTAGCCTCTTGATCCGTATTATTTCTTATATCCAGCAACTCTTCAAAAAACTGGCGCAAGCTCCCTAAAAAGCCGGAAAAATCGCGCTTCACTCTTTCTTCACTAGAATTGTCTGTAGGGGTAACGTTATCCTGCCCTAACTTTCCCTCCATCTGATCTTTATCACCATTACTATTATCTGTAGGAGTAACATTGTCTTGGCCAAGCCCCTTTTTTTTGTTGTCGTCTTCCATGGTAAATAGGTATTAATGCCCGTATTTTTCGTCCAGTTTAGCTACTAAATCTTTTATTTCTTGTTCTTTTTTTCTTGGGTAAATTAATAATTTATCTTTTTCATCGATAATTATGTAATTCTTCAACCCGCCTATAACCACCGTTTTATTTTTCGCGGTGTGAATAACATTACCTTTACTATTTTCCAAAAGACTTTTAGCATTCACCACTACATTCTTGTTTTCGTCTTTCGGGAGTTCGTCATAAAGTGCACCCCAAGTTCCCAAATCGTTCCAGTCGAAAGTGGCTGGTAACACGTAAATGTTTTTGGAAGGCTCCATTATGGCATAATCAATGGATATCTTTTCCAAATCTGGATAAGTTTTGTCTATAAATTCTTTTTCTGCTTCAGTATTAAAATAATCTTGCCCGTTTTGAAGTTCCTTCAGCATCTTTGGTTGAAAATTTTCAAATGCATCTAAAATGCTTTTCACACTCCAAATAAAGATACCTGCATTCCAAAGAAAAGTACCCTCCTTTAAAAACTTTTTAGCCGTTTTGTAATCAGGTTTTTCGCAAAATTGTGCAACTTCCTTTACTTGTAAATCCTTGTCCTTTTTATACTGAATATACCCATACCCAGTATTAGGAAAGGTAGGTTTTATACCCAGTGTCATTAACACCTTATTACTTTTGCAATACTGAAAACTGGTCTCTAAGTTATTATTGAAGGCTTCCTCATTTTCAATCCAATGATCACTGGGAGCGACTACCAAAAGTGCATTCGGATTTTGTTTTTTAATTTTTAAAGACGCATACAAAATACAAGGTGCTGTATTGCGCATTGCCGGTTCCAAAACCAATTGCTCTTCATTTACCTCTGGCAGCTGTTCCAACACCAGCTCTTCATATTCTTCATTTGTTAAGATAAAAATGTTTTCTTTAGGTATAAGCTTATTTAATCTACTGAAGGTTTTTTGTATAAGCGTTTCCCCTGCACCTAGGATATCGTGAAATTGTTTTGGCAATTGTGGCGTGCTAACGGGCCAAAACCGTGAACCAATTCCACCTGCCATTAAAATTGCGTAATAATCTTTGTTCATCAATCATGGATTAATTTACTACCGTTTTTCTTTTAAGTCGCTATACTAAAAGTGATTTCAGCCGATAACTTCCACTTCTGCATTTGGCTGAAAAAGATACACTCTTCCAGATGACACTTCTACACATTCATAGCGCTTCACACGGCGGTTTCCCTTTTTAAATACTTTACCGTTATAAATTTTAAAAGTAGTTCCCAAGGGTATTTCAAATATATAATTTTTATTGTTCTGAGGATCAAATTCTTTCAAGGCCACCGATAAATGTGCGTCGGTATCGCTACTCGCTTTGGGGTTTTTAAAATGCCTTGCCAGAACGGGCAACAGTTTGGATGGAAAAATTTCCGGTCTTATAAAAGGCAACATTAATTGCTGAAAAGTATATTTCCACTCAACTCCATGTGGCTTTATTTTCCTTCCATATTTTTCAAATGCTACTAAATGGGCAATTTCATGCACCAAAGTAATAAGAAAACGATACTTGTTTAGATTGGCATTCACGGTAATTTGATGACTTCCATCTTGTAAATTACGATAATCGCCATGCCTAGTAACCCGCTCATCCACAATTTTTAAATGTACATGGTTATGTTTAATCAATTCAACGCAGGGAACTACAGCTCCATCTGGTAAATATTTTGATAAAACTCCATGCATACATCCAAATTTAGGGAGTACTATTACTTACTTGCAATAGTTTACCATTATAGAATTTTTGTCCGTTTAAAGCAAATTCAGCAATATACTTAGCCATTTCTTCGGGCGTTGTTGGTACTTCCAGACCTGGAAAAGCTTCTTCCAACATTTCGGTTTGTACGGCCCCTAATGCCAATACATTAAATGAAGGACCAGTTTCTTTATACTCTTCCGCTAGTAATTCCGTTAAAGTAATCACAGCACTTTTGGAGGAACTATAAGCCGATAAACCTGGGAATTTCACACTTCCTTGAACACCCCCCATACTGCTCACCGTTACCACATGACCGTTTTTAGACATAAAAGGAACTACTAATTGCGTTAAAGCAACCACTCCAAAAACATTGGTTCTATACACAGCTTCAAAATCTTCCATAGTAATTTCACCGAATGGCTTATTAACCAACAAACCAGCATTATTGATAAGCGCATCCACGCGTTGCCAATTATTTTTGATGAATTCCTTAGCCTCCGTCAGATTTTCTTCATTGTAAATATCACAGCTGAATGCGGTTGCATTTTTCAGGTTTAACTCATTCACTGGATCACAGTTTCTAGAAAGTGCCAGAACATGATGTCCCTGTTCCGTTAAGATTTTTACCAATTCAAAACCAATTCCTCTACTTGTTCCAGTAACAATAATATTTTTTGACATTCTAAAAAATTAGGGCGTATTCATTTTAATTTCTTTCTCGCTGGAGTTTGCCATTTTTTCTAGCACGGGAACCATCTTATTAATAACGGTGGCCATGTGCTGGAAATCCATTTTTTCAGTTTCATCATCTACATGGTGATAATACTCAAAATTGGTAAAGTCGAACGTACAGATGGTTTGGGAAGGAACTTTGAACACTTCGTAAAAAGGATAATTGTCTGATCTCTTAAAGAGATTGTATTCTTTCGCTTTTGGAAGAAATCCAGTAACCTCTTCCCCCGCATATTCATTCATTTTTTCAGCCATGTTGCTTTCCTTGTAACCCGTAATATACGTCAACTCCTCACGCTGCATCGGTACGCCAATCATTTCAAAATTCACCATGGTGTAAAGGTTAAAGTTTTCCGACTTTAATTTTTCAGCTAAATGCTTAGATCCTAAAAGTCCTTTTTCTTCCGCAGAAAACAAAACAAACAAAATGCTTCGCTTGTTCGTTTTATGGTTTCCGAAATATTTTGCAAACTCTATCACCGCAGCAGATCCAGAAGCATTATCATTAGCGCCATTTGCTATGGCATCACCATCAACAGGCTTTCCTTCACCAATATGGTCATAATGCGCTCCAACGACAATAAATTCATCTTTTAAATTAGGGTCGTTCCCCTCTACCATACCAACCACATTGTAAGTGGGCTTTTCAAAATTGGTAAGCGTATCGAAATAGGTTTTAAAATATGGTTTTACTCCATTATTTTTAAAGATATTCTCAATGTACTTTGCAGCTGAATTTATGCCCTCCGTACCGGATTCCCTTCCTTTTAATTCATTTGAAGCTAGAAAAGAAAGATTTTTCTTTACTTCTGAAGCTGAAACATATGCTTTAACTACAGATTGTTTTTGCGCCTCTGTACTCTCTGAGACAGGAGCTGTTTTGGTTTTACATGCAAAAACCAATAAGGACAAGATCATTAAATATTTATTCATCTCTGTTTGTTATCTCTTTTTATATGACTGCTTTTAAAATACCAAAAATCCCGCATAAAGCGGGATCTCTGCATTTTATTATAGAATAGTTGTTATGCCAACATGGTTACAGGGTTTTCTAAATACGCCTGTAATGTTTGTAAAAATTGAGCTCCAGTAGCGCCATCTACCGTACGGTGATCACATGCTAAAGTAACTTTCATGGTATGGCCAACTACAATTTCACCATTTTTAACCACTGGTTTTTCAACAATTCCACCTACCGAAAGAATTGCCGAGTTAGGTTGGTTAATAATAGAAGTAAATTCTTGAATACCAAACATTCCTAAATTGGAAACCGTAAAAGTACTTCCTTCCATTTCCGCTGGTTGAATCTTTTTGTTTCTTGCTTTTCCAGCCAATTCTTTTACTTTACCACCTATTTGGGTAAGGCTCATTTGGTCTGCAAACTTCAACACTGGAACCAATAATCCTTCATCTACGGCAACTGCCACCCCAATATGAACGTGGTGATTGTAAACCGTAACATCATCTTTCCAAGTAGTATTTACTTGTGGGTGCTTTTTAAGCGCCATTGCACAAGCTTTCACCACCATATCATTAAAAGAAACTTTGGTATCTGGCAATTCATTTATCTGCTTACGAGATGCCATCGCATTGGTCATATCCGCCTCGATGGTAAGGTAATAATGAGGTGCCGAGAATTTAGATTCTGAAAGACGTTTGGCAATGGTTTTACGCATTTGAGAATTTTTCTTCTCTTCTCTACTTTCCTCACCTGCTGGTACGAAAGGCATTGCTGAAGAAGCTGTAGCAGCAGGAGCACTTTCTTTTGCCTCTGGTTTGCTTTCTGCTGGTTTCTCATAATTCTCAATATCTTTTTTGACAATTCTTCCGTTTTCTCCAGAACCATCCACTTTTGCAAGATCGATTCCTTTTTCTTCAGCCATTTTCTTAGCTAAAGGTGAAGCAAATATTCTTCCTCCAGAAGCACTTTCAGAAGTAGATTTTTCTTCTTTTTTATCTTCGGAAGAAGTTTTAGATTCTGTCTTTTTCTCTTCAGAAGAAGTTTCTTTTTTCTTTGGAGTTCCACCGCCTTTTGCGGCTGCTAAAACTGCATCGACATCCGTTCCTTCCGGACCGATAATTGCCAACACATCGTCTACAGGAGCCGACTGACCTTCTTCGATACCAATATGAAGCAATTTACCAGAATAGAACGATTCAAATTCCATCGTTGCTTTATCGGTTTCAATTTCAGCTAAAATATCGCCTTCCTCTACATCATCACCAACATTTTTAAGCCAAGAAGCCACTGTACCTTCTTCCATGGTATCGCTTAAACGAGGCATGGTAACAACTTCTACACCTTCTGGAATTTCTCCTCCAGCTGCTGATTCCTCTTCAGAATCATCTTCTTTTGAATCCTCTTTAGCATCTGCTTTGGCATCCTCCGATTTTTCTTCCTTTTTGTCGCTGGTGCTTCCGCCTCCATTCAACAATCCAGAAATATCCTCACCTTCTTCTCCAATGATAGCCAAAAGAGAGTCTACAGGAGCTCCATCGCCTTCTTCAATACCAATATGAAGTAATGTCCCTTCGTGGAAAGATTCAAACTCCATGGTTGCTTTATCAGTTTCGATTTCAGCTAAAATATCGCCTTCCTCTACTTTATCTCCTACTTGCTTTAACCACTTTGCCACGACACCTTCTTCCATGGTGTCGCTCAAACGAGGCATGTTAATGATTTCTGCCATTATCTTTAAAGTTTATGCTGTAAAAATGGATAGTCTTCTTGTTCGTACACAACGTCGTACATAACGCTTTTGTCTGGGAACTTGGATTCTTCTGCGAATTGCTCACATTCTTTCACCAAATCCTTAACGCGCTTGTCGATTTTCTTAATATCTTCTTCTTTTGCGTACTTCTTCTCTAAAATGATATCTTTTACTTGTGTAATCGGGTCGATTTTCTTGTACTCTTCTACCTCTTCTTTAGTTCGGTAATGTTGTGCATCCGACATAGAGTGACCTCTGTATCGATACGTTTTCATTTCCAAAAAAGTTGGTCCGCCACCAGAACGTGCTCTTTCCACTGCTTCGTGGATAGCTTCAGCAACCTTAACAGGATTCATCCCATCTACTGGCCCACATGGCATATCAAAACCAAGCCCTAATTTCCAGATTTCCTGCTCTTTGGAAGTTCTTGCTACGGAAGTTCCCATAGCGTATCCATTATTTTCACAAATGAAAACAACCGGTAAATTCCAAAGCATGGCTAAGTTAAAGGTTTCGTGCAAAGAACCTTGACGCACTGCACCATCTCCCATATAACATAAAGTTACACCATCTCTCTTGAAATACTTATCAGCAAAAGCTAATCCAGCACCTAAAGGAATTTGTCCCCCTACAATACCGTGACCACCATAAAAGTTGTGCTCTTTGGAAAAAATGTGCATGGAACCACCCAAACCTTTGGAAGTCCCTGTTTCTTTTCCGTAAAGCTCGGCCATCACTCTTCTAGGATCCACTCCCATACCGATGGGCTGAACGTGGTTACGATATGCTGTTATCAACTTATCTTTCTTTGGATCGATTGCATGTAAAGTTCCTGCTAAAACCGCTTCTTGCCCATTATAAAGGTGAAGAAACCCTCTAACCTTTTGCTGGATATAAACCGCCGCTAACTTATCTTCAAACTTTCTCCAAAACAGCATGTCTTCATACCATTTCAAGTAAACTTCTTTTGTAACTTTTTTCATTTATAATATTCTTTAAGCCATAAAATTGGACATCGAACAATTGTCTTGTTCTAAAAAAATTAAATCCCTACGCTGTTTACATGGGATTTTAAAACGCAATACAAAAGTAGCGTTTTCAATAAAAGTGTAAAAATGAAAAACTGCTTTTATAAAAGATTTTTGTTAAATATTGTTCAAAGTAGCTTTTCCGAAGGTAAGAGGGAGTAAATCTTTTACTGAATCTGCTTTTACAACTTTCCCAGTTTCCCCCATAAAATAGATTTCAATGGCCGATTTTTGGTTTTCTTCATACTCAAAAATAGACTGCCGGCAAGCTCCGCATGGCGGTGTTGGAGTAAGTACGTTAAAAACATCTGAAGATGCAGAAATAGCAATTGTTTCAATGGCAACATTCGGGTACAATGCCCCAGCTTGATAAATAGCTACCCGCTCTGCACAAAGACCAGAAGGATACACCGCGTTCTCTTGATTGTTACCAATAACAATCTCGTTATTCTTCAGCTTTAGGGCCGCTCCAACTCTAAATTTTGAATAAGGTGCATAGGCATTTTTTCTGGCAGCCACTGCTTTAACCATAAGCGCTTTAACATCTTCAGAAAGTTCATCTAAAGAATCGTAAACCGTTAAAGATGCTTTTATTTCAATTTTTTTCATTCCTTGCTCCGGTAAAAATTACTTTAGCAAAATACAATATTTTAAAGGATATGCATAAGAAATAAGACTTATAAAACTCCCTAGCAAAACATTCTTGAAATATTAATTATAAAACTCGTCTCCTAAATTGAAAGTAAGTGAGAAACGCAAGGTATTTTCTAACGGATTTCTTACGTTGGAAGTTGAGAACAAATAAGATAAATCTATAGTCGTCGCTTTAAATGTGAATCCAGCTCCAAGGGTAAAAAATTCGCGCGCCCCTTTCTCTGGACTTTCATGGAAATAACCTGTTCGCAACGCAAAGACATCGTTGTACATATATTCAAATCCCAACGACCAAGTAACTTCACTTAGCTCCTCACTAAATCCATCTGGAGCGTCCCCAAAAGAGGAAAACATTCCTGTGAAAAAACTTTCGTTATAATAATCGTCTTCAGTATTAATAACACCATCACCGTTCGAGTCGCTTGGCGTTGGCACAAGTAATTTATTGAATTCGGTATTTACGGAAAGTACATTTAATGGATCAAATATAAAATCGAAACCAGCTCCTAGTTTTAAATTCGTTGGCAACGGACTTTCCCTACTGATGGCGTCATCATATTTAATTTTCGGACCGATATTCGCAATATTGAAACCTCCGCGCCAAACACCATTAAAGGCATTGTAAGCAATCTCTGGCGATTTGTAAAAACCGGCAATATCCACAGCAAAAGAACTCGCAGCGGTACCATCGGTAACCTCATCTTGTAATTTAAGGTCGGAACGAATAAATCTTGCCGCAACGGCCATGGAGAATGTTTCACTTAATTTTAATGAATAGGAGGCATCTAATGCCAACTCGTTCGGACGAACGATGGTTGCTGGAGCTCCCATTTGTGCTTCATCTTCAGTAATAAACTCAATATCCCCCAATCCGAAATAGCGAATACTAGCTGCCCAAGCACTTCTATCGTTGATTTTATTATAAAAAGAAGCATTCAAAAGCGCTATATCATTCACAAGCTGACTCAAATACGGAGTGTAACTAAGTCCAACACCATACTGCCTTTCAGCAAAAGCATATTTCGCAGGGTTCCATTGCTGGGAAAAAACATCGGTAGAAGTAGTTACTCCCAACTCACCCATACCTCCCGACCTAGCATCGGCAGCAATAGTTAAAAACGGCACAGCAGTAGTTATAACTCTAGATTGTTCTTGGGCTTTCAATAAAAAAGTTGAAAGCAGTAAGCTTAGGAGCAGTAGTTTTGGTTTCATTTGTTAGTATTTGATTTTTTTAAGTCGGTCGGCAAACTAGCAGACCAACAAGACGCCTTTCATCATTCTTTTTGCAAATTCATCAAACAACGACGAAAAGACTCCATAGGTTTAAGTTTAGGTTATTGATACAAATATAATGGTTTAAGTTTCGGTTCCCTTTCAAAAATAACAAAAGGTATCTTTTAGCATTAACGAACCATTAACAAAAATCTTATATAAGCACCTATATTTTTTTCATTTATCAAAAAATATTGCACCGAACTTAAGAAATAATAACAACTAAGACAATAATTAAATTTTTAAATATCATTTTTAGGTAGATAATAACTATTAAAAAGTTAGGTTTCCATATCTACTTTTATACACTGTACATTATTCCATCTTTCTTTATTTTGAAAATTCTTACACCTATAATTTCAGTTCTTATAAGTGAAATAATATCTAATTTTACTTCGGAAACAAATAATTACAATTAGGCCTATAATAAAATTGTCATTTAATCGTTTTGACAACAACGGAGCGAACTTTGACAACATTATGCGTACAATTTCTATGAAAAAAATTGCATTAAATTACTTAATCACTATATTGCACACTTATTTAAGACAACTCAAATCTTAACTATGAAGAAGTATCTTTTTAACCCATATGTATTATGCTTGGTTGCATTTGCGAGTTTTACTAGCTGTAAAAACTCAGACAAAAACACTTCCAGAGCAACCGGATGGCAAATCAACTCGAAAGAAGGTGGTTTCCAGTACAATACAAACTTCAAGGAGCAAGAAACTGCTCCCGGACTTGTATTTTTGGAAGGAGGAACCTTTACCCGAGGTAAAGTCCAAGATGATGTAATGCACGACTGGAACAATACACCTACACAACAACACGTTCAGTCGTTTTACATGGATGAAACCGAGGTTACCAACAAAATGTACATGGAATACCTCGATTACCTAAAAAGCGTTTATCCACCAGATGATCCTGCTTACGCTAATATTTATAAAGGAGCGTTGCCAGATACTTTGGTATGGAGAAACCGATTAGGGTACAACGAAGTAATGACCAACAACTACCTTAGACATCCTGCCTATGCGGAATATCCAGTAGTTGGAGTGAACTGGGTTCAAGCAGTTCAGTTCTCAGAATGGAGAACCGATCGTGTTAATGAACTTATGCTCGAGAGGGAAGGTTATTTAGCAAAGAACAGTAAATACGCTGTAGTAAATGGAGAAACTGAAGGAGGTTTCAGTACTGAAACGTATTTGAACAGCCCAGAAAATATTTACGGCGGACAAATAGATTCGCTTCAAGGTAAAGCCAAGAGAGATTCTACCAACGTATTCGCTAAAAGATCAAGTGGAGTTATTATGCCTTCTTACAGACTTCCTACAGAAACAGAGTGGGAATATGCTGCTGCAGCTTTGGTAGGAACCAGAGAGTACAACAACTACAGAGGAAGAAAAAAATACCCATGGGAAGGCGAATACACGCGTTCTGGAAAACGTAAAACACGTGGTGACCAATTGGCTAACTTTAAGCAAGGTAAAGGTGACTACGGTGGAATTGCTGGATGGTCTGACGATAGCGCAGATATTACTGCTCAGGTAAAATCATACCCTCCAAACGATTGGGGATTGTATGACATGGCCGGAAACGTTGCTGAATGGGTTGCTGATGTTTACCGCCCGATAGTTGATGACGAAGCTAACGACTTTAACTATTACCGTGGAAACGTTTATATGAAAACTGCCATTGGTGAAGATGGAAGAGTGGAAGTTGTAGGCAGAGAAGGAATTAGATACGATACTTTGGCCAACGGTAAAATTGTTGCACGTGACTTACCTGGCGAAATAGCCATGGTGCCTGTAGATCAGAATGACACCTATTTACGTACCAACTTCGATGTGAGTGACAACAGAAACTATCGCGATGGAGACAAAGGTTCTACAAGATACTACGATATGTTCAGTGAAGAAGAAAATATTGAAGATGGAAAACGTATGTATAACGCGCCTAAAAACCAAGTTCAAAGAGACTCTTTAGGAAACCTTATCAAACAAATTGATGATTCCAACACTAGAACAACTTTAATCAACGACGACGTTCGAGTATACAAAGGAGGTTCTTGGAAAGATCGTGCTTACTGGTTGGATCCAGCGCAAAGAAGATATTTACCACAATACATGGCAACTGATTATATAGGTTTCCGATGTGCGATGTCTAGAGTAGGTTCTAAAGCCAAAGAAAAGAAAACACCGAGACATTAAAATCTCCATAAATATTATTGAAAAGCCCTGATAAATTCAGGGCTTTTTTTATACTTTTATTTTATGAAAACAGCAGCGATACACTCTATTTTTTTGGAAACTACAGGGGCCGTAACCGACACCCGTAAAATTGAAAAAGATTCTATTTTCTTCTCATTGAAAGGAGCTAATTTTAATGGCAATGAGTTTGCTGAACAAGCATTGAAAAAGGGAGCAAAATATGCTGTAGTAGATGAAGCGAAATTCAATACTTCAGAAAATATCATTTTGGTGGATGACTGCTTGAAAGCGCTTCAAAAATTGGCGAAATTCCATCGCGAATATTTAAAACTCCCCATCGTTTCGCTTACGGGAAGTAATGGAAAAACGACCACCAAGGAATTGATAAACGCTGTACTCTCCAAGAAATTCAGAACGGTAGCCACTCAAGGCAACCTGAACAACCACATTGGTGTCCCGCTAACATTACTTTCCATGAATAAAACCACCGAAATAGGGATTGTAGAAATGGGAGCGAATCATCAAAAAGAAATTGAAGGCCTTTGCAACATAGCCCTACCGGATTATGGTTTTATTACCAATTTTGGAAAAGCGCATCTAGAAGGTTTTGGAGGCGTGGAAGGTGTTATAAAAGGCAAAAGTGAGCTTTATACTCATTTAATCAAGCATCAAAAAACCATTTTTTATAATGCAGATGATAAAATTCAAGCTGAAAAACTGCATGGTTATAAAAACAAAATAGGCTTCAGTACGAAAAATGAAAGTAATTTAAAGATCGAACAAAAAGATAGTAATTCTTATGTTAGCATTTACTACGGAAACAAAGCTATTAATTCAAATTTAATTGGCGATTATAACTTTACCAATATAGCCGCAGCTATCCTCATTGGCAAACATTTTGAAGTTCCAGATGAAGATACTAAAGAGGCCATTGAAGCTTACACCCCATCCAATAACAGATCTCAAATTATAAAAAAAGAAGATCGAACCATTATTTTAGATGCTTATAATGCCAACCCTTCCAGTATGGAAGCCGCTTTAAACAATTTTAAGCGCCTACAGAGTAACTCGAAATTAGTAATCTTAGGTGATATGTTTGAATTAGGCGTTGATGCAGAAATCGAACATCAATACATTGCAGATTTGGTTGCTGAAATGAATTTTGATAATGCAGTCTTAGTGGGGGAAAACTTCTTTAAAACCAAGAGTACGTTAATTAAGTTCAAGAATTTTAATGATCTTCAAACTTATTTGAAAAAAGAACAACCCAAGGAACAAAACATCCTAATAAAAGGCTCCCGGGGAATGGCTTTGGAACGGGCTTTGGATTTGTTGAAGTAAGATCCGTTAACCAATAAATTTTCAGCAATCTGTATTCTTCTATAATGAAACCAATCAAGCAAGCCGAAAAAATAAATTTCTATATTGTTGCGCTCCTAAAATTTGAATCAAGAAATCGTAGAAAAAAATAGTGTGACCCCGACACTTGCCGTCGGGATTAGTTCGATCAACAAATTTCAATTCGCCTTTGGCTTTTGAAATTTGGAAATAGAAATCTGAAAAGTATCATTAGGTCCAGACGCTTCCGGTCGGGATTAGTTCGCTCGACAAATTTCAATGCGCCTTCGGTTTTTGAAATTTGGATCTCACTAAAAAGGCCATTCGAGACAAAAATTCATCCCAAATGGCCTCAACAACCAACCATTAAAAATATTATGTGTTATTCTTCAACTATAAATAAACTAGCGATAGAAACAGCGGCATCACCAGAAATTGGCTCGTCATAAGCCTCTGTAGAAGCAGCCATTCCGAAAGCATCACCAGAACCTAAAGTGGTTACATCAAGCCCTCCTTGCATAACATTTTCTTCACCGTTATACACTGCTTGCGTAGCTTCCGGCATTCCAGCACCTCTTTCATTATTGGTAATCCATCCTTTCAAGCCTCTCAATCTTCTAATTTCCGAAGCATGTCTTGCCTCTACGGAATGTATTTGCAATGCAGCGGTTAAGAAAGGAGACCCTAATAAGTTTCCTGCCTGCCCTTTATAGGCTCTTACTCCTGTATCTTCAAAAGCCTGTGCAAGCGCTAACAATTGAGCATAAGCCGTCTCCTGCCCTACTCCATTTTCGTTAAAAGGATCAAAAGCTCCACCAGCGGTGAAATCGAATGTTGGTTTGGAAACTGGCGTTACTCCAGCTCCTTCCAATCCAGCGATCAAGAAATCAACGTGCGCTTGTTCGTGCTGGGAAATCTGCATATAAACTGTCTCTGGACGTCCCGTTGGGAGCACTCCCGATTGAAGGGCCAAATCGTAAAATTCATCCTCCAAATACTCCAATGTTAAGGCCAACTGCAATGCGCCCACAGGGTCTGCATCCATCGACTGAGCAAAGGTCTTTTTAGGCATGGTAGCTAATCCAAATGGTACAGCGGCTATGGCTGCTTTTTTACCTAAATTCCCTAAAGTTCCAAATATATCTCGACGTGACGTTTTACCTTCCAAAAGATTGCTTGTGGTAAAATCATCTAAAAAATTTATAATATTCATAGTGTTTCAATTTTAATGTTATTTCTGCTCACCGAGCTGAAAATGATTTAATTAGTATTTCCTTTCAGCGTTATGGTAAACTGTTCGCTGTAAATTCAGTTTTAACAAATCCGGTATCAGCAACAGCTGCTAAAATATCTGATGGGTCTAAAGCTAAATCCAATCCAGTATCTACTGTTACCACATCATCTCCAGCAAAATCTGCTGATCCAGGATTAATTAATGTTCTAATAGCGGAAGCATGTCTTGCTTCTACAGAAACAATTTTACCTGCAAGTACTAAATAATCTGGGTTGGAGATAAGTCTACCAGCACCATTGTAAGCGGCAACACCAGTATCTTCCAACGTTCTTGCAGTTGCTAAAACTTGGTCACGGTTTCCAAAATCTAGGTTACCATAATCAAATTCCAATGTTGGCAATACTAAATCTACATTTCCTTCTACAGCTGCAGTAATAGCTGTTTTAAAGAAATCTCTATGGTTTACTTCGTGATAGTATAAATCGGTTAAAACTTGTCTTTCTACATCGCTAATGTTAGCATAAAAAGAATTAACAACTTTGGTGTAGAAATCGGCTTCTAACTGTTCCAACGCATAGGCGTAGTTGAGAACTCCCAAATCACCTTCACCAAGATCGAATACTCCACCTTCTGGCGGCATCATAGAACCTTGGTCGTCGTCGTTATTACATGCCATCAATAATCCGGTACCAGCAATTGCTAGTCCGCCTAACTTTAAGAATTGTCGTCGGTTCTTTGCCGGTTTCGGTTGATGAACTTTTATTATTTCCTTTTTCATAATTGATATTTTTATGATTAATCTTCACCCATATTAACGAAGAAAAAGGAAAGGCGGTTTTCATAAAGTTTTGTTAATTGAATAAAATTCTTGCTATTTCAACAAAAAAAGGGGCTCAACGCCCCTATAATCCTCACTTTTTAAAGCATTTAGATAATTTATTTATTCTGAAGAAACTTCTGATTTTCCAATATCGTCAATGAGATTTGCCACCAAACTCGTCCACCCTGTTTGATGAGCGGCACCCAATCCACGACCATTATCTCCATTGAAATACTCGTAAAAAAGAATTAAATCTTCAAACATTGGGTCTTGATAGCGATTTGTATGCTGCGCATTGATGGGACGATTACCATTCCCGTCTTTTTCAAACATATTAATCAATCGCTTGGAAAGGTCCTCAATAATTTCTTTTAGACTTACCTTATTACCGCTTCCTGTAGGATACTCCAAATAAATAGTGCGGTGGTTGTAACTATCGTATTCCTTCATGGCTTGAATAAAAAGATAATTAATAGGCATCCAAATGGGGCCGCGCCAATTGGAATTCCCCCCAAACAAATGCACGGTAGACTCTCCAGGCTCATAGCTAATACTGTAATAAATATTTTGAATTTTTATATGATAAGGTTCTGAATGTATTTTTGAAAGTGACCGAATGCCGTATGGACTTAAAAATTCATTTTCATCTAAGAAACTCTTCATCATTACCAATATTCGGTTTCTGGGCACTAAAGACAGCAAAAGGTCTTCTCCTTCTACGAACGCTTGTATTACGGGATATTTCAAAGATTTTCTTCTATGGTTTTGAAACCAGCGAACACTTTGTTCGAACCTAGGCAGTTTTTGCAACACCTCTTTTTTAATATTCAATACGGCCGCCAAAGAAAGTAAACCCGCAATAGATCTTACTTTTATGAGAGTAGATTCACCGCTAGGCAATGTCAATTTATCATAAAAGAAACCTTCGTTTTCGTCCCACGTTCCTTTTTGGTCGATGCTAATTTTGTTAAGCGCTTCTGCTATAAAAACAAAATGCCCAAAATATTTTACTGCCATGTCTTCGTAAGCATCATCTTCTATGGAAACTTCCAAACTAATTTTCAGCATACTTAAACAGTACAGAGCCATCCAAGAAGTGCCATCTACTTGTTCCAATGTACCATTCCCAGGCACACCATAGCTTCTATCAAATACTCCAATATTATCCAGCCCAAGAAAGCCACCTTCAAAAATATTGTTGTTGTTTACATCGAGTCGATTCACCCACCATGTAAAATTCAAGGCCAATTTGTTCAATATCCTTTTTAAAAAAGCAATATCTCCTTTGCCGGTTTGTTCTTTCTCTATTTCGTATACTTTACTGGCAGCCCAAGCTTGTACGGGTGGATTCACATCACTAAAAGACCATTCGTAAGCTGGTATTTGTCCGTTTGGTGCCATATACCACTCTTTCGTAAAGAGAAGCAATTGATTTTTAGCAAATTCAGGGTCCACTTTTGCAAATGATATACAATGAAAGGCAGAGTCCCAAGATGCATACCAAGGATATTCCCATTTATCTGGCATGGACATAATATCGTGGTTTCTCAACGTTTTCCAGTTGCTATTTCGCCCCGAAAGCCGTTTTGCTGGGGGAATAGACACCTCCGAATCGCCTTTGAGCCATGTTTCTACATCATAATTATAATATTGTTTTGTCCATAATAATCCGGCGTAGGCTTGTTTCTGAATAGATTTTCGTTCCTCGGTATTCCCTTTACAAATCGCATTATAGAATTCATTGTTCTCGGTTATTCGCTGCTGAAAAACATGCTCGAAATCTTCATTGAAAGGAGCATCAATTTCTTCCGAAGAAAAGCGCAACTTAATCACTTTTGATTCTTTTGAAGCCAATTTCAACTGATAAACCGGAGCAAACTTTGTTCCTTCTTCCCTCGAAGTTGGTAGAGAAAAGTCACCGTTTACGAGGGCATCATGAAATAAATCCTTTTTGTACGGATGATCATTTTTTCTATTGTAAAGCAAAGCCTCATTTGTTTCATTTTCCGTAAAGAAAAGATGATCTGCCTCGTCGAAATACAAATTGTATGCCCCAACATAAATATGTTTGGCATTGACATAAGTATTGCCATTTTTATGCTGCTTTTTTATAAAAGGCTTCTCTTTTATTCCGCTGAAATTCCACTGATTTCGCATCCACAATGTTGGTAAAAGATGTAATGAAGCTTTGTTTTCGGAAACATTGGTTACAGTAATTTTTATTAAAAGGTCTTGCGTATCGGCTTTAACATATTCCGTCTCAATATTGAAATAATTATCATTGTCGAACAAGCCCGTATCCAATAATTTATACTCTAAATCGTCTAATCCTCTTTTCCTGTTTTCATCCACTATCTTTTTATACGGAAATTCCTCTTGAGGATATTTATAGAGGTGTTTCATATAAGAATGCGAAGGCGTATTTTCTAAGTAATAGTATAGCTCTTTTACGTCTTCCCCATGATTTCCTTCTGGCCCTGTTAAACCAAACAACCGTTCTTTTATAATAGGGTCTTTTCCATTCCACATGGCAACGGCAAAGCAAATATTACTATAACGGTCGCTTATTCCTGCAATCCCGTCTTCTCCCCAGCGATAAGCACGACTTCTAGCATGGTCGTGGGTGAAATACCCCCAAGCATCGCCATTCTCACTATAATCCTCGCGCACGGTTCCCCATTGCCTTTCACTTAAATAAGGCCCAAATTTTAACCAATCTTTTTCTCCTGAATAATTTTCCTTTAATCGGGTATGCTCTCGCGTTGTCACCTTCATGTCTACGAATTTAAATAGCTGATTAAATTTATGGATTATTGAATACAGTAAACCACAACAGAAGTGATTTAACTGTATAAAAGCCGCATTTTTAATAAAAATTTAAAATTGAGCGCTATAATCTTGAAAACAACAATAAAAGCGCTGTGGAATATGCGATTTCCTTTTTCTGAACAAATTAATCCTCTTAAAAAGCAAACAGTTCCAAAAAACCTTTGAAAGAAATTACAGACATACAAATTGAGAAGAACAAGGTAACATATAATATTACCTGAAACAGGCGATTTAAACGGTAGGTTCCCATCACTTCATTTTTGTTGAGCAGGTAGATTAGAATTCCTATAATCATGGGAAGCATCAACGGACTAACAGCTTGGGAGGCAATCATTAATAAAACTGGTTTTCCTCCAAAAATAGGGATTATGAGTCCGCTTAGGGTTATCAGCAAAACCAAAATTCTAAAAAACAAACTATTCATAGGTTTGTTTTTCCCTTGGTAATCGTTCAACAACCAAGGAAAAAGAACCATATTGGGAAAAATAGAAGAAAATCCAGCACAAAGAATACCAATCGCAAAAACCGATACGGCAAACTTCCCTACTAGTGGCTCTAAAGTGTACAACATCTCCACTGCATTATCTACTTGAATTTCCTTTACATGCAATGTCCCAGCAGCTGCCGCAATAATCGAAGCACTGATAAAAAATGTCAATGTCATAGAAATAATGGCATCCCGTTTATCAATCGCTAAGTGCTCTATTTTCCAACCTTGCTCCTTTACCAAAGTACTTCTAGAAACCAAACATACCGATGCCATCGTGGTGCCTACCATACCCCCTATCACCAAATAGGGGCTTCCCGTTTCTGGTACGCTGGGTAACAATCCGTTTAAAATTTCTGCGGAAGGCGGCATGACTAAAAACATTGTTCCAACGAAACAAAGTGCCATAAAAGCAACTAAAACGGAAAGCGTATTGATAAAAGTTTTATGCTTCCCCTGCCAAAAGAGTCCGTATAAAACCATCAACAAAATGCTGGATGTAACCAGTGGAGGCACACCCTCCTCTTTCTTGAAAATGGTTTTGGACCATTCTTGATAAACTTCAGCAACAATTCCCGTCACCCCAACGATGGAAGAAATCACCGTAACCATTAATCCGAAAATTATAAAAATGGCCAACGCAGGATGAAGGTGTTTCTTTATATTATAAATTAAGGTGTGCCCCGAAACAATAGTTACCCTACTGATAGCTATTAATAGAAAAGTTGTGAAAAAACATGAGAGCAGCAACGCCCAAGTCAAAGACATCCCGTAGCGCGCGCCAGACACGGCCATAGTGGTAACACTGCCCGTGCCAATTACGTACCCAATCATAAAGAAACCGGGAGCTATGGAAGCTAAGAAACTTTTTATTTTATCGAACAATTTCACAAATTGCTATTAATTACTATTTATTTAGCCACCAGTTTGTTTTTTCACCTATATGCACCTGAATAGTTTTTAATTCAGTAAATTCATCAATGGCATATGCACCCATTTCCCGACCTAGACCGCTTTCTTTATATCCACCGAAGGGAAGTTCAGCATAGCCACTCATAAACGTATTAACCCAAACCGTTCCAGCTTTTACCTTTCGCGAAAATACCATCGCCCTGTCGATATCTTTTGTCCAAATACTGGCAGACAAACCGTACAGCGTATCGTTTGCAATGGCAATGGCTTCTTCCAAAGTGCTAAAACGAATTATGGAAAGTACGGGACCAAATACCTCTTCCTTTGCAATGGTCATATTCGGTGTTACTTTGTCATAAATGGTTGGATAAACATACGCTTCATTTTCATCCGAATTCCCTCCTAGCACCAGCTCGGCACCTTCCGAAGTAGCTAAATCCATATAACTACAGATTTTATCTTTCTGTTCTGAATGAATAATAGGTCCGACTTTCACTTCTGGGTCTAGTGGGTCGCCCGTTTGCACTTGTTGTGACTTTTCTTTTACCTTTTGAATCAATTCATCGGCAATATCATCGTGTACGAGAATTCTACTTCCGCTATTGCAACATTCCCCCATATTAAAATAAACACCAAATACCACGGCATCTACTACTTCTTCAAGATTCACATCAGGAAAAATGATCTGCGGGTTCTTTCCACCAAGTTCCAATCCAACCTTTTTAAGTTTTTCACCAGCACTTGCAGCTATAAGCTTTCCTACTTTGGTAGAACCGGTGAAAGAAACCATGCTCACTTTAGGGTGATTGGTCATGGTAACGCCTACTGGGTCTCCATATCCAGAAATAATATTCACCACCCCAGAAGGAACACCAGCTTTAGTGAGCAATTCACCCAATTTTAAGGTGGTTCCCGGTGTGAATTCACTCGGTTTGATAACTGCTGTACAGCCAACCGCTAGCGCTAACGGTAATTTCTGACTCACAATGAGCAATGGAAAATTCCATGGAGTAATCATACTTACCACTCCGATAGGTTCCCGCACGGTCATTGCTAACATATCTTCGCCCAGCGAATTGTAGGACTCCCCTTTGGTATGCCTTCCCAAGGTTGCGGCATAATCCCAATTACCTGCAGCCCATTCCATTTCATCATTGGCTTGGGTAATAGGCTTCCCGCTTTCCAGTGTTTCGATTAAAGCCAGTTCTTTTGCATTTTCTCTGATTAAATCAGCAACTTTAATGAGGATTTTGGAACGTTCGGCTCCAGACATTTTAGACCAAGGACCTTCTTCCAATGCTTTATGGGCAGCTTCAATAGCCAACTCCGTATCTTCTGCATCGGCCATTTCATAAATCCCTACTGTGGTATTGTGCGCAGGACTTTCCCTTGAAAAAGTTTTTCCTTTTTTTGCGTGTACCCATTCCCCATCGATAAATAATTTATATGAAAATGGTTTGTTTGGTACTGAAAAGTGTTCTTTATTCATGTCTATTTTATATTTTTTTAATTTACATTTCCTAAAATAATACCTCCAATGGTTGCCAAAACAACCCCAACTAGCACTAGCTTTCCTGCTTTTGATTTTGGGGAAGGTTCTTTAAATAAAAACACGCCAACCAGCGCATTGACCACTACACAAAGTTGCGCAATCGTGAAGCCCCTTCCCGTACCTATTTGTTCCATCATTGCCAGCGCTCCATAATTTCCAATTGCCCACAGCAAACCAGAGGTCATTAACAAAAAATAACGGTTATTTTTTTCTAGTTTAGCAGGCGCTTTGGTAAAGAATAATAATAGAAGACTTCCCGTAAACATTCCTATTGACAATGGAAGCGTTCCTATCCACATCGTAAACTCGGGATGATTTGCTGTACCTAATTGAATGGGTATAAAATAGGTAGCAAAACCAACGCCAGCTCCCATAGCTCCCAAAAGTCCTTTTAAATCGGTTTTCTTTCCTCCGGTTCCATCCGAAAAGACAATCAAGAGAATACCAACAATGATTATTAGAAATCCTAATGCGGCTATTCCCAACGTTCTACTGCTCGCATCTAAAAATTCTCCAAAGAGTATTACACCCCAAAAGATGGAAACCACAATGTTCATAGGAGCCCAGATACCAAAAGCCTTTGCCATCCCCAATCGGCTTGCTCCTATAAAAGCACTCCAACCACTAATTGCCCAAATTAAACCTCCAACAAAGGGAAATATAAATGTTGTGGCATTCAAACCTTCCACTCCCACAAAAAAGCTCGCAATAATTGATAACGCCATAGCGGCCAGGGTGACATAAAATGTTCTGGTATGCTGACTTTTAAGAGGTACTTTTTGCGATGGCGCCAGCCAAGTTCCCCAAGCTAACACCGTTATTAAAGCATAAATTATTCCGGTTGAATTCATATTACACGTGTTCTAAGTTGGTTAAAAAAATTATATGGAACCTCTTCGTATTATGGCTCCGCTAAAAATTGTTTTGCGTTTTGGTGAAGTATCTTTTTGTATCATGTCTATCAATTCGTCAATGGCAAATGCTGTCATATCATTTAAAGGAACCTTTACAGTTGTAAGCGGTGGATTTAATAATTTTGAAGTGTCTATATCTCCAAAGCCAACAACAGCTATATCATCCGGTATTTTTAAATGTAACTCTTCTGCCGCTTTGTATATTCCATGCGCCACAGAATCGTTGATTGCAAAGACAGCTTCTGGCAATTCATTTTCAGTTGCCATCTCTTTAAGTATTTTATAGCCATCATTGGTTCCCATGTTTGTGCTTCTCAAATGGGTCTTCAATCCGGCTTCAGCCATAGCATTTTCATATCCTTTTTTCCTTTCCGTAGAAATACTAATTCCTTCCGGACCCGTAAAATGGCATATTTTTTTGTATCCTTTGTCTAGAAGTAACTGGGTGATTTCGAAACTCAACTCCCTATCGTTGAGCAATACGGCACTTTCTTTGGAATTTACGGGAGCCCTGTCGAAAAAAATAAATTTCGCCCCAGACCTTTTTATAAGCTCATAATTATCATCATCCACGCTTTTTCCGGATACGTCTATTACAATTCCATCCACACGCATGGAAAGCAAGGTCTCAATATTCTTCTTCTCCTTTTTTGGATCTTCAAAAGAAATCATCGGGATAATGTTATACCCTTTAGAATGTGCATGTTCGTAAAAATTTTCCACTGCTTGGGCAAAAAAGGAATGCGCTATTTTAGGCAAAATTATGCCAATAGTAAATGTTTGTCCTTGGGAAAGGTTACGCCCGATAAAATTAGGATAATAGCCCATCTCTGCCGCTTTCTTCTTCACGGCTTCCCGCGTTTTTAAAGCAATGTCTGGATGTTCTTGCAAAGCCTTGGTTACCGTTACTCTTGAAATTTGTAACGCCTCTGCTATATCTTTTTGACTAATTTTGGCCATTTAATAAACTACTCCCTTAATTTAACTTGTTTAAACTATTCCATCGAAAAAGCGATAATTTTTGCCTTCCGACAATCGCTGGGCATACAAGCAAAGTTCTACCATGTGATAATCGCCCCACATACTCGATTCGTCAGCGGGCACTTTTCGCCCTTCAGGTATATGATCCCATCCATTTGGATGGTGATAAACTGAATGTTTTAATATCCCTTGATGCCCTTCATTCTTTGCTAAATATACATCTTTTAACAAAGTTTGTAAAGTTGTTAAACCTGCCTGCTGATATTTTTTTGCTGCTGACGGGTCTTCTTCTTTTAAAATTTGCCCTAAACGCAAAAGCCCTTGTGCACCAATAGCCGCTGCAGAACTATCCACCGGCTCGTAATCGTTATAGGGATCGGCTTCTTTTTCTTGATAATTTCCTAATTTATGAAGATTGGGCGCGCCTGCATCCCAATAAGGAATTCCATCTGAAGAAGTATTGTCTATAAAAAAGTCACAACTTGCTCGGGCCGCCTTCAAGAATATTTCTCGTTCCTTTTCATACCCTCCCACGAAATCCAAGTATTCAATAAATTCGGGAAATCCAACCATTGCCCATGCAAGTCCGCGGGTCCATGTAGTGAAACCAGAAAATCCTTGTTGGGAATTCGGACAACGATATGCACCATCGTTTAGATTGAAAATAGATTCATGAGCTACACGCCCCCACTCGTCATAACTATCTCTCCCTTCGCCATAGAAAACCGCATATTTTGCGGTAGTTAGTCCGTGGGTAATGGCTCTTTGAAGTAAATCAATCTCTTCATCGTGCTCTTCCAACATTCGGTGTTCCAATTTATGTGCTGCCAACAATATCCTGCAAGTACGAACTGTATCTATAAAGAGGGAATGCGGACCGTTAAAAGAATATAAATACCCCCCATCCGGTATTTCTGTCCAACGTTTGGCCTGTACAGAACCAGACATTTTTAATGCTAATTTATAATAGTCTTTCTCAAAATCACTCCCTTTGTATCGCTCTTCATTGGCAAGTCGCAGAAGGTTTCCGTAGGTACTTACATTATTAAAACCATGATCGTGAACGCCAAAATGACTTAAATGATGCGTCATTTTATTCATCGTACCTTGTTTTCCTAGTGCAAGCAATTCTTTATCACCTGTGGCATCAAAAGCCAGCAAAGGAATTCCGAACTGAAACCCCTGTGTCCATTCCGTCCAACCACGGGTAGTGTATTTTCCTTCAACAGTGAAAACCGGACTGCCTTGGCTTTCATCATAATTTTTATGCAACGCCCACACCTTTTTGGTTACTAGCTTCCAAAAATCATTAAGGTCGTTTGAAAAGTCTGTAAATTTTATCGTTGTATTGATCTTCATTGTGTACTTTTTGTTTTATTTATTTTGAGCCAGTTGAACAGCCAACACATCAAAATCGACGTCTGAACCGTAGGTAGTACGCCCGGAATCCATTAGGGTCCTTTTGGCTACGGAATATATTTTAGGCTGAATGTTTTTCAGTTTTGCCGTAAAATTTAAAAGTTCTTTTTCAGCATTTTCTGTTTCAAAAACTTCAGTTATTAATCCCATCCGAAAAGCCTCTGTTGAGTCGAGTTTCTCGCTTAACAATACAATTTGTTTTGCGTGCGCTTCTCCAACCAAACGCAGTAACCGAGCCATCCCGCCCCAACCTGGAAGCCAACCATTGCCAACCTCTGGATTGGAAATAACCACAGAAGTATTTGCCAATCTAAAATCGCATGCCAAGGCCATTTCAAAGCCGCCACCCATAACGTATCCATTAAGAAAGGCTACGGTGGGCTTTGATAAGTTTTCAAGCTGATTAAAGATATCATTTCCGAGTCGTATCCATTTTTCAACATCCTTACCAGTTAATGCGCCAAACTCCTTAGTGTTCGCTCCTGACGAAAAAGCTTTTTCGCCTGCTCCCCGTAATACAACTACTTGAATATTTTCATCCTCTTCCGCAGTGTTGAGAGCCGCTTGTAAAGCGTACAGCATCTCGAACCCGATACAGTTCATTTTTGAAGGATTATTTAAAACTATGGTAAACACACCATCGTTAAGATCTGTTTGAATCATCTCAGCCATAATTAGGAAAAGGTTTCTTTAAGATTTAAATATTCATTCTTGTAAATTCGGGAATCAATTGATTTCAGCTCTTTTGATATCAAGGGTTCAAAATCCATCATATCCAGCACATCCTTTTGTAAATCTACCAATGGAGCCAATTCGATAAGTTCCAGCCCTCCTTTTGTTAATTTAAAAACAGCTCTTTCGGTAACGTAAAAGACCTCTTGCCCTTTTTCCATGGCAAATCTCCCAGAAAAAGTAATCTGCTCCACAGCATCAACAAACTTTTTAAATTTCCCTGGATGAGTGATCTCTACACCCTTTTCAGATATATTTTGGGTAGATTTTACAGCAAAAGTTCCTGTAAAAACAACTTTTTTAGCATTCTGCGAAATATCTATAAATCCGCCGCAACCAGTTAAAACATTTCCAAAGCGACTGGAGTTTACATTTCCATTCTTATCAATCTGTGCAAAACCCAGATAAGCAATATCGAGTCCGCCACCTTGAAAGAAATCAAATTGGTAACCATCATCAACAATAGAAGAAGGATTGTACATCGCACCAAAATTCAATCCGGTAGTAGGAATCCCGGCACTGGCACCTTGTTCAATCATAAAAGTTAATTCATCCAAGATATTCTCTTGTTGTGCAATAATAGGAACCCCGTCCGACATTCCGTAGCCTAAATTTACGAAAGCTCCCTTTTTTAGTTCTAAGGCGGCCCGTCTCATAATAATTCTTTTAGGACCTTCCAACGGTAATTCTTCGGGAGTGTACGGCGCATCCCGTTTCACCAATGCAGGATCAAATTTAGAGAGAAAGGTCATTTCTTGGTTTGGTTCAACTACCACATAATCCACAAGAAAACCGGGAATTTTAACGCGTCCGGGATCACAATTGCCATCAACAACATTTTTAACTTGTGCAATCACAATCCCTCCGTTGGTTTTGGCTGCCTGTGCAATGGAAAACATGGCAAAAGAACCTACTTCTTCTTCCATGGTAATATTTCCTTCGCTATCTATGGAAGTTCCACGAATAAAAGCAACATCTATTTTAAAGGATTTATAAAACAAATATTCCTCGTCATCAATCGCCATCACTTGGACGTGATCTTTTTTTGTAACCTGATTTATTTTTCCTCCTTCAATACGCGGATCTACGAATGTATTCAACCCAACTTTACTAATTACCCCAGGTTTTTTAGATGCTGAAGCCCTCATTAAATGGCTCAAAATCCCTTGTGGGAAATTATAGCCTTTAATTTTATTTTCTCTGGCAAGTTGAACCATCTTAGGCGCGTTTCCCCAAAAACCCCCAAAATCAGTATCAATAAGTCCTTCTAAAGCAATATGGTTAAGTCCTCTTTGATCGTTATCGCCAACACCGCAAGGGTGCACACTCGTGATTTTTTTAGGATGACCTGTTGTTTTAAACCGTTCGCCTAAAGCTCTTAATAATGTGTCTGGAACGGCATGACCTGCTCCAGCACCACCTATAGCAAGCGTATCACCGTCATTTATCTTTTCCGCTGCAGTTTTTGCATCGACTATCTTAAACATAGTTTCTCTTCTTATTTTTTAATCTTCTGCTAAAATACATACTATTACACGTGTAATAAAATTTTTTCTCATTGTTCAAGTCATGTTTGTTTGATAATGCCTTCTTTTTCTAATCCCTAATTATTTTTAATGGTTGTGGGTTTGGAACATAACCAGCAGGTCTAGAATTGGGTGTTACATAACCTTCATCACCAATCCAATTTCTAGCTATAGTGGCATAAACAGAAAGTTTACTTACGACTTCCTTGTATTCTGAGGCCACATTTTTTGTTTCGGATATATCTTCTTCTAAATTATAAAGCTCTAAATGTGCTTCTTTAAAATTACGGTTCCACATATCCTTCTTTTGTTTTAACGGAAGGTACAGTTTCCATTTTCCAGCCCTAATTGCCTGAAGTTGATCCAATAGATAATAGGCAAAGTAGGGAGATGAAGTCAATTCTTTCTCCGGATTATGAAGCAAATATTGTATATCCTTACCGTCAATTACCATTGAACTAGGCATATCGCAGCCTGTTATACTAGCCAAGGTTGGGTATATGTCAATCATTGTGGTCAACTCATTGCATTTCTTTCCCTTAGGGAAGTGTCCTGGCCAAGAAAATATCATTGGGACACGCATACCTCCCTCGGCTACTGTTCCTTTATAACCTGAAAGTGGAAAATTGGAGCGATTCGCGGGTTTATTGGGCGCTCCATTATCTGAAGTAAAAATTACAATGGTATTTTCCCTTAATCCTAAATCTTCCAAAGTCTGGATTATTTCTCCCGTAGACCAATCAATTTCTTCAACTACATCCCCAAATAGTCCATTTTTAGATTTCCCCTGAAATCTTTTGCTTGCGTGCAATGGTCCATGTGGCATGGTATGAGATAACATTAAAAAGAAAGCTTTATCCCTATTGTCTTTTATGAATTTTACCGATTCCTCAGTATATCGTTTTGTTAATGTTTCTTGAACTACAGGACTTTCTATAACCTCTTCATTTTTAAGAAGTGGAATTTCAGGATGTTCGTATAATTTTTTTTCCTTTCTATATTTATAACCAGGCGGCGTATCGTTACTATACGGTAATCCGTAAAAATAATCAAATCCATGACGCGTAGGCAAAAACTCCTTTTGATCACCCAAATGCCACTTTCCTATTAGTGCTGTTTTATAATCTTTTTGTTTTAGCATTTCGGGTATGGTTATTTCATTTGGATGCAAACCCATTTCATCTACTGGAAAAATCACACACTCCCCTCTAAAATTTTTGGCCATGCCGTTTCTCAATGGATAAGTACCTGTTAATAAAGCAGCACGTGCGGGAGTACAAAGCGAACTAGCCGAATAAAAGTCTGTAAACATTATACCTTCCTTAGCCAACTTATCTATCGCAGGGGTTTTATTCAATTTATTCCCATACACACCAAGGTCACCATACCCCAAATCATCACATAAAATAAGAACCACATTTGGAATTGATTCATCTTTTTGCAAACCGTATGTACCGTAAATATTCAAAAGAATAAAAACTATTAAACATGATACTGTTTTACCATTAACTAAAGCTACCATTGTTCTATTTGGTTTTTACATAGTTTATTCAATAGCATATATATAGCCATCTGTAGCCAAAATATATGCTTTACCGTAGGCAATGGTAATACAAGATTCTTCTGCCCTACCATTCATTTTAAATTTCCAATTCACTTTAGTGCTTCCATCCCCATTTCCATCTTCAGAAACCGACCAGATATACGGGTCTACGGAAGAACCAAAAAAGACGTTTCCATTGGCATTTGCCGTTCCCGTAAGTCCACCGCCACCGCTTAGCTCCCAAATCTTCTCTCCTGTTTGAGCATTTAGGGCATACGTAATACTGGGTATGGCCTGTTGACAAACTTGTCCGTTTTTAAAAATGCTAAAGAAAAGTTTATCGTTATTTATAGATGGGGACATATTACATTCATAACCATCGGGTAATGGAAATTTCCATAGCTCTTTTCCTGTTTTTACATCTACACAGAAGAAATAATCCGAAGCAAGTCCTTGCAAATATGCCTTCCCGTCGTAAGTCAGTGCAGCGCCAGAATCTGGATTACCGCCAATACTCTTTTCCCAAAGTTTTTTCCCTGTTTCCTTGTCAAAACCATAGTATTTATCATTCCACGATCCAAAAACCACTACATTTTCCTCTATTGCGGGAGCGGGATAGGTACCATTTTCAGTATTGTATTCCCAAATAACATCCCCTGTTTCAGCATTGAGACAGTAAATCCATCCACTAACAGTTGGAACATAAATTTTTCCTTCGGAAGCATTTGCGGATGCCCAACCCCAACCAAGTTCCTTCTTCCATTCCAATTCTCCCGTAAAAGCATTTATACAGTAATAGTATCCTGTCCCACCTTGTTGCCCAAAATAAATTTTTCCTCCGTAAAAGATTGGTGCTGCCGGAATTTGTCCACGTACTTCAAAGCGCCAAATTTCTTTTCCCGTATGATGGTCTAAAGCATGTACAAAACGATCTGGACCAGCAGCTATTACCATACCCTCAGCAACCATTGGTGAGGCTTGAAAATCGCCGCCACCTCCATCGAAATCTGCCCAAATCCTATCATTATGAGAATAAACGGCCTCCATTAAGCTATGTCGCCAATTTTCCTTACCGGTTTCAATATCAATACTATGAAGATAAAGGTCTGAAGAATTGAGCAAAAGTGAATATTCTCCCATCACTAAATCAGCAAATACTTGATGGCCCGTGGGCTGCCGAATCCAAACTACATCACCTTTTTCAGTAAGTTTATAAAGTTTTCCACTTAGGGTAGCAACATATATTTTTCCTTTGTTGAAAAGAGGTTTAGCGCGTACCCAATCGTCGAGGTTTCTTTTCCAAAGCAAATTACCTGAAGTTATATCTAAGCAGTACAAATTTTTGTTTGCCCCTCCAATAAAAACCTTGTCTCCGGAAATTTCAGCTTGTGAAAATTGTTGGAAAGCTTTGGTTTCAATATAATCCACATTATACTCCCATAATTTTGCACCAGAATTGGGATCTAATCCATATACCTTTCCATTTTCGGCTGCAGCTATTACTATTTTTTCATTAGCAGCTAATTTTGCATTTACCGAAGCGTCTACTTGAAACTTCCATAATGCACCTTGCCCACCTTTTCTAGCATCAAAAGCTGATACCGTACCACTAACCGATCCAACATAAACCTTGTTATTTTGTAAAAGAGGTTCTGTCCAATATTCTCCAATATATTGTTTCCAAAGTAGTTCACCTGTCTTCGGATTTTTACACATTAAACTATCAAAAGTAGTAATTGTACGTTCCTTCGCCCAATGAATGGATTGTACCCCATGTGGATAGAACAAGAAGTCATCATTCCCAGCTAAGGGAGCATTCCCTACGCGATAATCTATATGCCCTGCATATTCTTCTTTTATTACTTTCCCAGTTTTTTTATTTACATATACAAAGTGCTTCTGGTGTCCTTTTTCTCCTCCGCTTCCTACTTCCCGTACAATGGCTGCGTCTTTCAAGAGCAACACCGATGAATTCATTCTAGCCGTTCCGTATTGGTGTCCGCTACCACGTTGACGTGCTTTCCATTCTACTTTTCCATCTTTTTCATTTAAACGGTACAAGATTGTGGTCATTCCGGGTGAGCTAACATATACTTTTCCATCTTCCACAGCAGGTCTAGAGTACCAAGGTCGTCCTGTAGGAAACTTCCATGCCAAATCTCCTTTTACTGGGCCAGGATCTTCAGTCGTGCGAGTTTGTTTTTCCGAACCATGAAAAAGCGGCCATTCTTTTGTATTCCTTTCAAATTGTGCTCTAGGATTAAATTCTTTTCCCTCTGGAGTCGTCATAAAATTGGCATACATACGTTCCATTCCGAAGAAAGTCTTATCAATTGCTTGATAATATTCTTTTTCCGATATCTTTTTAGCTTGTTTGTTTAAGTAAAAATAGCCTTCCAATGCTCCAAGGTCTGCTCCTGCAAAAGCCATTAATCTTGCCCAACTATCTAAAATATTTAGTCGGTAACTGAAATTTTCTAATGTTGTAGGTGTTCTCTTAACCTCTTTTCTAGTAGAATCTATTTCAAAATGAGCAGTTGGAAGAAACTCGGCTACCCTATTACTTTCCTGCCCAAAAAGCATAGCTTGATACAAACCAAATGAAGTTAGCAAAATGAGAAATCTTAGTTTCATATATTTATATTTATCGTTTTAAATATCGCATGGAACATCCATACAATAATCCTTTGGGTGTTCAAGAATTAATCTTGGATATTTCATTTATTGGATGTTAATTTCATAAATAGTTCCTTTTCTAATCGGTTCAGTATCTTTAAAAACCCACGATTTACCGCGCTTTTGTATAGCTAATTTTATATCTTCACCGAATCGCATCGCACTTTTAATTTTCTGAACAGGAACTCCTGTTGGTAAAGTAATCTCTTGTTGAAAATCTTTTGAAACAAACATATACACCTTTCCATGGTTCATTACAAAAGATAGAAACTCATTGGAGGGCCAATCTACAGCTCTTGAACCTTTAATAATACTTCCATACTTCTCCATCCAAGCACCCACCTCTTTTAGAGTTTTAACAATTTCAGGTGCAATACGACCATTTGGCATAGGTCCGATATTGAGGGTGAAATTACTATTGTGGGCTGCCGCTTTGATTATGGAAGTAATAATTTCTTCGGAAGTAAGGTAGTCGTCGGCGACTAAATTATAGCCCCACGAACTGCTAATGGAAAAAAAGGTTTCCCTCGGTCTTTTAGAAACTTTATCAATTGGAAATTTCTTATAATACAATTCATAATCCTCCCCGTCTTGAAGGGATATATGATGATTATTAGTTATTAAAGTACTGCTTTGATTGTTGTGAACAATATCATATGTTTTTTCAAGTTGCCAATCCCTCTTATTACCAATATCCCACCAACCGTTAAACCATAAACCATCTATTGGTCCGTAGTTCGACATAAGCTCATTTACTTGTTTATTTTGGGTCTCTAAATAGTTTTGCCATTGCTCATCTTTGAATTTTACATCTACCTTAGCTGCAAGGTAGTTTTCATCGGCTAAGTCCATTTGATAATAATGTAAGATTAACTTAACTCCTTTGGCATTGCATGCTTTTTTTATTTCCTCAAGAACATCCTTTCCATAAGGAGTATTAGTAACCTTAAAGTTGGATGTATTGCTGTTGTAAAGTAAAAATCCATCCCCATGTTTTACAACAAAATTAAGATAACCAGCGCCAGAATTTTTTACTACATCTACCCATTCACTAGCAGAAAATTGGGAAGGATTAAAGAAATCCATCAATTTTCTGTATGCTTTAGGTGGGATGTTTTTATTGCGTAAAATCCATTCAGAAGGAGCATTTTCTCCTCCTCCAGCCAACATTGAATATAGCCCCCAATGAATCATAATTCCAAATCGGGCATCATTAAACCACTCCCGTTTTTCTAAATTTTCCTTGGAAGGACTGTAATTTTGTGCCCAAGCAACGGAAACCGAAAATAGTATCGTCATCAAGCAACAAATACATTGAAAGCGATATGTATATTTTTTATTATCCATTTTTATTCTTGAAAACTCTATTCAATTCATTTTAAGAAATCCAAATTGGTGACGCCCAACAGACATCTCCGTTTTCCTGTACAATCCTACAATACCAAAAGCCAGGTTTCTTCCCCCATTTATGCTTAAAATTCTTTACCTTAACGGATATATTTTCCACAGTACTCCCTTGATGAACAATCTCAACAAAATCTATATTTTCATTGGCTTCCACGCTGAGTTGAAGATCTGCCCCTTTGATAAATGATAGTTTTAATTGATGCCCCGTAGTCGCAAAACAAGATCTTGACTGAAACGCTTTGTACAATTCGGTCCTAGTGAGTTCTAAAACATTTAGTGCCGCCAATGCCAAACCTGAATGATCTCCTCCCGCTATAAAGCCTATTTTTTTTCCCTTCTTAACTTCATCTACAATCCAGTACCCATTTGGTTGTTTAGCGTAGTTGGTAATTCCTGTGCAATGAGGCTGCTCTCCCGATCCCCTTCGGTCTTGAAAAATTTCTACCACGGGCATGAGATTTTCCTTGTAATGTTTCCATTCAAACGGAAGGTTATAATCTGCTACGTGGTGTGGTGGCGCCACTACTTTTTTGTTTTCATATACCTCCCACAAGCTTTTAAACGTACTCCCAACTGCACCCTCATCATTTGGGTTGTAGACTTGCAAATCTTCTTCTTCCTCAAATGATAAAGGGTTTACGTGACCTTCTTTTGAAGTCCATTCATAAGCTTGTAAGGCAACAAATTCACCAGGGAAATAATAGTAATTTGCTATTTCTCTCATTTTATGCTGCTCCAGCGGACCCATATTATAAGAATGATCTGTAATACCCGCAAATCTGCATTTTTGGACATCCTGCATAAACCGGTAATTAGAATGGTGTCCTTGATCGTAGGCACGAGTACATATAGAATCGGTGGTATGGAGGTGAGTCTGCCCGTAAACAGTCTGGGTTTTTCCAGATTGTTTGCTTATTGGCTCTTCCATATTTCCTTCCATATTGGGTTTTAAGTACAATTGAGACATTTCATACTTTGGGGCTTGCAATTTTTCTTTCAGAATATTGAGTTTTCCTAAAGCAATTTCGCTTTCCTTGTCGAAACACTCTCCTTTTTCGCTCCATCCAGTAGAACGACCATCAGCAACAAATGCCAATTCCAGCGCCTCTTTTTCAACCTTTATAGAAATAGGCAACTCATAATGTGCTCTAAGCACCAAAGTTTTAGGGGCTGTCCAACCCTTTTCCCCTAAAAAACTCACAACTAAATCCGATCGTGTGTTTAGGGCTGTACGAATATGCTTATCTGCATTAGAAATAAAATCTTTTTCTATTGCACCAGCATTGCTGTATTGTTGATGCCTTCTATAAACTATCCCTAATTCTCCATTTTCACTTTCAAAAACTTGACCTAGTTTACTAAAATCAGAACCGAACACAATTCCGCTAGCGGTAAACCCATTCCTACTGCCGTTTGGGGATGCATAGGGAGCGTAAACTTCCCCATTCATCCATGCCCTAACCATTAAAAGTCCTTTGCTTCTAAAAAATTCGTGCTGTTTTCTCCTTCTGTGGTGTTGCACGTAAGGAAAATCGAAATGGGCAAAGTCGGGTGTTAGCACCATATCTGTATAGGAAATCCATACCCCGCCTTTTTTGCGTGGCCACACGGAAGGTCTTAAACAAGGACTGGAACTGTCACTAACACATTTTGGACTTTTTAGATTTTGTAAGTCGGCATCGCCTACCTGATGCATTATCCTATAATTTCCGTTTATAAACGCGCAATAAACAATATGCAATATGTTTTCTTCATCAATAGTTATAACAGGATCATAAGAATTGTAAGCTGCATCACCCACTTGAACTTTATCCTTCAAAAATCCATTTTGCATTAATCCAGCGAAAATCTTGGTAGACATTCCTTGTCTTTCTTCCCAAACTAAATAATTGATTTCATTAGTACGTCCTTCAGCCAAATAAAGCGAATGAGGACGCCCCCAGTAGTCTTCAAGGAGGTTTTCAGTATTATTCTCAGCTAATGATGTTTTTTTAATATTCCAGTTTTTTCCGTCTCCCTCAATCCATAAAATATGGTCACCGTAGAAAGTAGGTGTGTATAAATATTTGGCTTCGGTGATTTTGGTAGGAAGTGCCTCTTCAGAAACTTGATGCATTAACCATTCTCTTCCATTTTCGTATCTTATAAAGACAACATCAGAACGATTCTGTTTTTTATTTAAAACAGGACCGTAGCAAACTTCATTATATTGCCTATGCTTTTGCAGTATGGTATGTTGTGTGCCAAGTTGAATCTCCTCTAATTCACCAAAATTCAAAAAAGGGTTTTCCATAAAAGAAAATCCTGTAGCTGCCGCAGTATATCCTAAAAAATTTCTTCGATTCATGATTGAGAGGCATTCGTTTTTATCATCCACTGCTGAAGATTCGATTTTAATTCAGAAAGAATTTTTACTTTCTCCTCATCATCAGACAAATTGTATAGCTCGTTTGGGTCTTCATACAGGTCGTACAACTCAAATTTTGGAGGATTTGCAAACCTATTGAAGATTTGCCGAGCCAAGGTACCATCAAAGCGACCTTCCTGTGAAAATTTATAAGAATTGTCGGAATCTATAGAGAGTATAGGGTTAATGGTATCTTTTACGTTATAAATAAGTTTGTATCGGTTGTTCCTCACAGCGTAACGTGGATAATACGTTTTTGGACCGTGATAAAAAAATTCTGAATATAAATGGGTTCGCCATTCATCCTCATCCCCATCTATAATTGGCAACAAAGACTTTCCTTCTATTGTATGCTCAACTTCAATGTTTGCAACTTCCAAAATAGTAGGCATAATATCTACCGTAGAAACCAAGGCATCAACCTCTTTACTAGTCGACATCTCTTTTAATAATTGGATAATATAAGGGATTTTAACTCCCGCTTCATAACATGATGTTTTACCTCTGTTGAATGGAGCTCCATGATCTCCCACAAATATAATAAGCGTATTTTCTGCCTTTCCCGTAGCAACAAGCTCTTCCATCAACATTCCGATACCATCATCCAATCTGGCAATACATGAGTAAAAATTTGCTATACGTCTTTTTTGCGCTTCAGTATCTATTAATTGAAAAGGAAAGGGCTCTATTTCATTAGCATTGTAGGGATTTTTAGGCAATCCTTCTACTTGCGGTATAAATTTAAAGTGGGGATCTAGGTAATTTACCATTAAGAAAAATGGAGATTCCTCAGTTTCCTTAATGAAATTCGCGGCCTTATTTGCCACTGCTCTAACATTTCTCGTTAATGAAGAATTGTTTTTAGCATATTCAAAATCAAAAGGAAACTTATCAACAGGCTCTACATGCAGCTTTCCGATAATACCGGTTTTATAACCTTGCTGATGAAGAATCTGTGGCAGTGTTAAAATGCTATCATACATAGAAAAGCCCATATGAGAAAGACCTAATTGCCCATTTTGATGAGGGTATAGTCCAGTTAGGATACTACTTCTTGAAGAACTACAAGAAGCTTGGGTGACATAACCATTGGTAAACCGAACCCCTTCTCTAGCAAGTTTATCGATATTTGGGGTTCTAGCGATAGTATCACCATAAGCGCCCACTTGTAAACCAAGATCGTCAGCCGTTATTAACAGTATATTCGGCTTTTTCTTTTGCTGTCCGTTAAGCTGAAAAGAAAAAATAATCAATAAAAAAAATAAACAAAATTGAGTACAACTTGTACGCATCATATCACTTAGATTAAACTGAAAAAACTTTTGAGCTGAATTCACCCAAAAATAAATCAGCTCATTTATTACACGTGTAATATTTAAAACGCAAATAAACGTATAAAATTATACACTTAACTGAAATAATTAAATAATTTTATTAATAATTTATTTCTATAACAAATCCTTATGTAATTTATTACTGAATTAACAAGAATGGATGGAAAAAAATTCAAACAACCTAATTGCTTACATATCGCTTTGGAAAATTTCTTTTAAACATAGAAACGGATTAAAATTGAAGCCTCCAATTGATAATCTAAATAAGGAAGCCTAGAAAGAATGCATTTAATCCTTCAGATATGGAACTAGTGAAAAGTGTAACAAAAAATATTTGTGTATCCGTGGTCCATTCAATTCAAGGTAGAAGCTGATTTCTGTACATCGGGCATAGATATGCATCCCTACAGAGACTTTTCTAAAAATAAATAATTTATCTGAAGATCATCATTTTCACTAGGGCGTTCCCCTTCGGGGCCGGGCCTTCGCTACTCGCTTCCGTGCGGTTGCCCGGAGAGCTCAAACATGCCGCTCTGTCCCTAACGCATACGGTAAAAAAAAAGCAAAAAAAAATCCCGACGTTCCAAATGGAAGTCGGGATCCTAAAAGAAGGCGGCGACCTACTCTCCCACAAGGATGTAGTACCATCGGCGCTGGCGGGCTTAACTGCTCTGTTCGGAATGGGAAG
>NZ_JAMQVC010000005.1 GCF_023721415.1 Galbibacter mesophilus | reverse complement strand
TTTTCGGGACCTTCTCGCAAAGGACCAAAACACCCAAAAACCGCCGGAACACCCTATTTTAAAGAACTTCGCCCTGTCGTCGGGGCCGTGGCCTCTCCTGCAAAGCGGGTGCAAATATAGGAATTGTTTTTTGTTCCCCGCAAGCTTTGCGCAAACTATTTTCAATCTTTTTTGCAACGTGCTTTGACAGTGTCGGTTACGGGGGAAGTTTTTTTTGGGAGGGCGGCGGGGCGTTCCGTACTATTATATATATGGGTATTCCGGTCTGACATCTTGGGACGGCAGTGGCCGTTATAAAAGGTGCCCTATCCTGGTCCAGGTTCCGGAAATTCCAGAGACGTGCCTGCGGTAGGAAGGCTTTGAGGAACGGGATGTTTACGTTTAAAGATTTGACGTTTCATTTTCCGCTGAATTATCCTCCTCTTCATTTTTAAATCCTCGCAGTATAAATTTCAAACCATAAACTTTATTATCAACAGGCTTCCATTCCGGAAACCCCAGATAATCTCCTGTTTCATTATAAGACCTTATGTTCAATTTAATAATTAGAACAAATAATGATAAAATGAGAATACCAATGACAATACTTACAGCTCCAAAAAAATAAGAAAAAAACATACCAAAACCACCCCCAATTAAATAGCTGTCATCTATTTTCAATATGGCGATATTCCCATTTATGCCCCTCTGGTCTAAATCCTTTAATTGGTATTCAATTTTTTTCAATCTTGACGAAACTTCTTCGTTTTTGTATATGTAAAAGGGTAAAATTTTACTCAGCTCTTTGAATTCCGTTAATTGCTTCTCCTTTAAAAAATTAATCGTTTTTTTGTACTCTACTTCAGACAAATCAAAACGATGTATCAACGTATCGGAAGAATTGGTTATTAAAGTCATTCCCACATAGCTATTGGAATTATATAAATAATTCAAGCTTAAGCTCTTCAATTGGGAAATTTTTAAGTCTGGATCTGCTCCTCTAAAAAAATGTAAAGGAAGTAGGTAAATAAATACCACCGATAGAAATCCAAACATTAAAAAACTAAAAACATTATTTACCATTTTATTTTCTTCCATAAGTGTACACAGTTATTATTAATTCTTCTGCTCCGCAAAGTTTCCCGACTTTGAGATCCGTAATCTTCTAATATCTTTCATGATTATTCATTGACGATGGTTAGTTTTAATACATCAATCCAATCTAAAACCGTAGCTGTTACAAAATGTGCCTTTTCTTGATCTCTTATTATGTAGCCTTCCTTCATAATCTATATATTTTTAAACCTTTTAGTTCCTAACTTCCGCGAAGTCGGGAGACTTTGCGGAGCGGGGCATAACGCTCACGCTAGCGGAAGGGTAGGCCTGTAGTCTGGCTCATCGAGCATTTATTATCGCCAACCATAACTTTGGTGCCAATCATTAACTAATTCTCCAAATTCCCCTATTTGGGGATCAAAAACTCTCCATTCTCCATATTCCCCAGCATACTGTATAGATATAGTATTAATTAAATTCCCCACCTTGTCTTTGTCCCAAGCAAAACCACGAAATTGAAGTCCTTGACCATAATGTCCATATCTATTATCCTCTACAGGAGGATTACTATGTTTTTCTTCTTCTATTTTCTCTAGGATTTTAGGGGATAATAATTCTGGAATTTGTAAAACCCTATGAATACTGCCATCTAGCTTATAAACCACGGCATTATTTGGCATGGGAAACTGATTATTTTGTCCTTCGTAAATGACGATCATATAACATTTATCTACAGAGGGATACGCAAATATATCTGTGTGATCATTCTTAAGGATTATTTTTTTAGCATTAAAAACCCACGAAACTCCTTTACTAGAAGAATCAAAAAAGTCGCTATATGCTTCACCAGAAGCATTTTTATAAACATCCATAGGATAGGATATGTCTACAGAAATTACCACACCATTATCATTAAAAAACTTTAAATCACGTATCATTTTATAAGATCAATTCCCTTTTTATTTTTCTCAGAAATAGACAAGTAAGACTTCCTATTTCCATTTCCTAAATATTCCATAAATTCATATTGCTGTTGCCTGCCGCTGCCGCACGAATCCTTTCGTGTGGTAATGCCCAATTAACCATAATACTCAAATTTTATAACATTTTCCAATAGCCCTTTTTCCTCTCCATAATCCATTACACTTTTATATACATAATCTTCAGCTTTAAAAACAAGACCAACCTCTACCAAACTGTGGTGCATTTCAAAATCGATTATTGAAGAAAAGAATATCCTTAAGCAGAATTCTATTAAAATAGTGTGAATTTAGTAAGTAGCCGGTAGATTATTTTATTGGTCGAAAACCTACCTAAAATCAGTATAAGCTGTATAGAGTTCCCAGAATTTGTCCTCCATGGCTTTTTCATCAATTTTAGTATAGACGCCTATGGTGCGTTGTGTGTTTTCGGGTGGAGTGGTCCTTTTTTCAAGTCTAGCCATGTTTGGGTTTACCACGGCTTCAATTAGCGCTAAATCCCACATAATCCATTTTCCTCTATTTTCAGCAACGTCTGTCCACAATTGTGCCAAAATCTGGGCGTTGGTATTCTTTTTGGCCTTTAACTTTTGAAGCGTCTCATCTCGATCGAATTTAAAATTATCCACAAAACTGATGGGCAGCATGGTGAGATCGAGATTTTTAGTATTGAAAAGTACATCGAGCGCATTGAGATCGTTTCTGGCATTGAAAGAATTTTTATTCCAAACAGCAGTCACCGCATTATACCGCGTGCCCAACATATACACTTTTATATTGGGAATAATCTCGGGAGCCGTTTCTATGGCAGCCGCTACATTGGTGGCCGGACCGAGGATACAAATATTCAGTTTGTTTTCCGGACTTCTTTTCTTTGCTTCCGAAATTATAAAATCAATTCCTTCGGAAGTGGGAACTTGTGCTCCTTGGTAATATCCCCACGTGTAGCCTATCATTTTTTCGGCACCTTGCGGATGAGGAATTTCCTCTTTCCCTAAAGATTTTAAAAGTTGCGCATTGAGCTGCTGACTAATTTTTACGGTATTGATTCCTTTCGTTTTGAAGGTATGCCACATGCTATCGGTTACCAGCATGGGATTGTTGAAATGTGCAGAAACCACTCCAATTACTTCTACTTTTGGATCTACCAAAGCACGGGTTATGGCGTAGAGATCATCCATTTCATTGCCGGTATCGGCATCAATGATGAGTGATGTTTTTTGGGAGAAGGCGGAATTCAGTATTAAAACAAACACCAAAAAACCGCCTATTTTTCTGTTCAACCTACTCATTTTTATCCTTCTTCAAGTCTTTATTGTTGAGTTGCTCACTCGCAATTCTATGATAGAAACCGTCTTTGTTCTGGGTATCAGACATAAACAAGTGGAGCTCCAGCAATCCACTATCTTCGTGAGCAGTCACTAACAAACGACCATCTTGTGAAAAATGTAAATACTCCGTTCTTGGCGATGGATATGCAGTTGCTAGTTTATAATCTTCCGTACGGTAAAAATTAACGGTCATGGAATGCCCGCCAGTTACCAAAAACTGACTATCTCTTGTGAACTCTACTGCTTCAATTTTTTCTTCCTCCTGAAATTGATTCAGTAGTTTTCCGGATTCGAAATCAAACATACGGGCACTTCTATCAAAAGAAGCAGTGGCCACCCATTTTCCATTGTCTGAAATCCGAACCGATTTAACCGAAGCCTTATGGTCACCATAATCCTTTACCACTTCCCCACTCGCTACATTTACGAGTTTTGCAAAACCAGTGTAAATGACTTTATTACTGTTTTTTTCTTTGTTTTGGTAATTTCCCCCGGCAATGAAGTGGGCGTCATCTTTTGTAAATTGAATTGAATTTACGGTAGAGCCTACCTTCACGCTCTTTATCAATTCAAAGGTGTTGGCATCCCAAAGGTTTACCAATCCGCTTTCGGTACCAGCGGCAATAATTTTTCCGTCATGGGACCACGTTATTCCGTCCAATCCACTTTTGTTATCTAAATCCTTCAAAAGCTTTCCGGTTTCAACATCCCAAATTTTCACAAGGTAATCTTCACCTCCGGTAGCGATTCTCTTATTATCGGGCGAAAAAGTAACGCATTCAACTTCCGATTCATGGTAGTTCTTCCAAAGCAAGCTTCCGTCAAGAACATCCCAAAGCATAACGGCATAACCAAACTTAGACCCCGAAACAATATACATTCCGTTAGGTGATAATTCGGCAGCCTCTACAGCTCTTAATTTCGGGGAAACATCGGCAATACGCTTCCAGACATTGGTAAGGGAAACACTTTCGCTATTGTAAATAGATTCTTCTTGTGCGTTTGCAGCAAGGAAAGTTAAGCATAGTACAGTTACAAGGAAGTAACGTTTTTTTTGTGGCATTTTGTTGGTTTTTTTAATTGTTATTCGATGTTAGCTCAATATAAATTATCAATGGTAAATACAAACAAATAATCTTTCCCATAGTACTTTCTTTTCATTTTTGTCTTGACACAAAAACGAAACAAAAAAGTCAAGACTGATTTAAAAAGTATAAAAAAATCTACGGAAACAACCTCCACAGATAAAAAGAACTCGCTACGCTCAAACAGCTTTTTATCTTTAGTCCAGCACTGCTTCCTTGATTTTCAATACTTTTTAAATAGGTCCGTTATTGTTTGCATACAGAATTATTACATTTAACTAATATCAGTTAATTTTATTTTCCTGTAAATATACTTCTTTTGCTTCATGATTTGGGTATCGGAAGAAATCCATATCGCCATCGCTGTCATAATCGATTGCTTGACCGTTGTAAATTCCGTCTTTTCCAAGTTCCATAGCTTTCCAATTTTTAAAATCCCCTTTGTTCAAATACAAAACAATCTCAAAACTTTCAACACCCAAGTTAACCGCGCGTCCTTTGTTTATCCCTGTAAGCACATCGTAATCGCCGTCTAAGTCAAAATCGAATACCTGTAAAGTATGGCACGCAGGAATACTATCTGCAATAATGGTTTCATTCCATTTATCTCCTTGCTTTTTGTACATAGCAACGGGATATCCAGCTCTTTCAGAATGTGAAATAAAAATTTCAGCTTTATCATCGCCATCCACATCTTTTAGGAAAGCCTTGGTTCCATTTCTAGACCAATCTCCTGTTTGATTGTTCCATTTTTCAGCAATATTTTCTTGTTTCCAAGGTTGCTTGCTATCTTCACCTGAGTTGTAAAATACAAATCCGGTTGCTACAATATCCACAAATCCGTCACCATCTACATCGCCAACGTCCATTCCTTCATGCAAGGGTTCATCTTTAATAAATTGTACACGCTCCCAGTTGTCGGCATCTTGTTGTTTAAAGATACTCAACGTATGCTCATCAAAAGTAAGTACTGCTAAATCCATTTTGCCATCTTTGTCAAAATCAGCAAAACTCACATCTTTTACTGCATCTGGAACTTCCCCAATAGTATGTGCTTTCCAATTTTCACCTTTTCCATCGTTCTCATACCAAAATAAGTAAGCGGTTGCACTAGCATCCGTCCATTCCCCAGGATGATTAATCCCAATAACATCCATATCGCCATCGCCATCAACGTCGTTTGCTTCTAAATCGCCGCCTGCAAAAAGACCTTCGCGTGGTGGCTTTTCAGCAATAATGTGCTTTTCCCATACTCCTTCTCCCTTTTTGCCTTTAGCATACGCCAATTCACCTCCAGAAGCATTATTATTTATGTATACAAAATCAGCAATACCATCTCCGGTAAGGTCTTTTGGGGTCTGCGCCCATAAAAACTGAACGCTATCAACTATTTTTCTTTGCTCAAAAGAGAGTTCCTTTTTTACAACTTCCTCTTTTGTTTCTTGTTTTTTTTCTGAAGTTTCTTTACAGCTCACAACAGCGGATAGCACTCCTAAAGTTGCCAATGCACTGCAGGTTGTTTTATGGAATAATTTCATTTTTATATTTATTTAGCGTTAGTTATTTTTCTCTATTACTTCTAAAATTGCTTCGGAAGCTTTTATATGTTCTTTTTCGTCTTCAACTGAAAAAGGCAGCATTCCAATGATAAAAGAATTCTTACCTTCTAACAAGGCAGTTGTATTTTCGTCTCTTCCAAAGCCAAAAACCGTCATGCCATCCTTGCTTGAAACCCCTTCTTCAGAATTCCCTAGATACCCCATTAAATCGGCTTTATCATCCTTTCTGCTTTGAGCGATAAAAAAGGTGTTCGCTGCATTTTCATTGCTGAAATATGCCCATTGATAGTTCCCCAAATCGAGGTTCCCTTTGTAAAAATCGGGATTTTTTGAAATGGGACCAGAAACATCGGTTCCGTACACCGAGGAAGAAGGATTGTATTTTCCTCCCGGTGTGCCTTCATATAAAAACCAATACGGATTACCATCTGTTTTTAAAATTTCCAATTTAGCATAATTATCTTCAATAGTCCACTCCCAAGCCCAATTTCCACTTTTGGATACGGTTTTTATCTTGTTATTCCCAATCATTTCAGAAGTACATTTATCGTGTCCAGGGTGCCCAGCGCCTCCATCAACTTCCGAACCGAACACTAGGTTTGGCAATCCGCGGAAAGAAGAGGCGGCTGCCTGCGGGTATGTTCCCCAAGGCTCTTTTTTAAAACTCACCCAATCGTTCCCTTCTTTATCAATGATTCTGGAAAAGCCGCCACCCGCTTTGTCATAATAATATGTAACGTTTGGTGTTTTGATAATAAAATGCGCTTTCCCTTCGTAGTCTTGTTCGTACACCAAATACTCTTTCTTCTCATTTCCCTTTTTTGCTTTCACTTTCAACATGATTCCTGGCCATTGCACGTCCATTCCGTGTACCATTTTACCATCGTGCAAAGGTGTTTTTAGGGTAGCTATTTCGTTTTCCCCTTTTTTTAGTGCTGAAATTTCTTCTTTGGTTAATGAAAGTTCATGATCAAAAGTGTCGTAACAGGGTAGCTTTTCGGTATCGAGCGGTATTTTTTGTTCGTTAATTGCCAAACCGGTTGCGTAACAAGGACTCCAACTGCGCCAATAAAGTTTGGCCTCTTGTATTTCATTTGAAGAAAAAGGCAGCATCATTTTTTGAATATGCTCGCCGTTACGTGTAGTCCAAAAAGGATCCTGCTCAAACGGTTTTACAACAGCGACTTGCTGTTCTGGGGAGATTTTTACTTCGGAAGGTTTGGACACATAGGTGTATCCATTTTTATCAGAAACCAAAGCCACCACTTTTGGCGCTTGATTTTGTACAGGCAACCAAGAATAATCCCATGAAACTGAAAAAGACGCTTTCTTTGAAGCACCTATGGGAGTGGTCAACTCACTTCTTTTATAATCATATTGCCATTTTTTATAGATTCCATCTCCTCCATAATTTACGTCTTCATAAAATCCAACGTAGGCAACTTTTTCAATTCCATCGGTTCGGTTTGTTTCCAAGGAGAACATCACCTCCCCATCTTTATGATCTTTTTTTTTTACTTCTGAAATTTTATCCGTTGAAAAAGCGAGGGATTTGTCGGTATCGTAATAAACGCGAAGTACCATTCCATACACCAAATTTTGAGGCCAATCCCACGATTGCTCTTTTCCTACCCACAGTTTAAAACTGTTTTTAGCTCCCTCATTTAAATATGAAAGAGGTACTGCTGCCCGAATATTTGTATGAAACATATAATCCGTTGCCGGAAAAGGTAACGATTTTGGTTCTGGTATGGCAATTGCTTTCCCTTGATTAAACTGAATTTTGAAATCCTTAGTATCTTCATGCGATTGTACTCTTTCAATAAAAACCTCTGCACCTATCGCATTTTTTAAATCTATTTGTTGCGGTAAACGAATAAAACCATCTTTGTGAAGTTCCGCTGGAAAATGATCTTCATTTATGGCATAGTCCAACTTTCCACCAACTCTTAGAAACTTTCCGTCATCACTTACATTTTCGGGCTTCCAAGGATAATCTTTAAAAATCATTCCCGTTTTCAACGATTTAATTTTATCGTTACGCCAAACATGCATAAAATTATGCTGATCCCAGCCAGCTCCTATAATGTCCAAATCGCCATCATTATCTAAGTCTATAAGTTTGGTTCCTAGGTGATTTTCCTTGCCTTGGTCAACAACCGTTTTCTTAAAATTACCTTTCCCATCATTCATCCACATTTGCACTTCGAGCGCTTCCCCTTTATGTTCAGCCGTCAAAATATCAATATCGCCATCATCATCAAAATCGGTAATATCTAAGTTATTCATAGAATATTGCTCCACCACTTCATGACTTTTCCAAGTAGCACCATTTACCTGCTCATACCACCATAAATGTGCATCAGGTTCTAGTCCAGGGTATCTTTCTTCCGTAAAAATCACATCCGCTTTATTGTCGCCATTAATATCAGCTACTTCGACACGATCAATGGGATGGTTAACGTGGGCGATTTCCGTGGGCTTCCATAAATCGGTTTCATTCCCAGGGTTTTCAAACCAAACCAAAATCTTCGGTTCTTCTTCCCCTTCTGGCCTTCTCCCTGCGGCTATGTCCATATCCCCATCATTATCAATATCGCCAACGCCTATTCCTTCATCTGAAGTGTTTTTACAAATCAAGCGCACTTCCCATTGGGTGTTTTCTGCATCCGTTTCTGGTACTTTTACTAAATAAATATCACCATTTCCTGCAATTAAAAATTCCGATTTCCCACCGGGAATAATTTGTGCCTTTTTAAACCCTTGACTATTTACATGGCTAGTGGCAGGCACTTCACCTATCTTTCTGCGCTTATACGCTGTACCCTCTTCATTTACCGCTTCATACCAGTATAAATTCGGTAATGCCTGCGCAATAATATCAGCATAGGGATCGCCGTCTACATCCATAAAAAAAATAGCATCAACGTTATCGTCCAACACTGTTCTTTTCCAAGGAGCTTTCATATCGCCACCCGGATTATGATACACGTAACGCCCAGAAATTACATCCAAATTACCATTGCGGTCTACATCCCCTGCGTCCAATCCGAAATAGCGCAACCAATCGGGATCATCCCAGTCTCCCCATTTTTGCTTTTTATCGTCTATTTGAATGTATTGCCAATTACTATTACTTATTTCTTGGGCATTAATGACACCCGTTGAAACAAAAAAGGCACACCCAATGGTTTTAATAAGTTGGTTGGTTAATTTTTTTAATCCCGTTTTCATTTATTCTAAATTGTATTTCTTTAAAATTGGTTTCATCGCTTTAGCCCATTGCGGATAAGCTTTAGGCGTTAAATGTGTATTGTCTGCTTGTACATATTCATCTAAAATATCGCCGTTTTCACATAAAAAAGGACGTAAGTCCATAAAGTCGTAACCTCGTTCTTGGCAAAATTGTTCCATTCTGTGGTTTAAAGAGTCTATTTTTAGATTCCTTTCTTTAGCCCCGCATTGATAAAGCACTGTAGTAAACACAGGATGGGTGCCTACATTTTTTATAGAATCCAATACCATACAAGTGTTTTGATAAATTCTATTGGTAGAAATTCCCAGTGTATAATCGTTGATTCCTCCCTTAAAAAAACAAACCTTCGGTTTATTCGGAATGACAAAATCTTTAATAACCCATGAAAGTTGCTGGGTGGTCCAACCAGGTTTTCCACCATTAAATACATCTTCGCGCTGCAGCACTTCTTTCCAATCCCCTTGATGGGTTATGGAATTCCCTAACATAACTATATTGATTTCCTTTTGTGTACTGATTTGCTTTTCCGAAGTAACTTTTTGAAAATCATCAGTTTCATTATTGGATTTTGACATAAAAATATAAAACACAAATCCGATATTTAACAAAACTGAAATAATTATCGCTATTTTTTTATAATTATTCATCAATTTAGCTTATAAAATGTGAAAATAACTTATAATAAACTTTTACACTTATCATATATTATCATTTATTCATATAATAATTTAGCTATCTAAATATGATGCCAATTTTGTAACTTTATATAAATTATAATCATCATGAAAAAACCGACTTTACACGAACTAGATACCGACCAACACGAACTTATAGAAAATGCCCAAGCAAGAATCCGACAAAAAAAGTGGCTTTATTATCATTTTATTGTATTTCTCCTCGGAAGCATTTTTATGATTGTACTTAATAAGGTGTTGGAATATGGCGTGCAATACAATTGGTTTATTTGGGGAATAGCGGCATGGGGGTTTATTTTTCTGCTACATTTTATCAATGTTTTTGTTACCAATAAATTTATGGGAAAAGACTGGGAACGTCAGCAACGTGAAAAGTTAGTGGCCAAGCAAAAAAACAAAATCGCTAAATTGCAACAGGAAGCAGAAAAAGAATTTCCCTTAGATACAAATCCTGAAAACACCTTATAGTTAATGGTTACAATGATTGCTGCGGCGGCAGAAAACAACGCTTTAGGAAAAGACAATGATTTGGTATGGCACTTGCCCGATGATTTTAAACGATTTAAAAAGCTTACCACCGGTCATCCCATAATTATGGGACGAAAAACGTATGAAAGTTTCCCTAGTCCGCTTCCAAATAGAAAACATATTATTATTACCCGACAAGAAAATTACAAAGCTTGTGAAAAGTGCGTTGTGGTAAAATCGCTAGAGGAAGCTCTGGAAATTGCCAAAGAAGACGAGCAACCTTTTATAATTGGCGGTGGTGAAATTTACAAACAGGCACTCCCTTTTACTGATAAAATTGAACTTACCCGCGTTCATGGCTCTTTTGAAGCTGATGCTTTTTTTCCTGAACTAAACCTTGCCAATTGGGAACTTACTGCGGAAGAATTTCATGCAAAGGATGAAAAACACAACTACGCTTTTACTTATCTCACTTATATGAAAAAAAAATAGCACATTGCTAACTGATGCATTAAAACAACATTTAAAACGTCACCTTCGAACTGCATCGATACAGTTCACTTCCCTTTCAGGAGGCGACATTAACGATGTGTATCATGTGAAAACTGATTCCAGTTCTTATGTTATAAAAGTAAACGATGCCAATAAATTTCCCGGCATGTTCAACGCGGAAGCAGAAGGTTTGCAGAAACTTGAAAATACCAAAAGCTTTACGATTCCAAAGGTGTTGCATGTAGGTGAAGTAGAAAACCGGTCGTTTCTGTTGCTTGAATTCATTCCTTCGGGAACAAAGAAATCTGATTTTTGGATAGAATTTGGTGAGCGATTAGCCAAATTACATAAAAAGAGTGCTTCTTATTTCGGTTTTGAAGAAGACAACTACATTGGGAGTCTCCCTCAGCATAACCAGAAATGTACTTCCGCAACCGAATTCTACATTTCCCAACGACTTGAACCACAATTTAAAATGGCGCACGAATGCGGCTACTCATTTAACAACCTTACATCCTTTTACAAGAATTTAGAAAATATAATTCCCAACGAATCTTCAGCATTAATCCACGGAGATTTGTGGAGTGGTAATTTTATGGTAGACGCAGACGGAAATCCATGCTTAATAGACCCTGCCATTTCTTACGCACCTCGCGAAATGGATATTGCTATGATGCATCTTTTCGGTGGTTTTTCTTCGGAATTGTTCCATGTTTATAATGAAAAATTTCCTTTGCAACCAGAATGGAAAAGCCGAATTGACCTTTGGCAATTGTATTATCTGTTAGTACACCTTAACCTTTTTGGCACTAGTTATTTACCAAGTGTAAAAAGAATTGTGGAGCGGTTTAGTTAGAATTCTAAAAAGGAAAAATCAGCAATATCCGTATAATCGTTCATCAAAGATTTGAGGACGTGCACTTCCCTATTTGAATAAAAGAGATGCGATTTTTTCTCAGATGTCAAATTTAAAAGAGAATACTTCTCCAAAACGGTTTTGGTTTGCTTGGCAACCGCCAAACCGGAATCGATAATACTTACACTTTCGGGAAGCATCTTTTTAAGCTTGGGTATTAAATAAGGATAATGCGTACATCCAAGCACTAAATAATCGATGTTAGCTTTTATCATTGGAGACAGATATCTATCTAATAGTGCATCCATTTCCGGCGATTCTATTTGTCCGTTTTCAATCAATGGCACAAGTCCGTCACCAAATTGCTCTATCACTTTTCTATCTTTGGCATAAAGCGCTGAAGTTTTGGTAAACAAACTGCTAGTCAAAGTTCCGCGTGTTGCCAACACCCCAACTACTCCGGTTTTAGAATTGAGTGCAGCTGGCTTAATTGCTGGCTCAATTCCAATAAACGGGACTTTATAGTGCTCCCGTAAATAATCAATTGCATTGGTTGTAGCCGTATTGCAAGCAACGACTATTAGTTTACAACCCTTTGACAGTAAAAACTCTGTATTTTTTACACTTAAATCCAATATTTCCTTTTGGGTTTTTTCACCGTAAGGAGCGTACTTACTATCTGCTAAATAAATAGTAGATTCATTTGGTAGCATGGCATGAATCTCTTTCCAAATAGATGTCCCGCCAATGCCAGAATCAAAAATACCAATGGGTGCTGTATTCATTTCCCTAAAATAAAAAAACTGTCCGTAAGATTAGGGACAGTTTTTATAAAATTGCGAAAAATTATTTTCTTAGAATCCTAATTCTTTCTTTACGTCTGGTAAGATATCTGTACCGTCAGCAAGGATAACCCCAGCACCTGGTGATGTATCCAATACATATTGGAACCCTTTTGCTTTACCAACTTTTTGAATAGCATCATTAGCTTTCTGCAAGATTGGCTCTAACAATTCAAGCTCTTTAGATTGCAATTCTTTTTGAGCTTGTTGCTGTGCCTGCATAATAGTCTGCTGCATTCCTTCAACTTCTTGCGCTCTTTTCTGGTTCTCTTCTTGAGATTTAGTAGCAGATTCATTTTTATAAAGCGTCATTTTGTTTTGAAGCTCTTGGTAGCTGGTTTTAATATCCGCTTGGTAATTCTCACCTAATTTCTTAAGCTCCGCTTGTGCAGCCTTCATTTCTGGCATCTCAGACATTAACTTTTGTACGTTAATGTGGGCTACTTTGCTTTGCGCACTTGCAAAGGTAAGGGAACCTACTGCTAATACAACTGCAATGACTAATGTTCTAAAGTGTTTCATGGTTTTTAAAAATTTCTAAAATGTTTACTTAAATATTAAATTACTATTCTTCCGCTGCGTTACCCGTCGTGTTAGAATCGTTATTTTCGTTTTTTAATTGTTCTCTTTCTTTTAATTTCTCTTGTCTTCTAGCTTCCCGTTCTTCAAGCATTTTCTTTCTTCTTTCTTCGTATGCTTTTTTACGAGCTTCAATTTCTTTTAATTTCTCCTCTCTTCTTTGTTCTATCTCTTGGGCCCTATCTTCTTTTTTCTGTTCGTAAGCCTCATCGCGCGCTTCCTTTTCAGGATCGGGCTCTTCAAATTCATCTAAAGCACTGTTTTGTTCCTTTCTATCCTCTTTCTTTCGAGTTACATTGATACTTCTAAGAACTTGATCACTTATATCGTGACGTCTATCCGAATACAACATAACCACATCCGCAGATTTATCGAAAACAAAATCATATTTTTTATTCGATGCTATTTCCTGCACGGCATTGAAAACTTGATCTTGAATAGGCATTACCAACTGACTGCGTTGCCTTACCAAATCTCCATCCGGACCGAAACGATCTTGTTGGTAATCTTTCATCTGACTTTCCAACGCATCAATTTCTTCTTCCCTTTCCTGCACCAATTCTTTGGTTAAAAGAATTTTCTCCGCATTCAAATCGGATCTCATTTTCTCAATAGTGCTTTCTTGGTCTTCTACTTCTGCCTTCCATTTCTGCACTTTACTGGCAAGTTGTTTGTTTGCCAATTGGTATTCATCTACATTCTGTAAAATGTACTCCATATCAACATAACCGATCCTTACACCGCGTTGTGCTTGAATGGAAAGCCCTGATAGAACTAAAAATATTATAAGAACGTATGTTTTCATCTTTATTTAAAGTTTTGTTTTCCAATTACGAAGAAAACAAAATTTTCTTACTTATCAACTTTTCTTTGCAAATGTTCCGAATAAAAACATTTTATGCATAGAAAATATCGTGCCAAAACTTAAAATTGCTGCCCGATAATAAAGTGTGTTTGCCATCCACTAGGTTCAATTCTTCCTGGAATAGGATCAAATCCATACCCGAAGTCTATCCCTAACAATCCAAAAGCGGGCATAAAAATACGAACCCCAGCTCCGGCAGATCTTTTTAAGTTAAACGGATTATAGGTCTGGAAATTATCATAAGCGGAACCTCCTTCTAGGAAACTCAACGCATAAATAGATGCAGTGGGTTTTAATGTGATTGGATAACGTAATTCTAATGAGAATTTATTGTAAACCGTTGATCCATCCACTCCGGAAAGGGATTGGTTTGGATATCCTCTCAAGGCAATATTTTCCCTTCCGTCCAAAGTGAAATTACCTAAACCATCTCCTCCTAAGAAGAAACGCTCAAAAGGAATCACTCCTCTATCGTCATTATAAGCTCCTAAGAACCCAAGCTGTGCACTTGTTTTCAATACCAATTTTGCTACCAGATTCGTGTACCAGTCTCCCGTAAACTCAATTTTATAAAATTCTAGCCATTTGTACCTTTCCTGATCTATTTTTGCCTGATCTGGAACTACTTCACCTTGCGCATTGATACGTTGGAATTCTGGATCTTCTCCTAATTTATCATAATCTATTCCGTTGAATAAGGAATAAGGCGGACTCAATTTCAAGCTGATGTTAAAATTAGATCCTGCCATCGGGAAAATTGGGTTTACCGATGTATTATTCCTTGAAAGTGCTATGGTATATGCCAAGTTGTTTGAATATCCATCTCCGAATGTAAATAACGATGTGTTATAATTCTGAAGGTCATAATGCTGGAAACTCAATGCATGCGACAATTGAAAATAGTTGTCTGGCCATTGCAAACGCTTCGCCAAACCAACGGTTGCTCCCGTAATTACGAAACGTTGATCTTTATCGGCATCTCCTGTTCTAGGATTATATCTAAACTGAAGTGTTCTTGAAAGCGATGTAGAGAATTGTACTGGTTTTTTACCTCCCATCCACGGTTCTGTAAAAGAAAAACTATACGTCTGGAAAAACCTACTCGCTTGCAAACGCAATGATAAACGTTGCCCATCTCCCATTGGTACCGGCTTGTAAGCATCTTTATTAAAAATGTTTCTAATGGAAAAGTTATTAAATGATAAACCTAGAGTACCAATGAAACCACCTCCACCATAACCACCTTGTAGTTCGATTTGGCTGGAACCTTTTTCTTCCACTGCATAGTTTATTCCAACCGTTCCCGCTTGTGGATCTGGATCTAAAATTTCAGGACTGATACTCTCCGGATCGAAATAACCTAATTGTCCCAATTCCCGAATAGTTCTTACCACATTATCTTTAGAATAGAGCTCACCTGGTTTGGTTCTCAATTCTCGATAAATCACGTGGTCGTTCGTTTTATCGTTTCCAGAAACACTCACGTTATTGAAATAGGCCAATTTCCCTTCAATAATTCTTACCTCAAAATCGATGGTATCATTTTTAGCAGAAACCTCTACTGGATTTATTTGAGAAAACAAGTATCCATTATTTTGATAAAGGTTGGTAATAGTTCTACCGTCTGGTTTTGTTTGATCGTCGATACGCTTGTCAAACAAAACACCGTTGTAAACATCGCCCTTACTTAAACCGAGGTATTTACCAAGCATTTCATCTGTGTACGCTGCATTACCCACAAAGTCGATATTACCGAAGTAATAACGATCTCCTTCCTGTAAGTCAATTTCAATATCGATGGTATTGTCATCGTTATAGATAATAGAATCTTTGGTAATACGCGCGTCACGGTATCCATTTTCTTTGTAAGCGTCTATGATGGAAGTAAGATCCGTTTCAAAATCCTCAGGTATAAATTTTGATTTTTTCCAAAAACGACCAAAGAATTTTTCTTTGGTATTTTTCATAGCGCTTTTAAGCTTTTTGTCTTTTAATTGTTCGTTACCCTGAAAGCGAATTTCATCAATTTTCACTTTTTCCCCACGGTCTATAGCCACCACCATTTTTACTGCATTGGCTTCCGTAGTATCAGGAACAGTGTTTATGTTCACCTTGGTGTTAAGGTAGCCTTCTTTTTTGTATTTGTTAACCAAGTAATTTTTGGTGTCGGTAATAAAACTTTCCGTTACTTTTTTTCCTTTTTTAAGATCGGCATCTTTCTGAACATCGTCCACCTTTTTCTTTTTAATACCTGTGATTTTAACGTCGGAAAGTGTGGGAAGTTCCACTACATTCAATTCTAAGAAAATTTTATTGCCTTCTACCCGTGTTTTGTAGAAATTGATATCACTAAAAAGGTTAAGTCCCCAAAGTTTATTTATTACATCACTGATCTCCTCTCCGGGAACGGTTATTTCTTGTCCCGTTCGTAATCCAGTATAAGTAATTACCGTTTGCTTGTTAAAACTTTTAACCCCTGTTACCTCTATTCCACCGAGGATATACTTCTTTCCTTTATCAAAAGTAGTTTCTTGAGCGGTAGTGAAGTTTGTAAAAGTTAGTAGTACTATAAAAATACCCAAATATCGATTTAACATGATATTTTTAGTTAAGTTGTTCGCTCGTCTTTCCAAATCTCCGTTCTCTATTTTGATAGTTTATTATTGCTTCCCATAAATGTTCTTTGGTAAAATCCGGCCACAGTGTTTCTGTAAAATACAACTCGGCGTAGGCAATTTGCCAAAGTAAGAAATTACTTATTCGATGCTCCCCGCTTGTCCTAATAAGCAGGTCTACATCTGGCAAATTTTGCGTGTAAAGATGATTATTAATTGTTGATTCGTCAATAGAATCTATAGAAATTATGTTATTTTTAACTTTACTACAAAGCTGTAGCACAGCATTTTTCAACTCTTCCCTTGCGCCATAGCTTAACGCTAAAGTTAGTGTCATGCGGGAATTGTCTTTTGTCTTTTCAATTACTTCCAAAAGTTCTTTTTGTGCTTTTTTTGGTAGCGTTTCCAAGGTACCAATGGCACGCAGTCTAATATTATTCTCCAACAAGGTTTGAAGTTCTTTTCTAAGCGAAGATACGAGTAGCTTCATAAGGGTTTCGACCTCCAATTTTGGTCGGCTCCAGTTTTCAGTAGAAAAAGCATACAGGGTTAAGTTTTTTATACCAACTTTGGCACAACCTTCCACCACTTCTTTCACGGCTTTTGCACCATTTTCATGACCAAAAACCCGAAGTTTCCCTTTCTGCTTAGCCCATCGCCCATTACCATCCATGATAATGGCTATATGTTTTGGTAAGTTTTCCTTATTAATTAACTCTTCATTCATTACGCATTAATCATAACAGCTGTAACATGGCCGTTGCCCAAAGGTGTACGTTAAAGTAACACCGGAAAAAACGTACCAGTCGTCGCTAAAGATATTTCCAAACTTCAAATCATCATTATTAGGCAGAAGCGTATTCGGATTGCTTCCGTCTAAATTATCGGTAAAAGTATAGCGCGCGCCAACTTCTGCCGCCAGCACAAAACGCCTGCCTATTTTACCTTTAATACCCAGCGCCATAGGGATTGCAAATGTAGCTTTTTCTCCAGATACTTCAGCATTATTGGTTACATAATATAATTCATCATGTAAAATTACCGAAGCCCCTCCGTATATGTAGGGCGTAACCGATCTTGAAAAATCGCTTAAATCGAATTCAACAAAATTAAATTCCATTCCCAAAGAGCCTTCTACAACGCCATTGGAAAAACTATAATCCCTTTGTTGCCTTGCTGAACTATTAGAATCTCTATCTGCAGCATGCAATGTTGAAAATGTAAAAGAAGCCCTGTAAGCGTAACGCTGACTCACATTCCACTTAAACAACCCTCCTGCTGCAAAACCATTTGGGTTTATGTATCTAGAAGACCCTACATCTCCAATATAATTACTACCTCCAACAAAAGCTCCTACCTCAAACATTTGGGCAAAAGACATGCTGGAAATTAACATACACGCAATGGTTAAGATTTTAAAGTTCATAGGTTTCAAAGTTTGCAAATATATACATTATGATATTTTATGGGTAATATCATTGAAATGAATGTGGTACTAAAACAAAATTTGTGGGAATTTATTGTTTTCATTGCCTTAATTACGACGATCTTCACCCCATAGCAGTTTATTGCGCAATGTTTTTAAAAAACTTTCATCTTTAAGATCTACCAGTTTTATGTTGAAGGGTGCTCGCTCGATATAAATATCGGTTTCATTTTTTAAAGTGGCTATTCGTGAATCCAAAGAAACCAGAAAGGTATCTTCTCGCCCTGAAACTTTTAATCGGATTTTAGTTTTATCTGGAATCACCAAAGGGCGTGCATTCAAATTATGTGGGGCAATAGGCGTTAAAACAAATGCATCGGTACTCGGCGCAATTACAGGGCCATTACAACTTAAGGAATAACCTGTAGAACCCGTTGGAGTGGCAACTATTAATCCGTCTGCCCAATATGAGGTCAGATACTCTCCGTCCAGCCAAGTGGCAATGGTAATCATAGACGTGGTGTTTTTCCTGCTTACCGCGATTTCATTTAATGCGAAATTGACTTCGGTCTGGTCTTCCACAGTAGCATTGGTAATTTGCAATAGGGCCCGCTCCTTTACCTCAAATCCGTTTACCAAGACCTCCTCAATTGATTTTTCGAGACTGTCTTTTTGTACCGTTGCTAAGAAACCAAGCCTCCCTACGTTGATACCCAAAATAGGAATATCTAAATCCCTCACAAACAGAACAGTTCGCAACATGGTCCCATCGCCACCAACACTAAAAAAAATATCAAATGAGTTATCGAGATCTTCAAAAGCGGCGAAAGTCCTATACTCTTCCTTTAATTGCAAAGGCTCTCTTATTTGATCGAGATAGGCGGCTTCTATATAGACTTCAGCTTTATTCCGCTGTAAAACCTGTAACAATTTTAAGATATATTCTTCTGAATCGTCTTTGTAATATTGACCGTAAACACCAACTTTCATTCGCTCTGTTTTATTGCTGAGTTTTGAGATTTTAAAGATTTTTTAAATTGGAAAAATTATATCTTCAGAAAACGATCCAAATAATCCGACCGCTCTTTAAGTCCTTCCAAATATGAATCTTCTTCGTTACCAGCTATAATATTGTAGCTGTATCGCCTAAAGGTTTGAATAATTTTATTGAGTCCCACGCCACCGATCTTCATCGTTATTTGAGTAACATCGTCTTGATCTTCAGAAATAAATGCGCCCAATAATTTTCCGTCGTTACTTTCTACAATTTGCGAAATCTCACTAAAAGAATAATCATTGTGCCCACGCTCTACAATTAAAATTCCACCAGGTTCATTTAGAAAAGGTGTCTCCTTAAACAAACTCATAATGTCTATTAAATCGTAATAGCCCACGTACATTTTATTTTCATCTAAAATAGGCAACACATTGGCGTTGTACTTGGCAAATGCTTCCAAAACGTCCAACCAATTCGTGTTTTTGTCCACAAAAAATAGATCTAAGGCATACAGGTAATCGTTTACTTTTTTATCGGGATCAAAGCCCTGCACATCATCTTCGGAAATATTCCCGAGCAACCTATTATCTTCCACTACCGGGATGTGGGTATTCGTACAATCCGAAAACATACCTCTTACCATTTTCACCGGATAATTGGGCAAAAGCGGCAAAATATCGTTATTTATGTAAGAATGTAAATTCATAGCAAGCTTCATTTCTTTGGCAAATTAATCATTTTAATGCACAAAAGGACACAAAGAAGTGCTAAAGCTATTATTTTTTCGATATCTGATGAACAACTTGTTCCATGGAGACTGACTTCGTATTTTTGTATGATATTTCAATCTAATTATCATGACCAAGTTAAGCGTAAACATAAATAAAATTGCAACCCTTAGAAATTCAAGGGGCGGAAATGTGCCTAATCTATTAAAAGCCGCTAAAGACATACAAGAGTTTGGTGCAGAAGGCATTACTATTCATCCCCGTCCCGACGAAAGACATATCCGGTATCAGGATGCGAGGGATTTGCCAGACGTAGTTTACACTGAATACAACATTGAAGGAAACCCAATTAAAAGTTTTATGGATTTGGTGCTGGAGGTAAAACCCACTCAAGTTACACTAGTCCCCGATGCTGTTGATGCTATTACTTCCAACGCGGGATGGAACACTTTGAAGCACAAAGACTTTTTAGTGGATGTTATTGCTGAATTTAAATCGAACAATATACGAACATCTATTTTCGTGGATCCAGACCAAAAAATGGTGGAAGGAGCCGCAAAAACAGGCACAGACCGCATCGAACTATATACCGAAGCCTACGCCAGTGAATTTGAAAAGGGCAACAAAAATGGCATCAAGCCTTACATTGAAGCCGCCGAAGTGGCTAATAAAGTAGGATTGGGAATAAATGCGGGTCATGATTTAAATCTGGAAAACACCGAATACTTTAAACAAAACATCCAGAATTTATTGGAAGTTTCCATTGGTCACGCTCTCATCGCAGAATCTTTATATCTGGGCTTGGAAAATGTAGTACAAATGTATTTGCAGCGGTTGAAATAGAAATTAGTTCACTTTGAACCTTAAAAACTAAACAATGCAGCTATTAAAATCTAAAATAATGGGCGAAGGGAAACCTTTGCTTATCCTTCACGGCTTTTTGGGAATGTCCGACAATTGGAAAACACTGGGAAGCCAATATGCTGAAGAAGGCTTTGAAGTTCATCTTTTAGATCTTCGGAACCACGGACGAAGCTTCCATTCTGACGATTTTTCGTATGAGCTTATGGTTAAGGACGTTTTATATTATATTTCAGAAAAAAACTTAGGAAAAGTAAACATTATTGGGCACTCCATGGGCGGGAAAGTAGCTATGTTACTAGCCGTCTCCAACCCTTCTTCCGTAGAAAAATTGTTAATTGCAGATATCGCTCCTAAATACTACCCACCACATCACCAAGCGATTATTAACGGACTCCAAGCATTGGATTTCAGTAATATTTCTTCACGGACAGAAGCCGATGAGGCGCTCGCAAAACATATTTCCGATTGGGGAACCCGTCAATTTTTACTAAAAAACCTGTACTGGAAAGAAAAAGAAACATTGGCCTTCCGGTTTAACCTTCCCGTTTTAAGTGAGGCACAGGAGGAAATTGGCGAAGCACTTCCTTCCCAAAAGACCTTCGACGGAAACACCTTATTTTTAAGAGGGTCCAAATCTGAATACATCTCACCAAATGATAACGATTTGATACTTAATCATTTTCCGAAAGCAACGATAGAAACAGTAGATAATGCTGGCCATTGGCTACATGCAGAAAACCCGAAACAGTTCTTTTCTAAATCCATTTCCTTTTTCAAATAGTCAAATGTTAATTTTTTAGTGAATTCAAAATGTGAGGCTACTCAAAATTGCATATAAATAATATTGTTATAAATTTGAAATGCTAAAATTCATAAATTCAAAAAACAAATACATGAAAAAAATTACGCTATTGGCAATGGTTTTGCTTACTAGTGCCCTTACTTATGCTGGAGGTTACCGAATTGCGTTACAGGGACAAAAACAACTTGCCATGGGGCATACAGGTGTTGCTGTTATAAATTCTTCGGAATTGGTTTTCTTCAACCCTGCCGGTTTAACGTTCTTGAACGAAAAATTTACGGTTAGTGCAGGAGCGAATGCCGTTTTTGCAAACATTAGTTTTCAAAATGAACAATACGGATGGTATACGGAAGACAACAACGGTGTATCCACTCCATTTAATGTATATGCCGCCTATAAAATAAACGACTGGGCAAGTGTAGGTCTTGGAGTTTATACTCCCTATGGAAGTGGAGTTGAATATCCAACCGACTGGGAAGGATCCCATTTGGTGAACGACATAAGCCTTTCTGCTGTTTATTTCCAACCTACTGTTTCCATTCGTGTAAACGAAAAATTAAGTTTCGGTGGTGGTCCTATTTTGGCCATGGGAGCGGTTAACTTCAATAGAAATATTGATAGAACTACTACAAACCTTGAAGGAGAACGCGCTAATGTGACTATAGACGACAGCGGTATCACTGCTTGGGGATACACTCTTGGTATGATGCTACGTCCAACAGAAAAATTTACTATTGGTGTAAATTACCGTTCTGAAATCGATATGACGGCTGAAGACGGAGAAGCCGATTTCCAAAACATTCCTCAAGGAGGAAACATGAACGGTATGTTTAACAATGTAACTTTTGATGCGGAACTGCCTTTACCTGCTGAATTAACAGTGGGAGCTTCTTACGCCATCAACGAAAAATGGTTAGTTGCTTTTGATTATAACCGTGCTTACTGGAATGCTTACGAAGCATTGGATGTTATTTTTAGCAACGGCGAAGAATCTTTAAATCCGCGTAACTACAAAAATGCATCAACTTACCGTTTTGGTTTACAGTACAAAGCAACACAACGTTTCACTTTGAGAGGTGGTTATTATTTTGATGAGTCTCCTGTTCGATCTGGTTATTTCGCTCCAGAAACTCCAAGAAACGACTCCAACAACTTTACTGGAGGTTTTACCTTTAAAATTAGCGAACGTTTCGCATTGGATGCTTCCTTCCTGTACGTTCATTTCGATGAAGTATATGAGTCTTATAACTTTTATCAAGAGAATGGACAAAATGTTCCATTTGAAGGTACTTACAAAAACAACGCTTTTATCCCAGGCTTAGGAATCACTTACGGATTTTAATGAACGCTAACTATTTAAGAAAATGAAAAAACTATTATATATATCTATTGCGGCGGCAGCTACGTTAACAGCATGTCAGCCAGAATTTAACGATCCTGTAAACGAACAAGGCTTTTACACAAGCGGGGAAGCAGATTTCTCAAATTTCGTTGCTGTTGGAAACTCCTTAACAGCTGGCTATGCTGATGGGGCACTTTATTTATACGGACAACAAAATTCATTCCCGAGCATTTTGGCTTCTCAATTTTCACTTGTGGGAGGTGGCGAGTTTAACCAGCCATTGGTAAATGACAACACAGGCGGTTTATTAGCAAACGGAAACCAAATTGCAGAAAATAGAAGGGTAATTCAAGTTTCTGAAACTGGTGAAACAAATCCAGTTGTTCTTGCAGCAACACCAACAACGGACATCACAAATGTTGCTGAAGGTCCATTTAACAATATGGGGGTTCCCGGAGCAAAAAGTTTTCATTTAGGAGCTCCAGGCTATGGAAACATTGCCAATTTACAAGCAGGTACTGCTAACCCTTATTTTATAAGAATGGCTTCTTCTCCAGAAGCTACCGTAATTGCAGACGCCGTTGCTCAAAATCCAACATTTTTCTCTCTGTGGATTGGAAACAACGATATCTTAGGATACGCAACTTCTGGTGGTGTTGGTACAAATCAAACTGGAAATCTAGATCCTACCACCTACGGTTCGAACGATATCACCGACCCGAACGTATTTGCAAAAACATATAGTGATCTTTTAGGAGCGTTAACCCAAAACGATGCGAAAGGTGTAGTTTGCAACATTCCAAATGTTACAACTATTCCATATTTCACAACGGTTCCTCACAATCCTGTTCCGCTAGACCAGGCTACTGTAAATCAATTAAATCAAGAATTAATTGGTCCATTAAAGCAAATCCTTACTGCTTTTGGAGCCGGTGATCGTGTGGTGCTGCTAAGTGCTACCGCGCCAAACCCGGTGATGATTAAAGATGAAAATCTAACAAATCTTGAGGCACAGTTGAACGCAGCATTAATAGCTAACGGAATACCTCCGCAGCAGGCAGCTTTAATGGCAAGTCTTTATGGACAGGCAAGACATGCTACTGCTGAAGATTTAGTAACACTACCAACATCATCACTCATTGGAACGACGCAAGAAGGTATTCCAGCACCTTTCAACACGGTGGCTGTAACCTATCCGTTGGAAGACGCCAATGTTTTAACGCCAAGCGAGCAAACAGAAGTACTTACTGCACAAACTGCCTATAATACAACTATTAAAGCCTTGGCAGATCAAAACGGTTTGGCTTTTGTAGATGTTGAAACATTAATGAACCAGTTGGCAAGTGGCGGTATTTCTTTTGATGGCGGAACTATAACCAACACCTACGCCACTGGCGGCGCATTCTCTTTAGACGGCGTACACCCAACTGCGAGAGGTTATGCGGTTATCGCAAATGCCATCATTGCAAGCATCAATGAAACGTATGGAGCTGAAGTACCAGAAGTAAATCCTGGCGCCTATACTACTATTTTTGTTGAATAGAGTTATAAAAAAATATTATTTCCTAAAAGCGCCTGTTACCTACAGGCGCTTTTTTTATATCTTTAATACTCAAATTCAACAAAATCATCAATTATGAAATTCATTATTAGAATACTACTTACCGCCATTTCAGTGGTGATCTTGGCCAAGATCCTGCCGGGCGTAGGAGTAGAAAGTTACGGTACTGCAATTATTGTTGCTATTGTACTCGCATTACTTAATTTTATTGTAAAACCAATTCTTGTCATCCTAACCCTTCCAGTTACCATTATTACTTTAGGTTTGTTCCTACTCATTATCAATGCCATCATCATTTTACTGGCAGATTACTTTGTGAGTGGTTTCGCTGTTAGCAACATTTGGTGGGCACTATTGTTCAGTTTGTTATTATCGGTTTTACAATCCATTTTCGACTCGCTTGTTGGTGCCGATTAATAATTTCAGCAAGAAAACCATTTTTATTCCTTAAAAAACTTCATTCTAAACATTCAAACTAGGAAGGCTGTTAAATAAAAATTAATATTTTGTTTTTCAGCCTTTTAAAAACTTGGTTACCTTTTGAAAATGTTTTACTTTTGCATGCCCATTTACGGGCTATTAAATATTTTTTTAGAATGGATATTACAAGAGAGCAAATTGACGACTTAAATGCAATAGTAAAAGTTGCTATTACCAAAGAGGATTACAGCGAAAGAGTAGATAAAATTTTAACTGATTATCGTAAGAATGCGAACATCCCTGGATTTAGAAAAGGGCATGTTCCTATGGGATTGGTTAAAAAACAGTATGGGAAAGCGGTTTTAGTAGACGAAGTAAATAAATTGTTACAAGATTCGCTTAACAAATACCTTACGGAAGAAAAATTGGACGTTCTTGGAAATCCACTTCCAAAAGCTCAGGATAATTTAGATTGGAACGCTGATAACTTTTCTTTTGAATTTGAGTTAGGACTTGCTCCAGAATTTGATGTAGATCTAAACACTAAAAAGCCTATCACTCAATATAAAATCGTTGCAGACGATAAAATGATTGATGAGCAAATAGATAGAATTGCTAAACAGTACGGAAAACTTATCTCTCAAGACGAAGTTACCGAGGAAAGTGAAGTTACAGGAGTTTTTAAAAATGAAGAAAAAGAAATTGAAAACCGCGTGACTTTCACATTAGACAAACTTAAAGGAAAAAGAAACCTTAACAAGTTTGTAGGTGCTAAGGTAGGCGATACGCTTGAGCTTAAAACGAAAAGTTTGTTTGAAGACGATCAAGATTTAGTGAATTTGCTAAAGGTTGATCAAGAAGATGCCAGCGATTTGGATATTGAAGTTACTTTTAGCATCGACGAGATTAACAAAAGAGAAGCTGCCGAACTCAACCAAGAATTGTTCGATAAGCTTTTCGGCGAAGGTGTTGTTACTTCAGAAGAAGAAATGAAAGCGAAAATTAAAGAAGACGCTGAAAAACAATTCGCACAGCAAGCAGATCAAAAGCTTTTGAACGATATTACCGAGTATTTGGTAGAAAATACTAAATTCGATCTTCCAGCAGATTTCTTAAAGAAATGGATCCAAGTAACTGGTGAAAAAGAACTTTCTGATGAGGAAGCTAGCGAAGAATACGAAAAATCCGAAAAAGGATTGAGATACCAACTTATTGAAGGGAAAATCATGAAAGATAACGACCTTCAAGTAAGTTATGATGAGTTGAAAGAATTCGCTAAGAACTACGTTCGTATGCAAATGGCTCAATTCGGGCAAACAGATCCAGAGGAAGAAGTATTAGAAAACATTTCTAGTAGAGTACTTTCAAATCAAGAAGAGGCTAAAAGATTATCTGAACAAATAATGAGCGAAAAATTGGTAAATCTTTACAAGGAAAAAGCCAATTTAAAAGCCAAAGAAGTTACCTATGAAAACTTTGTTAAAGAGGTTTATGGGTAAATCCTTATAAAATAAATTAAGTATATTTAAGGCGTTAAACTGTAAGTTCAACGCCTTTTTACGTACTAAAAACAGGAATAAAAAATTTATGAACATAGAAAAAGAATTTAAGGCTTTTGCAACCAAAGACAGAGGTATTAACAGCATGTATTTCGACAAGCTGGTGAGCGCTGTAACCCCTGTAGGACTAACCCCAAACATTATTGAGGAGCGCCAATTGAATGCGGTTGCTATGGATGTTTTCTCTCGTTTAATGATGGATAGAATCATCTTTATGGGGACTGGCATCAATGATCAAGTAGCAAATATTATTCAAGCGCAATTGCTGTTTTTGGAAAGTGCAGATGCCTCAAAAGACATTCAAATTTATATTAATTCCCCTGGCGGAAGTGTCTATGCAGGGTTGGGTATTTACGACACCATGCAATACATTAAACCAGACGTAGCCACTATTTGTACCGGTATGGCTGCCTCTATGGGAGCAGTGCTTCTATGCGCAGGTGAAAAAGGGAAACGTTCTGCTTTGCCACATAGCCGTGTAATGATTCACCAACCTTTGGGTGGCGCACAAGGACAAGCTAGTGATATTGAAATTACAGCAAGGGAAATTTTAAAACTTAAAGAAGAATTATACCAAATCATCGCAAAACATTCTGGTCAAAGCATGGAAAAAGTTACGGAAGATAGTGACCGCGACTATTGGATGAAGGCTAAGGAAGCCAAAGAATATGGTATGATTGATGAAGTATTGATTAGGGAAAAATAATTTTATAAATACCTTAAAACTAATGCGAATGTAAGCAAATTGCTTACGTAACTAAATTAAGATGGCGAAAGAAGAATTAGAATGCTCGTTTTGCGGACGGAAAAAATCGGAAACCAATTTGCTTATCGCAGGTTTGGATGCCCATATTTGTGACCGTTGCATAGAACAAGCACATGGAATTGTATTAGAAGAATCGCAACAGAATAAAAATACCGAATTATCTTCTGAGTTGGTTTTAAAGAAACCGGCAGAAATCAAGGAATACCTAGATCAGTTTATCATAGGGCAAGATGTTACCAAAAAAGTAATGTCTGTTGCAGTTTACAATCATTATAAAAGATTGTTGCAACCTGCTTCCAAAGAAGATATCGAAATCCAAAAGAGTAACATTATTATGGTAGGGCAAACCGGTACCGGTAAAACCCTCATGGCAAAAACAATTGCCAAAATGTTGAATGTTCCTTTAGCAATAGTAGATGCTACGGTATTAACAGAAGCTGGTTACGTTGGGGAAGATGTGGAAAGTATTTTAACCCGTCTTCTTCAGGCAGCGGATTATAATTTGGAAAAGGCCGAACGCGGTATTGTTTTTATAGATGAAATTGATAAAATTGCCCGTAAAAGCGATAACCCGTCTATTACCAGAGATGTTTCTGGGGAAGGTGTTCAGCAGGCTTTACTAAAATTATTGGAAGGTACGACGGTTAATGTTCCGCCAAAAGGAGGAAGAAAACACCCCGACCAAAAATTTATTGAAGTAAATACTGAAAACATTCTTTTTGTAGCTGGAGGTGCTTTTGATGGGATTGACAGGCATATTTCGAAAAGGCTGAATATGCAAGCCGTTGGATACAGCGTTGCCAAAAAGGACATGATAGACCGTGAAAACCTTTTACAATATATCATTCCGAAGGATTTAAAGGAATTTGGTTTAATTCCAGAAATTATTGGGCGTTTACCTGTTCTTACGCACATGGATCCGTTGGATGCAAAAACCCTACGTTCCATTTTAACGGAACCAAAAAATGCCATTATCAAACAATACGCAAAGCTGTTTGAAATGGATGACATTACTTTTGAAATCACCAATGAAGCATTAGATTTTATTGTTGAAAAAGCTATTGAGTATGAATTGGGTGCAAGGGGGTTACGCTCACTTTGTGAAACAGTTCTAACTGATGCCATGTTTGAGCTTCCAAGCACTTCCGAAGACAAATTGGTAGTGGACAAAGATTATGTGGAAGACAAATTAACAAAAGTTACTGTAAACAAATTAAAGGCAGTTTCGTAAGCAGAAAATCCTTTAAAGAAAGATTATTTCTTTCAGAAATATATTAATGTCACCCTGTCCCGAAGCATCGGGAGTCGAAGGGTGACATTTTTTATTCGATATATTTAAGTTTTTGATTTTGCCGCTTCAATCGGAATCACTTTTGCTTTAGGTTTTTTGTAAGGACGAATAATTAATCTGGCTTCCCTATCAAAACGGACGTAATTATACACCCAGTTTACAAAGACCACCATTCGGTTTCTAAATCCAATTAGAAAGAATAAATGAACAAACATCCAAACGAACCAGGCAAACACTCCCTGAAAACGGAATCGAGGTAAATCTACCACAGCCTTGTTTCTCCCAATAGTTGCCATAGTTCCTTTATCTTTATATTTAAAAGGCTGTAATGGTTCTTCATTAAAAATACGGAGCAAATTATCTCCCAAATGAGAGCCTTGTTGTAACGCCACCTGGGCTACCATTGGATGCCCCCCTAATAAATCCTGGGATATCATACAGGCAACATCCCCAATGGCAAAAACATCGGTAAAACTTTTTACTTGATTAAATTCATTTACTGAAATCCTATTACTATGGGTAACAAAATCTGTACTGTCCAAACCTTTAATAGTTTGACCTTTTACCCCTGCCGCCCAAATTAAGGTCGCCGTTCTAAAAGTGAGGTCGGTAGTAGTGGTGACTAGATTTCCATCATAACCGATCACTCTTGTATTTTTCCAAACATCCACACCAAGTTCTTCCAAAAACTTTTCTGCTTTTTCGGAAGCTTTTGCACTCATTCCTTTTAAAATGACATCCCCAGATTGAACAATATTAATTTGTGCTCTTCTGGTATCGAGATCGGGGTAGTCTTTGGGTAAAATACCCTTTTTTATTTCGGCCAAAGCACCTGCCAATTCAACACCCGTCGGTCCTGCACCAACAATAACAAAATTCATTAATGCATCCCGCTCATCCAAACTATCGGTAAGTAAGGCCTCCTCAAAATTCTGCAATATCAAACTACGAAGATTCAACGCTTCGGGAACCGTTTTCATAATCATGCTATTGGCTTCCATTTCCTTATTTCCGAAGAAATTGGTTCGAGAGCCAGTTGCCAATACCAAATAATCGTATTTTAACTGACCGATGTCGGTATCCAACACTTTTTCGCTAGTGTTTACGCCTTCCACTTTAGCCAATCGGAAAAAGAAATTAGGATACTTGGAAAGGATTTTACGAATTGGATAGGCAATAGAATCGGGCTCTAATCCGCCAGTAGAAACCTGATATAAAAGCGGCTGAAAGGTATGGTAATTATGTTTGTCCAAGAGTACCACCTGCACATCTTGTTTGGCTAATTTTTTTGCCAAGGCAATACCTCCAAACCCACCACCGATTATTACAACCCTTGGGTCGCTTGTGCGTGGAATGTTCATAGCAATTTGTGTTTTCTCAAAGTTAAAGGTATCTCTTTACAATTCGTAATAAAAATCCATCGAAAAGCTGAAAGACGATGGTACATCGCTACAAATTCATCAATAATTTTTAAGAAAATTAATCTTTTATAGGTTTTCTAATTTACGTGAATTGTATTTCTAATGACATTATCAATCCTTAAAACTCATGACTCTTGGTTCTTGACTCCCGTCCCCTGACTTCTGTCTCCCGTCTCCCGTCTCCCGTCTCAATAAATAATTACCACACATATCATTGAATCCTATATAAAAATTGTAACAAACCATTATCTTTAGCTACTAACTATATCAGAAAGCAAACTGTTAGTGACAAAGGAACTGGAACATAATTTTGTTAAGGAGCTAGAGGAAAATCAGAATATCGTGCATAAAATATGTAAGATTTATACTGATGACGCCCATGCTCATAACGATTTATTTCAGGAAATTACCATACAGCTTTGGAAAGCTTACCCAAAGTTTAGGGGTGATGCCAAGTTTAGCACATGGATGTACCGAATTGCATTGAATACAGCCATTACGTTATACAGAAAATCGAAACGGCAAATACGTACACAAGATTTCGATGCCGTTGTACACAAAGTCAAATCAACCGCTTATGATGATACCGAGGAACAACAACTTGCCTTAATGTACGACGCAATCAAGCAATTGAACGATATTGAAAAGGCGCTTGTTTTTCTCTATTTGGAAGACAAAAACTATAAAGAAATATCAAGTACAATGGGAATTTCTGAGGTAAATGCACGCGTGAAGATGAACAGGATTAAAACAAAACTTAAAAATATATTGAACCCCTAATGGACGAGTTAGAATTTTTAAAGAAAGATTGGCAGAAGAAGGAAAAGGAGCTTCCCAAGTTATCCTATGAAGCTATTTATGCCATGCTATGGAAGAAATCTTCTTCTTCCATTAAATGGATATTTTACATTAGCTTAATCGAGCTAGGCATAGGCATTTTATTGAGTATTTTTTACCACCCCTCTTTTGAAAAAGACTTTCCAATGCCAACGTTCTTGAATTGGTTAACCTACGCTTCTGTCTTGGTTATCTTTTACTTCATATTTAAGTTTTATAAAAATTACCGAAGGGTTTCCACAACATCCTCCGTTAAGGGATTGTTGGAAAGTATTATAAAAGCAAGACGTACTGTACGCCACTACATTGTTTTTAATATCAGCTTTGCAGGAATATTGGGCATTGTAACTATTGTTTACGTTTCTATACAGCAACAAGGCGGTTGGGATAGCTTTGTAAGCGGCGCCGAAACGAAAGACTATTTAGTAATTTTTGTAGTTGCTATTGTTTCTACCGCCATTATTGTTGGTTTGTTCTTGGGTATTTATTATTTGCTCTACGGAATACTAATGAAACGTCTAAAAAGAAACTACCGAGAACTAAAGAAAATAGAGGTGTAAAAAAACAAAGCTTACAATTTTCATTGGATTTGATGTTGACTGAAAACGTCTGCAGATAAGACTCACACTCCTTGGCACCAGTGCTATGTGATGTCTCCTTTCAGTCGACATGACGCAGTAGTCACTAGAAGTCACACTCAGCTGGGAAGAAGGTTTATGTGATGTCTCCCTGCAGTCGACATGACGCAGTAGTCACTTCGAATGTAATGAGAAGTCACGCTCAGCTGGGGAGAAGGTGTACGTGATGTCTCCTTTTAGTCGACATGACTTATTAATTAGAAAAAAGTAATCTTTGGTCATTAAAAAGTATATTTCAGTTGAAAGAAAGTAAGTTTGAGTTGACAAAAAGTAAGCTTCAGTTGGAAGAAAGTTGAATAAAGTAGCTAGAAAGTAATCTTCAGTAACAAAAAAGCAAGGTTCAGTAAGTAAAAAGTAAAATGAAGTTACTAAAAAGTAATTCTCAGTTAGAAGAAAGTAAACTTCGGTAGGCAGTACGTAAAACAAAGTTAGGGGAAAGTAATTTTCAGTTAAAAAAAAGAGGTCGGACATTCAAGAAAGTCCGACCTCTGTGGTTTTAAGTTAAAGCGCTTTACAGAATAGCGATTTAATACCCTTTATTAAATTCTTTTTCCACGGCAGGTCTGCCTTTTTTCATCCATTCTGGGGCTGGTTTGTCTTTTAAATAATGGTCGAAAAACTGCATCATTCGTATAGATAAATCTTTTCGGTTCCCCCAGCTCTCCCCTTTTAAATTATGCGGTTCGTTGTTGTAGGATAGCATCCAAACGGGCTTGTTTAATCTGCGGAGTGCAACAAAGAACTCAATTCCTTGGTACCAAGGCACTGCGCCATCGTCGTCGTTGTGCATCATAAGAAGCGGAGTGGTAATTTCCGGAACTTTAAACAGTGGGGAATTCTCCATGTACAAATCCAATTTGTCCCACAGGGTACCGCCAATCCTACTTTGCGTGTGCTCGTACTGAAACATTCTGCTCATACCGCTACCCCACCGGATTCCGCCATAAGCACTCGTCATGTTACTCACAGGTGCTCCAGCCATAGCGGCCGCAAACTTATCGGTTTTAGTTATAATGTAAGCAGTTTGGTAACCACCCCAACTCTGTCCCTGCAAAGCCAAATTATTGCTATCTATAAAACTGTATTTTGCTTCCATGGCCTCGATACCACTCACAATACAATTGTAAGCACTTTCGCCGGGATAGCCTTCTTTATAAATAATGTCTGGGATAAACACTACGTAATCGTTACTGGGGTAAAATATTTTATTAATGGTAGATCTACTGGGTGTAGGGTGATAAAACTGGTGATAAGAATCCGATTTCAGTTCGTAAAAATAAGACACCAACGGGTATTTTTTATTCGGGTCTAAATCCTCTGGAATATATAGTAGTCCCTGTAGTTTTACTCCGTCATAATTCGTCCAACTTTCTAGGGAAACTTTTCCCCATTTATATTGATTCAGCTGTTTTTGCCCTTGGGTAACCTGTTCTGGATTCTTAAAAGCTATATCGGTCTGCCATAAATCTGGATATACGGTATACGATTCTTTTGTAAAAACGAGTGTTTCTGCATTTTTCGCTTTCATCGGATTACCATATTGGAAATCATCTAAAACAATGCTTTTGAGCGCGCGTTTGTTGAGCAAATTAGCAAATGCAAAACCAGCTTTTTTTGTTTCTTCATTAAAAACAGATACCAATGTTTTCTTCGGAAGGATAAACTCTTCTTCTTCATCCAACTGAAGATATCTGTAAACCGTTTTGGTATCCCGACCATTTGAAGTTACATTTTCGGGTGCTTTACTTCCGGAAGGGTCTATTTGCCAGATATCATAGCGGTCGTAAATAAACACCTCATCGTCGTTCTCTGTCCAACCTGCTATTCCATAAGGTCTTGGCTCGCTTGGCGTATCGTTTCGTTCATCATAAAAAGGAACTTCAACAGAAGTGGTTAAGGCTATTTTTTGCTTGTTAGAAAGATTTATAGAATAATAAATACTGTCTAATCGGTTGTAATACACCGCGTACTTTTGTGCAGGCCCCAACCAAACATTGTTTTGCCCATCAACCAGTTTAGATTTCTCGCCAGTTTCGGTATTAATTAAATAATAGTCATCTAGAAACAAAGCCGACCACGAAGCGGCTCTTTTATAGGCTTCGTTACTGCTACCAATCGCAAATTTGGCATCTCCTTCTTTATATACCCTAACCGAAGGCACCAACGTATCTGCCAATTGTACAGCGCTGTTTTTGCTGAAATCATACACCGCCAAATACGTTTTATTCTGGTCTTTCTTAAGATTTACTTTTTGCATGGGCTGCAGCTCCTTGTCGGTCCACGACCAAACATCGAGCTTTGCCCTTTCCGCATTTAGAAGGGTATCTTTTGGATGTTCAATATTCGCTTCTGCTGTCCCGAAATACAAACGTTTACTGTCTTCAGAAAAATAAACATCTTGATTTTCCGAAGGTAACCACCCTTTTGGGAGTCCGTCTATTTTTTCTTTTGAAAGTGCTTTCGTATTTGAATTTGACCCTGTAAAAAGTTCATAATTTTTGACATCACTAGTGTCTTTAGAACGTAAAAATGCCCATTTGCTTCCGGAATTGTCCAAAACCGTTTTCTTAAAAATACCTTCCGAAGTAAAAACGGTATCCGTCTTTTTAGCTTCAGCATTAAACTTTACAAGCTGGGACGTAGTCTTTATAGAATCTTTTTCTTCGGAAGTGATTAGCAACTGGTTTGCTGATTTTGCCCAAGTATAATCTGCCGTATTCTTGAACACCAAACTGTCTAAGGAAATAGGATTAAAAGCCACCAAAAGCGTATCATTTTCGGTTTTCTTCTTCTTTTTATCCTGTTTAAGCGAATCTTTTTCCTTCAGCAAGGAATCCTTTTCCTTTTTTACTACAGTTTTGTATGCCAACCAATTACCCCCTTCTTCTGGTAATTTAAAGCCGTAATTGTTTGCATATTTTAAGGTTTTACGAGAATTCAGTACAAAAATGGCCAAGGTATCTTTACTCTTTTTATTCTTCTTGGTTTTCTTGGTATCTTCTTTTCGTCGAACCTCAATAGGCGCTTTTATTTTGAAAGCCACAAAACTGCTATTTCCATTAATTTTAGCACCGTACCCTCTAGGAATAGAATCTGTATTGCCATTGCTAAGGTTGGTAATAACCAGCGTACCGTCTCCCATTCCGGGATTGTATTCGTACACCAAAAACTTCCCATTTTCTGAAAGTTGTTTGTTTTCAATTTGTTTCCAAGTATCGAAATCTGCTACGGAAATGGATTTTTTTTGTGCTGTTGCAACAATAACGAAAAGTAGCCAAAAGGCTGTAAGTAAGAAATTACGAACCATTGATGTTTTTTGTTAAATGATAAAATGAATTGCGAAAACCCGAAGATACTTAATAAAATGGAAATGGTTTTAATTCACAAAAACATTGAAAACCTAAAACATCAGAAAAGAAAAATCCTAAATGGTAATTAATACTGCCACTGACGGGTTTTATTGAGGTCTTCCATTTCTGCAATGGCATTTTCTGGCAATACCTTTAAAAAAGAAGGGTGTTGCTCGATAGCATATTCTATTTTTTCAACAATTTCTGCAATCGACTCATTATCATAATCAATTTCGAGTGGTTCTTTGATAACCATCGATTGAAGAATTCCTTTCTTTTTTACACGAAGTCCTTTTCTGTCGAATGACCTTCTAAAGCCGTCAATTACTACAGGAATTACAATGGGTTTATATTGCTTTATAATGTGTGCGGTACCTTTTCTAATTGGCTTCCACGGTCTTGTTGTTCCCTGCGGAAAGGTAATCACCCAACCATCATCCAATGCTTTTTTAATATTGGAAATATCACTGAATTTTACCTGCCTGTTTACGTCTTTTCCATCGGATCGCCACGTACGCTCTATACTAATAGAACCGGCATACGCCATGATTTTTGGAAGCAAACCCGATTTCATAGTTTCTTTGGCGGCAACGTAGTAAATATTTAATTTGGGTTGCCATAAGTAACTTACATCTTTTAACGAATCATCACGACCGCTAAGACTGGCATTAAACACATGGAACATGGCCACCACATCTGCAAAATAGGTCTGGTGGTTGGAAATAAAAAGCACGTTGGTATCGGGAAGGTTTCTAATAATATCCGACCCTTCAATTTGTAGCTCATTAAAACCGCGGTAACGTCTATGCGTCATTAACCCGGCAACACGAATGAGCCACTTTTTTAAAAATAATATATGTCCGAAAGGATTTTTCTTAAACAATCCCATTATTCTTCGTTAAATTTCTTCATTTTACAAGACTATACCACTTTCTATTTGAAATGACTGCATTAAAACGCCCTTTTTTACTTTCTATTTCAGAATAAAAAGAAAACGTAGCTATGGCTATGTCTTAGTTTTCTTCTTTATATAAAGAAAAAAATAATCATTTTCTTTTTCAGTAATTTCAAACAAAAACTGGTATTACAAAAATACAAAATCTAAAACTTAGATTAAGGGTTTAAACAATTCTTTAACCTCACTGAGCATCATGGCGGTAGCGCCCCAAACGGTATAATTATTTAATTTAAAGGCAGGTACATTTATATTTTTTGCATAGGAAGTGCTTAGATTTTCTTCAAAAATGGAATTATCGTCCATAAATTCATCAAAACTTACTTCAATAATAGCCTCTACTTCATCTTCTTGCATGGTGAAGGAAAGCATTTCCTTACTCACTCCAACAAAAGGTTGCACCATAAAATTACTAGGAGGAATATAAATTTCTGACATTCTCTTGACCAATTCTATTTTCTTTGGTGAAACGCCTACTTCTTCCCAAGTCTCCCGCAAAGCTGTTTCAGCAATGTCTTTGTCAGAAATTTCTACCTTTCCCCCAGGAAACCCCACTTGATTGGAATGAACCCCATTGTACGTTTTCCTAAGTATCAGTAAAAGTTTTGTTTGTTTTACTTCATCGGGATAAAACAGACTCACTACCCCAGCCCATTTTGGATTCCTTTCTTCTATATTGATAGCCTCCAATTCTTTATTACGCAATAAAGGAGCCATTTTATAATGCGATTCTTGCCCTGGAAGCGGCATATTTTTTATTTTTGGAACCAAATTGTAAAAATCAGCAAAGTCCATATGCACTATTATACCATTAGATTATGTACCCTTATCGGGTTGTTACTTATAATAAGTTGTGGTGAATCCCCTAAAAAAAATGAGGATACTTCAGCAGAAAAAATCAAGGATACTGTAGCCATAGATTCTGCCAAAATTAAAGAAGAACAACGTAAAAAGAAAGAAAAAGAGCGTTTTGTACTTACGGAGGAAAATGCGATTCCTTTTTTATTTGAATACCAAAAAGAACATAAAGAGCATATTGTAAAAATAAATACATCGCTTGGCAGTTTTACGGTTGATCTTTACGATGCTACCCCATACCACCGCGCTAACTTTATTTACTTAACCAAGAAAAACTATTTTAACAATACCTATTTTCACCGAGTGGTTAAGAATTTTATTATTCAAGGCGGAAATACGGATATGACTTCCACTGCAAAGAAAAGAGACAGCATTGGTTTCTACTTGCTTCCGCCGGATACCGACAAAGGTTTGAAGCACGACCGTGGCGTGATGTCTATGCCCAGCAGCGACGATGTTTCCAATCCGCACAAACTGGCTTCGCCATACGAATTTTTTATTGTGACTGCTAGGCACGGCGCGCATCACCTTAACGGAAAATATACTGCTTTTGGGAAAGTAATTTCTGGTATGGATGTGGTAGATAAAATTAACAACGTTCCCGCTGGAGACGACGAATGGCCTTTAAAAAATGTGGTAATAAAGTCGGTTGAGATTATAGAGTAATCTTTATTGATACGTTAAAACAACCTCCAATTGATTTCCATTTCCCATGGCAATATAACGTCCTTTTGAGGACTCAATTCTTTTAGGTTTAAAAGGCTTAAATTTTTCTCCATTCCATTCAATTGGGCATATAATCCTGATAGTCCAATCGGGATTTTGCTGTTTTACCTTAACCGATAATCGCTCTTTGTCTTTTTTAAATTCAACATCGATACTATTATTGGCAACTTTCACGTTTTTAATAGCGGCATTGTCCCAGCTCTCGGGCATCTGGGGTTGAATAATAACCTCCTTTTTGGCCGCGTTGGGTTGAATTCCAAAAAACTGCTTTACCAAAGGAATGGCATACGAATAGATATTCCACGCCTGTGTCATCATGCCATAATCTGGAGACACTTCATACATGCTGCCCGGAAGCGCATAACTAAATGTACGCGTCATTCGCTTTAAATAATCTAGTGCTTTATCAGGTCGGCCATAGTTATTCTCAGCAATAGCTTGAACACCCGTTGGGAGTGTCATTACCGCGCCTGTATAAGAAAATACTTTACTCCCTTTAAAAGAACCGTCATCTTTCCCTGCTGATTCATCCCTGTCGATACCCGTAACAAAAACACCAAACGGATTCACATATTTTTCGGCGGTATTTAATGCTTCAATAGCTTTTATGCTGTCTGCTATTTTCATTGCCATCGGCGTATTTACTACCCAATTATGGTACAGAACAAAAGGCCTATTGGCATCACTAGGATTTTGCAGAATTTTGTTTCTAGTATTTTTCAATTCGTTTACCGCCCATGGCTTATTCAAGGTATCTGCTCTAATTAAGGCATCTTCAATTAGGTGTAACGCTTCTTCGTCAGTCCCTATAAAGTCGGCGAAGGAATTAAATTCATCCGACCAAAATTCTTCATTTATCTTTTCCTTTAATTGGTTGGCTATACTATCAAAATAGGTTGCACTCTTGTCGTCATTTAAAACGGCTGCTATACTGGCTGCATCATTAAATCCGCGTTGAGAATAAGAAGCTACATCAATCATCTCACTATCCAATCCATGAATTTCCATCATTCCGAAGCCATCAGGAAAAAGGTTTCCATCGGCATCATTTTCCTTCATGAGCCAATGCAATCCTTTTTTAATAGTTGGGTAATACTCTTTTAAAAACCTTTCGTCACCATTCCATTGATAAACCTCCCAGATGAGAGAGGCAAACTGCGGGGTTTCGTTAATATTCCCCTTATTGAAAACCACTCCATTGGTAGAAACCTCGTGAACAATCCTTCCATTTCCATTGGTTGCCTCAGAAATACTATCCAGTAATTTTATAGTTTTATAAGCCGTCTCATGCTGGCCTACCGCCATATATCCCTGCAAAGCGTATTCGCTATCCACCCCAAACCACCAAGGGTAATCCGGTATTCCCGCAGCAATCCCAGTCCCAATTCCAGGAACGGTTGTTACCAACCAATCTGCATTGTATTTCAACCACCTAAAAGCCTTTTGAAGATCTTCATCGGGGATTTCCATTTGAGAAAAAGTTGCCAATTCTTGGTACCGTTCCTTCTTCTCTTTAAAAAGCTGTGAACTATTTGCCTTTAATCTATTTAACGTTTGCACAGCGCTTTCTTTACTGCTCGAGGAGCCAGCTATAAAAAAGGTAAGTGTTGTTTGTTCTTTCCCGTTTAAAGATAGCTTGTAAGAAAAGGTATTGGCTACACCTTTTCCTTGATAGTTTATTTTTTCTTCGGAAGAATTTACAGGATCCAAACTAGAACCTACAACTAAAAACCAAGGATTTTTTTCATCTTTTACTTCCCAACGATTTTCTGAAGCGTTGAAATATCCAATGTCCTTTCCGTCTTCAATACTTAATTTTTCCGACAACCAAGTGGGGCGCAAATCGGAATACCCCGTAAATGCAAAGGTAAAATCCGATTTCCTTTTGGAAGTATTTCGGATAACAAATTGAATAATTACTCCTTCGGTATCATCAGGCACAAATTGAAATCGTTTAACAGAAAGATTCTTTTCTTTTAGTGTGAATTCATGAAGGTTTGCAAAGGGATAATTCACGAAGCGATTTGCTTTGTTTAGGTCAAAACTGTCATCCCCTACTTTCATGACAACTTTAAAACCATCCATCAATTTTATGGGATGGCTCCAAATCCCTCCCATTTCTCCTTTTATATGCCACCCAAGCTCTGGAAAGGTTCCATTTTGATGCCCCACCATGTACAATCGGTTGCCAGGGGTTACAAAAGGAGAGTTGAGATAAGCATCTTTACCTTCGATATGCTCGGTGTCTTTTAGCAAACTTACCATATTGAATGGAGCTTTCTGAGCTTCCGTTTGAAGAAAAAACATAAATAGAATAAAGAAAACGTACTTCCGAAACATATTTTAATCTTTTTTATAAACTGAAGGTAATTTCAAACCATATTTTACCGCCAACAATCTAACCACAATCACTACAACAATTGGAATGGCAAAAATGATGTTGCCTTTTATTGGGAAAAGCGTCAGTACAAAATAACTTACTCCACCTAAAATACATGCGGTAGCATAGATTTCTTTTCTTCTGAAAATTACCGGTATTTCGTTACACAAGATATCGCGAAGTACACCTCCAAAACAAGCGCTTACCGTACCCAAAGCAATGCACATAATAGGATGAAGCCCAGCTGCCACTCCTTTTTCAAGTCCCACCACGGTATAAAGTCCTATTCCGATGGTATCAAACAGCAACAGCGATTTATTGAAATATTTCAACTGATTACGAAATAACACTCCAAAAAACACCGAACCCATAATCACGAACATATAAGTGGTATTGATAAGCCACGTTACCGGTGAAATCCCTAACAAAACATCTCGAATGGTACCGCCTCCCAATGCAGTTACAAAACCAATAATAAAAATACCAAACGGATCTAAACGCTTATTCATCGCAACCATTACACCAGAAATGGTAAATGCTACGGTACCCAATAAATCAATGATGTAGTAAAACATTACATGTGCTGTGTATAGTAATTATAATCCCGTAAAACGGTTTTTACAAAAGTATGTGAATTATCATGAACAGATTTTATTCCAGTAACTTCCTCTATTTTTTCTTTTAGCTTAAGCATGGTTTTATAGTCCTGCGCCTTTCTAGCGGTTTCATAAGTTTCCTTTATAATTCGGGCATCATTGTCTGATAAACGAATGACATCTGGATATGTTGGTTTGTAATCGTTCCCGATGTTTTCCAAAATGGTATGGTTAATGGTCACCTTGTCCTTCAATGTTATAACCGCTGTGCCCGCAGTAATATCTCCCAAACGCTGACTTTTGCTGCTTACAATTATTGAAATTAACCCAATGAGGCCGCTCATCATATTGATATCAATTATCCTGAAGAACCACCTGACTACATAATCTGGAAAGGAGGCTTGGTAGCCGTCTATTTTAACTACTTTTAATTTAAGCGCTTTTTTCCCAAGAGTCTGGCCTTCCAAAAGCGATTCAAAAGTAAGTGTGTAGAATATTACGGGTAGCAAAAAAAGAATGATAACCGCTCCAATCGACCAATTATCTAAAGGAGAAATCACCTCCCAAAGTCCGCCCAAATTAAAAATTAAATACCCAAAAGTGGTTACGTATGCTACTTTTATCAACAAATCAATGCCATAAGCCAGTATTCGCTCCCCAACCGAAGCTGCTGTAAACATAATATTTACATTTTGTGTAGTGTTAATTTGTAACTCTGACATTTTCTTGCTTAATTTAAACTTTTATTCTACATGAGGGAAGTTGCGTTTATCAAACAAAATAAAGAAAAATGGCTCAGCTTTGAAAGGGCTATTTTTAAGAATGAATTAAAAGATCCCGACGATCTCGCTTCCCAATACATCCATTTAATCAACGATTTGGCTTTTGCGCAAACTTACTATCCCAAAAGTAAGGTAATAAAATATTTAAACCAGCTTGCCGCTAAAGCTTTTCAAAAAATCTACCGTACCAAAAGGCAGGATACCAACAGAATTCTATATTTCTGGAAAACCGAAGTTCCCCTCATCATGTATGAAAACCGAAGATATGTGGTGTATGCGTTTACTTTGTTTCTTTGTTTTGTGAGTATTGGCATTATTTCCGCAGCAAATGACGATACTTTTATAAGACTCATCCTAGGCGATAGCTATGTAAATACCTCTTTGGAGAACATCAAAAATGGTGACCCCGTGGCCATCTATAAAAGTGGCAGCAATTGGGGAAGTTTTGTGGGCATCACTTTTAACAATCTGTATGTAGGAATAAAATCTTTTATGCTAGGCGTTTTTGGTGGCGTTGGTACCGCTTGGGTATTGCTGCAAAACGGAATTATGTTAGGCGCCTTTCAGTATATGTTTCAGCAGGAAGGTGTATTTTGGGAAAGCGTTCGCGGAATTTGGATCCACGGTGCCATGGAAATATTTGCTATTGTTATTGAAGGTGCCGCAGGATTACTTTTAGGAGCCAGCATTCTTTTTCCTAAAACTTTTTCGAGAGTCGATTCTTTTAAAATGGGAGTGAAAGAGGGTGTGAAAATTTTAATCAGTACGTTTCCTTTTACCTTCGCCGCTGGTTTTTTGGAAGGATTTGTAACCCGATATTCCAATACCATGCCTCATTTTTTATCCGTTGGAATTATACTTATCACCTTAAGCATTATTTCATATTACTATTTAATCTATCCCCGTTTGGTATATAAAAAATCAAAGAGTCATTATGCAGCTTTATAAATCCAGAACGTTTAGCACGTATATTTCAGATACGTTTGCTTTTTTAAAAGAAAATGGGAAGCATTTTTACAGAAACTATTTCATAGTAAATGGGGTGTTTTTGTTAATACTTTTGGTGTTTACTTTTATCTTCTCCCGCATTTATGGCGATTTACTATTTGAAGATGTTACCAGTTCCAGCTATGATAATTCTTCTTTGACTTTTGCAAGTGGAAACGAATTGTTATTTGTTGTGTTCTCCCTTTTGTTTGTTCTGGTTGCGGCCTGCATCGGTATTATCAACTATGCCTATACGCCTCTTTATTTTACGCTTTACGACAAAAACAACGGTTCTAATTTTTCTAAAAACGAACTCTTTTCAGCATTAAAGAAAAACCTCGGTAAGTTCTTTATTTTTATTTTAGCGGGAATTATAGTTGCTATTCCTGTTTTTATCGTTGTTTTTATCGCCGCCGCCATTTTAATAGTAACCATTATTGGAATTCCGTTGATACTAATCCCCCTTGCGTGGCTTGCTCAATTTTACTTTATCGCTTTTATTGAGTATTTACAAACGGACAAAGGAGTCTTCAGTTGTTTTTCTTACAGCTTGAACCTCTCTTTTACTAAATTCTGGAGCACCAACGGTTCCGTAGCCATATTTTATTTTATGATTCAGGTGGTTCAAGGGATTGTTACCTTAATTCCTTATATCGTTGGCTTGGGTTCTATTTTTATGGTTCCCACCGATGAAGCCATGGACAGCAGTTCCAGCACCGCTTTTTTCACTATGATTGTCGTGGTGTATATGGTTTCTTTTTTTCTAAATTTATTTCTGCTTACCGTTCTTCAAATGAACCAAAGTATTATCTTTTATAGTTTAAAGGAAGAAACTGAAAATATCCATAGTAAATCTGTCATCGACGAAATAGGAAACCACTAAATAATGCTGAAATATCTACCGCTTCTTTTGCTATGCTTTTCACTGCATAGTTTTACGCTTCAAGCAAAAACGCCTTTTTTTCAAAAGGACACATTGCGGGTGGATAGAAATTCTGAATTAACACAGCGTAGTTTCAAAGAAAATGTAAAAGAAAAATACACTGCTGAAGAATACGATTATGAAACCGATGCGAATCCCGACAATTGGTTTCTCCGCTTGAAAAAATGGTTCGTCGACCTTTTATCAGATTTGTTTAGTATTGGAAATCGGCCTGAAGCAGAAAAGTTGGCGCAAATCATCTCGCGTGTATTCTATTTTGCCATCATTTTGGCGGTTATCTATTTTATAGTTAAAGCAATACTTAAAAAAGAAGGACGGTGGATTTTCGGGAAGTCATCCAACAAAAAAGTACTCAACGTTCAAGATATAGAAAGCAATATCTACGAAACCGATTTTAAAAAACTCATCGAAGAAGCCGTTCAGCAGCAAAACTTCCGATTGGCCATTCGATATTACTATGTATGGCTTTTAAAAGAACTTTCAGAAAAAGGACATATAGACTATGATGTTGAAAAAACCAACAGCGATTACCTCCATGAAATTAAAGAGCAACGTTTAAAAACAAACTTTTCCTACGCCTCTTACTTATACAATTACATTTGGTATGGGGAGTTTGTCATTGTTCATGAAGAATACAACAAAGCGGCTCTTCAATTTGAAAATTATATAAATAACCTTAAAAAATGAGCAAGACCTTAAAAATATACATTGCGGTGCTCATTTTACTTTTTGTTGGTGCCATTATCTTCGAAGTGAATCGACCACGACCAGTGGACTGGACACCTACGTTTAACGAAAATCACAGCAAGCCTTACGGATTAAAAATTTTTAGAAACGAACTTACCAATCTTTTTCCAAACGATTCGGTGAAAGACATCCAATCCACATTATACGAATTCCTTGATAGCCATTACTACTGGATTGATTCCACCCACACAGCAAACGACGCTATTTTAGCCATTCATCCGCGTTTACATTTAGACCAAGTTACGGTAGATTATCTTTTATCGTACGCTGCGGAAGGAAATACGGTTTTTCTTTCTGCGGAAGAATTTTCGCCTTTGCTGGAAGACACATTGGATTTTGAAACCAAATACGATTTTGCATACAGAAACAAGACGATTACCAGTTCCCTTGCCAATGAAAAATTCAAAAAAGACACCCTGCAAATAAAGAAAGGTGCAAACAACATAAACTTTGTAAAACTTCCTGAAGCCACCGCTACTGTGCTTGGTTACCAAACTCTAGATAAAGAGCGGATTAATTTTGTAAAAATCGCCCATGAGAAAGGGCAATTTCTGCTGCACACGCAACCGTATGTTTTTACCAATTACCATATTTTACAGGATAATAATCAAAATTACATTGCAGATGTACTGACTTACATCCCCGATGGAACCATTTATTACAACGCTCTGGAAAAATATGGTTCTTCAGAAATAAATTCACCACTTCGGTTTATTTTCACTCAACCGCCTTTGCGATGGGCATGGTTGTTAGCGCTACTCTTTATTGCTACTTTCATGCTTTTTAATGCCAAAAGAAGACAACGAGTGGTTCGTGTTATTCAGCCTTTACGAAACACTACCGTGCAGTTCACCAAGACGGTTGCAAATTTGTATTTTGAAACAAAAGACCACACCAATATTATTCAGAAGAAAATAACGTACTTTTTAGAAAAAATAAGGCGGGATTATCATTTGGATACGCACGATTTGAAGGAAGGCTTTAGCAAACAACTCGCTTTAAAGTCGGGGAACGATGTGGAACAGACCAAAAAACTAATTGATTACATCGTATTTTTAAAAGACAGGGAAGGTTTATCAGAAGAAAATCTTATCGAACTCAACAAACGTATTGAACAATTTTATCAGAAAAAATAATATGAAATGAGCATAAACAAATTTATTTTTTTGCTTACAACCGAAATAATTAATTTTTTGTGCGAAAGCGCAGCGGTTGATTTAAGCAGAAAATTTTTATTTATTTCATTTTCAGTAAAATAAAAATTTTTAAATAAATGAACACACCGTTAGAAAACCAGCACGACAGTCCTAATGAAAGCGATAACAAAGAGAATATCACTTTTGAAAATAGGGTCGATTTAACCGAGTTACAAGAAGCTGTTTCAAAAATTAAAAGCGAGCTCGGCAAAGTAATTGTGGGTCAAAAATACATGATAGACATGCTTCTCACCGCTTTACTGGCCAATGGGCACGTGTTGATTGAAGGAGTGCCGGGTATTGCCAAAACCATCACCGCCAAATTACTCGCAAAAACACTTACGGTCGACTTCGGAAGGATACAATTCACACCGGATTTAATGCCGTCGGATATTTTGGGAACGTCAATTTTCGATTTAAAGAAGTCGGAATTTGAGTTTAAAAAAGGGCCTGTTTTCACCAACATGCTCCTCATTGATGAAATTAACCGGTCACCCGCAAAAACTCAAGCTGCACTGTTTGAGGTGATGGAAGAAAAACAAATCACCATTGATGGAACTAAATATGAACTTCCACCGCCATTTATGGTACTGGCTACCCAAAACCCTATTGAACAAGAAGGTACGTATCGCCTACCGGAAGCTCAATTGGACCGTTTTCTTTTTAAAATTGATATTAGCTATCCTTCTTTGGAAGAGGAAGTGGAAATTATCTTAAGGGAACACCAACTGAAAGAAGATAAAAAATTAGATAAAGTCACCGCTTTTCTTTCCCAAGAAAAGATTGTGAAATACCAAAAGTTGGTCAACGAAATTATTGTAGAGCCACACCTTATTCGTTATATCGCGGAAATCATTAATCAAACCCGAAATAACGAGTTCCTTTACATGGGTGCCTCCCCGAGAGCTTCCATTGCTATTTTAAAAGCATCCAAAGCTTTTGCTGCCATCAACGGTCGGGATTTTGTGACACCGGAAGACATAAAAGCAGTGGCGGTATCGGTTATTCAGCATCGAATTATTATTACCCCAGAACGGGAAATGGAAGGGATTACCGCCAAGCAAATTATTCAACAAATCATTCAAAATGTAGCCATTCCCAGATAATGAAGGTATTAAAACTACTTTATATTGAAAACCGATTTTACTACATTGCTTCTGCTGTAGTGGTCCTTTTTTTGCTCAGTTTTATAATAGAGTGGTTGTTTTTTATTGCCAAAATCTCCCTTTTTACCTTTGGTGCTTTCTTTCTCATCGATATTTTACTGGTTTTTTTACTGAAAAAAGGAGTTCTGACAAAACGGATTACACCTGATAAATTTTCGAACGGAGATATTAATTTTATTTCTCTTCAGATTGAAAACCACTACGATTTTTCAATCTATCTTAAAATTATCGACGAACTTCCTGAGCAATTTCAAATACGGGATTTTAAAATAACGAAACAACTTAATCCTTCCGAAGAAATTACTCTGAAGTATGAAGTACGCCCTACCGAAAGAGGTGAATATCATTTTGGCAAACTCAACGTATACGCTTCCAGTTTCATGGGCTTGGTAAGCAAACGGTACATTTTTTCTGATGAAGTAATGGTGCCCACCTACCCCGCATTTCTTCAGTTAAAGAAATATGACCTGCTGGCCATCTCCAACCAGCTTCATTTGTACGGAATAAAGAAGATTAGAAAAATTGGACATACCATGGAGTTTGAACAGATAAAAGAGTATGTTCAAGGAGATGATTTACGAACGATTAATTGGAAAGCCACGGCGAAAAAAAATCAGTTGATGGTAAATCAATTTCAAGATGAACGTTCGCAACCTGTTTATTCCATCATTGATAAAGGCAGGGTGATGAAAATGCCTTTTAACGGGTTGAGTTTATTGGACTACGCGATTAACGCCAGTCTAATCATCAGCAATGTTATTCTAAAAAAACAAGATAAAGCCGGCGTATTTACCTTTTCGAAAAAAGTTGAAAATGCCGTGGTAGCCGACCGCAGAAATAACCAAATGCAACGCATCTTGGAAACCCTCTACAGAGTGGAAACCGATTTTTGGGAAAGTGATTACGGAAGACTCTATGCAGATATAAAAAAGCATATCAATCAGCGAAGTTTGCTATTTCTCTATACTAATTTTGAAACATTGGATGCCCTTCACCGACAACTTCCCTACCTAAAAGGAATTGCTAAAAACCATTTGTTGGTAGTTGTTTTCTTTAAAAATACCGAACTGGATACGCTTATAAAAACCAACTCCAACAATGTAGAAGAAATTTATGATAAGGTAATTGCTGAAAAATTTGCCTTTGAAAAAAGATTGATTGTAAACGAGTTAAAAAAATATGGTATTTATTCCATTTTAACGGCTCCTGAAGATCTCACTATAGATACGATCAACAAATATTTGGAGATTAAAGCGCGCGGACTTATTTGATAATCGGTAAAACTTCAACTCATCCATCAAATAGTACAATTCGGTAAGTAATTCTGGTTTTTCCCTGATATATAGAGGTACTTTACACCATAACCTTTAAAAACAATCAGTTATGAAAAACATGTTAATTATTACCGTCGCTATCTTGAGCGTCTCATTTGGCCTGGCTCAGGAAAAGGATGCTGAAAAACAAGGAGTTTCTATTGAAGTAACCATTGACAATATCACCAACAGTAACGGCATGGTTTTACTTTCTTTACACACCGAAGATACTTTTATGAAAGGAAAAGGCATTAAAAACTTACAAAGTGAGATAAAAGACGGCAAGGTAACAATGACTTTTACTGACGTTCCATCGGGAACCTATGCTATTTTAGCTTTACACGACGAAAACGACAATAAAAGAATGTATTTTGAAGCTAGCGGGATGCCCAAAGAAGACTACGGAATGTCTAACAACGATATGACTTTTGGACCTCCGCAATTCTCGGATGCCAAGTTTGAAGTTGAAAATACGGACATGGAAATGACCTTACGTTTCTAAAACAACTATTGGAAAAGAATATTGAAAGCAAAGGATACTATAAAATTATCTAATAGTTTTATACCTTTGCTTTCAAATAATAGACGAATGACCATTACTCAACTGCAATACGTACTTGCCGTAGCAGAATTTCAGAATTTTACTCATGCGGCCGAAAAAAGCTTTGTTACACAACCAACTCTTAGCATGCAAATACAAAAGTTGGAAGATGAATTGGATGTATTAATCTTCGACCGAAGCAAAAAACCCATTCAATTAACTGCGGTTGGAGAAAAAATAGTAGAACAGGCACGTAATATTGTAAACGAATCGTACCGAATACAAGATATTGTAGACCAAGAAAAAGGATATATCGGCGGTGAGTACAGGCTCGGTATAATCCCTACAATTATGCCAACACTGTTACCATTATTCTTAAAAAACTTTGTAAAAAAATATCCCAAAGTCAATTTAAAAATAGAGGAACAGAATACCGAAACGCTTATAGAAAAATTGGAGGACGGTCATTTAGATGCTGCTATTGCTGCAACTCCTTTAGAAAATGAAAATATTATTGAAAGACCGTTGTATTACGAGCCCTTCGTAGCTTACATTCCAGAAAGTCATCGTTTAAGCTCTTTAAAAAAGGTGAATATTACCGACTTAGATATAGATGATATTTTACTTTTGGAAGACGGCCATTGCTTCCGGGATGGGGTAATTAACCTTTGTAAAGCAAAAAAAGGATTTAAAGATGATCATTTTCATTTAGAAAGCGGAAGTTTTGAAACCATGATGAAGCTAGCTGATGAAGGCTTAGGGATGACACTCCTTCCATATCTACACACCCTAGATGTTAGCACAAACCAACAAAAGCATCTGCGCTATTTTGTGGAACCGGCACCCGCGAGAGAGGTGAGCCTAATTTTCCATAAAAGCGAACTTAAAATGCATATTACCGATGCCTTAAAAGATATTATTTCTGCAGTGGTAAGAGGAGCAATTGCTTTTCAGAATGTAAAAATTGTAAGTCCGATTCAAAAAAAATAGCCGTTAAAAAACGGCTAATTGAATATGTGATTATTTAAAATAAATTAAACTTTTGGAAAGTTCCGGTTTCCCCTGAATGTATAAATTAAGCCAAATTTTTAATTCATCCAATTCGTAAGGAAGCAATCTTTTTGCCGCTTTTTCAAGCTCTTTACAAAAAAGGATTGGGTCGAAACTTACCTTTTGTAACACCGTTTTGGTGTACTCAAACATAGCTCTAGCCATTGTATTAAGGTTTAATAATTGGTTGTTATAAAAGTAACGTAACTACAAATATAAAATTGTTGCGGTATCGTTAAAATCAATTTTCATCTGTTAAATTATTATGCCTTTCCTATTTCAGAAATTTCTTCAAAGCGATTAATTTCTTTAGGGTTTTGTCCGTACTCATTTGCTCCCGACTGTCCTTCAGCAAACAAAAGCCAAAAAATGTAAAAAGGGATAAGTTGGTACCACCCGCTATTTCCAAGATCGTGACAACGCTTGGCACTTTGTGCAATATTAAAATAGAGAATAGGCACCAAGAAAACCCAAAACAACAAGGTTGCTCCGGTAGCATCCAATTCCATAAATCCAGTAAATAAAGCGGTTAACATAAAGACTAAAAAGTAGCCAATAAAATAAATGAGAATACTTAAACCATATTCGGTTCTGCGAATCCTTCCGTCAAAGGAAAAAGGGGATTTAAACATTGTAAAGTAAGATTTTAGGTTCTTCCAAATATATAAAAACATTTAACATACGTGCTTTTTTATCGATAAAATGCATGATTTTTCAAACTTAGGATAGAAAAACGCAAGTAAAAACCAGTTTTTTTATTAATTTCCGATTTTAAATTTTCCCCTTATGAGAATACTTTTATTGGCGCTTATTAGCGCTACATTTCTTGCATGTGCTCCGCATAAAAAAATAACAAAAACAGTTGGCAAAGAGTTAGAAACTGACTTCTTCAAAAATCAATTTACCGGCTTTTTTGTTTACAATCCTAAAACGGGAGATACTGTATTAAACTATAATGGAGAAAAATATTTTACCCCTGCCAGTAACACTAAAATTTTTACACTGTATACCGCCCACACCCTTTTACCTGAAAATTTACCCGTTTTAGCTTATACAACTAATGATAACGGGGTTTACATTAAGGGTCTTGGAAATCCAGCTTCTCTACATTCCTATTTAAAGGACAGTACCTTGGTGAACTTTCTTAAAAATCAAGAGAATATCCATTTGGTGTATAATAATTTTGAAGACGATCCTCAAGGACCCGGCTGGTCTTGGGGCGATTTCGATACTTACTATGCCCCCGAAAGGAGTCCGCTGCCTATCTATGGAAATGTCCTGACAATTGCTAAAAGCGATTCGATTTACACGGCTCCCAAATACTTTAAAGACAGCGTTGCTCCTATTCATTATAAACACAGAAGAGCCCTTCATAAAAATCAGTTTTATGCGAGTCTTTCTAAAAACGACACCATAGAAGTTCCTTTTTTAACCAACGGCAACACCGTTAAAGGCATCCTGGAAAACCTTTTGAATAAAAAAATTCAGCTAACCGACTCTTTTCCTTCGGGAGAAAAGCAAATTATTTATGGCATAAAGGCCGATTCGGTTTATAAAAGAATGATGCATGTAAGTGATAATTTTATTGCTGAACAACTGTTAGTTTTATCGTCTTCCATGCTTAGCGACACTTTGAGTAGTGGGAAGGCCCGCGAATATATTTTAAAAAACGAGCTTGCCGGAATTACGCAAAACCCAAGATGGGTAGATGGCTCGGGGCTATCAAGATACAACCTGTTTACACCGCAATCCATGGTGTTTACTTTACATAAACTTTACGAGGAGATTCCTACGGAAAAACTTTTCGATTTTTTTCCTACGGGTGGCGAAACAGGAACTTTGAAGAATTATTTTAAAGGAAATCCGAAACCCTATGTGCACGCAAAAACAGGCACGCTTAGCAACAATTATTGTTTAAGCGGCTATTTGGAGACCAAATCTGGGGAAATTCTAATTTTCAGTTTTATGAACAACCATTACCGCGGTGGCAGTACCGAAGTTAAAAAACATATGACACCCATTTTAGAATGGATACGTGATAATTATTAATCTTCGGATTCTTACTTTCTGAATTTGATTGCATCTCCTTGGATAAAAAACGTATGATGAGAGATTTTCCTGCTAAAAAACTCCTATTTTTGCCGCATGTCGAGAAAGAATAGAAAACAATTTTTTGAAAAGGTAGAAGTTATCGATGCGGGCGCAAAGGGGAAAGGCGTTGCCAAAGCTCCAGATGGGCGTGTTATCTTTCTACCGTATGCTGTCCCTGGGGATGTTGTGGATGTGCAAACATTTAAAAAAAGAAAAGCATATTTTGAAGGTAAAATAGCCAATTTCCATGTAGAATCGGAAAAGCGAACGACACCCGAATGTCAGCATTTTGGAGTTTGTGGGGGATGCAAATGGCAAAATATGGGCTATGAGCATCAACTTTTCTACAAGCAAAAAGAGGTTGAAAATAATCTAAAGCGCATCGGGAAAATTGACTTGCCCGAATTCACTCCTATTTTAGGTTCAGAAGAAATCTATTTTTACCGAAATAAAATGGAATTTTCTTTTTCCAATAGTCGATGGCTCACGCAAAAGGAAATTGAAAGTGACGATGATATTGATAACAAAAACGCATTAGGATTTCACATTCCTGGTATGTGGGATAAAATCTTGGATATTAAAAAATGTCATCTTCAAGAAGACCCTTCAAATGCTATTCGTTTAGCGGTTAGGAATTTTGCTATTGAAAACAATCTTGCCTTTTTCGACCCTAGAAACCAGAACGGACTCCTTCGCACGATGATGATTCGCACCTCCTCTACTGGGGAAATTATGGTGCTTATTCAGTTTTATGATGATAACGTTGAAGAAAGGGAACTTGTACTAAATTTTCTTCAGGAAAAATTCCCTGAAATCACTTCATTGCAATTTGTGGTCAACCAGAAACCGAACGATACCATTTACGATCAAGAAGTAGTTTGTTTTGCTGGAAGAGACCATATTTTTGAAGAAATGGAAGGTTTGCGATTTAAAATAAATGCCAAATCGTTTTACCAAACCAATTCTGCACAAGCGTACGAACTTTATAAAATAACTAGAGATTTTGCTGGGCTTACCGGTGATGAATTGGTGTACGATTTATACACAGGAACAGGAACCATTGCTCAATTTGTGGCTAAGAATGCCAAAAAAGTAGTTGGTGTAGAAGCAGTTCCCGAGGCTATTGAAGATGCAAAAGCGAATGCACAATTAAACGGTATCGACAACGTTAGTTTCTACGCAGGGGATATGAAAGAGGTGTTTAATGAACAGTTTATTGCAGAAAACGGCCAACCGGATATTATTATTACCGATCCGCCTCGTGACGGCATGCATAAAGATGTGGTTCAGCAAATATTAAATATTGCTCCTAAAAAAGTAGTGTATGTAAGTTGTAACAGCGCTACCCAAGCTAGGGATTTATTACTGATGGACGACATGTACAAGGTAACCAAAGTACAGCCTGTAGATATGTTCCCGCAAACACATCATGTGGAAAATGTTGTACTTTTAGAAAAAAGATAAATTTAATTCCGAAGAAGAATTAATTGTATAATGAAAAAACTTTTAATCATACTTTTTGTAGCAGCCATCGGTGGCGCCATTTTTTCCGCTTGCGAAAAAGATGATATTTGTCCACCCGAAACCTTAACAACTCCCCTTTTAAAGGTAGGTTTTTTCAACTTTAATAATCAGGATACCCCAAAAGCAGTTCCAAAATTGAGGGTTTTCGGCGTAAATAGAGAAGAAGATGGAAGTTATACCATCGTGGACACCTTAAACACTTTCCCAGATAGAACTAATCGCGTGGCTGTAGACCTCCCTTTGAAAACATCCGAAAATGTAAGCACGTTTTTTATTATCAATAATTCCAGAGATAATGAAGAGGGAAACGAAATTGGAAATATAGATACTTTACAATTTTCTTACGCCCGCCAGGAGCGTTTTGTTTCCAGAGGCTGTGGTTACGGAATTAATTTCTTTGAATTGGTTACTACGCTCAATCCAGATTATACAAACGATACCATTCAGAATCCTGGGGAATGGATTACCGCCATTTTCGACCAAGAAACTAATTTAGAAATCCAAGACACTATCCATGTTAAAATATTTCATTAGTGGTATATTTCTTTTTATCTCCCTAAATTCTTTTTCCCAGGAAAAGGAAACCATAGTGGTAGATAGTAGCGCCATAGATACCGTTTCTGTAACCAAAATTAAAGCAGATAGCACCACTTTTAAACAACGGTATGGTTTACGGGTGGGTATTGACCTAAGCAAGCCCTTACGTTCTATTTTAGATGAAGACTACCGAGGATTGGAATTGGTAGGGGATTTTAGGGTTTCCCATAATTTTTATGTTGCTGCGGAATTGGGTAATGAAGAAAAGACCACCCAAGAAGACAATTTCAATTTTACCACCAATGGAAGTTACCTAAAACTCGGTTTCGATTGGAACACCTATGAAAATTGGTACGGAATGGAAAACATTATCAATCTTGGGATTCGTTTTGGATTGAGCACTTTTAGTCAGACTTTAAATGAATACCAAGTTTACACTCCAAACCAATTCTGGAACGAAGCAGGCTCTGGCATTTTTGGAGAAGATAATTTAGGAGAATACAGCGGACTCAGTGCGCAATGGACAGAAATCGTTTTGGGGATAAAAGTAGAAATCCTCCGCAATGTCTTTATGAGCGGAAGCGTTCGGCTTAATTATTTAATAAACGATACACAAGCCAACCAATTTCCAAACCTTTACATTCCAGGATTCAACAAAGTGACGGATGGCAGTAATTTTGGAGTTGGCTACAACTATACCATTTCTTATCTCATCCCTATTTTTAAAAGCAACAAACCCAAAAAGAAGAAAGAAGAAAAGCCTGAGGAAGAAAGCTAAGATTAATCAATAATCAGTTTACGTCTTTAAATCCTTTAAAAAATATCCATTTCATTTTAATTTGCTCTTTAGAACCTTCTTTCACTACAGCAAATTTCGGTGCCAATACACTACTGGCAAATGCCGCGATTAGTACCAGCAACAAGTGACTCAAAGTTGGGAACAAATACAGGAGCGCGAACCTAAGAAGGAGAAATATCCCAACAAAACCCAATAAGTTATAAAGAAATGCTTTTGTTTTTGGTGACATAGCTTATTTGCTTTTAGGATTATTGAATTTAGCTTTTTTACTTCCTTCGTAGATTTCGTATTTCAGCAGTTTACTTTCCAGTTTTCCATTGAATAATTTAATTCTTCTGGAAGGACGCAATCCTACATTTTTTATAGCTTCCATATTCGAAGTGATAAACCAAGCATCGGTATTGGGATAATTTTGCTTTAAGGTGTCTCCAATTTCAGCATAAAAAGCCTCCATATCTATTTGCAAACGCTCACCATAAGGCGGGTTAAAAACCATATGAAGCTTTCCTTCCACTTGCTTTTCAGTATCAAAAAAGTTTTCATTCTCTATGGAAATATAATCCGCTAAATTGGCGTTTTTCACATTATCAATGGCTTTTCTTACTGCCGAAGGCGCCTTATCAAATCCGTAAATTTTATGATGGAACTCTCTCGTTTTTTTCAGACTACTCTCAACAATCTTATCGAAAAGGTCTTCATCATAATCTCTCCATTTTTCAAAAGAAAATTCCCTTCTGTTAATATTTGCCGGGATATTACAGGCAATCATAGCTGCTTCAATTGGTATGGTCCCACTCCCGCACATGGGGTCTAGAAAATCGGTTTGTCCGTCCCAACCACTCAGCAGCAGCATTCCAGCAGCCAAAACCTCGTTAATAGGGGCGATATTTGTGGCGGTTTTATAACCACGCTGGTGTAAAGATTGACCAGAACTGTCCAGCGAAACATTACAAATATCCTTCTGAATATGCACGTTGATACGCAAATCGGGATATTTTAAATCCACGTCGGGTCTTTTTCCGTGGGCATTTCTAAACTTATCAGCTATGGCATCTTTTGTCTTTAAAGCAATAAATAAGGAGTGATTGAATTTATCAGAATTCACTGTAGCATCTATAGCGAAAGTATTGCTGTAAGACATGTACTCCTCCCAATCCATTTGGTAGATTTTGTCGTACAAATCCTGTTCACTCCTCACCCGAAAACTATGTATCGGTTTTAAAATTTTAATGGCTGTACGCAAACAAAGGTTCGCCTTGTACATAAACCCTTTGTCCCCTTCAAAAGAAACATTTCTTACCCCTTTTTCAACATTAATTGCCCCTAATTTCTTGAGCTCTGTTTCTAGGATTTCTTCAAAACCAAACATGGTTTTGGCCACCATTTTAAAATTATTAGACATCGTACTGCTATTTTAAAAGGCAAAAATACATTAATTTAGCCGCCTGATATCATTTATTAATCGATATTACTGTAAAAGAAAGTGGAATATTTTTTCTTTTAGCGAAGAAGAAAATTACAGCATAGCTTAAGCTACGGTTTTATTTTATGATGACGTTAAAAGTAAAAAGAGACATTTTATTCCAGTAATATTGATGAGTAAATGGTATAATTCAATAATCCCTCAGCTACTGGCCAAAAAAAGGCACTTTGTATGTTAAATTACTTCCTTCCCATTCTAGCCGTCCTTTTAGGATATGTTTTTGTGCTTGTTTTTAAAGTAAGAGAAAAAAACACGCTTAAGCTATTTTTGGCGTTTAGTGGTGCATTTTTATTATCCATTACGGTTTTCAACATGCTCCCAGAGGTTTACGAGCACGGAAACGCCAAAAAAACGGGTTTGTTTATAATGTTCGGGATTTTGTTGCAAATATTTTTGGAGTTCTTTTCCAAAGGCGCAGAACATGGCCATGTACACTTGCACAGCCAAATGCAAACTTTTCCGTGGTTGCTTTTTATAAGTTTAAGCATCCATTCAATTTTAGAAGGATTCCCCATTCACAATCACAATAGTTTGCTTTATGGAATTATCATCCATAAAATCCCTATTGCTATTATTTTAAGTACCTTTTTTCTTAACGCCAAAATAGAAAAAACGAAAGTAGCCGTATTCCTTATTCTATTTTCTTTAATGACGCCCTTCGGAAGTTTTTTAGCTGAAAACTTTAGCATTCTACAAAAATACTATCATGAAATCACTGCTGTGGTTATTGGTATCTTTTTACATATTTCCACCGTAATCCTTTTTGAAAGTTCCGAAGGACATAAATTCAACCTCAGAAAGTTGGTTGTTATTTTAGTAGGAATTGTAATTGCCTATTATGTTTAATACTCCTCTCCCGCATAATTGTTTCGGGACTAACAAGTTATGCATGCCACAACTTGCCTTTAAGAACATTCTTTATACGTTGTTTTGGTCTCGTTCCGCATAATTTATAGGTCTTGATAGGTTATAGAACCTATCCAACGGATTATTTTAATGAAATTTTTAGGTCCCCAAACCTAAATGGCGGCATAATTGACGTCTATTTTTCCCTTTTTAACCTCAAACTTGGGTGTTTTAACCCCAAATTTTAGGTTGCAAGACGTGTCGATTTGTATAAATAACCCCGACGAAGCGGTTAAAGACGTGGAAAAAGCATTCTTTTATACCAACGGATAGGTTAGTAAACGTATATTTTGGGGTTATACAACCTGTTAGGACAGGTTAATAGACGTATCGGTTGGAGTTTCAAAGGTGTCCAGAGCAGTTTTTAACAGCCCTTATTGCCGTACGATAGCATCGTGTAAAAATTCTCTATTTATAGCCATATTCTAATTTTACTATTCGTAAAACATCTCTTGTTTGGGCAAACTTTTAAATTGTCAAGAATCAAAAAGCTACTCCTAGTTACGAGTGGCTGAATTTTAATTTATTCCGACTTTGTTTTCAGTTCTATGTTTTTTTCACCCCACAAGATAAAATTTAGCAGGAATAGGTATTTATTATCTAAAAATTCTAAAATGATAAAATGTTAGACCATTTTAAAATAAACATAAAGAGAAATGTTAATCCTGTACTGTAAAATATTACACCCTGCCACAAATAAAGTTTTGAATTCCATTGTTTTTGCATCTTTTCACTTAGTTGCTTTTTAGTGTAATTACTTAAAATCTTCCAACAGAAAAAAGTGCTGATCGAAAAAATGAATATTGCGGTTATTATTGTAGAATGTTCTATTATCATCTTTTTTAGGTTATTGACCCCGTTTAAATAAGCGATACCTCGTCCCAATGAACGATTTTATTTTGATGCATTGCGTCGATTCCCATTTGCACGGCAGTAGCGGCTTTTCCTCCCGTAACCGCATTGGAGATTGGTGTGGTATTGGTTCTAATACTATCCCTAAAATCCATTAAGGCCTGCTTTGTTGGGTTCGCATGATTGTTTGGCAGGGGAATTCCTTTGCCTTCATCCCAACCATTGTTTATTGTGGCTCCTGATACACCATCTACTTCGCCAACCAATTTTTTGGCCTCATAGGCACCTTCCGGATAGAACCATGCTTTGGTGTAATCAAGAATAAGCGTTCCCTTATCGCCCATAACCTTAATCTGGTAATCATCTTTGGAGTTAGAAGTCAAACAAGTAAACTTTGCCTTAATCCCTTTTGGATATTCATATAGCAAATGCACATTATCGTAAGTCTCCCTACCGTCTTTCCAATAATCGATGCCTCCCATTCCCATCACACGTTCAGGAGTGGATTTAGTAACCCAATTGGCAAAATCGATTTGATGCGAGCAAAGTTCCGCGGTTAGTCCGCCCGAAAATTCTTCATACATCCTCCAATTGATGGCTCTTTCCAAAGAAGGATCTGGCACTGCTCGCCTCCAATCACCATTACGGTTCCATTGGCATTCAAAAGCAGCTATTTCACCTATTTTTCCTTCATGAATGGATTTAACTACATCTACATACAACCGCGAACTATGGTATTGATGCCCTGTTTGCATTATCTTTCCAGAGTTTTTGGCCGTATCTATCAGTTCCTTTATTTCCTGATATCCACGTGTCATGGTTTTCTCACAATACACATGTTTACCAGCTTGAAGGGCGTCTATGGCAATTTTACCATGCGTGGCAAAAGGAGTAGCAATTAAAACAGCATCTATATTTTTATCGTCCAGTAATTTTCGGTAATCGACATACCCTTTGGCTTTATTGCCTGTTCTACGCAAACCATTTTCCAAACGGAAAGGCAAAACATCGCAACAAGCGGCTACCTCAACACCTTCAATCTCATTTAAAAACGGAATTAATCCGCCTCCACGACTACCGGTACCAATCACTCCAATTTGAATGGGTTTCTCCTTGGAAAATACATTGTTAGCCACCGAACCAAAAGCAGATGTCGCCGCTAACGCCGCACTACCTTTTATTACAAAATCTCTTCGTTTCATTAATCTTTACAGTAATTTAGGGATTCCTTTATTTTAGCAAATACTTACTAAAAATCATCATTACATATCAATTCATCAAATAAGTAACGATACTTATTGCTGAATATTTATATTTTGACGTGAAAATAAAGATAAAATTGAGAAAACAAAACCTAATTAACATTCAACTGCATTGCAGGCGTTTTAAATTTTACTCTTAGCAATCTTTATGTGTATTTTTGCATCCATAATTTATTTTAACAATGTTCAGTAGGGAAGAATCAAAAGCACTTAGAAAAGAATTTTGGATTTCATTCGGAAAATCATTTCCTCGGAAGTGGATTTTATACAACACCAAGATTAAGGACTTTTCTTTTAAATTTTATTTTGACAAGAAAAAGGCCATGGTGATGCTAGATATTGAACACCAGGATTTGGAGAACCGAATTAAGTATTACGAAAAAATGGAATCGCTTAAATCGGTTTTAAAAGAAAATTATCTTCCAGAGGCCGTTTATGAAGATGTTCATTACTTGGATAACGGCAAAGAAATATCTAGAATTTTTGTTTTGAAAGAAGGGGTGAGCATTCACAATAAAAATACTTGGCAAGAAACCATGGTTTTCCTAAATGAGAACATGCAGAAATTTGAAGAATTCTATTTGGATTTCGAAGATTTTATAAAGGCTTAAACCAAACTCAGCACCATAAAATAATGACTTATAGCACCGCCTAAAACAAAGAAGTGCCAAATTACATGGTAATATGGAATTCTTTTAATAGCATAAAACACAACTCCGACGGTGTAAAATAAACCACCAACAATTAAAAGCGTAAGCGATTCTCTGGAAAGCGTTGCAATAAGGTTTTGAACATCAAAAATGATAAGCCAGCCCATAGCTAGGTAGAGTAGCAAGGATAAATACTCAAACTTTCCAGTAAAGAATAGTTTTAAAATCATCCCCACGGCAGTTATTCCCCAAACAACCCAAAACATAGACCAACCAGAGCCATTTTCCAACGCAATGAGGCAAACAGGGGTGTAGGTGCCGGCAATCAAAAAATAGATACTGATATGATCTAACTTCCGAAGAAAAATCTTTTTTTCCGCATCACTCACCGAATGATATAGTGTTGAGATGGAAAATAGCAGAAAAGCAGACAACCCATACATCCAAATGCTTAACGTGCTAAATTCGGTCTTATGATTATCTGAAGTTAACAAGACAACAAGCCCAACCAAACTCAACACCGCCCCTACTCCGTGCGTAACGGCATTCCATAATTCTTCTTTTTTAGTTTGATGCATGAAAGATAATTTACAAGAAAGAGTGCAAAGTTAAAGTTCAAAAACAAAAAACCCTTGAAAATCAAAATGATTAACAAGGGTTTAAGTACTCGAGGCGGGAGTACCATTAAATTTAACCGCTTTTAATCCCTTTTAAACCAAATAATACTGTTATACATAGGATAGGTTATTTGTTTTTATATGTGTTTAATTTACTTTTTATTCAAAAAAGTATCCCTATTTGTATCCCCTTTTGTATATTTAAATCAAAATTAATTTATATGAAAGTTTCATTTCATTTAAGAACGGATAAATTCGATAAAGATGGATACGCACCTATTAGAACATTAATCTCGGCAAATGGTTTTAAATTGTTCAAAGCTGTCCCAGAAGTAAAATGCGATAAAATGCATTGGGATGAGAGAACCCAGCGGATTATTCCTTCTAAAAAGAAAGAACCTTACAACTACGCTGTTGAGTATAATCAAAAAATTGATGAATTTGCGGAAAAGTTACGGAAGCTTCAAAGGTATATTTTATTAAATGATATCACCCCCACTAAAGAATATATAAAAGAGAAGTTAAATTCTGGTTTGAAAGGAATAACTCTAGCTAATGAATTTTTACCGTCATTTGATGAATATATAGAGACAGGTAGAAGCACCAAGGCTGAGCGCACATTAATCCGTTATGGCACCGCCAAAAACTTTATTGAAGAGTTCTCTATTAAAAAGGATTACCCTTTAAGGTTTGAAACCATAACAATTGATTTTTTTGAAAAGATAAGAGACTACTCCTTTCAAGAGAAAGGGATAATGGTTAACTATTTCGATAAAATTATAAGCATTCTCAAAACATTCATGAATTGGGCTTTTGATAGGGGTTATCATGAGAATCTGGATTTTAAAAAATTTAAAACTTCCCAGCAGGAGGTTGAAGTGATTTATTTGACAATGGATGAATTAATGAAGCTTTATAACCATAAGTTTAAATCGAAGAAACTAGAGCACGTGAGGGATACTTATTGTTTCGGATGTTTTACAGGATTAAGGTTTTCCGATATAAAACAGTTGCGCGCATCAAATATTTTTGAAGATCACATCAAATTAAATATACAGAAGACTAAGACTATAGACCATATTATTCCTTTAAATAATTATTCCAAAGCTATACTTGATAAGTATAAGAATACCTTATATGAGCCACTTCCTGTTATATCATCCCAAAAGTTTAATAGCTACATAAAAGAATGTTGCGCGGATGCAGAAATCGACACCCCAACCACTATAACGAGGTATGTGGGTCAAAAACGAATAGATACAACAGAACCAAAACATAAGTTTATTACTAGTCATACGGCCAGAAAAACATTTGTAACCAATAGTTTGATTTTAGGAATGAAGGAAATGGTTGTTCGAAATATTACGGGACATAAAAAGGAAAGTACTTTTAAGCGTTATGTAAAAATTGCAGAAGATTTTAAACAAAATGAAATGGACAACACTTGGAATAAAATTCAGAAAGATGATAAAAAATTGGATAAATAAAAATCTTGGACTTTTAAATTTAGCATTTATTTTTCTGTTTGCCGCTTTATGGATAGTTGTAGATAATAATGACATAATGTTTCAACTAGCTATGCTCAGTGGGATTCTATTCTGTTTTGCAGGCTTTATCACTTTAAGCTTCCAAAGCTATTCGAAACACATTAAACCTACGGATATCGAAGAGGTTAAATCTAGGAATGAAAGAAAGATAATTCTAAACAAGAATCCAAACGATTTGAAAAAAGTCTTAGTTAGGCTGTTAGCACCAAAAAATGAAAAGCAAGAGCAACAAATAAATGTATTTATCAATAACATTTTTGAATGGGATAGTAAATACGGTACTATACCAAATTATGGCACGTCTTTAACTTTTTTAAATAAGAGAAAAGTTAAACTTTTAACAGGATTTATGTTTTATCTGCTTCATAATAAAAAAATAACTTCCCAACAGAGCCAACCGAAAAAGATATTTTTAGAATGTTTAATGGTTACTGAATTGAAACATTTAAATGTTCCCAACATTGGATTATCAAAAGATGGACTGCGCAAGAAATTTGATGCTAACCAATCATACTTTAAGGAACAATTTTTCTCTTCCTCAACCATTGCTCAGTTTAAGCTTTTTCAATAAAATAACATCCCAAATTTAGACTGGGAACTTCCCAAGACCCCATTTTACATCTAGTTTAGCTCACGAAAACGATTATTAAAGCTAAAATTTGATTAACATGGGCAACATTCTATTTTACACACACAACAAAAAAGATTTAAAAAGAGCTGTCAAAATGATTATTGATGAAATCAGAAAGACAGAAACTATTTCAGACCTCCCCATTGACCCCGAAGAAGATCGTTTAACTCAAGCCAACGCTGCGAAGTTACTTGGGATATCGATACCTACTATTATAAGCTTGAAGAAAAAAGGCAAAATTCCTTACTATGAGATTGGGCGCTCAGTATTCTACAGTAAAGCTGAATTGTTAAAAATAGCTCGAAAAAACCCTCATTTAGTAAAACCAAGTAGAAGGTAATTATTCAATCATGAATAATATAAAAAATAACCTGAAAAGTGGATTTACTGTAATCCCTAATAAACTAATTCGAGATAAAGAGATTTCAGATAGGGCACGTCTATTATTCATTTATATGGCAAGTCAAAGTAATGACTGGAAATTTTATAATTATGGGTTAGCGAAGGCGATGGGTTATTCAATTGAAACTCTAAGAAAATACTTGAATGAACTCGTTTATTCTGGATGGATTACTAAAATTGAACAGGAGCGAAAAGGAGGGCAATTTGGAGCAAACTGTTATATAATAAATGAGCAACCCATCCAAGTTTCACCGTGTAGGGAAAATACCGACACGGTAAAAAACGGACACGGTAAAAGTCCTACACATAAGAATAAAAAGCCCAATAGAATAAAAAATGATTCAGATAAAAATCCTTTAATAGAGGAAACTAAAAAATCAAATTTTTCAAGGGGACAACCTTTGGAATGAAAAGGGAAAAAATAATAGTATATGAGGAGAGGATTAGTTCATGTCAAAAAGGTTTTAGAATTGCAAAAAGAAAGAAAAAAAATTGCGCCAAAAAAAGAAAGAAATAACAAAATCATGACTCATAATTTAAAACGCATATTCAACCAAGAGGCTATTTCATTTTTTGAATTAGAAAACAGAAGTTTTGTGGTTGATGCAGATAACAAAAACTTTTACAATCTATTCTGTAAATACTGGGCTAGAGACGTTTCTTTCGAAAATGATCATAATGGAGAATTAGAGAAAGGGCTTTTTGTATATGGAAAACCAGGCTCAGGGAAAACGACAAGCTTTAAAATAATTCAAAATGTTTCAGTTAAATACGGAATTAAGAAATTATGGGCTCCATTGATTTCTGCTGAGGAGGTTGTTTCTAAGTACAACTTGGATAGATATAAAGATTATATAATAGGCAACTACTCAAAAGGGAATTTCATTTTTGATGATCTTGGTAGTGAAAAAGAAGCTAACAATACCTACATCTTTGGCAAGGAAGATATATTCCAAACTATTCTGGAGAGAAGGTATAATGCCTTTATTGAAAATAATACCAAAACATACATAACATCAAATCTAAGCATCAATGAAATTCAAAAAAGATATGGTGAAAGGGTTTCCGATAGAATAATTCGAATGTGTAATATTCTTCAACTAGATGGAGATAGTAGAAGACTTTAGCTTCCCATTAAAGATTACATTCTGGAATTTTCGCCCAGGATTAAAATCAATGTGTCGTAGGAAAGAGCAAGGTGTGTTTTTGTAATACAAAAACCTTTAAAATACCATTTTAAAGGCCTTGCTTTTACTTATCAGCAAAAGAATTTAGAACCTCCAAAGTCGATTCATCCAAAACATATCAATTATGGCAAGACCAAAAACAAATACTCCAAGAGATAAAATAATATCAATCCGGTTCACTGAAAAAGAATACAAAAATTTGCTCGTCATTTTTGAAACACAAAAAACATATGGCTCAAAGTCTTTTAACCATTTTCTACGAAGCAAATTGTTCTTAGAAAATGACCGGCTATTAAAAAAGTTGCAATTGGGAAAAAGTGAAAAAGATAGAATCCTGGATGAGCGTTTAATCTTTCAACTTAAAAAAGCGGGAACTAACCTAAATGGTCTGATGAAATTTGTTTTTAAAGACCAAACCACTACCAAACTATCCTATCGGGATGTTGTTTCGATCCGTGATATTATACTCTCATTTAAATCCATCATAAAACAACTGGAAAATGGTAGCTAATATTACTTCCGGCGATAACGTAAAGGGCATGGTTGCCTATAACACCAAAAAAGTGGAAAATGGGGAAGCTTCCGTTTTGATGTTGAACAATATCAATGATGGCACTCAAGCAGGAATCCAAAAAATGATCCAATACCAAAATAATTTAAACCCCAATGTAAAAAACCGAAACTTTCATGTATCCCTAAATTTCCACAAAAATGATTTGACGTTTTTAAACGAAAAAAGGCTCAAGGAAATTGCTGAGCAGTACATGAACGAAATGGGATATGGAGACCAACCCTATGCTGTATTCCAACATTTTGATGCTTCGCATCCCCATGTACATATTGTTTCCTCTAGAATAGGTATGGATGGTAGGAAGATCAAGGATTCCATGGAAAGAAGGCGTAGCAAAAGGATAACCGACAGCATCGAAAGGTCTTATGGTTTGATCATCGCCAATGACCAATCAACTATGCCAGGGGTAAAGGATTTAAAAAAAGAAGTTTTGGAATACGTAGAAAAAGGAAAAGGAGATCTAAGGAACATTATTGACCAGTCGCTATACGTGGCAATGAGTAAGCTCCCATTGAATGAAAAAGAACTTAAGCAGTTTTTGAACAGTTACAATATAGATTTTTACTACGATGAAAACTTACATGGGCTTACTTATTATCTTTTTAAAGAGGCTGTAAAAGAGAACGGAGAAAAAGTGAAGCAACAAGCTGGAAAATCATTAAAAGCGTCAGAAACCACTAAAAAAATGCTTCACAGTGATCTTCAGGCTTTCTTTGAGAGAAATAAGAACCAAAAAAGCAAACATTTAAAGAATGTAAGGGGAACGGTGTTCAGCATTTTTAATCCCCTTCAGAATAGAAATATGGTTGTTAGCCTAAATGACTTAACAGTTTCTCTTTCCAAGAAAGGCATTGGACTGAATGTACTTAGGGCAAAATCAGGTGATAGAAAGAACAACATAATAGGGGTTTCTTTTACAGATCGAAAAACAGGCTTTAGATATACCGGTGAAGAAGTTAAATTAAAATGGACGAAACTTTCACCATTTGTTACCGATGACCGATCTGATGTAGAGGCCAAAAGAGCAAAAGAGAATACATACAATCCAATTGCCCACGATCCTGCAAAATTTGAAATGATGACAGAAATAGAAAAAATAATGAAGCTCCATAGTGACAGGACACCTAACGACCATCAAGAAGATTTACGGAAAAAGAAGAAAAAGAAACGGATGCTGTGAAAGGATGTGTACCGAATGACGTTTGGGACAAATGCGTGTACCAAATACTTCTTTTCCCTTTATATAAAAATATAATTCTATAAAACAATGAGCAAAATTATACTTATAACCCATCAAAAGGGAGGTGTTGGCAAATCAACTCTTGCTTTCAACCTCGCACAGAACCTTTCCAAAAGTAGCACTGTCGCTATTGTGGATTTGGACCTTCAGGGAAGCTTATCGCAATTAAACGGTTTGGTAACGGATTTTGACATTATACCATTTACGGATGATACCGCTGCTATTCCCGAATTGGATTACGATTTCATATTTGTGGATACCCCACCCTATCTATCCAATCAGCTGCCACAGTTGATCCAGCTCGCAGACCTGATCGTTGTGCCCACCAAGGCAGGGATTCTGGACCTGTTGGCCATCAAAAGTACTTTGGAACTCATTGAGAAAGAAAATGGCTCGGATAGGGCTATGGTGGTTTTCAATATGGTAAAAGCCAATACCACCCTCACCTTGGATATTCTTATCGGGCTTGAGGAATACAATATACCTATCGCCAAAACCCATATCAGCGATTTGGTGGCATTCACCCGATCCGTTCTTTTAAATGGGGTTGACAATGATAGGAACGCTAAAAAGCAACTGGACAGGCTAACGGAAGAAATAATAACCAAACTTGTATAGTTCCATGATTATGGAATTATATAAATATAGCATTATATAATTATGGAAAAACAACATTTAAACGACCTTATAAACAAAGCGAAGGCCAACAATAGAAACAAAACCGTACAGAAAGTGGTTCCCGTTAAAACCAACACTTCAGACGAGGTACAGTTCTCCTTTTATCTAGAAAAGACTTTACTGAAACGGCTGAAGCAGAACGCCTTGGACAACAACCAGAGCATCAAGAAATCCATTAATAGGGCTTTGGAGATATACCTAAAAACAGATACGTAGGATATTGCAAATAAATATATCTATGTATCTTGCAACACATTTTAAAATGTAAATAGATATAATAACATAAAGCGTTTAGCTTTTGGTTGGGTAACAGAAATCGCCAATTTTTATACACCAATGATCAGAGCTAAGACGCCCACGTTTCGGCGTGGGCTGTTCTTGTTTGGTGTAGGGTGTTTGGCGATACCTTGTTACTTCAAGTTCAGTTCCGCGCTTTTTTAATTCCATAAAAATGAGCATTAAAAGAATTTTAGGGAAACCCGTTCCCGAAAAAGAGAAACGTGACCGAAAATTGATAAACAGCAACCTTGTGACCCATGAAAGGATTTCCATGCTGGCCGATGTGTTCGACGTGAACAAAACCCAGATAGTGCATAACATAGTTCAGGAGTTTCTACGGAACTATGAAACGGAGATAAAGGAGCAGATCGACATCAAGCGTAACCAATTGGATAATATTTTTTAATTTATAGCATTCCAGAATTATATAATCATATAAACAGCAAGGGACATGTTCAGGCCATCGCAAATACAGGATTTAATTGATTTTAGGGAATTGCACGCAGATTATTTCCAGCTTATCAATGAATATTCGGAAACGCTTCTTTACAATGAAATAATCCATTTTATGAACAGGGCGTTCCCAGAGTGGAATTCCCATGCGGGTATTGGCGACTGGTCAGCTGAATTTGTGCTCACCGCCATTCAAAACCTTGAATATACCGAGGAAGGTGAATATTCTTTCCTACAAACCCTAAAGGACATGTACCTTAATTTGGCAGCTGACTACAGTTCAACCAAAGAACTTTACCAATTTAAGGTGTTGGACACTATCGCAAAGGGGTTCAATGAGGAACATAGGGAGTTTTTGGACGGACAGGAACATCTTCCGCAGAATGATTTTGATGCCCTGTACCATGAGCTTTACAGTAGCTATAAATCAAAATACCTACAGAAGACAACCTATATTTTTTTAGAAAACGACTAGATTTAAATTATGAAATGAGCCATATCAATTAAGTTAATATCAACCGTAATTTTCTATGGCAAATTCCATCTGACCATTGAAAACCCAATAAATAAGAACAGATGAAAATACAATATTGCTCGGATTTACATTTGGAAATTTTAGGCAATAATGATTGGATCAAGAACAATCCAATGGTTGTTGCGGGGGATATCCTTGTTATTGCAGGTGATACTTACTATTTAGATGAAAACTTTAAAAACCTTGACTTCTTAAAAGGAGTTTCCGATAATTTCCGCCAGACATACATCATCCCAGGTAACCATGAGTTTTACAGGGGATACGATGTGTCGGTCTGTGAAGGATCCATAAACGAAGATCTATTGGACAACGTTAAGCTTATCCATAACGACATCGCTTATGAAGAAGGCGTAAAGCTTATTTTTTCAACCATGTGGGCACGTATTGTGGAGCACACCAAAACTATCAGGTTGGGGATTACCGATTTTCACAGGATCAAATACAAGGGCAAACGTTTCAGTCCCTACCATTTTAACGAAATACATAAAAAGTGCTTTCAGTTCATTGAAAAAGAAGTCCAAGAGGAGAGCAAAAAAGTAGTGGTTACCCATCACCTGCCCAGCGAACTGTGCAATGCCCCGGAGCATAAAAACAGTAAATTCAATGAGGCTTTCTGTGCCGAAAAAACCGATTTTATTGCCAATTCTGAAATTGACTATTGGATCTATGGGCATAACCACAGGGTTCTACCGGAAATTGATGTCAAAGGCACCAAACTGGTTTCCAATCAGCTCGGGTATGTAGACCATTACGAACACCTAAATTTCGTATCGCATAAGCATTTTGATATATAAACTTACCAATTCAACATTTCAAGTTCTATACTTGGGAAATTTAATAATTCGATGACCAAGGAGTTAAACAATTTATACGAATACGGTTACCAAGTCTTTGGGGACAAAACGAAATTCCACCAATGGCTGGAAAGAAAATGTACTGCATTGGGCGGTAGGACACCTGCATCTTATTTAATCTCCCCCGATGGAATACATATCTTACGGCAAACCCTTGGCCGTATTGAACACGGGGTTATTAGCTGATTCTAGCTACAGTTATAGAATTATATAATTATGGTAATCCATAATTATATATAAGTATGATTGTTTATTTTTAACCTTTTTAAGTTAAGAACTTAAAAACAACTATTAAAGTGAATTGAGATAATAAATCAAATGTCAAATAATTATAACATAGATCAAACAGACTTAACGTTTTTTACTAATGAAGAAGGTCATAGTTTATTAAATAGATTCAAATCAACTTTACGTGATACTCAATTGTTCGATGTGTTAGTTGGCTATTTCAGGTTAAGTGGTTTTCATAGATTATATGATTCCCTTGAACCTTTAGAGAAAATTAGAATACTGGTAGGGTTAAATGTAGATAAGGACTCTTACGATATTATTTCACATCACCAAGAAATGGCGATGTTGGATTTAGAATCACATAAAAGAACCAAGAAAGTATATCAAAAGAATTTACTCGAAGAAATTGAAGATACTGAAGAACCTGAAAACAAACTACAAGAGGGTATTGAAAAATTCATAGCTTTTTTAAACGCAGATTGTTCAGATCCAGAAATAGATAAAGCTTATCACGGAAATGGTAGAAAATTAGAAATAAGAGCATATCCATCTAAAAATATTCACGCTAAAGTGTATATCGGAAAGTTTAAACCAGAAGATAGAGACTACGGATTCGTTATTACAGGTTCAAGTAATTTTTCTGAATCTGGCTTAATTGCAAATCGTGAATTTAATGTAGAGTTAAGAACAAAGCGAGATGTGTTATTTGCTGAAGACCAATTCAATAAACTATGGGCTGAATCTGTAGATATTTCAGAAGATTTTATTGATACTATTGAAAATAAAACGTGGTTAAGTGAAAATATCACACCTTATGAATTGTACTTAAAGTTAATTTACGAATATCTTGAAGAAGATATAAATCTAGAAGATGAGTTCGACCCATTTTTACCTGATGGGTTTATGAAACTTAAATACCAAAGTCAAGCGGCCATACAAGCGAGAAAAATATTAGATAGGTATAATGGTGTGTTTTTAGCTGATGTAGTAGGACTTGGTAAAACATTCATTACGGCCTTATTATTACAACAATTATTAGGTAGAACTTTAGTAATCTGTCCACCTGTATTAAAAGAATATTGGAAAGACTCTCTTTTTGATTTTGGTATTAGAAGCTTTGAGGTAGAATCTCTTGGTAAGCTAACTCATATTTTAAAAAAGGGAACAGAACGATACGATTATATCGTGGTAGATGAAGCCCATAGGTTTAGAAATGAAGGTACACAAGCTTATGCAGACTTATTAGAAATTTGTAATAACAAAAAAGTAATTCTTGTTACTGCAACACCTCTCAACAATACTATAAACGATATTTTTGCCCAACTTAAATTATTCCAATCACCAAAAAACTCAACAATTCCAGGAGTAGTAAATCTTGAAAAATATTTTGCTGGTTTACGAACTAGATTAAATAAAGTTGATAAAGCTGACCCAGAGTACAAACATCTTATTAAAGAAATATCGGATGATATTCGTAACAACGTATTGCGTTATGTAATGGTTAGGCGTACTCGTAATGATGTTATGACCTACTTTAAAAATGATATGCAAAAACAAGGTTTGGTATTCCCAACCCTTAACGATCCAAGCAAAATTGTTTATCAATACGAAGGTAATTTAGAAGCCATTTTTAAGTCTACCATTCAACAGTTATTAGAGTTTACTTATGCCCGTTATACGCCTTTATTATTTTACAAAGGGAATAAGCAATTAACGGAATTTGAAAAACAACAACAGCGTAACGTCGGTGGCTTTATGAAAGGCATTCTGGTTAAGCGTTTAGAGAGTAGTTTTTATGCTTTCCGAATGAGTATTAATCGTTTTATTAAGTCTTATGAGAATTTTATAGATATGTACAAATCAGGTACTATCTACATAAGTAAAAAAGTAGATGTGTATGATTTATTGGAAAACGATGATATTGATAAACTAGAAGAGTTGGTAAATGAAGATAAGGCCCATAAATACAAATCAGAAGATTTTACACAGAATTATTCGGACTTACTTCAAAAAGACCTCAATATTCTAAAGGGTATAAAAGAGTTATGGTCATCAGTTAATGAGGACCCAAAACTAGAAAAGTTTATACAAGACTTAAAAACAGATAAGAGACTTAAAAAAAATAAGCTTGTCATTTTTACAGAATCCAAAGAAACAGGGGATTACTTATATGAAGCTTTATTAAAAGAATTTCCAGAAAAAGTAATGTTCTTTTCAAGTAAAGGCGGTAGACATACTAATGGTACCTTACTATCTAATCATAATGTGTCGAGAGATATTATCCAATGTAATTTCGACCCTAACCGTAAAAAGAAAGATCAAGTCAATGATATTCAATTTTTAATAACTACAGATGTTTTAGCTGAAGGCATCAACTTACATCGTTCAAATGTACTAGTAAATTACGATTTACCTTGGAATCCAACACGTGTATTACAACGTGCAGGTCGTGTAAATCGTTTAGGTAGCGCGTTTCCTTTTGTATATATCTACAACTTTTTCCCTACTACGCATTCAGATGCGCATTTAGGACTAGAAGTAAACATCACAAATAAGATTCAAATGTTTCACGATATTTTAGGAGAAGACGCGAAATATTTAAGTGATGGTGAAGAGTTTGGTAGTCAAGAGTTATTCAACACCTTAAACAATAAAAAAGCTTATTCAGGAGAAGATGAGGTAGGTGATTCCGAATTAAAATATTTAGAAATCATTAGAAACATCAGAGATAACGAAGCTGACTTATTCGAGCGTATTAAAAAGCTACCAAAAAAGGCTCGTAGTGGCTTCAATAATAATGAAGTTGAATTACAGACAATGCTAACTTTTTTCCGTATTGGTAAACTTAAAAAGTTCTATCAGTTTCAAAGCGGTAAATCCAATGAGGTGACTTTCTTTGATGCTGTTCAAGAATTAGGATGTACACCAAAAACGCCAAGAGCTAAAGTCCCTGAAAACTTCTTTACAATGTTGCAAACCAACAGAGCAAAATTTACGCTAGATACCACATCAAAAGAAGAAACAGGTGGTAATAAAGGACGTTCTAATGCTAAGTACATTGAAGACCGCATCATAAAAGATAAGCTATTTAAAAACTTTAAAGGCTTTACGGAAACCGATGAAGAATTTATTGCGGCAGTAAAGGCAACACTTAAAGAAGGTAAAATGGCAAAGAAAACGGCTCAAATTGTTAAAAAAGAATTAGAAAAAGTGATAGAACCTTTACAAGTATTGCAGGTATTACGCAAGTATGGTCGTATTCAGTTGGATATTACCAACACAGACAATAAAAAATTTCAGAAAAGAGAAGTCATTCTTTCAGGATATATTACCAATAAGTAATTATGGATAAAAATTCAGCTATTAACCTAATTGATAAAACGTTTAATAATGCGTTTGATGAAGCACAGTTTACAAACTTCATTCAAAACCTATTAAACGACTTTGAAATAAAACCGAATAAATATAGTGGCAATACCATTTGGGAAGACCAACGCGACCATGTAAGCTATTACAAACGCATTGGTAAATACATTGACCCAGAAGGCGAAGCTTTAGATGTCCTGATTGTTCAAGTAAAGAATGTTTCTAAACTGGAAAGAGCAAGAACAGCATTAAGAAACTTTGTGATTAAGCATCTTAACAATTTTGAGAAAGATTATGCTTTAGTGGCATTTTATTCAAAAGAAGACGAAGGGTTCGACTGGCGTTTTTCTTTTATAAAAATGGAGCATCAATCCTATTTAGATGAAGAAAAGCAAAAAGTAAAAATGCGTAAGGAGTTTACACCTGCAAAGCGTTATTCCTTTCTAGTTGGTAAATACGAGAAATCGAATACCGCTAAAACACAATTATTACCGCTTTTACAAAATATTGCCAATAACCCAACTATTTCAGAGTTAGAAAAAGCGTTTAGTATAGAACGTGTAACTGATGAGTTTTTTGAGCAGTACAAAAGCTTATACATTAAAGTCTATGAGTATTTTGAAAAGCAAGACTTATCCATTTTTCAAGACAGCCAATTAAATACTTCTGGTTTTACAAAAAAGCTATTAGGGCAAATTGTATTCTTATACTTTTTACAGAAAAAAGGTTGGTTAGGTGTACCTAAAAATGAAAGATGGGGTGCTGGTAAAAGACATTTTCTGCAACAGCTTTTTGATGAGTCTTTAGAAAAAAACAAAAACTTCTTTAAAGACTATTTACAATATCTGTTCTATGAAGCTTTGGCAAAAGAACGGGATAATGAAAATTCATATTATCCAAGGTTTAATTGTCGTATTCCATTTTTAAATGGAGGTCTTTTTGAAGCACAATACGATTGGAGGAATGCCAATATTACTATTCCTACCGATTTATTTCGTAATGACGAGAAAAACAAATCTGGAGACATAGGCACAGGTATTCTCGATGTGTTTGACCGTTACAACTTCACCATAAAAGAAGACGAACCGCTAGATAAAGAAGTGGCAGTAGACCCTGAAATGTTAGGGAAGGTCTTCGAAAATATGTTGGAGATTAAAGAACGCAAAAGTAAAGGAGCGTTCTATACACCTCGTGAAATTGTACACTATATGTGTCAAGAAAGCTTAATACATTATTTAGATAATGCTTTAAACGAAGACAATAAAACAGTTGTACCCAAAGAAGATATAGAGCAATACATACGCGAAGGACATTTAGCATTAGAAAACGATGTACGTGTGGCAGAACGTGGCGAAACCAAAACCTATAAATTCTTATTGCCAGAAAGTGTACGTAATAATGCCGATGTTATAGATAAAAAATTAACCGAAATACGTATTTGCGATCCTGCTATTGGTTCTGGGGCATTTCCTGTTGGTTTGTTACACGAGCTGGTTACTGCACAATTAATATTAAAACCACATTTAAGTTACAATTACCTAAGTAATAAATTAAAAGAATTTGAATTTCACGAACGAGAAAGCGTCAGCGAAAGCCGATATGTATACCGCTTAAAAAAACACATCATACAAGAAAGTATTTATGGGGTAGATATAGACCGTTCTGCTATAGATATTGCACGTTTACGTTTATGGCTCTCATTGGTGGTAGATGAAGACGATTTAGAGCCTATAGAAACTTTACCAAACCTCGATTATAAAATTGTTTGTGGTAACTCATTGATTGGTATGCCAGATGGTACAATGCGAGATTTAGAGGTTGAAAAAGAGTTAGAAACTTTAAAAGAAGAGTTTTATACAGTTACAGATGAGCAAAGAAAAAAATCTTTACGTAACAAGATAAACTCAAAAATAAGAAAACTATTAGATACCGCCGAAACTTTTGCTGGATATAAGATTGACTTTGATTTTAAACTTTTCTTTTCTGAAGTTTGGCGTGAAAAAGGTGGTTTTGATGTGGTTATAGGAAATCCGCCTTATGGAGCTTCACTGACAAAGATTCAAAAAACTAATTTCCGTACTCAATACCCTGATTTAGAATTTAAAATTGATTCTTACGAGGTTTTTGTACTAATGTCTAATTCATTAATGAAAGAGAATGGATTAACAACTTATATCATTCCTAGTAATTTAATGGATAATTTTTATTCAAAAAAAATTAGATTAAATCTATTAAACAATGGGATTAATGAATTAATAGAATTAGATGATAAGGTTTTTAAAGGAGCAGTAGTTCACTCAATGATTGTCTCTTGGTCAAATCATAAAAAAGAAGATTATCTGCTAAAATGTAAGGTCGGTTCTGTAAGTGAAGAAATCACTTTTTGGGGAGAAAAAAGTTTTTTCTTAAATGAAGACAATTATTCATTTTCATTACGTAAAGTAGAGTTTAAGAAGATTTTAGATTCCATTTATTTTAATTCCATAAAATTAGAAAACGTATTTAAAATTAAAGATGGAATAGATACAGGAAATAATAATAAATATGTTTCTGATGAAGAAATTGATGGTTGGAAAAAACTAATTGGCGGTAAAAATATTGATAGATGGGAAATTAAAGACTGGAGGTATGTCGATTATGGTAAACACCTTGCTAATCCTAGAGATCCCGAATTGTTTGAAAATGACAAAATAGTAATAAGGGAAACAGGAGATAGAATTATTGCTACAATTGATAAAGAAGGTTACTATGCATTATCAACCTTATATTCAGGCTTTATAATAGATGATGAATATTCTCTTGAAGTTATTTTATCATTATTACATTCTGAATTAATTCATTTTATTATGGTATTAGTAGCTTTTGGTAGAACTGAAGGAGCATTCACCAAAACCAGAATTTTTCATTATTATTCATTACCCGTTAGCAATTTACTTCCAAACTATAACTCTGTATTAACAATTTTAGTCAATTTCCATCTTTTCTTGAAAAAGAAGAAATTGGAGTCAGAATCAATAGCATATTTTTCAACAATTATAGATTCTGCTATTTATGAAGCTTTTTTTATCAAATCATTCCAAGCAGCCAACAAATCTATATTAAAACATCTTACTGACCTTAAACCTATCAATGACAGTATGAGTGATGAAGGAAAGTTTGGTATTATACAAAGTGAGTACGAGCGTTTATATCACCCAGATCATCCGGTTCGTTTTGCTATTGAAACACTAGACAGTATAGAAGAGGTACGTATAATTAGAGAGGCTTTAAAATCGTAATCAATGACAGCAGATGGAAAAATAGAAATAATGATAGCATCTTCAGTCTATGGCTATGAAGACCAACTAAACCAGATTTGTGGCTTATTTGAGCAAATGGGATACCACCCTGTTAATTCTCATTATAAAACAATGCCAACAGACCCAACAAAATCAAATTTAGATAATTGTATAGAGGCTGTTAATAATTGCGATGTTTTATTTGGTATTTTACGTCCATTATACGGGTCTGGAGTTATTGGAGATACATCTATTACACACGAAGAAATGAAAAGAGCGATAGAACTGAAAAAGCCTAGGTGGTTTGTCGCTCACAGAGATATTAGAGTTGCTAGAGTGCTACTTAAACAATACAGATTTTTTTGATTTGGCTTATGGTATTTCAAGTTCGTTTAGTGATTCTGATTGGAAAAGAAAAGATGTAAGTCCTTTTCCAAGACTAGCTATAAGAGAAGCTATTCTTAATGCTTTTATCCATAGAGACTATGCGTCTTTTTCTAGTAGTATTGCTATAAATATTTATCCAGATAAATTGCAAATAAGTAGTTATGGTAGTTTACCTAAAGGTATAAGTGTTAAGTCTCTTTCTAAAGATCATTTATCTATTCCTGTTAATCCTGATATAGCACATATTTTCTTTTTAAGAAGTTGGATTGAAAAAATAGGTATTGGTACTGTTAAAATGATAGCACTTTGTAAAGAACTTGGTTTTAATGTTCCTTCCTGGAAAGTTCAAGATAATAATGTTGTAGTTACTTTTCCAGATGTTATTGTTCCTTTTAATTATAGTGAGGGAATAAATGAGGGAATAAATGAGGGAATAGATATTTTAATAAATGAGGGAATAAGTAAGGGAATAAATGAGGGTGTTTCTAAAAGTGTTAGAGAATCTTATTATGATATTATAGCTCTTGTTCTTAAAGAGAAAAGTATTAAAGCTTCAGAGATTGCTGATAAATTAGATAGACCTTATAAAACTATAGAAAGACATATTAGTAGTTTAAAACAACTTAATGCTATAGAATTTAAGGGTTCTAATAGAACAGGAGGTTATGAAATAACTAATAAACTTAAAGAACTAATTACAACTTCTTGATTAAGAAGAGAACAGTAAATAAGATATAATGTGGTTTATGATAAAAGGGCTCATCTTTTTACAGTTTTTAAAAGAAAAAACATTTAAAATCTTGTAAAACAAGACGTTATTAATATTGTATAAGGACTCACTATCGGCTCAATTTATAGCTAAAACAAAACTGAAGTAATAAAGAAGAGAATAAAATATGGCATTCAACCCAAAAACAGAATACACAATAGTTCAGGAAAGTTTTCCTATAGAAGATTTTCACAAATACAAAGATGAGTTTGTAACAAGACCACCATATCAACGTAAAGCAGTATGGAAGGTAAAAAAGAAACAAGCCCTAATGGATAGTTTGTTTAGGCGCTATTATGTGCCAAAGTTGGTTATTCGTAGAGTACGTTTAAGTGATGAGCGTACAGTTAATGAAATCGTGGATGGCCAACAAAGAATTACGACCGTTCAGGAGTTCTTTGAAAATAAATATAAGCTGCCTAAAACCTTGGCAGATTTAGGTGAAGGTATTGCAGGTAAATATTATAAAGACCTTAATTCAGAAGTCAGAAAATTTATAGATAGATCCTTGACCTATCAAGCCGATGTTATTTTAAACATCGATGAACCAAATAATGTAAACCACCAAATTATTGCTACTGATATTTTTTGGAGATTACAACAAGGTGAAACCCTGAACTATATGGAAGTTGCGCACGCGCAATTATCAAGTTTGAGTAGAAATTTTATAGTAAAATATGCTGATGACTTAACCTTTGATTATAACAAATACGAGCCAATAGATAGTAATCCAGATAAAATGCCATTTTTCAAACTATTGAATGTAGATAATGATAGAATGAAGCATTTACAAATTATGGCGAGGTTTCTTCTTATTGAAAAAAATGATGGTTATGCAGAACTAGGAGATAAAAAAATAACAGAGTTTATTGAAGAAGCCAAAACATCTAATGGTATAGGAGACTATACTTTCGAGAATAATAATGAAGCTATTGCGGTACGTAAAAATTTAAAAGTATTCTACGATATTTTTAAAGATGACCCAATGTTAGACGATAAAAACGGCATAAAAGAGTTTTCAGTAGAGTATTTCATCATTTCTGTATATATGCTCATTCGCCATTTAAGAATGCATTATGTATTAGATGATGATACCAAAAATACAGTTCGGGAATTTATTTATGCTTTTCATACACGTTGGAAAACCTACGAAGATTCTGAAGATACCGATATGTTAACGTTTAGTAATCGTAGGCAACAAGGAGAACACGATTTAGAAGTCAGAGATAGAATTATGAGACAAATCTTTTTCGAGTATTTAAGAGATAACAATTTTGAGTTAAAAGAAAAGGTTGAAAATAGAGCTTTTTCAGAGTTACAAAGAATCATAATTTATCGTGATGGTAAAGGCTTATGTCAGGAGTGTTTACGTGAAGGTAAACCCGAAAAAGAAGCTAGAGTAAGTTGGTCAAATTATCAAGCCGACCACGTTTTTCCACACGCTAAAGGAGGTCAGACTATTTTAGAAAACGGAGAGTTATTATGTGCGCATCATAATCAATCTAAAGGCGCTAAAGTGAGTTAAAGATGAAAATTCAAAATATAACCATAAATAAATACAAGGCTTTTCAGCGTTCAGAAGATATTAAAGTAGAGGGTAAAAATGTATTCATCTATGGTGAAAATGGTAGTGGTAAAAGCTCGGTGTATTATGCACTTAAAGATTTTTTTCAATCGAGTGTTGAGAATATCGATATGGCTAATTTGCGTAACCTCTATCTTACTGATGGTGAAACAGATTGTGCTATTGAAGTTGAATTTGATGGTAATGCAAAATTCACGCTAAATGAAAGTACAAAAACTTCTAATACAGCTTCAATAACAGATTGTAATAGACTCAAAAGTTTCATTACCTACAAGCATCTGTTAGGTGTTCACAATGTTAAGCTGAAAGATGAACTTAACGTTTTTAACTTAATCATAAATGGCGTTTTAAAGCATTTTAAATCTCAAACCATTACAGGTGGAATTGAATTGGGTGAATTATGGCAAGACGTATTAAAAGAAAGTAAAAAAACGGTAGGTAGGGGTAAAGACTTTAATCAAAATAGACAAAAAAAAGCTTCGGTTGAACGCAAAGCACTAGCATTTAATAATGCGTTAAATAAGCTGTTTTTAAGTGGTAATCCAGATTATTTAGCACCTGCTGTCAATAAAGTTTTAGAAAAATTAGTTCCTGTTTTAAAAATAGAATTTAATAGGCATACCATTCAAGTAAATCAATGGGGCGGAATATCACAAAGTAAAATATTATTAAATATTGAAAGTGATGGTACTTCTTTAGATAGTCATTATCCACATTTTGCATTGAATGAAGCAAAATTATCAGCTATAGCAATAAGCATTTTTTTGGGTTCAATATTGCGCCAGTCAAGATTTTCACAAGACATTAAAATTCTTTTTTTAGATGATATACTAATAGGTTTAGATAATGAACATCGTTTAAAACTATTAAAGCTTTTAAAAGAACCAGAGTTTCAAGACTTTCAAACATTCATAACAACGTACGATAGGCATTGGTACGAAGTAGCAAAACTTCAATTAACCGATTGGAAGTTTCTAGAGTTTTATAAGGGGGCTAATGGTCCAGCTATAATTGATAATGAAAAAGATGATTTTAAAAGAGCTAAAGATTATTTTGATGCTTATGATTTTCCTGCTGCTGGAAACTATTTAAGAAAGGTTTTAGAAAAAACGTTAAGAGATAAACTTCCTAAAACCTATACGCATAGTGAAGAAAAAAACGGTTCATTAAAGCCCTTAAAATTGGACACTATGATTGATAGGTTAAGATTATATTATTCAGATATTGAAGTAGAAGTTCCAATTCAATTAATTGATAGTATAAAAATTTATAAATCAATTCTATTTAATCCAATGTCGCACGATGATATTAAAAGCCCCATTTATAAAAACGATATAGAAGATGGATTTAAAGTTATTGATGAATTACAAAATCTACAGTTACCAATAAAGGATATTGTAATTAAAAAAAATAAAACATTTCAAATAGACTTACCCGATATTTCTTATAGAGCAGAAGTTGTTGTTGTCGAAAACGTTTATAAAGTGAATAATAATGGAACAATTTCGTTTACATCTACGAAGTTCTCGTTTAACCTATGGACTAGAGAAACGATTGATTTTGCCAAAAGTACAGGTACACCTATCGAGTCGTATACGCCTGGAGATAGATTGGACAAGATTTTAAAAGGACCATATGATTTAGAATGGATATCTAAAGCAATTAATCCAACTTATAAAGAAAAAGGATTAGCAGAGATTAATGTTGAAGACTTAAAAAACGTAATGACTTGTGATGGTAAAACACTAACACAATGGTTGAATTAGAATACTTTTATCCACTCGTATCCCCATCCGTATCCCCTAAAATCAAAAACCCCTGTAAAAACAATGTTTTACAGGGGTTTTCTGTACTCGAGGCGGGACTTGAACCCGCACGGACATTACTGCCCACTGGATTTTAAGTCCAGCGTGTCTACCAATTCCACCACTCGAGCGAAATATGAGCGAAAAACGGTCCCGAAGCCTCGGGAGAACCACGACCTCCACAATTGGCAGTCGTTAAATCCGTATTGAACGTTTTTACGCGTCTGAGCGAAAAACGGGATTCGAACCCGCGACCTCCACCTTGGCAAGGTGGCGCTCTACCAACTGAGCTATTTTCGCAGTCTGTATCTCTATGAACTTGTGCAACCAGCTATCTTGCTGAATGCGGATGCAAATTTAATACAATTCTATAAAAACCAAAGCTTTTTTTTCAAAAAGAGCTAAATTAATTTTATTCAACACCTTAACTATCACACTTTCTTTTTCTTAACTAACATTCTTTTTATTTCATTCAGCTTCATCAAGGCTTCTACAGGGGTTAACGTATCAATATCGGTATGTAAAATTTCTTCTTTAATGTTTTCCAGCAATGGGTCATCTAAATTGAAAAAACTCAATTGCATTTCGTCTTGAGCCGCTTTTAAATTATCGGTAAGCTCTTCACTGCTGTGTGACTTTTCAAGTTTCTTCAAAATTTTATTGGCACGATGAATCACCTGTTGGGGCATACCCGCCATTTTAGCAACATGTATCCCAAAACTATGTTCGCTTCCACCCGGAATCAACTTCCGAAGAAATAAAACATTGTTTTTAAGTTCTTTTACAGAAACATTGAAGTTTTTAATACGTTCAAAAGTTTCTGTCATTTCGTTCAATTCATGATAGTGGGTTGCAAAAAGTGTTTTGGCTTTCGCTGGATGTTCATGAATGTATTCGGCAATCGCCCAAGCGATTGAAATTCCATCGTATGTACTTGTCCCCCTTCCTATTTCATCCAATAAAATTAAACTCCGCTCCGAAACATTGTTCAAAATAGAAGCAGTTTCGTTCATTTCTACCATAAAAGTCGATTCTCCCAAAGAAATATTATCGCTGGCGCCCACTCTGGTAAAAATTTTATCGACAATTCCGATTCGCGCTTTTTCGGCGGGAACAAAACTTCCCATTTGTGCCAACAAAACTATTAAAGCGGTTTGGCGGAGAATAGCCGATTTACCACTCATGTTCGGACCAGTAATCATAATAATTTGCTGTTCGTCCCGGTTGAGCGTAGTGTTATTAGCAATGTAAGCTTCGCCAAGCGGAAGTTGCTTTTCTATAACTGGATGCCTTCCATTTTCAATTTCCAAATCAAAAGAATCGTCTATTTCAGGCTTAATGTAATTGTTTTCTTTCGCCAACTGAACAAAACCACATAAACAATCCAATTGAGCTATCAAACCGGCATTTGTTTGCACCGACTGAATGTAAGAATGCATCCAAGTCACCAATTGAGCGAACAACTGCTGTTCCAAAACCGCTATTTTTTCTTCTGCGCCAAGAATTTTTGCCTCATATTCCTTTAACTCTTCTGTGATGTACCTTTCTGCACTCACTAAGGTTTGCTTCCGAATCCAATCGGCTGGCACCTTATCCTTGTGCGTATTCCGTACTTCAATATAATATCCAAAAACATTGTTGCTGGCAATTTTTAACGAAGTAATTCCTGTGCTTTTCATCTCGCGCTCGAGCATGGAATCTAAATAATCCTTACCGGAAAAAGCTAAATTCCGCAATTCATTCAATTCCGCTGAAAAACCTGTCGCAATCGCATTCCCTTTATTAATGTTTACCGGTGCTTCTTCGTGCAAGGTCTGCGTAATTCGCTCACGAAGTACATCGCAGGCATTCAACCGGTCGCCAATTACCTTCAGAGCATCATTTTTACTTTTGGATGCCGTTTCTTTTATGGGCACAATAGCATTTAATGAATTTTTGAGCAATACCACCTCACGCGGATTTATCTTGCCAGTAGCGACTTTAGAAATAAGGCGCTCCAAATCGCTAATCTGCTTTATTTGCTTTCGGAAACTTTCTAAAACGGTTTCATTTTCTGATAAATATTGTACAATCTCGTGTCGCTGCCGAATTTTATCCATACTTTTTAACGGAAGCGCCAACCAACGTTTAAGCAAACGCCCACCCATTGGCGAGATGGTTTTATCGATTACGTCGAGTAAGGTAACCGCATTGGCAGAGGGTGCCTGGTACAATTCCAAATTGCGAATGGTAAACCTATCCATCCACACGTATTCTTCTTCAGCAATACGCGTTATGGAAGCAATATGCTCCAATTTATTGTGTTGTGTTTCCGACAGGTAATGCAACGCCGCACCGGCGGCAATTGTACCGTGCTGCAAATGCTCTACTCCAAAGCCTTTTAACGATTTTGTTTGAAAATGATTATTGAGCGTTTCTTGCGTGTAATCTTCTTGAAAAACCCAGTCTTCCATAAAAAAAGTATGGAATTCATTCCCGAAAACCGTTTTGAAATCCGATTTAAATTTCTTGGAAATTAAAACCTCACTGGGATTAAAATTTTGCAACAGTTTAGAAATATACTCATCAGAACCTTCCGCAGTAAGAAATTCTCCAGTGGAAACATCCAAAAATGCCACCCCAAATTGTTTTTTTCCAAAATGAATAGCACACAAAAAGTTATTGGATTTTGCCGAAAGGATATCATCATTTAACGCCACCCCTGGCGTCACCAATTCGGTTACGCCACGTTTTACAATCGTTTTGGTTTGTTTTGGGTCTTCCAATTGGTCACAAATAGCCACTCGCTGCCCTGCTTTCACCAATTTTGGCAAATACGTGTGCAACGAATGATGTGGAAATCCGGCCAACTCTGTTCGGTCGCTGCCATTGTTTCGGTGCGTGAGGACAATTCCCAATATTTTGGCCGTATTCACTGCATCTTCTCCAAACGTTTCATAAAAATCCCCTACCCTAAACAACAAAAGTGCATCTGGGTATTTAGCTTTAATAGCATTGTACTGCTTCATTAAAGGCGTGGTCTTTTTTGCTTTTTTCTCTGCCAAATCTCAAATATTAGGTTTCGTAGCGAAATTATTATTTTTTATTCCCAATTGCCATTTTTCACCCAATGTATTATAAACAACTTTTGTTGATTAGCTGATTTCAGGAGCATTTTCTTCTGTTTATTTCAGTAAATGCTGTTGCCCGCCTGCCTGACGGTAGGCAGGCTTTCGCGACTACACGGTAGTTCGCTCAATCAGGGCTAGTAGCCTTCATTTTTTTGTACAGCTCGATTCCCTATTTTTGCAAAAAAATAAATGCATGCGGAAGCTAAAAAACAACGAACTCGAAAGACTTAACGTAGAAGAATTTAAAGAGGCTCAAAAAACACCTCTCATTATTGTTTTAGACAATATAAGAAGTTTAAACAACATAGGTTCGGTTTTTAGAACTGCGGATGCTTTTCTGATTGAAAAAATTTATTTGTGCGGTATTACTGCTACTCCTCCGCATAAAGACATTCATAAAACTGCTTTGGGAGCTACCGAAAGCGTGGCTTGGGAGTACGCAGAAGACACTGTTTCTTTGGTGGAAAAACTAAAACAAGACGACGTAGTTACCGTGGCTATTGAACAGGCGGAAAACGCGACGATGCTAAACGAATTTCAGATAGAATCAGGAAAAAAATATGCTGTTATTTTTGGCAATGAGGTAAAAGGAGTGAAGCAAAAGGTGGTTTCTTCCGTAGACAAAGTGATAGAAATTCCGCAATATGGCACCAAACATTCTTTAAATATTTCAGTAAGCGCCGGTGTAGTGGTTTGGGACTTTTTTGCTAAGATGAAGGGATAAAAAAAGGGACCCGTGAAAGAGTCCCAGTAGTTATGTTTAAGTAAAGTTAGCTAGTTTCTTTTTTAAATTCTCTACGAATTAAATAATCCTTACTGAAAAATCCAAAAAATGTTATTCAATTTTGGAGGTTACCACTCCAAAACAGTATGCGACTTCTCATAAATTCGAAGTGACATAAAATTAAAAATCATGTATTTTATCAATTATAAATTGGTAATCGTTGTGGTTTTGAACAAAATCCAAATCGGAAATATCGATGACTAAAGGGTGCACTTCTGGGTGGGTTTTTATAAAGTCCAAGTAGCCTTCATTTAGCTTTTCCAAGTAATCAGCAGGAATCTTTTGCTCGTAACTTCGTCCGCGTTTTTTTATGTTTTGCAGCAACCGCTCTGTGTTTTGATATAAATACACATACACATCGGGTTTTACAACTTCCTTATACATAAAATTAAAAACCTTTCTGTAAAGCGAAAATTCGTCTTCCTGCAAAGTAACTTTCGCAAAAATAAGCGATTTAAAAATATCGTAGTCACTTACCATGAAATTTTTAAACAAATCGGGGCGGGATGTATCGTCGGTAAATTGTTGGTAACGGTCGGCCAAAAAAGACATCTCCAACGGAAAAGCATAACGGTTTCTATCTTCGTAGAATTTTGGCAAAAAAGGATTATCGGCAAAACGCTCCAAAACCAATTTTCCATTGAAATCCTCAGCTATTTTATTGGCCAAAGTTGTTTTTCCGGCTCCGATATTTCCTTCAATAGCAATAAAATTAAACTTCGAAAAATCTTTCTTCAGAAGTGAAATTGATGTACTTAACTTTTCCAATTCACTTTCATCTTCACAAACGTCCAAAAGCTCAATGATACTTTTTTCAAAGATAGGATGGACTTTCCCTGGAGCAATATCTGCCAACGGCTGAAGAACAAACAGTCTGTTTTGCAAATGAGGATGGGGAATTACCAAATCGGGTTCGTCCAGCACCTCATCTTCATAAAACAGAATATCCAAATCTACTGTTCGCGCTGCATAGCCTTCATTTTTAGACCGAATCCTTCCCAAAGATTTTTCTATCTGTAGTAAACAATCCAGTAATTCCTGCGGCTGTAACTCGGTATCTACTCCCACACAGATGTTATAAAAATCATCACCTTCAAAACCCCAAGCGGGCGTTTGGTAAATGGGCGAACAGGAAACCACGTTCCCCGCCTTTTCCCGCAATTCCCGAACCGTTTTGCTAAGATTTTCGTATTTATCCCCCAAATTACTCCCAACGGAAAGATATGTGCGCTTGTAGTGAATCATAAGATTTTGCAAAGTAACGAAAAGAAAAATGTTTCAAGTGCCACGAATAGACTAATAATTTTTGATGCTCCTATCTTCTAGGGTCAATCTTATGGCCTCCAGCATCAATTCAATTTATACATTACTTCTTGCTTTTTCAGCTCATCTAATAATTCGTTGGAAATCTGAACTTTCTGTTTTCGGCTGGGCATGGTAAGCTTTATTTCGTTCTCCATTTCATACACCACAAAGTTTAAAATATGGTCGCCTTTATGCATGGAAATAACATCTTTTAAACTATCTATACGCTCTTCTACTAATTCATCTAATTTTAAATGAATAGTGAGCTTTCGCGCATACTTTTCCATAACATCCTGCAATTGTTCCATGGAATTAAACTGAAGCCTTGGCTCTCCCTTTTTACCCGTTTCGCGATTTGTCCAACCCTCACGAACGAAAGCTTTTATGTAGATAAAAGAATTTATCATAAGAAAATGCCTGAACTTTAAATACTCCTCACCAAACATTCTAAACTCGTAAGAATCAGTATAATCTTCTACGGTAAACAACGCCCAACCTTTTCCGTTTTTAGACACGCGGTGTTGCACATCGGTTATTACACCGGCAAAAGAAATCTCTCTATTGACGATAGCTTCCAGATTATTAAATAATCCCACATTTCCGTTACAAAAAACGCCAATTTCTGTTTTGAAATCATCCAGTGGATGTCCGGAAATATAAATCCCGACCACTTCTTTTTCCCGCTTTAATTTTTCCATTGTTCCCCATGTATCGCATGGAGGCACTTGGGGTTCTGGGATTTGCACATCACTGGCCTCCCCGAACAAACTAACTTGGGCGGAATTTTCATTTTCCTGAAATTTAGCCCCGTATTTTATGGCTTTTTCCAAAAAGGTAATTCCGTCGCCATCATCGTGAAAATATTGTGCTCGGTGCGTATCAAAAGAATCGAAACCTCCTGCCAGCGCTAAATTTTCAAATGCCTTTTTGTTGGCTGCTCGCAAGTCAATTCGCTTGGCAAGGTCGAAAACCGATTTGTATTTTCCGTCGTCCCTACCTTTTACAATCGTTTCCACGGCACCCCGACCCACACCTTTAATCGCCCCCATTCCAAAACGAATAGCGTTGTCTTTGTTAACGGTGAATTTGTAATAAGATTCGTTTACATCTGGCCCCAACACTTCAATCCCCATACGCTTGCATTCCTCTAGGAAGAAAGTCACCTGTTTAATGTCGTTCATGTTGTTGGAAAGCACCGCTGCCATGTATTCCGCAGGGTAATTCGCCTTTAAATAAGCTGTTTGGTAGCCAATCCAAGCATAACATGTGGAGTGGGATTTATTAAACGCATAACTCGCAAAAGCCTCCCAGTCTTTCCATACTTTTTCCAGTGTTTCGCGCGAATGTCCATTCGCTTCCCCACCATCCAGAAACTTAGGTTTAAGTTGCTCCAGCAAGGCAAAAATCTTTTTCCCCATCGCTTTACGCAATACATCGGCTTCACCTTTGGTAAACCCAGCCAATTTCTGCGAAAGCAACATCACCTGCTCTTGATAAACCGTAATTCCGTAAGTTTCCTTTAAATACTCCTCCATAGCATCGAGGTCGTACTTAATTTCCTCGTCGCCGTGTTTTCTTCGGATGAAACTCGGAATATATTCCAACGGACCTGGCCTATAAAGAGCATTCATAGCAATAAGATCGGCAAAAACGGTTGGTTTTAGGTCTTTCATGTGTTTCTGCATTCCGGCAGATTCATATTGAAAAATCCCAACTGTTTCCCCACGTTGAAAGAGCTCGTATGTTTTCTGGTCGTCAAGCGGGAATTCATCCGGATTCAAATCGATTCCATGCTTGTATTTCACCAGCTTCACCGTGTCTTTGATGAGGGTCAATGTTTTTAATCCGAGGAAATCCATCTTCAGCAACCCAGCACTCTCCACGACGGAGTTATCAAACTGGGTTACATACAAATCAGAATCCTTTGCCACCGAAACCGGAACGAATTTGGTAATATCATCGGGCGTAATAATTACTCCACAGGCATGAATTCCCGTATTTCGAACAGACCCTTCCAAAACGCGGGCTTGATTTACGGTTAAGGCTTCGAGGTCGTCCCCATCAGCAATATTCTTTAACTCATTAACCTTTTCCAATTCTTCGGAACGCAGCTTTTCTTTCAATCCGGCATCATCCATACCGAAAATCTTACCCAGCTTCATATTGGGAATCAGCTTTGCAATTCTATCTGCATCGTGCAACGGTAAATCCAACACCCTTGCCGTATCCCTGATAGAAGATTTGGCAGCCATGGTTCCGTAGGTAATAATTTGCGCTACTTGATTGGCCCCATATTTCTCGATTACATAATCCATCACTCGGCTCCTTCCTTCATCATCAAAGTCGATATCAATATCGGGAAGGGACACACGGTCTGGATTCAGAAACCGCTCAAAAAGCAAGTCGTAATGAATAGGGTCAATATTGGTAATTCCTAAGCAATACGCTACCGCGGAACCCGCCGCAGAACCACGACCCGGCCCTACCGAAACATCCATTTCACGTGCTGCAGCAATAAAATCCTGTACAATAAGGAAGTACCCTGGATAACCTGTATTTTCAATAACGCTCAATTCAAAATCGAGTCGTTCTTTAATTTCTTCAGTAATTTCTGGATACCTTTTTTTGGCTCCTTCGTAGGTAAGGTGTTTTAAATATTTATTCTCTCCTCTTTTTCCATTGTCCTCTTTATCCTCTTCCACCTGAAATTCTTCAGGAATATTAAAGGCAGGCAACAGCACGTCCCGAGCAAGCTCGAAAGGCTCTACTTTATCTATTATCTCTTGAATGTTGAAAATAGCATCGGGAAGGTCTTTAAAAATGGCTTTCATTTCATCGCCGCTCTTAAAGTAATATTCCTGATTTGGCAATCCGTACCTATACCCTCTTCCTCTACCAATTGGGGTATCTTTTTTCTCCCCATCTTTCACACACAACAAAATATCGTGCGCATTGGCATCTTCTTTCCCTATGTAATAGGTGTTGTTGGTAGCAACCAGTTTTACGTTGTGCTTATTGGCTAATTTAACAAGTTCATCATTAACCCTATTTTCGTCTTCTTGTTCGTGGCGCATAATTTCCACGTACAAATCTTCCCCAAACTGTTCTTTCCACCACAACAAGGATTCTTCGGCTTGAACTTCCCCAACATTCAACAATTTACTGGGCACTTCCCCATATAAATTTCCCGTAAGTACGATAATATCCTCCTTGTATTGCTCCACCACTTTTTTATCAATCCGCGGAACATAATAAAATCCCTTCGTATAGGCTATAGAAGACATTTTAGCCAAATTGTGATAGCCTTTTTTGTTTTTGGCAAGCATCACGATTTGGTAACCGTTGTCTTTAACGGACTTATCCAAGTGATTTTCACAGACGTTCAGCGTACAACCAACAATGGGTTTAATAAGCTTCTCAGTTGGTTCTTCACCATTGGCCAGCGCTTCGTCAATTTTAGCCTGTACTGCTTTGTTGTGGTTTCCTACTTCTTTCACAAAATGAAAAGCCCCCATCATATTCGCCATATCGGTAAGCGCCACGGCTGGCATGTTCGCTTTTGCCGTTGCCGCCACAAGATCCGGAATGCTCGATGTAGCCTGTAAAATAGAGAACTGCGAATAGTTATGCAGATGTGCAAAATCAACCTCAGCAAGTTCTTTTATATTTTGATGAAGCTCTTCTTTGGATATTTCTTCGGAAGGCGCCTCCTTGGCTAGTTGTTTCCTTATTTCTTCGGAAGCTTTCTTTAGATTGATGTGCTCCAACCCTATCAATTCGATAGGCTGCGGATTCACTTCTGAAAAATCCCTAAAATATTGCGGAGAAACATCAAGTTCTTCCGCAGTAAAGACTTCTTTTCTGATCAATTCTAGAAAGCAGCGTGTTGTAGCTTCCACATCGGCTGTAGCATTGTGTGCTTCCGCAAAGGGCTCATTAAAAAGATGTTCATGAAGCTCCGTCAAAGTAGGCAGTTTAAACTTACCCCCTCGACCTCCAGGAATTTTACATAATTCTGCCGTAGTTTCTGTACAAGTATCCAACACAGGCAGCTCCGTTAAATTGCTTTCTACGCCATCCCGATGGAACTCTGCCCCCATGATATTAACATCGAAACCGACGTTCTGTCCAACTACAAATTTTGTTTTAGCCAAAGCCGCATTGAATTTCTCCAAAACCTCTGCCAATGGAATACCTTTTTCTTGCGCCAATTCGGTAGAAATTCCATGGATTTTCTCGGCATCAAAAGGAATATTAAAACCATCTGGTTTAATGAGATAATCTTGATGATCGATAACATTTCCCATTTCGTCATGTAGCTGCCAAGCAATTTGTATGGCCCGTGGCCAATTATCAACATCGGTAATTGGAGCATCCCAACGTTTTGGCAATCCAGTAGTTTCTGTATCGAAAATTAAGTACATAAAAAAGCTATCTCTTTAAAATTGAAGTCATTGGCAACTGCTCGGCCATCTTTCAAAATTAAGGATAATTTCAAGAGAAAAAAGAAGAAGTTTTTAGGAGTTATCAACGGTAAAAACAAAAAAAACTGTTTCGATTAAGAAACAGTTTCTCTCTTTTTCATAACAATCTTATAATTCTTACTCTACAATGCTTTCGTATCTTTTAGCATTGTTCACCGAATTCTGAATTGCATTTCGATGTCTAGTTAACATCGCCTCGGTAGTTTGTGGCAAAGAGGTTTTGGAAAGCACTTCGTTATAATCTTCTAAACTTGCTTTCTCCCCTCTCTGAACTTCCTCTAAAATAGATTCTTCATCATTACTAGACAGGGCAGATTTAATATTCATCCATGTTCTATGGGCATCTCCTGTCAAACTACCGGAATCCACTGGCTTTTCACCAAATGACACGATTTCTCTTTTCAATTCGTCCGAGAAATTTTCGCGCTCTGCTGCTTTACTCTTAAAATACGTTTTAAGATTGGTGCTATCTACATTATCAGCGGCATTCATAAATCCTTTCTGTGCATCGTAATTTTTTTCCAACAATTCATTAATCTTTTTGGAAACTTCTTCTGTATAGTTCATAATATTATTTTTTTAATGGTTACTAATTCTCTTATATCAATGTAACATCTTAAACAGCTAAATACAAGATTATGAGTGACTTTGGGTTGACTTTAACGTAAGTTCTTAAAGTACTTATAAAGCTTTTCCTACGATATTCAGTAAAATGATATTTAAAAATCGCTTATTGGTCTGTTAGCGCTTCTTTACGACTTAAAAAAGAAAGTTTTTTTAAGTAAATAATCTTAGGGAATAATTATCTTTGTGCCACATTATAAAACCTATTATTGATGTCAATTTCAAATTTATATTCTTCCGGATTTAGAGATAGAAACCGCGATCACTTTGCTGCTATTGTAAGAGTTGCATTGTCTGATGGCGAAATGACTCCTGAAGAAAAAGCGTTCCTAGACCGTTTAGCTCATAACTTGGATATTTCACCTGAACTTTATGAAAGCGTACTAGAAAATCCAGCTGCATACCCGGTAAACCCACCGTCACTTTATGTAGCGAGATTGGAAAGGCTTTACGACATTGCCAGAATGATTTATGTAGACCATATTGAAGATGAAGACGAATTACGCATAATGCGCCGTTTGTCTATTGGACTTGGATTTAACCCTGCCAATGTTGACCTCATTAATAAAAAAGCATTGGATCTAATCCACATGGGAGTTGATCTGGATACTTTTATCGAAGAGATAAAACACATGAACCGATAAGAACAATGTGTTCAAAATATATAAAAAGCTGCCTTTTTTAAGAGCAGCTTTTTTTATGCAAAAAGATTTTGCACTAACGAACATGATTTTTATTGATAAGTCTCCATAAACTCTTCCGCTTTCTCTACCATATTTTTACTTCCGCAGAAAAATGGAGCCCGTTGGTGGAGTGACGTCGGCTCAATATCTAATATGGGCTTGCAGCCGTCACTTGCCTTTCCCCCTGCTTGTTCAGCTAAAAATGCCATCGGATTACATTCGTACAGCAAACGCAACTTACCATTTTTTGCTTTGCTGCTGGTTGGGTATAAAAATATCCCTCCTTTAATCATATTTCTGTGAAAATCCGACACCAACGAACCGATATAGCGTGAGGTATAAGGCCTGTCCCCTTCTTCCATTTGGCAATATTTAATGTATTTTTTGACTCCTTCCGGAAAGTGAACGTAATTCCCTTCGTTAACAGAATAGATCCGGCCGTCTTCCGGATATTTCATATCGGGATGCGATAAATAAAAAGTACCTATGGCCGGATTCAAAGTAAATCCATTTACCCCATGACCCGTGGTATACACCAACATGGTAGAAGTTCCATAAACTACATAGCCCGCCGCAACCTGTTTACGACCGGGCTGCAAGAAATCTTCAATAGTTACAGGTGTTCCAATAGGAGTAACACGCCGGTAAATTGAAAAAATGGAGCCAACAGACACATTCACATCTATATTACTTGATCCATCCAAAGGATCAAAAAGCACCACGTACTTATTCTGATGGTTGTTATCATGACTATTAATTACAACGAAATCATCCTCTTCTTCCGAAGCAATCCCGCAAACAATCTCCCTGTTGGTTAACGATTGAATAAACTTCTCGTTGGCGAGCACATCTAATTTCTGTTGGTTCTCCCCCTGTGCGTTAATATCGCCACTAGCTCCCAAAATATCTACCAATCCGGCTTTATTTACTTCGTGGTTTACCACTTTAGACGCGAGTCGGATGGCATTAATCAACTTAGAAAGCTCCCCGGTAGAGTACGGAAAGGCCTTTTGGTTTTCTATAATGAACTCTCCGAGCGTTTTGTGTTTTTTAGTCATCAGCGTTTTTTGTGTTTTTACGCTCACAAATATCGTCATTTTTGTGAAACTACAACGTTTTCGTTAAATTTCATTTTTATATAATTATAACTCTAAGTTATATTTGTAACAGATATGGAATACACAATTAGAAGAGCCGTAAAGGAAGACATGAAGCAAGTACTAGAATTAATCCAGGAACTTGCTGATTTTGAAAAGGAGCCCGATGCTGTGGAAGTCACTGAAACTGATCTTATAACCGATGGGTTTGGTGAAAAGCCGTTGTTTTCCTGTTTTGTTGCTGAGGTAAATAACCGTATTGAAGGAATGGCATTGTATTACAATCGCTATTCTACATGGAAAGGTAAAACCATTCATTTGGAAGATTTGGTAGTAAGAAAAAGCTCCCGAGGTTCTGGATTAGGAAGTGCTTTATTTGCTGAAGTAATTAAACAAGGACATAAAGACGGCGTAAAAAGAATAGAATGGGTAGTGCTCAATTGGAATACGCCAGCGGTAGAATTTTACAAAAAAAATGGAGCCCTTATTTTAAGCGATTGGGACACAGTTCAATTAGACGAAGAAGGAATTAAAAAATTTATAGCTAATAACTAATTCATGAGAATTTTTAAGTTTGGAGGAGCATCTGTTAAAGATGCAGATGGAATAAAAAACGTTGTGAATGTTCTACAAACCGTAGGGCATGAAAATACATTGTTAGTGGTTTCCGCAATGGGAAAAACTACCAACGCCATGGAAGTAGTGGTAAAGAATTATTTTGAAAACAAAGCAGAATTAAACGCTTCATTTGAAGAAATAGAAACCTACCACCATAAAATATTAAAAGACCTCTTTAAAAACGATAATCACCCCGTTTTTGCAGAAGTTAGGGGCCTCATTGAACAAGTTCAAGGTTTTTTAGCATGGAACAAATCGCCAAAGTATAGCTTTGTTTATGATCAAGTGGTCGGCTACGGAGAGCTTATTTCAACCACTATTCTAAGCAACTATTTCAAAGAAGTTGGTATAAAAAATAAATGGCTGGACGTACGCGATTATATAAAAACTGATGATAGTTACCGCGAAGGAACGGTTAACTGGGAACAAACCCAGAAAAACATCACAGAAAATGTAGATCAAAGCTGTTTGAATATTACCCAAGGTTTCTTAGGTAGTGATGAAAATAACTTCACCACAACCCTAGGAAGAGAAGGATCGGATTATACTGCGGCCATATTTGCCTATTGCCTAAATGCTGACTCGGTTACCATTTGGAAAGATGTACCAGGGGTTTTAAATGCCGATCCAAGGTATTTTGAGAATGCAGAACTTTTAAACCGAATCTCTTATCGAGAAGCTATAGAGCTTGCCTTTTACGGGGCTTCTGTAATTCACCCAAAAACGTTACAGCCTTTACAAAGAAAGGAAATCCCACTTTATGTAAAATCCTTTATCAATCCTAAGGAAGATGGTACGGCGGTAATGAAAGGAAAAGGGATCACTCCAAATGTTCCTTGCTTTATTGTGAAGAAAAATCAGATTTTAATGAAACTTTCTTCATTGGATTTTTCTTTCATTGTTGAAGAAAATATCAGCGAAATCTTTAAGCTTTTCCATGATAACCGAATGAAAGTAGATCTTATTCAAAACTCTGCTATTAGTTTTTCGGTATGTGTTGATAATAAATTCAATAAGCTGGACGATCTTTTAAAGGTTCTTAAATCTAAATTTAAGGTTACCCATTACGAGGATGTATCTCTTTACACCATAAGGCATTTCAACGAAAAAGCAATTGCTTCTTTGCAGAACGGCAGAGAGGTTTTACTGGAGCAAAGAACCCAAGAAACGGTACAACTGGTGGTAAAATAAAACTAGCGCGTGCTTTCTTTTTCTATATTTGTATTGATAAGACGAATATAAAGTTTCATGGGATTAGTTACAGCAAAGGAAGTTGCTCAAGTAATTAAGACAGATAAATACGGTTTTTTAGGAACCTTTAGTGGTTGGATGCTTATGAAAGTACTCAACATATCTGCACTTAATAAAATTTACAACAAGCATAAGGACAAACAGGATCTTGATTTTTTAAATGCAATTTTAGAAGAATTTGAGATTAACTTTGAAATCCCGCAAGAGGACTTAAAAAGACTCCCAAAAGATGGCGCCTATGTTACTATTTCCAATCATCCATTGGGGGGTATCGATGGCATTCTGCTACTGAAGCTATTGCTTGAACAGCGTCCTGACTATAAGATAATTGCAAACTTTCTATTGCACCGTATTGAGCCTTTAGTTCCATACGTTATGCCTGTAAATCCTTTTGAAGACCACAAAGACGCCAAAAGCAGTATTGCTGGTTTCAAACAATCCCTACAACACTTAAGGGAAGGCAAGCCGCTAGGAATTTTTCCAGCTGGTGAAGTTTCCACCTACAGGGATGAAAAACTAATAGTAGATAGACCATGGGAAGAAGCTGCGATGAAATTAATTCGTAGAGCTGAAGTGCCCGTTGTACCTATATATTTTCACGCTAAAAACAGTAAATTATTCTATCGGCTATCAAAGATAAGCGATACTTTGCGTACAGCTAAATTACCTTCAGAACTATTAACGCAAAGAAACCGAGTAATTCGCGTGCGCATTGGAAGACCCATTAGCGTAGAAGCACAACAGGAACACGAAAGCTTAGAAGATTTCACGGAATTCCTTCGGAGAAAAACGTATATGCTTTCTAATGTTTTTGAAAAAGGACGACTTTTTGATAAAGTTCCTACCAGCTTTAAATTTCCACGCTCCCCAAAAGAAATTATCACACCCGTAAGTAAAGAGCTTATGGAAAAGGAGGTAGATGAATTAAGAGAAAACGATTTACGACTTCTGGAAAGCAAAAACTACGAAGTATTCTTAGCGAAGGCTAAAAAAATGCCTTACATCCTTCGGGAAATTGGCCGACTTCGGGAAATAACCTTTCGGGAAGTTGGGGAAGGCACCAATCAAGCCATTGATATTGATGAATTTGATGAATATTACCACCACCTTTTTCTATGGGATAGTGAAGCCAAGGCGATTGTAGGGGCTTATCGTATGGGAATGGGCGCTGACATTTTCAAAACCCGAGGCATTGATGGATTTTATCTGCAAGACCTTTTTAAATTTGAGCCGGAGCTGTATAAAATGATGAGCGAATCCATAGAAATGGGACGCGCTTTTATTGTAAGCGATTATCAGCAAAAACCAATGCCGTTGTTTTTACTTTGGAAAGGAATTGTACACACCACTTTGCGCAGACCAGAGCATAAATACCTAATTGGAGGAGTTAGTATTAGCAACCAATTCTCTAACTTCTCTAAATCGTTAATGATTGAATTCATGAAGTCGCATTATTGGGATCCGTACGTAGCCCAATATATCAGTCCGAAAAAAGAGTTCAAGGTAAAACTAAAAGATGCCGATAAAGAATTCGTATTCGATGAAACCGAAGCCGACCTGAACAAGTTCGACCGAATGATTGATGAAGTAGAACCGGGCAACCTAAGACTGCCAGTACTTATTAAAAAATACATTAAGCAAAATGCAAGAGTGGTTGCTTTCAATGTAGATCCACTTTTTAATAATTCGGTTGACGGACTTATGTACATCAAAATAGCCGACTTACCTGAAAGTACGGTAAAACCGGTAATGGAGGAATTTCAAGCGGAATTGGAACGGAAACATGCCGAAGAACAAAATGATCAACAAGAATAACAATCAAACTATCTTTTTTCAAGATTAACTGGCGCCTTGTTGTGTTTCATTGAAGAATGAACCAACGGATTGTTTTACTTCGTAAAGTTTATCAATATTAATATTATAGCACGTTTTTTTGCCTTTTTGTTTACCAACAATGAGGTCTACTTTTTTCAATTCGATTAAATGTTGGGAAATGGTGGCTTGCGCCAAATCTATATCCTGCACCATGTCGTTACAGATACAGTTTGGGTGACTGCTAATATATTGAAGTATGGAAATTCTAGCCGGATGCCCCAGCGCTTTAAATGTCTTAGAAAGCTGGTTCTGCTCTAAAGTGTGTGCTAATTTTTTTGTAAACCCCATATATTTATTTCCTTTTGCAGCAACTGTAGTGAAATGGGGGAAACTATAAGCTGAACTATTTAGGGAACAAATATACTCATTCCCTAAAAGTTCTAGTGTATTTTAAAACCAAGGTTTTTTACCAACCTGATATGTATTAAAAAATTCTTCATCGGATTTTGTTAGGTAGATAATCCCTTCAATAATTCCTATGATATACATCACCGTCCCTAGAATACCGCAGGTTAGCAGCGTTCCTAAAAGCATAATCAACCCTTCCTTTTGATAACCTAGGATAAATTTATGAATACCAAAGGCCCCAAAAAGAATAGCTAAAATGCCTGAGATAACCTTTTTGTTATTTTGATCAGCAAATGCCTCTTTTGCATTTTCAGCAAATTCATTGGCCGTATTCTTAGTTTCTTTGGCAAAGTTTTCAGCATTTTCTTCAAAATAGCTCTTTTTACCGTCTCTTTTATCTTCCATTGTGTTGGTTTAAATGGTTAGATTACTAAAATAGTAAAAAAACAATCTTAGCAATCGTTTTATTTTCTTTTCACAGCATTTTCATAAATCCCAATCCATTCTTGTACACTCAATTTCCCCATTAATTCTTCTATAAGGGCAAAAGGGATTTTATCCATTTTTTTAAAGCGTACGCAACTCTTTCCCATATCCAGTTTGGCATCGGTATGTTTTGGATACTCCCCAACAAACCAATCATGTAAATTTTTATCAGCATAAATCCCAGAGTGATAGAGCGCTATGTAGTTTTTTTGTGAAGCAATATTTATAAAAGGCAATGGCAACTTAGGGTCGCAATGATAACCCGCTGGATATACGGAATGCGGCACCACATAACCAATCATGCCATAGCTCAAGGTTTCTTCAAGTTCTTCGGGCTTACTCCGCAGAATTACCTGACGTAATTTATTAAATGCATCCCTTCTTTCCACAGGAAGAGCATTCAAATAATCCTGAACCGTATTTGCTTCAATTTTCACTTTAAAAATGTGGTTTCCTATAAAGTTAAGAAAATTCTTTGGTAATTTTATTTACAATTGTTTGCGCTAGCTTCTCTTTACTTTCCACCGTCCAGCCAGCTACATGTGGGGTAAGCAGCACATTCTCAGCTTCGATTAGATATTTAAAAGCTTCGGGCATTTCTTCTGTAAAAAGGTTTTCAAAAGAAGATTTTTCGTATTCCAAAACATCCAATCCAGCGCCCAATATCTTTCCAGATTTTAATGCTGAAACCAAGTCGGCTGTAACAACACTCTTTCCTCGTGCTGTATTTAATAACCAAAAAGGGTTGTGAAAAGACTCTATAAACTCATTATTAATCATTCCAATGGTCTGCGGGGTTTGCGGAGTATGCAAACTCACTACATCTGCATTTTTTTTGAACTCCAAAATGCCTACTTGACGCGCATTATCATCGCCAACGCCGCCTACAATATCATAACAAATAACATCCACATCAAAACCTCTTAACTTCTTGGCAAATGCTTTCCCCATGTTTCCATAGCCAATTATACCTACAGTTTTACCATTAAGTTCCACTCCCCTGTTCTCTTCACGTCGCCATTGTCCATTTCTCACTTCCCTATCGGCGCTGTTTAGTTTATTGAACAAGGACAGCAACATTCCCAAGGCATGTTCTCCTACAGCGTTTCTATTTCCTTCTGGCGCGTTAAAAAGTTTGATATTAAGCTGTTTTGCCGTTTCTACATTGATATTTTCCAACCCAGCGCCTACGCGACCTATAAACTTCAATTTGGTCGCCTTTCTTAAAAAAGAGTCATCCATAGCAAACCTACTCCGAATGATAATTCCGTCGTAGTTTCCAATTATATTTTCTATTTCCTCCTTTGAAGACGTATAATCAGTATCATTTTGAAACCCAGCAGCAGCAAGTTGCTCCAAAAGCAAAGGGTGATTGGTATCTAAATGAAGAATTTTCATTTCTTATTTAATTTTCGGTAAACTTATTTTTAAGACAAAGGTATTACCAAATCTTCAATAAAGAGATCAATAATGAATAAACTTATAACGCATCAGCCACTAGATCACTTAGGACATGAACTTTAGAAAAAGTCGGAAAAATTATTTTTGATAATGGTTTTTCAAAATTGATTTTAGCGTTTTAATGCGCTTTTCCTGAGCGACCAATTCTGAAACGAGCATCTCCTTAATCTCTTCAGGAATCGAATCTTTATCCAACGATTTTAAAATTTCAAAATTCTTTTCCTCCAAAAAAAGGGCTTTGGTAAACAAAAGTTTAAACTCATCATCAGTAAAAAAAAGCTGACCGGTAAGTTTGGTAATATAGGCAGCATTGTGAAATTTAGAAATTAGAGAGGTAGTCCAGCCCCAAGTACGAACATACTCATCTAAACAGTTGCATAAGGTGTTTGCTGAAAAAAAACTTTCTTCGTAAAACAATTTAAGCTCACTGTGAGACATGTAATATTGACATTCATTATAAGTCTCTTTCAACTTACAACTTCTTCGGAAGATTTTAATTACATTTTTCTTTATCTTCTTAGCATGATCAGTACTTTCTATCATATTTTTTTGGCTCTCAAATAGGAAAGTGGCAAAGGGGCAACTCTTGTAAAATTAATATATTCACTCCTATGTAGGAAAAATTATATTAATTTTTAACAGCATTTTTCGATAAAACACTAGAATTCGCGTACAAACGTTAATTTTTTTTAGATAAAAAAACTGATTTTCAAAGTAGTATGTTCTCAAAAAATGCTCTGCAAACAAACTTAAAAACCTAAAATAAGTTTGGCAATGCTGAAGTAAATAAGTATTCCGAAGACATCGTTACTTGTAGTGATAAATGGACCGGTAGCCACCGCAGGATCAATCCCTTTTTTATCCAAGAAAATAGGCACAAACGTACCAATAATAGCTGCAATGATAATAACAGCAATAAGGGCAACGCTAATGGTTGCTGAAACCAAATAAGAGGTTTCAAATAAAAAATGACTTATAAGCAAAACCACAAAAGCAATTGCTGTACCGTTGATTAATCCTAGCAAAAACTCTTTACCCAATCGTTGCAACATCTCTCCCCGTATGCTGTCGTTGGCCAAACCTTGCACTACAATTGCCGATGATTGCACCCCCATGTTCCCAGCAGTCGCCTGAATTAAGGGAACAAAGCTTAATAAAATGGGTTCTGCCAGTGCTCCTTGAAAACTGCCAATAATACTGGCCGCACCAATACCGCCAAACATCCCAATAAGCAACCAAGGCAACCTTGCTTTGGTAAGTTCCCAAACATTATCATCTGCTTCTACATCTTGGGTAATACCCGCTGCCAATTGATAATCTTTCTCAGCTTCCTCCCGAATAACATCTACGATATCGTCAATGGTAATCCGTCCTACCAATCGCCCCATCTCATCTACTACGGGAATAGCTTCCAAATCGTATTTGGACATCAATCTTGCCACATCCTCGCCTTTATCGGTAACGGTTACATAATCCACTTTAGGGATGTAAATACTGCTTATTTCTGCCTTGGTAGAAGTAGTAAGCAAGTCTTTTAACGAAAGTCTTCCTTTTAATTTTTCATCATTATCCACCACATAAATGGAATGTACTCGAGTAACATTCTCGGCTTGTCGCCTCATTTCTTTTACACAGGTCAGCACGTTCCAGTTTTCATTTACCTTAACGAGCTCCTTAGCCATAAGTCCACCCGCAGAATTCTCATCGTACCGTAACAGTTCAACGATATCCCTGGCGTGTTCCCTGTCGTCTATTTGGGCGATAATTTCTTTAACCAATTCATTGGGGAGTTCTCCAATAATATCGGCAGCATCATCGGTATCAAGTTCGCTGATCTCTTCGGCAATTTCCTTAGCGGAAAGATTTCCCAGAATTTGTTCCCGAATGTCTTCATCAAGCTCGGTTAAAACATCCGAGGTTTTTTCGCTATCCAGCAACTTAATGATGTAAGTCGCTTCATCTAAATTAAGTTCGTGAATTATTTCAGCAATATCGGCATAATGGAACTCCGCCATCATGTTCAATAAAGTAGCATCCGATTGGGTTTCAATCAGCTGCTCAATTTGCTCAATAAGCTCATCACTTAATTTAAATGGAACCATACCTGTTTATTCTTTGGGCGCACGAGCCGGGCTATCCGCTATATCCCAGACAAGCTTCACTTTGTCTGGGGATGCCGCTGCTATCCCTTGCGCAGATTACGATAAATCTTTTTCTATTCTGGTTGTAAGTGCAATAAAGTCTTCCACACTCATTTGTTCCGGTCGTCGATCAAAGATACTATCTTCTTTCAAATTATCGGAGAGATTAAAGCTTTTTAAACTGTTGCGTAGGGTTTTTCGTCGAAGTCCGAAGGCGGCTTTTACGACTCTAAAAAACAATTTTTCACTACACGGTAGAGAGAAATCATCTTTCCTTATCAACCGCAATACTCCTGAATGTACTTTTGGAGGCGGATTAAAAACCTCTGGCGGAACAGTAAACAAATACTCCGCATCATAAAATGCCTGAACCAATACGGATAGAATTCCATAGGTTTTATTGCCTTCCTTTTCACAAATCCTAGCGGCTACTTCCTTTTGGAACATACCTGTAAACTCCGGTATTTGATGCCGTAACTCCAACGCTTTAAAAACGATTTGTGAAGAAATATTATAGGGAAAGTTACCGGTAATAGCGAAAGGCTCTTCCCCGAACAACTGCGAAGTGTCGTATTTTAAAAAGTCGGCTTCTATAACCTCAAAACCATGTTTACTAGCTGCCGGTCTTGGGTGTTCCAGTAAAAAATGGCTCTGAAGGTATGCAATAGATTCACTGTCTAAATCCATCGCAAAAACATCTACATCCTTTTGTAAAAGGTATTTTGTGAGCACGCCCATTCCTGGACCAATTTCCAAAACCTGATTGTAACGGTTTAAGGTAAGTGTATCTGCTATTTGTTTGGCAATATTTTCATCTTTCAAAAAATGTTGACCCAAGTGCTTTTTGGCTTTCACTTGGGTGTTATCTTCAACCTTTTTTACAAAAGATTTTTTTTCAAACTTTTTGTTCTTCTTACTCATAAAATCAGGTATGGAAGGAAGCTTTTAATGCTCGCTTACAATTTGTAATTCGGTTCTAAAGGCAACAAATTTGTTCGGAAATCGCTGGGTAGCTTTATTGCGCAAACGCTCGGCATCTTCCGTATAATATTTTTGAAGGGTTGCTTTGTCTTCTGTAAAATATTGAACAGAATACGTAATCCCACCCATCTCTTCTTCAACCAGTACTTTTACTATTTTGGCATTACTAAATTTTCCCGTTGCCAACATTTCGGGAATATGCTCTTCCTGCATCCATAAAAGCCATTCTTGGTGTACTTGCTCTTCTACATTTATCGTTACGTTGTATATATACATGTGTTCAGTGTTCAGTGTTCAGTGTTCAGTGTTCAGTGTTCAGTGTTCAGTGTTCAGTGTTCAGTGTTCAGTGTTCAGTGTTCAGTGTTCAGTGTTCAGTGTTCAGTGTTCAGTGTTCAGTGTTCAAAATTACTTATCCTAACGTTAAAAGCAGGATGTAAAGGCACCTTTTTTTATTCAATGTTGTCTCCGCGCATTTCCCGATACGCTTTTCTAGCTTCCAAGAAATAAACACTGTCTTGATGCTCAAAAATAATACGCTCTAAAAGCTTTTTAGCTTCTTCTGGCTTAGAAAGTTCATCCCTATAGAGAAGTGCCAATTGGTACAAAGCATTGTCCATTAAAATATCGGTGGGGTAAAACTCAATTATTTTTTTGTAGTTGAAAGCCGCTTTTTCAAATTCCTTTTCTTGCTCGTAGAGAAATGCCTGCTTCAGCAATGCTTCATCCTCAATGGACTCCCCTTTATGATTCACCAGAATTTCCTCCAGTAAGGCAATCGCTTTTTTATTATTCTTTTGGTAAGCAAGTAAATCTGCTTTAGCGTAGAGCTTTAATGCCGTCTGCGTGGAATCTTCCAATTTATTATCAGAAATTAATAGCTTTAACTCCAACGCGTCATTGGCGATGAGTTGGGACGTAGAAGATTTTAAAACTTTTAATTGCGTTTCTGCCCATTCAAAATCTCCTTTGTAAAAACTGGTTTGCGCCACTTTAAAACGCGCTTGCTGACCCAAAACATCATTCTTTAAATCTTTTTGGACTTGGGAGTAATAAATTAAAGCTTGATTAAACTTTTCCCCATAAACCAACACATCTGCCTTTGTCATTTTTACTTGGGCTTCTGAAAATTTATCAATGGGAAGTTTAATCGCTGCGTCTAAAACACCCAATGCCTCTTCATCTTTATTCATGGTGAATGCCAAGAATTTTGCGTACTCAATTTGAACTTGTAAAGTTTGGGCTGTAGTACCGTATTCCGTTAAAATTCCATTGAACTGCTCGTCGATCTCATCGTAGTCTTTCGCATCGGCATTCATTAAAGCTATTTTGGTAAGCTGAAGTTTACTAAAAACAAGCAGTTGTAAATCGTTGGTTTCTGTAATGATAAATTCGTAAATACGCTGGGTCGTTTCGTAATCCTCGTTTTCCGAAGTTATTTGCGCTAAATCGATAATGGGATTCAAAGAAGTTTCGGGCGACCTTTTGTAAATAGCTTTTTCTTGGGCAAAGGCATTCTTGTAAGCTCCTTGCTGAATAAACAACCAGCTTAAAAGTTCGTTCCAGAGTAAATTGGGGTTGGTTTGCGACCTTTGCAAAAGAATTTTCTTGAACAGCTCATTGTTTTCATTAGATAGGTCGTTGGATATAAACCTGCTCAAATTCCGCTTGATGTTTCCTTTAAGGCTTTCCCGTTCCAACATAAGGTCTAGGTACATTTCGTACATATTTTCAATATCACCTTGCTCTCCGTAGATGTAAGCTAAATCGTAGCTGAAATTAAGCTTGGGATTAAGCTCCATTCCTTTTTTGTAGGTTTTTATGGCATAATCCAACAGCGATTTCCCCTTAAAAGCATTACCGACGGCAAAAGCGTAATTCGGATTTTCTTCCAGACTTTCTACCGCTTTATCATAAAACTGGCTTGCCTTTTGCGGCTGATCCATTAATTGGTAATTATACCCCGCTTCTACAAAAAGAATGGGATAGACATTGCCATCCTCCAGCTTTTCCAAAAGAATTTCTTCCGCACTTTCGGGCTTTCCGGCTTGCTGGTAGGAGGTTACTAAGGCGGTTAGATAGTTTCGGTTACGCGGGTTGCGTTTATAGAGTTTCTCATAATAAACAATGGCTTTTTCGTAATCCCCTTTATTAAAATATTGTTGCGCAATAGCCTCGTCCTGAGCATATAAGCCCGTAAACGATAGCGCAAACCATAAAACAATAAAGAAGTACTTTGCCATAGCGGAGTTCTTTAATAGGAAAATTACAGTTTTTTGGTAACAATTGGGCTTTCTAGGCTTACTTTTTTCGGTTATATCTACCGAAATCACCACGTCTCTTTCTTTCAACTGAAAACTGATGCTCCCATATAGAATACAACGAGAAGAATATACAGTGCAATGGTAATAATATAAAATACAATTGAAAAAATATAAACTGCAATAGCAAGAATATATAGTGCAATTGCTTAAATATAAAGTACAACGACAAGAATATAAAGTGTAATCGCTAGAATATAAAATACAACTGAAAAAATATCAACTACAATAGCAAGAATATATAGTGCAATCGCCTAAATATAAAGTACAACCGAAAGAATATACTTTTCCATGACAAGAATATAAAGTTCCATCGTAAGAATATATTTTTCCCTCGTGAGAATATATTGTTCCCTCGCAAGAATATACAATTCCATCGCGAGAATATATTGTGCCATCGTAAGAATATACTTTTCCCTGACAAGGACATATTCTTCCCTCTTGAGAATATCCAGTTCCCTGACAGGAATATATTTTTCCCTCGTGAGAATATATAGTTCCCTCGCAAGAATATCCAGTTCCCTGACAGGAATATAGAAAAAATGGACTGAACTCCGACATACTGAAGCTTTGTTCAGCACAAGAGCTCAGTGTGACAGTGAGGTTCGTTGAAAAAGGTAGCGCTCAGGATGAACTTCTCGTCCCTCTCAATGTTGTTTTCAGAATAAAAATTCAGCACAAAAAAAACCTCTTCGGTTTGAAGAGGCTTTCTGGAGCCGATAGAGGGACTCCCTTCGGCTGGCGCTCAGGATAAACTTCTCGTCCCTCTTAATGTTGTTTTCAAAATAAAAATCAGCACAAAAAAAAGCCTCTTCGGTTTGAAGAGGCTTTCTGGAGCCGATAGAGGGACTCGAACCCACGACCTGCTGATTACAAATCAGCTGCTCTAGCCAGCTGAGCTACATCGGCGTTTCCTTTAAAAAGTGCGCAAATATAATCTTGAAAATTATTCTGACAAACTTTTCAAAAAGAAATTTTTAATTTTCTTGAAATTCAATTTAAGAAACAGGTAGTTTGTTAAGCTTTTCTACCAAAGCAGAGGCTTTTTCTTCCAGCTCTTTGTTTACAGATTTCAAATGAGCGCTTCTGTTTTCCACATCTTTATTGTTTACTTTTTCAATAAGATCATCAAAAACGGTAATCGCTTCATCTATAATTTTATCACCTTCCTTGGAATTTTTGTTTTCGGTACTGATTTCCCAAACATAAACCGCCTCGATAATATCTCCTAAAACAAAGTTTATATCTTTCTTTAAATCTCTAATGCTCGCCATAATTGTCTATTTTGAGTGCAAAAATACTTCATTTTTAGATATGAACCTCTAAAATCTTTGCATCCTTAGCACTTATACTTACTTCATTAATGGCGGCGGGAATCAATATGGTTTCTCCTTTATTTAGGTTTTCTGTATGTTCTCCCGCAGTTATTTGGGCTTTACCTTCTACGCAAATGTAAATGGAAAACGAATCGCGGTTAACCAATTGCTTTACAAACGTACCTACCACATTTAAATAATTGGTAATAAAGTAGTCGCAGGTAACCATGTTGTTGGAGGAATTGTATTCCTTGGAGTACTCCACCAAATAATCGTCTTTCTTTTTGTAATCTATGGCGTCTATTGCTTGCTCGGTGTGTAATTCACGCGTGTTTCCATCTTTATCTTTTCTTTCGTAATCGTAAATTCGGTACGTAACATCGGATGTTTGCTGAATTTCCGCCAGCAGAATCCCTGCACCAATGGCGTGCACTTTTCCCGTATTTATAAAATAAGTGTCGCCAGCCTTTACCTCTTCTTGATTAAGTATTTCTAGAAGTGTTCCTTTTTTCAGGTGTTCTAAATAGGTCTCTTTGGTAAGTGTGTCCTTAAAACCAACGATTAGTTTAGACCCTTCGTCAGCCTGCATCACATGCCACATTTCTGTTTTCCCGAAGGAATTATGGCGTTTTTTGGCCAATTCATCATTCGGGTGCAATTGTACCGACAAATCCAATTTGGCATCGATAAACTTAATTAGGATTGGAAATTTATTTCCGAAGCGTTCAAAAACCGATTCTCCTAGCAACTCCCCTTGGTACGTGTCTATAAGTTCTTGCAGTGTTTTACCACTTAACTCGCCATTACTTACCACAGACACATTTCCTTCTACGCCAGATAATTCCCAACTTTCTGATGCCGTTTCTGTGGTTACTTCTTTTCCTAAAACCTCTTTTAGCTTAGTACCGCCCCACAGGTATTCTTTAAATATTGGGGTAAATTTTATTGGATATAAATTCATTTGTGGTTGATTATTAAATATGTCTTTTTTAGTTTATTAGGCCTCGCCACTATATGTTACGAAGTTTCGAGGGGTTTCGTAGAGTTTTACTTCTAATTCGAAGTCTTGCAATGATGGTTTCAATCGGTTGTAAATTACTACGGCTATATTTTCTACGGTGGGATTTAAGCTTTTAAATTCTTCCACTTCAATATTTAGGTTTTTATGGTCTAAATACTCCTCTACTTCTTGCTGAATTAAATCCTTTAAAATACTTAAATCGATTACAAAGCCTGTTTCTGGGTCAATTTCCCCAGTAACACTGACGATAAGATCGTAATTATGGCCATGGTAATGGGGATTGCTGCATTTGCCAAACACAGCTTTGTTCTTTTCATCATCCCAATCTTTTCTGAATAATCTGTGCGCCGCATTAAAATGGGCTTTTCTGCTTACTTTCAACCTCATAATACGGTGGATGATTGTTCTTCGATATGCGTGTAGAACTTATCGAAGATAATTTTAAACCAAGCAGTGTACACATCTGGATTTTCCTGCATGTCTTTTTTAATATCTTTTAGAGACATCCATTTCCATGCAGCTACTTCGTCTGGATTAATGTTGGGCGTATCGTTGTATTTCCCAACTAAAATATGGTCGTATTCATGTTCTGTCAACCCATTATCAAATGGAGCGTGATAAATAAAAGAAAGCACTTCCTCCAAATCGGTAGTAAACCCCATTTCTTCCTGAAGCCTTCTTTTACCAGCTTCCACATTGCTTTCCCCTTCTCTTTGATGACTACAACATGTGTTTGTCCATAGTCCCGGAGAATGGTATTTATGCGCTGCCCGCTGCTGTATCATTGTCTCACCTGCATCATTAAAAACAAACACCGAAAAAGCTCTGTGCAACAATGCTTTTTCGTGTGCCTCTATCTTCTCCATTAATCCTATTTGCTGGTCGTTTTCATCAACCAGAATCACTTTTTCTTTTCCCATGTAGGTTTTTTTGTTTTTTACAAATCCTGAAGGTTTTCAGTATTTGTGAAAAAATAGCAAAACAAATCTACAAAAATGGTTAACTATATCATAATGTAAAGATGTCGGCAGATACGCTTTTGAAATATGAATCAAAGTTAATTCTACGGAAAACAAAGCTTTCGCTATGGTGCGCTATTCACTTCTATTTTTGGGGTTTCTTTTATTAACACTCTCGATTTAGGGAAGCTATCCGGATAATTTTCTTGAATAAAAGTAATAAGCTTTTCCCTAACATAAACCCTGAGATCCCAGGCTCTCGGCGATGTGCTGGCACTCATAAGCGCACGTATTTCCACATAGTTTGGTTTATTATCCGTTACCTGCAAAACATTCGCTTTACCATCCCATAGATCGGTATTTTCGAGAAGACGCGTTAGTTCTTTCCGAAGAGCATCAAAGGGCACGTTGTAGTCGGTATAAATGAAAACAGTTCCTAAAATATCCGCACTGTTGCGTGTCCAATTCTGAAAAGGTTTTTCAATAAAATAAGTAGTAGGAAGGATTAACCGCCGCTTGTCCCAAATACGAACGACCACGAAGGTAAGCGTAATCTCTTCTACCCAACCCCATTCGCCTTCTACCACCAACACATCATCGATTCGGATGGGTTGGGAAATAGCAATTTGGAGTCCAGCTAAAATAGTTCCAATAGCCTTTTGTGCAGCCAAACCCAGAATAATTCCCGCTACCCCTGCGGAAGCAAACAAACTTAACCCGATTTTACGAACCCCATCAAAAAGCATTAATATTACCGCAACCGCAATAATTATAATGATAAAAATGATGATTCGCTCTAAAATATTGAATTGAGTATAAAGCTTTCTCGCATCCAAATTGTTTTCAACCTGCAAATCGTAATGCCTTAAATAACGCTTCTTCAAAACTTTCACCAAGACAATTAGTCCCCAAGCTACACTCAGAACCAGCAAAATGGAACTTAACTTACTAACCAGAAAAGAAGTTTCTTCATTAAAATTTAAAAAGCTATTAGCACCCGATTTAAAAAAAATGGATATTAAAAACAGAAGTATGGGCGTGAGAAATCTTTTAAATGTTTGCATATATCGCTGGTTTGCGTTCAAATTAAAAAATATTATTGAAATAACTAGCTCGTTAACAGAGCTATAACCTACAACGTTTTAGAAATATTTCTTTGTCTACATTTCAAAAACATAAAAGAAAGAGCAATTAATTCCTTATCTTATACGGATACATCTAAATTTTCCCCCACCAAAAACTGCAATATAATGAAGGAAAATAGCAAAGTCCCTAACGACCCAAATAAAATCACCAATCCGCAGGTACAATTAGAAATAGATGCACTTGTAGAAGAGTACGAAATTGAGCTTCGGAAAGAATTAGACCTTTCGAAATCCAAGACTTATAAAGAGATAGAAAGTAAGAAAAAGACTTTCCGCCAGAAACTTATTGAAAATGAGCTGGAAGACATTCGTAGGTCGGTAAATGATATTAGGGACGAAGAGAAATCCATTATCGGTATAAACTTTTGGGCCAGTTTGCTTATCACTTTTGCTGTCATTACATTTGCGATAATTTCTGGGGACAAACTCATTCACATTGCCGATGATATTTCTAGGTTTATCGCCCATAATTTAAGCTGGTTTTATGTGTTGCTCGCTTCCTCTTTTTTAATTTTCCTAATTTACTTGGCCAGCAGTAGGTTTGGGAGTGTTGTTCTTGGCGCCCCTGACCAGCGCCCAGAATTCTCTGATTTCTCTTGGTATTCCATGTTATTTTCCGCGGGAATGGGCGTTGGCATTCTATTTTACGGAACCGCAGAGCCAATTCATCATTTTCTAAAACCTCCATTGGAAGAACCTGGAAGTATTGAAGCTGCTAAAGAAGCTATCTCCTACACTGCTTTTCACTGGGGTTTCCACGCTTGGAGCATCTATACCATTTGCGCTTTGGGGACTGCTTATTACGGATTTAGGAAAAGAAAAAAATATCTTATTTCTTCCAGCGTACTAAACTTTACTTCCAACAAATCCACCCAAAAAATACTTAAGTCCTTAATCGATTTGGTTTCTATTTTGGCGGTTATTTTTGGGGTGGGAGCCTCCCTGGGTCTCGGAGTGGTTCAAATAAGTGAGGGATTGGATTATGTTATGGACTGGAATACTTCTAACTTTTATGGATATGCCGCGATAACCATTCTTATTACTGCTATTTTTATTATTTCATCTTCAACCGGACTCGATAAGGGTATCAAAATTTTGTCGAACGTAAACATGGGGATCGCTATACTTTTACTCCTATTTGTGTTTTTAGCGGGATCTTCTCTCTTCGATATAAAAGTATTTGTAGATTCCATTGGACAATATTTGCAAAAGCTTCCTGAATTCAGCTTTAAAGTGGATCCCTACGAACCTCAATATGAAAAATGGATGGGCGATTGGACGCTTACTTATTTTACATGGTGGATTGCATGGTCTCCTTTTGTCGGTATTTTTATTGCAAGAATATCCAAAGGTAGAACCATTCGCGAACTTATTCTTGGATGTCTTTTAATACCTGCTCTCTTCAGTATTTTTTGGTTTTCAGTATTCGGTGGGAACGCGATTGAATTGGAACTTTTCAGCGACGTTGGTATTGGTAATAAAATTTTAGACAATGTAAGTTTAGGAACGTTTCTGCTTTTTGAGCAGCTACCTTTTTCCAACATAACCTCAATTGTTGCCATTGTTTTACTCTTTACTTTTTTGGTCACTTCAGCAGATTCTGCCACCTATGTAATAAGTATGATGACTTCAGAAGGGGATCTGGACCCAAAAATGCGCTTAAAAATAATTTGGGGTATTGTGCTTTCCGTCTTATGCATTATCCTTTTGGCAGGCGGCGGATTGAAAGCGCTTCAGGCAGCTACGCTTATTTTTGCGTTCCCTTTTTCAATTGTATTGATGATGATTGCGCGCTCATTGTACTTCAGACTTAAAATCCAGGTAAAGAAAAAAAGATCATAAAAAAATGTCACCCTTCGACTCCCGATGCTTCGGGACAGGGGTGACATTTCATTCTATTTATAAATCTTTCTACAATTGAAGAGATTGCCACGTGGCACCTCTTCGCAAAGACATTCTTAACTACTGATTCATCGTCATTAAAAACTCTTCATTGTTTTTAGTCATCTTTATACGCTGCTCCATGAATTCCATTGCCTCAATCGGGTTCATGTCTGATAAGTATTTACGCATAATCCACATACGTTGAATTGAATTTTCATCCAACAACAAGTCGTCTCTACGTGTAGAAGAAGAAATAAGATCGATGGCAGGGAATATACGCTTGTTGGAAATACGTCTATCCAACTGAAGCTCCATGTTACCCGTTCCTTTAAATTCTTCAAAAATAACCTCATCCATTTTAGAACCTGTATCGGTAAGGGCAGTTGCGATAATGGTCAAAGAACCACCACCTTCAATATTTCTAGCTGCACCAAAGAAACGCTTTGGTTTGTGCAATGCATTGGCATCCACACCCCCACTTAATACTTTTCCACTTGCAGGCTGTACCGTGTTATAAGCGCGTGCCAAACGTGTAATGGAATCGAGAAGTACTACCACATCGTGACCGCATTCTACCAAACGTTTTGCTTTTTCCAAAACAATATTGGCCACTTTTACGTGTCTATCTGCAGGCTCATCGAAAGTAGAAGCAATAACTTCCCCTTTAACGTGGCGCTGCATGTCTGTAACCTCCTCTGGACGTTCATCGATCAATAGAATCAATTGAAAAACTTCAGGGTGATTGGCTGCAATTGCATTAGCGATGTCTTTTAACAACATCGTTTTACCCGTTTTAGGCTGGGAAACAATCATACCACGTTGCCCTTTTCCAATTGGGGAAAATAAATCTACAATACGGGTAGAAATAGTACTTTGCTTTTCTGCCAAACGGAATTTTTCGTTTGGAAAAAGTGGTGTTAAGTGTTCAAAAGAAACACGATCTCTAACCACCTGAGGATCCAAACCATTGATTTGATTCACTTTAATAAGAGGGAAATATTTTTCTCCTTCTTTTGGAGGACGCACTGTTCCTTTTACAGTATCTCCTGTTTTTAAACCGAACAAACGGATTTGCGACTGAGAAACGTAAATATCATCTGGAGAGGATAAATAGTTGTAATCGCTACTTCTTAAAAATCCGTAACCATCCTGCATAATATCCAACACACCTTCACTTTCTACAATCCCATCAAACTCAAAATCGGGTTCACGATATCGGTTTTTCTTTTCTTTATCGTAATTATCCTTGTCTTTAGGTGAATTGTTGGTATTTTTTTTATGGTGTTGCGGCTGATTTTGGTTCTGGTTTCGTTGTTGCCCGGCATTATTATTGCCACTATCTTTCCGCTGTTTTGTATTCTTATTCTCGTTGGAATGTCTTGTATTAGTATGCTGTTTCTTCGCCTCTTCTTTCTTAGCAGGCGCCGCATCTTGCTTGGCTTCAACCTTAGCTGGCTTATCGCTCTCATTTTTCGGAGCAGACTTTGCTTTTTCTGAAGAACTTTGCGGTGTATTTTTAGTCTCCGAAGAGGTATTAGAAGTAGTTTTCTTGGTAGTACGTGTTCTTTTTCTTGGCGCAGGTTTTTGCGAAGTTTTATTATCGGAAGGATTGGAAGCATTCTCTTTCGCTGCATTCTCCTTTTCCTTAGCTACCGCTTCCGGACTTGCTGCCTGCACATCTAAAATCTGATATATTAAATCGTTCTTTTTTAGAGATTTGTATTTAGGAATACCCGCCACTTTGGCAATCTCATGTAACTCAGCAAGTTTTTTTGCTTTTAAATCTGAAATTTCAAACATTGATTAAATAAATAATTTATTATTGGTTTGAGGTGAAAATGTGTGTTTTCGTGAAAATTCTTAAAGAAGTTCAAAATAAAACGCAGTAAAGTACTCGTTTCGAATTGACTAGGCAATATTACAAATTTATTTTTATAAACAAGCATTATTTTTCCAAAAAGAACATTATTTTTGCCCTAGAAAAATTACTAAAAGTGTTACAACGCATACAAAGTATATACCTATTTCTTGTTGTTATCATAAATGGTGTTTTGCCATTTTGGGTGTACTTATGGACAGATAATAACGGTGAAGCAGTTTATGCTGAAAGCGATATTTTATATTCTGTTCTTTTTGCAATTTCTGCAGTAATGGCGTTTGTAACCATTTTTATGTACAAGAAGAGAAAAAACCAGTTTGTGTTAAACAGACTGAACATGATATTAAATCTTTTTTTACTAGGATTTTTCGTTTATCGGTCGCTAATCTTATCCGGAGAAATGAACGTTTCTGAGAAGGGTATTGGGATGCTTCTACCTATTATTTCTATCGTTTTTTTAGTGTTGGCCAACAGGGCCATTAAAAAGGACGAAGATCTTGTAAAATCTGTGGATCGATTACGCTAAACCTAACATCTTAGTATATTAGTGCGTTAAGCCCGAATGAAGATTCGGGCTTTTTTTATTCCTTATACCAATACTTCTGCAAAATGAAGTTTGTTGACAGGCGAGCAATCTTATTAAAACGAGTCAATGAAACATGTCACGCATAATTAATATATTGTCAGGCTTAACTCCGGTGATGACATTTGGGAGGATTCTGACTTTATTTAATATCTACGTTTCATTAACTAGAAGATTAAAAATTAACTTTAATCAACCCAAAACTTAACTACAACGTCTTAGCTACTTTGCCAACTGCTGCGATGGTTTTGTCTAAATCTTCATATGTCAAAGCATCGTTTAAGAACCAACTTTCAAAAGCACTTGGAGGTAAATATATACCTTCTTGTAGCATTCCGTGGAAAAACTTTTTAAACGTTTTATTATTTCCTTTAACCGCCGTTTTAAAGTCGTAAACCTCTTCCGTAAAATGAACGGAAATCATAGACCCCAACCTGTTTATGGTATAAGTAAGATCAGTGGCTTCAAGCTCTGCCTCTATTCCTTTATGAAGATAGGAAGTTTTATCCGCTAAACTTTTAAATATCCCTTCGTGTTCGTTTAAAAATGTCAGCATAGTCAATCCGGCTGCCATTGCAATTGGATTTCCGCTAAGGGTTCCAGCTTGGTAAACCGGACCTGTAGGCGCTAAATAATCCATGATTTCGTTTCTTGCCGCAAAAGCCCCAACTGGCAACCCGCCACCGATAACCTTTCCGAAAGTTACAATATCAGCTTTAACACCGAGAAGCTCCTGCGCACCTCCTTGTGCCAAACGGAAACCTGTCATTACCTCATCAAAAATAAGCAGTATTTTATGCTGATCACAAAGCTTTCTCAATCCTTCCAAAAATCCTTTCTTCGGAAGAATACACCCCATGTTTCCAGGCACGGGTTCTATGATTATGGCTGCCACCTCTCCTTTGTTGGCCTCAATTACTTCTTTAACACCTTCCAAATCGTTGTAATGCGCCAAGAGTGTGTCTTTAGCTGTACCTTGTGTTACCCCTGGACTGTTAGGACTTCCAAAAGTTACTGCACCACTCCCGGCTTGAATTAAGAAAGAATCCGAATGCCCATGATAACAACCCGAAAACTTTATAATCTTATCTTTTCCAGTAAACCCACGAGCCAACCTTACGGCACTCATGCACGCCTCTGTTCCACTATTTACAAAACGTATTTTATCAATATTGGGCACCATGGAAACCGCCAACTTGGCAATTTCTGTTTCAATTTGCGTAGGCATCCCAAAAGAAGTACCCAATTCTGTTTTTTCAATTACAGCATTTACAACGGGCTGGAAAGCATGCCCTAATATCATTGGTCCCCAAGAGGCAATGTAATCAATTAATTTATTTCCATCTTCATCATACAGATAGGCTCCTTTCGCTTGCTTCACAAAAATAGGCTCCCCACCAACAGCATTAAATGCTCTTACTGGTGAATTCACCCCTCCAGGGATATATTTTTTAGCTTCTGCGAAAAGTGCACTACTTCTTTTGTATATCATTTTTCTTTCAATTTTCAACCCTCATTGAGGATTTGATTTTTTGTGATTCTATTTACCAGAAATATTCTGGCAATCTATCAACCTAATTTAAACTATATTTTCATTTTAACAACTCCATCAACATGATTGGAGTCTCCCATTACCTTAAATACAATATTTGTCCTATTTTAATATTGTTGTCCGGCAACCGATTTCTTCTTTTAATTTCTTCTACTGAAATATTGTATCGCCTGGAAATGGAGTACAATGTATCACCTTTCGAAACGCGGTAGGTATTTTCAGCTACGGAATTTACCTCCCTAGGATTTCCTCCCAGCACCTCTGCATCGTATCTGTAAAGTTGATATTTTTCAATAAGACTTATCAATTTATCTGGGTATCTTCTATCGGTTGCGTAACCCGCTTGCCTTAATCCTTTTGCCCAAGCGCGGTAATCATCTTTATCATAACTAAATAAAAAATCGTATCGGCTACGGGTGGTTAAAAACTCAGAATGATCTTGATATGAATACAGCGGATGCTTGTATTTTCTAAAACATTCCCCGCGGGCATCATCGTCGTGGTAGGCTCTTTCACCTGTCCATCCCGTGTGGCATTTAATTCCAAAATGATTATTCGCTTTTAATACCAGCTCCCCTTTTCCGGCACCACTTTCTAAAATCCCCTGCGCTAAAATAATACTGGCAGGAATACCATAGTTTTGCATTTGTTTCATCGCGATAGGGCTGTAAACACGAATATAATCATCTACCGTTTCTGTATAAACCGTTGTCATCGAAGTAGATTCCAAGGTTTCTGTATCCCTATTTTCACTTGGACGGGAAGTTTTTGGAGTATGACGGGTATCTACCGTGCTATGTTTTCGGTTATTTTTTTTAGATGAAGAAGTCTTTTTTTTAGCCCCGCAGCTTACTAAAAAAAGAATAAGAAGCGCAAAAACAATACGTTTTAAAATCATTTTATAATTGGTAAATTCTTTAGTTTCAATCGTTCGTTCATTCCGGATATCCCCTGCAATCCTCCTGTGTGAATTGCCAATATTTGAGATCCTTTCTTAAAATAACCGTTTTTTATAAGATCTAGTATTCCAAACATCATTTTCCCTGTATAAATTGGGTCCAGTGGAATATTAGTTTTCTCCTTAAATTCATTTATAAATTCAATGAGTTCAAGGTTCACTTTGGCATATCCACCAAAATGATAATCCATAATAAGCTTCCAGTTATCGTTGCTGGCAAATTTACGTATTTCCGCTGGCAAAAAGTCACCTTTAAGCGCTGGAAATCCCAAAACTTGTTGACGAGGTTGTGAACAATTTATAAGTCCCGAAATGGTTCCGCCCGTCCCGACCGCCGTACAGACATAGTCAAAATGATACTCATTGAAATCTAAAATTTCTTCGCATCCACGAACGGCGAGTTTGTTTGTGCCCCCTTCGGGAACGAGGAAGAAATCCCCGAAACGATCTTTCAACTTTTCAAGATAGGCTCCTGTGTGTTTTTGCCTATAATTGGCGCGGGTTTCAAAATAGAACTGCATTCCGTGTTTTTCCGCAAAGGAAAGTGTTGGGTTTTCCATCCATTTATCCGCAAGTTCTTCCCCTCGAATAACACCTATAGTTTTCAATCCGTTTTCAAAACCAGCATAAGCGGTAGCAGCAATATGATTGGAAAAAGCGCCACCAAAAGTAAGTAGTGTTTTCTTTTGGAGTTTTTTAGCCTCAGCAATATTAAATTTTAATTTTCTGAATTTATTGCCCGACACAAACGGATGAATTAAATCTTCCCGTTTCACAAACAACCGAATGTTGGCTGTCTTGATTTCGTCTAAAACAATTTCTTCGTTGTGCATGCTAAAAACTTAGAACATCAAAGATACGTGATGTCTTCTGTAAAGGAAAGTTAGAAAAGTAACTTCAGAATAAATAACCGAAAAAAGCATATGGACTTCGATTGGAAAGGTAATCCAAACTCCCTTCGTTGGCATACGCTTCTTTTTCAAAACTTATGTTTCTGTAGGCCATGTTCAGGTTTCTGTATTTCAAAATACCGATGAGCCACTCCACAAAATACCAAATATAAAAAGGAAGAATTAGCAACTCCAGCTGTTGCCTAAGGTGTATCTTTTCATGATTGATTAGTACTTCATCCTGTTTTAACCCATCTTCTTTTAAAATTATAAGCGGCCAAAAAGTAAGGCCCACATAACGTTTGGGAAAAATATGCTTAAAAACAAGAATCATAGTCGGATTTTTAACCAAAACACGGTTTTCTGTTATCTTTGTAAAGATAAAATGATTTAAATTTTATCAAACGTTTTACAATTTTTTATTGCTGAAAATGATAATTATTCAGATAAAAAGAATTTTAAAGCATTTTTTTATCAAGAAGTGATTTGAATTTTTTGAATCGAAGCGAAAATTGATGGTTTTGCACCTATAAAAAGTATTTTTTGAGCTGCATAGCAGCGCTACGGAGCAAGAAAAAGACGAAATAGAGGTGCAAAATAGCAATTTTTTAGCCGATTTGTAAAAGTTTAAACCACTTCCAATTACACAATAAATGAAGAAAATACTTAAGCCAGAAGAAGGCGACTATTACCTTTCCCCAGAAGGATACCGTGTTTTTACCGAACAATATCATTTAAAAAGAGGTTATTGCTGCGAAAGTGGCTGCAGACATTGCCCATATGGCTTCGATAAAAAGAAAAAATAAGAGAGTGCAGATGAAAATAGTTAGAGACACATTCAAAGACCAAATAACGGAAGGGATCCCTTCCTTTCTTCCCAAAAAAAAAGCATACGACCAATCGGTTAACCATGCCCCCAAGAGAAAAGACATTTTAACTTCCGAGGAAAAAAAACTAGCATTAAAAAATGCTTTACGGTATTTTGATAAAAGCTTACACGAAAAACTAATTCCGGAATTTAAAGAGGAGCTGGAAACCTACGGAAGAATTTATATGTATCGGTTTATGCCCGATTACGAAATGTATGCCCGTCCGATTGAAGAATACCCCGCAAAATCGAAACAGGCAGCCGCAATTATGTTAATGATCATGAATAATCTTGATCCTAAAGTAGCACAACATCCGCATGAACTAATTACTTATGGCGGAAATGGGGCCGTGTTTCAAAACTGGGCGCAGTACCGTTTAACGATGCAATATTTGTCGGAAATGACAGACAAACAAACTTTGGTGATGTACAGCGGGCATCCAATGGGGCTGTTTCCTTCCCATGAAAATGCTCCGCGAGTGGTGGTAACTAACGGAATGATGATTCCCAATTACTCCAAACAAGATGATTGGGAGAAATTCAATGCCTTGGGCGTGACGCAATACGGACAAATGACGGCGGGGAGCTATATGTATATCGGTCCGCAAGGAATTGTTCACGGCACTACAATTACGGTTTTAAACGGTTTTAGAAAAATTAAAAAAGAGCCTAAAGCAAACCTTTTTGTTACTTCTGGATTGGGCGGTATGAGTGGCGCCCAACCTAAAGCTGGAAACATTGCTGGCTGTATAACGGTTTGTGCCGAAGTGAATCCAAAAGCTACCAAAACTAGGCATTCACAAGGCTGGGTGGATGAAGTTATTGACGATTTAAATGAACTTACTGAAAGAGTAAAAAAAGCAAAAGCCGAAAACGAAACGGTTTCCATTGCTTATCAAGGAAACGTAGTAGAGGTATGGGAAAAGTTTGATGAAGAAAATATCAAAATAGATTTAGGTTCCGACCAAACTTCCCTGCATAATCCGTGGGCGGGAGGATATTATCCCGTAGGACTTTCACTGGAAGAATCGCAAGAGTTAATGGCGAATGATACAGAGACATTTAAAGAAAAAGTACAGGAAAGCCTCCGTAGGCATGCCGCTGCCATTAACAAACACACCCAAAAAGGAACTTATTTCTTTGACTACGGAAATGCTTTTCTTTTGGAAGCCTCTAGAGCAGGAGCTGAAGTAATGGCGGAAAATGGCATTGATTTTAAGTATCCAAGTTATGTACAAGACATAATGGGACCGATGTGTTTTGATTATGGATTTGGACCTTTTCGTTGGGTTTGCGCTAGCGGCAAACCAGAAGATCTCGAAAAAACGGATGCCATCGCCTGTGAGGTTCTGGAAAAAATGAAGGAATCAGCTCCGGAAGAAATAAAAAAACAACTCGAGGACAATATACAATGGATTAAAGCGGCACAGGAAAACAAGCTCGTAGTGGGCTCCCAAGCTAGAATTTTATATGCCGATGCGGAAGGAAGAATAAAAATTGCAAAAGCTTTTAATGAAGCTATAGCGAAAAATGAAATAGGTTTTGTAATTTTAGGGAGAGACCATCATGATGTTAGTGGAACAGATTCTCCTTACCGAGAAACTTCGAACATTTACGACGGCTCCAGCTTTACGGCAGATATGGCTATACATAATGTTATAGGCGATAGCTTTAGAGGCGCTACTTGGGTTAGTATACACAACGGCGGCGGCGTAGGCTGGGGAGAAGTTATAAACGGTGGTTTTGGTATGGTTCTTGATGGTACTAAAGAAGCAGATAATCGCTTACGATCGATGCTGTTTTGGGATGTAAATAACGGAATTGCTAGAAGAAGCTGGGCACGAAACGACGAAGCTGTCTTTGCCATTAAACGAGCTATGCAGGCAGAGCCTAATTTAAAAGTTACGCTACCTAATTTTGTAGACGAAGATTTGCTTTGATTCCTTTTTGGAATAAACCCTTAAAATATTAAACGTATGAAAACAATTAAACTCTTTTCCGTGCTATTGCTAACCGCACTTTTTATGAGTGCGTGTTCTTCTATTGATGTTGCTACCGATTACGACCGACAAGTAGATTTCGGTAAGTACAAAACCTTTGCCTTCTACAAACCGGGCATTGATAAAGCAGGAATTTCCGACCTTGATAAAAAAAGAATTTTAAGAGCCATTCAATACGAATTGCAAAATAGAGGCTATCGTTTATCTGAAAACCCAGATATTTTGGTAAGTATTTTCACCAAAGAAGTAGACCGTGTTAGTGTATACAACAACATGGGCTGGGGCTGGGGTTGGTATGGTGGTCCTTGGGGCTGGGGAGGTGGATTCCCTAGCGTTTACACCGAAACTGAAGGCTCGCTTTATATTGATTTAATTGATGCCGGTAAAAAAGAATTGGTATGGCAAGGAAAAGGTACTGGTGATTTAATTACGGATGGAGATATGATGAAGAAAGAGGCTCGTATTAACGAGTTTGTAAAAGAGATTCTAGAACAATTTCCACCAATGACTACGCAGGTAGCTAGCATTAATTAAGTTTCTTACGATATTTTATGATCAATCAACTACCACGGGGCAAGCCCACGAGGTATGCAAACGAAAACTTTATTTAACTCATTTCGACGTAAAATGTCGAGGAATAAAACCCTCAATGAGGGATTAAAGACCGCTAATTGCGGTCTTTTTTTGTTTTAGATATTGTTTCAATAATCCAACGATAACGTTTTCGTTGACAGCAGAAGTTTTGTATTTTTGAATCACTTACAAACGGCTGAGACTGGAGCGCAGATAATTGTGAAGGAATACTTGAAACCGTATTTGTCATCTTGTAAGAAAAAAAGAAATTCTATGGAAAAAGGATATAAAAGTAATCCGTTGTTAGACCGATTGCCAAAGCATTTAAAGCAATTCATTAAACCGCAGGATTATGAAGATTACACGCCTATTAATCAGGCGGTGTGGCGGTATGTGATGCGCAAAAATGTAGATTACTTAAGCAAAGTAGCACACAAATCGTATACCGATGGGTTGAAAAAAACGGGAATATCCATTGACCATATTCCAAGTATGTATGGAATGAACCGTATTTTAAAAGACATCGGCTGGGCTGCGGTAGCTGTGGACGGCTTTATTCCACCCAATGCCTTTATGGAATTTCAAGCCTATAATGTGCTAGTTATAGCTTCGGATATTCGGCAGCTCGAGAACATAGAATACACTCCCGCTCCCGACATCATCCATGAAGGTGCTGGGCACGCTCCCATCATTGCCAATCCGGAATACGCGGAATACTTGCGTAGATTTGGAGAGATTGGCTGCAAAGCGATTTCCAGCGCAAAAGATTATGAAATGTACGAAGCCATCCGCTATCTTTCTATTATTAAAGAGGCAGATGGTACCCCTGCTTCAGAAATAGAAGCAGCTGAAAAGAAAGTAGATGAACTTCAGCAAAATATGGGAACACCCAGTGAAATGGCACTCATTAGAAATTTACATTGGTGGACCGTGGAGTATGGGTTAATTGGTTCAGTAGATAATCCAAAAATTTACGGTGCCGGTTTACTTTCTTCCATTGGAGAAAGCAAATGGTGCATGACCGATGAAGTAAAGAAAATTCCGTACACCATCGAAGCAACCTATCAAGATTTTGATATTACCAAACCACAGCCACAACTCTATGTGACCCCTGATTTTGCGCATTTGAGTTTTGTTTTAGAAGAGTTTGCCAACACCATGGCGTTGCGGAAAGGTGGATTAAGTGGTCTGCAAAAACTTATTAATTCTGAGGCTTTGGGAACTATTGAATTAAGTACTGGAATTCAAGTTTCTGGAATTTTCACGGATGTTATTTCCCACGAAGGACAACCTATATATTTCCAAACAAAAGGTAAAACCGCACTTTCTTATCGCGATAAGGAATTGGTAGGTCACGGCACCGAACAGCATCTAGAAGGATTTGGAAGTCCTGTCGGTAAACTTAAGGGAATAAATTTGGCGATTGAGGATATGAGTCCGCGTGACTTAAAAGCGTACAATATTTACGAAAATCACGTTGCCTTGTTAGAATTTGAAGGTGGGATTACGGTTTCGGGAACCATCGTTACGGGAACTCGAAATTTAATGGGAAAAATCATCTTAATTACTTTTGAAAATTGTACCGTTAAACATGCTAACAAAATACTTTTTCAACCGGAATGGGGAACTTATCATTTGGCTGTTGGGAAAGAAGTTATTTCAGCATATAGCGGACCTGCAGACAATAATAGTTTTGACTTAATAACGCATATTCCTTCAGAAAAAACTAGAAAAGCCGCAAAAAGTGAAGAAACGCAACGACTGGAATCCTTGTACCGACAAGTAAGGGAATATCGCGAGGGTAAAAACAAAACCATTTCCAGACATAAGGTTTTTGAACAAATTCAGGAAAACTTCCCTAATGACTGGTTACTTTCGGTAGAATTATACGAGTTGACAAAAAGCAACGGTGACGAAGATTTTGCTTCGGAAATTTTAGAGCATTTGGAATCTGTTAAGAGAAACCGTCCAAAAGTGGGACACTTGATAGACGACGGCATCGCTTTGGTTAACGAGGCTTTAGTGGAGTAAAACTTTTTAAAAGGAATATTTATTACCAGCTTTTGAGGTGCAGTAAAAGGATTCTAATAAAAAGATTTTATATTTTTATCCAAAATCAACAACTCTTGCTTTTGAAAAAATATAGCTTCGTTTTAGTATTCATTATCGCTGCGATTGCATGTAAAAATGATGATGACAAAAAAACAACCCTAACCACGGCGGCAGATTCTTTAAAACTTCAGCAGAAAAAAGAAATAGTTCTTACCGATGAGGAGCTTATAAAAAATCTGCTCCGCACAAAAAATAATGCGCTTACCACATCCGATTCGGTTTTTTACAAAGCCCACATAAAACGACCTTTGGATTCTGGTTTCGTGGCAGTGAATCTCTACGGAAAAGAAAAACAACAAAACGGACTTTCAGAATTTAAAAGTACAGCCATTATAAAAAATGGTAAAACCATAACTTCCCGTATTGAAGGCAGCGTGTTTAGAATTGACAAGACAGGTGAAAAACAATATAAAATCTACACCCACGACGCCTCCAACAACAGTTTTAGCGCCTTTGATATCAACTTTAACGAATCTCCCACCTCGATAAGAAAAGCGACTAGAACCGCAAATTTTTATTTTGATTTACTGCCAAAAAAGAAATTTCAATACGAGATTAAAGACAAAGAAAAGTTTTTTACCATTCGTAAAGACCGCTTGGTAAACAATGACTCTCTTTTGAATAGAATTAGCAATGGAGCTTCTATTTATAAATCAAACGGATTACTCGATTTACAGGACGCAACTGCTCTTAACACCTTTTATTTTGTTGACAGTACATCGGTACTGGAAAAACTAATTATAAAAGATAATTCGAAAATACTTACAAATATCACCCTAAGTGGATTCAAAAAAGATTCCAGTAAAATCACCCACTTTAAAAGTGCATTTGTTAATGATTCTATTTTTAAAACTTTTGAAATTTCTGAAGCTCAAACCAAAAACTCTAAGCACGTAGTAGAATACCAAACAGATTCTGTGGTGCATTGGTTTACTTACAATAAACATTTTCAATTTAAACCCACGGCAAGCGATAGATTCTCTTTTCGGAAAACCTATCCGCAATACTACCCGAATTTAATAGACAGTACTTTTTACGTGTACAGCAAGCCGTTTGAAATTAATAAAACAAATGCCCAATGGCGTTACGCGGTTCGTTATACACGGAAAACAAACGCGGACCCAACAAATGTAGAAGTTTCTGTTTCTGAACGAATGCTTACCGCGGTTAAGGACAGTTCCATTATTTTTGAAGCCCCACTGTCACCTATAAAAAAACCTTTTAATATTGGAGAATTATCTGATCAAGAATACAAAGTTCAAAACTTCGATATTAACTTTGATGGGCATACCGACCTTCCTTTCCCCGAAGGGTACGACCTTAACAGAAATGCAACCTATGCAGCCTATGTTTACAACCCGAAAATAAAAACATACCTTAAAAATGATGTATTTACTGGACCTTCACTTGCTAAGCATGTTTTAATAGACAAAGACAACCGATCAGTAATTTACACCGCCAGTACCGGCAATAATAATTATAGCGTACGCATTTTAAAAATGGGAGATAACGGAACAATTCTGCATAAGGAAACCTATTGGAGCACGAACAACGACGATAAGATTGAAATACATTATCAAAAAACCAAAAATAACGCTGTCGTAGAAAAAATAGATAATGTTGCGAAAGATAAAAATTGGGATCCAAGTGATTTTAAAAATCAATTTTTGAAGTGGATTAAAGAACGGATTAGTAAGTAAGCTTTATCAATTTATAATCGGGAATTCTTCAAAATCTTTGTGGCTTTCAATGGTTTTTTCGTTGTATACCAATTTCCATCCCAAAGAATTGGTAAGCACATAAAATTGAGATAGTTCCGTCAACAAACGGTTTTGGGCATTTTCCTTTAATTTAGAGCTTTTTATTTTCTTCTGAATAGCCACATTCACTTCATCTTTAATTTTATTGAAATCCTTTTCGTTGAATGGATTTAAGTAGTCGCTTGAAATATCATAATACTTAAGGTCTGGAAAAATCTTTATTTCCGGTTCGGGAATTTCAGTAATAAAAAGCGTTTTGTTTTCCTCATCAAGGGTAAAAGAAACCTTGCTTAAATCATACGCCACCGTAACATCGGCATTTACTACCACCAAAGCTTTTTTTTCAGTGGATACCAAATTCGCAAAAATCCTTTCTGATTGTTTGTAATTAAACACTTGTGAAAAATGCCCTTCAGTAACAATTAGTTTTCGCACATTTTTAATCTGCTGCTCAATAAGCGCGGTATTTTCTTTAAGATATTCAGCTCGCTCATGATTCCTTTTATACCATTGGTAACCCCAAAGAATTAACAAGGCAATGATGATTCCAAAAAGAATTTTTCGCATACTAAAAATTTATATGTGGATGTTTTTCTGAAAGATACGTAATTTTCTGCTGAAGGTTTTCTTGAAATTTCTTGTATTCTGCACTCGAAGGATTGAATGGCCTATGTGCGAGTCCGCTTTGGATTTTCTCAATTTCCTTCATGATGTTTTCTGTTGAAGGCGCGAACCAAACCGAAGAAAACTTCTCCCAAATATAATTAATAGCCGTTGCATTTGGGTGCAGCATATCTTCAGCGTAAAAACGATAATCGCGTAATTCATCCATCATCAATTCATAGGAAGGAAAATAAAATGTATTTTGTTTTTCATCGATAATTTGATGAACCGAGGTCAACAAATGCGCTTTACTTCGTTGGTTTTCTACCATACCATCCTTAATATGACGGACAGGTGAAACCGTAAATATTAACCCCGCAGTAGGATTAAGCTGTTTAACCAAAGAAACAATTTGAGTCAAGGTTTCTTCAAGCTCAGCCACTTCTAAAATACTTTTGTCAAAATTTTTCTGCGGAACTTTATGGCAATTGGCCACCCACTGCTGGGTTTCTTTGAGCTGATAACCCCAAGCCGTTCCCAACGTAAAAGCTACGTGAGATGCTTGCTGAAGAAAAGTGTAAGTTTCCGCCAAAATTGTATTGAGTGTTTTCAATAAATCTTCTTTGGAAGGATTGCTTAAACATGAATGCACTTCAAAACAATGCCAGCGTTCGTTCAGCAAAAAAATATCTTCTTCCGTAAATTCATTTTGATGAACTACACGTTTCAAAAGAGCTTCGATTGCTTTAGGGTGAAAAATAATCCCAAACGGATTTACCTCAGCTTGAAATTTGTAATAATCAAGTTTTTCACCCATATTCTCTACAAAACAAGACCCCATTAAAAACACTTTCGAATGATAATCGATTCGGTTTTGCTGTGGTTTTAACTGGATTTCGGTTTGCAGTTTCAAAATATTATAATTTTATTTCTTTTCTATTAACCCTGCTCTTCGCAACAATGCATCTGGCTGTGGCTCTTTCCCTCTAAAACGTTTGTAAAGTTCCATCGGATTTTCGGTGCCGCCTTGCGATAAAACATTGTCCTTAAATCGGGCTGCTACTTCTTTGCTAAAAATACCTTTCTCTTTGAAAAATTCGAAAGCATCGGCGTCGAGTACTTCCGCCCATTTGTAGCTGTAATATCCTGCAGAATAACCGCCTTGGAAAATATGCGAAAAAGCAGTACTCATACAAGTTTCTGGCGTTTCTGGGTAAAGACTGGTAGCTTCAAACACCGAATCCTCATGTTTTTTAACATCCTCAATTCCCGTAGGATCAACACCATGCCAACTCATATCCAGCATTCCGAAGCTAAGCTGACGCAACGTTTGCATTCCTTCCATAAACGTAGCCGATTCTTTAATCTTTTCTACATACTCCATCGGAATTACCTCATCGGTTTTGTAATGTCTGGCAAAAATTTCCAGTGCTTCTTTTTCATAACACCAGTTTTCGAGCACCTGACTGGGAAGTTCCACGAAATCCCAATACACGCTTGTACCGCTCAAACTTGGATAGGTAGTGTTGGCCAACATTCCGTGAAGAGCGTGCCCAAATTCATGAAACAAAGTGGTAACTTCATTAAACGTTAATAGCGAAGGCTTTGTACTGGTGGGCTTTGTAAAATTGCAAACAATGGAAATATGCGGACGCGAATTTTCGCCATTTTTTTGATATTGTGGCTTGTAAACCGTCATCCAAGCACCGTTTCTTTTTCCGGGTCGCGGATGGAAATCGGCGTAGAAAATTGCGATCAGCTCACCATTTTCATCTACAACTTTATAGGTTTTTACATCTTTATGATATTTATCTATCTCTTGGGTTTCTTCAAATTGGAGTCCGTAAAGTTTTTCTGAAACGGTAAAAACGCCATCAATAACATTTTCCAGTTTAAAATAAGGTTTCAGTTTTTCATCATCCAAGTTAAAGAGTTTTTGCTTCAATTTTTCAGTATAAAAAGCACCATCCCATTTTTGTAATGTATCGATACCATCCTCTTCTTTTGCAAATCCTTCAAGCTGTTTAAACTCCCTTATAGCAGCGGGTTTTGCCTTTTCTAACAATTCCTCTAAAAAAGTAGTAACCTTTTCGGGCGTTTTTGCCATGCGCTCTTCCAAAATAAAATGGGCATGGGTTTTATAACCAAGTAATTCGGCTCTTTGTTGCCGTAATCTCACAATTTGTTTTACATGCTCACGGTTGTCATTTTCATTCCCTTGAAAAGCTTTGCTCCCAAATGCAAGTGACATTTTTTTACGAAGTTCCCTGTTTTCTGCGTACGTCATAAACGGAATGTAGCTAGGGTAATTCAGCGTAAAAACCCATCCGTCTTTGTCACGGGATTTTGCTTCATCAGCAGCTGCTTCAATAGCACTTTCGGGAAGCCCCTTTAAATCTTCTTCGTTGGTAACATGCAGTTCAAAAGCATTGGTTTCAGCCAAAACATTTTCACCAAAAGTCAAACTTAATTTCGAGAGCTTTTTATCAATTTCCCTCAAAATCGCTTTTTTATCTTCGGAAAGGTTGGCTCCATTTCTGGAGAAGCTTTTGTAAGTTTTATCCAACAACATTTTCTGTTCTTGGTTTAATGAAAGACCCGATTTTTGCTCCCAAACAGCTTTTACGCGTTTAAAAAGCGCTTCATTCAACCGTATATCATTTCCGAATTCAGACAAAAGCGGTGAAATTTCCTGAGCCAGTTGCTGTATCTCTTCATTAGTTTCTGCACTGTTCAGATTAAAGAAAATTGAGGTGATTCTATCCAATTGCGCACCCGAAAATTCTAAAGCTTCAATAGTATTCTCGAAAGTGGGCGCTTCCTTGTTTTCAGTAATGATATCTATTTCCGCCTTCGTCTTTTCAATTTCCGCTTTAATTGCAGGCAGGAAATCCTCATTTTTTATTTCTGAAAAAGGAGCTGTTTGATAAGGTGTGTTAAATGTATGATTAAGCAAATTTGCCATAAGATTCTTTCTTTTTGTAATGTTACTGCAAAATAATAAACTTTCAATGGATTGTATCCGGGGTTTAAGAATTGATTAACCCCTTTTGTTGTTTTCCAATTTACAGTTGAAAGCTATTTCACCTATTTGACTATTGAAAAACCTTAGTTTTTTAACGTTTCATCGTAAAAATAGAACTGTCGAACGATTATCTTAAAGAAAACCTAAATTCTTAAAACCTCGACTTGTTAAGTTCCGTAAATGTTGGCGTAACGGTAGAAATTGAAATATCAAAATATACACCAGACCTACTTTTTAAACTGCGTGAACGACCTAAACCCTCAAATTTTAGGCGATATAGAATAGGCCCATCCCCAGGGCCTATTTTTTTTACTAAGAGCGACTCCAAGGGATTTTCGAATATCTACAAATAACACCGACGGACATCGGGGTTTATATAAAAGTAATCGAATGCTTTTAAACTTGTAAAAAGAAAAAGTCGCTTAATATTTCGCTTTAACGTCTTCCGCTCCTTTTATCACTTTTTCTTTAAGTGATTCTTTGTATTTAATGATAGCATCAAGAACTCCCCCATTGGACGACCCAATAATTTGTGCCGCTAAAATACCCGCATTTTTAGCTCCGTTTAACGCAACGGTAGCCACAGGCACTCCCCCTGGCATTTGTAAAATAGACAATACGGAATCCCAACCATCTATAGAATTACTACTTTTAACTGGAACACCTATTACTGGCAACGGAGATAATGAAGCCACCATACCTGGCAGGTGAGCTGCACCTCCTGCGCCCGCTATAATTACGGAAATACCGTTCTTGTGGGCGTTTTTACCAAATTCGAACATTTTTTCTGGAGTTCGGTGCGCAGAAACAATATCTACCGTGACCTCAACACCCAGTTCTTTTAAAACGTCAATTGCATCTTGCATAACGGGAAGATCGCTGGTGCTTCCCATTATTATTGCCACTTTAGCCATAATTTTTTCTTCTGAAATGTTTATGCTTCAAAGGTAAGGAAATTGAACAATTTACCGAGGCACAGTAGAGCCTTCAGCATTAAAATTTGGTTTCGATCTTAATCGGGATCAACTTTCTTTCCTGAATTTTGTAGAATTCTTAGACAATAGGAATTGTATGCCAAAAAAAAAGGATAGCTAAAATGCTATCCTAAATACCTTAAGTTGAAAATTAATCTTCCAAATTTCTTTGGTATTCTTCCTTATATTTTGCTTTAGAAATTTGTTCCCTTTTTATCAAGGAAGGTTTCGTAAAGTGTTGCTTGTCTCGCAACGTTTTCAATTGTTGCGTTTTGCGATATTTTTGCTTGTATCTTTTTAAGGCTCTGTCTATGTTTTCGCCTTCTTTTATTGGAATAATAAGCATGTTTCTGGTTTTTAGAAGTTAATAACAAACCTATATTTCTAGAATTGAAATGTATAGGATTTTAAAAATTGGTAAGGCTTAAATAGCCAGCCACAGCTTGGAATTGACTCACGCCTTATAAACAAAAAACCATCCACAAGGGATGGCTTCTGTTATTATAACTTAGTCTACCAATTCTACGTTTACCGCATTTAGGCCTTTTCTACCTTGTTCGGTTTCAAATGTTACTTTGTCGTTTTCATTGATATCGTCAATTAAACCGCTCTCGTGTACAAAAATGTCTTCACTGCTTCCTGTTTCGGTAATAAATCCAAAACCTTTTGTTCTGTTAAAGAACTTTACTGTCCCTTCTTTCATGTTTATAAAAAATTAAATGTTATTAGTTAAACACCTCTAAAACATTCAATCCAAATAGATAGAACGCTTTCAACAAGTGTTTATGGCAAAAAGTTTAAAAAAGTGGGATAATAAATACTTGGAAAGGATTAAAAAATACCAAATTTTGTGTAAGCTTCTTTGCTTTTGGCTGCAAATTAACGCCTTTATTTTCAATTATACTATTTAATTAAGGTTTATTTATGGGTTGCATCGGTTTTTATTAGCGAAACAGGGGAAAGTATTACTTCTGAATAACTAAAACCTATGTTTAAATCATGTTAATCAATCTAAAAACCAAATGAAACAGCTCTTAATTTAGTAACTTTAAGATTCTGAAGAACAAAAGCATACATTTCAAACTTAAATAATTAGGATTATGAGCAAGAAAAAACTAACAACATCAGCCGGGGCCCCTGTACCTTCTAACAAGCATTCGATTACTGCAGGAAAAAGAGGTCCCGTTCTTTTACAAGACTATCAATTAATTGAAAAACTAGCACACCAAAACCGTGAGCGTATACCTGAACGTGTAGTTCATGCTAAAGGTTGGGGTGCTCATGGAACTTTTACGGTTACCAATGACATTTCTAAATATACTCGCGCCAAATTATTTTCCGAAGTCGGTAAAAAGACAGAAGCAATGGCGCGTTTTTCTACCGTAGCTGGAGAATTGGGAGCTGCAGATGCAGAAAGGGACGTGCGCGGTTTTTCATTAAAGTTTTATACTGAGGAAGGTAACTGGGATTTGGTAGGAAACAATACACCCGTATTTTTCGTAAGGGATGGATACAAATTTCCAGATTTCATTAGAACTCAAAAAAGACATCCTAAAACAAATTTACGTTCACCGGAAGCTATGTGGGATTTCTGGTCGCAACAACCAGAAAGCTTGCATCAAGTAACTATATTAATGTCTGACAGAGGGTTGCCAGTAGGACCACAATATATGAATGGTTACGGCTCGCATACCTTTAGTTTCTGGAACAACGACGGAGAGCGTTTTTGGGTGAAATTTCATTTTAAAACTCAACAAGGGCATAAACACTATACAAATGCTGAAGCGGCTGAAGTCATAGGAAAAACAAGAGAATCGTATCAAGAAGAGCTGTACGGAGCCATTGAAGACGGCAACTTCCCCAAGTGGTCTTTAAAAGTGCAGATTATGCCAGAAAAAGACGCTGAAAAAACACCATACAATCCGTTTGACCTTACCAAGGTATGGCCTCATGGCGACTATCCATTAATTGATGTAGGAGAATTGGAATTGAACCGAAATCCGAGCAATTACTTTCAATACGTTGAAAATGCGGCGTATTCGCCGTCAAACATCGTTCCAGGAATAAGCTTCTCACCGGACAGAATGTTGCAGGCAAGAATTTTCTCTTACGCAGATGCACACCGCTACCGATTAGGAACGCATTACGAGGCGTTACCGGTAAATGCGCCGAAATCTGATGTTAATCATTATCATAAGGATGGAGCGATGCGCTTTTTCGAAAATCACAACGAAAACCCAGATGCGTATTACGAACCAAACTCTAAAAACGGACCTGTTGCCGATGAATCGGTTCAGGAACCTCCTATGAATATTTCTGGAGATATGGACCGATACGGACATGAAGATCATAACGACTTTAAACAACCTGGAGATCTTTTCCGTTTATTCAATGATGAACAAAAAGAGCGTCTATTCATCAATATTGCCACTGCGTTAGACGGTGTTTCCGAAGAAATTGTTAACCGACAAATGAAGCATTTTTATGCTGCCGATCCGGAATATGGTAAGGGCGTGGAAAGGGCTATTGAAAAAATGAAGACAACCGTAGATCCAAACTCCAATGAAATTCCAGAGGAAGTATAAATGGTAATTTGTATTTTTGAAGGGTAAACAACCTCGGTGCAAGCACACGAGGCATTATAAGTTGAAAAAATTCACAATATTTCGACGCAAATGTGGGAACATTATTAATCTCACTTTGTGAGAAAAATGTCATGCTGAGTCAAAGCTTTTAGGGTTAAGAACAACCTTTCGACTCCCGAAGCTTCGGGACAGCATGGCATTTTATCTAAAAACTTAATTTTAATTCATTGATGAAAATAGAGCAATTGTTTGATGCTATACGTTCCGAAGAAACCGAAACGGTAACAAAACTACTTACTGAAGACCCAAATCTAGTTAATACCATAGACAAAAGAGGCTCTACTCCTCTTTTATTAGCCACCTACTATGGACAGCAGGATATGGCAAGAAGCATTTTAAAATTCAATCCTAATGTGGATGCTAAAGATGCATCGGGCAACACTGCATTAATGGGTGTTTGCTTCAAAGGTTTTTTGGAAATTGCTGAATTGCTGATCGCTCACGGAGCAAAAGTGAACCTTACCAATGGAAACGATGCCACCGCCTTAATTTATGCTGCCACGTTTGGAAGAACAGATATTGTGAGATTGTTACTAAAGAATGGCGCTGACAAATCCATGAAAGATGCACGGGGACTTACAGCTGCTGACCATGCTAGAATGCAGGGAATTAAAGAAATTGTGGAAGTTTTGGAATAAAATATTATAAATCTTCTGCTAATTGCTCCAATTTAAAGTCATTAACCACTTTTATCTTTTTCCCTTCTGTTGCAATTAATTCTTTTTTAGAAAAATCGGAAATCATACGAATCATAGATTCTGTGGCTGTGCCTACAATATTGGCAAACTCTTCCCTAGAAAGAGTTATCTGTAAAAATCCGTTTTCATCTACGCCAAATTCCTCTTTTAAGTCTAATAAAGCCTTGGAGAAGCGCGACCTTACTGGTTTTTGCGCCATATTTACCATGCTGTCGTTGGCCATTTTCAGGTCGTAACAGATGTCGTTAATTATTTCTGCTGAAAAATCTGGATTGCTCTTAAATATATCAAGTATTTCGGCTCTAGGAACGAAACAAACCTCCATTTCTTCAATTGCGATGGCAGATAGATTTACGGTTTCATCACTTATTAAGCTACGCTGACCCAGTAAATCGCCTTTCTTAATAAATTTTACAATTTGATTTTTTCCGTTGGAAGACAACTTGGTAAGCTTGCAAATACCCGATTTTATACAAAAAACACCATTTAAATGGGTTCCTTCTTTAAAAAGGTATTCCCCTTTGGCTATAAATTGATTGGTTTTACAATCTGAAACCGACAGCAATTCTTTTTTACTTAAACTTTTTAAAGCACCAAACTTCCGCACAATACATTGCTCACACTTACTCACTACGTTCTGCGACATTATTTACACTTTACTTTTGGTTATGACAAATATCATAATTTAAATCCATATTTTTAAGGAGATTTGTATTATAAAAAAGGTTTATTGTGAGCGATTTATGTTTTCATTGTGGGCTAGACTGCGAAAAAGAGGCTGTTTTTTTCGATGATAAAAACTTTTGCTGCAATGGATGCAAAACAGTCTATGAAATTTTTTCTGAAAATGATTTAACTTCTTATTACGATTTAGAGAAAAGTCCTGGTACTACCCCCAACCTCATCGCTGGGAAATACGATTTTTTAAATAATCAAGAGATTGTTGAAAGCCTTTTAGAGTTTAATGACGATTCCATCCAAATAGTCAATCTGTACATCCCCACCATACATTGTAGTTCGTGTATTTGGGTTTTGGAAAACCTTCATAGGCTTCATCCTAATGTAAAAAACGCACAGGTAGATTTTCCGAAGAAAACGATACGTGTAACGTTTACATCTCAAGACTTCAGCTTAAAGAATCTGGTTTTAATACTGGCTTCTATTGGGTATGAACCAAAAATTAACTTAGAAAATAAAAACACTGAAAAAGGAAATGTAGACCGAAGTATTTTTTACAAATTGGGTATCGCCGGCTTTGCCTTTGGAAACATTATGTTCTTGTCCTTTCCAGAGTATTTTGAAGTGAGTGAGTTTTGGCTGGACCATTACAAACCTTTCTTTAGGTGGATTATGTTTGCTTTTTCTTTGCCTGTAGTTTTTTACGCCGCTTCTGATTATTTTATAGCAGCTTACAAAGGACTTACCTCCAAAATATTAAACATCGACGTCCCCATTGCGTTGGGAATTGCGGTTCTCTTCATCAGAAGTTGTTACGAGATTATTTCAGGAACCGGACAAGGTTTCTTTGACAGTCTTTCCGGACTCGTTTTCTTTCTACTGATTGGGAAATTCTTTCAGCAAAAAACATACAGTTATTTATCTTTCGAAAGAAGTTACAAGAGCTATTTCCCAATCGGTGTAACCGTTCTCAAAGAAAACAACCAAGAAGAAAGCATCCAGGTTCAGGATGTAAAAAAAGGAGACCGAATTTTAATTCGCAATGAAGAAATTATTCCCGTAGACAGTATTCTAATCAAAGGAAACGCATATATAGATTACAGCTTTGTAACAGGAGAATCGGAAATTGTAAAAAAAGTATCGGGGGATAAAATTTTTGCGGGCGGAAAACAGACTCGAAATGTCATTGAAATTGAAGCCGTAAACACCGTATCCCAGAGCTACCTTACCCAGTTATGGAGTAACGAAGCGTTTAAAAAAGAATCGGCCAAAAACTTTAAAAATGTAACTGATCAAATAAGCAAATATTTTACAGTCGTTATTCTGCTTATCGCTTTTCTCTCTTTATTTTATTGGCTTTGGAGAGATGCTTCGCAAGCAATTTATGTGTTTACCGCCATTCTGATTATTGCCTGTCCGTGCGCGCTCGCTTTATCTGCGCCCTTCACTTTAGGAAATTTATTACGCATTTTTGGCAAGAAAGGATTTTACCTAAAAGACGGGAATGTCATTGAAAAAATTGCTAAAATTGACACCGTTATTTTTGACAAAACAGGGACTATTACCACCCCGAAGAAAAATGCAATTATTTATGAGGGAGTGAGTTTGAATCCTGCGGAAGAAAAATTGCTTAAAAGCACCCTTCGTGGTTCAAACCACCCGTTGAGCAGGCAATTATATTCCATTTTAAAATCCAATGACATACTTACATTGGATGAATTTCAGGAAATATCCGGAAAAGGCTTGTTGGCAAGAATAAAAGACCAAAAGATTAAAATAGGTTCTTCCAATTTTGTTACCAACAAACAACACAAAGAAGTTGATAAAACGAGTGTTTACATAAGTACGAATGACAGCTACAAAGGAAGGTATGTGTTTTACAATAAATACAGAAAAGGAGTGTCTAAATTATTTTCAAAACTCAGTAAAAAATATGAACTAGTAATTTTATCTGGGGATAATACTAGTGAAAAAGAAAATTTACGTAAATTACTACCTAGAAACACAAAACTGTTGTTTAATCAGCAGCCTGTTGATAAGTTATTATACATTAAACACCATCAACAAGAAGGTGCAAAAATAGTAATGATTGGCGATGGACTCAACGACGCAGGTGCTTTAAAACAAAGTGATGTAGGCATTGCGGTTTCTGAAAACGTAAACATATTCTCCCCCGCTTGTGATGCCATTCTGGATGCAAATAAAATTACTGAAATAGACAAATATTTTAAAGCTTGTAAAAATGCAATGCTAACCATAAAGGCCAGTTTTATACTATCTTTTGTGTACAATATTATAGGGTTATCATTTGCCGTAACTGGACATTTATCTCCTGTGGTCGCTGCCATTTTGATGCCGCTAAGTTCTATTAGCATAGTGGTTTTCACAACGCTCAGCACGAATTATTTCAGTAGAAAATTAAAATAATTTAACAGTATGATAAAAGTCATACTTTCTGCTTAAGGCAGTGCATAAATTTGTACCAGAATTAATTTTTATGAGTGTAATCTATCTCCTTCTATCCATTAGCATTTTGGTGGCAATCATCTTCTTTGTTGCCTTTATTAGCGCCGTAAAATCAGGACAATACGACGATAGCTACACTCCTTCTATTAGAATGCTTTTTGAAGACGAATTAAAAAAAGAACCTAATACAACTGATAACAACAAACAATAGTAACCTATGGAAATGGAACAATTTTATTACGACAACAAAATTGTAAAGAAATTTCTTTATGCAACCATGTTTTGGGGAATGATAGGAATGCTCGTTGGGCTCCTACTCGCTTTTATGTTTATTTTCCCAAATTTAACAGATGGTATTTCTTGGTTAAGCTTTGGAAGGCTTAGACCTTTGCATACAAACGCCGTAATCTTCGCCTTTGTAGGAAATGCAATTTATGCTGGGGTGTATTATTCCCTTCAGCGTCTCCTAAAAGCTAGGATGTACAGTGACTTTTTAAGTAAGTTCAATTTTTGGGGTTGGCAGCTTATTATTGTTGCTGCGGCCATTACCTTACCTCTTGGCTATACCACTTCAAAAGAATATGCCGAACTTGAATGGCCCATCGATATTGCAATTGCACTGGTATGGGTAGCTTTCGGGGTAAATATGATTGGAACGATTTTAAAAAGACGTCAAAGACACTTATATGTTGCGGTTTGGTTTTATTTGGGAACATTCGTAACGGTAGCCGTTCTTCATATTTTTAATAGTTTAGAACTTCCTGTAAGTGCTTTAAAAAGTTATTCCGTGTACGCCGGGGTGCAAGATGCACTGGTACAATGGTGGTACGGGCATAATGCGGTTGCATTCTTTTTAACGACTCCATTTTTAGGACTTATGTACTATTTTGTACCTAAAGCCGCAAACAGACCTATTTATTCCTACAGACTTTCTATCGTCCATTTTTGGTCGTTGATATTCATTTATATCTGGGCTGGACCACACCACCTTTTATATACTGCCCTACCGGATTGGGCACAAAACTTAGGTGTTGCATTTTCCGTTATGCTTATCGCTCCGTCTTGGGGAGGTATGATTAATGGTTTATTAACGCTTCGCGGTGCGTGGGACAAAGTGCGAACAGACCCAGTTCTTAAGTTCTTTGTAGTTGCAATTACCGGTTATGGTATGGCGACTTTCGAAGGACCTATGCTATCGCTTAAAACGGTAAATGCCATCGGGCACTTTACAGATTGGATTATAGCCCACGTTCACGTTGGCGCACTGGCCTGGAACGGTTTCTTGACCTTCGGGATGATTTACTATTTGGTTCCTAAAATGTTCAAGACCAAACTGCATTCCGTAAAACTGGCCAATTTCCATTTCTGGATTGGCACCTTAGGTATCGTTTTATATGCCCTACCTATGTACGTAGCCGGGTTTACCCAAGCTTCTATGTGGAACCAATTTAATCCAGACGGAACACTTCTTTACGGAAACTTTTTAGAGACTGTTACTCAAATAATCCCAATGTATGCCATGAGAGCTGCTGGAGGAACACTTTATTTGGTAGGTGCTGCCATAGGAGTTTACAACGCGGTTAAAACCATTCGCTCTGGAATGGATGTTAAAGATGAATTGGCAGAGGCTGCACCGCTAACACGTGTTTCTAAAAAAAGACTTTCTGGGGAAACTTTCCACAGTTGGTTGGAAAGAAAGCCTGTTCAATTAACCATATTAGCTACCATCGCTATTTTAATTGGTGGAATTGTACAGATTGTACCTACTATTTTGGTGAAATCCAATATTCCCACCATATCTAGTGTAACTCCTTATACTCCATTAGAATTGGAAGGACGTGATATCTACATTAGAGAAGGTTGTGTTTCCTGCCACTCGCAAATGATAAGACCTTTTAGGAGTGAAGTGGAGCGTTACGGTGAATACTCCAAAGCAGGGGAATATGTTTATGACCACCCGTTTTTATGGGGAAGTAAACGTACCGGACCCGATTTACACAGGATAGGTGGCAAATACAACGACAATTGGCACTTTAACCACATGTACGATCCACAAAGTACATCGGCGGGAAGTATCATGCCTTCATACCGTTGGTTGATTACAGATAAACTGGATCGATCTGAAACGGAAGCTAAAATGAAAGCAATGGCGAAAATGGGAGTGCCTTATTCTGAAGAAGAAATTGCCAATGCGCAAAAAAGCATGGATGAACAAGGTGCAACTATCGAACAGAATCTTTATCAGGATCCCGACTTTAAGGAATCTTATGAAGCTGATAAGAGAGCTGCGGAAATGAACAACGAAGAGTTTGTAGAAATGAAAGATCGTGAAATTGTAGCGCTTATTGCCTATCTACAAAGATTGGGTACCGATATAAAAATAGATTTCAATCAAGAAGAATCAACCTCTAAAACGAAGTAATCATGATGAAATTTGCTAAAAATTATATGGACTCCATCGATGGTGTAGCCATATACCCGATATTTTCACTACTTATTTTTTTCGTCTTTTTCGTGATTCTTTTTTGGTGGGTCTTTACTGCAAACAAAGATTATATCCAACGAGTAAGTAATTTTCCATTAGAAGAAAACGATCAACAAAACAAAACATCATGAGAACATTATCATCCTATTTAAGAGTCATACTTATCCTGGTTATTGTTTTTTGTGCGGCTGAATATTTTATCGATTCGGGTGACATGCCGGCCTTTATTAAATATCCACAGGTTTCCATCTTTTTAGTGCTTTTTGCCATACTGCTTGTAGCTGCAGAAATTGTAGCTGCATCTATGAAAAGTCTAACCACGTGGTTGCTTACAGAAGAACAATTACAGCAAGCTCAAGAAAATTCTTGGTATAAAAACTTAATGCGAAAACTTACCAAGACAAAACCTATTGAAGAGGAAGACGAAATTATCCTAGATCATAATTACGATGGGATTCAAGAATTGGACAACTCTCTTCCGCCTTGGTGGCTGTACGGATTTTATGCCAGTATTTTATTTGCCTTTGTCTACATGCTGAAGTACCACGTTTTTAATGGTGACAGTCAGAAAATAGAATACGAAAAAGAAGTTGCTGCTGCACAAATAGCTATTGAAGAATACAAAAAAACAGCTGTTGATTTAGTTGATGCCAAAACTGTTGTAGCGCTTACTGAAGACGGCGACATAAAAAAAGGAGCGGAAATCTTTAAAGTTAATTGCGTTGCGTGTCATCGTGCTGATGGAGGTGGGGCAATTGGACCAAACTTAACAGATGATCATTGGATTTTGGGTGGTGGTATAAAAAACATTTTCCACACTATTTCTGAAGGTGGTCGAAGCGGTAAAGGAATGATTGCATGGAAACAATCCCTAAAACCATCAGAAATACAACTTGTGGCTAGTTACATCCTAACATTGCACGGCACTAATCCGCCAGACGGAAAGGCTCCGGAAGGTGATATTTGGATTGAGGAAGCAGGGCAATAGTAACATTGAAAAGGCAAGGGTTTTGTACTCTTTCCGCAGATAATAGTTTGAATAATTTGTTGAAAACGGCAATATTTTTTCAACTCAGCAAGCGAATTTTAATTGCTTTAAAGGAGCTAAACGCTAAAAAATGGAGACTTCCGAAGAAAAATTCAGGGATTCTATCGGTACAATAAACGAAGAAGGGAAAAGGGCTTGGGTATTTCCCAAAAAGCCTCATGGCCACTATTACAAATACCGAAAATATGTAAGCTATTTTTTGTTGGCCTTTTTAATCCTTGCTCCCTTTATCAAAATCAACGGAAACCAATTTTTACTGTTCAATGTACTTGAAAGGCGGTTCAATATTTTCGGGTTCCCCTTTTGGCCACAGGATTTTTACCTGTTTGTAATTTCCATGATTATCGGAGTGGTTTTTGTCACTCTTTTTACAGTCGCTTTTGGTAGAATTTTCTGTGGATGGATTTGTCCGCAAACCATATTTATGGAAATGGTTTTCCGCCGGATAGAATATTGGATTGATGGCGACCGCGGAGCACAAATGCGTTTGGACAAACAAGAATGGAATGCGCAAAAGATTAGAAAAAGATTATTGAAATGGTTCATCTTTTTTCTTATCTCCTTTCTCATTGCCAATGTGTTTTTGGCCTACCTCATCGGGAGTGACCAGTTAATTCGCTACGTCACAGAAAATCCCGTAAACCATGTTTCTACCCTGATTTCACTTCTTATTTTTACGGCGGTTTTCTATTTCGTCTTCGCATGGTTTAGGGAACAGGTGTGCATAATTGCCTGTCCTTACGGAAGACTTCAGGGCGTGTTGCTGGATAATAAGTCTATTATTGTAGCCTACGATCACAAGCGGGGTGAAAAAGAAAACGGAAGAAAAAAATTCAAAAAAGGTGAAGACCGCGACGCTTTGGGCTTTGGAGATTGTATCGACTGCAAACAATGTGTGCACGTTTGTCCTACAGGAATAGACATCCGAAACGGAACGCAGCTTGAGTGTGTTAATTGTACGGCTTGCATAGACGAATGCAACACTATCATGGAGAAGGTGAATCTACCCAAAGGTCTAATTCGGTATGCTAGTGAAGACAATATCGAGAAAAAAGCACGCTTTAAATTTACGCCTAGATTAAAAGGATACACCGCAGTTTTGGTAATTTTAATCGGACTGCTAATAGGAATGCTCTTTTTGAGAAATGATGTGGAGGCTACAATATTGCGCCTGCCAGGACAATTATACGAACACAAAGGAGAGAATATCATAAGTAATGTGTACACCTTCAAAATCATCAACAAAACGGTTAATGAAATTGATAATGTTCATTTTGAACTGCTTTCGCCTAAAGGGGAAATTAAATTAGTTTCCAACCAGAATTTTGACATTCCGAAGGAAGGACTTTTCGAAAGCACCTTATTTATTGAAATAGACAAAGCTTTTCTAAAAAACGATAAAACCAATTTAAAAATTGGTGTTTTTAGCGATGGTAAACTTATAGAAACTACTTCTACAACCTTTCTGGGACCTAGAAGTTACAGTAAATAAAATAATATGAAAATTAATTGGGGAACAGGTATCGTAATTGCATTTGTGTTGTTTATAAGCTTCATTCTGTTTTTTGTAATTAAAATGAATACCAATAAACAATACGAACACGACTTAGTGTCAAAAGATTATTACAAAAAAGAACTGGAATATCAGTCTAAACTGAATAAGGCAAATAAAACCAAAGAAAAAGGCTATCAGTTATTTACTGAATTTACTTCGGAAGGAATTGTTGTTGAATTTCCTCAAGAAATTGATGTAGAAAAAGTAACTGGTGAAATAATTATGTACCGCCCTTCCAATAAACTCTTGGATTTTAAAGAGACACTACAATTTATAGACGGTAAGGTTTTAGTGCCCATTTCCAAACTTCCTGAAGGACGTTGGAATTTGGAGGTGGACTGGCAGTACAATAACACCGAAAATTATTACTACAAAAAAGAACTCAATTTATAAAGCATGTGGGTTTCGGCATTCATATTAGGTCTATTAGGTAGTTTTCACTGCATTGGCATGTGTGGCCCCATAGCCTTTTTATTGCCTTTAAGTCACGATAAACCCGTTAAAAAAGGAGCACAAATATTTATTTATCACCTCGGAAGAATACTTACCTACGCTTTCGTTGGATTTCTTTTTGGTTGGATAGGAAAAGGGCTTTTTATAAGCGGTATGCAGCAGCGCCTATCAATAGTTATTGGTGTATTAATTGTATCGCTGGCATTAATTCCACTAAGAAACAACAAAAGTAACTTCCTATCCCGAAAGCTAATGCTTGTAATTTCAAAAGCTAAATCGGCATTAGGAAAACAGCTAAAAAAGAAAAAAGCATCCGCATTATTTTCAATCGGACTTTTAAACGGGCTGCTCCCCTGCGGGTTGGTTTATATGGCTTTATTTACGGCAATTGCTTTGGGAAATCCACACCAAAGTTCTCTTTACATGGTTTTCTTTGGTTTAGGAACAATCCCTTTAATGACTACGGCAGTTTATCTAGGGAATTTTTTGTCGATTTCAGCTAGAAGAAAAATTACCAAAGCCATTCCAGTATTCGTGGTACTCATTGGGCTTCTTTTTATTGTCCGGGGTTTAGGACTTGGAATTCCCTACCTTTCCCCTTCCGATTTACAATTAATGGTTAAAGCGACACCTAATTGCGTAGTGCCCGTAGCGCAATAAACCTACAAAAAAACCCCGCTAAAATCCTATCTGTGTCCAATAGACAGGCCAACGGGGTAATCAAACCAAAGTAATTATTTTATGTATTAAAGACTTTTTAAGATGTCAATTTAAATCTAAACTTTTCCAAAACTTTTAAACGGTCATGGAAAACAGTTGTCGTTGCGGGGCGGACTCTTTTAAATATGAATCAAATGCCATGCATATATTTCTTACAAATGGTCTTCCAGCAACTTTTACAATTATTTCTTTATTGGTAACGGTTAAAAGTTGATCATTTTCAAACTCATGAAGGGACGCTATAATTTCATCCATTTCTTCTAAAACCAAACCTTTATTTTCCCATGAGGTGGTAAAATTGCACATGAGATTTAAAATGTGCTTTCGAGTCGTTAAATCCTTTTTATCCAGTACATGTCCCCGGAAAACTGGGATTATGCCTTCCTTCACCAACTGGGTATACTCCTTAATGCTTTTGGCGTTTTGTGCAAACGCATACCAACTGTCGCTAATGCTAGAGGCACCCAACCCAATCATTAAATTGGTTTTTTGGGTAGTATACCCCATAAAATTCCGATGCAATTTTTGGTTTTCCATTGCCACATGTAAGGAATCCTCTTTTAAAGCAAAGTGGTCCATCCCTATTTCAACATATCCCAATTCTTCCAAAAGTTGTTTCCCAATCTCATATAATTTTCTTTTTTCATCTCCTTTAGGAATGTCTTCATCGCTAAATCCCCGTTGTCCGTTGCCTTTTATCCAAGGCACGTGTGCATAACTGTAAAATGCAATACGTTCTGGCATTAACAGCAGTGTTTTATTAATGGTATCTACTACGTGACCAAGTTCTTGAAATGGCAGGCCAAAAATTAAATCGTGACTAACGGATGTGTATCCTATAGCCCGTGCTTCCTCTGTTGCACGCTTTACGTTTTCAAAAGGTTGAATTCTATTAATTGCTTTTTGCACAGTTTCATTATAATCCTGTACTCCAAAACTCACACGTCTAAAACCCAAATCGTACAGCGTTTGTAAATGTTCTTTCGTAGTGTTGTTGGGATGACCTTCAAAGCTAAAGTCATAATCCGCTGCTCTTTCAGCAAACTTAAAAATACCTTCTATTAATCGCTTCAAACTATCCGGAGAAAAGAAAGTGGGTGTTCCACCTCCTAAATGGATTTCTTTGATTACAGGTGGCGTTTCAAATAAATTAAGATACAATTTCCACTCTGCCAGAAGGGTATCAATATATGGATGTTCCACCTCATGCCGTTTGGTAATGTGCTTATGACAACCACAAAAAGTACACAGGCTTTCGCAATAAGGCAAATGTATGTAAAGACTGAGTTCACCATTATTTTCCAGGAAAGATTCTTGAACCGATGTGACCCATTTCTCTGCTGAAAAAGTATCATTATTCCAAAAAGGCACAGTGGGATAACTAGTGTATCTAGGCCCAGGCACATTGTATTTCTGAACTAAAGAATTGCTCATACCTTATGATTTGCACCACAAAGTTATAAGCAACCCTTCTGGTAAAAAATGACAAATGTCAGTTTATCAAGTTTTTATAATATTTACTCCGCCTTAGCGGTATCTTTCTTTTTACTACCAAACAAGCCTTTAATAATATTATCGGCTGCTTTTTTTATTTCATTGGTTTGTGTAGAATCCAACTTTGGTTTATTTCCAGAGGAAGCTGAGGTCGCCGTAGTATCTTTAGAACTTCCACCACCCAAGAATTTATCGATAGCATCTTTTACTTTATCGCTACCCTCTTTTACGTATTTATCTTTTTGCATTTCAACCAATTTCTGCGTCAATTGTGTTGCTGTTGAACTCAAATCGGTAGAAACTGATGGGTTGCTGTATGTCCCACCAATATTCGCAGTTACAGGAACCGTAATATTCTTTGCATCGGGATCGTTTAGTTTGGCAATTAAATTATTCACATCCTTCCCTAAATATTTAGCTGGAACATCAAAAGTAGCTTTGTAGTTAATGGATTTATCAAAACCATGACTTCCTGCCACCTTCACATTAATATCTTTATACTTTAAATTAAAAGGCTTCACGTTTACTTGTCCGTTATCAAAAGTAAGAGATGTTTTTACATCTTTAGTTTCACCTTCCTCGAAACTTAGAAAATCCAATTTTGTACCTAACGCACTTAACAACTTTCCTTTTTCAGCATCAAAACCGCTAACAATAGCTTCTGCCAATGCATTTCCTGAAAGCGTGCTCAACTGAGGCGTAAAATCATTATTTAAGTTTCCTTTTATGGCAAAATTAGAATTAAGCTTTCCTTCCAAAGCACTTGCAATAGGTGTTATTGCCTTTAACATATCCAACCCTTGAAAAGATTCAGCGATATTGAAGCTATTAATTCCTAAATCCATATTAAATACAGGGGTCTCATTTTTAGTTGAAACAGAACCATTAAGGGCGATTTTACCACCAAACAAACTCGAATTCAAGTCTTTTAGGGTAACTGCTTCATCTTTTATAATAAGCGTTCCCGAAACATCTTTCAAGGTTAAATTGTCGTAGATAACTGTATTTGCTTTCGCGGCAATCGTGGCATCGAGGAAGGACGGGATTTTTATTTGCTCTTCTTTTCCGCCAGTGGTTGTTGGTTTTTCTGTCTTTGGCGTTTCGGTGGTATTTTCCTCTTTTTTACTTTCCTCGGAAGAGCTTTCCGTTTTTTCCGTCATGAAATCGTTAACCGCAAATTTGTTGGAACTTAAAGTAAAATTCCCTTTCAATGTTTCTTTATTGAACATGTAACCCAGTAAATTCTGAATAGAACCTTTAGCCGAAATATCGGTTTGGCCCGTTTTGGCTTCAAAGGCATTTAAACTTACATTTTGCGTATTGAAAGTAACGGCAGCATTGGAAATTTGGACTGGATTCTTCATTTCTTCCGAAGCAAATTCAAAATTCTTTAAACCTAAAGTTCCACTATTTTTAGTGTTTTGGTATTGCTCCTTTTCAATCGATTCCATATCAAAAGTGGTGCTCAAATTAGCATCCAAAATTCCTTTTAAATCTTGTTCCGCAGGAAAAGGATAGGCTTGTGAAAGGTTCGCCAAGTTTATCCGCCCATTCAAGTTGGCATTCACCAACGGATTTCCCATAAGATGTTTTATGTGTGCTTCTGCATTGAAAACATCCTGCGCGATCATAAAAGAAAGCTTGTTAATATCTACATACGTATCCTCCAATATTCCACTTTCATTGGCAATTTTAGTGTCAATATTTATATTCTTAACCGATTGCGGCAAATCTGGATATTTAAAAGAAGCGTTGCTCGAGCTTATGGCAATATCAAAAGCAGGAATGTGCTCTTCATCTACCACACCTTTGAGTTTTCCCTGAACCACAAAATCACCAGTGGTTTGAACATTGGCAATATCTTTTGAATAAGCTTCAGGAATCACTGCCAAGAAATTTTTAAAGTCAGAAGACGGTGTTTTAAAAGTAATGTCCACTTCTTGATTGTCTTCATTTACTTTTACAAAACCATCAAAAACCAAGGCAAGCTGATTAATAATGGCTTCATTTTCTAGGAATGTATATTTATTCTGTTCTAAATCCACACCCAGCTTGGCATCCAACTGTATAAGATTTCTTCGGAAGTAATTTACGCTGTCCATATCAAATGAGATAAGCGCCGTTGTTTTGGTGTCCAATTCTGATTTTACCGCAGAAAGATCTCCTTTTCCGGAATGGTTTAAACTATCAAGTTCAAAATACATTTTCCCTTTTTCATCGTAATATTTTATACGGGAGTTGGTAATCTCATAATTCTTTACGGAAAGACGAACATTATTACTTGCAGGAGTAGTTTCAATCGTTTCCGAAGTTGTAGTTTCTGAAGTTTTTTCAGCTCCGGAAACCGGTTCTTTTTTAGCAATATCATAATTGGCATTTCCTCCTTCATCTACAAAAACATTAATTACCGCTCCATCTATGGAGAATGAATTCACCGAATAAGGCTCGCCTGCATCGTTGAAGATTTGCATAAACGGCACGCTAATGTTCGCTTTTTTAGCATATACCAAAGTATCCCCTTCAAATGGGGCATTATTTATCAATCGCATTTCTTCCACCGTTACGGAAGCATCGGGGAAACTTCGGAAGAGGCTTACATCAGCATCTTTAAAATCAAACTTTGCATTGATGTTTTTATTGACTGTATTCTTTACAATCTTGATTATCTTTCCTTCAAATAAAAAGGGTGCGGCGATTAAGAAAACGACCAATAACCCAAGTATTATTCCTATTATTTTTAGTGCTTTTTTCATTTTTTCTTTTTCTAGTTTGGTAGCTTTAAAGACCGATTGAAACATAGCCTTTTTACTACCCTAATATTAACAAAATTGCGGTAAAATCTATATAATAGAAATGACTTTAATAAAAGTTTAATGTTTTTAAAGACATGATGGAACTTTAGAATATAAGAAAAACCGAACATACTTTAATTCACACGCAGCAAAGCGTAATGTGGTTTTCTGAGATATCAGAACTCAAAATCAATCTCCTCATTTGGTTTGAGTTTAAACCTTTTTTTGAATAGGTAAACGAAAAAATAAAGCAGCGGTGTATCGATAATAGCTACAAAAACTTTAAAAAGAAAGCCGCTAACGACTAATCCATAAAACAAATCCCAAGGTAAAACCTTAAAAACGCACAGCAAAAGCACTACGGTAAACGTATCTATAAATTGCGAAGTAAAAGTGGAAAAGTTATTCCGTAACCATAGATATTTTCCGTTTGTGAGCTTTTTCCAAAAGTGATAAATGGTGATGTCTATGTATTGCGCAAACAGATAGGCTATCATCGAAGCGAGGACGGCAATGGGAGAAAGTGCAAATACCTTCGTAAAGATATCGTTTTGTATGGGAGAAGTGGGTATGGCTGGAACTACATCTGCCAATAAAACAATCCCCATGGAAAATAAAGAGGCAAATATTCCGGCCGTAACCACTTGATTCGCTTTCTTCTTACCATAGATTTCTGAAATGAGATCGGTAATTAAAAAAGTGATGGGGTAAGGTAAAATTCCGACGGAAACTTCGAACAAAGAAGCTCCGAAAACTTTAAAATCACCAAAGGGATACCAGTAAAAAAACTTTTGAAAAATAAGATTGGAAACCACTAGCGAAGTAATAAACAACGCTCCTAAATAAAGGTATATTTTAAATGCTAACTTCTTATCCTGTTGGGTCATTCGTTACTTAATGTTCATTTCAAAAGGCATTCTTGCCTGCAAGCCTTTTTTAGCAGTCACCGACTTCATTTGTTGTAAAATCTGGTAAGCCTCTTCGCCCAACTCTTCTTTTAGCAATTGCTCTTTTCCTTTCATAAAACCAAGTCCGGAAAAGTTTTGTAACAATTCTTCGATACTGGTTTCGTAAACTGGATAATTTTTCACCGCGTAATCTTCTAACTCTTCACTTTCTGCAGCAAAAGCAACCGCATCATCCAATCCACCAATTTCATCTACCAAACCGCGTTCTTTCGCTTGAATACCTGTCCAAACTCTTCCTTGAGCCACGCTATCAACCTCGGCAACTTCCATATTTCTTCCGTCGGAAACACGCTTTAAAAAGGTTTGATAAAATTCTTCTATCCCCTCTTTAGCATATTTCTTAAAGTTTTCGTTGTCTTTTTCAAAAACACTATAAATGGTTGAATTTTTATTGGTATTCACTTGTTCAGCATTAATACCCCATTTGTTTGCCAATTCGCTTACGTTTGGAATGGTGGCAAAAACACCAATAGACCCTGTTATTGTAGAAGGTTCAGCAAAAATCTTATCGCCGGCAACCGCCATGTAATATCCTCCAGAAGCCGCTAAATTCCCCATGGAAACTATCACTGGCTTCACTTTCTTGGTAATTTCTATTTCCCTCCAAATAATATCGGAAGTCAATGCCATTCCTCCTGGTGAATTAATACGCATAACGATAGCCTTGACTTTATCATCTTCGCGAGCATCTTTAAGGGATTTAAACATCGTTTCTTGCCCGATATAATTATCGTTCCCTTTTCCGTAGCCTATTTCACCTTGGGCATAGATAACCGCTATTTTATCTTTTCCAGCAGTTTTAACTTTCTTGGCAGCATATTCGGCGTATTTCAAAATGGAAATCTTATTCATATCCTCATCTTTTTCAATAGCGAGCTGTTTTCTCAACAAACCATTGTATTCGTCTAAATAGGCTAACTTATCAACAAAAGCATTCTGTAAAGCAAGCTCAGGTGTTCTCGCCGCTAATTCGTCTGCAAAAGCATCCAATTGAGAAACTTCCATACCTCTACTCTCTGAAATATCGCCCAAGTAAGTACTCCAAATGGATTCTAGCAGCTCGCTTATTTGCTCTCTATTTTCAGCACTCATTTCGTTAGTTAAATAAGGTTCTACAGCACTTTTGTATTTTCCGTGACGGATTACCTCCATTTTAATTCCTGAGTTTTCTTGAAGGTCTTTCAGGTATAAAACTTCCGAGGAAAGTCCTCTAAAATCTAAATTCCCGGTTGGATTTAAAAAAATAGAATCGGCTACGGTAGCCAAATAATAGTCTTTTTGGGCATAGAAATCGCCATATGCATACACAAACTTACCAGACTCTTTAAATTTCTCAAGTGCCTCACGAATGGTTCGGGTGTTGGCAGAACCCGTCATTAAAAACGAATTGTAAATACTTATTCCTTTTATTTTATCATCCTCTGCTGCCTTTTCAATCGCTAACAGAACATTGTTCAAGCCGTTATATTCTTCAAATTTAAAGTCTATATCAGTGAATTCATATTTCCCACCGTAGTCTTTTAGCGGCTGATCGAAGGTGATTTCCAGGATGGAATTATCCTTCACCTTAATAGGTTCTTCGCTACTTCCTGCCACCGCAGCAATGATTACAAAAAACATCACTACAATCCCCAATGCAATAAGCGTCCCTAAAATAGCTGCTAATAAGTTTCTTAAAAATTTCATGGTCTAATATGTGTAAAATTCGATTTTGTGCCTTTAACCAAAGAAATTAAAAATATAGGATATTAGCAACTTTTTAATTCTTTACCGCTTTTGTTCTCCTAAAACAGATAGATTTTTCGAAGCAAAAAACCTAAAAGTTGCTTTTCAACCACTTTTTTATCCCGTTGTCAACATAAAGTTTCGCATCAAATTACGTTTTTTTACTTTCGCCGAAAATTTTAAGTACCCATAATTATAAGCCTACTTTAAAATGTCCGGAATTTTCAATTCTATTGTCAAAAGAACATTATTTGCACTTCTTATCATTGGTTTAGTAAACTTTATTTACAGTTTCAGTAGAAAGGAAACAAAAACTACGGAAAGCTTTATAAACACTGCTCCGCCCGATACCGATGGTGATGGATTAACAGACGATATTGACAAGGACGATGACAATGACGGAATTCCAGACCTCATGGAAGATGAATGCGAGATAACGGGGAATTTTGGTCCGCCACCCTCTCGTGTAACTTCTTCTAATGCGGTTACGGCTATTTATTCTGATTATCAGGGCTACTGGAGCTCTTCTACTACCAATTTAAATCCTAAGGAATTCGACAATCATTCTACGTTGTTGGCTTTTGAAGCAAACGGTAAAACCTATGCAACTGGCGTTCCGAATGCCAGATTAAAAGACACAAATAATAATGGGAGGTTTGACAGAATAGATACTAATAATGATGGTACTGGGGACAAAATTATAGAGGAAACCACTTGGGTGGCCGTGCAGCCCGTTACAAGAATCACCAATGGAATACGTTTAGAAGCTAGAGCTTTGGATGGAAACTTAAGCCAAGCAAATGGTCCGCTCCTTACCTCTGGCGGCACTCCATTTAACCCTTATTTGTACGAAGGCGTTAGAGGACTCGATATGGCGTATACCATTGCCAATATTGGAAATACATGGACATTCCGTTTGGGAGGCACAACGTCTGGCTCATACGGCGACGGCATCATGGATATTCTTTTAACCCAAGGTGCATTGCTTACCTCTGGGTCTAATTATAACCGCTTGCACCTGCTTGATGCCAACGGAAATTATTTAGGAAATGGCGTAGAAGTAATATGGAATAACATTCCGGAAGTCGGTTTTTCTATTGTGGATCAATACAATGTAAATGATTCCCGAAATGCTGCCAACTCAAAAAAAGGTTTACGTTTTGCCGCAGTAGAACTTTCGGAATTTAACTTAACTGAAACACAAAAAAGTCAGGCGGTAGCTTTTAGACTGGAGATTTCCAGTGGTGCAGACCCCATTTTCTTTGCTGTTAACGAAGGAAGCTTTACTCCAGGATGTATTTCTATTGATACCGATGGAGACGGTATTGCCAACAGTTTGGATTTAGATAGTGACAATGACGGTATTTACGATGCGGTGGAAGCAGGCCATGGAAAAACCATCAATTCCAGCGGAAGAGTGACAGGAGCGGTGGGCGCCGATGGAATTCCAAACAGCGTACAGGCAACGACCCAACCCGACAGCGGGAATATAAATTACAATATCTTGGACTCTGATAACAATAACATCGCAGATTATATTTCTTTGGATAGTGATGCCGATGGATGCAATGATGTTTTGGAAGCGGGTTTTACCGATCCCGATGGAAATGGATTTTTAGGCAACAATCCCATTTCCGTAAATGCAGCCGGCGTGGTTACAGGCCAAGGTGGTTATACTGCGCCCAAAGACAACAACACCGATGGAAAATTTGATTATAGAGTAGCTAGCCAGCGACCTACTATAACCACACAACCCAAAAACACTACTTTTTTTGATGGAAATGCGGGCACACTCAACATTGCATCTACGCATACAACCGCCTTTCAGTGGCAGGTTAGCATCAATGGTGGACCATTTAATGATATAACGGATGGACCCCTCTATGCTGGAACTAACACGAACACTCTTACGGTTAAGGAAGCTGACTTTTCAATGCAGAATTATCAATATCGAGCGGTTCTTACCAATTCGGCCTATGTATGTAATTCACAAAACATATCCACCGCGGCAGTCACAAAAGTTGGTGTAAAAACGGTTATAAGCAATAGAAACCAAACCTACCGCGTTAATAAGGATACACCTTAAGAGGAGGTTTGAAAAACCTATTTTTATTTATATTCTGAAACAAAATGTAGTTTTACACTAGGGTATTTTTGCTGGGTCATTTGTATGGAAAATGAAGAATCTGCTAAAAACACCAGTTGTCCCTGCTTATCCTTTGCCAAAAACTTTTGCTTCACCCTTTTAAACTCTTTAAATTCTTCGCTGTTTTTATCTTCGGGCTCCACCCAACAAGCTTTATGTACCGGCAGGTTTTCATACGTACATTTAGCACCGTATTCGTGTTCGAGACGGTATTGGATGACCTCATATTGCAGTGCTCCTACTGTACCAATAATCTTTCTATTATTCATTTCCAACGTAAAAAGCTGCGCCACCCCTTCGTCCATCAACTGGCTAATTCCTTTGTCCAGCTGCTTTGCCTTCATAGGGTCCGCATTATTGATATAACGGAAATGCTCCGGGGAAAAACTGGGTATGCCGCGAAAGTTCAATTCTTCACCTTGGGTAAGCGTATCGCCAATTTTAAAGTTTCCAGTATCATGAAGCCCAACGATATCCCCTGCATAGGAAACATCTACAATTTCTTTCTTTTCAGCGAAAAAGGCATTCGGACTAGAAAACTTGAGCTTTTTGTTTTTTCGAACATGTAAATAGGGCGTGTTCCTTTCAAACGTTCCTGAAACAATCTTTATAAATGCCAATCGGTCGCGGTGTTTGGGGTCCATATTGGCGTGGATTTTAAATACAAAACCAGAAAAATCCTTTTCATTCGGATTTACCAATCGTTCTTCCGATTTTTTAGGAAGTGGTGTTGGGGCTATTTCCACAAAACAATCCAACAACTCTCGCACTCCAAAATTATTTAAGGCCGAACCAAAAAATACAGGCTGCAAATCTCCCTTTAAATATTCATCACGGTTAAAATCGGGATATACTTCATACACCAATTCTAAGTTCTCACGAAGTTCTTCGGCTGCTTTTGCACCTATAATCTTTTCCAATTCCGGATTGGAAACATCATCAAAAGCAATGGTTTCTTCTATATTTTTCTTGCTATCACCACTAAAAAGGTTAATGTTCTTTTCCCAAACATTGTAAATCCCTTTAAAATCGTAACCCATACCAATAGGGAAACTTAGTGGCGTTACCCTTAGATTCAGTTTTTGTTCCACTTCATCCAAAAGGTCAAAAGCATCCTTTCCTTCCCGATCCAGTTTGTTTATAAACACAATCATAGGGATGTTTCGCATGCGGCATACTTCTACCAACTTTTCAGTCTGCTCCTCAACCCCTTTAGCCACATCAATCACAACAATAACACTATCTACCGCCGTTAAGGTTCTAAAGGTATCTTCAGCAAAATCCTTGTGACCAGGCGTATCAAGAATGTTTATTTTCTTTCCTTCGTAATTAAATGCCAAAACCGATGTTGCCACCGAAATCCCTCTTTGGCGCTCAATCTCCATAAAATCACTCGTCGCACCTTTTTTAATCTTATTGCTTTTAACGGCTCCAGCTTCTTGTATCGCGCCACCAAACAGGAGCAACTTCTCCGTTAGTGTGGTTTTTCCTGCATCTGGGTGGGAAATAATCCCGAAAGTTCTTCTTTTCTTAATTTCTTCTTCTAAACGCATGCTTATCCATTTAAGGACTGCAAAAATAATTGATTCTGTGCCAAGCAGCATCATTTATCCTATTTTTTCTACGGAAGTACTTCAGAAAATTAAAATAAACAGGATCTTAAAAGTGATACATCTTTCACAAATCGCACTACACACCCCACTGGATGCACTACATTACCTACGCGATGTCTAACATAGGCCACTGGATGTATTGCATAGCCGCTGGATGCATTGCATAAGCAACTGGATGCACAACATAGCCCGCTAATCGCTCTGCACAGCCCACTGATTGCATTGCATAAACCTCTAATTGTTCTGCATAACCCGCTGATTGTATAGCATAAACTGTTAAAATTCCTTCAGAATAAATTATAAGCCTTTCTACAGTGCTTAGAAATACTTTTTCCGATGCAGAATTAAAAGGTACACCTAACCTTTATGTCGTTTGTCGATACTTTACTGTTTTATAGCCCATTATTTTGTAAGAAAAATATCTCTACCCATATATTTGGACCAACGTTAACGTAATTTTAACATTTTTTGCAAACCCAACTCTTTCAAGGTTCGTAATTGCCTAAAAACGAATCTTTAACCCTCAAAAAAAGCTATGCAAAATAATTACAACCTCGTTCGCAAAGCCTTCACCCACGGTGGAATTGCTTTTCTATTTATTTTTTTGCCCCTTGCTCTGGGCGCTCAAACTCCTATTGAAAGTATTAATGCCTCGTATGTAGATGTGAACAATAGTAGTAATGACTACACCATAAAGGGGAATGGGAGTCATCCAAACTATGCGGCAGGCACCGACTATACGCTTCAATTTAGCACCTCCAATACCACTCAAAATAATTACGAATTGAGCAAAACAGCTTCCTTCGTAGCTGGTGGCAAAACCTTTGATGCTGCTTTTCTAGTAGATAAGTTTTTTGTTCGTAGAAATGGAACTGCGGGAGGAAATCAACGACGCCAAATTCTTTGGTTTGAAAGGGAAAACACAAACAATAGCACGAATACGCGCGCATTGAGACCCAGCTATGCAGGTAGTATTGAAGAATCGTTTCGAAGTTTACGATTGAATATTGGATCGGACAACACTTTTGTAAACCCTGGCGGTGATGGTTCAGGAGGAAGTGCACAGGTAAATAATATAGAACGGTTTGATTATATTAATTCTGAAGGAATTTCTACTGCCACCCCAGCTAATGCAGGTTTTGCCGTATTTGAAAGAAACGGAAACGATCCCTTTAAAATTGCGGCTGTACTTTCTATTGATGCCGACGGAAACCCCACCAAGTATGGAACGCTAAAAGCCATCCCTGCGTCTGCGTTTGGGACAAAAAGTTTCCACGACACCAATTACGTTATTTTTCAAAGGCAAGACTCCGATAGTCGTTTAAAGCCTGCTGAAAATGGTGGTCCGCAAAGGGTGGCCGGTACATTTATAAGCCTAACCGATTTAGGAATTGTGCCAAATCAGGTTTTCTACGGATATATCATCATGCCTAATGATGCCATAACTCCCGACTGGACCCAGAGTCCTACCAACACCAATTCTACCCAAGGCGGAATGGACGCCTATCCCGGTGGCGGCTTTTACGATAGCGATGGCGGACTACAACAGGTGAATGCTAACAACGACGCCGATAACGATGGAATTCCTAATACTAGCGACTTAGACGATGATAACGATGGTATCTTAGACCTAAATGAAGGATTAGATTGCGCCACTTCAAATTTAAGAAATACCAAGGCGTTAAATACAGACTACGGAAAAGACGCTGTGACCAATATTGCAACCTATAAAACAGTAAAGATAGATGTTACATCAACCATAAGTTCGGGAGCTACCTTTAACAAATTCCGGTTTGAAACTGGCATTGCCGGGAATACAGAAGGACTATTACTAAACACCTCTAACACCAATTTCGATACTGCACCTACTACACATACATTTCAATTCAACCAATCGGTAACCAATGTAAACATCGACTTGGGTGATATCGATGAAAGCGATGTGGTTGAAATAAAAGCATTTAATGGCGCCAACCGTATAAAACTTAGCAATAGTAATTTTGTAGTATTGAATCCTGCCAATGTAAATAACGATGGTGCAAAAACGGTATCTTCCAACAATCCCAATAATATCGCCAATACTTCCAATGCAGGAAATGTAACAATCACTATTGGTCAGGCCATCGATAAATTAGTTTTTAAAGTAGGTAAATCGGGTCCTGCTGGAGCAGTGCAGATTTCCTTTAGTAATATTAAGTATTGCATCCCCACAGATACCGATCAAGATGGTATTTTAGATTATTTGGATGTAGACAGTGATAACGATGGTATTTACGATGCCGTAGAAGCTGGTCACGGCGGCGCGCATTCCAATGGAAGACTAACAGCAACAGTTGGAACGGATGGTATTGCTGATAGCGTACAAGATTCACCCAATGCAGGAACAGTAAATTACACCGTTCTAAGTAGTGACACAGACGGCAAACCAGATTTCCAAGACCTTGATTCTGATGCTGATGGATGTTTGGATGTGCTGGAAGCTGGATTCACGGAAAACCCAGATAAACCTGGACAACTTTTAGGAAATACCGTAAACAGCAATGGAAAAGTTGCAGGAAACACCGATGGTTATACCCAACCACAGGATCTTAATGGAAATACAACATTTGATTATCGTGAAACCACTCCCAAACCTGTTATAGCTGGACAACCCCAAAGTAAAACGATATTTACGGGAGATTCAGTTTTCTTCAATGTTGCCGCAAAGAACAGCAATGCCTACCAATGGCAGATTTTCAACGGAACAACATGGGATGATATTTCCAATACAGGAATTTACAGCGGAGCAACGACAGATGAATTAACCATAACAAAGACCCCCAACAGTTTAAACGGAAAAAGATTTAGGGTAATTGTTATAAACACCAATAACGCCTGTGGTGAATTGTTATCCAATGAAGCGGTGTTAACAGTAAACGTAAAAACAGTAATCACCAACAGAAACACCACTTACAGAGTTAATAATTAACAAGTTACACGACAGAATGCAGAACAACGATAATTATCTATCATTAAGCGAATAATTTAAAATATTACTATGCATGCATAATATATTTGTATCGATTAAAATGAATTTAACACAACATTAACAAAACCAAAATAAAATCTTTTACGTAAGTATTTTACTCAAAGGATATTTAACCTCAAATTTTGAATGAAGAAATTTTACGCTGTAACATTTTTTATACTATTCTTACCGTGTCTTTTAATTGGGCAAAGCGTTGATGGTTATGTAGGACAAGCTACTAGCTTGAACGGTTTCTCAAATCCTACAAATGCTGAAGGAATTCCCGGAAACACTTTTACCTCAAGCTCCTTAAATCCTTCTGACGGTGCAGATAATTTACTTTTAAGATTTCCATTTTCGTTACCTGCAGGAACTACCATTGGCTTGGTTGTTCAAACAGACCCTAGTGTAGCCTCCTCAGATTTTAACGTACAAAGATCCAATTCTTCTGGAGCTGACAATGGCAATATAGTAGTGTCAATCGCTACCACAACGAAAACAACAATAAGTTTCACTCTTGGCAATGCCCTTCAATATATAAGAATCATTGGCCACCAAACAGGTTTAAGAGTCTTTGGAGCTAGTTATACAGTGCCAAATGCTTCCAGGGACACGGACCAAGACGGAATAACCAACATGGCCGATAAAGATGATGATAACGACGGAATTTTAGACATTTTAGAAACTAATTGTAACCCGGTAAGCGGTTACGATGGTTATTGGCCAATGGAAAATTCAACCAATGATGCTTCTGGGAACAATCATAATCTTAGAGAAGGAAGCGTAACTTTTAGCGCAGACCGAGTAAGAGGTTCTTCTTCTGCAATTTTCGACGGTACTTCCAACTATTTATCCTACAGTGACGGAACCTATCTAAACAAAGAAATAACGAATTTTTCCTATTCATTTTGGGTAAAACCCAACAATCTTTCAGGCACAAAAACATTACTGGATGAAGGTGGCGGCACCAATGGTCTTGCCATTCGCTTAAACAACAACATCTTGGAATGTGCTGTTAGGGAGCAAAGTATTCAGAAAAACACCTCTTCTTTCACATTTCCCAACGACGGTTTATGGCACCATATTGCCGTAACTTATAAAGACGGGAACGTAATTCTATATTTGGATGGTAACCCGAGCAATACGCTTAATACCGGCTTCAATAGCTTGGCCCCACACTCAAGTGCTCATGCATTTGGGCGTAGCTCAGGTGACGCTTTTGGATCTAATACCCCAAATTACTACGCGGGTTTAATGGATGATTTTATTCATTATGAACGTGCCTTATCACAAAATGAGGTTAATAATATCATCACAAGTATTTGCGATACAGATAACGACGGAATTGTAAACAAACTGGATCTCGACAGCGACAACGATGGAATCCCGGATAATGTGGAAGCACAAACTTCCATTGGTTATATTTCACCTAGCGGTAATTATTCAGAAGGAATAGATAATTCGTACGGAACTAACGGACTCACTCCCGTGGACACTGAGAACGATGGAACACCCGACTATCTTGATGCCGACAGTGATAATGAAGGAAGCAACGATACAGTTGAAGCTGGACTTACTTTATCAAATACCGATACAGACAACGACGGATTGGACAATACCACCGATGCAACAACTGGTTATTCAGACCCTTCGGGAACCATCGATAATCCCTTAACAAGCACAGGAGGTTCAATTGCGCTACCCGATACCGATGCTGATGCGAACACCGGAGGCGATGTAGATTTTAGAGACGCTATTGACAATAATGATAACACGCCCCCAACCATCACAGCGACTGGAAACCAAATTCACTGTCTAGGCGACAGTACACCAATCGTAGAATCCATTAACATAGAAGATGAAGAGGATCAGTTAGAAAAAGTTTTTATACAAATATCAAGCAATTACGATAATGGCCCAGCAAACAATGATGGTATAGGAGATAAATTGACATTAAACGGCACGCACCCAAACATTGTAGCTTCTTGGAGTGAACTCGAAGGAAAATTAACACTTACTGGTCCTGCTACTTTAGATGAATTTGAAGCAGCCATCCTCGATGTTGTTTTCACTTCAAATGCACCAAACATAACCGATGAGACTCGCGATTTTTCTATTGTATTTGCAGAATTGAACTTTTTAGAATCGAGCGGGCATTATTACGAATACGTACCGGATATTGGTATCACATGGAAGAATGCACAAATAGCTGCAGCAAGTAGGTCCTTTTATGGCTTAACAGGATATTTAGCTACCATAACAGCTGCAGACGAAGCCCAATTATTAGGCGAACAAGCTCCAGGAGCGGGATGGATCGGTGGAAGTGATGAAGCTGTTGAAAATACTTGGAGATGGGTTACTGGTCCAGAAGGTTTAGAAAATGGCGGAGCTGGATTACAGTTTTGGCAAGGCCTTTCCAATGGAAGTCTAGCAGGACCCGCACCTCAATATGCCAATTGGAATACAGGAGAACCCAACCAATCTGGAAATGAAGACTATGCACATATTAACGACCCTTCAGCAAACAGAGGTGTAGAAGGTTCTTGGAACGATCTTTCCAATACAGGAGCAAGCAGTGGTGCATACCAACCAAAAGGATATTTAGTAGAATACGGTGGCATGCCAGGCGACCCTACTCCTCCAGAAATTTCGGCAGTAACAAAAGTTACCCCATTTACCATCAACCAAGAAAACCAACCCGAGGATAAATTCGTATTTGTTGATGAAGGGACTACATTCTCTGTTACAGCAAAAAATGTAGCAACTTACCAATGGCAAGTAAGTACAGACTATGGGAACAACTACACAGATATACCGGGAGAAACCAGTAAAGATTTAACACTTGCTAATATTGAAGTAAATCAAAATGGAAATAAATACCAGGTATTGCTAACAAGCACAAAATCATCCTGTGGAACAATAACTTCTGAAGAAGCTACCCTCTCTGTGGGAGTGAGAACCGTAATTACAAACAGAAATCAAACCTATAGAGTAAATAAAAATTAATGCAGTTTATCCATGAAAAAGACACTTAATCTTACATACAACATTATGAGATGGGTACACATCATTTTTATCGATAAACCCCTATTATTACTGTAACTTTGAACGATTGAAAGAATTAATAACCCTCAATATAAACCCTTAATGAATTACGCAACAAAAAAATTATATTCTTTATGAAGATCTAAATAAAACGATCTCTTAATTCAAGAATAGATTAGCCAAAAAACTTATTGAAATTTTAAATGCTGCTTACGTGGCAAGGGGACTTTTTGCGTAAAAATTAAAAAGAAATTGTGTTAAAAACATACATACTAACATGAAAAATAGAATTTTACTTTTTGTATTGCTTATTTCAGGATTCGCGTTTTCTCAAACAACGGTGAATCTGGAAAATCAATGTGACTGTACCGTTTTAAAAGGTACAGCTGTAACAGCCGCTGGCTCCACTGCAGATAGTAATGGAGTTGAAACAGGAGATATTTATATTAACGAAATTACAGGAGTACTCTATTTTTGGAATGGAAGCTCTTGGGATTTGACCTCGGGGGATAAAGTAAAAAATCAAACTTTTGTGGTGAACACCACAGATGGAACTTTAGTGCTGACGGATTCTGAAGGGGAAAGTGTATCAGTACTTTTATCTGAAATTGCGAATGCGGTAGATACCAACACCACCAACGCTACGCTTACTCAAGATGGCACCAATTTAATCTTAACCGATAGTGATAACAACTCGGTAACAATTCCATTGACAGACATTGCAGCAGCAACCGATACAAATACGACTAATGTTAGTTTTTCTGTTGACACAGCTACTAATGAATTAGTAATTGTCGATTCTGAAGGAGCTGATGTTAGGGTGGCTTTAGCTGATATTGCCGCTCTAGTGGATACGGACGACCAGGATTTAAGGAATGTTTTAGGTGTAGGTAATGATGCTGGAGACAAAGAAATTATTGGTTTACTAGATCCTACAACTGCTCAAAGTGCTGCCACTAGGAATTATGTGGACAGTCAGATTTCAGCAAATGCCGCAGATGGTTCGGAAACCAAATTAACAGATGGAACTACGACTACCATAACAGGTGATGGAAAAGTAGGATCAGAATATAAAGTAGAGGTTACGGATGAGACAATTACTTCCGCAAAGATTTCAAACGGAACGATAGCTAGCGAAGACCTAGCTGCTGGAGCTGTAAATGCGGCTGCCATAAATGTGGATGTTGCTGGAACAGGGCTAACAAAGAATGGAACGACTGGAGCTTTAGACGTTGATGGGACTGCTATCAACGGTGATGGAAACATTACTTCAACAGACCTTACCGTCGGAGGAGATAGCAATGCGCTATTAGGAGATGTTACTCTAGACATAAAAGATGATGCCGTTACTTCCGCTAAAATATTAAACGGAACTATCGTAGCGGCCGACTTAGCAGATGAGACAATTACTTCCGCAAAGATTTCAAACGGAACGATAGCTAGCGAAGACCTAGCTGCCGGGGCTGTAAATGCGGCTGCCATAAATGCCGATGTTGCAGGAACGGGGTTGACAAAAAATGGAACAACCGGAGCTTTGGACGTTGACGGAACC
>NZ_JAMQVC010000004.1 GCF_023721415.1 Galbibacter mesophilus | reverse complement strand
GAGCATTTTCTGTTGTAAAAAGAGGAACTCCATATGTTGTTTTAAATCAATATGCAGCTTAATAAAAAAATAGATTTAATTAGGATTTGATCTTGGAATACGTATAACCGTCAGTTACGGGTTAATATATGTTGATTTTCGGTTAAGCACTGTCGTTAGCAATTCCGAGTGAATTAGGACGTAGTCGAATCCGCCGTAATTGCGGTTATACATTGTTGTGCATAGTTTTTTTATTCATTCCATAGTCGATTCATATAATCTTTGTCAGAATCATTTGTTATAAAATATGTCCAATTCGATTCGTCCGCAATTAAAAAATTAAATGTTACGAACTCTTTCTTGTTTCCGTTTTCGAATACTTCTAATTTATACTGATAATTCGGGTGGAATATTGAGTCTAAAATTCCATCTCGATAATCAGAAACTTTGCTTTTGTTCCAGTCTTTTATAAATCGTTCAGTTTTTATTCGGTTGAGTTTCTTTGTCTTGTTTGGGTCAATTCCAGAAACCATAATAATTGAGTCTACCTTTTGTATATCAATTTTAGTCTTTTGAGATTTTAATTCCGTTATTTTTTCATCACAGATATTAATTATCAAATATTGTCCATTTTCAGGTTCAAATCGAATGTTACAAGAGTCTAATTTATAACCGCTACTTGCAATGTATTCTCCGTTCTTTTTCAAGTCAAGAGGGTAGTAGTGTGGTCCAGCCCAACCAAGGCACTTATTTTCAATTATTTCATATTCATTGATTGTCCAAGTATTACTTATCTCGCAGTCAGCTCCAAAAGCCTCTCCGATTGTTTTTAAAGCAAAATATCCTCCACCAACAATTAGGATTATTAAAATTGAAATTATTATTAAGGCTATTTTTAATCCTTTGCTCATTTCTCAAATTATGCACAACGGTTTGGCTATGGTTTCGTTGCGGGAAAGGACGCGAGTCATTTTCCGCTGTGATTAAAGATAGCAAAAAATGCGAGTATTTTCCGCAGGAAAATCCGTAGCAATGAACTATAGCTTTTGTTGCCTACAGTTTTTTTCGTTCCGATGTTTTTCAGTTTTGCTTTTTATTCAGCGTTGGAGTGGGCAATTTTTTCCGCAAACTTGCTCAAATCTATAATCCTTTTCAATTCCGATTTATTCCGCTCGAGTGAGTTTCCGCAATTGTAGGCAACGGTTAGGCTATGCGCAGTGTCCCGAAGGGCATTGCGTATAGGTGTTGTTGGGTGCAGTTATTTATTTTACCAAATCATAAATTGTGTTTCCAAGGTTATCAATAAAATCTACTGATTGTTTTGCATCAGAATGAATAATAGGTTGAATGTCCCCTGTGAATAAATCAAAATCGCCTTCATGAACAATTTGATTTCTACGAATTACAATGTTTTTAAGCTCCGTTTTCAAATTATTTTGAGTCATTCCCATTTCCGTAGCTATTTTCTGCCATTTATGATTTTCATGCCATATTAAGCTCAATGCTTCTGAAACTTTATCTGGGTCTTGAAATGATAAGTGTTTATGAGCGGAAGATATTGTTTGTTCGAATATAAATGCTGCAGGTGGTACAGAAGCATTATTAATTGCATCAAATTGATTTAATGAAATACTAAAATTCTTGTACGCATTTGTTGGTGTTCGATTACCTTTAAACGAATCTAACATTCCTAACTTTACCAAATCGTGGACTAGCCTATCAAAGCTAGAAAGAGAGTAAACGATTTCACTTCTTAGTAAATCTGAAACATCGATGGGTTTAAAACCAAGTACAGTAGTTAAATGAATAAAAAGGGTATCAATATTACGAACTCGATTTATTCCTTTGTCAAATATTTGCTTAGCTCTCAGCATTTTCCTTTATTTCTTCAATCTGTGATGCAAATTCTACGAACATCTGGTCAAATTCATCTCTCTTACTAATCATTTGCTGCAAAACAGTTCCTGATCGTTCGATTTGATTATCTGAAAGTGCATACACGGGAACACCAAATTTATTAGACTGAGGAAGAAGGCTTTGGAAATCAGGGATTTCGGCTAGACAATAATTTGCTGGTATTCCTGTTTCACTGTAAAGATTTGCCTGAAAAAGCATACCATGTTGTGCTAATTTAGGTACCAATTCATCAGATACAGATGTCAGAATTTCATCCATGTTATTCCTATATGGAGTTGAAGGTCTTCCGCTTCTAATATTAAATCTTTGAAGTACTACACCTGCAAATTTAGGGTCATAAATCGGGAACGGATATGAAGAATTGGCAAATGTTATGCGCATTTGTTGAGATGTGCTATACCAACGAGGTAATACATCTGCCAATGTTCTAACTGCCATTAATGAAAAAGGATCTGGGTTTGTAGGTACTATAAATAAATCAGAGATTGAAAAGAAATTTTGGTTGATTGCACTTAATCCTGGATTTAAGTCAATTAGGACGTAATCAATATTATGATGATTACAACAATTTTCAATTAGTGCATTAAATGATCCTGGTAAATTTTGCATGGTAGCAAAGGCATTATTTGAGGTTTGGGCAAAACTCAATGCAGGCTCTAGTTCAGTTAAATTTGGATGACCGGGCAGAAGGTACAAGTTTTCATTATTAGGAACATTGTAGCAGTCAAATGCACTAATTGGCTCAGGTCTTCCTTGAAAAGCAGAATTTACCCCATCCATTAAATTCTTTTTTCTAGTACTTTCTTCGATATAGTACTGCTCAAAGTTGTTCTGCATTATTATTCCTGACAGATTACATTGTGGATCTGCATCGACTAATAAAACTCGCTGACCTCTCTGGGCAAGTTTCCAGCCTAAATGAAATGTTGTAGTGGTCTTACTGACTCCACCCTTATGATTAAAAAAAACTATTCTCATTCTATTTATTTTTTAATTCGTATCACTAATTGCACCCAACGGTCTAGTGTATGATTTCGTTGCGTGTTTAAGCACTAAAGTTAGCAAATAATCACAGATAGAAAATTCCAGCGGAATTTTCGTAAGTAAGCCTTTACTAGCAATGAATTATACACAGTGTTACCACACGTTTTTTATTTCAGGTTGATATTTATATGGATTTTCAAATTCAGTTTCCCCATCGTGATAGATTAAAAATTCCACGCTATTTTCTTTAAATTCAATAGTTTCTATTTTATTAATTCCAGTTACGCAAGAGTTATTTCCAACGTATTGTTGCTTATCCAAAATTCCGAATTTAGATTTTGTAATTACTAAACTTTCTCCACAAGCGAAAAATCCACCAACTCGGACTTCCACATTATGGTTTTCATTAATTTCAGATTTCGCCATTGGTGCTTGAAATGGAAGAGTTATTAAATAAAAAAAGACGAACCCTATTTCGGAAAACAAGCTTAAAATTCCGAAAACAAAGATTGGTATTGTCAAAATTCCGCTCAATATTTTGGTCAGATTTTTTTTAGTCAACCCAAAAAGTAAAATTGTAGACAGCAAGAAAGTCAGTCCGATTATTGAGCTTGCGTATTTTCCTTTTAGTCGGAAGTCAAAAACCAAAAGTATTACACATATTAAAATTCCGATTAATGAGTAAAATGATATTTTTCTAACAACTTTTTCTAATTTCGGAAAGTCATATTTCTTTAAAATCAGCACAAAACTAATTCCTGAAAATATTGTCATTAAAACTATAAATATCGTCATTTCTCAAATGTGTGGTAACGTATGTATATACCACTGTTGCTGATATATAACTTTCGCTATTGATTGTTTAAGTTGTTTTTATTCAGTGCTTTATCGTTTAATAAAGCATCTAAAGGATTGTTTATGTTTTGCAACGAACGGGTGGAAACATGGGCGTATATGGCAGTGGTTTTCGGACTGTTATGCCCTAACAATTGCTGAATATACCTCGTATCCGTACCGCGGTCCAACAGATGCGTCGCAAGGGTGTGACGTAAGGTGTGGGGCGTAACATGTTTGGTAATTTCCGCTTTTTTAATGCTCTTTTTCAATGCCATGCGTATGCTGGATGCAGAGTATGCTTTTCTATTGGGGCCTTCTAAAATCCAATAATTGGGTTTAAATTCTTTTAAATAGGTTACCAGTACCGGTTTTAGTGCTTTGCTTATAATAGAAACCCTATCCTTTTTTCCTTTAGCACTTCGAATATAAACCATATTTCGGTCTAAATCAAAATCTTTGATGCGTAAATTTAAAAGTTCACTTATTCTTACGCCGGTGCTATAAATTAATGCAAATGCCAACCGATGCTTTAGATTTTTGGTGGAAGATAAAATCCGTAAAACTTCATTTTCGCTCAAAACAGTGGGTAACTTAGTTTCTTTAATAGGCCTCTCAATGTAATAGGTCGCACGTTCTTGTTGATTGATTTTTTCAAGATAAAACTTTATGGCATTTATCGCTTGGTTCTGTGTGCTAATGGAAACTTTCTTTTTAGTGACCAACCAATCTTGATATTTCCGTATATCTTCTTCAGTAAAATCCTGCACGGGGGTAGGGTAGATAAAATTTAGGAATTCATTGAAAAGGTATTTGTAAGCCCTTTGTGTACTCGCACTATAGCGCATCCGCTTTAGTGTTTTTAAATAGGTTTCGGGGACTAAATTTTTTTTCTGGGGTGACTTATTCTTTTCATTAGTTGAAGAAAATTGAAACTTTAGGAATGCCTTATTATGAAATACGGAACCTATTTTTTTAATATTTTTTTCTGAATCTGCTATCAACCAAGCCTTTTTGGATGCACTCCAATACGCCCCATAATTTTTGCAAAGTATCTTTAAATCCTCATTATAGTCAAAAAACAGGCCTAATACCTTTTGGCCCTTATGCGTTAATCTTTTAATTTCAACAGTTGGAAATAAATACATTCTTTATGTTTTATGACTCAGAAACATATTATAAATATAGCGCTTATATTCTAAATATATTCAATGTGTACATAAACAAAAAACCCCTAACATCGCTGCCGGGGTTCCCTCATAACACTAAAACTAATCAAATTAATCGCTATATGATTGTTGATTGTCCGTAATCTATATTCTCCTGATTGTAATTGATGATTTCTTCGGCATTGGCAATAAAATCAGCAATAAAATTCCCCACATCGGTCGTTGTTTTCTTACTATTTGGGTCTAAATCGGGAGTAACTACATTCATTTCCAACGCTTTTTCAACCGCTTTGTGTACGGCTTGCGCTTCTTCATGTAATTTAAAATGTTCTAAAAGCATAGCGGCAGATAGGATAGAGGCAATAGGGTTGGCGATACCTTTTCCTTTTCCCTGTGGAAAAGAACCGTGAATAGGCTCGAACATCGCGTTTTCGTCTCCTACGGAAGCCGAAGCCAATAGCCCAATGGAACCACCGATAACGCTCCCTTCGTCAGAAATAATATCTCCAAACATATTTTCCGTAAGGATTACATCAAACTGACTTGGGTTCAATATCATTTGCATAGCGGCATTGTCCACAAAAAGGAAATCCAATTCCACATCGCTATAACTTTTTCCAATATTGGTTACCACTTTTCGCCATAAACGGGAGGTTTCCAAAACATTGGCTTTATCTACCAACGTCAGCTTTTTACGTCTTGCACGGGCAGCTTTAAAAGCCAAATGCGCAATACGCTCAATTTCGTAATCGGAATATTCGCACAAGTCGGATGCCACGCTTCCTTCCTCATTTAGCTTCTTTTCCCCAAAATAAATACCGCCGGTAAGCTCTCTGTAAATGGTGAGGTCGGTACCTGCAATACGCTCTTCTTTCAAGGGCGATTTATCAATAAGGGTAGGGAAGGCCTTTATGGGGCGAATGTTGGTGAACAATCCGAGGGATTTTCTCAATTTTAATAATCCCTGTTCTGGGCGTACCTTGGCAGACGGATCGTTGTCGTATTTTGGGTCTCCAATGGCACCAAAAAGTACGGCATCGGTATCCAAGCACAACTGTAATGTTTTTTCAGGAAGGGGGTCCCCAGTTTGGTCAATAGCAATAGCACCCACGGGTGCCTCTTTAAAAGTAAAGCTGTGGTTATAAACTTCTCCAACCGCTTTAAGGGTTTTTATGGCTTGTTTGGTGACTTCCGGGCCAATCCCGTCACCAGCTAATACAGCGATGTTTAAATTCATTATGCTTTGTATTAAAATGTTCTGGAAGCCTCATAGGCTTCTATTTTATCTTTATTACTTACCAAGAAATCGATGTCGTCGTAGCCGTTCATCAAACACATTTTTTTGTAGGCATCAATTTCAAAGCTTTCTTCAATATTGGTACCCAAAACGGTAATGGTTTGGTTTTTAAGATCTACTTTTAGTTCGGTATTTGGGTTTTCTTTTATTGCTGAAAGCATGGCAGATAACACTTCTGGACTCACCTGTATAGGCAACAATCCGTTGTTAAGGGCATTTCCTTTAAAAATGTCAGCAAAATAACTGGATACTATAGCTTTAAATCCAAAATCGGTAAGTGCCCAAGCAGCGTGTTCACGGCTACTTCCGCAACCAAAATTATCGCCAGCTACCAGAATTTTACCTGAGTAGGTCGCGTCGTTCAAGACAAAATCTTCATTAGGGGTGCCGTCTTTTTTAAAACGCCAATCACGAAACAAATTCTCACCAAAGCCAGCCTTGCTGGTTGCCTTTAAAAAGCGCGCAGGGATAATTTGGTCGGTATCTATATTTTCAATCGGCAAAGGAATTGCCTTAGATGTTAATGTAACAAATTTTTCCATTCTATTTTTTTATTGTTGAATCGTTGAATTGTTAATGTGTTAAGTTGTTAGGATTTTAAAGGTACTTGGGTGTTTACTAACTCAACTCCTCACTCTTCACTCAGAACTCTTAACTTTTAACTCTTCACTATCTAAACCAATTCCAATTCTTCTACTTCCTCGCTTACATTGATTATTTTTCCGGCGATGGCAGTAGCGGCAGCTACCAGCGGACTCGCTAAAATGGTACGTGCTCCTTGCCCTTGTCGTCCTTCAAAATTTCGGTTAGACGTAGAAACGCAATATTCACCTGCCGGAATTTTATCTTCGTTCATTCCCAAACAGGCAGAACAACCACTTTGGCGCATTTCAAAGCCAGCGGCTTCAAAAATATCCTGTATCCCTTCTTCTTTAATCTGTTTGGCTACTTGTTGAGACCCAGGAACAATAAGCGCATTTACATTGGCCGCTTTTTGTTTTCCTTTTATGTACTCGGCAGCAATTCTAAAATCTTCAATCCTAGAGTTTGTACAACTTCCGATGAAAACATAGTTAATGTCTTTGCCAAGTAGCTTTTCTCCTTTACGGAAGCCCATATATTCCAATGATTTTTCAAAGGAAACATCATCTTTACTAGGGATAGCCTCGGTTATTTTAATACCCATACCCGGATTGGTTCCGTAGGTAACCATAGGCTCAATATCCTCCGCATTAAAAGAATATTCCTTATCAAAGGTAGCATCGGCATCCGTAGGCAGTGTTTTCCAGTAAGCCACTTTCTTTTCAAATTCCTCCCCTTTAGGAGCAAATTCGCGGTCTTTTACATATTCAAAGGTAGTGTCATCCGGAGCAATCATACCGCCACGGGCTCCCATTTCAATACTCATATTACATACCGTCATACGGCCTTCCATCGTCATGTTTTCAAACACATCGCCAGCGTATTCCACAAAATATCCCGTACCCGAGTTGGTACCCAATTGCGCAATGATATAAAGAATAACATCTTTTGGTAAAACTCCTTTTTTAAGCTTTCCGTTTACGGTAATTCGCATACTTTTAGGCTTGGAAAGCAACAAACACTGGCTGGCAAAAACTTGCGCTACTTGGCTTGTTCCAATTCCAAACGCAATAGTACCAAAGGCCCCGTGGGTAGAGGTGTGGCTATCTCCACAAACCATCGTCATACCTGGTCGTGTAATCCCAAGTTCGGGAGCCATTACATGCACAATCCCTTGGTAGGGGTGCCCCAAACCGTAAAGGGTAACATCGTGTTTCTCACAGTTTTCTGTCAACATTTCCACCTGTTTTTTAGACAGTAAGTCTTGAATAGGCAAATGTTGGTCTTTTGTAGGAACGTTATGGTCTGCCGTAGCTACAATTTGGTCTTTTCTAAAAAGAGGAATGTTACGTTCTTCAAGCTCATTAAATGCTTGCGGACTCGTAACTTCGTGAATTAAATGTTTGTCAATATACAATATCTGTGGCCCGTTTTCTACGGAATGTACCACATGACTGTCCCAAACTTTATCAAATAATGTTTTGCTCATTACAATTAAGCGATTGCTTTAATATCTATATTACTTATACTGATGATTTGATGGATATCTTCATCCAACACTTCTTTTTTCTGATCTGCAAAGGTTAAAAACTCCTTGTAAACTTCATCCAACTGAAGCTTGGTAAGTTCGTAACCTACTTTTTTGGCACGATATGCCAAGGCGGCACGACCGCTTCTTGCGGTTAGTACAATAGCAGATTCGGTTACTCCAACGTCCGCAGGGTCTATAATTTCGTACGTTTCGCGGTTTTTAATAACACCATCTTGGTGAATTCCAGAACTGTGTGCGAACGCATTGGCTCCTACAATGGCTTTGTTGGGCTGTACCGGCATTCCCATACTTTCAGAAACCATTTTACTGGTACTGTACAATAGCTGGGAATTAATATTGGTGTCTAAATTAAGATTAGGATGTTGTCTCAAAACCATAACAACTTCTTCCAATGAAGTATTTCCAGCACGTTCACCAACACCGTTTATGGTGCATTCTATTTGTCTTGCGCCACCAACAACACCAGCAATGGAATTGGCGGTTGCCAAACCAAGGTCATTATGGCAGTGACAAGAAAGAATAGCCTTGTCTATCCCTGCAACATTTTCTTTTAAATACCGCATTTTTGCGCCGTATTCTTCAGGTAAACAATAACCGGTAGTGTCTGGAATATTCAACACAGTGGCACCTGCTTTTACAACAGCTTCACAAACGCGGGCTAAGAATTCATTATCGGTACGGCCGGCATCTTCCGCATAAAACTCTACATCTTCCACAAATGTTTTGGCGTATTTTACAGCCGCTACGGCACGCTTTATAATTTCTTCGCGGGTAGATTTAAACTTGTATTTTATATGGGAATCCGAAGTGCCAATACCGGTATGAATACGCGGTTTTACTGCATATTTCAAAGCTTCGGCAGCTACTTCAATATCTTTTTTTACCGATCTTGTGAGCCCACAAACGGTAGCGTTTTTTACAATTTTTGAAATCTCTACTACCGAGTTGAAGTCTCCCGGACTGGAAATTGGGAAACCTGCTTCAATAACATCAACCCCTAGATCGTCAAGACGCTTTGCAATAACAAGCTTTTGTTGTGTATTAAGCTTGCATCCAGGTACTTGTTCCCCGTCTCGTAATGTCGTGTCAAAGATTTGGACTTTTTCTTTACTCATCTTGATTTTTTAATGTAATTTCAAATTTGTATTACGAATTTATATTTTAGTCCTATATTTTTTAGTTCGCTTAACCATTTCTTTACAATGCTTAAGGAAAGTTTTTAATATTTAATTTACTGAAAATCAGATAATTGATTTTTATTTTTTACAATGACAAGTCAACAAAAAGACACATTATTTATACTTATTAAATCCCTTTCAAAATCGGAAAAACGACAGTTTAAACTATATGTTAACCGTTTGGGGGTAAATGCCGATGCTAAATTCTTGGCACTTTTCAATCTTCTGGATAAGATGAACGATTATAAGGAGTCGGAAATTTTAAAAAGCGGGATTGTTAAAAAACAACAGTTGTCCAATTTAAAGGCGCACCTGTACAAACAAATTTTGGTGAGCCTGCGTTTAAATCCGGTTAATCAGAATATCCGTCTGCAAATTCGGGAACAATTGGACTTTGCTACTATTTTATACCATAAAGGGCTTTACAAACAGAGTTTAAAGATTTTGGATAAGGCAAAATCGTTGGCCATTGAAAACCAAGAAAAGGTAGTGGCTTATGAGATTGTGGAGCTGGAAAAAGTTATTGAAACCCAGTACATTACAAGGAGTATCAGTGGCCGTGCCGACGAATTGGCCATTCAGGCAAAAGAGTTGAGCATGCAAAATGTGCTCACTAGTAAACTGTCTAACTTATCGCTTCAGTTGTACGGGATTATGTTGAAATTCGGTTACGTAAAAAGCGATGAAGAATACCAATGGGTTACGGAATATTACAAGTCTCACCTTCCGAAGTTTAAAGTTTCAGAATTAGACTTTCGGGAGAAACTTTGGTTGTATAAGGCTCAACTGTGGTATAGTTTCTTGGTGCAAGATTTTCTTTCGTGTTATAAGTATTCCCTTCGCTGGGTAGAGCTGTTCTACGAAAACGAACAGATGATTTATTTAAACCCTGTTTTCTTCTTGAAAGGGAACAATTACTTGTTGGAATCTATGTTTTACGTGAAAAACAGAAGCGGATTCCAGGAGACTCTGATGAAGCTGGAAGAAGTTATCAATAGCAATAAATTCCCAAAGAACGACAATCTGGAAGTATTGTCCTTTTTGTATATCTATAGCAATAAATTAAATCTACATTTTTTAGAAGGTACTTTTGAAGACGGCCTATATTTAGAAAAGGAAATACTTACTGGACTTAAAGAATACGGCGATAAAATAGATGAACACCATATTATGGTACTATACTATAAAATTGCGTGTTTGTATTTTGGCGTAGGGGACAACAAGAAGTGCATCACTTATCTCAAAAAAATTATAGACAATAGAAACCTTACCATGCGCGAAGACCTTATGTGTTTTGCAAGGGTATTGAGTCTGGTGGCGCATTACGAAGCGGGAATGGATTATCATTTGGAGGTGCAATTAAAGAGTACGTATAAGTTCTTATTGAAAATGAACGATTTGCACGCCGTACAAAAAGAAATGATAAAATTCTTGCGTAACCTTGGCGAGATATTTCCGCATCAATTAAAGGATGAATTTAGAAAGCTACACAAAACGTTAAAGCAATATGAAAACCATCCGTATGAAAAGCGTGCCTTTTTGTACTTGGATATCATCTCTTGGTTGGAGAGCAACATAGAAAACCGACCCGTTGGCGACATTATTAAAGAAAAGGCCAAAGATTTGGTGCGATAACGATTGGTTTTGGGAGAAAAAAAGTTTCAGTTAAAACATGTTTTAGAGCTAAATCTGGCGGTATTGCTTATAAGTACCTCTGGAGTTTTGGGACGGTATATTAATCTGCCGGCAGAGCAAATAATATTTCTTCGTGCTTTTTTGGCAGTATTCTTATTATACTTTTACTGTCGCTATAAAAAGCTGAGTTTTAAAATTCACGGAAAAAAAGATTTGTGGATTATCTTAGCTTGTGGCGTTTTCTTTGGCATTCATTGGGTAACTTACTTTTTCGCTTTAAAACTTTCCAGTGTGGCTATTGGCATGCTATCCATTTACACCTACCCCGTAATCACTTCCTTTTTGGAACCCTTGGTTTTAAAAACAAAATTTCAAAAAGCCCATCTCGCTTTAGGTGTTTTGGTGCTCACGGGTGTTTATTTTTTAGTTCCTGAAGTAAGCTTTGAGAATCAACATTTTATTGCAGTTCTGTTTGGGGTGACTTCAGCATTTTTTTATGCGCTTCGCAATATTTTAATGAAGCCTAAAGTAGAAAGTTATCATGGTTCCGTATTGATGCTTTATCAATTGGTGATAATTACGTTTATGCTGAGTCCGGTTATGTTCAATGCGAGTTTTACGGCAATAAGCCGCCAGTGGATGCCCATCGTCTTTTTAGCGTTGGTAACCACCAGCATAGGGCACACATTGCTTTTGATGAGTTTCCGTAACTTTAGTGCTACCACGGCCAGTATAATGAGTAGTGTGCAGCCTATTTACGGAATTTTAATGGGGATGCTTTTTTTGGGGGAATTCCCTGCGTGGCATACCATCATTGGGGGCGTATTGATTTTGAGTGCCGTTGTTATTGAAAGCGCAAGACATTTTAAAACCTGAGTTTGGTTATTCTAACTTTGCCAAAACACTTTCAGTAATTAAGAACTTCGTAAAAATAGGGTAGAGAAGGGTGGTTTAAATAGAAATGTCTTAATCTTTCAGATAGGATTGCATTACTATTTAAAAATAAAGGTTTTTATTATGTGAACTCTTTTTTAATTATTAAATTTGCACGAATTTTTGAGTTAACTAATTTCATTAGATAGATAGCATGTCAAACGACATTAAGATTAGAAAAGGCTTAGATATTAAGCTAAAAGGTGAGGCAGAAAAACTGGTTTCTGATGCGCCAAGATCTAAAACCTTCGCTATTAAGCCAACTGATTTTCATGGGGTTACCCCAAAGGTAATCGTTAAGGAAGGTGAATCTGTAAAAGCAGGTGACATCATTTTTTATTCTAAGTACAGCGAAAAGGTGAAGTTTGCTTCGCCAGTGAGCGGTACGTTAAAAGAAGTAAAAAGAGGTGCCAAGCGAAAAATTTTAGAGGTAATCATTGAAGCTGATTCAGCCGACACTTACAAAGAATTTGGTAAAAAAGACGTAGGAGCTATGTCTGCCGAAGAGGTAAAACAACACTTGTTGGAAAGTGGTTGTTGGCCATTCATTAAGCAGCGACCTTACGATATTGTTGCAAATCCTGATGACGCACCGAAAGCCATCTTTATTTCTGCATTAGCAACGGCTCCATTGGCAGCTGATGTTGAATTTTTGCTAGGAAAAAGAAAAGATGAGTTTCAGTTGGGTATCGATGCGATTTCTAAACTTACTTCAGGAAAAACCCATCTTTCAGTAGATAAAAGTTCTGCTTCATTTTTTAATGAAGTAAAGGGAGTTCAGTTACACAAAGTATCTGGACCACATCCTGCTGGAAACGTTGGGGTGCAAATCCATCACATAGATCCGGTTAACTCTGGGGAGCGTGTTTGGGTAATCAATCCTGAAGATGTTGCTATTATCGGTTCTTTGTTCAAAACTGGAAAATTAGACCTTACCCGCACAGTTGCTGTAGGAGGTACAGAGGCTCCAAAAGCGCAATATTTCCGTTTCAAAATTGGTTCTAACGTAAAAGATGTGGTAGGCCAATTACCAGCTAACGTTAGAATTATTAGTGGAGATGTGCTTACTGGAGACAAAGTTGCCAATGCTGGTTACGTAGGGTACTATCATAATACAATCACTTTAATTCCGGAAGGAAACGATTATAGAATGTTTGGTTGGTTGCCTTTTAAAGACAACAACATACCTAGTATGTCCAGAACTTCTTTCTCGTGGTTGTTCCCGAATAAAAGATATAAAGTGAATACCAACTTAAATGGTGAAGAGCGTGCTTTAGTGGTTACTGGGGAAATGGAAAAGGTGATGCCTATGGATATTTACCCAATGCAACTTTTAAAAGAGTGCATGGCTTCAAACATTGAAAAAATGGAAAATTTAGGGATTTACGAAGTAGCTCCTGAAGATTTTGCATTAGTGGATTATGTAAATACATCGAAGTTAGAGGCGCAAGCCATTATAAGAGAAGCTTTGGATGTTATGATAAAAGAAGTTGGTTAATAAAAACGGAGATATGGACGCTTTAAGAAAAAAATTAGATCAACTAAAAAAGCCTTTTAACAAAGGGGAGAAGTGGGAGAAATATGCTCCGGCTATCAATGCATTCGATACTTTTTTATATGTGCCAAATCACACTACTAAAGAAGGAGCTCATATTCGTGATGCAGTAGATTTAAAAAGAACAATGATTACCGTAGTTTTGGCATTGTTGCCAGCTTTATTCTACGGAATATACAATGCAGGTTTTCAATACTATTCTCAACTAGGGGAGGCCTTTACATTTTGGGATGCTTTTGCGCACGGAGCGTGGAAAGTTTTGCCTATGGTGGCGGTTTCTTATGCCGTTGGTCTTGGTATCGAATTTATATTTGCTATTTATAGAGGTCACGAAGTAAATGAAGGTTATTTGGTGACGGGTCTTCTTATCCCAATGATTATGCCAGTGGATATTCCACTTTGGATGGTTGCTGTTTCAGTAGCTTTTGCTGTATTGATTGGTAAAGAAGCCTTCGGTGGAACAGGGATGAATATTCTAAATCCGGCGCTTACGGCTAGGGCTTTTGCATTCTTTGCATATCCTACTTACATGTCGGGTAACAAGGTATGGGTTTCTGAAGCTACCAATGTAGACGCCATTTCTGGAGAGACTATTTTAGGGACGCTTGCTGCTGGTAAAGAGGTAGCCTACAATTCTTGGTCTATGTTCTCTGGATCTATTCCAGGTTCTATTGCAGAGACGTCTACTTTATGGATAGTTGTAGGTGCTGCAATTCTTATACTTACGGGTGTAGGTAGCTGGAGAATTATGGCAGGCGGGCTTGTAGGGGCTGCTTTTATGGGCTTCCTTTTCAACCTTTGGAGTGCTAACGAATTAATGGCATTCCCTTGGCATCAACAATTGATTGTTGGTGGGTTTGCTTTCGGACTTGTTTTTATGGCAACCGATCCTGTGTCTGCAGCACAAACTTTAAAAGGAAAGTGGATTTACGGAATCTTTATTGGAATCTTCAGTATTATGATTCGTGTATTCAACCCTGCATATCCAGAAGGAGTTATGTTGGCCATTTTGCTTATGAATGTGTTTGCTCCTACGATCGACCATTACGTGATTCAATCGAGCATTAAAAGAAGAAAGAAACGTTTATCTACCGCTACGGTAAAATCAGCATAATTATGAACAGAGATAGTAACGCATATACATTTATATTCGCTGCGATTATGGTTGTTGTAGTAGCTTCTGCATTAGCTTTTGCCGCTACTTCCTTGCAGCCTATTCAAGCAAAGAATGTAAGAATTGAAAAAATGCAAAATATTCTTGCTACCATCGGGGTGGAAGCTTCTAAAGAGGAAGCGCAAGCTACGTACGATAAGTATATAAAGGAAGAAATTGCATTAGATAAAAACGGTGAGGTTAAACAAGATGTTAGTGCCTTTGAGGTAGATCTTGCCAAAGAAGTTAAAAAACCAGCGGAAGAACAAAGCTTTCCTTTATACGTCGCTGATGTTGAAGGGAAAAAGTATTACGTAATTCCTTTACGTGGTGCTGGTCTTTGGGATGCTATCTGGGGATACATCGCTTTAAAAGATGATATTAATACGGTAAAAGGTGCCGTTTTTGATCATAAAGGGGAAACTCCCGGACTTGGAGCTGAAATTACACAAGCTTGGTTTCAGCAGCGTTTTGAAGATGAAAAGATTTACGATGATTCAGGAAACTTCGTTGGGGTTTCTGTAGTTAAAGGATATTCCGGAGGTAACAATAAAGATGATAATGCTGTGGATGCAATTTCTGGAGCAACAATTACCGGAGATGGAGTAACAGATATGATTTCAAAAAGATTGGAGTATTATCTACCTTACTTAAAGAATCAGAATGTTAACGTCGCTTTAAAATAAATTATGATGGCTGATACAAAAAACAAAAAAGAAAAATCACCTGTGGTACTTTTTGTTGCTGAAGAAAAAGAGCCACTTTTTTCAAAGAAAAACAGAAAATTATTATCAGATCCATTAAATGATAATAACCCGATTACCGTACAGGTATTAGGTATATGTTCTGCCCTTGCGATTACCGTACAATTAAAACCTTCCATAGTGATGGCAATTGCGGTAATGGTGGTAATGGCGTGTAGTAACGTAATTGTTTCGTTAATTAGAAACTTAATTCCAAACCGTATTCGAATCATCGTTCAATTGGTGGTTGTAGCGGCTTTGGTAATTTTGGTAAACGAGGTGTTAAAGGCGTTTGCATACGACGTTAGTAAAGAGCTTTCGGTTTTCGTTGGACTAATTATTACCAACTGTATTGTAATGGGACGTTTAGAAGCCTTTGCACTGGGTAATGGTGTATGGAAATCGTTCTTGGATGGAATCGGTAACGCGGCTGGATATGGATTGATCCTTATCGTTGTTGCATTTTTCCGTGAATTGCTCGGTTCTGGTAAATTACTAGGTTTTGAGGTTCTTGGTCATAAAGGGGCTACTATGGCAGAGTCTACTGGACTTTACGCTTTAGGGTACGAGAATAACGGACTCATGTTGCTTTCTCCTGCTGCACTTCTTGTGGTTGGGGTTATCATTTGGGTACAACGTTCAAGAAACCGTCAACTAATCGAAAAAAATTAAGCGTACGCTTATCAAAAAATATTAAGAAATGGAATACGTAAACCTTTTTGTAAGAAGTATTTTTATTGAGAACATGATTTTCGCCTATTTCTTAGGGATGTGTTCTTACTTAGCAGTATCCAAAACAGTAAAAACAGCCGTTGGTTTAGGGGCTGCAGTAATATTTGTATTGGCTATTACAGTACCAATTAACTTCTTACTGGATAATTATTTATTAAAACCAGGTGCCTTAACTTGGTTAAGCCCAGAGTACGCTAACATAGACCTTAGTTTCTTAAGCTTTATCATGTTTATTGCGGTAATTGCCTCTATGGTACAGTTGGTGGAAATGATTGTTGAAAAATTTGCACCGGCGCTTTACGGAGCTTTAGGTATATTCTTGCCACTAATCGCTGTAAACTGTGCTATTCTTGGAGGATCTTTGTTTATGCAACAAAAAGACTTCGGTGGCGTATCAGAAGCATTAACGTACGGATTTGGTTCTGGTGTGGGCTGGTTCTTGGCTATTCTTGCCATTGCTGCCATTCGCGAAAAAATTACTTATTCTAACGTTCCCGCTCCATTGCGCGGACTTGGAATCACTTTTATCATAACAGGACTTATGGCTCTTGGGTTCATGAGTTTTATGGGAATTAAATTATAAATCTTATCAGTTAAAAGTATATGGATTATACAGTAATCATAGCAAGTTTAGTAGTATTCTTAGCGCTTATATTTCTATTAGTAGTAATATTATTGGCTGCAAAAGCAAAACTTGTTCCATCGGGTCCTGTTACCTTAAAAATTAATGGTGAAAAAGATGTAGAAGTTTCTTCAGGAGGAACTTTATTGTCCACTTTAGGGAATAATAAAATATTCTTACCATCCGCTTGTGGTGGGGGTGGAACCTGTATTCAGTGTAAATGTATCGTTGAAGAAGGAGGAGGACAAATTCTCCCTACGGAAGAACCACACTTTACACGTAAAGAGATTGCTGAAGGTTGGCGTCTTGGTTGTCAGGTAAAAGTAAAACAAGATATGGTTATCGAAGTACCTGAAGAGGTATTCGGTATTAAAAAGTGGGAAGCAGAGGTAGTGCGTAACTGGAATGTGGCTTCTTTTATCAAGGAGTTTGTAGTACGTATCCCAGAGGATATGGATTACCAAGCTGGTGGATATATTCAAATTGAAATACCACCATGTGAAGTAAAATATGAAGAAATCGATATTACTGCGCACCCAGAAGAGCACGACGATCCTAAGAAATTCCAATTGGAGTGGGATAAGTTCAACTTATGGCCACTAACTATGAAGAATACTGAAACTGTGGAAAGAGCCTATTCTATGGCTTCTTACCCAGCGGAAGGAAGAGATATTATGCTAAACGTTCGTATTGCTACCCCACCATGGGATCGTAACAAAAACGGATGGATGGATGTAAATCCTGGTATAGCTTCGTCTTATATCTTTTCTAAAAAACCTGGCGATAAAGTAGTTATCTCAGGACCTTACGGAGAATTCTTCATTAACCATAGTGAAGCGGAAATGCTATATGTTGGGGGTGGAGCTGGAATGGCGCCAATGCGTTCACACTTGTACCACCTTTTCAAAACCTTAAAGACAGGAAGAAAGGTAACGTATTGGTACGGTGGACGTTCTAAGAGAGAGTTATTCTATTTGGAGCACTTTAGAGAGTTGGAGAGAGATTTCCCTAACTTTAAGTTCTATATCGCTCTTTCTGAACCTTTGGAAGAAGACAACTGGAAAGTCAAAGACGGATTGGATGGTGAAGGAGATGGTTTTGTAGGTTTTGTGCACCAAGTGGTAATTGATAACTATTTAAATCACCATGACGCACCGGAAGACATAGAATTCTATTTCTGTGGACCTCCATTGATGAACAAAGCTGTTGAAAAAATGTGTGACGATTTCGGTGTACCACCAGAAAACGTTCGTTTTGACGACTTCGGAGGGTAATAAGAATCCAAAATTAATATACAAGCCGCTTGATTTTCAAGCGGCTTTTTTTATGGGTTATTTCTGGTAATTGGTGTTTAGAAAACACTGGGCATAAGGTTAGCTCTTCGGAGCTACGCGACGAAATACCTGACGGAACTTTATATTCTCCTGACGGAACTTTATATTCTCCTGACGGAACTTTATATTCTCCTGACGGAACTTTATATTCTCCTGACGGAACTTTATATTCTCCCGACGGAACTTTACATTCTCGCGATTGGATTTTATATTCTCGCGATTGGACTTTACATCCTCCCAACTGAAATTTATACTGCCATAGGATATAAAAAAAGACCGCTGATTATAGCGGCCTTCTTGTTCTTAAATTTCGTATGTTGTTTGCTTATTTGCTTACAGAGATATACAATTCTACATCAGTCCAAGTCTTGTCTTCGTGGAGAACTTTACAGGCTTCATGAATCGCTTGAAATGCCTTGTTTGCGGTGAAGTCTTCAATCATATCGATGCTACCTTTCAGCGTCACTTCACTGTCCGTGGTGTGCGCATCAAAGGTAACGTCTTTTGTTACACCGTTCATTTGTAATTCTACCACTGCTTTTTCGCCATCAAAGCTTTTAAAAGTTCCAGAGATTTTATCAGAAGCAAGATTGTCAAAAAAGAAAGTCTTTAGTTTGGCATCCCTCGCCGGGTCTCCGGAATTAACACTCGCAGTTGCTATTGAAAATCCGGCACCGGTAAGAATATCCGTAATGTTGGATTTGTCTTCATTATAATCGGAAAGGTTGATTTCCGTAAAGGTTCCATTAACGCCAACCTTTTTAGGAGTTTTAAAGGCAGTAAACCGCAGGGAATCGTTAAGTACTAACGCCTCTTTTTTTGCTGAAGTTTCAACTTCTGTAGTAACCTCTGTTTCTACTTCCGAAGCTTCTTTTTTTTCTGATTGTTTACAACTGGCACCGAAAACCAATGTAAGTGCACAGATGAGAAAACCTATTTTTTTCATGTTGATTGTTTTTAAGTTGCCCTAAAGTACTAAGAAGAAAAGCACCTCCAAAATTTAACCCCTAAATTAACGAAGTTTTCACGTATGCTTAGAGACTTAATTTACTGGCGGCGGCTTTATCAACCATACAAGTAACATTGCCTTTGTCCATATTGATTAATTGGGTAGGGTAAAGGTCGCTGTTACGTTCTCCTTGTAGTACTTCGTAAAGGGCATTGGACTTTTTCTCTCCAAACACCAAGAACACAATTTGCTTTGCTTTGTTAATGAGCGGAGCCGTAAGCGTAATTCTGTGCATGCTCTGTGGAGCTAAATAATAAGCGGCTACTTTCTTTTCTTTTTCCTGAAGGATAATTTGTTGGTTCGGGAAAAGCGAAGCGGTATGCCCGTCATCTCCCATACCTAATAAAATAAGGTCGAAACGTTCCCCTTGCTCCAAATGATCCTCCAAAATAGCTTCATATTCCTTGGCATATTCTTCAGGTTCCACATCTTTTTTCCACATAGGGAAAATGTTTTCCTTCGGAATAGGAATATGGTTTAAAAAATCATTAAAGGCGGCACCGGCATTACTCTTTTCATCATCAATTGGCACCCAACGTTCATCACCCCAGAATACAAATACTTTAGTCCAATCGATTTTATTTTTATAATCATCGGAAGCTAACAAACGATAGAGTCCGGCAGGGGAGGAGCCTCCCGTTAATGCTACGGTAAATTTCCCATTTGCTTTGATGGCTTCCTGAGCCTTTTCAATAAAAATAGCAGCCGTTTGTTTGTTTAAATTCTCTGTATTTTCAAAAACTTCAATCATTGTTCTTTCTTTTCGTTATCCTTTTTGATATGCGTTATTTTATTTTTCTTTCGAATCACTAGCCGACTTACCCGTGGTAATGTTTTTCTTATTTACCGCCCAAACATGACCTTGTCGCGCAATTAAAGCTTCTGCCGTTTCAGGACCCCAACTTCCTGCAGGATAATCTGGAAAGTCTAAAGAATCGCGGTTTTCCCAAGCTTCCTGGATGGTAGAGATAACATCCCAAGCCTCTTCAATTTGATCAGATCGCATGAAGAGTGTTGTGTCGCCCACCATGGCATCCAACAGTAAAGTTTCGTAAGCTTCTGGAGTGTGTTTTGAACCGGTATCGTAATCAAAAATCATCTCAGAGGGATTCAAATTCATTTCCAAGCCGGTACGTTTGGTCATAAACCGTAAACGAATATCCATTTGCGGCTGAATGTTGATCGTGAGTCGATTTGGCTTTATACTGTCTACTTGCGTAGCTGGAAAAGAGGCATGTGGAACAGGTTTAAACTGAATAGTGATAGAGGATGTTTTTTCCTGCATACGTTTTCCGGTGCGTAAATAGAAAGGAACATTTTGCCAACGCCAGTTATCCAAATAAAACTTAATAGCGGCAAAAGTTTCGGTATTCGATTTTTCGTCAACGCCGTCTTCCTGTCGGTAACCGGGCACTTTCTCACCTTTAATCCAACCTTCTGCATATTGTCCTCTCACCGCATAGTGGTGAACTTCGTCCGGTTTTATTCTTCGGATAGCTTTTAAGGCATCATATTTTCTACTCCGTATTTCCTCAGCATCAAAAGAAGCTGGTGGTTCCATGGCAACCATACATAAAATTTGAAGCAAATGATTCTGAATCATATCCCTCAACGCCCCTGAACCTTCGTAATATCCGCCGCGATCTTCCACGCCCACCTCTTCAGCAACCGTTATTTGTACCGAATCGATATAATTTCGGTTCCAAAGTGGCTCAAACAGGGTGTTAGCAAATCGAAATGCAAGAATATTCTGAACCGTTTCTTTACCCAGGTAATGGTCTATTCTAAAGATTTGTTCTTCATCAAATGTACTGGTAAGCATTTGGTTAAGTTCTACTGCGGAAGCTTTATCGTAACCAAAAGGCTTTTCAATAATTATTCTATCATTCTTTTTATCGCAAGCCAGTCCCGAATTTTTAATATTAGAGGTGGCAGTTTCAATAAATTTAGGCGAAACCGATAAATAGAAAAGTCTGTTTGCGCGTACGCCCCAAGAATCGTCTGCACCTTCTACCTTGGTAAGGAGTTCTTTATAAGCAGCTTCATCATTTATATTGGAGGTAAAATAGTGAAGCGACTTTTTAAATTTTTCCCATTGTTTTTCTTCTGGCTTTCCACTTCTTGAAAAATCTACCAGTCCTTCATACAGGTTTTCCCTATACTCTTCATCGGTAAGCTCCGTACGTCCGAGACCGTAGATGGCAAAATTTTCCGGCATCCAATTTTCAATAAATAAATTGTAGAATGCAGGGATTAATTTTCGCTTGGCTAAATCGCCTGTGCCTCCAAATATTACAATTACGGTGGGGGTTGCCTTTTTATTTGTCTTCACTCGTATATTTTCTTAAGGTTCGTTTCATTTCAGGGTTATACTTTTGGTTGGAATGTTTTGAATGTTACCATTCGGTATGGAAAATCCCTTCCCTATCGATGCGTTCATACTTGTGAGCACCAAAATAATCCCTTTGAGCTTGAATTAGGTTGGTAGGTAACGTTGCGCTTCTGTATGCATCAAAATACGAAAGAGTAGCACTGTAAACAGACATAGGAATACCTTTATCGATTCCAGTTTTTACCACTTCACGCATTGCTCTTTGTTTTAGGTTTAATCGCTTAGAAAGGTCTTTATCGAGTAACAAATTAGGGAGTTCCTTATTGTTTTTATACGCATTTCTAAAATCCTCCAATACTGCAGCACGGATGATGCAACCACCTCGCCATATTTTGGCCACTTCTTCAAGATTCAATCCGTAATCAAATTCTTTGGAAGCAATAGACAACTGAGCCATACCTTGGGCGTAGATATTTATCATTGCAAAATAAAAGGCGTCTTTAAACAAGGCTACTACATTCTGCTGACGAGAATTATTGGTATCGCCATCCCAAGAGTAAAGGGAGGCCGCTTTAACACGCTCTTCTTTGTATTTGGAAATATCACGCATGGTCACTGCTAAATCAATAGAAGGTACAGGAGCTTGAATTTCCATAGCATTTTGGGAGGTCCATTTTCCAGTCCCTTTGGATTTGGCCGTATCGGATATTAAGCTTACCAGTCGTTTTCCGGTAAGGTCATCTTCCTTTTTAAGAATGGCCGCTGTAATTTCAACTAAATACGATTGTAATTCACTGTTGTTCCAAGATTCGAAAACCTCTTGTAATTCATTATCACTAAAATTGAATCCACGTTTTAGAACATCGTATGTTTCAGCAATAAGTTGCATAATGGCATATTCAATTCCGTTATGCACCATTTTCACATAGTTTCCAGCGGAACTTCTACCAAGATAGGTAACACAAGGTTCACCATCTACTTTAGCGGCTACAGCTTCAAAAATAGGACGCAGTCTTTCATAAGCGTTTTCATTTCCACCTGGCATCATACTAGGACCAAAGCGCGCACCTTTTTCACCTCCGGATATTCCCATTCCGAAGTAATTAATTCCCTTTGCATTTAAATCAGCTACTCTTCTGTTGGTGTCTTCAAAATAAGAATTTCCACCATCTACAACAATATCACCTTCTTCCAAATGTGGCAGCAAAGAATTAATGACACTATCTACTGGTTTTCCAGCAGGAACCAAAAGCATAATGGCCCTTGGTTTTTTTATGAGCTGAATAAACTCTTTCGCATCGGTAGTACCTTTAATTTCGTGTTTTTCGTCTGCTTCGTTTTCAAGGGAAGCTGCTTTTTCTGCATCGAGGTCCAATCCCGCTACTGAAAAATTATGGTCTGCCATGTTCAGCAGTAAATTTCTTCCCATTACGCCAAGGCCTACAATGCCAAAGTCAAAATTTCCCATGTGTATATTGCTTATTTTATATTTTTAAAATTATTCTTTTCAATTTCTTTTACTTTGTTCAAGCGTCTTTCAAAGCGTTCTTCCTGCTGAAATTCTGCTTGTAAAAAAGTTTCGGTAAGTTCCCAGATTAGCGCAGGACCAATTACTCTACCACCTAAACACATTAGGTTCATGTCGTCATGTTCTACACCTTGATGGGCCGAGTAGTTTTCAGTGATAAGCGTAGCCCGAACGCCAGAGAACTTATTGGCTGCTATGGATACACCAACGCCACTTCCACAAATAGCAATTCCTTTATTAATTGAACCTTCGGAAATGGCTTCGGCTAGCGGAATGATAATGTCTGAATAATCATCATTTTTATCATATTCATGAGCTCCAAAATCTTCAACTTGGTAATTATGTTCTAAAAGAAGCGTCTTTAACTCTTCCTTTCTATCAAATCCTGCATGGTCTGCTGTGATGCCTATTTTCACTAATAACTGCTTGAGAAACTGTAGTTCTAAATTGAAAGGCTAAAATTACGTATTTCTACGTGATTATGGCAATTTTATTTAGTTATATAACGATAGTTTAAAGAAATAGTGATTTATGTAAATGAAGAGGTTTGATGAGAGACGTAAAAGAAATCATTAATTGTTTAGTCGGGTGCAAAACTAAAAAACCTTGTAAGCATAAAATGTTTTCATTTAGGTGGCATCGGATAAATTAAAAACATTTTACTTACAAGGTTTATAAAAATCTTTAGTTATGGTCGTGGGGATAGGTGGTGTAGCAAACATTACAAACCTGTGTTTTGCCAACAGTTTGTAAAATAATACCACTTAAGTTTTTTTCAACATAATCCAATATCCATCCTTTTTTATGATCGATGTTGGTAACGTTTATCCCTTCTTTTTTCATGGCTTCGAAGAAATCCCCACCATATTCTTGTCTTCCCCAGCAGTTTGGGCAAAATCCTTCGGGTGCTTTTATTTCTTGATTGTTGGATTTTTTGATTAAGAAATTTTTGATTGTATTAAATATTTGCATGCTTATGTTTGTTTTTGAATTAATTTTTTGAAAACCGATTTTGTAAATCGCACGAACTTTTGGTTAACATCGTCATATCCTATCCACTCGTATGAATGTCCGAATGGACATTTCGGAGCATCTTTGGTGTCGCCGCGTACCAATCGGTACTGAGAAGGGTTTTGATTATATGTTTCGCTATCTATTCTTTCCAGACTCATTTTAATCCGTTATTAATTCTTGTATGCTAAAATCCAATCGAAGTAACGCCCTATTTGGATCGGAACCAAAAATGCTTTGGACGATGACGCCGTTTTTATCGGCCAAAATCCAGTGAGGCGTGCCGCCGGCTTCATATTCTTTAAAAGTAGTCATCGACCCAGCATCCCGAAAAAAAGGAAACCTAGCATACAATTCTTCCATTTTATTAATGATTTCACTATCGGATAGTTCGGTTCCTTCAAAGTTGCTGTGTATCCCCAGTATATTTATTTTATCTCCATGTTCCACTTTCATTTTGTTGGCAAAAGGAACCGCTCTACCTACACAACCGGGGCAACCTAAATTGAAAAATAAAATTAAAAGAGGTTTCCCTAAGAACGTTTCCGGTGTTGGAGTAGTTTCCTTTTTTAGAGCTTCTAAAGAGAACGGCTTTAAGGAACCGAAAGCTTCGTTTGATTCACTCATTTCTGAATATTTTGGGTGAAAACCCACGAATACCAGTGGCATTCGTGGGTTGTTGATAATTAGGCCGTTTTTTCCAAGTAGCTTTCGCTGAATCTTTCATAATGGCATGTATAACCATTTGGGATTCGTTGCAAATAATCTTGATGTTCTGGTTCTGCAGCCCAAAAAGTGGTGTAAGGTTCTAAGGTTGTAGCCACTTTGTTTGGCCACTTATTAGAATCATTCACTATTTTAATTATTTCTTCCGCTTCAGACTTTTCCTCTTCATTCTGATAAAAAATAGCCGAACGGTAGCTCGAACCTCTATCATTTCCTTGTCTATCCACAGTTGTTGGATCGTGCATTCTAAAGAAGTAATCCAGAAGCTCCTTGAAATTGGTTTGGTCTGCGTCATAGGTAATTTCGATACCTTCCGCATGACCAGGATGGTTTCCGTAAGTTGGATGATCGTTTTCACCTCCAATATAACCTACTTCCGTGTCTAAAACACCGGGCCGAACTCTAAAGAGCTCTTCCATTCCCCAAAAACAACCGCCTGCTACATATGCTTTTTTTACATTTTCCATATTTTTCTCCTTTTTTAATGTTGAATAATTTTAGACCAATAATCACTACGTTTTGCCACCGTTCGAACGTATGAACAGTGTGCCGTAGCTGTGTAGCCTTCTTTTTCTATGGTTTGAAAAGTTTTTTCAACCAATTCTTTCCCAATTCCTTGACCTCTCAATGACATTGGTACTTCTGAATGAAGTAAACTTAGATGGTTGCCATTTTTACGATAAGTAATAATTGCTTTTTGATTATTTTCCAGTTGTAATTCAAACTGATTTTCAAATTTATTGTGCAATAACTTTCTATCCATTTCTAATTTCTGTTTTTATTTCTGAAGCCCGCTGAAGAGTTCTGTGTACCGGACACTTAGCAGCAATTTGCCTCAAACGTTCTTTTTGTTTGTCGTCTAAATTCCCTTTAAACTCCAAAGCTTTTGAGAAGACATCAATTTTTTCTCCGTTAATGGTTTCCTTGCTATGGTCTACATACGTGAAAACCTCTTGTAAGTCCCATTCTTTCCGTTCTGCGTAAAGCTTTAAAGTCATAACCGTACAAGCAGCTAATCCGGCAGAAACCAATTCAAAAGGCGTCATTCCAAAATCATCACCACCAACACTTTTAGGTTCATCTGCAATGATACCGTGGTTTTTGGTATTGATGCTCGTGGTAAAGTTATTTTCTTCCAAATTTAGATGTGCCACCAACTGATGGCTATCAGGATTTGGAGTTTCAAATGCCGACAAATCAATATACCTTCCCGCCCATGAAGAAATTACTTCGCCAGCATACATACTGTCTTCTTTTTTGGTTAAAAGATGGTCTGCTTTATCCAGCGAAATAAAACTTTTTGGATGCATTGCACTATGATAGATGTCATGTGCATTGTTAATTCCCACAATTTCATCAAAAGGAGCGTGCATTACTAAAATTGGCTTTCGTAGTGATTTTATGGTTTCAGAAAGTTTATGCCGTTTAAAACCTTCTACAAATTCGCCACTTATGGTAAAAGATCTCCCGCCAATAACCACCTCTGCTTTTTCGCCAACTTTTAAATCTTCCACTTGCCCCGCAAAATGACGGGCGGTGTGTTGAATATCTGCTGGAGATCCAATAGTTACCACACCTTTTATATTATCTAGTTTAGAGGCTGCAACGATAGCTGCAGAGCCACCTAGCGAATGTCCAATAATGAGCTGCGGTGCTTTGAAATGTGTGGTTATATATTCGTTTACATCTATTAGATCTTCCACATTAGCCTCGAAATGACTGTTTGCAAAATCTCCTTCGCTTTTTCCAAGTCCCGTAAAATCGAAACGTACCACGGCAATACCTTTATTGTTCAGGGCCCTGCTAATATTTCTTACAGCCGTTAGCTGGCTCGTACACGTAAAACAATGGGCAAAAAGCGCAAATTGTTTCGGTTTTTGATGGTTTGGAAAATCGATGGAGGTAGCCAATTGCTGCCCATTTCGATTGCTAATTTGCAGTTTTTCAATATTCATTTTATCTCTTTTTTAAAAATTCTATGGCCGCCTCTGTATTTAAGTGAAAATCAGCAAAAACAATATTATCGTGTTTGTCTATAAATATAAACCAAGGTGTGCCTCCCGTTTGAAAATCGGTCATAGTTGAACTTCTGCTCTCACCGTTTTGGGAACCATCGTCATGGCCAAACGGGATGGCCAATCCATATTCTTTCTGTGTTTCTACAATTTTATAAAAAGTGTTCTTAGAAGCACCTTCAAAAACAGTCTGTATAGCTAAAAATACCACATTGTCATTTCCCTCCAAAGCCTCTACCATTTTCTTTAAAGATGGGAGTCCAACACTGTGACAGCCTGGACACCAATGTTGAAAACCATAAATAACTTTAAACCTACCTTTATAGTCGGCTAGTTTAATAGGGGTGTCCAATTTATTACCTTGTGCATCAATCCACTGTGTAACTCTTAATTCTGGCGCTCTCAATATCGTTTGTTCTTGTGCCATCCTATTTTCCTTTCTTTAAACGCATTTCTATTGAATAGAAGTGCTTGTAATTGTTAATAAATCCGTTCTTTTTATTGTAGTACAAAAATACACAGGACATTGCCCTTAACGGTAGGTCGGATTTCCTAAGGACTTAACAATAATTCCCGTCTTAAAAAGGGATTGTAAAAAGTACGTATCTATAGTATTTTTGGCTACTTAGTATGGATATGTTGGTGTTGTTTCTTTCTTATTTTTATGGTGTGATAGCTATAATTTATAAGTATACCCATGGCAACAAATGTACTGGCAACTCCCGCAAATAAAATCCATTCGCTCCATTCACTTGCCTCATAAATAGCACCCCAAATACCAGATAAAACGAACAATGCTGCTGCCGAATAGAGGAGGGTTGCGGCCCTTGTTAATCGGGTGAGCTGCAATATTTTTAAATCAGCGATATGGTGCTGAAAATCGTTTTTACATTCTTTTAGAAGTTGTCCTATTTCTGCGCTCAAACTCATCATTTGGGACGTTGTGGAAAGTACGAACATCCCAATTCCAGGAACAATTGTTATGGGAATATACCAGTCCATATTATCCTATATAAGGAGTTTCCCCTTGCGCCAATTTAAGGCGTGTCCAAAGATTCATATTGATGACTACCGCAGCTATTTCCGCTATTTCTCTTTCTGAAAAATGGTTAGCGACGTCTTTATGAATTTCATCAAAATTGGGATGAGTTCCAACGGTTACGGCATCTGTATAACGGAGCGCACTTAATTCCTTTTCAGTAAATAAATCGCTGTTCCAATAGGATGAAATATTATCCACTTTTGCTTCGTTAATTCCTATTTCCCGGGATGTTTTTGAATGTAAAATGATACAATAAGCACATTCATTTTTTTGAGCAACACGAAGTCTTAACAACTGAGCTAGTTTTTTATCCAAACTTAAATCGGCTGTATATCCATAGGCGCCAGCCATTTGCTTTGCTAAACCAAAAAAATCCGAGATTTCTGTTTCCGGATTGAACCTTGTGTTTTTAAATTTAATATCAGACATAATTTTTGTTTTTTTAGTAGCGAAGCAATAGCTCCGCTACTATTTTAATACTTACTTATAACTCTTTCGAGATAGGAAAATCTATTTCAAATCCTGCCAAGTTGTGAATGTAGTTGCTAATAATTTTATCACCCACTAAAACGATTACATCGATTAAATTAGCTTCAGAATAACCGGCATTAAAAAATGCTTCTTTTACTTCGGCAGAAACTTGTGCTCTGTTTTTTACCACTTCTGCTGTAAATTTTGCCAATGCGTCTAGCTTAGCATCAAAAGAGGCAGAACCTTTTCTTATTTCAAGAATTTCATCTTCACTAAAACCGTTCATCTTTCCAATCGCCGTATGGGCAGATTGGCAATATCTACAACCGTTAATTTGACTGGTTACTAAATTTACGACTTCTTTTTCTTTTGCTCTAAGGGTGGATTTTCGATTGTTTAAAGCCAAATAATCTGCCAGAGCTGTATCGTTTTTAGCGTAATACGCATACAGGTTAGGAATAAAACCAACTTGTTTTTCGACTTGGTTTAAAATCCCTTGATTTTTTTCGGATACTTCTTCTTTCTTCGGTACGCTAAATGCTGTTGTTGTCATATTGATTCTTTTTTATGTTTATGAATTAATTACAATGCAAATATGGGGCGGTTAAGTAGGGTAGCGGTAGGGCAAAACTCCTTTAGAGTTGGCAATTTTTCCCGTTTATTATTATTTAAACCGTATTTCTAAAATCACTTGGTGATTTTCCGGTTTGTTTCTTAAAAAACCTGCTAAAAGTCTGTATATCTGGAAAACCAATTTCGTAGCCGATTTCAGAAATATCTTTATCGGTGTAATACAGCAATCGTTTTGCTTCCAACGTGATTCGTTCCTGTATAAATTGCAAGGGTGTTTTTTCGCCTAGCTTTTTAAATGTATTTGAAATTGTTTTGGGCGATTTAAACAATAATTCGGCATAGGCAACTACCGTATGTTTGGTCCTAAAATGTTTTTCCACAAGGAAATTAAATTCTCTTACCAAGTTGTGCTGCTCAATGCTTAATTCTTCATCAGCATTTTGTTGCCTGTACATTCTTGTACATAAAATTAAGATACGTTTCAGCATCATTTGAAGCATTTCCTGCTGAAGTTCGTCGTTCATTTCAAACTCTAAGGAAGCCATGTGCCATGCCGTTTGCAATATATCCAAATGGGTTTCTTTGGCGTGGAGTTTCGGCATTTTAGCCGCACCGTAATATAAAATTCCTTTACAGCCCACCTCGCTGTCATGATCTAAGACACAGTAAAATTGGCGATTAAAGCGCAATAGATTCACCGTATTTACATGTAGATGGTTGATTTTATGAAACTGGGTAAGGCAAACTATCTCATTTTTATTGAACACATAATGCTCCCTGTCAATAGTTACTCTGTTGTCATCGGAAGTGAACCAAAAAAGTTTCAGGACATCTTTTTGAGTTTCTTCTAAAAGATGACAATTTGTGTGATCTACTTTTTGGATTTCAAAATATTCGTTTTGGACTCCTATGTATTTCATGTTAACCCTCTGTTGGAATTTAAATTTGCCATATTCACTTTAAAGAATAAACCATAGGATATTTAGTAAGTCAATTCTTCAAAAAAAGTTTCTTTTGAAGTATATACTAAATATGTCTCCACAGGATTTAATTCCTTACGTATGCTTTCCTGTTACTCGTTAGAGCATCAGTAATAACCGACATTGGGTTGTAATAAATTGATTTTGAAGGGGTATACTGCGGTATAAAATTGTCTTTTGTGAAATACCGCAATCTCATATAGAATATTACATCATAATATGTGACCTATACGCACGGTAAATATAGTAAAATACTTACATAATTATAAAAATAATTGAAAAATTTTAAACAAAATAGTCTGCTTAACTGAAACAGTGTCATTTTTTAATAGAACATTGGTTTTCGATCATGAGTGCTTTCTTTTGTTAAGAAAACTTATCGTAATAACGGTTATGTATCCATCCGTTTCCTTTATCATCATCTAAAGTTAACATTAAGGTTCCGCAGTTAAAATTTTTATTCTCCACTTTTACTGTTTGCTACAACGAACTAAAAGTTATGGATCAAGATTACTATATATCCCTTGTTATTCCTGTTTATAATGAAGAAGAAAATGTTACTCCTTTGGTAAAACAGATTGATGAGGCACTTGTTGGATTTTCTTATCAGATTATACTTATTGATGATTTTTCGACGGATAACACAAGGGCGACTATTAAAGGTATTCAGCATTCCAATTTGTTTTTGATTGAACTGAAAAAGAATTATGGACAAAGCCTGGCGCTTGCCGCTGGAATAGAATTTGCTACCGGAAAATTTATAGTTACAATGGATGGCGACATGCAGAATGACCCTGCTGATATTCTTTCGATGATTGAAATAGCAGAAAGTGAAGATTGGGATGTGGTTACTGGTTTTCGGGAAAAACGAAAAGATCATTTCATAAAAACAATCCCTTCTAAAATTGCCAATTTCATTATCCGTAAATCCACTAAGTTAAACTTAAAGGATCAGGGTTGTGCACTAAAAGTATTTACCAGGGAAACCGCTAAAGAGTTAAAGTTGTATGGAGAAATGCATCGGTTTATTAATTTACTGGCGTACTTAAATGGTGCTAGAATTAAAGAGGTGAGCGTAAATCATTATCCGAGAAAATTCGGAAAATCGAAGTACGGACTGGAACGCATATTTAAAGTAATTAATGATTTGCTTCTTATCATTTTTAAAAGAAAACATTTGCAGAAACCTATGTACTTTTTTGGTAATATTGGTCTTGTGTTTTTCATTTTAGGCTTTCTTACAACAGGTTTTTTATTCATTCAAAAAATCAGCGGCAATGAAATTGGCAACCGACCGCTGCTCACCATGGGAGTGTTGTTTATAATTGTTGGAATTCAATTTGTTACTATAGGGGTTTTGGCAGATTTGTTAATGAGGACATACTACGAGTCTCAAAAAGAAAAGCCATACAAAATAAGGAAAGTGTACAGGACCGCTAATAAACTAAATGAAAAGCACCGTGAAAGCCTTCAAGTCTTATATTAAAATAGGTGTTAGCCTAGTTTTGATTATCTTCGTTTTTACCAAAATAGATTTAAAAGATATTTGGCAGACTTTGCGTTCTACTGAAATTTCTTTTCTTCTCTTGGCTGTTGCTAGTTTTATATTTTCACAAATTATATCTTCATATAGACTGAATTATATTTTGCATCAGGAAAGTATGTTGTTGTCTCAGCGGAGTAATTTAAAGCTGTATTTCTTAGGGATGTTCTATAACTTTTTTATTCCAGGAGGTATAGGTGGAGATGCTTATAAAGTTTACTTGTTAAATAAAACCTTTCATTGGCCCCGTAAGAAAGTTTTAAAAGCAGTTTTTGTAGATCGGTACATGGGGCTAATAGCCATTGGCTTCATCTTATTAGCTCTATTAACTAAACTGCCGTGGGAGTTTTTTAAAACATCCTTATTCCAAGGTATATTGCTACTAGCAGCAGTTGTAGGAATAGTTGTATTATATAAGCTAACAAAATACCTGTTTCACTTATCTTTAAAAGCGTACTATTTAGCTCTGCTTTTTTCTTTAATTGTACAATTATTTCAGCTGCTTTCAGTAGTCTTTATAATGAAAAGTATGAGTGTTGAAACTTTGCTTTTTCCTGTTTATCTTTTTGTTTTTCTTATTTCGTCGGTATTGTCGCTGTTGTCGTTCGCTGGAATTGGAATAAGGGAATATATTTTTCTACAGGCGTCCGTATATCTTCAACTAGAAAAAAATATAGCTATTTCTATTGGTGCCATTTTTTCAATAATAACAGCAGCTATTTCTTTAATTGGAATCTACAATCATTTTAAAAACCCCAAACTTGTTTTATTACATGAGCAACCTTAAAACACTTTTCTCTAACAAGCAAATATATCTACTACTTTACATCCTTTTGGCGATGGTTTATGTAAGTGGAACTTTTATTCCGTTGATGGAAAATGATGCTGCGCAACATGCTTTCATGGCAATGCGGATGTATTTAAAAAATGATTATGTAAGTTTAATGAGGGGATACGATGCTTATTTAGATAAGCCACATATGCATTTTTGGTTAGCTGCATTTTCATACACCATTTTTGGCTTAAACCAGTGGGCATATAGAATTCCGGCTCTATTGTTTACGGCGATAGGTGCTTTTTCTTGCTTTAAGCTAACCAAAAGTTTGTACCATAAAGATTTTGCGCATTTCGGATCCTTAATTTTTCTATCGTCTCAAGCCATCATTTTAGCAAATCATGATGTACGTACGGATGCAGTACTTACTGGAGCCGTTATTTTTGCTATCTGGCAACTATATGAGTTTGTTAGAAACGAAAAAATGCTGTCCCTGCTACTGGGTTCTGTGGCCGCTGGGATCACTTTTTCGACAAAAGGTTGGTTTGGAGTAGGTGTTATCGGGATAGCCTTGCTATGTCATATAGCCTATACAAAACGGTGGAGGATTCTCTACAACCCCAAAATTCTTCTTGGGATTGTAATCTTTGCACTAACCATTAGTCCGACACTTTACGCCTATTATCTTCAATATGATATGCATCCGGAAGTTATGGTGAAAGGGCGTTCTAACATTGAAGGAGTAAAGTTTATCCTGTGGGATCAAAATTTCGATCGTTTTTCATCCACGGGTTTTCAAAAGCAAAACCCTGATTATTTCTTCTTTTTTCACACCCTTCTTTGGGTGTTTTTGCCGTGGTCAATTATAGCATATAGCGGTATTTTCAACGGCATAAAAAATCTTGTTCGGGAAAAATTTAGGTATAACGGAAATATGGAGGTTCTAACCTTGGGCGGGTTTTTAGTAACACTCATTCTTATTAGTTTTTCACAATTTAAACTACCACATTATTTAAATCCTATTCTACCCATTTTATCGGTCTTAACCGCTGGGTATTTGTACAAACTTACGTTAGGGAAGAACGACAAAACGTTGCGAATCTTTCTTTACATTCAATACGGTGTCTGTGTTATCGGGTTGTTAGCGGTAGTTGGTTTGTTTGGTTTTACTTTCGGTTCGCCCAAAGTACTAACAATAATAGTTTGCTCGGCCTTTTTTCTTTTACTACTTTATTTTGTTTTTAGAGGGAGTTTTTCTTCCGTAGCCAAAAAAATATTAGTTGTTTCTGTAACTTTTATGGTTTTTCTGAACTTTTCATTGAATACCTATTATTATCCCCACTTATTGAAATATCAAAGTGGCGGACAAATAGCCGTTGCCGTTAATGAAGGTGAAATTGATAAAGAAAAGATTTATATTTTAGATAAGGAATACCGATGGTCTTTGGATTTTTATACGAAACACATTATTCCCAGTATGACCATTGAAGAAACAACCCACATAAAAGATGAAGTTTTTGTAGTAACTACAAAAAAAGAAAAAGTAGATACGCTAAGGACTTTAAAAAATATTACTGTTGAAGAAAAAATGGTAGTTCCCCGATTCAGAATTACAAAAGTATCTGCAAAATTTTTAAATCCATCCCGTAGAGCTTCCCAATTGGATACGGCTTATGTGCTTAAATTGAAGCCGAAAAGAATTAATTGAAGTAAATAATAAGGTGTAAATAAAAAAATCCAGTAATAGAAGTTACTGGATTTTTTAGTCGGGGTGGCAGGATTCGAACCTGCGACCTCCGCGTCCCAAACGCGGCGCGATAACCGGGCTACGCTACACCCCGAAGGTGTTGTTTCTCGTAGTGTAGTTTATCTCGAGCTTGTCGAGAGGCTACACCTAGAATTGTCTTTTGAGTAAAGTTCAATTCTCTTTTGAAATAAGACTAACGTCCTTCCCAAATCGGGCACAAAATTATTAATCTTTTTTAGAATATAAAGACATTCTGAAGGTTTTTTTTGAAAAAATATGTGTTAACGAATATTTATGATTGAAAACCAGTCACTTACTATTAATTCTGCTATATTTAATTAATTGCTGCTTGCATTGGAGAATAAGTTGAAGGATTTATCTACAATCTTTCTAAAATGATGACGTTACTTCATTGTAAAAAGTATAGCTTTACGCAGCAAGTCCTAAATTAAACTAGAATTTAAAACTTAGAAAAAATGAAAAATATTTGGTTATTATTAGTGGTGCTCATTCAGGCATCATGCTCTGAAGAAGATACTACCATAGAGACTCCAGAAATAATTGGTTATGAGCTTGAGACTGTTGTGGAGGGTATAAATGTGCCGTGGGGAATGGCTTTTTTGCCCAACGGAGATATGCTGGTTACAGAAAAGGAAGGTGAGCTTTATTTGGTTTCTAGTGGAGAAAAAACAGAAGTGAGCCACAATTTTTCAGTAGTTGAGCAAGGACAAGGAGGGTTGTTGGACGTTGCACTGCACCCAAATTACGAAAATAATGGTTGGATTTACTTTACCTACGCTTCCGATGAAGGCGATGGAGACGGGGCAAATACAGCGTTGGCGAGGGCAAAATTAAGTGGAACGAGCTTAACAGAAACTTCTGTTCTTTATAAAGCTACTCCAAATTCAGGTAGAGGGCAACATTTTGGTTCCCGTATTGCATTCGACAATGATGGCTATGTATATTTTTCCATTGGTGACCGTGGACAAAGGGATTTGAATCCGCAAGACATCACTAAAGATGGTGGTAAAATATACCGATTGAAAGATGATGGTTCCATTCCGCAGGATAATCCTTTTGTAGGAGAACCAAACGTCAAAGAGGCAATTTATGCCTATGGAAATAGAAACCCGCAAGGTATGGTGAAGCATTACCAAACTGGTGAAATTTGGACGCACGAACACGGACCTCAGGGAGGTGATGAAATAAATATTATTAAAAAGGGAGCTAATTATGGCTGGCCAGTAATTAGTTACGGAAAGAATTATGATGGTTCTTCCTTTACGGATATCACTGAAAAGGAAGGGATGGAACAACCACTTTATTATTGGGTGCCTTCTATCGCCCCCAGTGGAATGGATTTTGTAACATCAGACATGTATCCTGACTGGAAAGGAAGTTTATTGGTTGGTTCTTTAAAATTCAGTTACTTGGAACGTTTAGTAATTGAAAATAATGAAGTAACCAAAAGGGAAAAGTTATTTGAAGACACCGGGCGCGTTCGAAATGTAAAGCAAGCGCCTGATGGCTACCTATATCTTGCTGTTGAAGGCAAAGGAATTATGAAAATAATGCCAAAAACTGCAGAGGACGAGGATTAATCCTATTTCTTTACATTTTAACATTTTCCTATTTAAATAGTTATTTCTTCACATAATCTTGACAATACAACATAGTAGAAAAGCAAGTAATACCCTTACTTTTGCATACTTAAAGTAGAAGTATGGCAGAAGTAACAAATAAAAAAGCTTTATTAGCACTAGCGATTGGTGGTTTTGGTATTGGTATGACCGAATTTGTAATTATGGGAATTCTGCCAGACGTTGCCAATGCACTAAAGATTTCCATTCCGCAAGCTGGCCACTTTATTTCTGCATACGCATTGGGAGTAGTGGTTGGGGCACCTTTATTGAGTGCGTACGGGAATAAATTCGCGCCGCACAAAATGTTACTCTACTTAATGGTATGGTTTACAATTTTCAATACGGCTTCCGCTTTTGCCAATAATTATTATATGTTGCTTACTGCTAGATTTTTATCAGGGTTACCGCATGGTGCTTTCTTTGGTATTGGAGCGGTAGTAGCGGGTCGTTTGGCCAAGGACGGTAAAGCGGCTAAAGCCATTGCCACGATGTTTTCAGGACTAACAGTGGCCAACGTAATTGGTGTGCCCATTGGTACTTATGTGGGACATCATTTTCATTGGAGTATTTCATTTATGATTGTTGGGGTAATTGGAATTTTAACCATGCTAAGCGTTTATTTTTGGATGCCAACTTTGGAAAAAGCGCCTGAAAAATCCATGAAAGATGAATTTAAATTGTTCAAAAATATTGACTTTTTAGGCCTTATTGTATTAACCATGGTGGGTACGGGAGGCTTTTTCGCTTGGTACAGTTATATAGCTCCGCTTATTACAGAGGTTTCCGGACTTAGTGAAAATATGGTGAGTTACGCAATGATTCTTGCGGGATTGGGCATGGTTGTGGGAAATTTTGTGGGAGCAAAGCTAGCCGATGTTTTTTCACCTCTAAAAGCTGTGATTATAAGCTTGGGAGTTATGGTTACAGTTTTGCTAATCAACAGTTTTGTTGCTTCGAGTGGATACATTGTTTTGTTGATGACTTTTATTATTGGTATGGTGGCGTTTACCGTTTCAACACCTATCCAAATGGCGGTTATTAATAGTGCGAAAGAATCGGAAATGTTAGGTTCTTCCGCCAACCATAGCGCTTTTAATATGGGAAATGCTTCAGGAGCTTATCTGGCTGGACTTCCTATAGCATACGGATTAAGTTATACTTCCGCTAGTGTGGTAGGTGCTGCGATGGCTGGTTCTGGTGTCATTTTAGCAACGATTATCCTTTTCCGTAGGAAACAGCGAATGACGAAACGTCAAATGGCGCTACAAGGATAAGTTAGGTTAGGATAAATAGAGTTTAACTTGAAATTTTTAGGTGTAAATAAGAACCGAAAAAATTAAAAAGTATACGTTTTTGCCTTACTATAATTCTCATCAAAAAGAATTTCTGCGTGTCCACTTGGCGCGTCGTACGGAGCTTTTGGTAGTACACTTGGGTTGGATGGGTAACCATCTTTTAGGTGCAGCAGTTCCTTAAACTCGCCACGGTCTTTTATCAATAGTATTTTCCAACCATTTTTCATAGTTTTTTCCACAAAGAGCGGAGGATTCATTACGGAAAAATGTGATATTTTTTTTAAATCGGCATTCAATAAAAGCATGGAGCATCCGCCTGTTCCGCAGAAATAGGGAGTCATAAAATTGATAAAAATTTCCTTTTCACCATCTTCATTTAAATCAATTTCATAAAGTTGAAATTTTTTATCCCTTTCCATTAAAATCGAATAGTCATCTTTTAGATAATCGTTTTTAAGGTAGTTAGCTACTTTTTTGGCTAAACCATCATTAACTGACGCTTGCGCATATTCCATATTATCATCGATTGTACTGCTTTTGTTTTCTTCGGAAGCAATTGGCGCCGTCTCTTCAGTAGGCATGCTAGTTGATTTTTCCTTTGGAGATTCCTTGCAGGCTGCACAAAAAATGATTGCTATGATGATTAAAAATTTCATTTGTTTGATTTTTAGATGATTACGTGATTATAAAGTTAATCAAAAAAATAGTGTGCTTTATCATGATTAAGACAGTTTGTAATTTATTATTTTCAATGCTGAAAATAAGATGTAGTGAAGAGCTATTTCTCTGAAGGAAGTCCTTGTTCCGAAAAAATGAGTATTTCTTTTTGAAGCAACCACGTAGAAGTCAATAAATTAAATGAAAGAAAGAGCGATTTTACTGAAAAATGTGAGTTTTATATCCAGTAGGAGGGTGGTTTTAAATGATATTGATTTTCATCTAAATAAAGGAGAATCAACGGCTATTTGTGGTGTTTCTGGAAGTGGAAAAACTACCTTAGCCAAACTAATCGCAGGTTATCTAAAACCTTCCAACGGTCTTGTTCAAAATGATTTGAAAACGCAATACGTCTCCCAGCAAGATGATTTTAGCGAGCTTTCAGGTTTGCCAAGTAATTATTACAGTAAACGTTATGAGTTTCATGACTACGAAAAGCAAATTTCGGTAGCTGAGTTTTTGAAAAATTGTCTTCGGAAAAGCGAGACGTCTACTGAAGACTTAGACGCTCTTTTAGTTGATTTTAAAATTGAAAACTTGCTATCTAAAAATTTATTGGCACTTAGCAATGGCGAGCGTAAAAAGCTCCAATTTGTAGTTGCTTTTTTAGATAACCCCGAATTATTGGTTCTAGATCAGCCATTTACAGGGTTGGATCCTGCTTCACGGAAAAGACTTTCGTCCATTTTTGAAAAGATGTATACTAATGGAGTCTCATTTGTTATTATTTGTGGGCTGGATGAAATTCCTCCTTTTGTTGAAAAAGCGATTGTTTTGGAGAACGGGCAAATAAAGAAAGAGGGAAAGCCGAACGATTTTCAAGACAATTCTTTAGATTCTGTATTTAAGCCTTCGTTTTCTGCGGAAGTACCTTTCAGGAATAATTCGGAAAACTTCAAGACTATTGTAGAAATGCAATCGGTTTCGGTTACTATGAAGGGGAAAAGTATATTGAGCGATATTAATTGGAGGATAGAGTCGGGTGAATGCTGGGCTTTGTTGGGGCATAATGGCGCCGGAAAGTCTACTTTGTTAAGTTTAATTACGGCTGATAATCCGCAGGGATATAATAACTATTTAATTTTATTCGACAAACAGCGGGGGAGTGGTGAAAGCATTTGGGATATAAAGCAAAAAATAGGCTTTCTGTCGCCAGAACTTCATATCTATTTTATGCGTGGCAAAGGGGTTTTAAATACAGTCCCAAATATACATTCTCAATCTTCAACTTATAGTCGTTTAACAGGTATGGATGTTGTTCTTTCAGGGTATAATGATGAGGTTGGTACTCTTTCTAAACCTTCAAAGCTTCAGGAAGAAATGGCCGAGCGGTGGTTGAAATTAGTAGGGCTGCCTGATGCAAAGTATATGTTATTTGTAAATGCCTCTTTAGGGGAACAACGAGTTTTACTTCTGCTAAGGGCATTGATAAAAAATCCGGCGTTACTTATTCTAGATGAGCCTTGCCAAGGAATGGATAGTGCTCAAATCAACTATTTTACAAGTTTGCTGGATTATATTTGTACAGAAAAAAAAGTGACTATGATTTACGTGTCGCATAAACCGGAAGAAATTCCTGCCTGTGTGGATAAAGTACTAACCCTTAAAAATGGGAAAGTGGTTTAATCTCTTAGGTACCGTAATTAAAAGCCTGCTCGTTTTTATAGGTCGTAAGAAACTGATTTAAAACAATACTTCAATCCTAATGGATACTGACAATCTTTAACAGGTTCTTTATTAGTAAAATATGCAGATTTCTTAAATGTGTAATATTTAAAGTTGAAAAAAAAGTCGTCTAAATAGTTTTAGACGACTTTTTCTACCTTTATTTGTGGAGTCGGGGAGATTCGAACTCCCGTCCAAACAAGCAATAAAAATGCTTTCTACATGCTTAGTCTTCGTTTAATTGTCGACACGCAACTGACCGAAAACCGCCCATTGCGCGCTTAGCTTCTTAAGTTTTGAAACAGTACCGAAGCTATACCGTTTCTATGTTGACTTTTATGGTGTCTCAAAACGGGTCGCCATCAACAAGGGCTACCCTGAGACATCTCGCCTCCCTGCCTTGCAGGGACGTGGCCGAAATCTTACTATAACTTCAGATTAGGCAGCAAGAGCGTAGTTATTCTCGCCATTTAAAAAGTGTGAAATATGAGATTTAAGAGCTGTATCCCAGCGCTCTGCATGCTTACACTTCCATTAGACTCGCTGTCAAAACCAGTCGACCCCATTTGAAATTGTAAATTTATTTTAAACTACTTGAATGCGTATTCAAAGAACGTATTTCACTATTTGGGCATTTCCTTTCGCCTCCCTAAGGTCGGCTGCAGGACCAGGCTATCCGCTTTATCTTTTTTAAAATTGTCATCTTGAGCCTCTCGAGTGTGTCACCCTCGGCTTGCCCGCCTACTGAACGGGTAGGTCGAAGGACAATTTTAAAAAAGGATGCCGCTACTTTCCTTAATGCATCTTTATACCTATATCCAGCATAAAGGATTGCGAAAATAGTAAAAATATATATTCAAAAGGCATACCAAAGTCGTTTTAAAAGAATATTAAGAGTATGTCTGACATAAAGAGGGTATCTTTAAAAGAAAAAAATGATAAAAGAAGGAACACAAGTTACATGGAAATGGGGAAACGGAACCGCAACAGGTAAGGTAGAAGAAACATTCACCAAAAAAATCACTAAAACAATTAAAGGAAATGAAGTGACCAGGGAAGGGAAGGAAGGCGATAAAGCCCTTTACATCAAACAAGAAGATGGCGATTATGTTTTAAAGTCAGAAAGCGAAGTGGAGCGGGCAGATTAATGTTTGTACGGTCTTAAGAATCGGTGTACTTTTGTTATTGGCGTGCTATTTCGCCTGTTTAAACTATTTTCTAAATGAAATTCGGACTCATAAAAGAACGTAAATCTCCACCCGATAGACGTGTAGTATTGTCACCTAAAGCCTGTCAGGCTGTCAAGAAGCAATTTTCAGAAGCAGAACTCATTGTAGAACCTTCAGGCATAAGGATTTTCAAAGATGCAGAGTACCAAAAGATGGGTTTCGAAGTTTCAGTAAATATGGCGCAATGCGATGTTCTTTTTGGTGTTAAGGAAGTACCAATAGAGAATTTGATTCCGAATAAGAAGTATTTCTTTTTTTCACATACCATAAAAAAACAACCTTATAACCGTAAACTTCTACAGGCGGTTCTAGAAAGAAATATAGAACTTTTCGACCACGAAGTAATTACCAATAAAAAAGGGCAACGATTGGTTGCATTTGGCAGGTATGCGGGTATTGTTGGGGCTTATAACGGAATTAGGGCATACGGATTAAAATTTAATTTATTCGAACTTCCCAAAGCCGAAAACCTTCCCAATCAACAAGCGCTTATCGATGCATTGCTGCGCATTAAATTGCCAGCGATAAAAATTATCCTTACCGGAAAAGGAAGGGTTGGCAATGGCGCCAAGGAAATGTTGGATGCCATGGACGTTCGGGAAGTGCAAGTTGATGATTATCTAAATCAAGAATTTGAAGAGCCAGTGTATTGCCAAATCGATGTACTGGATTATAATAAACGAAAAGATGGTACATTTCCTGCTGTGCAAGATTTTTATGACAATCCCAGCGAGTACGAATCGAACTTTAAACGTTTCGCCAAAGTATCCGATTTTTACATAGCGGGACATTTTTATGGAGATGGCGCTCCGTATATTTTTACAAGGGAAGACGCCAAGTCAACCGATTTCAATATTAAAGTGGTGGCAGACATCAGTTGTGATATTGATGGCCCAGTAGCTTCAACTATTAGGCCCTCAACCATTGCTGATCCTATTTATGGGTACGATGCTATTTCAGAAAAGGAAGTCGATTTCAAAGACCAGAACGCTATTGCGGTTATGGCAGTAGATAACTTACCATGCGAGCTTCCGGCGGATGCAAGTGAAGGCTTTGGCGAGAGCTTTATTAAACACGTGATTCCTGCTTTTTTCAATAATGATAAAGATGGCGTATTGCAACGGGCTCGAATGACCTATCAAGGGAAATTAACCGAGCGTTACAGCTATTTGCAGGATTATGTGGACGGAAAGGAATAAAATTCAAATAATAATCAAAATATTTTAAGTATCTTTTGTCATTCGCTTATTTACAGATTTAGTAATATTGTGTAACTTGCGGCGCTAATTTTTAATTGAATCGTAACGTAATACGATATTTTTTATTTTTTCAGAAAAAAACTTACAGATGTACAATTCAAAAATAACGGGTTTAGGCTATTATGTTCCAGAGAATGTGGTAACCAACGACGATTTGTCCAAAATAATGGATACCAATGATGCTTGGATACAAGAGCGTACCGGTATTAAAGAAAGACGCCATGTTGAGAAAGGCGATGGCGATACTACTACAACGATGGGCGTAAAGGCTGCGAAAGTGGCAATTGAAAGATCTGGTTTGGATAAAGACGAGATTGATTTTATCATTTTTGCCACGCTTAGTCCCGATTATTATTTTCCTGGACCTGGAGTGTTGGTACAAAGGGAATTAGGTATAAAAACAGTGGGTGCATTAGATGTAAGAAACCAGTGCTCCGGATTTATTTATGCTTTGTCTGTTGCCGATCAGTTTATAAAAACGGGGATGTACAAGAATATTTTAATTATAGGTTCCGAATTGCATTCCACTGGATTGGATATGAGTACTCGTGGCCGTGGTGTTTCCGTTATTTTTGGAGATGGCGCGGGAGCAGCTGTTTTAAGTAGGGAAGAAGACACCACCAAAGGAGTACTTTCCACACATTTACATTCTGAAGGAGAACATGCGGAGGAACTTTCATTAATTGCTCCCGGAATGGGAAAACGTTGGGTTACCGATATTTTAGAGGATGACAATGAGGAAGATACTTCTTATTATCCATACATGAACGGACAGTTTGTGTTTAAAAATGCGGTGGTTCGTTTTAGCGAAGTTATAAATGAAGGCTTACAAGCCAATAATTTAACACCGGCAGACATAGATTTATTGGTGCCGCATCAAGCAAACTTGAGGATTTCTCAGTTTATTCAGCAGAAATTTAAACTGAAAGACGATCAGGTGTTCAATAACATCATGAAATACGGAAACACTACTGCGGCTTCTATTCCGATTGCCTTAACGGAAGCGTGGGAGCAAGGAAAGGTCAAAGAAGGAGATACCGTGGTATTGGCTGCTTTTGGAAGTGGTTTTACTTGGGGAAGCGCCATTATTAAATGGTAATCAATTATATAATTTACTTTTATAAAATAATCGCCTGCTTTTAAAGTGGGCGATTTTTTTTATACTTCTGCTCGTGAATGATATATACCTTTATGTTTTTCAGACGCTAATTCATTCAGAATAAAACTATGATTGTTTCAATGAAGCTTCGCTTTTAAACCTTAGCATTACGAGAAATAAGGTGGTGATAAGCGCATTTATAAAAATGGTCATAAAACCAAGGTCAAAATTAAATTGCTTTAAGAGCACTTCATTTAAAACATAGGTTAAAATAGGGGAGAGAATGCAAATAAAAGGTACGAACTTATCGGTTACTTTTAACCTAGTGAAAATCCCCAAAATAAAAAGTCCAAGTAGTGGTCCGTAAGTGTATCCTGCTACTTTAAATATGCTCGTAATAATGTCTCCCGTACTATTGGCAAATGCCATAATGATGGCGAAAACAACCAGGTTGAATCCAAGAAGAGTAAGGTTTTTTGCTTTTTTTCTTTCTGAAAGTGATTTCTTTTCCATACTCAGAAAGTCGTGGGTAAAAGATGTGGTTAACGCTGTTAATGCCGAATCTACGCTAGAAAAAGCAGCAGCGGTAATTCCTAAAATAAAAGTTATGGCAGCGGTTAATCCGAAATAGTTTAAAGACAGTTTAGGAAAAAGGTCATCTGTATTGATGAAAACCCCTTCTTCATTTACGGGAAGATAAATCCCTTTTCTTTCAGCAAAAATATAGAGCAATATTCCCAAGCATAAGAATAAAAATTGCGTTATTGCCAGGATAAAACTAAACACTAATGCGTTCTTTTGCGCTTCACCTTTGGATTTGCAGGTAAGCGTTTTTTGCATAATATTTTGATCCAATCCCATCATTGCAATAGCGATTAGAATCCCAGAAATGATTTGTTTAAAGAAATTATTACCAGATTTGAGATCCCAATCAAATACTTGAAAGTAATTATGGGATGTTACCGCATCAACAGTTTCTGAAAAGGAAAATTTCAATGCGTTTTTAATGGCAAAAATGGCAACCACGGCCGCAGTAATTAAAAATGTGGTTTGCAAGGTATCCGTCCATACAATTGTTTTAATCCCTGATTTATTGGTGTATATCCAAATAAGTACTAGAATTATTATAACTGTGACGGGAAATGGTATTCCCAAAGGAGCAAACATCGCATAATCGAGGACTTTTACCGCTAGCAAAAGGCGCAATGCCGCCCCAAAGGATTGTGAAATAATAAAAAATAAAGATCCTGTTTTGTAAGAGTAAAAACCAAATCGAGTGGACAGATACGTATAGATGGAAATTAAATTGTACTTGTAATAAATAGGAATCAATACAAAAACGATAAAGCTGTATCCTATTACATTGCCAATTACAAATTGAAAGTAATAAAAGTAATTGTTGGAAACCATACCGGGAATGGAGACAAAAGTAACACCAGACATGGCAGCACCAATCATTCCATACGCAACCAGAGGCCAATACGATTGGCGGTCTCCAGTATAATATGCATCGATACCCGACTTTTTTGAAACAATGTAAGAAATACCAACAAGAAGTAAGAAGTATGCTATAAATATTGATAAGAATAATGGTGCGTTCATAAGTTTGGGTGACTTTCTTGAATTTAAGAAGTTTTAATTGGTTTGGTTAATTGAGTTTCTGCAATATGACCTGTTTCAGAAAATACCAAAAATCATATATTTCAGAGTAAATTTACGATTAAAAATTAGTAAAATGCAAATAAAATGCAAATTTATGCATGTTAATTGCATATTTAAAATTAAATTTGCTTTTGAGATAAGTGAATAAATATCGAGGGATGCAAAAAAAAGAGCGACAAGCTTTAATTGTTGAAGAAGTTAGAACCAATAGAAATGTTTCATCTTCGGTCTTGGCTGAAAAGCTTCAAGTTTCTGAGGATACCATTCGCCGCGACTTAAACGATTTGGATAGAAAAGGACTGGTTATGAAGGTTCATGGAGGTGCAGTGTCTACTATTCAACGTTTATATCATTACAACGAGGATGTTATATTCAATAAAGAAAGTAAAGCGATTATCGCACAAAAATCCAATTCCATAATTAAAGACGGCATGGTGGCGATTATAAGTGGAGGTACCACTAATTTAATGTTTGCGAAACAGCTGCCAAAAGATCTTAAGGCAACCATATACACTTACAGTTTCCCTATTGCCATGCAGCTTTCCGAGCATCCTTCCGTAGAAGTTATTTTTCTAGGTGGGAAAATAAATAAAAAGTCCATGGTAACGGTTGGCGTAGACGTGGTGCAATCGCTTTCTGAAATAATAGCTGATGTATGTTTTATCGGGGTCAGCAGTATAAATCTCCCGAATGGGTTAACGGATGAGGGATACGAGATTTCTTTAATTAAAAAAGTTATGATTAAAGCTTCTGATAAAGTGGTAGCATTGGCTACATCAAATAAATTGAATTTGCGGCAAAATTATAGTGTATGCGACTTAAAGGAAATTAACACACTGGTAACCGAGCTTGATTTAAATGAACCTAAATTGCAGGATTACTTAAGTACGGGATTGCAAATTTTATAGTTTGTGTTTAATGGAATGGGAAATGTTGAAAAACATGATTTACGACATAACTTTTTAAAGAGTATTGAAAATTGTAAAGGATATAAGTTTTATTCACCAAATCAAAACTAAAATATTTTAAATGAAAGATCAAGTAATGGACGGCATACGCCACGTAAAAGTGGGAACTTACGAATACAGTAGGTTTGAAAAAATACATAATGTAGTTTTTGAAAAATCTTCCAAAGCTTCTTATCTCGTTGCAAAAGAAATCGCTGATATTATTCGCGATAAAGCAAGCAAAGGGGAAAAATGTGTACTTGGCTTGGCAACGGGGTCTTCACCTATAAGAGTGTATGAGGAACTTATTAAAATGCATAAGGAAGAGGGGTTAAGCTTTAAGAATGTAATCACTTTTAATTTGGATGAGTATTACCCTATGAATCCTGAAAGCATTCATAGTTACCATTATTTTATGAACGAACACTTGTTCAACCATATTGATATTCCAAAAGAACAGATTCACATACCAGACGGGACTATTCCTCAAGAAGAAATACATGCCTATTGTAAAGCGTATGAAGAAAAAATAGAACAAGCAGGCGGACTCGATTTTCAGCTTTTGGGTATTGGTAGAACGGGGCACATTGGTTTTAACGAACCGGGGTCTCACTTTAATTCCATTACCCGCAGTATTACCTTAGATCAATTAACACGTGAAGATGCCGCTGGTTCATTTTTGGGAATTGAAAACGTTCCTAAAAAAGCCATTACCATGGGTGTTGGAACGGTTAAAAGTGCGAAGCGTATCGTTTTGTTGGCATGGGGACATAAAAAAGCAGAAATAGTTAAAAAAACTATTGAAGGCGAAGAAGATGCGCACATCCCGGCTACTTATTTGCAAGATCATCCCAATACTACTTTTGTGCTGGACACAGAAGCAGCCTCTATGCTTACCCGTTTTGAGTCTCCGTGGTTGGTAGATGCCGTGGAATGGAGAAATCCAATGATTAAAAGAGCTGTTGTTTGGCTATGTGATAAATTGGAAAAGTCTATTTTACGACTTACGGATAAGGATTACAATGAAAACGGATTGGCTTCGCTTTTGGCTGAAAAAGGATCGTCGTATGAGTTGAATATTGAAATGTTCAACCAGTTACAGCATACCATTACCGGTTGGCCCGGAGGAAAGCCCAACGCGGATGATACTAACCGCCCAGAGCGCAAATCTCCAGAACGGAAACGTGTAATTATTTTTAGTCCGCACCCCGATGATGACGTAATTTCCATGGGTGGAACTTTCGATCGTTTGGTGGCACAGGGACATGAAGTTCATATTGCTTATCAAACTTCAGGGAATATTGCCGTTTCCAATGCCGATGCGTTAAAATTTGCTGAAGTAGCGATGGATTTCCTTCCGGAAGGGAAAGAGTTGGAAAAAATTCAAAAAGCTATTCAAAGTATCAATAAGAAGAAAGAGAATGAAATAGATCCAGTGGAAGTTAGGGAACTAAAAGGATTAATACGAAAGCGGGAATCAATTGCTGCTACGCGCTATTTTAATGTTCCCGATGATCAAGTACATTTTTTAAACCTTCCTTTTTATGAAACAGGAGCGGTTAAGAAAAATCCGCTAGGGCAGAAGGATATTGAAATAGTAAAAGACTTGATAGCCAAGGTTAGGCCGCACCAAGTTTACGCTGCAGGAGATTTAGCCGATCCACACGGAACGCATAAAGTTTGTTTGGACGCTGTTTTTAAGTCAATGCGTGAGTTGAAGTCAGAGCCATTTATGAAAGACTGCTGGTTATGGTTGTATCGCGGTGCATGGCATGAATGGGAAATCCATGAAATTGATATGGCAGTTCCCATGAGTCCAGATCAGGTTTTAAGAAAAAGAAAGGCGATTTTCTTTCATCAAACCCAAAAAGATGGCGTTTTATTCCAAGGAGAGGACTTACGTGAATTCTGGGTACGTGCCGAAGACCGAAATAAAAAGACAGCAGCGCATTATCGCAAATTAGGATTGGCAGATTATGCGGCTATAGAAGCCTTTAAGCGCTTTGATTATTAATTTTTCACGGGAAATTTGGAATTAAATTTGACTAGTCATTCCAAATTTCCCATGCTTTTTCGGCTTGAAGCTTCAGCATTTCATGTCCGTTTAGGGCAAAAGCGCCATTTTCTTCGGCTAATTTCATGAAAGTGGTTTGCGAGGGATTATAAATAAGATCAAAGACCAGATGTTCATCAGTAATAAATTCATAAGGAATAGCTGGTCTTAGTTCAATATTAGGGTGTGTTCCCAAAGGAGTACAATTCACAATAACCAAATTTTTTTCCATAACCTCTTTTGAGAGGCTTTCGTAACTGATTTTTCCTTCGGAAGCCGTTCTAGAAACATAGGTGCATTGCATTCCCATATTTTCAAGAGCGTATTTTACCGCTTTGGAAGCACCTCCGGTTCCTAGAATCAGGGCGTTTTTGTGAGATGATTTGAGATGGGGCTTTATGGAATTTTCAAATCCATCTACATCAGTATTGTAGCCTTTTAGTCCGTCTTCAGTAACTTTAACTACGTTTACAGCACCAATTTCTTTCGCTTTTTTATCAATATCCGATAAGTACGGTATAATTGCTTCCTTGTAAGGAATGGTAACGTTAAAGCCAACGGTATTTGGCTTTTCAGCAAGAACCTTTTCAATTTCACTTACTTCTTTTAAATCGAAATTAACATAGGTGTGGGTATCGCTTATTCCAAGTTCTTTAAATTTTTCAGTAAAATATCCTTTAGAAAAAGAATAGGAAATATTTTTTCCCAATAATCCAAAAAGCTTATTCATTTTTCAGTGTTTTTTTACCGTACCAGTCCAATGCTAGTACAATTAATATTCCTAAGATTATAAACCCGATAGCTGCCCAAGTTTCCATGGATGAAATTTCTGGTATAAATCTTTGGTAATTTACCACGATTTTTTCCCCTGCGGAATCTTTTAAGATATTGCCGTAATCGTCCACACGGTAAATTGTTTTTTTCCATGGCCAAACAACTCCCAAAGAGCCTGTTATAAATCCGAGTATTATTGCGGTGGTACTATTTTTAAAGTTTTTTAAAACATAGCTTAGCAGATGGGAAAGAGTGACCAAACCGGTAACCGAACCCAATGTGAAAACCGCTAATATTTTTAGCATGGTTAGGCGTTCAGAATTGCTGACAAAGCTAAAATCGCCTTGAAAAAGTTCAGCAAAAGTATCGTATAAGGCGTTTACGGAATCTACCAGCAGCAATACATAATTTCCTAAGAGAATTAGGATAAATGAGCCTGAAAGTCCGGGCAATGTCATACCGGAGACGCTAATAATTCCGCAGAAAAAAACAAAAAGCAGATTATCGTTTTGCTTTGCCGGATTTAAAAAACTTAGGGAAACTCCAATTAAGATTCCGATAATACTAAAAACAATTGTCTTTTTATTCCAGTGGTTGAAGTCTTTACCGATGTAATAGATGGAACCAACAATCATCCCAAAGAAAGCAGCCCAAACATAGAGTTCTTTGTGAGCAATAAAATAGTCCAGAATTTTAGAAACGCTAAAATAGCTAACTAGCATCCCCAAAAGCAAAAGGGACAAGAAACGACCATTAATGTACTGGTAAAAACTTTTAAAACGGCCATTAATTAGTAGTTTAAAAGCCTTCAAGTTGACTTTTTGAAGGGAATAGATAAACTCTTCATAAAATCCAGCTACAAACGCCACCACACCTCCAGAAACGCCAGGTACCTTATTGGCAGCTCCCATGGCCAAACCTTTGATAAAAAGGAAGAATTTATCCAGTAGTGTGCGGGTTGGTTGCTGCATTTACGTTTCTTTTACCGAGGCTAACTTTTCTAGAAGAAAGATGGTTAAAAAACCGATAATTGCCAAAATAATTGCTGAAAATAATTGTGGATTTCCATCAAAATTAAACGGACTCACACTATGGTCGATAATAATGGTTTTATCACCAAACTTTTTAATTTCAGTTATTGCTTTCCAAGGCCAAATTTTGTTTAGAGAGCCCAATATAAATCCAGTTAGAATAGCTAAAGTAATATTCTTGTAATTGTCGAAAAGGTATTTTAAAAGTCTGGAAAATGTTAAGATTCCGAAAACGGCACCAAGCCCAACTACTGCAATTGTTTTGAGGTCACGGGTATTAATAGCTCCTAGGATAATTCCGTAAGCTCCCAAAAGTACCAAAATAAAAGCTCCTGAAATCCCAGGTAAAATCATCGCACAAATAGCCAAAGCTCCTGCAAAAAAGAGATGTAAGTAACCTCCAGTATCGTGCATGGGAGGTAAAGTTGTAATATAATAAGCTGCCAGCGCACCAACTATTAATGCAATTGCAGTTCCAATGCTCCATTTACTGATTTGCTTTCCTACAAAAATTACACTAGCTACGACTAGTCCGAAAAAGAAAGACCAAAGTAAAATGGGATGGTTTTCCAAAAGCCATTCCAGAAGTTTGGCCAAGGAAAGTACGCTAATGGCAATTCCAAGAAATAGTGCTGCAAGAAAATTACCATTTACATGTTCCCACGCTTTTTTTACGCCTTCTTTTCGAAGGATTTTTAAGGCTTGTAAATTTACGTTGTTAATAGAATTAATTAACTCTTCATAGATGCCCGAAATAAAAGCAATAGTTCCGCCGGAAACCCCAGGAACAACATCCGCTGCTCCCATGGCAATTCCCTTTAAAGTTATAATGAAATATTCTAAAAATGATCGTTGCATATTTTGTTCTTAGGCGAACAAAAATACATGGTTTTTTTTATTTATACCTAACCAATGTCCGTTTGAAAAGCAACAATTTTACAAAGGTGTGTTTTTAAAACTATGGATAATATTTTTTACCGTTTTACGGTTGTAAACTGCAGGGAATAAAATTTCCATGGTATCGTGTTCTTCATAATTGTGTTTCAAAGCATTTTTTAAGTGATAAGTGCCTTTTAAGGAATCAGAAGACAGGTAATACATTCCCGCCAAACGGTATTCCAAATCGGCATGTTCTGGGTAGAATTCCAATGCTTGAAGCAACGTATGGATGGCACTGTCATACTCACCAAGTTTCAATAGAATATCCGACCATGAAATCCAAGTTTGTAGCTCGTAATTTCCGAGTTCAATCGCTTTTTGGTATGCAAGGTCTGCTTCTTCATAAAAATGAAGCAATTCATTTATTTTGGCGCTCCGTTTCCAATACAAAACATTTTCACTATCTATGTTAATAGCCTTGTTGATGTAGTACAACGCTTTTTGATAGTTACGCTGATTGTAGTAAAAATCGGTAATCGCAATCCAACCTTTGTCTAATAACGGATCTTCGTGTACAGTTCTGTAAAAGAATTTCTTGGCAAGGTCGTAATTGCCCAATTTGTTGTGGCATTTCCCTATTCTTAAGTAAGCAAAAGAAGTAGGATCGTCTAAACCCAGTGTTATTTCGTAATTCTCAATCGCTTCATTATATCTTTTTAAACGTTCTAAAACACGTCCTTTTTCAAGATATGCTCCAATAAAAGTATCGTCGGAATAGATGGCAAAATCAAAACTAGACAGGGCTTCCTTGTACATTTTTTTGCTAACAAATTGTTTCCCAAGTTGATGCCAAGCTACTTCGCAATACGGATTTTGATCCAAATAAGAATTTAAAAACTCAATGGCGCCATCAAAATCTTCTAAAAAGTCGAAGCAGTAGATTACATTGTAAAGTGCCGCATAGTCTTCATAATCTTCATAAAGGCAATTGATAAAAGCATCTTTAGCAGAAACATAGTCATCCAAAAACAAATATTCCATCCCAAGTAAAGAATAAATATCAGAATTATCATCAGTCATTGTGATGGCTTCCTGTAAAAGAATTATAGCCTTTTGATGATTGTCCTGTTTAGAATAAATGTTTGCTTTTTGAATGAGAATTTCCTCGTTGGAAGATTCTATTGATTGTAATTCATCAAGAATTTTTTCCGCAGCTTCAAAACGGTTTTCAAAAACCAGTACCTCAACATGCAATAGTTTTAGCTCTGAAGAGGCTGGATGTTGCTCCAAACCAATTTTAATAGCTTTTTTGGCTAAAGAAATTTTTCCTGAGTCTAGATAATGATGGGTAATCTCCTGGAAATCTTCGGAATCAAAGAAATAAACATCATTTGTTTTTAGCATTGATTCGAATTTTGCTAACGGTAAATTATGATCTTCGTGAGCACTAAATGGCATAGGCGATGCATTTTTAGATTTCTACGTTAATAAATTTAGGGTTTAGTAGTGTTAAGATCGAACTACTTGCCTTATTGTTATTAACAAATTAGTTAACATTTTGGTTTTCCCATTCATTTAGCAAGGCTAAAATTAGAGCGCAACCTTTTTCAATTTCTTCATTTGAGATAGTTAATGGTGGTGTTATTCTTACCGCTTTTGGTTCAAAAAGAAGCCAAAATAATATTAGGCCTCGTTTCATTCCTTCAAGCACCAAATAATTGGTTATTTCAGGATTTTCAACAATAATGGCCAGCATTAACCCTCTTCCTCTAATCTCCTTAATCAAAGGATGTACCAAATGCTTACGAAATTCTTTTTCTTTTTTCAGTGTTTCCTCAATGATTGATGAGGTGGTAAGTTCTTTAAGTGTTTGCAAGGCTGCGGCAGCAATTACTGGGTGTCCGCCAAAAGTGGTTATGTGTCCCATTTTTGGTGATTCTTTTAAAAGTGCCATCCTGTCATAAGAACTAACAAAAGCACCTACGGGCATTCCGCTTGCCATTCCTTTACCGATAACAAGAATGTCTGGAACCACGTTGTAATGCATAAAGCCAAAAAGTTTGCCTGTTCTACCAAATCCAGGCTGGATTTCATCTAAAATTAACAAAGCGCCAACTTCTTCACAGCGCTCTTTTACCTTTTGCAAGTAATCGTTTGTTGGCTCTAAAAAGCCAGCGCCTCCTTGTATCGTTTCCAGTACAACGGCCGCAGTTTTTCGAGTGATTTTTTGAATTTCTTCTTGGCTGTTGAATTCAATAAATTTAATATCAGGCAGCAGTGGTCTGTACGCTTTTTTTCGTTCTTCGTACCCCATAAGGCTCATGGTGCCCTGTGTGTTTCCGTGGTACGCATGTTTTGCGCTAATAAATTCTGATCTTCCCGTGGCGCGTTTTGCTAATTTCATAGCGCCTTCAATAGCCTCAGTTCCCGAATTCACCAAATACGTAGTGCTTAAAGAGGAGGGAAGATGGGCCGCCAGTAACTTGGCGTAATCTACCGCAGGTTTTTGAATGTATTCCCCATACACCATCACGTGCATATACGAAGCCGCTTGTTCTTGAACCGCTTTTACGATGGCTGGGTGGCTGTGTCCCAACGTATTTGCAGAAACGCCCGCTACAAAATCTAAATACGCCTTACCAGAAGTATCATAAATATAACTTCCTTCGGCACGGGAAACCTCTACACTCAATGGGGTAGGGCCAGTTTGGGCTTGATATTTTAAAAAGTCCTCTTGCATTAACAGCTCTTTTAAATTAAAATTATAATGGACTTAACTATTGGTAGATTCCTTTTTCTTGGTAGGGGCCTGTTTTGGCAAAGTAGCTTTGTTGTTTGAACTTTGCCCTGCTTTTTTCGGCTTTTCTTCTTTTTCTGAAGTCGGCTCGGTGCCTTTTAACGTTTCTTCGGGCGCTAAATTAGGATTGTCGATATCAATTGGATTGTTAACACCATTGATAATTGGGAGTTCTATATTTTTATCAGCTTCGCTAAAAAGGTCATCAACGCTTAGGATTATTTCATCGCCGCGCCAGTAGAACCCTCTAAATTTCCGCCCATTGATAGGGAGCTCATCATCCGGAAAAATATCGCCTTCTACATTTATGAAAGAAGTGGTGTTGTCTATTTCGTTTTCTACCATGACCATTTGTATGAGTCCGCACAAACGTTTGTCTATACCCACAAACTCATCGTCATCGTCCCAAAGGTAGTAGATAAGCTCAGCATTTTTAACGATATCTACAATCTTCAGTTCATTCTCTTCAAATAAACCGTATAGATATTTTCCTTTAATTTGATTGTAACCTTGCTTTAAAGAGTCTTTAAACTTAATTCCGCTTAAAGAATCTTTTTGAATGATAAAAGCATTGTCCCAAACCTTTAAGGAGTCTAATTTTTCAGTTTTCACATTGGAAATAATATGAATACTATCTCCAGTCATTTGGGTGTCCCCGCTCCAAAGAACAGGCCTAAAAGCCGGTAATTTATTTTCGGGGGTTCCAGGTGGAATTTTAGTAATCAGCTGGGCAACTCCAGTTTTTTCATCACTATGGATGGAGTCGCATTTTCCGCTTAAATCTGTTTTGTAAAAGCGAGCATCGCGAAAAGCCCTTACAATGCGTTCATTTTCCTTACCTGTAACCATGAGTGTATCCGCATGGATATACATTGAATCTTTTTCAAAAACACTAATGGCCAATGCTTTTTTGGTTACCAAAACGGAGTCTTTGGATTTGTAAATTTCGGCATAATGTCCGCGTAAGACGCCATCGTTTACCGTATCGATAACTTTAATGTTATTGGTGGCCGAAGCAAATTCAGTTGCCTTGTCAAAATACAAGCTATCGCCATAAATAATACGGTCGCTATAATCAATTCTTGTATTTTTAACTCCGTAACCCGTTTCTGCTGTGGTGTTGTAGTAACCGCGCTCGCAATACATTTTATAGTCTTCACCAACAACGGTAGAGGGGCCATACATGTATGCATTTTTGGAATTGGTGTAATAATCCATTCGTGCCGAATTTATAACATAATCCGGATTGGTGATTTTTACATCACTCTTAAATTCATATTTATCAATTTCCATGTAGTAGCGCCCTTTGTCGCTCGTTAAAACATTGGCGCTGTCTTTTACGGTTCCAAAATTCTCGTAGAAAGCTTCTTGTTTGTTTCGGTCAAATTCCAATTCTTCCGTATTGAGCGTCATGGAATTGTTCCTAAGAATTACTTTTACACGGGCAAGTGCAATTTTCGTAGTTCCATCGTACTCAACATATTCACTATTCATTTTTATAGAATCTCCTTGCTGAAAGAAAACGTTTCCATAAGCTTGAATGCGATTTTCAGTTTGATAATAAACCGCTAAATCACACCAAAGATCTATTCCTTGATGTTCAAATTGAACCTGTTGGTCGTCTTTACTGAAAATGGAAGCCCCAGGATATTTTTCTTCGTCCTTGTTGAAATCTCCACCATGAACAATGGTGATTTCTTTTTTTTCCTGTGCGGAAAGCAGAAAAGAAAAACTAAGTAAGAGGAGGCAAAAATATGTTTGTAACTGATTCAACCGCTTAAATTTTGCTTCAAAAATAAAGTTTTTTCGTTTAGAAGCTTAAGTGTTAGTAATAATTTATAAAAGAGGTCTAAAAAGCAGACCGTTATTGTCAAACTGAGCTTGTCGAAGTTTTAACTTTCTGATATTAATAATCCTTCGACAGGCTCAGGCTGACATTTCGAGTCATATTTGCTTTTTAGACCTCTTTTCGTACTTTAAGATAATATATTATCTCGGAATAGTTTGTGTTCTATCAGGTCCTACGGAAACTATTTTGATAGGAACATTGAGTTCTTTTTCCAAAAATTCAATGTAATTGTTAAGCTCTTTTGGGAACTCTTCTTTACTTTTAATCTTTGTCAAATCCTTATCCCAACCGTTGATTTCAGTATAAACCGGGGTTACATTTTCCGATTCAATATTGTAAGGTAAATGATGAATAGTTTCACCGCGGTAATTGTAAGCAGTACAAACTTTAAGCTTTTTAAAACCACTCAAAACATCGGCTTTCATCATGATAAGTTGAGTAACACCACTTACTTGCACTGCATAGCGAAGGGCAACCAAGTCTAACCATCCACAACGTCTTTTTCTTCCGGTAGTAGCCCCAAATTCGTTACCAACACGTCCCATAGTTTCACCATCTTCATCAAAAAGTTCGGTAGGGAATGGTCCGCTTCCTACACGAGTGGTGTAGGCTTTAAAAATACCAAATACTTCTCCAATTTTATTAGGAGCAACACCCAAGCCTGTGCAAGCACCAGCAGCCGTTGTATTGGAAGAAGTTACAAATGGATAGGTTCCAAAATCAATATCCAAAAGAGAACCTTGGGCTCCTTCAGCTAAAATAGTTTTTTTGTCTACCTGTGCTTGATGAACATATTCTTCGCTATCTATAAAGGTGAGGGATTTTAGCATTTTAACAGCATCGAAAAACTCAGCTTCCAATTCTGCAAGATTGTATTGAATATTTACATCGTGAAAATTAATCATAGCCTCATGTTTATCGGCTAGATTTCTATATTTTTCTTTCCAATTATCCAATTCCAAATCCCCTACACGAATACCGTTTCTTCCTGTTTTGTCCATGTACGTCGGACCGATTCCCTTTAACGTAGAGCCAATTTTAGCCTTTCCTTTAGAAGCTTCAGAAGCAGCATCGAGCAACCTATGCGTTGGAAGAATAAGATGGGCTTTTCTCGAAATTAATAACTTCGACTTTATATCGATATTAAACTTCTCTAGGTTTTCAAGCTCTTTTTTGAAAATCACAGGGTCTATAACCACTCCATTTCCAACAATATTTACAGCATTGTCATGGAAAATTCCAGAAGGAATAGTGTGTAAAACATGCTTTATGCCATCAAATTCTAAGGTGTGTCCAGCATTTGGGCCTCCTTGAAAACGTGCAATGATATCGTAATTTTTAGTGAGGACATCAACGATTTTACCTTTGCCTTCGTCTCCCCATTGTAGTCCTAGTAGTAAATCTACTGCCATTTTTATTAAATAAGATTATTAGCTTTTCTCGTTTTTGGTACCGTAAAAATACAACGAGTGATTTTGAATTTTTATATTGAAAACTTCTTCAATAGTTTTTTTGATGTTTTGAATCCTCGGGTCGCAAAACTCCATAACCTCACCGGTATCGGTTAAGATTACGTGATCGTGTTGTTTGTCGAAATACGATTTTTCGTAGTGCGCCTGATTCTGCCCGAACTGATGTTTCCTTACCAATCCAGATTCCAAAAGAAGTTCTATTGTATTGTATAAAGTAGCCCTACTTACACGATAGTTTTTGTTTTTCATTTTAATGTAGAGGGATTCTATATCAAAATGTTCGGTACTATCGTAAATTTCTTGGAGTATAGCGTATCGTTCAGGAGTTTTCCTGTGTTTGTGTTCCTCTAAAAATTTAGTAAACACATTTTTAACGATTTCTTGATTTTTTTCGTTCGCCATGATTAAATCTACGAATTAAGATGCAAATGTAAGCTTTATGAAGCAATTTTCATTACAAATTACAATCTCTCTTTTAAGCGTTATAAAAATACACAATTTTGTTTACAAAGCGGTAAATGCTAAAGTCAAACCGACGTTCTCGTTAAGCATAGAAAGCTTTTTGCGAATTGAAGAGGCTTTCGGAGCAACCAATGGTTTTCAAGAAGTAAGTATTTACGTACTCGTAACAATTCTTCTAGGTTTTGCGATATTTATTTAAAAACGGAAAATACACGATAAAAAAGTGTCCGGGGAGGTATTATAATTGTTAAAGTTTTTTATTTTTACCAGCGGTACATTATATGTATACCCTACTAACTAAAATTTTTTACTAAATCAATACTACTACAAAATGGCAAAAAAACCAACAAAATGTATTTCGCCGGAGAAGGCGAGTAAACTACAAGACAAATACGTAAAAACCATTGAAAAAGCACTTAAAAAAGAGTTTGGGAAAGATTTTTCCCACGAGTTTTGGTGGAGTGTGGAAGAACTGGAAGAGTATTTAGCTTATTTTAAAGAAGAAGCAAAGAAAAAAGGTTATAAAGAGCTTGGGTTGCGTTTTTCTTTAGGTAAATATGAAGACGATGAAAAGGAAGGTAATATTTCTGCATTTATAAAACCTACAGGTGTGCAGGAATCCAGCACACTTACAAAAAGCGCCAGTTCTCAAATAATGATTCAAGATGTAGATGCTTATAATGATAGTTATTCCGAATGGCCTCCTGCGTAGCTAATCCATCCTAGATGTATTACTTAAGGTACTTAAATCATTTTTTAATTGCTATTACAACTTTAGTAGCAATTTTAACTTATAAAAAATACCGATTTACTCCTAATCGGTATTTTTTATACTTGTTGTTATTAACTTTAACAACAGAGTTTATAGCGTACATCCCAGTTTACTGTTACTTCCATAAAGAGACAAGTATCTCATTGTTTTTAAAAGAATTTGTTCCTGAAAATCTTTTAGCAAGAAATTATTGGGTATACAATTTATTTAGAATATTAACTTTTTACATATATCTTTTATATTTCTTTAATTATTTCAAGCAAAGAAAAGACAAAGTTATTATCTGTGGATTGCTCCTAATTTATTCCATTGGTATTGGAATTGAATTTATAATTGATAGCAATAGTTTGTTTGAAGGAAATCAAATGATAATTAGGATTTTTGGAAGTTTTGGAATACTGATTGGGGCAATCCTTTATTTTGGTGAGGTTTTCAACTCTGATAAAGTACTGAAAATCTATAAAGATTTAGCTTTTTGGTTAATTATTGGTTCTGTATTTTACTACTTACTAACAATTCCAATTATGATGTTTGGTAAATTCTTTCAAAGATTTCAAGAAGTATATGTGACAATTCTATTTTTGTCTAATATTATTCTTTACGGAAGTTTTATCATTGGTTTTATAATTAATGCCAAAACTAATACTGATAGGAATAAATAATTTTACAAAAAACTTCTTGGTTGATCCGGAAGATAATTTTAATTTCACTGCAAGAAATTATAACCAAATCAATTATGAAAAAAATTTATTTATGCGTTGCACTGTTTTGTGCTTTAGCATTATTTGTTAAATGTTCTAAAGAGGACGAAACAACAGTGTCAAATGAAAGTGGAGCCGTTTCTGGTTCTAATTATTTTTTATCATCTTCTGATGAGACTGTTCAATCAAGCCAAGAATCTGTCGAGGAAATTGAAAGGCCCGAAAAATGCCTTACTAAAAGTGAAGCGGAAGCATTAAGACAAAATTATGACAATGCTATACAACCTTTGTACCTACAGCAAAAAGGGATAGCTCATGCAAAAGATTTTTGGTGGACTGTTGAAGATTTAGAGAATTATTTGGCTTTCGTAAAACAGGAGGCTAATCAAAAAGGATATTCAAACTTGGGTATCCGGTTTAGATTGGGGAAATACGGTGAAGGGCATAAAAATGGTAGTGTAACTTTATTTATGCAACCAACAGGTGTTTTGAAATCCAAAGGATCTAGTAAATCGAGCGGTGATGGTGGGCAGCAAGTTATGATTGACGATGTGGATGGATATAATGACTCTATATTCGATTGGCCCCCTAAATAAAATTAAGAGGCGACATGAATATGTGTATGTAAGACATTAATAACAACTGTCAAATCAATAAAGTTTATAAAGTGCCGAGATTTTAAATCGGCACTTTTTTTATGCTAGTGAATTTATAGACTTCAATATTTTATTCTGTTTTTTTTAATTATTCTTTAAAGTAGCTTTATTACTGGTATTGTAATTAATGCCAAAAAAACAACAAAAAATAATTTTATTAAATACCTCTTGGTTAAACCGGAAGAGAATTTTAATTTCATTTTAAGAAATTAAAACCAAATCAAATATAAAAAAAACTATGCTTTATACAGGAGCGTAATTAATTATAGAAAAATCAAAAAGTGTTAACCTTCAAGAAATATCCCCTTTTAACACACTGGTAGGGGGAATGTCCTCCTTATGAATACAGATTTAAATTTCATAGATTATTTTAGGCTTTCACCGATACTGTTGGAAGTTGTAGCTATGATTCTTGCGATAGCCACTTATTCATCTTTCAAGAAAACGGGAGCAAGATATATTATCTTTATTTTGATTCTCACAGTTCTAGTTGAAATTCTAGCTGGAATAGTAGCTTTCAGCTATAAATATTATGAAAATTCATGGTTGATACAAAGGTTGTTGATTTTTCTTCCACCCGATTTTTTAAGGATGAATATTTGGATGTTTAACATAAATTGCGTCTTTATTTTTGCACTCTATCTAATCTATTACCATTCATTAATTCAGTACAAATATGATAAGCTTATAATTTCAATTTTAGCAGTTATATTTCCCATCGTTGTACTTTCAGATTTCTATTTCAACTTCGAAACGTTTAATAGGTCCTTAATGCGAGGGATATACATATACGGTGCCTTATCCATATTTATTGCTTCAAACCTTTACTTTAGAATGGTATTATTCAGCAATCGAATTCACCAGATCTTACTTTCTTTAGACTTTTGGATTGTTTTAAGTACTTGTTGTTTTTACATAACAGTAACCCCGGTATTCTTATTTGCTCACAAATTACACTTCACTCATTTAACTTACGTAGTTTTACTTACCGTTTTGAATTATATGCATTACGGGCTATTTATCACAGGATTTATCATAAACGCAAAAACATCACGTAACCAATAAGTTTTTAGTTTAAAAAGATTAAAAATCAATCGATAATAAAAAAGCTGTCTCCGTGAAGAGACAGCTTTAATTTTTATAATAAAACCAACGTAAACTAATACAATTCTTTAGCTTCTAGAAATTCGGACTCAAATTGTATTTATTGTAGAAGGTATTTAATACATCAATTACTTCATCTGCGGTATCTACTAATTTAATTAAATCAAGATCACCCGGACTTACATTGTTATTGGCTTCCAAAAGCGTGTTGCGTACCCAATCCATGAGTCCGCCCCAAAAACTACTATCTACCAAAATAATAGGGAATTTGGCTATTTTATTAGTTTGAATAAGAGTAATGGCTTCAAAAAGTTCATCGAGCGTTCCAAAACCTCCTGGCATAACCACAAATCCTTGGGAATATTTTACGAACATAACTTTTCGAACAAAAAAGTAATCAAAGTCCAGATTTTTATCGCTATCAATGTACGGGTTGTCGTGCTGTTCAAAAGGCAATTCAATATTCAAACCCACAGAAGTTCCTCCCGCCAAGTGGGCACCTTTATTTCCAGCTTCCATGATTCCAGGTCCGCCGCCAGTAATTACTCCATACCCCGACTCCACAATTTTAGCTGCAATTTCTTCCGCTAGTTTGTAATATTTATGGTCGGGTTTGGTTCTTGCTGAACCAAAAATAGAAACACATGGGCCAATTCTGCTGAGGCGTTCGTAACCACTTACAAACTCACTCATTATTTTAAAAATCGCCCAAGAGTCGTTCGTTTTTATTTCATTCCAGCCTTTGTGATGTTGTTCTTTTCTCATGCGTATTTATCTTTTGTAGATGCCAAAAGGCATCAAAGTACTTCATTTTAATTCGTTCTTTAAATATTTTGCGGTATAACTTTCTTTAATTTTTATAATTTCTTCAGGAGTGCCCGTGGCGATTACTTTTCCACCGCCTTTTCCACCTTCCGGACCGATATCAATAATATGGTCTACCATTTTTATCACATCTAAGTTATGTTCAATAATCAAAACCGTATTCCCTTTATCGGTTAAAGTATTTAAAACACCCATCAACACATTGATATCTTCAAAATGAAGTCCGGTAGTAGGCTCATCCAAGATATAAAACGTATTTCCTGTATCTTTTTTAGAGAGCTCTGTAGCCAATTTAACACGTTGTGCTTCTCCGCCGGAAAGGGTAGTGGATTGTTGCCCAAGCGTAATGTACCCCAAACCAACATCTTGCAAAGTAGCAAGTTTTCGGTGAATTTTAGGAATATTCTCAAAAAAGTCAACCGCTTCATTAATCGTCATATCCAACACATCGGAAATCGATTTTCCTTTATAACGTATTTCAAGAGTTTCCCTGTTGAATCGCTTCCCGTTGCAAGTTTCACACGCCACGGTAACATCCGGGAGGAAATTCATTTCAATAACCCTAACGCCTGCTCCTTGGCATGTTTCGCAACGCCCGCCTTTCACATTAAAACTGAATCTTCCTGGTTTGTAACCACGAATCATGGCTTCCGGAGTTTGGGTAAAGAGACTTCGTATTTCACTGAAAACCCCTGTGTACGTAGCCGGATTGGAACGCGGTGTCCGCCCGATTGGCGACTGATTTATGTCAATTACCTTATCTATATGTTTCAGTCCTTTTATGCTTTTGTAAGGCATGGGAATTTTTACCGCATTGAAGAAATGTGCATTTAGAATTGGGTACAAGGTTTCATTTATTAAGGTGGATTTTCCGCTGCCAGAAACGCCAGTTACACCAATCATTTTACCCAAAGGAAACTCAACATTTACCTTTTTTAAATTATTACCTGTACATCCTTTAAGTACGATAGATTTTCCGTTTCCTTTTCTACGTTCTTTCGGAACCGGAATTTCTTTTTTCCCTGTAATATAATCTGCCGTGAGTGTATTGTAATTTTTTAAATCTTCCGGTTTGCCTTCAGAAATAATTTCACCACCCATTTTTCCCGCCTTCGGACCAATATCGATTACGTGGTCGGCACGCTCTATCATATCCTTATCGTGTTCGACAACAATTACTGAGTTGCCTATATTCCGTAGAGATTCCAACGATTTTATCAAACGATCGTTATCTCGTTGGTGTAAACCGATACTCGGCTCGTCTAGAATGTATAAAACACCAACCAGTTGCGAACCAATTTGAGTTGCCAAACGAATTCGTTGTGCTTCCCCTCCGGAAAGTGATTTCGAACTTCTATTTAGAGAAAGGTAATCCAACCCAACATCTAACAAGAAGCTGATACGGGCATTTATTTCCTTTAAAATTTCTTCAGCAATTTGTAATTGTTTTTCTGAAAGTGACTTCGGAAGGTTTTTAAAGAACGCAGCCAAATCAACCATGTCCATGGAAGAAAGCTCTGCGATATTTTTTTCATTTATTTTGAAGTACAACGATTCCACCCGTAACCTACTTCCATTGCATGTCGGGCAATCAATTTTATCCATAAATCCTTTAGCCCAACGGCGAATAGAGGTAGACTGACTTTCCTCAAATTGATTTTTTATAAAACTGATGATGCCTTCAAAATCTATTTTATAATCACGTGTAATTCCCAAGGTTTTCGATTCTACCGAAAATTTTTCATTTCCACCGTGCAAAATCATTTCCATCGCCTCTTTTGGAATGCTGGAAATGGGGTCGGTAAGTTTAAAATCAAATTTCTGGGCAATCACTTCCAACTGCTTAAAAATCCATGATTTTTTATATTCTCCCAATGGAGCAATTCCTCCCGACTTGATACTCAATTTATCATTCGGAATAATTTTTTCCAAGTTTACTTCATGAACTTTTCCCAAACCACTACACGTCGGGCACATTCCCTTTGGGGAATTAAAAGAAAAGGTGTTTGGCTCCGGATTGGGGTAGGAAATCCCCGTGGTGGGACACATTAAATTCCGACTAAAAAAGCGGGCTTCATTGGTTTCATGTTCCAATACCATTAAAACATCATCCCCATGGTACATCGCTGTGTTGATGGTTTCACTCAACCGCTTGGAGGTATTCTCACTGTCATCAACCTGTAAACGGTCAATTACAATTTCAATATCATGCGTCTTGTACCGATCTACCTTCATGCCTTTTGTAAGGTCCAAAACCTCGCCATCTACGCGTACTTTAACAAAGCCTTGTTTGGCGATTTGCTCAAACAATTCGCGGTAATGCCCCTTTCTACTGCGTACCACTGGCGCTAAAACATTGATGCGTTTCCCTTTAAAATCGGTTAGAATGAGCTCCTTAATTTGCTCATCGCTATAGCTTACCATTTTTTCACCGGTGTTGTAGCTATAGGCATCACCAGCTCGCGCATACAATAAACGAAGAAAATCGTATATCTCGGTGATAGTTCCAACGGTGGATCTGGGCGATTTGGATGTTGTTTTCTGCTCGATGGCAATAACAGGAGAGAGGCCGTCTATTTTATCTACATCCGGTCGTTCCAGTCCGCCTAAAAACTGCCTGGCATAAGCAGAAAATGTTTCGATGTAACGACGTTGTCCTTCAGCATAAATCGTATCGAAAGCGAGGGAAGATTTACCACTTCCTGAAAGTCCGGTGATCACCACCAATTTCTCCCTTGGGATGGTAACATCTATATTTTTTAGGTTGTGGACGCGGGCGCCCTTAACCTCAATATTTTCTTCAAAATTTGTCATACAAAATACAAAACCGTAAAGTTACAATTTTAAGGTTTAAATTGAAGCATGTCCTTGTTTTGATTTTTCCTTCTGAAACTAAATAAAATTCGCATTCTTTTCATTCATTTTTAGAATGCTGAAATAAGCTTTTCAACATGTTTTAAGTAAAGTACACTGAAGAGTTTGTGATGAATTGAAGTTTACTGCTTCACATAGTTTTCAATAGCAGCGTACAGGTTGAGCGATAATTTGTGTAGCCATTCCAATTGTTCTGAGATAATACGGACTTCCTTTAAAAATTCGCGCTGTTCTACGGTGATTTGTAGTTTTCCTTCATCGATTTCCCGATCTCTTTCCGCAGATAATTCATCAAAAATTTGTTTTAAATAGCGTTTGGCATCTGCCAGATCTATAGGTTGTTTTGGTGCGGAATTCACATCAAATAAAACTGATTCTCCGTTGAAAAGTTCATTATCAATAGCAGTAATATAAGCCGTGAAATATTCTGAAGCATCCGTGGTATGATGAATTTGAATATACGTCCCCAACGAAGCCGTTGCCGATAAAAGGGTATTTTGCGTAACCACTATTTGATATAACTGATCTAATTTCCGTTGTTTGTTTTTCGGTTCCTGTGTCATGCGCTGAAACCCTGCGTGCAAGTTTCCGATAGCAATAAATGCATTTTTACGGGATATTTTGTAAGAAGTTTTAGCCTTTTCCTTACTGGCGTACAGTTTATTCACCTCTTTCAAGTAATTCCTGTTGGTTTTTACGGTTTCAGCAATTAAACTTTTAATGTTTTGACTTTCCCAAGCAGGCCATAGCAATAAGTTCGTGATACTTGCCAAACCAGCACCTACCAAAGTATCTATAATTCGGTACTGAATTATACTAATAGCATCTGGGTACAGCATGGCATAAACAAAAATGATGGTGAGCGTTATATAAACAGCTGAAGCCTTGTAGTTTTGCTGAATAAAAGTAAAGGACAACGTCATCGCTATAAAAGTGATTACAATGTAAACCACCATATTGTTGGTGAGCAACACAATTCCTACAGCAATGGCTCCGCCAATTAATGTCCCCAAAATACGTTGTCTGGACCGTTCTTTCGTAAGTACATATCCCGGACGCATGATTACAATTATGGTAAGGATAATCCAATAGGCATTCTGTAAAGAAAATATGCTTCCTATGGCATATCCCAGTAAAACGGTAACGACCAGTCGTAAGGAATGTTTAAAAATGGGGGATTTTAAAGAGAGGTTCTCCAGAAAAATTTTATAACTATAGTTCTGCGAAGTTAAAAACCGCAGTCTATCAGTTCTCTTGATAATGGAAACTTCGTTGGTAAGATCGTTGTTGATAATCTTTTCAATAGCCGTAACCTTTTCATGCTGCCTTTTTGTATAATCGTAAAGATTGCGAAGAATAAGAATACCGTCCCGATTGGTTTTAATATCCACAGCGCTTTTAAAACGTTCAATAGCTTCATCGGCTTCCTTGAGCATTTTGTTAATGGAATCGCTCGGCTGAATCTTTTTGTTTTTCAATCGCAATCCAGCAACTAAGAAAAGTCGGTCTGCCACCGCCTCCATGGTTTGGCCTATCTGAAGAGCTGTTTTTTGGAATTCGCCACTGCTTTGGTCGAATTGAGAATAATTGAATGGATTTGCAACCGCAAACTCCAAAATATCAATCAGCTCAATAAAAATAAGAAGTTGTTGTTGTTTGGATTTCGTAGCTCCAGATCGAAGTCTTTGTGCCAACAATAAATTACGCAAAGCTTCATGTTTTTCATTCAGTTCGTTTTGTAATTGAAGCTGTTTGTTTAGTACATTTTCACGGTCGGTAGTGTAGAAAAGGGCGACACGAGTGTTTAAATAATTAGCGGTGAGCTCCATGCAGTCGGTGAGGAGTTCGTCGCTATATTGTTTTGTTCTAATGGTTTCAAAAGAAAGGGAAATAAGCAAATACCACAAACCGCCCAGGAGTATGTAAAAAGCATTGTAAAAAATTTCTATTCCGGTAAGCGGATGGGCAAAACTAAGTGCCACCCCAACCAAACCGGAAAAGGCTATTAAAGAAGCCCTAAATCCGTATACGGAAATATAAGAGTTTATAAAAATGAGTACAACTAGCGCCGGAATAAGAAAATAAAGATTGAAAATAGTTAGGTGTATGGTAATGTAACTTACAATGGCAATCAGTAAAGAAATAAGAATGCCATACACATTGTGTTTTTTATTACCCGGAATATCACTAAAACATGCAATAAGCACCCCAAAAGCGGCGCCAATTCCTATAGTCATATTAAAGAAAAAATAGCAAATTGCAATCGCGCTAAAAGCTGCAAAGCTTATCAGCAGACCTTTGGTGAAATTATAGCTTTTTAAGAATTGTATGGCTTTTTGCATTATTTGCTAAAAAAATTTCATGCAAAGGTACGTTAAGGACTTTGATTTTATGAAATCTTCAAAATAAATATAATGACAGCGATTTCTATAGCATCATAATTGAAAGAAGATGACTGTTCTTCAACCCAAAATATACATTATATTTGTGGCAGCAATTAAAAGACAAAAATTCCAATGAGCAATACCATCACAGCAACCAATTTTAATTTTCCGAAGCAAAAAAATGTATACAAAGGAAAAGTAAGGGAAGTATATAATATCGATGACGAGATACTTGTTATGATAGCTACCGATAGGCTTTCTGCTTTTGATGTGATTATGCCCAAAGGAATCCCTTTTAAAGGCCAAATCCTCAATCAAATCGCTACGAAAATGATGGAGGCAACAAAAGACATTGTACCTAATTGGTTGATGGCTACCCCAGATCCCAACGTGGCTGTTGGTCATCTTTGTGAGCCTTTTAAGGTAGAAATGGTTATTCGCGGTTATCTATCCGGTCACGCGGCAAGGGAGTACAAAGCAGGAAAAAGAACACTTTGTGGTGTCGCCATGCCAGAAGGGATGAAAGAGAATGATAAGTTTCCAGAACCCATTATTACACCTTCCACAAAAGCCGATCAAGGAGATCATGACGAAGATATTTCTAGGGAAGATATCCTTAAAAAAGGAATTGTTTCTGAAGAAGATTACAAAGTACTGGAAAAATATACGCGTGCTTTATTTCAAAGAGGAACCGAAATTGCTGCCGAACGCGGACTTATTTTGGTAGATACTAAATACGAATTTGGAAAAACAAAAGAAGGAAAAATTGTTTTGATTGATGAAATCCATACTCCTGATTCTTCCCGTTATTTTTATTCGGAAGGATATGAAGAACGACAGGCCAAAGAAGAGCCACAAAAGCAACTTTCCAAAGAGTTTGTACGCCAATGGTTAATAAGCAATGGATTTCAAGGAAAAGAGGGACAAGAAATCCCAACAATGGACGAAAATTACGTGAATTCGGTATCTGAAAGGTATATCGAACTTTACGAGAAAATTACTGGCGAAAAGTTCGTAAAAGGAGACGTAAATAACATTCAGGAGCGTATAGAAAAGAATGTTTTGGAATATTTGAAGTAGTAAAATTTCGACAAACGAGATTGTTTATGTTTATATTAATGCATATATTCGCCCTCATATAAACTATAAATAAATCTTATTAAATGAGCCTAAATTATTTTAAACCTACGTTAATCGCAATATCATTTGCGGTATTTGCTTCTTGTAGTGGAGATGATACTTCTGAAATGGCTGAAGTCGCGCCTGGACAGGTGGAGAATCTAGTAGCAACTCCAGGAAATCAATCTGTCCATTTAGAATGGAATAACCCTTCGGATTCAGATCTTGCCAAAATAATAATTCGATATGACGGTAAAACCAGGGAGGTAAATAAGGATCAAAACAGCTATGAAGTAACAGAATTGACCAACAAAAGTGAATATTCTTTTCTCGTAACTGCAGCCGATGAAGCGGGTATGGTTTCAGAGGTTGTATCGGTGGCTGCTACGCCTGATGAATATGTTTCCGCTTATGAAGCTACTGAAGTGGTTTCCGGAACTTATTTAACAGATGGAGAAAACCAAATCAAGTTCCAAATCACGATTGATGGGGAAAATTACAAAAGGAAGTTTGTTTCGGGTAGTGGATTTCAATTTATTTGGGAAGGAACACTAAAAGCAAATGCTGATGGCAGCTATACAAAAGATGTAGAATATTATGGAGTAGACGAATACGGAAATAAAGACCACGTGGCGTATCTATTACAGCAAAATGTTAATGCTTATTCATTTGAATTTAATGGTGAAACCATGTTTTCAGAAGTGGCATTTGAAAAAATAGATGGTGATGAAAACTTTTTAGCAGGCACTTATAGAATAAAAAGTTCTACAGTGTCTTCGGATAAAGAAAGTTATAATAGTGAATATGAGAGAATCGCTACCGTAACAGAAAATGGTGAATACACTATTACTCAAGATGAAGAAATTATAAGTGAAGGTGTATGGAGTAATGATGATTTGCTAAAAAATAAAGTTATATTCGTTAAGCTAAAAAATAGAACATTTTTACACTATACTATTGAAGATTTAGCAATCTTGCAATAAGATACAAGTACAGTTTGGAAAATCCCCTTTTAAAATTTAAGTATTTATTAAAGGGGATTTTCTATTTATGTAGGCCTTGTAATCTTTTGATTTTAGTCCAATGAATTCCGTTTTCATAAGATTAACATTGAAAATAGATAAGGCCAAAGAAGAGCCACAAAAGCAACTTTCCAAAGAGTTTGTGCGCCAGTGGTTAATAAGCAATGGATTTCAAGGAAAAGAGGGGCAAGAAATCCCAACAATGGACGAAAATTATGTGAATTCGGTTTCTGAAAGGTACATCGAACTTTACGAGAAAATTACTGGCGAAAAGTTCGTAAAAGGAGACGTAAATAACATTCAGGAGCGTATAGAAAAGAATGTTTTGGAATATTTAAAAAAATATTAAATACTTTTCCTACAGAGAAACTTTATTCAATTTAAACTAATTTTGTTCTAATCAAATTAGTATAGAACGAGTTAAATAGATTAATTATGAAAAAGTTAGTAACACTGGCTGTTGTAACATTATTTGTTTTTACGGCTAATGCCCAACAACAAGGAACTCAAGATTTATCATTAACCGCTGGTTTTTTTACCAGTAATGAAATTTTAAACATTTTTGAAGAAACCATAAGCGGTTCAACATTTTCAAATGCATCTACAACGCCAGCAATTGGTTTGACTTATAAGTATGCGATTAAAGACAATTGGTTCTTTTTTGCCGATGGTGTATACCAAAGTATTACGGAAGATGTTAACGAAAATAATGTGAAAATAGGGGATGTGTCCCATAACTTCTTTGCTGTAGGTTTTGGTACAGAATATCATTATATAGCGCGAGATTGGTTCCAAATGTATTCTGGGGGTTCAATTGCGTATGCTTCGCAAAACAGTGATTATACCACTTCATCCCCAAATTACGAAGATGAAAGCGATGGTCTGTTTAATTACCAAATAAACGCTTTAGGATTTCGCTTCGGAAGATCCTTTGCAGGCGTTTTAGAATTAGGTTTTGGTTATAAAGGAGTTGTAAACGCAGGAATATCCTACCAATTTTAAATTATTCCACTTAATTCCTTTGAAGAAAACAGTTTTTGCCCGTTTTTTCGCTCAATTACATCTCATAAACTATTAACCACAAGTAATACTCGATGAACTCCATCGAATTAGCTACGATAGATTTTTTTGAGAATCGTATTTGTGTTTTATTTATTAAATTGATTTTCAGTTAAATATGTTATTCTAAAAGTGTTTAAATAGATGCTAAGTACTATAAATACAACGTTTTCGCATTAGGTTGTTTTTATAAAAATAAGTACTTTAGTCAGCATGAGTAATTACCACATCAAACACTTAGAGGAGTATTTTCAAGTTTACCGAAAGTCTGTACGCGAACCAGAAAATTTTTGGGGAGAAGTAGCCGAAGAGCACTTTTTATGGCGTAAAAAATGGGATAATGTTTTACAATGGGATTTCACCAAACCCGAGATTAAATGGTTTGAAGGAGCCAAACTAAACATTACCGAAAATTGCATTGATAGACATTTAAGAACGCGCGGCGATAAAACCGCCATTATTTGGGAACCAAACAGTCCCGAAGAAGAAGCTTTGCACATAACGTACAAAGAACTACACGAACGCGTCTGCAAGTTTGCCAATGTTTTAAAATCCAAAGGAATTGAAAAAGGGGATAGGGTTTGTATTTATCTGCCTATGATCCCGGAATTGGCGGTGTCTGTACTGGCATGTGCCCGAATTGGCGCTATTCATTCCGTAGTTTTTGCAGGATTTTCATCCACAGCGCTTTCCACTAGGATCAACGATGCCGATTGTAAAATGGTCATTACAGCGGATGGTTCTTTCCGCGGAAGCAAAACCATCGATCTTAAAGGGATTGTAGATGAAGCTTTGGAAGATTGCCCAAGTATTGAATCAGTTTTGGTAGCGAAGCGCATTGCTTCAGATATTTCAATTAAGGAAGGTCGTGATGAATGGCTACAACCTTTGTTGGATGCCGCGGATGCTAATTGCGAGCCAGAAATTGTAGATGCTGAAGATCCACTTTTCATTTTGTATACTTCCGGTTCTACGGGAAAACCGAAAGGGATGGTTCACACTTCGGGAGGCTATATGGTTTATACGGCGTATACTTTTAAAAATATATTTCAGTACAAAGAAGATGATGTGTATTGGTGTACCGCCGATATCGGTTGGATTACCGGGCATAGTTATATTGTGTACGGACCTTTAGCGAATGGAGCGACTACGGTGATGTTTGAAGGTGTTCCCTCGTATCCTGATTTCGGGAGATTCTGGGAAATTGTAGATAAGCATAAAGTAAATCAGTTTTATACCGCGCCAACCGCTATTCGGGCGTTGGCAAAGAATAATTTGGACTTTGTTACCAAACACGATTTGTCGTCATTGAAAGTATTGGGATCGGTAGGAGAGCCCATTAATGAGGAGGCGTGGCACTGGTATAATGATAACGTTGGAAAAAGCCGATGCCCTATTGTAGATACGTGGTGGCAAACAGAAACGGGAGGGATTATGATATCTCCCATTCCGTACGCTACGCCAACTATTCCAACGTATGCGACTTTACCGTTACCAGGAATTCAACCCGCTTTAATGGACGAGAACGCCAAAGAGATTAAAGGGAATCTTGTGGATGGCCGTTTGTGTATTAAATTTCCTTGGCCGTCTATTGCTAGAACCATTTGGGGGAATCATGAGCGTTATAAAGATACCTATTTTTCAGCCTACGAAAACATGTATTTTACGGGAGATGGGGCGCTTCGCGATGCCGTCGGATATTATAGAATTACGGGTAGGGTAGATGATGTTGTAATTGTTTCTGGTCATAATTTGGGTACAGCGCCTATTGAAGATGCCATCAACGAACATCCTGCTGTGGCAGAATCAGCAATTGTAGGCTATCCGCATGATGTGAAAGGAAATGCTCTGTACGGATTTGTTATCTTAAAAGAAGTAGGGGAGACCCGTGACCGAGAGAATTTACGCAAAGAAATCAATCAGCAGATAACCGAACATATCGGTCCGATTGCGAAGCTGGATAAAATTCAGTTCGTAAGCGGATTACCAAAGACGCGTAGTGGTAAAATTATGCGTAGGATATTGCGTAAAATAGCTTCCAATGACCTTTCCAACCTCGGTGATACCAGCACACTGTTAAATCCAGATGTTGTTGATGAAGTTATAAAAGAAAAAATAGACTAGTTCTTAATTGAAACTACAGGAAACCCCAAAGTTTGTAGAAAGCTTTGGGGTTTTTTATTATTGAAAAAAGAGCTATCTTTACGTAAGTTATACGTATAATTTTTTCATTATTATGGTACGAAAAGAACTTCATCTAGATGAAAAAGTGATAGCTTCTCTGGAAAAGGAAGCAAAGCGTCAAAATAGAAGCCTGAAAAATTATTTAGAACATTTAGCAATTCAAGAAGCAAAGCGGCTTGAAGTACCATCTGAAGAATATATGAAAATGATGGATGATCTATTGGATAAATGCGATAATAAGAAAGTCGATTTTTTTTCTATTGAAGACGTTTTAAAAAGAAATGGAATATCGAATTAATATTTCAAGTGAAGCGGAAAGGGATATTCAAAAGGCTTTATGTTATTACAAAATGTCGAATCTCGAAAGCGCCTTCAGCTCAGACTTCATAAATCAGATTGAATATCTAAAGAGTAATCCGTTTCTATTTCAGCTTTATTATAAAAAGGTTCGAAGAATACATTTCAGTAAATTCAATTACTCAATTCACTATTTTGTGGAAGAGGATGTAGTTTATATATTAAGGATATTGCATGTTAAGCAGTATACAGGAGTTTAATTTTTAAGCCATTCTACAAACACCAAAAAATAGCAAACTCGAATGAATTTAAATAAGAAGGATTGGCTGGATATTTTTGAGAACTCATTAAGCTGGATAGTGGTGTTAGCGATGTTTATTTACGGAGGCGCCAAAATTATTCAGTTCGAAGGAGCTATAGATATCAATAAAACCATTCCAGAGCTCTCTGGTATGGAAATAATGTGGGCATTTTATGGCTATTCTAAATCTTTTGCCTTAACGCTTGGGGCTTTAGAAATAATTGGAGGGTTGCTCATTTTATTTAAGAAAACGAGGATAATAGGTTGTCTTTTTACAACGACTATTCTGGTAAACGTTATTTTACAGGATATTTATTTTGATGTTAATTTGGGAGCATTAAAAGCAGCGCTAATTTACCAAACTCTACTTATAATTATACTTTGGATACATCGACAAAAATTGATCAATGGAATTAAAATGTTAGTCTTGTCTACAGGAGCGTTTAATTTGAAGACAAAAACAGTTTTAAAGTTCGTTATAGCATTTTTAATTTTTGCGACGCTTAGAATTTTAGAGTATTTTATTACTACCACGTGAATTGGAGAGCTGGATTATGGTAGACATATTTTTAAAGCACAAAAAGTTTCTAAATCCTTCTCAAAATATGCTGTGCCCGCGCTTTGTAGGCAGAAGAATGATTTGGAATTCCGTTTAAAAGGGTTTGTTTTAATTCTGGGTAAATCCAATCGTATTTTTGACCGAGATAAAATAGGTTTTGCATAGCATAAGCTTTGGTGGCTACTTTCACGTCTGCGATAAGCCAATCAAAATTTATTTCTACCAGTTTGTTTAGGTGTTCTTCTTTTAGTGTGAGGGAAAGGTCTGTTCCGTTCTTCTTAAAATATTTTCCGCACAACAATTCACACACCTTTGCTAAAGGTCGTATGGCGGAGTCATTGGTTAAAGACGGCAGTTTTTGGGTGAATTCATCCAAATGCGGGTAAATCCATTCCAGTTTTTTCTTGCACACAAATTCTGTGACCCAACAAGCTTTATGAGACAATTCTTCATCATTAGAAAAACAGAATTGTAGTAGGTCGGGAAACATTTCGGGATGTTCTAATACATAATCTGCGGTCTTTTGGCGGTGTTTTCTGTAACCACTTACGTAGGAAAGTTTGTCGGTTAAAATCTTATTCAATTTATATTTTCCTTAAATTAGAGCCTTGAAATTAATCAAACTAATCTATTAAAACAAGGGTGATAGCTCTCTATTGCTTAGAAATGAACAACCTATGAAACTTTTTAAACGCATTCTATTTTTTCTTCTATTAGTTCTAATTGTGATACAATTTTTTCCACCAACTCCAAACAAATCGGACACTACACCGCCAACTGATCTTTTATTGGTAGAAAATGTTCCAGAAAAAGTGAATGCAACCCTTACCAATGTTTGTTACGACTGCCACTCCAATCACACCAATTATCCGTGGTATGCGGGAATAGAACCGCTATCTTATTGGCTTGCCGGACATATTGAAGAAGGAAAAGAACATTTGGATTTTTCCCAATGGGATTTGTATTCAGCAAAAAAGAAAGCACATAAATTGGAAGAAATTGCAGAATCGGTTACGGAAGGTTGGATGCCACTGGAATCCTACAAATGGATACACAAGAGTGCCAATCTATCCGAGGAAGAAAGTAAAGCGGTAGCTGATTGGGCTAGTATGCTTCGACTTAATTATCTAAAAGCCGAGAAACCGCAATAGGCACTCCAACGGAGGCTTTTTCAGCAATAATTTCGAGTCCGTCTATGGCGTTTTCACTTATAGAAGGCCGCGGGTCTATAAAATATAGTGGCGCTTCGTATGGTTTGTAATCTACCAATCCCGCTGCGGGGTAAACCTGCATCGAGGTGCCTACAACCATTACAATATCCGCTTTAGCAACTTTTTCCGCGGCTACATTAATAAGGGGAACGGCTTCCCCGAACCAAACAATATGAGGCCTAATCTGACTATGATGCTCGCAGAGGTCGCCTAATTTAATATCTTCTTTCCAATCGAAAACCAAGTCTTCATCAAAAGAACTTCGGGCTTTTAAAAGTTCTCCATGAAGATGAATTACGTGCGTGCTTCCTGCCCGTTCGTGTAAATCATCAACATTTTGAGTAATTATGGTTACGTCGTAATCTTTTTCTAGTTCAGCAAGTGCAAAATGTGCATCGTTGGGTGTTACTTCTTGTAACTGCCTACGTCGTTCATTGTAAAACTCCAATACCAATTCTGGGTTGTATTCCCAACCTTTAAGCGAAGCAACTTCCATAACATCATGCCCTTCCCAAAGTCCGTCGGCATCCCTAAATGTTTTTAATCCGCTTTCGGCACTAACGCCAGCACCGGTAAGTACTACTATTTTCCTCATTTAAATTGTTTTTCTTTTTACAAATGGTATTACTTTGGAAGGTATTGTTTTCTTTATTCAGAAACAAAACAAAGCCGAAAAATCTAAATGTTAAAGTAAATTTAAGAGCCTAGTTTCAATTGGATAAGAAATCCTATTTTTACGATTCAATCTTAAAAATAATTATGACAGATAAATATAAAATTGCAGTAATCGGACTAGGGTACGTGGGTTTACCTTTGGCGGTAGAATTTTCAAGAAAAGGGTTTTCGGTAGTAGGTTTCGACATCAATGATAAAAGAGTGGGGGAGCTAAAAGAAGGAAAAGATGTTACCGATGAAGTTACCAAGGAGGAATTAAACGAAGCCAAAGATTTGATTTTTTCTGCAAAGGAAGAAGATTTGGACGATTGCAACATGTTAATTGTAACAGTTCCTACCCCCGTAGACGACTTTAAACAACCTGATTTACGTCCGCTTTTGGCAGCCAGCGCCACGGTTGGACGTCATCTTAAAAAAGGTGATGTTGTTGTTTATGAGTCTACTACTTACCCAGGTTGTACTGAAGACGATTGTGTACCTGTTTTGGAAAAAGTGAGTGGATTAAAATATAACGAAGATTTTTTCTGCGGTTATTCGCCTGAAAGAATTAATCCCGGAGATAAAAAGCGGCGTTTAAGGAATATTATGAAGGTTACTTCGGGCAGTACTCCTGAAAAAGCCGAAGAAATCGATCAATTGTACAAGGCTATTATTGAAGCAGGTACGCATAAAGCTTCCAGCATTAAGGTGGCGGAAGCTTCCAAAATTATTGAAAATACCCAGCGTGATATCAATATTTCCTTGGTAAACGAACTTGCATTGATTTTTGATAGAATAGGTGTTGATACGGTAGAGGTATTGGAAGCATCGGGGACAAAATGGAATTTCCTACCTTTTAGGCCCGGTTTGGTGGGCGGTCATTGTATCGGTGTAGATCCTTATTATTTAACGCACAAAGCGGAGCGTTTGGGGTATCACCCACAAGTAATTCTTTCTGGAAGACGTATTAATAACAACATGGGCGTTTTTATTGCCAATAAAGTGGTTAAATTAATGGTACGTGATCAATTGCCGATAAAAAATGCAAAAGCGTTGGTGTTGGGAATGACGTTTAAAGAAAACTGTCCGGATGTGAGAAATTCTCGGGTGATTGATGTAATTGAAGAATTAAGCGGCTTCGGACTCCAAGTCGATACATACGATCCTTATGCTGATAAAGAAGAGGTGAAAAAATATTATGGCGTAGATTTAATTGATGAGTTGAAGGAACGGTATGAAACCATTGTTTTAGCAGTTGGTCATGATACCTTTGCCGAATTGGATTTTGAAAAATTAAAATCGAGTCCGCGCACAGTGGTTTATGATGTCAAAAGCTTTTTACCAAAAGAACAAGTTACGGATAGACTGTAGGGATTTTCGAATTACGATTTATGATTTACGAATTGTGATTTTCAAATTTTGAAAGAGTAAAAAATGTTTTTAGGGAATCGCCTCAAAACCTATTTCACAGGTCAAGGGAAAAAAGACTAAAATGATTAATAAAGATAAAAAGAAGTTGAAAGTTTTAATCACAGGTGGTGCTGGTTTCATTGGGTCTCATGTGGTGCGACTTTTTGTAACAAAATATCCCGATTATGAAATCGTAAACTTAGATGCGCTTACGTATGCCGGTAATTTAGAAAACCTTAAAGACATTGAAAATGCTCCAAATTACACTTTTGTAAAGGGAGATATTCTGGATACTGAATTAATCAACAATTTGTTTGAAAAATATGAATTTGATGCGGTGATTCATTTGGCAGCAGAAAGTCACGTAGATCGTTCTATATCCGATCCTTTGGCATTCGTAAAAACAAATGTAATCGGCACCATGAATTTATTGAATGCTGCTAAAAAAATATGGATTGATACGCCTCCTTCTGGAGAAGGAGGCTTAGAGGAAAAACTTTTTTACCACATAAGCACCGATGAAGTCTATGGAACTTTAGGGGAGTCAGGTCTGTTTACGGAAGAAACTCCTTATGCTCCAAATTCGCCATATTCTGCTTCCAAAGCCAGTTCCGATCATTTCGTGCGTGCGTACGGAGAAACCTATGGCTTGCCTTATGTTGTAAGTAATTGTAGTAATAACTACGGTCCAAATCAGTTTCCCGAGAAATTAATACCGCTTTTTATTCATAATATTCTTCAGAAGAATCCTTTACCGGTTTATGGTGATGGAAATTACACTCGGGATTGGCTTTTTGTAATCGACCATGCCGAAGCAATCGACCGTATTTTTCATCATTCAGAAAAAAACAAAACCTACAATGTGGGCGGTTTTAACGAATGGAAGAATATCGATTTGGTGAAACTTCTTTGCAGAGTAATGGATAAAAAACTGGGTAGAGAAGAAGGTTCTTCAGAAAAATTAATTACCTATGTTAAAGATAGACCTGGTCACGATTTACGCTACGCTATTGATGCCTCAAGAATAAATAATGAATTGGGCTGGAAACCTTCGGTTACTTTTGAAGAAGGACTTGAAAAAACCATAGATTGGTATCTGGAAAATGAAACTTGGTTAAAAAGTGTAACTTCAGGGGCTTATCAGGATTATTATAAAAAGCAATATAAAAGTACTTAAGAGTTAGTGAAATGAAAGGAATTATACTTGCAGGCGGATCAGGAACTAGATTGCACCCCTTAACGTTGGCGGTAAGCAAACAGCTAATGCCAATCTATGATAAACCGATGATTTATTATCCGCTATCTACATTGATGAGTGCCGGTATTCGGGAGATTTTAATAATTTCTACACCTAAGGATTTACCTTTGTTTAAAGAGTTATTAGGTGATGGAAAAAAATTTGGTTGCATTTTTGAATATGCTACTCAAGAGCATCCAAATGGCTTGGCAGAAGCTTTTATTATAGGTGAAGATTTTATTGGTAGAGATAAGGTAGCACTTATTTTAGGGGATAATATTTTTTACGGAACCGGTTTAAGCAATTTATTACAGGAAAATAACAATCCCGATGGAGGAATTGTATATGCCTACCACGTTCACGACCCTGAAAGGTATGGGGTAGTGGAGTTCGACGAAAAAGGAAAGGCGGTTTCCATTGAAGAAAAGCCAGAGAATCCAAAGTCTAATTTTGCTGTTCCTGGTATTTATTTTTATGATAATGATGTAGTAGAGGTTTCCAAAAACATAAAACCCAGCAAAAGGGGAGAGCTTGAAATAACAGACGTTAACCAAACTTATCTAGACAAAGGGAAGTTGCAAGTAAGTATTATGGACCGTGGAACGGCGTGGCTCGATACGGGAACTTTTCAGTCGCTTATGCAGGCATCTCAATTTGTAGAGGTGCTGGAAGAGCGACAAGGATTAAAGATAGGTTCCATTGAAGCTACGGCATATGAGATGGGATATATTTCCAAGGCGGAATTTAAAGCACTTGCCGAACCTTTGGTAAAAAGTGGTTACGGAGAAAAGCTTTTAAGCTTGCTGAAATAGTTAATGTCTAAATAACAATAGTATATAATTTTCATTGAATACAGATAGTGATAAATTACTTTTACTGAATTATTTGGAGGGATTTATAACCGAAGAACGGAAACAACGCTTCTTGCAAATCCTTTCCGAACGAACCAATTTTTTTACCGTGGCGATTGAAGATGTGTACCAACTTCATAACACAAGCGCAGTCATACGGAGCTGTGATGCTTTCGGCGTACAACAGGTACACGTGGTGGAAGAACAATTCGGGAAACGTTTAGACAAGAACATTGCTATGGGTTCCCAAAAATGGGTCGATATTTACCGCCATGCTACTACCACCGATTGTATTGATAAGTTGAAATCGGAAAACTATAAAATCGTGGCCACCACCCCGCATGATGGTGTCATTTCACTGGAAGAGCTATCCATAAATGAGCCTCTGGCCTTATTCTTTGGTACTGAAAAAAGTGGGCTGAGTGAAACTGTAATGCAAAACGCAGACGTCTTTTTAAAGATTCCTATGCGTGGTTTTGCGGAAAGCTTGAATATTTCGGTGTCGGCTGCTATTATTCTTCAGCATCTTACCGCAAAACTTCGAAAAACACAGATAAATTGGCAACTTTCCAAGGAGGAGATGCTTGAAAAGCGTATTGATTGGACAAAGAAATCCATCAGGAGCGTGGAAGACGTGTTAAAATCGTACTACGAAAAGTAAGTTTATTTCGGCTAATTAGCCAATAATGTGTACATTTAATAAACTTAAAATCAACCAACTATGTTTTCTATAATACTTTATATCCTTATAGGGTTTCTAATTCTTGGCTTCATCTTATTCCTTATTGCCCCTAAAAATTACCACGTGAGTAGAAGTATTGAAGTAGAAAGGCCACTTTCTGAAGTGTACTCATACCTCAAATACTTGAAAAATCAAGATGAATGGTCCCCGTGGAGCAAAAAAGACCCCAATATGCATAAAGAAATAAGCGGGGAAGATGGAACTGTAGGTGCCGTAAGTTACTGGAAAGGAAACAAAGAAGTAGGTGAAGGAGAGCAAGAAATAACCAAACTCGTACCAAATGAAGCAATCTATAGCGAATTACGATTTTTGAAACCTTTTGCCTCTACATCTGATGCTTATTTAAAGGTGAAAGCTATTTCTCCAGAAGCGACTACAGTTAGTTGGGGTTTTTCAGGTAATTACACTTTTCCTATGAATATTATTATGCTTTTTATGAGTATGGACAAAACGGTTGGGAAGGATTTTGAACAGGGTCTAAAAGATATGAAATCAATTTTGGAGTACTCTCAACCGAGAAAAAGCATATAAAATAATTTCTATTTTAGTTAAAATAGAGTTATTGATTTATTTCTACAGCAAAATTACTGTAAATTGAATCTTAAAGGCTCTATAAATTGAAATTTTTAATTATGGGATTACATAAAATAGTTGTTTGTCTTCTTACAATGTCGTTGACTTCTGTAAATGCTCAGGAAGAAAATGGTTTATTTTCCAATTATTTAAAATATAAGCAATCTAAAAATCTTACGTCCATTCCCAATGTTGGAGGTTATGTGTATTACAATAATGGGCTTAATTTGGAAAAAAATGGGTTAACAATAGGTCTGAAAACGGGAATAATACAAAAATGGATTTCGAGTCCTTTTTCTCCAAATACCCCCGATTTAAATCCGTATATCGGTGGAGAACTAAGCTATCGTTTAAACCAGAACCTAACTATTTTTGCCAATGGTCAATATTTGTTTAAAACTGAAAATGAATCAGACGCGACGAATTATTTGTATAAGTCTCCCTTTTTTCCTCAAAGTGAAATAAATGCAGGTTTAAGGGCAACGTTTGATGAGCATCTTTTTGAAGCTGGGATAAAGCAAATCTATAATCCTCAATTTTCAAGTTCGAGTTCGGAAAGTAGAGTTTACGGTAAATGGTCGATGAGCTTCTAATGTCTTTCAAAGGTGGAATTTGGTTTACCACTTTAGAAAATTGAAAGAATACTAAGTTGTATAGCCTTTTAGATTGTAAACTGAAAATGTAATAACCAAGGGAATGTTTTTAATTCCCTCTATTCAATACTCGATATTCCTCATAACAATTGCTAATCGCATCCAGTATTTGTAGGTCATTGGCGGTTTCCATAAAACTATCGGAATAATTACAGTTTCGAAGCATGTCTTCGATATCTACTTTGTCCACTTGCAGCAGCGCCATGAGCGTTTCCCTGTCGTATTTTGTGGCCAATAAGCTTCGTATTTTATCATCCTCCTGCATTTTCCGAAGTTTTTTCATTTGCTGAGGTTTCTTTCCGAAGAGATTGTGCAACAAATCCGCTGGATTGAAAATAGAACCCATTACATTGGAAAAAGCACCGGGGTTTCTGCTACCTGCTTCATAACCAAAATTGAGTCCAGAAATGCTATAGCGTGCCGATTGATTGATAGGAATATTTTTGGCATCGATTTCCAAATACCCAGTTAGCTGAAACGGTTTTACAACCACCTCTTCCAGAGCGTATGCCAACTCCGTTAAGCCTATTTTCGTATTCTGAAATTTAAGCATATCGTTGGTTACCCGAACTTTTATTTCTTTAAAACCGATGTAGGAAAAATACAATGTGTCGTTTACGCGCGCAGGAATGGTGAATTCCCCATTTTGATCGGTAATGGTACCAATAACTTGATTTAAGTTAAGTACGTGCACATTATCGATGGGCGTTTCATCAGCAGTATTAAAAACAAGACCTTTAAGCTCATCTGAATTTTCTTGGGAAAAAGAAATTCCAAACGTCAAAAAAGTTATGATAAGTAAAATTTTTTTCATCACTTCAAACATACTAAAAAAGTAAGTTGATGTCTAAAAATGTGAGCGGTTAGTTTAGTTGTATCTATCGCCAAATTTAAAAAGGGTATCACTTATTTCTATAAATTAGCGATTTCATTTTTTTGATAGCACAGCCTAGTAGGTATCACAAAAGGAACGAATCTGTTCCAACATCATTACATATTCGCGGCTAAAAATAATAAACAAAAGAAAAAAATGCGCCAACAGGCGCATTTTTAATTTATTATTAACTAAAATCTTTTCTTAGACCTACGGTTACCACCGCCTCCGGATTTATTTCCTTTGCTTCCTTTTTTGCCAAAGCGTTTTTCACCAAATCCTTTAGAAGATTTATTGTCGCTTCTTCGGCCTCGTCTTCCTCCGCCGCCAGAACGACCTCCACGACCTCTGGAATTTTCTCTGGAATTTTTAGAAACTTCTACGTTAATAAAACGTCCGTCCATTTTAAATTCAGAGAATTTTGCTAAAACTGCTTCCGTATGGTCTGCATCGGTATTAAAGAAAGAGAAACTTTCTTTTACGTCTACTTTAAATAAATCGTCTTTGTCCAATTCCAATTGTTCGCGCAAAAAGTCTTTTAACGTCATCCAATCGTAACCGTCACGGGAACCAACGTTAATAAAGTAGCGTACATTTCCTTCCGAAGAAGTATCTTGTTCGCTCACTTTTCCAGAAACGTTAATATCTCCAGCCTTTTTGTAGTACTCTGCAAAACGGCCAAACTCAACAGAAACCATCTTTTTGATAAGTTCCTCACGGTCAATTCCGTCCAACACATCATTAATAGCGGGCAAATAGTTTTCTACCTCTTTATTAATTTCAGTATTTTTTATTTTGCTAGCCAAGTGATACAACTGAATTTCACAGATCTCTTCAGCGCTCGGAATCTTTTTAGATTCAAATTTTTGCTGGATGATACGCTCAATCGCTCCAATTTTGCGCAATTCGCTTTTGGTTACAATCACCATGGAAATACCCGATTTTCCAGCTCTACCAGTTCTACCACTACGGTGTGTGTAGGTTTCAATTTCATCTGGTAATTGATAGTTTATAACGTGTGTTACGTCATCTACATCAATTCCTCTTGCCGCCACATCGGTAGCTACCAACATTTGTATTTGTTGGCTTCTAAAAGCTTTCATCACCATGTCACGTTGATTCTGACTTAAATCTCCGTGCAAAGCACCTGCGTTATAACCGTCTTCAATAAGCTTTTCAGCAATTTTTTGGGTATCGCGTTTGGTTCTACAGAAAATCACCGAAAATATATCCGGATTGGTATCTGCCAAACGTTTTAAAGCTAGGTATCTGTCTCTTCCACCAACCACATAATACTCGTGTTGAACATTAGAAGTAGAGGCGTTTTTGGTCCCCACGGTAACTTCCGTTGGGTTCTTCATGAATTTTTTTGCAATGGTTGCTACTTCCTTTGGCATCGTCGCAGAAAATAACCAAGTGCTTTTATCTTTTGGAGAATGGGATAAGATTTCGTTTATATCTTCATAGAATCCCATGTTAAGCATTTCATCTGCTTCATCCAGTACGCAATATTCAATCTTAGAAATATCAACCATATTTCGGCTGATCATATCCTTCATACGTCCCGGTGTAGCCACCACGATTTGTGTTCCTCTTTTTACCTGTCTAGCCTGCTCTGTAATGCTGGCTCCACCGTAAATGGCGGTAACATGAAGCGATGGTAAATATTTTGAGTAAAGTTTTAATTCATTGGCAATTTGTAAACAAAGCTCCCTCGTTGGCGATAGAATAAGCCCTTGGGTAGTTTTACTGTTTACATCTATTTTCTGAATCATAGGAAACCCGAATGCAGCTGTTTTCCCTGTACCTGTCTGTGCCAAAGCTACCATGTCGGTGTCGTTGGCGAGTAGGACCGGAATAGCTTTCTCCTGTACTTCAGAAGGCGTTTCAAAGCCCATATCGCTTATGGCTTTTAGCAGCTGTTCGTTCAGTCCTAATTGTTCAAATTTGTTCATATATGTATTTAAAAATAAGGGCGCAAAGGTAATCTTAATAATTGACAATACATTGAATTAGGGTGTATTTCTTTTTTTGATGGAATGCTGAAAATGAGGTTTTTACATTCATTTCCAACGGAAGCAGCTCCGTTTGCCTTTAAATCATCATTAATAATGGATTTTTATTTGCTGAAATATGCGGATTTACTAAATCTTTAGACAAATTGTAATGGTACTTCACTGATTGTCTACATTGATACAACTTGAATTAATCGATAAACGCTTTTAATCAATTTTTAACTTCCAACTAAAACTACATTTCTTATCTTTAAAAACACTTGAAAAAACAGCTATGCAATACGCAAAAAATATATTGGAAACTATTGGGAATACACCTTTGGTTAAAATAAATAAAATCACAAAAGATATCGATGCCTTGGTCTTAGCTAAGGTAGAAACTTTCAATCCTGGCAACTCGGTGAAAGACCGAATGGCGGTTAAGATGGTTGATGATGCGGAAGCTGCCGGACTCATAAAACCTGGCGGAACCATTATTGAAGGAACCAGCGGAAACACAGGTATGGGGCTCGCTTTGGTGGCTATCAGTCGAGGTTATAAACTGGTTTGTGTGATAAGCGATAAACAATCCAAAGAGAAAATGGATGTACTTCGGGCAGTGGGCGCAGAAGTTGTTGTTTGCCCCACAAATGTGGCTCCAGATGACCCACGGTCGTATTACTCGGTGTCCAAACGCTTAGCAGAAGAAACACCTAATTCTTGGTATGTAAATCAATACGACAACCTTTCCAATGCCCAAGCGCATTACGAACAAACCGGACCTGAAATTTGGGAGCAAACGGAAGGAAAAATCACCCATTTCGTTGTAGGAGTTGGAACAGGCGGAACCATTAGTGGCGTTGGAAAATACTTAAAAGAAAAGAATCCAGATATTAAAATCTGGGGAGTCGATGCATACGGTTCTGTTTTTAAAAAATATCATGAGACAGGGATATTCGACGAAAACGAAATTTATAGTTACATCACGGAAGGAATCGGCGAAGACATTCTTCCTAAAAATGTAAATTTTGATGTTATCGACGGTTTTACGAAAGTCACCGATAAAGACGGAGCCGTTTTTACCCGAAGATTAGCGAAAGAGGAGGGGATTTTTGTTGGCTATTCGGCAGGTTCTGCTATAAAAGGTGTTCTTCAGCTAAAACAACATTTTAAACCTGATGATGTGGTGGTGGTTTTATTTCACGATTCTGGAAGTAGATACATCGGAAAAGTCTTTAATGATGATTGGATGCGCGACCGTGGTTTTCTGGAAAAGGATTTAAAACATGCAGGCGATTTAATTGCTTCGGAAGGAGAATTGATTACCGCTAAAACGGAAGAACTTTTGTCACACGCAATTGAACGAATGAAAAAATACAATATCTCCCAAATTCCTGTTGAAGATGCTTCCGGATTTGTTGGCTCTTTGGACGAATCAGCTTTGTTTAAAGCGTATTTAGACGATAAAAATATTGCAGACAAACCCATAAAAGATATCATGCAACCACCATTTCCCGTAGTCCAAAAAAATACCAGTATCGATGAACTTTCAAAATTGATCAATCGTGAAAATAAAGCGGTTTTAGTAAATTTGGGAGATCAGAAATATAAAATCATCACCAAGCACGATATTATTAGTGCGATTTAATTCAAAATTTAATCAACCAATCATGCAAAATAGAAGAACTTTTATAAAAAACTCAGGTTTATTATTAGCTGCGGGAGCACTTCCTTATCCTTCTTTTTTACTCCCGAAGCAAAAAGCAAAATTAGGCGTAGCATTAGTCGGTCTAGGCTATTACAGTACAGATGTACTTGCGCCGGCGTTGCAACTTACAGAGTATTGTGAACTAAAAGGAATTGTTACCGGTAGTCCGGAAAAAATCCCGGTTTGGCAAAAGAAGTATGGAATAAAGGATAGCAATGTTTACAATTATGAAAACATGCATGAAATGGCCAATAACGATGAAATTGATGTTGTTTATATTGTTCTTCCGCCAGCGCTGCATGCCAAATACAGTATTATTGGTGCTAATGCAGGTAAGCATGTTTGGTGTGAAAAACCAATGGAAGTAACCGCGAAAAAATGTAAGGACATCATCGATGCGTGTAACAAAAACAATGTTCGCTTGGCTATTGGTTACCGTATGCACCATGAACCAAATACCCAAACTTTAATAAAATGGGCAGACACCTTGCCTTACGGAAAAATCAACTTTGTGGCAGCGGAGGCTGGTTATTTTGACACCAGAAAAAATCATTGGAAGCAAGATAAGGAGCTCGGTGGGGGCGCCATGCTCGATATGGGCGTGTACCCTCTGAATGCGATTCGCTACAGCAAAGGGATGGAGCCTACCGCGGTAAAAGCTTTTCACACCACCAACCGACCGGAAATATATCACGAAGTTGATGAAACCACAGTCTTCGAACTTCAATTTGCAGATGGAAGCGCCGCTAAAGGTAAAACCAGTTTAGGTGAAAGGTACAATAACCTAGAGATTGCTTGTTCCAACGGAAGCTACTATTTAAAACCTTTTCAGCAATATAGCGGAGTTAAAGGCGCAACGAGCGATGGGATTATTTTGGAACCTTTTAAAGGAAATCAACAGGCAAAACAAATGGATGAAGATTCGGTAGCTATCATCAATGAATTACCAATGTTGGTGCCGGGTGAAGAAGGTTTAAGGGATATTGCCATCGTTGAAAAAATCTATGAATCTGCTGCAAAAGGCAGTGAATGGATATATTTAAAATAACTAAAGTTGTAGCCTATTGCATTTCTTCCGTAAGTTGTTGTTATGGGAAGAAATGAATTTTGAGACTTTATCAATATAAAGAAAATTTTCTTGTATCATTACAGGGGAAACAAAGGAAGGAAAGAGGTGAATAAATTATTATACCAAGTTAGTATTCAAATATTTATACTTGTTTTTCTATGTAAAATGAAAAATCTTTTGTAAATTTAAGGTCAATTATCAACGCCCCAAATTAGTTTATTATTAATTTCTAAATTATCAACATTATGGGGCAATCTTTACACAACGAATCTTCAATTCTTATTTACACGCTTAGAGCAGTCGTATTTTTTCTGGTGGCTGTACTTTGTTGGGTTTTTATCTCAACGGTATTTAGCTTTATTGGAATTATAGGATAAGCAATTACTTAATTTTAAAGTGAAATAAAGAATTTAGGGCGCCACCAGATTAGGAAGCGCCTTGAATTCTTTTTGTTTTAAGAAAAGAAAACAAGAAAGTGGTTTGAAAATTTTTCAAACCGCTTTCTTACTTGCTAAGCACACTATTATAAATTGATCCTATGCATCAACAATACGTCGGGAAGCGTGATAGCTTTTAAAGAATTTCGGATCTTTATTTTTAAATACAGTAACAATCTTATCCATTCTAGTATCCAACAATTGTTGTGTTTCCGCTAGCAATTCCTCAAGTGTACTCGTGGCTTCTATACTTCTAATTAGATACTGCCTTGGTTTGCCGTTTATGGCTAAAAAATTGTCAAAACTGTTTTTTAAGTCCGTAAGCAATGGCTCATTAACCAAATAATCACTTAGGTTTTCCAGATTGGCTTCCAGTAATTTTATTTGTTTGGGGATAGTAGAAATAAAATCTTCATTCCGCAAGCGGTACAAATCAGAAAAGGTTTTGGAAGCTTCATTAAATAAGTCCACATCGCCGTTAACATTTGCATAGGCTTCCAGGGCATCGTTTAAGATATCTGCCTTTTCTGCCACCAAACGCTTCAAAGCGATTTTGTCCCCACTCAAATAAATCTGTGCTTCTTTTTGGTTGGCTTCACTTTCCTCAATTTGTAATAAAAGCGCGTCGAATTGGTTTTTAGTTTCCACTAATATGGGCGCTTGAGATACAACGTCATTGTAATTGTTTAATAAAGTATGTACCGCCCGAAACATCTCTATCCTGTTAATTTGTTTTTTATTCATATCGACTAAGTATTAAAATGTTATTTAATATAGTAAAAAATCTAAATAAAAACTATTTAATACTTTTTTTGAAGTTTAATTAAGATTGGTTTGATGTTTTTTTCGATACTCTAATCAATAAATAGGTAATTACCATTAAGCAAATATCTAAATTGCTAAATGATAGACTATAGGCTTTGCAGAGGCTACAGATGTCATTGCACGACTTACAACAGGCATTGCAGAGGTTACAGATGTCATTGCACGACTTACAACAGGCATTGCAGGGGTTTTAGATGTCCTTGCACGACTTTCTTCAATTTCAGAGGAAACCGAAGTAAACTTTAGGGAAACAAACGAAAAATGAATTATAGTAACAATAAGGCTTGTCTTAATGTATTAAAAATCAGTATATTTAGTTGTATAACTTTCCCCCTTCCCACATTAATATTAATTTTAAAAGTACGTACTATGAGATTAAAGAATTGTTTTATTGCGTTAGCATTTCTTGCAGCGAGCATACTATTTGCGCAAGACAAACCAAACATTTTGGTTATCATGGGGGATGATATCGGTTATTGGAACTTAAGTTATAACAATCGTGGTATGATGGGTTATACCACTCCAAACATCGATAAGTTAGCAAGCCAGGGAGCTATTTTTACAGATTATTATGCAGAACAAAGCTGTACGGCTGGGAGAGCAGCGCTAATTACCGGCCAAATGCCTGTAAGAACAGGTATGACTAAAGTGGGAATACCAGGTTCTACACTAGGAATTCAACCAGAAGACCCCACTTTAGCAGAGCTGTTAAAGCCGCTAGGCTACGCTACTGGTCAATTTGGTAAAAATCACCTAGGAGATCTAGATGAATTTCTTCCAACAAATCATGGTTTCGATGAATTTTATGGTAATCTATATCATTTAAATGCAGAGGAGGCCCCAGAAAATCCTAATTATCCTAAAAGTCCCGAATTTCGAAAGAAATTCGGCCCAAGAGGAGTGATTCACAGTTTTGCAGATGGTAAAGTCGAAGATACTGGACCCCTTACAAAAAAAAGAATGGAAACTATCGATAAAGAATTCTTGGAGGCTGCGGAGAATTTCATTGATAAATCAACTAAAGATAAGAAGCCTTTTTTTGTTTGGTTTAATACCACACGTATGCACTACGTTACGCATGTTCCAGATGAATATGATGGTAAAACGGGTTTAAATGAATATGCCGATGGCATGGTACAACATGATGATCAAATTGGTTCAATCCTAAAAAAATTAGAAGATCTTGGTGTAGAGGACAATACGATTGTAATATACACCACAGACAATGGCCCACATTTCAATATGTGGCCAGATGGTGGTATTACTCCGTTTAGGGGAGAAAAAAACACCAACTGGGACGGAGGTTATCGCGTTCCTTGTATAATAAAGTGGCCAGGTAAAATTAAAGCTGGAAAAGTAGTAAATGAAATAGTGGCAGGCAACGATTGGGTTCCTACATTAATGGCCGCTGCTGGAAAGTCTAATATAAAACAAGAGCTATTAAATGGATATAAAGGAGTAAATAGAACGTATAATGTACATCTAGACGGGTACAACTTATTACCATTCTTAACTGATGAAAAGCAAGTAACGAAAAATCAATACGGGGCTACAAATTGGCCTAGAAGAGAATTTTATTATTGGAATGACGATGGTCAACTGGTGGCAATGCGTTATGATAGGTGGAAACTTGTATTTATGGAGCAGCAATCCTCTAAATTTGGTGTTTGGATGTATCCCTTTGTTCAATTACGCATACCATTGGTGTTTGATCTTAGAATGGATCCTTTTGAAAGGGCCCAACACAATGCGAATAGCTATTACGAATGGATGGAAGGTATCATACAGTTTGGCGGCGGGGCATCACAGGCAATTGCTGGAGAAATGATAAAAACATTTGAGAAGTATCCTCCAAGACAAAGACCCGCGTCCTTCAATTTAGATGAAGTAATGAAGGCACTTACCGCCGGTCAAGAGGGTAAATAGTTGGAATATTTGGTATAGCTTTTTGAATTTGGAAAACCTCTATCTTAAAGATATTCCTTCCCCTTTATCTACACCAGTATATCGTTATTAGAAAAAAACAATAATTATAAACCTAAAACATGTATTTAGTGCCTTTGTTATTTTATTTGCAACTAGTTTAGCCGCCCAAGACAAGCCAAACATTTTGATTATAGTGGGGGATGACATCATTTAGTTTAAACTTGTGCATACTACGAGGATTGGTTGGTACGAAGAATTTACGCCTTTGTGCCCTTACAAAAGCTAGTGGCAGACTTCATGGCTTCTTTTAAAGAGTTTCCTATACGCCAAGAGCCAGGAAGTTTTACACCAAAACAGTAGAGTTTTATACTTTTAAAATTCTAAATGCCTAAAGGTGAAATTTTATCTTTAGGCATTTTTTTCTTAAAAGGGTTTCATTATTAGGAAACAAAGGCTTCACAATCAAAATGTTTACCCACGACAAACGAGATAAGCGGGAAGTTATTAAAAAGAAATCTAAACGTTAATTTTAACAAAGTTTTTCTTAAAGTGGGAAAAATACCTATCTTTAATGAAAGATATCCCCCTATCTACAGCAGTTATCAATATTTTAAAAACATTTTATTATGAAAATGAAGCATTGCTTTAGCGCTTTGGCGCTTCTTGCTGCAAGTATCGTATTTGCACAAGACAAGCCCAACATTTTAGTTATTTGGGGGGACGATATCGGTTGGTTTAACGTTGGTTTCAATCATCGAGGGATGATGGGGTACGATACACCGAACATTGACAGAATTGCAAACGAAGGTGCCATCTTTACAGATTGGTACGCTCAACAGTCGTGTACTGCAGGTCGTGCGGCCTTTATTTTAGGGCAGCACCCTTTTAGAACAGGACTACTTACCATCGGTATGCCAGGAGCAAAGCAAGGGGTTAAAGATAATCAACCTACTATTGCCGAGGTATTAAAGCCTCATGGATACACTTCTGGACAGTTTGGTAAAAACCACTTAGGGGATCGTGATGAACACCTTCCTACGAATCATGGTTTTGACGAGTTCTTCGGAAACCTGTATCACTTGAATGCAGAAGAAGAGCCAGAATCGTATTACTATCCTGAAAGTGCTGAATTCCGTAAAAAATATGGACCTCGTGGAGTGTTGCATACCTATGCGGATGGGAAGATTGAAGATACGGGCCCTTTGACAAGAAAAAGAATGGAAACGGTAGACCAAGAATTTACCGATGCTGCCATCAAATTTATTGAAAAGGCACATGCAGACGGTAAACCGTTCTTTGTTTGGTTAAATTCAACCCGTATGCACGTTTGGACACACTTAAAAGAGGAAAGTGATGGCGTAACTGGAATCGGTCTATATGCAGATGGTATGGTAGAGCACGATAAATCTATTGGTCGTGTTTTAGACAAGTTGGAAGAATTAGGAATTATCGACAATACCATTATCATGTACTCTACAGATAATGGAGCGGAGAAATTTACTTGGCCTGATGGTGGTACTACTCCATTCGCTGGAGAAAAAGGAACTACTTGGGAAGGTGGATTTAGAGTTCCTACAGCCATTCGTTGGCCTGGGGTAATAGAGCCTGGAACTATTCATAATGAAATCTTTTCTCACGAGGATATGATGCCTACCTTGGCAGCTGCCGCAGGAGAATCAGACTTGGTTAATAAAATGCTTAATGGTTACAAAGCAAATGGTAAAACCTTTAACGTTCATTTAGATGGCTACAATATGATGCCCTTCTTAAAAGGAGATGTAAAAGAATCTCCTAGAAAGGAAATCTTTTATTTTGATGCCGCTGCTAACCTTAATGCAATCCGTTACCAAGATTTCAAGATTCATTTTGCAATTATGGAAGGAGCCATTAATGAAGCTTATAGAAAAGCACCGAGTTGGCCATTGGTTATCAATTTAAGAGCAGACCCACTAGAGGTTTCTCAAGATGCTTCTGGATATATTAAGTGGTATGCCGACAATATGTGGATGTTTGTTCCTGCACAGCAGTTGGCTACTGATTTCTTACAATCGTTCAAGAAATATCCGCCAGTACGTGGTTCTTCACTATCAATTGATAAAGTAGTAGAAGAAATGACTGCTTACCCTAGAAATTAAGAATACCAATATTATTCTTTTATAAGAATACTAAATTTGGAGTATGTGCCTAGCGTACATACTCCGAATTTATTTCACTTCACTTATTTTTATAAGTATTCCCCCTTATACCTTAAAAATATTAAATGCTGTTATTGAAATATCTCTCAATAGACAGTAAAATTCAACAATCCTGTTATGAAAAAAATTTGTGTTGATATAACGTGCTTACTGTTTGTAGCATGTTTTTTTCTTTCTAATTATTCATTTGCTCAAGAAAAGCCTAATGTGGTGATAATAGTGATGGATAACCTAGGTTGGGGAGAAATCGGAGCCTATGGAGGAGGAATTTTAAGAGGAGCCGAAACGCCACGTTTGGATACCTTGGCAAAAGAAGGAATGCAATTACTTAATTTTAATGTTGAGCCACAATGTACCCCGAGCCGGTCTGCTTTAATGACGGGCCGTCATCCAATACGTTCGGGAACTACAAAAGTAGTTTGGGGCTTGCCTTACGGTTTGGTAGGCTGGGAAAAAACCATGGCAGAACTTTTTTCAGATCAAGGGTATGCTACCGCGATGTATGGCAAATGGCACCTTGGAGATATGAAAGGCCGTTACCCAACCGATCAAGGTTTTGATGAATGGTACGGCATAGCCAACACAACAGATGAATCTCAATACACCTCGCAACCCGGTTACGACCCAAAAGTGGTATCCCCACCGCAAATTGTAGAGGCTACCAAAGGTGCAGCACCTAAAGATGTAAAAGAATACAACGTTTCTACACGCAGAACTATAGACGAGGAACTTACCAATAAATCCATAGATTTTATGCAAAGACAGGTACAAAAAGACAAGCCTTTCTTTTTATACCTGCCTTACACACTCGCACATTTACCCACCTTACCCAACCCTAAGTTCGAAGGGAAATCAGGTAATGGTACTTGGGGCGATGTATTAATGGAAATAGACCATAACACTGGTCGTATTTTAGATGCCATAGACGATTTAAAAGTACGTGAAAACACCATCGTAATTTGGATGAGTGAAAATGGTCCTGAAGAAGCACCCAATTGGTTTGGTACTGCTGGATATTGGAGAGGGTTTTATTTCACGGCGCTAGAAGGTTCTTTACGTACTCCTTTTCTTATTCGTTGGCCGGGTAAAATTCCAGAAGGAAAGAAAACAAATGCCATGGTACACATGACGGATGTACTGCCAAGCTTGGCAAAAGCAGCAGGCTACAAAGTACCTTCAGACAGAAAAATAGATGGGGTAGACCAAATGCCTTTATTTACGGGGGAAACACCCAATTCTGCTAGGGAAGGTTTTCCTGTTTATAATGGAGATGAGATGTTTGCTTACAAATGGCGTAATTTCAAAATTCATTATTACAACCAGCAAAGTATGTTCGATAAACCGGTTAAACATAACTTTCCTAGGGTACATGATTTAATTCGTGATCCAAAAGAACTATTTGGTGTCCACGGCGGAAACGAAGATACCGGAGCACAGAACCTTACTTGGGTTTTGCCAGCTATTACGCATGAGGTATTGGAGTTTCAGGCAACGCTACAAGAGGAGCCGCCAATAAAGCTTGGTACACCCGAACCTTATAAACCTAAAAAATAGAAATGATGAAATATACAATTCTTACCCTTTTTGCTCTGTGCATGTGCGTAAAATCAGCGTACTCGCAGGATGCCAATAATCCTATTGATCCGAGTCCGACTTTGGGAATTTGGAACCGTTTTTACAGTGATGAGCAATCCCGCTTGCAAATTTTAGGAAATATGACCTACGGAAAATGGTTCTATAGATTTACTGCTGAATACGAATTTAACTACGGAGATCAAAACCTCGAGTATTACGATTATGACGAAGAAAACCGAGGGGATAAAAACCATTTCAACAGTGCCAATTTTTTAGTTGCCCGATTGTTTCAGTCGGAAAACGGAAAACATCAATTTGGAGTTGGAGCCGTGGTGAGTTATTTTCACGAACAGCGATGGGCTGCTGGGGGTAACTTTGTTTCAGTAAGCAAACTTGGCACTTGGAAGGTAATTACGTTACTAACGCTACAGGGCGGGGATGATATTTTCAGTATGGAATTTCAACCTGGTATTTATCACGATTTTGATAATGGATGGTATTTTAGAGGACATCCAAGAATGCTTTTCAATTTTAGAACAGGCCAACATGAAGTTCCGCTTGGCGCCGGTATCGGAAAAATATTTGAACCTGGAGGTACCGTCTTCAATTTATTTTTTGAACCACAATACGACCTGGTTAATACACGCCCAATGCTTTATACAGGTGTGAAAATGCTCTTTTAAATACTAAAAATATGACTACACAAGAATCGATTCAAGAACTCAAAAACCGTATGTCGGCTTCCATAATTGGGCAGGACACCTTGGTAGAGCGACTTATTTTAGTGCTGCTCGCCAATGGAAATATGTTATTGGAAGGACTTCCCGGACTCGCAAAAACACGTGCCATAAAAACACTGGCAAAAGAACTAAATTGCGATTTAAGCCGAATACAGTTCACTCCTGATTTATTACCATCTGATATTACAGGAACAGAAATATATCAACCCGAGCTTAAAGAGAAATTTGTTTTCCAAGAGGGGCCTATCTTCAGTAACCTTATTCTAGCGGATGAGATTAACCGTGCGCCGGCTAAAGTACAATCGGCTTTGTTGGAGGCGATGGAAGAACGGCAGGTTTCCGTAGCTGGAAAAACCTATAAAATGGACCCGCTTTTTATGGTAATGGCTACTCAAAACCCCGTAGAGCAGGAGGGAACATATCCGTTGCCGGAAGCGCAAATGGACCGTTTTTTAATGCACGTAACAATTGATTATCCCGATGACGCTTCAGAATTAAAAATTATAAAGTTGAACCGTGAGGAACAAAAGAAAGTGGCTGCGGAAAAGCACGAACTGTTGGAACCACAAGTAATTTTTGATGCCCGTAAAGAAATCGCGGCAATAAAAATTTCCGAAGCCATGGAAAAATATATTGTAGATATTATTTCGGCAACCAGATATCCATCCAAATACAGCGAAGAACTCGATAAATGGTTAGATTACGGGGCGAGTCCGCGGGGCTCGATTGCTATTGATAGAAGTAGCCGCGTGCATGCTTGGATGGAAGGCAGGCAAGCTGTAACACCAGATGATATTCGTGCAGTGGTTCACGATTGTTTGCGCCATCGTCTTATTTTAAGTTACGAGGCCAACGCCGATGGTGTTTCGGCCAATAAAGTAATCGATGAAATTTTGAAGCAAGTGGCTGTGGTAGCATAATTAATTTTCAAATGAAAATCTATAGTGTTACAGTCACTCCGAGCAAAGCGCGGCAGTCTCCCATTAGGTCTTAATTATTTATAACTCCATTGTCAGGCTGAGCTTGTCGAAGCCCTTTAAGAACTTGAATTTGTTCCTATGAAAAGTATCGAAACATACCTCATATAAATGTCTAAAAACCAAACATATCCAGAAAACGTTTTTACTTCACTGGGCGAATTGCTTAAAAAGGAGCATTTGGCGCAACATTTTAGTTTGTTAGCGCGAAAGCAGAAAGTAAATAGTATTCTTGCGGGAAAACACGCTTCCAAATTGCGTGGACGTGGATTGGATTTTGAAGAGGTTCGTAATTATGTAAAGGGAGACGACATACGTAATATCGATTGGAAAGTTACGGCACGAACGCAAAAAACACATACGCGGGTATACACTGAGGAGAAAGAAAAACCTGTACTGATTGTAGTCGATCAGTCGTATTCCATGTTTTTTGGATCGGTTAATAAAACGAAATCCACTGTCGCGGCAGAATTGGCGGCCATAGCTGCCTTTCGGGTATTTAAAGAAGGCGATCGGGTAGGAGGTCTTGTCTTTTCTGATGACAGTTACGACGTGATTGCCCCCAAAAGAAGTCGAAAAAATATTATTCATATCCTTGAAAAGATTGTGGACCGCAACCACCAATTAAAAGACGCCAAACCAACCAATTTTGATGATACGTTAAAGAAGATTATTCAGCGGGTATTCAATATTGTTACACACGATTATTTAGTAGTAATCATAAGCGATTTTGTCCGGTATGATGCGAGTGTTATCAGGGCCATTGCAGGAATTTCCAGGCATAATGATGTTGTCCTAGCCAAAGTTTTTGATCCCATGGAGCGGGAAATACCTAATACTAAATTCGTAGCAGGGAATACCGAAAAGCAAATTACCGTGGATGGCAAAAACAACAAGATTCAGAAAGAGTTTCAGTCGGGTTTCGATACCAAGTTTGCTGAATTTGAAAATACAATGAAGAAATATCGAATTCCGGTTTTTAAGGTAGATACCGTTTCGCCGGTAGAGGATCAATTAAAAGAAGTTTTCGGAAGGGTTAATGCAAAATAAAAAAGTTATTTATAAATGGATGTCAGGCTGAGCTTGTCGAAGCCCATTTCAGATACTATAATTTTTTATGAAATGAATAAATGAAATACATTCAAAACATACAAGATACCATAGCCGCCAAAGACACGACAACGGTGCGGCCGGAAGATCTTCAGCTAAAACCACTCTACGAGCCAGCTGACGTTCCTTTTACCGTGGAAACTATTGGCTGGAAGTTGTTGGCTATTTTTTTGGTGCTATTGGGACTTACCATTTTGTATTTTGTTATTAAACACCATAAAAAGAATGCCTACCGTAGGGAAGCGCTAAAGGAACTGGAGCAAGTGCATTCCGTTTCAGAAATATTGGTGATTTTAAAAATAGCGGCTATGAAAGCTTTCGGAAGGGAACAAACAGGCGCTTTGTACGGAGAGAGCTGGATTACTTTTTTAGATGAGAAAGTAAAAACGCCTCTTTTCGCGCCACATAAAGAATCAATCGCCGCTGTGGTGTATCAGGAAAATGAACCTTCCGAAGAAACCAAAAGAAAAATAATTACGAACTCCAAAAAATGGATCAAGACACATGCCAGATAATTTTGAAATAGCATATCCGTGGGTTTTCTTCCTAATTCCATTACCGTTTTTGGTGTACTTTTTATGGCCGGCGCTGCGCATTAAAAGTGCTTCACTATTTTATCCGGTGTTTAACAATGCGGTTGAATATACACGGCAGAAACCCAAAAAATCGGCATTGATAAAGCGAAGAAATTTATTGGTGTGGATAGGTTTATTGTTATGTTGGATATTGCTTTTGGCAGCGCTTTCATCGCCTCAATTGGTGGGAGAACCTGAAATGAAAGTGAAAACATCACGGAATTTCTTGGTAAATGCAGATATCTCTTTTAGTATGGCACAACGGGATTGGGTAATTGACGGTAAGAAAGCGAGACGTTGGGATGCTGTAAAAGATGTAATGCACGATTTCATTGAGAAAAGACAGGGCGATAGAATGGGCCTCATTTTCTTTGCCTCCAGTGCGTATATTCAGGCGCCCTTTACACCCGATTTAGAGGTGGTAGATCAAATGTTGGAAGAGGCAGATGTGGGAATGGCCGGACAGCTTACGTATATTGGAAAAGCCATTACCAAAGGTGTGGAAATGTTTCAACGTGACACCATAGAAACCAAAGTGATGTTACTTCTCACCGACGGCGTAGATGCTGGGATAGATATTCTCCCCATGGACGCCGCCGATGTCGCCAAAAGGGATTCCGTAAGAATTTACACCATTGGAATTGGAGATCCGAGCAAAGCGGGGGTGGATCTGGATGAAAGAACTTTAAAAGAAATAGCCGAAGCTACGGGAGGGAAGTATTTTAATGCCAAGGATAAAAAAATGTTGGAAGAGATTTATGCCGAACTCGATACGTTGGAGCCGATAGAATATGAGGAAGAACAGAACAAACCACTTACATTACTGTATTACTATCCTTTGGGCGCCGCGTTGGCAGTGTTAATTTTTATGATGATTGTACAAACCATTGTAAACTTTATAAAACAGTTTAAACAAAAACGGGAGGTCTATGTATAAAGATTTGTTACCCATAGCATGGAACGATTTCCACTTTTTACGTCCGCAGTTTTTGTGGCTGCTGGTTCCCGTTTTGGTATTGTTGCTATTGAGTTTATTGAGCATGCGACAGGAGTTGAAATGGAAAAAAGTGATTGCACCCCATTTACGTCCGTATGTCATACAAAAAGGGAGCAATGCAGCAAAAATTTGGATGCATGTGATTTTACTATTGGCATTTATTTTTGGAACGGTTGCCTTGGCGGGACCTACTTGGAAGAAAATAGAGTTACCAGGACAAAAACTGGAAACGCCCATGGTGCTGTTATTGGATTTATCGCAGAGTATGATGGCAGAAGATATTCAGCCCAACCGTTTAGAGCGTGCAAAATTCAAAATAAAAGACCTTATAAAATACAATCCGCGGGCGCGCATGGCACTGGTGGGCTTTGCCGGAACAGCACATACCATAGTACCGCTTACCAAAGACTATGAAATCATTAATAGTCATATTGAAAATTTAAAACCTTCGGTAATGCCGTTTCCGGGATCGGATTTGGAGGCTGCTCTAACTTTGGGGGATTCGCTAACCCAAGTGACCAAAGCGCCGGGAACTTTGGTGCTTCTCTCTGATGATTTTTCAGAAAAAGAAAGGGTTATTTTAAATGAATATGTAAGAAACCACAAAAACCGTTTGATGATTCTTCCTATGAATACCCCAAGCGGTGCTGAGGTTAAAGATTTCCGCGGAAGAATAATAAAGGATAAAGACGGTGAGGCGATACGTTCGTATCTGGACCCGCAAATAATGGCAAGTTTAAATGCAATTGATAGTATTTCCGTACAATCACTTACGTTGGATGATAGTGATGTGGAAGTAATTGCGAAATCTATTGAGAAGAATTTAATTTTTACTGAAAAAGACCAGGAAAAGGAAAACGAATGGCGTGACCTTGGACTACTGGCCGTAATCCCAATGGCTTTTTTAATGCTCATTTGGTTCCGAAAAGGATGGGTGCTGTACGGCCTTTTATTTATTTTCTTTACCTCATGTTCTGGGGAAAGTTCTTTTGAAGATTTATGGTTTACACCCGATTATCAAGGGCAACGTTTGAGTGATAAAGGTGACTTTAAAGATGCTGCGGAAGCCTACTCAGACCCCATGAGAAAAGGAGTGGCTTATTTTAAAGCCGGGGAATATGAAGATGCTATCAATGCTTTTTCTGAAGATACTACCGCCATGGGTGAATACAATCTTGGATTGGCCTATTTTAAAAACGGCGATTATGAGGCGGCTTCATTCGCCTTTAATCAGGCGGTAGAGAAAGACCCGTCCTTGCAAATTGCTGCCCAAAACAGTAAAGAATTGAATAGAATGCTGCGTGGAACCGATAATTTTACGCCCCAAGCGGCCGAAGAGGATCCCGGGGAAGGCGGGAAACAGGCGCAGAACAAACAGAATAATAGTATGGAAGACTTGGGTGGAGGCGGACAAGAGGCTACCAAAAAGGATATGGAAAAAGAGCGTTTGGAGGAAGAGGTAGGAACCAACATCCGTAAAGGAAAAGAGCTTAATGAGGTTCCAGACGACATTCAATCGCAGATTCAACAGCCCAACCAAAATATACTCATGAGAAAAGTAAACGATGATCCGTCTCTTTTCCTTCAGAAGAAATTTAGGTACCAAGTAAAGAAATACAACATTAAACCCAATGGGAATGAGGAGAGCTGGTAAGTACATATCGTTTTTGGTATTGGTTTGCATACTGCTCTGTTCGCAATTTGGAGTAGCCCAAAGTGTATGGAGTACCGTGACGGCCAATAAAAAGAGTGTTTTCGTGGGAGAACCTGTTCAGGTAACGGTAACGGTTTACACCTCTACGTGGTTTACTAAAGGGTTGGATTTAGGGAATATCAAAGTGGAAGGTGCTTTTAGCACGTATTTTAGACCTGTAAGTACTTCTTTTCAGCGTGGTGGGCAAAATTATGCTGGAGTAAGACTCATTTATCATGTATTTCCTTTCAGTGATGACGATATAGAATTCCCAGCCTTGGATATTGAAGTAGAAACTCCGTCACCAGGTGGATACAAAGGCATAAAACGTACCGTGAAAAGTAAACCTGTAGCTATTACCGTTAAACCTATTCCAAATACATTTAAAGCTTCGGAATGGTTGGTGGCTTCAAGCTTATCAGTAAATGAAAATTGGTCGGGAAATATTTCCGAAGTAAAAGTAGGGGATGTGTTGGAGCGTACTATTACCCGAAACGCTGGGTGGACCGTGGCAGAATTAATTCCGCCAACGGTTTGGGACAGTGTGCCGAACGTGAGTATGTATCCCGGTAGGAGCGATGTAAACAATAGCAAGAGTAAAACCGCCATTAGCGCGCAAAGAACCGAAACCATTCGCTATCTTTTTGAAGAGGAGGGCGAAATTACCATTCCCGAAAAGGTGTACACTTGGTTTAATCCGTATTCTAAAAAACTGTTTAAGCGTACGCTGGCAGAGCGAACCATAACCGTAAAACCCAATCCCGATTTGGGGATGTTGGAAAGTGTGCGTGACTCTTTACGATTGCAACAACAACAGCAGGTAGCAGCCACAGAAGATGAAGAAAAAGAGTTAACTATTCTAGGACTATCACCAAAGGAGTTTGTGATAGCACTATTGTTGTGTTTGCTCGCGCTTATCATTGTTTTTAAAATGCTGAAGTGGCTGGTTCATTACTTTACGGAAAAGAGAAAAGCCTATTTAGCTTCCGAAAAGTATTATTTCAATCATTTGTTGTCGTCTTTATCTTCTAACGAGCACACTATTAAAAATAACTTTTATCGTTGGATTGATGAATTGGCGTTGGAAGAACCAAGCATTCAATTTCTGATAAATAAATATGGAAAAGGCTTACAAATTGATGCTGAAAACCTAAAAGCTACAGCAACCAAACCAAAGCTAAAAACCCTTCGGAAGAATTATTTAAAAAGAACTACGGAAGTCGCCCGAGTAGGATGGATAAATCCTTGATGGGATGTTTGAAGAGCGAAAAGTGAAAAGTGAAGAGTGAAAAATGAAGAAAGAGAGCCAAGAGCCAAAACCCAAGAGCAACTTTGTCTTTCAAGTATTCAGTTTTCAGTTGGCAGGGAAGACTTTGTTCCTCTAAGCCTTTGCCAATTTAAAATTTTTCGACTCATCAACTGATTTAGATTTAAATATTACTTTCTACAATCTATATTTCTTCAATTAAAAACCACTCTAAATTTGAGCTCTTTAACACTTGATTTTAAGTTATTTTAGTAACTTCAGAAAAAAATAATCATGGCAGCATTCAAAATCAACATTAACGGAAAAACCGAAACGGTAGATGTAGATCCGCAAACTCCTTTGCTTTGGGTGTTGCGGGATCATTTAAAATTGGTTGGGACTAAATACGGTTGTGGAATTGCGCAATGCGGCGCCTGTACCGTGCATTTAAATGGTTCGGCCGTTCGGTCTTGCCAACTGCCCATTTCTGCGGTGCAAGAAAATCAGGTAACAACAATAGAAGGATTGTCAGAAAACGGTGACCACCCCGTACAGCAGGCTTGGCTGGAGGTAGATGTTCCACAGTGCGGTTATTGCCAAGCGGGACAAATAATGACAGCAAGTGCATTACTGAAGGAAAATCCGAATCCCAATGATGAAGATATTGAAACAGCCATGAACGGTAATATCTGCCGTTGCGGAACTTATACGAGAATTAAAGCGGCTATTAAGACAGCTGCCTCCAAAACACAATCAGCCTAACCACAATAAAATCCGAAGAAAATGAAGACAATTAAAACAGGAATAGGAAGAAGATCTTTTATAAAGAGCGTTTCCCTTGCCGGAGGTGGATTGGTAATTGGGTTTAACTGGATGGCATGTAAACGTGCCGTGGAAGCTGAAAATAAAAATGTTGCCCTAGAAATGCCAGAGGAATGGTTTGAGCTGAATGGCTATTTGAAAGTTGGTGACAACGGAGTGGTGACTATATATTCGCCAAATCCAGAAATAGGACAAAATGTAAAAACATCCATGCCTATGATCGTGGCAGAAGAACTGGATGTAGATTGGAAAAATGTGGTGGTGGAACAGGCTCCGCTAAACACCGATGTTTTTTCACGCCAATTAGCGGGAGGGAGCCAATCCATACGTCAAGGTTGGGAAACTCTTCGAATGGCAGGAGCCACTGCCAGACAAATGTTGTTGATGGCCGCTGCGGATCAATTACAAGTTCCCATCGAAGAACTTTCCGTAGAAAAAGGAATTATTTCACATAAAAATAGTGATAAATCGATTGGCTTTGGCGAGGTTGCAGCCGCAGCTTCTAAATTGGAAGTTCCGGAAGAAGTTCAGTTGAAAGATAAAAAAGATTTTTCCATTATTGGTACATCCCGAAAAAATGTGGATGCCAAAAAAATCGTTACGGGAAAACCATTGTATGGATTAGATACCTACGAGGACGGAATGTTAATTGCCATGATTGTACAGCCGCCGGCATTTGGAAAGCGGTTAAAGTCTTTTGATGCTGAATCCATTAAAGACATGCCAGGTATTGTGGATGTGGTAGAATTGGAAACTTTTAAAGAAGATTATAAGCGAAGCGCTTTCGATATCGATGCTTTTGATAAGCTCGTCGTTGTAGTAGGAAAATCTACTTGGGAAGTGATGAATGCCAAAAAAGCATTAAAAGTGGAATGGGAGGAGTCTCCTGATATTATCCATGACATGGAAATCTTCGGAAGGGAAATGACGGTAAATCATCCTAAAGGACTGGAAAATACGGATGGGCACAAGAAAATGATGGAGCAAATTGCTTCCAAAGGAACAAAAATAGAAGTAGTTCGTGAAGATGGTAGTCCTAAAAAAGCTTTCAAGAATGCAGCTAAAACCGTTGAAAGGAGTTACTATGCGCCATTTTTGGCACACAACTGCATGGAACCCATGAACTTTTTTGCCGATGTAACCGACGAAAAAGCTACTTTAATAGGTCCTATTCAAACTCCAGAATTTATGGAGCGAAGTGTTTCTGAAAGATTAGGGATGCCTAAAGAGAAGATAGATATACAAATGACACGTATGGGCGGTGGTTTTGGCCGCAGATTGTACGGTCATTTTGTTACCGAGGCTGCTGCGCTATCTCAAAAGTTAAAAGCGCCGGTTAAATTGGTGTATACACGAGAAGATGACATGGCTTTCGGGACATATAGACCTTCTTATCATGTGCATTATAAAGCGGCATTAGACGAGAATAACAATTTGGTTGGATTTCATGTGCGAGCTGGAGGAATTCCTGAGAGTCCGCTTTTTTCCAACCGTTTTCCAGCCGGAGCGGTGGATAATTATTTAGCTGAAAGTTGGACTATCGATTCCAATATCACCACAGGTGCCTTTCGGGCGCCACGTTCTAATTTTATAGCAGGCGCTGAACAATCTTTTTTAGATGAAGTAGCAGAAGCCGCTGGTAAAGACCCGATAGATTTTAGATTGGACTTACTGAAAAAAGCCAAAGAAAACCCAGTGGGCGAAAAGAACGACTACGAACCGGAAAGATATGCAGGTGTATTGGAATTGGTGCGGAAGCGCTCTAATTGGGATACAGGGTCAACTGGTAAAAATAGAGGTGTAGCAGCTTATTATTGTCATAATTCCTACGTGGCGCATGTATTGGATTTATCATTAAAGAATGAAGGTGTTTCTATTGAAAATGTGTATTGCGCCATCGATTGTGGAATTGTAGTGAACCCTGATGCCGCTACTAATATGGCGGAAGGTGGTTCTATAGACGGAATTGGGTCTGCTATGTACGGCGAAATTTCTTTTGATAAAGGAGTTCCTCAACAGAATAACTTCGATAATTATCGTATGATACGCCATAGCGAAGCGCCTAAAAACATAGATGTAGCCTTTGTACAAAACGATACAGACCCTACCGGAATGGGAGAACCTCCTTTTCCGCCCGTAATGGGGGCGCTGGCAAATGCCTTGTATAAAGCAACTGGAAAACGTTTTTATAGTCAGCCTTTTATAAAAGAACTGAATGAATACAATGAGAATAAAGTTTTAAAGTCGTAGTTGAGGTAGTAGTATGTACCACTAGAATTACTACAGGGATTTACATAAGTACTGTTTATCAATTAAAAAAGGACAAATTCTAAATTAGGATTTGTCCTTTTTCACTAATTTGTCATCTTTCCAGATTCCTTTAGCATACACTTCTCCTTCAGCATTGTAGAAAGTACCTTGACCGTCACGAACATCTTCTTTCCACTCTCCAACGTACTTATCTCCATTGGGCCAGTAGTAAACTCCCATTCCAGAGCGCTCATCATTTTTGTATTCGCCTTCGTAGCGTTCGCCATCTATCCAATAAAAACTACCTTCTCCGTGGCGCATATTATCTTTCCATTCGCCTTCATATCTACTCCCAGTGTCTAAAATGGCAATACCAAAGCCGTTTGCTTTATGGTTTTCCACTTTTCCAACGTAAAATAGACGGTTTCCTTTTTTGCTTTTAAAAGTGAGATATTCCCCAAAGGATTTTTCCCGCAATTGTTTTTTAAGACGGGATAATTGTAATTTATTTTTTTCAAGGGCAAATGTGAGGGAATCGTATTTATTAAGGGATACAGATTCGCTTGAAGTAGCTTCGGAATCTTCAGCAGTATTAGAACTGTAGCTTCCATTCACTTGATTGACCCTTTTATGCATTTTTAAAAGGTTTTCCGCTATTTTTAATCGGGTATTTATTGCGTGATCATCATTTATGGTTTTTAGACTGTCCATAGAACGATATACTTTTTGCACATCGCTATAATTTCCAGAAGTCAATAACGAATCCGCCTTCAAAATAGGGTCATCTTCCAAAAATTGTCTGGTTGTATTTAGGGATTGCTGCGTTTCATTTAATTTCTTTTCCAGCGAAACATTTTTAATGAAACTAAATACGGCAAAAACAGCCAACACGATAAATGAAATATAGAACAGATACTTTTTTTTCACAAGTTTAAATTTTATAATTAATCAGCCTTCAGTATGGGTATTAATCCTCCGTGTGAATTGACGGTAATTTGTTTCTAACTTTTCTAAAATCTGGAGAGAAATACAAGTGAGTTCTTATGGTCCAACCTTGTTTATAAATCCCTCCGTTATCTAAATTCTGACCAAAATTATACATTATTCCTGCCGCTACGGTTAATCGAGGTGTTAAAATATAACCAAAAGAGGTGTGTAAACGTAAATCTTCTAAAGGGCTGTCTACCACTTCTTTACCGCTTTGCATGATAACCTCTGCTTCCGGACCGATATAAAAAGCTTTGGGCTCCAATTTAGGTCTGTTTACAGGAATTTTTACACGGAACATATATCTCCAACGAGTTCTGTAAATATAATCATCTCCCTCTTCGAAACCTTTAGACCAACGGTTTTCAATTCGTATTCTATGATAAAACATAAGTCGGGATACGGGCATGGCAAAACGATACTGTTGCCAAATACGCCATTCGGGAACCATTGTTTTACCATCTGAATCGGGGTCGGTATTGAAATTAAATCGAACAACACCACCAAGCGCTACATCGAACTTTTTGGAAACAATGTATCCAATGGCATGCCTGTTGTAAATCTGTCCAAGCTGTCCCACAAAAGGGGTATCTTCGGTTTCCTCGAATCTAAAGTGTGTTTGGGCTACCCAGAACATGCGTTTGGATATACGGATATTCCCATACGTATTAAGCCAATATTTGGTAATGGCAGGTTTAAATTCCGATTCTTCCGGTAGGACCTGAGGATCTTCTTGCGCGTTTGCCATGTAAGAAAAGCAACCACAAATAAGAAAAATGAGAAGGTTGAGGGTTTTGAGATTTTTCTGCATCTTACTTTTCAATTTCATTATCGTTTAAACCAAAGAGTTCAATTATTTCTTGTGGATTTTTTTCTTTTCTAAGTTTTCGCTCCAAACGGGATGTATCTTCTTCAAACAATTCAACCATCCGGTTATTTAGCCTTTCAAAAAAAGCTTCAATGGAATCCATGTTTGAACATTTTAAATCGGTTTGGATGTTTTTTAATTGATAAGGGATTAAAATGTTTTCGTATGCTTTTGTAATTTTCTTTTTTATATCTTCATTCATCACGGTGGCTGTGAACGGATTCCAAACGGGATCTTGGTATAATTCTTTGATTTCCTTCATTTGAACGGGAAGCTTGGAAATAGAGGTTGCAAATTCTTCTGTTCTAGAAAAACAATTCGTTAATTCCTTGGCATAGTCCAATTTTTCAGAATTTTCATCCATGGCAGAATATTCATTCAGTAAATTATCTGCAAAACCTTTCATGCTTTCCAAGGTGGTCTGGATTTCTTTTGGTTTACTCTTTTTGAGGGAGTCAATATGCTTTTTTAAGTGGTCTAGCTGGGCAATCAATTCTTTTTCCTGAACAAGAAAAGCTTCTTCCCGTTGTTGGCTGGTAATCTCCCCGATTAACTTCTCGTGGAGATACTCAAGATTGGCAAGCGTAAAATATGTAAGCTTTTCGATTTCTTGAAGGTTTACATCCTTTGGATTATAATTCGATGCATTTTTAGCCTGATACACCCGAGATTGATTGTTCTCTCTTTCAATTTCTATCTTCCCGCTCGGCAGTCCATTAGGCCATAATTTTTCTAGAAGTCTTTTAGGATTGAAATGAATAACTATATTTTCTTCGGAATAATTTTTTAATCGGGAAAGCGGGGACAGGTAATCCTTGGAAATTACTTCCGTAACACTATAATGAAACTTGGTGTTTTCATTGGATAGCTTTTGGATAGATAGCTGTGCATTGGTTAACAGCGCGTTGCTTAACTGTTCTGCCTTTTGGATGCTGTCAACAACATTTTTTAAAATGGCTGCATTGTTTTCATCCAGAGGATAAAAAGGCAGTTTAACTTGAAAATTAGGAAATGAAACGGAATCACCTAATTGATTCATAAATCCTTTTACTTTACCGTAAGTGTTCAGGTTTTTTTCCAATAATCCTCCTATGCCGTTTTTTACAATTTTATTTGTATCCGAAGAATTGTGAGTGAGTTCAACTACAGTAAGATAATTACGGTTTAAGGGGTATAATTTGTAGTTGTCATCCTTATTTTCAAAAACATTGATTTCTTTGGCAATGCCGTCTTTTTGGATAGAAATCTTAGTTAAAATTCCTTCCTTGAAAAACCAGTTTTCTACTTCTCCTAAATTTTCATTTTCAAAAAGAGTCCATTTGTCGTGAGCAACTCCATTTCTAAGCAATCTTCCCACCATAGCGTGAGAGTCAGATTCCATGGTAAAGCTTTTTTGCGGCACACCGTTTTGAAAGTTGATAGTGCTTTTAAATAAATTCTTAGCAACTTCAGAATTTTTAATACTATCTATGGTAATTATGAATTCACCTTTCGGGATGCCGTCATTGAAAGAACCTTTTACTTTTTTGAGTAATCCATTTACATTGATAACATAGCTGTAATCTACTAGTTTTGGCTGCTTGTCCCTAATATAATTTCCAAAGCTTAGCGTCCAATCCCCATTTGGCTGATTGTTGGAGAAGTCTCCTTCCACAGAAAAAGACTGGTAAACCGATTCTTCTAAAGATTGTATGCCTTTATCGTTAAATAGGAAAGGACCATCTAAAATGGTGTCGTTCGCCCTTAATTTATAGCTGAAGGTGGCATTACCTTTGAGCTTTCCAATTTGATAATCTCCATTAAACTCTTTTGTTTGCCCTTGAACTGAGCTAATGACAAAAGTGAATAGAAACAGAGCAATTAATTGATGGTAATTAAATGTATGTGATTTCATCATATGGTATAAAAATCTCGATGGCATTTATAAAAATAAAATCACCGCAATTGCATTTACAGTGATTAAAAAAATGTAGTGTAGGAAACGTTTAGTTGGTTGTTTAGCGATTCAAAGTTATTAAAATATCACAAAAACTGTTGTATCAAATTATATTAAAACTTCTTGAATGGTAATTAATACGTAATCATTAAAAATAAACAGAAATTCTTGTTAAAATGTAAACAAACGTTTTAATTCAATAAGCTTTTTTCTTCTCCTTTTGGAGATTACGTCATCGTTTTACGTGTTAAATTTACCGTTTGGAGATTTTGTTATGGGTGATTTGTTTCTGTCGGCTACATTTAAAACGCCCTTCTTGAAAATTTCGCTTTTTTAAATGTTTGGTACTTCTGCCTTGAACCCGTTCACGCCAAAGTCTAAAACTACTGGGCTTTAACTCCCTTCGCATAACTTCAATGACATCTTTTTCGGTATATCCGAACTGAAAAGTAATAGCATCAAATGGGGTACGGTCTTCCCATGCCATTTCTATTATTCTGTCTACTTCCCTATCTGTTAATTCTCTTTTCATGAATCTAACTTTTCTAAAAATTTTTCGGCAATTTCAAGGTGCTGTTGCCTTGTTGCCTTATTCATTTTATCCAATGTGCCCAATAGCATTTTTAAACGGGGATTGGATTCAAAAAAATCACGATGTTCATGCATAAATCTCCAAAATAAACCATCCCAAACCTCTTGCCAATCACCTGTTTTGTAGTTTCCCATCTTCATCACGTAATTACTGCCACTTATATAAGGCTTGGTTGCCATAAGACCGCCGTCAGCAAATTGACTCATGCCATAAACATTGGGAACCATTACCCAATCGTAAGCATCAATAAATAATTCCATAAACCATTTATAAACTTCATCGGGGTCAAATTCGCACAAAACCATAAAGTTTCCGAGTAGCATCAAACGTTCAATATGATGGGTGTAGCCCGTTTTTAGAACTTTTTTTATGGTTGTGTCAATCGGTGCTATACCCGTGTTTCCAGTATAAAAGCTCTTTGGAATTTTTCTGGAGAATCCCCAAAAGTTTTTAGTTCTTTGTTCAACACCTTTGCATTCGTACATACCGCGCAAAAATTCACGCCATCCCATTATTTGTCGCACAAATCCTTCTGTAGAGTTGATCGCCACTTCATTTTTTTTGGCATATTCCAAAGCTTTTTCCAATATTTCTGAAGGTAATAAAAGACCAACATTCATCATGGGTGATAAAACGGAATGATGTAAAATAAGATGCTCTTTTACAATGGCGTCTTCGTAAGCACCAAATTCATGAAAGCGTACTTCTAAAAACTGATCTAACCATGCTTCAGAGGCTTCAAAAGTTATGGGATATTGAATGGATTTGTCCAATTTCCCATAGTTGTCTTTAAAATGTTTTTCGGTGTAAGAATAACTTTCTTTGTGAAATTCAGTTTCTTCTGGAAAATGAATGCTTGGTGGCGTTTTGCCTTTCGGGTATTTTTTTCGGTTTTCCGTGTCAAACGTCCATTTACCGCCTTCCGGATTGCCGCTTTTCATTAAAATATTACGGTCCTGGCGCTGGTTTTTGTAAAATGTTGTTTGATGGAACTTCTTTTTGGAGGACTTAAAAAAGCCTTGTAAATCTTCTTTTGAATTTAGAAAAATAGGATTTTCGTACCATTGAATGTCAAAATCGTCTTTAAATCTCTTTATTCTTTTACTTAACCAATCATCCGTGGGGTCTGTAATGTGAAGCGATTTTACCGAATTGTCCTTTAATTTTTTCAGAAGTTTCCGAATATCAGAAAGTTCGCTAGCAGCTTCAATATATTTTACTTCGATATCTTTGGATTGTAAGTATTTTTCGTACGCTTTCATGCTCGCACGATGAAACGCTATTTTCTGTTTGTGAAATTTATACTGATTAAAAAACAGGCTTTCCTCAATTAAATAAACCACATCAACCTTTTCAAATATGGGCGAATTTTTGAATAAGTGATGCGGAAAAGCAATAGCGATTTCAGACATAAAAAAATCTCCTAATTATTGGTATTGAATAAAATTGTTGATTTTGATGTCCTCCGCTTTTGAGTCGAACATTAAATTGTATAGTCCAAAAAAGGTTCTGTTTATGTAAATGAAATGTTTTGAACCTCTGTTCCCGTTCATTTTTCGCAGTTGAGAATTGTTGTTGTACTTCTCTCCTAAACGAGCAATATTTTGAAAGAATTCAGGATTGGAGAAATCAAAAACCTCTTCGTTAAAGGGTTTGGTGAATACACTTAGCATTTCGTGAAATAAGGCTTTAAAAAAGCTAAGTTCTTCTGCGGTGTCTTCCCGTTTTAGAATTTCCAATTCGTACAGTTTCTTTTCGAAAAGGACAGGATTGTTAATGGTTTCTTTATTTGCCAATTCAAAATAAGGAATATAAAAATCCTCCGGAACTTCTTTCATGCAGCCAAAATCCAAAGCAATGAGCTTTCTGTTGCTCCCAATTAAAAAGTTTCCAGGATGCGGATCGGCATGTACTTTTTTCAGCACATGGATTTGATACATGTAGAAGTCCCACAATGCTTGTCCGATTGAGTTAGCCAAGGCTTGGTCGTTGTTCTCCTCAACAAACTCCGACAGGTGTTTCCCTTCCATGTAATCCATGGTAATGATGCGCTCGGAAGATAAATCTTCGTAATATTCAGGGAAAATTAAATTAGGAATATGCTTGCAGGCATCGGCAATAGCTTTGCTTTGCTGTACTTCCAAAATATAATTGGTTTCTTCAATAAGTTTATGTTCTACCTCTTTAAAGTATTTATCAGAATCTTTTCCCTTAATGTTGAACATTTTAATGGCGATGGGTTTTACCAAAGCTAAATCAGTGGCAATGCTTTCGGCAACGCCTGGATATTGTATTTTTATCGCGTATTTCTTGCCATCCTTTTCGGCGATGTGTACTTGGCCAATACTGGCGGCGTTTACCGAAGAAGCATTAAAAGTATCAAATATTTCTTCAGGGTGTTTTCCGAAGTACTTTTTAAATGTTTTAATCACCAAAGGAGGGGAGAGAGGAGGCACCGAAAACTGTGCCAATGAAAATTTCTCGACGTAATCCCTAGGCAAAATACTTTTTTCCATACTTAGCATTTGGGCTACTTTAAGAGCACTGCCTTTAAGGGTTTTTAAACCGTCGTAGATATCTTCAGCGTTATTTTTATTGAGACGCCCGCGCGCTATTTCTTCAGAAGTTGTTATTTTGTCACCGTAATATTTTAGGTAGTTAGCGCCTACTTTAGCGCCCGTTTGCAAGAATTTACCTGCCCTTTGAATTTTCCCTGTAGGAATTTTATCTAATGTCTTCATCAATTAATTTTTTAAACTCGCATATTTACTTTTTCCTTTAAAATGAATTTTCCAAAATCGATGAGTTTTTCCAAAGGTTTGTAATCCATTAGTTCAAAACTAGTTTGCAAAGATTTTTCGATAAAAATGTCGGTTTTTTCAAAGGAAGGAGACGTGTCATCCAACCAAAACTTCACGGTAATTAAGAGTTGAATCCACGCGGTTTCTTCAATGGAACGATCTTGAATTTTGCTTAAGCGTTCATTTTCAATTTTAAGCCTATCAAGTTGTAGCTCTTTTACATATTCTTTGAAAGATAGCCTTAATTTCTTTAAGGTCTCTAGAGACTTAAGCTTATCCTTTTTTCCCTGCAATGCATGGACAACATAACTTCTATTGGCGGTTAACATTTCAAAAAAAGTAAAGTAAAAACTAATTAATTTGTTTTTCGAGTCGAACAATTGGTATTCTTCACTCTTTTTTAATAAACCTAAAGTGTTGTGAAAAAAGGTATTAAAGATGTCTTTTTCAAGTTCTTCGAAATTGGCGTAGAAATCATAAAAATCCTCCTCTTTCAAATTATTCTCTTTCGCGAACAAATACACGCTTTTTGGATTTTCACCGTGAGAGAGCACGTAATCCATGTAATACGCAATTAATCTATCTGCTGTAGCTTTCTTATTTGCCATGATTTATCGTTTTTTCAACAGGTTAAAAATACAAAATGTTTAACTTAATTGTGTTAAAGTTAAACAAAATATGGAGTAGGTTAAAAATCAGTTAATTGATTAAGTAATAAACGAAGTCTTTTTGCTGAAATGTTATGACATAAAAAGGGTGTTCAAAAAAGGTTTAAAATAATGTAGGTTGTCAGTCTGAGCTTGCCGAAGACTCAATTTTTTGAGTTTGACACAACCCTCTGTTTATCTACACTATTCAATACTTTTTTGAACACCCATCATTTAGTGTTCTACTTTTGGGAACTTTTATAGTTCACCAAACTCTTTACGTAATTGCTCTTTTGTTTTCCCAGTTTTCTCTTGAACTCGGCCTAACATTTCATCAAATTTACCTTCGGCAAAAGTTAAATCATCATCGGTAACGCTACCGTATTTCTGTTTTACTTTTCCTTTTATTTGATTCCATTTTCCTTTTAACTCTTCATTGGTCATAATATGATTTTTTTAATGATTAATAATACTAAGTTCCTTATTTAAAACCGTTTATTATGCCAATCGACCGCCAAAATACTCTTAAGGGAGTGTTATTCTGAAGTCTGTTTCGTTAATTTCTCTTAAATCCGATTATAATGCTGATACTTTCCTTGAAGGAATTGACTAAATATGCTAAGATGGTTTATGTATTTGGATTAATTTTGAAGCTTAAATTAGTTTATAATGAGAATCAACCAAATTTCCTTTCTGTTTACTGTTTTATTTTGCTGTATTGCTTTTAATGAATTGCATGCAGTTGCTTCTCCTAAAAAATGGGATGTGATTACGCTTTCTTTTAAAGCTAAAAAAATGGTTGAGGCCCCACTTAAAGAGGAAGTTTGGGTAGCTTTTGAAAACGAGAATGGTAATATTTTAAAGGTTCCCGCTTTTTACAATGGCGGAAAAGAATGGTTAGTTCGTTTTAATCCTTCAGACACAGGGAAATGGAAATATAAAGTTGAAGCAAAGAATGTTGCCTTAAAACCTGCTCGTGGTACTATTGATGTTTCAGCTGGAGAAACAAATTCCCATGGAGCCATTATGGTTTCAGAAAAAAATAAAAAGAAGTTTGTTTACGAAGACGGAACTCCTTACAATGCACTCGCTTTTGAAGCGGATTGGTTGTTTGCCTTGGATGCAGAAAATGAAAAAGATATTCCAAAAACCAAAGAATTAGTTTCTCATATAAAAGATTACAATTTCAATCAAGTGGTGATGAATGTGTACGCATTTGATGCCGGTTGGGGTGAAAAGGATAAGGTAAAGCCAGAAAATAACTATGCAAAGCCAGTGGTTTTTCCATTTGGTGGAACGAACGAAAAACCAGACCATTCCAAACTTAATATTGAGTTTTTTAAACGTTTGGATCGAGTTATTAATCACTTAAATGAACAGGGTATTATATCCCATTTAATGATTTACGTTTGGAATAAGAAAGTGAATTGGCCAAAGCCTTTTTCCGAAGAAGACAATATGTTTTACGAGTATGTGGTAAAGCGTTATCAAGGATTTCCTAATTTAATTTGGGATGTTTCTAAAGAAGCCCTGGATTACGGGATGGACGACATGAGCTACATTACAGAACGAATCGAGCGCCTAAGAAAACTGGATGCCTACAACCGATTGGTTACTGTACACGATTATAACTACTGTAAAATGCATCCAGACAAAGTTGATTTTATTGCCATCCAGCAATGGAGTCCGAATTTGCATGCGTTGACTTTGGACAAATGGACGCGTTACCCGGACCAACCTGTTATGAATATTGAACACGGCGGATATGAAAAAACCATGCATTCCATTTTTGATGGGCAATATACCGACCCAATTGTGTGCCTGGACAGAAACTACCAATGTATTTTTGCGGGTGCTTATTCCACTTATTATTGGCAAAATACTTCGTGGTACAATGTTATTACCAATCCGTTTTCCTTGCCGGAAGAACAGCAGCCTAATTTTAGGTATTATAAATATTTGGCAGAATTTATGGAGGCTCAAAACTTCGGGGAGTTGGTGCCCGATCAATATTCCTTTACACCGTATGCGTTAACCAATGAAACCGACACTTGCTTGCTGTACGTTACAGGGGGAATGACTTCGGTAAACGGACACATGACAGATTCTGTGTTAAACGGTCATCAAGTAAGCGTTACGTGGTTCAATCCGTTAACGGGGACGTATGAAGAAGCAGAGACTTACAGTTTTGAAGACAAGGTGTGGTTACACTTGGAAATTCCGCAAGAGCTTAAAAATAAAAATGCCGTTGTTATTTTCAAGAAGTTGTAGGTCTATAAATGTAAACCGCATTCGGTTTTCGGACTGTTATTCCATCTTCCGCTTCGGTCTTCACCGGGAACGGTACAGTGCTTACAACCAATGGAATTATAACCTTTGGCAACCAACGGGTGAAAGGGTAATTGATGTTCTTTAATAAATTCGTCCCTTTGCTCTTTGGAAAGGTCGAGTAGGGGGTAGAATTTTAGAATTTCCCCACGCATCTCAAATATATCCAAAGTTGCTCTGTGATCGCTTTGCCACTCCATTAATCCAGAAACCCAAACGCTATATTTTTTCTTAATAGCATCCAATGGTTTTACTTTATTGATGGAACAACAGAATTCAGGATTTTTTTTATAGGTTTTATCCTTAACCGTAAAATCATGTTCCGATTGTACTGCGCTAATAGATTCTACATTAAGGCCGTATAGTTTGGTAAGTTCCTTTTTGTAATCTAATGTCTCTGGAAAGTGAAAGCCGGTATCTATAAAATAAACACGTTGTTTTTTATTGGTTTCTGAAAAAAGATGTAATAAAAAAGCCGAAGTAGCAGCAAAAGAGCTGGTAAGCATAATTTCCTCTTCAGCAAAATCCGTATAAAGCGCAGCAATTCTTTCATGAATACTTAGTGGTTTATACTTTTTATTGAGTAGGGCTATCTCTTCGTTCGTGAGAACTCTTTTTTCCGTGGCAATCATAATAATCTATTTATTCTATAGAGTAATTATTTTGATTGTGCAAGATAGCTTATTTATTTGTAGTAGTGGTGTTTCTCATCGAAAAATTGTTTCAAGCTCAAGTAATTTGCGAAAAAAAAACATATTTTAGATGAAGTTATTGTCAATGCCCCATCTTATGAGTGAAAAAGAACAAAAGCTGAGCCTGCTTTCAGAAATGATAGCGCTCATACAAGCGGACCATTTGGTTAAAGAAGAAGAGTATAACTTTATTTATGCCATTGCCCAACGTATGAATGTCCCAAAAAGAGAACTCGATGCTTTATTTGAGACGGGACATGCCAAATACATCCCGCCAACTCCAGAATCTGAGCGTATTTTACAATTTCACCGACTGGTTTTACTTATGAATATCGACCAGCAGCAGCATCCCAATGAAATAAAACGCTTAAAAGAATTTGGTCTACGAATGGGGCTGAGTCCGTTCGCTATGGATCGTGTGTTGGATACCATGGAAAATTACCCAAACAGGGTTGTCCCACCAGAGATTTTAGTGGATATATTTAAGACTTATTATAATTAAGGATTAGTTGAGAGTGAACAGTTAAAAGTTAATAGTGTGACCTTGCGTGATTAAGGTTGCCCTAAGCTTTAAGCTCTACGCTTGGATAGTTTCCGAACCCGGCTTAATGCATATAGCGTATCGCTTATTGCTGTTTTCTCATCGACTAATAAGCATCGAAAAACTACAACGAATAACAAATAACGATTAACTAATAACTTTGCACCTTAACGCCTCAACAACTTAAAAAATTAATAATATAGGTTTGAGGTTTAAAAGGTTTTTAGTTCGAAGTTTCAAATCATTTCGAAGCCGACCGTAGGGAGAACAGAGAAATCACATAATTTTTTTGAATAACTGAATGCGATATCTCCCGATGGCCGATATGACTCTAGTAGTTTAGAGGGGTTTTTAGTTTGAAGTTTCAAGTCATTTCGAAGCCGACCGCAGGGAGAACAGAGAAATCACATAATTTTTTTGAATAACTGAATGCGATATCTCCCGATGGTCGATATGACTCTAGTAGTTTATAGGGGTTTTTGGTTTGAAGTTTCAAGTCATTTCGAAGCCGACCCGCAGGGAGGACAGAGAAATCACATTACTCTTTTGAATAGCTGGATGCGATATCTCCCGATGGTCGATATGACTCTAGTAGTTTAGAGGGGTTTATTGTTTGAAGTTTCTAGCTCTGCATGAACAACTACAACGAATAGCAAATAACTTCGCACCTTTGTCCCTCAGTAACTTAACGCCTTAACGACTAAACAAATCAACGATTAAAACAGCTGAAACCAGAAAATCACCCCGTCATTTCAACTCTATGCGCTTCTTTTTGCATTTTCACCCGTTCAGCAGCATATTCTTTGCCTTGTTCCCACCATTCTGCCATCAGGTCTTTATTAAAATACAACGAGTTTTCTGTAAGTCGGGTAGGTGTGAAATAGGTATTTAGCCGTACATTCTTATTTATAGCAGCCAATTTTCCTTCCACGACATCGTGTGATTCCAATTGATCGAGTACAAAACTGTAAAGATTCACCATTAGTGAAAAAGGATTTTTTCCAAGTACTTTTTTATGCTCCATATTTTCCGTTTCCAAGATAATGGCATCTACTTCCGTAGCACCCATTTTTATAGCTTCTCGTATGGGGATCACACATCCTAGTCCGCCATCGGCGTATTCAAAACCATTTTTTTTGGCCAGCGACATAAAGGGTACGTAATTGCAAGACATCCAAATCCAATCACAAAAATCTTCGTAGTCATAATCCATAATCGATTTGTATTCCACCCGATTCATAGAAAGGTTGGAAACGGTAACCACGACCTCTTTCCCCAATTCTTTAAGTCGGTTATAATCTCTTTCAGAAAAATGTTTCTTTATATGTTTCCGAAGGTTTTTACTTTCCCCAAACGTTCTTTTACGTTTTAGCAGCTGCCAAATAACGTTTACATAATTAATGGCCACATATTCCTCGTCTCCCTTTTTCTTGGTAACAAACGGATTGTTACTAAAAATCTTACGCTGGGTAACGGTGGTGTACACCTCGTATATTTTTTCAATCTCTTTATTGGCTAAATGTGGGATAAGCAGACTTCCCGTAGAAGTACCTAAATATAAATCGTAGTCCCTTTTTTCATTCTCAATTAAATATTGAGCTACACCTCCAGCAAATGCTCCTTTGCTACCTCCTCCGCTTATGACTAGTGCGCGCATAAATGTTATTTAGTGGTTTAATTGCCATTTTCCTAAATGATACAATTTCGAATGAAAATAAAAAATATATTGATACAAACTTACAATTGGCTCGTTTCTTTATTTTTAAATTTGGCAAAATCGAAACCACTTTGCCACCATTTCGTCATTTTTTCTTTATTGAATATTAAAGAATTGGTGGTTAATACCGTTGGCGTGTAATAAAAATTAATAATCGCATCGTTGTTTGAGGCTACAAACTTTCCAATACGAATATTTTGATGCTCAATTCTATCCAGCATAAATGCGAACATGCTGGTTAGCAATGAAAATGGGTTTCTGGAAGGCAGGCGATTAAGTTGAGTGACTTCTGTTTGAAGAATAATAGCATCAATTTCTGTGGCGCCTCTTTTTATTGCTTCTTCAATGGGCACCATAGACCCCAAACCCCCATCGGCGTATTCGCAGCCGTCTTTAAGGGCCAAACTCATAAAAGGGGTGTAGTTGCTGGAAATCCATATCCAATCGCAGAATTCATCGTAATCAAAATCTTTTAGCGATTTGTATTCAACTTGGTTCAACGATAAATTGGAAACGGTAATAATAACATCTTTGTTTCCGTTTTTCAAGGTCTGGAATTCTTCTTCCGTTAAGGTTTGTTTTATAAGGGTTCTTAGGTTTTCACTTTCACCAAACGTTTTACTGCCCCTTAAAAAATTGCGTAATACATTAAGATGGTGAATGGATATTTGCTGAACACCATAACGCTCTTTAATGCGAAACGGACAAACATTAAATATACTTTCATTATTTACCGAAGTATAGGTTTCTTTAATCTTTTCTACTTCTCCCAGCGCTAAATGATTTACCAAAAGACTTCCTGTAGAAGTTCCTAAAAACATATCGTAATCCCTGTGAAGCTGCTCAATTAAATATTGAGCAACACCGCCAGCAAATGCTCCTTTACTGCCTCCACCGGAAATTACAAGTGCTTTCAAAAATTTATATTTTTAGTAGTTATTGATTTAATTTCGATGATAAATACGCTTTATTCTTAGCATCCAATTGATTCGCTATTCCTTTTAACATCATAGTGTAATCTTCGTTTTTTAATAATTCGTCGAGCAGTCCTCTTGAAAATTTAGAAAATTGCCAAACAGGATGCTGACATGCTTCTATTAAATTCTTCAAGGCAATTTCGTTGAGTGCCTGTATTTGGTAAAGATATTGAAAAGCATGTTGACGGACTTCAAAATGCTGCTTTGGTTCTGTATAGGATACCAACGTTTGGTAATAATCCATTTTTGAGGCTTCCTCGTATCCTTCCGTGATTAAAGCCAGCGTAAGCCATAATGTTTCTATGTTTTTATCTTGAAAACCTTCAATCCCTTTGGTTTTGTTTAAATAAGAAGTTCTATCCGCAGGAAATGCCGACCATAATTTAAACAAAGCATTTTCTATGGTTAGGTAGCTTTTGTCAACCAAAAGCCCTTCAAAAGATTTTTTTAATGACTCCGGAATATTATTTAAATGGATTGCAGCGGCCTGTCTGGTTTTTAGTACTTCGGAAGACAAAGCCTTGGAAAAAATAGCTAATTCTTTTTCTGAAGAAACTGTGATACGTTGTAGAATCGCGTTGGCAATAGGTGACTTTTCTTTTTTTCTGAAAAAATCTTCGTTGACGCCGGCAAAGGAAATTACTTCATCAGGGGTCATTTTATCCAAATCTAATAAGATTTTGGTGAGTGCGTTTTGATTTAAAAGCAGATGAGCTTCTTCAATGGGGAATTCTTCACTTACCATCCATTTTTCAACAAAATTATCTAATTGTATCATGCTTTTGGCTTCCGCTATGCTGAAGAAATCATTGGTATTAGCGTTTTTATAGGCGTAATCCTTCAAAAACTTTTTTACAGTTTTATCAAAGGCTCTGTCTCCAATGAGTTCATGCAGTGCAAAAATCGCCCATGCGCCCCGCTGATAAAATGTAAGACTGCTGGCTTTGGGGTCTAGCAAGCTTTCTCCCCCTTGTTCATTTAACGCCGATAATTGCTTGGCAGTTTTATGTAGCTGTTCATAGAAATAAGCATCGCCAAAAATATTCCTTTCAGCAAGTAACGCAAAATAAGTAGCAAATCCTTCATGAAGCCAATGGTGCGTGCTACTTTCTTCCGTAACTAAATTTCCAAACCATTGATGAGCTAATTCATGGGCATTTACATTGATGTAATTTTTGTCTGTAAAACCTGTGGAATCCACAAAATAGGTGTCAGAAAAAATAGTTAGAGATGTGTTTTCCATCCCTGCATATAAAAAATCCTTTACTGGAACTTGTTTGTATTCCTGCCATGGATAAGGCATGCCTATTTCATCTTCAAGAAAATCAAAAATGCGCTTTGAATGTCTGTAAGTGGGTTCAACAAGGTTTTCGTTTTGAGGATAATAATACATTTTTAAATCAATTCCCGTTGCGGACTTTTCTTCTTTAACAGCGTATTTCCCAACAGCGAATGCCACCAGATAACTGCTCATGGGCTGTTTCATATCGAACTCCCAAACGGTTTGAGTATTAATATTATTCTTGCTTTTAAGTTCTCCATTCGCAATTACTTCGTATTGGGATGGAGCAGTAATGGTAAGGTCGAATTCTATTTTTTCGCTCATTTCATCATAACTGGGAAGCCAGTTCGAAGTGTACTTGCCTTGTCCTTGCGTCCAAACTTGGGTATTTCCATTGGGCAACGTAGTAAAATACAACGCTTTTTTGGGAGAAGCATTATAAATAATCTGCAATTGGTGTTTACCATTGCTTTTAAATTCTTTCTGAATAAGAATACGTTGGTCGTTATAGGAGAAGTTTACCTTTTCATTATCGAGCATTACGCTTTCTACCTCCATAGATTTTGCATCTACAGCCATGGAATCTGTTTCTTTCAGCACATCGAAAGTATAAAGAACACTTCCCGAAATTTGCTTTTTTGAAGGGGCTACGCTAATGGAAACCTCACCTTTTTTTACATCAATAAATGTGGTTTGTTGCGCAAATCCTGCCGCAAAAAAGATGAAAAAACTTAAAAAAGAAATTAACTTCATGGGGTTTTGTATTATACCGCCAAAGTACTATTTTCTTTATTAATTACCGAATAGAGATGTGCTTGGATTGGTACTAAATGTAGCGTAGTTAAGCTTAGAACCACTTTCGCGTAAAGAGCCCTGTCAACGTTCTCGGACTGAGCGTAATAATAAATCTTATTTTTTCATCGTACTGCGGTTGGGCAATTTCCCATCCATTGTTGGAGTAAATAGGGAAGTAGAGTTCAAAATAATCGGTTACAAGATTTAAACGTATTCCGGAATCATAAACAAAGCGAGCATCTTCATTTTTATTTCGAATCATACCCACATCTCCGTAAAGCTCTATCCATCGCCAAAGGTTAAAACTGGCATTACTGGTAATCATCCAATCGTTGGCAAAGGGATTGTTCAATTTCGATTTAAAACCACCTTCAGCAATAATAAGCTGTTGACTAAAAATTCCGGAATCTTCAGATCGTCCGAGATAATCATAGTCGAATAAATAATCCGTAGGTCTGTCGAGTGCAAAACTGAAATAATCTGAGTTAGTTTGGTTGTAAATAAACTTTCCGGCAAAAAACCTCAAATTCAACTGTCGGTTACTCTGAAAGAGTTTTCTGTATTCCCAATTAAAGGAAACTTTCGCAAATTCACTCGCAATCTGTACATCGGTGAACCACGATTTATAATCGATGATTCCGTTATTTCCATACGCGTAACGAATATCTAGTACGCTGTAATCGGGATCGGTGTCTATGGTTGGCGAAAAATCACGAATAACATTTACAAACCGAATATTTAAGAGTTCCCTTTCGTTAGACCGTAAATCGTCGTTTCTAAATCTAAAAGTTAGCGAGGGTGTAATTGTGCTGTATCTCAGTCCGTCTGCGTAATGAAAAGATGACCCCGCGATAAAAGCATCGATAAGGTACATATTGTCATGGTTTACGTACTTTCTAAAGCGTAGAGAACCAGAGCCCACCAGAGCATTTTCCCCAAAGGCGTAAGAGGGTTGTAAATCGTACACAAAAGGTTTTGCCAAAAAGGTCTTGTTGTACAAACGCAATCCGGGCGTAATACCATCGTAAATATTAAAGCGGAAAACAGGCACATAAAACACCTGATTGTAATACGGGTCTTCGGTATCTTTAAAAAACTGAAATTTTAATTTTCTATTGGTTGAAAGAAATCCATTGACCGATTTCCAGTTGTCACGCTCATTGAATTCTGGGATTACGCGATCGTAATTAAGTACCAGTCGCTTTACGTCTTTACGCGGAACGGTAACGGTTTCGGTTTTGGTAATGTCTGAATACCAATTTTTAAAAAGTATCGAATCGTTTTTATCGATTCCGTACATGGTGATGGGCACGTTGGTATTTCGTTTATTTTTAATAGTAACCGCAATGGAATCTTCCGTTTTCTCGAACTTTTTAATTTTGAAGTCGATTTTTTTATTGGTAGATACATAGGTTTCGAAAAACCAATCGATGTCTTTCGGTGCATCTTTCTTTAAAAGTTCTTCAAAATCTGATGGATGTGTGACTTTTGAAATATTATCAGCATAAAAGGTTTTAATTTTCTTATCTATGTAATCATCACCTAAATAGCTGTCCAAATAGGCAAGTCCTACACCCGATTTGTACTTATTGGCAATTCTTTCGTTGAATTTTATCAAAGAATCGCGAGGCGTCGTTAAAGGCTGATCTGAATACGTTCTTGCCATTAACATATACAAATATGGATATTGATCGTTAAATGTCATTTGTGCCAAGTGAAACGAACGTAATCCCCAAACATCAGAAAGCTTCCCAAGTAGCTTCATGTCTTTATAAAACGTATTCACGTATTTCATCAGCAAATAAGTCTCAATACCATCTTTCACCCAGTTTTCTGTTCTATTGTCTAGGTAAATTGTGTTATTTAAATAGATGTGCAACGCCGTTTTAAGAACCTTTAGTTCATATTGAAACTCTTCAGGGAAAGGTCGAAGGAAATTCGGCAGTTGATTAAGCCCATACAACGGATTATGCTTGTAGTCTTGCTCACTAATCAATAGTTTTTTATGTGGATAATCTCCAAGTGTGCTATCAATAAAATTAACCACCCGTTCCACCGAAGTTGCTTTAGTTACTCCGTTTAAGGATTTGGATTCGATATTGGAAATTAACTCCAACTTTTCATTTTTATAAATGGTAAAATCGTTTTCCTTTTTAAGAAAAAGTCTTACATCGCCTCTGTTTTCCCCTGTTATTTTAGTTGTTTTAAGACCATTTTTAGTTTCCGTAGCCACTTGATTTAAATCGCTTATGAAATAGTACGCTTCGGGATAGGTGAAATTTACTTCTAAAGAAGTGTTTGGCGCATTTAAATCATTCAGGTTTTTATTGCTGTACAATTTCCAACCGTCGTAATAGAGCGCGGGAGTAATGTACCAAAACCTTAGATTGAAGTCATTTTCTGGAGTAAATCCGTAATCGGTAAATTGCGCATTGGGAAGCTTCGTTACGTAGGTCAGATTTATTCGATATTCCTCGTTGGGAAGAATAGACGAACTCGGTTGAAGTTTAATAATATCACCTTCATGAATCCTTTCCCAAGGAAGGCTTTCCATATTTCCGTTGGTGATGGAATTAACACTGGTTTTACCGCGGTCTTCTTCTTTCGCTAGGTGTAGACTTTTATTGAATTCTTCAGCAAATCTAGTAGCCAAAGCAGTACTTTTATTGGAATAAGCATGATTCCAATCGTACAAATAAATTGCATTAAGTGTGTCTTGGCTGTTATTTCTGAAGATTATCTCTTGTTGAATTTGAATACTGTGGTCATCCGGTAAAAGTTCGGCACTTATTTTCTGACTGTTTTGTGCTTCCAATAGTTGGATGCATAGAAAAGTGAGTAGGGAAAAGTATGTACAGAGTGGTTTCAACATTAACAGATATTCAGTTTCCTTACTGAGGTTTTAGCAGCCTTCTTATCTTGGATAAAAAGGTTTTCCAACGTTCTTGCTGGATTGGGTTAAATGATAATTCCTTTTAATAACTTACGGTTTATTGACGGTAGTTGGTTTTAATTTTTTTTGGTTGGTCAAAGTTGAAACTTTTACGCATAGATTCTACACGTTGCATGCAATATTATGAAAAAAAATAAGAAAAATTACACCCATAAGTAGATAAGCATCATTAAATTCGTGCAATAGCAAAGTTTTAAGGAAATGCATATATCAGAATTACAAAAGAACGAATACAACAGTTTTTACCAAACCTATATCAATACCCTAGAAGAAGTGGCTTTGGTTCCGGAAATGGTCAATAGAAGCAATGCTTTGACGACTATTTTAGAGAAACTTTCGGATGAAGATTTTAATTTCTCCTATGCCTCGGGTAAATGGACAATTAAAGAACTACTGCTTCATATAATAGACACCGAAAGGGTATTTCAGTACAGGGCATTTACTTTTGCCCGCCACAGCGGTTGTAGTTTGGAAGGTTTTGACCAAGATTTGTACGTGGAAAATTCTTTTTCTTCGCTGCGGTCAAAATCAAGTCTATTGGAAGAATTTAAATCTGTACGGGGTAGTTCCATCTCTTTATTTTCATCTTTTGGTCCGGAAGTTTATAATCGCTTTGGTTTTGTAGAAGGCCACAAATTGTCCGTTAGAGCAGCCGGTTTTATTTTATGCGGGCACCAAAAACATCATGAAACTGTTTTAATGGAAAAATACCTGCCTCATTTAGCTGATTAACAAAATAATAAGGAGGTTTTATAACTTCACTAACACAAATCGGCCAACAATATGGCTATCTTCATATTAAACCATTAAAAAAATAATATTATGAAAAGGATAGCAATGTTGGCCACAAACGGCTTTGAAGAATCAGAATTAACTTCGCCAAAAGAAGCTTTGGAAAAACAAGGTTGGAGAGTAGATATTGTAGGTTTAAAACCAGGAAGTATTAAATCTTGGAAAGACGGCAATTGGGGAGATTCTTTCAATGTAACCTTAACGGTGAAAGAGGGACTTTCTGAAAATTACGATGCATTGGTTTTACCAGGAGGAGTAATGAATCCAGATAATTTAAGAACGGATGAAACCGCCATAGAGTTCATTAGAAACTTTTTTAAACAAGGAAAACCCGTAGCAGCGATATGTCATGGACCTTGGAGTTTAATTAATGCAGAAGTAGTTGAAGGAAGAACGCTAACTTCGTTTCCGTCCATTCGAAAAGACCTTGAAAATGCAGGAGCCAATTGGGTAGATAAAGAAGTTGTTGTAGACCAAGCTTTGGTTACCAGCAGAAAACCAGATGATTTACCAGCTTTTAATAGCAAATTAATCGAAGAGATTAAAGAAGGTAAGCATGAACATCAACATGCTTAATAGTAAGTAATTAATAATTTTATTAAGACTACCAGAAAACTCCGTGTTTTCTGGTAGTTTTTTTATACCGTTTCCTTACCCGTGATTTATATTGGAATGACATTTTAATGAATCTAACTTCTTGCACTTAGGTTTAATAATTGTCGTGGGGAAATACATGTAATTTATCGTAGCAAGTATCGATGCGTAACTACCCGATTGGGTAGTAATTACCCGGCCTTTAAAATTAAGCCAACTAATTAAGTGTCTTTTAATCAGATAATTATATTTTTATTTAGCTTTTTAGGTAAATTGGGGAACGTTGTTTGCATTACACAGGAAAACTACAATTATGGGTTCCAAGAAGAAAAATAAGTCAAATTACAAAGTCAATCTAGCTTTTATATTAGTTACCGTAATATTATTGATATTGGCGACCAATCTCATTGATAAAAATCATTTTACCACAGCACAGGATGCACTAAAGTCGGTTTACGAAGACAGATTGATAGCGCAGAACTACTTGTATAAAATCAACGATATTGTTTATCAGAAGGAGAGGAAATTACTCTACGACGCTGGGAATTCAGTAAAACCTGGGAATGAGTCTTCTTTGGAAGGACTTTTGGACAAATACGGGAAGACTAAATTAACTACTTCAGAAAGAAGAAAATTTGAATCCCTTCAAGAAAATTTAAGCAAACTTGCTGTTCTTGAAAAAGACTTTGAGAAAGGAAAGGAAGTTTCCGAAATGCAGACGAAAGATGTGCTTCAAAATATAAAAACCGATTTAAATGGCCTATCAGAAATTCAACTAAAAGAAGGTAAAAATAGAACCCAGTTCGCACAGAAATCGCTCAACACAACTAACATGTTATCTAATTTGGAATTAGGATTTCTAATAATCATTGGAGTGATAGCCCAGTTTATTATCTTTTTTAAAGTGAATAAAAAAACTGGGAAAATGGGGCTTCATTTGGCTTAACTCTAGAGAAAACGCGAGTTGCTTTAATTTAATTGAAGAATACTCCTAAAAGACTAATTACCTTGGTCGTCCTTATTTGAATTTGCTTAAAAGTAAAGGAAAAAGAACGTTGTACAGCAATGATTTGAAATGGAAATAGAATTAATAATGGAACGATAAAAATTGAAACTGCCGATAAAGTTTTAGTTGTTCAAAAAGTTTGAATTATATTGTGTATGATTTAATGAATAAAAACTTTTTTATGGGTAGCACAGAAGAAGCGCTAAGGGAGCGGATTAAGGAACTTACATGTCTGTATGAAGTTTCATCCATCATCAATAATGCGTATGAAGAACAAATGGAGGAAGTGCTACGAGCCATCACCTTAAGTCTAAAAAAGGGTTTTCAGTTTCCGGAAGATACAGAGATGATGATAAAAACTTCTGTAGGTTCGGCGGCTACCAAAAAGGTAAAAAAAGATTTTCTTATTCAATCAGAAATAAAAGTGTTTAACAAGCCAGATGGAAACGTTTGCGCAGTACTTACCGATAAAACCAAAGGATTTTTAGACGAAGAGCAACAGTTATTGGATAGTGTTGCCTTAAAAATTGGAAATTTGTTGGAGCGACTGGAGTTAAAGAGAAATGAAGAATCCTTAAAGCGACAAATGCAACACGCAGACCGTTTGGCCATTGTTGGCGAAATAACTGCAGGAATTGCCCATGAACTTAATACGCCCTTGGCAAATATTCTCGGTTTCGCAGAGTTATTAAAAGCCGATTTACAGGAGCATAGTTCTTTGGTGGGAGATGTAGATAAGATTATTCAAAATGCTATTTTTTCTAGGGAAGTGGTAAAAAAACTTATGTTTTTTGCTTGCGAGATGCCCAAAGAAATGCAAGAGGTAAACATTGTTCCCCATCTCACCAATTCCATAGAATTATTGGTTCCAACTTTCCGAAAAGAAGGGGTGAAACATGTTTTGGAAATTGACAAGGAGGAAATTTGGTTAAAGGTAGATACGATTCAATTAACACAGATTGTTTTCAATTTGGTGATAAACGCCATTTATTTTACGCCCAGTGGCGGAAAAGTGACAATTCAAGTAGAAGATACTTCGTCTAACGTTACGATTAAGGTGAAGGATGAAGGCCCCGGATTGTCTAAGGAAGCGCTTTCCAAGGTTTTTGAACCCTTTTATACTACAAAACCCACAGGAGAAGGCTCGGGCCTGGGATTAAGTGTTGTGCACGGTATTGTTACCAGTCACAAAGGAAGTTTAACGGTTCAAAATAATAAAAATAAAGGAGCCATATTTACGGTTACCATTCCAAAATAATATGCAATTAAGAAGAGAAAACATATTGGTTGTAGACGATGATGTTAGCATTTTAGAGCTTCTACAACGCCATTTAAAATCATGGAATTTTCATACGTACAAAGCTATTTCTGTAAAAGAAGCGGTGTCTATTTTGCGTGATACCCGCATTGATTTGTTGATTACCGATTTGAATATGCCAGAAGTGGACGGATTTGAATTAATCAAATTCACATCGGAGCATTATCCTTCGCTTCCAACTTTAATAGTAACTGGGTACCCTTCTGTTCAAGATTCTTTAAAAGCCATCCAATCTGGGGTGGTGGATTATTTAACCAAACCTTTTACGCGTGACGAATTGGGGGCTGCCATTAAGAAATCATTAGGTGATGATTTGGAAAAGCCAATTACACCCATTTCAACGAAGAGTACCAATCCAGCTCCTTCAAACGAGAAAGAAGCGTACGGTAATATTATTGGTATTTCTGAAAAAATGAATGATGTTTTTCAGATTATCGATAGAATTAAAGATAATAAAGCAACCGTTTTTATTAAGGGGGAAAGTGGTACTGGTAAAGAGCTGGTAGCACGGGCTGTGCACTACGAAGGTAAGTTTTCTAAAGCACCTTTTATTGCCGTGAATTGCGGTGGTATTCCAGAGAACCTTTTGGAAGCCGAATTGTTCGGGTATGTAAAGGGCGCCTTTACGGGAGCCGAAAAAGATAGGAATGGGTTTTTTCAAGCTGCTAACGGAGGTACTATTTTTTTAGATGAAATAGGAAATGCTTCCTTGGCTGTTCAAAACCGACTTTTACGGGTGCTTCAGGAAAAAGAAGTTGTGAAAGTAGGGGCACAGAAATCAGAAAAAATTGATGTCCGGATAATCGCTGCAACAAATAGTGATTTAAAGGATATGATTTCCAAACAGACTTTCCGCGAAGATTTGTTTTATAGGTTGACGGTGGTTGAAATTAAACTACCACCTCTAAGGGAGCGAAAGGAAGACATTCCTAAATTGGTGGACAAATTTCTTTTTAAATACGGAATTGAATACAAAGACCGTTTTGTAACAATTTCCCCGGAATCAATGCAGATTTTTCAGAGATACGATTGGCCCGGAAATATACGGGAACTGGAAAACATTGTTCAGCGCGCCGTAATAATGTGCGACAAAACTATTGAAGTTAACCATTTACCGGACACACTCAAATATTCTATTGACTTTCCAGAGGATGACCTCATGTCGCTTCGGGAAATGGAAAGAAAATATATACGGAAAGTTTTAAATTACACTCAGAACAACAAAACCAAAGCCGCAGAAATTTTAGGAATTACTCGTAAAACATTGCGGCAAAAGCTTGAGGAGTAACTATGTTGTTGGAGGCTAGATGCCAGAGGCTTGAAGGGTTTTTGGCTTGAAGTTTTTGGTTTCGTAGCGGATTCACGAAAATTGCCCTAAGCTTTAAGCTCTACGCTTGGAAATTACGAACCCCGCTTAAAGCATATGGCGTATAGCTTATTACTGGTTTTTCATCAACCAACGAGCCACGAACAACTAATAACTCTGCCGCTTTGTCCCTTTGCATCTTTACAACTTTACGATTCGGCAACCCTCCTTCTAGGTCTATAAACCAATTGTTTAGGTACAATTATGTTCCACTTAAGCTTTACATCAGAGTTTTTAGGCGAAATCGGATAATTTTTAGGTCTTGAAGCTAAAGTTTTAGGTCCTGAAGCTAAAATTTTAGGTCTCGAGGCTAAAACTTTAGGTTGTAAGCCTAAAACTTTAGGTTGTGAGGCTAAAACTTTAGGTAAAACACCTAAAACTTTAGTTAAGACAGCTAAAACTTTAACTATTCCACCTAAACGTTTGGGTGTAATACCCAAAAAGTTCATGATTTAACCTAAAAAGAAGGTTCTTTAGGATAAAAATTTCATTAAATAACTAAAAAAGGAGGGAACCGAAGTCCGAAGACGTAAACTGAAAAGATGTGGTCCGTGGTTAGTATTTAGTTGCCAGTGTCTATTAAAAGCGTTTCTAGTTTGAAGTTTCTGGTTTCGTAGCGGATTTACGAAAATTGCCCTAAGCTTTAAGCTCTACGCTGGAAATTCCGAACCTCACTTAACGCATATGACGAATAGCTTATTGCTGGTTTTTTATCGTCCAACAAGCCACGAACAACTAATAATGATTAACTAATAACTCTACCACTTTGAATCTTTGCCACTTTGCGACTCAACGACTCAACAAATTAAGAATAGAAGTTGGATGCTAGATGCTGGATGGTTGAAAGATTTCTGGTATGAAGTTTCTGGTTCCACATCGAAAAATTACCAACGTTTAACGAAAAACTATTAACGATCAACAAACAACTCAATAAAATCACCGGTCCCTTTTTACTCGAATCGGTTATTTTTTACCCGATATGCTATTTACAAGAATTATGAGATTTAAATTTAATCAACTGAAAATCAAATAATTAAAAAATTTATTTCATTTTTTCATTTTTTTTGGCAAGGGTATTGCCTTTGGTATGGTGTATTTAAATAGTACAACACAAATCATAAGTTTAATTTTAAATTATTTAAAAATGAAAAATGTAATACTAGCAGGATTATTTGTTTTATGTGCAATGGGTTTACACGCACAAGATGCAACAACAGTTAAAGAAGGAGATGTATTTGAAGTTGCAAGTCCGTCTGGACAAGAATTTAGACACATCAATTTTCCAAAGAAAAACTTCATCATAAAAAGAGGTGGTGTTGCTAGCGATAAGCTTGTGTACGGAGAGAAAGTAGTAGTAACAAAAGTAAGTACTAAAAAAGATGGTAGTACTGAAATACAAATAAAGCCTGTAGATGGTGGTAGATTTTATAATGCTATCCCAAGTGTTTCTGTAGATTACGAACAAGCTATGGAAACAGGCGAACTTAGAAGTTAAGATTATTTTTAATTGGTTGGTAGATTGAAATCCCTTGTGGCACTATTTAGCTCGAGGGATTTCCTAGTTCTATAAATGAAGTTTAGCACAACCTAGGACTGGAACATTTTCTCCCAAGTGGATATATTGTTACCAGTGAAATATTTTCCTAAAATATATTTTGTAATTCAAGTCGCTGTATATCAATAATCTATGCGCGATGGCTGGATTTTTAGGTTTTGCGGCATGTAGATTGCTCTTTTTATTAAAAAATATAAATATGAAACCTATTCAGTTTACTCTTTGTTCTTCGTGTGCTAACCAGATTTCCTGTGTCCTCACTAAGCAAAAAAACAGTGTTTGGTCGTGTAGCGAACACGCACCAGATGTAAATCAAATTTTCAGCAATCAACTTAATTAGCACAAAGTTTCACAAGCTTGAAAATTTAAAAGAAAAAATTCTAACAAAAACAATATTTAAGAATGATTGCAACGGTTAAAAAAAGCAATGCGCGAAGCAGTAAAATTCCCGTTCAGGGAATGATGGAAAATGTAATGGAGCAATTCTATTCGGCTGCAGATTATATTGATTTAAATAACAATATTCGAAAAATTTTGGCCATCACCAATAACGAGATTGTGGTGAAGTTTCCTGTAAGAATGGACAATGGCGAAGTAGAAATCTTCACAGGTTACCGTGTTCAGCACAATAATGCACTTGGTCCTTACAAAGGGGGGCTTCGTTATCACCCAACGGTAGATATCGATGCCGCAAGAGCGCTGGCTATGTGGATGACGTGGAAAACATCCTTGGCTGGATTGCCTTATGGAGGTGCAAAGGGAGGTATAAAGTTGAACCCTAAGTTATACTCCAAGAATGAATTGGAAAGAATTACTAGAAGGTTCACCTACGCTTTGGCAGATAATATTGGTCCGGAGCACGATATTCCAGCACCCGATGTTAACACAAACAGTCAGACCATGGCTTGGATGTCCGATACTTATATGAGTACCAGACCACCAGCGGAACGTTCGGCCAATCAACATGTGGTTACCGGAAAGCCAGCAGGAAGTGGCGGTTTGGAAGGAAGAGACCGTGCTACGGGTTACGGAGTGTTTTTAACGGTGAAGCTTCAGCTGGAAAAGCGGGGCGAAACTTTAGAAGGAAAACGCTTTATCGTGCAAGGATTTGGTAATGTAGGTTATTGGGCGGCTCATTTTATGGAAAATGAGGGTGCTAAAATGGTTGCTGTGCAAGATGCCCAAACAACTTTGGAAAATCAGGACGGAATTTCTGTTGCCGATTTATTCCAATACACACAATCCAACGCAAATGCTATTGCGAATTTTATACCTGCGAATGAAATTGCTACCGAAGATTTCTTTGGAGTAGATTGTGAGGTATGTATTCCTGCAGCACTGGGGAACCAAATAACCCAAGAGAATGCAGATAAGATAAAAGCATTCGTAATAGCTGAAGGAGCCAATGGACCAACGAATGGAGATGCAGAAAAAATATTGGAAAATAGAGGGGTAACCATTATTCCTGATATCCTTTGTAATTCTGGAGGGGTAACGGCAAGTTATTTTGAATGGTTGCAAAACCGCAATGGTGAATTGTGGCAACTGGATGAGGTTATGGAAAAGCTGACTAAAAAGCTCACCGAATCTTTTGAAAAGGTATACAAATACTCACAGGAAGAGTCCATTTCGATGCGTAAAGCGGCTTTTTGCATCGCCATAAAAAGAATTGAGATGGCGTATACTCAAAGAGGTATTTTCCCTTAATGAAAAAAGAACGAGTATGGAAAGGAAATGTTTAACAGTGGAGAAACGGGAATATGTTTTCTTGAAACGGATGCTTAGTATTTCCGGTTATACGGAAGATCAGGATGTGCTGCAGTCTTTAAAAATTTTAGAGTCAGGGTTGGCAACCGCTGTGGTGTTGGATGAAAAAGACATGCCTCCAAGTATTATTCGTCTTAACAGTTTGGTTTCCATAGCTTCTGATAACAATTGGGAACGAAACGTTCAACTGGTCATTCCATCGGAGAGAGATTGTAAGCAAAATAAAATATCCATTTTAACTCCCATGGGAGCGGCTATTTTTGGTCATTCCGAAGGAGATGCAGTTAAGTGGGAATACCTTCTTGGTGGACATAAATTATTCATTAAAAAAGTGCTTCAAAAGGGCATTAAAAAAGGACTGGATTTGTCGATATACTAAAAGAAAACTATGTAAATGTTAATTTTGAGTTCGGTCTGAAGAACCCTTTATCAAGATTTTATCTTGGTTAAGGGTTTCTTTTTTATCATTCCCCCTTTAGTGTCTTTTACCGAATTCATTATTATAAATGCGGTTTGATCAATCTTATCAATTTCGGTTTTAAGAGCCGACATTTCCAAACGAGTGATTACCGTATAAACTACATCAATATTTTTTAAAGGTGAATTATCAGGGCTATAACCTCTTTGCCCTTTAAGAATAGTACATCCCCGTCCCATTTTGTGGATGATAGCCTTTCGTACATCTTCATTTTTTTCAGAAATAATGGTAACCCCAATGAACTCTTCAATACCGTCAATTACGAAATCAACCGTTTTGGAAGCTGAAAAATAGGTAAGGATGGCATACAGCGCAATTTCAGTAGAAAAAATATAGACCGCGGTTAAAAATATTAGGATGTTAAAAAGAAGGATAACATTTCCAACCGTTAAACTGGATTTCCTACTTATGTAAATAGCGAGTACTTCTGTTCCGTCGATAATGGCACCGCCGCGAATGGCCATTCCAATTCCGAGTCCTAAAAAGAAACCTCCAAAAGCAGCAATTAAGATTTTATCGTTGGTAATGGTAGGGAAAGGAATAAAATGTACTGCTAAAGCCAGTAAAAAAATACCCACGGCACTGCTTATGGCAAACTTTTTACTAATGGCATAATACGCCAAAATAACAAAAGGTAAATTTAGAACAAAGATTAATATGGAAAGAGGTATGTTTGTTAGCTCTCTTACGATTAATGAAATACCTGTAACTCCGCCATCTATAAAAGAACTTGGTAGTAAAAAGCCGTTTAGGCCGAAGGCAGCAGCAAGTACTCCAATAAAAATGTAGAAAACATCGTGGATTTCATGGGATATTTCTACTTCTAGGTCAGTCACCTGTTTTTTAAAGCTACGTTGGTCTTTATTGGATTCACCAAGGGATTGACGGTATTTTCTTCGAACACGGTCGACAATAATCTTCTTGAAAAAAGAATTCATAGGCATTTAATTACTTGGCTAAAGATAACCATTTTCCCATAGGAATATATGATGCTGCTCAGTTCTTGTGCTTGCTATCTTTTGATATCAATATTTGTCCTAGCTAGGGATCGAAAAGTTTCGACCATATGTTATTAAACACTTTAAATAAATAGCTTCTAAACTATTTTACGCTGTGGTTTTATTTGGTTACGGTTATCATACCATTTCCTATTTAAAATGAACTGCAATAAAACGCCCTTTTTTCCTTTCTATTTCAGAATAAAAAGAAAACGTAGCTATGGCTATGTCTTAGTTTTCTTCTTCCTATTAAGAAAAAAATGTTCATTTTCTTTTTCAGTAATTTCAAACAAGAACTGGTATTAATTATATTTGCACTCAAATTTTTTCAAAATACAACGAATGAAAGCTGGAATTGTAGGGTTACCGAACGTAGGAAAATCAACTTTGTTTAACTGTTTGTCGAATGCAAAAGCGCAAAGTGCCAATTTTCCTTTTTGTACCATAGAACCCAATTTAGGAGTGGTAAACGTACCAGATACCCGTATTGGGAAGTTGGAGTCGTTGGTAAATCCAGAACGTGTAATGCCTGCAACCGTGGAGATTGTAGATATCGCTGGATTGGTAAAAGGAGCCAGTAAAGGTGAAGGATTGGGGAACCAGTTTTTAGGGAATATTAGGGAATGTAATGCCATTATACACGTACTGCGTTGCTTTGAAAACGATAATATCGTCCATGTTGACGGAAGTGTAAATCCGATTCGCGATAAAGAGACCATCGATATTGAGTTACAGCTGAAAGACTTAGAAACGGTAGATAAAAGGCTGGAAAAAGTAAAAAGAGCTTCTAAAACAGGGGATAAAGATGCTCAAAAAGAGGAAGCATTATTAGTTCGTTTTAAAACTGCTTTGGAAAGTGGTATTTCTGCACGTGCGGTAGAAGTGAATGAAGATGAAGAAGAATTTATGCAAAGTTTTCAATTGCTTACGGCAAAGCCAATTTTATACGTTTGTAATGTAGATGAAAGTGCTGCCAAAGAAGGAAATGCTTACGTAGAGAAAGTAAAGGAAGCTGTAAAAGATGAAAATGCAGAAGTAATTGTATTGGCAGTGGCTATTGAAGCGGATATCGCAGAGTTGGAAGATTATGAAGAACGCCGAATGTTTTTGGAAGATATAGGTTTGGATGAGCCAGGTGCCTCCAAACTAATTCGTGCAGCCTATAAGTTGTTGGATTTACAAACTTATTTTACGGCGGGTGAAAAAGAAGTACGCGCTTGGACAATCCCGGTTGGATCAACAGCTCCTCAGGCCGCTGGTGTAATCCATACCGATTTCGAAAAAGGATTTATCCGTGCTGAGGTTATTGGATACGAAGATTACGTAAACTATGGAAGCGAAGCCAAAGTGAAAGAGGCTGGTAAAATGCGAGTAGAAGGGAAGGAGTACATCGTAAAAGATGGAGATGTGATGCATTTTAGATTTAATGTGTAACTAACTAAAAATTATTTCCATAATTTTTTTAAAACCTTGGCTTTTGCCAGGGTTTTATTTTTTTGAAAGAATGCTATTGATCTTGTCAATGATTTCCCCAGTATCCGTTTCATAATCAAACCACAATACACTCTCATCTTTCCGAAGCCAAGTCAATTGTCTTTTGGCAAATCGACGGGTATTTTTTTTGATTTCAGAAATGGCAAAATCAAGTGTCCAGTTACCATCAAAATATTCAAAAAGTTCGCGGTAACCAACAGTTTGTAATGCATTTAGTTCGCGGTTGGGGTAAAGTTTTTCCGCTTCTTCCAGCAAACCGTTTTCCATCATGATATCAACGCGACGGTTTATCCTGTCATAAATAACATCACGATCCGCCGTTAGGCCAATTTGTATAGATTTGAAAGCTCGATTTGATTTTTTTTGCTGAAGAAAAGAAGAATACGGTTTACCGGTGCCCAAACAAATTTCCAACGCTCGAATAAGTCGGTGCGGATTTTGGGAATCGATATTTTTATAATGTGAAGGGTCTAAATTCTTTAATTGCAGTTGAAGTCCTTCAATTCCCTCTTCTTGCAGTCTTTTATTCAATCCTTCTCTAATTGAAGAATCCACTTCGGGAAAATCATCCAAACCATCCATTACGGCCTTGTTGTATAGACCACTTCCACCAGCCATGATGACAACATCGTGTTTTTTAAATAATTCGCTGAGCAATTCCAAAGCTTCCCTTTCAAAATCTCCAACGGAATAATTCTCAAAAATGCTTTTATGTTGAATGAAATGATGTTTTGCCGCTGACAACTCCGCTTCATCGGGCACGGCAGTACCTATTTTCATCTCTTTGAAAAACTGTCGTGAATCAGAAGAAATTATTTCCGTAGAAAAAGCATTCGCTAAATCTATGGCAAGGGCAGTTTTTCCAATTGCTGTAGGGCCAACAACGGTTATAAGGTACTTATTGTTCATTTAAAAGGTTTCCACAATTATAGCAAAATATTGCATCATCTTTATGTCTATCGGCATTGCAATGTCTACAAACTTGCGTATTGGTATGAATTTCCTGAATACTGTTTGTTTTTTCTCCTGTGTTTTTGGCGCCTTGTTTTGCAAATTCTACGGTTACAATGCCAGTAGGAACGGCAATGATGCCATAACCCAGAATCATAATAATCGCAGCGATAATCTGACCAACATCGGTAACAGGGGCAATGTCTCCGTAACCAACCGTGGTAAGCGTTACAATTGTCCAATAAATACTTCTTGGGATGCTCGTAAAGCCAGCTTCGGCACCTTCAATCAAATACATTACCGTACCCATTATAACCGATAAAATTAGAACAGTGTAAATAAATACAGCAATTTTTGCGCGACTGGATTTTATGGCCTCCTTAAGTTGCGATGCTTCCCCCATAAAGCGAACCAGTTTTAAAATCCTGAAAACACGTAACAAACGTAGTGCCCTTACCGCCAATAAAACTTGCGAACCAGCAAGAAAAAAGGATAAATAAAGTGGGATAGTAGAAAGGAAATCTACAATTCCATAAAAGCTGAAAATGTACTTATGAGGCTTTTTTATGGAAATGATTCGTGCAATGTATTCAATGGAGAAAAAGATGGTGATAATCCATTCGGCAGTTAAAAGATAGGTGTGGTATTTAGCATCAAAAGATTTTATACTCTCCAGCATCACTAAGATGATACTTAGAATAATAATGATGAACAAAAGAATGTCGAACCATTTACCCATAGGGGTATCTGCCTCATAAATTATCTCATGAAGTTTATGTTTCCAAGCTGCTGATTTCTGTTGTTTCTCGTTCAATACTTACACAGGTATAATTTTTACAGTTTTTTTCTTTCTGAGGTAAAGCTGAATTAAATGTTTGTTGTCTCGGGAGTTTTCTATTGGCGTTAAAAAGGTTTGTAAAATCGATTCATTTTGAATTTGATGATTGAGTTCGTAAAAACCAAGACCTTTTATTTCACCCTTTTTTATAAAAATACCGCTCCTTTCGTTTACATTTCTACCGCGGTCAGAAATTATAAAACTGCTTTCATCGCCAAATCCATACTTGTACATCGCCTTTTTCACCCTTTTGTTATAGGTTTTCACATCTTCTTTTTCAATGCAGGCGCCATTGCACTTTTCAATGCTATAATTATAACAGTTTTTTTTCGCTTCTGAAAGTCCGTTAACTTTAGTGCAGAGTGTAAATTCCTCCGTAATTGCTTGCAACGAATTATAAGCTTGTTCGTAACTTGAAAAGGAGGTGATATAACTTTTTCTATTGTCTGCTTTTCCAATTTTCAGCGCCAAATAACCGTCTTTATTTTCTTTCGTATAAAGAACATGGGAGAAAAGACGTTTGGTTTTCGCGTTATATCGAGGCTTGTTTTTTTTTACTTCGGAAAACTCTTTCAATTGTGCTATAAGTTCATTTCCAGTTTCTTCATAAGTTACAGCTTTAACTTCCTTTTGAAGCTTTTTACTATTTTTTGATGAAGAGGCAAAAATTTTATTCACCCTTTTTTTAATATTCTGACTTTTAGCTAGGTAAACAATTTCCCCATCGCTATTGTGTATATAGAAAACCCCAACGGTGGTGGGCAGTTGTTCTACAATATCAATTAACTTGGGATTAAGCTGACCCAGATTTTCTGCACGCACATTATTTTGCACAATTTTTTTGGTGGTGTCTTTAGCCAAAAGCATTTTAAAAAGCTTTACCGTTGCTTGCGCATCGCCGCTGGCTCGATGTCTATCGCTAACAGGGATGCCTAAAGAGCGTACAAGTTTGCCTAAACTGTAAGAAGGCTGTTCGGGCATTAGCTCTTTAGCCAGTTCTACTGTGCAAAGCGATTTTCGTTGATAATCGTATCCTAATCTTCGAAATTCAGTTTGTAAAATCCTGTAATCAAATTGGGCGTTATGGGCCACTAAAGTCGCATCCTCTGTAATTTCCACAATCCGCTTAGCTACTTCGTGAAACTTAGGAGCGGTCTGCAACATACTGTTATTAATACCGGTAAGTTTTACTACAAAAGGTTGAATTTCTTTTTCCGGATTTACCAAGCTAATAAAACGATCTACAACTTTGTGCCCATCAAATCTATAGATAGCAATTTCCGTAATCCCTTCTTCATTGTATTTCCCGCCGGTAGTTTCTATATCGAGTATTGCGTACATTAATTTAGCACAATATTTAAAATGGAAGGCGCAAATTTAGCCCTTTATAATTTCTTCAATGCGTGTTGCCAAATTAAAATCTTTTTCGGTAATACCATCAGCATCGTGAGTATTTAGTCGAATGGTGAGATTATTATAAACATTGCTCCATTCGGGGTGATGGTTTAAGGCTTCTGCTTCAAATGCAATACGCGTCATCATGGCAAAGGCATCAGCAAAATCTTTAAAATCAAGAGAAGTAACTAGAAAACCTTCTTCATAATCCCAGTATTCCAATTTTTCAATACGCTCTTTTATTTCCGTCTCGTTGAATGTTTTCATATACTGTTTTGTTTATTATTGTAAAGATAGGAAGTTCAAAAGCAATAAGGCAATGCTTTTACGTTAATTTAAATGGAGGGGATTATTTAATCAAAAAGGCAGCAGTTAAGGAACAATAAAACTTCCTTCCCAAACGCCGTCCTCTTTTGAAAACAGGGCACGAACGTGCTGTTCTTTTTTCAGCTCCAAATATTCTATTTTTGATGGAATGATGTGAATAATGGCAAAATGGTGGGAAGTGTCTAAATACTCTATCATTTCAGGATCTTTAACTTTACTTCCGGGATCTTGGGCAGAACGATAGTCCTTTTTCCCGCTTTCTTTCATCTTCTTCCAAGCTTTTTTCAAGACTTTATCGTCTTCTTCCAGAAAGGCTTTTCCGTCAACTTTAAGCTGAAGCATATCGTTATGATTGAAAAATAGCAGACACACATTGTTGTTTTCTTTCAAGTGCGTCACCTTTTTAGAACGTCTGTCGGTGAAGAGTGAAATAGTAAGGTCTTCTTTCACATCCCTAAGAACCACCGTTCTCAATCTCGGACTATTATTGATACCAATAGTTGCCATTGTAAAATACCGAAAAGGGTGTTTTACATCTTTTTTTGCGGCCAATAAGGCTTCTTTGGCAGTATTAAAAAGTTCTTTGGTCACGGTTGCATCTTTGTATAAAGATAGCAATTTCTAGGGAAAACAGAACAAAAGATTACCTTTGCAAAAAACTAAAAATCTTATGCACAATATAGACATGGATTCCGTAGAAATGACATTGGATGTCATGAAATACGCTTTAAACAGAATCACCATGATATCCCCGGAACTGGGGAAACCTAAAAAGGAAGAGGAACTAAAAGCTTTGGTTGGCGAAACGGTTACACCAAAAGGTATTGGAGGCGAAAAAGCGTTTCAACTTTTCAAAGATGTATTGATAAAAGCCACTGTTCCTATCGATCACCCAAGACATTTGGCTTTTGTACCTGCTTCACCAACAAGAGCTTCCATTATGTTCGATTTGGTTACTTCGGCCTCCAGTATTCACGGGGCGTATTGGATGGAAGGTGCTGGCGGTATTTTTTGCGAAAATGAAGCCATGAAATGGTTGGTTTCACTAACCGGACTCCCAAAAGGTGCTTTCGGAGTTTTTACCAGTGGAGGAACAGCTGCTAACCTTTCTGCTATGGTAACTGCACGTGAGAATTGGCGTAAAGATGAAAATAACGTAGGTGAAAAAGGTTTAATTATTACGTCTATTGGGGCGCATTCTTCTGTGAAGTCTATGGCTAAAGTGATCGATGCCGACGTATTGCTTATCGAAACCGAAGATTGCATGACGAAAGCCGATTTGGAAGCAAAGATAATTTCACTTACCCCACATGAAAGGAAAAGATTATTTGCCGTAGTAGCAACAGGCGGTACTACCAATGCTGGAATTATAGACGATTTAAGTGGAATTGCTGATGCTTGTGAGAAAGAAAACCTTTGGTTTCACGTAGATGCAGCTTATGGCGGTGGAGCGCTGGCAGCCGACTCAGTTAGACATCTTTTTAATGGAATTGAGCGAGCAGATAGTATAACTATCGATCCGCACAAATGGTTGTTTTCTCCGTACGATTGCGGTGCGATTATTTATAAAAATCCGGAATTGGCAAAAGAAGCGCATGCACAAGAAGGCTCTTATCTCGATATTTTTAAAGATGAAGGAGCGCAAGGTTTCAATCCGTCAGATTATCAAATACAATTAACAAGGCGCGTTCGTGGTTTACCTTTATGGTTTTCTTTGGCGATGCACGGTACCGATAAATACAAATGGGCCGTTGAAGAAGGTATTAATTTAGCGAATTTGGCAGGAAGGCTTATTTCAGAAACAGAGCATGTAGAACTGGTGCGTGCGCCTAGTCTTTCTTGTGTGGTTTTCCGAAGAAAAGGATGGTCGCCAGATGACTACCGCAATTGGACGTATAAAAACCATCGGGACGGATTTGCGCTTGTTACACCTACCAAATGGCGCTCGGGAGATACTTATGAAACCGTTTCCCGAATGTGTTTTATCAATCCAGATACTACGGAAGCAGATATTATTGCAATCTTGGACTCAATGAAATAATCTTAATTTTTCATTGAGAAATATACCAACCTGCGAGGTTTTTTACAACCTCGTAGGTTTTCCCAATTTTGGTTTTGAATAAACTGTGACATTTCCTTCACAAAAAACTTCCATCAACCCTTTTCATTTTCTTATTAAATAGTATTTTTGCGCATGCAAAACAACGTACTTATTTTAGATTTCGGTTCGCAGTACACGCAATTAATTGCGAGACGTGTAAGAGAGTTAAATATCTTCTGCGAAATATTTCCATACAACAATCCACCGGAAGACCTTTCCAGCTACAAAGCGGTTATTCTATCCGGAAGTCCATTCTCAGTGAGAGCAGAAGATGCACCGCATCCTGATTTGTCTCAAATTCGTAGTAAAGTACCAATGCTAGCCGTTTGCTACGGAGCCCAATACTTGGCGCATTTCGGCGGTGGGGAAGTAGCACCGTCCAACACTAGGGAGTACGGCCGTGCTAATCTTTCTTTTATTGCTGAAGGAGAAACTTTTTTTGAAGATATTTCCGTTGGAAGTCAGGTTTGGATGAGTCATAGTGATACCATCAAAAAATTACCTACATCAGGAAAAGTTTTGGCTAGTACTAACGATGTTCAAAATGCAGCTTACAAAATTGATGGTGAAGAAACGTATGCTATTCAGTTTCATCCAGAGGTATATCATTCTACGGATGGAAAGCAGCTTTTGGAAAACTTCTTGGTAAAAATAGCGGGTGTAGAACAATCATGGACTCCAGATAATTTTGTAGATATGACGGTTGCCGAGCTAAAAGAAAAGCTTGGAAACGACCGTGTAGTGTTAGGACTTTCTGGAGGAGTAGATTCTACGGTTGCTGCTGTTCTTCTAAACAAAGCAATTGGGGATAATCTTTACTGTATCTTCGTGAACAACGGACTCTTACGTAAGAATGAGTTTGAAAGTGTATTGAAGCAATACGAGGGTATGGGACTTAATGTTAAAGGAGTCGATTCTTCGGCACGCTTCTTGGATGCTTTGGCTGGGGTAAGCGACCCTGAATTGAAACGAAAAGCCATCGGTCGTGTCTTTATTGAAGTATTTGATGATGAAGCTCATGAAATTAATGATGTAAAGTGGTTAGGACAAGGAACTATTTATCCAGATGTTATTGAATCTATTTCGGTAAACGGACCTTCAGCAACAATTAAAAGTCACCATAACGTAGGCGGATTACCAGATTTCATGAAATTGAAAGTGGTGGAGCCACTTAAAATGTTGTTTAAAGACGAAGTAAGAAGAGTAGGGGCTTCTATGGGAATTCATCCCGAATTGTTGGGAAGACATCCTTTCCCAGGACCAGGATTGGCAATTCGTATTTTAGGAGATATTACCGCCGAGAAAGTACGTATTTTACAGGAAGTAGATGCTATTTTTATTAACGGACTCAAAGAATGGGGACTTTATAATAAAGTTTGGCAGGCAGGAGCAATTTTATTGCCCGTAAATTCTGTAGGAGTGATGGGAGATGAGCGTACTTACGAAAAATGTGTAGCTTTACGTGCCGTGGAAAGTACAGATGGGATGACAGCCGACTGGGTGAATTTACCATATGAATTTTTGCAAAAAACGTCTAATGATATAATAAACAAAGTTAAAGGCGTTAATAGAGTAGTGTACGATATTAGTTCAAAACCACCAGCAACTATCGAGTGGGAATAAATAGTAAAGTGAAATAAGCTTACTCATTCCGGTAAACTTTATCATCTTAATTATTTTTGAATTGGTATAATCGGTTACCTTTAGCTTTGAACAAAAACCTGAAACCAAATAGAAATATGAACCACAATAAAATAGTCTTAATCCTTGCCTTTTTGTTTTGTGTTACGTTGCAAGCGCAAAAATTTGAAACACATGCCGTAAAGCAGGGAGAAACTTTAGAAAGTATTGCACGAAAGTACAAGGTTACACCGTACGCAATACTTAAGTTGAATCCTGAGGTGAAAAATGGGGTTAAGGCAAATACTATTGTGGTTATTCCGCTTTCGGAACAGAGATCAGATCCGCAAAGCGGCCAAGAAAATATGGTTGTGGATCGGAATCAGGTGGAGCGCTTTGAAGAACATAAAGTGAAAAGAAAAGAAACGTTATACAGCATTTCAAAAGAATATGATGTTTCAATTGAAGATTTAAAGCGGTATAATAAAGATTTGTATAGCAGACAACTGAATAAGAATGAAGTTATTCAAATCCCAGTTTATAAAAAAGTTTCTGTAGGTTCATTGCCAGTAAAAGATGGCTTGGTTGCGCACAAAGTAGCTCCAAAAGAAGGACCTTGGCGTATAGCCTACGAGCACGGCATTACGGTAGATTCCTTGAAAGTTCTAAATCCGGATATGCAAGAAGTGCTTAAAGAAGGAGATACCTTATGGGTTCCTTTCGTGGCCGGGAATAACAAAAAACCAGTTGAAGTAGATAATTACAATTATTACACGGTACTTCCTAAAGAAGGGTTTTATAGACTTAAAGTTAAGTTAGGCGTTACGCAAGAGGAAATCGAAGCATTAAACCCAGAGGTAAAAGACGGTGGACTTAAAGCGGGAATGGTGCTGAAACTTCCTAAGGATAAAATGGGGGAAATGGCGGTGAGCAACGGACAGCTTATCGAAAAAATTTCGTTGTTGGATAGTCTAAATTATAACGAAAAGGCTACGTTGGCATTGGTGCTGCCATTTAAACTGGACGAACTGGATTTTAACGATTTAAGTACCAATAAAACAAAAATTGAAAAAGATAAGCTTTTAAGTGTTTCATTGGATTTTTATACCGGTGCCTTAATGGCTATCGATTCTGCCAAACAAATAGGTCTGTCTTTAGATGTTAAAGTTTTTGATAGCGGTGCGAACCCAAGTAAAGTAAGTCAGCTAACCACTAGCGGGAAATTAAATGGAGTGAATGCCATCATTGGGCCGGTAATGCCCAATACTTTCAACAGAATGGCTAGCGATGTACGATCATCAAATACACCTATTTTTGCGCCTTTTTCCAATAAAGGACTGCAATTGTATGGAAATGTTTTTCAAACCTTACCTCCAGACGAGCTGCTTAGGGAGAAAATGCTGGTTTATTTAAAGAAACACGGCGTAAACAAGAATATCATTATTGTAGCTGATGCAAAGAGTGCGCCTATAAAATCGAGATTGCAATCTTTGTTTCCAGGAGCAAAAGTCATTAATCCTATTGATGATAAGTTTATCCGTTTGGATGAAATCAATCCGTTTCTTTCTTCTGAAAAAGACAATTGGGTAATCGTAGAAACTAATAGCATCCCTTTGTTAACCAATATTACGGGGGTTGTTAATTCAGCAAAAACAAAAGAACATCAAATAACAATGTTAACAACGCTGAAGGGCAGTGCATACGATAGCGACAACATCTCAAACATGCATTTGTCTAACCTTAATTTTCACTTTCCTACGGTCGATAAATTATCTGATGTAAAAACGAGTTTCAGTAAAAAATACGAGTCAAAATACGGTACTACACCTAATAGGTACGCTATTCGAGGATTTGACTTAACTATGGATGTGATTTTGAGGCTCGGATATAATAAAAACATGGATTATGTATCCGCTCATGTGAGTGAAACCGAGTACATAGAAAACAAATTCGATTACAAGAAAGAGCTTACAGGAGGTTATTATAACCAAGCACTTTATATTGTAAAATACGATAACCTAGAAATTAAAGAAGCAAAAAACGATGCCAACCTCGATAGTAACATACTTGGGAGCACTGAGAACTAAATGTGTTCATTTAAAAAGTAGCAATTCTTTTATTACCGACGCACCAACCGATAACAATGGAAAAGGGGAGGCGTTTTCTCCAACAGATACTGTGGCCACTGCTTTGGCAAGTTGTATGCTAACAGTTATGGGGATAAAAGCGAGGGATTTGGAAGTAGACCTTACGGAAACCACTGCTACTGTAACCAAAACAATGGCTGCTGAACCAAGGCGAATCTCCAAAATCGATATTATTTTTGATATACCCGTGAGTGTAGATGATAAAACAAAGAAAATTTTGGAGCGCACAGCAAATACTTGTCCAGTTCACTATAGCTTACACCCTGATATTGAAAAGAACATAACCTTTAATTGGGGCTGATTTTTGAAATATTAGTAGAGGAATGTTAAAAATAATTTTGAAAATATTTAAATGGATCGGTATAATTTTCGCCGGTCTTTTTGTTTTATTACTGATTTCAGGAGCTTTTTTCCGTTTATTCAGTTCAAAGCCATTTCCTCCCGGTAAATTGGTAGATGTGGATGGAACTAAACTCCATATAAGGGTAGATGGTGAAAAAAATAATTTACCGACCCTTGTTCTTGAATCTGGCGCAGGTGGAGATACAGATGTTTTCCATTGGATGGTAGCGGGGTTGAAAGAACATTTTAGGATTGTTCGATATGATAGGGAAGGGAAATGGTTTAGTGAATCAAGTAAAGACAATTTTACACCTGAACTTTATGCTCGTCAGTTACATAAATTACTTGAAAAAAGTGGCGAAAAACCGCCTTATATTCTAGGAGGACACTCCATGGGAGGTCCTTATAATTTGATATACAGAGATCTTTACCCTAATGAAGTTAGTGGAATGGTCTTTCTAGATTCTAGCCATCCAGAGCAATGGGAAAGATTAGAAGAGAACGGCTTATTAAATGAAAGCCAAATTGGTTCAATAAAGTTTATGGCGATACTGGCCGATATGGGAATGTTGGGAATATATAATGCCATGATGAATCCAAATTCTATGGACAAGAATTTACCAGGGGATAGTAAAAAACGAAAAATGGAACTGCTTACATATTCTGGGGAGGTTTATAGGAGAATGTTAAAAGAATCCCAGATAAATGATAATATTCTTTTGCGGGCAGCTAAAGTAAATAAACTCGATTCATTACCTGTTTTGGTCTTTACGGCAACCGAGCAGTTTGGGGACTCTAAAATATGGTTTGAAATGCAAAAAGAATTGAAAGCACTTTCTTCTGAAGGAAAGCATTTTTATATAGATGCAAATCACGGCTCAATCCTTACGAAAAGAGAAAATGCTGAAAAAATAAATGAAGAAATTTTACTGATGGCCAAGTCAATTAAGTAATTTCGCTTTAGACCTCAAAACAAAGGATAAATACATTTTTTAAACATACTCCTAACTCACAACTCGTAATTCCTAACTCGTAATTCGTAAATCACCTATGATGGTAAGGCTCGTTTCGAAGAATAGTAAATCCGCGGTAGAGTTGTTCCACAAAGAAAAGCCGTATCATTTGGTGGGAAAAAGTCATTTTAGATAAGGATAGTTTTCCTCTTGATTTTTGATAGACTCCATCAGAAAAACCATAAGGACCACCAATTACAAAAATCAACTGCTTAACTCCGCTATTCATGTGCTTTTGAAGATAATCTGAAAACCCTTCCGAAGAAAATTGTTTTCCGTTTTCATCCAAAAGAATTAAAACATCGGTGGGGTTTAATTTTTTTAAGATTAATTCGCCCTCTTTCTCTTTCTGTTGTGTTTCAGAAAGATTCTTAACGTTTTTAATGTCTGGGAGGATTTCAAAATCAAAATTCACATAGAACCCTAACCGTTTTACATAATTGTCGATTAAAGTAACGAGATCTTTGTCGTCGGTTTTGCCAACCGCAATAAGTTTGATGTTCATGCTGTAAAAATAAAGTTTTATTACTACTTAAGCATGATTGATTCTTTCAAATTGAATATCAAACAGAAGAAACTCTTTTCAGTACTTATACTAAAAAATAGTGAAGATAAAAACAAGATAGGTTTAGACCTTAAATATCTTGAGAAAGTGTGATTGTGAAGAGGTATTGCGATTTCCCAAGAAAAGGCAAACAAGGATAGGTTTAAAACAGCAGGCTACTTATGAAGTAGCCTGTTGCAAATTACTTTTTAGAAGCTTCTAAAGATTCTTTTCTAAATTCTTTGAAAAGTTTAGTAAGTTCTAAAGAGGATTTGCGGGCACGAGTTCCGGCCGCTTTGTTTCCACTTTCCAATTGTGCATTGGAATCTTTTTGAAAAGCTTCAAATTCAGCTTCGATTTTATTGATTAAGTCTTTCATAAGATGAATATATTTTAAGGGCAAGATACCCAATAATTTTAAAGTACGGGAGTAAAAATATGTTGTGTTTGATTTTTTATTTGATAATGGTTGGATTTTTAGTGGTTAGTCAGTTCACGAATTGTTAAACAGCTATTTTTCTTTTATAAACTAATCAATTCTTGTTATAAACGTAGCAATTAGCTATAATCCATGATTCGAGTTCTGATGTAGTAAATAGTTATTTGCAAAAAACAAAAAACCCACAACTTTCGTTATGGGTTTTCTCAGCGGAGAAAGAGGAACTATTTTTAAGTTTATATTTTGAGTGTTTATAGTAGCTCACAGATAATCAAAAAAACACTGACACCGAATTAGAAAACATTTAACATTTTTTAACTTTTAAGGTTTGGATGGGGTTAAATGCGATTGATTGAACAGAGTTAAGACCTTAAACCTTTTTGGTCAAAGACAATCTACAAAACTTAATTTGAAAGATCGCTGAATTTTGACCAAAGGAAATTATTCTAGTAAGTTTATAGGTGTTTATGTGTAAGAAGAATATATACAGATCGGTTTAGAGATGTCTCTATGGTTCAAGCCTAAAAAAGCAGTTTTCCGAAAGGGCGAATGAACCTCTGTAGTGATCTAAAAGATTTGCCAGACCAAATAAATGAATGTTGTTACATATGGCTCTAGATTCAAGTGGCGGTTTCGTTATCTGCGATTTCAGTAAACCATCAGAAAGTCTATTCTTAGAACGCATTAACTATTAAAGCGGCAGTTTTAAACTGGAGAAAGTATCGTTATTATAAATTAAAAATTTGTGTTACGATTTTTGAAGTTTCAAAATAAGCATGTTAGTTCACTGGACGTATAGCTTTACGTCACCAACAAAATTAAAGCAGAAAAAAGAGACCATTAATTATGTGCTGCTTATTTAATATACCAGTTTGGCCTAAAATCAAATAACTAGATATAACAATTTTTGTAATAAAGCTTGAAGCCCTATTTTTCTTTATACTCTAGGCCTATTTGTATTAATTGTCTGATAAGTAAGAAAGTTAAATAGGATATTAATTTTCGTCCATATAATCACTTTTTTCATCCATATAATAATTTTTTAATTGTTTTTTTAAAAAAGTAATTTTAAAACATAGTTTTTTTAAATTTTAATTAAAAAATAATGAAATTAACGCTAACAACCTTTTTAATGTTTTTTCTTTATGGAGCTTTTGCGCAAAGTACCATAACAGGAACGGTTTCAGACAACCTTGGGCAGCCGTTGCCCGGGGTCAATGTAGTGGTTAAAGGCACCTCTCAAGGTGTTTCCACAGATTTTGATGGCAATTTTTCCATACAGGCTTCGCCAAAGGATGTACTGGAGTTTACCTATCTAGGCTTCCAGGCGCAGGAAGTATTGGTGGGCAATCAGTCCCAAATCAATGTTCAACTTAAAGAAGATTCACAACAACTGGATGAAGTTGTTGTAATTGGTTATGGTACTTCCACCAAAAAGGATTTAGTCTCATCGGTTGCTTCGGTAAAATCCGATGTTTTGGAAAATCAACCGGTGGCGAGATTGGACCAGGCCCTACAGGGTCGAGCCGCAGGGGTAGAAGTAACCTCTAACAATGGTGCGCCAGGGGCTGCTTCCACTATCCGTATTAGGGGGGCAAGTTCCATTCAGGGAAACAACAATCCGCTTTACGTGGTGGATGGATTTATCGCTGGGACCAATTTTAATTTGAATAATCTGAACGTGAACGATATAGAATCGGTGGAAGTTTTAAAGGATGCCACCGCCCTTGCTATTTATGGTACTCGAGGTGCCGCAGGGGTAATATTGATTACTACAAAAAGCGGTACAAAGCTACCGCCCGGTAAACCTACCATTTCAATAAACCAATATGCCAGTACCCAGAATATTGCCAACGAGATTAATATTTTAAGGGGACAGGGCTATATCGATTATGTAAATGAAGCGGGACAATTCGTCCCAGGACCCGGTGTGGATGTAAACGGAGTCAACGTACCGATTGGTATGACAGACCCTTCCTTACCATTGCAATACGATGAAGGGGAATCCCCGGATACAGATTGGTTAGGGTTGGTGGAACAGCTTGGGACCATCAACAATACTGATCTATCGGTTACCGGTAGAGGGGAGAACACCAACTATTACATATCGATGAACTATTTTAACCAAAAAGGAATACTAAAAGGTTCCGGACTGGAAAGGGTATCATTTCGTAATAACCTAGATGTAAAAATATCCGATAGACTGAAGACAGGAGTACGGTTAAACCTAGCCCGGTTCAGAAGGGAAAATAATAAAGTGGCTTTTGGCAACATTATTTCCCAAGTTTTGCCGGTAAGGGCAGTTTACGATGAAGAAGGTGATTATACGGGTACAGACCCGATAAGCGGTAATGCACAAAGAAACCCCGTTGCAGATATTGAGCTCAGGGAGGATCATGACTTGGTGACCAACTTTGTTTCCAATGCGTACCTTGAGTATGAATTATTCAAGGACTTTACTTTAAAAACTACCTTTGGTGCAGAACTGAATTACTTTAAGAATAATTTTTATATTTCGGCATTCGCTCCCGAAAGGCTGGCAAATAGTGCGAATGGAGGTCTGGCCAGTGTTGACCAAAACCAGTCGCAAAGCTTGCTGAATGAAAATACGTTTACTTATGATAAAGAACTTGGGAAACATTCATTGAAATTCTTAGGAGGGTTTACATGGCAAAAATCTACCTCCCAGGGATCAAGTGCAGAGGCGCAGGGTTTCCCCAATGATGCCGTGAAATTCAATTCGCTACAAACGGGGTCAGATGCTACAACCTATCAAATATCTTCAGGATATAGCCAAAGAACTTTGGTTTCCTTTTTGGGAAGAGTTACTTACGGTTTCGACGATCGATATATTTTGACCTTAGTGGGAAGAAAGGATGGCTCTTCAGTATTTGAAGAAGGTAATAAATACGCCTTTTTCCCATCCATCGGTGGTGCTTGGAATGTTGATCAGGAAAGTTTTATGGGCAATGTGGAAGCTGTTAATGCCTTAAAGTTCAGGGCAAGCTATGGTGTTATTGGGGAAGAAGGGGTTGCTCCTTATAATTCTTTCGATGTATTTAATCCGCAGAACAACTATTTTAATGAAAATTTAGTTGGTGCAGTTATTTTAGACAGACCTGGATCAGATGGTTTAAAGTGGGAAACTACCAAACAATTGGATATTGGTTTTGAACTGGGCATGTTCCAGAACCGCGTGATATTTGAAGCCGATTACTACAACAAAACAACGGAAGATTTGCTGTTGTTCTCAGATTTGCCTAATACCGCTGGGAGCAGACAATTAAAGAATGTAGGATCTATTGAAAACAAAGGATTTGAATTTTCTTTAACAACGGTCAATATTAGGTCTAAGGACTTTTCGTGGGAAACATCGCTGAATCTAACGACCAACAAAAGTAAAGTTTTGGATCTTGGAGGAGAACCTTTTATAAACATACAGTCAACAGGAAGCCAAGGCGGTCCTTCTGCTAGGTTGATTGTTGGGGAGGCAGTTCCGGTGTTTATTGGGGCAAAGTATTTAGGTACTTATAAAACCGCTGAAGAGATTTTAGAGGATGACCGTGTTGGGCAATCTTTTATAGGAAGTCCCAGGTTTGAGGATCTAGATGGCAATGGCACCATTAATCAAGAAGATTATCAAGTACTTGGTAGTCCACAACCGGATTTTTATGGAGGGTTCAGGAATACATTTAGGTACAAAGGTATTAACCTTGATATTTTCTTTCAAGGTCAATATGGTAGTGAAATATTCAATGTGCTATCGCAAACTTCATTTTACGGAAGAGGGGATCAAAATTTAGACCCAATCGTTCTGGATAGATGGCAGGAAGGGGTTAACGAGACTTCAGATATTCCTAGGGCTGGTACCTCGACGAGTTTGTTTAACCCAAACAGTACCGTCAATATTGAAGATGGATCTTTTTTGAGGCTTAAACAAGTGAGTTTGGGATATGATATCCCAGTAGAGAAGGCTGGGATTGACCATATTTTCAAACGGTTGAACGTGTACATGTCAGGGAACAACCTCCTATTGTTTTCCGATTTCAGATTGGGGGACCCAGAAGTTAATAATTTTACTGCGGGAAGTGGCTTTGGGTCGGTCTCACAAGGATTTGCTTCAGGGCAATATCCGTATGCAACCACCATCACGGCAGGAATTAAAATGGACTTTTAATTAAAAGCGATGAAAATGAAAACATATAATAAATTACTACCGCTGTTACTGATTTTACTAGTTATAGTAAGTTGCGATGATTTTTTGGAAGAAGATTTAAGAAATCAAATAACCACCGATAATTTTTATCAAAACGATGAAGAAGCACTGTTGGCTGTAAACGGACTTTACAGGATTTTGCACAGAGGTTCTTTGTACAGGACTCGTGGATTGGATGACTATTACCTGAGCGGGGCCGATGAAGTAGGCCCAAGCAGGAATGTTAATGGTCAAATACACAATTATCTAATTGCGGAAGGTGTTGCCGATGGAAATGGTACTTGGGCAGCTCTGTACGAAATTGTGAGAAACGCTAACCTCCATATAGAAAATATAGAGGGCAACGAAACGTTGAGCGAGAGTACAAGAAACCAAACTTTAGGGGAGGCGTTGTTTATTAGGGCATTGGCCTATTATCATCTTACAAACCTTTGGGGGGATGTGCCTTATTTTAGGGAGTTACTTTCTTTAGAGGAGCTGGGTAACTTGGAAAGGGTGGATAAAAACTTGATCCGCACCGATATGAAAGAAGATTTGGAAAGAGCTTTTACATTATTACCTGCTTCTTATCCCAATAGTGATTTAGGGCGTGCCAGTAAATGGGCGGCAGCTACTTTAAAAGCAAAACTCCACTTGTTCGATCAAGAATGGCAATTGGCGCTGGATGAATGTAAAACCGTAATAGATGACTCACCGCACCGTTTGTTGGATGATTATGCTGAGGTTTTCAACCAAGCTGATCCTGCAAATCAATACAACGATGAAATTATTTTTGCCGTAGATTTCACCAAAGATCCTGTGTTTGGGGATGGAAACACTTCTAGGACAGATGATTATAATCCTCGTATTCGCGATGAACCAAAAAACAGGAATGCGCGTCCCGGTGGACCTGGTACACCTCAAAATTTTCAACTTTTACAAGCAGCCATGGCCGAGCAAAATGAAGATATGACAGGCTTTGGGTGGGCAATACCGTTGCCGGAAATTGCAGACCAAGCCAATTGGGAAGAAGGGGATTTACGTTACGATGCCACTATCGTAAAAGAACATTTAGGTTTTGAATTAAATTTTCCATACTACAGGAAAAACTGGAATCTCGACCAAGAAAATTCACCACGTAATAATCACCCAGAGAATTATATAGTATTCCGTTTGGCGGATGTTTATCTTATGGCTGCGGAAGCTGAGAATGAGCTCAATGGTCCTGGAGCCGCATATACCTATGTGAACTCGGTAAGAGCGAGGGCTTTTGAACCGGACAAGCCGTGGAGCGGAATGACTCAAACCTCTTTTAGGGAAGCGATGTACGACGAGCGTAAGTTTGAATTAGCTGCCGAAGGGCACCGTAAAATGGATCTGATACGATGGGGGATTTTACTGGATGTCGTTAAAAACACAGAGCATAGGCCTTGGAACAATCCGGCAGACAATATTCAGCCGTACCATGTGCTATTACCAGTTCCTTTAGAGGAAATTCAATTGAACCCTAATCTGTTGAATACTGATCCTACTAACAATGGGTATCGCTAGAATCGAAGAACTATTGGCCGATAATCAAGTAAAAACTTTTCTACAGATTTTGGGAAAATAGAGAACGTAGTAGGAGGGAACCTTGAAGCTGTGAAAGAAATAGAGCTTATTTTAAAGGGGCACAAAGTCCCTCAGAGGTTTTTACCTTCGATTAAGTTACTTTTTTTAGTGTAATATAATTATTTGTTTTAGATTGAATTTTGTAAATAGAGAGGCTGTTTCAAACTAATTGAAACGGCTTCTTTTTTGTTTTTTTAATAGTTACCTGTAATGGGTTTCAATATTCTAAGATCTTGGAAGTGTCAAAATACTTTCTTGCCAGGTCTTTAAGATAGCTTTAATTAGTTATAAAAGGTAGTTTTTAAGGGTTGAATAGTAGAAAATTAAACGAATAATATTTTATGTATTCTTAATAACAGGGTTTATTTACGTTGGGTCTTTTTATATTGTCTTGGGGAATAATCCATGTATTTTTTAAAAATTCTTGAAAAATACAATGGGTCTTTAAATCCCATTTTAAAACTTATCTCTTTAATACTCAAATCTGTATAGTTAAGATATTCACAAGATTTCTGAATTTTTTTTAGATTGAAAAACACTAAAATTGGATAGCCGGTTTCTTTTTTAAACTTGCTGTGAAGGTAAGAAGCAGAATAATTGAATTTTTCTGCAATATCATCCAGCATATAGTTTTTGTCTAGATTTTCAAGTAAGAACTCTTTTACCGATTCTATAACAGTTTCCCCCTGTTCATTCCCCAGATAATCTTCTGCATGTTGATAAAGGAATGAACTGATAAAATGAAGGCTTAATATATTGGCATGTTCTATTTGTTTTTCTCTATAGTTGGTATTGAACAGATTGAATATTTTGTTGAATTCTTCAATTCGATCACCGGAGAATGGTATGTTTATAGAGCGTTCTACATGTTGCATATATCTATCGTAAAGCTCATCTGCTAGGAAGCCTTTAAAATGGAACCAATATATACTCCAAGGGTCTTCCTCATCAGCTTTGTACTCGTGCATGGTGTTTTTTGGAATAATAAAAAAATGATTGGGATGAATGGTTACTTTTTTATTATTTACTTTAACTTCACCTTTGCCATTAGTACAATAAATAAAAATGTATTCATTGGAACCTTTTTTCCTGATTCGATGGTGATGGTTTGCTCGAGGATAGAAACCTAAGTCGCTCACATAAAAGTATCGCGTAATAGGGTTGGTTTTCATCATGGTAACGATTGATTTGGGAAAAGCAATCATTCGTTGTCCTAAAAAACCTTCTTTTAAAGCTAGATTATCCATATAATGTCTTAGGTGATATAAGTTTGATTTAGAGTGTAAATATATTAAAAGTATATTACACTTGTATTATATTTAAAAAAATATATGTTTGTTTGCAAATATCAGTAATTTTAAATGTGTTTTTTGATTAAAAATCATTTTTTTATATAAAACTACTTTCTATTAAGTAGAGTCTTCAACCAGTCGTTAATAAAGCAAGTGTTATTTTGAGGTTGTTGAATGGCATAGAATCATCCTGTTTTGCTATTTAATGAATACTGTGACTTTTAAAATTTTCGCGAAAAATTAGATTTAAATAATTATTTTTTGACTGAAGTAATATCATCCATATTTAAGAAGTTTATGTCTATTTTTTTAACATTTATAAATATATATTTTTGAAAAAATCATATTTAGATATTCTTCTTGTGTAAGAAACAGTATTTAAAATTGTGAATTTGACAATAAACTTTTGTTTTGAATATTCTTTAAGTGATAGACTGTTTTAGCTAAAGATGAATTTAATAATCTATGTTTTAAATGTTTAGTTATTTTTCATCGAAAAGAAAAAGATTAGAGGATATTTGAACCTATTATAGACAGTGGAATTGCCAATTTAGTTTAATTAGATTAGTTAGCAACTTTGTTTTCAGTCACTTTTTTAAAGTGGCTGAAAACAAAGTTGCTATCAAAGTTTATCAGCAATAATATTACAGATTAAACCGAAAAATAATGGATTTTCAGACACTAAGAAAGAATCTATCAATTATGGTTACTAGAGGATATAGCTCAGGGAGTATTCTTTGTGGCATAAATTACTTTTTGGTATTAGCGTTTTGGTTTCTAACGGGCAATGTATTTTCCCAATCCATCTCTTTGAAAATAGATACCGATAAAAATATGCAAACCATTGATGGTTTCGGTGCTTCAGATGCTTGGCGTTGCCAGTTTGTGGGTGCAAATTGGCCTCAGCACAAAAAAGAAAGGATGGCTAAATGGCTTTTCAGTAAAGATTTTGATACTGATGGAAATCCTTTAGGGATAGGAATTTCTTTATGGCGTTTTTATATCGGTGCGGGAACTGCGGAGCAGGGCGATACTTCCCAGATAAGGAACGAGTGGAGGAGGGCAGAATCTTTTATAGATAACAATGAGACTTATGATTGGTCTAAGCAAGCTGGGCAACAGTGGTTTTTAAAGAAAGCTAAAGCGGCTGGCGTTGAGAAGTTTTTAGCGTTTTCGATTGCGGTCCCAACATTTTGGTCAAATACCGGTACGGGGTATAACAAGGCTAATAAAAAGTTTTTGAATTTAAAGGAGGAACATTATCAAGACTATGCCGATTTTATGGTTGAAATTTTGGACCATTTTGAAAACGAAGGTATTGCATTCGATTATTTGAGTCCTATTAACGAGCCGCAATGGGATTGGCAAAAACCAAGTCAAGAAGGAACTCCTGCTACCAACGAGAATATTGCAAAATTAGTGGGAATGCTGAATGATGGAATCGAGAACAAATCTTTAGCAACAGAAATTGTAATTCCTGAAGCCGCCGATTTACGTTTTCTTTATTCCAATCATGGCAGAGCTCCAAGAGCAAATCAAATAGAATCGTTTTTTGGGGAATCATTCAAAGATGATAAATCTTATGTAGGGAATTATGCGAAAGTGCCTAGAAAAGTTTCAGGTCACAGCTATTTTACGACCTGGCCGGTGGATAGCTTAATTTCCATCAGAAAAGAATTGAATAAAAGTTTAGGGAAGCATCAAATTGATTTTTGGCAGAGTGAATTCTGCATCCTTGAAAATACGGAGGATATTGGAAAAGGGCAAAAAAGGGATTTGGGTATAAAAACAGCTTTGTATGTAGCACGTGTTATCCATGCAGACTTAACCTTGGCCAACGCAAAGTCATGGCAATGGTGGACAGCAATTACAATTGCCGATTTTAAGGATGGACTTATCTATTTGGACACGGGCGACAAAAATAATATGTACAATAAAGAGTCCCTTAAATACGATGGTGAATTCCACGATTCTAAACTACTGTGGGCTTTGGGTAATTACTCTAGGTTTGTACGGCCCGGTATGGTGAGGGTTCCCTCAGTATTATTAACTGAAAAATCACTCAAGGAGCAATATTTAGATGTATTGGTATCGGCTTATAAAAATCCTAAAAACAATCAAATCGTATTAGTTGCCATCAATTATTCTGATGAAGAGAAAAGTATTGATCTTGAAAATGAAAATATTACAATTGAGAAATCTTATACTACTTCAGAAGATAAGAATTTAGGATTTGAAGCTGTGGAGAATCAAAAAATTTATCTTCAACCAAGAAGTATTACTACACTTGTTGGTGCCATAAATCCCTAATCGAAACATACTTATTCTATGCAAAACAAAAATTTCAACTTTACTTACTTACTTTTTTTAGCACTTGTATCTGCCATGGGCGGTTTTCTCTTTGGTTACGATTGGGTAGTTATAGGAGGGGCCAAGCCATTTTACGAATTGTATTTTGATATTACGGAGTTACCATCTTTACAAGGCTGGGCAATGAGTAGCGCCTTGGTTGGGTGTGTGTTGGGAGCTGTGCTTTCTGGAATGGTAGCCGATAAATATGGCAGAAAAAAACCGTTATTGTTGGCTGCATTTCTTTTTACGGTTTCGGCTTTCGGAACAGGATACGTAGATAACTTCACTCCGTTTATCTTGTACAGGCTGGTTGGCGGACTTGGTATTGGGCTTGCTTCCACTTTATCGCCAATGTACATAGCAGAAATTGCACCGGCAAAGTATCGCGGACAGTTTGTGGCGATTAATCAATTGACCATTGTTGTGGGTATTTTGGCTGCCCAAATTGCGAATTATGCCATTGCGGAACCTATCCCAGATAGTTTTGGGAATCAAGAAATTCTAAATTCTTGGAACGGACAATGGGGGTGGAGATGGATGTTTTGGGGAGAACTAATTCCAGCAATTCTATTTTTTATGCTGATGTTTTCAGTTCCCGAAAGTCCGCGGTTTTTAGCAAAAATACAAGATAAAAACAAGGCTACAGATGTGCTTTCAAAAATAGGTGGAAATAAGTATGCTGTAGAGGAATACGCCAGTATGGAAGCAACTTTGAAAAAAGATACAGGTAGGATGAAACTTTCAGAACTTACCAAGCCATCTATTCTTCCCATTTTAATCATAGGTGTTGTATTGGCATTTTTCCAACAATGGTGTGGAATTAACATAATTTTCAATTATGCCCAAGAAATTTTCACTGCGGCAGGTTACAGTGTAGGGGATATGCTGTTTAATATAATTATTACTGGAAGTGTAAATCTTATTTTCACTTTTGTAGCAATGCGAACAGTTGATAGCTGGGGTCGAAGAAAACTAATGCTTTTTGGCGCTATTGGCTTGGCGGTGGTGTATGCCATTTTAGGTGGAGCATATTATTTTGAATTTAACGGATGGCCTGTGTTGTTACTGGTTATTGTTGCGATAGCCATATATGCTATGTCTTTGGCACCCATTACTTGGGTGGTACTTTCAGAGATCTTTCCCAACCGTTTGCGTGGGGTGGCGATGTCCATTGCAACCTTTTCTCTCTGGGTGGCATCCTTTATTCTTACATTCACTTTTCCCATACTAAACGATTTATTGGGGGCTTACGGAACGTTTTGGGTTTATAGTGGGATTTGTGTTTTGGGATATTTTTTCATCAGAAATAAACTCCCAGAGACAAAAGGGAAAAGTTTGGAAGAAATAGAAATGGAACTCAATGATTTAAAATAATATGAAAATTAATATCAAGAAAACTATGCAAATGATAATGAAGAAGTCTTTTACAATTTTAATGGTCGTAATGTTATTTGCTAGTCTCACAACATTAAAGGCCCAAAAAGCCAATTCAAAATATTTGGATTCCCTTAAAAAGGAACTTCGGGTAGCATGGCCCAAACATAGAACTATTAACCTTGTTTTTCATGGGCACTCGGTGCCTACCGGTTCTTTAACCAAGGGTGTTACGGATAGGCTAAATTCTTATCCTTACCTAACACTAAAAAAAGTTAATGATGCTTATCCTTATTCGGTGGTAAACACTATAACTACTTCAATTGGCGGAGAACAGTCTGAACAAGGGGCTAAACGTATGCAGGAAGATGTTTTTGTGCATAAGCCAGACGTTCTTTTTATTGATTATGCACTTAACGACCGCTCCATAGGATTAGATAGAGCAAAAGTTGCTTGGGAAAAGATGATTGAGGAAGCATTGGCTTACGGGACAAAGGTTATTTTACTAACACCCACACCGGATTTGCGGGAAGATATTTCTTCTGAAACAGCAGACCTGGCAAAATATAGTGAACAAATAAGGGAATTATCTGCAAAGTATAAAGTTGGGTTGGTAGACAGTTATGCGCTTTTTAAATCATTGGCCAAGACAGAACATTTGCCTGGTTTTATGGCTCAAAACAATCATGTCAATCAAAAAGGACATCAACTTGTGGCAGACGCCATTTTTGACGCATACTTCAATTACTAGTTATTAAGAAGTTTTAAAATTTAAAAATGCTATGAAGTTTTTTTCTGATAGACTGTTTAAAATTATCATTTACTTTTCTTGGATATTCGTACTGTTATCCTGTGAGAGAGGAAGTAAAACTTCTGTAATTGATCTTTCCGGAAAATGGAGTTTTCAAATAGACTCGTTAGACAAGGGAATGGAAGAAAAGTGGTTTTCTATGGATTTGAATGATTCGATATCCCTACCAGGCTCAATGGCGGAAAACGGCAAAGGCAACGATATAAGCTTACAAACACATTGGACAGGAAATATGTGGAACGATAGTTTGTGGTACAAAAGTCCTGAAATGGCCAAATACCGGAAGCCAAATAATTTAAAAGTTTCTTTTTGGCTTCAGCCTGATAAAACTTACAAAGGAGCTGCATGGTATCAAAAAAAGATAACCATACCCGAAGAATGGCAAGATAAGCATATCACTTTATCTCTTGAAAGGGCGCATTGGGAAACTACGCTCTGGGTAGATGATAAAAAAGTAGGGATGCAAAATACATTAGGAACGCCACATATCTATACCGTTAGTGAGCCACTAACAACAGGGGAACACACACTTACTTTAAGAATAGATAACCGGATAAAAGAAATCAATGTAGGGGAAGACGCACACAGTATTTCCGATAATACCCAAACCAATTGGAACGGAGTCGTTGGGGAAATTAAGCTGGAAGCTACGGCCAAAATTCATCTGGAAAAGATTAAAGTTATCCCTGATATTAATGGCAAACAAGTTACTGTAACAGGCAAAATAAATAATCCTTCTGAAAAGACTGGAGCGGCAAAATTATTAATCACCGCAAAAGGAATGGGAAATCTAACTGATAAAATAAGTTCCCTTAAGGAGAAGGTTCAGTTTGAAAAAGGGATAAACGATTTCAGTTTGGTATATCCTATGGGTGATGATCCTGCACTTTGGGATGAGTTTAATACGAATCTATACCAAATGGAATTGGTTTTAGAAACTGAAGCTGGCACCGATGTAAAAAAGGTAGAATTTGGAATGCGGGAATTTAAAGCCGAAGGCACCCAATTTACTATTAATGGGAGACCTGTGTTTTTAAGAGGGACATTGGAGTGTGCTATTTTTCCCCTTACAGGATACGTCCCTACAGATGTTGGTTCTTGGCAGAAGATTATGAAAACCATAAAAAACCATGGGTTAAACCATATGCGTTTTCATTCTTATTGTCCGCCAGAAGCTGCATTTAAAGCTGCCGATGCCTCTGGAGTTTATTTGCAGGTGGAAGCTTCTGCTTGGGCTAAAATAGGTGATGGAAAACCAATTGACACATGGTTGTATAAAGAAGCACAGCATATTATCGATACATATGGTAACCATCCATCTTTTGTTATGATGGCTTATGGTAATGAGCCTAGCGGGGATCACCATAAAGAGTATTTGGTAGACTTCGTAAATCATTTTAAAGCGGTTGATAGCACAAAAGTATACACCAGTGGGGCTGGGTGGCCGTATATTGAAAATGCAGATTTTTATAATAGTGCCGCACCTAGAATTCAGCATTGGAATCAACAGTTAAAAAGTATCATTAACAGCAAACCCCCGCAAACTACTTTCGATTACAGCGAAATAGTTAAAAAAACTCCTATGCCGCACGTAGCACATGAAATAGGACAATGGTGTGTGTATCCAAACTTTAAGGAAATGAAAAAATACACTGGAGTTTTAAAACCGAAAAACTTCGAGATTTTTAAAGAAACCCTTGAAGAAAATCAAATGGGTGCTTTAGCCGATAGCTTACTATTCGCTTCTGGAAAATTACAAACATTATGCTACAAAGCAGATATCGAAGCGGCATTACGGACAAAAAATTTCGCTGGATTTCAATTATTGGATTTACATGACTTTCCAGGTCAAGGAACAGCATTAGTGGGTGTTTTAGATGCATTTTGGGAAGAAAAGGGGTATGTTTCTCCTGAAGAATACCGAGAATTTTGTAGTGAAACGGTTCCTTTGGCTCGGTTGAAAAAGCATGTTTTTTATAATACAGAAAGTTTTAAAGCATCAATTGAAATTGCTCACTTTGCGGCTGCTCCACTAAAAAATACAACTCCTTCTTGGAAGTTAACCAACAAAGAAGGCAGCATTTTTTCAGAAGGAAAATTTAATAAAAAAGATATTCCAATTGGTAATGGAATTCCGTTAGGAGAAATTAATGTAGACCTTAACAACATAACAAAAGCGGAAAAATTAACCTTAACCGTTAATGTAGCAGATGCCAAAAACACTTGGGATGTTTGGGTTTATCCAAGAGAAAAAGGTAAAATCGAAGATGAAGATAAAATAAAAGTAACGGATAAGCTCGACCCCATAACATTGAAATATTTACGTGATGGTGGTAGTGTTTTATTGAACATTAACAAAGGAGATGTAAAACCAGAAAAGGGAGGCAGTATTGGGGTAGGTTTTTCAAGCATTTTCTGGAATACTTCATGGACAAAAGGTCAGAAACCTCATACATTGGGAATCCTATGTGATCCTAATCATCCCGCATTAAAAGAATTTCCTACAGAATATCATTCCAATTGGCAATGGTGGGATGCCATGAGCAACGCCAATGCTATTGTTTTAGATGAATTTTCCCCAGCGTTAACTCCTGTGGTGAGAATTATAGACGATTGGTTTGAAAACAGAAGAGCTGCGCTACTTTTTGAAGCCAAAGTGGGTGGAGGGAAGCTTTTTGTTTCAGGAGTAGATTTACATAGCAATCTAGAAGATAGGTTAGAGGCACAGCAATTGTTGTACAGCATAAAAAAATATATGTCTAAAAGTCAATTCAACCCTAAAGTGACCTTGAGCGAGGAGAAAATAAAAGGTCTTTTTCTATAGAGACAGCAAAATATCAACTAAAAAAATAATAAAAAGAACTCTACAATGAGTTCTCTTAAAAGTATCAATATGGCAAATGTTAAAGCTTGGAGGGAACGTATAATAATTCCTACATATGAGGTTGGTAAACCGGAAAAATATCCAGTTTTTCTAGAAAAAAGGGTTTATCAAGCCAGTAGTGGAGCTGTTTATCCCCATCCAGTAATCGAAGAAATTAGTGACACAAAAATCGATAAAGAGTGGGACGTAATTTATATTGAAAACGACTTTATAAAAATAATGGTTCTTCCGGCACTAGGGGGAAGAATACAAATGGCTTACGACAAAATAAGGGAACGTCATTTTGTATATTACAACCACGTAATAAAACCTGCACTTGTAGGTTTAACAGGTCCATGGATTTCTGGGGGGATAGAGTTTAATTGGCCGCAGCATCATAGACCAAGTACTTACGATCCTGTAGATTCCATCATTCAAGAAAATAAAGATGGAAGCGTTACGGTTTGGGTAAGTGAGGTAGAGCGAATGTTCCGTACCAAAGGAATGGCCGGTTTTACGCTTCATCCAGATAAAGCCTATTTAGAGATAAAAGCGCAATTGTACAATAGAAGTCCGCACCCACAAACCTTTTTATGGTGGGCAAATCCAGCTGTAGCGGTAAACGATCATTACCAATCGGTTTTTCCTCCCGATGTGAATGCAGTGTTTGACCACGGAAAGCGTGATGTTTCAGAATTTCCCATCGCTAAAGGAGAATATTACAAAGTTGATTATTCCCCTGGAACAGATATTTCAAGATATAAGAATATTCCTGTACCGACTTCTTACATGGCCATTACTTCTGAATATGACTTTGTTGGGGGTTACGAAAATGATAGCAAAGGGGGGCTACTTCACGTTGCCGATCATCATGTTTCCCCCGGAAAGAAACAATGGACATGGGGTAATGGTGATTTTGGGCAAGCTTGGGATAGAAACCTTACCGACAAAGATGGTCCCTACATAGAGTTGATGTGTGGAGTTTATACCGATAACCAACCAGATTTTGCATGGATGCATCCTTACGAAGAGAAAAGTTTTACACAGTATTTTATGCCGTATTACAACGTAGGGGTGGTAAAAAATGCTACAAAAGATGTACTACTAAATTTAGAAACTTCTGAAGAAAGCGCGGTATTAAAAGTTTATACTACCGGTATTTTTAAAGGCATAAAAATAGTCTTGGAAACAAAAGGGAGTGCCGTTTTTGAGGAGACTTTAGACATGGATCCTTCAACTGTTTTTGAAAAAGAGATTTCAATAGAACCTGAAAAAAGGTACGACCTTACCGTAAAGGTTTTTAATCAAAAAGGAAAACTTTTGGTTTGGTGGAGCAATACCAAAGTTGTTTCTGAAGAAATACCCGAGGCAGCAAAAGCAGCCAAACCTCCCAAAGAAATAGAAACAGTAGAACAATTATACCTTCGTGGCCTGCATTTAGAACAATATAGGCATGCTACTTACGACCCAACAGTTTACTACCTTGAAGCGTTATCTAGAGAGCCCAAAGATGTGCGTAATAACAATGCGTTAGGGCTTTGGCTTTTGAGAAAAGGAAGGTTTGAAAAAGCGTTGCCTTATTTTGAAACGGCCATAGAAACTCTAACACAGCACAATCCGAATCCGTACGATGGCGAACCTTATTTCAACAAAGGATTGAGTTTAAAGTTTCTCGGTAGAATAGATGAAGCGTATGATGCTTTTTTTAAAGGATGTTGGAATGCCGCCTGGCAAGACGCGGGATATTTTAATTTGGCACAAATTGATTGCATAAGAGGCGATTTTGAAAAAGCACTGGAGTTGGTGAATAAATCCCTTATTAAAAACTGGCATAACCATAAAGCACGCCACTTAAAGTGTATTCTGTTAAGAAAATTAAACCGTAATGAAGCCTGCAAACAGTTAATAGAAGAATCCTTAGCTATAGATGGATTTAGTTTTGGAATCTTGTTTGAAAAATATCTGTTGAACAAAAAAGAGGTAGAACTTGCTAATTTCCAAGCGGTAATTCGCGATTATGAGCATAATTATATTGAGTTTTCATTAGATTATGCACAGGCCGGTTTTTACGATGAAGCAATTGCTTTACTAAAAGCTTTTGATGATGGTAAAATGAAATCATACCCTATGGTTCCATATTTTATAGGGTGGTATTACGAGCAGAAAGGAAATGTTGCACAAACCAAGAAATATTATGGAAGGGCACAAGAAATGCCGTTGGATTATTGTTTTCCTAACAGGCTTGAAGAAGTTGTGGTATTACAATCAGCTATTCGACTCAATCCTTCAGATGCCAATGCAAATTACTTCTTAGGGAATTTTTGGTATGCACATAAACAATACGAATTGGCTGAAAACTGCTGGAAACAAGCATTAAAGCATGATACTGAAAATGCTATTTGCCACCGTAATCTAGCCTTATATTATTACAATAAAAAATCGCAGAAAGACTTGTCACGAGAGCATTTAGAAAAGGCTTTTTTAATAGACAGTCAAAATCCGAGGTTGTTAATGGAGTTGGATCAATTCAATAAAAAGGAAAACGTTTCATTAACCAAAAGGTTGCATATTTTAGAAAAAAACTTGCCATTGGTTTTAAAGCGAGACGATTTATACTTAGAACGCCTTAGTATTTATGGTTTTCTAGGAAAGCACAAAGAGGCTTTGGAATTGTTGAGTGAACGTCAATTTCATCCGTGGGAAGGTGGCGAAGGTAAAGTTCCCGCCCAACATATTGCCAATAATGTAGAGTTGGCTAAAGATTTAATGAAAATTGGAAGCTTTAAAGAAGCTATTAAATGCTTGGAGGAAGCGCAAAAGTATCCACATAATTTAGGTGAAGGAAAACTTCATGGAGCCCAAGAAAACGATATTTTATATTGGTTAGGCTGTGCTCATAATGAATTAGGGGATACCGAAAAAGCTATACAATATTGGGAAAGAGCTTCTGAAGGATTAAGTGAGCCCGTACAAGCTATTTTTTATAATGATCAGCAGCCCGACAAGATTTTTTACCAAGGTTTGGCGCTGGTTAAATTGGGAAGAGAAAACGAAGCCAATGAGCGTTTTGAAAACTTGAAGAACTATGGAGAGAGCCATATAAACGATGAAGTAAAGCTGGATTACTTTGCGGTTTCCCTACCCGATTTATTGATTTGGGAAGAGGATTTAAATGAGCGTAATAAAATCCATTGTGAATTCTTAATTGGGTTAGGTAATTTTGGTCTTCAAAATATAGAAAAAGCCTGTGATAGTTTTCGAAAAGTGCTGGACAAAGATTTATACCATTTACCGGCTACCATTCATTTAAAAATGGCATCAGCACTAGTTAAAGCAGAAAAATAAAAAGTAAAATGAAAGGACTTTCAATTATTAAATGTATTGGTGTTTTTGTGTTATTATTTTTTTCAAAGTTACTTATAGCTCAAGACCGACCAAATATTCTTTGGATTACTTTTGAAGATACCTCACCGCAATTTATCGGCTGTTACGGAAACACCGTTGCAGAAACTCCGGTGATGGATAAAATGGCCAGTGAAGGGGTACGTTTTACCAATGCATTTTCTACAGGAACTGTATGTTCCGCCAGTAGAAGTACCATTATTACTGGAATCCCTACTTATAAATTAGGCACGGGAAACCATAGAAGCAACTATGCAATTCCTGATTTTGTAAAAGGATTTCCAAAGTATTTGAAGGAAAACGGATATTACGCAACCAACAATAAAAAAACTGACTACAACGTAGAAAATGCACAGGAGTTCATTAAAAATACTTGGGATGAAAGCTCCAAAACTGCTGGTTGGTGGAATAAAAAAGAGGATAGACCATTCTTTTCGGTGTTTAATGTGGAAGACTCCCACCAATCCCGAACGATGAGTATGACATACGAATGGTACGAAAAAAATGTTCTTGCCTATTTACCAAGAGAATCCAATAACGCACAACCTATTTCCAATGAAGTCTACGATTATAAAAACACCAATCTTTCTACACTGGATCCCGAAAAATCGGGATTTATAGGATTGCATAAAAAACATTGGATTTCTGAAGATGCTTTTAAAATGCCTCCATTTTATAAAGATAGTCCGCAGATGCGCAAACAGATGGCAAGGGTCTACAATTCTTTAAAACTCGCCGACATGAAAATGGGTAGATTGCTTCAGCGGTTAAAGAATGACGGACTTATGGAAAATACCATTGTTTTTATTTTTTCCGATCACGGTGAAGGAATACCTCGAGCCAAAACCAATGGAATTGGCCTTGGATACAGAATTCCGTTTATGGTTTGGTTTCCGGAAAAATACAAACACTTATCTCCGTGGGGAACAGGCGTAGTTACCGATGAGTTAATTAATTTTGAAGACCTTGCGCCAACCATGCTAAGTTTAACAGCAACAAAAATTCCCGATTACCTAAAAGGAAGACCATTCTTGGGAGATAAAAGGGAGAATGCACCAGAATATAAGTTGTTATCTTCAGATCGGGCAGATAATGGAATTGATTTGGTTCGAACCATTACAGATGGAGAATTTATTTATTCTAGAAATTTCTTACCATTTTTTCCTGAAGTTAAATACTTAAGGTATGTAGAAATAGGGGAGATAACACAACAAATGCATAAAGACTATGAAGAAGGAAAACTCGATTCGTTACAAAAATCTTTATTAGAGCCACGTCCTACAGAAGTTTTATACAATCTGCAAAACGATCCATGGGAGACTGAAAACCTTATTGAAAAGGAAGATTATTCTGCAATAGCTCAAAAAATGCGGGCATTACTTGAAGAGAAAGTACTTGCGAATAAAGACATTCTTTTTGCTCCAGAATATGAGCTGGAACAGATTTCCAAAACGGGAACACCTTATGAGTATAGATTGAATGATGAAAATTATCCTTTGAATGAAATTTTTGAAGTGGCAAATTTGGTAGGCAAAGATGACACAAAAAAGGAGTTGTTTAAAAGCTTGGAGTCTTCAAATAAATTTGTACGCTATTGGGCTTCTATCGGTTTGTATGCTATTAGCAATAAATTAAGCCCATCTGAACTAAAAACGATACAGAAAAACTTGGATGATAGTTATGCGCCTGTTCGTCTTAATTTAGCAGCTACTTTGTATGCCTCCAATCAGAATAAAAAGGCAGAAATAGTGTTAAAAGAATTTATGCTGGATGCGAGTCCTAGTTTAGCGTTGAGTGCTATTAATTACACACTTTATTTTAAGAATCGGGAGGCTTTTACCAGTACGATAAAGAAGGCGTACGAAAAAGATAATGATTATAAAGTAAAAGCAGCTTGTGTAGATTTTATGGACTTGGAAGGACTGGTTTCAGATTTTAAACAAAGTTAGTATAACGTCTCAAACAAACTAAAAATCAGAATACATTAAAATGACGAAGATTAACCACCATTTTTCTACAACAATAAAACTGTTACTAAAGTTTGGGTATATTTTTGCCCTAATAATTTTAGTTAGTAGTTGTTCAGAAGAACAAAATAATACTATTTCCTTAGCGGGGGGTTGGAATGTGAAATTGGATTCCCTTAACCTTGGTTTACAGGAAAATTGGGCCAATGAAAATTTTGAGCCGTTTGCCGTGAAGTTACCTGGTACGTTGGATGATGCCCAAATAGGAAAACCCAATACTTTAAAGCCAGCACTAAATAACTACGTGCTTTCCAACTTAACAAGAAAGCATCAATACATAGGCAAAGCATGGTACCAAAGAACAGTTGAAATTCCTTCTAATTGGAAAGATAAGGAAGTTCAGCTTACTCTAGAACGTGTTATTTGGGAATCTACTGTTTTTGTAGACGGAGAGAAAGTAAACTCACAAAACAGTTTAATAGGAGCGCATGTCTATAACCTTTCTAATTATTTAAGCCCAGGAAAACATGTATTAACAATACTTATCGATAACGCCAATAAATTCGCTGGAATAAATGTAAAAGGGAAAAGGTATCCAGATAGTATTAATCAAGATATGGCACATGCATACACCAACCATACACAAATAAAATGGAATGGTATTTTGGGGAATATTGAATTAAAGGCAACAAGTAGTAAAGCTCCCAACAACATTCAAGTTTATCCAGAATTGGATGCGAATAGAATAGCCGTGGAATTTGATGCTTCAGTTTCACCATCGGAGAATTTTCAAGTCCAGATTACCGATAAAGATGGAAAAAGTGTATTTCAAGGTACCATGTCAGAATTTACTTCAAAAGAAGGTAAAGTGAGCTTTCATTTGGAAAAACCAACTAATGTATTTTTGTGGGATGAATTTAATCCTAACCTATACACTATAAAAGTAACCACATCGGCAGGGGCTGTAGAAACGAGGTTTGGTTATCGGGAAATAGCTAAAAACGAAGGAGTTTTAACGCTTAATGGTAACCGTATTTTTTTAAGGGGAAATTTAGAGTGTTCTATTTTCCCTTTAACCGGTCACCCTCCTTTGGAAAAAGAGGCTTGGGGAAAACTCATTCAGCAAGCTAAAGATTATGGATTAAATCATCTTCGCTTCCATTCTTGGTGTCCTCCAAAAGCAGCTTTTGAAGCGGCCGATGAAGCAGGTTTTTATTTTCAGGTAGAACTTCCACATTGGAGTTTGCACTTCGGAAAAGATAAAGAAGCGGTTCAGTTTTTAAAGCAAGAAGCATATAAACTGCTGAAAGACTACGGAAACCATCCTTCGTTTGTTTTAATGGCAATGGGTAACGAAATTCAAGGCGACATAGAATTATTGAATGCCTTGGTGAAAGATTTAAAAGAAAAAGACAACAGACATTTGTATGCCACAACTGCTTTTTCATTTCAAAAGCCAACTGGAACTGTGCCCGAACCGCAAGATGATTTTTTTGTGACGCAATGGACGGATAAAGGCTGGATACGCGGACAAGGGATTTTTAATAGCCAGTATCCAAATTTTAACAAAGATTATTCTAAAAACAGTGCCCATATAAATACACCGCTTATTTCCCATGAAATAGGTCAATATTCTGTGTATCCCGATATGAGTGAAATTTCAAAATACACAGGTGTTCTGGATCCATTAAATTTTAAAGCAATTAAAAATGATTTGGAGAAAAAAGGAATGCTGTCCTTAGCAGATGATTTTACACATGCATCTGGAAAATTGGCTACTATTCTTTATAAAGAAGAAATAGAAAGGGCCCTGAAAACACCGAGTTTTGATGGATTCCAATTGTTGCAATTACAAGATTTTCCTGGACAAGGAACGGCATTGGTAGGATTGTTAAACGCTTTTTGGGAATCTAAAGGTGTGGTTTCTGCTGAAGAATTTAGGGAATTCAATAGTGAATTGGTGCCGCTCATTCGTTTTGAAAAGGCAGTTCTTGAACATGGGGATACATTGAATGCGAATATAGAAATCGCCAATTTCTATAAACCGTTAAAAGATCAAATCATTGATTGGGAAATTACCAACAGTGATGGAGAACAGCTTAAAAAAGGGACTATAAATAATGTAGAATTACAAATTGGTAATAATAACGATCTTGGAGAGATTGTATATTCTGTTGCTACCGAGACTGCTCAAAAATTAGCTATTACGGTGAAATTAAGAGGCACAAAATACAAAAATAGTTGGCCAATTTGGATTTATCCAAGTGAGGTTAAAACAAATTCTGAAAATGTTTTGATAACCAGTTCCTTTGCAGATGCTAGTAAAGCACTTGAGCAGGGTAAGAACGTGCTTTTAAATCCAGATTATGCCGAGCTTAAAGGTATTGAAGGAAGGTTTGTTCCCGTATTTTGGAGTCCTGTGCATTTTCCAGACCAACCCGCTACTATGGGATTGTTAATGGACGAAAACCACGAAGTATTCCGAAGTTTTCCAACGGACGGATACACCAACTGGCAGTGGTGGGATTTGTGTATTCGTTCAAAATCTGTGGTAATAGATTCATTAAATGTTACACCTTTGGTAAGGGTTGTTGATAATTTTGTGACCAATCATAAATTGTCTAATCTTTTTGAAGCAAATGTGGGAAAAGGAAAACTGGTTTTCTCTTCCATGGATCTTATTTCAGATATGGAAAATAGACCTGTAGCCAGACAGCTTAGGCATAGTTTGTTGGAATATATGGAAAGTAAAGATTTTAACCCTTCAGAAGAAATAGATTTAGAAAAATTGAAACGATTGAGGCTTGCCGCCAAAGGTGATGGGTTCTCTACCGAAGATATTTATAATTGATAGAGGTAAGTTGATAATTATTTGTTTAATTAAAAACCGGTAGTGAAATTTACCTCGCTACCGGTTTTTTAATGGAATATTCCGAAGTGTTATTTTTCAATAAGCTTCCATGACAAATCTATTTTAGGTGCTTTTGTATCAGAATTTTTGTAATAAAGTGTATAGCTGTGTTTTCCTTCGTCTAGTACTAAGCTATTGGTGTATACTTTGGAAGCGGCAAAGTTGTAATCTGCATCAATAAGGTTTATTTCGTAAAATTTTAGAACCGTTGGCGCATCAGTATTAAGTGAGAACTCATACCTTCCAGCTTTTTCAATGGTAATGGTTTTGGTGATTTTTACAATTCCTTCTTCGAAAGAGTTTGGTTTTTTAAAGCTGAATTTCTTTCCGTTTTTAGAAGGAGAAATTGAAGAAACATCAGCAACCCAAGGGAATTCACCTTCATAAAATGCCCAATTATCTTCTTTAATTGTGCTTGAAGAAATAGCAACATCATCATAAGGTCGAGGGGCCGATGTGTTTCTAAAACGCATTTTTAGAGCTTGTTGTTTTAGCTTTTTTTGAAGAGACTCCATATCGGTGAGCGTAAGCGGATTTCGTTGCGCGGGATCGTTTTTTATATCAAAAATGAGAAAGTCATCATTCGCATTTTGAATATTATAACGAACTCCCAAAGTATCTCCAATACGTATTAATTGCATTTGTTTTCTTGCGCTACCTCTTTTATTTTCAGCAAAAGAATCATAATTGGGGGTATTCCATTTTTGGAAATATTCAGAATAGACGGTTCTTTCGTTATTCAAGTCTGAATTTGTAAATGTAGGCAGTATCGATTTTCCATTAGTTCCAGCAGGAGGAAGTACCTCTATTGCGTCACAAAATGTTGCCAGCCAATCGTAAAAGGCACTAGGTGTTTCATTTATAGAATTCTCTTTAATTCGGGCTGGCCAACTTATTAATGTGGGTTCACGCATGCCGCCTTCCCATAGGTCTCTTTTAATTCCTTCAAAAGGACCAAAGCTTTGAAAGAATTCTGGATTGTTTTCAACATATTCTTTTGGTAGGTACGATTCTTTGGAAGGACCATTATCAGAAGTAAAAACAATCATAGTATCTTCAAACACATTAAGGTCTTTTAATAATGCTACTAAATCCCCAACTTGATTATCAATTCTTGTTACAACGGTGGCATATCGCTTATACGTGTCTGGCCAAGCAATTTCTGCTGTATTTGGATTTTTGTCATGATCGTATGTTGCGTCTTTATAAAGCGGATTAACAAAAGAGTCTGGTTTTCCAGATGCTGTGTTGATTATTTTTCCTGATGTGTCTAGCCATTGCAAGCCACCTTTTAAACCTTTCCCGTTTGGGTAGGCTTGTGTTGGTAATTCCAAAACAGCATGCGGAGTGTCAAGAGAAAGGAATAGGAAAAAAGGCTGGTTTTTATTTTCAGTATTTTGTTCCATAATCCAATTTTTTGCTTTTGCAGTAAACAAATCGCCAGTGTAGGCTTTGTCTAATGAAGGAGTGATGACTTTGTTGTTCTCATAAACTTCTTTAGTGCCACGGTAAATTCCTTCTTTTGGATAATGTTCATGACCATCGCCGTGCCTTATATAACCCAAGTAATAATCAAAACCCCTTTTTAAAGGATGTGCAGGCCAATCGGGACCTTTACCTTGACCTTGTAACCCCCATTTACCAATGAGTGCGGTTTTATATCCATTTTGTTGTAGTACAGATCCCAAGGTGTAGTTTTCCTCAATGGCTTTATCAAACTGGTTATCCCGTACATTGGCTTGCCCTTGATTTTTGCCAGAAAACAAAGAGGCTCGTGAAGGTGCACAAACAGGAGCGCCCGCATAATGATTTGTAAGCATGGCTCCCTCTCCAGCTAAAGCATCGAGATTCGGTGTAGAAATGGAGGGCAGTCCGGGGGTTTTTGCCCTTAACTGTTGATAGAAAACGCCTACATCTCCATATCCTAAATCATCCGTTAAAATGAAAAGGATATTTGGTTTTCCTATTTCCTGGTCTTGGGCAATAGTAACGTTTAGATTGATCAAAAAGGCTAAAGTTATCATATATACAACCTTATATTTCAATAGTATTTCTTTCATAATATAGTTGGAGTTTCAGTCTATTTAAATTTTATTAATTGTAAATGCATCTTACTTTTATAGTTAAGTCTAAGTGATGGCAAAAGGTACAAAAATAAATTAAAAGTCAAATATACTTTTAAACAATTAAGGTTATTTAATAGCATTGGAGGTTTTTATTTTATATGGATATGTACTGAATAATATATGATTCAATTAACACAGTTATGAAATAAATGCAGATAGGATTATTGTCCATGTTTTTAAAGCTTTTGTCTATTTTTTGGCTATTGGCAAATCTATATATTTGAAAAACCCCATTAAAACTTGTTCTTAATTGGAAGTATTAAAATATAGTCTATGAATGATATGCTAAATACAAATTATAGCCAGATGGTTCATTTTATAAAACATTATTTAAGTCTTTAGATGATCCATGTCCGAATAGGGCATATAGTTCTACTTAGGGTGGAAATCGGTTCTTTTTGTATACAATAAATCATGACTGCGAAAGAAAAACTATATTCACCCTTCAATTAAACAACAAATTACAAATTAATGAATCAACCGGACTTGTTTAGATTAGTTAGCTTTCTTTGTTTTACGGCCATTCTTATGAGTGGCTGTAAAAACAAAGTTCCTGAAGAAGTTAAAGAGGAAATAAAAAAGCCGAATATTGTTTTTATACTTGCCGATGATTTAGGGGCACACGATTTAGGAATTACCGGAAGTAATTATTATGAAACACCGAATATTGATAAAATAGCAACAGAAGGCACTGTTTTTACTCAGGGGTACGCTGGCAGTAGGGTGTGCAGTCCTTCCAGGGCTACCATAATGTTAGGGAAATCTACGGCGAGGCATGGTATTACAGATTGGATTGGAGCCGCCTCTGGCGAGAACTGGAGAAAGCATAAAAGAAATGATAAACTGTTGCCGGCAGCGTATGTTCATGCGTTACCCGAAACCGATACTACATTACCAGAAGCCTTAAAAGCAGGCGGGTATGCAACTTTTTTTGCAGGAAAATGGCATTTAGGAGACGAGCCAAATAATCCTGAAAGTAACGGGTATGATGTTAATAAAGGAGGCTGGGAAGTTGGCAGTCCAAAAGGAGGGTATTTTTCACCTTGGAGCAATCCAAAGCTTCCTAACAAAAAGGCCGGTGAAAACCTATCTATGCGTTTAGCAGAAGAAACCAATATGTTTATTGAAAGTAATAAAAGCAAGCCTTTCTTTGCAATGCTTTCATTTTATGCGGTGCATGGCCCAATACAAACTTCTGAAGGAAAATGGAAAAAATATAGGGATAAAGCAGAATTACAGGGAATTAAGGAGTCTGGCTTTAAAATGGAGCGAGTGTTGCCCATTCGTACACAACAGGACAACCCAGTTTATGCAGGACTTATAGAGCAGATGGATGACGCTGTTGGTTTAGTTCTTAATAAGCTTAAAGAGTTAGGGCTAGAAGACAATACCATTGTGGTATTTACATCAGATAATGGAGGTGTAGCCTCTGGAGATGCATTTTCTACAACCAATCTTCCTTTACGTGGCGGTAAAGGTTACCAGTGGGAAGGCGGTATTCGAGAGCCTTATTTTATAAAAGTTCCTTTTGTTAACAACGCTCCTAAAACAATAGATACACCTGTTACTGGAGCAGATTTTTTCCCAACACTTATTGATTTTGCAGGTTTAGCACCTATGCCTAATCAAACACAAGATGGAGTGAGTTTAAAACCTCTTATTGAAAATGGTAAAATAGCAGAAAGGCCATTATTTTGGCATTATCCGCACTACGGAAATCAAGGAGGAGAACCCTCTTCCATTATTCGTAAAGGCGATTATAAATTGATTCATTATTATGAAGATGATAGAAATGAGCTTTACAACCTTGCGAAAGACCCAAGTGAGCAAAATGATATTTCCAGCTTGGAAAAAGAACTTCTACTGAAGCTTGAAAAAGAACTCATGGAGTATTTAAAAAGCGTTAATGCCAATATGCCTTCAAAAGATCCAAAATTTGATAATGAATTGGCAAAGAAAATTCAAAAAAATAGAGAAGAGGTGCTAATGCCAAGACTTGAAAAAGAACGCGAAGAAATGCTATCAAAAGACTATCAACCCAATGAAACTTGGTGGGATAGTAAAATTACCAAAGATTGAAACTTACTAACATCTATTTTAAACGAAACGAAAATATAATGAAGTTACTAACAAAAAGTTTTTGTGCAATGACGCTTGCCTTGGTTGCTTTAGGGTGTAATGAACAAAAAAATACTAAGCCGGTATATGTTGCCGAAACTTGGGAAAATCCAGAGTGGGAAAATCCAGAAATCTATCAAATAAATAGAGAGAAACCTACCGCTACTTTTTATAATTACCCTACGGTCCAAGAGGCAATAAGCAATGCAGATTGGAAGAAATCACCTTTCTATAAATCATTAAATGGAACATGGGATTTCTATTATGCCGATAGTGTACAGGCAAGACCGGCAGATTTCTTTAAAACTGATTTCGATATTAGCGGATGGGACAAAATAGAAGTTCCCTCCAATTGGGAAATGCAAGGTTTCGGTGTTCCAATTTATACTAATGTAAAATATGTGTTCCCTAAAAATCCTCCTTTTATTCCACATAACATGAATAATGTAGGGAGCTATAAACGTAATTTTAATGTGCCGAATGAATGGAACGGAAAAGATATTTACCTTCATTTTGCAGGGGTAAGTGGCGCAACTTATGTGTATGTAAACGGAAAGAAAGTGGGGTACAACGAAGGAAGCAAAACACCAGCTGAATACAATATTACTGAATATCTACAGAAAGGAGAAAACCAATTGGCTGTACAGATATTAAGATGGTCTGATGCCAGTTATATGGAAGATCAAGACTTTTGGAGACTCAGCGGTATAGAGCGCGACGTATATTTAATTGCCCAAAATAAAACTTCCATCGATGATTTTCGGGTTGGTAGCGACTTAGTGAACAATTATAAAGACGGTGCATTTAGTATCGATGTAGTATTAAAAAATACTTCAGAAAAAAAAGAAGAGCGTACCGTAAAGGTTCAATTGCTAGATGGAAAAGAAGCGATTCTTAATTTCAGCAAAAGTGTAACGGTATCGCCTGGCGAAGAAAAAATTTCTTTTGAAGGAACTGTAGAAAATGCTAAACCGTGGACAGCAGAGACGCCAAACCTATACACGACAACCATAAGTTTAGATGGAGCTGAGCAAACACAAGCAACTGCTGTAAAAGTTGGATTTAGAAATATAAAAATAGAAAACAACCAATTTTTGGTGAATGGGCAGCCTATACTTATAAAAGGGGTTAACCTTCACGATCACGACGAGTCTACTGGGCATGTTATAAATGAGGAATTAACTTTAAAAGACTTAAAGTTGATGAAGGCAAACAATGTAAATGCTATTCGTTGCAGCCATTATCCTAAAAATCCATTTTTCTATAGCATGTGCGACCAATATGGTTTTTATGTAGTTGATGAAGCAAACATAGAAACCCATGGAATGGGAACTACCAATCAAGGTTTGAACAACAATAAAAAAGCGCAAAAAATACATCCGGCATATCTTCCAGAATGGAAAGGGATGCATATGGATAGAACAGTGCGTATGTTTGAAAGGGATAAAAATCATCCATCTATTGTAACTTGGTCTTTAGGGAATGAAGCTGGCAACGGGGAAAATTTCTTCGCTACATACGATTGGTTGAAGAAACAAGATACTACAAGGCCTACACAATACGAAGGAGCTACCCAATATGAAAATACAGACATACAGGCACCCATGTATTGGAAAATCCCTAAAATGATAAATTATGCTGAAAACAATCCTAAGCGTCCATTGATACAATGTGAATATGCACATGCCATGGGAAATAGCTTGGGGAACTTTCAGGATTATTGGGATGTTATTGAGAAGTATGACATTATGCAAGGTGGATTTATTTGGGATTGGGTAGACCAAGGATTGCTTGGGAAAACCGAAGATGGCAAAGAATATTGGGGTTACGGAGGTGATTTTGGTGCTGAAAATCTTCAAAACGATGCCAATTTCTGTATGAATGGAGTTATAAATCCAGATCGTACGCCACACCCGGCATTGGCAGAGCTTAAAAAAGTGTACCAGCATATAAAGTTTAAAGACTTTAATCCTACCACAGGAAAAGTAACCATTAAAAATGGCTATTACTTTACCAGTTTAGATGGGTTTGATTTTAGTTGGGAGCTCTTTAAAGAAGGCGAGTCCTTGGCAAAAGGGAAGCTAGACGCTATAAACTTAGGTCCACAGGAATCAAAAATGGTAACCATTAAACTGCCAAAGCTGGAAACAGCTTCTAATGAATATAATATTCAGTGGTATGCTACAACCAATAAAACTTTTCCATTAATTGAAAAAGGGGAGCAATTGGCTAGTGAAGAATTTGTATTTGGAACATATAAACCTTCCATTAAGAAAACTTCTGATGACATTCTTGCAGCAACTCAGGAAGACGGACTCTTAAAGCTAAAATCCAAGGCTGCTGAATTTACTTTTAATGTTGAAAAAGGAACTTTAAGTAGTGTAAACTACGGTAACGGAAATGTACTTAAGCAAGGCATTACGCCTAATTTCTGGAGACCAACTACCGATAACGATTTTGGGTTTAATATGCCTAAGAAGTTTGGAGCATGGAAAGAAGCATCGGATAATCAAAGTTTACTTTCGCTTCAAATTAAATCTGGAAAAAAAGAGTGGAAGCTGGAAGATATTACAAAGCAAGATTTAGGCAAAGAAGTAAGCGTAGAAACGGTTTATCAGTTGCCAAACGAGATGGCTAAAATTAAAGTTATATACACCTTAAGCGCTACTGGGATTGTAAAAGTAGATAATATACTTACAGATGTGAAAGACGGACTGTTTAATATGCCTCGATTCGGGAATAATTTCATCCTGAATAATTCATATAATATTGTGAATTGGTACGGTAGAGGTCCGCACGAAAATTACCAAGATAGAAATACAGCTGCCTTTGTTGGTAAATATAAGTCCAAAGTAGAAGACTTGTACTTTGCCTACGCGCGCCCACAAGAAAACGGTTATAAAACAGATGTACGCTGGGTGTCTTTTACAGATGCAACTGGGAATGGAATTAAAGTAATAGGTACCGATTTACTTGGTTTTAGTGCGCACCATCAGTACAATTCTGATTTTGATGCAGGGAAGGAAAAGAAACAAAGGCACATGTCTGATATTACCAAAAGAGAATTGGTAAATGTAAATATAGATGCAGAGCAAATGGGCGTTGGAGGCGATACCAGTTGGGGTGCACAGCCGCATGAACAATATCAAATAAAACCAGAGCAAAAAGAGTACTCTTACTATATTTTGCCAATCGGGACTAAAAAATAAGGTAGGATGAATATAAAACAAATGAAGCTAAGCAGAAGATTATTCCAACTCCTTACCATGTGTTGTGTAACCTTAACTTTCGCACAAACTGATTATAAAAGTTTTCAACCTGGGGAAATTTGGGAAGACAATAACGGAGTACACATTAACGCTCACGGTGGGGGGATTACTGTTGTTAACGATACCTATTATTGGTTTGGTGAACACAAAGGAAACAACAACCAAGCGCTTGTGGGAGTGCATGTGTATTCCTCTAAAGATCTTTACAATTGGAAAGATGAAGGTGTAGCCCTTAAAATGAAGGAAGACACTTCGTCTAAATTGCAAAAAGGCTCGGTATTAGAGCGCCCAAAAGTAATTTATAATGATAAAACCAATAAGTATGTCCTATGGTTTCATCATGAACTGAAGGGGCAAGGTTATAAAGCAGCACTTACGGGTGTTGCGGTCTCAGACAACATTACGGGGCCTTATGAATATATAGATAGCTTCCGTATGCATCCAGGGGTATGGCCCAAAAACTTTTCAGAAGAAGAAAAAGCCCATGCAGAAACGTATGCAAAAAAAGAAGATTTAAAATGGGGACAAAGGTCTAAGCACGGGGTGTACTTCTTGAGGGATTTTGAAGGCGGACAGATGTCTAGGGATATGACTTTGTTCAAAGACGAGGATGGATCAGCTTATCATATCACGGCATCAGAAGAGAATGGGACACTGATTATTTCCAAATTAACCGATGATTACCTTTCCTTATCCAATGAATATGTAAGAGTGTTTCCAGGAGGGAACAACGAGGCTCCAGCTATTTTTAAAAAGGACGGCAAATACTATATGTTTAGTTCTGGTTTAACAGGATGGGATCCCAACCCAGCTAGATCTGCAATGGCAGATAGTATGTTGGGGCCTTGGAAATCCTTAGGGAATCCTGTTCGGGGTTCAGAAGAAGAAAAGGAAACCACTTTCAGAAGTCAGAGTACTTATGTGCTGCCCGTTGTAGGAAAAAAAGATGCTTTTATTTTTATGGCGGATAGATGGACGCCTAAAAACCCAATCGATGGAAGATACATTTGGTTACCCGTACAATTTGAAGATGGCAAACCTATTTTGAAATGGTACAACGAGTGGAAACTGGATTTTTTTGATAAATAAGTAAACAGAATGAAAAATTCGATACTGCATAAAATAGCATGGGTACTATTAATAACGATATGTTTTGCAAGTGTTAATGCTCAAAAGAAGAAGAACCCAAACATCGTGATTATTTACGTAGACGATTTAGGGTTTGGCGATCTTGGGGTAAACGGTGCTGTAGGGGTAAAGACCCCAAATGTAGATGCCCTGGCGGCCAACGGTATTAATTTTACCGATGCACATTCTTCAGCAGCTACCTGTACACCTTCACGCTATTCGTTGCTTACAGGAAGTTATGCTTTTCGTGGTAAAGCGGCTATTTTGGCAGGAGATGCCCCGCTAATTATAGATACTGAAATGAGAACGCTACCAGATATGCTAAAAGATGCTGGCTACAAAACAGGTGTTGTGGGAAAATGGCATTTGGGGTTAGGTGATGGTAATGTAAACTGGAACACTAAAGTAACCCCAGGACCAAAAGAAGTAGGTTTTGATTATAGCTTTTTAATACCCGCCACTGGAGACAGGGTGCCAACGGTATTTATGGAAAATCAAGAAGTAGTTGGTTTGGAAAAGGAAGACCCAATAACGGTAGATTATAAGAAAAATATTCCCGGAGGATATCCTGTAGGGAGAGAGCATCCTGAATTGTTAAAGCAGCATGCAGATGATCAACACGCTTCTTCGGTTACCAATGGAATTAGTAGAATTGGGTATATGAAAGGGGGAGAGAATGCCTTGTGGATAGATGAAAACATTCCTTTTGTATTAACGGATAAGGCTACTCATTTTATAGATAAACATAAAGAAAATCCTTTTTTCCTGTTTTTCTCGTTACATGACATTCATCAACCAAGAACACCCAATAAAAAGTTTGTAGAGTCCAGTGAAATGGGACCTCGTGGCGATGTTATTACACAAATGGATTGGTGTGTTGGGGAGATTATGAAACAATTAGATAAGAATGGTATTAAAGAAAACACCATGATTATTTTCAGTAGTGATAATGGGCCTATTTTAGATGATGGATATCTAGATTATGCTATTGAATTGCTTGGGGAGCACAATCCGGGCGGGCCATATAGAGGTTCTAAATATTCGGTATACGAAGCTGGTACCCGAATGCCAACGGTGATCTCTTGGCCAGCAGGAATACAACCGGGTACAAGCAATGCGCTTTTATCGCAAGTAGATTTGTATGCCTCCCTAGCAGCATTGGTAGGGCAAAAACTGAAAAAGGCAGATGCCCCCGACAGTGAAAACTTGCTAGACGCGTGGTTGGGGAAATCTCAAAAAGGAAGGGAAATGTTGTTTGAGCAAGCCTATGCCTACGGAATACGAAAAGGAAACTACAAATACATCCACCCTAAGAAATCCGACAAACTACCTGAATGGATTAAAAATAAGTTTGTAGACCCTGGGTATAGTACGGTTCCCATGCTTTTTAATTTGGATAAAGATCCTGGGGAAACTCAAAATATTGCAGAATCCCACCCTGAAATGGTCAAAGAGATGGCAGCATATTTAGAAAAAGTTTTAGAGAAACCTACAAGAAAGTAAATTTTAAATATTGTAATTGTTTGGATTATGATTAAAACCAGCCGCCTGTTTAGTAGTTTTATTATCGTATTTTTTTTTTCTTCGGGATTATCGGCACAGGAAGAAAAAACGCCCAATATAGTTTTTATTAACGTAGACGATTTAGGCTATAAAGACACCGAAGCATATGGGAGTGAGTTTTATGAAACTCCACATATTAAAGAACTCGCAGCCAATGGGCTCACTCTTACAAGAGGGTATGCAGGGGCTGCTAACTGTGCCCCCAGCAGGGCTTGCTTAATGAGCGGTTTAAATACACCTAGACATGAAATTTACACTGTAGGAAATTCAGATAGGGGGAACAAGCGTTTTCGAAAGCTTGTTCCAACACCTAATAAAACGGTGTTACCAGATTCTATTATAACCATTGCAGAAGCTTTGAAAAATAAAGGGTATACTACGGCCACTTTTGGAAAGTGGCATTTGGGGGAAGATCCGAAAACACAGGGTTTCGATGTAAATGTAGCAGGAGGTAAAAATGGAGGACCAGGTAAAAATGGTTATTTTTCTCCCTACAATGTGCCAAATATGGAATATGGCCCGAAAGGCGAAAACCTTACCAATAGGTTAACAGATGAAGCCATCAATTTTATGAAAAACACTTCTGGAGAACCTTTCTTTGTTTACCTTCCGTACTATGCAGTGCACAACCCATTAGCAACATTTCCGGAGTTAAAGGATAAATATACCAGTAAAAAAGGTAACCCTTTTCAGAATGATGCGGTATATGCAGGGATGATAGAAACCGTAGATACCAATATCTGTAAGATATTAAACTATCTCAAAGAAAGCGGATTGCTTGCAAATACACTAATAATTTTTACTTCAGACAACGGAGGTATTGCAGATACCAGTAGTCAAAAACCATTACGAGGCGGTAAAGGTTCTTATTATGAAGGTGGAATTAGGGTGCCGTATATCGTAAGATGGGATGGGGTGGTTGCGCCAAATACTAGAAATGAAACCCCTATTTCCAACTTAGATATTTTTCCTACCTTACTGGAAGTAGCAGGAATTCCTGTTAAGGATTTTAAGCTGGATGGAGTTTCCCTAATGCCTATTTTTAATGGGGAGAAACTTTCAAAGAGACCGTTATTTTTTCACTTTCCCATTTACCTTCAGGCCTATAATCCTGTAAAAGATGATGGTCGGGACCCTTTGTTTAGAACGCGGCCGGGTTCGGTAATTATCCGCGGGAATTGGAAACTTCATCAATATTTTGAAGATAATTCCGTAGAGTTGTATAATCTTAATGACGATATAGGGGAGCGAAATAATTTGGTACAACAACATCCCGAAAAAACTTCAGAATTATTGCAGGAGCTTAATGAGTGGCGTATTGAAATGAATGCCCCTATTCCGAAGGAAAAAAATCCAGAGTATGATGAAAAATTCGACATCAAAAAACGCTTAGAATATAGAAAGCAAATTAAAAATAATTAATAAACTAAATAATACTAAAAAGATGAAAAATAAATATACTAAGTGGGTTTTACCTTGCATAGTGAGCATTCTTTTCTCTTGTAAAGAGAATCCAAAAAAGGATAAAGACGTAGCGGAAAGTACTTCTATAATAGAATCATCCAACCAACCAAATATAATTATAATATTGGCAGATGATGCTGGCTATATTGATTTTGGTTTTATGGGTAGCGAAGACTTGCAGACCCCCAATTTAGATGCTTTGGCAGCTCGTGGGGTTACATTTACCGACGCTCACGTGAGTTCTACGGTATGCGCGCCTTCCAGGGCTGGATTAATGACCGGGAAATACCAACAGCGTTTTGGTTTTGAGGCCAACGGAACTGGAGGGATAGGCTTAAGCGATGATGTACAAACCATGGCAGATGTTTTTAAAGATAATGGTTATAATACTTATGCTTTGGGTAAATGGCATTTGGGGAACGATAAATCCGACCAACCCAACCAGAGAGGTTTTGATGAGTTTTATGGCTTTTTAACTGGAAGCCGTTCTTATTTTCCTATTAAAAACCCTTCTGAAGATAAAATGCTACAGCACAATGGGGAGAGGGTGGTTTTTGAAGGATATATGACCGATGTTCTGGGGGATCAATCAGTGAAATTTGCAGAAGAAAGTGGCGATAAACCATTCTTTATGTATTTGGCCTATAACGCGGTTCATACGCCTATGCATGCTAAAGAAGAGGATCTGGAGAAGTTTAAAGAGCATCCCCGAAAGGAATTGGCGGCTATGACATGGTCTTTGGATGAGAATGTGGGGAAGCTAGTAGATAAGTTGGAAGCATTGAACGAATTGGATAATACTCTTATTTATTTTTTAAGCGATAACGGTGGTGCTCATAACAATCAATCTAAAGAAGGCCCGCTAAAAGGATGGAAAGGTAATGAATTTGAAGGTGGGCACCGGGTACCTTTTGTGGTTAGCTGGCCTAAGGCTATAAAAGGTGGACAAACTTTTGACGGATTATCTTCTTCCCTTGATATTTTTACCACCTCTTTAGCAGCGGCAGGTATTGAACCTTCAGCAGATTTACAATTGGATGGAGCCAATTTACTGCCCTATGTCACTGGTAAAAAACAAGGTGACCCGCACGATAAATTATTTTGGAAAAAACTTGAAAATTCTGCGGCTAGAATAGGGGATTACAAACTTATCAACCTTGATGGTTTTGGCTCGGTAATGTATAATTTAAAAGATGACCTTGGGGAAACTACCGACTTATCGAAGAAAAAACCTGAGGAATTTGAAGAGCTTTTAAATACTTATAATTCTTGGAAGTCCGAATTAATACAACCTTTGTGGGACGAAGGAAACCAATGGATGGATGTTACCTACCACATTCATAAGCAACTTATGTTAAATGAAAAAGTACGCTATAAAGGCGTTTGGGACCCTGCTTTTAAAAACAGACCCGAAAACGAACGCCGAGTGCGTAAATAATTTGTTTACTATTTTGAGGTTAGAAAGCCTACTTAGCAAATTGCTAAGTAGGCTTTTTTATTCTAGGAGGGTAAATACCCCGAGGCTTGCCTCGTACGAAAAAAATAGTAATCTTTGAGCGTGAGCTCAAGTAAGCATTTTCATAAAAGTCATAATGTATCTTTGTTGCTTTACCATTTGGTATGTTCTGCAAAGTATCGTCGATTTGTATTGAGTCGAAAAGTTGATCGCATACTAAAAAGGACCTGTATTGAAATCGAGAAAAGATATGAAATTCACATTCTGGAAATAGGTTCTGACAGGAATCACGTTCATTTTCTGCTACAAAGTGTTCCCACCTATAGCCCCACAAAGATTGCAAGAACAATAAAAAGCATTACTGCTAGGGAAATTTTTTCCCAAGCCCCTGGTGTTAAACGAGCATTATGGGGTGGAGCCTTTTGGGGCAGTGGATTCTACATTAATACAGTGGGAAGGCATAGTAGTGAGAAAGTAATAGCTGCATATGTAAAAAATCAAGGAACCGAGAAGGATTATCAGATTTTACACAAAGACAATGACATTCAATTGAATCTTTTCTAAACTAATGCCTCGGGGCTTGCCCCGAGGATTATTAACTTTTTTTTGTTTGAAAACTTATTTCTATTCAATCAATATTTTTTTATAGTAAACTTTATTTTTATCATCAATAACTTTAATTACATACATGCCAGATTTAAATAAGAAAGGGTTTGATAAATGAATTGATTGTTTACTTGTGTTGGCAGTGTGAACTAACCTACCGTTAAAATCATAAACGAACACTTTGGCATTATTTATATTCTTAAAATTTAAGTTGAATTCAGATTTGGTCGGGTTAGGATAAACTTCAAAATCACCAATTTCGTCAACTGCGCTCGAGGTGGATAGTTTCAATTCATTTGACTGTTTTAGTTGGGAAGAACTGCTCAGCGTTTGTTGAAATTCATTTGCTATTTCAGAAGCACTGAGAACTCTTTCATAAATATGTACATTATCCATATACCCACTAAACTTGCGGTTATCATGATCTTGTCCAATTTGTAATGCCCTTCCTCCTAAAGTGTTGATAATTTGTCCAGAGGATGATGAAACATTATCAAATAGACCATCTACATATAGCTTGGTATCGGTTACATTCGGTGTACCATCATCTTCAAAAGTGCAGGCCACATGGTGCCATTGACCGTCATTAATGGTAGTACTACCTATTGTATGTCCGCCTTTCACTTCCACTCGCAGTTTCCCTTGATATATACGAAACAGCCACTTGTTTCCGTTTGTATTGGGTCCCCAACATACTATAGCACTATTATTTTCGGTTGTTTTTATCCATGCCGATATAGTACGGGAATTAGTACCGATAACTCCTTCGTGATTATTTACTTGTATATAGGTATCATTAAAACTAGCAACCTGACCACGAACGGCATCTGTAGTAAAAGTTGTACCATTAATTGCTCCATCATATCCATTTCCAGTTGCATCGTTGGCATCGCCATTAAACAGATATTTGGCTTCCAAAGCAGATGTTGCTGTTCCGTAGAGATTAATTTCAGCGGCTGAAGCCCATGCTTTATTGTTCACTTCACTGAGGGCGACCAGTCTAACATATTTTGCTATTGTGGTTGTAAAATTTAAGGATTTTTCAGTTTTTGAATTGGCCCAAGTTCCATTTGCTACGGGACTCCCCCAATTGGAACCATCTGTACTAAGGTAAATTTCATATTGCGAAATGGTTCCATTTTGGGAAGCATTTTGCCGTGGCAAATAACGAAACTCAGAAATATTATAGGTCGCCCCTAAATTAATGGATATTTGATGAGGAAATGTTGTTTCATTCTCTCCCCATGGAGTATGCCAAATCGTATTGGGATTCCCATCAAAAGCATTTATTGCTGGATCACTACCGGCCTCACTATCTACCGAGTGCAGACTCCATGCAGACTGAGGGATTTTAGAAGCACTGTTTAGTTCCATAAATTCAACTTTCAACGTATTTACGCTGTATGGAGGCATTGTAAATGTATATTCATCAACCTGATTAGTGAAATTTTGCGAATCCGTAATTACATCTTTCAACTGGGCATCAGTGGTATGGAGTTCTATGGATTTTATTTTTAATATGTCTCCATTATCATTTTCGATGATCACTTCCGCAGGAGAAGGCTGATCGGAATAATTCACAATGGTTACGTAAGCATGGTTATCCCCTTGTTTCCTAAAGACAATAACTTCATCATCTGTTTCATTGCCATCGATTGTACGTTCCATTACATGCGAATTAGGTGGCTGTAAGGAAGTCACTTGCTTAAATGCGTAATATTGATGAGTTCTATATGGGTTTTGACCATCATCGGGCATAATTATTAAGGAACTTTTTTTGTAGTTTCCCGATGCGGCTACGAAAAAGTACCACCATGAATTCAACCCTGCATTGACACCACAAATAACTAGATTTGCTGCCGACATAGCTGTGTAATGCCGCTGTCCCAAAATATCTTCCAAGTAGCCTATATCTTCCCCTCGACCTGCATGCATTTCTGACTGAATAAATCTTCTGCCTTCCAATTGGTTTCTCATCTGATCGAAATAAGCGTTATTTGATCCTTGAGCGTACTGGTGTGTACTTAAGATATCAACTTCATTCCAAGCATCTGGATAATTGTTCTTCACCTCATCCACCCATTCTGGGGTTCTCCTTGCGCTCAACGCACTGAAGGCCATTATTTCTGGCATAGGTATCCCATGAACATTTATCGATGGATTGTTGACCATCGTTCGGAGCCGGGGTATGGCTTCCTTTAACAAAAAAGCCACACCTTTTTCTTTATTGTTACCATGGCCGTACAAGTAAAATTTATTGTCTTTGTTATGATCGGGTTCATTTACAATATTAAGAATATCTACGGGTACTCCACGAACAAAATACCCCTCTAAAGCCTTAAAGTACCAGTCGGCTACCTCATCATAAATACCGGTTCTAGTATAATCCAATGCTTTCGTTGGAGTCCCGTTTACATCTATGGTAGTACATAGGTTATCGGGAAGATTGTTAACTACCAAAGACATTTTCAACTCTGGCCTGTAGGCTCTCATTGTCTTTATATAATTAGCATTAGCATCGTAGTATGAAGGATCATCAGATGGATATATACCTGTATAATCTTGCAAATATTGCATATTCAAGTCTTTTCCAGCCCACCTCATAACACTATCTTGGTCTGCTGCACTCATATTATTATGGTCGCCGACCCATTTGCTAAAGGAAGCACCAGCCCCTTCAAAGATGTGTTTGTAGCCGTCTGCATTTACCCTGACGGTATAGGGATTTGTTTGTCCTTTAACAGTAATAAACCATAATATGGCCATGAATGAAAAAATAACTTTACGTAAATAGTACTTCATAATGGATAAGTTTTAGTTGATAAATTATTAAATACTTAAATTTAGCTAGGTTTAACGTAATGGGAGGGGTTATATAATTCATCCCAAGGGGCTATTTAAGTATCTCAGGTAGTACAACTACATTTTCTTCAATTACATTCGTTTCATTAAAGTATCGAATTAATAACTTTTGGATAAGTATCATCAAGATAAGTGAGGAGAAAATGATTTAACAACAGTAAGAGCTGGGGAAGTAAGCCTGGAACAAGGCCAATAAAATGGACAGGAGTCCCAAAACGTAGGATTTTAAGAATATTGAGAGCGAGAAAGTGGAGCGATGGTCAGTAGCGACAATAAAACTCTGAGCGGTACCCCAAAGATTCTAAACAGACAGAAGGCCGGCCGATGTAAATTAAAAAAGTATTTCCTCGCATAGGGTAGTAGAAATACAATACCATATTAAACTGGCTATTTTACGGGATTAGAAGATTTCATTATAAATTCTAAGGTTCCGCCCTGTATAATTTCTTTATGCTGAATGTGTTTTTGTTCCGAATCCGATTGTAAAGGTTTTCCGTTCCATTTCACGGTTTCGATGTATTTTTTTCCCGACGCTGATCCAAGAGCTTTGATTATCAGTTTTTTATTATTTTCAAGGGTAATAACAATTTTATCAAAAATCGGACTTCCAAATTCATACTTTGGATTCGATTCTACACCACCGTTCATTTGAAAAAGTCCAATTTTCATTAATACAGCTAGACTTCCCAAAATACCTTGATCTTCATCGCCACTATAGCCGGTTTCAGGTGACAACCCACTAAAAACACTGTCTATGACCTTTCGCGACCAGTATTGTGTAAGATCCGGTCTGCCTAAATGATTGAAAATAAAAGCCGTTTGCATAGAAGGTTCGTTTCCATAATTGACGGGAATTCGGCTGTATTTTGGGTTTTTTTCTTGCCCATGGGAATCACCTGCCGTAAAACCTGATTTTTCTGCTGTTTTAAATTGTTCATTGAGTTTTTCACTGGCTTTTTCGTTACCACCCATAAGTTTTGCCAGCTCTGGAAGATCGTGGGGTACAAACCAAGTGTTTTGTGCACCATTTGCTTCTGTAAAACCATGGCCTATTTGGTAGAGGTCGTACTCTTTTTTCCAAACTCCATCTCTATTTTTAGGTCGAATCCAACCCACGGAAGCGTCAAAAACATTTTTCCAATTTTCGGAACGTTTTTTATAAATACGATAGTCTTTTTGTAAGTTCAATTTTTTGGCGAATTGTGCCAATGCCCAATCTTGATAAGAATATTCAAGCGTCATGGATGCTCCATTTTTATGATGGGCCTTCACTTTTTCGGGCAAAGGATATGGTACATATCCTTTTTCGAGATAATATTCTAATCCACCTCCAATAGCAGTGTTATGTTCATAACCGGCTTTGGACATCATTCCATTCATGACATGGTTTTTTTTAAGAGCTGTATAAACTTGATCTAGATTTTCTTTTAGGATTTCTCGTTGTACTGCGCCCACGATGAATGGGGTAGAAGATGCTCCAGTCATTACATTTGTGTAGTTTCCGCCAGAAGGCCCACGGGGCACCAAACCTCCGTCTTTTTGATATTGGAGCAAAGAAAGTGAAAAATTTTTCATTATTGAAGGGTAAACGAGCCCCCATAAAGTTTGAATAGTCCACTGCGCACCCCAAAAAGCATCGGAGTTGTAGTGGTTAAACGTTGGTGTACCGAATTTATCAAGTGGAATTTGGCCAATTCTAAAAGCAGTTCCTGTATAGTCTGGATATGCTCCATTGGCATCGCTAATAATTCTACGTCCTTGTAAAGCGTGCCAAAGGTCAGTATAAAACCTACGTTGGTGTGTTTTACTGTTTCCAAATACTTTAATTCGGCTTAACATTTTGTTCCAATCTTGAAGGGATTGGCACACTGCAGCCTCAAAATCCCACCCTGGAAGTTCTTTGGATATATTGGTTCGCGCATTGTCAAGGGATGTGTAAGAAATTCCTACTTTCATTAGTGTTTCTTGGCTTTCCTTCTTGGTGAATGCAAGGTAATTTCCTGTAGTTTTATCCCGATGTAAAGAATCAATTTCCACATTAAAGTCAATTTGAAAATAAACTTTTATAGGCTTAGGACGACGTGAGGTTGCCGACATTGTAAGTTCTCCAGAAAGACTTTTGTCTCCAGACTGTTGTAAACGCCCTGCCATATTTTTACATGGACCCAATTGTTTGTTGAGATTGAAAAGTACCGTTGGCACAGTGCCATTTGGGAAGCGGTATCGGTGGAAGCCCACTCGCTTGGTACTTGTTAAGTCAGTATGAACACCGTAACGTTCTAAATAAACAGAATGAAAGCCTGGTGAAGCGATTTCTTTTTCATGTGAAAATTGGGAATAATAGTCGGTAAATATATTTGTCTCGTTGTTTTTTGATACTTGTACCGGCATTACAGAAAGCGCCGATAATTGCCATGCATGTACATGACTAAATCCCTGTATGGTATCTATCTGGTAGCGGTAACCACTATTCCAAGCACCATCTGTTGCTGTGTCTGGACTTAAATTTACCATGCCAAAAGGCCTACTAGCGGATGAAAAATAGAACCATCGAGAATGTTCGGTGTCTAAAAAAGGATATACCAAACTTACAGGATCATTTGTGACGATACAGCGTTCTGCTGCATTTTCCAATGTTTCTTTAGAAAGTTGAGCTTTTAAAGGGAGTGCCACAAACATTAGCGCCCAAATTAATGGGAACATAAAAGTAGACATGTTTTTTCCTTCAGACTGTATCACAGCGTAAATATTAAAATTTAGGGTTCTTGAAATCATTTTAAATTTAGCATAACATAAAGGGACTGCTTTATTAAAATGAGGCTGTTCAAAAGCAAACACTTTTAAAACAGCCTCATGGGCTTGCTATATAAAACCACAAAATATAGCAGTATTTTACAAGAGCTCTTATTTTTTAATAAGCAGTCTTGTTTTTTGTTCCACGCCATTTACGAGGGGCTTCAGTATATAGATTCCCCTTGGCAAATTGCTGAGGTCCAACTGTATTTGATTGTCCCCTTCATTAATGGATGCTTCTTGGGAGAATACTTTTTGTGCTCTAAAATCAAATAGTTCTAAGTTTACCGTTGCCTGAGATTTGCTTTGTATGTATACGTTTGCATAATTGGTAACAGGGTTTGGAGCCACTTTAACTTCAGTAAATACAATACTATTGTTATCGTTGCAGTTGCCCAATACGCCTCCATTTCTAAGCAATGCAGCTACGGCATGTTTGCTCACGCACAAACTTCTTCCTTTAAAGCATACTTCCACTTTTTCAATCCAGCTGCTGTTCCCACAGTTAATGTCTATTACCTCCACCACAACTTCTTTATCAATATTGCATCCAGTTTCAGTATCGGTAATGGTTACGGTATAAACGGTGGTGCTTTCCGGGCAAATATCAATTTTTGGGGTGGAATCACCAGTATTCCAGCTATAAGTATAATCACCTGAACCTCCTTGAACGCTTAACACCTCCAAAGCAGTACAATTTTCTTTGCCATAACCAAGGAATACGGTTTGGTTTTCGGTTAGTGTTGCAGTTACTTCACTGGCTTCTTCTATGGTTATCTCTTGGGTTAAGGAATAACCGGCAGCATCGCTAATGGTTACAGTATGGATTCCCGGAGTTAAATTGGTAGCGGTTTGTGTGGTTTGGCCATCATCCCAAGCATAGGAGTAAGGAGGGATACCGTTGGTAACGGTTACGGTGGCCTCTCCGTTGTTGGCACCATTACAAGCTTCGTCCAATTTTTCCACGGAAGTAACCTCCATATTAAAAGCAATTTGAAAGGTTTGCTTTTGAACATTAAAGTTGTCATCCAAAAAGTTTAAGGTGTACTCCCCTAATTGCTCCTCTTGAATGTCGGTGATTTTCACCGATCTACCCGTAGCGTAAAAATCGTTGGGACCATGCCAGCTGTAAAAGCCAAAAAACTTTGTTTGCCCTTCGTGGTATTGTGTTTGTGGGCCGAAAAAAATCTCTCCTCCTTTAGATACTGTAATGGAAGTATTGCTGTTCCATCCTCTTTGGTCTGGGTTGTTGTAAGGCAAAATAACGTCGGTTTTTGTGTATTCTGAACTTTTTATAAGTCTTAACTCTGTAGCCGTAGCGAGATTTTCGGCTGTTTTTTCCATGGGTGCAATTGCTACGAATTTCATATAATGGGCAGAAGTGGTCTCGAAGTAGAGCTCTGTCCAATACCCTAGATTACCGGAAGCAGTCGGTGCGCCCCAATTCTCCCCATCTGAACTAAGAAATAATTGAAATTCAGCAACGAGACCGTTGTTGCTTCTATCAAGTCTGGGAATATAGGTAAAGCCAGACACTTCGTATTCGGCACCTAAATTGATTACAATTTCATGTGGGTAGGGATCGCTACCGTCACTATATTTAGTGTGCCAAAAAGTATTGATGTCATTATCGAACGCATTGGTGGCTGGTCTATCGGCGGCAGAGGTCTCTTCACTGGAAACGGATACCAAACTCCAATCGTTCTGTGGAACATAGATATTATCGTCGAAAGCTTCCCAACGCCCTGTTTCCATGTCAATTTTAAATTCGTGCACATATTCCAGATCCAGATTATTATTAGTCCCTAAAGTAAGTGGCAAGAATAGGTATTTGGATTCTGGGAGTTCTGGATCTTTGTGTCTGTCGCCGACATAGTAGTAAGATGGGTTCCCATCATCATCTGTGAGGGTAATTACATCATTAGCCTGGGTGTCGTATGTAACCTTATTACCCAATGCTTTCCAATTGGCCCATCCTCCTGTTAAGGATTTAGACCAGGTGTAAGCACATTGGTTGGGTCTCCAGCCTGTTTTCCCGGAAGAAATAAGGTAATAGGTGCCATCTTGTTTAAAAATGGCGGGAGCTTCCTTTTTCTGCCCAGCAAATAAATGTACCGGATCTCCTATCACATCCATATAATCATCTGTTAATTGATATAGGTTTAAAGATTCATTATCGGTAGGGTCGTCTGGGGTGTTTACCCCTTTATGGTTCGAGATAAAATAAACTTTACCATCTTCATCTTTAAAAAAGCTGCAATCATTTGAGTCGAATCCGGCAGGTTGAAACGCTTTTACAAAGGTGTAATCACCATCTATAGTAGGACTTGTAAAGATGGCCACTTCCCCAGCAGTGTATCCAGGGTTTTGGTATTTGGCCCAAATTACAAATAGTCCTGTCATTTCATTATATACCAAATTTGGTCGTTCGGTAAAGCGTTTTTCTTCCCGAGGAAGGTTCGGATTTCCCATTTGGTCGTTGGTGTTTTTATCAACTACTTTATTCAAGAACTCCCAATTGGTCAAATCATCTGAAACGTAAAGGTTAATTCCTTCATAATTGAAGTTTTGCGATCGGTCAAGGCCAATCCAATAAAAACGACCATTGTGCGTCATGATGTCCCCTGAATGTGCTTGTATATCAAGCCCATTAGTGTCTTTCCACAGAATACCATTTCGTATGGATTGTTTTTGTGCATAGGATTGTTGTAACAGCGAAAAGCATATTGCAACAAAAAGTAATTTTTTTAACATGGATTTTGAGTTTTTGGTTTGTATATTTTTCTGAACCAGACCGTTTAGCTATGTCCGGTGTAATTCAATTGGTTTTCAATGAAATATATTGTTAGCGTATTTCATAGAGCCTATCAAATTTACGATGGAAATGAGGTTGAAAAAATGGATGTTATTGCTTTTGATATGGATATTTTTAGCTTTTGAAGGTTATTTTTAGAAATCTTATATTGTTGGTTTTTAATTTCTTATGTACTTAATAGAGGTGAATTCTTTTAAATGGCATAAATAGCTCTGTTGAGAAAAGTATCTTTTTTGTAAGTATCTTGTAGCCATAATTAAACATCTTTATGAAAAAAGTAAATCCATACTACCATACATACAAGGTTTTAATGATATGCTTTGCCTTGCTATACAACGTTTCTTTATCGGCACAAAAACAACCCAACATTTTATTTGCCATTAGCGACGATCAGTCTTTTGCGCATACTTCTTATGCTGGCTGTAGCTTTGTAAAAACCCCCGCTTTTGATAGGATTGCCAAAGAAGGTGTTTATTTCCCAAAGGCCTATGCGGCATCCCCTGGCTGTGCACCTTCCAGAAGTGCTATAGTAACAGGACGATATCCTTGGCAGAACGAACAGGCAGGGCAACACGCTTCTTGGTGGCCAAAAAAATATATCTCCTTTGTAGATCTTCTAAAAAATGCTGGATATCTCGTTGGAAGAACGGGAAAGGGAGTAGACCCATTTAAGTTTGCAGATAGTGAAAATGATTCCCTGAGGATGGATAACCCGGCTGGGCCTGTAACTGCAAAGATCAATTATGACAGTAAGGACGATCGTAGTGCGTATGGAATAAGTAGTATCAACTATGCGGAGGAATTTAAAGCGTTTGTTTCTAAAAACAAAACCAGTGAAAAACCATTTTTCTTTTGGTATGGAGCACGAGAACCACATAGAGGGTATGAATTAGACTCTTGGAAAAGAAATAATAAAAGCCTAAAAAATGCAAAGGTGCCAAAGTTTCTACCGGATAACGATTTGGTTAAAGGTGATTTATTGGATTACGCCGTAGAAATAGAATGGTTTGATAGTCATTTAGATCGTATGGTCTCTTATCTAAAAAAGATAGGCGAGTACGACAATACAATAATTATAGTTACTTCCGATAACGGAATGCCTTTCCCCCGAACCAAGGCCAATTGTTATGAATACGGAATACATGTTCCCTTGGCTATTAAGTTCCCTAAAAATTCTAATCTTAATAAAATGGAGTATCGTGGAAATGTGAGTCTTGCTCAGCTAGCACCAACAGTTTTGGAGCTTACCAATGTAAGTTCAAAAGGGATGCTACCCATATCTAATAGCTCTCTGGTTTCCCAACTGGAAGGAAAAGTATCTAGAGTACCTGTTTTTTCCTCCCGGGAAAGACACTCTTCCTCCCGCTACAAAAATTGGGGATATCCGCAACGGGCAGTGATAGAAGGAGACTATTTACTTATTTGGAACGTAAAACCCAACCGGTGGCCGGCAGGGGCACCACAACGATATGACAAAAAAGATGGCACGCTTTTAAATAGGTATTCCCTTGATGAAAATGGAAAATATACACAGGGAACCATTTTTGCCGATGTAGACGATTCGCCTTCCAAGACGTTTTTAATAGAGAACTATTCCAATCCTTCGATAGTACCATTTTTCGATTTCTCATTTGATTATAGACCGGAATTCGAACTGTATAATGTTAAGGAAGATCCAGACTGTATAGATAATCTATATGAAGATAAAGAGCATATTGAAATTTCAAAGCAATTGCACGAACAATTGGTAAATGAATTAAAGCAAACCAAGGATGCTAGAGTAGGAGATGAGAACCCTGAGAACTTTGATGAATATCCTAGGTATAGTAAGATGCGATATTTTCCAAAACCGAAATAACAACTTATATTCTTTTTTCCCTAGGTTCCAATCGGTTAACTCAGCGATGTTTATTGGGTCTCCAGATTCAATGCTTTTTCTAGCTGCTATGCCATAAAAATAAGCATTACCCCATTGCCTTATCCCTGCGAAATGGACGTAAGGATCGGTAGCGTCTGGATTTTTAAATATTTTATGGTGTAGGGTGGCATTGTCACCTCCATGGTCTGCATTGGAAAAGGTAATCTTCATTACTTGGTAATCTTTCCAAAGATTGTGTACATAAATGGGTTTATGTTTATCTGCATCTTTAGAGGTTTGGGCTACATTAGCGTGCATTTCTGCTTGATTAATATCTAAATCTTTATCATAGGGAATAATTCAAGGAAACGTTGTTCTTATATTTTACTTGGGCAGACATTTTATCGTATATTTTGATTTCTTTTCTAAACAAACAATTGTCCCTTATCTAACCATCGTACTATTCAAAGGCAACAATTAGATCCATAGACCTTTTGTCTATTGTGGAAGTCGCACTCGGACTTATAATTACAATCACGATAATTATTTCCTCGAAAACGTCCATTTTTACATTCGTTTTCCAAGGCTTCATAAGCAAACACTTAATGGGGTCTGAGTCTACCCACAAGTTCAACAAATCAAAATGATGGGTAGCTTTATGAAACCCAAACGTTTCTCCTGTTTCGCTCAGTCCAGGGGATGTTCGAAAATAGGAAGCGTCATGGTAAGTGTTTAAGTACCAGTGAGAATCTACTTAGGTGATTATCCCTACAGTGTTATTTACCAATAATTCTTTAATGTATGGGCTCCATCTATAATTAAACCCAGTAATTAGGTTTTTTTTGGACCTTCTTTCTGCATCAATTATTTTTTGATATTTGTTTTCATCTGTCGTTAGGAGTTTTTCTGTAAGTACATCACTACCGTGATTCGAGTCCTTAATAATAAATTCGTGGTGTGTGGATTCTTTTATAGTATCAATTATAGGATCTGACTTGGTTTTGTTAATCATTTTATCAAAATTGGTAAAAGTAGGGAAGGAGGTTCAATATATTTTTTGCCGGACGCCAATTTTCCAGGATTAATTTCGCATAAGCCAACAAATTCTAGGATGTTGGAATATTCATCTACAAGTCTTTTTCCCAAAAACAGGTTCCCCTATTACCAGTGCCTAACAATACAATTTTTAGCTTTTCTTTTTTGATGCTAAAGCTAAAACAGAAAGAGGGATGGTCTTAATTGCTCCCAGTAGGCTAATGGAAGTTAAAAATTTTCTTCTGGATTTTGCCATAATGTATTTATTTGGAAATTGTTAATGTGTGATTAAATTAATAAAAAAACGCATCTAATTAATAGTTGGTAATTAGATGCGTTTTGGTGTAGTCAAGTTAATATTAAACTTACCAACCTGGATTTTGAGTAAGGTTGGTATTAATTACCGTTTCGTTGAAAGGAATTGGGTACAGGTACATTTTAGGTTCAAAGTTTCTCGTGGTCAATAATTCTTTGCTGTAAGAAAAATTATTGCCTTCCTGTGTTACTTCCATTTTGTATATTTGGTTGGTTTGTTCCCCAATTTCCCATCGGCGAATATCCCAAAAACGGTGTCCTTCGAAAGCGAGCTCCACACGTCTTTCGTTTCTCAATTTAGTTCGAAAAGCGTCTTTAGACAATCCTGAGGGAAAATCTGGCATACCCGACCTCGCTCTTACCATATTTACTGCCTGAAGCGCTGTCATACCAAAACTACCCGGGCTTTCAGGACCATAAGCTTCATTCATCGCTTCTGCGTAATTCAGCAATACTTCCGCATAACGGAACAATACCCAAGTGTGCTCTTTTTCGGTAACATTGGGAGCTTCTAAATTAATACTTTCAATTAGATATTTTTTAAGGTAGTACCCCGTAGGAGTTGCGTAGCGCTGTGGGGCACCATTAGTTCCACCATTAAATACTTCAATGGTTTGTCCTTTAAAAGTTGCTCCATTATAGAGTATGGAAGCTTCAAATCGGGGATCCCTTCCTTGGTAGGGGTTGGCGGCGTCGTAACCAGAGCCTGCATCGTTAATATTCATTCCAGAATCTTTCATTTCATAAGCGTCTACCAAGTTTTGGGTTGGAGTGTTTCCAGAGCTACCTCCCACATAACCCACGGGGAAATTGATGCGTTCGAAATTATTACTATTTCCCTGTCTGCGCTCCAATATTAATTCTGAATTTCCATTGCTGTAGTTATTAAAAACATCAGAATAGTTATTTAGTAGTGAATATGTTCCAGAGTTGATAATATCATAAGCTGCTTCGGCCGCTTTTTCCCAAGCTTCTGTGCTTCTGCTTTCGTTGTGTAGTGGGCTGGCGGCATACAACAATGCCTTGGCTTTTATGGCCATTGCCGCTCCTTTGGTTACCCTACCGGTTTCTTTGTCACGTTGGTCAATATAAGAATCTGGTAGAACTGCAGCGGCAGAATCACACTCCTGCACAATAAAATCAATAATTTCTTCAAAAGGGGTTCTTTCAATGGTATTTGCTTCTTCCTCCGTTAGAACAGATGTGTAAAAAGGGATATCGCCGTAACGCTTTGCCAATTCAAAATAATAAAAAGCGCGCAATGTCCTCGCTTCATATTTGTAGCGTTCCAGTTCTTGCATTAATACCTCATAGGTTGGGTCTTTATCATACAAACGCTCTTCGTAGGTGTAGTTTTCAACCTCATCCAAGAGTTGATTGGCCCTTCTTATGGGATAATAAAAATTCCATTTGGAATCCAATGGTCTGGACGTACTCCAAGCTCCATTAAAATATCTATGTATTGGATCTGCATCGTTGGCAAAAACAGCATCATCACTAGCGGAAGCAATCATTGCTTGTCCCACTTGGGTAAACCCGGCGGGAAGATCTGTATAAACTCCTGTAAGAGCTGATTTAACCCGGTCTAAATCAGAATAGATATCATCTTTCAAAAGATAATCTTTCTCATTATAGTCTGTATAATCGCAAGAGCCTAGCGACAGGGTTATAATAAGAATTAATATTGTTGAATATTTCATGTGTTTTTATTTATTGTTTGTTATATATGTCACATGGAATGCCCCGTTAATTATATCGATGGGTTTACAATTTGTTAATAGGCATTTCATATTGTAAATTTTTTGTTCATTGTTATAAAATAGGCTTAAAATGTAAACTCAAGGCCCAAGCTCATGGTTTTTAAAAGCGGATAACTGTTTGAAAGTGCCTCTGGATCCAATTGATCCAAACTATCCCAAGATGCAAGGTTAGTTCCTCTAAAAAACAATCTGGAATATTCAATTCCAAACTTCTTGGTTACTCCTGTTGGTATTGCGTAATAAACTTCGAGTGTACGGAGTTTTAAATAATCACCGTCTTTTAACCAAATATCGTTACTTCTGTAATTATTATCATTATCCAACGTAGTGAGCCTTGGTAGGGTAGCGGTATCCATATTGTTTTCTGTCCACGTATTATTAGAGAAGCTCGTAATATTGTTATTGTTTATTAACGGCCGATACACATTTTGTGTGTTTAAATAAACGGTATGGTTTGCTGTTCCTTGAAAAATTGCATTAACACCTATGCCTTTATATTCTGCATGCAGGTTAAAAGAATAGTATATCTCTGGAATTCTAGTGCTATGGCCAAGGGCTACTTCATCAAATTCATCTATTAGGTTGTCTCCATTTTGATCTACATATTTTACATCCCCAGGGGAAACTGTAGAAAACAATTGTTGGTTGCTATTGTCTATTTCTTCTTGACTGTCAAAAAAGCCATCGGTTACCAATCCAAAGGCTTGCCCAATGGAATTTCCTGTTCTTTCCAAGTAATCGTATGGGCGCTGCACTTCGCCCATTTCTTCAATCGTATTTTTGGCATAAGAGAACATTCCCGTTGCCGAGTAATTAAAGTCTTTAATATTATCCTGCCATGTTAAGGTAGCTTCAACACCTCTGTTGCTCACTTCTCCATTAGGAAGAATTGGTGGGGCAACACCAATTAAGCTTGTTAATTGTCCGTCTGTAGACACCAAAATATTGGTACGTTTGTTGTAAAAACCATCAACCACAAGGTTTAGTTTTTTAAACAAATTTAGGTCTAAGCCAATATTTCCCATCATTGCTTTTTCCATTTTTGGGTTTCCTGCCAAACGGCCTTCACCCACGCTCCATTGCGTGTTATTGTTAGCGGTAAAGTTGTAACCGCCTACACCACTATAACTTTGGTCCTCTGTGTTTAAAACAATACGATCGCTCCCAGCATAACCAAAGGAACCACGAAGCTTAAGGTATTGTAGCCATCCATCGTTTTTTACAAAGTCTTCTTCTGAAATTACCCACCCAGCAGATACTGCAGGATAGAATTCAAAACGATCTTCTGGAAGCACACTGGAACCGGCATACGATAAAGTAACCTCTGCAATGTATTTATCTTTAAAATCGTAATGGAAATTCCCTGCTATATTTTGTCGAAGAAAGGTGGTGTATTGACCACGACCTACAAATTTTTCTTGTGAGTACATTGCAAAAGTGTTAAAACTATGCGTATCAGTTTGCCGATCGTATTTTACTTTTCCATAAAAGCGTGTAAATTTGGCCGTATAGCCATTGCCAGAATATGGTTCAAGGTTTGAGTCTTCATCAAAAATCTGGGAAATGGTGTCCATAGTCATTTCATTATAATCAAGGTCTTCATAACGATAACTTTTGCGTTGCCCATCAAAAGAAGTAGCTCGGTTGTTGTGCCCAATGCTAAGCTCGGCCGAAAGGCCTTTTAAAATGCCATCTAAATTTTGATTCAACAAACCGTTTACCCCTATGATAGTTCCTTGATCTTTAGAATATCCTGTTGAGTTTACCATTGCTACTGGATTATTGCCATAAATATTGGTTCCTCCCCAATTTCCATTGGAGTTTATAACCGGAAATGCGTTGGATGGAGTATTGTAAATAGCATTCATTACAGCACCGGCACCACTTCCGGGGGTGTAGAGTTCATCAATAGCACCAAAGACACCCATTTTAAGTAGGGTAGTAGGGGTAAGGTCTACATCTAAGTTTGTGCGAAAGTTTACCCTGTCGTACTTAACATTAGTAGCATAGGGTTCCATACCTTTATCGTCAAACAAGCCATCTTCTGCTTGGTATCCCAGGGCGGCATAGTACAATAATTTGTCGCTACCACCACGAAAAGAAGCGTTAAAGTTTGTTTTGGTGCCTGTACTTCTTAGGGTTTCACCAAGCCAGTCTACATTAGGGTAAAAATCGTTTGACCCTCCGTTTCTGTAACCTTGTATATCTACAGCGGAATATAAAGGCTGTAGGCCATCGTATTTTCTAGCCGTGTTTACTGCATTGGCATAGTCTCCTGCATTTAAAAAGTCGGGTAATTGGGTGGCTGATGTAAGGCCGTTTTCAAACCATATATTAACATCCATTTTTTGCTTTATACCAGTTTTGGTAGTTACAAGGAGAACACCATTGGCCCCTCTCTGACCGTAAATTGCTAAGGCTGCCGCATCTTTTAAAACCTCTACACTTTCTATGGAGAGGGTATTTAAGTATGTAATGTCTGTTTCGACACCATCTACTAAAACAAGTGGGACATTGTTGTTTAATGTGTTTAGTCCCCTGATAAAAATAGATGGGTTTCTAGAACCGGTAACGCCCTGATTTTGTAAAACAGTTAATCCCGGTAAAAGTCCGTACAAGGAATTGGCTGGATTAAAAGAGTTGGTTTTTTGTAACTCTTTACCCGAAACTTTATCTATAGCACCTGTTACTTCCTGTTTTTTTAATTGGTTGTTATTACCCAAATAGATTGTATCGGAAGATAATTGTTCTATCAACTTGTTTCCTTCCTCTGAGAAGTATTGTTTAACGGTATTTGTAGTTTGCGCCACAGAATTATATGTAAGGCATGGTAGCGCTACGAACAAACACCAAAAAGCGATGTATTTTATTCTCGAATTCGTATTCATTATGTGTTTTTTTCTATTAGCTTAAAAGTTCTATATTTCTAAGCACTGCTATAGTGCTACCAGCCTGGGTTTTGAACCAAACCATAATCTTTATTGATCTCGTTGGGAGGGAATGCACTTAAATACCATTTAGGGTCCCAGTTGTCTATCCAATATCTTCTCGGTGTGGTTTCAAAAAGTTCACGATCGGTAACTTGATTTTTATTACCAATTATATTCGTGCCGTGCGGCTGTATAAAAGGTATTTTCCATCGTACTAGGTCGTACCAGCGTATTTCTTCGTAAGCAAATTCACGGGCGCGTTCAGTAAGAACTTCTTCCCTAAATTCTTTTTGCGACATTCCCTCTGGTGTACCGCCCACACCCACACGTTCACGTGTTTTATTAAGGTATTCGTAGGCTTTGGCTGTGGGCCCGCCATTAACTTCATTCAAAGCTTCAGCATAACTTAAAAACACTTCCGGTAAACGTAAATAAGGCCACTGTACGATAGAACCCCTAGATGTAGCATTATCTCCATCTAGATAAAACTTACGCTGCATGTATCCTGTTGCTGAGATTTTAACGTTTTTGTCCCTTCTTTCACGTCCGCCTAAGTAAAGTTCTGCCGTACGCCCTCTGTAGGCATCCCCATTCACAATCGCTGTTTCATATAGACGAGGATCTCTATTGGCATAAGGATTGTTGGGGTCGTATCCCGAGGAAGGATCGTCAATGGGCATTCCGTTTACCATGGGGTACATATCCACAAGTTCTTGAGATGGTCTTGCGGCCCCTTCATTTGCCAATCTAAAGAATAAGTTATGTGTTCTGTACCTTTTTCGGGTTGAAATAAGCAGTTCGCTACTACCTCTTTCATAATAAGCGGTGGTAAAATCTGTTCTGGGATTTCCCGTATTTACCAATGAATACCCTCCATTGGCAGCTAGTTCGTTTAAAAAATCCTCACAGGCCGTTACCACGTCCCTCCATATACTGGCATCGTATCCACCGAACCACGTCATTTTTAAATCGGAAGCCTCCCCAGCTCGGTATGGAGCACTGGAGTTAAATAAGGGGCTTGCCCCAAAAAGCAGTACTCTTATTTTTAAAGCTTTGGCAGCTGCACGGGAAAAACGGCCTTCATTGTTGCTAATATCCTGCACTTGCCAAGGCAACAATTTTGCAGCTCGATCGCAAAGCGCCACAATAGAATCCATAGTAGCTTCTGCAGTTAAACGGGGAGAGCTGGTATCATCTGAAGGAGAGAAGGTTTTATTGATCCATGGCATACCTCCGTAATTTCTGAACATTTCGCAATAGTGTGTTGCCACGACCATCATAGCTTCACCTTTTAAACGGTCTTTGGTAGCTTGGTTTGCATCGGGTACCTGGTCTATATTATTAATAAAAGAGTAGGATCGTCTAATACCTTCCCAAGCTCTTTCAGCAATAAATTTATATTTAGGTCGTTTCTGCCCTAAAACACCTTCTTGCTCCAAAAAAGCGGTGTATGTACCATTGTAATAGGCTGCAACAGCCCCACCCCAATCAAGATAACTCTGGGTAAGGTCCGTTAAGCTTTCTTGAATATCGATGTTCATCTGGGAATCTTCGATGCCCCATCCCGTAGGTAATCCATAAGGTAACGTATTGTAGGCAGCTGTTAAGGCATCTTGAGCATTTTCTATGTTGGCATAAACAGTATCGATTGTAATATCCCCTCCAGGAGGTTTCGATAAAAACTCATCACCCAGTCTCATTTCTTCACATCCTATCAATAAAGAAAAGAATGCTATTGTGCCTAATAAAAATGTATACTTTTTCATTTTCTTAATTTTTTAAAAATTAAACTTCACTCCAAAATTGTAAATCTTCATGGCCGGATGTGTGGGTCTGTTACCTATCTTCGATTCCGGGTCTACCATACCATCTAACTTATCGAAGGTGAGTAGATTGTAACCGCTGAAGAAAAACCTTAGGGTTTTAATACCAGCTTTACGTATAAATTTGGATTTAAGGTTATATCCCATTTCTAAGGTCTTTAATCGCAAGTAGGAAGCATCCAATTGATAAATAGTGGAAGCTTTGGAAAAATTATTGTCTTTGTTGGAAAAGGTCAGTCTTGGGAATCGGGCAGTTTCCGCTGTTTCAGGTGTCCAGGTGTCTTCAGCAAAATAACTTAATAAGCCAAAATCGTCTTTGGATCCAAACGGCACCCTCAATTCTCCCTCCAGCATCCTCGATGTGTTTTTTGCTCCGGCCCAAGACATCCTAAAGTCGAAGTTTTTATATTTAAAACCGGCATTGATACCTATGGTGTATTCTGGATATTCCGGAAATCCAATAGCTCTTTGATCGAGGTCATTTACTACTCCATCTTCATTAATATCTTCATACATGGCATCTCCGGGCTGTACATTACCTGCGTATTCTGGAAAACCATCTTTAAGGGTTCCGTCGGCATTAAAATCGTCTTTGCTAAAAAAACCTTGAGAAACAAAACCAAAAGGCTGGCCTACCCTTCCTCCGGTTCTATACTGATAATCGTATTCCTGTTTTACTTCATCCATAAATACAATTTCGTTTTTGGCGTAAGAGATATTAGGGTTTATCCAATAGTTGAAATTGGTGAAGTTTTGGGTCCAGGTAACATTCAATTCATAACCGCTATTGTCTACGGCACCAATGTTTACTGCGGGCAGTACGGCTGCCACATAACCTGGAACGGTGTTTCTAGTGGTTAAGATATCCCGCCTTTTATCCCAGAAATAATCTACGTTAAACTCTAATTGATTATTAAGGATTCTTATATCCATACCATAATTTTGCTTAATAGCGGTTTCCCAAGTTACATTGGGGTTTCCAAGTTTTGTTTCTACGAACCCAGGTTGGTCTGACGGTACATCTATACCAAAACTGTAACCATCACCTCTTCCGTAGCCATCGGGTAAATACAAAAACCTATTGTTTCCCTGCCTATCGCTTCCCACTTTACCATAGGATCCCCTTAGTTTAAAATAGTCTATTACCGGGTTGTTTTTCATGAATTGCTCTTCACTGATTACCCAACCAAAGGAAAAAGCTGGGAATAAACCATATCGGTTTTCTTCAGCAAAATTCTCTGAACCATTGTAACCAAAATTGGCCTCCAATAAATATCTACGATCGTAGTTATAGGTAACCCTTGCAGCTGTTCCAACGTAACCAGTTGGCAAATAATTAAAGCTTCCTCCAGGATAGTAATTAGAACGTTGGTTGTACATTAAAAGGCCACTAAACTCATGTTTTCCAAACCTGCGGTTGTAATTAAAAGCGGCTTCAAAATACCAGCTTCTGTTTTTTCCATACGTTTCGTTGTAGTTTAACCTACCGCCTTTGGATACCAGTGGAAAAACAAGTGTTTTATCGTCTTCGGGTAAAGTATCGTCAAAATCCTTTAGGTAGAATGCGGTATATGTATCTGGCGATGCATTACGTATTTTGGTTTGACGTGCATTACGGTTATAGGACCCTTTTACACTAAACTCCAATCCTTTTGTAATTACATCCAGTTTTTGTGTTAGGGAGGCATCGAAATTATAAACTGTGTTTGTGCTAACAAAACCACCGCGACCATAATACGGCCGCAAACCATCTATTATCTCAGGGCCGGGAATATACTCCCCATTGTCTACAATATAGCGACCATCTACAATACCCGGAGATGCGAAGGGAGTGGCTCGGTATAAAAATCTGAAAAATTGATCTTGGGTTTCCCTTACATTTGGCTCTTGTCTTATTTCGCTTCTACCGCCTAGAGTCATGGAAAGTTGTGTAGATTTGGTAACGTCAATATCTATATTCGAGCGGTAGTTATACCTTTCGTAGTTAAAGTTTTCACCAGTGCCCGTATCAAAGGTTTTAAACATTCCTTCTTGATTTAAATGGCTGAAAGACAAAAAGTACTTTATCCGTTCTGTACCCCCATTAACGTTGAAGTTGGCTCTGGTCTGCGGTGCGGATGACCGAATGAGATAATCCATCCAATCAATATCTGGAAATAAGATCGGATCGGAACCTGTCCTAAAAGCTTCTACCACATCTGGCGTAAAACGTACCTGATCTTCTGGTACGCCATCACTAATTTGAGCACGGTTAAAGGCAGTAGCATAGGTATAACTATCTGCAAAATCGGGCAGCCTCACTGGTTCTTGTATACCGTAATTAAAACTGGCGGATATTCTGGCTTCGCCTATTTTACCTCGTTTAGTAGTTACCAAAATCACCCCATTTGCACCACGGATACCATAAACCGCTGTAGCAGATGCATCTTTTAGAATGGTTATATTATCAATTTCTTCAGGGTCTATTTGTGTAAAATCCCGTTCTACACCATCTACCATAATGAGAGGGGAAGAGTTGCCTTGCGAGAGTGTACCCACACCGCGTATTAATAGATTGGCGTTGTCTGCACCCGGTTGCCCTGAATACTGAATGGAACTTAAGCCAGTGACTTTACCTGCAAGGGCATTGGCTACGCTTGAACTAGGGGAACTTGTTAACTCCTCTGTGCTTACAGAAGAAATGGCTCCTGTTACGGTAACTTTTTTCTGTTTACCATACCCTACTACAACCACCTCTTCGAGATCTGTGGTTTGTTCTTGAAGTGTTATGTTTATTTCGGTCCTTCCATTTATTGATGCTTTAACTTCAGCAAAACCAATAAATGAAAAAACCAGTTCACCCTCTCGGTTTTTCATTTTAATGGAATAGTTACCGTTCATATCCGTCATAACCCCATTTCCACCATTTCCGTCTTCGTACACGTTTACCCCGGGGATGGTCACTCCGTTCTCATCTTTTACCGTTCCAGTAATTGTTAATTCTTGAGTTTGAAATTCTACAAGGGAAAAGGAATAATTTGTTTTTTTGGAAATTGTTGAATTGCTTATAGGTTTAGCAATCATTTTGGTTCCAAATAACAACAATAAGCCTATTACAATGTAAAAACTTCTTTCTGGTGAAAGTCTTTTGTAATACTTTATATTCATATGTTTAAGTTTATTATAATCATTGTTTAATTTCCGGAGTTTACGCGTTTTGAAAACTTCAATCAATTAAAAATTAAAAGTACTTTTAACTATTATTTTTTATTGCAAAAAAAATCTATAGAATAGCATTTTAAACAATTTAGTTTCACTCTTTGATTTTACATTTTAAAAATTGGATGAGTTCTTTTGATACGCAAACGTTATAGTTTCTACATTAAAAAAATGAGATTCGCAGATGTTTTTGTTGTGGTCATTTTTAAATTGTTTCTGTCCATTTTAAGTATAATTTAATTAGCAGTTGATTGATCCGAAGGAAGCAATTTGGTTAGTAATGTTAATTTATTCCCAAATATATGGTTTAGAGAATATGGTATCAATGGATATAATAACTATATATATGGATGATTTTGCTTTTCTTTTGATGATTTTAAAATATATTGGCATACTTTAAATATTTTTGGTAAAATAAAAGTTAGATTTTTGCTTTTTTATGAATTTTCAATCGAAAAGAAATTTCCTTTTGAAGGGATTTGAAATTTTGGATTATATCGATTGAAAATGAAAAATTTATAATGGTATTTTTTGGGAGAAGCGTTAAATAGATTCGTTATTCTATTTAATTCCTCACTCAAAAGTATTTGAAATCGATGGTTGATTTAAGTATTAAAAAACTCTCAATTTTAGGTACATCCATAAAATTTCATAAAAAATGTAAATTTCACCTTTATTGCTCTTAAAAATATCAAATCAAATTATTATGAAGAAAAACGCTCTATTTTTTTTATTTCTTTTAAAAGTTTCACTTTCCTGTGCTCAGGAGAAAAAACCAAATGTGTTATTTTTGGTTATAGAGGATACATCAAATTATCTATTTCCTATGTATGGTAATGAATCTATACATACTCCAAATTTAGATTGGTTGGCAGAAAACGGGGTAGTTTTTGACAATGCTTTCGCTAATGCTCCCTATTGTTCTCCTGCGCGATCAACTTTAATAAGTGGAACACAAGCTACTGTGTATGGGAACGATATTCATAGACAAAAGCACATACAGAAAGAACAGTATTTTTTAGTTAAGAAGTTAAGGGATACCGGATATTTTACTGTGAATAAAACAAAAACAGATTACAACATAACAGGAAAAGAAAGTAAGGAATTAGTCGATAAAACATGGTCCATGAACGGTAAGGATGCAACTTATAATGATGCTTCCCGAAACGGAAAGCCATTTTTTGGTCAATTTAACAATCTTTCCACCCACATGAGTAGAATAACTACGGTAACTATAGATAAACGCTTGGAGTGCAAGGTAAACCCTGAAACTATAGAACTACCTCCCCATGTTCCAGACCTTCCAGAGATGCGTGCAGACTATGCATTGCATTTGGAAGGGGTCCAAGATATAGATAAATGGGTCGGTTTTTTTTTAAAGGATTTAAAAGACCGTTCACTGCTGGAGGATACCATTATATTTTTCTTTTCAGACCACGGAGGCTGTTTGCCTAGGGGAAAAGCATTTCCTTTTGATACTGGTTATAGGGTTCCGCTTGTGGTTTACGCTCCAGAAAAGTATAAAAATATGTTACCAACCAGACCTGGTGAAAGAACGGATAGAATGGTGAGTTTTGATGATTTTATTCCTACGGTAATGAGTATTGCCGGTTTAAAGAAACCAGCTTATGTTACCGGAAAGCCATTTATGGGCAAATATGAAGAGACTCCAAGGGAATATGTAGAAACATTCCGTACCAATACGGGAAGCCATTTTGACGCCTCTAGAAGTGTATTCGACAAACGTTTTCAGTATATAAAATACTACACTCCACACAAAAGACATGCTTTAACACAAACTTTTCAATGGCAAATGCCTTCGCAGCTGGCTTGGGACGAGTATTATATGTCTGGGAAGGCTTCAGAGTTTCACAGTCAGTATTACGAACCACATCCTGTCGAGGCTTTATACGATTTAAAAACCGATCCTTGGGAAGCAAAGAATTTGGCCGCCGATCCAAAATTTAAGGATAAATTGGAAGAACTTCGGGAAGTAAATTCAACTTATATTAGAGAGGTAAAAGATTTAGGGTTTTTATCATGGGAGAAACGTGCCGAATTAACAGATAAGGGGATAGATCTATACAGTTGGGTTCGGGAGACAAACTATCCCTTAACAGATTTGATTTCTTTAGCAGAAAAAGCGTCCAGTGGAAATCGAGAATACTTGCCGTTATTCTTGGAAAATCTCGAAAATAAAAGATCTTCATTTCGGTTTTGGGCTGTTTCAGGAATTTTAAATTTAGCGTGCACCGATGCTTTGAAGGAGGTTCCAAAAGAGGTTTATTCAAAAATGTCTGAAAATGAAGACAAGGATATCTCCGCACTAGCGGCAGAAATTTTGGTTAGAATGGGCGAATCTAAAAAAGGATTGGATTTTCTTATGGATCATTTCGAAGACAATCCTTTTGTATATTCATCATTAGAAAATCTATGGGATTTAACGGCCCCGGCAAAAGAGGATTTAGAATTGATGGCCGCCAACGCAAAAAATGAAGAAGCCCGAACCTATGCTAGAAGCTTACTCATTAAATTAGGGGAGATGAGCATCGATGAGCTATACGAAGCTAAAACCATTGAAGCCAGATACAAAAATTATCGAAATAGAGTCTCCAACTATATGCAAAATACGCCATAATATTATGGATTAAGTTAGAGGATATTTTAATAAAACTTAGATGGTCTATTGGCTATCTAAGTTTTATAGTAACATTTCATAGCAAAACAAACTTGGCGATTTCTCATGACCTAAATGTTTTTTTATTTCTTAATACCATTGAAGAGTTCATTCAATCTCAATATTTTCAAACTTTATTTCACTACCTATACCACCATAAAAGTTGAAATAAACGGTACCTGAAAGTGGTTTATTTATTTCATTAAGTTGGGCTGCTGGACCGATGTCTTGTGGTATTTTCCATTTTTCCCCAATAGGAGATATGTAGTTAAAGAAGTAGATTCCACTTTGATCAGGGTAAAAAATAGCCGCATTTTTAGGATCCTTGCCAGCATTTGGCTTCAGTAAACCTAAGTAAAGATTTTCTAAAGTAGCCAAACCAATGGTTTTATGGTTGCTAAGGTTAAGCTGTGCCCAGTGCCATTTGCCAAAATACCCTTCAAACTCGGGAAAATTATAGATTTCACCGGGAACATTCTCTTGTTTGTTCACTTGCCACACATTCATGGTTGTTCCTTTTCGCCTATTCTTGTAAACTCGATAAGGCCCTTCTCCCAGCCAGCGTTTGTTCAACACTTTATCCGCAGAAAGGTGAAACCCTATTCCTGCAAAATAATATTCACCTTTGGGTATTTTGTATTGGTAATCCATTTTCAAAACCCCTTTCGCCATAATGGTCCATTCCACATATTCAAATCCGTTTGTATTTTTATAGCGGATTATATATTCGTTTTTCTTTTTCTGAAAAGTCACTTTTGTTTCTCGCTTTTCTGAAGCATTATAACGTCCGGATGCTGTTTTGGCTACTATTCTTGGGATTCCAGAAATAGGCATTTTTATACTATCTGTTTGGATGGATTGTAAACCTGGTTTATTTTTATCGAAATGAAAGACTGTATTTCCAGAATAAAATAAATAAGGGTTTGAAGTATCTTGGTTTACTGGTAAGAAATTCCCTTGCGGCAAAAACTTTTTCATAAAACCTAAATTGTTTTCATCTACCATCCGCCAAGTCCATAAAGATTGACCATAAGGATCAAAAGCAGTCAACTCTATAGCATCGGCGTTTAGGTTGTTTAAAAATGTAGGGATCTTTAGGTTGCCTTTTGCTTCCGGCATTATATTTGGCCCTTTTAGTTCTCCTTGTTTTAAAGTATGATAACCACTGGACGCTTCTATGGGAGATGTAAATTGAATGTATTTCCACCGAAAAGTGCATTGATTCAAATTCGTGAATGTAAATTTATTTTCAACTTCAATACGACCATCAAAATTTTTAGAAAAGTTTTTAGACACCACTTGTACCGGTGACCAAATTTCTTTTACGGCATTATAACTACCTTTTTTTTCTTGATTTGGACCAACAATACCGTCAGGCGCTTTGTTAAGTTGATTGTCTATTCTATAACCTTGATCCGTGCGTATTAAACCTTCATCATACAAAGCCCAAATAATTAAACCACCACCTATTTTAGATTTTTCTATAGCGTTCCAGTAATCTTCAAGACCTGCCCCTGCACCACCATCGTACAAACCATGCAAGGTTTCATTGGGCATAACGATTTGATTGCCGTTAAGCCGTTGTATCAACTCTTCGTAAGTTGGATAATATTGAGTGTTGATTAGCGGAAACCTTCCAGGGTTTTTCCCGGGCCAAGCTTCGGTTTTTGCAGCATTCTTATAAGGTCTACGTTGCTGTATATCCCATTTTAAAAAAGCATCTTCCAACTCGGCATTATGAGCTTTATGGTTTCCATTTCCCCACATTAAGATAGAAGGGTGGTTAACATCGCGAACAACAAGCTCTTTTACCAACTTGCTTCCAATTTCTGTGTTTAGGGGTTTTGACCAGCCAGGAAGCTCATTTAGTACTAGGAGTCCGAGCGAGTCGCATAAATCCAAGAAATATTCATCGGGTGGGTAACAGGGAGTACGGACTGTATTAAAATTTAAATCTTTCATCAATTTTAAATCCGCCAAATTATCTTTTCTGCTTAGACTTCGCCCTTTGCCCGGTCTAAAGCTGTGCATGCTGGCTCCCTTTAGAAGAATGCGTTTTCCGTTAAGGTAAAACCCATCATGGTCCCGCACTTCAAAAGTTCTAAATCCAAAACGTTGGTTTAGGCTATGCACGGTTACTTTCCCTTGTTTCAGAGTCATTTTTAAGGTGTACAAATTTGGAATTTCGTGTGACCAGGGTTGTACTTCTTGGATTTTACTTTCAAGTCTTATTTTTACTGAATTCTGTTTTACCGTTTCGCTAAATGGTTTCCCAATGGGTACCCCTTTTGAGGTGTAGACCTGTGCTAAAATGGTTTGGTTTTCTGAAACATTTTCCAGAAAAGCATCAACTTTAAGCGAACCGTCCATCTTCGCATCTAAAGCCATGCGTTTGATATGGGTCGTGGGTAAAATATCTATATAAACCGGTCTAAAAATCCCTCCAAACAACCAAAAGTCTGCAAAACGTTCTGCGCGCTGTACGGAAGCATTTTTAGATTGTTTGCTCACCTTTACTTCAATGGTGTTTTCCCCTTCTTGAACCAAGTTTGAAATATTGTATGAAAATTGCGTAAACCCTCCCTGGTGTTCTTTTCCGGCCAACTTTCCGTTGATTTTAACCTGGGTATCGGTCATAGCCCCTTGAAAAACCAGCCTAAAATGTTTTTTGGAAATAGTGGGCAAGGTAAATGTATGCTTATAGTAACCAATATCTGGATTGGTTTTATAGCCCTTATCATCTTTAAAATAGGTATAATTCCCAAAGCCTTTGGTCTCCCAATTTGAAGGAACCGGAATGGTTGTCCAATACCCACTGTTTCGCCCCGTACTGCACTTGAAATCCCATAAAACGGCATCATCTGAATCTTTTCCAGATAGATAAATTCTTTCTTGCGAATAAGAATTGAAACTTGTAAAGAATAAAAGCAGAAATATGGACTTTATTAGGGTGATGTTGTTTTTTTTAAGTTGAACCATGTCTTCATGTTTTTTTTAATTTTGCAGTACGGTAATTGACAATGGCGGTAAAATGATGTCAATAGAGTTGTTCTCTACAGCAACTACTTTTTGTTTTGTGATTTGCACTTTTCTGCTCTCAGGAAATTTTCCTTTGAACTCGGTGCGTTTAAAAGTTTTTGTTTTTTTGGGAAGCTTGTCTAGCTGAAGCGTTACTTTTTCTGCTTTATCATTCCTGTTCATCAAAAATATATTATACTTGTCACTAGCCTTATTTTTACTGGCATAGGTTCTAATATATCCTGAGGTTTGCTTGGTAGCCACCAAATGGTCTAAAATGTGGTCGTTAACCAGTTTTATGCCATCTGCAATGGGTTTTCGGGAGTTATCATCCAGCCTAAAGAGCAGCCCCAAATCCCTATCGCTATCTTTTAAACCGGACCAAGGAGAGTGTGTGCCCCAAAAATAAGAGTAGGCTACATTGGGTAAGGAAGCTTCGTTCATTAACATTTCAAAGAACCATAGGGCTTTGTAGGTGTTGCTAAAGTCACCCATCCCTTTACCTACAGGTGTTACCCCGTTTTCTGTAATTACAATATCCATATTGGGTTTAGTAGAATTGCTTACCGCTTCCTGCATAGGCAATACGTTAGGGGTATATAGATTGACATGGTTTTTCCATTCCTCATAATTGGAACAGCTTTTAATGTATTTCCATGCGTATTGATGGCAAGAGGTAAAGTCTATTAAGTCGGGGTATTTTTGTACAATCGTATTGTAATAGTCAACGCTACTAAGTATTCCAGGCCCTACCTTAATTGTTGCATCTTCCTCTTTCATTGCCTTTGCAAAATCCTGATATAGATTCACATAGGCATCCATGCTCAACAAATCTTTATGGTGGTCTATCTCGTTTCCTATTTGCCAATAGGCTACCTTATAATTTTTCTTTTTGGCATATTTTACCCATTCAACCGCTGCGGTTTTTAATTCTTCATAACTGGGACCTCCTTTATATTTAAAGGAAAATACATTGATTACTACCAATGGTTTGATGTCCAACTTTTTGCACAGTTGCATAAATTCATCAAAATCCATCGAAGATTTAAAGCTGCCATCTTCATTTACAGCCCAATCCCATCCAAAAGGAGCTTGGGAGGGTGCTGCGACTTTGGGTCGTAAACCATTTTTCACATCATAGTATGGAGGGGAGTGCCATAGATAATTATCTGCCAAATGGCCGTACGGAAAACGAAGGGATCCAGTCCCTAGTTCTTTTATGGCGCTTTCCATTGATTGTACTGTGTTGGGCCGATTTTTATCGGAGTCCGTAAGCCAGCATAGATTTGCAGAACCAAAACCAGGGTTTACATTTTGCTTTATCACTTCGGAAAAATCAACTTTAATATTTTCTTGGGAAAAAGCGAATATCCCCACAAATAAAATACTAAAGAATGCTAAAGAAACAGTTTTGTATAAGAATGACATGGTTTGTTGGTTTATTAATGGGAATAATATAAAGTTCTATGACAGGTTTCGAAATACTGAAACTTTTTTCAGTACCGGCGCTTAGATGACAGCAGGATTTTTAAAACCAAATAAGAACTATTTAATCCAATTATTAATGTGTATAGTTTTTAATAGCTGAATACTTCTTTTATTGTTTTTTTCGTAAGTTCTGTTTTCGGATTAAAATTGTTAGAGGACAAGTATTCCAATAAGTTATTTCGAAATTGGTTGGTTACAGGGCGCTCGTCTAATGCTGTCTCGATATCGATAGAACAAATCATCAGTTTTCCTTTTCCAACTTTTACTTCTGTCAACAAGGCCAATTTTCGATTGATTTTCCAAGAATCAATAGGCTGAAGCATGGGTTTAAATGATTTTGGCCAAGGGTTTTTAGAATCGTAAGAATCCAAAATCATCGGGTGGGCGTAGGTAAGTAAATCCCACCATTGCCAATTTACATGATTTTCAGTAGGGAAATCTTTAAAAATAAGATGCTCAGAATCAATTAAAACCCCAGCAGCAGAAGATTGCCCTTCATTTTCACCAAAACTGGTCCAATAATAATTGGTAAAGCAAATGGGAAGTTGTCCTTTTAAATCTTCCTGTTTTGGCAGTAGCAATACCGTTTCCCCGTTTTTAAGTTTTTGGGCTACGTTGGCATCCCATTTTTTTGCAACAGTAATAGATTTTGGCATTTTTTTGGATTTTGTTTTTGGGAACACCCATAAATCCCATTCGTTTTTCAGTTTCCCATCCTCCGATTTTAACTCTAAAATTAACTTAGTAGGTTGCTCAATTTTCATTAAAGGGGCGGTAATTTCCCCTAATTTTTGTGCATTCCCTTGGGTGATTTTTTGTTGCGGTAGTTTCCAAGATTTTACCAGCTTACCGGTTTCATCTCTCAATTCGGCGCTAACTGTAAGGTCGATGTCTTGTTTACCAAAATGGCTAATCAAAATATTAGCCTTAAACTCATTAAGGGACGTATAAACACGCTTGGGCATACTTGCCAAAAGCACCGTAGGGGCATTCCAATTTCTGACTTTTTTAGGATTTACATAAGGTTTAACATTGTAAAAAGCATCAGTAAAACCTACAGGAGCTGTATTTTGTCCAGTAAAATCTGCTAGGCATAACCAATGAAAACCTGCCAAATCTTTGGTTCTATAAGCAGCTTCAAATTCCTCCCTTGTGAGTTCAACCTGCCATTTTCCAGAGGCTTCCACGAAATCAGGGAGTTGCTCCAACATCCCCCGTTCCCGCAATTGATCAGCAGCAATTTCCAAATAAGTCGGATTTAGGTAACCCGTGTATTTAGAAATTTCATTCATAACATCTGGGTATGCACATATTTGTGCGGTTTCATGCTGAATAAGCGGATAATCGGTTTTGGAAACCCCTAAATCCCAATTCACCATAGTATTCGGCTCTTCGGTATGAAACAATGAATTTTCTGGAACAGGCGGCCAACCATCTTGGTATCTTATTCTTTCAAAAGGTTTACCGGCGCCTCGAACCACTTCAAATTCTATGTTTTCAGGATTACCTTTACTATTGGCTTTTAACGTATATAAATGTCTGGAATCCTTTTCTTTCCACGACTCGATTATAGGTTTCGAAAATTCTTTCTTGGCATTGGCTTCATTGCCTAAGCCCATTTGTATAAAGCTGGGATGGTTACCGTAGGTGTCCAAGATTTTTTCTGCTTCTTCAGAAAAAAAATCATATTGGTCTTGCTGTCCTATCCAAACCCATTCTCCAACTTCTGGAGCAAGGTAAATGCCCATTTCATCGGCTGCAATAAAGGCAGCCTCGGGAGGGCACCAGGAATGGAAACGCGCCATATTCAGACCAAACTCTTTATAGGTTTTAAACACTTTTTTCCAAGAGGCAACATCCATCGGTGCATATCCTGTCTCTGGAAAAACTGCGCAGTCTACATTACCCCTTATAAAAGTTTTCTTTCCATTTATGGCAAAATGTTTTCCCGAGCTTTCAAAGTTGCGCATCCCAAACCTTTGTGTGCTCTCATAAAGAGTTTGCTGGTTTTGCCCTTTTTGCTTTAATGATAATTTCATTTCATAAAGGTTCGGGGTAAATTCATCCCAAAACTGTACGCCATTTCCCATAGGGAATTCAAAACTAATGGTATCGTCGTTTTGAATAATGGAATTGCTTTTTAGTTTTAGACTTTCAGGTTGATGACTATTGGATCCAACGCCAGTAACTTCAACGTCCAAAGTCCATTTTTTTTCGTTTACATCTGGACCTGTTATTATTGCTTTTACACTAACGCTTGAACTTTCTGTGTTTGGGTAGAGTTGCACATTATCGAGGGTAATTGCTGGTTTGGTTTGTAGTTCTAATTTGCCCACAATACCATTCCAAGTCCCTGCGGTTTGTTCTGAAACGGAGTGGGGTTTGTTGCCTAAATTCACCAATTTAGAGTTATCTACACGAAGCACAATACGATGTTTGCCCGGTTGTATTTCTTTTAATGAATAAGAATGGGGTGTGCCTAAGCTTCTATTTTGACCAATGTATTTCCCGTCAACCCAAAGTTTGGTTTCCCAGTGGCAACGCTCTAAAAAAAGTGCTACTTGTTTTTGTTGCCAACCCTTTGGGATGTTAATTTCAGTTGCATACCAGGCGGCGCCTAGGTAATGCCGGTCTGGAACCAAAAATTCCTGAGACTTAAAGTTTGATGCTTCGGTATATACACCTAACCAAGGACGTTCACCAAACCATTCTTCCATGGTTTCACCACCCCACCATTCAGTTTCTATATTCGGGATATTGCCATACCCCTGCTCTTGAAGGCATCCAGGAAGCCTAATAATATCTTTAAAGGAAGCCGTTTCAAACCATTTCTCTTCTATTCCTTGATTTTTTGGGTCTAATTTAAACTCCCATTCCCCAGCTAGATTTATAACTTCTTGGGCAACGGTTATGGCTGTAATTGTGAAAAATAATGTTATTGAAAGTAAAATTTTCATAAAGGAATGATACTATTTAATTGAAGATTTGAAAATGGGAATGATTTTATTTTTTTGATTTTACATGGCAAATAAACCGAAATGAAATTTCTATCCTAATAAAAAGGTAGGTGCCAAAAGTAAGTAAATATCATAAATTTATGATAAATTTAGCTGGGGCAAATTAGTCTTCAGAGGGTGTAATTTAGTCTTTATACCTCCTCATAATCTCTAAAAAATCGATTTAGCCATATAAGCAAACCTATCAATAAATCAAAAGATTAGCTTCAAAAAATGTCATACATGTAATAAAAAATCGTCTAAAAATTACTTTTAGACGATTTCAGATTATGTTTTTGAAATACTCAATCTACAAAATCAAAATACCATTTTTCCCAATCGCTATTGGCTGTGGCGGACAAAATAATTTCAGCACCGTTGGAAGAAGAAGTCGGTCTAATATATTTACCAGTTTGCTTGTTTTTAATGTAATAGAAACCATCTCCGGTTTCGATAAATTCCCATTGCGTCCAACCCCCGGTAAAACTAGTTGGTTTCAATTGTAAAGTGGAACCATCATTATTATTTTCAGGCCTGAAGTAATTTTGCGTCCCTTCGTTAACAAAATAAAAGAATCCGTTTCCTGCATCAGCGGTTTTCCAAGTGGTCCAATTGCCCGTGCTAAAAGGATCGGATTGTTTAATCAACGAGTTCTCGGTATCACCAAAAGTTTTAATCCATTTCCCTGTTTCCTTATTTGTTAATCTGAAGAAAGTGTTTTCTGGGTTTGCTTCCAGTTCAAAATCCCATACTCTTACATAGTCCACTTTCGCATTCGATAAAATTCCAGTAGCCTGACTCTGGAAATCCCCATCTCCAAAACTGGCTCCCACAGATAGCCATATCCATTCCGGTACATTTGGTACCCATTTTCCAGAATACTCAGTCGTTTTTTCACCATCATAGAAAATTTCCATTTTCGTTGGTGTCCATAGTATTCCAAAAATATGATAACCACTATGTAAATTGGCAGCATCCCAACGCTTGGTATTTGCTTGGTGAGCAGAACCATAACCATCAATATGAACAACAGATTTTGTGTAATCGCCTGTCCATGCACTTTCAAACACATCAACTTCTGCGCCGTCATTACCGGAATTGTCAATGTTTCTTTGATTGTGGCCTTGCAACCAAAAAGCGGTATGATTTCCTTTACTCGTTTCGGCAATATCCATTTTGACTTCAATATAGCCGTATTGCGGTTCAAAAATATCCCGTGATTCCACGGCACCGCAATACATGGTATTATGATCTATTTTAGACCCTTCTAAAATTAATTCCCCACTCCCATTCACATAGGCATGGTCTTCCACCCACCACCAATCGGAGACTCCTAAATTTGCTCTTGGGTTTCTACTTTTTGTGCTCACACTTTTGGTCCATTTGGAAGTGTTTAAGGTAGAACCATTAAATTCGTCGGACCATATTAGTTTATAGTTTCCTGCTTCTCCTGGACGCGCTTTAAAAGTATTTTTTTTAAATGTTGGCAGTATTCCTTGTGGAGTTTCAGGATCAATCGGGTTGGTTAGATATGACTCCTCGCTCATTAGTTTGCTTGAAGGATTTTCTGTAGTGTCATCTAGCTTATCGACGTTACATGATAATAATCCCGCAGCGCCAATTAAGGTTAATAAAGCTATTTGTTTTCTTAAATTCATCATTTTGGGTTTTAAAATTAGTTGGTATCAATATAGTAGCAATAAAACGAATATTAAGGTGTAAATAATTCAATTTCAAGGCTATATGGTTTATTTTCTTTTTTAATATAATCTCGCCTTGGCAGCTAGGTAGCCCCGTCTTCCATGGCATTTCAGGCTGATAAACGGTGCAGCAACTGTCATGAAAGTAGTGGTCTATAAATCTCACTTAGTTAGAAAAATGAACACTTTGCCCTTTATAAATAATTGATTACGGTTCTCTTTTTGAGGATTGAATGGTAATTTTAATGAGCTCATTCTTTCAACCTATGAGCTTTTAAAAGATATAAAGCCTAAAACACTTAGTATGAAAGTAAATTACCCCATATTATTTATAATTATTTTTTTTACGTTTCAACTTTCGGCAAGGGACAATCTCCAACCATATCCTGGAAAATGTAAGACTTCGCTGAAATATTTGTATTGGACGGGGGAAGTGGATAACGATTTTTTTAATGAAAAAAACTGGAGAATAGCTATCCAAAATCCGATAAGGATTAATTTGGACGGAAGTATCGATTGGGGTTCTATTCGTGAATGGTATAACAAACCAAAACACGTTATTTGGTTGGTTCGGCACGATAGATGGTTTAATGCGCACCCCAGAAGTGGTACAATTGATCCAGGGCAGCCCATAAAACACAATTTGTATGCAGAAAACGCCAATTTGGAAGTTAACGGTGATGTGGTGTTCGATTGTAATGAAAATGGGCTTACGTTAAAAAGTTCAACACTTGTCCACAATAACCAATGGAATAGCGGTGTGGTTAGTCTTGATAAAGAAAGTACCGTTCATTTTAATTTAGAACAACAATCGCATGAGGGTGTAAAGTACAATCTTCTCGATGCACGGTCGTGGATCTATTTTCATCAAAATAATCCTAACGAATTATTGACCAATGCTATAGAATCGCTATATCAAAACCACGAAATAACGGAACTGAACTCAGTAAGGATTGATCAATACTACCAAGCGGGTTCGGTTTACAGGAGAGAGTCCGTAACTTATGCTCCACTTACCGTTTACAATGGTAACAATAATACAGGGAATTCCGCAGAAATACCTTATTACAACATTTATGAGGGAGCATCGATACCAGAAGGGATGGATAATTCCATTACATCCTTTACATTAAAGCGGGGATTTCAGGCCACTTTTGCCATCGAAGAGAACGGAACCAGTATGAGTAAGGTTTATATCGCTTCAGAAGAAGATTTGGTTATAGATAACTTGCCGCTCGCATTACAGAATAATATTAGTTTTATTAGGGTAATGCCTTGGGAGTGGGTAGTAAAAAGAGGAACAGGTGGGTATTACGATGGGCTGAATGCCGGATGGTACTACAACTGGGGGAATAGTGCAGATAGTGAACCCAACTATCACTATGCACCGATGACATGGGGTGCTGGCCCCACGCGCCCAGATGGTATAAATAGAATTATCGCAAAACAAGATGTAAATCAATTGCTTGGATTTAATGAATCTGATAATTGTGAGGATCAATCGGGGCAGTTTAATAATTTATGTGAACCCGAAGTGGCGGTAGCCTACTACGAAAATATAATGGGGACCGGTTTGCGCTTGGGGACACCAGCACCAAGGGAAAATGGCCCATTTGGTTGGTTGGACGAATTTGCACAAATTGCAAAAGACCGCAATGTACGGTTCGATTTTGTAGCTGTTCACTGGTACGATTGGGGAAGTAACCCCCGAAACTCACCAAATGCTCCTGCTGGGGAAATTTTTGATAGGTTTAAAAATTATCTCAATCGTGTACATGAAAAATATAAATTACCTATTTGGATTACAGAGTTTAATGCAAACCCTAATCGCGGTAATGCCACACAAGAAGAGTTTCTTAGACTGGCTTTGCCATATCTTGAGTCTCTGGAGTATGTAGAGCGCTACGCCTATTTTCAGCCCAACCCAAAAAATTCAAGTACGCCTAACGAACCTGCCTATTTTTATGATGATGCCGGTAATTTAACAAACATTGGAAATCTGTACCTTAATCAAAAATCTACGGCGAGTATTCCTGAGCTTAGTTATGAAGCACCCAACAATCTCGAAGGAATAGATCAACCTTTTGAAGAAGAAGACCCCATTGTTATTGCTTTTGAGGCAGAATGCTCACCATATTTAGGGAATCAAGCAAGTCTTTTGGCAGATGAAACGGCTTCTAATAATTATTATTTAAAATTGGATGAAGACAAAGAAGGAGCAAAAGATTTGGCAAAGCAAGTTCATTTTGAATTTGAATTAGATACAGCAGATACCTATAGAATTTGGGTACGTTATAAATCTTCAACAGGAACAAATTCATCCATCCACGCTTATGTTGATGGTTCAGAAGAATATGATGCTTTAGGGGGACTTAATAGCAATAATTTTCGTTGGGAACAACTGCCCCGGTTTTACAATTTTGAGGAAGGTAACCATCGGTTAACAATCGAACTGGAAGATAATCGATTCCTTTTTGATGCGGTGGCTTTGATTAGTGGTAGTGGAGATATAGATTTATTACCGAAAGATGGCGAATCCTGTATTCCGCCAGACGATCGTTGGGGTGCAAACGATACTGATATTACTTATTTTCAAGAGGCTGAAGCGTCCAATCCATTGCGAGAGTCTTGGCAAATAAGGAGCAATGATAAAGCTATTGGCGGAGCATTTATTCAGAGTGAGTTATCTTCAGTAAGTACACCTCCGGCAGCGTCCGCACACGCTGTATTTAATTTTGAAATTGCCGAAAGCGATGCCTATGAAGTCTGGGGCAAGGTGCAGGCTTTAGAAACCAGTTCAGATGCTTTTTGGGTTAAGGTTGATGACGGCTCTTTCTTACGTTGGGATAATTTGAAAAATGAAGATTTTTTATGGTATTGGAAGAAAGTACATAATAGTTATCCCAACGAGGATCGAAGCAATCCCTTTTTCCTTGACAGCGGTGTGCATTCCGTTACCATTGCCTATAATGAGGCAAATACTAAAATAGATAGAATAGCCATTTCCAGTGTCGATAAGTCTCCAGCTCTGGAAGATCCAAATGTTTTGTTGGGTGATACTCAACTGTCTTTCGAAGCCGAAAATGCTTTATTAATAGGAGACCATACAATTGGGGATTGCGACCAAGCTTCCAATGCTCAACAAGTTAGGCCGGCAAATGCTGAAACAAACCGTATAAGGTTCGAAAATGTTTCTTTTTCAAAACCGGGAATACGTACCTTACAGATTACCTATATGAGTGCCAATTCAAGAGTGTTTGGCTTGGTGGTTAACAATGTAAAGCTTCCAGACCAAACCGTAGAATCTTCTGGTGCTTGGTGTTTTGGAAGTGGCGAAACAGCAGTTTACGAAGTGGAGGTGGAATTACAAGCAGGAGCCAATAGTATTGAAATTACCGGAGCTGGTAGCAGTGCACCTTTTATAGACAAAATAAGCTTTAAATCCGGACCGCTTTATAATATGGAAGCAGAAATGGCGGTACTTAACGGAAATGCTACTGTACAAAGCTGTGAGAATGCCTCCAATGGCGCCTATGTAAATACATTGGAATTTTCTGGCAACTCGATTGAATTTCAAAATATTTCTGTTTCAAGTTCTGGGAGGTATGAAATAAACATTGATTACATTTCCAAAAACGAGCGGCAGATGCACCTTTTTGTCGATGGCAAATTACAAGGCCTTATCGATTTTAGAAGTTCTGGTGAATGGTGCTTTCAAGGTGGAACGCCAACAACATTCTCTAAAATAATTAATTTAGATGCTGGAACGCATACCATTTTGCTGGGTAACGCTGGGGTTGCTGCGCCACTTGTCGACAAAATAAGTATTGTTGAAATTTCTTCGGAAGGTGAAAGCATGGATCAGACACTTTCCAGAACATCACCGAGTGAGCTTCAACAAGACATCGAAGCTATTGAAATAGCACCAAACCCGGTCTATCCTGGAGAAAGCGTAAGCGTATTTATGCCAGATGGTTTCGATAGGAAGGTTCGGGTAGAAGTTTACGATATGTCTGGTAGATTAGTGTATGCAAAAAATTTTCAAAGAGAAGGTGATACTGTAAAATTAAACCCAAACCTTAACACGGGACAATATATGTTCTTGATTATAGAAAACAATGGTAGAAAAGTTAGTAAATACTTAATCGTAAAATAATCAATTATAAAAAGTTGTTTTCTAATGTGAGATTTAAGTCTGTCCTGATTCATGAGGGCAGACTTTTTTCAAAAATAGGTTTACTGTCGTAATTAGACTAATGTTCCCAAAAGGTATTCCTGTAAGCACTGCGATGCATAGCGAGGAGCAAAGCGACGAGAATGCGACTTAACTTCTATGGCTTAATAGCACCTATAAATTCAAGATTGTTGGTTGGCCTGTCCAAATAATCTTTGGGTACGTTTAAATCTTCAGCAGTTCTAAAATCATCTTGCGGTAACGGTAAAATTTTAATACCTTGCTTTACAAACGTTTTGTTTTTTGGAATGTAGTTATCAATCGTTAGGCTTCCTTCATTTTTAAATCCAGAATCGCCATAAATAGGGTTTTGGTCTTTTGGATAAATATTATCAGGCCAACTGTTTTCAGTCAAGTAAAGATTGTTGCTAAACACAATGTTTTTTGCTATTTCATCACTTTTCTTTTCAGGATTGTATTGGTCGCCCATAACCAATTGGGTTTTTCCTTTTAAAGCAAAAATATTATTGGCAATAAAAATCCCCTTACTGGATTGTTCAATGGCAATTTTAGGGGTGTAGCTGCCATTTGTATATATGGTATTGTTATAGAAGTATGTATTTACAGGACCTTTTCTTTTGTTGTTTTTTCCTTGATAGCCACTTAACCAAAATATCTTTCCTTCTTGAAAAGCCCCATTTTTGCCTTTAACCCTGTGCCCATCGTTAATACTTATGTTATACCTGTAGATGCAATTGTAATTGTTACCCAAAATCTCGCAGAAACCTCCAGCATTATAGGCACTTAAATTGTATTGTATTATAACGTTATTACAGTTAAAATCGATGTGTGCACCTGAGGAGTCTGCAGGGCCATTTGCAAATAGAAATTTATTTTTTTCGATTAAAATATCGGTAGAAGACCATGTCCATAAACCACTGCCACGGCCCCATTTTCTACTATCATTGTTGCTCCCGGAGTATTCAACGGTATTCCCTCGTACCAAAACTTGGGTTGCATTAGACATTTGTATTCCTGGACCCCCGGAATAGCTAACATGATTATTTAAGATCTCGACTTCACTTATATTTCTTTGTTTTCCGGTGAGCTTAATAGCCGTATGGCTTACGTTTTGTATACTACTATTTTTAATTGATACGTTCTTTATTTTTGAATCTTCACTGGAAATAATCCTAATGCCCCAGCCATAGGCCTGTGTCCCGTTCGCAGTCATCACTTCGTTTGCTCCTCGTTGGAAGTTTGTATTTTTATTGAAGACATCGTAGATGCTTAAACCATTTAATGTTATATTTTGGGAAGTCCCATTTCTATTGGTTTTAAGTAAAACTCCACAACTCATGCCATTGGGATTTGCAGTCCCATTATGTCCGTTTCCTGTCAATGTTAAATTCGATATTATGATATTATTGGAATTCTCAAGTAGTAAACCATTTGCCAATCCCTTAAAATTAATTATAGCTTTTGAAGTTGTATCCTTATTTGAAGTCCAATTAAAAGAAGTGATTACTAAAGGATTGCCTTTTTTTCCTGAATAATCTGTAATTTCAATATTTCCGTAATGAATGGTATTGGCAGCGATAAATATTGTGTCTCCAGGCTTAAAGTTTATTTTTTCAAGTGCCGAGAGGGTTTTAAATGGTTTTTTGGAAGTTAAGCCGCTATTTTCATTCGATCCAATAAAAGGGTGAATGTAATAGTCTGTAGCTAAAGATTTTAAGTGTAATGCTAATATTATTGATAGGAGAACGTATTTAGTTTGCTTTTCCATAAAAAATCAATTATAATTTAAAAAGCTATTTGAAAATTTCAAATAGCTTTTGTTTTAAAAATAGCCTACTGAAATTAAACTACTGCCATGCAGGGTTTTGTGTCAGATTTGTATTTGCATCCAATTCACTGAGTGGAATCGGGAAGGTGGTAGATTTTTGGCCTCTATAATTTGGATTATAGGCAGGAACATTATCCGCAATAATTCTCTGATAGGCTTCTTCCATTTCTCCCCATCTTTTCAAATCGTAAAACCGTAATCCTTCAAACATTAACTCAATCCTCCTTTCATGCCTAACAATATCCATAAGGGCATCTTGCGTTAATCCGGTTCCTTCAACTTCTTCTACGGTTGGCATGCCTACACGTTGTCGAACTTGATTAATTAAACTGGGCACTTCCCCCAGTTGGCCAAGTTCTGTAAGTGCTTCAGCCCGCATGAGCAAAATATCAGCATATCTTAAAACAATAAAATCTTGGCTTCCAGGACCATTGGTATTTATGGTACCATCTGCAGAGGCTCGAGTTCTTATGTATTTTCTTTTTCCGTATCCTGTATTTGTATTACCTTTAAATGGGCGGTTCAGATCAAAATTAAAAATATCTCCTTCAAAGAATACAGAGGCAGAAAGACGGGGATCCCTGTTTTCTTTTTCATTTTTAGGGTCGAACAATGGAGATTCATCGATTGGCAATCCATCTATACAATAGTAATCATTTACCGCATTTGGCATGGGTTGTTCATTAACTTTAGGGATTCCTTGAAAGGTGGCAGAAAACGTTTCCCCATTGCCTGTGGCTGGATCTTGAAAAAACCGAACCGAAAAAATTATTTCATTGGAATTTTCACCTTCCATGGTAAATAAGGTTGCGTAATCCTCTTCCAAAGAATATCCAGCTCCCATAATTTCTAGAGTTAGATCTGCAGCTTCTTGATAATTTCCGTTGTAGAGGTGAAATCTTGCCAAAATACCTTGTGCGGCAGCTTTGGTGGCATAGCCATATTGATCATCTGGATAACTGGGTGGTAAAACTTCAATTGCCTCTTCTAGGTCTAAAATAACTTGATTTGCAATATCTTCGAAAGTATTTTTTTTCACGTAGGCTTCATCTAATGTTTGCACTTTTAAAACTAAAGGAGCTTCTTCAAAATACACGGCAAGATGATAATAGAATAAGGCCCTTAGAAATTTGGCTTGTCCCAATAGTATGTCCCTGCTTTCTTCTGAAATGTTTTCCTTTGGTATTTCGGGTATTTTTTCAAGAGCTGCATTGGCTCGCCCAATACCACTATACAGAGATCTCCATAAGTTTTGAAAATAACCGGTAGAAGGATCTACATTGCCTTCTACATATCTACCTGCTCCCTCAAATTTATAACGGTTAAATGTCTCATCCCCAAAGCTGCCATGTTGCGGTAGACCAGTGGCACCATTTAAATTTCCACTATAAAGTACACGATCTTGCAATGCATCATAAATTCCATTGATGCCCAAGAGTGCATCCGATTCGTTCTGCCAGAATGAAGTTTCCGAAAGATCTGTTAAAGAACTTCTTTCGAGATAGTCTTCACTGCAACCAAAAATTATTAATGCTACTATTATTATGCTTATCTTTTTCATCTGTTTCTAAAATTGTAAGTTAATACCTATAGTATATATTTTGTAAAGTGGAGTTAATTGATCTGAGTTTCCACCTCTGGCTCTTTCGGGATCAAAATTTTCAAAGTCTGTCCAAGTAACTAAATTTTGACCTGCGAGATATAACCGTAACCTTGAGACACCAAATTTATCAGTTACATCATTTGGAATAGTGTAGCCCAATTCCAAATTTTTCAATCTGAGGTAAGAGGCATCCTGGATATAAAAATCTGAAGTCGCACTATTGTTCTGTCCCCCAAGACGTGGTAATTCGCTTGAAGGATTTTCAGGGGTCCATCTATTAATCCAATACGATAATGCATTGTTTCTTAAGTCGGGCATCGGTTGCTGACCGTTAGAGTTTAAATAGCGGTCTATATTCGACACGCCTTGAAATAGAATACTTAAGTCTATACCAGCAAAATTTAAACGGGTGTTAACGTTATATACCCATTCTGGATAAGGATTTCCAATAATTTGGCGATCGTTTGCATCTATGATTCCGTCGGGTGTACCATCAGGACCTGAAATGTCTTCATAAATTAAATCACCTGGTCCCGTATTCTGGTTTCCAAATTGTACAGGTGCATTATCAACCTCTTCTTGAGTTTGAAAAATACCTATGTTTTTATAACCGAAATAGGCTCGAAAAGGTTCTCCAATTCTAATGATATTATTGCCTCCTATGGTTTCCGCCCCATTTTCACCAAGTCCCGTTACTTCATTGTTCAAGAATTTCGAGATATTGGCATTAATACTAAAATTTAAACTGCCAATATTATCTCTGTAACTAGTACTAAATTCTAGACCGCTATTAATCATACTTGCTGCATTTTGTGCGGCAAGATTGGTAACACCAATAGTACTGGGTATAGGAAAGTTTCCGTAGAGAATATCAGAGCTTTCTCTTTCAAAATAATCGGCAGTAAAAGAAAACTTATTCTTAAAAAAAGCCAAATCGATACCTAAATCATATTGTTCTATGGTTTCCCAGGTAATACTTCGGTTAGCCAAACTGGTGAGCGCCACAGCCCCAACCGTTTGATCGTTACCTAAAACATAATCCAGCCCTGAATTGTAGGTTTGTTCGTAGATATAGTTGCCAATTCTATCGTTTCCGCTTATTCCCCAGCTTCCTCTTATTTTAAGCAATGAAAGCCAATCAGTTTTGTTTAAAAAAGATTCTTTACTCAACACCCACCCTGCTGACGCCGATGGGAATGTACCATATCTGTTATCGGGCCCAAATTTGGAAGAACCATCCCTTCTGATATTGAATTCAAGAAGATATTTATCGTTATAATTGTAGTTAATTCTACCAAAATAAGATTGTAGGGTTTCTTCGCTAGCACCTCCGTTAACGGATGGATTTAGTACACCTCCTCCATTGAATTCTTGAATTTCATCTGAAGGAAATCCTTCCAGTGATCCATTAAAACCATCATTACGGTCATAAATCACCGAAAAACCGCCCAGTACACTAAAGTTATGTAAGTTGAAGGATTTGGCATATCGAATGATATTTTCATTAAGTAACCTATAATTAAAATTGTTACTGTTAAATAAGGAATTGGTAAGTTTTTCAGAAATAATTTCGCCATTGTAATCCTCTTCTACATATCGCGGATTGTAATTTGAAATGTTTGAGAAGAAGAGCACTAAACTACCACTGGTTTCAAAAGTTAACCCTTCCGCAATATTAAATTGAAGCCCAAGCCTATCGCTTATGCTTATTCTATCGGCACTGTAATCACCCAAAACACCAGTTCTTATGCCGTTATCGGCCCCATAGGAAAAGTTTGTTCTCTGGTATGCTCCGTCTACAATACCATAATTACCATTGGAATAGAACACAGGAATTGTAGGCGATGATCTTTGAAATTGATTGATAATACCTTTTTCCCCAGTAATTGCATCTGCACCTCCCTCTGGGCCTTTAAAAACCTCCCAATAAGAATTAAACACATTGCTTATGGTAAGCCAATCCTTTACATCGGATTTAAGGTTTAGTCCAAGGGTATATCGCTTATTTTGGAATTTTCCTTTTACTATAGCCTCTTGATTTAAGTAATTAAAAGAAACTTTATAGGTGGTTTTTTCACTACCCCCTGAAAAATCAATGTAATGATTTTGAATAGGTGCTTGGCGGAGTAATACGTCCGACCATTTGGTGTTTGCAAACTGATCTGGATTGGAACCATCTATCATTTGCTGAATATCTTGATCTGTATATCTTAACGGAGTGTCTTCGCCATCCAAGTTAATGTCCCTTTCATTTCTCAACCTAGCATAATCTGGCGCGCTCAAATATTCCGGGACTACTGTTGCACTTTGGTATCCTGTATAGGAATTTACATTAACTTGCATAGTTCCAGCACGCCCTCCTTTAGTGGTTACAACAATTACTCCATTTGCACCTCTCGCACCATAAATGGCACTAGCAGAAGCATCCTTTAATACAGAAATACTTTCAATGTCGGATGGAGCTAAGTTGTTAAACTGTTGTAGATTCTCGTATTGGATACCATCAATCACGATGAGTGGGTTAGTGGAGCCAAATGTACCAACCCCTCTAATTACAATGTCGGAAGCATCACTGCCTGGTAATCCATTGCCTTGAGTAATTTGAACTCCCGAAAACTCACCATACATTAATTGACCTGCATTGGTGACAGGAGTGTTCACAGGGCCATTAAATTCTGCTGTTTGTACGGAGCCTGTTAAATTAATTTTTTTTTGTTTTCCATAACCTACAACAACCACTTCGTCCAATTGGGAAAGATCTTCCTTCATCGAAATGTCTATTATAGATCTGCCTGCTACTGATATAGTTTGACTTTCTAGGCCAACATAGCTAAATACCAATTGGGTATTGGGACCTGAAACGGTTATTTGATACTCACCATCAAAATTTGTGGCAACCCCATTGTTCGAATTGTTTACCTCACTAACGGTCACTCCTGCTAATGGAACCCCTCCATCGGCAGCGGTAACTGTACCGGATATTTGTGTTTCCTGAGCACTCATTATATATGAGAACCCTAAAAACAAGAAAATCAATGAAAGAAAGTGTCTTTGTAATCTAGAATTTCCTACTAGTTTCGCATTTTTTTTGATCATAAATCAAGTTTTAGTTAATTATTTAGTTAGTTGGAATATAAGTAGTCTTAAATCCCTTTTTTGGGACTTATTTTACCTTCACTTACCTAAGATAGGCAGGGTGCGAAATGGGTTGTATTATATTCTCAATCGTACACTTCAAATGCTCCCAAGGCTTGAATGCATCAGGGTGGATGATCATTTCAAATTTATATTTATACGCTTTAAAGCGAAGGGGGTAATGATGCAATTGAAGGTGTAGATTATCCAAATGCAAGCTAAAACATCTAAATGCTAGAGGTTTGTTTTTTATATTCAGAAGGAAGGCATTGAAACTGTTTTTTAAAACTATCTTTAAAATATTTATAGTCATTGAAACCGACATCATATGCAATCTCATTCATATTTCTATCGGTGTTCCTAATAAGTTCTGCAGCATGTTTTAAACGTATTGAGCGGATGAATGCAGTGATGGACAAACCGGTTAATGATTTAATTTTTCTGTATAAGGTAGACTGGCTCATATAAAATTTTTCCAACATATGGTCAATTCCAAATGATGTATTTTGCAAGTTATCTTCTACAAGACCTATAGCTTCCTTTATAAATTTGCTATCGCGGTCATCCAATGAATCGTTTATTTCATTGGAAGGCTCGAACCTAATTTTATTAGCCAAAAATTCTTTCATTTTGGCTTGGTTCTCTAGAATTGATCCAATTCTAGCTTTTACAATAGTTGGGTTAAAAGGTTTACTTATATAGTCACTTGCACCTGTGTTTAAACCTTCAATTTCAAAAACTGTTGATGTACGTGCAGTAAGAAGAATGATAGGGATATGGGAAGTATTTATATTAGATTTTAGCTCCTTACATAATGTAATCCCATCTTTTCGAGGCATCATAACATCGCTAACAATTAAGTCGGGGATTTCTTTCAATGCCAATTCTAACCCTTTTTCTCCGCCATCAGCTAACCTTACATCATAATCATCCTGTAAAATGTCAAATAAATACGTCAGAATATCTGGGTTATCATCAATAATTAACACCATTTCCTTGTTCATATTTTTTAAATTTGGTTCGTAGGATTTGGGTTTTATAGTGTAGGCATCCATATTGTCTGTATGCTTAAATGAATCGTCTAATTGACCTATGTATAAATTTGGATCCATTTCTAATTTAATCGTAAATTTTGAGCCTTTTCCAAGTTTACTTTTTACTGATATTCTTCCATGATGCAATTCAATCAATTTTTTAGAAAAAGTTAAGCCAATTCCACTGCCAACTAGTCTAGACGTTTCAGCAGTTTTTATTTGAAAGAAGCGATTAAAAATTTTACCTAAGTTTTCCTCACTCATACCTATCCCAGAATCCTTAATAGAGATGATGCATTTGTTGTCTTCTTGTTTTAACCTAATTTTAATGGAATCGCCAGCATTGGAATATTTTATGGCGTTTGAAATTAAATTACATAGTACAATTTCCAATTTATTTCTGTCAAAGGGAAAACGAATCTCTTGTTTTGATGATTTAAATGTGTAATCTATTTTCTTTTCATATGCTAATTCTTTAAAATATAAATAGACTTCCTTTGAGAAACGAACAAAATTTCCTTCTGAAGCATTTAATTTTAATAAACCGTGTTCTGCTTTGCGAAAATCGAGCAGTTGATTTACTAAATTCAACAACTTATCTGCGTTTCTTTCCACCAAGCTAAGTTTTTTTCTGTGCTTGTTGTCTAATTGCGATGAGTTTATTAATTCTTTTACTGGTCCAACAATAAGTGTTAAAGGGGTTCTGAATTCATGAGAAATATTTGTAAAAAAATTAATTTTTGCTTCATTTAAGGCTATGTCTTTTTGTTTTTCAATTTTCGTGATTTCTAAATCCGTTTTTAATTTCAATTGATTTTTCTTGAATTTCACAAAATAGTAGACAGAAATGGAAAGTAAAAATGCATAGAATAAAAATGCCCACGAAGTTAACCAGAATGACTGCTTAACCCTAATATATAGCTTTTTGGGTGTACTCCAGTCTTGATTATTCCTTGTAGCGGAAACTTCTAATTGGTAATTTCCAGGGGCTAGACCTGCAAAATTAATTTCGTTTTTATTTTGAAGATCAATCCATTCATTATTATGTCCTTTAAGCTTGTAACGAAAACTGATATGTTCAGGATCTAAAAAGTCATTAACAGAGAATCCAATAGAAAAAAAGTCATCCTCGGGCTTCAACACCAAGCTTTCACTGTAGCTGAAATTTTTGTCCACGGATTCATCTTTATAGAAAGGGATGGGGTTGTTATTTATTCTCAAAGAGGTAAATACTACTTCTGGAAGTTTTTCATAAGGGTCGATTTTAGAGGGGTTGAAATAGGTTAAATTATCCATTCCTCCAAAAAATATATTTTTATTGGCTTCATTGAATACACTTCTATTATTAAAGGAAGATGTTCTAACACCAGAAAGCTTGCCATAGCTTGTAAAACTATTTTTATTGGGTGTATATTTTATAATATCAGAAACCGAACTTAACCAAATATTGTTTTTGCTATCTGAGGTTACAGAAGAAATAAAGTCATTCCTTAACCCGTCTTTTTGAGTCAATTTTTTTTCAATTTTTAGCTTATTGTTTTTTTCTTCAAATTTTAAACCAAAAAGACCGCTTGGTGTACCTAACCAAATAAGTTCGTTATTTATATGCATAGAATTGGTTATAACACTTGGAAGATTGATTTGTAATAATTTGTTTTGATGTTGTACGGTTTGCAAGTTTTGGTCATACATATGCAAGCCATTATAAGTGCTTATCCATATCCTTCCCTCATTGTCACCTTGTATTGCTGTAATCCGGTTGCTTTTCATGGGACTCTCTTTTGTTCTATTATCCCTGAAAATTTGATAATTTTGTTTTGAATGTATGCGATTAAATGGTACTGTATACATACCATTTTGTTGTGTGCCTATATATAAAATTTCATTTTGGTCTATAAAGAAGCAGGTAACTTTCGATAATCGCAGATTTTTAAAGGTTATTTTTTGTTTTTTAAGGTCGTAGATGTAGAACCCATTTTGGGCACCAATAAATAGGTTGTTTTCGTATCGATAGAATGCAAAAATCTTTATTTTGGAGAGGTCTTTCATCGGTTTTAGAGAAATAAAGCTACTGCCATAAAGAACCCCACTTTTTAAAGTTCCTAAAAACACTTTATCTTCATCTTTATAGATGCTGGTTATGTTGAGGTCGCCGTCAAAAACATCTGAATTGAAGTTTGGTATGTTTGTTAACGTTTTAAATCCCTTTCCCGGGATCAACTTTATGACCCCGGCGTTAGCAGTTCCTACCCAAATTTGATTATTGCTATCGCAATGAATGGATAATATAATATTGTAATTTTTTTCGATTGGTTCACTGCCCTTAGGGGAAATTTTAATTTTTTGAAACTCATCGATTTTATTATTACTCCTATATATGCCGCCACCCCATGTACCAATCCAAATCCTATTTTCGTTATCCTTGGTTAAAGTTTTTCGATATTTACCTACACTTATTTTAGTATCTACACTGTCTAAGGAAGCAGAATTATAATCATAGAAGTATAAATTTTCATTATCAGAAGAGCCTACAAACCATAGACGTTCGCGATAATCATCATAATAAAAATCAAAAATTGCGGTAGGGAAATGATGGGTTTTAATTATTTTATAATCATAATTATACCTGTCTATTTGTTTTTCGTAGGAAACCCAGACTTCTTTATCATTTGCCCTTTCCATGGAAAAAATTACCGATTGCAGGTTTTTACTGTACACCAATTCTTCTTTTTCAACATCTATTACGTAAAAACCATGGCTCCAAGTACCTACCCAAATATTACCATTATAATCTTCGGTAATTGCTGTTATTCTTAAATCACCTTCTTGTTTGAGGTCTATTACGTGATTAAAACTTTTTACACTGCCATATTTAGGATCAATATAAGAAATACCTCCACTTTTTGTTCCTATCCATATTCTGTTTTTATGGTCCCGAAAAAGCGTTTCAATATTTTCATTACCAACATCTTCAAACCCCAATGGAGGTTTGATGTATTCTAAGTTGTTACCATTGGTTTTCGTAATCCCATTTTCTGTGCCAATCCATTTGTTATTTAAGTCATCGCTAACAATAGAAGTAGCAAAATTATGGGACAACCCTTCCTTGGTGCTTAAATATTCAAAGGAATATTCATTCTCATTTTGGGCGCAAAGCGTATTCAAAACGAGTAGAATAAAAATAGAAATGAATCTATTTTGGTTCATATATAATTACTTTTAGGGGTGTTAAAATAATGAATTTTATTCAAGTAAATTTATGTTAACATCCAGCAAACTGGGATTTGACCTCATTATCCCATATTCTGGTTGATTTACCACTTTATACAGAATACATATCCTTAATTTTACACTGGATTAAAAGATTTTATTTAAAGAAAAATGGGAAGATTATTTTTACTAGACCGATTACTTATTTTGCTATTCCTTAGTTGTATTTGCGCCCAACAATCAAATGGTCAGAGTTCAAAAAAAACAAACATCATTATTATCTTGGCAGATGATTTGGGATATGCCGATGTAGGTTTTAATGGGTGTAAAGATATTCCTACCCCAAATATAGACAGAATAGCTAATGAGGGTGTAAAGTTTACCAACGCCTATGTAACTTACGCTGTATGTGGGCCGAGTAGGGCAGGACTCATAACCGGTAGATATCAAGATAGGTTTGGTTTTGCTAGAAATCCTCTTTTTGCACCCAATGATAGAGATATGGGATTACCCCTAACGGAACAGACCTTGGCTACGGTTTTAAAACCAGCTAATTACAAATCCGTGATTTTAGGAAAATGGCATTTAGGAGCCCATAAAGATTTACACCCTCTCAATAGGGGCTTTGATGATTTTTTTGGCTTTTTGAGTGGTGGTCACGATTATTTTCCCGAAAATTGGACATTAAAAGATCCTTTTGAGGCAAAATCGCAATTCGATGGTTATAAAACCAAACTTCTTAGAAATTTTGAAAGAATAGAGGAACAAGAATACCTCACCGATGCACTTTCCAGGGAAGCGGTTCAGTATATTGAGACCTATAAAGAGCAACCTTTTTTTATGTATTTAGCATATAATGCACCACATACGCCTTTGCAAGCAACCGAGAAATATTTGGAAAGGTTCAATCATATTAAAAATAGCAAAAGAAAAGCGTATGCAGCTATGGTGAGTGCAATGGATGATGGTATAGGTAAAGTTTTAGATAAACTTGAATCACTTAATCTTTCTAATGATACCATTGTTTTCTTTTTAAGTGATAACGGCGGGCCAGAGAAGGTAAATGGTTCTAATAATGGAATTTTGAGGGGTGGTAAAGGGGATTTATTCGAAGGTGGAATTCACATACCTTTCGCTATGCGATGGCCAGCACAGGTAAAAGGCAACCTAGTATTTAATAAGCCTGTATCTTCTTTGGACATATTTGCTACAGCCATACAGCCGGTAGTGAATCGTATAAAATTAAAGAAAGCGCTGGACGGTGTTGATTTGGTACCATTCGTTAAAGGGGAGATTGAAGAACCACCTCATTCAAATATCTTTTGGAGGAAATTTGATGCGAATTGGTTTGCTGTTAGATCCTCAGATGGAAATAAGATTTTAAGTAAAAATGAAAAGTTATCATTGTTCAATGTTCAACAACATATTTCAGAATCTGTTGAAGTTGATAATAAAGAATTGGAAGCAAGGTTATTGAAAAAATATAAAATATGGAAAAGCCAATTAAAGCCACCTTCTTTTTTAGGACTGCTACAAAATAATGAATACAACAAATTACATCCAAATAGATTTAAAAAAAACGAATAACCACAAAATATGAAAAAAACAACATTATCATTACTAATATTGTCAAGCATTTTATTTATAGGATGTCAGCAAAAAAAGAAATCCAATCCTTCGGTAGAGGCTATTTCTAAATCTAAAAATCCAAATGTAATTATTATCTACATGGACGATTTGGGGTATGGCGATTTAAGTTCCTACGGTGCAAAAACCCTTAACACCCCGAATATGGATAGAATTGTTGATGGCGGAGTGAAATTTACGAATGGTTATGCAACTTCAGCTACTTGCAGTCCCAGCAGGTATGCACTATTAACAGGGGAATATCCATGGCGTAATGAAAACGCAAAAATACTGCCAGGAACAGCACCTATGTTAATCGATATAGAACAGACAACACTGCCAAAGGTATTTAAAAAGGCGGGGTATAAAACTGGAATCATTGGAAAATGGCATTTAGGTTTAGCAGATGGGAATATAAATTGGAACAAGAAAATAAGTCCAGGCCCAAATGAAGTGGGTTTTGATTATAGCTATATCATGGCAGCTACTCAAGATAGGGTGCCCACGGTTTATATTAAAGATGGATTAGTAGAAAATTTAGATCCAGACGACCCAATTGAGGTTAGTTACGAGCATAATTTTGAAGGGGAGCCTACTGGTGTAGAAAATCCCGAGCTATTGGAAATGAAGTGGCACCATGGTCATAATAATAGTATTGTTAATGGAATTCCAAGAATTGGTTATATGAAAGGAGGCGAAAAAGCAAAATGGGATGATAAAAAAATGTCATTTCATTTTCTTGAAAAAGTAAAAGGGTTTATACAAAAAGATGCTGAAGATAAACCATTTTTCCTCTATTATGCCATGCAACAACCTCATGTGCCGAGAACACCAGCACCAGAATTTGTTGGGAAATCTGGTATGGGGCCTAGGGGCGATGTTATTCTGGAAGCTGATTATTGTATAGGGCAACTTTTAAATACTTTGGAAAATCGGGATTTATTAGAAAATACGTTAATTATTTTTACAAGTGATAACGGTCCGGTGCTCAACGATGGTTATTTTGACAATGCTGTTGAAAAACTTGGGAATCACGATGCGGCAGGAGGATTAAGGGGAGGAAAGTATAGTCTTTTTGAGGCAGGAACAAGGGTCCCTTTTGCTACTTATTGGAAAGGAAAAATAAAACCTGCAATCAATGATGCAATTATTTCCCAAGTGGACCTTTTGTCGTCTTTAGCCTCGTTAGTTGGAGAAAATGCCACAACAGATGATAGTAAAAATTTATTGGATGTACTAGTAGGAAAGTCTTCTCAAGGAAGAAACGCGGTAATATTGGAAGCCACAGGAAGGACTGCTTTGCGGTCTGGAGATTATGTTTTAATTCCACCTTATAAAGGCCCTGAAGTGTTAAAACAGGTTGATATAGAAATAGGAAACAGTGATGGTTATCAATTGTATAATGTTACAGAGGATCCAGGACAACAAATGAATCTTGTAAAGTCCAAACCCGAAAAACTCAACGAAATGCTCGAAGAATTTAAGACAATTAGAGGTGAGTTTGAGTCCAGTAACAAAACAATAGAGCTTAAATAATACAGGTCAAGGATTATCAACCTGGAAAATAAAATAAAATTTGAATTAATTGAAATGGAAATTTCTTGTATTAAAAATAAAAAGATTTTGGTAACTGGCGCTACATCTGGTATAGGAAGAATTTTAACTTTAAAACTTTTGAAAATTGGAGCAAGCGTAGCATTCTGCGGTAGAAAAGAAACTAAAATGAAGAAACTAATTGATGAAATCTCAGTTTCTGAACAAAACTATTTTTTTGAGTGCTTTGACGTAACAGATGAAAATAAAATTATTCACTTTGTAAATAATGCAACTGAAAAAATTGGGGAAATAGATGTACTTGTAAATTGTGCTGGAGCAAATACGGCAAAAGATAGTGTTAAAGATATTCAGCTTAACGATCTTGAATATATGTTAAAGTTGAATACTATAGCGCCTTTTATTTTTATCAGGGAATTGTACGGTGCTATGTCAAATAAAAAATCGGGTCAAATAATAAATGTGTTATCTACTGTCTGTAATTTTTCCAATGAAGGTACAGGTGCTTATACGGCTTCTAAGGCGAGTTTAGATGCTTTAATGAAGGTGTTTAGAAAGGAGTCTAGAGCCGATAATATAAAAGTATCATCAATATACCCAGGGGGCGTGGATAGTGATTTTAGAGAAACTTTAAGACCTGAGTACTTAAAGCCAGAACAAGTTGCAGATTCAATAATTTCAATGATGAATTTTAATGATGTTACATCGATAGATGAATTGGTTATCAGGCCTTTAATAGAGAAAAATTATGCTTAAAATTAAATTAGCATAATGCAAAGAAAATTAAACAATAAAACTCTATTAAGTTTTAAAATAATCCGGTGGTTGAAGATTAACTTATGGAAATTATAAGTTTCTAGATATGTGAAGCGTGTATTTAATAGTTTAAGGAGAGTATTAATTTAGATTAAAAGGATTGTGTCTCAATACTCAAACAACTTCTCTCAGAATTGAGTATTTTAAACCGTTCACGGATAGGGGGGGAGAGAGAAAGCCGTTTTAATTAATGTTAAAAACGGCTTCTAACGATTACTTCTTCGAAGCCTCCAAAGATTCTTTCCTGAATTCCTTGAACAGTTTTGTAAGTTCTAAGGACGATTTACGGGCGCGGGTACCTGCGGCTTTGTTCCCACTTTCCAATTGTGCATTGGAGTCTTTTTGAAAAGCTTCGAATTCGGCTTCGATCTTGTTTATTAAATCTTTCATAGGTTGAATATATTTTGAGGCCAAGATACCCAAAAATTTCAGGCCTTTAAAGTAACTTTTCTTCGAAAGCACCTATTTTCCTTGGCTATCTCATGACTAGGAGTTGTTGGCTTGGAATAATTTGGGCATGGGGTTAAATCCATATTATTTTGTTCCTCATGCTAAAGTTTTATTTTCGTTTTAGTTGTTTCATATTTACATTGTGAAAAAAGACAACGTTTGGCCGGTCTACCATTCTCCAAAAAGTCCAAAAAATGGAAGTGCGTTCCCGACAAATTTTAAGGGTACTTAATAAAAAAAACTATTTGGTTCCCAGTACTTCAGAAAGCAAGGAAAGTGTCATAAAATTCTAGACTCCAGTCTTTTGATAGCTCAGTTTGCTATCTTGATTGCTTGTACTTAAATTTGGAAATAATCCATTTTAAAGACGCTTTGGATTCTGCCTAAGTGGCCTCGAACTAGCTGAAGAGAACATTACATAAACGAAAAAAACTTTAAATTCATTTTAAAGGAAATTGGGATAAGTATTTTAACATGGAAATTAATTATTTCTAGAATTTAAAGTTTTAATAGTAGGAAAGTTTTTCTTTGGTAACTATATCAAGTGGCATGGTAATATTACGCTCCGGTTTCTCTTTTAAAACCAAGTAGCGATATAAGCATTCTAAAGACTTGTATGCCTGTTTATTAGGTTGCGTATTTATCAGAAAATCTATAAAACCGGTATCCAGTAATTTTTTGTTTGAGTTTAGGAGATCATAACCGACAACCCGGCATGGTTCTTCCATTTCTGTGTGCTTCTTATTGTAGCGGTGAGCCTTTTATCGAAGGCACCTTCTGAAGAAAAAATTGAGAATCTTACTTTTGCAACCATTTCCGAAGAAGAGAAAAGAAATAATAAGAATAGTTACAATTGGGTAGATGTGGTAATTTCCATTGTAATTTTAGCCATTGTAGCGGGTATTATGCTCTTTTTTGATGGGGAATAATGCTTACATCATCTACTGAAAGCTATGGTCTTTAATATACTTTACTATACTTAATTGACCGGGACTATTAAAAAATAAAACCTTATAGTTGACATTTAAAATAAAGAAAAGCCGTTTCAATTAATTTTGAAACGGTTTTTCTTACATTTTTCTCAAGCTTCTTCTTGTGATTTGTGAAGACTTATAGATATTTCTACAGAGACAACACTCAATCTTATAATTATGGGAAATAGTTGAATCCAGAAACCAAAAATGTGCAATACAAACGTTTCCAATACATCTACTACATAATACTTATAATTAATCCATTACCAAAGTCCCAACGGATTTTGCCGGAAGGGTAGTCAGGGTGTTGTTCCCACCAATTTGAACTGCGATATGTTGTTCTTTATCCGTTCTATTCTGAATGATTGAAACAACTCCTTTGGATGTTTTATAAGCCACATTCAAAATCTCACTTCCGGTATTCGAAGCTACCCGAATAGAACCAGGTGCCACAAATTTTGATGCTTGCGCAATGATATAATACGCAGGATTTCGGGTTACTTTATCTCCTTGAATTGTTATGGCCCCTAAACAACGGTCACAGCCTCCTCTATCGGTATGCGGATCTTGGTTTTCATCGGCGGCAAGATTCCATTCCAGAACCGTTTTGCACCAGTTACGGGGTGCACCAATAATGAGATTTTCCGTATGCCAGTCTAGTTCTTTGGCAAAATCACCTGGTGCTCCTACCCATTGTTCAGTAAAATACAGGTTTTTATTAGGGTGTGCCTCATGTACTTGGCTCAAAGCACTTATATCTCCTCCATATAAATGAAAGGCGCTACCATCTATAAATTTTGCAGCTTCAGGATCGTTTAAAATAGAAATAGGATAATCTGGCCTGTCCGCATTATGGTCGTAAACCACAATTTTAGTTTTTATTTGATGCCTTTCAAAGGTCGGCCCTAAATTATTTTTCACAAATTCTTTTTGTTGTTCAGGTAACATTAATAAGCTTGGGTTATTCCCTGGATGCAATGGTTCATTTTGAATAGTAACCGCGTCGATGTGAATTCCATGGGATTTCATTGCCATTATGTATTTTACAAAATAATCCGCATATACTTGATGGTATTCCTCTTTTAAACTTCCGCCACGGGCATCGTTATTTGTTTTAATCCAAGTGGGTGGCGACCATGGAGACCCCATGATTTTTAAGTTTGGTTTTATTTTTAAAATTTCCTTTAAAACGGGCACTAAATAAAGCGTATCATATGCAAGTGTAAATTGTTCTAGATTTTCATCGGTTTCTCCAGAGGCCAGATCGTTATAGGACCATGTTTTTTCATCTAAATCCGAGGCACCTATGCTTACTCTTAAATAACTAACATTAATATCGTTCTCCTTATCACCAAATATTTCCTGAAGTATGGAAGCCCTTGCGCTATCTGACATTTTATGAAGCAACATGGCGCTTCCTCCTGTCAGACTGTAACCAAAACCATCCATTTCTTGATATTTTTTTGTAGTATCAATAGTAATGGTGTGTGCTGGTTTTAAAGTTTCATCATTTATTATTTCGGTTTTCTTCAGCAACATTTTCTTATCCAAAGTTGTTACCCAAAGTGAAGCTTCCTTATTTACTTCTTTTTTTTGCTGGCATGCCATAGTACTTACGGCAAGTCCTAATAGCAATGCATTTTTAAAATTGAACATTAATTATAATCTTTTAAAATTTAACTCTCTAAATTGAATTCCATCGTTAAGGAACTCGACTTTTAATTTATTTTCCCCTTTTTGTAGTTCTATTGTGGTAGTTGTTGTTTGCCAAGAAGATGTGTTTGGAACTTTTATGGTGGTAGACTGAGACTTTTCTGTTCCTATTTTTATCTTTCCTGCTGAAGTTGATTCAAACGAAACGGACACCTCATAAGTTCCTTTTTCAAGCACATTAAAAGTGTATTGAAGCCATTCCCCTTTTTCAATATCTCCAACGTACATTTCTTCTGAAGGATTATCTTTAAAAATATCAACACCATCATTTCTGTAAGTTCTGCCATTGTTCCAGCCTGTTCTTTCCCCTCCAGTAGAAATATAGTAGTTGCCTGCACCAGTATCAAAATATGCTTTACCTAAATGACCCATGTCATAATCTATGGCTTTAATGGTTCCACTTGTATTAATAACAACCGTTTTATAGGGTTTGGTTTCTTTTGAAGTAGTTTGGCGTATCATAGCATCGATAACACCTTTATGGAAAACATTGTTCTCTATTTTAGCATTTTCGGCAAGTTGTATAAATGCGTTATAGGCTTCTTCTTTAGTTGGCTTTTCCGATTCACCTTTCCAGTAGTTCAAGATTTGTAAATAACCGTCATTTACTTTTATTTCAAGTGGATTATTGGAACCAAGCTTTTTTAATGGCCACCAACACCAACCAATGTTGTTTTCTTGCATTAAACTGATAGCATCCGTAAACCAAGTATTGGAATTTTCGCCAGATTCTCCCAACCAAATAGGAGTATTATATTTTTCCCTGAAATTTAAAAAACCTTGAATGGCTTCCTTTGTATTGTTGTTCCAATATTTGTGGAAGCTTATGACCATATTATCATCCCAAGGAGGTAAAATTCCGTTGTAGTTGTTTCCCCATCCATTTCCTTCAATAATAATGATATGGTTTTTATCCATTTTTCTAATAGCTTCCGTAATAGCTACCATTAATTGTTTTAAAGGTTTGTTTTCCTTTTCATCGAGGCCGTTTTTATTTTCACCGGTAAAACCCCAGTTGGGCTCGTTTATAATATCATAAGCCCCGATCCATGGCTCAGTCGCATATCTTTCAGCTAATTTTCCCCAAAGGGCAATAAGTTTTTCCTGATTGGCCTTACTCTCCCACAAGGATGGTTTTGAAGGGTCCCTATCAGAAATATTCACGTCATGACCTTGTCCACCGGGTGTGGCATGCATATCGAGAATGAGGTACATTTTATTTTGCTCGCACCATTTCAATAATGAATCGGTCATTTGAAAACCTTTTTCAATCCAAGTGTGTTTTCCTTTTACGGGTTCTTGGTCTACTGGTAGCGTGTATAGGTTATAATGCATTGGTAAGCGCACCGAATTAAACCCCCAGCTTTTTAACGAGTCGATATCTGTTTTTTGGGTGTGGTTGGCGAGCCATTTTTCGTAAAATTCGGCAGTAGCTTCTTTACCGATCAACTCTTCCATATGTGCTTTAAAGACATATTGCTGCCCAGAAAATGGAACTTTCATCATGTATCCCTCCTGTAACATATGCCCGCCAAGGCCTACCCCTTTTAAAACAATATTTTGTCCTTCAGCAGTTATTATTTTTTGTCCTTCCGTATGTAAAAATTTTTGAGCATTTACATAGTGTGTTGTTATGAATAGTGTTATTAGAATTATTTTTTTCATCCTGTAATTATCTGTTAATCCCATAAAAAGGTTCCTACTGCTCCGGCTTGAAGGGAAGTTGTAAACCACTTACTTCCTTGTTTAACATTAAATTGTGTATCTGTATTTCCTTCATTTAAAACAATTAAAACCGTTTTTCCATTTGGTATTTTAAATGCCACATTTACTAATGGGCCTGAAATATTGCTTTCAACTCTTTGCGAACCTTCAGGGACAAATTTTGAGGCGTGCGCAACAATGTAATAGCCTACATTTCGGGTAATATTACCCGATGGGTTAATGGTTAAGCCCCCTTTACAAACATTACATCCGCCATCGGTATGTGGCTGAAAGTTCTCATCGTTTGCCAAGTTCCATTCCAAAGCATTTTTACTCCAATTCCGCATCGAGCCAATAATTACGTTTTTTAAATGCCATTTTAGGTCCCCATCAAAGCTCCCATTGGACGCGGTGTATTGTTCCGTAAAGTAAATATTTTTGTTAGGGAATGCATTATGTACTTTGATTAGGGCGCTAATATCTCCTGCATATAAATGAAAAGCCGAACCATCGGTATATTTATATGCTTCTTCATCGTTTAAAATGGCCATAGGATACTCTGGACGATCGCAGTTATGGTCCCAAGCAATAATTTTTGTTTGTAAACCCGCCGCGGCAAAGGCAGGACCTAGATGGTTTTTTATGAAATCTGTTTGCTCTGTGGCTGTCATGTACATGCTTGGATTGTTTCCGTCGTGTAAGGGCTCGTTTTGTACGGTAACCGCATCTATGGCGATTCCTAACTTTTTCATTTCCTGAATATACCTTACAAAATATTGCGCGTACACACTGTAATACTGGGGCAATAGACTACCGCCGATAAAGCTTTTGTTGTCTTTCATCCAAACTGGGGCGCTCCATGGAGAACCTAAAATGTTTATGTTCGGATTTATTGCCTTAATTTCCTGAAGCAATGCAATAACACCGTTTATATCCTTCTCCAAAGAAAATGCGTTAAGCGATTCATCCGTTTGTCCATCGGCAATATCATTGTAAGTAAACGGGCTTTCATTTAGATCAGATGCGCCAATACTCACTCTTAAATAACTAATGGAAATGGAATTTTCCTTAAAACCAAAAAGCTCATTTAATAACTCATTTTTCTGGGAAGTAGAAAGAGAGTTTATTGCTTTTGCGCTTCCGCCTGTAAGGGTAAAACCAAAACCGTCTATTGTTTGGTAAAGTCGTTGACTGTTAACCTCAATGGTGTTAAAGGTATTCACTTTTGACTGAAAAGCGATTACTTGGTTTTGCTTTGCAAGCAGTTCCTTTTTGTCTCCAGTAGTCAACCAGAAGTCTACCTCGTTTTTAACTTCAGCAGGAGGGTTCGGGGTAGGGGTAGGTTCAGGGGGAATTGATTCTTCATCTGAAGAAGAACAGCCAAAAAGGAATAAAATCATTAAAGGCATCCATAGCTTTTTTATAGCGATTTCCATAAATGTATATTTAGTTATGTAAGACTTTAAACAAAAGCCTATGATGAATTTCATAGGCTTTTGCTGGCTAACTTAATCAAGAGCCTCTCATTTCTACATTGGTAATGGTAATCCCTTTTGGGTTCATTGCTCCACCGCCGCTTCTAATTAAGAGGTAAATTGTGCCGCTTTCGCTAAATGATATTTTATTTGAAAGCGTATTTGTTGTAGTGTTCGGAATACAGCCAAGATTGGAAAGTTTCCCAGAAAATGTTGCATTTCCGCAACCATCCCAAGTGCTTAGTCCCATAACTTTTGTATCGTCGTAGGCTTCTCCTGTTACCGGAATTTTTGTACCTGCATATACTTCTAGCCAAGTATCCGTATTCGCTTCACCAGAAACCACCATATCGATAGCGTACTCTTTTTCTTTTTCTACTTCAATGGCTTGATATATCCCTTGTTGGCTCCATTGTTCCGTAGAAAAAATAGTTGCGCTTCCATCATTAAAAACCCATTCCGAACCTGAGTCGCTAATTTTTAATCGATTCCATTGTGCGTGGTCTTCTTCTGTTTCAAACCTTCCGCCAACTACAAGATTTCCTGCAGTAGGATCGGAAGTTTCTACAACAAGTTCTTGCGATGACTGTCCAGTTAAGCCCCCTCTTCCTACGGCTTCATGTACAATTTCATACGTTCCGGCATCGGGAAAGAAAACTTCTTCTGTCATTTTTCCCGGGAGCAATCCCGAACCAAAATCCCATCTCGAAGAAATTACATACTGAGTTTGAGCCTCAAACAAATACATATTGGATTTTCCTTCAATTGGAGTTATAACAAATGAAGCATCTACATTTGGATCTGAAAGTCCATTGCCCTCATTAATTTCGTCTGGAAGACAACTTGTGAAAAAGGCAGTGACAGCAAATGCCAATACGGGTATTTTTTTATTTAATATAGTGTACAACATGGTGTTTGTTTTTAGTAGTTAGGATTTTGTTCAATTTGAGTGTTTTCCATTTCTTTTAAAGGAATCGGGAAAATTTCATTTTTACCGGGAGTAAAACCTCTATCGGCCAGTACACTTGCTGCACGACCGGTTCTTACAAGGTCAAACCATCTATGTCCTTCACCCGCGAGTTCCATTCTTCTTTCCAACATAATTGCATCCTCGGAAACTGGAACCGAAGGCAAACCTACTCTTGCCCTAACTGCGTCCAATAAAGCTTGTGCTCTTGCTCCTTGAGCACCTAAGGCCTGCGCTTCCAGTAAATAGGTGTCTGCCAAACGAATTACATAAACATTTTGTTTGTAGTTCAATGCCGATGCACCTCCTCCAGTGGAAGTATCTGAATTAAGCGGCATAAATTTCTTTAAGAAGTATCCTGTATCAAGATACCCTGGTGAGTAATCCGCCAATCCTTGCGCCTTGAGTGCTTTCACATCTGCAATCGTAGCATCGAACCTAGGATCGTTTTTTAAGACATCGTATAGATTTTGTGTAATGGGATTAAAACTCCATCCAGAAACATAATCTGGTCCCCCAGAGCTAGAATAATTTCTAGGACCTACCATGATGTTTACCGAGTTGCCTTCGTCGTCCCCGGCTCCCCAATTTCCCCAGTCTGCATTGCTTTTGTCGGTATGGGCAACCTCTAAAATTGATTCCGAGTTGTACTTATTGGCAATAACCCATAAATCTGAAAAGTTATCCAAAAGTTTATAGCCATATTTGCTGGTTCCTCCTGGGGTTCCGTTTACTTCTTCCAAAGTACTTGCCGCAAGACTGTTTTTGCCTTGGTACAAGTATACTTTTCCTAGGATAGCTTTAGCGGTTCCTTCAGTAAAACGAGCCGCCTCATCTTCTGGATTCGTAATTTTTAGAGGTAGATCGGGAATGGCTTCCAGTAGGTCTGTTTCTATCTGTGCATAGACAGCTTCCGGAGCTGCTTGTTCAACATTATAAATTTCACTGGTCTCTATCGGTGCTGTAATTAGCGGAATGTTTCTGAACAATCGAACCAATTCAAAATAATAGTATGCCCTTAGCGCTTTAGTTTCTGCGATAAATCTTTTTTTAAGTGATTCATCCATCGGTACTTCCGGTAACTTTTCCAATAATACATTTGCTCGGAAAACTCCTTGATAAAAATCGTTCCAATAGCTTGCCGGAACAGTAGAGGCATCGATTGAATAATTGGAGAATGACTGCATTCCTGTTCCATCGGTGGCACCTCCACCGCCAGCGTAATGATCGTCTGAGCCCGCATTCATCATGGTAACCATATTCTCAAAGCCTTTCGACTGTTTACCGAGTACGTCATAAACGGCTACTAAGCCAGAGTAAGCTTCAGCTTCATTAGAATAGTAATTTTCTTCTAAAGCCGTTCCTTTTGGCTCTACTTCTAAGAAATCCTTAGAGCAAGAACCCAATGTTGCTGCTATTGCTAGTGCTACTATTTTATATTTTCTATTTATAAATTTCATGGTCTAAATTTTAAAATTGAACATTAACTCCTAACATTCCTGTTCTTGCTTGCGGGTAAAATCCTCGGTCGATACCAAATACACCTCCACCAATTTCTGGATCGTAACCCGTATATTCTGTAAATGTGAAAAGGTTTTCTGCGGTAACGTAAAGCCTGATTCTTTGTAGGCCTATCTTCTTGATTACCTCTGTTGGAATGGTATAGCCAAACTGGATCGTTTTAAACCTTAAGTAATCTCCATCTTCCAGATAAAAATCGGATGGATTGTTGAAGTTTTTGTTAGTGTCGTTGGTGGTTAGTCTTGGAAAACTATTGGAACTTCCTTCGCCTACCCAACGGTTAAGGGCAGTGGTTTGGTAATTTGCGTTTTGAATGTCCAAACGTCTCAATCCCTGAAATATTTGGTTTCCGGCGGCACCCTGGGCAAAAACCATTAAATCGAAGTTTTTGTAGTTTAAGTTAACTGTAAATCCAAATGTATACTTAGGTATGGAGCTTCCTAGAAAGTCGCGGTCTTCTTCAGTAATGCTTCCATCACCATTTACATCTTTCCACTTGAAATCCCCAGGAACCGCATTTGGTTGTATTAAGTTTCCTTCAGTATTGGTATAGGCATCAATTTCCTGTTGATTTTGAAAAATCCCTTGTGTTTTAAAGCCGAAAAATGAGTTGAAGGCCTCTCCAACAGCTGTTCTGGTAATAGGGTAAGTACTTGCTTGAACCGTTTGGCCTCCGGATAGAAAATCAATTCCGTTACCTAAATATGTAACTTCGTTTTCCAAATAGGATAAATTCCCATTTACGGATAGACCAAAGTCCCCGAAGGTTCTATTGTAGCCCAATTCAATATCAAAGCCTTTATTGTCCATATCCGCTACGTTTCCAACAGGTAATCCTGTGGCTCCAACATAGCCTGGAATGGGAACGCTTTGTAGAATCCCTTTAGTGGATTTTTTATAAAAATCTACCACTAAATTGAAATTGTTGAACAAACGGGCTTCCAATCCTATATTTGTTTGGCTCGTTTCTTCCCATTTTAAATCCGGGTTTGCCGGTGCATCTGGACTGTTCCCTATGGTAACGGATCCAGAAGTGCCGATGGTATAGTTTCTTCCACCGCTTACCGTTGATAAATATCTGAAATCTCCAATGGCATCACTACCGGTAACACCATATCCTCCACGAATTTTCAATTGATTAAGCACTTCGCTTGGGTTCCAAAAATCTTCCTTTGTAAGTACCCACCCTAGAGAAAAAGAAGGGAAGATTCCGTATTTATTATTTGAGCCAAACCGAGATGAACCATCCCTTCTTATAATTCCAGTGAAAATATACTTCTCGTTATAGTCGTAATTTACCCTGGAAAACAAGGAGGTAACCCTGTGCTCGGGATTTTCATATCCGTAGGCATCAATTTGGTCCGTAGGGACGTCAAAATTAAAAGAGGCATCATTGAAATTGTCTGCAGGAATATTGTAATAGGTTACCCCTTGTCCATTTGTAATATTATCAACATAAGTCCCTTGGCCTAGTAAAACATTGAAGTTGTGATTCCCCAAGCTTCTTTCATACATCACCGTATTCTCAATGTTCCAACCAAACCCCTTGTTTGTATTTTTTGAAACATTGTTTTGTGGTGTAATGTTCGAAGCGTTTAAATAGGAAACAGGGGTATATCCAAAGCCACCCCAATAAGCCAGTTTACCACCTAAGGTGCTTTTAAATTTTAAACCAGGTAATACTTCTATTTGGACATAGGCATTCCCAACAAAGTTATCAGACCAGCCGTAATTTCCCAATCTTGTTTGTTGATATGCCAGTGGATTTGTCATTTCTTGACCCACCAAAGAGGAAATACCGTAAGGGTACCCTTCGCTATTTTTTATGATTCCTGTATTTGTATAAGGAGCTCCATTAATTGTATTGGGATCTCTTTCTATTATTGGCGTTAAAGGATCAAGGTTGATTGCGGAGCTCAAAGGACCACCAAATTCGCTATTGGTGTTTCCGATTCCTATATTTTTTTCATGGGAATAACCAACCGTCTGACCAAATGAAATTGCTTTGGTGATTTTATGGGAGGAGTTTAAACGGATGTTTTTTCGGTTGTATTGAGAAATTTCAGGCATTACAATGCCTTCCTGTTCCAGTAACCCAAAAGAAGCGTAGAAAGTGGACACTTCATTGCCCCCGCTTAAGCTTATCTCTTGCCCAATACGTTTCGCACTGTTGTTGAAAATAACATCTTGCCAGTCGGTACCTTCCCCTAAATCGCTAGGGTTTGGAAAAAGTATAGAACCTCCACCATTTACAGAGGACTCATTCATCAGGGTGGCGTACTCCTCAGCATTTAGTAAATCAAGCTCTCTGGCAGGACTGGAAATTCCAGTATATCCGTTATAATTTACGGTTAGTTTTCCTGACTTTCCTTTTTTTGTCGTTATTAAAATTACTCCCGTTGCTGCCCTCGCACCATAAATAGCCTGTGAAGCTGCATCTTTTAAAACTTCAATGGATTCAATATCTGATTGGTTTAAATATCCGATACCACCTGCATCCACTACAACGCCATCTACCACCCAAAGAGGGTCATTGTTTCCAAAAGTAGTGATACCACGGACCCTAACTGTTGATGGCGCCCCTGGTTGTCCGGAATTAGCGGCAATTGTTAATCCCGATGTCCTTCCTTGTAAGGATTGTTCTACCCGGGTAATTGGCAAGTCTTCTAAATCCTCCGATTTTACACTTGAAATGGCACCCGTTACCACACTTTTCTTTTGCGTTCCATAACCAACAACCACAACCTCATCGAGGGCTTGGGTGTCGGTCGCCAAAGCGACATCAATTACGGTATTTGTTCCTACCGTTATGCTTTGTTTAATGTAACCTATATAAGAGAATGTTAATACATCCCCTTCTTCAGCTTGAATTGTATAATTTCCATCAAAATCGGTTATGGTTACTTTGGATGAATTTTCTACCATAACATTTGCTCCCGGTAGCGGGACACCACCTTCTTCTGTTACTGTTCCAGTTATTTCTTTTGTCTGTGCCGATAATATTGAAGCGGCAAACATAAAGAAGAACCATGCGTACTTTTTGATCTTCATAAATAGTTAGAGTTTAATGAGTTAGTTTGATCGTAATCCTTTTTTAACATTTGGTTTATCATATTGATAATTAATTCTGTTAAAAACAATTTTAATCTAATTTCAGTAGGCTCTAAATTAGAATTTGATAATATGCATTAGAAATTTTACGATACGCTTTAAATACGTCATGGAAAGTGAACACTACGTACTTATTACTTCAAAATTTGTATTTTGCTGATATATAATTTTTTAAAGAGTTTTATTTTTTAACTTTTCTTTGGCTTTTTTAAAATTATCGATGTTAATTAGCGGTTTATTTAATGTTAATATGAGGTTACCCATTCTATATATCCAGTTTTTGCTGCTTTTTTTAAACTATAAAGGAGTTTCTCAATCGAGTTATCCCGAAATATTCAATTCAATTTTACATCAACCTGAAGTCATTCATTACCATAGAAGTGATTTCCAGGGCGATACGGAATTTTGGTCCGCTTGTAGAGGGAATGATGGGGTGCTTTATTTTGGAAATAACGATGGGGTACTTATTTACAATGGCGAGAGTTGGCAAAAAGTAAAGCTCCCCAACAGCTCTTCGGTTCGTTCTCTTTTAGCTTCCTCCGATGGCACTATTTATGCAGGCGGGTATAATGAGTTTGGGAATGTCGTAAAGGATAGCCTAGGGAAGTACCATTACAATTCTTTTATAGAAAAATTGAATTTAAAAGGAAAGGAATTAGAAAACCTGGAGCAAGCGCATGAAATAGATAGCAACATAATTCTTCGTTTTTATAAAGAACTTATTGTGATGAATGAGAACAGGAAAACCGTTATACCATCCTCAACGGATTTTATGTGCTCAGCAGTAATTGGCAACACGTACTACGTGCAGGATATGGGTGTTGGAATTCTAAGCTTCCATCCGGATAATGATGATTTATCACTTGTCTTTCAAACCGATAAACTTAAGAGTATTGCCGTTAAAGGCATTTTACCAACAAACGGGGCCTCTGAAGTTTTTATTGTTTTGGAGAATGGGGAGGTATTTAAAGGGAATCTTGATACTAAAGAAGTTGTTTTTTGGGAAAATCTTTTTTCCAATGGGCAAAAAGATCAAGTGTTAAGTGCAATTAAAAAAGGGAACAGCTACTTGATAGGTACTTTGGGGTCTAGGATAAAAACGCTTAATGCAAACGGTAAGCTTGTAACGGGGCCTGATGCATATAACCGATTGCAGAACCCGTCTGTGTTAAATTTGCTTTCCGTTGAAAATGGATTGTGGGTAATGCTCTATAATGGGTTGGATTACATAAATTATGATACCTCTTCCTACAAATTCTTTGATTCTTCAAAAGTATATGACATAAAACTATTTCACCAACAGCTGTATATCTCCACCAATAAAGGAGTGTATGTTTCGGATTTCAGGCCTGAAGAACCTGACAAGATTACTTTTAAGGTGATAGATGGTCTACAGGGCCAAGCTTGGACATTTAATGAATATAAAGGAGATCTTCTCATTGCCCACCATAAGGGCTTGTTTCGATTGATAGGTAAAGAAGCAAAACAAATAACTTCCCAGAGTGCATGGAAAGTCATAGAAATCCCCAATAAGGAAAACGAATTATTGGCCTGTGGTTATGCGGGTTTATCTTTAATAAGAAAAGAAGGAAATGAATTTACGTTGGTTAATAAAATTAAAGGATTTGAAGAGTCTACGCGTGATATTATAGCATCCAAAGAGGAAAACACCTTTTGGGTCTGCCATGGTTACAAAGGTGTTTTTAAGATAAAGATCAATGATGATTACAATCATGTATATGCAATAGATCATTACACGGATAATAACGGTTTTGAATCGCCCTTTAACATCAATGTATTTAAATGGGAAGAAGATATTGTGTTTACAACCAATACAGGCATATACACCTATAACGAAAATGGGAATTTTTTTGAACCATATGATAAATTAAATTCCATTTTAGACAATACAAAAAATACCCGCAAAATTCTTCAGAAGAATGATACAACATGGGCTGTTGAAGATAATGGAATTGTTTATTTTGTAGACGATAGCGCTGGTTCAAAATTGTATTCCAGGCCCTTCTTAAAGGTGAAAGGACAGCTTAATAGGGGGATGGAAACCATATATCCGTTACCTAATAATAAAGTCTTAATAGGTACGACCGACGGGATATACTTGTTTGATTTAAAGAATGAAAAAGTAGATGAAGGGCAAACGGGAATCACCCAAGTTTCTATGTTTAATGGCCAGCGAAAACAGTTAGTGCCCTTAGATAGGGATGTAAGTGAATTGCCGAATGCCACCGATATTATTAGGATTGAGTTTGCCGCTCCCGATCTAATTTCCGGAAGTGAAATTGAGTATCAATATCAATTGGAAGGACTCAATTTGGGATGGTCGGAATGGACGGAAAATAACTTTAAGGAATATTCACATTTGCAGCCGGGAAATTATACCTTCAACGTGAGAAGTAGGGATTTAAAAGGGATAAAAGGTAAAATGGCGTCATTTACATTTTTGGTTACACCCAAGTGGTATCAAACCGTTTTGTTTAAAATCTCATTTGTTGCGTTGCTCATATTTATACTTTGGTTAGGCTACTTGATGATAAAAAGAAACCTCGAGAAAGAAAATTTAAAAATTCAAGAGGAGAACCTAAAAGCCAAGAAATTACTTGAACTAGAGATAGAAAGATTAAAACTTAAGCACGATAAGGAAAAGGTAGAAGAAGATAAAAAAATACTGGAAAAAGACGTTATTGCTAAAAGCAAGGAATTGGCAAATTATACAATGCAGTTGGTCAATAAAAAGGATATTGTTCAAGAGCTTCAAAATGACCTTAAAGAACTTAGACGATTGGTGAAAACACAGCTTTCAAGGGATAAAATTTCTGATATTTTCAGAAAACTGCATCAACATAAGATTGGAGAAGAATACATGGAGGTTTTTGATGTGAATTTTGAAAACATACATCACCAGTTTTTTGAAAAACTCAGGGAAATAAACCCGAAATTATCCAAAAAGGATCAACGCCTGTGTGCTTTTATTAAAATGGATTTAACAAATAAGGAAATTTCCCCTTTGCTAAATATTTCCATTCGTGGTGTTGAAACACTTCGCTACCGATTACGAAAAAAGTTAAACCTTAAGACAGAAGAAAGTCTGCATGAGTTTTTAAAAGATCTTATATGACCGTTTTCGGATTATAGGTGAAGAGTTAAGGTGTTGGCCTCTTAGGAATATAAAAAAACAGGCTGCTAAAAACAGCCCGTTTTTTTGTTTACTTCTTGGAAGCCTCCAAAGATTCTTTTCTGAATTCCTTGAACAGTTTTGTAAGTTCTAGGGAGGATTTACGGGCACGGGTACCTGCCGCTTTGTTCCCACTTTCCAACTGTGCATTGGAGTCTTTTTGAAATGCCTCAAATTCGGCTTCAATCTTGTTTACTAAATCTTTCATAGGTTAAATATGTTTTGAGGTCAAGATACCCAAAAATTTTATACCAGTAAAGTAACTTTTCTTTGAAAGCACTTATTTTCCTAGGCTATTTCATAACCACGCACTGGTGAGCTGGAATAATTTGGGGGTACGTCCATAAATTAATTATTTGTATTTCTTTCCGAAATGGTACCTATGGTTTTAGTTATTCCTGTTTAAAATTATTAAAAAACCCACCGCACGGCGACCTTCCATTTTCCCAAATAGTCCTTTTTGGTAGGCCCTTCTTGGGGGCCTACGCGGCAAAGTCCCGAAGATGGAAGTCCGGCCCCCAACACATTTTAAGGGTCCTTAATAAAAGAAGCCTTTATTTGGTTCCCGGTACTGCGGAAACCAAGGCAGGCGCCAAAGAATACTAAATCGCCGGCCTTTTGATAGCTCGCTTAACTTCCCGTACGTTCACTTTCAAAACCCCCGCGATAAGGATTCTTAGAGGCCCCTTATGGAACCCGTCAAGGCTGTACGGAGTTTTGCCCGTAAATAGGGCATCTACTTCCTTGTTTTTAGTCCTTGCGGTAAAAACCACGTTGCAGACACTCCCGATTTCCGTCCAAAAGCCTTGACCGAACCCACTTCTTTTATAGTGCTGTGCACGCAAGAAGGCAAACAAACACCCCTTAAAATGTTGGCTTTTGTTTTGGAAGTGAACCAACTAAGGTTCTTCGAAGCGGTTGCCGATATGGAAAAAGGGATATTCAGTAACCATGCCTGTCTAGTGCAGGCACTAAAAACAATGTATTATGGGCACATTAAAAAATCAAGTTCAGCTTATCGGACATGTAGGGCAGGAGCCCCAGGTGACCGTATTGGAAAACGGAAAAAAGGTAGCCAAGATTTCATTGGCGACCAATGAGAACTACAGGGATTCCAAAGGGGAGAAACAGACCAATACCGATTGGCACCAATTGGTGGCGTGGGGGAAAATCGCATCCCTTATCGAAGAGTACGTTTTTACCGGCAAGGAGATTGCCGTGCAGGGAAAACTCACCTCACGTTCCTATGAGGACAAAGAGGGCGTGAAACGCTATGTGACCGAGGTAATTGTTTCGGAAATCCTTTTCCTTGGCGGGAACGGAAAATAGAAGTGTGGGCGGGGTAAAACCTGCCCATTTCTTTAAATGTTGGAAATCAATTTTAATAAAAATAGCATAACCATGTTGATAAAAGTTAACGAGATACAGCTTTCCTACAGGGAGAGTTTTTTGACCAGTCTGGAAACCGTTGTCGTGAGCAGTTCCAATGCTGCCAAAGTCCTTTACCAATCCTTCGATATGGATACCATAGCGCTTAACGAGACCTTTAAGGTGCTTTTGCTGAACCGTTCCAATAGGATAAAGGGCATCTATACCCATTCGGTGGGTGGGATTACGGGCACTGTGGTCGATATTAGGTTGCTGTTCGCGGTGGTGCTGAAAAGCCTTTCCACGGGCATCATCCTATGCCATAACCACCCGTCAGGGAAGCTCGAGGCCAGTACGCCCGATAGGGAGCTGACCCAGAAAATGGTAAAGGCGGCCGGTTATTTCGATGTAAAGGTCCTTGACCATATTATCCTAAGCCCCAACGGGAGATATTTCAGCTTTGCGGATGAGGGCATACTTTAAACCAAATTCATTGAATTATGAAAGAAAACGAAGATTTCAACCAAAGTACAGCACATTCGGATTATGACCCGCGGGACTATCCCGACGGGTTCGATCCCGAGCTGTATGACCTTAGCTGATCCAAATGGATTGGATTAACCGAAAAAGACTTTCAGATAGTGAAGGTCTTTTTTTGCTGGTATTTGATTTCCTGGCGGATCGAACCCCAGAAAATCAATTTGGGACTTGATGTCCATCTTTTCCAGTAATAGCCATACGGTAACAATATCACTTATTTGTCTGCAAGTTGCCCCTTTTAAAATGTCCCCATCAAAAGATTTCGGCATAAAGCCGCTCGTTCCTCGCTTTTTATTCCGATTCCTTTTGAGCTGGAATTTTATAAATGGGCGGTGTGCCACCAAATAAATGTTAACATAAAATATAAGAACATGGAAACCAAGGTAAGAAAGGTGTTGGAGATTCCAGCCCGTAAAACAGGAAAAGTGGCAAAACCCACAGAAAAGCCGGTAGAAAACTCTTTTTTACTGATTATCAATTTATGGATATTCAGGTATGTATACAATAGGGAGCAATTTGCCAAAGAGTGAATTTTCATAAAAGAGACCCTTGAAAAAAGGGTCTTTTTTTATGCCTTACCCTTACCATGAGCGCCGGGTAAGCGGATTAACGGGCTTTTTTTTGTGATTTGATGCCAAATGAAAATATTTGCAGCGGTACCGAATTTTTAAATGATCGACATTATGGATATATTTATAATTGAACCCGACAAGGTTTTTTTCGGTACGAGAACAATTCGATTTGACTTTCCTTATATGACCGTACTATCACCATTGTAATTGGGCATCCACCTGGGTGGGATGCTGGATTTTTTTGTCCCTTCGGTACAAAAAAGGAACAGCAAGAGGGTAACACGCGTTGCGGTGTTCCGTTTATTTTATTTGTTGTAATGAGTTTAAAATCAACGACTTATAAAAGTTCAAGTAATTGATTGTCAAGGGCTTTTACAGTAAATGTTGTGCAAAACCCTTTAGAACGGCAATTTTTTACAGTAAAAATGGGAGATGTCTATAAAAAATATCGATTTTCCGCCATCAGTATCAAAAAAGAGACAGCGGATAGGTTTCGGAAGTTTTCCCGGGAGGTTTCCCGTTCACATTCCGAGACCCTGAAATCCATGTTGGATTTTTTTAAGTGGAACAACCTATCCCCAAATGACAATCTAGGCGTTAAATCCGATAACACCAAAAAACGTATCGATGCCCTGATTGCCATAATCAGGAACATTGAAAAAGAACAGACCCTGCCGACAAAAGCGATGTTGGATGCATTGTTCCAGGAGGTTTCACAAATGGAAACGGGGAGCAGAAAATGGAAAGAAGGGGAGGGAAGCATTGATTTTGGTTCCCCTGAAACTATTACCAGGGACACGGAACTGGAACATTACCGAAACCGCTATGAAGTGATGCAAAAGGAACTTAGCCACTATAAGAATAGGATCCAGGAACTCCTGGAACAATTGACCTACGTTAAAGGGACTTTTGGAAAGGGTTACCATAGGCTGGATATGGATAGGAAGGAATTGGAAAACTTTAAAAATACATTGGAGCATGTACATCACCATTACCGCACAGAACCTTAGCGGGAACGCCGGTCAAAGCGCCAGCGCATTTGTGGACTATCTCGAAAAGGAGAACGAAGGAAAGCCCATGCCCGAAATGGAACATTTTTTTAATGGGGAGGATGATGAAATATCTTCAGAGGAAGTTATAAGCGGGATCGATGGGAATACCGCAAAGCTGAAGAAGACCGAACCCATGTTCTATTCCATTACCCTGAACCCAAGTCAGCGGGAACTTAAGGCCATCGGGGATTCCCCTGAATCTTTAAAGCGATATACAAGGGAAGCCATGAAAGCATATGCTCAAGCCTTTCACCGCGAAATCGATGGAAGGCCCGTTACGGTGCGCGATATTAAGTATTACGCCAAAGTGGAACGCCAGCGGACCTTCGGCGATTCGGATATGGAAATAAAGGAGAACCAGCCCTTTGCCACACAAATTTTGAAGTTGAAGCAACAGGTGAGAAGTATCGAGCGGAGGGAGCGGGGTGGGAGTATCAAAAGGATCCAAAGGAGGATAGAGCATTTGGAGCAAAAGGCACCCCACAAAATAGATGGTAAACGGATAGTACGTGGTATGCTAAAACCGGGTCCCCAAAGCCATGTCCATATCATTGTCAGCCGTAAGGATGCCTCCAACCGTTACAGTCTTTCCCCGGGGAGCAAATACAAAGCCTCGGAAGTGGAGATGAACGGTAAAACCGTGAAAAGGGGATTCGATCGGGATGCTTTTTATAGCAATGCGGAAAAAACCTTCGATACCCTTTTCAACTACAAACGGAACTATGTGGAATCCTACAAGGCACGTAAAACGTTTTTAAGGGATCCGAAACTGTATTTTTCCATGATCATTAAACTACCGACCAGTGAAAGGGCAATGGCCTTTAAACTGCTGCAGAAAACAGGGGTGAATACCGCATTGCTCAGTATCCCTACCAATAAGCTCCAACTGACCATGAAAGCCATCAATGCGCTTAAAAAAGGAATAGGCAAAGCGATTGAATCGGGATCCATCGGGATATGAATTGGGAGTTGGAACATATCATCCTGTACATTATATCCCCTTTATTATTTGTAGGGGCTGTATTGTATGGATTGTTCTATGGTGAAAAACAGAAGCCTAATGACAAAAAGTATCAGGTACGTTTTAAACTCAGTAACGGTCGATTCAAGATCGATAACATCCGAAGGGGCGCTTCGGTCATTGGATCCGCTGGGAGCGGGAAGACCGAAAGCGTGGTGTATAACTTTCTGCAGCATTTCAGCGGGCATGGATTTTGTGGGGTCATTCATGATTATAAGGACTTCGAACTCACGGAAATTGCCTATCCTTTGTTCAGGCAAATCAAGATACCTTTTTACACCATCGCTTTTGATGAAGTTTATTTTCGGGTAAACCCTATCGCACCGCATTACCTGCCCAATGAGGAAAGTGTTAACGAGGTATCCCGGGTTCTTATGGAAAACCTTTTGGAGCAGAACCTTTCAGAAAACAGGGGAAGCAGCAAATTCTTTTCCGATGCCGTGGAAGGGCTGCTCAGTGGGATGATATGGAAAATGAAAACGGGGTACCCGGACTTCTGTACCTTACCGCATATCATTGCCATTTTCCAGACTTTAAGCACTGAAAACCTGATCACTTTTTTACGGTCCGACCTCACATCCCGAAGCATGGCAAGTGCTTTTATCAATGGGATCGAATCCGAAAAGCAGACCGCCGGGGTAAAAAGTACCCTTGCCAATGCCTTTAAAAAGATGAGCTCCCAAAAACTGTTCTATGTACTGTCCAAAGACGGGGTACCCTTGGATATCAATAACCCAACAAATCCAGCGGTGATTTCCTTGGTGAACAACCCGAAATATGATTCGGCGTATTCGCCCGTGATTGCTATGGTGATGCATACTATCATCAAACAAATGAGTTTGCGCGGAAGAATGCCTTCCTTTTTGCTTATGGAAGAGGCACCAACGATAAAACTTACGAATATGCACCGTGTCCCTGCGACACTCCGCAGTTATGATATCTGTACCGTTTATGTGATGCAGGATAAAGTACAGAACGATCTCCTTTATGGTGAGAAGGCGAGTAAAGCGATTTTAAGTAATCTATCGTATCAGTTTTTTGGAAAAGTTAATGATCCGGATACAGCCAAATACTATGAACGTTTTTTTGAAATCATCAAAACACCGACCAGAAGTATCAGTAAAAGCAGTGGGATGAGTTTTGAAAGCCGTATCACCAAAGGGGAAAGGGAAGTGTCCAAGCGTAGGGCTGAAATATTCTTTAAATTGAAGCAGGGGGAGTTTATCGCTTTTGCGGATGGGAAGGATAAAAAAGTACGTTTTAGATTACAGCCAATTATAAAAGAAAAGCCTAAACGGAAATATCAAATATCCGATACAGACCTAGCGGTGCATTTTCAAAAGATTCATAGGGAAATTCAAATCATTCTTACAAAGGGCTTATAATCATTCTTAAAATAGGGGCTTGAGAATGTAACCCTCTCTCGTGTACAAACAAAAGACTTCTTCCAACGGCTCATTAATCTAAAATATATCTAATCAGCCAAGGGTTTATTGCAATGATAAAGCGAAAATGTTGCTTTGTCGAATTATCCCTTCGATGTCCTTAAAAAATATGGAATCGTAGTTCATAGAACTTTTTTGAATTTATTCAAGTTGGAATAAGAACTTAAAACTTGTTTAAATTTATAACATTTTATATCTAAACTTTTATCTACAGAGTATTTCACATTTGGAATGGAGAAAAAATATTAAATTTAAAGCCCCCATAAATGCTTAAATTTCGATTCAAAGTGTGAAGTTTAGTTTAAAAATGCACTAAAAACTACGGTTTGATCAATTATAAGCTATCTTATAACTGAACTGAAATACTATGCAAAATATCCTGTTTTTAGATATTGAAGTAAACCCCAAAACCCATAAAATTGATTATGGAGCAACTTTTAAGGGGCAGGAATTGCATGAAAGAAATAGTAAAAGATTAGAGCAATGGATACGGGAGGCCAACTATGTCTGCGGTCATAATATTATAAAACATGATATCCCAGAACTAAAAAAGAAATTAGGGGATGAAATTTTTGAAGGAAAGAGGCTTATCGATACATTGTTGTGGTCCCCTATTTTATTTGTCAAAAGACCCAACCATAAACTTACCAAAGGATATCGGATTGTAAATGAATCGGAAATTAACAATCCACTTTCGGACTGTAAACTAACGGAAGACTACTTAATCAAGGAATTGAACAGATTTAATGAATTAAGTATTGAAGAGCGAAGTGTATATTATGATTTGCTCAAGGATAAGCCAAGCTTCAATACTTTCTTTGAGATGGCTGGATTTGGTGAATCCAAATTAATCGAAAAGCAAATTAGAAAACTTATCGGAGATAAGATCTGTTCAACTGTTGATTTGAATTATTATAAAGATCGATACCCAGAAGCACTCGCATACGTTTTCACATTATTGAGGTTGGGGGATGAGGATGCGGTTTTACCTCCTTGGGTCAGGTATGAGTATCCCGAATCCGAAAAAATAATGAATGAAATACGCTTTGAGTCATGTAATGATAAAAACTGTGCGTACTGCTCAGATAAATTAAACCCTAGAAAAGAACTTTTTAAATATTTTGGTTACACTGACTTCAGAAAATTTGAAACTGACCGAACGGTTAGTTTACAGGAAGAGGCAGTATTGGCAGGCCTACAAAAGAAATCATTCGTGGCTGTTTTTCCTACCGGGGGTGGCAAATCATTGACTTTTCAATTACCGGCCCTTATGAGAGGTGCCTCTACAAAGCATCTCACAGTTGTAATTTCCCCATTGATTTCCCTTATGAAAGATCAGGTGGATAACTTAAGGGAACGGTTTGGTATCACCAAAGCCGTAGCCATAAATGGATTGCTTTCACCACTTGAACGTCAAGAGGCATTTGAAATGGTGTCTGATGGGAGGGCAGATTTACTGTATTTGTCACCTGAATCCCTACGGTCGCCTTCGATTTTTAAATTGATATTGTCTCGTTCAGTGGGACGTATAGTTATAGATGAAGCGCACTGTTTTTCAAGCTGGGGGCAAGATTTCAGGGTTGATTACCTATTCATTGCAGATTTTATTAAGAAAATAGAAAGCGAGAAGAATGTTTCCCGAATACCGGTATCGTGTTTTACCGCAACAGCTAAACTTCAGGTAATTAAAGATATCAAGTTCTATTTTGAAGATCGTTTGGGATTGGAGCTGGATGAATTTATCACAAGTAAAGGAAGGACCAATCTTTCCTATGAAGTGGTAAATGTTGAAGAGCCTGATCGTAAAATGAATTATCTATTTCAGGTACTTAATAAATGTGAAAAACCTGCCATTATATATGCATCCCGCACTAAGCAGGTAGAGAACGTTTGCGCCTTGGTCAATGAGGCAGGTTTTAATGCAACCTTTTTTCACGGCAAACTCGATAAGGATACGAAGAAGGCCAACATGGATGCATTTATGAACGAACAGAACGAAATTATTGTGGCCACTTCTGCTTTTGGGATGGGTGTTGATAAAGACAATGTTAAGACGGTAATACATTACAATATTTCAGATTCTTTGGAGAATTATGTTCAGGAGTCCGGTAGGGCAGGAAGAGACGAGAATATCAATGCCAACTGCTATATCCTATACAGTGAAGAAGATTTAAGCAAGCACTTTAGTCTTTTACAGCAAACCAAACTTAACCATAAGGAAATAAAAGATATTTGGAGAGCTATAAAAGGACAGGCAAAGTATAGGGATAAAATCAGTCAGTCAGCGTTGGAGATTGCGAAAAAGTCCGGTTGGGATGCTGAAATGCTTGATTTGGAGATAAAAGTAAAAACCGCTATTTCTGCCTTGGAAGACCAAGGTTTTTTGATAAGGTCCTTAAATTCACCAAGGGTATTTGCCGACAGCCTTTTAGTTAAAAGCTTTGGAAGTGGACAGGAAATACTTCAGAATAGCAAAAAGATTACCGATGAGGATAAAAAGGATTGCGCTATTGTTTTAAAAAGGATAATAACGGATGGAGAGACAAGGATCGATTATCTGGCTGATATAACAACACTGAAAGCTGGAAGAATACAAGATGTGATTCGTATGCTAAGGGACCACGCTATTTTGGGTGATGCCAAGGATTTAACCGCATTTTTAAGTTTATTGCAATCAAAAAATGGTTCTAGAAAAATATTAGAGTCCTATTTAAAAATAGAAAAGGGAATATTGGATGTTATGAACTCAAAGAAACTGACGATACCTTTAAGAGAATTAAATCAGAAGTTGTTGGATAGTGGGGTATTGGAATCCAGGGTTGAGTATATAAGGGCCCTTTTATCACATTGGGATAAAAGAAGGTTCGTTAAAAAAAGTAGAAAAGATAAGGAAAAAGACATTTATGAAATTGAGTTTTATAGGTACGAAGAACTTTTAGAGGATATAAAGTGGAGGCATGATCTATCATTGTTTACATTTCAGTATTTGGAGAACTTAGCTATTAAAAATAAGGAGCATAAAGGAAAAAGGGATGAGGTTCCGGTTTCATTCTCGTTATTGGAATTAAAGAAATCTAACCAGTTCATGGGCAATCTGGTAGAAGAAAACACCAAGAATTACGAAACCTGTTTATTGTATTTAAATGATATCAAAGCTATAAGCTTGGAAGGGGGCTTTATGGTATCTTACAATAAATTGAATATAACTGAAGTAGATAAAAGTAAAAGGGTATTCACTACTGATAACTACAGTAAGATAAAAGATTTTTATCTGCACAGAACAGAGCAAATACATATCGTTGGGGAATATGCCAAAAAATGTATCCAAAGTTATGAATCGGCATTGACATATGTAAACGATTACTTTACACTGGATTATGAGGAGTTTTTAGCCCGGTATTTTCCTAGAAAGAAAATGGAGATACAAAGATCAATTACACCTAAGCGTTTTAGGGAAATAATTGAAGATCTGGATATTGACCAAACGAAGGTAATAGAAGACAATAAATCAGATAATATTCTTGTATATGCGGGGCCAGGAAGTGGTAAAACCAAGGTTTTGGTGCATAAAATAGCTAGTTTGCTTCTAATTGAAGATATAAAGCCTGAACAATTCATAATGCTTACATTTTCAAAAGCAGCTTCCCTGGAGTTTAGACAACGGGTGAGAAAATTAATTCCAGAATATTCAGGGTTAATAAAGATAACCACTTTCCATGGTTTTTGTTTCCAATTATTGGGACAATTGGGGGACCTTAACAAATCCCAAAACGTAATTCGGGATTGCATCAATGCGATTAAGGATGATGAAGTAGATATATCGTCCATAGCTAATAAGAGTATCTTGATGTTTGATGAATTTCAGGATATTAATCAAGAAGAATGGGAACTGATAGATTTGATTATTGAAAAAGCGGAAAAGCCGCGTGTGATCGCTGTTGGGGATGATGACCAGAACATTTATAGTTTCAGGGGATCTTCGAATGCTTATATGGGTAGATTTAGAAATAAATACAGTGCAACCTTATATACGTTACCAAGGAATTACAGAAGTTACCCCCAAATTGTGGAGTTCAACAACCTTGTGCTGAACTTTCTTAATAACAGATTGAAAAATCAGACATTAATTGCTAGCCGTAATCAGGGGCAGGGTAGTGTAAACATCATAAAATACACCGGGAAATATTTGGTAAGCCCATTGGTCGAGTATATAAATAACAACCATTTTCCGGGGACGAAAGCGGTTTTAACCAGAACAAATATTGAGGCTTTACAAGTCAGTTCAATGCTAAAAACGTTAGGCCACCAGGTGAAACTAATGGCAGGTTTTGAAGGTTTCCGTATTTATGATTTATATGAAATTAGATGCTTTGATAAAAAATTGGGAGCGAGCATAGGGGAGTCAGGTGTAATATTGGAAACATCTTGGGATTTAGCTTTAGAGTGGTTCAGGAAATACTTTAGGCAAAGTCCACATTTTGATACTTGTATGGCGTTGATAAAGAAGTTTGACATCTCAAACCCAGAAAAAAAGCTTTTAGTGGAGTGGAGGGAATTTTGCAGGGAAATCAATATGGAGGATGCCATAAGTCCCGATACGGAAAGTATTGTAGTGTCAACAATGCATAAGGCAAAAGGGAAGGAGTTTGATCATGTTATTATGCTATTGGAAGATTATGATTATCATTCCGATGAATCGAGAAGGTTATTATATGTGGCAAGCACAAGGGCCAAAAAAACCTTACATATTCATACTAATGTTGATTTCTATGATAATATCCGATTAAGGGGCATAAACCAAAGCCAATTCCACGGGGACCTTAAAGAGCCTTTAAAGTTTGAAATGATTCTTGGGCATAAAGATGTACAGCTAGGTTCTCAAAAATATCCAGTACCACTATCTATTTTGAGAACCATAAAAACTGGTGATACCCTTGGAAAATATAGTAAGTTTTTTGGCGAGAATGAGGCACCTGGCTTGGGTATAAAGGCACAGGGAAATTTGTTACTGTTTTCAAAGAGTTTTCTAACAGAAAAATACGAACCTTTCCGCAAAAAAGGCTTTGATATAAAATATGCTACAGCAGAATATATTGTTTTTTGGTACGATAAAAATGATAATAAAGAATATAAGATAGTTTTACCTAGAGTGATATTTGAAAATGATGAGGGTATTAATTGACAATCAATAGGATAAGGACTGGACTAGTTAGTGCTTTTCATAGGATACATTGTTGGCATTAGTATTTTTTATATTTCTCGTCCAATTAATGAATGCTTTCCTGCCCAAATATTTTTCAGCGTCGCCACATAACGGAAAAGTTATTTCTAATCCAGTTAGCGGTTCGAAAGGCAAAAGTCCATTATATACTTTTTCAGAATCCACTTTTCCTAAAATCTCAAAACATTGTTTATTCCTACGTGTATAAACTCCGATACAAATTTCCTTTTTGCTGAATTCTTCTTTACCCTCTAATATGTAAAATCGTTCAAATTCTAATGGTTTTAATTGCTCAACATTTAATTCTGATAATTCTACTTTACGGTTGAAAATCAGAGGTGTAATTGCAATATGGCATTTCGGATGAGATTCAGGTGTTTTTTCTTTTTCGGATAACACTACAGCAATTCCATAATATCCATCTTCTGGATTGGTCAGAATTATTTGTCCTTTTTCAAAAAGTGGAATTTTCGCCATTTATTTTCAATCAGTTTTATATTAATGCCAACGGTCTCGGCGATGAGTAGTTGCGTGGGTTAGCACTTAATCTAGCAAGTACACACCAAGCTGAAAATCCGCGAGGATTTTCAGAAGTAGGCGAGAACAAGCAATTACTTATAGCCATTGTTGTGTTTAGTTATCTTTATTTACCATTTCATTATTGGTTCACCTTTCCATAAAATCAGTCGAAAATCTTCATAATGATTCCCATTTCCAATGGTATGTTCATCTCTAAACCCTTTTCCTAACTGTAATTTATGAAGCATTCCAGAATAAGAACCAACCCATAATGTCTTTTCATCATCGGATATTGCAATACCACTAATTGTTGAGCCTAAAAAATGTCTCCAAATACATTTGCCATTTTTATCAATCGCTCGGATATATCCGTGAGCATCTCCAAGTATGTATAAGTCTCTTGTTGTTAGTCCAACATATACACGCATACCATCATCAATAACTTTATAATGCTCACTTTCTTCATAAGCTTCAATCTTTAATCCATTTATATTCTCCGTAGTAGATATTCCGATTGTAATTCCATTGTAAAAATGACAAGAGTTAGTAATTAATTGTTTGTCGTCAGAAGAAAAAAGACAAAAATGAGGATAAGAAGATTGAGGGCCAATTTCTCCAATCTGTTCTCCGTTTTGATTTAATATTCTATGGTCTGCACATTGGTCTCCAACAATAATATAATCGTTGTCATTTGATAATGTTGCATTTTCCATGTCAATGTATGAATCCCATTCTTCATCTTCTAAATCAGGTACAGGGTGAATCATTTTTTCAGATTCTTTAGTAATCAAATATATTCCTTCAGATGTGACTAATAATATCTTAAGTCCGTCATTGAATGGAATTAACTCTGTTATTCCTAAATTTTTAGTTTCTTTTAATTCAAAGGTTGAAATAATATTCCCTTCCCAACCTTGAGTAGTTGTTATTTTATTTTCAACTGAAACTGCAAAAACATTATTTTTTTTGGATTTACCAATTGCATTAATAGTTGAATCTAATTTTAGTATATTTTTATTATCAAGAATATATGCTTGTCTTTTTTGGTAAGAAGTACCTGTTAAGAATACAATTTTTTGCCCGTCAATGAATTGTAATTGTTCGATGCTCTGTCCTTTTTTTTCTAGAAATTTCATTATTGGATTATGAGAGGGCGGATAATCATTTCTGAACTGATCAATAGTGTTGTCTTCATTAGCTTTTTTCAAGAGATTGAAAATTTCGTATGCTAGGTGTTCTCTATTATCTTCGGGTTCTTTTCCCTTCCAGTTCTCCCATCCATTTTTTTCTCCAAACTCTACCATCTCATTAACATTTTTAGCGTATTCGCTTCCGAGTCTATTCCATTCCTCTTTGATGTTAGTTGGATTTTTCTTTTTGTTGAAGAAGTTAAATTTCATTTGTAGGCTTTAATTAAACACAACGGTTTGGCTATGAGCAGGCGGGCTTTTAAAGCTACTTACCTGTCAGCCGAGACCAAAGTTTGTTAAAAGTATTATCGTTTCGTTTACCACTGTCCGCCCGCTTGCTTATAGGTGTTGTTGTAGCCAGTGATTTTTCTTTTATTTTTTTCAGTTTGTCGATTGTGTTCTTGTCTGCGTTAATAATTCCAACAGTCTTATGTCTACTGAATTGAGGTTCTGTTATTGTCGAAAGTTGCAAAGCTAAATTTGCGTATTCAGAAGCTTCTTCAATTTCTCCCATTCTTAAGCATAAGTTAGCCATTAATGTGGCATAGTAGAATTTTTGGTCGTTAAGTTGCAAATTGCCACCAGTCTCGTCAAATTTTGAAGTCGACAGTTTATAAGCTTCTTGAAGTTTTTCTTCTTGGTCAGAAAGCAAAATTGTCTCGCTCAATTTCAAATCTGCCAGTCCAGATGTACCACTACGTGTTGTCGAGTGATAATGGTCGGTTACAATTCTAAAGTGCTTTTCAGCTTGCTCATAATTCCCATTTTTCAAGTAATAGTCTCCCAGTTGTTCGTTTCCGTGTATAGTGCTAAAAGTTTCTTCGGGATAATCATTTATAACTCGTTCTATTAACTGAATTCCTTTTTTCTGATTTTCAGTTGTTGAAGAGTCGAGAAGATAACTGGCCTGAATTCTTAAATATTGAGCTTTATGATAATTTCCACGTGACCGTTTCAGTCGAGCTTCAAAATCAGTTTCGATTTGGTCGTTCCAGTCAGTATTTCTATACCAATCTTCTTTGCTCATTCGTGTCTTTATTCATTGGCTACAACGGTCTAGTATAAACGCAGTAGCGGAAAAGGAAGCACGAAATGTTCGGTTAGGCACAACCGTAAGCTACTTGCAAATTTATTTGCTAAATTTACGAAAAGCAAATGAATTTGTAAGTAGCGACAAGAAAGAACAAATGTTCAAGTTAAGCACTTAATCCGCTATTGCGTTTATACAATGTTGTATGCAGGCTTTTTTTTGTTTCGTCCGTTTGCGTTGGAGTACAGCTCTTTGCAACCGCAGGAACGAGGATTGCAATGTGCTGTACACGCTGGGGTTTTCCTTTCTAATTCACTTGCTCCACTTCCCTATGTACAAAGTTTGAAGTACGGTGTTTAATCAGCCATTCGCCATTTTCTTTTACAAACTCGTCTTTGTAAATGGTGTAAAGTGTGGTTTTCATTTGTTTTCCGTCTTGTTCGCCAATTAATATAACTTGGCAATAAGAAGTCGCTTTTGCAGTATTTTCAGTCAATTCATCAATGGTTTGCTGTCCGTTTTGGTGGTAAACGGTGTGAAAATTGGATAGAAAACTGGAAAAAGTTTCTTTGAGTTGTTGTCGTCCTTTCAGCAAATTGCTTTGTCCGTTGGTAATGGATTCCACTTCGCCATCTTCAGTAAAAAGCAATACTTGTTTGTCTATTTCTTTGGTGTCTGCAAGATTTGAAAATACATCCACGACGTTTTTAATAGCCATTTTATCTTCAATAGTGGCTATGCGTTGTTCTAAAATTTTTGTGTCCATTGTTTGAGCGTTTAAAAAGTTCGAGAATAAGATTGTGAAAAAAATTAATGTTAGTGTTTTCATTTTGAATAATTTATAGATTGGTAAATACCGATTCTTTCGTTCTAAAACCAATGGTTGGAATCGCTTCTAATGAAGTTCTGATTTCTTTTAATTCCGAATTGGAAAACTGAACATTCAATGCTCCGATATTTTCCATTAAATGATTTGGGTTCGTTGTTCCAGGAATAGGGACGATATACGGTTTTTGAGCTATTGCCCAAGCCAATGCAATTTGTGCAGGAGTAGCGTTTTTCTTAACCGCCCATTGTTTGGCTAATTCGGTAACTTTTAAATTGGCTTGTAAGGCTTCGGGTGTGAAATAGGGAACTCCCGCTCTTCGGAATCCTGTTTCGGGAATGTAATTTTCGTCAAATCTTCCGGTAAGCATTCCACGGCAAAGTGGCCCCCAAGGCACGAAAGCAATATTAAGTTCTTCGCAAAGCGGAAAAATGTCGTGTTCCATCACTCGCTCCAACATAGAATATTCGCTTTGCAAAGCCGCTACTTTTTGTACGGCATTTGCTTTTCGTATGGTTTCGGGATTGACTTCCGACAAACCGAAATTTCTGGCTTTTCCTTCTTTTATCAAATCTTTTACCGTTCCGGCAATATCTTCAATGGGCGTTCCCGAATCCATTCGGTGCAGATACAATAAATCGATAGTGTCGGTTTGCAATCGTTTCAACATGCCTTCTACTGCGGTGCGAATATGTTCTGGGCGACTGTTTCTTCCGTTACGTCCGTTTCCGCTAAAATCAAACCCAAATTTTGATGCAATGCTTACTTGATTTCTAAATGGTTTTAAGGCTTCGCCTACAATTTCTTCGCTGTATTGTGGGCCGTAAACTTCTGCGGTATCGAAAAAATCAACGCCGTTTTCAATAGCTTTTCTGATTACTTTTATCATTTCGGCTTTGTCTTGACGAGGGTTGTAAACACCTGCCATACTCATACATCCCAAACCGATTGCCGAAACTTCCAATGTGCCAATTTTGCGTTTCTTTCTATCGGAATACGAAATATTTTGAAGATTTAATGTTCTGTTTCCGTTAGCTGTAAAAGAAAACAAGCCCATACTGCCAAGTAATAATCCTGCCGAAGCAAGTGTACTGTTTTGCAGAAATTTTCTACGATTAATATTGTCTTTCATTTTCAATAATTTTTAACTAATAATTAGCGAAGCGGTGTTTTTCCGTTTGTTCCTTTTGAACTTGTGCCAAAGTTTACACCTATGTCGTGTGCTTGTTTCAACATTTCGGGAGCACGGCTACCGTAAATGGTTTCTTTCGCAAAGGCATCTTCCAAAGTTTTCATATCGGCAGTGGTCAGTTCCACATTTACCGAAGCATTATTTTCGTCCAAATGATTCAAATTGGTTGTTCCGGGAATCGGAACGATAAACGGTTTTTTCGCTAACAACCACGCCAATCCTATTTGAATAGGTGTTGCATTTTTTTCGTGCGCCATTTTTTGAAGAATGTTAACAATCGGGCGGTTTTTCATCATATTTTCATCTGTAAATCGGGGGAAATTTGCCGTAACTCTCAAATCGTTTTCACGGAACGGGAATCCTTGTGCAAATTGACCACTTAAATAACCCATTCCAAGCGGACTCCAAGGCACAAGACCTATTCCGAGTTCTTCGCACGTTGACAAAACTTCGTTTTCGGGGTCACGTGTCCAAAAAGAATATTCGTTTTGAACGGCAGTTACCGCAAACTCTTTGTGTGCCCTGCGAATGGTGGCTTCTCCTGCTGCGGACAAACCAAAGTGTTTTACTTTTCCTTCTTTTACCAAATCGGCTACTGCACCCGCCACATCTTCAATCGGTACATTCGGGTCAACTCGGTGCTGATACAATAAGTCGATATGGTCGGTTTGTAAGCGTTTCAACATTCGCTCAACAACGGCTTTGATGTGTTTGGGTTCGCTTTTCAATCCGCCCCTTACGCCCGAATTTGGGTCAATGTCAAAGCCAAATTTTGTAGCAATGACAACTTCGTTTCTGTATGGTTTTAAGGCTTCGCCAACCACTTCTTCGCTATAAAACGGACCATAAATTTCTGCGGTGTCAAAAAATCGGATGCCACTTTCATACGCTCTGTGGATTAAATTAATAGCTTCCCTTTTTGGGGTAGAACCACCATAAGCCCAAGCGATATTCATACATCCGTAGCCCAGTTCGGTTACTTCGAGTGTGCCGAGCTTTCTTGTTTTCATTTCTGATGATATTTTTTTCATTTTGTTTGATTTACTTCTGTTGTTTGTAGTTGTTGCCGAAGCCAAAAGTGAACTTCCGAAAGCTACTCCTGCTCCTGCAAGAGCTGATTTCACAAGGAAATCTCTGCGGTTGGTATTATTGTTTGATTCCATAATATTTCAATTTTTAAATTTTGATAGTACAAAATTAGATACTGTAACCGTCTGAATCATTACATATATTACAGTAATGCTTTCACATATTTCTGTATTTTTGTAAATCGAAGCCCATTTTATGGAATGAACCGCAGTTTGTAAACAAATTATGAGACTAAAAGAGAAAGAAATAATCGTTGTGGAACGATTGACGGACGAACGTGTGCCACAAGATTTTGAAAAATCCTATTTCACACATATTCTTTGCGATGGTGGAAAAGGACAATTTACGTTGGATAATAAGGAGTTTCTAATTGAGAAAAATGATATTGTCATTTTTTTGCCCACTCAAAAAGTTCAGGATTTACTGTTTTCGTCCGACTTTAAAGCCTCATTTTTATTGGTTTCCTTTGATTTGATGAGTAAAAACAATCCTGATATTGCTTGGGGAATAAAAGGTTATTTGTTTTCCAAAGAAAATCCTGTAGTCCGATTGGGAAAGGGTTTGGCTGAAAAATGTAAGCAGAATTTTTACTTGTTACAGGAGAAATATGAAGACGACAAACACCGTTTCCGCAATGAAATAGTTGGTCTTCAGTTGCAAATGTTTGTGATGGAAATGTGGAATATTTTTGCGGACAAAATGGAACAACTGTTAAAAAATGAAAATGGGTCGCTGTTCCAGCGATTTTTGAATTTTGTTGAAATACATTGTATGGAGCATAGAGAGGTGGAATTTTATGCCCGTCAATTATTTATCACGCCCAAATATCTTTCGGAAGTTTGTAAAAAGAATAGTGGCAAATCGGCTTCGGAATGGATTCAAAATTTTACCACCTCACGTTTGATTTTACTATTAGGCAACGACAATTTAACTTTTTCTCAAATAGCAGATTCAATGAATTTTTCAAGTCTGTCTTTTTTCAGTCGGTATGTAAAAAAAATGTTGGGTGTCAGTCCAAGCGAATATCGAAATCGGGTTGGCTAAAAAGCAATGTGTGCGATAGCACTCTTTGCTTGTGCGGTTGGGTTCAGCTTGCATACAACGGTCTCCTTTACTTTGATTTATTAATTTAATAGAAGAAAAGAGGAGAACTAAAACGGTCTTTAAGTTAATGCCTTATTACACGTACTAGTCCTCTTTTCTTCTTAGCTGTTGCATAGAA
>NZ_JAMQVC010000003.1 GCF_023721415.1 Galbibacter mesophilus | reverse complement strand
TTCTATGCAACAGCTAAGAAGAAAAGAGGACTAGTACGTGTAATAAGGCATTAACTTAAAGACCGTTTTAGTTCTCCTCTTTTCTTCTATTAAATTAATAAATCAAAGTAAAGGAGACCGTTGCCATTAATTTGAAATGAACCTTACGAAAGAAATTAAAAATCGAAAAAATGATTTTGAACCTAAGCTTAAGGTGTCAAATAATCGAATTGAAATAGACCAAATTGGAATCGGAATTGAATTGTCGGACAAATTTACTCTTGCGGATAAATCAGATTTTCGGAATTTTATAAATGACTATGAATTCCCGAAAAATTTGGAATTAAGTAAAAAAGACCGAGAAGGATTTAAAAACGAACTTTTCGAACCAATTTTCACTTTATCTGACAAAGAAAATGCACGACCAATTATTGCTTGTTATCTTTTCAATGTTAATGACCTGAAAGGAAATACAAATTTAAATATTCGGAGCATTACAAAATATGAATTGATGTGGGCGGAATATATTTTGGAATCCAAAAACAATCGGAGAGTAAACGTAATAAGAGTTGTGACAAATGGTATAAACGGCTCGATTTCAGAAAATTATTGGTTTGTTTATAAAAGTAAAAGTTCCAATTCGGAGAAATTATCTCGTTTGCGAATAATGAACTTGGAAATTAATGATTACGTTTTGACATTTTACATAATAGATGACGAACAAAACGATTTGAACGAAACAGAATTGAAAAAATTCATAAGCGGAATAAAAAACTAATGGCAACACCGTATATAATTTATTGCTTGGTTCTTGCCTACTTACGAAAATCCTCGCGGATTTTCTATTCGGTTTTTATTTGCTAAATTAGTTGCTAAAACCACGCAACAAACCATATACAAACACGTTGGCTTTAATCGCGCAACCAATCAGAGCGGAAAAATGTCTGAACTGTTTACCTTCCAAAAAGCTTTTCTACAATCGGATAAAATCATTTGCCATTAAAATTGATTACGGATTTCTTAGTTTTCGAATAAGCTCACTTTCAACTGAAAATGTTGGATTTCATATCAAACCTGATGCCAAGCGGAACGGGCGCAACTAAAAGCCAACAAAAGCTATAGTTCATTGCTGCGGATTTTCCTGCGGAAAATACTCGCATTTTTTGCTATCTTTAATCCCGGCGGAAAATGACTCGCGTCCTTTCCCGCAACGAAACCATAGCCAAACCGTTGGCATTCATTAAAAACTGGAAAAGAAATGAAAAATTTTAAATTAATTCTTGTTGTATTAACCCTAGTTTTCATCTCTTGTTCAAAATCAGATAACAATACTGATTCATATATTTACCATTTTTTTAAAGATAAAAATTTAAGTATCATATCGAATAATGAGACTTATATAAAGTATGGAGAGATTGATGATGGAGATAATCTTGTGTTCGAATACAGATATACTACACAAGGAGAAGCTGATATTATAGACGATGAATATTTTGAAAATATACGCTTTGAAATTCACAGTAACCTTAATGAGTTTAATTTCACAAATGAAGAATTAATTACAAATTCAAAAATTGTTTTATGGAAAGGGTGCAATTGTTTTTTTGAATATGACCCTGAAAAAGATATTTTGCCTACAGGAACTATAAGTGGGAAAAGATTATCTGATACAGAATGGAACATTTCAATTGATGTTACTTTTTATGGAAATGAAAATAGGGTAATTAATAATACTTTTAAACTAAAAGAATAACGAAATGCCAACAATGGCTATAAGTAATTGCTAGTTCTCGCCTACTTCTGAAAATCCTCGCGGATTTTCAGTTTGGTGCGTACTTGCAAAGTTAAGTGCTAGCCCACGCAACTACTCATAGCCGAGACCGTTGGCTTTAATTGCGCAACCAATCAGAGCGGAAAAATATCTGAACTGTTTACTATCAAAAAAGCTTTTCTACAATTGGATAAAATCACTTTTCATGAAAATTGATTACGGACTGCTCACTTTTCGGAAAAGTTCACTCTCAACAAATATTGGATTTCTGAAAAAACGGAGTTCATATCAAATCTGATTCCAAGCGGAACGGGCGCAACTAAAAGCCAACAAAAGCTATAGTTCATTGCTACGGATTTTCCTGCGGAAAATACTCGCATTTTTTGCTATCTTTAATCCCAGCGGAAAATGACTCGCGTCCTTTCCCGCAACGAAACCATAGCCAAACCGTTGTACAACATTAACAAAAACCTCAAAATTGAACAAAATAACATTATTAATAGCACTTTTAGTTTTCTCAAACACATTCGGACAGGTGCAGAAAAAATTCTTTGTCGAAGACGTAAAAAGTGTTGAATATGTTACTGTGAATTTCTGTGTGAATGATGAAGCTAAAATTAGCGAAGTAACAATTGTTGCGGACAAAACTACATATGGAAATGAATATAATATTGAGCAACTTCGACAATATCTTCTCGGAGTGCAATATCATTCTGACAGTAAACTAAAAAACAATTGCTACGATTCAACTTTTGAATTCATAAATAATGAATATGAAAATAAAAGTCTAAACGCAGAGGAATGTAAAGCTTGTGAAAAATTCAAAACTGGAATTTACGCATATAAGCACGTACTTTATCAAGATACCAAAATTAAACGGAAAAGAAAAGTTCAAAGAGAGATATTCAAAGACGGAAAACAGATTTATTATATAAAATGGATTTCAGATTGTCATTATGTTTTGACATATAAAAAAATGACCGAACCACGATTAAAACACTTAATTGGAAAGGAAATTGACGTGGAAATTATTGATGTTCTTGACGATGGAAGTTATGTGTATAAATCGAAGGCAAACTTTGAAGACAAAACTGATTTCGGAATTATAAAAAAGATAAAATAACGTTGTACAACACCGTATAAAATTAATGGCTAGTCCTAGCCTACTTACGAAAATCCTCTCGGATTTTCTATCTGGTGTTTATTTGCTAAATTAGGTGCTTAAACACGCCACTAATCTTATACAAAACCGTTGGCAAACATTTAAAAACCGATACTATGAAAAAATGGAATTTTAAAATAAAAAGTAATCCAAAAGAACTTGGTGAAAAAATAGAGTCTTCTCTGAACTCTGTCAATGGGCTGGTATTTAACTTGGATTGTGATAAAAATGATTCCATAAATTTTAAAATCAGGAAAAGAATCCTATATCCTTGGCACTTATTTTTCTTAAACAGTCTTGTCGTTAATGGAAAATTATCAAAAACAAAAATTGAAAATGAGTCTAACGTAGAAATTTCTTTTAATCAGCATTTTTTATGGGTAGCCGTGATATTGGCCGATATGATATTAGGATTGTCCTTATTAATTGTTGTGGTTTCTGGAAAAGACAATAATGTCTACACCTATTTAATCGGAACTTTAATATTAGCCATTGGAGTTATTTTGTGGATTAGAACCCAAAGAAAATATGAACAGAATATCCAAGAATATAAAATATTGATTTCTCAAGTTTTGGGAGTACAAAAAACGTTTGCCAACAATGTATAACCGCAATTACGGCGGATTCGACTACGTCCGAATCCACGCGGAATTGCTAAAGTCCGTGTCAAACCGAAAATTAACGCATATTAACCCGTAACTGACGGTTATGGGCAAGAATAAAAAAGTAAATGATTTTCCGGTTTCCAATCTCCGGTCTCCGGCATCCAGCACCCGGCAAAACATACCATTTAGGTTAAGTAATCAAGTTTTTAGGTCCGTTACCCGAAGTTTTAGCCTCCATACCTAAACGTTTAGGTTAAATAGCTAAACTTTTAGCCTCGACACCTAAAATTTTGGGTTCCATGGCTAAATTTTTAGGTGAGTTCTTTAAAACTTTAATCGTGACGATCAAAATTTTGACCAAAAGACCTAAAAATTGGGTCTCGGAACCTAAACAACGCGTGTTTCCACCTAAACAATAGCTGGACATAACCCGAAATGTTAATATTTAGTTGATAGTATTCTTTCTTCATAACGCATAGAAAACAGATAATTTGGTAGATTTGGGAAGAGGAAGTACAACCGCATGTTGCGGTTATATAGTAGTTGCCAACAAGCTGACCAAAAAAACTCTGAATTGAAAATCAAACAGAATTATTTAAAAGGAAAATCCGTTTTCATAGTTTCATTATTAGTAATTGGAATTACAATTCTGACTGTCTATCTGACTGGAATAAATTACAATCGAAGTTTGACTTCTAACCTGTATTTATCACTCGAAATTATAGCGACAGCATTATTTCTTTTTATGACTTATGGACTTTATAACGGAATTGGACTAATTGACAATTTTCCAAAATTTCGGAATTTTAAAAGTGGAGATTTTATTGCAAATAGCGGAACTGGACCTACAATGGAATTACCATCAGTTGGAGATGGAATTGGCGGATTGATTTTATCCATTTTACTTTGGATTGGAATGTCAATATTATTCGTGTTTTTACTAATAGTTTTAGAGGCTGTTTTTTGGTTTTCCCTTTTTATTATTTTAGCAATGTTATATTGGATTTTTTTCAGAGCATTAAAATTCGTTTTTAATAAATCAAAAGACACAAAAGGAGATATCGGAATTTCAGCAGCTTATTCCCTGACTTATACTCTACTCTATGTTGGTTGGATTTTTGGAATCGTTTATCTGACTGAAATAATGAAATAAAGCCAGTTGGCAAAACCGTGTATAATTAATGGCTAGTTCTCGCCTACTTCTGAAAATCCTTGCAAAGTTAAGAACTAACCCATGCAACTAACCATACCCCAAACACGTTATCTACAATTGCGGAAACTTACTCGGGCGGAACAAATCGGAGTTAAATAGGATAATGGATTTGAGCACGTTTCAGGAAAAATTTCTCACACGAGCTTCAACCACAAAGCACAACTGAAAAAATATCGGAATGAAAACAACTATTCCCAACAAGAGCTATAGTTCATTATAACGGATTTTCTTGCAGAAAATTCTCGCATTAACAATACTTTCAACTAATTTGATTATATTCAAAAAAACAACCGCAACGTACACATATCCAAACCATTGGAAAACATTAAGAATGTATTTACGATATTAACTAACCTTAAATAAATATATTATGAAACGTACAAAAAATCTAGTATTCTACACCTTACTTTTAACAGCATTCTTTGTTAGTAATAAAATCGCTGCACAGGTTCCAAAAGAAGTTTCATCTATTGTAAAAATGAATCTTGATGAAGGGCAAGATAAACTTCAGAATCTTGGTTATGAGATTTGTCATTCAAGTCTCTTCGCAAAAGAACAGGATTGGTATAATGAAAAAGAAAAAATTTGTGTTACAATTAAATTTAAAAAGAAAAGTAAAGAAATTACGGAGGTGTCACTGAACCCTGAAACGTCGAAGTGTGAGCAAGGCTTAGAAGCTTCTAGGAAGGTCTGGGAAAAGTACCATGATGGACCAGCACCTGTAAGTAATTCTAAAATAGAAGAAGAGCGTAAAAAATTGGCAGATCAGGGTTTTAGAGTTTCGTATTGGGTAGATCAAATTTCTCCAGGTAACAGCTCAGAATATTGGGTTAACGATAAGACCCAAAAAACAATGCTAATTGTATGGAAAGTTGAAGGTAATGAGTGGCTAATGACTAATAAAACCGAATATAAATACGGTAAAAACCCAGCACCTTCACAGCAATGAATCTATTTGCCAACTAGACATATATCTTATAGCAGAAGAGTGGCTATCTCCTAGGTATGCGCTCCTTGGCTAAATTTACCTAAGTCGAATGTAAGGTGCCGTTTAACCGTCGCAAGCCACACACAAACACTTTGTGTGCAATGAAAAGTAATCAACAACGACAAAGCTTAAGAATTTAAAAAATGAACAAAGTCAATGAGTTTTTTACAAGACATTTTAAACGAATTAAAACAAGAAGGAGCTGTAACAAGAAGACATTTAGAAAAGGTTGATTTTAAAAGTGTGGACTTCCAGCCACACGAAAAGTCTGAAAAACTCGGGCGATTGGCAATTCACGTGGCAGAAATTATAGCGTGGTGGAAAAACGTGCTCGAAAACAGCGATCTAAACTTCATTGACTTTGAGCCGAGAGAGATAAAAACGACCGAAGAACTACTCAATTACTTTGACGGACTGTTTAGCGAAGCAAAAAATGCAATTGAAAATGCAGACGAAGCGGAGTTAAGTAAAAATTGGTCGATGAAATATGGCGACGACATACTTTTTACATTGAACAAAAAAGAAGTATTACGAAAATTTTGTTTGAATCATTTAATTCATCATCGAGCGCAACTGGGAGTTTATTTGCGGATGCTGGACATTCCAGTTCCAGCAGTTTACGGACCATCAGCGGATGATGAAAACATAACTCTGATAGAAAAATTTAACTGAACTAAAATTCTCTCTTGCCGAAAACAAAAAGCAAGCCATTAACCAATCTGGCATGACGAGCTTAAACTAAAACACTACACAAAATAATAGCCATAATTAATTGCTTCTACTCGCCTACTTCTAAAAATCCCCGGAATTACTATCTATAATTTATTTGCTAACTTTAGTGCTCTAATACGCAAAAGAAATCATAAACAAGATCATCTTATATGCAATTAAAAAATTAAATGAATATAAACACACAAATGGCTGTCTTAATTGACGGTGATAATATACCATCGGCTCATGTAAAGGAAATGATGGAGGAAATTACAAAATATGGTAACCCTACTATAAAAAGAATTTACGGAGATTGGACAAGACCTGGCCTAAACAAATGGAAAAACCTGCTGTTGGAAAATGCAATAACACCCGTACAACAGTATGGTTACACCACGGGGAAAAACGCTACCGACTCTGCCATGATTATTGACGCCATGGACATTCTTTATAGTGGAAAAGTGAATGGGTTTTGCCTTGTTTCCAGCGATAGTGATTTTACTCGTTTAGCTACAAGGCTCAGAGAAGCAGGAATGCAAGTAATAGGAATCGGAGAGAAAAAGACTCCAAACCCATTTATTGTAGCTTGTGACAAATTCATTTATATAGAAATTTTAAAACAGCAATCAGAAGATAAAATTGAATCAAAGGAGACAAATAAAACTGTAATTGATAAGATTACTGAAAAAGAGATTAATCTAATATCTTCAACTATAAAAGATTTATCAGATGAAGATGGATGGGCATTTTTAGGAGATGTTGGGAGTTTATTACAAAAAAAACGCCCAAATTTTGACTCAAGAAACTACGGGTTTGAAAAACTCACTCCACTTATCAAGTCTATTGATAAATTTGAAATTGAACAGCGAGAAAACCAGAGAAGTAGACATAAATTGATATTCGTTAAAATTAAAGAAAAGCGTTCAGCAAGATCTAAAAAATCATAGCTACCCTTCGGGAGAGTAATACTTTTCAGCTGGTCTTTTATGGAATAATGAAGTCAAAAAATTTGGATAATTATTCAATCGGAATTTTAGTTGAATTTTTATTTTAGATAAAGGCTAGAGCCGAGAAATTTCACAGCAAAATAAAGTGCACAAATAAGAAGTAAAATAAAAATTTCTTTAGAGTATTCCGTACGCTTTGCTCCGCTTCTCGATATTCAAATGGAAAGATTTTTTAACATAATAAAACCTGAACGTTCGTTATCAGCTAAGATGCTTTTGGATCTTAACCTAAGAAGCATGTAATTTCTACAACCACTTTTTATTTTGTTTATCTTTAACCCAAATTTTTGTGCATGAACAAACAACAATTGTTTTCATTTTTATTCCTTCTCTGCCTGCACATGGGCTTTGCTCAAGTTCAGGAAGAAATAAATCCTCCACAGAATATCAAATCGGTCGTTTTTAAGTCGGATAACGAAGGGGATCAATTTCCCATTGTGCGAAGAGGCGAAAGATTCACGCTTACTTTTGATGATTTGTATGCAGATGAAAAAGATTATTACTACAGCATCGTGCATTGCGATTACGATTGGAGGCCATCAAAATTGCTAAAATCACAGTACTTGGACGGGGTGGATAATCAACGGATTATTACTTACGAAAATTCCCTTACCACTATTCAGCCTTACACCAACTACACATTAACCCTTCCCAACCAACAAACTAATTTTAGGGTAACTGGAAATTATGTTTTGCGGGTAACCGATAATGCTGGGGAAATTATTTTCTCCCGACGCTTCGTGATTTTCAGGGATGCTGTTACCGTAGGCATCACCCCAAAAACGTCACGAGATTTTAAAGATATTGGCGAAAACCAACGACTTCAATTTGTCATTAGTTCTCCAGATTATGAATTGGTTAATCCGCAACAGGAAGTAAAGATTGCCATTTTACAAAATAGTAACTTCAATAGAATGATTACGGGGATTAAACCTCAATTCATTTCCGGTCAACAGCTTATATATAAATACAACGAACAAACTTCTTTTGAAGGCGGAAACGAATATTTTTGGTTTGACACCAAAGAAATAAGGGTCTCCAATAATAGTGTAGCAAGGGTAGACCTTACCAACCGCTACAACCACTATCTTTTCACCAACGAAATAAGAAAAGGGCAACCTTATACGTACAACCCTGACATTAACGGCGATTTTTTTGTTCGTACCATCGATGGCACAAATCAAAATTCAAATCGGGAGGCGGATTATTCCTTTATCAGGTTCAGTTTAGAATATAACAACACCCTTGGCCTAGATAAAATTTATGTCTACGGAAAGTTTAACAACTACGCGCTTACAGATGAAAATCTTTTGAAGCTGGATGATAAATCTAAAACCCTAAAAACAGCAATTCTTTTGAAGCAAGGCTTTTACAATTATAAATTTGTAAAGGTAAAAGAAGACGGTAGTATCGACCTTAATTTTATAAGTGGGAGCCATTGGGAAACCGAAAACAATTACACTATTTTGGTTTACTACAGGGAATTTGGCGAAATTTACGATAGTGTTATTGGCGTTGGCAGCGCTTCTTCCGTCGGTATATCAAACTAATTGATTTAAATGAATAAAAGCGATAGGACATCAAAAAAATACAGAGGCACCCAATGTCTTAATTGCGAGCTTCCATTAGACAAAAGTGATGCTTACTGTCCGAACTGTGGGCAAGTAAACAGTACTAAAAAGCTCAATATTTTTGACATGCTGGAAGAATTTTTTTCCAGTTTGTTTTCTTATGATTCTAAACTACGGAAAACACTTACAGCACTTGTTTTACGTCCCGGTAAAATAACTAGGGAATTTGTAAACGGAAAAAGAGCCACCTACACCAATCCGTTTCGATTTTTTTTAAGTGTTACCATTGTTTACTTCTTAATGATAGCTTACAACAGCGATTTGAAGGATAACTCGGCTATAGCAAGAGAGTTTGCCAATGATAGCACCCACATCGAAAATGCGCTGATTCGACTCAAAAGAACTGGTATTTCAGCACAAGACAAATTACTTATTGATTCCTTAATTTTAAAATATGAACCTGCAAAGGAAATCGAAGCATTAGGCTCCCCCCAAGAGTTTTTCAAGAAATCAAATGAAGATATTTTAATAACACGGTTTCAAGATAAGATTGAATATTTTTATGAAGATATTGCAAGAGATAAATATCAAAATTATAACGAAGCTATTGAAAAGCTAGGAATCGAACGCACCACCGAACACCGCATCGCATTTAACATCGCATTAAATTTTTACCGCATATATATTAATCCGCATTTATTTATAGCTAGTTTAATCTCCAAACTGCCCTTTATCATATTTCTATTCTTGCCAGTGTTTTCTATTTTTATATGGCTTGTTTATTCTAAAAAAGACTACCATTATATTGATCATCTAATTTTTAGTTTTCATACTCAGACATTCTTTACCATACTATTAATCGCTATATTCATTACTAAATTAATCTTTAAAGTAGACCTACATTTTCTGGCTTTATTAGCATTTTTCATTTACCTATATAAGTCTATGAGAGGTTTTTACAAACAAAATAGAGCGAAAACAATTGTTAAATTTACCTATGTTAATTGTATTTTCCTTATTTTAGCTACTGTTTCAACCGTTTTGGTTATTGCCATAGGCGTATTTACGTATTAGATATTATGATTACTCAAATAACAAAAGGCATAAAAATCTCTGTAAAGACTAGTTTTGAGGGTACTTTCCTTAAAAACTACAAAATACACTTTGCCTTTGGTTATAGAATCACAATAGAAAACCAAAGCAAGGATTCCGTACAGCTTACCTCTAGACATTGGCAAATATTCGACTCCCTTAACGATGTTGAAATTGTGGACGGTGAAGGGGTTATAGGCAAGAAACCGGTTTTAAAACCTGGCGAATCCCACACTTATTCTTCTGGTTGTTTACTTACCTCACCTATAGGGGCGATGCGCGGACATTACAACATGGTAAATTTCACTTCCACAAGGAGGTTTCGGGTAATGATTCCTACATTTAAGTTCCACGCTCCTTTTGCACTGAATTAAAAGGTTTTATAATATTTTCTCTAGGAAACCTTTAACACCATTTTACTTTTTAAACCCTTTTTCATTTAGTACCTTTGACTGTATTTATTAATGAAAAATTTGAAATAATATGGGGAAAGGTTTTTTTCATGTTCCTACGGCTGTAAATGAGCCGGTTAGAACATATGCTCCTGGATCTAAAGAGAGAGAAACAGTTTTAAAACAGTATGATGAATTTTACAATAGCAAAGTGGAAATTCCACTTTATATTGGTAGCGAGGAAATAAAAACAGGCAATACCAAGCCGCTTTCACCTCCGCACGATCATCAACATATAGTGGGAGAATACCATTTAGCTGAAAAATCCCACGTTGAAAAAGCCATTGCCAATAATTTAGAAGCTCGTGAAAAATGGGCTAATTTAACTTGGGAACAGAGAGCTGCTGTTTTCCTAAAAGCGGCAGACCTTATCGCTGGACCTTACCGTGATAAAATAAATGCGGCCACAATGATGGCGCAATCAAAAAACATTCACCAAGCTGAAATAGATTCTGCCTGTGAATTGATTGACTTCCTGAAATTCAACGTAGAGTACATGTCAAAAATCTACGACGATCAACCAGAATCTGATGAAGGCATTTGGAACCGTGTTGAATACAGACCTTTAGAAGGATTTGTATATGCGGTAACACCATTCAACTTTACCGCTATTGCTGGTAACTTGCCAAGTAGTGCGGCTTTAATGGGGAATGTAGTAATATGGAAACCAAGTGACAGCCAAATTTATTCAGCAAAAGTTATAGTAGATATCTTTAAGGAAGCTGGATTGCCAGATGGTGTTATTAACGTTGTTTATGGAGATCCAGAAATGATTACAAATACCGTTCTTGCAAGTCCAGATTTTGCAGGAATCCACTTTACAGGTTCCACGAACGTATTTAAAGGTATATGGAAAAAAATTGGTGACAATATCAATATTTACAAAACATATCCTAGAATTGTTGGGGAAACTGGTGGTAAAGATTTTATCATCGCGCATCCATCCTCTAATCCTAAGCAAGTGGCCACGGCTATTACCAGAGGTGCTTTTGAGTTCCAAGGTCAGAAATGTAGTGCCGCTTCAAGGGTGTACCTTCCAAAGTCTATCGCAAATGAAATCATCGATTTTGTAAAAACAGATATCGATTCATTCAAAATTGGGCCACCGAACAACATGGAGAATTTCATTACTGCAGTTATCCACGAAGGTTCGTTTGATAAATTAGCTAGTTACATAGACCAAGCTAAAGAAGATAAAGAAGCCGAGATTGTTGCTGGAGGTACTTACGATAAATCCAAAGGATATTTTGTGACTCCAACGGTTATTGTAACTACAGATCCTAAATACAAAACAATGACTACAGAATTGTTTGGGCCAGTGGTAACAATTTACATCTATGAAGATGAAAAATGGAGTGAAACACTTAAATTAGTAGATGGAACTTCAGAATATGGATTAACAGGAGCTGTTTTTTCTGCCGACCGTTACACCATTGATGAAGCAACCAAAGCATTGCAAAACTGTGCTGGAAACTTCTACATTAATGACAAACCAACAGGTGCCGTAGTGGGGCAACAACCATTTGGAGGTGCTAGAAATTCTGGAACCAACGATAAAGCAGGTTCTGCACAAAACTTATTGCGTTGGGTATCACCAAGATTGATTAAAGAAACTTTCGTTAGTCCAACGGATTATAGATATCCATTCTTAGGAGAATAACCGTTTCCTTAATAATAAATTTTATAGCCTTTGATACTTTGTTTCAAAGGCTTTTTTTATTGATTTCTCTCTTCTGAAAAAAACTTCAATATTAAATTAATGTTACCAAAATGTTTATTTAATGTAAATTATTTGTATATTATCATCATAAACCCAAAAAAATGATGATGATGAATGGTGAACAAAACAAATGCATAGTAAGTATAAAGTACTCTATTTTAGATACTTCCAATGAAGCAACCACTACGAAAACAGAAATTGAGCGTGTGTTTGTAGCTCGCAACAAAAGTGCAATTCTTAAAAAGATAGATTTATTTGAAAAGCGGCTTCGGAAGAAAAAAACGAAACGTAGTTTTATGGCAAGAAAGCTAGACTACCTCCAACATTTCTTACAAAGTTGGCGGTATACGTACGATTCTATGCTAAAGATTTAAATTTGTGTTACTTCCCTGAATATTTCAGCGGCAAATGCACTACTTTTTTGGTTTCGAAAAACTCTTCTTCAAAAAAGGTGGGCAAATCGAACAGTTGTGCCGTTTGATAAACGGATAGTTCTTCAGAAAGGTCACCACCTTTTAAGTATAGAATTCCATTTTTTAATTCGTGAACCGACTGTTTTTTCACCTTTCCTTTTACCCATTTTACGAAATCGGGCATGTTGGTTACGGCACGGCTTACAATAAAATCGAATTGCTGTTTAACTTTCTCGGCGCGAATTTGTTCCGCAGTAACATTATTCAGTTTTAATGCCGAAACTACTTCGTTTACTACTTTTATCTTTTTACCAATAGCATCGATAAGATAAAAACTCGTTTCGGGAAACAAAATGGCCAACGGGATGCCCGGAAAACCTCCGCCCGTACCTACATCCAATATGGAAGAACCAGGCTGAAATAATTGCACTTTTGCAATTCCGAGAGAATGCAAAACGTGCCGAGTGTAAAGTTCGTCAATATCCTTTCTACTAACTACATTGATTTTGCTATTCCAATCTTTATACAATTCTTCCAATTGGGTAAACTGTTCCTTTTGAACTTCAGTGATATCAGGAAAATACTTTTGAATAAGTGCTACGGACATTCTTTTTTAAATTTTAACAAAAATAGCCATTTAAACTTGCACTTTTATACTTTTTGACACGTTTAAAAGCTAATTATATTATATTTTTGTTCACTTACGGTTCCAGTTCAATTATGCAACCGGAATTACAATATTTACATTTATGAAAACGACTACAACAATACGGTTTTCCCGAAAAGACCCAGCAAAGTTTTTTAAAACATTAAATACGCGGGTAAATGATTATTTCAAAGAAAATGAGATCAAAAAAACAGGTAACTGGAAGCTATATCTAAAAACGGCGGTAATGTTTGCCATTTTCCTTACCCCCTACTTTTTATTGTTAACCATCAACATGAATCAATGGTTGCAATTACTTCTCACCGTTGTTATCGGTATCGGTATGGCTGGAGTTGGAATGAATGTTATGCACGATGGTAATCATGGATCGTATTCATCTAAGAAATGGATTAATCAAATTATGGGTGGAAGTATGTACATTTTAGCAGGAAATGTATATAACTGGAAGGTTCAGCATAACGTATTGCATCACACTTACACTAATATTCCAGGTCATGACGAGGATTTGGATGCCGGAAGAATAATTCGTTTTAGTGAGCATTCAAAATGGAGAAGATTCCATAAATTTCAGCATTATTATTCCATCTTTCTTTACGGACTACTTACCATTAATTGGGCAATCACAACCGATTTTAAACAAATGAGAAAGTATCTAAAAAGAAAACTTTCTTACGGAAAATTCCCAAACCCTACGAAAGAATGGAGTGTTTTAATTATTACCAAACTTATCTATATAACCATTTGGATTGTAATTCCATTGTTCTTCGTAGACGTGGCGTGGTGGAAAGTCTTAATCGGCTTTTTCGTAATGCACTACACAGCGGGACTTATTTTGAGCATGGTATTTCAACTAGCGCACATTGTAGAGGATGCCACAACTGTATTGCCCGACCAAACAGGAACTGTAAAAAACACTTGGGCCATTCATCAGTTATTTACCACTACCAATTTTTCAACCAAAAATAAGATTGTAAACTGGTTTACCGGTGGCTTAAATCATCAGGTTGAACATCATATTTTCCCGAATATCAGTCATATTCATTACACAAAAATTGCTAAAATTGTTAGAGAAACTGCGATGGAATTTAATTTACCGTATTACGAGTATGAAACTACGAGAAAAGCTATAATTTCGCATTTCAAACATTTAAAAGCATTGGGAGAAAAGCCCGAATACGTTTACAACTAAACACATTTTAAATTTATGACACAACAACTATCGGAAAGAGTTTTAAACATGGCAACTTCTGCTACGCTTGCCATGGCAGCAAAGGCTAGGGAATTAAGAGCCGAAGGAAAAGACATTATTGGCCTTAGTTTAGGAGAACCCGATTTTAACACACCAGATTTTATTAAAGATGCCGCTAAAGAGGCCATCGATCAAAATTATAACAGTTATTCGCCTGTAGATGGGTACGCCGATTTAAAACAGGCTATTATCAATAAATTTAAAAGAGACAACCAACTTACTTATACGCCTAGTCAAATAGTAGTTTCTACTGGAGCTAAGCAATCGTTGGCCAATGTAGCCCTTGCCGTTATCAATCCTGGAGACGAGGTTATTTTACCAGCTCCGTATTGGGTAAGTTATTCTGATATTGTAAAAATTGCAGAAGGTGTTCCAGTAGAAGTGCAAACCTCTATTGAAAACGATTTTAAAATGACTGCGGAACAACTGGAAGCAGCCATTACACCTAAAACTAAAATGATTTGGTATAGCTCTCCTTGTAACCCTAGTGGGTCCGTTTACAGCAAGGCAGAACTAGAAGCTTTGGCAGCAGTTCTAAGAAAACATCCAAATATCATTATCGTTTCTGACGAGATTTACGAACATATTAATTTTGGTGAAGGTCACACAAGTATTGCTTCCATCGACGGTATGTACGATAGAACAGTTACCGTGAATGGTGTTTCCAAAGCTTTCGCCATGACAGGTTGGAGAATTGGGTACATTGGTGCACCAGAATGGATTGCAAGAGCTTGTAATAAGATGCAGGGCCAGATTACCAGTGGCGCCAATTGTATCGCGCAACGGGCAACCATTACGGCATTAGAGGCTCCTGTAAGCAAGATTAAATATATGATTGACAAATTCCACGAGCGTAGGGATCTTGTTCTTAATTTATTGGGAGAAATAAAAGGATTTCAGTTAAATGTTCCTGAAGGCGCTTTTTATGTTTTCCCAAACATTTCTGATTTCTTCGGAAAAACAATTAAGGGCAAAACGATTGAAAACGCATCTGACTTTTCTTTATTGCTGTTAGAGGAGGCCAACGTTGCTACCGTAACTGGTGAAGCTTTTGGTAACCCAAACTGTATTAGAATTTCGTATGCGGCCTCGGAAGCTGAGTTAAAAGAGGCGATTAAAAGAATTAAAGAAGTACTTTCATAAGTTGAAAACAACATACTGGAATCAAAAAATGCGGAGTTTTGCTCCGCATTTTTTTTAACTTAATTTCCCTCAAATTCAACCACCGTCTAGAACGACAATGATTACTTCAAAGATGCATAAAAGGATACTTTCATGTAAGGGGAAAAATCCCCCTTTTTGTTTTTTTATCATTTTAAAGGAAAATTTCAGTCAGTATAAGAATTAATTAAAACTTCAAAAAAACATATCAGCACAACATCATCTTAAGGCATAACAATGGCCATTTTTTGTGAAGCAACATCCTCTCGGTGGTTGACAATACCCGCTCTGTGCGAAGCAATATCCGCTTGGCGGGCAACAATATCCACTTTGCGTAAAACAACATCCGCTCGGTGAACAACAATACCCGCTCTGTGCGAAGCAATATCCACTTGGTGGGCAACAATATCCACTTTGCATAAAACAACATCCGCTCGGTGAGCAACAATACCCGCTCGGAGGGCTGCAAGACCCACTCTGCTCATTGCATAAACTGTTAAAATATGTTAAAGGATGAAAATTTGATTTAGAAAATCATACCAGTAAATAATCACGGAAATCAATCTCAGGTTCCTACATCCATGCCATTTCGGGACATGTCAATGTTATGAAAAACTTAAAAAAACCACCTTTTAATAGCTTATGAGCTAATCGTCTTAGAATTATGCACGTTTCCAGAAAAAGGGCGTAAACAAGATGAGTACCGTAAATAATTCCAACCTTCCTAAAAGCATAAGGAAAGCACACCACCATTTTCCTAAAACTGGGAGTGAATCAAAATTAGTCAATGGATGCAACGAACCTAATGCCGGACCAATATTGCCCAGTGAAGAAGCCGCTCCACCAATGGCCGATTCAAAGTCCAACCCTAAGAAGCCAAGCACCACCGCTCCAATAATAAAGAGAAGCATGTAGATAATAAAAAATCCAAGAATGTTATAAATAATATTTTCTGGAACCGTTTTTCCATTGTACCGAACTGGAATAATAGCACTTGGATGAAGCGTACGCTTAAATTCCAATATTCCATTCTTAATCATTAGTAAGTGACGTACCACTTTTACGCCACCAGCAGTAGAACCTGCCGACCCTCCCACGAACATTAATCCGAAGAAAACAATGGTAAGAAAGGGCGTCCAGCTCGTAAAATCTGCTGTAACGAATCCCGTGGTTGTTATTACAGATATCACTTGAAACAAAGCATGGCGCAGGGAACTTTCAAAAGAACCTAAAATCATGGGGTGATATTCGCTTACGGGAACATTAGCTTGAAAATAAATAACAAGGGTAGCTACTACCGTAACACCAAAAACCAACAATGCATAAAAACGAAACTCATAATCGCTAATAATTTTTTGTATCCTTCCTTTAAAAGCAAAATAGCTAAGCACAAAATTTGCACCCGCTACAAACATAAAGAAGATAACAATATACTGAATTAAGGGATTGTCATTCCAATAAGCCAAACTAGCGTTTTTGGTAGAAAATCCGCCGGTGGATAGCGTTGCCATGGCGTGATTCATAGCGTCAAACAAATCCATTCCAGCCACCCTCAACAAAATTACCTCAGCAACGGTATAACCCACATAAATAAACCATAATCTTTTAGCTGTATCGGTAATACGAGGATGCAATTTATCGGCACTCGGTCCTGGAGCTTCGGCCGCAAAGAGCTGCATACCTCCAATTCCCAATAAAGGAAGAATAGCAATGGCCAAAACGATGATTCCCATCCCACCTATCCAGTGCGTAGTGCTCCTCCAAAAAAGGATACCTTTTGGCAGAACTTCAATATCATTTAAAATAGAAGCGCCCGTAGTAGTATAGCCGCTCATGGTTTCAAAAAAAGCATTGGTTACCGAAGGAATGGATCCCGTAAACAAATACGGTAACATTCCCGAAAGTGTCATAAACACCCATCCGAAGGTAACAATCATATACCCTTCACGCTTTTTAATTTCTTTTTTATGATTTTTTGTAGCGTACATCAACAGAATTCCCATGAGTACGGTGGTCATCCCCGCAAAGCTCATCTCCATGGTAACCCCATCCGCATACAATCCACTTACTATGGCAGACAATACCATGAAAGCGCCATTGCAAAGTAGCAACAGCCCCATAAAGTGAAATATTATTTTAGTATTGAGTCGTTTGGAAAAAATCATAAAAACAGTTTTTCAACCCTAGAAATAGACCTCGGCAAACAACATACCACGACCCTATCCCCTGCTTTAATCTCAAAATCCCCTAAGGCGATTAAACCTTCTCCATTTCTAATGACCCCGCCAATGATGGCAGACCGAGGAAAATCGAGTTCTTTAATAATTTTTCCAGTAACGGCAGATGTAGGCTTCACTATAAACTCCAACATTTCAGCATTTAAGTTGTTAAGTCTGGTAAGTGCCACGACTTCCCCTTTTCTTATGTGCCTAAAAATATTGTTGGCCGCCAATAGTTTTTTATTGATGAGCGTATCAATACCAATGGACTGGGAGAGCTGGAAGTAATCCATGTTTTCCACCAATGCAATGGTTTTTTTAATGTTCTTCGACTTCGCCATTAAACAGGACATAATATTGGTTTCAGAATTTCCTGTAACGGCAATAAAAGCGTCCATTTCATTTATATCTTCCTCCTCCAACAAATCTACATTTCTACCATCGCCATTAATAATGAGCGCGTTTGGCAATTCATCGGCAAGATCGAACGCTTTGTTTTTATCCTTCTCTATAAGTTTTACTCGAAATTTACTGCTGCAGAGATCTCTCGCGGTTTTAAAACCAATTTTACTTCCGCCAAGAATCATCACATTACGAATCTCTTCCCTTGTCTTTCCAGTGAGTTTATACAATTCATCCACTCCTTCCTTCAAGGTTACAAAATAAGCTTGGTCACCTTCCTTAAAAACGGTATCACCGCGGGGAATTAGTGTATACTGTGTTCCAAAACGCTGAATCGCGATTGGGACAAAATGAAGTTCGGGGAAAATCCCAGCCGCTTCCTGTACCGATTTTCCTACAAACGGAGCGGTACGCTGCAAAGATGTACCCACCATAATAAGAGCACCATCTTCAAACTCATAACTATCGTTAAAAGCAGATTGATCCAATAACAACTGAATCTCTTCTGAAGCTAATTTTTCAGGAGAGATAAGTTCGTCTATTCCTAATTTATCAAACTTTATCTCATCTTTATTATGAATGAATTCAGTATTGGAAATTCGGGCAATCGTACGTTTACAGCCCAATTGCTTTGCCAACAAACAGAGCGTAAGATTTGTAGTTTCAGAAGAAGTTACTCCTATAACCAAATCGGAAGAATCTACACGAGCTTCTTTTAAAACAGAAACCGAAGTAGCATCTCCTTTTAAAACTTTAATATCTAAATGCGTATCTGCATGGTTTAAGCTATCCCGGTCATTATCTATTAATGTAATGTCTTGTGATTCGAAAGATAAAAGCTTTGCTAAATGAAAACCTACTTCCCCAGCTCCTGCAATAATTATTTTCATCTGTTCCTTTTTTCTTTCTTTAATTTGGTCAGATGGAATTCGCCATTGATCATTCCGGTGGGTATCAACTTAATTGTTATGCTCATTTCACCCGTTTAAATTTTTAGTAATTATTTATTATTAAATTAATTATAAAATTGAGAACGTGTGCAACCACTTCGTTCTCGCATTAAAAATTTTAAATATTTTAAAAAGTATTTTTAAAATTCTTTAATGCTCGTTTCATTGACTTGTTGTAGCGTGTTTAGATACAAATATATGTTAAATATTATTAGCGACGAAGCGGCTTGCCGTGTTTTGGGATTTGGAATTATTTTATTGATTTTGTTAGTCGAAAATCCAATTACCGGAAGTTAGAAGACAGCGGGTTAATATGGTTTATGTTTAAGGTTTCAAGTCGATTTAAATGGATAAAGCAACCAGCAAAAGAAAGTGCAAACAACTAATTTTAAATCTTTTACTACCAAAACCTTTTGATTATTTAGACACTTTTTACCGTCGACGCCAAAACACTGTAGGTCGGGCGTTCTGCCAATGTTTTATAATTATTGTATTTCACCACTTTAGTTGAGTCAAGACCATTATCTTCCAATATTTTTTTTGCAAAACCATACCAACTCATGGCTTCTGAGTCGCTAAAATGATACACACCAAAGTTTAGTTCTGAATCCACAAATTTCGTCAGAATAAAATTTACCAAACTTACCGTATCCGTCGGACTCCCCTTTTGTGCATCCGTTATTCGTAATTCTTCTCCCCTCTTCGCTCTCTCCAAAATGGTTTTATAGAAATTCTTTCCAAACTCTTTGCTGTACAACCAAGAAGTACGCACGATAAAATATTCTTTTAAAACCGATTTTATTTTCTCCTCGCCTTCCAATTTAGATTTCCCATAAATATTTATAGGATTTGGAGTATCTGTTACTTCGTATGGTGTTCTCTTTTTACCATCAAAAACATAATCGGTAGAAATATGAATTAAAATAGCATCATGATTTTTACAGGTCTCAGCCAAATATTGAACCCCTTCAGCGTTTACTAAAAAAGCTTTTTCGGGTTCGTTTTCTCCCTGCTCTACATTTGTGTATGCCGCACAGTTAATACAGTAATCTGGTTTATGATTACTGAATTGATGTTGGATGGTATTTTTATCCGTAATATTAAGCGCTTCGGAAGAACAAAAGATGAAATCAAAAGATGGAAAGTGGTTTTGCAACTTTTGAAAAGTCAACCCTAACTGACCATTCGCACCAGTAACAAGAATTTTCGTTTTATCGGTATTTGATTTCAAAGTGGCTATTATTTTATGATGAGTGCTTAAAATATTTACTTACTCGCAAACAGCTTAACATCTTCTTCAGAAACTTCTTTTCCACCCAAAATAAGCAATCTTTCAACTACATTTCGTAATTCACGAACGTTGCCTGTCCAATCGTATTCCTGTAATTGTTTGATTGCTTTGGAAGAGAACTCCTTTTGCGCCGTTCCCTGCTCTTTGGCTATTTTTTCGGTAAAATATTTAATCAGCAGCGGAATGTCATCCCTTCTATCGTTAAGCGCCGGAACATTAATTAGTATCACCGCCAATCTGTGGTAAAGGTCTTCCCTGAATTTCCCTTCGTCTATTTCCTTTTTTAAATCTTTATTGGTGGCCGCTACCACACGAACGTCCACTTTTATATCTTTATCGCTTCCTACGCGTGAAATCTTGTTCTCTTGAAGGGCACGCAACACTTTGGCTTGAGCAGAAAGACTCATATCCCCGATTTCATCTAAAAAAATGGTTCCGCCATTGGCAGCCTCAAACTTACCAGCACGATCTTTTACTGCGGAAGTAAAGGCACCTTTCACATGGCCAAAAAGTTCACTTTCTATTAATTCTGAAGGAATTGCGGCGCAGTTCACCTCCACCATAGGACCTTTGGAACGTTCACTCTTTTGGTGCAGCCAATGTGCCACCAATTCCTTTCCTGTTCCATTGGGACCAGTAATCATCACTCGCGCATCGGTTGGGGCAACTTTTTCTATCATTTCTTTTATAACCGAAATACCTTTGCTTTCCCCGATCATTTCGTAATTCTTCCCTACTTTTTTCTTCAGCAGTTTATTTTCAACCACCAACTGTTTCTTATCGAGGGCGTTTCGTACGGTGTTCAATAATCGGTTTAAATCTGGCGGCTTGGAAATGTAATCGTAAGCGCCCATACGCATGGTATTCACGGCGGTATCAATATCTCCGTGTCCAGAAATCATTACTAACGGAAGCTCGGGTTTTATCTTTCTGGCTGCTTCTAAAACCTCAACGCCATCCATTTTGGGCATTTTTATGTCGCAAAGCACCAAATCGAAATCATTATTTTTTATAATTTCCATGCCTTCCAAACCGTCACTTGCCTCTTCTACTTCGTAAGCTTTGTTTTCTTCTGTAAGAATTTTCACCAATACACGTCGTATTGCTGCTTCATCTTCAATAACCAATATTTTTGCCATTACATTTTAAATTTTAAGCCTCCTCTAATGTACATTGAGTTGGTGTCGTTTATGGTATAAACATCTTCCATATCTCCGTTTCGGAGTCGGATATTGTTCATTAAAGTATATCCGGAATAAAAATAAAACAATAAATGGTCATTAAAAAAACGTTCGTACCCTAATCCTGATAAAACAGTTGTCATAGAAATACTTTCTGCTGTTTCATCCTCTAGCATTACATTATCCTGAATATTAGCGTAATATCCGTCCAAGGTTACAAAAGCTTGCAGTATATTGTTTTCGTCAATTTTATATTTCAAATTGGTTTTAGGCACCCCTAAGGTATAAGCCCAATTTTCATGGAAATCTTTATGATAATTCACATACGGCAAAGGTGCAGGCACCCCAGAAACCGTGTTATACTGTATCCCTAAAATCAACCTCCCGTCTTCACTATCCCTGCTTTTGTCGTCCCGTTCTTTTATGAAATATATGGAAGCATTCAATAAAAAATCATCACCTATAATTCCGTTTTGAAAATTGGAAGCAAGCTGCGGATTCACAACGGCTCCAAACCGCCATTTTTCACTGAACTTAAATGTATATCCTAGTGAGAACTGAAAACTTTGCAATCTATCGAACTCATTCACGGCGAAAGGAAACCCATCTTTAAGCTCCATATTCACGTTGGCGTATTCTACACCCGTTACCAAGTATTTATCCTCCCCTACTTTCCAAGGATAATTAAATAATGCGCGGGAACGCTTAAAAGAATTTTCGGAAGATGCTTGGGGGAAATAGGTGTATTCCACCCGAGCTAAATCAGTTAATTGTGCATGTGTATTGATGAAGCAAAAACAAAAGAATAGCATACATGCCATCCCTTGCCATTTCTTATGTTTGTTTATCATTAAATCGGTTAAAATTATTTGTTGTAAATATGAACATCTCTCTGCGGGAAAGGAATGGTAACACCGTTTTCCCTAAACAGTTGATCAATCCGAAAACGTACGTCACTTTTTATACGCGGATCTGAAAAACTATCATTAATAAAGAAATTTACATCAAAAGACAATGCCGAGTCGCTAAAATCCTTAAAAATAACATTTGGTTTAGGGTTTTTTAGGATTCCTTTTTGATTTTCGACACTTTTTAGCAGTAATTTTTCAACCAAACGAGTGTCACTTCCGTAGGCAACACCTACACTTACGGTCTCCCTTGTGGTTTTATGGTTTTGTGTGAAGTTATAAACAATATCCGTTAAGAAAAAGTGATTCGGGATGATTATTATTTTATCGTCACGGGTAATGGCACGGGTAGTTCTTAATTTTATATCCATCACACGACCTACTTTACCGTCAATCTCTATAACGTCGCCTACTAACAACGACTGGTCTACGATAATTAAAATTCCTGAAATTATATCCTGAAATAAATACTGAAGAGCAAATCCTAAACCAACAAAAAGGGCGGCAGAAGCCGTCAATAATACGGTGAGGTCTATTCCTGAAGCACTGAGAACAGCAATGATTACCAAAATGTATACAATATAATTGGTAACCTTAAAAATGCTAACAAACTTTCGCTTGTCCTCTAAGGGAAGCTTAGCTGTAAGTAGCCTTCTAATGATTTTTAAAACATAAAAAGCGAATATACAGCTGGAAATAATAAGCAAAAGCGTACCTACCGTAATGGTTGTTTGGTCGCCTTCATATAAAGCATAGGAGAAAAACTTTTTGACCCCTATCGTGATGTCATTGATTATTTCTTTCAATTGATTATTTAATTAAATAGACTTTTAACAATTCGATAGAATGTTACTTTCAATAACGAAAATACGGATTAAAATCTATTTATATTTTAACCACTTATAAATTTCCTTGTAGCTTGGTTTCTTCCCGTACATTAAAATCCCTACCCTATAAATTTTTGACGCCAACCAAACTATACATAGAAAAGTGAGTATTAAAAAAACAATAGACGCTATAAACTGCCACCAAGGAACTCCTGTGCCTCCTATTCCGTTTGGTAAACGCATCATCATAACGATGGGCGAAGTAAGAGGAAATAAGGAAAAACCTACTGCAATAGGTCCGTTTGGATTTTCAAAAACTGAAAAGAAACCTACATAAATGGCCAGCATAAGCGGCGTAATAACGGGAAACATGAACTGTTGCGTATCGGTTTCGTTATCCACGGCTGCCCCAATGGCTGCATAAATAGAACTATAAATAAGGTAACCTAAAGAAAAATATAGTAAAAAAGAAAAGAGTAAAGTACCCCAAGGAATTTTCATTAGTTCGTTAACATATAACTGCAAAGTATCTTGAGAGGCAGAGGCTTCGTTGATGGTTTGCATAGCTTCCGGTGAAATGGTTGCTTTCGACTGAAAAGCATCCACCTCTACGCCCATAACCAGCAAGGTTACATAGGTAAGTATCCCAGCAGATAGAATCCAAATAACAAATTGAGTAATTCCCGCCAAAGAAGTTCCAATAATCTTACCCAACATCAACTGAAAAGGGCGTACCGAAGAAATAATTACTTCAATAATTCGGGAGGTCTTTTCTTCAATGACACTTCGCATCACAAAAGCTCCGTAAATGATAATAAACATCATAATTAAGTAGCCAAAACCTCCGCCGATAAACGCTTTAAATTCGTTTACCCCTTTCAAATTTTTCTCTCCGCTGAAATTAACAATATTCATTTCATAATTCGCTTCCAGCTGATTCATTACTTCAGAAGAAATGTTAAGCGATTGCAACTTATCTTCCCGCACTTTATGCTGTATTTTGCCTTCAATACTATTTAAAATATCGAGACTAGGTGATTCTTTTGTGTAAAATTGAATATCGTTAGCCACCACATCTATTTTATCGCCCGAGGGAACGTGAATAAGTCCGTAATAACCTGCGGAATTCACCGAATCCAAGGCCTCGCTTAACGGAATATCAGTAAAATTGATAAAAGATGCTTCTACGCCGGTTTCAAATTGATGGCTAAAAAACGGACTTTCATCCAACACGGCAACTACTCGTTTTTCTTCACTGTTCACTTTGGTTAAATAAACCACCAACGCAATCATAGCCACGATAATAATCGGACTCAAAATGGTGAGCACGATAAAGGATTTATTTCTAACCTTTGCCAGATATTCCCGCTTGATTATAAGTACTAATTTGCTCATTTAATTGCGCTTTACGGTTTCAATAAAAATTTCATTTACAGACGGTACAACCTCCACAAAATGCGTCACTGCGCCTTTAGAAGTTAAGTACAGCAATAACTCGTTTGCAGAATCATTGGGTTTAAGCTGAACCCTTAATTTAAGTTCATCTCCTAAAGATTTAAAACTAGCTTCTGAAACTTCATACTTTTCAGCCAATTCTTTCTTTAGCCCCTCTTTATTGATTGTTTCTACCCCAACTTCAAAAGTGTCGTTTTTAAAATTTCGTTTTATATCGAGTACTTTCCCGTCTAATATCTTATTAGATTTGTTTATCAAAGCAATATGATCGCAAAGCTCTTCCACCGATTCCATTCGGTGCGTGGAAAAAATAACAGTGGCGCCATTTTCTTTTAAATGAAGAATTTCATCTTTTATAAGTGTCGCATTAATAGGATCAAAACCACTAAAAGGCTCATCGAAAATCAACAATTTAGGTTCGTGTAGAACGGTTACAACAAACTGAATTTTTTGTGCCATCCCTTTAGAAAGTTCCTGCACTTTCTTATGCCACCAATCACCAATATCCAATCGGTCGAACCAATATTTTAGCTTTTTTTGAGCATCCTGCTTGCTCATTCCTTTTAGTTGAGCCAAATACAAAGCCTGTTCGCCAACCTTCATACTTTTGTACAAACCACGCTCTTCCGGCAAATAACCAATCGTTTTGACATGCTCTGGTTTAAGAGGTTCTCCGTTCAAAATTACGCTTCCGCTATCTGGATATGTAATTTGATTGATTATTCTGATAAAGGTAGTTTTACCAGCTCCATTAGGTCCTAAAAGTCCAAAAATAGAGCCTTCCGGAATTTCGAGAGATACGTTGTTTAGTGCGGTATGTGTGCCAAATTTTTTGGACACATTTTGAGCGACCAATAGATTCGCCATATTGAAATAGATTTTCTCAAAGATATTGGTTATTGCTTTACTGCAAAAAAGAAACTGGCTATTGTTATCATTTTTTAGGTGAATACTTTAATTTCAATAGAAATTGGTATCATTTTAAAAGGATTAGCCTAAAAATAAAAACCCACCCTCAAAAAAGTTCAAGGATGGGAAAAAATTGCTATGAAAAAGAAAAAATTAACACTAGGTTAGAACTAGTGTTCTTACAAAGATATATTTTTTTGTAAAACTCAACTGTTAAATTATGAAAACATATCTTTCACTTTTTCAAAAAATGATTTATCGCTGCGCTCTGGATTCGGTGTAAAGTTCTCGTCTCCCAGCATATTTTCAAAGAATTCCCTTTGTTCCCTATTTAGTGTTTTTGGAGTCCAAACATTGATATGGACTAATAAATCACCACTTCCGTAGCCATTTATACTAGGAATTCCTTTTCCTTTAAGTCGAAGTATTTTGCCTGACTGAATACCTTCATCCAATTTAATGCGTACCTTACCGGTAACCGTATCTATTTCTTTTGAAGTACCCAGAACAGCTTCTGCAATACTCACATATAAATCGTAGTGAAGGTTATCCCCTTCCCTTTTCAACGTTTCATGCTCAAGCTCCTCAATAGCTACCAGTAAATCTCCTGGCATTCCATTGCTGCCAGGTGCTTCATTACCCTTTCCGGTAACTTTAAGCTGCATCCCTTCAACAACACCGGCTGGTATTTTTATAGAAACCGTTTCTTCTTTAACCAATAAACCTTGTGCATCGGCATCCGAAGGTCTTTTATCAATTACTTGTCCGGCACCCCCGCAGGTATTACATGTAGTAGCTGTTTGCATTCTACCTAAAATGGTGTTGGTAACTCGCATTACTTGTCCGCTTCCGTTACAAGTTGGGCAAGTTTTATAGGTAACACCGTCGGCCTGTACCTTTCTTCGAACTTTTACTTTCTTTTCTACGCCGTTAGCAATTTCTTCCAACGTAAGTTTTACACGAATACGGAGGTTTCCACCCTTTACGCGGGCTCTTCCACCGCCTCCGCCGAAACCACCGAAGCCGCTAAAACCACCGCCTCCGCCAAAAGCACTACCAAAGATATCTCCAAACTGACTAAAAATATCATCCATGTTCATTCCACCTCCACCGAAGCCGCCGGCACCGTCGAATTCTGCATGCCCGTATTGATCGTAACGCTGTTTCTTGGCAGGGTCACTCAATACCTCATAAGCTTCCGCAGACTTCTTAAACATTTCCTCCGCTTCCTTGTCTCCAGGATTTTTATCTGGATGGTATTGAATGGCCTTCTTCCGATAGGCTTTCTTTATTTCTGCAGTGGTGGCACTTTTATCAACTCCGAGTATTTCGTAATAATCTTGCTTCATGTAATTCTTTTTGTAAGGCGTTCCCCGTTTTTATTTTTTTTGAAAAATGTGTTGTATGACAAATAGTCTTTTCGGATTATTGTCCCACAACCACTTTAGGGTGTCTTATCACTCGATCACCAAGCTTATACCCTTTTTCAATAACATCTACAATCTTTCCTTTTAAATCGTCGCTTGGCGCAGGAATTTGCGTTACTGCTTCGTGCAATTCAGCGTCAAAAACATCTCCTGTGCTGGCTTCAACTTGCTCCAATCCTTTGTTATTAAGAGTGTTTCTGAACTTATTACTAATAAGCTCTACACCCTTCAACAACTCTTTATCTTTTGCTTTGGAAATTTCGTTTAGAGCACGGTCAAAATCATCCAATACAGGAAGCATAGCAACCATTATATCCTGACCCGCTGTTTTAAATAATTCTATTCGCTCCTTTGCCGTTCTGCGCTTGTAATTCTCAAACTCAGCAAAAAGACGGATAAATTTATCTTTTTCAGAAGCCAATTCATCTTTCAGTTTCTCCTCAGCACTTTTTTCTTCAGCTGGCTGGTCAGCTTCTTCAGCATTCTTATCTTCCTGAACCTGATTTTGTTGTTGCTCTTCCTTCAAGTTCTCTTCAGAAATAATCTCTTTCTCTTCGTTCTTTGACATATGTATATTTTTAAAAAGCTTTTTCTTTCCTTTACAACAAGTTTCTTCCGTAGAAAAACCTGCATTACTATTCATTGGATAATAGTTGGCAAAAGTATTGCCATTTCTTCAAAAATGTCAAAATGTCACCAAAAAAATTTACCATAATTTTAATACAGTTGCACATCAAGATTTTTAAATTTGGGTGACTAATTCATAAAAAATCAAAAAAAATGAAAAGAAATTTATTAACATTCTCACTTATAGGCTGTTTAGCAATATTTGTGGCATGCAAAAACGAGAAGAAAAATGAAACTACCGCAACTGATGCAGAAGCAGTAAAAGAGGCTCCTGCCGCAGCAGTAAAATACAAAGCAGTACCAGCGGAAAGCACAATAGAATGGAAAGGTTCTAAACCTACTGGAGAACACACGGGAACTATCGCGATAGAATCTGGTGTTATGACTGTTAAAGATGGTACTTTGGAAAGCGGTAATTTTTTAATTGACATGAGCTCTATTACAGTTACCGATTTAGAAGGTGATAAAAAAGGTGATTTGGAGGCACATTTAAAAGGTACTGTTGAAGGAAAAGAAGATCATTTCTTTAACACTGAAGAACATCCAACAGCAGCTTTTGAAGTTACTGGAATTGAAGAAAAAGATGGTAAAACAATGCTTTCTGGTAATTTAACTATTAAAGGAAATAAGAAGAATATTTCTTTCCCTGTTTCCATTTCTGAAAATGGTGATACAGCTACTCTTACCAGTGATGCTTTTACCATTAACCGTACCAATTGGAACGTAAATTACGGATCTAAATCTGTTTTTGATGATTTAGGTGACAAATTCATCAATGATGACATTGAATTGACCGTAAAAGTTAAAGCTAAAAAGGCTTAAGCTATATAATAAATACAAATGAAAATTAAGCCAGTTCCTCTTGGAATTGGCTTTTTTCTTGCAGAATATCTTTCAGCGCCAAACATATGTTGGTAAAGCTATACTGAAAGCCACTTTCTTCAACTTTTTTGGCACTTACCCTTTGGCTTGCATAAAGAATATACGCCATGTCCCCTAAAACCAACTTTAAAGCGGCCATAGGAATATTTGGCAATAGAATAGGCTTATTATAAATATCCGCAATCTTATGGGTAAGTTTTAGATTTGTTACGGAATTTGGTGCCACTCCGTTGTAAACACCTTCAAGTTTCTTTTCGATTATATGAAGATACAAACTAGCTATATCTTTAATATGAATCCAACTCTGCCATTGCTCGCCATTTCCAAAAACGGCTCCGGCATAGTAACGGATAGGCTTTGCCATTTGAGGCAGCGCACCTCCATCTTCAGATAATACCAAACCTGTTCGAATTTTTGAAACTGGAAATCCATGAATTTTAAGTTGATCAGCTGCCTCTTCCCATTTTTCAACTACCCTACCTAAAAAAGAATCATCTACTTCTTGGCAATCTTCTTCATAATAATTAGTGTAAGAATTAGGATAAATACCAATAGCCGAGGCCGACACGAATGACGCAATATTATGGTTTACTTTACCAATAGCCTCATTCAAAGTTTGAAGAGACTTAACCCTACTATTTAAAATTTTCTTTTTGTTGGTAGCTGTCCATCGTTTGGAAATGCTAACACCTGCAAGGTTAATTACAGCATCTACCCCTTTAAAACAGGCAAGATCTATTTTATTCTTATTAGGATTCCAATAAAAACCTTTGTAATTCTCTCTATTCTGCAACTTGCTTTTGCTGGTGGACAAATAATGTACTGAATATCCTTTTTTGTGACATGCACTCACGATTTCTCCCCCAATCAAACCAGTCGCTCCAGTAATTAAAATTTTCATGTTGTCACAATTTTGCATAAAAATATATAATTTCCCATTGGCTAAAGCTGTTATTAGATAAGGTTTAACACACTAATTATGAGTATTTAACTAAAACAAAGAATTGACCTACAAAGCTTTAACAGCTCTTAACATTTCTCTTTTACCTGGCGGCCCAGGTAATTTCTCTACGGAAAATCCTACCTCGAGCATGGCTCGACGAACACTACCTTTAGCTGCGTAAGTCACCAAAAGACCATTATTCTTTAGAGCGGCGTACATTTTTCTGAAAATATCTACCTCCCAAAGCTCTGGCTGCACTCTTGCCCCAAAAGCATCAAAATATATAATGTCAAAAGAATTCTCGTCATTGATTTCGTGGAAGAGCTGTTTTCTTTTTTTAAGTCTGAAATGATTTGAAATATCACAAAATTCATCCCAACTAGATTCATGCATTCTATCAAAATCAGATTGATACTGTTTTGCATCTAACTCTTCAACGTAATTAAGGAGTTTTACTTCCTCTTTTTCAACAGGATACGCTTCGACACCTTCATAATTGATGAATTTTGAAAGTCTTTTCGCTTCCAAATAAGTAATGAATGCATTTAATCCCGTACCGAAACCTATTTCCAAAACAGCTATTCTTTCTGGGTTATGCTTTTCAATAAAAGGATGTAAACCACTTTTTATAAAAACGTGATATGCCTCTTGAATAGCGCCATGTTTAGAATGATAATGCTCGTTCCAATCCTCCAAAAATATGGTAGTGGATCCGTCAGAAGTTTTAATTATTTTTCTTTTCAAGTCGACTTATTTTGGCAACAATACTCCAGTGGCCTCAAAAGAATTCGTTTTTAAAGGCTGTGTAATTGCATTGATTTCTTCCGGAGTTTTACCGGCATCTTCAGCGTAGTGTTTTTGCTCGTCAACATCCATCAACGAAACAAATGCCTTACCCCCTAAAACTACTTGTTTTCCAGTAATATCTTTAGGGACAAAAAAGGAATAATCTTTAAATTTCACCATCGTCTCCTCGCCGTTTTCAAGATCTAATTTCATCCAACAGCCTTTTGCTTGGCAAACATCCTTTACAGTAGCCTTAAAGACCACATCTACAGTATCTTTAACTGCTAAATTCTTATATTTATCTTGAATCTCTTCGGGAGACAAAATGGTATTTATGGCAATGGTATCCCCATAAACCTCATAATTGGCAGCAATCTGTTTATTTTTTTTCTCAGTTTCATTCCCACAGGAAACCATTATTGAGAAAACAAAAAGGTATAAAATGTAATTTTTCATAAGAAGCGTTTTTACAACAAAATCCAACACAAAATAACTTATTTTTGTCTTAATTAATCCCTTTTTTGCAGGAATATTTTCTAATTTAGCAAAAATAAAGTTGAGTTATGAGCAAGGATACCATTACTAATATTAAAATCGAAAAAACAACTACTTCTAAAATCAACCAAGTTGATTTTGAAAATTTATCTTTTGGAAGCATTTTTACCGATCATATGTTTGTTTGTGATTATAAAAATGGATCGTGGCAAACACCAGAAATCAAGCCTTACCAAAAGCTTTCAATGGATCCATCTGCCCGGGTTTTTCACTACGGACAAGCTGTCTTTGAAGGGATGAAAGCCTATAAAGATGAACAAGATGATGTTTGGTTATTCCGACCAAAAGAAAATTTTAATCGTATCAATAAATCTTCCGTAAGAATGGCGATTCCAGAATTTCCGGAAGACTATTTCTTCGATGGTTTAGCAGCTTTGTTGAAATTGGACAAAGATTGGATTAAAAAAGGTTTCGGTAACAGCTTGTACATCCGTCCATTTGTAATTGCTACAGAAGCTGGTGTATCGGCATCTCCTGCCAATGAATACAAATTTATCATCATTTGTTCCCCCGCACAGGCTTATTACGGTGGTGAAGTTCGTGTAAAAATAGCAGACAAGTTTAGTAGGGCTGCAAGCGGTGGTTTTGGCTATGCCAAAGCAGCAGGGAACTATGCAGGTCAATTTTACCCTACCAACTTAGCGAAAGAAGAAGGATTTCAGCAAATTATTTGGACCGATGCCAATACGCACGAATACTTGGAAGAAGCCGGTACCATGAACATTTTCTTCAGAATCGGTGATAAGTTGGTAACATGTCCAACCAGTGACCGTATTTTAGATGGAATTACCCGTAAAAGTGTTATTGACATGGCGGGAGATATGGGAATTGAAGTGGAAATAAGACCTATAAAGGTAGCCGAAGTGCTAGAGGCAAACAATAAAGGTGAACTAAAAGAAATATTTGGTACAGGTACCGCGGCTGTAATTAATCCAATTGCCGGATTTGGCTATAAAGGTGAAAAATGGGAGTTGCCAAAAATTGAAAACTCCTATGCCTCAAAAATCAAAAAAGCAATTATGGATATTCAATATAATATCGCAGAAGACAAATTTGGCTGGCGCGTTAAAATATAATCTAACTGAATAAATTTCTAAATATAAAAGTGGATGTTTACCCTAAGTAACATCCACTTTTTTTATGAGTCTATTCCTCTAGGATCTTCTTAATATTCGGTTTAAAATAGTTAGGTCCTTTAAGCACTTTTCCGTCTTCCCTATAAATAGGTTTTCCATCTTGTCCCAACTTGCTCATATTACTTTGTTGTATCTCATCAAATACCTCTTCAATAAGATCCTGCATTCCGTGCTCCAAGATAGTTCCGCATAAAATATATAGCATATCGCCAAGCGCATCTGCGACTTCTTCCATGTCGTTATTGGTTGCGGCAGCTAGATATTCATCGTTTTCTTCAGCCATTAAATTATGCCTAAGAACAATTTTGTTGGTTTCAAGTTTCGCTATGGGTTGGTTTGCTACCCCCAAACCAAAAGCTTTATGAAATTTTTCTACAGATTCTAATTGATGTTTCATAAGTTGTTGTTTTCTCTATTTTGTTTGAAAAAAGAATATTTTAAATGACTTTTACGATTGCTAATTTGACTAATTTTGCACAAAATAAAAAATAGATGTTTAGCACCGGACAGTTAATTTTTGCTGCAATTTTCTTTTTTGCATTCATTATAATAATGATAATCAGTTATAAAAGAGATCGAAAGACGCATAAAAAAGAATATAAAGGTACGTTTTGGGTACTCATTGGGTTTGTAGTTTTCTTAACATTACTCGTTCTCATTAAATATTTTACAAAAAACTAACGACAAACTTACCAAAGCGTCATTTTTAAGAGAAATTATGTTAAATTTCGGCCTCCATGTGAGAATTTACGCGATAAATTTCCTAAATTTGCATAAAGCAATCAACTTAAGCAATGATGATTTTCTTTAGTATTTTATTTGGCCTGTTATTTATTAATGTAGTTCTATTATTATTTAGCGTCAATAAACTTCCTAAATCAAAAGGCAAAACAACTGCTATATACAAAAAGCAGCCTGCTAAAGCCTTAAATTCAAATGAAGGGGAAGAGTATGATGTGGTTTTAAAAGAAGCTATTTAATTTTAAATAACCTCACACTCCAATCAGTATTTAAAATTTATTCATAATAATGTACTTTTTTTGTACATTGGTAATCCCATTTATACCATATTATTATGAGAATTTTAAAATACCTTATCTTTTTATTTCTAATTCTAGCCATCGGTCTCTCCATTTACGTCGCCATTCAACCCGATGAGTATAAAATTGTAAAAACAAGGGTAGTCTATGCCCCTAAAGCGGTAATCTACGAATATATAAATAATATTAAAAGCTGGGAAAAATGGTCCGTTTGGTATGATCAGGATCCCAATATGAAAGTCACTTATGGAGAAAATTTCAAAGGAGATGGAGCCAGCGCATCATGGGATAGCGAAGTTCACGGTAAAGGAACTATTACTTCCGACTTCAACTCTATAGACTCTTTAAGTTACATAGCAGATATAACCGAACCAAAAGACGCCAAAGCACATAGGTTTTTTACCCTTGATAGCACCGTTGATGAAAATGAGGTTATCATTACTTCTGGAATAGAAGGCAACTTATCTTTCAAGGATAAGTTCTTTATTCTCTTTCAACATAGTATGGAGAATAAATTTGGATCCGATTTTGAAAATAGTTTGGCAAAATTGGACAGTGTCGTTATTGCAGATATGAAAACTTATAGTATTACCCCTGTAGGTAAAACTGAATATGGTGGAGGCTACTATTTATATGAAACCACGAGCGCAAAACAGAATGAAATAGATTTGGCCGCAAAAAGAATGTTTCCAGAAATTGAGGCTTTTATGGAACAAAACCTAATTCAGAGTTCTGGAAATCGATTTACTTTGTTTGAACAATGGGATGAATCGAACAATTCAGCTATTTTCTCCACCGCTATTCCTGTAAAAGAAAGAATTATAACCCCAGCAGGCAGTTCGATCCTGTGTGGCTTTATCGATCCAGGAATTTATTACAAAACTGTTTTGAAAGGCGACACCGTTAATATAAACGAAGCTTGGAGTAAAGCGCGTGAAGCAATTAAAAAAGATGGCTTGGAAATAGACAATTCCAGAAAGCCTTTTGAAACATACATCGTTACTAAAGAGGACTCAGCTAACCCGGCTGATTTTGTTTCAGAAATTTATATTCCAATCGTTACCAACACCGAAGACCTTTTGGTAAATTAATCTTAGCTTTGTGAAAAGTAAAATTTAATGAAGCAATTAGTACTCGTTTTTATAGGAGGAGGTTTTGGAAGCTGCTTACGTTATTTACTCGGTAAATATTTAAATGTTGCCCAAACAGGAATCCCTTATGGGACTTTTGCCGCCAATATTCTTGGAAGCCTTATTATTGGATTTATATTAGGACTTGCTGCTAAGCACCAAACGCTGTCTCAAAACCAACTCCTTTTAATCGCTACCGGTTTTTGCGGAGGTTTTACCACGTTTTCAACATTCGCATATGAAAATCATGCTTTTTTAAAAAATGGCGATCTTTTAAACTTCATATTATACGCCTCCATTACATTTATTCTAGGAATTATAGCCGTATTTTTAGGTGTTTGGCTTATTCGCTTTATATAAGCAACCTCTTTCATTTCAGAAATAAAGTATACAGTCCCACTAATTCTTAGTTGTAAAGACACATTTAATTTATCTCAAACAATCTATTAACCTTTATTCCCTATCATATATAGGTTTCACATTCTTAAGGAACGCTCGACTCCACTTGTTATCCTTCGCAGACCACTTCTTTTGGTCAATAAATTAAAATTTACATCGCTTGACAAACCTCCAAAAACACTATCAGATTCTATAGTTTTTTTAGTGAAATATCCCGCTATCTCCACTTGATTTTTGGGAGTTATTCTACCCAAACCCCTATTTACGGCATATTAAAAAAAGTAAAATACATACTTATTTTATAAACACCCCTAATTTTAAGAGGGGGTAAATTAATAATTCAATAAAAATTACCACTCAACCCCCTTTTTATTTTTCGGTAACAATTTTTTAACATAGTTTTAGGCAAACAAATCATTTAATTATGAAGAAAATTGAAGCCATTATTCGTAAATCGAAATTTGATGAAGTGCGGGATGCATTACATCAAGTAGAAGTAAACTTTTTTAGTTACTGGGATGTTACGGGAGTAGGTAACGAAAAGAAAGGCCATGTATATCGTGGTGTAAGTTACAGTACTGCCGACATCCAAAGACGTTATTTATCAATCATCGTTTCTGATGAATTTACAGAACGTACGGTTGAAGCTATCCTTAAATCAGCATATTCAGGAAATGTTGGTGATGGAAAAGTATTTGTAATTCCTGTGGAAGAAGCCTACCGAATTAGAACGAGAGAAAAAGGCACAGAATCATTAAAATAATCAAACTAAACTAACTTAAAAACAACCCTTATGGAAACAAACGTCATTGAAGCGAATGCAGTATTAGACTTGATGTGGATATTAATCGCGGGGATACTCGTGTTTTTTATGCAGGCAGGTTTTACGCTGGTAGAATCTGGATTTACCAGATCGAAAAACGTTATCAATATAGTTATGAAAAACTTTGTGGATCTTATTGTTGGTTCACTTGGTTTTTGGATTATTGGATACACCATTATGTATGGTGAATCAATAGGAAGCTTTATTGGTTCCCCATCTTTATTTTATAGTGTACGAGAAGACATGCATAATTTATTCTTTCAAACGGTATTTGCCGCTACAGCCGCTACCATAGTTTCTGGAGCTGTTGCAGAAAGAACTAAATTTTCAACATATATTATCTTCTCCTTAGTAATGACAGTAGTTATTTACCCAATCTCAGGTCACTGGGTTTGGCAAGGAGATGGATGGTTAACATCCTTAGGTTTTATTGATTTCGCAGGGTCTACTGTTGTTCACTCTGTTGGTGGATGGGCCGCTCTTGCAGCTGCTGCTTTAGTAGGACCAAGAATTGGTAAATATACTGAAGGGAAATCGAATGCGATTCCAGGTCACAACATGATGTATGGAGCGCTAGGGGTTTTCATCCTTTGGCTAGGTTGGTTCGGTTTCAACGGAGGATCGGAACTTGCCATTAGCGGAGAAAGCTCTTACAACGTTGCTGGAATTATTATCACTACTAACTTAGCTGCCGCAACTGGTGCAGTAACGGCATTGATCCTTACATGGGTTCGTTACGGGAAACCAGAAGTTTCTATGACACTTAATGGCGCATTAGCCGGTCTAGTAGGTATTACAGCTGGATGTGCTGCTGTATCTCCAACAAGTGCAGCTATCATAGGATTGATCTGCGGATTGGTAGTAGTATTCTCCATAGAATTTATAGACAAAAAACTTAAAATAGACGATCCTGTTGGAGCAATCTCTGTTCACGGTGTTTGTGGAGCATTAGGTACTTTGTTGGTAGGTGTATTCGCTATTGAAGGCGGACTTATCAACGGTGGTGGATTTGCTCAACTGGGTGTACAAGCTATTGGAGTATTAGGTATTGGAGCATGGGCTTTAATCACTTCTTTTATAGTATTGTTCATCCTTAAGAAAACAATGGGACTTCGTGTAACCAAAGAAGAAGAAATAGAAGGATTGGATATGCACGAACATGATGGCGATGCTTATCCTGACTTCACAATTGATCGTTAGTTAGTTAGTTTTTACTGGGAAAAAGAACGGAGCGGTATTTGGCGGTACGCTCCGTTCGGTAACCCGCTTAAACAGTTAACTATACGTATTTGACTCATTCAGATTTAAACCAAACAACAAATTAACTTTTACATAATATGAAAGCGATTACTAAAACAAATGTCGTAAAAAATATATTTTTTCTAGCTATTTCTTTAGTTAGTTTGAGTGCCTTCGCTCAGGAAGAAGGAGATAAGAAATTCAATTTCAGCGGTTCAGCCGATGTTTATTGGAAAACAAATTTAACAGGAACCAATCAGGCTATGGAAGATGATGAAGGCAATGTTTTTTTCAACACTCCTCCTACTTCATTTGCTAACAGAAGCGGATTCTCTCTTGGTATGGCCAACCTAATTGCCAGCTACGAGGGGGAAAAAGTAGGTTTCGTAGCCGACCTTGTTTTTGGACCACGTGGAGAAGATGCTGTATTTCTTTCTACAGGTTCTTCCAACATAGTAAACCAATTGTATGTATATTGGAATGTAAGCGAAAGCGTGCGATTAACAATGGGTAACTTTAATACCTTTTTAGGGTATGAAGTAATCTCTCCAGTGGGTAACTTTAACTACTCAACTTCATACATGTTCTCTTACGGACCATTTTCACACACTGGTATTAAAGCAGATTTTACACTTTCTGATGATTTCTCTTTAATGTTGGCTGTTATGAACAGTACCGACTTTACTGAAATTAACCTTGACGGAAGTTATACTGCTGGTGCACAATTGGGATATAAAGGACAATATTTAAATGTATTGTACGGTGCACAAACATTTGCTCCGGATAAAACGTTCCAAATTGATTATACCGGTGGATTTGATTTATCTGATGCTTTCTATTTAGGAATCAACACTACTTATAACAACACTGATGGATCTGGTTTCTACGGATTTGCATTATACCCACAAATGACAACTTCTGATAAATTCTCTATCGGTTTAAGAGGTGAATATTTCAAAGAGTTTGAAGGTGGCGTAAGTGCTTTAGGAGCTTACAATCCTGAAGGAGATGCAGATGTTTATGAATTTACATTAACTGGAAATTATACTATTAGTGACCTAACCTTAAAACCAGAGTTACGATTTGATAGCGCTTCTGAAGACATCTTCATTGATGGAGATGACGAAGCCACTGGAAGCTTAGCATCATTTTTACTTGCGGCTGTTTATTCTTTCTAACATCAATTCTTGACTTAAAATGACCAAAATGAAAATAAATTATTTGTGTACCTAGCGAAATAGAAAAGAAAAGCGTAGCCTAAACTACGGTTAGATTTTATCTTGAAGCAAGGTACAGAAAGAAATATTTTAAATAGGTTATTTTTAGCTAGAAGTGGTGTAAACCACCAAACTAAGAAGAAATTTAAAAATAGCCGTTTACTCGTTCTAAGTAGTAACCTTAGGGTTACAAAGCCTAGCGGTGGCTCCGCTAGGCTTTTTTTATTTAGTAAAGCCCTAATTTCAAAAGCTGTAAGCGAATTGAAATTTGATTGCTACTCCAACCCCGACGGAAGGAGGGGTCTCACTAAAATCAGTCAGTATTTCTTTTCCTAAACTTAAGAGCCACAGACGCCTTGTATCATGCTAACCGAAACTGCCTACGGTAGTCAAGTTAATCCCGACGAAAGGCGAGGTCTCACCAAAATTAAATACATTTCTTTTTCTCGTTCAATCTAAAAAAAACATCTTGAACGAAAAACTACATCACTTTAGTTGCCAAATAGCGTTGTACAGCATACACATCGATGCTTTTATTGAAACGTTTGCTAACGGAAGGTACATTTTCACTTGAAATCCATATTTTTAATTCCGCATCCAAATCAAATGTCCCAGCGGTTTCCAAAGAAAATCTTGATATGTTTTTATAGGGCATCGATTTATATTCCACTTTACTGCCCGTTATACCTTGAACGTCTATAAGAATCAACCGTTTGTTGGTAAACATAAAAACATCCCGAAGTAATTTAAATCCCAACTCCACCTCTTCACTTTCAATTAGAAGTCGACCGTACTTTTCTTTTAATTTCTCTACGGAAATTTCACTGGCATTTCCCAGAATTTTATTGAATAAGCCCATAATTTATATAACTGTTAATATTGTTTGCAAATTATCACAGCGTAATGTTCTCTCGAGCGCAGTCGAGAGGTCATTTGGTTCCACAACTTAAGAGAGGTCTCGACTGCGCTCGACCTGACATGTATACATGATATATTACGAATATTCGAATTTTTTAATTATCATGCAACAACCGTTTCATACTCACATCTTCGTAATTTCTACGCACAAATTCCAAGGCTACCCGAACCACCTGCCCCATGGAACGGCATCTTTTAAATTTCATATCCAACGTATAATTATAAAGCTCTGTTTTCAGTTCCTCTAAATTATCCTTGGTGGTAATATGGTCGTTCACCATGCAACGAAGTAATGCCTTTAGTCGCTTTTTAGTAGTTATAATTCTTTTTGCCAAGAGCGATCTTTCTTCCTTTTTATATTGTTCAATGGAAGCAGGCTTCAATCGTTCTTCTACCATTTTTACCATTTGATAGTTTTCTTTAAAAAACTGCGGCTTGTAAACTTTAAAATTCCCTTCGTAACATTGTTGATCAAAATCTATAGCGCGGATTTTGAAAATTACGTTATCGAAATCGTGCACGGGAATAATCACGTAATTATAGGAGCGCATATCTCCCAAAAGCCGAATCATACAGCGTTCATTAAATTTCACAAACTCCTTGGCAATCTGGCTTTTCTGCACATCAGTACAATTGGGAAGCGCGGTTTTTATAAATTCGTCACCCGGTATACCCGAAATATGCTCCTCAATAAGCGTATCATCGTAGACCGCAAAATTCATACGGTTTGGGGAAAGAATATGTTCCAGTTCGAGTCCGTACACTCTGGAAGCATCCGCTTTCTTCACATAAATATAGGTGTAATTATCATTCAAAATATTACGCACTTTAATACGGAACGGCTGTGAATTTCCGAAAGTACAGAAGTCAATAGCATCAATATTTAAATACTGAAAGATATCTTCATTTCCGTCAGAAAAAATAAGGGTATATACCTTTTTTAAATGATAATCAATCTCCGGGCGTTCAAATTCTGAATAATACACCCGAATCCATAGGGTATCGTTATCATCTTCATCGTACACCACCACAGAACCAGAGAACCGCAATAAATCGTCGTAGGAAATGGGGATTTTTGTAGTTCGGTTGTAACGCTCTAGATAAGCCAGCAAACGTTCGTTCACGGGATACGACGGTTTCTTTTTCGACATTAATTTTTCACTCATACCCAAAAAATAATAATTTAGTAAATAACCTCGTAGCAAACCTGTTCCTGTTAAACAGAAAAGCATTGAGGGGCACTTGAACTTTTGTCAAGCTATAATTCTCACTCAGATAGTCAAATTTAATCGTTATTATTGTAACAATAACAAGGCGAATTCGTCAAGTTAGTACAAACACCTCAAAATAAAAAACATTTGGAAACGATTCTCACAGTCAAAAACCTCACCAAAAAGTTTGGCTACCTCACTGCAGTCAGCGACTTATCTTTCAACATAGAAAAAGGGAATGTATACGGAATTTTAGGTCCGAACGGCAGCGGAAAGTCCACCACACTTGGTATTGTCCTCAATGTTGTAAATAAAACAACTGGTGATTTTCAATGGTTTGACGGAAGAACTTCCACGCATGAAGCCTTAAAAAAAGTTGGGGCTATTATCGAGCGACCTAACTTTTATCCGTATATGACCGCTCTTCAGAATTTAAAATTAGTATGTAAAATAAAAGAAGTTTCTGAAGAGAAAATAGAAGAGAAACTGGAATTGGTGGATTTATTGGACCGAAAGGACAGTAAATTTAGAACGTTTTCACTTGGTATGAAGCAGCGTCTCGCCATTGCCTCTGCCCTTCTCAACGACCCCGAGATATTAATTCTGGACGAACCCACTAACGGTCTCGACCCACAGGGAATTCATAAAATAAGAGAAATCATTAAAAAAATAGCGGGCACAGGAACCACTATTTTATTGGCTTCCCACCTCTTGGATGAAGTTGAAAAAGTGTGTTCGCATGTTATTATCTTAAGAAAAGGAGAAAAACTCTATTCGGGTCGCGTGGATGAAATGATTGCCAGTCACGGTTTCTTTGAACTAAAATCCAACAACGATGCGGCCTTATTAAAGGTACTGGAAAATCATCCAGCATTTGGTCGCGTTAAAAATGAAAATGGACTCATTACGGCATTTTTAAACGAACCCATGGATGCCCACACGTTTAATACTTTTATGTTTGAAAAAGGTATCGTTCTTTCTCATCTTGTAAAAAGAAAGGAAAGCCTTGAAGAACAATTTCTAACCCTCACAAAAAATACTTCCAACTGATGTTACGATTGCTACAAATTGAATCCATAAAATTATGGAACAACAGGGCAAGCCGCATTTTAATTATTGCGTACTTTGTTTTGCTCACATTTATTGCTTTTTTCGCCACTATTAAATTTGATATTGGCGACATTCATTTTCAGTTAGCCGACCAAGGTATATTCAATTTCCCTTATATCTGGCATTTCAACACCTATATTGCATCGTTTTTTAAACTTTTCTTGGCCATCGTTATTGTTTCTATGATGTCTAACGAATACAGCAACAAAACCATAAAACAAAACCTAATAGATGGTTTGAGCAAGAAAGAATTTATCCTTTCTAAATTTATTACTGTGTTGGTTTTTTCCGCAGTATCTACTGTTTTTATTTTTGTGGTTTCATTTATACTCGGACTTATTTTTTCCGACTATAACGAACTCAGCATCATTTTCTCGGACCTTGAGTACTTGATAGCGTTTTTTGTAAAGCTATTGGGGTTCTTTTCATTTTGTTTGTTTTTAGGCATTTTCGTAAAACGTTCTGCTTTTGCTTTAGGTTTTCTTATTCTATGGCAAGTGGTGGAAGGTATTGTTTACGGACTCATACGTTGGCAAACCACTGATGTTGTCACCCAAAAAATCACTCAGTTCTTTCCGCTAGAAGCCATGAGCAACCTCATCAAAGAACCTTTTAGTCGGTTAGGTGCGGTACAATCCGTTGCCAACCAGATTGGGGAGTCGTACGTAAAGGACTACAGCGTTCACTGGTATGAAATTTTTATTGTTTTACTATGGACGTTTGTATTTATTTACTTATCTTATAGTATCCTAAAAAAGCGTGATTTATAATGGCTTTTACTCAACTTTAGTTATTATCAACAATAAATCACAACCTTTTTTAAGACATCCTGAAACAAATCCCGCACACCTGCAGAAGGAATTAGTTCTGCTTGGAAAATGAAACACCCAAAAGTGATTGCATTTTTCAAACCCGCTTCTTTAGGGATTGTTTAATAAATACATTAAGCCATGCGAATTTTTTGCTCATTGACGGTGAATATCGTGCTTTTAGCTTTCTCTCAACACATTTTATCTCAAAATGAAATGCCCAATGACTGTAAGAATGCCATTACAGTTTGTGGCAGCAGCAAAATAAGTAGTAACGCCAATGGCCAAGGGCTACAGGAGCTACGCTCTAACAACGCTTGCGCCAGCTTTGAGCATAATAGCTTGTGGCTAAAAGTTAATATTGTAAGAGAGGGTACCTTGGGTTTTACATTGCGACCTACATCTAAGAATCTGGAGGTGGATTATGACTTTTTTATCTTCGGACCTACTTCAGACTGCGATAATCTTGGCACCTCAATACGATGCTCTACTACCAATCCTATAGATGCCGGACTAACATCCAACGTTACAGGTATGAACGACCAAGAAACCGATTTGGCTGAAGGCCCAGGAGAATTGGGAAATAGCTTTGTAAAATCTTTAGATGTTCAGGTAGGCGACACTTATTATATTGTTATAGACCGCCCCATTGGCGATAGCGCCTTTGAAATTGATTGGACGGGAACTTCACTCGTTGGTGGCTCACCCTTCCCTCCTATGCCCATGGCAAATAGCATTCCAAACGAAAGAATATGCAACGACTCGGGTGTTTACACTGTAGATTTGGATAGTTTTTCAGACAAAATTAATACCGAACCTACCAATACGGTTACTTATTTTGAAAATGAAATGGATGCAAGTGATGATATTGCACCCTTAGAAAACACTTTAACCCTAAACAACGAAAGCAAAACTATTTACGCGCGGGTTACCAATGTAAATGGTTGTTTCGATATTACTAATTTCACCATTGCATCCTATAAAAGTCCGGAAGCGGTAAACGCCACTCTCACCCAGTGCGATTTGGATGTAGCTAATTCCACGGATGGTATTACTGTATTTAATTTAAACCAAGCAAATTCGTTAATTACTAGCGACGCGAATACTACCACGACGTATTACCTTTCCGTAAACGATCGTGTCAACAATACACCAATTCAAAACCCAGACAAATTTACAGGACAAGAGGGGCAGGTTATTTCTGCAACCGTTCGCAACAGTAATCAATGTCGCAAAGATGTAGAACTTACGCTTAGCGTGAAAAGCACCACGGCAAGCTTGCAAAAAATGGGGCCTTATTTTTCTTGTGATATGGATAAAAATGATGCCATGGTCGCGGGGAGTTTCAATATAGATGAGATTAAAAATAGAGCCTATCCAAATTTAGACGTATCCCTTTTCAACAGTCGCGAAGATGCTTCTTTGGAATTAAATGAAATTACTTCCGAAGTAATTACTACGGAAAGTACTACTTTATATGTTCGTATAGAGGATAATAACCAATGCCAAGACGTGGAAGAATTACGTTTGGTTGTTGATGAAATACCGGAAATTGAACTACCCAAAGCCATTCCTACCTTATGTCTTAACAATCCTACTGTAACTATTGCTGCCAATGGCGGATTGAGTTCCTACCAATGGAGTTTGATAAAGGATGATGGTACCGAAGAGGTGGTAAGCAATAGTCAAGTTGCAACACTTACCGAAGTTGGCGAATACATTTTGGAGGTAGAACAAAATTATACTTCTTTTGGCGTAAACCGAAGCTGTAGCAATTCGGAAAAATTTACGGTAAACCCTTCCAATGTGGCAAAATTCAATTCTGAACCCATTGTGGAAGATATTTCTGATAATAACAGAATTACCGTACTTGTAGAAGGCGAAGGTGATTATGAATATAGCTTAAACGATATTTCTGGTCCCTATCAAGACAGCAACGAATTTAATGATGTTCCAAAAGGATTTGTAGAAGTTTATGTACGTGATAAAAATGGTTGCGGTGTGGTATCGAAGACCATATCTGTTATCGGTTACAATAAATTCTTTACGCCAAATGGTGATAATGTAAATGATTACTGGCAGCTGGCTGGTATTAATGCGGTTACACAGGCAAATTCCGCTATTTATATTTTTGATCGTCACGGCAGGCTTATAAAAGAGCTTGATCCAAAAGGCATAGGTTGGGATGGAACTTGCAACGGAGTTATGCTCCCCTCAACGGATTATTGGTTTCGGGTATTGCTTGAAGACGGCCGAGAGTTTAAAGGGCATTTTAGCTTAAAACGATAATTTTTACAAAGCTCCCCAAAATTTAAACAACCTCTGCAATGACTTCTCCAAGTCATGCAAAGCCTTCTCTTACCTCTGCAACGTCATCTCCAAGTCATGCAAAGCCTTCTCCTACCTCTGCAACGACCTCTCCAAGTCGTGCAAAGCCATCTCCTACCTCTGCAATGACATCTCCAAGTCGTGCAAAGCCTTCTCCTACCTCTGCAACGTCATCTCCAAGTCGTGCAAAGCCATCTGGAAGTTGTGCAAAAACATTTGAGATTCCACTCCACCCTGCTTCAAATAGCTTTTCAACAGAAGGACACAAAAGTAGATGATAAAGATTTTTAAATTCTACAAGTGCTTAATTCAAACACAGTCAAAAAAACAGTCATTCTAAAATTGATTTTTAATCGTTATATTTAACCGCCCAAAACGATAAGACCTACTTTAAAACCTAACATGTTATGGAAAGAAAAAAATTCCTTCGATCCCTTGGCGCCGGTGCAGCTTTTGCACTTGTTTTCCCTTGCGTAAGTTGTTCCAGCAATGCATCTGATGATGTTGACGAAGTAATGGGAGGCGATCCAAACGCCGAAAATCCAGACGAAGAAACTCCAGATACTGGCGGTGATGGCGATGGAGAACAAGGAAATGGAGAGCAAGGCGGTGGGGACGGCACGCCTGAAAAAGTAGATTTTACTATAGATCTCACTTCGGAAGAAGCGGAACCTTTAAAAGATAAAGGTGGGTATATTATTAAAAATGAAATTGTAATTGCCCGCAATCTGGAAGGTAACTTTGTTGCAGCTACGCGTGAGTGTCCGCATGAAGGAAATTTCCAAATTGTTTACGAGAAAGATGGAACTGATGAAGCGTTTTCTTGCAGTGTCCACGGTTCGAGATACAACCTTAGCGGAACGCCTACAAACAACGTCACCAGTAACACCCTTTACATTTACAAAACGGAATTGAACGGAGATATTCTACGTATTTACGAAGAATAACATCCGCTTAAACTGCTTTATCCAAATGTTTGGAAGCAGCGTTTTGAATAACATTTTCACAGTCTGAAATAAGCTTTTTCAACATAAAAATTAATCCGTTTAGCGCTTTACTGTCTGCATATTCGCTAATAAAGGTTTCGGTCTCCTGTACACAATACGCACAATGCTTTGTGGTGAAATGGTTCTGGGCTTTCAATAGTTGAATGTTGATTTCGTACAATTCAATCAAATTGTTTACAGCGCTTTCAAAAGCCTCATCTTTCTTTTCTGAAGAAGTTTTCATCGATTGTTGCATCAATTGTATGCACTTTTCGTTGGTTTGCTTACATTCTAACAATATATTTTTCATGACTCAGTTGATTAGTAGTTAACTTGTTAATTTAATTAGACCGTAAAGCTTTTATCAGCTCCTTCTTATTCATTTTAGAACGGCCATCGATGCCAACATTTTTGGCCTGCTCATACAATTCATCTTTTGTCCACTCTTCATATTTCTTCGCTTTACCTCCTTTTTTTCCAGCGTCTGGCGTGTTGGCTATCCTAGCGGACTTCTCTTTGCTGTAGCCTTGTTCCCGTAAGGCTTCATACTGCTCCTCATTCTTTATCCTTGGATTTGGCATGTTTTCTTTTCTTTTAAGGTTGTACAAATACAATTTCTTCAGTAATTACTCTTAAAATTACAAAACCACGATGCGGAAGACAATACATAAAAAGCTATTTATGAGATATTTAATACTCTTTTTTTATTCCTTTAACACGGCTCCGTTTTACCCACAACTGTTTATATCTTCTGTTATATATATTACATAGAAGGTCTAATTTTTCTATTTTTGTAAAAAATAAAACTATATGCTCATCATAGGAATTGCTGGAGGAACTGGCTGCGGAAAAACAACCGTGGTCAATCAGATAATAAATGAACTACCGCTGGACGAAGTGGGGGTGCTTTCTCAGGATTCTTATTACAACGACACCTCACACCTAAGTTATGAGGAACGTACCAAGATAAATTTTGATCATCCAAGGGCTATCGATTTCGACCTTCTGTACAAACATTTGGAAGACCTTAGAAATAATAAAACCATCGAGCAACCGGTATATTCGTTTGTAAAACATAACCGCACCAAAGATGTTATTATTACGCATCCGCGAAAGGTGATGATTGTTGAAGGAATATTAATTTTAACCAACCCGAAAGTACGCGAGCTGTTTGATATTAAAATTTTTGTACACGCCGATTCCGATGAGCGATTGATCCGCAGGATTAAAAGGGATATTTCTGAAAGAGGAAGGGATATAAATGAAGTTTTAGAACGTTACCAATCTACCCTCAAACCCATGCACCAACAGTTTATAGAACCTACCAAAGAATTTGCGGATATAATAATCCCTAATAATAGATACAATACGGTAGCCGTTGATATAGTGCGGACTATTATAAACGAACGCCTTTTGTAATTATGAAATTAAAAGAACTGCGAAAATCAAAATGGTTTCGGTTTTTCAGCAACATTTATGTGCTGGTACTTACTTTTTTTGTGATTTGGATGTTGTTTTTTGACACCAACTCCTATTGGTTCACCCACAGGGAACTCAACAAGGAAATTGAAAAATTAGAAGAACAAAAATATCACTTGAAAGAGGCTATAGAAAAAGATAAAGCCACTTTGAAAAAACTGAATAGCCAAGAAGAACTGGAAAAATTTGCTCGGGAAGAATACTATCTAAAAAAAGAAAATGAAGAAATTTATTTAATAGAATATGAAGATAGTTTAGACACCGATTAAGAATTCTTTTAAAAGTAAACAGCCTCGGTGCCAGCTTGGATTTACCGGTCAGGCAGGCAACCGAAATATTGAATCAAAGATCCCGACGCTGCGGTCGGGATTAGCCTGCCTACCTGCGGTGAGCAGGCAGGTTTAACTTACAATTTTCATAAAAACGCAACTAACTGTTATGAGTAATTCTCTTTTTAACGAATTTCCAAAAATCACTGCCAAACAGTGGAAACAAAAAATTCAGTTTGAATTAAAAGGCGAAGATTACAACGAAACACTCGTTACCAAAACTCCAGAAGGTATTCATATAAAGCCTTTTTACAATCAGGAAGATTTACCGGAAAATATAAGTAGTAACCCAAACCCCGCATGGAGAACTTGCGAAAAGGTTTTTGCGGGAAATGCGGCTAGTGCCAATAAGAAAATTTTAAATTCGGTTGACAAAGGAGCAGAAAGTATCCTTTTGATTTTCCCTTCGGAAGAAATAGCTTTAAATGAATTATTGCAAAACGTTCCTCTCGAAGAGGTCGCCATCCATGTTCAAATGGATTTTTTATCCGTAGATTTTATCAAAAAACTGATTGAAATAACGGAAAACAAAAATGCTTCCGTCTTTTTGCAACTCGACATTATTGGAAATTTGGCAAGAAGCGGAAATTGGTTTTTCAATAAAGAGAAAGACACTGAGCTGTTTTATGAAATTCAAGAAATAGTTAAAGCACATCAGCATGTAACATCTTCCCTTTCCATTGACACCAATTTGTATCAAAATGCGGGCGCCAATATGTTGCAACAGCTCGCTTATGGTATTGCCCATGCCAATGAATACCTTAACTTAAATGATCAATTAGTTTCAAATATAACTTTCAAAACAAGTCTTGGCAGTCATTACTTTTTTGAAATCGCCAAATTAAAAGCACTTAGAAAACTTTGGGAGGCCTTGGCTACAGAATATCAAATTGATGGGAGTTGCTATTTATTTTGCACCCCTTCCAAACGCAACAAAACCATTTACGACTATAATGTAAACATGTTGCGCACCACTACGGAATATATGAGCGCGATTTTGGGTGGTGGAAATACTATTTGTACGCTTCCATATGATTATATGTATCACAAAGACAACGAGTTTGCTTCGAGAATCGCTAGAAATCAATTATTGATTTTAAAGCATGAAAGCTATTTCGATAAAGTTTTAAATCCGGTTGACGGAACGTATTACATAGAATCTTTAACGGAAGAACTTACTGAACAAGCTTTGAAATTATTTAAAAGTATTGAAGCTGGCGGAGGTTTTCTAAAACATTTAAAAGAGCATACAATTCAGAAAAAAATAAAAGAAAGTGCTGCTCTGGAAAATGAAGCCTTTCTTCAAAAAGAAAAGATTTTGGTGGGCTCCAACAAATATGAAAACAAAGAAGATCGAATGCAGAACGACTTGGAGCTGTACCCTTTTGTAAAGTTTGAGCCACGAAAGACGCTTTTAGAACCTATCATTGAAAAGAGATTGGCAGAAGAAGTGGAAAAAGAACGCTTAAAAAACGAATCGAAATGAAACGTAGGGATGTACAAAATATAAAGCTTGGAAAAGTTTCAGAAGTTGAAAGTACGGAAACAACGGCATTTCAAACCGCTGAAAAAATTGATTTGAAATCGGTTTACAAGAAGCACACTGCGGAAGACTTGGAACACCTTGATTTTGCTGCTGGTTTCCCTCCTTTTTTACGAGGACCCTATTCCACCATGTATGTAAAAAGGCCTTGGACGATACGCCAATATGCTGGTTTTTCTACTGCGGAAGAAAGCAATGCTTTTTATAGAAGAAATTTAGAAGCGGGACAAAAAGGACTTTCCGTTGCATTCGATTTAGCAACGCACCGCGGTTACGACTCCGATCATCCACGCGTGGAAGGCGATGTGGGAAAGGCCGGAGTAGCTATCGACTCGGTGGAAGACATGAAAATACTTTTTGACCAGATTCCGCTGGATAAAATGTCGGTTTCCATGACCATGAACGGTGCGGTTTTGCCCATCATGGCTTTTTATATTGTTGCTGCGGAAGAGCAAGGCGTTGCTACTGAAAAATTATCCGGAACCATACAAAATGACATTTTAAAAGAATTCATGGTACGGAATACCTATATCTACCCTCCTACTCCTTCCATGAAAATTATTGCTGATATTTTTGAATATACCAGCAACCATATGCCGAAATTTAACAGCATTAGTATTTCGGGTTACCACATGCAAGAAGCAGGTGCTACCGCAGATATTGAATTGGCATATACCCTCGCAGACGGACTGGAATATATAAAAACGGGAATTGAAGCCGGAATGGACATTGATACTTTTGCTCCCCGACTATCCTTCTTCTGGGCAATCGGAATGAACCATTTTATGGAAATCGCAAAAATGCGAGCAGGCCGTATGTTATGGGCGAAACTGGTAAAGCGTTTCAATCCGAAGAATGAAAAATCATTATCGCTACGCACCCATTGCCAAACCAGCGGATGGAGTTTAACCGAACAAGACCCATTTAACAATGTTGCGCGTACCTGTATTGAAGCGGCTGCTGCGGCCTTCGGCGGAACACAATCCTTGCACACCAACGCTTTGGATGAAGCCATAGCCTTACCAACAGATTTTTCAGCACGTATTGCCAGAAACACACAATTGTTTCTTCAACAGGAAACAGGTATCACCAAAACGGTAGATCCATGGGCGGGAAGTTATTATGTGGAAAGCTTAACCCATGAGATTGCACAAAAAGCTTGGAAACTCATTGAAGAAGTAGAAGAATTGGGAGGTATGACGAAAGCAATAGAAGCTGGTATCCCAAAAATGAGAATTGAACAGGCAGCTGCCCGTAAACAAGCTAGAATAGATAGTAACCGGGACGTAATTGTAGGCGTAAATAAATACCGTTTGAAAAAGGAAGACCCGCTACAAATATTGGAAGTGGACAACCAACAAGTGAGAAAGCAACAAATGGAGCGCCTTGAAAAAATAAAATCCAGCAGAGATGAAAACGCAGTAAAATCTTCGCTCTTAAAATTATCACAATCCGCCCAATCAGGCAAAGGAAATTTATTAGCTTTAGCCGTGGATGCTGCTAGAAACAGAGCCACATTGGGTGAAATTTCTTCAGCATTGGAAGAAGTTTACGGAAGATACAAAGCAAAAATTCAATCCTTTAGCGGGGTTTATTCAAAAGAAGTGAAAAACGATAAAAGTTTCGAAAAAGCACAGGAATTAGCTGATAAATTTGCAGCACAAGACGGACGAAGGCCGAGAATTCTTATTGCCAAAATGGGACAAGATGGACACGACCGTGGTGCAAAAGTAGTTGCCACAGGCTACGCCGACGTTGGTTTCGACGTGGATATAGGTCCGCTTTTTCAAACTCCGCAAGAAGCTGCAAAGCAAGCCATGGAAAATGATGTTCATGTTTTAGGAGTCTCTTCTTTGGCTGGCGGTCATAAAACGCTGGTACCAAAAGTTATAGAAGAATTGAAAAAATATGGCAGGGAAGACATCATGGTTATCGTTGGTGGTGTAATCCCCAAACAAGATTATCAATTTCTGTTTGACGCTGGAGCGGTAGCTGTCTTTGGCCCCGGAACAAAAATAAGTGATGCCGCGATTACAATTTTGGAGATTTTGATAGATTAATGTTTTGCTAGATGCCTGATGTAGGAAGCTGGGTGTTGGGTGCTGAGTTTTGAAAGCTTTAGGCTATAAGCAGTAGGCCGAACAACTTTGAACGTTTGAACACTTTAACCTTTGAACATAAAAAAACTAAAAAAATGAAACATCCATGGCTATTTTTCAGACACACAAGGAATGATTATATGGATGTTCCATGTGACATTAAAAAAACATTAAATATAGACACATGAATTACACAGATAAAATGCTTCGAGACGATGCCCTAAAAGGTAAAAACATTGTAGTTACTGGTGGCGGTAGCGGACTCGGAAAGGCGATGACCAAATATTTTCTTGAACTTGGTGCTAAAGTAGCCATAACCTCAAGGAGTCTGGAAAAATTAGAGAATACAGCCAAAGAATTAGAAACCGAAACTGGAGGAACATGTCTGGCTGTAGCTTGCGATGTTCGTCATTACGACCAAGTCGAAGCTATGCGCGATAAAGTAATTGCCGAATTTGGGACGGTAGATGTGCTTCTAAACAATGCCGCTGGTAATTTTATTTCTCCTACTGAAAGACTTTCAGCAAATGCTTTTGATACCATTATTGATATCGTTCTAAAGGGAACAAAAAATTGCACCTTGGCTTTCGGGAAACATTGGATAGACACCAAACAACAAAACACGAATGTTCTCAATATTGTTACCACCTACGCTTGGACCGGTTCTGCGTACGTAGTGCCTTCGGCTACAGCAAAAGCTGGCGTATTGGCTTTGACTAGAAGTTTGGCGGTAGAATGGGCAAAATACGGCATGCGTTTTAACGCTATTGCTCCTGGGCCTTTCCCAACAAAAGGAGCTTGGGATAGATTGCTACCAGGCGATTTAAAAGAAAAATTTGATTTAGCTAAAAAAGTTCCATTAAAAAGAGTTGGTGAGCATCAGGAATTAGCAAATCTCGCGGCATACATGGTTTCCGGTTTTGGAGCGTATTTAAATGGAGAAGTCATAACCCTCGATGGAGGTGAATGGCTTAAAGGTGCCGGTCAGTTTAATTTATTGGAAGCAGTTCCGGAAGAAATGTGGGATATGCTTGAGGCGATGATAAGAAGCAAGAAGTCGAAGTAGAAAGTGTGGTTTGTTAATTATTGATTGTTGATTTAGTTAATTGTTGTTAAGTGATTAATTAAGGTTTAATTGAAAATCTTACTGTAAACTGTTTACTGCTTACTGAAGACTGACCACTGAACACTGGCTACTGAATTACAAAAGGATAAACTGCTCGATATTCAACCAAAATCGCATCGTGGATAACTGTTAACAAAATTCATTTTCTAAACTCACAAATAATCGTATTTTTACCTGACTAATTTATACCTTACTAAAATCGAAATAAACACATGGGCAAAGTAATTGCTGTAGCTAATCAAAAAGGCGGTGTTGGAAAAACGACAACATCTGTAAACCTCGCTGCCGCGCTTGGAGTACTGGAAAAAAAAGTGCTTCTTATCGATGCGGACCCGCAGGCAAATGCTACTTCCGGTCTTGGGATTGATGTTGAAACGGTTGAAGGAGGTACGTATCAATTATTAGAGCATTCTGTAAAACCAGAAGATACTATTATAAAAACGGATTCCCCAAACGTTGATTTAATACCTGCTCACATAGACCTTGTTGCCATTGAGATTGAACTAGTGGATAAAGATGCAAGGGAATATATGCTGGCTAAAGCTATTAAAGGGCTTAGGGAAACGTATGATTATATTTTAATTGATTGCGCTCCTTCTTTAGGCCTGTTAACATTGAATGCTTTAACAGCATCAGACTCGGTAATCATTCCTATTCAATGCGAATATTTTGCATTGGAAGGCCTCGGAAAACTATTGAATACTATTAAAAGTGTTCAGAAAATACATAATTCCAATCTGGATATTGAAGGTTTATTATTAACCATGTACGATTCTAGATTGCGACTTTCCAACCAAGTTGTAGAAGAAGTGCAGAAACACTTTAGCGATATGGTTTTTGATACTATTATTCAAAGAAATGTTCGTTTAAGTGAAGCACCAAGTTATGGTGAAACAATTATTAATTATGACGCTACTAGTAAGGGAGCAACCAACTACCTTAGTTTGGCACATGAAATAATTAAAAAGAATAAGCAAACGGTTTAAATGGCAAAAGCAACTAAAAAACAAGCTTTAGGAAGAGGATTATCTGCGTTGTTGAAAGATCCCGAAAATGATATTAAATCGGCTTCGGATAAAAATGCGGATAAAGTAGTAGGTAATATTGTTGAATTGGAGCTGGACGCCATAGAAGTAAACCCATTCCAACCACGTACCAACTTCAATGAAGAAACCCTTCAAGAACTTGCAACTTCCATTAAAGAACTAGGTGTTATTCAACCTATTACGGTTCGTAAAATAGATTTTAATCAGTATCAATTGGTTTCTGGAGAACGTAGATTACGTGCCTCTAAATTAGCAGGATTAAAATCGGTTCCAGCTTATATCAGAATTGCCAACGACCAAGAATCTTTGGAAATGGCATTGGTGGAAAACATTCAACGTCAAGACCTTGACCCTATTGAAATTTCACTTTCCTACCAACGCCTTATTGATGAAATTAATATTACTCAAGAACAATTGAGTGACCGTGTTGGTAAAAAACGTTCTACCATTACCAATTACTTACGCTTATTAAAGCTCGACCCAATTATTCAAACAGGAATGCGGGATGGTTTTGTAAGTATGGGACACGGAAGAGCGCTTATCAATATTGAAAACAAGAAAGATCAGCTGGAGATTTACGAAAAAGTAATTACCAACAATCTTTCTGTTAGGGAAACCGAAAAATTGGTACGGGAATACCAAACTGAAAAGGAACCTAAATCAACTAAAAACACTACTCCTGAGTTACCGGATTATATTTCTGATAACGTAGAAGAACTTACGGAATACTTTTCTTCTAAAGTAGACGTTAAAGTAGCTAAGAATGGTAAAGGAAAATTAATTATTCCTTTTCATTCCAAAGAAGACTTTTTACGCCTTGCAAAACTTATAAAATAGTGTTTAAAAAGAGTATCGCCAGCATATTTTTATTGCTCTTTCATTTCGTTTCAATCGCACAAGAAAAAGCAACCGACTCTGTAAGTCAAAAGACAGAGACCGATGCTGCGCACGAAATGACGAAGCGGGAATTGCAAAAACTGCAACAGGAAGGAAGAGATAGTTTGGCAAAGTACGAGCAGCAAGATTCCGTTGCGGTAAATTTAGATTCGCTTTCCAGAAAAGAAAGACGACGATTTTTAAAGCAGCAGAAACTAGACAGTCTGGCTAATTTGTCAATCGAAATAGACCCGCTTTCCCCGGCCAAAGCAGCTTTTTATTCCGCTATTTTACCTGGGCTCGGGCAAATTTACAATAAAACGTACTGGAAAGTTCCTATTGTATACGGCGCTATTGGAACGGGACTGTATTTTTATATTGACAATACCCAACAATACAACCGATATCGGGATGCTTTCAAAAGACGACTTGCTGGTTTTTACGATGATGAATTTTACGACATTAACAATAGTGGTGTTGTTCCCGGTAGTCCCGATGTAAGTGACCAAGCGCTAAGGGACGCACAAGAATTTTACCAACAAAACAGAGACCTCTCTCTACTTATTACCATTGGCTTGTATGCACTAAATATCATTGACGCCAATGTTACTGCTCACTTAAAGCAGTTTAATGTTAGTGAAAAACTATCATTACAACCTTATTATGAACAAAATCAATTGGACTTTAACCCGAATTATGGTGTTCAATTGAGTTTCAATTTCTAAAAAATTTCTCAAAAATATTTAAAATGAAAATAGCTTTACTTGGATACGGAAAAATGGGCAAAATGATTGAACAAATAGCCATTTCGCGCGGACATGAAATTGTAGCCAAAGTAGACGAAAACACAAAAGACCTAGATATCACCCAAGCCGATGTAGCTATCGATTTTAGTATCCCAACTGTAGCCTTCCAAAACATCACCTTGTGTCTGGAAAATAAAGTCCCTGTTATATCCGGTACCACTGGTTGGTTAGATAAATATCAAGATGCAGTTGAACTTTGCGAGAAAAATGATGGAGCTTTTATTTATGCTTCCAACTTTAGCTTGGGGGTAAATATCTTTTTTCAACTAAATGAATATCTCGCTTCGATGATGAAGAACCTTTCACAATATAATATTAGCATGGAGGAGATTCATCACACTCAAAAATTGGATGCGCCAAGTGGTACGGCCATCACATTAGCGGAAGGCATTTTAAAAAACACCGATAAAACTGGTTGGCAATTGGATAATGCAAATGAAAACGAAATTCCAATCAAAGCACTTCGCGAACCTGAAGTTCCAGGCACACACTCCATTTCTTACGACAGTGAAGTAGACAGGATCGAAATTAAGCATACGGCACACAATCGTGAAGGCTTTGCTTTAGGAGCGGTAATTGCTTCAGAATGGATTATCGGAAAAACGGGTATTTTCAGCATGAAAGACGTGTTAAACCTAGGTTAAAAAGCTGATTTTCCAACACTTTTAAAACGTAAACTGAAGAAATACTATATTTTTACGGAATACTATTTCCGTTAAGGGTTAAAAAATACTATTATGACAATGATGCAATGGTTCATTTTTTTCTTGGTTATTCAGGTAATTCACTTTCTGGGAACTTGGAAATTATATGTAAAAGCAGGCAGAAAACCATGGGAAGCAATTGTTCCCGTTTATAATGCAGTTATATTGATGAAAATCATCAATCGTCCTTGGTGGTGGACTATTCTTCTGTTTATCCCAATTATCAACCTCATCATGTTTCCTGTAGTTTGGGTGGAAACCATCCGAAGCTTTGGAAGAAATAGTACTACTGATACATGGCTAGCAATACTCACGTTAGGATTTTATATCTATTACATAAATTACGCAGTAGATGTAAATTATATTGAAGATAGAAGTTTGAAACCACGAACCGCAACCGGGGAATGGGTTAGTTCTATTCTATTTGCCGTAGTAGCAGCTACCTTGGTGCATACCTATTTTATGCAACCTTACGTAATTCCTACTTCTTCTTTGGAGAAAACATTACTGGTGGGCGACTTCCTATTTGTGAGCAAGTTTCATTATGGAGCTCGAACGCCTATGACTACCGTGGCCTTCCCCATGGTTCATGACACCATACCAGTAATTAAAACAAAATCGTATTTAAAGAAACCACAGCTCCCCTACTTTAGACTACCCGGTTTACAAAAAATAAAGCGTAATGACATCGTTGTTTTCAGTTGGCCAGCCGATACGGTAGAGCAATTCTTTGTTAAAACCAATAAGAGAATCCGAAAGCCGATTGATAAAAAATCAAACTATGTTAAACGTTGTGTAGGAGTTCCTGGAGATTCTTTATCGATTGTAGATGGATATGTTCATATTAACGGACAAAGAACCGTGTTACCAGACCGAGCAAAACCTCAGTTTTCTTATACAGTTGAATCTAAAGGTCAACTTACACCTCGTTATATGTACGAAAGATACGGCGTTACAGGTCCTTTTGGTCAAGTTCAACCCGGTGTTTTCTATTTTCAATCTTTAACCGAAGAAGCTGCCAGTCAACTTGAAGACAATCCGAATGTTGTAAGTGTAAAGAGAAATATTGAGCCTTTGGGGAATTCTAAATTAGCCACTTCTGTGTACCCACAGTCGAAAGGGTTTCCTTGGAATCAAGACCAATTTGGACCTATTTACATTCCCGAAGAAGGCAAAACAGTAGAGTTAAACTTAGAAGTTCTCCCCCTGTATAAAAAAATAATTGTAGAATACGAAGGACACACCCTTGATGTAAAAGGAAATCAAATTTTGGTTGATGGGCAGCCAACTTCCACCTACACCTTTCAACAGGATTATTACTGGATGATGGGAGACAATCGCCATGCTTCTGAAGACAGTCGTTATTGGGGATACGTCCCTGCTGACCATATTGTTGGTAAACCAGTTTTCATTTGGTTTAGTTACGACACCAATGCCAGCGGACCATTCTGGAACAAAGTACGCTGGGAAAGAGTGTTCACCACCGTTGGAGGAGAAGGAAAACCAAAATCCTATCTTATCTATTTCCTAATTATCGTGGCACTTTGGTACGGTTACTCGAAATTTAGAAAACGTAAAAAATCAGCATAACTAGACAATTTTATTGTAAACCATGCCTGTTTTACATCCTACATATTTTCCATCGGTAGCACATTGGGTTGTAATCAATAATTGTGATGGCATGTTTGTAGCTGAAAAGCAAGATAATTATCAGAAGCAGACATACCGCAACCGAGCCTATATTTATAGTCCGAATGGAAAACAAATGCTTTCCATCCCTATAAAACACAGTAAAAGTGATAGTCACCAAAAATATAAGGATGTAAAACTGGAAGATAGTTTCGATTGGAAAAAACAACATTGGAAATCCATTCAAACAGCTTATAGAACCTCTCCTTTCTTTGAGTTCTATGAAGATGAATTTGCTCCTTTTTTTGAAAAAAAGCACACTTTCCTATACGATATGAATATGGAGAGTATGGAGCTTTTAGCTGATTGCTTTCAACTGGAGCTTGATTTTTCTTTTACTTCTGAATATTTTAAAGAACACAAAAAGGAAGAAGATTTTAGGTATTTGGTAAACGCTAAAATCGAAAAACTATATCATTTTGACCCCTACACCCAAGTATTCGACGAAAAACATGGGTTTCTGGAAAATTTAAGCGGTATGGATTTACTTTTCAATGAAGGAACCAATGCTCTTAATTATCTGGATAGTCTCAAGTCTCTATATTAATTTGCGTTGGTAAATATAATATTTATCAATTCATAGAGTCTCCTTTCATTTCTTTTGCTCGCCCAAAAGAAACGAAACAAAGAAAATGGCGCCTTATCCAAGGAATTTTTTCGACTATTAAATCGAAAAACCACAATCAAAAATCCGCGTCGCTCCGTTCCTATGCTCCTGCTCTCGGAGCTTTTGATTACTATTCTGAGGATAAGGAGTTTTTTAACGGCTAAATTCAACACTATTTTAAAACAGAGTCAGTCTTAAATTTTAATTTAACACTTATATGCTCGTTTATTTAAATTTGAGTTTATATCTTCGCATTTCGATTTTTGAGAGCTCATCTATCTGAAAAACTAGCATTGAGCAATTGAAAAATTTTTTAAATCATTTTATACTGAATTGATTTTTAATAGTTTATATGCCAAAAAGTAACTGGAAACATTTTCTTACCTATTTTTTCCTTTTAGCATTTACACTGCTTCGCGTAGTAAACTTGCACGAATATTCGCATACAACTAACGAGGGTGAACAGGAAAGTTGCGAATTATGCGCATTTATAAACACCACTAATGAAAGTACAGCACTTGATTTTCAAGAAATAGCTTCAGAAAGTCCGACTGTTCCTATTATTGAGGATTATTCCTTGGTGCAGCTAACTACTTATGAAGCTCCTTTTCATAAAATTCTATTATTAGATTATTTCTACAACAAACCTCCTCCTTTTAATTTCTGGGGATAGTTACGTCTTTTTTATAGCAAAAATCTGTCTCAAATAAAGGCAGGGATTACATTTATCTATTTTTCTTTCAATACTAAAATTGACTTTCAGAAGGATAATTGTATTATTTCTTGGTATAAACTAGCACAATCACTTCCCATGACTACTTTTTGTTGACAAAGGAAAGCCTAGCTTTTTCAGAAGAAAAAAGTGCCTCTAAAAGCTTCACTGTCAACTCCATTTCAATTTTCAATTAAAGAGCAATAATAGAGCTTATTTCAAGCTCTAAAGAAGATTTTATGCAGCAGCTAAAATATCAGTATTTAAAGAGTTTAATTATTTGTTTTACAATGGTGGGAAATTTCCTTTTTGGGTTTTCACAAGAAATCAAAGGGTATGTTCATGACTCATTTGGACAACCCATTGCATCGGCTACCATAAAAGCATTTCCCCATAACCAACACACACTTACAGATGATAAAGGGTATTTCTCTTTAAAAGTTGAAGAACGCAATAGCCTATCATGGTTAGAGGTGACCCATATTGCCTATAAAAAGCAAATTGTAAAATTAATCGATTCAACAGAAAACGAGCTTCTCAAAATTGAAATGCAAACTAACGTCACCGATTTGGATGAAGTAGTTATTGCACATTCCCGCGTTCTACAAAAAGCCATTGATAATTCGCAGTCGGTAATTACGCTGGATGAAGAATTCATCGCAAAACACAACACAGGAACATTCTCTGGTGCGTTGGCTGCGGTTCCTGGCGTTAACACTATGAATGTAGGTGTGGGTATTGCCAAACCTGTAATAAGAGGAATGGGATTCAACAGAGTTTTGGTTAACAACAGAGGCATTAAACAAGAAGGACAACAATGGGGCGCCGACCATGGCTTGGAAATAGACCCCTTTGATGTAGAGAACGTTGAAATTATAAAAGGACCGGCCTCTTTGCTATTTGGTTCTGATGGTCTTGGTGGGGTAATCAATATTGAAGAAAATTCTATTTTATCTGAAAATGGAAATTCCATTGAACTGATTTCATCCTTCCAAACCAATAATTACGCATATTCTAACTCTTTGGAATGGAAAGGAAGGAAAAATAATTGGTTTAGCAGCGCTAGGGTTACCTATCAAGATTATGGCGATTATACCGTCCCCGCAGATGAATTTACCTATGCCGGTTTTAATCTACCTATTTATGACAATCGCCTGAAAAATACCGCTGGCGAAGAACTACATTTTAGCGGTACTGTTGGTTACCAATCGGATAAAATTATTAGTAGCCTACGTGTTTCCAGTTTCAATCAAAAAGCTGGAATATTCACGGGAGCTATCGGACTTCCAAGAGCGTACAACCTAGAACACCAAGGCGACAACCGAAATATTGAAGTTCCAAGACAGGAAAATCAACATCACAGCATAACCAATAATACTACCATTTCTCTGGGTTCTGACAGATTGGAAATCGATTTAGGGTACCAACGGAATATTCGTGAGGAAATGTCTTTCCCCGGGGCACACGGTATCTCTCCCGATTTAGTTGATTCCAATTTGGCATTGGGCCTTTATTTGGACACCTACACTTCCAATATTCGTTATGAAATGAATCCCAATCCAAATCACCAATTATTATTTGGTGGTCAATTGCAATACATGCAGAATAACAAAGACGGTTTTGAATACTTATTGCCTGTTTACGAAAGCTTTCAAACGGGATTATACCACTACCAGTCTCTCGATATTTCTGAAAAATGGATTGTAAATGCTGGTATTCGTTACGATTTTGGCTCTTATGATGTAGAACAACATTTACAACCTCTTTACGACCCCGGAACGTTACAACCTACTGGGGAATTTGAAGAACGTACACCAAGCTTTGATAGAAACTTTGATAATTTTAGTGGCGCTGCCGGAGTTACTTTTAAGTTGAATTATCAAAATCATTTAAAACTTAACTTAGGAAATAGTTTTCGCTTTCCCACAGCTATTGAATTATCGAGCAACGGCGTACATCATGGAAATTTCAGGCATGAATTGGGAGACTCCAATCTCGATATTGAAAGAGGGTTTCAAGCGGATTTCACATACTTACACCAATCCAATAACTTTTTCCTAGAAACCGCCCTCTTCTACGGTTATTACAAAAACTATATCTATCTGGCGCCAACCGGAAACTTTTCTCCCTTAGCCACTGGAGGAACGTTGTGGGAGTACCGACAAAACAATGCTATTTTCAACGGTTTCGAAGTGACTTCCAGTTATAAGTTTTTATTCGGATTAAAGGCTGATTTGATGGCCGACTTTGTACAAAATTTAAATCTTGATAGCAATTTACCCTTGCCGTTAACTCCCCAAGCTTCTGTGGGCAGTAAACTTGAATATAGCATTTTACCAAACTCTAAAGTTTTCAACGAAGGTTTCGTATTCCTTTCTGGGAGGTACAATTTTGCACAAAACAGAACCGATAGAAATGAACGTGAAACTCCAGACAGCTTTTTAGTAAATGCTGGAGTAGGCTTTAAATTTAATCTTTACAGTCAGGAATTAACATTCAATGCGAGCGTAAACAACCTTTTCAATACAGCTTATTTTAATCACATAAGTAGATACCGACTTTTAAACCTGCCAGAACAGGGCCGCAATTTTGTGTTTTCACTGCGCATCCCTGTTGCACTTTAACTTCTTAAATGATGAGAACTTTAAAAATAATGTTGAACCAAAAATCAAAAAAAATGAAAAAGCAAATCGCTATTATTTTATGCAGCACGTTTTTGTTATCATCGTGTTTAAATGAAGATGACAACAACGACGTAGATGTTTCTGCACCAGCAATTGGAGCCGGACAAGGAGTGGATGCCATTCAACCCTCCTATTTTTTCACAACAGATCCAGAAACAGAGGAAGTTCCTCTAAATTTTTCAGTAAGCGATGAAACTGGTATCCAAGAAATTAAAATTAATGTGCATAGTGGATTTGATGGGCATACCCATGGGAAATCTACATTTGCACGAAATCCTTCATTCAAACTATTCACTCACAATGAGGTAATTAGTTCGGAAAACTTTGAAGACCCTAAACAGTTTAGTTATTCATCGAAAATTTATCTTGACGAACGCAATGAAAATATTAAAGAAGGGGAACTTTATTTAAGCGGTCCGTATCATTTTTCTATCCAAGCTACGGATGTCGAAGGAAATCAAACCAGTTATGGTGATAACAGCACCTACCACACCACGGTATACTTAAACACAATGTATGCTCCTCAAGCTACGGTTACCAATTTAGATATAGCGAATAACGCCATTGGAGGCCGTGTTTATCAAAATACAGAACATAAAGCTTCTTCAGAAATTGTTTTCCTATGGATTTTCAGTCAAAAACCTAACGCAGAAAATCCAGCGCAGGAAGGCACTATTTTAGAAGAACGTATCTGGGGAAAATCAAACTGGCCTCATCAATTTAGACCCAACGAAGGGGAAGCCCTTCCAAACGCTCAAGAAATTCAACTTGCTGATTTGCTTGACGGAGACTCCGCTTTTTTTAGTAGCCTAACGGATGCCAAACTAATGATTTGGGCTGAAGATAGCAATGGAAATATAACTGTAAATCAATTTAATTAATCCTATAAAATGAAAACCATGAAAAAATCAATTTTAAAAATGTATGCCCTATTCGCAACTGTGGCTCTAATAGCTTCATGTAGCGATGATGACAGTGATGTGCACGATGACGATCATCATCACGAAGACTTTGCCGAAATGGAGAGTGATTGGGTGCGACTTACCCTTATTAACGACGGAAACTTAGAAGTAATGCAAGCCAATTCCGGAGAAATAAAACATACAGTTGCTGGAGACTTTGTAGGTGGCGAGCGTTTTTACACCACTACTTCAGGTCGTTATTTGGGTGTTGTAGACCGTGAAGGTGGAAAAGTTCGCTTTTTCGATTCTGGAATCGTTAATCACGACGAACACGGACACGAGTACCAAGCAAAATGGGCGAATGCAGAATTAACCTCTGTTCTTCCTACGCATTTCACAGCTTCTGAAGGACATATTCTTGTTTTTAACGATGGTGATGGTTCTATCTCCCATATTGACGAGGCGCAATTGGAAATTCCATCCTACCAGCCTGTGACCTATGCATTAGAAAACACAGTAGCTCACCATGGTGCTGGTTTTAGATTGCACAATGGTAAGTTTGCAGCTACTTTTAAAAATAACAGTCAGCCAGGAGGACTTCCACAAATGGTGAAATTTATCGATGCGCAAGGTAACGTAATCGATGACAATGGCGGTGTAGAAGTAGCTGTTATCCACGGTGATGCAACCAATGGAGAGTACGGTGTTTTTGGTTCTACAGATGGTATCATCTTAGTGGATGATAAAGACAATATCGATTTAATTCCAAATGCAGATGGTCTTAATGCGGAATCAGGAAACTGGTTGGGTACTGTTAAAGGACATGACAACTCTGATATGTTCTTTGGAAGATCTGCAAACCTTGGTGTATTCATGATTAATCCAATGAATAAAACCATTGAAAACATTTATTCAGGTAATGATGTTGCCAATGCTATGTTCAACTTCGATGGTTCTTACTTTATCGTTCATACTGCTAGCAACAACATTATCGTTTTCGACGGCCTAACTGGAAGCAAATTAGTAGAGCGTACTATTGAAGTTGCTGATATCCCTCAAGTAGAATCTAAAAAAGCTTCTGGGGATTATGCATTTAAAGATCCTGAAGAAGAAGCTAGTCCTGTTTTGGTTACTTCTGATAAGTTCCTTTATGTATTAGCGCCAAACAGAACTCAAATTAAAGTATTGGAAATAGATGAATTACATCACGTACACACCATAGAGCTAGAAGATGCTGTAGAGGGAATGTACAAAAATGGATTTTCTATTGAAGGGGAGCAACACCCAGGTCACGACCACTAAAATATTTGTTTTGTTCTCAAGAAACCGTGGAGGAAAGGTTTATACTCTTTCCCCACGGTTTTTTTATTTTTACATCTTTAAAAAGATTAATATGCTCCGATTCATTATCCATTACGGAATTCACTTCATTGTCCCTATTTTAATCGCTTATGTTTTCTATCGGAAAGATTTCATGAAAGTGAGTGTAATTTTGTTATTGGGAATTGTAATAGATATTGATCATTTATGGGCGAACCCTATTTTTGAAGCTAACCGATGCAGTATAGGCTTTCATTTTTTCCATTCGTATTTTATAATCCCTTTGTATCTATTGTTGCTGCTTTTCAAAAAGACCCGATTAGTCGGTTTGGCACTAGTAATTCATATTATCGCCGACATTACTGATTGCCTTCTGATGAAATTACAGTTGTAATTGTGTGATAATAGGATAATGATCAGAAAGTAATTCGTAACGGTTTTTGTGGGAAACTACGGTAATTGATTCATCCACGAAAACAAAATCAATTCTGAAAGGGAAATATTTAAAATAATAGGTTTTTCCCGTACCACTACCCTGCTCTTCAAAAGTATCGATATCGCTGCCCTTAATCTGATCGTAAATGGCCGAAAATTGATTGTTGTTCAAGTCGCCGCACGTAATTGTTCTATAAGGAGACTCCTCTTTATGGGATACAAAAATATCGGTCTGAATTTGTTGTTTGGAAAAAACAGCTCCCATTCTTCTAGCAATTTTCCCTGAATTCTCCTGTGTTATTTCTTCGTCCTGCGGATTTATATGAAAAGACTGCATATGCAAGTTATACACACGAATGGTATCGTTATCCTTAACAATATCAGCAAAAATGGCGTTGTTCCCTGAGTTCGGAAAGTTTAAAGATCCTTTATTTACAATGGGATATTTAGAGAAGATCGCTTGGCCGGTCTCTTTGGTTTTATACTTAATAAATTGATACTGAAAATCATTAAATTTATTTTCCTTGGTATGATAAAACTCCTGAAAGCACAAGACATCTGGAGCTTCTTCTTCCACCATATTTTTGATATCGTCGAAAACCCCTTTTCTTCCAATCCATTCATACACATCAAAAACGCGTACGTTGTACGTCATAACTTTAATAGTCGATTCGCTTACTACATTCTCAGTTCCCGAAAATTTGTAAAGTGAAAATACCTGTTGGTAACCAATGAGCAAAACTAAAAAAGAGAGCCAAAAAGGGCGCTTTAATTTCAATAGCCAATAAATTAGAAATAATATGTTTAGAATAATAAGTATTGGCGTCGCCAAACTGAAAATAGCAATTCTAGGGAAGGATTTAATCGGAATGTATGGGACCAATAAACTTAATAATAACAAAAAAGCAAATACTGTATTTACAAGGAAAATACCTTTATCAATCCAGTTAAGCTTCTTCATATAGTTTATTTCGTTTTTGTTCTTTATTCCTTTCCGGCCTTAAAAAGGAAATCTTTTTCTTCCTTGGAAAGACTTTCGTAGCCACTTTTGCTTATTTTATCCAAAATAGCATCAATCTGTTTTTGATGTTCATTTTTGGAAATCCCATTACTTTTAGCCGACTGCTTTTTATTTTTATGAACCGTTTTTAACGGTGATTTTTTATTTCTTTTGAAAAGATTCACAAAAGAATCCATCAACCCTTCAAAACCACTACCAATATCCTTTCCTTCCTGAAGCTTTTTTGCATAGACAAAACCTAAAAGTGAGCCACCGAGATGCGCAATATGTCCACCGGAATTCCCCATTGGTAATTGAATTAAATCCAACAAAACGAATAATGCACCGATATGCCACAATTTCACATTAAAAAAGATAACCCTAACCTCTTGGTTGGGAATATAGGTACATACAAAAATTAGAATTGCCATCACCGCGGCCGAAGCACCAATTAAAGGAGAGTTTACGCCAGAAAATGCCGGAAAAATATTGTAGCTCAGTAAAAAAAGCGCCCCTCCCGCTATAGCTCCCAAAAAGTAAACATTTAAAAAGTACTTAGAACTAAAGAGGTTTAAAAATATTCTTGCTGAAAAGTAAAGCAAAATCATATTCCAGAAAATATGCATGAACCCTCCATGAAAAAAAGAATATGTAACCAAAGACCAAGGCTGGATTAAAAAATCCATAAAGCCTTTTGGTAACTCAAACCATTGTACAAAAAAGTTGGCGTTAAGACTGAGAAGAAATACCAACAATGCATTTACAATAAACACAGCAACATTTATTACTATAAGTTTTTCCGCAATATTTAATGTTGAATATTTATAACGTAAATCGTTTCTTATGCTCATGCTAATTATAATCTTTCTCTTAAAATCAATTCAATTAAAATCTCATTAAAGTAATGACAAAATAGTTGAAGATATTGTATTCCATTAAGAATTTTTATAATGAACTCATCTCGACTTTTTCTATTTCCTAAAAAATGGTTGAAATTCGCCTATATTTCGTTACTTTTCTTATCCGTAGCGATGCTATGCTTTTCAAAAAGTGCCTCATCTAGACTAATTTCACTTCATTTTCGGTTAAACACAAAAAGTCAAGATGAGTTCAAACAAAAAAAGTTTAGAAGCGCTAGGTTTCTAAACTCAAAATTAAACAAAACAAAGCAGAATTAGATTCAAATTCTGCTTTGTTTTTATATTAACCTCATCGATTATTATCGGCTATAGTTAGGAGCCTCGTTCGTAATGGTTACATCATGAGGATGGCTTTCGTGAATTCCACTAGAAGTAATCTTTACAAAGCGACCGTTTTCTTTTAGGTCTTCGATACTTCCTGCACCGCAATACCCCATTCCAGCACGTAAACCACCAATAAACTGGTGCATACTTTCAAAAAGCTCTCCTTTGTAAGGCACGCGTCCTACAATACCTTCTGGAACTAATTTCTTCAAATCGTCTTCCACATCTTGGAAGTATCTGTCTTTACTACCGTGTTGCATAGCTTCAACAGAACCCATTCCACGATAGGATTTATATTTTCTTCCGTCGTAGATAATCGTTTCTCCCGGAGATTCTTTTGTTCCTGCTAAAAGCGAACCAAGCATAACACAATCTGCTCCTGCGGCAATCGCTTTTGGAATGTCTCCTGTATATCGAATCCCACCATCAGCAATTACCGGAACTCCCGTGCCTTTAAGCGCATTGGCTACTTCTAAAACTGCAGAAAACTGCGGAAAACCAACACCTGCAACAACCCTTGTTGTGCAAATAGAACCTGGTCCGATACCTACTTTAACGGCATCTGCTCCATTCTTAACTAAATATTTTGCTGCTTCTGGAGTAGCAATATTTCCAACAACAACTTCCAAATCTGGAAATTCCTGCTTTACTTCCTTCAAAATAGTTACAACTCCTCTTGTGTGGCCATGTGCAGTATCGATTACGACAGCATCAACACCAGCGTAAACCAAAGCTTTTGCTCTATCTAAAGCATCGCCGGTAACGCCAATGGCAGCTGCTACACGCAAACGACCAAAAATATCTTTATTAGCAATCGGTTTTTGGGTAAGCTTGGTAATATCTCGGAACGTTATAAGTCCGATTAATTTATTGTCCTTTCCAACTACTGGAAGCTTTTCAATTTTATGTTGCTGTAATATTCCTTCCGCATCATCCAAAGAAGTTCCCTCTGCGGCAGTCACCAAATTTTCGGTAGTCATTACCTCAACAATCGGGCGTCTATTATTTTTCTCAAAACGAAGGTCACGATTGGTAACGATCCCTTTTAAATATCCATTCTCATCTACAATTGGAATTCCGCCTATACTGTGTTCTCGCATGCTATTTTTAGCATCCTCAACTTTTGCAGTAAGCGGCAAGGTAACAGGATCTATAATCATCCCGCTTTCGGCACGCTTAACCTTTCTAACTTTAAGGGCCTGCTGCTCGATGGTCATGTTTTTATGCAAAACACCAATTCCACCTTCCCTAGCAATAGCAATCGCCATTCTGCTTTCGGTAACGGTATCCATAGCAGCGGACACAATCGGTACGTTAATCGTAATGTTTCTTGTGAATTTTGTTTGAATGTTTACCTCGCGTGGTAGGACTTCAGAGTAGTTTGGTACGAGTAGTACGTCATCGTAAGTTAACCCTTCGCCAACAAACTTTGCATTGTGAGCTTCCATATTGCAACTTCTAATTTAGTTGCACGCAAATATACTGCTTTTTTCAGTAACAATCTAACCAATAATCAATTTATGAGTATCTTAACTTTATTCTTAAAAACCACTATTTTTCAGTTCATTTTTATTAAAAAAACCATCAGTATCCTAAATATTATATGTTCATTTTTTCCATCGATGAAAAAACGAACCAAATCCCGAAGCTTCGGGATTAGGCTTGCTATAAAAATATAAGAAAATGCTACGGAACCCTCAGCCACTGATAAAAATAACTCTTCCTTCCTACGGTCGACCTCAAACAGATTTTTATCATTTATCCACACTACTTCCTCGATTTTCGATATTTTTCTAAACAGGCAAAACAACCTTAAACAGTTAAAAGTCCGTCTAAATAACTAGTTTTCCATTCATTTTTATTAAAAAAATAACTCTTTCCTATCGATTACCATTTAAACTGAAGTGTTGTGTACCATGTTAAAGGTTCCGCAGGTAAAATACCAGGACCAGGATAACCTGTAGCTCTTCTTGTAAAATAACTGTTGTTTAAAACATTATTGATACCCGTTTCCAGTTTCCATCTTTTATAACTGTAAGCCAAAGAAACATCCATAATATCATAGCTAGGAATTTCACCGATAATTCCAGTGGGACTTGAGAAATCTCTTGATTGGTTAAATGCATCGGAATATTGACTGGATAAATAGGTGTATTGCAAACTTCCCTGCAAATTCTTATAGCCAAACCTCAAACCCGTTTTTAAATTTACATGTGGCACAAACTCCACTTGGTTGCCTTCAACATTTAACTCCTGAGAACTGACGTATTTGGAGTTCGTAAACGCAATGTTTGTAAACACGTTTAATTGCCATTGACTCATACCTTTTAAAAAGGTTGAAGCCATATCCCAATCAGCAAAAGTTTCTATTCCGTAAATAATGGCGTCGCCAATATTTCCACGGAATTCTCTTTCTTCAAGATTGCTTATTTTTCTGCTTATCACACCAATTCTATTGTTGTAAGACAAAAAGTAAGCACTTAAATCGTAAGAAATGAATTTTGCCAATTTCCCCCTAGCACCCAAGTCGGCTGTGTAGCCATCTTCATCTGTAATGTCTGGATCTACTTCAAACGATGGATTTACTATACGAATATCGTTGTACGTTACCGATCGATAGTTTTGAGAGATATTTCCATAGAGTTCAACTGAAGTACTTGGTTTATAACTCAAACCTAACCCTAAAAGCACAAAACTCCTATCGAACAACCGGTTATCCTCAAAAGTTTCATTTTTAGTAGGGTTACCTGCCAAATCCACCTGAATTTCTTTGTAAGTCCCCTCACTTTCAGTTTTAATATATTCAAAACGGAAACCTGGTGTTACGGAAAAAGCGTCGGTGATATTGAAGATGTTTTCACCAAAGACGGAAATATTTCGGTTTGGAAACGTAAAATCGGACTGTCTTGGATAATTAGGAAAATCATCGGTGTAAAAATTAAAGTCGGCATCGGCGTTAGCGCTTCCCGGACCTTGTTTTTCTGCATTATTTGCTTGGTAATATTTAGAACCGATTAAAAAAACTGCATCTTTTTCAGCAATCTTGTAGCGATGTAAAAAACGTGCTTCGGCGCCCCAGTTTCTAAATTTCCCAGAAATGAAATCTCTTGGCGAATTTCCTTCATCGGGTTGATCGACCCGGTTTTCCCTAAACCCAAGCGCATTTCTTGAAGCGTCCAGTCCGAACAGGTTTAAACTGAAATCAGATTTGGAAGAAAATTGATGTTCAAACAGTAAAGAAAACAATTTCCAATCAACTTCGAACCAATTTCTGTAACGATTACTGAAAGTGGGATCTTCTTCAAATTGAGCATCGGTTAAACCGCCGGGCTGCTTTGCTAAATAATTCAGTAACGTAGTTTCAAAACTTATTTTAGTTTTTTCTGAAAATCGATACCCTATATGATTATAAAAGTTTCGCGAATTAAATTGCGAATTCGGTCTAAATCCGTCGCCTTGTTTGTAATTAAAAAAGGTATAATATTCAAAGTCGCCAACGGTACCGCCGAGGCTATTAAAACTGGTAAACAAACCGTACGAACCCAGCGTTTGCCTACTTACCCACTCTATTTTTTTATTGGGGTTGGGCTTTTTCATTTTAAAATTTACGAGTCCGCCAAACTGTGTGCCATACTGAAGGGAAGCCGCTCCCCGAACCACTTGAATTTCACTTAAAGCCTCCGCTGGCGGGGTGTAATAACTTTCTGGATATCCAAGCACATCGGCACTTATATCATACCCATTTTGTCGGGTATTAAAGTTGGCCGTTCTGTTAGGATCAAGTCCGCGTCCACCAATATTTAGTTGAAGTCCGGCATCACCATTTTCATAAATATTTAAACCTACCACCTGCGCATAGATTTGTCTAGGGTTGTTTGCCGCTGTATTTCCTATAATTTGATCAATATCCACTACCTCACTTTTCTTTCCGGCGTAAATAGCAGTTCCCTCAACATTCCGTAACTTTTTTAGAGCAAAAACCCTTTCCTTTTGTCTCGTTAACACTACTTCGGAAAGTGTTTCATTGAGTTCTTCAAGCTCGTAGTTTTTAGTAATATTGGAAGTAACAACGAGCGTGTCTTCAACAATTTTATAATCATAAGAGAAAATGGTGATTATATGTTTTCCCAAGGTTACATTTTCCAAAATGTAGAAGCCGTCTGCGTCAGATTCCACCAATTGTTGCGACTGGTGATCATAAATTTCTACACCTGCGATTGGTTTATTTTCTGAAGAAATAACCCCTTGAATGGAGTATTGCGCCCAAAGTGCTGGAGTGATACAAAATAGTAATACAAAAAGTTTATAATCCTTTAATTTCATCTTTAAAAGGTAAAATCCAGTCTTTATGACGGAATGATTCTTTAATAGTTAATAAATTGGTGGTGCTGTCTATAAATCTTTCGCTTCTCCGCCCGTTAAGGGTGATAAAGCTTTCCACGTACACTTCTAGGTTTTCATGCCCTTGACTGGCAAAATGATTTCCTAAATAATGAGCGTACTCTAAAATAAAATCCGCTTGCGCGGCCATTTCTTTTTCTTGAAAAGGAGTGAGAAAATCGCTGTTATCTACATAAAACCATTTACCTGTATCTCCATCAACGATTTTAAATTGCACATAACCCGTTTTTTCTATCAGCATGACGCGCCATGAAAAGCGAAAACCTTCCTCTGTCCAAAACAATTCACCTGGATAAAGCACATAACGCCATGGAATAAGCAATTGGAGAAAAAAGAAAAAAGCTAAGAAAGGAACAATTATGTTCGTCTTTTTCATTTTCAATTTCTCAGCAGAAACAGTTCCTTTTTTAATTCTGAATACGTATTGAATACCCTTTATGATTTTGTGATGAACTCTGGCATCGAAGAAAATTAAAGCACTTACAATCATAATAAATGGAAACATCCCTATTGGGAAAAAAATACGTGTAAGCACATGAAAGAAAACCACGGCAGCAAAAGCATAAGGCCTTGTTTTTTTGTTCAATAAAAAGAAGGGAATCAATAAATCGTACAAAGCACCGCACCAACTCAAAAGGTAAAGCATCCATTCTTGTTTTAACAAACTCCCAATAACAGGTAAATCGTATTGCGTTGGCAACCAAATTTTTAGCGGCATTGCTCGCAATATCCAATCGCTGTTCAATTTTGCTAAACCTGCATAGATATAAACAATGGAAAGAAGAAGCTTTATACTATCTATTGTCCATTTTGGCACTTGACCAAACGATTTTCCCTGCTTTGCATCCAACGAAAAATAAGCATTTGCTGGAAGGAAAATCATTATAAAACTAAGCAATGAGATAAAATAATAATGATTTAGATAGGTAGTTTTATCCATCAGCTCGATATACGTAAAGCTCAAAAAGAACAATATTATGGCCATTCTGTACTTATAACCAAAAGCTACTGCCAAAGCAGCTAACGCACAGATACCAAATAAAACATACGTATATACACCAAAAGGTTTTACCCATTCAAAACCATAATAGGAAAAGAAAAATTTAGGTTGAATGTAAAGTTGTTCTATCCATCCTTTACTCCAAAAACGTACGATGCTTAAAAACATCATCACACCAAAGAAAATACGAAAGACCGCCAAAGGGGCGGTCTCTGTATAGACTGATAAATAACGTTTTATGGAATTATTCATTTCAAAAAAATGTAAAACTGACTTGTTTTTAATCCCCGTCGTTATCTTGATAAGAAATGGTTACATTTAGTGCTGAAACCATGTCGTTTTTGAATAAAATTGTATTAATCTGAAGTAAATCCCTTAATCCGATAAGTGCATTGTTATTAGTCTCTACTTCCGTAGAAAAGCTGTCTTTTAATTTATCACTTTCACTCTTTATTAAACTGAACTGCTCCAAAATATCATCTGCCAAAATCTTTTTATCCAAATCATTTAATGCACTGTACAAACCAGCGCCCGAACTGTTTCCGCTACTACCTTTATAGAAATTGGTTGTAGCCAATAAAGCCTCCGAAAAAAGTTCTTTTGAAAAATCGTTTGCATAATAAGCCTCTACTCTTTCTGGAAATTTATTACCTGAAAGCGCTCCAGCAGGAATACCAATTTTACCACTTCTTAAAAATCTTTCATAATAAGAGATGTAGGCGTTAACTGTTTTGCTAAAAGAAGCGTTCACCGCATCGCTATCGTCACTTACATAACTGTCGCGATAACCATTTTCCCAAGCATTCAATACTTGACTCGCTAGGGAATTTATTCTTTGGGAAACATCCAACAGATAAGCATTAGCTTTTTCTCTTGAAGTAAAATACGCAATTACTTCTTCGTCTGTCCCGCCTGTTCCGTACAAAAGATAGTCTAATGCAGGGAAACCTTGCTCTGCGTAAGTAGATGGCAATTCTAAATTATAATCTTGTTCACCACTTGTCTTTGCATCAATATTTGCAGTTTGCGTAGGATAAATATTGGTGAAGTTTCTAAGCTGAATTTTTTCAGCCTGACCAATTTCGAACATAGATACTTTTTGCCAATTTTTATAGGCTGATTTGAAAGCACTTCTAAGATTGGAGAGGTTTTCTATAGTATTATCAGCAGCAAAACTTTCAGCAGCAACAGATAATTCCGAAGTAGCACTCGTATATAATTTATAGTTTGGAATTATAAAATTATCTGCCCAATTCGTTAATATCACTGAACGATTGAAATCCCCTTGGTTTCCACCAGAAGCATCTCCATCTTCATTACCATCGGAAGTACATGCAACAACAAAAAGAATACATATTGCTGCTATCCATTTATTAAATTTCATAATTCTAAACCGTTTAAATTATAATTAAGCTTGCTCTAAACCAAAGTTAAATTTTGCAGCAATTTTCACTGAAATTTCTTCTAAAACCTCAGGAGAAACATCCCAAAAACCATTTTCACCTTCAGTAATTTGAGCAATAAATCCTTCAACTTCTTCATTTGTGAAATACGGTGCTCCCGTCTCTGGATTGTGTGTAAACTGCAAGCTGTACAAGAATCCGTATCCCTCAGAAAGGTCGTGAAAAGCAACTCCATAATCTTCTGCTTCAATGGCAGCTTTACCGCCCATTAAATAGTGAACAGCTCTAACTCCAATTACCAGTGATAATTTTTCTTGAATAATAGCAGCTTGTTCATCCCTTACCGTGTAATTTTTGGCAACGATGGCAGCCCTACCCAATTTAAATGCATTGAAAACATCATCTGCAATTCCTTGAAAATCTTCATCTGATTCCAAACTTGCCAAATACTTATTTAAGAATGAATCATCCCCTAGAGTTGCATTTGGATTCTCAGGATTTCCCGAAGCACCATAAACGTAGCCAAAAGCTTCGTCCCATTTATGCTCCATAGTAGTGTAGTTTTTTCCTTCCTCTACTACATCATTATCATTGTTTGCTTGGTTTTCACCCGCATCCAATACTTCATTGCTTAGGTAGTTATTTAAAGCTTGATCCAGCATTAAAGCTCCGATTAACGACTTTGCAAATACTTGGTTATATTCAATTCCATCTGCACTTACATACCTAACCGTAGTAGAACCCACACCTGTAATCTGCCCCGCAACACCTTTTGATGCGATTACATCCTTATTTGGTGCAACCTCTTCAACTTGTGCTTTAAGGGAGGCCTCGAGGTCTGCTTTTATTTGGTTGCTTAAAACTGTATTAGTAGCAAAATAAGCTGCTGAAGCCGCTACTTTACTTTTAATATCTTTAGTAGATTCATTTAAGGAAGCCTCTGAAAACGGATTGTTTTCATTGGTGTACATATTCAACAATAACGCTTCCGAAATATTATCAAAATCCATCAACGCAGCAGATAATTCTGTTGCCATGGCAATTCTAGTTGTTTGGCCGGAAAAACTTACTGTGCTCTCGCTTCCTCTCTCAAAAGTATAAGCAGATGGCGCAGTAACTTCGTTGGTGTTATTACCGTTCATATTATCATCGTCGCTGCTACAGGATGCGAACAATACAGATCCTACAAACAATGATTTTATTAAAGCTGATTTCATAACTCTATTAATTTAGACTTAGTTTAAATAAATTATCAGCAGCAAATATAGTTCTGTTAATAGAATTAACAAACTTATTTAGATTTAATTTAAATAAATATTATTGATGTAAACGAAGTGGAGATATAGAGAATCTTAATGATATTCCCTGAATAATTTTAACGCTTCGTTATAAGCACTTTCAAAACTCATAGCTTTTATACCTGTATCTGCCTTTTGTGAGTTTGCGTAAGAAAATAGCTTTTCAGTAGGCATGTTTCCAGTTAATTCATCCGCAGCCATTGGACAGCCTCCAAAACCTTGTATAGCTCCATCGAAACGTCTGCAACCGGATTGGTAAGCGGCATGCACTTTTTCATGCCACGTGGTTGGTGTGGTATGTAAATGTGCCCCGAATTCAATATTTGGATAGGCGGGAATTAAATTGGAAAATAAATAGTTAATTGTTTCTGGGTTGGAAGTCCCAACGGTATCTGAAAGCGAAAGAATTTCTACCCCCATTGCTGATAGCTTTTCTGTCCACTCTCCTACAATTTCAACATTCCAAGGATCTCCATACGGATTTCCAAACCCCATGGATAAATAAGCTACTACACGTTTATTATTTTTATCCGCATGATTTAGAATTTCAGCAAGAACTTCAATACTTTCGGCAATGGTTTTGTGGGTATTTCGCATTTGAAAGTTTTCCGAAATAGAAAAAGGATATCCCAAAAAATCAATTTCCGAATGCTTGCAGGCATCTATGGCGCCCCTAACATTCGCTACAATTGCCAAAAGCTTGCTACTGGTAGCGGAAAGATCTAGCTTCGATAACACTTCTGCCGTATCCACCATTTGCGGAATGGCTTTAGGTGAAACGAAGCTACCAAAATCAATTGTATCAAAACCACAGCGCAACAACGCTTGAATGTATTGCACCTTCTTCTCCGTCGGGATGAAAGTTTTAATACCTTGCATGGCATCGCGCGGACATTCTATGATTTTTACTTTTTCCACTAATTGGTCATTTTCGTGATAACTTCGGGAGTTAATTTTGAAAAGTCATCGATTACAACATCGGCTTGGGAGAGATTTTGATTACCGGAATTCGGATTTTGGTATCCAATACAAAACATTTCTGCGGCTTTCGCGGCAGCTACTCCGTTTTTACTGTCTTCAATAACCACAAATCTTGAAGAGTCTAATTTATAGTTCTCTGCCACTTTTAGAAAAATGTCAGGAAATGGCTTACTACGCTCCAACGATTCCCCGCTAACCAAAAAGTCAAAATAATCTTTAACAGCTAGTTCTTCCGTAAATCTTTCAATCAATTTTAGCGAGGAAGAAGAAGCCAAAGATAAGTGATAGTTCATTTCTTTAAGACGCTTAATTAGCGAAACAACTTCTGGAACGGCTTCAATTTTTAAATTCTCTGCTTCTATGAAGAAAATTTCTTTGTGAAAATTCATCAATTCCCTAGCATTTGTCTCAATGGTAAAATCCGCTTTTATTTTCTCCCACATGGGCACGGCTGCCATCCCCACTAACGTTTGATGGTACGCATCTGAAAAATTCAGGTTGAGTTCACCAAACACCTTTTCCAAAACCTCTTTATGTGCCGGTTCGCTATCAATGATAACGCCGTCCATATCAAAAATAAAATGATCTTTTATCAAAATAAACGCTTTAAATCAAAGGTACAGAACCTACCCTGCTTACACAAGTGTTTTAGCTTTCTGCTAAGAAGGATTTTTTTATAAAAAGAGAAAGATAGCAATCCCCACAAAAACAATTATTTGCATCCATTTTAAAACCTTACCAGTACTTTTGTTTACTGATAAAAAATGAGATAATTTTCCGGCCAAAAGAGCAATCAAGGAGAAAATTACAAAGGATACCATTATAAATATAGCACCAAGCATGTAAAATTGCCAAACGGGATCAAGTGTTTTACTGAATAGAAATCCAGGAAAAAAAGCCAAAAAGAAAATAGAAACTTTTGGATTAAGTACATTCATTATAAAACCTTGCTTAAACAAAGCGGCATGGGATTTCTTTGGAACTTGCACCTCGCTTGTTTCAATTTCACCACTACTTTTATACACTTTGTAAGCCAAAAACAACAGATAACAAGCCCCGGCAATCTTTAATAGCGTAAACAGAATAGGTGAATTTTTTATAACTGCCGAAACACCAAAAGCAACCAAAGTGGTGTGAATGATACAACCCGACATGAGTCCGACTACCGTGGCCAAACCACTTTTCACTCCATGTACCATACTTTGCATAAGCACATAAATATTATCCGGACCCGGAGCTATAGCCAATGCTGCCGTTGCCAAAACAAAGCCGTATAAAACTTCAAGGCTCAATTAGGACTGTTGTTTCAAAATTGCCTTGTTGATCCTTTTTATTAGTAGCGGACCTTCATAAATAAATCCGGTATAAATTTGTACCAAGGCTGCTCCTGCATTCAGTTTCTCCAAAGCATCTTCTGGGGAATTAATTCCACCAACACCAATTATAGGAAAAGCACCAGCACTTTTTTCAGCTAAAAAACGGATAACCTCTGTAGCTCTTTTAGCTAACGGTGCTCCACTCATTCCTCCCGCTTCTTCTTTGTTTTCAGAAGACAAGCCTTCACGACTTATGGTGGTATTGGTAGCGATAACACCTGCTATTTTGGTCTCTTTTACTATGTCAACAATATCCAATAATTGATCATCGCTAAGATCTGGAGCGATTTTTAATAGTATAGGCTTTGTTTTTTCCTGCTTTTCGTTAAGCAATTGCAGTGTTTGCAGTAATTCCGTTAACGGTTCTTTATCCTGTAACGCCCTCAAATTTGGCGTATTCGGGGAACTTACGTTCACTACAAAATAATCAACATAAGGATAAAGAGCTTCAAAACAAATTTTATAATCTTCAACGGCACTCTCATTTGGGGTTATTTTATTCTTCCCGATATTACCTCCAATGAGTACATTGTTATTCTTTTTCAAACGCTCCACGGCTTCTTCCACACCACCATTATTAAACCCCATTCGGTTCACAATAGCTTTGTCTTCTATCAATCTAAACAACCGCTTTCTTGGATTGCCTGGCTGCGATTTTGGTGTTAGCGTCCCGATTTCAATAAACCCAAAACCAAAATTAGAAAGTTCTTTGTAGAGTTTAGCGTCTTTATCGAAACCAGCCGCCAAACCTACTGGATTAGGGAATTTTAATCCGAATACCTCTCTTTCCAATTTTGGATCGTTCAATTTGAAGCAAGACCGAATCAAGGAAGGTACGCCCGGAATTTTATGAATAAATTTTATGGCTGAAAAAGTGAAATGATGAACGTTCTCTGGATCAAAAAGAAAAAAAATGGGTCTTATGAGCGATTTATACATGGAATGCTTGTTTGCGCAAAAATAATTAATCTAGAAAATCTAATTCTTCTTTTTACCGAATTAATTTAAATATCTTAACCTTGATCTATTTTAAAACATTTAAACTATTGTGTTATTTTTGAAAAAAACTACGCTATGCAAAATATCATCGACCGATTTATCAGTTACGTTAAGATAGACACTCAATCAGACCCCAATAGTGATACCACCCCCAGTACAGAAAAACAGTGGAATCTTGCCCGTAAACTAGCCGAGGAACTAAAGACCATCGGTATGGAAGATGTAACTATTGATGAGAATGCGTACGTAATGGCTACGCTGCCTTCCAACATCAATCGGGAAGTGCCTACTATTGGATTTATCTCGCATTTCGATACGTCGCCAGATTTTAGTGGCACCAATGTTAATCCGCAAATTGTAGAAAACTATGATGGCGGCGATATTATCTTGAATGAAGAGCAAAATATTGTCCTCTCCCCCAACTATTTTGATGATTTAAAACAATACAAAGGGCAAACGATTATAACAACGGATGGAACTACCCTTCTGGGCGCCGATGACAAAGCGGGTATTACAGAAATTGTTACCGCCATGGAATATTTAATAAACAATCCACACATTCATCATGGACCCGTGCGGGTTGCTTTTACCCCCGATGAAGAAATTGGCAGGGGCGCACACAAATTTGATGTAAAGAAATTTGGCGCCAAGTGGGCATACACCATGGATGGCTCCCAAATTGGAGAACTGGAATACGAAAACTTTAACGCAGCGGGTGTAAAAATAACCGTAAAAGGTAAAAGTGTTCATCCCGGCTATGCCAAAGGAAAAATGGTAAACGCTATAACTATAGCTACGGAAATTCTTTCCATGATGCCTAAAAAGGAAATGCCTCAGTTTACACATCACCGAGAAGGTTTTTTTCATTTTTATGATTTTAATGGGAATGTGGAACATGCAGAAATAAATGGTATCATAAGAGATCATGACCGCGATAAATTTGATGCCCGAAAAGAACTTTTAGAACGTATTATAAGTGATTTCACCGATCGATTTGGAAAAATTATTACTTTGGAGATTAATGATCAATATTATAATATGAAAGAAAAAATTGAGCCGGTAATGCATATCGTAGATATTGCAGAACAAGCCATGCTCGATTTAGAGATAGAACCCATTATTAAACCTATTCGCGGTGGTACCGATGGGTCGCAACTTTCGTACATGGGACTTCCTTGTCCGAATATTTTTGCAGGCGGTCACAATTTCCACGGAAGGTATGAGTATGTTCCCGTAGAAAGCATGAAAAGAGCTACGGATGTTATTGTGAAAATTGTAGAGCTAACCGCTAAATATTATAATGATGAAGATTAACACAGCAGACGAGTATCTGCAAAACCATCCTGAATGGATAAGCGAATTAACCCTGTTACGTTCTATTTTGATTGATACAGAACTTACAGAAACCATTAAATGGGGAATTCCAACGTACACCATAAAAAATAAAAACGTGGTTGGTTTGGCAGCGTTTAAAAACCACGTTGGTTTATGGTTTTTTAATGGTGCCTTGCTTAAAGACCGTGCCAATATGCTCATGAATGCTCAAGAGGGAATAACGGTTGCACAACGTCAATGGCGGTTTCAATCAATTTCTGAAATTGACAAGAATTTGGTTGCTGAGTACATTGCTGAAGCTATCCAAAATCAAAAGGAAGGCAAGGAGGTTGTTATTCCGAAGAAGAAAAAGGTGATTTCTGAAATGCTAAAAAACAAATTATCCAGCGATGAAAACCTGAAAGCAAATTTTAAAAAGCTAACTCCAGGAAAGCAAAACGAGTATCACGAATATATAGAATCTGCAAAAAGGGAAGCAACTAAGGTAAGTCGCATTGACAAAATCATTCCAATGATTTTAAACGGTGTTGGATTGAACGATAAATACAAAAAGTAATTCCTGCGAATGCCATTGGAATTAACCCTAGCCTCTTAAAATTCGGAAAAAAGACCCTGCCATAAGTAGGAGCTTATTCAACCAACAAATCCAAATGCACTTTTGCCTTTTGGGGTTTGTATGGGAACTTCCTTCTGTAAAAAAAAGACCCCGACGCATACGGTCGGGGTAATTTCAACTAGCAAATCCCGATGCGCCACCTGCGGCTTTCGGGATTTGGGTTTCAATTATTTCTTTGCAGGCGTAGCAGGTGCGTTTAATTTCTGCGAAAGCTCTAAAGAAAGTGCAGAACGCTCAAACTTCATTTTTCCAGCCATCGTTTCAATTACGCAAGTAGTATCATTGTTTAGATCTACTATTTTTCCGTGCAATCCACTTTTAGTAATTACACGATCTCCGCGCTTTAACTCTTGTGCAAATTTCTTTTCTTGTTTCTGTTTTTTAATTTGCGGACGTATCATAAAAAAATACATCACGGCAAAGATTAAAATAAAAGGGGCAAATTGTTGTAATGCTTCCATTAAGTTGTATTTATGCTTTTGGCGCTGCAGAATCTGCTGCTTCTACAAAAGCTTTGATTTTTAATTGTTCCGTACCTTTTTCAGTATTGGCAGTAATCGTAATTGTTTTTGTTACTTGATTCTTACCGCTACCATTGTATTTTACAAGAATCTCTCCTGTTTCCCCTGGTGCAACTGGTTCTTCCGGTTTTTCAGGAATAGTACACCCACAACTACTTTTGGCATCTGTAATAACCAAAGGAGCATCTCCCGTATTGGTAAACTTAAACACTTTCTCTACAGTTTGTCCTTGTGGGATATTACCGAAATCGTGTTCAGTTTCTTCAAATTTCATTACAGGCAATTTCTTAGCAGCTTGATCCCGCTCTTCAGCCTTTGCTACATTTTCAGAATCTACCTTATCTGCAGCTTTGTTGTCTTTACATGCGGTAAAGCTAAGCGCCACAGCCATAGTCGCTAATAAAAATACTTTTTTCATCGTTAAATGATTTAAATTATGAGTGGTTATTAATTTGCGTTTTCTTCTTAATTTTCCGTTACAATATAAGCTTCAAAAGTAAGAATATTTTTTTACATCAACCCCCTACCCGACTTATTTAACGAATTATTTGCTTGATATTCTTTTACCAATTTATCAAGAATTCCATTGATAAAAATACTACTTTTTGGAGTACTGTACTCTTTCGCTATTTCCAAATACTCATTTATAGTAACTTTCACCGGAATGGATGGAAATTTAAGAAATTCGCAGATAGCCATTTTCAATAATATAGCATCTAGATCTGCAATTCTATCGGTATCCCAGTTGGGAGTTTTGCCTTCTATTTCCTGTTGAATTCTTTCATCATTCAAAATGGTTTTCTTGAACAATAGGCTTGCAAAAAGTTTATCATCGTCATCTTTAAATAAAGAAGGATGGAAATAATTCTCAGCAGCATCACCTTTCAGCTTTTTAATCATTTTCAACAACAACGTGTTCACTAAAGGAAGGTCATCTACCCAAGTAAGTTTTTTATCTTCAATATACTCGTATAGCTTTTCATTTGGTGCGATTACTTTTTGAAAAAGGTCGATAATCACCTTTTTATCATCTTTAAAATCGGTGGTGTCCTTGGCTAAATATTCAGCGTAGATTTCACTTTCCAAAATAGCTTTGTAAATAATTTTTACATACTCTTCATCCAACTCCCAGCTAATACCGCGATTTTCAAGTTTTTCAGCCAAAATAGCATCATTTACTAACTTAAGCAGTACTGGATTATCTACAAATTTTCTTTTCGGATTCTTTTCTTCCTTGGTGGCAAGGTATTTTTTTTGAGAGAGTGTAAGCTGTTCATCAGCCATTTTTTGTATTTCTACCAGCAGGCTCAAGAGCGTTAAGTACAAGTTGTACATATTCTCCATGCTGGATGATAAAAATTTTTCTTCTTTACCTAAATCAGTGTTTTGTGATTGTGTGAATGCATAAATGGATTGCATTACCTTAACCCTGATGTGTCTTCTTGTTAACATGCCTAAAGAACTTACTTTTTAGCGCTCTTAAAAAAAGAGCGCACTACTATTTATTTTTTTTACCCCAATTTTAAATGCTCAGCGAGCCTAAAAAATAAGGGCGAAAGATTTTTTTCTTTCGCCCTGCAAAAATAGTACTATTTTGGATATTCTCTTAGAAACCGCTTATTTTTTTCCAGCTAATTTTCTAGCGTCAATACGGTTTTGCGCAAGCTGTAAAGCAGACGCATGTGTAGTGCAATTATTGTTGTCTGCATGACTGAAAATATCCAAGGTTGTTTGGTAGATATTTTCTGTTTTGCGAAGGATTTCTTTTTTATCATATCCTTCTAACTCTGCATACACATTTATAATTCCACCAGCATTAATCAAGAAGTCGGGTGCATAGGCAATCCCTCTCTCCTTCAATATAGCTCCGTGGATTTTCTCGTCTGCCAATTGGTTGTTTGCCGCACCGGCTACAATCTTAGCATTTATGGCATTTACGGTAGCATCGTTAATAGTAGCACCTAACGCACAAGGAGCATACACGTCTAGCTGATGGTTGAAAATTTCATTCCCTGGTACAATGGTCGCTTTATACTTTTTCGCTAATTCAAATAATCGCTCTTCATTGATATCGGAAATAAACAATTGAGCACCTTCATTATATAAATGATCTACTAAAGTTTCACCAACGTGCCCTACTCCTTGTACTAATACTTTTTTATCTTCTAAACTATCGTCTCCAAACTGATATTTCGCAGCGGCTTTCATTCCCATAAAAACACCATAAGCGGTAATTGGTGATGGGTTTCCGGCTCCTCCTTTTTCTTCGGAAATACCGGTAACATAAGGTGTAACCTCTCGTACGGTATCCATATCTGCTGTTTCCATACCTACATCTTCCGCAGTAATGTATTTTCCACTTAAGGAATGTACAAACTCCCCAAAGCGCTTCATCAATTCTGGATTTTTCTGGGTTTTGGCATCTCCGATAATAACCGCTTTTCCACCACCAAGGTTTAACCCTGTGATAGCCGACTTGTAAGTCATACCACGTGACAAGCGAAGCACATCGTTTAACGCCTCCCATTCGTTCTCATAATTCCACATTCTGGTACCACCAAGTGCCGGACCCAAAACTGTGTTATGTATCCCAATTATTGCTTTTAATCCTGTATCTTTGTCGTTACAAAAAACAATTTGCTCATGATCGTTAAAAGAAAGTTGACCGAAAACCGGATCAACTTTTTTAAGTTCTGTCGGAGCTATAATTTCTGAAACCATCTTAATTTCTATTTTTGATTGAATTTTAATATCGTCAATTAAACAGTGCAAAAATAAGAATATTTCAATATCAATGCTAAAATTAGCGTTCATATTGAGGATTTATTAAAAAAATCGATTTTCGAGAAAAGTAATGAAGGAACTAAAGTATATTAACAAATTCTTTAAGAAGTATAAGTGGAAATTAATCATTGGCGTATTAATTACCATTCTTGCCACCGTCTTTAAATTGGTTTTACCCGAATATGTAGAGCGATCGGTGAACGAAGTAGAGAATTATATCTTAAATGAAAACAGTAATTTATCTGAAGTAAAAAACAAACTTCTTACCTATATTTTAATAATTATAGGTTCTGCATCGCTTTCTGCCCTGTTTACTTTTTTAATGCGACAAACCATTATTAATATATCCAGATATATCGAATTTGACTTGAAGAATGAGGTTTTTGAGCAATACGAAAAGTTGTCTCTGAATTTTTACAAGAAAAACCGTACTGGGGATTTAATGAACCGTATTAGCGAAGATGTAAGTCAAGTGCGGATGTACGCAGGACCAGCCATTCTTTACAGCATACAAACCATCACCCTTTTCTTGTGCGTAATACCATTAATGTTTTACACGGCACCAAAACTGGCAGCTTATACGCTTATTCCGCTTCCAATTCTATCGGTGCTTATTTACAACATTAGTAAGATTATACATAAAAGAAGTACCGTTGTTCAGCAATATTTATCCAAGCTTTCCACTTTTACCCAAGAATCGTTTTCTGGTATTTCGGTAATTAAGGCATACGGAATAGAATCCAGAATCGACCAACAGGTAGAAGAGTTGGCTTTGGAAGGTAAAAACACCAACATGGATCTTGCCAAAGTAAATGCTTGGTTCTTTCCACTAATGTTGCTTCTTATTGGAGTGAGCAACATTTTTGTAATCTATGTGGGCGGTATTCAATATATAAACGGGGAAATTGCCACAACGGGTGTTATTCTTAAATTCATCATTTACGTAAACATGCTTACTTGGCCAGTAGCTACGGTAGGTTGGGTAACTTCCATCGTACAACGTGCGGAAGCTTCCCAAAAACGCATCAACGAATTCTTGGATTTACAACCGGAAATTGAAAACACAACGGAAACACCTTCAGAAATAAAAGGAAGAATTGAATTTAAAAACGTTTCTTTTACTTACGACGACACAAATATCACTGCCCTAAAAGACGTTTCTTTCACTATTGAAGAAGGAGAAACTTTTGCCATTATCGGGAAAACGGGTGCTGGAAAATCTACCGTGTTAGACTTAATTGGTAGGCTGTATGATGTTACCTCCGGAAGTATTCTCATTGACGGCAAACCGATTAAGGAAATTAATTTAGATAGCTTGAGGAATGCCATTGGTGCGGTTCCGCAAGATGCTTTTCTATTTTCAGACTCCATTAAAAACAACATTAGGTTTGGTGACAAAAATGCCACACAGGAAGACATTGAAAAAGCAGCTAAAAAAGCGGCGGTACACCAAAACATTGTTGAGTTCACCAAAAAATATGATACCGTTCTTGGCGAAAGGGGAATTACGTTAAGTGGCGGACAAAAACAACGGGTTTCCATAGCGCGTGCCCTACTTAAAAACCCGAAGATTTATTTGTTTGATGATTGCCTATCTGCCGTAGACACCGAAACGGAAGAGGAAATATTAAACAACCTGAAGGAAGTATCCCAAAAAAGTACCACTATTATTGTGAGTCACCGTATATCATCTGCTAAAAATGCCGATAAAATCATTGTACTTGAGGACGGTAAAATAACCGAGCAAGGAACTCATAATCAGCTTATAAACCAAAATGGATACTATCACGAATTGTACCTAAATCAATTATCTGAAAAAGAAAACTAGAAAATTTGTTGTTTCATTTCATTTTTTTTCACATTTTTGATTTTGTTAACAATTATAAAAAGAATTTAGAGGGATTATGAGCGATAAAGGTTTTGCAGAGAAAGATGAGATTTTCTCTAAAGTGTTGAGAGCCGGAAGAAGAACCTATTTCTTCGATGTTAGAGGTACGAAAGCGGGCGATTATTACCTAACTATTACTGAAAGCAAAAAGTTTACTCACGACGACGGGTCTTACCACTACAAAAAACACAAAATCTATCTTTACAAAGAAGATTTTACAGCTTTTAAGGAGAATTTGGAAGAGATGATAGATTATATCATCGATGAAAAAGGAGAGGAAGTAATTTCTGAACGTCACCAAAAGGACTTTAAAAAAGACCATTTTGAAGAGGATGAAGAAGCTGAAAAAGTAGGAGTTACTACCGAGAAATTTACAGACATTAGTTTCGACGATATATAAAACAATAGAAAACCGCACAAATTATTTTTGAGCGGTTTTTTGTTTTGTTACCCGATTTTAATTCCGTTTTCCACTTTATAATCCGGGGAAAGTAATGTAACATCATTATCTTCTCCAACAGCTCCTATTACCAAGCACTCACTCATAAAGTTGGCTATTTGTTTTTTAGGAAAATTAACAACTGCTATTACTTGTCTATTCAATAAATCTTCCTTGTTGTAACGTTTGGTTACCTGGGCCGATGTTTTTTTGATTCCAATAGTAGCTCCAAAATCAATCCACATTTTAAATGCTGGATTTTTTGCTTCAGGGAAATCTTCCACCTTTATCACAGAACCCACACGCATTTCCACCTTCTGGAAATCGTTCCAATCTATTTCAGACATACGCAATGTGTTCTGCTATTTAATTCTCAATTTTTCAATCAATTCTTTAGATACATTTCCAGAATATGCCCCATACGCATCTACCAACAAGCCTTTATCACCATCTGAAGTTTCGATAACATAGAGAACGGAATTATCGCCAGGATTGGTCATTCCTTCAAAACGGTAGTGCTTTACCACTTCCAATTCTTCTGCTTTATGCACCTTTTTTTTCGATTTATTTTCCACGCCTGCATCACAAAGATTAAAATCTTCGGTATAGCCTTCCTTTTTCAGATTTTCTATTGCTACCGATAAACTGGTATATGATTTCTCCATTTTCAATGATTTTATTTGGTTCTTTTAAAAGTTACAAATAGGGCTTAAAGCCGCCAAAACTTTAATCTTTTTTTATGATTTGAAATACTTTTTTAAAAGTAGTAGTTAATCCTTTTCAAAAACCAACATCTTATTTGTAATTTACATCCAAACAAAGAAATTATGGCACGAACAGAAAGTAATATGTTACCGTTAGGAACAAAAGCACCAAATTTTAACCTTTTAGATACCGTATCTGGTAAAAAGCTAAAACTTAGTGACGTTTATGGCGAAAAAGCTACTGTGGTAATGTTTATCTGCAACCATTGCCCGTACGTAAAACATCTCAACAAGGAAATAGCTAAACTTGCGAAAGATTATTCAGACAGTGATGTTGGTTTTGTAGCTATTTCCAGTAACGATGTGGAAAATTATCCAGAAGATGCGCCCGATAAAATGAAAATTAATGTGGAAGAAAATAGCTTTGACTTTCCCTATCTATATGATGAAACCCAAGAAGTAGCTAAGGCATACGATGCCGCTTGTACTCCCGACTTTTATGTTTTTGATAGAAATTTGGAGTTGGTCTATCGTGGTCAATTTGATGATTCCAGACCTGGCAACAGTTTACCCATTACAGGAAGGGACATTAGAACGGCTATAGATGCCGCTATTATGGGAAAACGAATCTACAAAGCACAAAAACCTAGCATGGGATGCAATATAAAATGGAAAGCTAGTTAGTTTTTTCTTCGGAAGGAATATCCCTATTTGGGCAAATAAAATTTGATAGTTTCCGTTTTAAAGAATATCAAACCATTTTCAGAAAACATTTACAGCCTGTAAGCTCCAAAAAACTTACAGGCTTTTTTTTTGCACGACTTTCAGAAGTCATTGTACAACTTACAGATGGCTTTGTACGACTTACAGAAGGCTTTGTACAACTTACAGATGACGTTGCACAACTTACAGAAGGCTTTGCACGACTCGGAGAAGTCATTGCACGACTCCGAGAAGTCATTGCACGACTCCGAGAAGTCTTTGCACAACTCGGAGAAGTCATTGCACGACTCCGAGAAGTCTTTGCACGACTCCGAGAAGTCTTTGCACGACTCCGAGATGGCTTTGCACGACTCGGAGAAGTCTTTGCACAACTCAGAGAAGTCATTGCACGACTCGGAGATGGCATTGCAGGATTTTAATTATATCCCCCTTCGTTAGGTTTAACAATCTTTTATCAGTGTATTTTTCAAATGGATTTATTAATCTAGTAACTTTGTAGGGTATTAATTAAATCAGAAACAATTATGGCAACACTAAGATTAGGGGATAAAGCGCCAAACTTTACTGCGCAGACATCCGAAGGAGAAATAGATTTTCATGAATATTTAGGCGATGGATGGGGAGTACTTTTCTCTCACCCTGCAGATTATACGCCTGTTTGTACTACAGAACTGGGAACAGTTGCTAAGTACAAAGATGAATTTGAAAAAAGAAATACCAAAGTAATCGCACTAAGCGTTGACGGTTTAGAATCGCACAAAGGTTGGATAAAAGATATTAACGAAACACAGGGTACCACGGTTAATTACCCCATTATTGCAGATGAAGACCGCAAAATTGCGGAACTGTATGATATGATTCATCCTAACGCAGATGCTACCCTTACGGTGCGCTCTGTATATATTATCGCACCTGATAAAAGCATCAAACTAATGATTACCTACCCCGCTTCAACCGGTAGAAATTTTGATGAATTATTAAGGGTAATCGATTCGCTGCAATTAACGGCTTATCATAAAGTAGCCACTCCTGCCAACTGGAAACATGGTGAGGAAGTTGTTATTAGTCCGGCAATATCGAGCGAAGATGCGAAAGATATTTTCCCAAAAGGTTTTAAAGAAGTGAAACCATATTTACGTTTAACACCGCAACCAAATGTGGATTAAAGGTTAAACAATAGCAAAAACAAAACCGACTATCATTCATTTTTCTGAAGATAGTCGGTTTTTCTTTTTTATAATAAAAAATTTAAGCTGCGATTCTTTAATTGTGACGAAGTCTTGACTCCTATTTCTATCAGCGGAGCACGGTCTTAAATCTTTTTATATCCTATGCTTTATCCGTATCCAAAACCGTATTTTCATAATGGTCTTTTTTAACTACAGCGGTTTCCTTATACCGCAATCTACCAGTTTCTATAGCAATGGCCGTCTTGGCCAAAATGGTAAAAATAAATGCTCCTAAGGCCCAAATACCTAAAGTAACGGCAATTTCTATTCCCGTTGGTGTGTATTCGGCTATTTTTCCATAAGGACCGGGAATAAACCCTGGGATAATCAGTCCAAAACCTTTATCCACCCAAATAGCAATAAAAAGTATAAAACATGCAAAGTACAGCAGTATATTATTTCTTCGGAAGATATGAATCGTTAAAATGGTGGTAGCAATAAGGTTTAAGCAGATGGAAGTCCAAATCCACGGTACCAAAGCATTTTTTCCATGCAGTCCGAAAAATAAATAATACGCACTTTCGCTATGGTGTGTAGGCGCATAAAATTCTTTAAAAAGTTCAGACCCCAACATAATCAGGTTTATTTGTGCCGCCACAGTAACGATAATACTAATTTTCCTGATGGTTTTATCGGGAATTTTAAAGTCTGTTGAAGACCTTATTATCGCCAAAATGATAATGATAAGTGCAGGGCCGGCAGCAAATGCCGAAGCTAAAAATCGCGGACCTAAAAGGGCGTTATTCCAAAATGGACGCGCCTGTAAACCTTGATACAAAAATGCCGTAACCAAGTGAATCCCCACCGCCCAAAAAACAGACAACAAAGCGCCTGGAACATATACATTTTTCTTAGCTTCTTTCCCTTGATAGTGGCGAAAGAGAATGTAAAGCGGCACGGTGATGTTTATAAACAAATACCCGTTAAGCACAATTACATCCCATGTGAGCATAGAATTAGGAAAGTTAAAAACTCCAATACCGGGAATCATATGCCACAACACCGATGGACCACCCATATCTGCCACCACAAAGGCCAAACACATAATTAAAGCGGCTACGGCTAAACCTTCCCCAATGAGCACCGCCTGTTTAAAATCCATGTCTTTAAGCACATAAGTTGGCATTACCAACATTACGGCAGCAGCAGCTACCCCAACTAAAAAAGTAAAATTGGAAATGTACAAGCCCCAACTCACACGGTCGTGCATCCCCGTAACGCTAAGCCCTTCCTCTAGTTGAATGGAATAGCAATACATTCCAATTAACATAACCAAAGTAAGTGCTCCCATCCATAAATGATACCGCAACGATCCTTGGGTTATTACATTGAAACTATCTTTCACCAAGCTTCTAAATACTTTAAAAGTTGCCATTTCCTTTATTTATAAATTAATCCATGTAATACCAGAATTTAGGCTCTGTACCTAAATCTTCTTTTAAACGAAACACCTTTTTATTCTCTATCACCCAACGAATAGTACTATTGGGGTCTAATAAATTCCCAAAAACCCGTGCTCCCGTTGGACACGCATCTACACATGCAGGATTTTTACCTGCCCGAGAGCGTTGCACACAAAATGTACATTTCTCCATCACTCCTTTCTTACGCAAACGGTTACCGAGGTAATGTTGATTTTTATTCACTTCCTCTTCTGGCACTTCCGGAGTGCTCCAATTAAATCTTCTTCCATCGTATGGGCAGGCGGCCATGCAATATCTACACCCAACGCACCAGTCGTAATCCACTACTACGAGTCCGTCGTCCTCGCGCCACGTCGCCTGAACAGGGCATACTTCTATACACGGCGGATTGTCGCAATGAAAACACTGCGTACCCAAGTAAAAATGTCCTTCCGCAGGAACTTCGTGGTAGTAATTGTCATCTGCTTCATCAAACTTCAATCCTTGACCGTCTTTTAACTCATGAATCCGTATGTACTGCATTTCAGAATTCCTATCCTGATTGTTTTCCTCCACGCAGGCACTTACGCAATTCATATAACCCTGACATTTAGAAATATTAAAAGCATAACCAAACAAAACATCAGGTTCAGCATTTTTTGAAGACATATTTATTTTATCCCCTTTTCGTAACTCATAAGACCGCACCAACCTATCAACGGTAGCTTTCTTTTCTTCATCGTTCATCAATTTATAGTTGCCCTTAAACTGCTCTTCCCAGTCTATTTGTGCCTTTTCTTTAGTTTCATCACCGGCAGTAACACTACAAGAAGAATGTACAGCGCCCGCACCAATCATTAAACTGGCAGTTAGCTTTTTAAAAGCGCTACGTCTGCTCATGGGAACATCAAACACTTGATCGAAACCATCTTTTTCTGGAGTCGGCGCTGCTTCGTGCGACCCACAACCACCACTTTTACCGCATCCGCAAGTAGAGGCGCTTTCTTTCTTCCTTCCTAAATTGAGTGAAAACCATTTTTTTTCAGTGTTCATAACTATCGATGTATTATTTGGTTTGGATGATGATTGCTATTTTTATGTTCTTCTTTTTTCTATCTGTATGCTTTCCGTTTATTTCCGCTGTAATTCTTTATGTACATTAAAAACCTCTGGCCACCTTTTATTGAATTTCGGCTGATGCGGGTTGTGGCAATTCACACAACTATTTATAGCCCTCGGTGGCGCCCAACCGCTTATATTTTTACCGTGTGCACCACCTTTCCAGTCCTTAAACTGACTCGTATGGCATTGCGCGCACACTTGATAACTCTTGTTGAAACTAATGGCTTCTCCAGTTAAGCTGTGTAAATTATTCATATTTGCACCGCTATGGCAGGTGAGGCAATTCATAGTTTTCGCATCGCCGTGCACAATTTCAATATCCCAATGCGAACGAGGCAATAACACTTCTGGATCTCGCATTTCAGCCAATGGTTTTGCATGGCATTCCGTACATTCATACATCGTTAAATGCTTTTTTCGCTCCGGAATAAGGAAGGTTTTGTCCCCCTCTGTTACTTCAATTAAATCTTTTTCAGCTATATATTCTTCGGAAGAAATACTCGTTCCTTTGTAGTGTTTACCTTCTGCTTCTATTTTTTCTATTACTGAATGATAATCAGATTCTTTATGCTTCTTGCAAGAAATGAAAAATACAGAGCACAAAAGAAGCACCGTCATTATTTTGATAAAGGCTCTCATGGCAAACTAAATTTAGTAGTGTTCATTTCCCTATCGGTTACCTCTTGCATTTTTAAAACATGGCATTGCATACAATTCTCCCGCTGCGGATGCGTAACCCTAATTTCTGCCGGAGCCGCTGGCCCTGCATGGCAAGACAAACAATTTTCCCGCATTTGTATGTGATGAGGAACTACTGGTGGACTTCCAGGCAATGCATTGTTATTCCCTACCGATGCGTGTTCTTTCTTTATAAATTCGGTTTTAACAAACAGTGCCTCGGTATTTTTGGTAACGTGGCATTGCCTACAATTTATCATTTCAGGGTGCGGTGTTATGGGCGCATACGCATCAAATTTAGACACAAACCCACCCGATTTATGGCACTGTAAACACGTTACGCTTCCCATACTTCGCTCCTCTTTTACAGGATGCGGTATGGATGGCGGTGCACCATCGTAGGCGCGGTTATCATAATACGTTTCCAAAGACCGCTGATGCGCTTCATCGTAGGGCATTTCTTCATATCGTAATCCTCTTTCAGAACCACTAAATACACCTCGATCTATCGGCAAATACGAATGCGGCTTTTCCTTTTCAACCGAAACGTAAGATTCCTCCAAGCCAGACCAGTAACTTTTGTTCCAGACAATTATGAAGGCTACAAATAACACCGAAAAAAATATGATTATCCAAATTCGCTTCACACGTTTAAATTTTATTAATCATCTATTAATAATCTCATTATAAAATTGAGAACGTGTGTAACCACTCCGTTCTCGCATTAAAAATTTTAAACATTTTCTTTTTCAAAGTAATTTTTAAAATTTCTTAAAGCTCGTTTCATCTGCTAAGCTTTTTCAACTTTAACGGCACATTTTTTATAATCGGGTTGCTTCGAGATAGGACAAAAAGCATCCAAAGTAAGCTCGTTTATAAGCATGTGTTCATCAAAAAACGGAACGAACACTTGCATGGGTTCAGGAACCCCTCTTAGATTGATAGCTGCAGGAACCGTAATCTCACCTCTTCTGGTGGTTAACTTAACCAAATCCCCAGTAGCTATATTTAGGCGTTTGGCATCTTCTGGGTTTAACTCTACATAGGCATGCGGCATCGCTTGGTGCAATACGGGAATGCGTCGTGTCATGGAGCCTGTATGCCAATGCTCCACTACCCTTCCGGTACACAACCAGTATGGATATTCTTCATCTGGCATTTCGGGCGGTGCTTCATAAGGTCGTTGCCAAATAACCGCTTTTCCATCTGGATTTCCGTAGAAATCAAATTCACTACCCTCTTTACATGCTGGATCGTATTTTTCATTAAAGCGCCATTTGGTAGATTTGCCATCTACATAAGGCCATTGCATGCCTGGATTCTCTTTCAGCACTTCGTAAGGTGCCATGTTATGCTTTTTCCCAGCGTGATGTTTTCTGTATTCATTATAAATCTCTTCAATATGAGATTCTTCTTTGTAGTTAAACTGCTTCTCAAACCCCATTCTTCTAGCTACCTCAACCAGTTGCCATGTATCGCTCATGGCATCCCCTGGCGGAGTCAGCATCTTTTCGAAATGTTGTGTTCGCCTTTCAGAATTACCATACATTCCTTCCCTTTCAATCCACATGGCTGAAGGCAGAATTACATCGGCAATTTCTGTGGTTGGCGTTGGATAGACATCAGACACTACAATAAATCGATCTTTCTTTTCCGTAGCGTCCCTATACCGTTTTAGTTTAGGCATGGTTACCATAGGATTGGTTACTTGTATCCACATAAAACGGATATCGCCTCTGTCTAATGCCCGAAACATTTCTACCGTATGATAGGTAGGTTTTGGTGAGATATTTTCAGCAGGAACTCCCCAAATTTCCGCCGCAAACTTTCGGTGCTCTTCATTCATCACTACACCATGAGGTAACTTATGCGTAAGGGTTCCTACTTCCCGAACGGTTCCACAGGCACTGGGCTGTCCTGTCAAGGAAAACGGACTGTTACCAGGCGTTGAAATCTTTCCGGTAAGTAAATGGATGTTATATATTAAATTGTTCATCCAAGTACCGCGGGTATGCTGGTTTGGTCCCATACACCAAAGTGACATCACTTTAGTGTTAGGGTTGCCGTAATAGGCAGCCATGTATTTTATATCTTTTACACTTACTCCTGAATATTTTGAAACTTTTTCAGGAGTATAATCTTCTAAAAAGTTTTTAAACTCCTCAAAATCGATTAGGGCTGGCTTATCATTAAAAGCATAATTATCTTCTAGACCATAGCCCATTTCGGTCTCGCCTTTTTTAAACACGCAATGTTTAGACACAAACGATTCGTTTACGCGACCTTTATTGATAAGTTCATAGCAGATCGCATTGGCCACTGCCAAATCTGTTTGCGGATTGAAAATAATGGATTTATCCGCTGCCATGCTTGTTCTTGTAGTTCGTGTTGCAAAGTCTATTATCTTGACACCTCGTTTTTGCCGCTGATCCAAGATTCGGGAAAATAGCACTGGGTGCATTTCCGACATGTTGTTTCCCCAAAGCACGAAAACATCAGCATAATCTATATCATCGTAACATCCCATGGGTTCATCTATTCCGAAGGACGACATAAATCCAGTTACCGCACTAGACATACACAATCTCGCATTGGCCTCCACATTATTAGTACCAATACATCCTTTAAAAAACTTAGAAGCTGTATAACCATCGGGAATGGTCCATTGACCAGAACCGTATATAGCTACTGAATCTTTTCCGTGATCTTTTATTGTACTGGACATTTTTGAAGCAATTAGATCGAGTGCTTCTTTCATGGAAGTTTCTACAAACGTGCCATTCTTTTTCACCAAAGGCTTCGTAAGTCGGTCTTTTCCGTAGAGTGCCATAATGGAATGATATCCTTTTACGCAACAAAGACCTTTATTTACGGGAGAGGCTGGATCGCCTTTCACCGCTACCGCTTTTCCGTTTTGAGTACCAATGAGAACACCACAGCCAACGCCACAAAATCGACACGGTGATTTTTTCCACTCTAAATTGTCAAGCCCCTCCAATCCAGCTACTTGATCTTCAGCAAAAAGAATTCCTGGAAACATGGTGGCTGCTGTGGTCATGGCCGATAAAAGCGCCATTTTTTTTAAAAACTCCCTACGGTTAGTTGCTACTTTCATGCGATACTAATTATATTTTTCCATTTTTTTCAGTGTGAATGCCCAAACATTAATCCGTGGATTAAGAAGTTGAAGAAGTTATGTTTTCTGGAGAATAACCCGAGACCATCGACATGAATTTTAAAGATTTCACACCATTGATTTTTTCTTTTAGCTGCCCCTCTTCCTCTTCATTTTGAGTATCCGTAACCAAAAGAATGATTTCTTCGTTGGTCGCTTCGGCCACTTCGCAGCCAGCAATCGATTTTAAAGATTTTACCAAGGTTTCCTTTTCCCCGTCGTAAGGCAAAACGATATAACTTTTTATAGGCATATCTACAATGTTGATAATTCACAATAAAAGTAAGGGGGAAGAATAAAAGAAAATATGACATTTCTCATACACCATTAAGATTATATAACAATGCCGTTTTCTTAAGCATTAAATTACAAATAAATAATATAACTCTTTGTATATGAGATGTATTTAGAATCATTTTAAGTTTATTAACTCAAGTAGTCTTCAAAAATCCAGAAATGAAAAAGCTTCATCTTTTCTATTAATTTTAAAATGCCATACTTTTGCCAATTATTTAATCATAACAAAAAAGCATGGCATCCTTCAAAAGGAAAAAGAAACATTTGCGGTACATTAACCTATTAGATCAGCCAGTTAAGTTTAACCCTTTTGTTTTCAGCAGAGCCTTTCTATTATGGACCTTATTAGGATTAGTCGGCGGAATTGTTGCTGGCGTATACTGGATTATCCTCGAACACCTTACTCATATACTTCATTTTTTCAACGGCTGGCAGGTAATTCCGGTAATGGCACTTTCCGGACTATTGGCAGGACTAATTATTTATTTTATAGGTGATCCAGGTGAAATACATCTTATAGTAAACAATATTAAATTCAACAAAGGAAAACTCGACCCTAAAAACAATCCTTCCATGATTTTGTCTTCGCTGCTATGCGTTGCCTCAGGTGGAAGTCTTGGTCCAGAAGCACCACTTGTACAAGTAACAGGTTCTATGGGCACTTGGTTTGGTAAAATTTTTAGACTGAAAGGGGAAGAACTTCGTTCCATGAGTATAGCTGGCATGGCTTCGGGGTTTACAGCTCTTTTTGGAGCTCCGCTGGGAGGTAGTCTTTTTTCTTTGGAAATTTTAACCCATAAACATGCTTTAGAGTATTACAAAGCTATTATACCCGCTTTGGTATCCAGTTGCTTTAGTTACATTGTCTTTGCTGCAATAGCCCATTTAGGTTTTGGCCCTATTTGGGAATTACACTCTTATAATATTGAAGGGATATTCGATTTTGGATATGCCATTCTTTTGGGACTATGCGCTACCGTCATTGGCTGGGTTTTTATTTACTGCACAAAAACATGTAAATTCTTTTTTGAAAAAATAACGCTACCTATTTATGTAAAAACTGCTATTGGTGGACTTTGCCTTGGTATAATCGCTTATTTTTTACCAATTACACGTTATTTTGGACATCATGAAATTAACCAATTACTAACCCTTGATAGCCCTTTGTATTATCTAGGAATCATTCTAATTTTTAAGATTTTAGCTATTGCCATAACGGTAACTTCCGGTTGGCGCGGAGGTTTTATTATACCCCTCTTTTTTGTAGGGACAACACTGGCTCTCATAATACACAAAATGTTTCCTTTTATAGATTTATCTTTAGCCGTTGTGAGCTGTATGGCCGCTATTAATGTTTGCGTAACGAGAACCCCTATGAGCACCACGATTTTATTGACTACTCTAACTGGATTTTCATTTTTCATCCCAATATTATTTGCTAGCTTAACAGGATATTTCTTAGCGCCTAGAATTCCATTTATCCATTCCCAGATGGATAAAAAACATGAAAACCATTAAATAATCATGACAAAAAAGGATATTTCGAATTTAGAAGATATTAAAGTGCTCGTAGACACTTTCTACGGGAAGGTAAGGGAAGACAGCTTGCTTGCTCCTATTTTCAATAAAGTAATCCAAGACCGATGGCCAATGCATCTCGAAAAGATGTACACTTTTTGGGAGACGGTTTTACTGCAAAACCACACCTATTATGGGAGTCCGTTTCCACCCCATGCGAAGCTGCCCGTTACAAAGGAACATTTTGATAAATGGAAAGCTTTATTTCACGAAACTATTAATGACAATTTTGAAGGGGAGAAAGCAACAGAAGCCAAATGGCGAGCCGATAAAATGGCGGAAATGTTTCTTTATAAAATTGAATACTTACGAGGTTAATCCCCTCTTTTTTAATATTTTTTTCACTCGAATTCTACTTCTGAAGTTAAAAATACGTGTGAAATTTCTATTGGTAGGATAATGCCTGTCTTTAGTAATATTATTGAATACCAAGGCTACCAGTAATAAAATCAAACAACCTGTAAAAACAGGAAAAACTACATACATATATCCTAAGCCCTTTACTTTTTCTGAGCCAATAACAGCAATTAAGGCCGTAGCACCTCCCGGTGGATGCAAGGTTTTGGTTATTTGCATTAAAACAATGGATAACGCCACTGCCAATGGTGCTGTTATCCAAATAATATCGGGCAATAGTTGAAAAACAGTTACTCCAATTAACGCAGAAACTACATGGCCACCAATTAAATTTCTGGGTTGCGCTAATGGACTATAAATTGATCCATACACAAGTACGCTCGAAGCCCCGAAAGAGCCAATTAAAAATAAATTTTCATAATCTGTCAGGGAATCACTGTGAAAAAAAGCCATTAGTCCGATACCCACAAAAGCACCTATAAACGACCAGAAATGTTCTTTTACGTCTATTAGGGTTTGTTTATAAACTACGTATCGGGTAATTCTTGCCCCTTTTTTTAGTTGCTTCTTCAAAACATCTTCTTTTGGAAACTAGTTTTTTGCTTCAGCCACAAAAGTAAATGTTATTGTTTTTTTGGACGAATTAATTAGAAAATTAAACAAAGTTTTCTAGGAATCTCAGTTCTAAAACTATCATTATTTATTTGGTGCCAAATGCGATAAAATATCTTTGGCCATTTTTTCCAAATCATAGTCATGTTGCCAATCCCAATCCAATCTTGCACGGGTATCATCGATACTATCGGGCCATGAGGCTGCAATTTCCTGACGAAAGTCTGGATTGTATTTTATTTTAAAATCAGGGTAATATTTTAAGAGTACTTTATAGATATCTTTAGGTGAAAAACTAATAGCAGACACATTGTATGAAGATCGAATCGTAATATCTTCTTTAGGGGCATCCATTAGGTCTAAAGTTGCTTTAATAGCATCTGGCATATACATCATAGGAAGGTACATGTCTTTATCTAAAAAACATTCGAATTCTTCTCCATCAATGGCTGCTCTAAATATATCTACCGCATAATCCGTAGTACCGCCTCCTGCTGCAGATTTGTAGCCTATCAAACCAGGATATCGCAAGCTTCTTACGTCTACCCCATATTTTTCAAAATAATAGGCGCACCAACGTTCTCCAGCCAACTTGGAGATTCCATAAACGGTAGTTGGATCCATAACACAATCTTGAGGCGTGTTATCTACGGGTGTATTTTTTCCAAAAACGGCAATGGAAGAAGGCCAATAAATTTTATTGATTTTTTTCATCCTACCCAATTCCAATACATTCAACAAGCTATCCATGTTCAATTTCCATGTAAATAGCGGGTTTTTCTCGCCTACTGCTGAAAGAATGGCGGCTAAATGATAGACCTGTGTTACTTTATATTGTTCAACCAAAGACTCCAAACGTTCTTTGTCTAAAACATCTAAAATCTCGAAAGTACAGTAATCAAACTTTTCTCCTGCTTTTTCGTTAATATCTGTAGCAATAATTGCTTCATTTCCATATTTAGCTGCCAACGCGTTAGACAATTCTGAGCCTAATTGACCTCCTGCTCCCGTAATAAGAATTCTCTCCATTATAAAAGGTAATTTTAAAAATATCGCAAAAAACAAGTTGATATAAAACCCCATTTTTTCATATTCGCAAATATCTTTAATTTTCTGGGAGATTTTAAAAAATCTGACATTTTTTTTAAGTGACTTTTCGCTGTTCAGATCGGTTATTTCGGCAGTTTTTTATACGTTTTAACGAAGTTAATCGAAGAAATAGTATTTTAATCGTTATTTTTGTTTAAAGATTTCACCTAAACTATGAACATAGTAAAAGATCACTTCAGTATTAAGGACCTAGAAAATTTATCTGGGATTAAGGCACATACAATTAGAATTTGGGAAAAGAGATATGGACTACTTTCACCTAACCGTACCGAAACAAATATAAGGTATTACTGTATTAAAAATCTTCAAAAACTTTTAAACATCACGGCACTGTACAACAGTGGTTATAAAATTTCTAAGATTGCTAAACTTCCAGAAGAGGACATTCCTTTTCTAGTACGGGAGATTATCGCCAAAACTAATAGTAATAGTCATTCTATCAGCGAAATGAAAATGGCTATGATGAATTTCGACCAACAATTGTTCTATACCACGTACAATAATCTGTTGGCTGAAAAATCTTTTAGAGAGGTCTTTTTTAATGTTTTTGTTCTCCTATTAAACGATATTGGTGTGCTTTGGCAGACTGATACGATTACTCCTGCACATGAACACTTTATTTCACACTTGGTTAAACAGAAAATCTTAATCAACATAGAACGACTTCAACAGTCTTTACCTACCAACAGTACGAGGTCTTTTGTACTATTTCTTCCAGATAACGAAATTCACGAAATTGGATTGCTCTATATGAATTATGAGATATTGTTACGGGGATATAAATCGATTTACTTAGGACAAACGCTTCCGTTGGATTCCTTGGAAAATGTTGCCTTATTGGAAGAAAACATCACCTTCGTTTCTTACTTTACCACCACACCTGCCACAGAAGAGGTTGAGCCCTACATACAAAATTTTAATACGCTGCTTAACGCCAACAAAAATCATGAATTATGGATTTTGGGTCAACAGGTAAAGAATTTGGAATTATCGAGCGAATACAACAATATTCATATTTTCCATGATTTAAAAGAGGCAACCGAAAGACTTTAGTGATAAGATTCCGATACTGTCATCAACAGAATTGTAAAAAACTGTTTTACCTTGATAGTAGTTCATCTAATTTTTGCCTTACTTTTTCGCTGTACCAATCTGCTGCGCCTTTTTCATCTATCAAGATATTTCCGTTGGCATCAATGAGGTAGGTTGCCGGAATAGAGATATGTTCTAAGGCTTCGGGAGATTGTGAAGAGTGATAAACTGGAAAGGAATAATCGTTCTTATTTAAAAACTTTTTAATGGTTTCCTTTTCTTCATTGCTTATGAAAATAAAAACTACTTCATTTTTATAGTTGTTATATAATTTCTGAAGAGAAGGCATCTCTGCAATGCAGGGAGGACACCAAGTAGCCCAGAAGTTTACCAAAACTACTTTTCCTTTAGTCTCTTCAAAATTAAATGCATTCCCATCTAAAGACCATAACTTCCATTGATAAGTGTCCAAAACTTTAGTGTCACCTTCTTTTTCAATAGTCGGACTAAAAGCGAATACCCTGTTAATATAAACCTTTATCTGTGTACCGATAGGTGTAAATAAAAGTACCGCTATTAAAGCTAAAAAAATGAGGTTACTGATTTGACTTTTGGTAATTTTCAAAACAATTCGATTTAAAAAGAAAAAGTGTATTTCCTTAACGAAAATACACTTTTCCCATTACTTTAAGCGCTCATAAGACGTTATTACTTTTTCCGAAGTAAATTATGGAGCCGCCCTATTAACCGTTATTGAATTAGAAAGATCAAAGCAGCCGGCCAAATTACTTGCATTCATACCTACTTCTGCCCCCATCAAGCCATCTTCGAAACGTAAATACCAGATTAAACAAACTCCAACACCTGCGTCGTCAAAATTAACACCTTCCAAGGCTTCCAATGTAGGTGGCAAACCAAGGATATTACCCATATCATCCGTTACTACCCAAGTGCTATTTGTTCCAGAGGCATTCGAATCGTCTAGTGTTATTCCACTTACCATATCGGGTGTTCCATCTACAACAAAATTAAACGGCCCACCGGAAATAGTTCCTGCCATGGGTTGGTTTCTGTCCACTTCAATTGAATTTGAAAGCGCAAAGTTCCCGGTAATATCCGCAGCATTATTACCAACTTCAGCTCCCGTAATTTCTCCATCCCATCTCGCATACCATATCAAGCAAACTCCAGGACCCGCACCATCAAAGTTAACTCCTTCTAATGCTGCCAATGTAGGTGGCAAGCCAAGAATATTACCCATATCATCCGTTACCACCCAAGTGCTGTTCGCTCCAACCGCCTCCGTATCATCTAAAGTAATACCGGACACCATATCTGCCGTTCCATCAACACAAAATGTAAATGGTCCTCCAGCAATAGTCCCAGCATTGGCTCCTTGGATTCTATTTACGGTTATTGAATTAGAAAGATCAAAGCAACCTTCCAAATCGCTGGCATTCATTCCAGCTTCAAGTCCTTCAATGCCTTCTTCATATCGTAAATACCAAATTAAGCAAACACCTTCGCCAGCACCATCAAAGTCTACTCCTTCCAAGGCCTCCATTGTTGGGGGTAAACCCAAAATATTTCCTTGATCATCAGTAATCACCCAAGTGCTCATAGAACCTTTAGCTTCGGAATCATCCAATGTAATACCGGACACCATATCAGGCTGACCGTTAATGTAAAACTCAAAAGGACCACCGGAAATTTCTCCCGCATTGGTTTCTGTACGAACCACTTCGATAGAGTTGGAAAGGTCGAAAGTTCCATCTAGGTCGTTGGCGTTCATCCCCATTTCCAATCCGCTTAGACCGTCGTCATAACGGATATACCAAATTAGGCATGTTCCATCTCCTGCTCCGTCGAAATCTACTCCTTCCAATGCTTCCAACGTTGGTGGTAGCCCCAAAATAAGACCTTGGTCGTCGGTAATTATCCAAGAGCTATTATCTCCTACTGCTTCAGAAGCATCTAAAGTTATTCCACTTACCATGTCTGGATTACCATCTACACAGAAGGCAAAAGGACCACCGGAAATCATTCCGGCATTGGGTACCATCATTGGTGTACCATCGTCGTCGTCGCTACAGGATATGAGAAAGACTCCCATAACCACCATGGCGAATAATGCTTTTTTAATCATAACTATATATTTTTAATTGTTGATATCTCTAAAGTACCCAATACCAACACGAAATAATGTTAGCTAGCTAACACTTGTTCATTTTTATATAGAATGATCTCTTTTCGATAATAATCCAAAATGTTTTGTTCTTTGAGTTCACAGAACAAGCAATTTAAATTTGGCCTTGAAGTACCTAAAAGACTGGCCATGTCTTTTTGGGTGTAAGGATGTTTAATAATATGGTTCCCTGTATTTGGGCAGTCGTACCCGTATTCATTAGAGAGCTCCTTAAGAAATTCCATCAGGCGGGTCTTAGTGTCTTTAAAAAGCAATATGGAAAGTCGGCGTTCAATTCTTTTAAACCGAAGTCCGATAAACTTATGTATTTTTAAGCTGAAGGACTTATTTTCCTGCATCAGATCGTGAATGGTATCTACCGTCAACACACAAACGGAGGTGTCTTCAGTAATGGAAAGGGCAAACTCATTTCGATTCTCTTCTCCAATAATCGCTTTCTCGCCAAAAACATCCCCTTTCCCGTGAATACTTTTAACCACTTCCCTCCCATCTTCGGTGTAATAACCAATTTTTACTTTACCACTTTCAATAAGAAAAATTTTATTGGAATGATCTTTTTCAAAATAGATATATTCATCTTTGTTGTAATGCTGAAAGGTATGATTTTGTTTGTATCCGTTAAACTTGTGAGGACAAAGTAAGTTGAAGAGATTTACATCTATTAAAGACCAAGTACAAGACATTTTGGGAATGGTTTTAACGGTTAATTATCCCTTTGGTAGCTAATGTCTTGAATTCCTTACAGATAAAGAACCTTTATTTTTTTCCGAAAAATGAGATTCGATGTAAAAACTGAATATTTCAGAATTTCGATTGGGAAGGAAGACGGCAGACGGAAATCCGAATTTGGAGGCTGAAAGCCAGAAGCTAGAGTTCAGAAATTTTGTGTTGTAAAAAACTGAAACCTACCTACTGGCTATCGCCTACTAAAAATTACAATTCCTCCAAATGTATAGCATTACCTCCACCTGGAGCCAATTTTACGGTTATTTTAGACGCAGCGTTCACTTGCTGTTCTGTAATTTTATACGTTTCTTTTTCATTTAAGTAATGTGTACTTTCTGCGTCTCCATAAATGGTTGCTTTGTACGTCTTGTTTTCCGGAAGAAAGTCAAAATCTATGGTTATTTCCCTCGCTTCTTCATTGGTTATAGAACCAACAAACCAATCATTTCCTGCTTTTCTCGCAACTACAATATAATCGTTTATGGAACCCTGAAGCACATCTAAACTATCAAATTGAGCAGGCATTTTTTTAATGCACTCGAAAAGGTCTTTCTTCTTTAAATAAGCTTCTGGAGCGTCCGGGAGGATCATCCAACCGGTATAAACAACAATATTTTTAGCAACTTCTGCAGCAACAGTTCCCGGTATTTCTTCAAAAACTTTGTTTCTGCTATGGGCATTGTTTAGATCAAACCAACCATTGGTATAATCCAGCGGACCGGCAATTGTATTAATAAACGCTGAAGAAACCATGGTTCCAGGCATATACGAACGGTGTCCATCGGCTTGGGCATGACAATATTCTTTGGTAACCATATTTGGCCACGTGCGTCTATCTCCGCTTGGTTTAATCGGACTGTCATGAAAATCTACCATTAATTTATACTTGGCACACATTTCAATAACTTTTCTGGTTTGGATTACCTTTTCAGCTTCGGTTCCTTTCATAAATCCGTATTTAACACCAGCTGCTCCCCAAGCAGAAAACTGACTCAATACCCGTTCCAATCCAAATTTCTTTGCTCCTTTATCATTCAAATACAAGATAACACCTACGTTCTTGTCTTTCGCGTACGCCATACATTCTTCAATATTAATTCCTTCACGGGCATTGGTAGGATCTGAAGTATCACTGAACTCCGCACCGTACCAATCGGCATCGATAAGCAAATACTGAACATTGTTTTCCGAAGCAAAATCTATTAATCTCTTATGAGAATCAGTGTTTAGTCCGTACGTATATCCATCATCTGTGGTGTAGCCCCAAACACGCCAATCCCACATAGATTTTCCAGGTTTTATCCAAGAAGTATCTTCTATTTTGCTGGGATCGTTCAGATTTACAAGGATATTGGACTCTACCAAATCACCAGGGTGTTTCCCCAATAAAAATACGCGCCAGCTCGTTTCTACTTCTTCTTTGTTTTTCGCATAAACTGAATGAAAACCAACAGTTTCGTTAGAATCATTAACCGATAAATTAAACGGTGCGTACTCCAACACCTCAGCCTCATGAATCGCGACATAAACACTATCGTTAACATTTAAAACAGCAGGAGTCATCAGTGAGTCCACTTTTTCTTCGGATAATTTTTTAGGACCTATATTTGGAAACTCTCCATTATATGCCCAATAAGTTGGATTGTTACTGAATTTAATTTGCGTAGTTTCACCGGTAATTTCAACTTCTTCGGAAGGGCTTTCTACAATATATTTATAGGCATACCCATCATCAAAAAGTCTAAATACAATTTTAAAAGATCCTTTTTTACCCGAATCAAGTGTAATTACATACTGATTGTAATTATTTCTTATTTCCTTGAATTTCCCGTTAACCGTTTTCCAAGTTTCGTCAAAAGAAATTTGCGAAACCTCTTTGATGGCATACCCTTTTTTTAAGTCAAAACCACTTCCTTGAATTCCTAATTGTTCTATGGTTAGCACCGAATCTTTTCCAAAGAGCTGTTGTAAATGCAACCCTCGCTCGTTACTTTCAACCAAAATTTCTAGGTTTCCGTCAGGGGATTCCATGACAGTTTTATCCTTTTTTAAACTACAGGAAATAAGTAGGCCCGTTAACAAAACAACAGGGAAAAAGCGTTTTAATATGGTTAAGTTCATTTTATTTTGTTGCATTTTTTATAGCATTCAATTTTTCTAAAAGTGATTTTTCAACCGCTTCCTTATTTTCGTATTCATTTGTTTGTTGAGAAGGATCTTTTTCTAAGTTGTAAAGTTGCTTCCCTTTCTCGATTTGGGTAGTATCCGGAGCTTCTAAAAATCCGCCGCTGCCTTTGCCGTCTACCAATACCCAATTGTTATCACGAATGGCGAACATTCCTTTTGCCGAGTGATAAACCATGGTATTTCTTAAATCTTTTCCTTCGGAATTTCCTAAAAGAACTGGTAAAAAAGACTCACTATCCTTTATTTCATTTGTTGGCACTTCAGCGCCTACCAGTTCGGCGAAAGTCGCTAGGAAATCGGTGGTAGAAACCAATTGGTCACTTTTTTGATTTGCTTTTATTTTTGCAGGCCATTTTACAATAAACGGAACTCGGTGTCCTCCTTCATAGATATCACCTTTACGACCTCTCCATTGATCATTTGCCTTGTGATTGTATTTTGCCATGTTCTCGCTAGAAAATTGTGATCCGTTATCAGAAGTGAAAATCACCAGGGTTTCCTCCTCTAGATTGAGTTCCTTCAAAACCTTATTGATTCTTCCCACAACATCATCAACTTCCGCAGTTAAATCACCATAATTTCCAGCCTCACTTTTTCCTTTAAAACCATCTTTCGGAATCCATGGTAAATGGGGAGCTGTTAACGGAAGATACACGAAAAATGGATTGTCTTTTTCTTTTTGCTCCTTTATTACCGCAATAGCCTTTTCCGTAAAATTGTTTAACACATCATAATGATCAAAATCGGGGGAAACTGGCCCTTTTCTCCAAAAATCATCTTTGTAAGTTGGGGAAGTTCCTTGTGAGAAACCATTAGGCTGTTCTACTACTTTATTGTTTTCGATATAAACATAAGGTGGAATGTCTAAACTGGCGGCGATTCCGTAGAAATAATTAAAACCAAGGTTAATCGGACTCTTACGTAATTCCTTATTAAACAAAACAGAATCGTTTTCACTCTTCTGCCAATCCAAACCAATATGCCACTTTCCAACCGCGGCTGTATTATAACCATTGGCTTTTAAAAGAGAAGCAATGGTCGTAGAAGTGGTATCAATAATTAAAGGATCGTAGCTCCAAGTAACTCCATTTTTTAAAGAGCTACGCCAAGAATATTGCCCTGTAATAATTCCGTATCGTGTAGGCGTACAAACCGATGAATTGGTATGGGCATCGGTAAAAAGCATCCCTTCGTTGGCCATTTTATCAATATTCGGTGTAGGAATTTTAGAATTTGGATTATACACCTGTGGATCTCCATAGCCCAAATCATCCGCTAAAATGAGTACAATATTTGGGTGCTTTTTTTTGTCTTCAACAGTATTATTTTCTTCTGAATGAGACTTTTCTTTACATGCCGAAAACAGTAATACCATTAAACATAGCAGGTTCAATTGAAACATTATTCTTTTTAATTTCGTTGAAAATTCAGTCATAATAATCAATTTTTAGTTCGCTTTGTTTGATAATGGAAGTGAAGGCGGAAGATCTTCTGAAGCCCATTTTGAAGGTTTGGAGCTCATCTTTAGTACCAAACGTCCTCCATTTGCAATTTCCTCGTGTTGTAACCAAGCTCGGTTTAATGGTTTTCCATTTAAAGTAGCCGATTTAATATGAATTTCTGAAGACTTTTTTCTTTTTGCTTCCACTGCGAAAGTCTTCCCATTCGGTAATTCAATTTCTGATTTTTCAAACAACGGAGTCCCGATTAGATATAAATCCTGTCCTGCATTTGGATAAAAGCCCATGGAATTAAAAACATACCAAGCTCCCATCGAACCCGAGTCATCATTACCTGGAATCCCATCTCTACTTTCATCGTAATTATTGGTGAGAATATGGTGAATACGTTCTGCCGTTTTATGCTGTACCCCGGCATAGGTGTACAAGTGCGGTGTTAAAAATCCAGGTTCGTTACTTACCAAGAAAAAGTCCTTTTCAAAAAATGTGTCCAAACGATCGATAAATGCTTTTCTACCTCCAGTAGCTTCAATTAATCGCTTCGTATCGTGTGGAATAGCCAAACTGTATTCCCAACTTGTACTTTCGTAAAGAAAAGCTTCCCAGTATCCCGTGGTAAATTCGTCAAAGACAATCGTTTCGCCACCATCTGCGGCCCTATTCGTCAAAGAGAAGTTTTTGTGCCATTCTCCATTTGACTTTTTCGGCATAATAAAACCTTTTGCTCCATGCGACTCAAATTCATAATCCCATAAATTCAACCAATTGGATGCTTTTTTAATATACTCTTCGTAAATAGAATCTTTCCCCAAACCTTTTGCCAACATAGCAATGGCATAATCGTTGTATGAATATTCAATGGTTCGGGAACCTGATCTTTCATAATCCGTGGAAACATAACCCAAACGGTTGTAGTCTACCAATCCGCCTCTACCCTCTTTTCTTTCATCATCCCCTGGTGGCACCGTTGCATTTTTAAGCATCGCTTGTAATGCGAGTTCGTAATCTATTCCTTTAAGTCCTTTTGCGTAGGCATCGTAAATCAGTACATCGGCATTAGAACCACCTTGGGTTCTCCCGTTATCGTTTCCACTTCTTGCATCCGGCAAATATCCTTCGTGTTGGTAAACATCCAAAAGCGAATTAATCATTTCTACTTGTCGGTTGGGCGTAAGAATCGTCATAAGTGGATGCGGAGTTCGGTAAGTATCCCAAATAGCGTAAAAATCATCGTATTGAGGTGCTTCGCTTTGCCATTTAGGATTTTCGCCATGGCGATCAACAGGCATCAAATAGGTGTGATACAAGCTCGTATAAAATGTAATTTTTTCTTCTGAAGTTGCACCGTCGATTGCTATTTTAGAAAGTATTTCGTTCCAAGCGTTGCTAGCTTCCGATACCGTTTTTTCGAAGTCCCAATGCGAAAGGCTTTCTTCCAAGTTTTGCTTAGCTTTCTCTTCACTTAAAAAAGATATTCCAACCTTTACTAAAATGGGTTCATTTTCATCCGTCGCAAACGTGAACCAAGCTCCTGTTTTCTCTTGGGTATCGGCTTGTATCTTTTCGTTTGGGTATAGTTTGCCGTTCTTCCAAGTTCCCATTTCAGCGGCGGGTTTACTTATTTCCGCATGAAAATACACGGTATAAGCCCCTCCAAAATTCCATCCGTGGCGAACTCTATTATAACCACTTACTTCTGTATTGGAATGAATTTTAATTTCACTCCCTACCAGCTCTTGTGCCTCTCCCCACTGATCGCCAAAAAACAGAAAGTGACCTGCATCAAAAAGCAAGTGCGACTTATTGGATTTTGGAAATGTATATTTGTGAAAACCTGCTTTTTCGGTTACCGTAACCTCTGCTTTCACCTGTTGGTCTTTCAAAAAAGCGGTGTAATACCCTGCGCTGGCTTTTTCATCTGCGTAAGTCGAACCTTTATGTTCAAAATTCATTTCCCCAACCCACGGCTTTACCAAAATGTTTCCGTATTTGGCTCCACCACCAGTTCCAGAAACATGCGTGTGACTGAAACCTTCAATTAAACCTCCTGAAATATAGCCTGAATTACTATGCCCGTGGCAATCGGGGCCCAGTTTTACCATTCCAAAAGGCAAGGAAGCTCCTGGAAATACATGTCCTGGACCTTCTGTACCAATAAACGGATCGACGAAATCAACGGGTTCATTTGTTTGTTTGTTGTTGTTTTTTTTCTGCGCTGTTAATGAAACAGCGAACAACATGGCAAATGCCACGATACCATAACTTTTACACTTAGTAACTTGATTAAAAATTGACGTTTTCCTTCTTTGCATTGGTTCGATTTATATTATTAAATATTAGTTAGCTTGCTGTTCGTTTATCAATTTTACGTATGCATTTGCATATTTTTTTCCTAGTATGCGTAGTGCTTCACTGTTAAAATGAAGCGAATCGCCTTTATGGGGAAGTTCATTCGTTTCAACCAATTCTGTATTTTCATCTTGCCTATTTATTTCAGCTAAAAGATGATTTATAGAATCTGGATATTTCTGAAACCGTTTTTCACTTAAAAAACTCCCGATTTCCCCCATAATTATTGGAAGTGTATCATTCTCACCGACGTTTCTCATTTTAGAAAAAAGCTTTTGCACATTTTCCTTATAGTCTTTCACACCTTCTTCATTGGCATTAGATTCCCCTTGATGCCACAGAATGGCTTTCAAAGTTCCTTTTTGTTGTGCAATTTTCACTTTTGATTTATAATTGGAAAACAATTTTACCTGTTTATGAATGGAATCTCCTACCCATTGCTCAACAGAACTCCCTCCAACTGCGCAAGGCACGAGACCAATGGAGATCGAGTCTCCAACTAATTTCTGCAATTTATTTGCAAAAGAAATGCCAATATCTAAACCCTTTTTTTTAGGTTCGTAATAATGCAAGGGTTCTTTCGCCTTTTCCCAACTATTTTTATCATTCAGCACCCAGATATTGGAATTGATAATCGTATCAAGTGCTTCAATTTCTCCCCTCCCTGCCATATTGGATTGACCCGCCATGACAAACACCCAAAAATTTTCTTTTTCTGAAATACTTTCTTTTGTTTCTGAAGTACAACATACAGCGAACACACAAAGTAGTATTCCGAAGAAAGTCTTTACAATTTTATTTTCCATTAGGGCAAAATTCATATTCATGGAAAACTAAGCGTTGGAATTGGGCTTTTTATGTGAGACACATCTACTTTTTCAATTGATGGAAAAAGTTCTTCAGCTAAAAAAACAACCTTGAAATTCTTTTCATTTAATTTTATTATTTGCTGGTATTTCCATGCTTTCATATCATTAAAATAAGGTTGTAGATATTTGTAAGCATTTTTCAATTTCATTACCGAAGATGGTGCTACTTCAACTCCTGAAGTAATTGCCATTTGGTACAGTTGAAGAAATCCGTATAGATTCATGCTAGAGTAAGAAAAGCTTCTAGTTCGTGCTAATTCGTGAGGTTGTTTACCGTCTTTTTCCACTTGGGAATTCAAACGTTCTGATAACCCGAATTTTAATATTTCTGATGCCTTTTCATTATCTCCCAAGTATAAATAAATTCCAGCAGCTTGAACATCATGCCAAGTACCATGGTTGTTAAACTCGTCTTTTTCCAGTTTTCCAATTTTGCTAGATTCCAACCACTGAACATAATCAGCAAACCAATTTTTCAAAGGTTTTTCTACATTTTTCCATTGTGAAGAACGTTCCAAAAGCCGAAAATAGTCCATTAAGATTCCAAACGCCCGAGTTTCAATAATACCGTATCTTCTTCCCGTTGCTCTGCCCGGTACCGCCTGTCCGTAATCTAGATGCGGATTCATTTTTGTTTCAGGATTTATAAACCAAGTTTCTATAACTTCTACAGCCTTTTTGGCGTAAACTTCATCATCTGAATAAAAATAAGCTAAGCTAAGTGCTTTTACTTTCAGCATCATTTCGTCCAGATATTTTCTGTCGGTAATTTTTTCAATTTCCGGGTTTTTCTCGCCGTCCCTCCTCACATATGGCAAACCGTCTGACGTTTTTGGATTAGGCCACCAATACGGACCCACACTTAAATAATCGTGTTTGTTACCACTAAAAGGCACCGTATCCTTGTCCATTACAGTGCGTGTTTCAGTTGATAACAAACTGTCTGCCATCGATTGTAATTCCCTATAAGCTAATTGATAAAAAGATTCTTTCTTTTGAAGTTCTTTTTTGGCTTTGTATAGCTTTTCTTCTGGAAGGATTTGCAAGTCTAATACTGAATTTTGGCTGTACAAATCAAAATTCAAAAAAAGTATGAATAGAAAAAAATATCTCATAATACTTCTACTTCTTTAAGGGTTGGGCAAGATTGTTGCGCACCCATTTTTGTTACTGAAAGAGCGCCTGCTTTATTGGCAAACTTTATCGCTTCTTCCATTGTTTTCCCTTTGGCGATTGCTGAGGCAAAAGCGCCGTTAAAAGTATCTCCGGCCGCAGTGGTATCTACCGCTTTCACCTTTTCAGTTGGGATAAGTTTACCTCCATTTTCATTGAAAAGATAAGCACCTTGAGCGCCCATAGTGATGATTACATTGGAAACTCCTTTTTCAAATAGGACTTCGGCGGCTTTCTTTGCCGATGCTTCATCAGAAACCTTTACGTTTGTGAGTCCAAAAGCCTCTGTTTCGTTGGGAGTTATTGCGAAAAGGTTAGGAAAAATAGTTGTTGGAATATCGGTAAAAGGTGCCGGATTCAATATTACTTTCTTGTTCATTTTATGAGCTTCTTCAGCCGCATAAACAACCGTTGGTAATGGGATTTCCAATTGCAATAGCACTACCGAAGCATTCTGGATTGCATTTTTAGCCGTATCAATATCTTCTTTCGAAACATGCAGGTTTGCTCCAGAGGCAACCACAATTGAATTTTCTCCACTTTCATCTACTGTGATTGTGGCGATGCCAGAGGCAACCTCTTCCACTTCTCTAAAATGAGTGGTATCAATTCCCACGGAAGCCAATTCATCGTTGGCTTTTTGCCCGAAAACATCATTTCCTCGGCAACCCACAAAAGTAACAGAAGCTTCCAATTTAGCTGCTGCCACCGCTTGATTTGCTCCTTTGCCACCAGCATTCATTAAAAAAGTACCGCCCAAAACCGTTTCGCCAGGAGCCGGCATTTTTTTGGTTTGAATAACCATGTCGGTATTTGAACTCCCAATTACAACAATTTTATCGTTTTTCATGACTGTTTTATGCTTCTCCGGCTTTAATTATTAGTCCTAATCCCAATAGAAAGAAAAGAAACATTAAACTTAGTAGTCCGGTTGTTTTCTTTGTTGGATTTTTAAACTCTTTCCAAATAAAAACGCCCCAAAGTGCACCAACAAGCGTTGCACCTTGTCCCAATCCGTAGGAAATTGCGTAACCTGCTTTTCCAGCAGCGATGATACTAAGCGACATACCAACGCACCAAATTATACCCCCTAAAATTCCTGTAGAGTGGGTTTTCAAGTTTCCAGAAAAATAATCTTTATAGGAAACAGGAGCCCCTTCAATAGGCTTTTTCATGAGAATGGTATTGAATAAAAAATTGCTGATTAAAATTCCGATAGAAAAAAACACCACTGCTGTGTAAGGAGTAAGTTTTCCAGTTTCAGGATTCACAAAATCACCTGCCATGGAATCGGCAACAAAGCGATAGAAAAGCGACATAAGAATACCTGCGATAATTGATAAGAGAATTCCTTTTGAAGTTACTTTTTTGCTCCCATCCGAATGGTTTTTATAAGCCATCGCATCCAAAACAATGGCTACTCCTACCAGAAAGACACCACCAAACAATAATGCAGGGTCTCCTTGAGGTGCGCCCAAATAATTTACTACCACCCCTAAAATCAAGGCAATTCCAATTCCAACTGGGAAAGCCACTGACATTCCTGCGATAGCGATAGCGGCTACCAGAAGGATATTGGCAAGATTAAATATAACCCCTCCAAGCAATGCCTTTAAAAGATTAGAACTATCCGCTTGCTGTACATCCATTAAAAAGCTTCTTCCTGCTTCACCATTACTGCCTAAAGTAAATGCGAATAAAAGGGAAAGAATTACAATCCCAATTACATAATCCCAATAAAACAATTCGAAACGCCAATTTTTACTGGCCAATTTTTGGGTATTTGCCCATGACCCCCAGCATAGCATGGTGATAATGGTGAAAATAACAGCAATTTGATAAGTTGGTACGATGTACATTTTAAAAAGGTTGGTTAGTTTTGTTTCTAAATTTTATTAAATAATTTATGTCTAAAATAAGTATTGTGTTAACGTACACATAAAAAAGTAGTAAATCTTACTTGAATAGTACTTTTCCTATTTTTTTATGTAAAAATTATTGATCACTAAAATATCCATGTTAGTTTTTAAGAAACAATCTATAGCATCTTTAGGAGAACAAACTATAGGCTCGTCTTTTACGTTAAAGCTTGTATTAATTAAAATTCCATGGCCTGTCAATTTCTTATACTCATTTAAAAGTTTATATAATTTGGTATTCTGTGTTTTGTTTACGGTTTGGATTCTGGCTGAATTATCCACATGGGTTACAGCTGGAATTTTCGATCTAACTTCGCTCAACCTAGTATAAATATTCTTAGATGGGAGCGTAGGTGGCTGTTCCCCAAGTAATTTTTTCTTCACTTTTTGTACAATAAGCATATAAGGGGAAGGCTTGTCTAGATTGAAATAATGTTCGGCATCTTCTTCAAGTACAACAGGCGCAAAAGGTCTGAAACTTTCTCTAAACTTGATTTTATTATTTATTTTGGATTGCATTTCTGGATTTAAAGCGTCTCCCAAAATACTTCTATTACCTAAAGCACGTGGACCAAATTCCATTCTTCCTTGAAACCAACCGACTACCCCTCCGATAGAGATATCACTGCATACTTTTGCAAACAGCTCCTCATCTTGAAGCTCTATTATTTCGATATTTTTAAATTTTTGCAAACATATCTTCACAACATCATCGGAGAACTCAGGCCCTAACAATGATCCTTTCATTGCATCAACACCCTTTATGTTTCTTTCTTTGTCTAAAAATATATGTTCCATAGCATAAGCGGCGCCTATTGCCCCTCCAGCATCACCTGCAGCAGGTTGGATCCATAAGTTATCTACCTCTGGAAGGCTACTAATTTTACCATTTACAACACAATTTAAAGCAACTCCGCCAGCCAAAACAATATTACGAACTCCTGTAATAGTAACAGCTGTTTTTACAAGCTTTAATACTATTTCCTCCGTTACTGACTGTATTGCGTAAGCAAAGTTGGCGTGCTTTTGAAGTATTTCTTCTTTTTCTCCCCTTCTTTCCAAATCAAACAATGCCTTCCATTTTTTATCATGCGTCATCACCAAATGGGTAGCAAATGCAAAATAATCCATATTCAACATTATAGATCCATCATCCTTTATATCGACAAGGTGTTTTTTTATCAAATCTATAAAACTCTTTGTAACTTCACTTTTAGGGTCTCCATATGCAGCTAAACCCATTACCTTATACTCTCCATTATTGACTTTAAATCCAAGATAATAGGTGAAAGCTGCGTACAATAAACCTAAAGAATGAGGAAAATTCTGTTCCTTAAGTAATACTATATCTTTTCCTGAACCTTTGGATATTGTACAGGTAGCCCATTCTCCCACCCCATCAATGGTTAAAACTGCGGCTTCTTTAAATGGGGATGGATAAAATGCACTTGCCGAATGCGAAAGATGATGTTCTGAGAAATAGATTTCTTGTTTTAAAATACCACATGATGAGGCCAATTCATTTTTAATCTTTCGTTTTAAGAAGAGTTTATCCTTCAACCATATCGGCATTGCCTTTAAGAAACTACTTATTCCTGATGGTGCAAAAGCGTGATAGGTCTCTAACAATCTTTCAAACTTCAGTAAAGGTTTTTCATAAAACACTACAGCAGTAATATCCTCTTGTTTTAGATCATATTCTTTTAATAACCATTTTATGGCGTTCACTGGAAATCGCTCATCGTTTTTCACTCTAGTAAATCGTTCTTCCTGAACAGCACCGATAAGATTTCCGTTTACCAATAGGGCCGCAGCACTATCATGATAGTATGCTGAAATTCCAAGTATGACAGATCTATTACTCAAAATGGATGTTTTAAATCTTCTGAAGAATATTTATGATTTTTGCTTTTAAATGCTGAAGAATAATTTTTATTGAATGCCAATAACATTAAGTTATCTTTTTTAAGAAATCGCCTAATATAAGCTATTGGTGTTATTAAAAAATAAAATAAACCTGCCAATATAATAAAGGAAAAAAGTAAACTTAATAATTCAGCCAATTTAAACCACAAATAAGTTATCGGTTGAAAAATAATGGGAAGTATTATTCCCAGTAATAGGACTCCAATTGAAAGATATAAAAAAAGCTGATTCTTTGAATAAAAAAAGGATATAATCAAACCTATTCCAATTAATATTGCAACTTCAATTCTTTGTATTTTATCGAAAGACTTGTTCATTCTAAAACAATGAATAAATAAATGGAGCTAAAGCAGAACTTGCAGTCACTACAACCAAGAAACTTATTATGAACAATATTAAAAAAATAGGGACAAGCCAATATTTTTTTCTTTTTCTTATAAACATCAAATATTCTTTAATTAACTCCATTTTACTGTTCAATTTTACTTTTTAAAGAAATAGCCGAAGCATTATTAGGCTGAATATTTAAGACTTCATCGATATAAATAACAGCACTTTCCTTTTTCCCGATTAACAAGAAACTTTTAGCTATACTTAAATTCTTCTCAATGTCTAATTCACTCGCTGGAATCCCGTTATATCTAACAATCGAATTTATAGCAGTCTTAAGGTTTTTAAAAAGGTTGTTTGAAGAATCTTTAGTTAATACCCTATCTATGTAAACTAACGAAGCTTCAAAGGCCTCCATTTTAATAAAATTAATTGCTATCTTCTTTTCCAATTCTATGGAAGGTTTAATCCGTAGCGCTTTATCGAACAATTTTCTTGCTAAGTTTACATCATTCAAGTCCATCGCCAACCCCGCTGCTTTTAAATAAAAAGCACTATTATTCGGATATTGCAAAATTACTGCTTGACATACTTTAATAGCATTTTTATAATCCCTTTTATTGTAATAATGTTCATAAAGGTCGTTCATAGCTTCCTCCCAAGAAATTTGTTTCACTGATAATTTCCCTGCAATTGTTTCTGGAACTGACTTTTCTGTATCGGGATAATCCTCAATAGGTTGATAAAACGGCCATCCTTCCTTCAACATCATGGTTTCATAAGCTCCTTGTAGTGAGTCCACTATTGTTATTGGCATCTCATTCCATAAAACATCATAATCTAAAAACCTTTCATATTTATTAGAAACCAATTTTGAATTGAAAATCGATTTATAAAAAGAGTATCCCAAAATAGAATATCCCTTTAAATTTGGATGCACATGTTCTAACATTAATTCACTACCAATAATGCTGTGCGGAGAATAAGATTCAAATTCACGATAGGTTTCCACTAAAGTAACTTGTTCATATTCCTTACTCTTGTCTTTAATAATTTCGTTGAAAGCTTCGGGTGCTCTAAAACGTAATAAATCTAACTCCTTTGCCAGAATAAATTCTTTTTTAGCAAGCCCATAATTTTTTCCTATGTACGCTTCTTTTGCTTTTTTATAATGCTCAATCGCTGAAGACTCATTGTTTTCCCTAGAACTTATAAATGGTTGCAAATCTTTTTCATTACTCACTACAGTACTAATAAAAGTTGCTATGTTATTCTCATTAAAAACTCCTAATATTTTGTCCAAATTATATTGGAATTGATAAATACCGTCATTATATAGCTCCGAATCCAAAGGAATTTCTTGGTCCTTAACCATTCTCTTCATAAGGGTTTCAGAAAAATCCTGTTTCCCTTGTAGCATTTCTCTCAAAGAAACATACCCATTAAATAAAAGCTGAAAACTTCTAAGTTCTCTTAAATTTAAAACAAAATACGCCAAACGAGGATGTCCGCTTAATGAATTTACTGAACCTACTCCCAAAGTTCCATAGTACTCATTATGCCCCGCATAAATTAAAACGGCATCTGGTTGGTATGGTAAGATTTTTTCAGAAAAGTCCCTAAGCGTATAACTATTCACAGCGGTAATAGATAAGTTTATAATTTCAATTTGCTTAGAAGTATAAGTTTCATTGAGTGCAAATTGCAACCACCTATGAAAAGACCCGTTATTAATATAAGGGTACCCCACTCCTGTGGAAGCTCCTAAAACAAAAATCCGAAAGGTATTACCCTCTTTTTTTTCTTTAAAAACTTCATGAAATCCAGTTCTTGCGTTCTCTTTGGAGGAAAAATATTTTTCGGAAATTTTCGGATTCATCCTTATGAAACCAGGCTGTTCCTTTACTGATGTGAATAGGGAATAATCATTTCCATATTCGAACCATCGTAAGCAGTATTCAACAAATATGATAAATACCACTGATAACAAAACAGTTAAAATTTTAAAAATAAGTATTTTATTTCTTCCAAGTTTCATCTAATCCTTGCTTCCTATTAAAGAGATAAAAAATAGTTTACTAATATATGCTAAATCTAAAAACATTATTATTGCAATTTATAAATTTTAAAATCCCACGCATCTAATTTCAATTCGGAATAATCCAATTTTTCAACTTCTTCAGTAAACAAATTTATAACTTCTTCACTGAAGTTAATTTTTTCTTCATCAAAAGCAACGGTTCTATTTTCTTCGGAAATATTTACAACCACCAAAATAGTTTCATTTTCTTTTGAACGAATAAAACTGAAAACCTTTGGATCGTGTTTCACAGTATTTACACGTTGATAATCTCCATGAATTAGCAACGGTTGTTCTCTGTATATCTGAAGCAATTTCGTGTAAAAAGAGGTCCATTCGTTGTTTTCCCATTGTATTGTGCCTGGTGTTCGTTGCAAAATCCCTTGTTCTTGTCCGTTCCACAGCATGGGCACACTATTTGGAAGTGTAGTAGCTAGCACCATAAACCCTTTTAAGCCCTTGCCAAATTTCTTACCCAAAGGCACATCATCAAAATATTCGAAGTCGAACACCTTATCGCAATACTTAGCATAACCTGGCCATCCAAAACCACTACTTTGTGTATCATGGTTGGTGGCATGACGCATTTTTAAAAATCCTTCAGGATACATGGCTTGTTCTCGAGCCAATACGCCATCTAAAACTTCTACATTTCTTTTACCTTCTTTAACCGACCAGAAAGCGGTGGATAAAAACCAATCGTAAGAAGCGTCGTGAGATGGGTGGTTAATGGGCTCAAAACCTTCTGCCAATAAAAATACCGGTTTAATTTTATTCAATTCTTCCCTTAAATCATTCCAAAAAACAGCGGGAACACGATCGGCAACATCGGTACGGAAACCATCCAAATCGAATTCCTCAACCCAATATTTTGTCATGTTTATCATGTATTCCCTTGTTTCTGGCTTATCATGATCGAGTTGTGCGATATCCTGCCACGGATCTACGTACATTACATAACCTTTTTCATTTCTCTTGTAAAACTCTGGATGCTCATCAATTAAAACATGATCCCAGGAGGTATGGTTAATCACCCAATCCAAAATAATGTACATCCCCAGTGAATGTGCTTTATCGACTAAGGACTTCAAATCTTTTTTCGTTCCGTAATTCGGATTAATGGAATAGTGATCGTGAATGTTATACGGACTAGTTGGTTTTCCTTTTATTCTGTATTTTTTGGGAACAGGAATAGGAGCTCCTCCCAAACTATCTATAATTTCAGGTTTAATCCTAAATGACCCTCGTTGATGAATAGGCATTAACCAAATAATCCCCACACCCAATTCCTTCAATCTTGGCAATTGCTTTTCAAAAGCCTTAAAGGTACCTTCAGGAGTTACCCGAGTTATATCAGCTTCATAAATGGGCTGTCCCAGAGCCCATTTCGGTGTAGTAAAAGTGCCCTCCTTAAAGGAGAGCACTTGTGCTTGCATAGTTGCAAAACTTAAGCAAATAATTAAAAATGAGACTGTTTTAATTTGTTTATAAACTTCAGTAAAAGGTTTAAGGATCATAATTATTATTTAATGTTTTTGATAAAATTTCAAATTGGTCTAGTATATCATTACGTTGATAAATATGATATTTATCGATTCATAGAGTCTCCTTTCATTTCTTTTGCTCGCCCAAAAGAAACGAAACAAAGAAAACGGCGCCTTATCCGAGGAATTTTTTCAACCATAAAGTCGAAAAAACGTAATCAAAACTCCGCGTCGCTCCGTGCCTACGCTCCTGCTCTCGGAGCTTTTGATTACTATTCTGGGGATAAGGAGTTTTTAAAAAAACAAATTTCAATAGTATTCTGAAATGGAGCTTTAGAGTTTACCTGAAAATTTTTTCAGCATACTGGAAAAGTAAGAATTGCTTTACTCTATGTTTTCGTAAACCTTCCTCATTTTTTCTAAAACTGATATTGAATTTTTATCGTTTGCTAGATTGTTTATTTCGTTCGGATCTTCTTGAATATTATACAATTCTTCTTCTCCGTTATAGGTTCTAATATATCTGTGTGTTTTAGAAATAATCGCGGTATGCTGATCTCTGTATGAAGTAACATCGCCTTCTCCTCCTGCATTCGTTTTTGAAGACACATAAGAAACAGCGTATTGTTCTTCTTCCTTAGAATGATCATTTCCTTTTAAAATTGACGATAAACTTCTGCCGTCCAATGCTAATTGGTTGGTGTCAGCATTCGGATTGCCTTCTATTCCACATAATTCTAAAATAGTAGGATAAAAATCTACCAATGAAACAGGAATATTAGTCGTTTTTGCTTTTTCTATACCCGGTCCTGAAAACACAAACGGAATTCGAGTGGCCTTACCCCACAAGGTATTTTTAAACAACCATTTTTTCTCTCCCATGTGGTAACCATGATCGCTGGAAAAGAAAATAATTGTATTGTCTGCATAATCGCTTTTTTCCAAAGCAGCGATAATTTGCCCCACTTGATCGTCTACAAATGCTACACAGGCCAAATAAGCTTGCGTCCATTTCTTCAAACCATCTGGCCCTAAATTTTTAATCGCATTATAATTGTCATAACCATGCGCTCCAGTTCCATAGTCTGCTTTTTTCACCAGAATTTCAGCACAATCGGCAGTATCGTTTTCGACTGTTTCGGCTATTTTAATATCTTCCAACGGGAACATATCGAAGTATTTTTTAGGAGCAATGTATGGTGCATGCGGTCTATTGAATCCAACACAAAGCAAAAACGGCTTGTCGTGCTTTTTACCCAACTGCTCTTTTACCCATTTCGTACTCAATTCATCCGGCATTAAATCCCGATCGTCCTCGCTGTTGTATTTAAAATCTTGATAATACAAACGCCATCCTTTTCCTCCAGGAATATCATTTTTTGGATCAGGTTCGTAATTAGGAACATCTGCCAAAGAAGTTGGTAAAACATCGGTGTCCAAGGTCGGGAAACTTGGGTGTTTTACTCCCCAACCTTTTTTATTGTTTGGTAATCCTTTTCCGTCCCATGGAAACGGACCAAAACTGGCGTCGTAACCATGTAGATAATCACCATTTTTATCAACCCAAACGGTAGTATCTTGATGTTTATGATGGAAAATCTTTCCTGTTCCCATCACTTTGTAGCCATTCTCACGGAAATGTTCCATAAAAGTGATGGCATTTTTTAAATTCGGATTCTCTTTAAAATCGTATTGAGCACCACCAAAATAACCCGTGGTACTGGGTAGAAGTCCCGTTAGCACACTAGCTCTACATGGCGCGCAAAGGGGCGCGTTGGTATGTGCATTAGTAAAACTGGTTCCCGAAGCGATCAACTTATCTATATTCGGACTCTTAACTTGGGGGTGGCCTCCTAAAACAACGTCATTCAAATCATCTGCAAACAGATAAATTACATTGGGTGCTTTCTCTTCTGAAACCTCGGCTACCTTCTTCTCTTTCTTACACCCGATGAAACCGAGTGCTATAATTATTGCAATTGTATAAAAACGAATTCTCATATTTTTTATCTACTGAAATACTACATATTTAAAATTATTCGGATCTTTTGAACCGGCCAATCCTTCGGAAAGCTGTAACCAACCTTCACGCTTTTCACCATCGTTATCGTTTACCACAAAACTGAAAAGAAATCCGTTTTCTTGAATATTTTCCAGTCCGAATTCTTTTAATGGAATTTTAGAGGTATAAATGGTTTTATTGCCCTCCCGTTTTACAGATAGCTGTATGTTTTCAATGGCGTCCAATGAAAAACCAGAAGGTGCACTCCATGCCGTAACATCTACTTTTCCTTCTTCGGTTAGCGCATAGCCAATTTCCCAATAATTCATCATTTGTCTGGTTGTTATAGCAAACTGAATACCGTCCCCTTTATACTGAAGGATTCCGGTGTCTTTTTGTACATGGGCATCATCTGTAACCGTATAGTTTAAGATTAAATTATCACCTTCAACACCCAACCAAGCTTTCGCGCTCAAATCTTCGGCTCCTTTCCACGTAAGGTGGGATGTATTTGGGTCATGTTCATATTTATTTTTAACATCCCCGTACTGATCCAATACAATTGTTGGATTGCTTTCTTCCATTTTATTTGAAGCAAAAAGCGGATACGTAAGCGGAATGGTCATTTCTTCATCTAATTCCTTTCCTTCAACCTGCATACTAAGCTTTTTAGCTTCTTTTGGAACACTCACCAGAAGATTTCCGTTATCTAATTTTTGAGTTGTTAACGATCTTCCTTCCGAAGAAACCGTAAACGTCAAGTCCTCATTTTTCTCAATATTTCCAGTCGGAATTTCAACGGAAGCGTCTTTTGTAACCAGTAACCCTTTTTTGAAGAATAGTTTTGCCGGTAAGACTTCCGGAGCTTCTGTTGCATTTTTGAATCGAATAAAACTTCCGTCAGAAGTAATAGGAACTGTGGCGATACCATTTTCAGTGTTATACTTTTTGGCATTTCCCATAAGGTCTTCCACAATTACTTCTGTATTTTCAGAAACCTTGAAACGAGCCAATTGATCGGTAAGGGCTGGTTCTTCTTTCCAAGCATTTAATTGATATTCGTCTTTTCCTTTAAACAAATAGGCTTCAAAACCTTCCCCTAAATCAACATCCTTGTTATATTCCAAGGTATGCATACGGTGCACCATTTGGTTGTATACCGCGTATACTGCTTTTGGGTTATTATTCGCAGTAACCATTCCGTAATTTGCCTCGTGATGGTCTTTTGGATAAGCATCGTTGTTCTTCAAACTAAACCAGCAATATCCCATAGCATCGCGGGACATGGCAAATGTCATTTTTTTAAACAATACTTTTCCTTGTTCTTTTTCACCAATAAAAGTACTGTGCATAGCCGTTTCATTAAACCACAGCGGTTTCGGAGTGTTTAACTGATCACGAATCTCCTTTAGATTTCCTTCCACTTGATGTTTAAAAGAATCGAAAAGGCCGTGAATGTGTACGGCATGAATATCAAAATACTCCTGTCCCAAACGAATTGCATCCCTATGAAGATCGCCACGCTCTTGAAAAAATTGAGGACGCGGATACGTAGAAGCAAAACCTCCGGAAAGCACTTTTAAATTTGGGTCAACTTTTTTAATTGTTTTGTAAGCAGTTTCTAAAACGCCAAGATATTCCGGCGTATTTCCAATGAAAAAACCAAAATCGGGTTCGTTCCATATTTCGTAATATTGAATGGTATCTTTATAGCGGTTTGCTATGCTATCCACATAAATTTGCCAGTATTTTAAATTAGGGGGAACATTACTTTTTTTCTTTCTGTCTTTATAATTTTCGGCAGCTGCCCATCCCGGTGTACCGGTAAGCAACAACTCCCTTTTAATCCCTTTATCGTGCATAGCTGCCAATTCTCCATCGAGCTTTTCCCATTTCCAAGTATTGGGATCAGGTTGAATTTCATGCCAGCGAGCATATTTCCTTTCGTATTGCACACCCACCTGTTTTGCGATACTGTACAATTCTGGAAGTTCCTCCAATTCATCGTAGCGAATTCCAGCAATTCCAAATTTAAAGTTGGATGCGTATTCGTTATCAATAGGATCGATATAGGCCAGTGAAAAACGAAGTGTATCCGTTTTTTCAGCGGTTTTAAGGTATAATTCCCCCCATTTTATTCCTTTTTTCTGAAATATTTCTGAAGGGAAAAACATTTTTTCTGAAGCCTTACCGCCCACATTTATTTCTTTTTCTACTGAAACTTTATTACCGTCGTAATCTTTGATAAATCCGGTAACGCTTGCGCTAATTTCCTTCTCTATCTTATTGTTAAACGACAGGAAAGCACTTTCCTTTTCTTCCAGTCCGATTGTATTGGCAATTTTTGGTGTAACTACCTCTACCATCCAATCTTCTTGGTTGTAAAGAACCGTTGAAAATTCACTTTTTGCTTCCTCTTGTTTGCAAGAGACAATAAGCAACAGTAATAAAATAAATGTGGGGGTGTACTTCATGTTTTAATCTAATTTTTAATTATATAATTTATTTCTTAACCAATTTTGTTTGTACAATCTCTTCGCCATCCTGATAGATTTTCACCAAGTAAACACCTGGATTTAATCTGGTGGCATCGATGGACTGGCTTGTGCCCACCAATGTGGAAAGCACCAAGTTTCCGGTAAGGTCGAATACCTGTAAGTTCAGGTTGTTTGCTTCGGAAGTTCCGTTCAAGCTGAAACTGTTGTTTACAGGGTTTGGATAAACCTGATAAAGCGTTTCGTTGCTGCTCGCGCTCTGCGTGCTGAACGTTTCGCTGCCATCGTTGCAACCGGTAACAAAATAGTTACCCGCAAAGGTCTCCACATTCAGGTCGTCGCAAAGTATTTCACTACTGACGCCAAAGATCCTTCCGTAGAAAGCACCGCCCAATTGGAAACGAACTTCCACTTCCGTTCCGGCCTCTACCGTCCATCCGCGTTTGTGGGCAAAACCGTTCTGGTTGATGGCCGTTGCGTAGATAAACTGTCCGTCCTCACTGATGGATGTCGGAACGTAGTTCCAGCCACGGTATTTTTCAACACCTTTTACATCCGGCAATAAAGTTGTGTTGTCGCCCTGACCAGTTCTTCTGATCGTTTTCACGCTACAGTCGCTGTGGATTTCCCAAGCGCCCGCTTGTCCGTCGGTACGGATTCCAGCCGCTATCCCGATAACGTAGGTGCCTTTATTTCTTTCAAAACTTCTGTAGGTTACCTCGTTGATGGCAACGATTTCCGTAGCACCCACAAAGTCACTGATTTCAAATTCGCAATCGCCAAGGCTCAATCCGCCTTCAACCGTTACCTCAACGGTACTTACCGCCTCTGGGTTAAACTGCGAAGCCACTTCAATAATGGCCGTTCCGCTGGAAATTCCAGTTACCAGACCGTTTTCATCAACCGTTGCTATTTCTGGGTTGTTGGATGTGAACACCACACCTTCTTGAGAATAGAAAGGAATGTAGTTTGGTGTTGGTATTTCAACCGTTCCATCCACTTCTACGGAAAGTGTATCTACCGTTACAACCAACTGAGGAACCGCTCTTAATTCAGCAATTTCTTCTTCCGTTAGAATTCCCTCATAAACTTTGAATTCATCTAAAAACCCATCAAAATAAAAAGGATCGTTGTTGGATGCACTCTGATTGTTCCTTACTCCTCCCAAAGAAGGCGGATTGTTGTGTTGTGGAATAGTGGTAACACCAATTTGTTTTGTACCTACGTTCTCTCCATTTATGTACGCAGTTATAGTTCCACTGGCAAAAGTAACTGCCAAATGATTCCAAACTGCCTGATTTTCTTCATTAGAATAAGGAACACTTAACGTTGACAAGTTTCCTCCACCACCATATCTAAATAGCAGTGTTAATCCATTTTCAGCAAGCTCAAAACTTACACCGCCTTGATCGCCACCTTCTTCAAAAATAACCTGTGAAGATTGGGTATCGTTGGCCTTTATCCAAATTGAATACGAACGAAATTCGAAGCTGCTATTTAACAGACTTCCATTTGCGATAGACACAGCAGGACCATCTGCGAGTACACCATTACCCGTAAATTCAATAGCTGCAGAACCAAATGGCGTATCTGCGGAGAAAGCAGCGAAATTCTCTAAAGAACTGTTTACACCTGCTATTTGATCTTCGGTGGTATCGTCCCATGGAAAATATAAGCTTAATTCAGATGGAGGCAATCTTACTTCCCGAACGGCCAATTCAGCAACCTGTTCTGCGGTAAGAACTCCATTGAACACTTTAAATTCATCTAAGAATCCGTCCAAGTAAAGAGAGCTTCCAGTCGTAGCCGATTGATCATCGCGAATCCCTCCTAAGGAAGGCGGATTGTTATGCTGCGGAATCGTTTCGAAAGATGCAACTCCAGAATTCGCTAGGTTTCCGTTAAGGTAAACACCAATAATTCCATTTTCGAAAGTAACTGCTAAATGGTTCCAATCGATTTCTTCATCATTGGTAAACGGAACTTTTATAGTTTTTACGCCATCTACTGCCGCTGTATTTCTAAAGGACACCGCCAAACTATCATTTTCTATTTCCAAACCTACGCCGGCACCTTCGCCACCTTCTTCAAATAAAATTTGTTTGGCACTTGTATTTCTCGCTTTAAACCAAATAGAATACGATCGTAACCCAAAACTTTGATTCAACAAGCTTCCGTTTGGTATGGCAATAGCCGCATTGGAAGCAACCGTACCATCGGGATTAGAAACCTCAACGCCATTACTGCCTTTAACGGCATCATTAGAGAAAGAAGCGATTTCGCTAAAATTACTTTCCAAATCCCTAATTAAATCGGTTGTTATTCCGTCCCAAGTATAGTGTAATGCTAATGTTGCCTCTGTATCTACATCTCCTTGTAAAATAATATCTCCGTAAGCCTGAGTATTGTTGAAATTAGCTGAACTCCCAGACCAAACTTGTTGACCTTCACGATCATCCCCTCCATTATCATCGTCATCGTTTCCAATATCAAAACCAATGTTTATTCCACTTCCGGGTACTACACCCAATCCGCTCCATGGAATAGCCATTTCTACTACATATCCACCATCCACATTGGTTGTAGCGTGCAGTATTTCACCATTGAAAGTATTTTTCACAAACAATGTTTCATCATTATACCCTTTAATAATTTGATTATCTGGGGCATTTAACGAGCCATCACTGTTATCACCATCGATAAAAATTTCAACGGCATCGTCTTGAAATACCTTATCGGAATCATTAAAAAGGTTATCATCCAAAACTTTAGCAGCTACATATAAATATTGTGCATCCCACTGCAAATCGAAATTCATAGTATTATTGATTTCTCCAGTGGAACGTTTGCTTGCCTCAAAAGTCAACCCCCAGCTTTCTTCATCTAAAATACCATTAACATTGATAGCCGAAGTACGTTTTTTCACTGTTATATCGGTCGTGAAAGTAGCGACAGGAGACCATTCAGAAAACTCATCACCACAGTTGGTACGCACTTCCCACTCGTAATTGGTCGCTTTTTCCAAACTTTCAATTGTAGTAGTTGTGTCTGTAATCTCTGTGATTGTTTCCCAGATATCAATCCCTAATTTTCGGTATCTTACTTCATAGCCATCGGCTGATGGATTTCTAGTTTCCCAGTTAATTGTAGCTGAATTAAGCCTGGTTTGCGCATCTTTGGTAGTTGGCACCAAACAACGTGGTACAGTTGCTCCTACTTTACCAATATATAAAGGTACAACAACAGATCTTCCCCCTCTTGAAGGCAATTCAGACTTTAATAAATCTTGTTTAAGTCCGTCTTGAATTTCAGTAATAATTGGATCTCCCTCTCCGCCTAAAAAATTGTATCCCATAAAAGAAACATTTGAATTTTCATTCAATACAAAAGGATATTCTATAGGTTTATTGGTTTCGTTTCTTAAACCTCCAAAAATCTCTGCATTTCCCCCTTGAGCCACATCAAAGCTACTTTGTTCCCCTTCGGTTTTATAGCCCATTACCCATAAGGATCCTCCACGAACTTTAAAACATGAAGTTAACTTTATCTCATTATTAATACTTCTTCCCCACACTTTCATGGAAGGAGGGCAAAAATCTTCGGTATCACCAAAACTACCTGAACTTTCCAAGAAAAGTTGGGACGGTGCGCTAGATGTATAGCTATATGAATCAAAACTTGCATTTCGAATTAATGTAGGTCTCGGCTGAGTTTGCAATAAAGTAGATCGGTTGATATTGGTATGCTCGAGGTATAACATATCATCAGAAGCTTCGTCAATAACAAATTCTACATTACTTGAAATTCTAGAATACAGAAAATCGATATGCTTTACAGTTGCTGGAATTGTTATTTGACCACTTCCTTTGTATTCAGCTTTGGGAAAATATACAGTTGGAAGACCAGAGTTCAATGCATTCTGAATACGTTCTACATCATTTTCTCCTGGAAATTCGTCCACATTGGCCCATTTGGTAAGATCTTGTTCCCATGGAATAATTGGTGAATCGGCCACTTCCAAATTCAATGTTTTTTTCTCAAACCCTTCAAAGAGTGTATATGCTTTATCTGAAACATATTCATCTATATTTCCCGTGAGCACTGGCTCTCCTTCCTTTAAAACGCTGGCTTGATAACCTGAAACCTGTGTATTTCTTACAAATAATTGAGAAGTTGACGTTTGAAGTTCGATAGCAGAAGTCCCAGAATTACCACCTTCCAGTGTACTTTCTAAAACAATAACATGTGCTTCATCTTGACTGATAATGGCAAAGGGAACCGAATTGATACTATGGGCTTTTCTTATAATTACACTTGCATCGTTTGCCAATATTCCAGCTATATTCTGATTTTTGAGTGTTACATACTCAAAAGTTGGGTTTACTTCCCCGCGTAGAGATCGAATACCATAATCAAATCCTTCTATTACAATATCCCTGTAATATCCTTGTACTGAAAAAAAAGGAAGACTCAGTCCAACTGTACCTTGACCATCTTCAGAAATTATTTTGATATTACTTATTTGTCCGGTATTTGCACTAATATAAGAAGCACCTATGGCTCCAGGGTTTCCACTTCCTATATTAATTGTTAAATTACTCAACTGACTAGCAGCGGGAATATTATTTCCTTCTCTATCGCCTACATTTTCCTTTTGAAAAGAAATTACTTCTTTATCAGCTCCTGCTTCAAAGCCAGGAGAGTTATCTTTCAACTTTATAATCGTATTTTCCCTGTTCTGGCCAACAAAACGAACCCAAGTAATCCCTTCTGTATCTTCCCTACCGTTGCCTGGGTAAAAAATTTGATCCAATCTGTGAAGAATGGTATTGCTCACCAAGTAGGTACCTTCTGGAAAATAAATAATATAAGATGAAGAATTGCCATCCCGCCAACTCGTTTCCTGTAATGTTTCTGCTAAAAAAGTATATGCATCGTTAAGGGCTTCGGTATCATCTGTAATACCATCCCCCGTTGCATTAAAAGGTGGCCGAGTTACATCAATAACCCGCCCACTTCCTTCTATACGATTGCCATCAGCATCAAAAGATGCAAAAGCGGCTTCTGGGTAAATAGTATTTATTCCAGGGTTCCTATCTTGGGAAAATGCCATAAAAGACGTTCCCAAGAGTAGTATCCATAACAAAAAATTGGTGGTTTTGTAAATTTTCATGTTTTGGTTCGTTTTATTTTTTAACAAGTTTGGTTTGTGCAATTTCTTCGCCATTCTGATAGATTTTCACCAAATAAACACCCGGTATTAACCGACTTGCATTGATTGCATCTCCCATTTTAGTTTCTTCGGAAAGCAATAAGTTTCCTGACAAATTGAATACCTCTACAGTTAGCTTAGTACCCGCTTTTGGTCCAGATACAGTAAAACTACTCCCTACTGGATTTGGCGAAATTGAATAAGTACTTTCTGAACTAGTTATTTGTTGGTTGTCTACTGAAAAAGAATTTATTGACTGATTATTAGCAGCTAATTCACCATGAGTCCCAATAATATTTGGGTCATGGGAGCTTAATTTACGCACTTGAAGAACAATTAAATTATCTTTCACATTCAAGTAAACACTGCTCGTATTGTGCTGCGTTTTCATATGATAACTTCCGCCATCAGGATCAGCTTCATTAAAGGGTTGAAGCGCTTTTATTTCATAAATATTCTGACCAAAATCGAAAGTAACACCTGTATTTGAAGGCGTTATTGGTTGATTTGCACTAAAGTCCCAACTGGCTTCATCTTTCCAAACTAAAATATAGTACACTTGAGAAGCTTTCTGCAAAGTAACATATTGAATGTTGGATTTATCTACCGTGAAAGAAAGTGGCGACGGAGTAAAAGAAGGTTTGCTCCAGTTACTGCCGGTTCTTGTAGATTCATTTAGCAGAGAAAACAAGTTTTTAACCGCGTAAAACACGGGCTTCTTTCCTCCATTACCCCACATATACCCTAAATGTTGGAATTTACCATCACTGTTGGAAGTTTGACAAGGTCCGTCTATTTTATCCATAAACACCGATCTGCTAATTACAGGGCGTTCTCCTTTAAACTGCTCCGCCAAAAAGCGCAATTCGTATTTGGCTTGTGTTTCCTTATCTACGTTAAAAGTACCAGGATAGCAATCGAAGCGGTTTCCATAAGCGGCTTCTGTAAATATCCATTCCTTGGAGCCAATTCCTGCTTGATTCAAGTGATCAACAGCTCGATCATAATTACCTTCCGGAGTATATCCATTGGGATAATCATGAACATTCACCCAGTCGCACGCCCATTTGTAACGGTCATCATCCGAGCTTACAAATCGCCATGAAGCTACCGTAGAAAAACCAACAATCTTTTTGTTGGCAATAGCGGAGTTTGGATGATTACGAATCGCATCCCGCCATGCTATTTGGTAGTTAACCGCATTATCTCTGTCGGTTTTTTCTGGAGTTCCGTTACCTCCCGGTTTCCAATGGACTTCGTTTCTACCTTCAAATCTTGCAATCGCATCTTCTGGAAAGTGTGTGGTATAAAATTCTAGGGAAGACGCTGCGTTGGCTGTATTGGTAATATCCCCTACCACTGCAAATTGATACCTAATACCTGCATTTTGATAAAGGTCAAGATGACGATTTATAACCGTTTCATCCCAACTTCCTGGAGCTGGGTTTAAACCAACGTTAAAACCCCTTCGTAATTGACGCACCCCTAATTCAATTAAACCGTTTTTAGCCTCTGTAAATTTTGTATTATATGGGGTGTTTTCGTGATGTATATGCAGCATGGTTTGGAATCTAGCTACAAAATCATCTGCTCTGTATACTGTTTGTGCATTAGTAGTTGCGGATGTAAAAAAGATTGCAACCAGGCCAAACAGCCCGGATGCAATTCTTAGAAACATGGATTTATATGGTTTTTTCATTTTTCTAAAGATTTGGTATTATTATTTTTTAACAAGTTTGGTTTGAACAATCTCTTCGCCATCTTGATAAACTTTAACCAAGTAAACTCCAGGAATCAATCTAGAGACGTCTATCGATTGGCTCGTGTTTGCTATTGTAGACATCACTAAATTTCCGGAAAGATCAAAAAGCTTCAAATTTAAATCTGATGCCTCCGAAGCTCCTTTCAAACTAAAACTGTTATTTACTGGATTTGGAAACACCTGATAAACAGGCTCCTCTTGAGTTTGTAGACTTTGTGTCTGCATAGTGCTGGTGCTGGCAGTTGCACTGGAAACATCAAAAACTTCTGTAAACTTCCATTGTGCACACTCACCATCGGTATTTATAAACTCCACAACGTCTGGTGCTGTGCTGCCGGGATTGTTACACCTATTATTCCTTAAGTACAATCCACTGGCATTGTGCTGAATATTGTAAAAACCTTGAACAGGTGATGGAACTACCAGAAATCTTGTTCTGTCTCCATTCCCCGCCGTCGTTTCAGCCACGGTTACGTCACTAGTTATTTGGGAAATATCACCATCATTTCGCAAGTTTTGCCCACTTCTTCGGTTGGTAATAACCCATGTACCATTGATATTTGTAAAGCGCCACTGACTGCAATGCCCTGTCCCGGAATGTAGATCTACTGGGGTATCTTCAGTTTCACCGCAATCAACCGTATGCATATAAAGTTCGCTATCTCTATTATGAATTGTGTACCACTTATTCGGATCAGGAAAAGACCCAGGTGCCGTGTTTGGAGTAATTTCCACTACAAGAATGTGATCATTAACCTTTACATCAATAGTATTCGTATTCGATTCGCTTTTCAGCACATTGGTTCCATTATTTAAATTGGAAGGGTCACTAGGCTTAAAGGTTCTAATCTGTGCCACTTGCTGATTGAGATTAACAGTAATATTCTTTAGTCCTGGATTTGTTAGATTCCCCGTAGCGTCATCAAAACTATCTACGGGTTGCCAAAGAATTAAAAAGTATCTTCCATCGCTATGTTGCATAACCATTTGTTCCAAATCACTTGCCCCATTTCCACTTAAGGTATAGTTAAGGTTTTGTACCTGGAAGTTACTACTGTTGTCGTCTATAAGTTCAAGAAGATTCTTTAATGATGTAAACTGCGGGGTTTCATTAAGATTTTCATCAATCATTCCCCATGTACGTCCACCTTCAAAATTAGGATCGTCATCCGCAAAACGAAAATTAGCAATGTACCTAAACCCTAATTTGTACAAATACAAATAGCTACGGGTAATGTAAATGGCATCTGCTTCGGGAGAAACGCCACCTTCACTAATTTTATTAGGTGTCCCCATCTCGGTCGCCATCTTGATTTGATTAGGATGCGCCTGTTCAGAATAACTTAACCATTCGTTTAGTCTTGGCTGAAGTTCTGATTGTGGCCAAGTGTAAGGGTGACAATTAGCATAATCCGACCATTGGTCTAGCGTTCCTAACTTTGTAAAACCAAAAGCATGCGCCATCGCTGGTCCAGAAACTTTAACACCGTTTAATGAAGCATCTGCTTTAACGTTGTTCCACAAAGCCTCTTGCCATGCTCGAATTTCATCCTTGTCTGTATTTGGATCTGGTTCGTTAGGCCCTTCAATAACCGCCAAAGAATTACCGTACTGTTTTGCCTTATTCACGCTAGATTGCAGCGTAGTTAAATCTCTAAAGGTTTTGTCTTTCCCCGAAGAAAAAGTAACCTTGAGTCCGTACGGCGCTGGATCCACTCCTAACCATTCACCCGTTCTAAAGAATCGGGCGCCCATATCCCTAGCTTTTCCATAAAAGAAGGCAACATCTGCATTACTGAAATTATTCCAGTTATTGGCTCCGCTAACTCCAACGTTATTCAAGAAATCGTTACACTTTATAACCTCTTGTGCCTGTGTTGCATTTGCAACCAAGCACATACAAAGAACAGCACCTGCCTTTGCAAGAAACCTTGCAAAAGACAGATCTGTTTTTCCATTTTTATGTTGAACTACTTTTTTCATTATAATTATATCTATGTTAAAAGCAATTACTTCTTAACTAATTTTGTTTGCACAATCTCTTCGCCATCCTGATAGATTTTCACCAAGTAAACTCCAGGAATTAATCTAGAGACGTCTATCGCTTGGCTTGTGTTTGCTATTGTGGACATAACTAAATTTCCGGAAAGATCAAAAATCTGCAAATTTAAATCTGATGCCTCTGAAGCTCCTTTCAAGCTGAAACTGTTGTTCACAGGATTCGGGTACACTTGATAAAGCGTTTCGTTGCTGCTTGCGCTCTGCGTGCTGAATGTTTCGCTACCATCGTTGCAACCGGTAACAAAATAGTTGCCCGCAAAAGTCTCCACATTCAGGTCGTCGCAAAGTATTTCGCTGCTGATGCCAAAGATCCTTCCGTAGAAAGCACCGCCCAATTGGAAACGAACTTCCACTTCCGTGCCGGCTTCTACCGTCCATCCGCGTTTGTGGGTAAACCCGTTCTGGTTGATGGCCGTTGCGTAGATAAACTGTCCGTCCTCACTGATGGATGTCGGAACATAGTTCCATCCACGGTATTTTTCAACACCTTTTACATCCGGCAATAAAGTTGTGTTATCGCCCTGTCCAGTTCTTCTGATCGTTTTTACGCTACAGTCGCTGTGGATTTCCCAAGCGCCCGCCTGTCCGTCGGTACGAATTCCAGCCGCTATCCCGATAACGTAAGTACCTTTGTTTCTTTCAAAACTTCTGTAGGTCACCTCGTTGATGGCAACGATTTCCGTAGCTCCCACAAAATCACTGATTTCGAATTCGCAATCGCCAAGGCTCAATCCGCCTTCAACAGTTACCTCAACGGTACTTACCGCTTCTGGGTTAAACTGGGAAGCCACTTCAATAATGGCCGTTCCGCTGGAGATTCCCGTAACCAGACCGTTTTCATCTACCGTTGCTATTTCTGGGTTGTTGGAAGTGAATATTACATTTTCTTTAGAATAAAATGGAATATAAATTGATGTTGGTATTTCAACCATTCCATCTACTTCCACAGAAAGCGTATCAACAGTTCCAACCGACTGAGGCTCATGCGAACTTAATTTACGCACCTGAAGTACAATGAGGTTATCTTTTACGTTTAGGTAAACGCTTCTGGTATTATGCTGTGTTTTCATAAGGTGACTCCCTGCCGTAGGATCAGTTTCGTTAAACGGCTGAAAAGCTTTTACTTCATACATGTCCTCATCAAAATCAAAGGTTACACCCGTGGAAGAGGGGGCAATAGGCTGATTATTGTTAAAATCCCAACTTGCTTCTTCTTTCCATACTAAGATGTAATATACTTGCGAAGCTTTCTGTAAAGTGACATGGCGAATATCTGGCTTATCCACTGTAAATGGTAATGGTGTTGGATTAAAAGCAGGCCTGCTCCAATTGCTTCCACTACGAATAGACTCATTGAGCATGGAAAAAAGATTCTTTACTGCATAAAAAACTGGTTTTTTCTCTCCATCACCCCACATATAACCCAGATGCTGAAATTTCCCGTCGTTACTATCCGTACAGTCACCGACTACTTTGTCCATGAATACCGACCTACTGATTACAGGACGCCCCCCCTTAAATTGCTCTGCTAGAAAACGCAACTCATACTTGGCCTGTGTAGTTTTATCGACATTGAATGAATTAGGATAACAATCGTAACGACTGCCATACGCTGCTTCGGTAAATATCCATTCTTTATCACCTATATCAGCTCGGTTCAAGTGATTGGCCGCACGGGCATATTGCCCCTCTGGGGTATACCCTTTTGGATAATCATGGACATTAACCCAATCGCAGGCCAATTTATAACGATCATCGTTAGAGCTAACAAACAGCCAGGAAGCGACCGTAGAAAAACCCACAATTTTTTTATTAGCTATGTCAGGATTCGGATGGTTACGTATGGCATCTCTCCAAGCAATTTGGTAGTTAACCGCATTATCCCTGTCGGCTTTTTCTGGAGTTCCATCACCTCCCGGTTTCCAATGGACTTCGTTTCTACCTTCAAATCTTGCAATCGCATCTTCTGGAAAGTGTGTGGTATAAAACTCAAGGGAAGCAGCTGCGTTGGCTGTATTGGTAATATCTCCTAGCACTGCAAATTGATACCTAATCCCTGCATTTTGGTAAAGGTCAAGATGCCTGTTTATAACCGTTTCTCCCCAACTTCCTGGAGCCGGATTTAAACCAACGTTAAAGCCTCTTCGTAATTGACGTACCCCTAATTCTATTAGTCCGTTTTTGGCAGCTGTGAATTTAGCATTGTAAGGAGTGTTTTTGTGGTGTATATGTAGCATGGTTTGGAATTTTGCTACAAAATCATCTGCTCTATGTACTGTTTGGGCATAAGTTGTGGCAGTTAAAAAAAAGAATGCAACTAGACCAAAAGGCCTAGATGCAATTCTTAGAAACATGGATTTATATGGTTTTTTCATTTTTTTGAAGATTTGGCATTATTATTTTTTAACAAGCTTCGTTTGAACAATCTCTTCGCTATCCTGATAGATTTTCACCAAGTAAACACCTGGATTTAATCTGGTAGCGTCGATGGACTGGCTTGTGCCCACCAATGTAGAAAGCACCAAGTTTCCGGTAAGGTCGAATACCTGTAAGTTCAGGTTGTTTGCTTCGGAAGTTCCTTTCAGACTAAAACTGTTATTTACTGGATTTGGGTACACTTGATAAAGTGTTTCGTTGCTGCTCGCACTCTGCGTGCTGAACATTTCGCTGCCATCGTTGCAACCGGTAACAAAATAGTTGCCCGCAAAGGTCTCCACATTCAGGTCGTCACAAAGAATTTCACTGCTGATGCCAAAAATCCTTCCGTAGAAAGCACCGCCCAATTGGAAACGAACTTCCACTTCCGTTCCGGCCTCTACCGTCCATCCGCGCTTGTGGGTAAACCCGTTCTGGTTGATGGCCGTTGCGTAGATAAACTGTCCGTCCTCACTGATGGAAGTCGGAACGTAGTTCCAGCCACGGTATTTTTCAACACCTTTTACATCCGGCAATAAAGTTGTGTTATCGCCCTGTCCAGTTCTTCTGATCGTTTTCACGCTACAGTCGCTGTGGATTTCCCAAGCGCCCGCCTGTCCGTCGGTACGGATTCCAGCCGCTATCCCGATAACGTAGGTACCTTTATTTCTTTCAAAACTTCTGTAGGTCACTTCGTTGATGGCAACGATTTCCGTAGCTCCCACAAAATCACTGATTTCGAATTCGCAATCGCCAAGGCTCAATCCGCCTTCAACCGTTACCTCAACGGTACTTTTCGCCTCTGGGTTAAACTGCGAAGCCACTTCAATAATGGCCGTTCCGCTGGAAATTCCGGTAACCAAACCGTTTTCATCTACCGTTGCGATTTCTGGGTTGTTGGAAGTAAACGTAACCGCTGTTTTTGAAAAGTTAGGCACAAAAATCGGCGTAGGAATTGCATTTTGAGCATTCACTTCCACAGAAAGTGTATCTACTGTAGCAATACTTAAAGGCGCCACACGTTCCGCTTCAATTTCAGCTTCCGTTAAGGTAGTGTTGAATAATTTAAATTCATCTACTTTTCCTTTGTAACGATTTCCGTTGAAAGAACCACGAATACTGGCACCAACAGTTAATCGCTGATTTTGGAAAGTAATATTATCTGCTTCAGCTGTATCTGAAGCTACCACTTTACCGTCTACATATAACCTTCTTGAAGTCGCACTTTCCAGCACTAGCGTTATAAAATGCCATCCTCCAGCTATGTTTTCTTCAGAATTTACACGCTTTGGTTTTCCATCGTTATCATCTACTAGGATAAAAGGACGTAAACCTTTGCTGCCATCATCCAAAGTAAGATCTGTAATTCCTATACTTATATGATTTCTATTTGTGGTACTATCTGAAAGCGTCATCACTTGGGAAAATTGCGAATTGGAAGCATTTACCCACATAGAAGCAGACATTGGATAATTGTTGATAAGCTGCTTTTCCAAAACAACTACTTCTCCTTCCGAAGGCGATACAGGATCGAACAAAAATGAAGTCCCAACAATTCCTTCCGAAGTAATATTTTCGGCCGTTCCACCTTGAATAGTACCATCATTCCCTGGTCCCGATACGTTATCTACGACTGTTCCGGTAGTTTCATTGAATGTCCAATGAAGATTAATTCCTGCTTCTTGGAAAAGTTCATCAAATAAAACTTGAATCTCTTCTTCAGTAAGAATACCGTCGTAAACTTTAAATTCATCTAAGAAACCATCATAATAAAAAGTGTTATCATTTGTAGGGGCTTCCACATTTTTGTTTCCTCCCAAAGAAGCGGCATTTCGATGCGCAGGAATACTTCCTACCACAGAAATAGTTTTTCCAGCTTCTTGACCATTGATATAGGCTGTAATTGTTCCGGCAGCATACGTAACTGCTAGATGAGTCCATTCTGCTCCATTTGAATAACTTGGAAGTGGCACTTCAAAAGAAGTAAAATTATTTCCTCCACCGTGACGGAACATCAACATTACATTACCTTCTTGAATTTGAAAAACGGCTCCCCCTTGATCTCCGCCTTCTTCAAAAAGAAGTTGCTGAGCAGTTGTATTTCGAGGTTTAAACCATAGTGAATAGGAACGGAAGGAAAAACTATCATTCAACATGCTACCACCCAAAACTCCCACTGCCGGTGTATCCGCTAAAATATCATTTCCTGTAAATTCCAATCCGGCACTTCCAAATGGACTTTCAGCAGAAAAGGAAACCAGTCCGTCTTGCAATCCGCTTTCTAAGCTAGCTATTTCATCTGCAGTTTTATTATCCCACGTAAAATGAAGACCTAACGTTGCCGATGGAAGTATAACAGGACGATCTGCTAATTCTACAATTTCTTCCGAAGTAAGCACTCCATTGAATACTTTAAACTCATCCAAAGAACCGTTAAAATAGAAGTTATCTCCGTTGGAAGAAGACTCCAATTCGTCAACTCCACCAAGAGAAGTAGCATTATTATGGTTTGGAATTGTAGCAACCGATCCCACTCCGGAGCCTGCCAATTCACCGTTAAGGTAAACACCTATTAAACCTGCTTCAAATGTAACAGCCAAATGGTTCCAATCTATTTCATCGCCGTTTGAAAATGGCACCGAAACGGTAGAAAAATTATCTCCGGTTCCATGTCTAAACAACACGGTAATCATATCATTTTCCAATTCAAAAGCAACACCTGCACCTTCTCCACCTTCTTCCAGTAAAACTTGCTTAGGTTGCGTATCTTTTGCTTTAAACCATAAGGAGTAAGAACGTGCTGTAAAACTTTCATTCAACAAACTTCCTTTCGCTATGGCAACAGCAGGATCTATGGCTACTTGACCTGCTTCATCTAAAATGGAAATACTTCCTGAACCGATAGCAGCATCTGCAGTGAAACTAGCAAATTCGCTTAGCGTACTATTCAAGCCAACTACTTCATCTGTAGTGATTCCATCCCAAGTGAAATGCAGTCCTAAACTTGTTTCTGTGGCTACTCCATTTTTTAAAATCACATCGCCAAACTCGGATGTGTCTCTAAAGTTAGTTCCAATTCCAGACCACAATGCTTGCGCATCTCTATTGTCGCCATCATCGTCGTCGTCGAACCCAACATCGAGTCCGATTGTTTTGTTATTTCCAGGCAAAGTTCCCAGTCCAGACCAAGGAATGGCCATTTCCACTACATAACCTCCATCGATGTTGGTGGTTTTGTGTAAAATTTCACCGTTAAAAGGTTTCAAACTGAATAAGCCTTCGTCATTGTAACCTTTAATTAACTGAAAATCGAATGGACCGTAACTACCACCGTCGTTTTCAGGATCAATGTAAATTTCGACTGCATCATCTTGAAAAACGTCATCAGAGTCGTTTACTAAATTATCATCTAAAACCCTTACTCCAACATATAAATAGTTATTATCCCAAAGCACTCCAAAAACACCCGTGTTATTTCCTTCTCCACTGATTACTTTAGCGATATCCGTGTTTAAATTCCAAACACTTTCATCTAAAATACCATCTATTGTTATAGGAGCATCGATTGCGTTAACCGTTAGGTCGGTTGTAAATAATTCTGGCGCAGAGTATTCGGAGAAATCTTCTCCACATTTTGCTCTTACCTGCCACTCATAATTTACACCTTCTATTAAATTCGTTAAAGTTGCCGTAGTATCATTAGCAACCTCGAATACTTCAAAATCTGTAGCATTAATTGTCTTATATCGTACTTCAAAAGTATCTACCGTTGGGTTCGGACTCGACCAAAAGATAGTCGCACTATCCGTTGAAGTTTCAGAACCTTCACCCAATGGAGGTAAACACGCTGGCGCTTCAGCATCGGTAGTTCCTACATATAAAGGAACCATAACAGCCCCTGAACCACGTGCAGGCAATTGAGTACGTAAAATAGTTTGTTCAATTCCGTCTTGAATTTCAGTAATAATCGGATCTCCTGAACCACTTAAATGATTGTACCCGATAAAGGAAACATTAGAATTATCATTTAACACGAAGGGCTCTTCTGCTTTTTTACCAACTTCATTTCTAAATCCGCCTAAAACTTCGGCGAAACCACCGTCTCTAACTTCAAAAGCAACGGTTTCACTTTCCGTTTTAAAGCCCATTGTCCAAAGTGTTCCTCCAAAAACTTTAAAATTGGAAGTTCCTTTGTTTTCATCGTTTATGGACCTTCCGTAAATGGTAAGTGGCGTTGGACAAAAATCTACCGTAGAACCAAAGCCAGCGGTACTTTCCAAGTACATTGTGCTTGTTCCAGTTCCGGTGTATTTAAAATTATTCCAAGTAACATTTCTCATCACAACTGGACGCGCTGCAGATTGAATTAATTCTGCGGAACCTCTGTTTATGTGATAGATATACAACATATCTGATGAGCTTTCGAAAATATCGAAGTCGGTATTATTACTTGGACGACTATACATAAAATCGATAAATTTTACGGAAGCTGGAATCGTTATTCTCGTATTAATATTGTACTCGTGTTTTGGGAAATAAACCACAGGTTTTCCAGAATTCATCGCATTCTGTACTCTTTCTGCATCGGTTTCCCCTGGATATTCGTCCACATTTGCCCATTGTGAAAGATCGCTCTCCCATTCCATAATGGGTGATTCTGCAATTGGCAGATTGAGTGACTTTTTCTCAAATCCTTCAAATAATGTATAAACATCCGACCAAACATATTCTTCAACGTTTCCTGAAACTACATTTTCGCCTTCTTTTCTTACAGAAGCGCTATAACCAGAAAAGGTTGTATTTCTAATAAAAAGTTGCGATTTTTCATTTTGAAGATCGATAGCAGGAACAGAAGAATTAGTTCCTTCAATTTGGCTATCTATGATAATAATTTGCGACTCATCCTGACTGATGATTACAAATGGAACATCGTTGGTACTTGCCGCTTTACGAAAAATAGGACTTCCATCTTCCGCTAAAACGGCAGCTATATTTTGATTTCTAAAAGTAATGTATTCGTAAGTAGGGTTACTCTCTCCACGCGTGGTAGATGCGATTCCATAATCAAAACCATCGATGGTAATATCACGGTAATGACCTTGAACCGTAAACACAGGCATATCGATACCTGCATATCCTTGACCATCTCCCGATTTAATAAGCACATTGTCCATCTCACCGGTATTGGCGCTCATCCAATAAACACCTATAGCGCCTGGATTTCCACTTCCCGTGTCAATGGTGATATCACTTATTTGGTTGGCCGCAGGAATGTTGTTTCCTTCACGATCCCCTACCCCTTTTTTCTGAAGGGATATTAATTCTTTTTGTGCTCCAGCTCCAAAGCCTGGCGCATTGTCTTGTAGTTTTATAATGGTATTATCGCGGTTTTGTCCGACGAATCGTACCCATGCAACTCCTTCTGGATCGGTTTCTTTACCAGTATAGGTTATGTTTCCTAAATTATGAATAATGGTATTGCTTACTAAATATGTCCCATTTGGAAAATACATTTGGTAAGAACCATTGTTGGAATCGGCAGATTGCCAACCGAATTCCTCCATGCGCTCTGCTACAAAGGTGTAAGCAGCGTTTATAGCTTCGGTATCATCGGTAATACCATCTCCGGCTGCATTAAATGGTGGCCGGGTAACATCGATAATTCTTCCACTAGTTGCCAGACGGTTGGTGTCTGCATCAAAAACTGCGAAAGCAGCTTCAGGGTAAATTACGTTTCTTATTGGTTTTCTGTCTTGAGAAAAAATTACGGAAACGTTTGCGAAAATTAATAATAGTAACAAGATTTTTTGGTGTAGTAGTCTTGTTTTCATTTAATTAGATTTAAAGTGTACAGTTGATTGTAATGCATGAACTAGCTCATCTAGAAATAATTTTATTCTAGACTTACACTAATTTTTAAAAACATTTTATGGGAATGAAGTGTTAGAAGTAAAGGTCATTCCATAAATAAAGGTCCTTTTTTAGTAAGGTATTAGGGGTTAAAAAAAGATTATAAAACCGGTTCCTAACTAAATAGGAACCAGTTTTATTGCTAACTAACTACAATGATTAAAAATAACTGTATGTTTTTAGTATCCTGTGCTTTGCTCTAAAGCGGTGTTTGCATCTAATTCTCTTTGAGGAATTGGCAAATAAGTATCTTTTGCATCGAAAATTATAGGTCCGTTTTGAGTAGTACCATATTTGGCTAATTCTTGTTGAACTATACCCCATCGTTGTAAATCAAACCAACGATGTCCTTCTGCAAAAAGTTCTCGAAATCTTTCTTCCCGAATAGAATCCCTTAACTGTGTACCACCAATTCCCGCAAAATCGACACTTGGGTTTGGCGTATTAGGATTCCCTCCATAAGCCCTTCTTCTTACCTTATTGGCATATTCTGCAGCTACTGCATCATTTCCTTGGGCATTCATAACTTCAGCATATAATAGATAAATATCTGCTAAACGGATCAGGTTAAAATTAGAACCATAATTTCTTCTATTAGGTCCTAAAATTGTTAAATCCAAAGGCACATACTTTCTGAAGGCCCAACCTTTAATTTCTGGATTGTCTGGCCAAAATTTCTCTACTGGCTTATAGCTTCCATTTTTGGCTACAACACTATCAACCCCTGGTTCCAGCATATTTATTCTTAACCTTGGATCGCTGCCGAACCTTTCTATGTTCTTGTCATGTGGATAGTTATTATTCCAACCAGCTCCCTTAGAACCAACGATTAATGCCAAACTTTGTCCAGTACCTCCTTTCCATGTTTCAAAATCTTGATCCATTGAAAAGTTTAATTCAAATAAAGATTCAGAGCTAAATTCATTTTTACCATGAAAAAGATCATCATAATTATCAAAATTGACCAATGAAAAAGGCCCATTAATTACTTCTTCTAAACTTGATTTTGCATTGTCCCATTTTTCTTGGTACACATAAACTTTACCTAGAAGAGCTTTGGCTGCATAAGAATCCACTCGAGCTAAATTTGCTCCTGACCAACTTGGAGGCAAAAGATCTGCTGCTTCCATTAAATCCATTTCCAACTGAGCATAAACTTCCCCTACCGTGGACTTATCTTTATTCATTTCCTCCCTACTTTTCGGTACATTTAAAAATAATGGTACCCCAGGAGCATTAGGATCTACGGCAGGATTTTTCTCGCCCCATAATCTTATTAAATCAAAATAATTAAAGGCTCTATAAAACAATGCCTCTCCACGCATTTGCATAACACGATTTCTATCATCTGTACTGATATCAGGATTTTCAGCAAGAAACCTGTCAGCATTTTCTAAGAAATCATTCGCACGAGATATACCACGATAGTAACCTTTCCAATAACCCTCTGTCAAGGCATTTCTTGGGGTTACTTCATTTAAATATATTTCATTACGATGTATGTCTGATATCCACTCTTGGTCCCCTGTTTTGGGCAGCCCATACATTAAAAAAGGCATCAATTGATAACCATATAGTTCACTCGCTCCTAAAGCTTCGTAAACACCGGTCAATGATAATTCTAGATCACCTACCGTATTAAAGAATGCCTCTCCGTCAATAGCATTTGGATTTGACACATTCAAGTCATCATCCGAGCAGCGCACAAAAAGTAGTGCACACAATGCTACAAAAACTGTTTTATTAAATATTTTTCTCATCTTCCTTTATTTTTAAAATCCTAATTGTAACCCTGTAGAAATTAATCGTGTTTGTGGGTATTTAGATAATCCATCTACATTTTGCAATGTATTTCCGCCATCTCCATTACTAACTTCAGGATCCAAACCATCATAGTTGGTTATTGTCAGAATGTTTTGTGCATTTATAAAAACCCTTGCTTTAGTAAAGCCAAATTTACTTAATACATCTGTAGGTATAGAGTACCCTAACTGTATATTACGAAGCTTTAGGTAAGAACCGTCTTCTACAAAATAAGATGAAGGTTGACTTAAATTACCATTTGGGTCACCTGTCGCTAATCTTGGATGACTGGATGAGGGGTTAGACGGGGTCCATCTATCAAATGCTTGCGTAGAGGAATTATAATCTCCATAAAAACCACGAGCGTATGATCTAGTAAGATTGAAAACATCTACCCCTGAAACACCTTGAAAGAACATGGTTAAGTCTAAACCTTTGTATGCAATTGTTGCATTTAAACCATATGTTAGTTCTGGCCAAGGGTTTCCTAAAACGGTTCTATCTTCTTCTGTTATCTCTCCATCTCCATCAAGATCTTTGTAATAAAAATCACCTGGAGACGTTCCGTTTGACTGATAAACTCCATCTGGAGCCCCCGCATTTAAAGCATCTATAGTGGGTTGATCTTGAAAAACCCCTTCAACTACGTACCCATAAAAAGAACTTATAGGGTTGTTCTCTTCTGTTACAGATATTGTCGCTCCTTGAGGTCCAAAAGCGGGGTTACCACCAGTTCTAAATATTTCTTCATTTGCACCTTCTAAGCTTAATAATAAATTCCTATTCCAAGCTGCATTAGCTAAAATATTGAAATCCCAATTCCCAACAGATTTTGAGAAATCCACAGTAAACTCAATCCCTTCATTTTCCATTTCTCCTAAATTCACTGGAACACTATTTACTCCAGTATTTCCAGCAGAGGCTGAAACACCATAAGAAAGAGGCAGTTGTACAGGTATTAACATATCAGTAGTTTTCTTGATATAATAATCCGCCGTAATATTTAATTGATTTCTAAAGAAACCTATATCCAATCCGAAATCTAATTGTGAAATTTCTTCCCATTTAACAGCTTGGTTCGCAAAACGATCTAAATAATACCCAGTAGACACATTTCCATCATCAACACCGGTAGCATTAAAGATATAGAATGAACTATCGTTAACATATACAGAAGAAAATAAATAGTCATTTATCGCATCAGATCCAAGGGTACCGTAACTAGCTCTTAACTTTAAGTTGGAAATGGCACTAACATCTTGCATAAAGGACTCTTTACTAATATTCCAACCTGCAGAAAATGAAGGGAAGGTACCATATTGATTTGCTGATCCAAAACGAGAAGAACCATCATGACGAATATTTGCCGTTAATAAATATTTTCCAGCAAAACTATAATTTAACCTACCGAAATAAGAATTCAAACGATACTGCTGGTTAATAGAATTCCTACTTGTAACAGTTAATTCTCCAGTTGCTAACCCTAAACTTTCTGAATATGGTACAGGAAAATCCACTCCGTTTGCACCAAAATCAACACCATCATTAGTGAATTTTTCATATCCAGCTAAAGCTTTTACATTATGCTTCCCAAAAGTTCTGTCGAAGGTTAATGTAACATTGGTGTTAAAAGCCTCTGAATTGGCATTATAATAGGAAAGCTCTGATGTTAAATTCGATTGATTTCCATAATCGAAAGCTTCTCTGAAGTTTCTATTTAAATTATCTGATAAATTAAACCCAAAACTTCCTCTTAAGGTCAGTCCTTTTACAGGCTCTAATTCTCCATAAATATTACCATTGATTCGCGTAGTTTTATTCAATGCGTGGTTTTGGTACTGTAACCCTACTGGATTTGGACCTGCATTGTAGCCCGGAGACTGACCCCATCCACCATAAGGGTTTGTTTCATCATATAAAGGATGTGTAGGTACTGCTCGATATAAATACAATAAATCCCTACCGTCATCAGAAGTAGGATTTAACTCCGTTCTGGATACCATTAATGACTCTCCTAATTTTAAAATTTTACCTATTTTAAAATCAGAATTTGCTCTTAAATTGTATTTATCAAATTCATTATTCACCATAATACCTTGCTCACTCTGGTTACCCACCGACACAAAGAAATTGGCATTTTCACCACCTCCGGAAAGAGATAAGTTATTGGTTTGCACAATTCCTGTTCTAAACAAAGCATCTTCCCAATCTGTATCTGGCAATTCCGATGGATTACTCCAAGATGGGTCTGGATTGGTATTTCCATTCTCTCTGGCTTCAGTACTCAACAAAATATATTGATCTCTGTTAAGCATATCCGGAAGCCTAACTGCATCTCTAAATCCAACAGTAGTATCAAAATTCACTTGAACCTTTCCTTCTTTACCTCTCTTCGTTGTAACCAGAATAACCCCGTGAGCTGCACGAGCTCCATAAATAGCAGATGCAGATGCGTCTTTTAGAATCTCAACAGACTCAATATCATTGGGATTGAAATAATTCCCTGGATCCTGAGGCACACCATCAACTACCCATAACGGCCCAGTATTCCCTATGGAACCTGCTCCACGAATGGAAATCTTTGATGAACTCCCTGGTGACCCTTCTCCTCTTTGAATGTTTACACCGGCAGCCCGACCTTGTAAAGCAGCTTCCACAGTAACCTCAGTAACTTTGCTGATTTCTTCAGAGCCTACTGATGAAATTGAACCTGTTAAATCAGATTTTTTCTGCGTACCATATCCTACTACCACTACTTCATCTAATGCACTAACATCTGATTCTAAAGAAACATTTACTACGCTTCTTCCGTTTAGCGGAACTTCAATTTCTTTGAAGCCGATATAGGTAAATACCAAAGTAGCATTTTCATCTGCAACATTGATACTGTAATTACCATCAAAATCAGAAGAGGCACCGTTAGAAGTACCTTTAACCATAATATTAACCCCTGGCAATGGCACTCCATCTTCGGAATTTGTCACCTTACCAGTAACTACATTTTGCATTACACTTGCTGAAGCACCATTAATTGTATTTAATCCTGAATTAGACGAATTCAACTGACTTAAAGCTTTCGCTTTCAACCTTGTTGCTTCAGACCTCTTGTTAGTAGGATAAATTACATAATAATTATTTTCTAAAACCTCATAGGTTAATCCCAGTGGTTTTAGAATTTCTGTTAACGACTTGTTTAGATCATCTCCTAAAGAAGGAAAGCTTGAAACCACTTTCTTACTGATCACTTCATCATTAAAAGCAAATCGTACATTGTACTTTTTTTGAATTTCCACAAGTACATCCTCTAAAGAACTTTGTTTTAGAGATGCACTCTTATGGTAGCTACCCCGAGCAGAGAAATTATTTACAGACGCATAACTTTGCGCGAAAATTTCTGCCGAAGGACTACACAAGATCACTGCCAGCCATGCTTGACTAGCTTTTCTTAGTAATTTTTTCATTGGCTTGATTAAATTAACAGTTAGCTTTTATTAAATAATGATTGATTAAATTAGTGTGTACGTACACACAGTTTTAGAAATAAAATTTCTTTCTTTTTTCATATTGTTGTCACTTGTTGTTTTTAAAAATTATTGTGTCTTCTTGTCTTTTCACTTCTATCCCGAATGATTTTGAAATAGCTTTAAGAAGCACCTCCAAATTGTCGGCTGGCAAGACAGCGGTAAATACTCTATTCTTTAGGTTTTCGCTTTCGAACTCAACTTCGAGTCCGTAATTATCTTCTAATAATTCCCCAACTTTGCTAAGCTCTACTTTTTCAAAGTTAAATTCGCTGTATCGCCAAGAAGTGTACATTTTTGTATCCACTTCCTTTTTTATAATTTTTTTGCTTTGTCTTTCAAATTTTACCGACTCCCCTGGCTTCATTACAATTTCCTCGGGAAGTTCACCCCGTGTCAAGTTTAATTTTACCTTTCCAGAATTTAGCACTACCCTCGTTTCATCCCTTCGGCCATTAACATTAAATTCGGTTCCTAAAACCTCCACTTTTACATCATTGTTAAAAACCAAAAACTTTTGATGAGATTTTGTGTGCTGCACCGAAAAAAACGCTTCTCCATCTAACCAAACCTGGCGAGTATTTTTCTCTCCCCAATGCTTTGGCACCTTCAAATTGGAATTAGCATTTAAAATTACTTTTGAATTATCTGGCAACAGTACAGTCTGCATTTCACCATAACCTGTTTCGTAAATAGTGAAGCCATAAAAATTATCATAATAATAGTACGATGCTCCACCAATTAGTAATAACAACACGACTGCAGCTATGCGCTGGATTGACTTTATAAAATTTCTACGTGATGTACGAACTTTCGGTTCAACGTATATTTTTTCGTAAAGCTCGATTCTCTCTTTTAAAGTCTGAAAGTCTTTTGTCCCTTCAAATTCTAAATCGGCATTTTCAATTTCCCATTCCTCAAGCTTCTTATAGAAATATTCAATATTCCTTTTGTCGCTATTAAGCCATAGCTCAACCTTCCTTTTCTGGCTCGCCGTAGCTTCCCCAGAAAAATAATCGGACAATAATTGATTGCTAATATTATGCTTCATTCTTACGTTGTTATCTATAAGACACAAAAATTTAATCTTACCCTACATCAAAATGCGAGAAAAATATTTTTTTTATGAATAAAATGTGGATTTGCAACGGAAAAGCCTTTAAAAATAAGACTTTCGCAATGTTAAGTTTCTTAACAAAAAAATAATATTAATAAGGACAAGTAATATTTTAGAGAAAATTTCAAGGATTTTAATGCACGGCTCATGTTTGCCTCAACTGCTTTATTGGAGATATTTAGCCTGTCAGCAATTTCCCTGTATTTAAGTCCTTCGTTACGGCTAAGCAAAAATACTTTTTTGCATTGCGGACTTAGCTCGTTGATGGCTGCTTTTATTTTTTCTGAAAGCTCATCATAAATAATACCACCCTCTGGACTCACTTGATTGGAATTTAAGGCAATTACTGGAGAATCTTCCAAACTAGTATATTTACGGTATTCCCTACTTAAATAGTTATAGGCAGTGTTTTTTGCTGAAGTAAAAAAATAGGCCCTTACTGAGCTGTTTATTTTTATCTTCTTACGATTTTTCCAAAATTTAAAAAACAAATCTGAAATCAAATCTTGTGCAATTTCTTTTGATGCTACAAATCTTACCACATAATTGCATAAGATGGGAAAGTAATGATTGTACAGCTCCTCGAAACTTTTTAAGTCATCTTCTTTTACTATCTTTTCAAAAAGAGCGTCCGCATCAACCTCAGAACAAGCAACCTGAACAGGCTCCATATTCTTTGGTTTTTCATTAAGCACAATATTTTCAGTATCTAGCTTCACTTTCGGGAACTTAAGTTAAACAGTACAAAAACAGCTTTTTAACACATAATTAATATGCAAAATTTGGAAATTAGCAATTTTTCACTCGTGTAAAAATAGAAATATTTTTTCAAGAAAAACAAACTAAATCAAGAAAAACGTAAAAATACTGCTCCCGAAGTGTCAAATTAATAAATTTTTGTGTCAAAAATTATCATGCTTGTTTTTGATTTCAAAAAAACATACTTTCGCCTTGCTTTTCTTACTGTTGTCAGCTTGCGACACGTTTTATAAAACCCTCGCACATTATACGTATCTATTAATATAATTTCCTTTAAAAGAGGAAATTCGTTAATTGTCAAAAATCATGAAAAGCACTTACTTTATAACTGTTTCAGCAATAATTGTACTACTTTTTTCTTGCAAAAAGGAAACAAATGAAACTCCGTTAAAAATACAACAAAAACCCAATATTTTGTTTATTATGGTAGACGATCTTCGACCAGACCTGGGCTGTTATGGAGATACACTCGTCCAATCACCTCACCTATATCAATTGGCTTCAGAAGGGGTTTTGTTCAAAAATGCATATTGTAACTTTCCAGTGTGCGGTGCCTCAAGAGCCAGTATTTTAACAGGATTGAGGCCTACGCCAGAACGATTTTTAAAATACAATACTTTCGCGCAGGAAGATGCTCCCGATGCAAAAGTATTGCCAGCGTATTTTAAGGAAAATGGATACACCACCATTTCCAACGGAAAAATTTTTCACAATAAAAACGATCATGAAGATGCTTGGGATGAACTGTGGCGTCCGGACCCAAAGAACTTCAGTAATTTTGATTACCACACAGAGGAAAATTTAAAAATGATTGCTGAAGGAACCCGAGGAAAAGCGTATGAACGTGGCGACGTTCCAGACAGCGCCTACTTTGATGGAAGAATTGCAGCAAAAACAATAGCCGATTTAAAAAAACTGAAGAATTCCAACCAACCTTTCTTCTTAGCCGCTGGTTTTTTAAAACCTCACCTCCCATTCAATGCTCCAGAAAAGTATTGGAAACTATACGACGGTAAAATAAAGCAACCGAATAATAATTTTGTCCCAAAAAATGCTCCCGAAATTTCCATCCATAATTCTGGGGAGTTAAAGCAATACAGGGAAATTCCGAAGAAAACACCTGTGGCAGATTCTACCGCCATTAAATTGATTCACGGTTATTACGCCTGTATTTCTTACGTCGATGCGCAAATCGGACAAGTATTACAAACCTTAAAAGAGTTAGAACTGGATAAGAATACCATTGTGGTATTAATGAGCGACCATGGTTACAACCTGCAGGAACACACCATGTGGTGTAAACATTGTAACTACAAAACCTCTTTGCAATCAACGCTTATGGTTAAAAATCCGTTTACCAATAAAACAGGTGTTGCCGAAACTTTAGTGGAATTTGTAGATGTCTACCCTACTTTATTAGAAGCGGCTGGACTTCCTATGCTAGAACAATTGCAAGGGAAAAGCTTTATGAAAGTTCTTGAAAATCCGAATGCCGAATTTAAAGATTTCATCATCGCAAAATACAATAACGGAATGACCATTAAAACCCATACCGAGGCTTATACTGAATGGATTGGAAAAGATGCTGCACCAAACAATAAAATGTTTTACAACCACATCACAGATCCCAAAGAAAACACCAACACGGTAGCCCATCCAGAAAACAAAAAACTAACAGACTCCTTGAGCAAATTGTTAAAAGAAAACTGGGGAGCCGATTTTAAACTTCCCGACGAGGAATAAAATAAAAAACACTAATGAAATCCGAACACTTGAAAACATTCCTAACGATACTTTTATGTTGCCTTTTAGGCGCTTGCAGTGCGCCTACCCGTGTAATTTTTGATACCGATTTAGACTCCGATGTGGACGATGTGCAGGCATTAGCGATGTTACATGCTTATGAAAAGAAGGGATTAATTGATCTTTCAGCAGTAATTGTAACCAGTAGGGATAAGTATGCTCCTGGCTGTGCAGATGCCATCAATACTTTCTACGGAAATGGGGATACTCCCGTGGGTTTTCTAAATAATGGAAAAAGTTTAAAACATTTCTCCAAATACACCAAAGAAATCTCTGAAGAATTTCCTCACGATTCAGGTTCTGCCGAAAGCATGCCAACTGCTTTAAAAGTGTACCGAAAAACCCTTTCCGAAAGCCCTGACAATAGTGTGGTTTTGGTAACCGTGGGTCATTTATCCAGTTTACAGCAATTCCTGCAATCGCCGCCTGACGATATATCTCCTTTATCCGGAAAGGAATTGGCGGAAAAGAAAATAAAAAAATGGCTCTGCATGGGAGGTACTTTCCCAAAAGGAAAAGAGGCCAATTTTTTTCGCCCCGATCCTGCATCTACGGTGTATTCCTTAGATAATTGGGATAAGGAGGTTGTTTTCTGCGGATGGGAAGTCGGTAAAGAAATCCTTACAGGTGGTGAATATCTTAAAGCCAATCTCGCTAAGGACAATCCTGTGTATCGCGGCTTCGAATTATACAATAATTTCGCTGGGCGCCCTGCATGGGACCAAGTGGCGGTAATGCTTCTTGACGAAAAAGCTTCCTCCAAATATTTTGAAAACGTTTCCGATGGCTATGTAAAAGTTTCTGCTGACGGAAGCAATGAGTGGATTGCTGAGCCACAAGAAAACAAAAAGCATTCTTACGTAAAAATAAAGCCAGAAGTTTCTGGCGATAGCATCGCACGGGAAATGGATGAATTAATTCTAAACCTAACTGAATAATGAATAGATTTTTGATTGTTCTGATAAGTTTCCTTTGTCTTTTCTCTATTGATAAAAACTATGGTTTTCAGAAAAAACAACCTAATATCATACTGGTCATAGTTGATGATGTGGGCTACGGAGATTTAGGTATTAACGGGCATCCTTTTGTTCAAACGCCAGCTATTGACAATCTATTTTCTGAAGGTGTTCAATTTTCTGATTTTCACGTGCAGCCGATGTGTACACCTACTCGTTCGGAATTGCTTACCGGTCGACATTGTTTGGCAAATAAAGCCAATAATGTGAGTAGTGGTCGCGCCTTGATGCGTACCGATCTTCCCACGATTGCTGAAATTTTAAAAGAAAATGGTTACAGCACCGGACTTTTTGGGAAGTGGCACTTAGGGAGCACCTACCCTTATCGCCCACAAGATCGCGGTTTTGAAGAAACCTTATGGTTTCCTTCTTCCCATGTTGGCGCTATTCCAGATGCCTGGAATAACGATTATTTTGATGATACTTACATACAAAACGGAAAAGATACCTCTTTTAATGGTTATTGTACCGATGTTTTTACCGAAGAATCTATTCGTTGGATGCGAAAACAAGCTAAGGACAATAAACCGTTTTTCAGCTACATTGCCTTTAACGCAGCGCATGCCCCCTATTTTATAGATGAAAAATACAGCGCTCCTTATTTAGATAAAATATCGGAGGAAATTCCGCTCAGGGGACGAAAATCAATCGCTAATTTCTTGGGAATGATTTCCAATATTGATGAAAACACTTCAAAATTGCTTTCATTTTTAAAAGAAGAAAACTTGGAAGAGAATACCATTTTTGTTTTCCTATCGGATAACGGCACCGCCAATGGGGAAAAGGTTTTTAATGCTGAAATGAAAGGCAAAAAAAGATCGCTTTACGATGGTGGACACAGAGTACCGTTATCGATTCGTTTTCCTTCAGCTTTGCTTCCAAAGACCATTCAGGAGAGCACCAATGTTTTGGATATCTATCCTACCCTATTGGATCTAGCCGGAATATCTTCCGAAGTAAAATTGGACGGTTTGAGTCTTTTACCGCTGATAAAGGGAGAGAAAAAAGCATTGAACCAATTTAAAAACCGAATGTCGGTCATACAATACAGTCCGTTTATTTGGTACGTCGACCCTAAACATTCCACAACGCCCGTAAAAGGTGATGCTACCGTAATTTGGAACGATTGGCGACTGGTAAATACGGAAGAATTGTACAACGTTACCAACGATCCGCATCAGGATAAAAATGTTGCTGAAAACAACCCCGAAGTAGTGGGTAAAATGATTAAATTTTACAATAATTGGTGGGAAAAAGTTTCTATTCGCAATTCGGATTTTCTTCCTGTCTATATTGGTGGTCCTGAAAATCCCGTGATGCATACGGCCTGCGATTGGATGGATGTTTTTATGGACAAAGGCGTTGACGTAAGAAAAGGCGAGCCTAGAAACGGCGGTTGGAAAGTTAACGTACTTAGCGCTGGAACTTACAAAATCACCTTGCGCAGGTGGCCTAAAAGTGTTGATGCTGCCCTTAACGGTGGATTACCAGCTTATGAAGGGAAATATGGAAGTTATCCCGAAGGTAAAGCGCTTCCCATTCACTTTGGCTCCCTTAAAATTCAAGATTTTCAGCAAACGGAAGAGGTTTCAGAAGATAATGATGAAATTTCTTTTATCGTTCCGCTGAAAAAAGGAATTACTGAAATGACTACAACCTTTTCAAACAAAAATAACGAACCTATTTGCGGCGCCTATTATGTATATGTGGAGAAATTGTAATCTGTAGCCATTAGTATTGAGTAGTTAGAATTAAGTAGTTTTTTACATAGAAACAATTGTATTTCCCGCGAGGTTATCTCTTTTTGCTACTCGTTAATCTTTTACTGCTACTGACTCATATTCCATTGCTACCCATTAAAACTGTATTGCTACTAGTTCATTTCGGGTTGCTACTCATCAATATTGCATTGCTAAAGGCTAATTTTTGGTTGCTACAGGCCCTTTTTGTGTTGCTACCAACCAATAAAATGTTGCTACCGGTTAATCTCGGATTGCTACCCGTACATCTTAGATTGATACACATCCCAAGGTGACATCTCGCTACGCTTGAAGTGAAAAGAATGTCCTATCGAATAAAAAGAGATATCAATTAAACCGCGATTACCCTTAAAATATCATGATTTCTCAATGAAAACCCTGTACCCCCAAGGAGCTACTGTAAACGCAGTAGACTCTACTTTTTTGTCGTTAAAATAATCGATGATTCCTTTTTCTATGCCTACCATATGCATAGGGATGTATTTTGGCTCTCCTCCTAAATTAATGATTACGGTAATCGTCTCTTCATCGTTCCATCTTTTAAAAGCATAAACATTACTAGTACCCGCTATTGGGATTTCTTGGTACCCTCCGCTTACCAATGCTGTATGGTGCATATACAAACGGAACATTTTTTGGTAGAAAGTATCGTATTTGGTTTCGAAAGGAATTTTATCTGGGGTATGGTAAATAACGCCATACTCTTGCCCTGTCCAAATCATAGGCTGCCCAAACGGCAAGGTAGCACATAGAACCATGTAAGATTCCAAAGCTTCCCCGAACTTTTCTTCAATAGGCGTTTTCCTAAACCATGATTTATCGAACACATCTTTATCAAAATACCAAGTCATGCTTGGGTAAGCGTATCCTGTGTATTCTATATCGTGATTGGTAGCGTGACGCAACCTTCTGAAACCTTCAGGATAATGCTCTTGCTCCCATTTCAACACATCAGTAATTACATCTGCATTTCTTCTTCCGTGAACCACCGACCAAAAAGCGGGCGACAAAAACCAATCGTACGTCATGCTATGAGAAGGGTATGCCGCAGGTGCATGTCCCTCGGCTAACATGAATACATCTTTGTGTTTTTTAATTCTAGGTACTACCCAGTTCCAGAACTCCATCGGAAAGCGATCGGTAACATCCGTTCGGAAGCCATCCACATCGAATTCATCAATGTAGTAAACCAGTAGTTTTTCCATGTATTTCCAAAGATCCTTATTGGTATAATCCAATTGTGCCAAACTACGCCACGGACTTGTATAACCTACGGTTCCGTTTTCATTTCTAACATAAAATTCTGGATGTTCTTCAATAAAAACATGGTCCCAACCAGTATGGTTAATCACCACATCTATAATGACATGCATATCATTTTTATGAATGGTTTTGACCAAATTCTTAAAGTCTTTTTCACTCCCGAACTTGTCGTGAATTTCGTAATAATCCCTTCCGTTGTAAGGGCTTGTAGGGTCTGGAATTCGTGCATGTTCCGGCACGGGAATAACCGATCCACCTAGACTATCCACATAATTTTTCTTTACTAAAAAATGACTCCTAGCGGTAATGGGTTGTAGCCAAACTATCCCCACACCCATGTCTTTTAAAACAGTAATATTTTTCTCAAAACCTTTAAAATTCCCTTCTGGAGAGGCTCTTTCGATATTAATTTCGTACAATGGTTGATTATGAGACCATTCAGGTCCTAAAATATTTTCCTGTGGAGGAATGGTTAATTGAGCACTCGCAGAAAAGGTTATTCCGAAAAGTAGAAGCAGTAGTTTTTTTATTTCCATTTTAAATCATATTCAAGGTTAGATATAAATAGCGTGTAAAAATCTTACTCAAACGCATACAAATAGCCATCGTTGGCAAGGATGAAAGCATTATCCCCATAAATTGAGGTACAGGTTTCTTCGGCCCGGCCTCCCATACGGTATTGCCATCTCATGTTTCCTGTAGCGACATCCCAAGCACGCATGTAGGTGTCTGTAGTGGAAGCCGTAAAGAGTAAATCTTGACAAATAACTGCTCCTGTTAGTCCACCCGCAAATGGAATATCATATACTTTCTCTCCAGTTTTGGCATTTAAGCATGTAGTATGCGACGGAAATGGAGCCTGATGCAACCAAGGCAAGTACGTACTGTACAACACAAATTCACCATCGGAAACCGGTGAGGCATTGCACCACTCCCCATCTAATGGATATTTCCAAAGCTCTTCTCCAGTGGTTGCATTTAAGGTATACAAATACTTGCTGAGAAAACCTTGTCCATAAAACTGATTGTTACTTACAATCGTGGAGCCCGAATCGGGATGACCTGCAATATCAGCATTCCAAATAAGTTCACCGGTATTTTTATTAAATGCGTAGTAATTTCCGTTCCAGGAACCGAAAAACACCTTATCACCATCTATAGACGGTGCAGGGTAGGCACCTTCTTTACTTTCGTATTTCCACAAAACTTCCCCAGTTTGCTGATTACAGGCATAGAAATCGCCCTGTACGGTAGCAAAATAGACGTTTGTATCGTCAACATTTGGTGATGCCCACGTCCATTGATACGGCTTCTTCCAAATTAATTTTCCGCTTTTGGCATCAACACAGTAAAATTTATCCGTTCCACCCTGTTGTCCGAAAAACACTTTTCCATTAGCCACGGCTGGTGCCCCACAAATTTGTCCCCGGGTTTCAAACTTCCATACTTCTTCCCCCGTTTTTACATCTACAGCATAAACAAATCTGGGACTCCCAAAATAGGCTATACCATCTACTACAGTTGTTCCCGCTTGATAATCGGGTCCGCCGCCAACCAAATCGGCCAGCACACGCTCTCCGTCTTGATTTGTGGTCGATTCGAAAATACTTTGCTTCCAAAGAACCTCGCCGTTTTCAGGATTAAGTTTATGCAAGTAAAAATCAGAAGATGGCACAAAAACCCCATTTTCGTACACACTTAAGTCGGCATACACGCCATGATTAGAGATGTTGGATTTCCAAGCTATTTTAGGATTTTCAATCGATAAATCAATTCCATACACGGTTCCTTTTACGGTAGCCGCAATCAATTTTCCTTCAGAAATTACAGGAGCAGAACGCACCCAATCATCCGTTTCGATTTCCCACAATAATTTGCCTGTATCTTCCGCTAAGCAAAAAACTTTTTTAGTGGCACTTCCAACATATAATTTTCCTTCATGGGAAACAATCCGACTAAATTGCTGAAATGCTTTCTCCTCTGTTGGTAGTTTTTGTTCCCAAAGTATTTCTCCTTTTTTAGTTTCTACGGAAAAAACACTTCCGTTTTCATTGCCAAAAAAGACATTCTTTCCTTGCACAGATGCTTTGCTATTAATGGGCGCTTTAGTTTCAATAGTGAAATTTACTTCTCCGCTTTTGGCATCGATGGACTTAAAATCACCTTGAAAATTCCCAGCATAAACGCTATTATTCACGAGCAGCGGTTCGCTGTAAAACTCACCCATATAATGTTTCCAAAGGCGTTCTCCCGATTGGGTAGAAACACATACCAAGCTATCAAAAGAAACCGTTTTCACTTCCCCTCCAGTTTGCCCCGCACCAATTTCTTGCAAACTATGCGGAAAAACCAAAAATTCGCTATTTCCATCGAAAGCGCCATAGCCGGCACGGTAATCCACATGTCCAGCGAACACTTCTTTTTCTTCTATCCCTGTATCTTTATTAATGTAAACAAAGTCTTTTGCCGCTCCTTTGTTTCCACCGCTACCAATTTCACGAACAATCAAGTGGTTTCCTGCAATGATTGCCGGAGAAACGTTTCGAGGTGTTTTATATTGATTTTGATTCTCTTTTTGATGTGTTTTCCAAAGATACGCTCCTGTTTCAGCATCCAAACAATAGGCTTCATAAGAAACCCCCGGCGAAGCCATATAAACTTTACCATTTGAAAACGCTGGTTTACTGTACCAAGAATGCCCAGCCGCGAATCTCCATTTCAACGTTCCTTTTTGTGGCCCAGGCTGTTCTGTAAATCCGGTTTGTCCTAAATCTCCTCGAAGGGTGAACCAATCTTCAGTAACAAAATTAGAATCTGCTTCCCGCTCCATTTTTATTAGATGCCGATTAGGATTTTTACCGAAAGCTACTTCAATTTTTTCCAAGCCTCGATACATTGAATCTATCGCAGGGAAATTATCTGGAGTTTTTCCGTTCTGAATGTGTTCGGTGTAATATGCTCGAAGCGGATTTAAATCGGCACCGGCGTAACTTAAATGACGAACCCAAAGTTTTAAGCCGTTTACTCGTTTGGCAAAGTTTGTACTATCTGTAGGTATATCATTTAAAAGTTCGTTTCGAAGGGAATCCAATTCCATCAACCCTGTTTCGACTTCTATTTCTGTCTTCTCTTTTTCTTCCGAAGCACAAGAAAACAATAGAACAACTATTATAACAGATGAAATTACACGAAGTTTTTTAAGCAAATCTTTCATTCTAAATCGGTTACTTTAGGTTGGTTTATGCAATTGCGCTTCTTTAATCTCCTTGCCTTTCTTGGTCATTTTTTCAATATATCTAGCGAAAGCGTCCGGTGTACCTTCCTCAAAAGCTTTTGCAGAAGGATCGTTGGTACGCTTAAGTTCTTCGAGCAACAATGCCTTTAATTTCTTTATTTCTGAAGCATATTCGGGATTATCGATTAAATTTTGGGTACAAGCAGGATCGTCTTTTACGTTATAGAGCTCTTCCGGAGTACGGTAGAAATAAAATTCTCTGAATTCTTCAACATTTTTTTCTTCTGAATTTGCAACTACTTCATACGCTTGTGAATAACGAATTACCGGCTCAATGGATTTCTTCCCGTCCGCCCAAAAATTCACGATATATCTGAAATCCTTTGTCTGAACGCTTCTAGAAGAGTATGGCAACACTTCCCCAGAACGCGCTGTGTGATATTCATATTCAGAAAAAACCGCATTTCTATCCGTTTGCTTTTCTCCGTCAATAATACTTTTAAAACTTTTCCCATCGAACTTTGGGGTTTCTTCCATCCCTAAATATTCCAAAAGCGTAGGAAAGATGTCCAAACTTGTTACCATATGTTCGGTATCGGTCCCCTTTTTTATTTTTTCAGGCCAACGAAGAATTAAAGGAGTGGCATTACTTTCTACATAACAATCGTGTTTTGCCTTTGGAAAAGCTTTCCCATTGTCACTGATGAACACTACAATGGTATTGGAAGAAAGTTTTGCTTCTTCCAAAGCTTCCAGAGCAGCACCCACCATTTCATCTGCTCGGTGAACGGAAGTTTGATACAGCGCTTCATCATACTTTATTGCTGGATGATTGGGTAAAAAAGGCGGCATTTCAACTTCCGAAGAGTCGTACAATTTGGTCACTTCGAACGGTTCTCCGGTTCCGCCTGGATATTTATTTTTATCACGCGTAGCGAAAGGACGATGTGGATCTGCCGTATTTGCTACTAAAATAAATGGCTTCCCTTTTTCCTTTGCTGAAACCATGAATTTCTTGGCATATTTTTTAAAAAGCTTTGGAACTCTAGATCCTTGAATAGAATCGTTGCTAATAACTTCATCCCAAGCAAAACTTTCCATTGGTTGGTAATGAAACTCTTTGTGCATTATCCCGGTTTGATACCCTTTTTCCTTTAAAAATCTCGTAATCGGTACCACATTGGGTTTAATTCCGTTTTCAGCAAAAGAGCCGTGGTTATGCGCGTAGAGTCCGGTTAAAATGGTAGATCTACTTGGGTTACAAATAGAATAATTAACAAACGCATGCTCAAAACGAAAACCTTCCTTTGCCAATTGGTCGATATTTGGTGTTATATTTTCAACCGAATTACCATAAACACCCACCGAAGACTGACTCATATCATCAACCGTAATGAGTAAGATATTAGGTGTTTCGGTATTGTTTTGGTCTTCTTTTTTTTCTTCGGATTTACAACCGATAAAAACGACTGTAAAAAGAAGTGCAACTATAATTCGTGTCATGTTTTTTAATTTAAGCCTGACGCTATTTGTAAAGGCCATTGCTTATTTATTCGTGTGATTCTCTCCCGATCTTTGGATTTTTTATACTGATATTGATAAAACTCCTCGAAAGCTTCAGGTGTTCCTTTTTTCAAATATTTATACGCTGGATCATTTGTTTCCTTTAAATGATCGATCAATTTGTTTTTATAGGAAGCTATTATTTCTTGGTAATTTGGATCGTCAATTAAATTATTCATACAATCTGGATCTTTCTCCAAATCGTAGAACTCTTCTGGTACACGGTGAAAAAAGAAATAATAACGATCTAAACTTTCTTTGTTTCCGTTAAGCATTACATCGGTAACGTAATGACGAAACCAACCGTCTTCTGCCCAAGAGCCTTTATTGGTGCGCTCACCATTCGACCAGAAATTAACTATGTATGAGTATCGCTTACTGTGAATGGCGCGAGTAGGTTTGGTTACATATTCTGGATGCCAATCGTAGCCACCTGTTTCATGAAATTCCGAAAAGGCATATTCACGGGTTTCTTTTTCAGTTCCTTCAACAATATCCCAAAGCGATTTTCCATCAAATTCAACATCGGTTGCTATGCCAGCGACTTCCAAAATAGTTGGTACAATGTCAATTCCCATAACTAAATTATCCTTTTCCACAGAACCTGATTTGATTTTACCATTCCACTTCATGATAAAAGGTACACGTGTACCATTGGGCATACATGTTTCCTTGGCGAACGAAAAAGGCATTCCGTGATCGCTAATAAACAACACCAAAGTATTTTCCTCCAATCCACTTTCTTCTAACGCTTTCATTACAGCACCAACAGACTCATCAGCGCGGTGAACAGAAGTAAAATAACTTGCATATTCCTCTTTTTGACCTGGAACGTCTGGAAAGAAAGGAGGAAGCGTAACCTCATCGGCAGTAATTCTTCTGGAAAAGCCGTTTAAAACTTTTCCTTGCTTAATTTTATGCTGTTCTATTTCACCACCAGCAAAAGGTCGGTGCGGATCGTTGGAATTCGCCATCAGGAAAAATGGCTTTTTTGATTCTTTTGTTTTCTCAAAAAAGGCTTTGGCGTATTTGTAATACATTTGTGGGCTACGGCCTTTGCTAAGTTCTTCGTTGGTTCTGATGTAATAATCCCAATAGAATTTTCCGTGTGGCAAGAGATGATCTTCTTTTCCCATTACACCATTTAAATAGCCATTTTTATGAAGAATTTCGGTTAAAGTGGTCACTTTTGGATCGATAGGCTCAAATCCTTCCGCAGCGTTGTTGTGTGGATAAAGTCCAGTTATCAAGCTCATCCTTGAAGGATTACAAGAAGCCGCCTGAATATACGCCTGATCAAATTTGAGTCCGCCCGCAGCCAACTTATCAATATTCGGGGTAATGCTATCGATGGTATTTCCGTAGCAACCGGGGCTGTCCCAGTTCATATCATCTACGGTAATAAATAAAATATTGGGTTTACTATTTTTGGTGGATTGCGCCTGCGTCTGCTGAAGTGACAACATAGAAAATACAGTTGCCGTAAAGCAAACGCAAGCGTTCTTAAATAATGTTTTCATTTAAATTAATTTAATTTTTCTTGGTTTCAATTTATTTGATGAACCAATAAAATGACGCGTATATTTTTTCAAATTGAATTCGACATAACCAACAATTCAATAGGACGACATACCTGATGTTGTATACTTCTAAATATTTTCATTTTTGTCTTGACACAAAAACGAAACAAAAAAGTCAAGACTGCTTTAAAAAGTATAAAAAAATCTACGGAAACATCCCCCACAGATAAAAAGAACTCGCTACGCTCAAACAGCTTTTTATCTTCTTGCCAACGCCGCTTCCTTGATTTTCAATACTTTTTAAATAGGTCAACTTTTATCGGCATTATTTATATATCCAATTACAGATAAGTAAGTTTTATTCAAAAATCAGTTCGCTTCCGCTGGTGATTTCATTGTGTTGAATATAAGTTCTGTCAAGTTGCTTGCCATTGATTTTCCAAGTGGTTCCTGCATCATTTTTCTGTGAAACTGAAAAGGATTTACCATTGTTCAACTTAACTTTCACCTCATCAAAAAGCGGATAACCCAATTGATATTTTCCATTCGCAGGATTTACTGGATGGAAGCCCATTGAACTCAGCACAAACCAAGCCGACATTTGTCCGCAGTCTTCATTTCCGCTTAAACCATCTGGTTGATCAGTGTACAATTCGTCCATGATTTTTTTTGTCCATTTTCTGGTTTTTTCAGGTTTTCCGATAAAATTGTACAGATAAGCAATATGGTGACTAGGTTCGTTTCCGTGTACATATTGACCGATAAATCCAGACATATCCGAAGGTACATTTTCACCAGTAACATCCGAAGAAACTATAAAAAGAGAGTCTAGTTTTTTCTCAAACGTTTCTTCACCACCCATAAGATCAATCAAAGCGGGAACATCATGTGGCACAAACCAAGTGTACTGCCAAGCATTTCCTTCGATATAATCGGAATAATTATGTGTGGATAATGTTGGATCAAAATCCTTTACCCAATTTCCTTGAGCATCTTTACCACGCATAAACAAAGTTTTCTTATCAAAAATATTCTTGAATGCGTTTGAAGTACGCTTGTATTCTTCAATATCTTCCTCCTTATTCAAGATTTTCGCTGATTGTAGGATACACCAATCGTCATAGGCAAACTCCAAAGCACGGGAAACCGATTTATTGGTGAGTTCACTTGGAATGTAAGCCATCTCCCTAAACAATGGTCTTCCGAAGTCATCGTAATTAGCATTTGCTTTCATTCCTTCATAGGCTTTGTTGAAATCAAAATCGTTTATCCCTTTTTGGTATGCATCCAAAATAACCGGTACAGCGTGGTAACCGATCATGGTAAACGTTTCGCTAGTGGCCAAATGCCATTCTGGCAATAAACCACTTTCATCATAAACCGCCAACATGCTATTAATTAAATCGTTTACCAATTCTGGATGCGTTATGGTAAGCAGTGGATGCAGTGATCTAAAAGTATCCCAAAGTGAAAATAGAGTGTAATTTGTAAAACCTTCCGCAGTATGGATTTCTCCATCGCTTCCAGGGTATCTTCCATCCACATCTTGGTAAAGATAAGGTGCTAAGAAAGAGTGGTACATAGCCGTATAAAAAGCTGTTTTCTTACTTGTATCTGCGTCTGTAATTTCAATTTTTTGAAGGTTCTCCTCCCAAGTTTTATCCGCAGTTTCTTTAACCTGTTCAAAATTCCAATGCGAAAGCTCTGCTTTTAAATTCTTTTTGGCGCCATCGATATCCACCGGAGACAAAGCAACTTTTACCATTAGTGGTTCTTCCAAAGCATCAAAAGTTATTCCGGCTTTGATTTCGGTTCCGTTCCATTCATTTTCAGCAGCTTTATCACCTTTTACTTCTAAAGAACTGAAAGGCTTGGAGAATTCAGCAACAAAGTATATTTTTTGATCGATGAAATGTTTTTCCTTCCCAAATCGCCATCCATGTGTGTGGCGCATTCCCGCGATGGTCGAATCGTTTAAAAGTTTGAATTCCAAAGCCATTACGGTATCATTTGGACGCCCATGTGTTAAGTCTAAAATAACATTGGCTTTTTCCCCTTTTGGATAGTTATACTTATGAAAACCAACACGTTTTGTAGTTGTTAATTCTACATCGATATTATAGTCTTTTAATTTAACTGCATAATATCCTGGCTTGGCAACTTCGTCATCGTGGGAAAATCGGGAACGGTATCCTTCATCTGGGTTTTCTCTCGTGCCAGGTTCGTATTTCAATTCCCCCGTTGTAGGCATCATTAAAATGTCCAACAAATCAGAACGTCCTGTTCCGCTTAAGTGCGTGTGGCTAAAGCCCATTAAAGAACTATCAGAATAGTGGTAACCACTACACCAGTCCCATTCGTCATCGTAGGTATCTGGACTCAACTGAACCATTCCAAAAGGCAAAGCTGCTCCCGGAAATGTATGTCCGTGACCGGAAGTTCCAATAAATGGATCTACAAAACTTGTGTAACGAATAGGCTCTTCTGCTGCGGTTTCAGTATTTTCTGCATTTGATTCTTTACAGGAAGTGGTAATTAAAATAGTAGTAATAATAGGTATAAAAAGAAAATATATTCTTTTTGAGATTAGGTTGATTTTCATTTTAAGGGTTTTATACTTTTATGTATAAATAGGACACCCAAAATAGAAGTTACCCTATATGGGAAAATGTTAAAAAGATCTAGTCATTGGTATCAGTACAGTACAGGATGCTCCTTTTTAGGTGGAACATTAATTTAGTGTTTTTAAAACCATTTCAAAAAACACTTTATGTTTCGTTCGTGTACATGGCTAGCTCTAGCATCTATATTTTTACTTTTTACAAACTGTACTTCTGAAAAAACAACCTCTTCAGATATTACTTATAGCATATCCAATAGTAAACCCAGAATGGATAAAGACAGTGCTATTGTTGATGCTCATGATGGAAGGATTATTCAATTTGAAGGTAAATTTTACTGGTATGGCACATCTTATGGCGAAACAAACGGATTTACTACAGCCAATAAATACTTGTGTTATAGTTCGAAGGACCTGATAAATTGGGAAAAGCAGGGCGCCCTGATACCCAATCAACCAGAAGGTGTTTATTACAGACCTCATGTTATTTACAATAAAAAAACTAAGAAATATGTGCTTTGGTATAATTGGTACCCAAAACTATGGAATGGAAAATTTGGGGTAGCTGTAAGCGATACGCCGCAAGGTCCTTTTAAGATTATTAACGACGATGTACAAATGTCGCGATCCGAGGCAGGACTGGGTGATTTCGGACTATTTGTAGATGACGACGGCACCGCTTACATAAGCTACAACACCATAAATAATCACCAAGTTTCCATTGAAAAATTAGACGATAGCTATACAGGCTCTACTATGGAAAACGGTGGAATTATCGCCCAGCACATGGAAGCAGGTTCTCAATTTAAACACAACAATAAATACTACTTATTAACTGATTACACTTGCTGCTTCTGTAATTATGGCTCTGGTGCTAGGGTTTATGTAAGTAACGACCCACTTACTGGCTATACTTTTACAGGAAACATAAACCGTTATCCTGGCAAAAAAGCCTTAATGCTGAGCGATAGTGTTTCCAGAGGTACGCAATATGAAACGTTAGAAAAAAGACCTTCTGGCTACGATGGCATCGAACTTCAACTTGAAAAGCACAGCTCTGTAAACGAAATTGAAATAAGCCTGTTTACAGGAAACCGTCCAGAAAACTGCGGAAATGTTGAAAATCCTAGAGTTCATCCTGAAATCAACATTCCTGAATTCGATTTCTTTACTTGGCAATTTGATGGTTGGAAACCGCTTAAGGCAGACCTTTTAACCAGAGAATCTTCCGCACTTAACGAATCCATGCGTTTTACCGTAAATATTGAAGCAGACCGAATTAAGGTTGTACCAAAGGATTCCTCCGCAACTACAGCCCTTTACATCAACGAGATTACTTTATTCAATAACCAACAAAAACTTCCGTTTAACGGTTATATCTCCCATAAAAGTATTCCACAAAAACCAATTATTCCAGCGCAACAAACCTACGTAATGAAACTAAACACAAATGCTGGGGAAAAATTTATTTGGATGGGCGATTTATGGGGTTCTGCTTCGGATAACATAAAAGGGCACGATTACCAATACTGGAGCGCTCCTTTGAATTTTAAGGAAGATGGTACCATTTATCCATTGCAATGGACGGATTCATGGGATTACCAACCTAATAAGTAGATTTTATAAACGTATTAGTTTTTTGGCCTGCAATATGCTTTAAATGTATGGCAATGCCCGTTCGGTGTATTGCAAGGCCACTAATTGCACTGCAATATCCTCTAATTGTCCTGCAACACCCTCTAATTACGCTGCAAGCCCCGCTAATTGCACAGCAATATCCGCTCGTTGTATTGCAAGGCCCGCTCATTTCACTGCATAAACTGTTAAAATTTCTTCGCTACAGCATTAAAAAACCCCGTGGCTGTTGCCAACGGGGTATAATAATATTGTATTTTGTGAAACTACTCTGCCGAAGGATTGTATTTGGCATTTGGTTTAGGAAACTTAGCACCTAATCTTTTTAGTTCAGCTTGCATTTCATTATACATAGCTTCAGCCTTTTCTTTATTTTCTTCGGAAAGATCTTTGGTTTCCCCAAAGTCCTCTTTCAAGTTATACAGCTCGTATTTTTCATTTTCATAAAAATAAACAAGCTTCCAATCCCCTTTTCTGTAGGCTGTCGCTGGCTTCCCGTGTTGCGGACTGTAATGTGGTAAATGCCAAAGCAGTCCTCGCTCTTTGTTTTCAAGGTTGAAAATATCTATTCCTTCAGCAGGAAAATCAGTACAACCGGTTAATTTAGATAAGCTGTACACCAAATCTTGCGCTACTACAGGAGTTTCAATTTCTTTTGAAGCAAATTTTCCAGGCCAAGAAACTATTAAAGGCTCTCTAATACCGCCTTCATATAGATACCCTTTTCCGGCTCGCAATGGTCCGTTATCTGTTGGGGGTGTGTGCTTGGCAAAAGCGGGTACTTCCCTTACTGAAAGTCCGCCGTTATCAGAAGTAAAAGCAATCAATGTTTTCTTATCCAAATTTTGGTCTTCAAGCATTTTAATAACTCTTCCCACATTGATATCAATACTTTCCACCATAGCGGCATAATGAATGTTCGGAAGAATTGCTTCGGAAGTGTCCCCTCGTTTTTCAGTATACTTTTTCACCAAAGAATCTTTAGCCTCGATTGGCACATGTGGAGCATAATAATTCAAACTGATAAAAAAAGTACTGTCTTTTTGTTTGGTGATGTAATCAAGCACTTGGTCGGTGAGCACATCTGTTAAGTAATCTCCGTCGTCACTATTATTTTGCAATGCAGGCTTCTCTCCCATTCTAAAAAATGGAAAAAAGAAAGAAGAAGGTAGTCCGTTATAACTTCCCCCAACATTAACATCAAACCCTTGATGCTGAGGCTCAAATTTTCCACCACCAAGATGCCATTTCCCAAAAAAACCGGTGCTATAACCCTTTTCCTTCAATGCTTCTGCCAGCGTTTTATAATCTAAATCCAATTGCTGACTTACAGGAGGTGTTTCCAACATCTGCTTGGGTCCGGCAGGTCTATTTCCATGAATATGCTCTGTAATATTCACCGTTATTGGGTGAAGTCCTGTCATTAAAGAAGCCCTAGAAGGACTACAGAGTGGTGCTGCAGCGTAGGCATCAGTAAATTTTAATCCATTAGCAGCCAAACGGTCTAAGTTGGGTGTTTCAATGAAAGTATTTCCATAAGTCCCAAGATCGTGCCAACCCATATCATCGGCTACTATCATAATAATATTAGGTTTACTCTCTTGAATTTCTTCAATTGAAGATTCCCCTTTTGGAGTTTCTTTACAGGAAAGAAGCAACAGTGTTGCTGATAAGCAATAAAAAATTGGATGTTTCAAGTAATTCATAGTAATTATTTTGCAATTATTGTATGGTTACCACTTTCTAACCACAGCTCTTGGCTATCAGCAGTTATCTCTTTATTATCTAAAAAAGTTGGTGTCCATTCCTTCGGAAGAACAACTTTGGTGCGACTTCCTTCGGGAACATTAACGGATAGTTGAAGATTTTCAGTTCTTTTAATTTCAACATCAATCTGTCCTTGAACGCTTGCTACACTTGCCGACACCTCTTTTAATTCTCCCAAATGAGGCTTCACCATAAAAGTTTTATATCCCGGAGTTATTGGACTTATCCCAGCCACATATTGAGAAAGTAGTGTGAGTCCGCCCCCACTCCATGCATGATTTATGGTTCCTCCACCAAAACCTTCTTTTCCAATGCCCCAACCTTCCCAAAGCGTAGTGATGGTTGGGTGATTCACCATTTTTCCAAATCGTTCTTTTAGTCTTTTTAAGGCAAAACTATCTTTCCCCATCAAGAATAACGATTCGGCAACGTACTTTTCCATGTACGGACTCGCATGTTTTTCAGCTTTTAAAACCTTGTAGATTGCATCAAATTTATCGGTATCTGCCAAACCAGAAACTACTGCCAACGTCTGGGAACGGTCGTCGGTTAAGCCTTTGTAATCTCGGGAACGGTATGCCTCTCCATTCCAGAAAGCATCGTTAAAACTCTTTTTAAACACCTTCATTTTAGCAGCAATTTTTTGAGCTTCTTCATCTTTTTTCAGTGTTTCTGCTAGCAAATGCAATCCCTTTAAAGCGAGGTAATATTGAGTATTCATTAATAAGGGAATGTCTTTATTGCTACCCCAATCTCCCCAAATCCATCCACCTTGTCTAACTTGTATCGTACCATCATCCTTTAATTTGTACAACGACAAGTATTTTTTTATGGGCTCATACACTTGTTGGATGGTAGCCGTGTCTCCAGTATGAAGAAAATAATTATAAACTCCATAATACCCAACACTGGCGAGCATTTGCCCAGGCAATTCTTTATCCCAATTACCGGCCGGAACTGGAGAAAAAATAGTACTGTCTTTTCGTTGCCAGTTTAGCAGTTCCAAAATTCCCTTTTGGGTAAGTGCATCTGCTTTTCTATCCAATGCATAAAAAGATTCTCCGCTTTCCAATACAACATCTCCCCACCATTGAGCTCGTTCCCTATCGGGGCAGTCCATATAAGTATCCCGCATAGTAATGTATAAAGTACGCCTTGCTTTTTTCCAAAGCTCATTAAAAAAAGGATCTTCACAAGAAAAGGCACCTGCAAACTCAGTATCATACCCTGTCTCCCTGTATTTTAAATCCAAAACCTCAATCCCCTTAGGAATATAATAATGTACGTTATGTCCGTTAATCCAACCAGTAATTTCAAATTCTTGAACGCCTGGCTTGCTAATATAAACCGCCCTAATATTGGGGGTTCCGCCTCCTCGGTAATTATCGGTTTGAATGTGGATGGTATCTTGCTGCGTGGCTTTTATTTTTAAATACGGACTCACTTGTGCATTGTAAGGCAGCTTCATTTTTAAAGTATCCCCTACACTTTTAAACGGATATGAAAGTCGATTTTCATATTCTTTCAAGCCAAAGTCTTTCCAGAATGGAATAGGTCTTTTTACTAATTTATTCCAAGGCGCATCCCCATATTTACCTATAATTTTTGCTGATTGATAGGAAGAGGTATCAAAATTCTCGTTTACAAAAGAAAAATCACCTTTATTGGCATCAAATAGAATATTACTTTCTGCAAGTCTGTAATTAGGATGCGGACCACTGGTCATTCCAAATGAAGGATGTTTCCAAGCTTTCCAATTTTCATCAGAAGAAATATCCAATTCATTCCATTTCAAGTCAAAAATAAGGCCTTGTTTACCGCTGTTATTATGACTAAAACCATGCTTACCAAAGAATTGAGTTAAAATAGCGATTACATTTTTTCCTTTCTTTAAGTACGGTTTTAAATCCAAGCTGTCGTAATAAGTGTCGTTTGGATTCGGACCGCGTTTTAATCCGCCCATTCTTACCACCATTTTTCCATTTACCCAAAGCCAGTACTTAGAATCTACTGCTAAATTTGCCAAGGCGCTTTCAGGTATTTCTTTATCTATAACAAATTCCCGTCTGTAAACAGCCCATTGGTTTATAGTATCTTTTGCACTGTTTGGCGCAATCCATGAAGCCGTTTCCCAAGAATCTTTTGTTTCCGAAGCTTTATTTGCTACTTTTCCCTCCTTGGTTTGGCACGCGAATGTTGAAAACAGCGCACAGAAAACAATTATATATGTAAAAAATCTATTCATTGGTATTGGCTTTTAAAATAAATTCATAATGATAAACATCTGCAGGCAAGCGAAAAGGTTCATGTGGACGGGCGTCCATACTCCAACTATTATCTCCCCCAACTCCCATTTGCTTATAATCAATATTTAAAACATTAAAATTGTTCAACGGTAAATCTTCAATACGGGTAGCTTCCTCCAGTTGATTTTGCGTGTAAGGCCAAACACTAAAATTTATTGCATTATTGAACGCTTCAACTTGTAATAATGTGTTTTTTCCGTCGCTAAGTTTCGCCCAGTAAACATCTGTTTTATTGCTGCTCTCTTGCGGACGAACATAATAGACGAAATCTGAAACGTTTTCTTTATAACGGCCAATAAAAGACCCCGATTTTTTATCAGCATACGTTTCATAAGGTCCTCTACCAAACCATTCTAAATCACTTAAGCTTTTAGCAACCGGTACTTGCATTCCCACTCGTGGCAAATTAGGCAAATCTGGTGAAGGTTGCATCGTAAAAGACACTTTTAACGCTCCTGAACCATTAAGATGATACTTAATTTCCAAACTCATTTTTTTATCAGGAGAAACATGTGTAGTTTCTACGACAGTACCCTTTTCTGAAGAATAATTAGTAAATCTTTCAAGCGATAAGCTATCTACCATGGTTTTCCAAACACCCATGCGTTTAGGAACTGAAGCCGCTAAATCGTTATCAGTTGGTGCTCTCCAAAAATTAGGTTTTAATGCTCCTTTCAGCAGTTCTTTTCCTTTTTTCTCCCACCCGCTCAAAAAGCCTGTTTTAGTGTTAAAGGCAAATTTTAATTTATTTTGTTTAATAAAAAGGGTGTCGCCAAGTTGAGAAATTTCTGTTTCAGATTCCGTCTCGTCATTTTTCAACAAAGGCTTATAAACAAGTGGAAATTGTTCTTTGGCAATTTCAAATCCTTTTTCAGCCCATAACTCATCCTTTTTAAGCACGTAATAAATATTGAAAAAATAGCGTTTGCCCTCTTTATAATTTACGGAAGGCATGGAAATCTTTAATTTACCTTTCTTGCCTGGAGCAATACTCGGTGCGTTCATCGTACCGTTTTCAACAGGCGTTCCATCTTCTGTAATTTCCCATTTAATACCATACGTATCCAAATTAGTACGGGAATGCCGATTTGTTACTGTAAAAATTCCTTTATGTAAACTATCTGCCTCTGTGTGTATTCTTTGCCATACATATTTAGCTTGCCACCCACCTGATTTAATTTTTCCATCTGCGGAAATAAGTCCTTTTTGAATGGGCAACAAATCATCGAGTTCTTGGTTAAAATCTTTGCCATACTTCCAAAGTTCTTTATCACCTTCACTTGGTTTTGAGATTAATTGATCTCTCCAATCCCATACAAAACCACCAACTAATCGCTTGTATTTATAGATGGCATCCCAATATCCTTGCATATTACCTGTGGAATTCCCTTGAGAATGAGCATACTCACACCAAATAACGGGTCGGGTATCATTGGGTTGCGTGGCGAGGTCAATCATATCATCTGTTAAACGGTACATCCTGCTTATAATATCCGTGTAGATTCTATCTCTTGGTTCTGGCTTAGGCCAATTATAACCATAAATATTTTGAGCCCCTTCAGCATGAATAGGTCGGGTTGGATCAAACTCTTTTATCCATGCAGAAAGTGCCGCATGATTTGGACCAAACCCAGCTTCATTACCCAATGACCAACTTATAATGCTAGGATGGTTTTTGTCTCTTTCCACCATATTAATCCCTCTTTCCAAAAAAGCAGTATGGAATGCTGGTGTATTACTTGGTAAAGACCCCAAAGCGTGGCTTTCTATATTGGCTTCGTCCATCACATAAATACCATATTGATTGCACAATTCGTACCAATAAGGAGGATTTGGATAATGGGAAGAACGAGACGCATTTACATTGAGCTGTTTCATCAACTTAACATCCCTCTCCATCGCTTCTTTAGTCACCGCCTTTCCAGTGGTTGCATCCCAATCGTGACGGTTTACCCCGTATAACAATACGGGAACTCCATTCACTTTAAACTGTCCATCGGAAATATCTATTTCCCTGAAGCCAATCTTTTGGCTACGTGCTTCTATCAATTTTCCCTTTTCATCCTTTAGTTCCAATATGAGGGTATAGAGATAAGGGTGTTCAGCAGACCATTTTTTTGGAGAAGGAATGGTTCTCTTCATTAAATTATTAAAAGGACGGTTCCCAATTTGTGGGTAATGCTCGTTCAATATTTTTTTCACTGAAACTTGAAAAACACTATCCAAAACAGGCTCGTTATCCTCATCATATAACAAAGCTTCTAAATTCCATCCATCTACATCTGATTGTTCATACTGCTTAATTTCTGGACGTATCTGTAATTCAGCATTGGTATAACTTTCGTCAAAATCGGTTCTAACTTCAAAATCGTATAATTGAACCATAGGTGAGGCATCCAAGTAAACATCACGGGTAATGCCACTCATTCGCCAATGATCCTGATCTTCTATGTAGCTACCATCGCTCCATTGGGAAACCTGAAAAGCAATTAAATTTTTTCCTGATTTTAGTTTTTTGGTAATATCGAATTCTGCAGGCAATCTATTATCTTCACTATAACCTACATATTCTCCGTTGACCCAAACAGATAAAGATGAAGAAGCTGCACCTACATGTAAAGTAATCTGCATTCCGTCCCAATCTTTCGGCAAAGTGACCCATTTTCGGTATAGGCCTGTCGGGTTGTAATCTGTTGGAATATTTGGAAAAGGAACATTTTTATCTTCCCATATTTGCGGAGTAAGACGTTGCCAAGGTTTACCATACCCGTGCAATTCCCAGTTTGATGGCACCGGTAAAGTTGCCCAATTTTCATCTGAAGTTTCCAATTCAAAAAAATTGGAAGGCACATCGCTTGGAGAATTTTTAAAAAGAAATTTCCAGTCTCCGTTTATACTTTTTCTTCTTGAAGACTCCTCTCGATTTGCTTTTAAAGCTTGATTTAAAGTGGAGTATGAAACCGAGGTCGCTTTGGCCGGAAGTTTATTAATTTTTGTGACATTTGGATTCTGCCAAGGAACTTCGGATTGGCAAATCCCAATAAATTGAACAAAACCAAACACATAAAGAGACAGGTGTATTTTAAAATTCTTCATCATTATGCAATCTTAAGACGATATTTTAAAAAATGTATCCTGTACTGTGCTGAAAACCCATCCCATCTGTTAAATCCCATAATTATACAGTACAGTACAGGATGGTTTTAATTCAAGTTCCCATTATTATTGTCATCGATACTAACAAATTTTTAAAAAATTCACTTCTATTTTACGAATGCTAACAAAAATTGTATGATTTTTTAAACAAAAACAAGCTAAAAAATGTTCAAACTATTTAACAAACTAAAAAATGACATTCCAAAACCATTCAAAATTGTTCTTTTTATGGTTTTTGGATTGCAAACGTATGGACTTTACGCGCAAACTTCTATTAGCGGCCAGGTAAAAGACCCCGGAGGGGTGCCGCTACCAGGAGTGAATATTCTCGTGAAAGGCACCACAAACGGATCTCAAACTGATTTTGATGGAAACTATTCTATCGACATTCAGGAAGCGGAGGGGACTTTGGTTTTTTCCTACGTAGGTTTTTCTACACAAGAAGTAGCTGTTAATGGTAGGAGTACCATTAACGTGACCATGAAAGAAGATGTTACTGCATTAGAAGATGTGGTAGTTATAGGTTATGGCACACAAAACAAAAGAGATCTTGTAGGTTCTGTAACCCAGCTTGGGGCCAAAGACATTGAAGATTTACCTTTAACTTCAGTAGATCAAGCTCTTGTAGCCCAAGTTCCTGGAGTACAATTTAGACAAACCGGTAATCCTGGTGCAGGACCTCAAATACTTATTAGAGGTATTAGTTCATTGGGTAACAATGCTCCTTTGTATGTAATTGATGGAATTCCATTGACAAACGTTACCAATAGTAGTGACAACTTTCTATTAAACTATGTGAATCCAGAAGATATTGAAAATATTTCAATCCTTAGAGATGCCAATGCTAAAGCAATCTACGGAAATAGAGGATCCAATGGAGTAGTAATAATTACAACCAAGCAAGGAGAAAAAGGTAAAACAACGTTTAACTTTAATAGCTATACTTCCTTGGATTGGGTTCAAGATTTTGATAAACCCAATAACCTGAATGCTTTAGAATTGGCTACTTTCCAAAAGGAAAGATTAGATGATAGATATATTTTCAATGGTGGCTGGGGTGGCTTAGAGCAAGCTCACTATACCAGGTTGCAAGATTTCATATCTAAGGCACAAAACGACACCGACCTTGCCAAGGGAACTAACTGGTTCGATGAAATTACACGAACTGCTGTCACACAGGATTATTATTTATCTGCTCAAGGGGGCTCTGAAAAAATAGTATATAGCCTATCTGGTGGTTTCAGGGAGCAGGAAGGTGTTGTAGTTGGAACAAAATTAAAACGTATTACACTAAGAGCAAACGTAGAATCAGATGTAACAGACTGGCTTAAGGTAGGGATGAACATTGCGCCTAGCTTTGTAACCAACCAAAGCGCAGACACCGATCCAAATTCTGGAGGCTACAGTGCTTATTCCGCAGTAAATGCAAGTATGTGGGTAGATCCAACGGCTTCCGTGTACGATGAGAATGGAAACATTAATCCCTCTACTTTTGGGATTCTATCACGACAAGACTTCGATGGAAATCCAGTTCCTTTTGGTTCAGGATTATTTTGGGCAAGATCTCCATTGGCTTCTATACGCTTTAGAGATCAAGAAAGTAAAACTAACACTTTCAATATTGCATCTTTTATTGAAATAAAGCCAATGGAAAATTTAGTCTTCAAGACGTCGGGGTACCTTAATTACCGATACAGAAGAACATTTAACTACACTCCTAAAGAACTACCGCCAGATGGCTTAACACCACCTGTGACAGGTAGAGAAAACAGTTCATCAAGTGTGGGAATGGAAGAAACATCAAATTTTATTTTTGATAATCAGTTAACCTATACAAATACCTTTGCTGAAAAACATGACTTAGAAGCCACATTAGTATCCTCTATTGAAAGACGTTCGGGTGAATTTTCTTCTTTAAATGCAGTAGACTTTATAGATGAAGAGTTTATATACCCCAATTTTGGCAACACAGATCCTGGAAATGTTAGTAACTTTACTGGAGGTTATGGTGACAGTGAACTAAATAGGTTAAGCTTTTTAGGACGGGTTTCATACGACTACGACAACAAATATTATATTGGAGGCAGTTATAGGCTGGATGCATCATCCCGATTTAGTTCTGAAAACAGATGGGGTGATTTTTATGCCTTTAATCTTGCGTGGAGAATCTCCGAAGAGGCTTTTTGGGATCCTATTAAAAACACCATCTCTAACTTAAGAATTGAAGGAGGTTATGGTATATCCGGTAATGACGCCAATGTTAAAAACTTCCAATACCAAGGTAATATTGGAAGTCAGAATTACATTTTTGGAGGAGCATTATTCCCAGGTTATGGATTAAACGCCTTACCAAACACGGCGCTTACTTGGGAACAAAGTGAGGAATTAAACTTAGGTCTTAATATTGGATTGTTTAATAAGTTTAATCTTGAACTTAATTATTACGATATCTCTTCAGTTGGTTTTCTTGGAAATACACCCATTCCTACTTCTACCGGTCTAGGAGGGATCATTGATAATGTTGGTAGCATTTCAAATAAAGGTTTTGAATTGGCACTGAGCACTGTTAATTTAGTAAATACTGAAAGTGGATTTAGCTATAACTTTAACGTAAATGTTAGTACCAACAAAAACGAGGCTATAGACTTGCCAGATGATGAAATTTTCATTGGTACCGCAGGAAATGGAACAAGTTTTGCCGTGATTAGGGAAGGAGATCCTATTGGAATTTTTAGAGGTTATAATGTTACTGGATTTTATTCCCAAGAAGACCTTGACAATCCAGATGTTCCAAAGTACCCAGAAGCTGTTGTGGGAGCTCCTAAAATTCAAGATGGCGATGGTGATGGTATCATCGAATTTAGCCAAGAGGATTATGTAGATCTTGGCGATCCCAATCCCGAATTTACTTACGGTATGCGTCACAATTTTGCATACAAAAATTTCGATCTTTCTATTTTGCTAAATGGTGCAACGGGTTTCCAAATTTACGATCAAAGAAGTCAGCAAATGCATAATCTAGACGGACAGTTTAATGTAGATCGGGCTGTACTGACAGATAGGTATAGACCAGGAGTTGAACAAGATATCGTTATCCCTGCTACACCAAATTTACCAAACGGGGCTGTCATAGAAGCAAGACCAGAAACCCCTTTAAATAGTATTTCCATCCCTACAACAAAACAAAATACTACAAAGTATTGGAGATCACCAAATTCTTACCACATAAAAGACGCAGATTATTTGTGGGTAAAGAACATTACCTTAGGGTATAATATTTCTGGAGATGTCTTTAATGAATTTATCTCAAGAGCAAGAATATACACAAGTATTCAAAATCCTTTTGTATTTTCTAAATATGACTTTGGAAGCCCAGAAGTCCAAAAAACATCAGACAACTTGGTTAGAGGTGTAAATGAAGGAAGCTACCCGAATTCGGTAACACTTACTGTTGGATTGAATTTAACATTTTAAAAGAAATACTATGAAAAAAAGTATAATATATACAGTTTTAACTTTAGGTATTTTAACTTCGAGTTGTAATACAGACGATTTTTTAACCTTGGAACCTTCTAATTCCAATACTGCTTTAAGTTTTTTCAATACTGAAAAACAAATTAATGAAGGTGTAACCGCTATCTATACTTCCCACCGTGGAATTTACTCAAACCAATGGAAGTTTGGAGAGTTCCGTTCTGATAATACATCGTACCAAAGGAATGAGGCCGACCGCGGGGGAGCACGGTTGGAAGAAAACGATGAGTTTACAATGAGTGCTGACAATGGTAATATTTCCCAGCTATGGAATGGTTGGTATGGCGTTGTGTTAGATGCAAATAATATCATAAACAACATTCCCGAGGTAGATTTTAATGATTCTGCTTTAAAAGATGCAAGGCTTGGAGAAGCCTTATTCTTTAGAACATGGGCCTATTTTAACCTAACCCGTAATTTTGGCGCGGTTCCATTTGTTACTTCAGTAGCTTCTTCGCCAGAAAACGCCGTGAATGATGAATTTACCACCCGTGTGGATAAAGCCGAAATACACGCAGCAATTATGGAAGATCTTGAAAGAGCCATAAGTTTTTTACCTAAATCATGGTCTCCTTCAGATGAAGGTCGTGTAACACAGGGCACTGCTTTAATGTTAAAAGCTAAGATTTTGATGGAGGATCAGCAGTTTTCTGAAGCAATTGCGCCACTTAGGCAAATGGAAACATTAGGATATCAAATTTTAGCTGATTACAAACAAAATTTTGACCCATCCAATAAGAATAGTGCTGAGTCTGTTTTTGAACTTCAATATTCTTTTGATCAAGGGCAACCATCTAACTTCTTAACTTCTTTCGTGCCGTTTAACTCCGGTAGCGATTTGGTTATATTTGGTACTGCAAGTGGTAGAGCAGGTTTAAATCAACCAACACAGGATTTAATAAATCTATATTCAGAAGAAGATGCTAGGTTTAGTGTAAACATTGCTTTCTATGGTGAAGGTGATGCGAGCGAACCTTATATTAACAAATATTATTATTTACCATTAGCTCCAGGGCAACAAGATATTAACTATCCTGTATTTCGCTATGCCGATGCTAGATTAATGTTAGCAGAATGTTTAGTGGAAACTGGCGACATTACTAGTGGTTTAAACATCGTTAACAATGAGATTAGACCTCGCACAGGTCTTACGGAGACGGTTGATGCTACTTCCAAAGAAGAAGCTTTAGAGAAAATTGCTATTGAAAGACGTCTTGAGCTGGCCTTTGAAAATCATCGATGGTTTGATTTGGTTAGAACTGGAAAGGCCGTTGAAACTATGAAGGCTCATGGAGACGATCTTTTGGCTCTAAAACCGCATTTAACGCAAGGATTGGAATACGAAAATATACGAACATTATTGGCTATCCCTTTCAACCAAGTACAACAATTTGGATATGAGCAAAATGCTGGGTGGTAAATATCCCTATAAACTGAAATAACTTAAAGGGGATGTTGGCAAAGCAGCAACTAATAATGATGCTGGATTTTTTGACATCCCCTTTTAATTTTCATATTATGAAAAAAACTCAAAAATTATTTTTATTAATTTTAGCTATTGCATTTATTTCTTGTTCAAGGTCTCCAAAAAAAGAACAATCTTTAGAAGTAAAAAAAAGACCTAACATTATTTTTTTACTTTCTGATGATCAACGGGCAGATGCTATTGGTTTTGCTGAAAACGAAGATGTCCAAACACCTAACATTGACAGGTTGGCCAAGGAGGGAACCTACTTTAAGAATGCCTATGTAACCACTTCTATATGTGCAGTAAGCAGAGCCAGTATCTTAACAGGACAATATGCTAGAAAGCATAAAATTTGGGGGTTTCAAAAGAATTTTTCAAAAGAACAGCTTGAGAACACCTATCCGCTAATTTTACGTCAAAATGGTTATACTACCGGATTTATTGGTAAATATGGTGTTGGACATGCACTACCAAAAGAAGAGTTTGATTATTGGAAAGGGTTTGCCGGGCAGGGATCATTTAAACAAATCAATGAAAAAGGTGATTCAATCCATTTAACAAAAAAAATAGAAGGGCAAGCCATAACTTTTTTAAATTCTCAAATAGGTTCAAACAAACCATTCTGTCTATCTGTTAGTTTTAAAGCTCCACATGTAGAGGGAGACCCAGGGTACTTTCTTCCAGACGAGTCATATACTAACCTATTCAAAGATGCTAAATTAGCGGTTCCAGAAACATCAAAACAGGAATTTTTCAATCACTTTCCAGATAACTTCACAAAAAACAATGTAGCCAGAAACCGCTGGGAGGACCGTTTCAAAACGGCTGAAATGCAGCAGGAAAACATAAAAAAATATTATGAGTTAATTTATGGCATAGACACGGCAATTGGAAACATCCTGAAATCACTTAAAGAAAATGGACAAGATAAAAATACCATTATAATTTTTTCCAGTGATAACGGCTTCTACCTTGGGGAATATGGCTTTGCTGGAAAATGGTACGGCAGCGATCCTTCCATACGAGTCCCACTAATAATATATCATCCAGAAAACCAAAATTTTAGGAGTAAAATTATTAGTAAAATGGCCCTAAACATAGATATCGCTCCTACCATCCTTGGATTTGCAGGAATTGAAGCCCCAAAAGATATGCAGGGTAAAGACCTACGAGAGCTCATTGAAAATCCTAATATTTCCTGGCGAAAAGAATTCTTTTATGAGCACCTATGGCAATCTTCGCCCGCATACTATATTCCAAGCACAGAAGGTATAGTGGATGGCAATACTAAATATATGCTCTATTTCAAAAATCGTGATACAGCCTCTGTCGTTTTCGAAGAACTTTATAAATTAAATGAAGATCCGAACGAAACTAACAACCTTGCCAATAACAATAAATTCATCGATTTAAAAAGGAAACTAAAGCGCAAAATGGCAAAACTAAAAATCAATGCTTCAAAATGAGATTATGCATTATTTTACTCATGCTCCTATATATTGGTTGCTCTTATAACGAGCAAACCATTAAGATTTATGATTTAACAACAGAGTATCTTAAAAATCCAATAGGTATTGATAAACCACAGCCAAAATTTAGTTGGAAATTAAAAGCTTCAGAAAACAATACTTATCAATATGCTTATCAAATTCTTGTGAGCACAAATTCTCTGAATTGGAAAAACTCTTTAGTTTGGGATAGTGGAAAAAAAACTTCTTCCAATACCTTAAACGTCAAATATCAAGGAAAACCACTTAAATCCAATGAAAAATATTATTGGAAAGTCAAAGTATGGAGGAATAAAAAGGAAGCTGCAATCTTCAGTAAGACCTCCTTTTTTCAAACTGGAATGTTATCTGAAGACGACTGGAAAGGGAATTGGATTTCGAACAAATTTTGTAATGTTTCCAATAAAAGAGAGCCATTTTCCAAATATGACGATAGCAGACCATTTACATCAGAAGATACTTCTGCCGTTTATCTTCAAAAAGAATTTGTTACAAGGCAAATAAAAAAAGCTACAGCCTATATTTCTGGATTGGGATATTATGAAATGTTTCTCAATGGTGCACGTATTGAAAATCATGTTTTGAATCCTGTTTTCACGGATTATCAAAAAAAAATAAAATACAATGCATTCGATGTTACCCACTCTATTAAAATTAACAAAAATATTATTGGAGTTATTCTTGGAAATGGATTTTACAACCATCAAGAGCGAGATCTTTTTCAAATGGAAAAATCCAACTGGAAAACACCACCAAAATTACTTTTTGAATTGCATTTAGAATACAACGATGGCTCCATTAAAAAAATAGTATCTGATGAGTCATGGAAATGGAGTTATGGTCCAATAGTTTACAATAGTATTCGTGGCGGAGAAACTATTGACGCTAGAATTGATTTTAGCAATTGGACTATGAACGACTTTAACACCAAAAATTGGGCTCATGTAAAAACGGTTCCGTCTCCTATTGGTAAAATTACGTATCAATATATGCCACCACTGCGGGAAACAAAACGCTTCTCTCCAATTAATTCTTGGCAAGTAGGAAAAGACACAACAATATTTGATTTTGGTGAAAATATCACGGGATATGCCAAAATTAAAATTTCTGGTTCCAAGGGGAAGCTCGTTAACATTCAGTTTAATGAAATACTCCGCAAAGATAGCACTTTGAACATTAAAAACAGTTCCGGACATACTTGGGGCAGGTTTCAACATGGCAAATTAATCTTAAGCGGAAAGAAATCAGATATTTTTAAACCTAGATTTACCTACCACGGTTTTCGGTATGTCCAAATAACTGGAGCACCCAAGGACAGTATTAAAAATATAGAAGCTCTTTCCGTCCACACAGATCTAAAAAGTATTGGAACATTTGAGTCATCCAATGAACGGTTAAATGAGTTGAATTCCGCCGTTCGCAGAACTTTACTAAACAGTGTACATAGTATGCCAGGTGAAGAACCTACCCGTGAAAAGATGGGTTGGACCTTTGACGCCGGAATGGTAACAATGGAGTCCTACCTTATGAATTTTAATGCTATTAATACTTATAAAAAATATCTACAAGATTTGATAGATTCCCAAGAAGAAAATGGGCATATTCCTCCTATTGTACCCACCAATGGCTGGGGACTTTTAGAGAAAACCGAAAAAGGCAATGACACCATAATTCGCTATGACGATCCGTGGTGGGGAGGAACAATCGCATTTGTAGCTGAAGAACTATTTCGATTCACTGGAGACACTACGATAATAGAAAACAGTTTTGAAGCTATAAAAAAATACTCTGATTTCGTGCGCTCTACAGCAAAAAATGATATCGTATATTGGTCTTTAGGTGATTGGTTGGACCTAAAACATAATCAAAAAGGGTGGGGTCCTGGATTAACTCCTGTAGAGCAAACTTCTACCGCAGCCTCATTTTACTTATGCAATATAGTTGCAAAACATGCTGAGATTTTAGGAAAGCCGGAAATCTACAATAGCTATAAAAATCATGCTAATAGAATAAAAAATTCTTTCAATAAAAACTTTTTAGATCAAAAAACAGGTTGGTATGCCAAAAATAGTCAAACTGCACAGGCACTTCCTTTATTTCTGGACCTTGTTCCAAAGAATGTAGAAAATCAGGTTGAGAAAAGACTATTGGAAGCCATAGAATCAAACGATTATCATACTTCTGTTGGTTTTGTAGGAGTTATTCCACTTCTAAAATATTTATCTGAAAATGGTCATCGAGATATAATCTATAAAATGCTAATACAGGAAAAAAGTCCAGGATGGCTTCATTTCGTACATGATGACAAAAGTACAATGGGAGAGAACCTAAATTCTGAAGGTTACGGCACTTCCCATCATCCATTTGCCAGTAATATTGGATTCTATTTGTACTATTATTTAGGAGGAATTTCACCCCATTTTACCACGAAAACAGATTTCAATATTACTCCTGGTCTCGATACTGAATTACAATGGGCAAAAACTTCATATAAATCTCTAAAAGGTACTGTTTCTGTTCATTGGGAAAAAAGTGGTAATGCAACAGACCTCACTATTACAATTCCCACTAATTGTAAAGCAAAAGTAAAACTTCCCAAAAGTTTTAAAATCATAAAACCACTTCTCCCTTCATCAATAGAGTGTGAAAATTGGAACGAAGTAATATTGACTTCTGGTTTTCATGAAATAGCATTACAAAAACAAAAAGGAGTGATTAAATTTCAATCTACAAACAAGAAAATGGATACATTTGTAAAGTACAAATTATGTACCCCTACTCCCCCAACTGGTTTACAATAAATTCACTTCGGCGGTTGAGTTGATGCTGATCGGCGGAACAATTGCTGTTATTCCCGCAATTATTTAAAAGTTCGGTTTCGCCGTATCCCCTCCCCGACACACGATTGGCGGATATTCCTTTTTCAATGATATATTTTTTAGTAGCTTCAGCACGTCTGTTGGAAAGTTCTTTGTTGTAACCATCGTTCCCACGACTATCGGTATGCGAACGCACATCTATCGTTAACCTTGGATATTTATTCAATACCGTTACGATTTTCTGCAATTCTACCTCAGCATCAGGTCGGATTTTAGATTCATCAAAATCAAAATAAATAGTTTCAATGCCTAGCATTTTTGCAAGATCATCGCCTGGCAATACATCAAAAGCATTTCGTTCTAGGTAGAAATCATTGGTAACCTTTGTCCCTAGATTTTCTACTATTGCTTCTTCGGTATCATAATTTTCTTTACTTGCCCTTATGGTATTTGCCAAACGGTTATCTATTTCCATCGTATATTCCCCATTGGCGTCGGTCGTCACTTGTTTTTGTACATTCAAATCGGTATCCAAAACACTTACTGTAGCTCCCCCTATAGTTTCTCCGGTGGCCTTATCATACACTGTTCCTGAAGCTTCAATTATAAATAATTCTAAAATATCTTTATTCTCCACGAAAGAGTAAATGTCGTCGTAGCCTTTTCCACCAGGTCTATTGGAACTAAAATATCCTTTTTTGGTATCTGTGTTTATAAAAAAGGCAAAATCATCGGTTTCAGAATTTACCGGCTTGCCTACATTGATAAGCGGTAAAAATCCGTTTGAAGTAATTTTTGAATAAAAAACATCGTAGCCGCCCAAACCAAAATGACCATCGGAAGAAAAATAGAGTTCATTTCTTTCTGACACAAAAGGAAAAGACTCCCTTCCTTTGGTATTTATCGTTGCTCCAAGATTCTCTACTCTACCCATACTTCCGTCCGGATTAATGGCAGCCATAAAAATATCGGTGGCGCCTATGGATTCCGGTCGGTTGGACGTAAAATATAATTTATCTTCCGACGGACTCAAAGCCGGATGGGCCGTTGAGAAATTTTCCCCATTGATAGAAAGATCTTCAATTTCTTTCCATTCGCCATCTATATTCTTTGCCCTGTAAATCTTTAGTTGCTGCAATTCATCCTTGCCTTTTTTTCTATCTTTCTTCTTATCGGTACGGGTGAAATACATCGTTTTGCCATCCTTGGTAATTACTGCTGAATTTTCATGCAAACTGCTATTAACTTCTCCCTGAATTTTTTCGATTTTTCCTTCTGAAATGGAAGCCGAGTATATATCCAAAAATGGCAGTCCGTCCCAACTATTCGTCTTCTTCAAAACCGTCCCTGTATCCCTAGTGGAAGCAAAATATAATTTTCCATCATGAACCGAACTTCCAAAATCGATACCTTTAGAATTACCGCTCCAAGATTCCATGGTATACCTTCCTGAATTTTCTTCGATAATAGCTCTATAATCGGCTGCTGTTTTAATTTCTTTGGAAGTTTCACCAAGTCTTTCCCGATATTGATTGTAATAGGAAGCGGCTTCTTCATTTTTACCAGAAGCTTTTAAAGATTGTGCGTATCGCAAGAGATAAATGTTCTCGTAACTATCTGGATAGCCTTTAATTAATTCAGAGTACCATTTTTCAGCTTCTTCATAGCGGGCATTAAAATAATAGGTATTCCCTAAGCGCGAAAGCAATTCTGCAGAGCGATACCCTTTTTTGGCAACATCAAGATAAATCTCATTAGCATCGATAAAAGCCAATGATTTATATTCCTTGTTTGCTCTTTTCATTTTTTTCTCCTGTGATAAAACCATGGAAAATGAGCATCCTAAAAATACCAATGTTAATAAAAACCCTTTCATAATTTCATGCTTTGTTAGAAAAATCTCGGACTCACAACGCGTCGCACCGTTCTTCCAAATTCAAACCTTAGAATAATTTCATGGGAACCCGAATTATAATTCCCAAGTTCTGTGGTATCGTAGTCGTATGCATAGCCTATCATAAGTTGGTCGGAAATTTGAAAAGCCGCTAATCCACTTATGGCCGCACCCCACCGATAGGCAGCTCCCAAGGTGAATTTATCATTGAACAGAAAATTTGCTGATAAATCTACTGATAAAGGGGATCCTGATGAGGCTTTCGTTAGAAGTGCAGGCTTAAATTTCACACTGCTTCCCAAGTCAAAAACATAACCTCCAATCAAGTAAAAATGTGCTCTTTCTGAAGCTGTGGAGGTGGCAACATCATCATAATACCTTGTTTCTAAAACGTTGGGCGAAGACAATCCTACATACCATTTTTCGGTATGTAAATAAAACCCAAACCCGATAATGGCGGAAATTTTATTGATATTGAAAAGGTTCGGGTCTAAGGAAGTATCAGGATTCAATTTATCGACATCCAAATTATAGGAATTCAATCCACCTTTTAACCCGAAAGAAAGCTTTAACACATCGTTTGGCCGAATGGTATACGCAAAATCTGCCGCCACCCAATAACTTTCCGTAGGTCCAATTCTATCGTTTACGAAACTTAACCCCAGCCCCACTTTGCCAACGCCAACAGGTGTATTGGCGGAGAAGTTCATGGTTTCGGGAGCTCCATCTAAACCTACCCATTGCGAACGGTACAACCCATTTAGACTCAACATTCCCCTACTCCCCGCATACGCAGGATTAATAGTAATTGTATTATACATGTATTGCGTGTACTGGGAATTTTGTTGACCGTATGCCACAGAAAAAGTTGCCAAATAGATTGGGAATGAAATGATTATAATTAAAAGTCGTATTGGATAATTCATGTTTTTATGGTTTAACTCCTTTTAATCAGAGGTTAAATACAAATAGCCCGATTCATTGTATACTTGCGTTTCCCCATCACCTTCGTAACTAAATTGCATTATGTAATAATAGGTTCCTGTTGGCAACAATTCATTTTTATTTAAAGTTGCACGTCCTTCCGAATACCCTTTAAAAACGTCACCTCCAATGTCCGTTCCGTAATTATCACTTTCGAAAACCAATATGCCCCACCTATTGAAAATCTTAACACTAATAGGATTGGTATAATCGCAATCTTCTTCATTTTCCCTTTCCACTTTAAAAAAATCGTTCATACCGTCATTATTGGGAGAAATAGCATTGTGTATAGTAATATTTCCACATTCGGGTGCCGGTGGTGGCGCAGGATCAAAGGCTGTAATAGCCAAAGCATAAAGCCCATCAGAGCTTGCCGTAGCCGTTAATGAATTAGGCTCAGACCCTGGCAAGCCAATCAAGTCAACCCAAGTTTGAATTTGAGAATCATAATAAACAATAGTTAAACTCTCAGGTATTTCATTTAAAATGGTAGTTGAAGTTGTTTCATCCCTCCAAAAAATGGTAATTAAAGCCTCATCACCTGACAACCCAGTTATTTCCCAATATTCTTGATCGTCTATAAAATCTATCCCTGGATCCCGATCATCGTGACTGTAGACATCATCGGAATTACGTAAAGTATATTTTGTACTGATGGCTGCGGAAGTACTGTTGCTAGGAGTAACATCCAATTGTCGGTAAAAAGAATCATCACCAATAGGATATCTAAAAAATCCTGAAGGAGCTTTAGAAACAAAACCATCTACAAAACTATTATCAGAAGCATTTTCATGGGAAGCATTTTCTTCAAAAGAAATGGTGCCACCAAAATCGTCATTGTTTACTATTCCTGCATCGAATGTTGCCAGATTGGCGATACTTATCAACCCCTCCAATTCAAAAGAAGCATTATTTCCACTACTTAATAAACCGCTATTATTACTGAACAAAATGTCGTAAAAATAACTCTCATTGGCTCCGGTTATACGTTGTACACCAGCGCCGTTAAAAGCCGTGAGTCCGCCATCCAGATAATCAAAAACAGCATCATTCGTAAAAGACGACTTAAAATGAAGTTCCCCGTCATTATATAATTCACCTGCATTTTGATTGTAAAAATCTTCAAAGACTACCATTTGAGTATTAGGCATGACAGCCATTTCACCCGTATTGATGGTTTGGCCTGTTAATTCTGAGAAGAAAAAACAAATCAAAATCCCAACTGATAGTCTTAAATTTTTACAATACAACATATTCTTTCAGCAGATTACGATTTTATTTTTATGGTATAACATAATTTACATCTGTATTAGCCTGCGCATATTCAATGGCCCATGCCATAGCATTTGCGTAAATAAGGCTGTTATAAACGGTAACACCACTACCATAACCTGGTTTTGGTTGAGGAACCCCAATTGAGGAAATTCTTGCAGGCCAAATATTATTACTGCTATTAGTGGCGTCCCCAGCTGTCCAACCTGAGTCTCCTATTGACATATAACCAAGAGTATTATGTACAAACATCCAAGACCTAGAGGAATCATTCCCATTAGATGCCAAAGAAGTCACCGTCGATGGTAAATTCTCAAAATAACTAGAATTGTTTAAATCCCCTCCCGTTGCTAATCCAGCGGTATCTCCAAAAGGACCGTTAAGAATTGGTTGTCCAGGCAAATTGGAAACGTTCATTACTGAAGTTGAATTTGCCTCGGAAACAGTTACATTTCCTCCACAAATAAGCGTTATTAATGACTCATGACTGCCTGTGTCATTCTCTTGGGAATGAATTAGAACGCCTAATTTATTTTGAACAAAATCATTTAAAATAGTTCTTGAATCTGCGTTCGGTCGGTAATCAAATCCAATCACTACAATATCTATATTATTATTATTAATTAAATCCCGTAAGGTATTACCTTGATTATTATTTCCATTTATAATATTGAAGCCTTCTACAGGTATGGTACCCGTAGCACTAAAGTTAGCACTAGAAGCCAATAACGCACGGGAAGTATTTCCTGTGCCAGAACTAGCAGGCTGATAAATACCACCACCCAAGCCCAAGACATTCATTTGTCGGTAAATGAATAGAACATCTGTTGCACACATAGTGGTTCCCGAAGCACTATTGGAAGTAAGTGTATAATCAAAAGTTCCTCCATCGGTTGGTGTTCCTGTCGCCGTAAGTATTACGTTTTGGGCTCCAGTGGTTGCAAAAGTTCCCGTTCCCGAAAAACTAACACCGTTCACTGTATTTGTAGAAATAGTATAATCACCAACGTACGTTACATTAACCCCCACCGTCAACGTATTCGAGGCTGTCATTGCAATTCCAGGAGCGTAATCTCCAGCTTCTGTTATACTTCCACAATTAAGACTAAACGCTACAGGTTGCGGCGCTACCGTTACATCTACTGTACAAGTAGCATCTCCACCCGGAGTTCCGGACACAGTAAATGTTTTAGTGCCGTCACTCGTGGGTGTTCCCGTTGCGTTTAAAGTAACGGTTTGAGCTCCCAAGGCGGATAAGGTAATTGGTCCTGAAGAAAATGAAAGTCCGTCTACACTATCTGTAGTAATTTCTGTTTCTCCAGTAGCCGTAACATTAATTGGTAATGATATAGTGTTAGCAGATGTAGTTGCCACATCTTCGGTATACACTCCTTCGGGAGTTGCTGATGCACAATCAATTGTGTACGCAACACTTTCTACAGTAACTTGAATTCCCGTACATGAGGCACCATCAGAAGAATTAGATACAATGTCAAATGAATTCACTCCAGAACTTTCAGGAGTTCCCGTTCCTAATAATACAATATCCTGTATCCCTGAATTTGTAAATGTACCAGAACCACTAAACGAATAACCATTTACTGTAGTAGAGCTAACGCTCCAAAAACCAACATTTGTTACATCAACCTGAAGCGTTATTGTATTAGTATTATCCAAAGGGATTCCTCTAAAATAACCTCCTTCTACAACTGGAGCCGGGGCAGCACAAGCTAATGAATAAAGCACATCTGCTGGAGCTATAAGTATGGTTATAGAACATGTATTATCCTGACCGTTAAGAGAAATAGATAGCGCATCTCCTGGCGGAATTGCTCTACTAGGTGTTCCAGTTCCAGGAACATTCAACACATAATTCCCCGCTGAAGGAAAAGAACCTTCTAAATTAAAATAATAACCATTGTCGGTGGTGGCTGAAAAGTTATAAGTTCCAGCCTGTGTTACAGTTACGGGAACCGTCAAGAAATTAGAAGCGTCCAAGGTTTCTCCTTGCGAATAAACTCCATTGGCTTCAACATTACTGCAATCAGTAATATCAAAAACTGCTGGCGGTGGCGTTCCACATATCGAGAGCCAATCGTCTTGGTCTGCACTCCAATAATTGAAACACCCAGAAGTGGTATTAAATATAAGTAGTCCATCGGTTCTATTCGCTGCCGGAATAGCATCACGTTGACCAGTAGTCATTCGCGGAGTTAGAAAACCCTTAGTTACACTTTCAAGCTCCATAACAGCACCTGGAACAGGTGTTCTTGCCGATCCAGAAACCGAGGCATCTTTTACTTTAGTCATATTTACCTGCCCAAGAATAGGATTCATTAATAATAAACAGAAAAAAGATGCAATGACAACTTTCATAATATTGGTATTTCTTTTATTCATGGCATTCATTGAATTTTGGATTGATACTACTTCACTGAAATAAAAATTAATTTGTTTCATGCAGTTTCCGTTCAAGTTTTTTAAGTCTTTCGTCCAAGCTTTTAGTGTATGTTTCCAATTCCTTTATTTTTGTTTCCTTACTTTTCAACTCTTTATTGAGTTCGATAATATGAAGGTAGAGTTCTTCGGTTTTCTCTAATAGCTGAATGGATAATTCAGACATATTGAAAGCATAACCACTATTTGTTTTCTGAAGATGGGAAATAGGTGTAATACCCGGAAGATGCTTGTTTATTGAAATAAACTTTTCTATTTCTGGCAACGACTTGAATTTATAGTCTTCTTTAATATTGGAAAACCCATGGAAGTAACTTTCAAAAACATAGTCTGCATAATAGCTATTTACTGTGGTAATAGCCCCATTTACCCTTAACTTTTCATTTGGCGCAATAGATGGATCGTTGGGCTCGTCAAATCCAATACCAACCCATCCTTGAGTATAAATATTCTCTGTGTTTAAAGTTGCTCCAACTCCTGTATCAACACTGAACCATGGTTCTTCTATTAATGGTGTTAGATTTAAAACATTTAAGTTTCCATTTTCATCAAAATAATCTAGTGTAGTATTCGCTTCATTAACCTCCAATGTTGTAAGTGTTTGGGCTTCCCCTACCAAATCCACTAACTCAAACTCCGTTGGATCTCCATTTTCATCCGTATATATTAAGGCTTGAGTAGAACCATCGTAAGTTAATGAAGTTAAAGTCTGAGTCGCTTGAATAGCCAGAGAATCCAAATAAGAACCTCCATCAGCGCCCGTAGTCAGAAGATTATCCAGGTCGGTGCTGGTAACATTGGCCGTTACCGAAGTATTATCTTCATTGATATAGGTTATTACCCCCGTAGTCGGAACCTGAACAAATGTAGTGGTCGTTTCACCGGCAGCTATGGTTCCAGAAAGATCGACATTATTGGTTACCCCATCTTCATCGGTATAATCCAGCGTTGCGCCAGCTCCTGAGGCCAAACTTGTCAAGGTCTCCACGCCCTGTACCGCAAGAGAGTCCAAGAAAGAACCTCCGTCAGCGCCCGTGGTCAAGAGGTTGTCTGCGTCCGTGCTGGTGACATTCGCCGTGAATGGGTTTGCCTCCTCATCGGTGTAAGTGATAATTCCCGTACCGGAAGCCTGTTCAAATGTCGTAAGCGTTTCTGCACCCTGCACCGCAAGAGAGTCCAAATAGGAACCACCGTCAGCGCCTGTGGTCAAAAGGTTGTCCGCATCCGTACTGGTGACGTTCGCCGTAAAATCGTTCGATTCTTCATCAGTATAGGTGATAATTCCTGTGCCAGAGGCCTGTTCGAATGTCGTCAGTGTCTCTGCGCCCTGTACCGCAAGCGAATCCAGATAAGAACCTCCATCAGTTCCCGTGATCAAAAGGTTCCCCGTATCCGTGCTGGTAACATTGGCCGTGGTTGAAGTATTATCTTCATTGATATAGGTAATTACCCCAGTAGTCGGAACCTGAACAAATGTAGTGGTCGTTTCACCGGCAGCTATTGCCCCAGAAAGATCGACATTATTGATTACCCCATCCTCATCGGTATAATCCAGCGTTGCGCCAGCACCTGATGCCAAACTTGTCAAAGTCTCCACGCCCTGTACCGCAAGAGAGTCCAAGAAAGAACCTCCGTCAGCGCCGGTAGTCAAAAGGTTGTTTGCGTCCGTACTGGTAACGTTTGCCGTAAAGTCGTTGGATTCTTCATCAGTATAGGTGATAATTCCCGTACCGGAAGCCTGTTCAAATGTCGTAAGCGTTTCTGCACCCTGCACCGCAAGCGAATCCAGGAAAGAACCACCGTCAGCGCCCGTGGTTAGAAGGTTGTCAGCATCTGTACTGGTTACGTTGGCCGTAAAAGGAGTCGATTCCTCATCCGTGTAGGTGATGACGCCCGTACCGGAAGTCTGTTCGAATGTCGTTAGTGTTTCCACGCCCTGTACCGCGAGCGAATCCAAATAGGAACCTCCGTCAGCGCCCGTGGTCAAAAGGTTATCAGCATCAGTGCTCGTGACGTTGGCCGTGAATGGGTTTGCCTCCTCATCAGTGTAGGTGATGATGCCCGTACCGGAAGCCTGTTCGAATGTTGTTAACGTTTCCGCGCCCTGTACCGCAAGTGAGTCCAGAAAAGAACCTCCGTCAGCGCCTGTGGTCAGAAGGTTGTCCGCATCCGTGCTGGTTACGTTGGCAGTAAAAGAAATCGATTCCTCGTCCGTATAGGTAATGATGCCCGTACCGGAAGCCTGTTCAAATGTCGTCAGTGTTTCCGCGCCCTGCACCGCAAGCGAATCCAAGAAAGAACCGCCGTCCGTTCCTGTCGTCAAAATATTGTTGGCATCCGTACTGATAACATTCGCCGTAAAAGAAGTCGATTCCTCATCCGTGTAGGTGATGATGCCCGTACCGGAAGCCTGTTCGAATGTCGTCAGCGTTTCCGCGCCCTGCACCGCAAGTGAATCCAAAAATGAACCGCCGTCAGCGCCCGTGGTCAATAGGTTGTCTGCGTCCGTGCTGGTTACGTTGGCCGTGGCTGAAGCATTATCTTCATTGATATAGGTAATTACCCCAGTAGTCGGAACCTGAACAAATGTAGTGGTTGTTTCACCGGCAGCTATGGTTCCAGAAAGATCGACATTATTGATTACCCCATCCTCATCCGTATAATCCAGCGTTGCGCCAGCACCTGAGGCCAAACTTGTCAAGGTTTCAACGCCCTGTACCGCAAGCGAATCCAAATAGGAACCGCCGTCAGCACCCGTGGTCAATAGGTTGTCTGCGTCCGTGCTGGTTACGTTGGCCGTAAAATCGTTCGATTCCTCGTCCGTGTAGGTAATGATGCCCGTACCCGTTGCCTGTTCGAATGTCGTTAGCGTTTCCGCACCCTGTACCGCGAGCGAATCCAAGAAAGAACCGCCGTCAGCACCCGTGGTCAAAAGGTTATCAGCATCAGTGCTCGTGACGTTCGCCGTAAATGGGTTCGATTCTTCATCCGTGTAAGTGATGATGCCCGTACCCGTTGCCTGTTCGAATGTCGTTAGCGTTTCCGCGCCCTGTACCGCAAGCGAGTCCAAGAAAGAACCTCCATCGGCGCCTGTGGTCAAAAGGTTGTCCGCATCCGTACTGATGACGTTCGCCGTAAAAGAAGTCGATTCCTCATCCGTGTAGGTGATAATCCCCGTACCGGAAGCCTGTTCGAATGTCGTCAGCGTTTCCGCACCCTGCACCGCAAGAGAATCCAAATAGGAACCGCCGTCAGCTCCCGTGGTCAGAAGGTTGTCTGCGTCCGTGCTGGTTACGTTGGCCGTGAATGGGTTCGATTCCTCGTCCGTGTAGGTGATGATTCCCGTACCGGAAGCCTGTTCGAATGTTGTCAGCGTTTCAGCACCCTGTACCGCAAGCGAATCCAGATAGGAACCGCCGTCAGCGCCCGTGGTCAAAAGGTTGTCAGCGTCCGTGCTGGTAACATTGGCCGTGGTTGAAGTATTATCTTCATTGGTATAGGTAATGACTCCCGTAGCAGGGACCTGCGCAAATGTGGTAGTCGTTTCTCCCGCGGCAATAACCCCAGATAAATCTACATTGTTCGTATTGGCATTTTCATCCACATAGTCCAAAAAGGCACCCGTACCTGCCGATAAGGTGGTCAAGGTTTCGGATGCAGATACATCCACCAAAAGGCCGCCATCGGTACCTGCCGAAAGATCATTAGGGGTATCCGTCGAAATTAGAGGTACATTCGCATTATTTCCCTCTTCATTGTTGTATACGAGTTCCCCTGCTGCTATTCCCAAAGTCGTATTGGTCTCCGCTGAAGTTATATCTGTTGCTGTCAATAATGAACCGCCATCGGTGCCGGTTGAAAGAATATTGTTTGCATCTGCACTGGTTACACTTGCTGTAAAAGGTGCCGATTCTTCATCGGTATAGGTAACAACCCCCGTGCCTGTGTCCTGTGCAAACAGTGTTGTTGTTTCTCCAGAAGCGATTACACCCGAAATATCAATATTGTTTGTTATGCCTGCCTCATCAGTGTAATCCAGCGTAGCCCCGGCTCCAGCGGTAAGTTCTGTCAAAGTTTCAGATGCAGCCACATCCACCAAAAGGCCGCCATCGGTACCTGCCGAAAGATCATTCGGGGTGTCCGTCGAGATCAATGGTACGTTCGCATTATCACCATCTTCATTGTTGTACACCAGTTCCCCTGCGGTTATCTCCAAAGTTGTATTGGTTTCTGCGGAAGTTATATCTGTTGCTGTCAAAAATGAACCCCCGTCAGTCCCTGTGGTTAAAATATTGTTCGGGTCGGCGCTGGTTATGTTGGCTGTGGTGGGTATCAGATCTTCATTAGTATAAGTAATTATTCCATTAGAAACATCTTGAGTGAATGTCGTAGTGGTCTCACCAGCAGGTGGCGGCACCAACAACAAACCATCCCCACCTAAAAATATTCCGTTTGGAACGGTAGTGGAAATCAGCGAAGATAAAGGTATTTGGGTATCCACTCCATCTTCGTCTGTAAAAATAAAATTACCACTATCTGTAGGACTTGTTCCCTGTACTAAACTAAAGGCAGTAACCGTTTCCGTGGAATCCACAATACTGGTGATTTCATTTAGTACTCCTGCATCATTAAAAATACTACTAGCATTGTTGGTGACGTCTCCCACAATGTCAATGGAAGTTGCTGTTCCATCTTCATCGGTATAGGTATAGGTTCCGTCATTATTGTTTATTAAAGGTGATAAGGTTTCCGAAGCGCTTACAATATTTGAAACTTCCGTTGTTACATTTGGATCGTTAAATATTTGGGTTGCATTGGTAATTACGTCTTCAATTACATTGATTTCTGTAGCCGTTGCATCTTCGGAGGTGTACTGATAAATACCACTCCCTACTGGATTTTCCACCAAACTGGTAATGGTTTCATTTGGATTAGCTTGCTCCCACGTATTAGTGGTACTATTGTAAGTATAAATATCTCCAGTGGAGCTGTCTACATAAATGTCTCCAGGATTACCTTGGGTACTGCTTGTATTTGGATCGCCAATACCTGCTTGTGGTACTGGAAGATTGGTTACGGTACCATCTTCAGAAGTATATGTGAAAGTTCCATCTCCATCTGTATCTGCCAAAGTAGTAATGGTTTCATTTGGATTTGCTTGCTCCCACATATTGGTGGTACTATTGTAAGTATAAATATCCCCAGTGGAGCTGTCTACATAAATATCTCCAGGGTTACCTTGGGTGCTGCTTGTATTTGGATCGCCAATTCCTGCTTGTGGTACTGGAAGATCGGTTACGGTACCATCTTCAGAAGTATATGTGAAAGTTCCATCCCCATCTGTATCTGCCAAAGTAGTAATGGTTTCATTTGCCTTTACGAGTTGATCAAAATCGATAACTTGATTGTTTCCGTTTTCATCCAAATAACTAAATTCTTCCGTATCTGGATCGAAAACAACATTCCCGCCACCCAATTGCTCTACATCTTCTGAAGAAATAACTTTTTTCCAGGAGCTACCTAACCAATAATAAAAACCAGGCTGCAAATCACTATTGGTAGCGGTATTATAGACAAGCAATCCGTTGACATTCCCAGCGGTTATGGTTTGTCCATCACTTGTTGCGGTTAAAGCGACTCTGGGGATTAACAATCCCTTGTCTGCCGCTACTATATCCAATTGCGCCGAATTATTAGGTGCAAGTGTACCAATTCCTACCTGTGAATAAGAGTAACTGACAAATGAAAAAATAACGGCGGTTAATAACAGTATTCTTTTAACCATATCACAATAATTTATTTGTATTAAGAATATCTATAGATAAAAAGGGGGGACAAATACTATTTCACTTTACGAATGAGTAAAACGTAAATGATTAAAAGCTTAAAGGGATTACCTTTAAATAATCCTATCTTAGGATTGGAGGAAAGAGTTTTATGATTAACTAGTACTGTTTATCTTCACATTTCAATGAAAATAGGCAGGGAGAGAACTTTTATCAGAAAGTTAATGGATTATTTATCACTAAGATAGAAATAATTTCTTAATGTTAAAATAAAATCCCTTGTAAATTACTGATAGCCAATAGCTAATAATTTGACTATGCACTTGAAAAATTTAATTTTACAGCAATTTATTAAGTCAATACCAAGAAATCAATAGAACAAATTTCACCTAACAATTAACTTCATATTTTCAATCCTTTTTAACTATATCTAATTTCGGTGTAAAATTAATCCTACAATTTCCCCTAATTCATGACGGCTGTCAGTTTATTCTGTAAAATGCTAATTAATATGAATAGAAAAATGATGCTTAACATGTAAAATCAACTCTTGGAATATTTTTTATTTAAACGAACTAAAGCTTTCGCTAATTCAATTCTAAAATTTCCACCCTAAAACATGACGACGAACATGTTTTTGTGTTAAACGAAATGTTAACATTGCATTATTTTATATAAATTGTGTTAATAATGAACCCATTACGAGGCTTTACAAAATTTAAATCCTGGTTAATGCCTTAAATAAGGTCAAATTGCTATGACTAAGAACAGAAGTATGAATCGTTCAACAGAGAAATATGAAAGCCCCAACAAACTTGTCAAAAACTTTGAATGGAGAGCAAATGATCGGTTGATAGAGGTTGACAAAGAAATTGAGCCCGGAATTAAATATTTCTTAAAATGTGAGGAAGGGCTAAATGCATATTATATAGATATTAATCATCCAGAAGATATTTCTCTTTTTAAGGCAAGTGACAATGATGATTACATGGCCTTCATGTATGTACTTTCTGACAAAACAACCAAAATTATATCCGACGGAAAGGATTACGAACTTAGCGTTTGGGGATATAATTTGGTGATATTAGATGCCACCGTAAAAATGGAACATTGTATTCCACAAAATACTAGTTTAAAGCTCATGTTCGTTTTTATGTCCAAGTTAAAAATAAAGGAAGAACTGCTAAAAAAGGGGTATAACGAGCAAGAAATTAACGCTACCATTTCTTCGGAAAGACAGCGGTTAATAAGGTTTAGTAGAATGAAGGATGACAGTTTTTACAAACTAAAACAACTTTCTAAGAAAAATTTGTCTGATCCCAATTTTAAATTTCATTTCATAGCCACCGTTAATTTTCTGATGTTTAACTGCCTGGAAGTAATAATGCTTCCGAAATTTCCTTCGGAAGACGTGAATGAAAATGATCTTTTCAAAATTATTTCCATACAAAAATACTTGTATGGAAATTTGGATGAACCCTTTCCTTCCATCAAAATCCTTGCAGAAGAGGCACACATGTCAGAAACAAAATTTAAAACACTGTTCAAAAAAATAGTGGGTATTAGTCCAAGCAATTACCACTTAACAAATAAACTTTTGAAGGCTAAAGATTTATTAGATGGTGGAAATTTATCCATAAACGAGGTCACTGAGCAACTTAAATTTTCCAATCATTCCTATTTTTCCCATAAGTTCAAAAAGCATTTTGGTATTACTCCCACAGAATATTTAAAAAATATATAGCTTAGATGAAGATTGTAAAGCATAGTTACACCTTAGACGATAGGTGGATAAAACAATTAGCAAAGGAGTTGAACATTGACTTCAAAAACAACCGAATGCTGTTTGAAGAAAGCTATGCACATGGAAACATATTTTTTTCGCAAGCCACCAATGACATTTCTGTAGTGCTATTCGACTTAAGATATTACGAACCCGTAATTGTTTCCCGATTGGCTACTAAAGAGAATTTGTACATCATTCATTTTGACATGAGTGAGGACTTCAACATTTTTCGTTCACATGGTAAAGACTACCATATTGGCTATCAAAATAATTTAGGATTAACCTATATAGACGGCAAAATCCCAAACATTTTTATTCCCAAAAACAAGAAATCAATGTTTGGAATACGACTTTTAGTAAGGAAAAAGCTTTTAAATCATTTAATCATTGATAAAAAAATTGACCAGCCTTATCTTCATCATAATATTGACGGGGAAAGTAGGATCTTATTGAAATCCTTGAAACAGGAAATTGTTGAAAACCCAGCCGTTGAGGCTTATTTAAAAAACACTGCTTTACAACTTTTTGCTAATTTCTTAGAGAAATTTAGCAAACTAAATAACCGAGAAAACAAATCGGTTGAAGAGAAACATGTATCTCTTGCTAAAAACGTAAGGCAATTTTTATTAATGAATCTACACAATCCTTACCCTGGCAATATCGCATTATCCAAGGAGTTTGGCATATCGTCGGCAAAACTGATTTTAATTTTTAAAGAAGTATATAAAATTACTCCTTTTGACTTTTTCACCAATGAGAAAGTATTGCTCACCCATAAACTTTTAAAAAGTGGTGATTACAAATCAGTGGCGAGTTTGGCAGATGAGCTTAGTATTAGTAACCTAAGTCATTTTTCAAAAAAATACGAATCGGTTTTCGGTAATAAAATCGGTTCAGATTTAAAGAAAAAATAACCGCCCGATAGACTCCTCAGACAACTTTTAAACTGTTTCAAATAATTTCACAACCCTTAAAAAAAGCACACTTATTACTTATAATACTTATAGTTCAAACTATGAAATTGCATCTCTTAACTCTATTATTCATACTAATGGCAAACACAGAAATCAACGCCCAGGAGGGAAATTCTTGGACAGGAAAAACTTATAACATTACAGGGAGCTGGAAAATAACAAATGAAGGTTCATTTTTAATAGGAAACGACTTTTCAACATCTGCTGGACCAGATCTAAAACTCTATTTGGTATCTGGAAATTTGGATACTATCGGTAACCGTGATAAGGTTGGAAACGATTGGGTCTACCTTGGGGAACTTCGTTCGAATAAAGGAGCTCAAGCCTATCAAATTCCAGAAGAAATTAATATTGAAGAATATCAATCCATTATTGTTCATTGCACGGCTTATGCCGTAGTTTGGGGAGGCATAAACTTACACGCTAAATAATGCTTTTAGAAAGAATTCAAGCACTTCCAAAAGGCTATTCAGAAGTTGAGTACAACAACCGAAAATATGGAGTCACTAGGTCTGATTTTAATAACGGAAAAAGCTACAAAGTGTATGCAGAAGAACTGGGAGGCAACGATTTTATAAGCCTTAATTTTTATATTACCCAAGACAAGGAAAATTTAAAACCTTGTGAAATGCCTCAGCAGAAAGTAATACATTTTTTAATGAATTACATATTAATAGAGACTTCTAATAATGAGGATAACTAGAAAACAAAATCTAGTTCTTAACCTTAACAGTTGGCTAATTTAAAAAAATTTAAAATGAGAATAGGTTTAGGCACAGCGGCTCTTGGCAGGCCTCTTTACATTAATGTTAAGCAGGAAAAAACTGCTGTTTCAGATCTAAATGCCTTTAAAATGAAAGGTATTCAAGTACTGGATGCGGCTTATGAAATGGGAGTTCGATTTTTTGATACTGCACCAGGGTATGGATTAGCAGAAAATCTACTGTTGGAATGGTTAAAAAGTAAAAATGATACTACAGTTGAAGTTTCCACCAAATGGGGTTATACCTATGTGGCAAATTTTGATCCCAATGCTAAAGTGCATGAGGTTAAAGAACACAGTTTACATAAACTCAATGAGCAATGGGAATATTCAAAAGGTTTGCAGCCCAATCTTAAATTGTATCAAATTCATTCTGCAACTTTGGAAACGGGAGTTTTAAGCAATGATAAAATACTAGCTAAGTTATTTGAGCTTAAAAAAGAGCAAAACCTTGAAATTGGCGCCACGACTTCTGGACATAATCAAGTCGAAATCATAAAAAAAGCTTTGGATGTTTCAGTTGAAAGAGAACAATTATTTGATTCCTTTCAAATAACCTATAACATTCTTGAACAGGACGTAATAAAGCTTTGCAACGAGCTCTCCTTGCAAGAAAAGAAAATCCTAGTAAAAGAGGCGCTGGCAAATGGAAGAATTTTTAAAAACAATGCATATCCACATTACAAAGAAATGTATGCGTATTTAAGTTTTCTAGCCGATAAATATCAGGTGGGCGAAGATGCTATTGCATTAAGGTTTTGTATGCAAACCATTCCTAAAAGCTTGGTGTTGAGCGGAGCTTCAAATATATCTCATTTAGAAGCTAATTTAAAGGCTAATGACATTGTACTTTCAAAAGAAGAGATAAATAGATTAAAAGAATTTAAAATAAGCTCTTCCAATTACTGGGAGGAAAGAAAAAAACTTACTTGGCAGTAAAAATTTTAGAAATGACTTCAACTAAAAAAATATCTACCCCGGACAAAATTCAAATTGGTATTGCGGCTGTGACCATGGCCTATTTTGGCATTACAAAGCTTACTGGTCAGTTCATTGAAATCTACGAACAATTTGCCGAAGCACTCCCAATAGATGGAGCTACTTTAATGTACATGGGTGGAGTCGCAGAGGTATCCGTTGCTCTCTTTTTGTTGTTAGGACTATTAAGCAATGGAAAGAAAGTTGTATTCTTAGCACTAGGGTTCATTATGCTTTTAGGGACTATGTTTGGTGCATTATCCATAGAATTTTTCATAAGATCCACTCCTTCATGGGGGCTCGTATCCTTAGCAATTCTACTTATTTTTATTGCCGTAAATCAGTTAAGGAAACTCAAAAGTTTAAAATAACATCTACTCCACTTTCTTCACTGGATTGAAAAAATCCTTTCACTTGACAGATCATCTATTTCTAGAAAAATTTAATAAAATTTTAGGCATAACTGACAGTCGTCATGTTTTAGACTATAATTGCTGCATACATTTGTAATGTACAATCGGAATAAGTAGTAAAAGATTTCGATTAGCATGATTTTATATAAAGTTCTAATAAATCAAAAAATAATTAAACATAGAAAGCAAAACACCTAATAACAACAGCTAACTTAAGTTTTACAAAAATAAAGGCACCACTACACAATTGCATAACTGGATTCTCCTAACCTCGGTGCCTTTATTCGTAAAACTTCAGAAGCAAATTTTAAATAGGTCAAAATACATTTCGCTAATACCAAATCTTAGCGAATAACAATAAAAATCTTTGATTGGTTAGATTTTTAGTTAGTTTAGCGTGGGGCTGTCTTCTCAAGACGGCCCCTTTTTTGTTGTCCAAATTATTCAAGATGAACTGAACACTCAAAACAAAAATAAGTTATAGTTATTTTTACTATAACCATTTTATTTATATATTTATCGAAATCTAACATAACGTTCAAATCTAAAATAATGAAAGACAAGCCAGAATATGATGCTATTGTAATCGGCACCGGAATTAGTGGAGGGTGGGCAGCAAAAGAACTTTGCGAGAACGGCCTGAAAACACTGGTTCTAGAAAGAGGCCGAATGGTGAAACATGTGGAAGATTATCCAACCATGAACAAAGACCCTTGGGATTATGAACTAAAAGGGGCATTAACACCAGAAGAAAAAGCAGAACAGCATAAGCAACATCGCGTAGGTTGGGCACCAGACAAAAGTAATCGCCACTTTTTTGTAAACGACTTAAAGCACCCTTATAACGAAATAAAACGCTTTGATTGGATTCGAGGATATCACGTAGGTGGCCGTTCTATCACTTGGGGTCGGCAAAGTTACCGTTGGAGTGAGATGGACTTCGAAGCCAACAAAAAAGATGGTATTGGAGTAGATTGGCCTGTTAGGTACAAAGATATTGCTCCTTGGTATGACAAAGTAGAAACTTATATTGGCGTTAGTGGAAAAAATCTTGGGCTTAAACAGTTGCCAGATGGAAAGTTTCTACCTCCTATGGATTTAAACTGTGTGGAGGAACACTTCCAAGAAAGACTTTCTGACAGCTACGATGACCGACTCGTAACTATTGGTAGAGTTGCCCATATTACTGGTGATAAAAATTTTGAAGGACGCGGCACTTGCCAGTCTAGAAACCGATGCTCTAGAGGATGTCCATTTGGCGGTTACTATAGCAGTAATGCTTCTACCCTACCGGCTGCCGAACGCACGGGAAATATGACATTGCGTCCCAATTCAATCGCTTACGAAATTATTTATGATGAGGGCAAAGAAAAAGCAACAGGGGTTAAAATTATAGATACCGAAACTAAGGAAAAACATGAGTTTTCGGCCAACATAATCTTTCTATGCGCATCTGCCATTGCCTCCACTTCTATTTTAATGCAATCAAAGTCCAACCGATTCCCTAATGGTATGGGCAACGATTCAGGTAAGTTGGGAACAAACATCATGGATCACCATTATCGTTTGGGTGCCAGTGGAAGAATGGACGGATACCTTGATAAATATTTTAAGGGAAGAAGACCCAACGGTTTTTACATTCCACGTTTTAGAAATTTGGGAGGAAATACCGATACAAAAGACTTCATTAGAGGTTACGGTTATCAAGGTGGTGCCAACAGAGGAGATTGGACAGCAAGTGTAGCAGAACTTAGCTATGGTAAAGATCTTAAGGATAAAATTTTGAATATTGGCGATTGGCATCTCGGTATGACAGGCTTTGGGGAAATGCTTCCTTACGACGACAATAAGTTCACCTTAAATTACGAAAAGCTAGATGATTGGGGACTGCCAACGCTGGATTTTGACGTTGAATTCAAAGAAAACGAATACAACATGCGAAAAGATATTGTGGCTCAGGCAGCTGAAATGTTGGAAAAATCAGGTTTCAAAGATGTAACCACTTACGATGATGCGGGAGGACCGGGGTTAGGAATTCATGAAATGGGAGGTGCCCGAATGGGATGGGATCCTACAACATCCGTAGTCAATAAAAACAATCAACTACATGCTGTGTCTAACGTTTATGTAACAGACGGTGCGTTTATGACTTCCGCAGCCTGTCAAAACCCATCACTCACTTATATGGCATTTACCGCAAGAGCAGCCAATCACGCTGTGAAAAACTATAAAAAAATCAGTTAAGATGGAAAGAAGAAAAGCACTTAAAAATATAGGATTATCGTTTGGGTATGTTGCCGCTACCCCTACCCTTTTTTCAATTTTACAAAGCTGTAAAAAAGATGTTTCCGTTAATTGGAAACCTGTCTTTTTTGCTGAAAACCAAGCATTGATGCTAGAAAACCTGGTAGATCTTATTCTTCCGACGACGGAAAACCTTCCAGGAGCCAAAGAACTTAACATCCCAATGTTTATTGATCTCAGCTTTGAAAAGCTACTTGAAGAAAACGAAAAAGAATTGCTTAAAAAGGGCGCTACGCATGCAGCCGCAATACTGGAATCAGACGATTACTCCAAGGAAGTATGTGACTCCCTTCTGGATTCTTATTTCAACGCTCCTGCGGAAACACAACATGAATATTTAGAGAACGCCAGTAAAGAAAATCCTAACGAGAAAGCCCTTATTTATTACTTCTTAAATAAAGTGAGGTCAAACACCATTTGGGCATACAAACAAAGTGAATTTATAGGCGAAAAAGTACTGGTTTACGATCCTGTTCCTGGTCCTTTCCAAGGATGTATTGATTGGGACAATAAACTGGGCTATTCTTTATCCTAAAAATAATTTACATTTTTTTATACATTAAAAAATGTGGGCCTATACCGGGTACGTTAAATGAATTTCCAAATTTTTCGTACCCTATTTTTTTATAAAACAATACAGCAACTTCACGTGCATTTAACCAAATAAATGCACCTCCCCTCTGCAACATCAAACTTTCTGCTTTTTTCACCATTAGCTCACCCAATCCTTTTCGCTGGTACTTTTGTAAAACAGCCATTCCTCGAAGTTGATATTGGTTAGCTTCCTTAAAAACATCTTCGCTGTTTTTTATAAATGTTACCGTTCCAACTATTTCTCCGTTAGATTCCACTCCCACATGAAAGGTGTCCTCAATTGTATCTTCTGGAAAAATAGCAGATTCAAAAGGCTTACCTTCCCTCAAAACTGGATGCCTAACCGAATGTGCCTCCGCAGCCGTAATTTCCCTAACTTTATACACAATTAGTAGATTTAAAATAACACATCTTGATATTCCTCTGTCTTTTCTATCCTAGCCTTCGCGAATGGACATAAAGGCAGTACTTTTATATTTTCCTTTCTAACATATTCAATAAGCGCTTTCAACAGTTTATCACCAACGCCTTCACCTCTTAAGGAATCATCAACCTCGGTATGATCAATAATAATTTTACTACTTCCTGCCACAGAGTATGTCATTTCCGCCAATGTAGTTCCCTCTTTCTCGATATAAAACCGTCCTTTGCTAGAGGATGCTTCTTGTTGAATTTTAAAATCCATATTTAATTTTTTCTAAAAATAACCTATTTCCATACTCAACACACAAATTACCCAGAAAATTAATAAAAAAGTATAAAATTTTCTTGCATAGGAAATAGGACTTTCTTTATATTTGCCCTCACAAATTATGCGGGAGTAGCTCAGTTGGTAGAGCGTCAGCCTTCCAAGCTGAATGTCGCGAGTTCGACCCTCGTCTCCCGCTCTAAAAGCTCAACCTTGGTTGGGCTTTTTTTATTCGGTTATATGTACCTTTGCAACAATGGAAAAACAAGAAACACGCATTAATAAATATTTAAGTGAAGTGGGCTACTGCTCCAGACGGGCAGCCGATAAACTTATTCAGCAAAGGAGGGTTACCGTAAACGGGAGTATTCCCGAAATGGGCACTAAAGTCACTTCTGATGATGAAATTCGTGTGGACGGAAAACTCATAGTAGAACCCAAAGAGGATTTTGTCTATTTGGCCTTCAACAAACCTGTTGGTATTGTTTGTACTACCGATACGCGGGTTGAAAAAGATAATATCATTGATTTCATTAATTATCCAAAGCGTATTTTCCCTATTGGAAGGCTGGATAAACCCAGTGAAGGACTTATTTTTCTTACCAATGATGGTGATATTGTAAACAAAATCCTTCGTGGAAGAAATAAACACGAAAAGGAATACATTGTGACGGTCGATAAGCATATCACCGACGATTTTGTAAAAAGAATGAGTAACGGAATCCCTATTCTCGATACCATCACCCGAAAATGCAAAGTAGATAAAATCGATAGTAAAACTTTTAAAATCATACTCACCCAAGGCCTAAACCGCCAAATTAGGCGTATGTGTGAATATTTGGGTTACAACGTAACTTCCCTTAAACGCATCCGCATCATGAATGTTGCACTAGATGTTCCAGTAGGCGAATACCGTGACCTCACCAAAAAAGAATTGGAAGAAATAGAGCGCTTAACAGCTGAGTCAAAAAAGACGTTTGATTAAAAGTATGTTTCAAAACCGTACCTCGCTCCCACTTTCTATTTCATAGGCGGGTTTGTTTTGTTCAAAAATACGGGCCGTGTGTTCGCCTTGTAGTAAAATGCGGTCGCCTCTTACTTCCAGCCAACTGCCTTCCCGTAATCCAATAACTGGTTGTGTATTGATTTTATGGAATTCGTTGATCCTAGTTTCGCGAGTCTCACCCATATGCTTACTGCCCGAAACGGGATCTAAGTAATGCGGATTAATATTGAAAGGCACCGCCCCCAAGGTTTTAAAACTCGGTGGATAAATTATGGGCATATCATTGGTGGTTTGCATGGTTAGTCCGGTAATATTTGCCCCGGCACTAGTACCAAAATAATGAAGTCCTTCAAAAATGCGTTGTCTTAAAACAGGCATGATTTCGAATTTGTATAGCTGGGAAACCAATAAAAAAGTATTTCCACCGCCAGTAAAAACGGCTTTTGCATTCTTTAAAGCTTCAACAGGGTTTTCAAAAGTGTGCACTCCAACCACTTGCTTCCCTATTCTTTCAAACCCTTTCTTTGCAATTTCGGTATAATCATCGTGGGAAATTCCGCCAGGACGTGCATAAGGAATAAAAACTACCTCATCGGTGTTTTCAAAAAAAGCTTTGAGTGTTGGTAAAATATATTCCAAATAACTGCTACCGTGAATGGTAGAAGTACTCGCTATTATCATATTTTTTAATTGCTCTTTCATGCTTTTAGTATGTAGATTTTTCGTAAATTTATGTAAAAAGAAAAAGCTTCTGAAAAAGAATTGGCCGTAGAAAAAGTTTCGCCTCACATTTCTGTGAAATAATGGAAGGTTAACAAATAATTACTTACAATTTCTTGCTCATTGCTCTTATAAACATTTAATTTACCCTCAGAGTACGATTGATATTCATAGGATGCTTGCGTCCTTCATTAATCTTACAAAGTACGTTATAATAAAACTACACCATGCAAAAATCTATTTACATATTACTCATTGCCTTAGTGGCACCCATCTTTATTTTTTCCCAAAATGAACCACCAGTATTACTAAAAGGAAAAGTATTGTACCGAAATACGAGCGTCCCGAATGAAAATGTTATCAACGTTACGAAAGAACGTGCAACGGCTACGAATGACAGCGGCGAATTTGAAATCTACGTTAATAAAGGGGATAAATTAGCTTTTACAGCGTTAAATTATCAAATGAAAACGGTAGAGATTACGGATGAAATCCTACGGAATAAACGTTTGGTGGTAGAGGTAAATGAAAAAGTCACAGAACTTGATCAAGTAATTATTACGCCAGAGAATGAGGAAGCTTATTTAGCCGTAAAAAACGAGGAATTTAAAAGGGTAGATTACGAAGCCGATAAATCCACCCCTGTTGTAAATTACGCCATCCCTGAAAGTCAGCGTGGTATGCAGTACGGAATTAATTTTGTCAATATTTTCAAAGCATTAGTTAACTCTAAAAAAGACAAGGAAGAAACTGTTAAAATTATGCCCAGCGAGGTTTTACGACAGGTGTACGATGACGAATTTTTTGTTAAAGACCTCAATATTCCACAAGACGAAATTGATGAGTTCCTTTATTATGTTGACGATCAGTTACCATCGCAAACTTTACTGAAGCGAGACAATGAATTTCAACTTATTGATTTCCTAGTAGATGAAAGCAAAGAGTTTCGAGCGCTAAAAACTTCAAAAGAATAAAGAATGGTTTTTAACGGCACTTTGTTTTGCTTAAACCTGATGAATGAACTCAGAATCTTACTTTACGGTTACTTTTTTACCTTAAACTAGGTTAAAGATTTCCAAAAAATTGAAAAAGCACGACTTGTTGGTTATTTTTGAAAAATATTATTCCAGTCGTATGCATCAAATAAAAAGATTACTGCTCTTCATTTACGTTTTGCCCCTTTTGGGTTTTGGTATTTACCATGAATTTTATGTGAGCGTTACCGACATTAATTATTCCGAAGAGAACAAATCCATACAAATGATTTCACGCTACTTTGTGGACGATATGGAAAAGTTATTGAAAGAACGTTACAGAATCAGTCCAAAATTGATGTCCAAAAACGAACTCGACAACGCCAACTTTTATATTGAAAAGTATCTTCATGATAAATTCATCGTGAGCGTAAATGGAGAACCAACTGATTTTAAGTTTATCGGGAAAGAATACGATGTGGATGTAATGAAATGTTACCTTGAAATCCCAAATTTAAAACTTAAAAAGATAGCCGATATTTCGGTGCAAAGCAGGGTGTTATTTGATATCTTTCCAGAGCAACAAAATATTGTTCATATGAATTTTAATGATGAACAGAAAAGTTTTATGCTCGTTAAGGAAAATGATAAAGCTATGTTAAAATTATAAGTTAAACTCGCCAATACACTCAAATTATTTATTTTTCGAGCTATAATTCATTTCTAAACAATATGCATATACTTAAATACCTATTGGCAAGCGTTTGTTTGCTATCAGTCACTGCTATTTCTGCTCAAGAAAAAGGCAAGGAAGAAAAGAAACAAGGGCATTACAACACCAACAAATTTAGACAGATGTATGAGGAGTTTGCCACTCCCAACATGTACCGTACAGGTTCTGGTGCACCAGGCCCAGCTTATTACCAACAACAGGCAGATTATAAAATGGATATCGAACTTAATGACGATACCCAAAAATTAAGCGGTCTGGAAACGATTACTTATACCAATAATTCACCAGACAAATTGGAGTTTCTTTGGGTACAACTAGATCAAAATGTGCGTGCCAAAGATTCTAAATCGCCGTTGAGAGATGGAGAAGGAATCCCTCCTGCTGAAGAAACCGGTAGATTTGCAAGCAAATATTACCAAGAACCATTTGATGGCGGTTTTAATATTCAGCACGTAAAAGATACCAAAGGAAAAAACCTTCCTTACACTATCAACCAAACCATGATGCGTATCGATTTGGACAAGCCTTTGGAGCCAGGTGATAAGTTTGCTTTTGAAATTAAATGGTGGTACAACGTTAACAATCACGTTACAAATAGAGCTCGAAGTGGTTATGAAGAATTTCCAGATGGAAACAAAAATTATGTAATCGCACAGTTCTTCCCACGTATGGCAGTTTACAACGACGTTGAAGGCTGGCAAAACCATCAATTTTGGGGAAGCGGTGAGTTTGCACTTCCTTTTGGTGATTACGAAGTGAATATAACAGTTCCTTCCGATCATATTTTGGATGCTACAGGAAGCTTGCAAAATCCAAAAGATGTTCTTACTGATAAAATGTACAGTCGTTTCGAGGCTTCAAAAAAATCATTCAACAAGCCTGTTTTTATTGTTACTGAAGAAGAAGCCGTACAAAATGAACAAGGACATTCTACCGATCAAAAGACTTGGAAGTTCAAAGCTGAAAACGTTCGTGACTTTGCTTTCACAACATCTAGAAAATATATTTGGGAGCGTCAAGCTGTAAGAATGAACAGTGGTAAAACTGTAATGGCGGTGTCTATTTATTCCAAAGAAGGTAATCCGCTGTGGGAAGAATATTCTACCAAAGCAGTAGTACAAACTTTAAAAACTTACTCTAAACACACATTTGATTACCCTTACCCAAAAGCGGTATCTGTTCACGCAAAAAACCAAGGAATGGAATACCCTATGATTTGCTGGAATTACGGAAGACCTAATGAAGATGGTACGTACAGCGATCGTGTGAAATTTGGAATGATAAGTGTAATCATTCACGAAGTTGGACATAACTATTTCCCAATGATTGTAAATTCAGATGAGCGTCAATGGGGATGGATGGACGAAGGCATCAACACTTTTTGCCAGTACTTAACGGAGCAAGAATTTGCAAAAACATACCCTCAAGCAGTTGGCCCTGATGGAAAATATCCTTCTCGAAGAGGGGAACCTTCTAAAATTGTGGATTATATGAAAGGTGACCAAGATTATATTGCACCAATCATGTCTAACCCAGAAAACGTTTACCAATTGGGTGCCAATGCCTACGGAAAACCAGCTACAGCCTTAAATATTTTAAGGGAAACTGTAATGGGACCAGAATTATTCGATTATGCTTTTCAAACTTATTCGCAACGTTGGATGTTTAAGCACCCAACTCCGGAAGATTTTTTCAGAACTATGGAAGATGCTTCTGCTGTAGACCTTGATTGGTTCTGGAGAGGATGGTTCTACACTACCGATTACGTTGACATAGGCGTAGGCGGCGTTAAAAAATACCATGTTTCGTCTACTCCAAATTCAAAAGTTAGGGAAATCTTAGAACAAAGAGGTATGGACGAATCTGATCTACCTGATTTGGTTTATTTCGTAGCTGAAGATAGTGATGAGTATAAAAATGAAGTAGCTAATAAATCAGAAAGCGAAAACTTTAAATCGCTTAACGAATATATGATGGATAATTTTACTCCTGAAGAGCGAAATAACTTGAAGAAACCAAAATACTTTTACGAAATTACATTCACCAAACCTGGAGGAATCCCTATGCCATTAATTGTAGAGTACACTTATGCGGATGGGACAAAAGAGTTGACACGTTATCCAGTTGAAGTTTGGAGAAAGAACGACAATGAAGTTAAAAAAGTAATGGCAACCGATAAAGAAATTACCGATATTGTAGTTGATCCGAAAGCGGAAACAGCAGATATCGATACTGAAAACAATTCGTGGCCAAAGCAAAAGAGCGAATCAGATTTTGATAAGTTCAAAAAGAAAGTCAAGAAGAATTAATTCGGAAATCATATTTCACAAAAAAGGCCATTTCAAATTGAAGTGGCTTTTTTTGTTAGTTTCCTTTTTTTCATTTCGCAACTGAAACAAGAGAATCCGTGGAAAGGGTTTAAAACAAAAAATAATACTTATTTTTGCACCTTGCTATGCGATTAAGGCTAAAAAAGATAATTTCAAGTTTAAAATTACGACAGATGATTCAGATAAAAACACTCGAAGAAATTGAATTAATGCGGGAAAGTGCGCTCATCGTTTCTAAGACTTTGGGAATGTTGGCCACAGAGATAAAACCGGGTGTCACTACAAAACATCTAGATAAAATTGCTAAACAATTTATTAGGGATCAAGGAGCAGAACCTGGATTTTTAGGTTTGTATGGCTGTCCATCAACTCTGCTTACCAGCACCAATGAGGCAGTAGTTCACGGGCTCCCAACCGATGTTCCACTTAAAGAAGGAGATATTGTGTCTGTAGATTGCGGCGCTTTAAAAAATGGATTTTATGGAGACCATGCTTATACCTTCGAAATCGGTGAAGTGGATGCAGAAACTAAAAAGCTTTTAGATGTTACCAAAGAATCTTTGTACATAGGGATTAGGGAGTTTAAGAAAGGGAATCGTGTTGGCGATGTTGGTTTTGCTATTCAACAATTTTGTGAGAACCATGGATATGGTGTGGTTCGGGAATTGGTAGGCCACGGATTAGGAAAAAAAATGCACGAAGACCCCGAAATGCCAAACTACGGAAAAAGAGGGCGTGGTAAAAAATTCTTAGACGGTATGGTAGTTGCCATAGAACCTATGATCAATATGGGGACTCATAGAATAAAACAGCTTAAGGATGGCTGGACCATTGTTACTGCAGATGGCAAACCAAGTGCGCATTTTGAACACGATGTAGCTTTAATTGACGGAAAACCTGAAATTTTATCAACTTTTAACTACGTTTACGAAGCTTTGGGTATACAAAGCAATGAAGAAGACGAATTTAAAAACCACGTAACGGCAAATAGCTAAACTTCCATTGAAAAGGCTTTTTAAATTTATTTTAAACACTATCCCCAGACCCTTACTTATAAAATTAAGCTATTGGGTGCGGCCAATTATGGTCACCATTTATAAAGGAAGTAATTTTACCGATCCCATAGACGGAAATAGCTACAAATCTTTTCTTCCTTATGGATACGAAAATCAGCGGAGCAATGTTTTGGCACCTGGCACATTATCGTTGGAACGTCACCGTTTACTATGGCTTTACTTAAAAAGTGAAACAAACTTCTTCTCAGAACCTTTAAAGTTATTACATTTTGCTCCGGAACAGGCGTTTCATAAACGTTTCAAGAAGTTAGAAAATATCGATTATACTACAACTGACTTGGAATCCCCTTTGGCAGACATAAAAGCGGATATCTGTAATCTTCCTTTTGAAGAAAATGCCTTTGATGTAATTCTCTGTAACCACGTGCTGGAACACATTAAAGACGACAAAAAAGCGATGCAAGAATTATTTCGGGTTATGAAACCAGGAGGATGGGGTATCTTTCAAATTCCTCAGGACATCAACAGGAAGGAGACTTTTGAAGACGACAGCATTGTGGATAGAAAAAAAAGAGCCGAAATTTTCGGCCAATACGATCATGTTCGCATTTACGGAATGGATTATTTTGATAAGCTACGTAGCGTCGGATTTGAAGTTGAAGAAGTTAAAATACAATCGAAATTATCTTCCGAAGAAATAAAAAAATACGCCCTTAACCCTAACGAAATTATTCCAGTTTGCCGCAAGCCGCTTAAATAATTTTCGTTTTATTATTCTACCAAAAGCTCTTGGAACCCTTTGGTTTTATATTCAACTAAGTCTCCGTCTTTATCGGCGCTAATAATGTAGGCTTCAATAATCGAGGTTGTCTTCAGCAATTCTTTAGCTTTATCGAGCGGCATTACCATGAGTGCCGTAGCATAAGCATCTGCTACCATACACGTTCTTGCAACCACCGAAACACTTAAAACATTACTTTTTTGAGGGTAACCCGTAAGTGGATTTATTATATGAACATAATGCTCCCCCGTTTCTTTGTCTATTCTAAATTTTCTATAATTCCCGCTAGTTGCCATTGCTTTATCCATAAGTTTTACTTTCGCAATGAGAACACGTTGTTCTTTATCTTGAATAGGACTATCTATAGCTACCACCCAATTTTTAATTTTACTGGTTTTTTCACTATTCCCTTTTGTGAGAATCTCTCCCCCTACTTCAATCAAGTAATTTTCAACCCCGTTCCTATCAAACATTCTTCCAATTAGATCGATGGTGTATCCTTTGGCAAGCGCATTAAAATCCAAGTAAATATTTTTATTGGCTTTAACAATTCGTCCATCGGCAGACATAAAAACCTTATCAAAACCTGTAAACTCCAATAAACTATCTACCTCTTCCTGCTGCATATCATCTATCGCCATTTCTGGACCAAAGCCCCAAGCATTGGCCAATGCACCAATGGTGGGATCAAAAAAGCCATCGGTTTTACGCCAAACTTTTTTCGCCATTCTATAGACTTCTTTGAAATACTCATCCACCACGATGGTAGAATCACCTCTATTGATGGCAGAAATATCAGAAGTTGGTAAATAAGTAGACATCGAAGCATTCACGCTATCAAAAACGGCTTCAATTTGTTTTTTCAAGCTAACGGTATCGTTTGGCGCCTCATATTTTATACTATAGGTAGTTCCCAAAGCATACCCCTGCTCCACTTTAAACCCGCCATCTTCCTGCGCATTGGAACAGCTGAATAAAAACCCAACTGAAAGAACGAACGATACTAAAATCTGTTTAAATTTCAATGATCCCATTATAATTGATAATATATTTTTCTCCTTTTTTTAGTGGCGCTTCATAATTTTTGGCGTTGGCAATCCCCACTCCCGCATAATAGGTTTGCGCTTTAAATTTAAGCGCATGTTCTTTCATGGTTTCCATAAAAGTGACGTTAAACTTTGCTGGATTTTCTGGATAAAGTATTGCTTTTACAACAATAAAATGAAGCTTTTTGTTTTTTAGGCATACAAACTGAGGATCTTTTTTAAGCTGACTGTTAACCGACATGAATTCAAAGCCTTGTTTCTCTAAATCCTTTCCAACCACATTCATTGCTAGATTATGCAATTCCTGTTCTGTAAACTCGTCTGTCATAAAAATTTATCTTGAATTAGCTTTAGTCCCTCAATTGCAAAACAAAAGTAAACATTTCTTTCTGAAGTTTGCCTCGACGCTCACAACAAAACGGTGATTTCAAAATGAGCAGTTTCACTACAACATAAGAACAAACAATAATAGTTTGAAGTCATTTTTTTTGTCAATCTAAAAACAAATTTGTTTCTTTAAAGAATAAATCCTCTTTTTGTTGTTATCATGGAACAAGAGCTACTTATGAAACGTATCGTGGAAAAAGACCCCAAAGCCTTCGATACATTATACCAAAATTATTCCCAAAGTTTATTAGGTGTTATTTATAACATTGTAAGAAGCGAAGAAATAGCAGAAGAAATCCTTCAAGATGTCTTTATAAAGATATGGGACAAAGCTCATACCTACACCCCTGCGAAAGGACGAATATTCACGTGGATGCTCAATATAGCACGCAATGCAGCCATTGATAAAACAAGGTCTAAAGGATTTAATAAAAGCAAAAAAAACCTTAGCTCCGAAAGTTTCGTAGATATTTTAAAAGATCACGATAACTTAAACGACCAAGTTGATGCAATAGGAATTTCTAAATATGTTACCAAATTAAAGGAAACGTGTAAGTCATTAATAGAGCTTTTATATTTTAAAGGCTTTACACAAAAAGAGGCCTCGGAAGAACTTAACATCCCTATTGGTACTGTAAAAACTAGAAACAGAAATTGTATTTCAAACTTAAGGGAAATGCTACTTAGATAATGGATATTAGAGAATACATAGAATCTGGAATATTAGAGCTTTATGTGGCGGGAGTGCTAACAGAAAAAGAGAACAACGAAGTCTCTGAAGCGATAAAAAAACATCTTGAACTTAAAGAAGAAGTTGAAGATATAGAAACGGCTATTATAAAGCTTACAGCCGCGGTGTCCCCTAAAGATGCGCAAAAGCTCTACGATAAAATTAAGCAGAATGTGCTTAAGGAAGAACCTAAAGTGGTTACGTTACCTCGTAAGAAAACGAATTGGGCTGCTTATACAGGTTGGGCTGCCGCAGTTATTTTGGCAGTTGGATTATTCTATCTGTCACAACAGAAAAACAATATTGAGTACGAACTGGAAATAACGGAAGCTAAAAATGCTGTTTTAGAAAATAAAATTGCTGAAACTAGCCGTAATTTGCAGAAAGCAGAGGAATTGGTCACCTTACTTAGGGCACAAGACATAACGACTATTAATTTGGGTGGACAGCAAGTATCACCTGAGTCGTATGCCAAAGTATACTGGAAAAAAGACAATAATGTAGTCTATATTGATGCTCTTGGGCTTCCGGAACCTCCTCCTGGCAAAGTTTATCAAGTTTGGTCACTTACGCTAGACCCACTTACACCTACTAGTTTAGGTCTTTTGGAGGATTTTGTTAGTGATGACAATAAGGTTTTCGAACTTCAGAATCCAAACGAATCGCAAGCTTTTGGTATTACACTTGAGCCAGCCGGTGGTAGCGAAACACCAACCATGGAGCAATTGTATACATTAGGGGTTGTTCAGTCGTAAATAGATTAAACCTTTCTAAACAAAACCTGAAATAGAATTTTAGGAATAAAGCATATAACTGTCACCTCCGTTTGAACTCACTCAATAAAATGGCGGTGGCAGTTGCTACATTCAAACTTTCCGTAGCTTGCATTGCACCAAAACGTGGAATACTAATAGTGTTTGACATTGTAGAAAGAATATTTCCTGAAATGCCATTGGCCTCATTTCCCATAACCAAAACTGCTGCATTCGGTAAGGTTGCTTTGTAAATGTTCTCGCCATCCATCATCGCGGCGTACTTAGGTAAAGAAGTGTTTTTCAAAAATTTCTCTAAGTCGGTATACACTATATTTACTCTTGAAAGCGAGCCCATTGTTGCCTGTACCACTTTTGGATTGTAACAATCTACCGTAGTCGCACTACAAACCAAGTTGGAAATACCAAACCAATCGCACAACCGAATAATAGTTCCCAAATTACCTGGATCACGAACTTCATCCAAAGCAACTACAAGGGAATCTTCTTCAATTTTGGAAGGAGCTTTTATGTAAAAAACCGCCAAAACTGAGCTCGGCGACTTTAAAGCACTCATCTTTTTCAACACTCCTTCTGGAACAACCGTCAATTTAGAAGCTTCGAGTTTTTCTTCACCTTCTTCAGTAGCATACACTTTGTATGGTTTAAAGTCAGAAGCCAACAATTCTTCTACCACCTTTACTCCTTCAGCAATAAAAAGACCATGTTTACTACGATACTTTTTTTGATGTAAGCTCGTTATAAGTTTTATTTCGCTTTTGCTAACCATCCAAATAGTGTATTTTTGACGTCAAAATTAATTTGAACATCCCTTTGAGACAATTTTTTGTAAAAATAACAGTATTATTCTTTTTAATACTATTTATATGTGCTTGTAATGCCACAAAAAAGGTAAACGAAGGGGAATTATTGCTTACCAAGAACATTATATTGGTTGACAGCACTAAGGTTAAAGATGATGAAATTTTAGGACTGGTAACACAACGCCCGAATAACGCAGGAAGACTGGCACTTTATAATCTCGCTCGCTCTCAACCGGATTCTTTTTATGCAGCCAAACTTCAAAACTCCTTAAAAGATATTAGTTTTTTTGAGCGATTTATATCCAAAAAACAATTAGTTCAGGTAGCCGATTATAAAATCAATTTTAATAATTGGCTGATGAATACTGGGGAAGCTCCCACAATTATCAATCAGGAAAAATCCAATACTTCTGCCCAGCGCATTAAAAGTTATTACGAGACAAAAGGATACTTTAACAATCGGGTGAACTTTGAGATTGACACGACTAATAAAGGGGACAAAAAAGCCGATGTGGTTTACAATGTATCATTGGGAAATGCTTATTACTTAGACTCTATAAATGCTTCCATTTCTTCTAAGGATATTGATTCCATTTACCAGAAATACAAACCTTTTTCCGTCATTAAAAAGGACCAACAATTCAATTTAGATAATTTTCAAGCGGAAAAAGAACGCCTAAACACGCTTTTTATAAACTCAGGAATCTATAAGTTTCAACCCAATTCCATTAGTTTTGATATTGTAAGGGATACTGCTTCCAAAGAAGATTATAAAATGCCTGTAACAGTAAGTATTAAGAGTCTTTCGGAAACGCAAGAAGACACTTCGTTACATAAAAAATATAAAGTTCACCACATTAAAAATGTGAATATTTTTGCCGATTATTCTTTTAATGAAAATTTAGATTCCTTAGAATCCATTGATTATGAAGGGTATAAAATATTTTACAAAGACAAGCTAAAATATCGCCCAAAAGCGCTTACCGATGTTATGGCCATACACCCCGGCGATGTTTATAAAGAATCCGACCGAGCCTTGACAGCAAAGCAGATAAACAACCTAAAAATTTTCAAATACCCGAACATTACCTACTCTTATGCAGATAGCACAAATAATAAGCTAAATACCAGTGTTTATTTGGCGCCACGTCCACGATTCTCCCTAGGTTTCAGTTCAGATGTCTTGCATTCGAACATTCAAGATATTGGTATTGCATTTAGTACTTCCGTGGTGAGCAGAAACATTTTTAGAGGGGCAGAGACATTAGATTTAGCGCTTCGTGGAAGCGTAGGCTCTTCCACCGATTTTAAAAACACGACGAGTAGCTTTTTTAATTTAGCTGAATTTGGTGGGGACATTGGTTTGAATTTTCCGCGTATTTTACTCCCATTCAACACCAGCAAAATCATTCCTAAATACATGGCGCCTCAAACCCGATTTTCGCTGGGTACGGTGCTCCAAAAAAATATTGGACTGGACAAACAAACCTTTAATGGGATTCTTCGCTATTACTGGAGTCCGAGTACAAAACGAAAGAATATTTTTGAATTACTCAACATCCAATACGTAAAGAACCTCAACATCGATAGGTACTACGAGGTGTACGATAATAGTTACGAAGACCTTAACGGAATTGCTGGCACATATGTACCAGAAGCAAACCCCGACTACTACGACGATAACGGAAATCTTGTTATTCCAGAAGGAACAACTGGCTTTACCAACGATGTTCTGGATGGAACAATCTCTACCTCTAACGACGATTTCAATGAAGTTTCCCGATTGGAGAACAGAGAGGAGCGACTCACATCCAACAATTTAATCTTCGCAACTAACTATACTTATTTTAAAAATAACCGAAGAAATTTTAACGACAACAACTTTTTTCAATTCAGAGGAAAAATAGAACTTGCTGGAAATTTATTATCTGCATTGGCTCCCATTGCCAATTTTGAACAAAATGAAGACGGCAACAACTTACTATTTGGGGTTCAATATTCTCAATACGTAAAAACAGAACTTGATTACATAAAATACTGGCGATTATCTAAAAAAGATGTACTCGCCTTCCGTAGCTTTTTAGGAGTTGCTATTCCCTACGGAAACGCAGATGACATTCCGTTTATACGAAGTTATTTCGCCGGTGGTTCCAACGACAACAGAGCCTGGCAGCCCTACTCTTTGGGACCGGGTAGAACAGATAATGAGAATGATTTTAATGAAGCTAACTTAAAAATTGCCTTTAACTTGGAATACCGCTTTAATTTAATTGGTGATTTTAAAGGAGCATTGTTTGCCGATGCAGGAAATATTTGGAATTTCCTTGACGACGTGGAAGATGAAGAGGCCGTTTTTGAAGACCTCAACTCACTAACCGAATTAGCTTTAGGAACAGGATTTGGAATACGGTACGATTTTAATTTCTTTGTACTTCGTTTTGATGTTGGTTTTAAAACCTACGACCCCTCTTATGAAAAAGGAAATAGGTGGTTTACCGATTACAACTTTGGCAATGCCGTGTACAATATTGGTATTAATTATCCTTTCTAAGCGAGCTAAATTTATTATTTTTGCAAACGCATTGAAGTAATTTTAAGTTTTTTAAATTACTCAATCACATAAAAACAACTAAATATAAATTTGAAACTAAAATTTTATGAGTCACAACATTAAACCAGGTGTAGCCACAGGTGATGAAGTTCAAAAAATCTTTAACTATGCCAAAAAGAAAGGGTTTGCACTTCCCGCAGTAAATGTAATTGGTAGCAGTAGTGTTAATGCAGTTTTAGAAACAGCTGCAGAATTAAATGCTCCCGTAATCATTCAATTTTCAAATGGCGGCGCACAGTTTAATGCTGGAAAAGGACTCTCTAACGAAAACCAACAAGCAGCCATCGCCGGCGCGGTTGCTGGAGCAAAGCATGTTCATGAATTAGCTGAAAAATATGGTGTTCCTGTAATTTTGCATACAGACCACTGCGCAAAAAAATTATTGCCTTGGATTGATGGTATGCTAGATGCCAGCGAGGAGTTTTACAAAATAAATGGTAAATCTCTTTTTAGTTCTCACATGATTGACCTTTCTGAAGAACCTATCGAAGAAAACATGGAAATCTGTAAGGAATATCTTGCCCGCATGAGCAAAATGGATATGACTTTAGAAATTGAGCTAGGTATTACAGGGGGTGAAGAAGATGGCGTTGACAACACAGATGTAGATGCTTCTAAACTTTATACACAACCTGAAGAAGTTGCTTATGCATATGAAGAACTTTCTAAAGTTTCTCCAAGATTCACTATTGCAGCAGCCTTTGGTAACGTTCACGGTGTATACAAGCCAGGAAACGTAAAACTTACACCTAAAATTCTTAAGAATTCTCAAGAATACGTTTCAGAAAAATACGGATTAGAGAATAATTCTATCGACTTTGTATTCCACGGTGGTTCTGGTTCTACAGTTGAAGAAATAAGAGAAGGTATTAGTTATGGCGTAATTAAAATGAATATCGACACCGATCTTCAGTATGCTTACCTAGAAGGTATTAGAGATTACATGAATGACAAAGCTGAGTATTTAAAAGCCCAAATCGGAAACCCAGAAGGTGCCGATGCTCCTAATAAAAAATACTACGACCCAAGAGTTTGGATTAGAGAAGGAGAGAAAACTTTTGTAGCACGATTGAAAAAGGCATTCGAAGACCTAAATAATGTAAACACATTATAAAAACTGATTACACATCCTGAAGGTTCATAATAAATCTTCAGGATGTTCCCTTAAAATACAGTAAGAAATATGACTTGGTTCAAAAGAAAAGAAAAAGGTATACAGACCTCTACGGAAGAGAAAAAAGACACTCCTAAAGGACTTTGGTACAAGTCCCCTACCGGTAAAATTGTTGAAGCAGATGAGCTTGCTAAAAACTTTTATGTAAGCCCGGAAGACGATTACCATGTAAGAATTGGGAGTAAAGAATATTTCTCTATTTTGTTTGATGACAATAAGTTTAAAGAGCTAGACCCTAACTTAGAGTCTAAAGACCCGTTAAGCTTTGTTGACACCAAAAAGTATTCTGATCGATTGAAGCAAGCTCAGGAGAAAACCAACTTAAAAGATGCTGTAAGAACGGCTGTTGGAAAATCTAAAGGCAAAGATTTAGTGGTAGCCTGTATGGACTTTGCTTTTATTGGTGGTTCTATGGGAAGCGTGGTAGGAGAAAAAATCGCTCGAGCCATCGACTATTCCATTAAAAAGAAGATTCCATTCGTTATGATTTCGAAATCGGGGGGAGCTAGAATGATGGAAGCCGCTTTATCGTTGATGCAGTTGGCTAAAACATCCGCTAAATTAGCCCAATTGTCAGATTTAGGAATTCCTTACATTTCGTTATGTACCGATCCAACCACAGGAGGGACTACAGCTTCTTACGCTATGTTGGGCGACATTAACATTGCCGAACCTGGCGCTTTAATTGGCTTTGCAGGTCCGCGTGTTGTAAAAGAAGCTACCGGAAAAGATCTTCCGGACAATTTCCAAACTTCTGAGTTTCTATTGGAACACGGCTTTTTAGATTTCATTTCACACCGAAGAGATTTAAAAAATAAGATCAATCAATATATTGACCTTATCCAAAACCAGCCGATACGAGCGTAATCAAACGTTTATTTAAAATAAAAAAATCCGTAAAGTTTTCACTTTACGGATTTTTTGTATTCTCAAAGTAAGGAAAAAACTATTTCTCCAATACTATTTCTACTGAATTTCCTTCAGGTCCAGTTACGGTGGCTTTGTCATCACATTCTCCATCACCGTAATCTAAATCGGCCATGGCGTCCTCACTGGTAATCCTTAGAACACCACTCACCAAGTATGGGCAAAAAAGTTCTGCTCTCAATGGCGTCGTAGCTTCCGCGTTATAGGTTACCCCGTCACGTGTTGTTAAACTTGCAGTTCCAGTAACTTCAAAAGCACTTTTCAACCATTCTTGGGTATCATAACCTTCCACCCAAACACGTGTCTGCTCAGAAGAATAATCCAAAGTAGTTTCGTCTTGATAAGCAAAAGTAACCTCTGTGTTAACCATTGACTTAGGATTCTGACCTTCTTCAAAAACATTTTCAAAAGACTTTGTTCCGTTTACGGTAACAGTATCTACCATAAAGTTTTCAAAAGTTACTTCAGAATTGTTCATAAAAGAAGTTGAATCGGCATTGTTCGCAGTACTCATCATAAGTTTACCTGCCAACATTCTTCCATCGGGCATTTCACAACCTTCACCAAAATCCAACGTAGCCATAAAACTATCGCTAGTAGATTGGGTAGTAACAGTAAGGCACTCTGGCAACCAACCTTTGGCGGCTAACGTACTTTTGCTAGCTGTTCCACCTTCTTCCAAGCCGGAACCAGAAACCACATTCACGATATTATCAATATCTTCCGAAAGCTGCGTAGCTTCCATGGTTGTTTTCACCTCTTGCGGACTTAGGGCTTCCGTTTGGGGATTATCCATAGAATCGTCAGAATCATCATTACAAGAAACAATTAATGTAGTAGCGGGTATTAGAATCATTAATGCATTTCTCCAAATTGATTTCATAAACATAAAATTTAATTAATAAATAGGTTTTACTTCGTTTTCAAATATATAATAATCAAAACGTAGAATATCCTAAAAAATTGTTATCTTTGCGCCCGTTGATAGAAACCCTATCAAATACATAATAATCATTTAAATAATATTGGCATGTATTTAGCTAAAGAAAAGAAGGCAGAAATATTTAAAAAATATGCCGGTGACGAAAAAAACACTGGATCTGCTGAAGGACAAATTGCATTGTTCACACACAGAATTGATCACCTAACTGGACACTTGAAAAAGAATCGTAAAGATTTCAACACAGAGCGTTCACTAGTTAGTTTAGTAGGTAAAAGAAGAAGCCTACTTGATTATTTGAAGAAGAAAGATATTACAAGATATCGTGCTATCATCAAAGAATTAGGATTAAGAAAGTAAGACACGAGGGAGCAATTTGCTCCCTTTTTTTGTTTTTAAACGATTTTGAACACCAACGTAATAAGTCGTAAAAACCTGCTCTCCTTAATTTAACATCGGTAATACAACTATAATTACTACCTTTAGCACATTATAAAGATTAAAATGCCCAATTTGGGTTTTTGATATGTCCGTCAAGCGGATAAAAAAGCTTTACATAAACAGTTTTTCATTGGGAACAACAACTACAACAACACAACAACTACTGCTTTTTGCGGTAACCCATTGTTTAACTCCCTGCGCAACGCAGGTAAATTAAAAAATTATGATTCCTGAAGTAAAACAAGAAATTATTGATTTAGGGGATGGAAGAACCATTACCCTAGAAACGGGAAAATTAGCAAAACAAGCTCATGGGAGTGTTGTGGTACAATCTGGAAAATGTATGTTATTATGTACTGTGGTTTCCAATTACCAACAATCAGACGTTGACTTTTTGCCGTTAACTGTAGATTACAGAGAAAAGTTTGCAGCTGCTGGCCGTTATCCTGGTGGATTTTTCAAAAGAGAAGCCAGACCTAGTGACGGTGAAGTTTTAACTATGCGTTTGGTAGATCGTGTACTACGTCCATTGTTCCCGAAAGATTACCATGCAGAGACACAGGTAATGATCCAATTAATGTCTCACGATGAAGATGTTATGCCAGATGCTATGGCAGGATTAGCCGCCTCTGCAGCTATTCAACTATCTGACCTTCCTTTTGAATGTCCTATTTCTGAAGTAAGAGTAGGTCGAGTAAATGGTGAACTAATCATCAACCCAACCAGAAAACAATTGTTAGAATCGGATATCGATATGATGATTGGTGCCTCAGCAGATTCTGTGATGATGGTGGAAGGTGAAATGGATGAAATTTCTGAAGAAGAAATGGTAGAGGCTATCAAATTTGCCCATGAAGCCATTAAAGTGCAATGTGAAGCTCAAGTAAAATTAGCGGAAGCATTCGGAAAAAAAGAAACCCGTGAATACGATCCGGAGAGAGAAGATGAAGATTTGGCGAAGAAAATTCACGAAATGGTATACGACAAAGTGTACGCCATTGCAAAAGCTGGTTCTTCCAAGCACGAAAGAGGCAGCGCTTTTGCAGCTATAAAAGAAGAAGTAACTGCTACGTTTACCGAAGAAGAGCAAGAAGAGTTTAAAGACTTAATTTCTAAATATTATAGTAAAGCAGAGAAGGAAGCCGTAAGGAATCTAACTCTAGATGAAGGTCTGCGTCTCGACGGTCGTAAGACTGATGAAATTAGACCTATTTGGTGTGAGGTAGATTATCTCCCATCTACACATGGTTCTTCCATCTTTACACGAGGGGAAACCCAAGCGTTGGCTACGGTGACGCTAGGAACAAGCAGGGAAGCAAATCAAATAGATATGCCATCTTATGAAGGCGAAGAAAGATTCTACCTTCACTACAACTTCCCTCCATTTTCAACTGGGGAAGCGCGCCCAATACGTGGTACGTCTCGCCGAGAGGTTGGTCATGGTAACTTAGCGCAACGAGCCCTAAAAGGAATGGTTCCGGAAGATTGCCCTTATACAGTGCGCGTGGTTTCTGAAGTGTTGGAATCTAACGGTTCTTCTTCTATGGCAACTGTTTGCGCAGGTACAATGGCCATGATGGATGCTGGGGTGCAATTAAAAAAGCCTGTTTCTGGTATTGCCATGGGATTAATTTCTGATGCAGATTCTGGAAAATATGCTGTACTATCCGATATTTTAGGAGATGAGGATCACCTAGGGGATATGGACTTTAAAGTAACTGGTACTGCAGATGGAATTACAGCTTGCCAAATGGACATTAAAGTAAAAGGGCTAAGCTATGAAATTTTAGTGAACGCTCTGCACCAAGCTAGAAGTGGTCGTTTACATATTTTAGAAAAACTTACTGACACTATAGCTGCTCCAAACGAAACCGTTAAAGAGCACGCTCCTACCATGGTTACCAGACGAATTGAAAATGAATTCATTGGTGCTTTAATAGGACCTGGCGGTAAAGTAATTCAAGAATTACAAAAAGAAACGGGTACCACAATTGTTATAAACGAAGACCCAGTTACCGAAGAAGGTATTGTTGAAATCCTTGGAGTAGGAAGCGAAGGAATAGAGAAAGTACTTGCAAAGATTGATTCTATTACTTTTAAACCAGAAAAAGGAGAAGTTTATGAAGTTAAAGTAATTAAAATGCTTGATTTTGGAGCTGTGGTTGAATACACTCAAGCACCAGGCAATGAAGTTTTATTACACATTTCTGAACTAGCTTGGGAACGCACCGATAATGTTACTGATGTAGTAAATTTAGGTGATGTGTTTGAAGTGAAATACTTTGGAGTTGATCCAAAAACCAGAAAAGAAAAAGTTTCTCGAAAAGCTATTTTACCTAAACCGGAAGGCTATAAAGAAAGACCTCCCCGTGAAAAAGATGGCAACAGAGACAACAGATCTAGGGACAATAGAGGCGATAGAAAGCCAAAAAGAAATTAATCCTAAAGATTAAAGAATATTTAAAATCCCAATGAGGTTCGCTTCATTGGGATTTTTTTTATAATATATGTTTTTAATTCTTCTCGAAAGACACTTCACTACTCAGCTAAAATCTTCGGGAAATGGATGTTGCCATCCTTCCCTATATTTTCTTGCCAGCAACGCATTAGCTGCATCATCACTAAGAAATTTCCTCGTGGCTGGATTGTAGCGCAACGGTCTTTCAAGCTTCATGGCTAAGTTGGCAATAATACAACTGGCTGAAGAAATATGGCCTTGCTCGATAGAAGCAACAGGCTTTTTCCCTTGGTCTATGGCACTTAAGAAATCCATCATATGGCCTCTTGTGGCCGGAGCTACATGAAGTTCAATATTTTTCTCGGTGACATCTTCGGGAAACTTCTCCCTTTCGTAAACCACATCTTTTTTAATATGTGTTTTTCCATCCGTGGAAATAAATTCATATTTCTTTACACTCGCCTTTAAAACTCCTTTTTCACCGTGAATAAAAAATGCCCAAGGATATTCGGGGTCGTCTGGTCTTCCCCAACTTCGGTGATTCCATACGCAATTAAAGTCTTCATACTCAAAAATAGCCGTTTGGGTGTCCGCTATATTCGAAAAACCTCCTTTTTGAACAAAAATACCACCTTGGGACTGTATTTTAATTGGCCATCCCAAACCTAGCATCCATCTTACCGCATCAAGCATATGCACACACATATCCCCCATAATTCCGTTTCCATATTCCATGTGGCTTCTCCACCAACTCCGGTGTGGTAGCCCTGTATAATCCAATTTTGGTGCTGGGCCGCACCACATATCGTAGTCAAAGAAATTGGGAATTGGTTTTGTTTCCCTAGTTCCGTTGGCCCGCATGTGGTAATAGCAACACATTTCTACGTGCCCTATTTTACCCAGAAGACCTTTATCTATAATATTTTCTTTCGCATCGATTAAATGTGGGGTGCTCCTTCTCTGAAGTCCCACCTGTACCACTTTATTATATTTTTGGGTAGCCTTGACCATAGCCTCCCCTTCCATTACGTCTACGCCTGTTGGTTTTTGTACATATACGTGACATCCAGCCTGAAGCGCTTCAATAGTATTTAAAGCATGCCAATGGTCTGGTGTTCCTATTAAAACCACATCCATTTCTTCGGAAGAAAGCATGGTTCTATAATCGGTGAAGAGTGCGGGACGTTTTGATTGGTTATTTCTTCGCGAAATTAATTCCGAAGCTTCATTCAACATATTTTTATCCACATCACACAGGGCAACCACTTCTACATCGGTTACTTGAATCAACCGAAGTAAATCGTTTTTTCCGTACCAACCGGTACCGATTAAACCCACTTTTAATTTTTTTGAAGGAAACATGAGATGATGCCCGTAAGCACCATAGGCCGAAAATATAGTTGCGGCAGCGGCAGACTTTAAAAAATGCCGGCGGTTAATGTAAAATGACATTGGTTAGTGTTTTGCCAAGTAATTTACAAAATTTAAGGGAGTTATTTCACTACTGTTCTTACGCTATAATTTTTCAATCCAATGAATGGGTTAATTATGGAGGAGCAAAGGTTCAGAGGGGCAAAGTTGCAGAGTTTTCGTCGTTCGTTAATCGCTTTCCATGAATAACTAGGAAACACTGGCTACTGCATATTGAATACTGAACACTGGCTACTATTCCATTCCTTCAGAAGAAATTAAACTATCTTTTTAATTACCCGAAGTTTATGGGTGTGCATTTTTTTATCCACATTAAAAATCCCTGTATGGTCTAGACGGTCAATTCGCACTTTTCCGTAGGAATGGATTATATAATTATCTTTCATTATAATACCTACATGAACGATATTCCCTTCATCATCATCAAAAAAGGCAAGATCTCCTGGTTCGCTTTCTTCAATAAAACTGAGCGCCTCTCCCTGTTTAGCTTGTTGAGCGGCGTCCCGAGAAAGCTTATAACCATTAAGTTTATAAACCATTTGTGCCAGTCCGGAACCATCGATTCCAAAAGGCGTTTTCCCTCCCCATAAATACGGACTATTAATGTATAGAAATGCGGTTTCTACGAGCCTTTCTTTGGGAAGCACACCTTGTTTCTTCTCACCATCAAAACTGGCATTAAGATGATGTGCACTGCCAACATTACACCCTAAAGGAATGGGAAGCAAATTGTTTTGAGCATCATAAATGAATTCTACAAGATCGGCAGACAACACCATGGTTTCACTTTGGATAGCGTGGTACATGGCTTCATCTATTAGCTGAAATTGCACATTTTCAATCCACCCTTCATAATTATCAAAAGCCAAACGAATTCTGCTCCAATACTTTCGTTGTTCCAACACTTTAAAATGTTCGCCGTACAGTACCTGAGAACTTAATTCTCCATGGTGTTGGGGTTCACTACGTAAGGGAACTATGCTTAAATGGCAAATTCCGTATTGCATTTACAAGGTATTGCTTAATAAAATTAATTTCTTTCAATAATTATTGCTGAAGCACCACCACCACCATTACAAATAGCTGCTGCTCCTCTTTTAGCATTATTTTGGTCTAAAACGTTTAGAAGCGTGATTAGAATACGTACTCCTGAACAACCTAGTGGGTGGCCTAATGAAACCGCTCCACCGTTTACATTTACATTTTCATCCGATAATCCTAAGATTTTCATGTTTGCCAATCCAACTACCGAGAATGCTTCATTGAATTCAAAGAAATCAATATCCTCAAGAGATAAATCTGCTTTAGCCAACGCTTTTGGAAGCGCCTTTGCAGGCGCTGTTGTAAACCATTTAGGCTCTTGAGCGGCATCTGCATAACTTATAATGGTCGCCAAAGGCTTTATTCCCAACTCCTTTGCTTTTTCCTCGCTCATTAAAACCACTGCTCCTGCTCCATCGTTAATTGTAGAAGCGTTGGCAGCCGTAACGGTTCCGTCTTTACTGAAAGCAGGTCGCAACGAAGCTATTTTTTCAAGTTTTACATTCCTATATTCCTCATCTTCATTCACTACAATGGCATCTCCGCGTCTTTGCGGCACTTCCACCGGAACTACTTCATTCTTGAACTTTCCTTCTTCCCAAGCCTTTGCTGACCTTTGGTATGATTGAACAGCAAAAGCATCTTGATCTTCACGACTAAAACCATATTCCGTAGCGCACGCATCTCCACAAACACCCATTGCATTTTGGTCGTAAGCATCTACAAGACCATCTTTTTGTAAGCCGTCTTCCAGTTTTCCCGGACCAAACTTGGTTCCTTTTCGCATGTGTACGTAATGCGGAATCAAACTCATATTTTCCATTCCACCAGCAACAACTACCGAAGCATCGCCCAAAGCGATAGCTTGGGCCCCTTGCATAACGGCCTTCATTCCACTGGCACAAACTTTATTTACCGTTGTACATGGTACGGTATCGGGAATACCTGCGTACAATGCCGCTTGTCTCGCAGGCGCTTGACCCTCGCCAGCCTGTACTACGTTACCCATTAACACCTCTTCTACTATAGACGGATCTAAATTTATCTTTTCCAAAGCACCTTTAATTGCCACTGCACCTAATTTTGGGGCAGAAACCGTTGAGAGTGCTCCTAAAAAACTTCCAATTGGAGTTCTTGCAGCCGAAACTATTACCACTTTCTTCATAATACTCGTTTTGTAATTGCGAATTTAGTTAATTTAAAAAGATATTTATAATAAGTTGATTTTTTATAGCATTTCTAACTAATTCAGAAATGAAAAACGCGCCATTTTCAAACAACTTTTCTTGGACCTCCATTTGTCCACAACGCATTAAATACTACTGAATAACGTGGACGATGCTATTTTTTGTTACATTTGAATATTAATAACCCCACCGAGGTTAACTCCTAATGAATGAAGAATTTTTTGGATAGTATTTACAAAAACCAATCTTTAATCTATAAAGGTTTCCTTTTTATCGCCACCATTGTTCTTGTGGTCTATCTTTTCCCAAAGGGAGGAAAATTTAAATACGATTTTCAGAAAGGAAAATTATGGCAATACGAAACTTTGTACGCGCCATTCGATTTTGCTATTTACAAAACCGACGAAGAGCTTAAAAACGAAAAGGCCGCCATTACTGCCAATCACCCTGATTATTTTAGATACGACCGAACAATACGGGATGCCGTTTATAATAGTTTTGTAGAAAAGTTCCCTTCTTATTTTTTAGCTGAAGATTTTAATGGGGAAACGTTGAATAAAATTAAGTCGAATGCAAAAGAGCTTTTAAACCGAATTTACGACAAAGGCGTTGTGCAAAGCAGTACCGATTACAAAGAAGATAAAGTGGTAAATGTGGTACAAGGAAACGAAGAAAAAACTGTATTGTACGGCAGCTTCATAAAGCTCAATCAACTGGAAAGAACAATTAATTCTTATCTATCTGAAAAAAAGCTTACCGACTTTAGAGAATCTTTCAGCAGTTTATACTTCGATATTATTCAACCCAATATATTTTTCGATAGTGATTTAACAGAAAAAACACTCGAGCGGGAACTGGCAAAAGTAACCACCACTCGTGGAAATATTGACAAAGGAAAGCGTATAATCGCCAAAGGAGAGGTTGTTGAAGGCGAAAAATACAATGTGCTAAATTCACTTCGTAATGAATATCAGTCCAAACTATGGAATGAAAATAATTACAACTGGATTGTCTTCGGATATACCATTTTGGTGGGAGTCACACTTTTTATGCTCCTCCTTTTCTTAAAAAAATATCGCCCAGAAGTTTTTGTAAATAACAATAAAGTCACTTTTATATTTTTCAATATTCTAGTGATGATTTTTCTCACTACGACCATTGTAAAATTTAATGTGCAATACGTTTACGTAGTGCCTCTTTGTATCATGCCTTTGATACTAAAAGCCTTTTTCGACCCTCGATTAGGCCTCTTTACGCATGTTTTAACGGTACTACTGCTGGGTTTTATTGTTCCTAATAGTTTTGAATATGTTTTCCTCCAGACGATTGCTGGTATTGTAACCATACAAACCATTTCTGAACTTCATAAAAGAGCCAATCTTTTTATATCGGTAGGTCAGATCACATTGGTTTACATCATTGCTTATTTTGCCTTCTATATTATCCATGAAGGTAATTTTGACAACATACACTGGGTTACCTTCGGATTATTTGTACTGAATGGACTCGCGACCTTGGCGGCCTTCCCACTTATTTACATTTATGAAAAATTGTTCTCCCTCGTTTCTGATGTTTCGTTATTAGAGCTTTCCGATACTAATTCTAGACTATTAAAAGAACTTTCAGATAAAGCCCCGGGAACTTTTCACCACTCGCTTCAAGTGGCAAATTTAGCGGAAGCGGCAGCGAACGAAATTGGTGCTAATTCCATGTTGGTGCGTGTAGGAGCTCTCTATCATGATATCGGAAAAATGAACAATCCTACCTATTTTACTGAAAACCAAACCACCAGCGTTAATCCGCATAACGAACTTTCACCGGAAGAAAGTGCCAAAATTATTATAAACCATGTCATTGAAGGTATTGAAATGGCGAAAAAGAATAATTTACCAGATAGAGTTGTAGATTTTATAAGGACCCACCACGGTACATCCTTGGTCTACTATTTTTACCGAAAAGCGCACGAATTGGAAGAGCAAGTTAATAAAGAAGACTTTCAATATCCCGGTCCGATTCCTTTTTCCAAAGAAACTGCCATTTTAATGATGTCAGACTCGGTTGAAGCGGCATCCAAAAGCTTGAAAAATCCAACTTTTACCATTATAAATGATTTTGTAGATAAAATTATCAACAAGCAAATAGAAGAAGACCAGTTTTTAAATGCAAACATCACTTTTAAAGAAATACAATCCATAAAAAAAGTACTCAAACAGAAACTTACCAACATTTACCATCTAAGAGTTGAATATCCCGAATAACATAGTACACTGGTTGCTAGAAGAGTATTAAAAAGATTGAAAAATATTTACCAAAATAGTTGCATTGTTCTAGATGAACTCATACATTTGCATCCGCAATTTCAGGTTGCACGTTCATAATAATAGTAAAGAAAATAGGAGAGGTGCCAGAGTGGTAATGGAGCAGATTGCTAATCTGTCAACGCGTAAGTGTTGCCAGGGTTCGAATCCCTGTCTCTCCGCTTTTTTATTTAGTTGTAGAAGAAATAAATCATACTAAACATCATGATTTATTTTGTTACGACGATATTTCAAGAGTGTACTTCTCGACAAAAATCGAGATAAACTACACTACGAGAAACAACACCTTCGGGGTGTAGCGTAGCCCGGTTATCGCGCCGCGTTTGGGACGCGGAGGTCGCAGGTTCGAATCCTGCCACCCCGACAAAAAAGCCAGCATTTAATAATGCTGGCTTTTTTTATAATCTCATTTTTCCTAGACAAATGCTTCTCATGATAGAAAGTTTGGAAAACCTAAATCTTATCTACTCCCTGAGCCCATATTAAACTAATTTTCTTTCTTTAGCAAACTCATCCCCACATAGGCTATCAACCAAACAACAACCCCTACTAGCGCAGCGTATTTACCTACTAAAATAAATATTCCTTCCATACCCTAACTGTTTTTTCTGTAACTACAAACGTACTTTATTGAAAACATTTGAAAACTGACATAGATCATGTTTAGCGATTAACAATTATTTTTTTATTAGCCTACAAAAATGATTTTCAGCACATTGTTTTTTAATTAAGAAAAAAGGAGTTGATTTTGTTGTTTTATTAGAAAAGGTGATTATCTTTGCACCGCCTTTACGATAAAGGCCAATGCAACGAAGTTCAGTATCATTTATGGTTTGTTTATTCTTATGAAAAAGACAACCATTTGATTTTAAAATATTTTAGATAATCGGTCGCGTAGCTCAGCTGGATAGAGCATCTGCCTTCTAAGCAGACGGTCACAGGTTCGAATCCTGTCGCGATCACAAACAAACCCTGTAGAAATGCTCTACGGGGTTTTTTGTTTTATACCTTATTCAATTACGCTTCCTGTAACGCTTTCCCTGAAAAACCTTTTGGAATAACGCAAAAACAAAAAAAGCTGCCTCTGGTGAGACAGCTTTTATAGCAATATATTGTTCTACAAATTACTTGCTCAAATACATTTTTCTTCTTTGATAAAGATCGTAGAACTCATCATCTTTTAAGCTATCTATAAACAAGATGCTTTCCCCTGTACTCTTCATTTCTGGCCCTAAATTCTTGTTCACGTTAGGGAACTTATTGAAAGAGAATACTGGTTGTTTAATAGCATAGCCCTCCAATTTTGGATTGAAATTAAAGTCTTTCACCTTTTTCTCACCAAGCATTACTTTGGTTGCATAATTAACGTAAGGTTCTTTGTACGCCTTGGCAATGAAAGGAACCGTTCTCGATGCTCTTGGGTTTGCCTCAATGATGTATACTTTGTCGTCTTTTATAGCGAACTGAATATTGATTAAGCCTACCGTATTAAGTGCTAAAGCAATCTTTTTAGTATGGTCTTTAATCTGCTCGATTATTAAATCTCCAAGGTTAAATGGAGGCAGGGTAGCATTGGAGTCTCCAGAGTGAATACCGCAAGGCTCAATGTGCTCCATAATACCTATAATGTACACATCTTCCCCATCGCAAATGGCGTCTGCTTCTGCTTCAATTGCTCCATCTAAATAATGGTCGAGTAAGAGTTTGTTATTTGGTATTTTTCTAAGAAGATCTACTACGTGTTCTTCTAGTTCTTTTTTATTGATAACAATTTTCATTCCTTGACCACCTAATACATATGATGGACGTACCAAGATTGGGAAATTCAATTCTTCGGAAAGTGCCAATGCTTGATCAGCAGTTTCAGCAACTCCAAATTCTGGATAAGGAATGTTGTTATCTTTCAACAATGTTGAGAAACTTCCTCTATCTTCAGCTAAATCTAAAGATTCAAAGCTCGTTCCGATTATTTTTATTCCGTATTTATTAAGCTTTTCCGCAAGTTTTAGAGCAGTTTGTCCACCCAACTGAACAATTACCCCTTCCGGTTTTTCATGACGAATGATGTCGTAGATATGCTCCCAGAATACAGGCTCAAAATATAGTTTATCGGCTGTATCAAAATCAGTGGAAACCGTTTCAGGATTACAGTTGATCATAATGGTTTCGTAGCCACATTCTGCAGCTGCCAATACCCCGTGAACACAACAGTAATCGAACTCAATCCCTTGTCCGATTCTGTTTGGACCTGAACCTAGTACTACAATTTTCTTTCTGTCGGTTACAACGCTTTCATTTTCAGAATACACTTTTCCGTCAGCGGTTTCTACCACGTCTTCAAAAGTAGAATAGTAGTAAGGAGTTTGTGCTTTAAATTCCGCAGCACATGTATCAACCAATTTATAAACTCGGTTGATGTTTAATTCCTCACGTTTCGCGTGCACTTCACTTTCCCAACAATTTAGCATGTGTGCAATTTGTCGGTCTGCAAATCCTTTTTGTTTTGCCTCTAAAAGCAAGCTTTTCGGAAGTGTTTCTATGGTGTGAGTTGAGATTTCTTTTTCTAGGAAATGAAGTTCTTCGTATTGTCTTAAGAACCACATATCTATTTTAGTAATCTCGTTGATGCGGCTCAATGGTATTCCTATTTGAATTGCATCGTAGATTGTGAAAACCCTATCCCAACTGGCATGGGTAAGTTTTTCAATAATCTGATCGTAATTTTTATATCCTTTTCCGTCGGCACCTAGTCCGTTTCTCTTTATCTCTAAAGATTGAGTTGCCTTGTGCAGTGCTTCTTGGAAAGAACGCCCAATACCCATAACCTCCCCAACACTCTTCATTTGGAGTCCGAGCTCTCTATCAGATCCTTCAAATTTATCGAAGTTCCAACGAGGTATTTTTACGATTACATAATCTAGCGTAGGCTCGAATAAAGCCGAAGTAGATTTCGTAATTTGGTTTTGTAATTCATCTAAGGTATAACCGATAGCCAATTTACTGGCAATTTTTGCGATTGGATATCCTGTTGCCTTCGATGCCAATGCTGAAGATCTAGAAACACGTGGGTTAATTTCAATAGCAATAATATCTTCCTTGTCGTCCGGACTTACTGCAAACTGAACGTTACAACCACCTGCAAACTCCCCGATACTTCGCATCATATGGATGGCCATGTCCCGCATTTTCTGGAAAGTTCTGTCAGAAAGTGTCATTGCCGGCGCTACCGTGATAGAATCCCCTGTGTGGATTCCCATCGGGTCCATATTTTCAATAGTACAGATAATAACTACGTTGTCGTTATCATCCCTAAGCAATTCCAGTTCGTATTCCTTCCATCCCATCATGGCTTTGTCAATCATCACCTCATGAATAGGGGAAATCTCCAATCCTCTACTTAAATGACCGTCAAAATCTTCTTGTTTGTAAACAATTGATGCCCCTGCACCTCCTAAGGTGTAGGATGCGCGAATCACTAAAGGAAAACCGAAGTTTTGTGCAATTTCTTTTCCTTTTAAGAAAGAAGTCGCGGTGGCTTGTGGAGCCATTGGGATTCCAATTTTCAGCATCAATTCGCGGAATTTCTCACGGTCTTCCGTAATATTGATAGCGTCGATATCTACCCCGATAATTTCAACATTAAAATCTTCCCAAATTCCTTTTTCATCAGCTTCGATACAAAGGTTTAATGCAGTTTGTCCTCCCATAGTTGGTAAAACTGCATCGATATTTGGGTGTTTCTTTAAAATATCGATTATGGATTTGGTGGTTAGGGGTTTTAAGTATACATGATCTGCCATCGATGGATCTGTCATGATAGTAGCAGGGTTGCTATTTATCAAAATGGTTTCAATTCCATCTTCTCTTAATGAGCGTAGTGCTTGCGAACCGGAATAATCAAATTCACATGCTTGCCCGATAATAATAGGGCCAGATCCTATTATCAATATACTCTTAAGGTCTTGTCTTTTTGGCATCTTTTAAAAAACTATTTACTTTGAATTATGGTGTTACAGGATATAAAAAAAGGCGTTACTAATAAAAGTAACACCTCTATATTTAATAATCAAATTCGATCATTATTTCTTATGTCTAGGTTCAGAAGAAACAGATAATTTCTTTCTACCTTTTGCTCTTCTGCTAGCAAGCACCTTTCTCCCATTCACAGAGGCCATTCTCTCTCTGAATCCGTGCTTATTTCTTCTTTTTCTCTTCGAGGGTTGAAACGTTCTTTTACTCATTGTTAATATCTTTATCTCTTTGGTAATTCAATATTTAACGGCTTGCAATATACTTCACAAAAGCGCGGCGCAAATATACAAAGAGTTTTTACTTTAGCAAACACCTTTTTAAAAATATTTTTATTTGTTTTTATTACCTTTGCCCTTCAATTGAAAATACCCAATATGTTCAACAAAAATATAAAATTAGTAATAGCCGCATTAATCATTGCTTACGCCGTTTATCAATTTGTGGAAGGGAATATAGGCAATGGGATATTCTTAATTCTATTGTCGCTTATTTTTATTTTCCTTTATTTTAGAAATGAAATGATTTTACTGGCTTTTCTTAGAATGAGAAAGCAAGATATGGAAGGAACCGAGAAGTGGTTGAATAAAATTAAAAATCCTGAAAGTGCTTTAATTACTAAGCAACAAGGGTACTACAATTACCTAAAAGGCATTATTTCTTCCCAAACAAATTTAACGCAAGCTGAAAAATACTTTAAAAAATCGATTAAGCTTGGTTTAACAATGGATTATGATTTGGCAATGGCAAAATTAAGCCTTGCCGGAATTGCGATGCAGAAAAGAAGAAAAAGAGAAGCTACAATGCTTTTAAATGAAGCCAAAAAACTTGACAAACAAAATATGCTGAAGGATCAAATTAAAATGATGCAACAGCAAATGAAGAAAATCTAGATTTTTTCTTTTTTACAAACCAACACCCCAAAGATTTTTAAATCTTTGGGGTGTTTTCTTTTGAGCCAATTTAGTGGCTTAGCCTTATTGAATAGCTTATCCTTTTATCTTACTTTGTTGAACCGTCCCGTACTTATCCATTAAATATATTAACGAAGTCATAGTCGCTGCGCCGAGCTCTAATTCTCTTTTATTTACCGCATCAAATGTGTCATTAGCGGCGTGATGATGATCGAAATAGCGTTGGGAATCGGGTCTTAGCCCAGCCAATACGGTTCCATTTCCTTTAAGTGGTCCCACATCGGCGCCGCTACCACCTTGCTCGAAATAATGAATGAGATAGGGTTTAAAAAGTGGTTTCCAAGAAAGTATTTGCTCAAAATTAGCTTCGTCACAATCAAAGGAAAATCCTCTTGGGGTAAAACCTCCGGCATCACTTTCCAGCGCAAAAACATGCTTTTCACCTTTTTCTTTGGCCACTTCAGCATATTTTTTTGCACCCCTCAATCCGTTTTCTTCATTCATAAAAAGTACCACACGAATGGTTCTTTTGGGTTTGTATCCTGTTTTTTTCAGCAATCGAAGCACTTCCATACTCTGTACGCATCCTGCGCCATCATCATGCGAACCATCGCCTAAATCCCAAGAATCCAAATGACCACCCACGGTAATAATTTCATTGGGATATTCACTTCCTTTTATCTCTCCTATCACGTTATAGGATTGTACATCGGGAAATACTTTACAGGTTTGTTTAAAGTAGAACTTAATATTTTTATCCAAAGCCAGCATGGTACTCAACAATTCAGCATCGTTGGTGCTTATGGCTGCCGCAGGTATTCTCTTGGCAACGGGTAACTCGCCATAACTCATACTTCCTGTGTGCGGCAAATCGTCCAAGCGTAAATTCATAGATCTCACCACCACACCTACGGCTCCAAATTTGGCAGCTTCTGCAGCACCCGAATAACGCTGATCTACACATCCTCCATACGCTTCAAAAGTTTGAATAAGTTCTGGCTGCATGGGGCGGTTGTAAAAAACGATTTTTCCTTTAATTTTATCTTCTCCCAGTTTTTCCAACTCTTCTAATCCCTGCACTTCTATCACCTCGGCTTTCAATCCGCCCAACGGCGTAGCAACCGAACCGCCCAACGCACATATATTCACGTTGTTGGTCATGCCTGGAGAAGTTTCAATATAAGCAAACTCCTTAATGCCACGTGTCCATTTTGGAACCATCACAGGTTGTAACCATACTTTGTCCAACCCAAGGGAATCTAATTGTTCCTTGGTGTATTTTACTGCTAATTCAGCATTAAAAGAACCCGATAGTCGGCCTCCAATTTGGTTAGAAAGATAATCCAGCCATTCATAGCTTTGACCTTCCGTTAAGGAAGCCGTGTAAATTTGTCTAAGTTGCTTTTCGTCTTCGGTTTGGGACACTCCTAAAAATGGTAGTAAAAAAAGGAGAAATACAATTGTTTTTCTTGTCATCAGTAATAATTATTCTTTATTCAGTTGTTCTTTATATTGCTCTAAATGTTCTTTAATTTTTGGATCTAAAGTTGGGTACTTAATATCTTTATAATCTTTTAATTCATCATATAAAATATCAGCCACGATTACACGGGCAGCCTTTTTGTTATCGGCCGGTATAACATACCAAGGTGCTTTTTCCGTAGAAGTAATATTAATCGCTTCTTGATAATACTGTTGATATTTATCCCACAACATTCGCTCCTTTAAATCAGCAGGGGAGAATTTCCAATTTTTCTCTTCCAGATTCAATCGCCTTAGCAGTCTGTTTTTTTGTTCCCATTTCGACAAATGAAGGAAAAATTTAAAAACTATCGTTCCATTTTGCACTAAATGTTTTTCAAAATTCTTAATCTGCTCAAAACGATTATGCCAAAAATCCTCTGTGATATCTTCTACGGAATTAATTCCTGGAATGTTTTCACCTAAAATATATTCTGGATGGACACGCGTCACCAACACATTTTCGTAATGCGTCCTGTTAAAAACACCAAACTTTCCTCTTGCCGGAAGTGCGATGTAGTGGCGCCAAAGGTAATCGTGTTTCCGCTCCAAATCGGTTGGGGTTTTAAAACTATGTACCACCACACCCCGCGAATTAAAATCTTTAAAAACTTCCCGAATGAGACTGTCCTTTCCGGCAGTATCTATCCCTTGAAAACAAATAAGCACACTGTATTTTCCGTGTGCATAGATGATGTCTTGAAAATCTCCCAGTTTTTTTCTGATATGTTTTAAACGGTCTTTTAATTCTTCTTCGGAAGCTCCCAAATTGTTTTCCGTAGGAATATCCTTTAACTGAATAGAAGACGTAACTCTGTATTGAGAAGATTTAATTTTATCCATATAACTATATTTTGTTTAACACTGAAGAATTTAAAAAAACCAGTGCAATAAGATACTTGCTGAATTTCAAGATTTAACCACAACCCGAAATAAGTTTACCACAAAGTTTTTTAAAAATACAATTAATATTGTAATATTGCTTTGCCCAAATTAATGAACTTAAGAATACATGCTATGAAGAACGCTACGCTTTTTCTGTTACTTATCCTATCCGTAAATTTTTCCATCGCGCAATGCAGCTCTGCTTATTCGCAGGCTACCTATGCATTGGCACACACTAAAAAGTCTTTGAATGCCGATAATTTCGACCATCAAATGTATTACGCCGGTCGTGCCATCGATGCCTTGGAAAAAGCCAAAACACTGGTGGAAAGTTGTGGTTGCGACGATGCCATAAACCCAATTTTGGATGGTTTGGATAATTTAAAACAAGCGGAAGAGCCAGCAGATTGGGAAGCTGGTAGATTTTATGCCAAACATGGTTATGAATATCTTCAAGAACTTATGACGAAACTGGATATTTGTACCACCAGCGCCGCAAGCGTTAGTTACGAAACCAATACTTCTACCGTTAGTTCTACGGAAACTTCTATAGTTGAATCTACGCCTACTGAGGCAAATTCCTCTACTCAAAACAGTTTGCTATCGCAACAACAACAATTGGAAGCAGAGAAGCAACGATTGATGGAGCAGCAAAGGCTTTTGGAAGAAAAAATTGCAAAGCAACAGCAATTGGCAGAACAGGCCCGAGTAAACCGTCAGTTGGAGCTTGAAAAGCAACTCCGATTAAAACACCAAGCAGAACAGGCGCTTTTCGATTTGGAAGAGAACTACAAATCCTTAGCTCAGGCGCTTGGCTGTCAAGACGCATTAAATGTTTTAAATGGTGGATACGCTCGTGAAGACAGTGCTTTAAACAATGAAACCTTGGCACAAACAAAAGCATACTACTTGAATTTAACTACACAAACTGAGCAAAAAGTATTAGGGGCTTTAAACAAGTGTGCCGGAAAGTAATTTTTGGTTGACTGTTGAGTGGTAAATGTTCAAAGTTCATTAGATTTCGTTGTCCCATAAACTTTTGAGTCATATCGACCATCGGGAGATATCTCACTTGACCGCTTCTCGTTGGTGTGTGATTTCTCTGCCTTCCTTCGGTCGGCATCGAAATGGCTAGAGACTTCAGACCTCAAACAGCCATAAATCTTTAAATCATTCAATTCTTCAATCCTTAAATTCTAAGATTATCCATTTCCTACACGGAAAATTGCCGTTCCCGCGGCGAGGGGAGGGTCATTAGGTTGAGGGGAAGGTCTAAGTACCCGAGGGAAACGTCTTTCTAGTCGAGGGAAATACTGTGAGGTGTGAGGGGAAGGTCATCATGATGAGGGAAACGCTGATAAGCTTGCGGGAAAGGACTGCAAGTTAAAAAGACAAAGTTTTCATTTTGGCCTTTTAAGTTTAAAATCCAATATCAAAATTATTTTTTAGCCTCCCGCCTATGGCTTACTGCGTAGCGCAATCGTAAATTGGTTGATTGGTTAAATGGGTTAATTGTGGAATCAGGTAGTTGTTAAGTTGTTGAGTCGATAAGTTGAGAAAGTTTTTTCGTTTTGGAAATAATGATAAATTCAACTTTTCCAGCCTCCAACATCTAACCTCCGGCATACGACATAAACGTAAATGAGTCAATTCTTCAATCTTTAAATCCCTTGAATTGTTAAATCGTTTAATTGTGAAGTTGTTAAGCCGATAAGCTGTCAAGTCGCAGAGGTTCAAAGTTAGCTAGTTGCTCGTTTTAGTTGTCCGCATGTGCAATGAAAAGAAACTTCAAACCAAAAACCCTTCAAAATTATTACAGCCTCCCCTATTTCACTCCGTGGTAAGTGGCTACGGTCATTACCATCACCATTACGCAAGAGATAAAAATACCGATGGTATTGGCTAAAAAGGCTTGCTTGTAAGGCATTCTAAAAAGGTAAGCAGCAATACTTCCAGCATAGACTCCCGTTCCTGGAATGGGCAACATAACAAAGAGTAACACGCCCCAAAACCCATATTTCCCAATACTGGAACCAGAACCCGTTTTAACCCTTTTGGCGACTTTAATGGCGTTTCTTTTATAAAACTTCCAACGTAGCAGGCGCCCATTTAACGAATCTAGAAAGAACATCATTATAGGAAACACAAACACATTCGCTACAAAACAAGCTACGAATGCTATATATAGATTTACCTCATTGAAGATAGCATAAGGAATCCCTACTTTAGCTTCCCCGAATGGAGAAATACTCCATAACATTGCTACAACTATATCTATAATCATCCCCTACTCCTTTCTTTTTTTAGACAGTATATAAATGGGATTAGCTCCCCAAAGCTGCCATTTTTATAGCTGCAATAGCGGCTTCTGTACCCTTATTACCGTGTTTTCCGCCACTTCTGTCAATAGCCTGTTGCATGTTGTTATCGGTGAGAACGCAAAATATCACAGCCGTATCATACAAAACGTTCAGGTCTTTAATCCCTTCCGCAGTAGCGTTGCACACAAAATCAAAATGTTTGGTCTCTCCTTGAATTACACTCCCAATGGCAATTATTGCATCGGGTTCGTGCTTTTTAATCATCTTTTTAGCACCATGGGTAAGCTCAAAACTGCCAGGAACGTCCCAGCGGATGATATTCTCCTCCAGTGCACCACAATCCAACAGCGCTTCCATAGCTCCTTTACAAAGTGCTTCAGTTATTTCTGAATTCCACTCTGAAACAACAATCCCAAACCGAAAATCTTTCGCATTTGGGATTGTAGCTTTATCATAAACTGATAAATTTTTATTTTCTGTAGCCATAATTTTATAATTCTATCAGCAAAAATTTACTGATACAAAGTTAGCTATTGCTTACTTAAGCGTTTCTGCTTTTCCGATATAAATATCGATTGTTCTTCCTTCTTCAGAATCTGCATATTCGTTTTTAATTCTGTTGAAGTATTTCAAAGCTTTCTCATTGTTACCTTCTTGCAAAGAAAGTACGCCGGCTTTAAATAAAAATTTAGGTGTAGTAAACGCGTTATCGGCATGGGCGATGGCTTTTTCATAATATTCCAATGCATCGACATCTTGGCCCAATTGCACAAAAGCGTCCCCAATTCCACCTTTTGCCAAAGCTCCTAAAATAGGGTCGTCTGACTTAAAGTCTTCTAAATACTCAATTGCTTCTTGGTATTTTTGAGTGTTTAAGTATGCCATTCCAGCACTGTAATGCGCTAAATTCGCTGCTTTGGTTCCACCGTAATTATCGATAATGTCCAACAAACCGTATTTCCCATCCGCACCGTTAAGCGCCAAACCGTATAAGGAATCTTTTGCTGTGCTGTTTACCGCTTCATCAAAATATTGCTGCGCAAAGAACATTTCGTTGGAAGCCTCAGCCTCCTTTGGTTTCATTACAAACTGTTGGTATCCTAAAAATCCGAGTACTACAAGTACTACAGCGCCAATTCCACCTAAAATATATTTTTGATTGCTCGCTACCCACTCTTCCGTCTTACTAGCACTTTCATCTAAGGTACTAAATACCTCTTCCGTAGTACTATGTTCATCATGTAGAGGGTTCTCCTCCTTTTTGTGTGGTTTTTTATAGCCTCTTTTCTTATACGTTGCCATGTCTACATTTTTATTAAGCCTCGCAAAAATAAAATTTTTATTGTAATAGGAAAGGGAAATTATTTGATAATTTCAATTGCTGCATTTTTTATTTTACTAATTTCGTCCGCAGGAGTTTTTTACTTCTTAAACAATCGCTTGGAAACTCTTTTTTTATGCTGAATAAGATGTTTTCCTTAAATGAAGCATTCCGTAAATGCAATTAGAAAGATTATCGCTCATAAACTTTAAGAATTTCGACTCGCAAGACTTTTCTTTTGATGCTAAGATAAATTGTTTTGTGGGGCGTAACGGTATTGGCAAAACCAATGCTTTGGATGCTATTTATGTTCTTTCCTTTGGAAAAAGTTACTTTAACCCTATTGCTTCCCAGAATATTAAGCACGGGGAGGGATTTTTTGTAATCACCGGTGAGTACCTTCGTGATGATAAAGAAGAAAAGATTGTTTGCAGCCTTAAAAAGGGGCAAAAAAAGATGGTAAAGCGTAATGGAAAAGTGTACGATAAGCTCTCGGAACACATTGGTTTTCTTCCCTTGGTTATTATTTCTCCTGCTGACCGTGACCTTATTATTGAAGGAAGCGAAACGCGCCGCAAGTTTATAGACAGTGTTATTTCGCAAAGCAATAAACCGTATTTACAACACCTTATTAATTACAATAAAGTGCTGGCACAACGAAATTCCCTGCTGAAGTATTTTGCGCTCAACAATACTTTTAATGCTACCACTTTGGAAGTTTACAATGAGCAAATGCAGGAATACGGACAAAAAATCCACGAAGCTCGCAAGGAGTTTTTGGAGACCTTTATCCCTATTTTTAAAAAACGTTACGCTTCTATTTCTGGTGGAAAAGAGGAAATTAACCTTACTTATCAAAGTCAGTTGCTGGAAAAAGACCTCAGCACACTTTTCAAAGAAAATTTGAATAAGGACAAAGCCTTGCAATACACCTCAGTGGGAACGCATAAAGACGATTTGAGTTTTGAAATTGGCGAATACCCAATTAAAAAGTTTGGCAGTCAGGGACAGCAAAAGTCTTTCTTGATTGCCCTGAAATTAGCACAATTCGATTTTATAAAAGAACAGGCCGGCCACACTCCCATTCTTCTACTGGATGATATTTTTGACAAACTGGATGAAAACCGTGTGAGTCAGATTATCGAGCTGGTAGACCGCGATGAATTCGGACAAATATTTATAAGCGACACCCACCCCGAACGAACGGAAAACGTAGTTAAAAAAACCCACCAAAGCTATAAAATGATAGTGTTGGAGTAGGTTTTATGATTCAAATTTTAAATTCTCAATAGTTTCTTTTACAAAATTCGAATATGATTTCGAAAAATATTCCTCATTATACCAATTTCTCATTGCAGGAATTATCTGTTTCAAATAAATAAATTGCCTTTTTTCAATATAATCCTTAGAAAGTTTCGTAGCCGTTTCATAATCCCCCAACTGTTCTGCTATAAAAATCTCGCCAGCCCTTACAAAATGCTCATACAAAGTTATTTTCCAGCTTGAATAAGCTTGTTCAGACATTTTTTCTTTAATAGGCTCAAAAAGATGCTTTTTATCATCAATTAAAGAGTCTTCTATTTTATCGATTACAGGATTAACAAAAGAATGTCCAAATTCGTGGACTGAAATATTCCTTAGTTCTGATGAATTTGAATACCCAAGCTTTAGGTTGTTTAAATCATTTATTTCCAAGGGTAAAGTTAATGACCCAAAAACATACCCTATTCTATCGCTCTTTGTAATTGCAAATCCTTGACTGAAAGGCATTGTTAAACTTGCATTTAAAAAGTAACCATTCGCTTTCTTGGCATATAAATGCTCCATTTCTGTAATAAAATCTTCTTCTGGCAAATTGTTATTTACCTCTTGTATCATCTTGTCATAAAATGGCTGATACTCCTCTAAAAAAACATCAAAATTAATTTCCTTATAAAATCCCCTTAAAGCCGTGAAAAATCTCCTTTCTTCTTCAATTGATTCAAAAACATCTTGAAAATCTAGGCTTTCTTGTCGGAAACTAGAATTTGGAAGTTCAGGAAGGTTAAGAACATATTTGGTATAATCCAGATACCAACGCTTTTGAAAAAATTCATCTAAAACCTTTAAACTTTCAGATGTTTGAAAGTTTTTGAATTTTTCTGCAATTTTTAAATTCAATCCATAAAGTTCTTTGACTTTCACTTTTCTTCCCTCATAGTCAAATGTACTTTCATTCTCTTTTAAATTTTGATACATATTTGATAGAAAAAATGCCAGACTTAGCAATTCAAAATTAGAATTGTACAGTACTTGAATTTTTGGTCTTTTGTATGTAGGATACTCTAATTTAAATTCACCTTTTGCAGCTTCACCTGTTATTTTTACATACAAAGGAGTGTTTAAATCTGTTTTTAAATGAATGGTTTTATTAGGGTAAAACTTAAAGTTATCTCTGTTAACTTCTAAAGATATGTTTCCGCTGGTAGTATTTGTAAAATAACTTAAATATGCAATTTGACTCGAATCTTCTTTTATTTTAATATTTTCTTTTCCATTAAACTCTTCAAATGTAGCATACAAAGTGTTATCGTTCTGCTCACTTTGCCAATTCCTTGTGGTACTGCAAGAAGTCATAATCAGAATAAGCAAAAAATATTTTAGCTGAATTTTCATATAAATTGCATTTAATGTTCAATTAAATGGGTTCCTAAGAAACTTAGAACTGGTTTATACCCAAACGCGCGGTTATTACTCATCTTCAAAACTAAAGAAACCTATCGCTTATTTCATCATAGAATAGCGAATTTAATAACATTTTTATTAAGAATATTTTACTTCCAGCCAAAATTATCTATCCACATTTCTATGTTGTTTTTGCCAGGGTAGTAGTTTAGGTCTAGGCGGAGTTCATACACTTCGGGCAATACATGTCGGTCGCCTTTTACTTGTTGGAGATGTAAACTATCTATCGGAATACTTACTTTTTGCCAGCTTCCTTTTTTGTAATCTAGGTAAAAAGTGGTGTCCTGTAAAATATCATTCCAATGCTCGGAAGTTAGGTATAGCCAACTCCCATCAAAATCATCACTGTCCGGAGTGATGTAATAGGAGAAATACAATGTTTTTACTTTGGTAAAGTCCACCGGCTTCCCCGTAACTTTATCCATTATGGGCAAAAAGGCGATGTATTTATTGGTATCGTTCCCTTTTACACGTATAGCGCGGCTAGGGTTTCCCGCAACGTTTTTTGCCAATGCTTGGTAAGACGACTCGTAACTGCGGTAAGCAATATGTTTTTTAAGCGTAGCTTCATCATCAAAATTTATTTCGTAAGGAATGTTATTTTCCAACTCTACTCTTTCCGCTAGACGGGGAACAAAATTACCTTCGGGTTTTTGCTGGGTAAGTTTCAGGCTGTGAATGTAAATCGAAGAACTATCCGCTTGGTGAGCGTTATATGGATTTAACGATAAAAGCTGCGTTTGAGGCAATGGATTTTCATCACCACTCCAATTTTGGAACTCAGCAGCAATGTCTTTCATATCTACCGTCATTTCTATCCATTGGTTTTCATTTTGGTAAAAGTTATTGAATACTTCCTGTCCACCACCAAAATTACCTTTAGCATCTTTAAAATTGAATTTCAATGCACTTATCCAACTGTTTTTGGGTACATACATTTTTACCGTTAAGTAACTTGATTGACTAAAATCTATGGTATGGCCGAAAAGTTTTTCGAAATCGATAAAAGCATCCGAAAACTCTGCTTTTGTTTTCACTTCCAATGCTGGAAGTTCACCGACGGTTTTAAAAGCTACAGCGCAATCACTTCCGTAAAGAATAGAATCCTGTAGCAGCTTTTGGACGGTTTCTTCATCAGAAAAATTAATTGTGAAAGAAGCTTGATTTTTACTGTAATATGAAGTTTCACCCTTTTTACAGGCGGTAAGAGTTATTATCAAAATGAATGCTATAAAAGCTTTGGAATTGGCAAACATCGGCATAGGTTTGACTGGTTTTAAGCCATCTAAGATACTGATTAATTATAAGTTGTAAACGAACTTACAGCTTTGTTTCAGATGCTATATTTTCATTTTATTCATAAATAATAAACTAAAAAAATGCCTTCCCTTTGTTAAGAGAAGGCATTTTTCTATCTAACGCCTTTAAATTCTATTTCAGTTATTTATTGGCAAAAGATAATCACCTAAAACGGATTGTTATTGCTCAATCCACTCACCGTTTTCATTAGCATATAAATGCCCGGCTTGTTCACCCATTTTCACTTCAATCTTGTAAGTTCCTTCTTCATTCACATACGCTTTTGTAAGCTCTGCGTCAGGATAATCTGCCTGAAGCGCTTCTTGAATTGCTTGTGGAACTTCTGCTACAGCTATTTCTTTATAATCGTCTTGTGCGATTGTAATTTTTGTGTCGTTACCAAGGGTTGTTGGAACGGCTGCAAATGCTGTCATACTTCCTAATGCCATTGCGGCTACTAAAACTAACTTTTTCATGATTCTTGTTTTTAAAATTTGACTTTAAATTCATTTATATTGAAGGTAATGTGGTGCAATCTATTGCTCAATCCACTCACCGTTTTCGTTTGCGTACAGATGTCCCGTAGTTGTCTCCGTGGTTACCTCTATCTTATAGGTCCCCTCTTCATTTACATATGCTTTTGTAAGCTCCGCTCCCGGAAAATCCGCTTCTAATGCTTCTATAATGGCTGCTGGTACTTCTGCTACAGCTATTTCTTTATAATCGTCTTGTGCGATTGTAATTCTTGTATCGTTACCTTCTGTTGATGGAACGGTTGCAAATGCTGTCATACTTCCCAATGCCATTGCGGCTACTAAAACTATCTTTTTCATAATATTTAATTTTTATTGTTGTGATTATTACTTTGTTTCTTGCTTAGTATAGTGCTATTATCGTACCAAGGGAATCTCAATGACTCCCAACAGCATTAATTAACTGAAAAACAATTGATTATGATTTACGCCTATAAATGCACACTGTGGAATTATTGTGTAATTGGGAAAAATACTGTGTAAGGAATATACAGTATTTGAATTCGGGATTGAAGAATTGAATGATTAAAAGATTCACGGATTACAGTTTTTGAAGATGCTGGAAGCTAGAGTTCCAAGTCATTTCGATGCCGACCGTAGGAAGGCAGAGAAATCACACACCGAAGGGAAGCAGCCGAAAGAGATATCTCCCGCTGGTCGATATGACATTTCAGTTTGAAGAATTCTAGCTCTAAACTTTCGAAGAAAGAACAAAGAAAAAACTTTGGACCTTTGAACCTCAACGACTCAACACCTAAAAATCCGTCAACATCTTTAATTGCGAATTAGAAAGTGATTTTTTGTAAAGTACTAATCGATATTTTAACACGGTAGGAGTAGTCTTAGACAACGCAACTGGATTTTTACCGGGATACACTGCATTTTGCATGCTATTTTCCTTGCGGAGTATCCATTCATCAATTGGTTTTGGATTGTCGGTACTTGCGATAATTATCAGTCCTGACGTATCTTTTCCTTGAAAAGAAGCTTCCATGTTTATATAGTTGCCCGCTTTTACCGCCTCGGTTTTTGGCGTTACACGGTTTCCTTCAGAAGTAAAAACAATATCTTCAGGTAATAAAATTCGTGTGGAGAAACCGCCGTAGCCTTTTATATCGTTTGAACCACCTATTTTTACATTGTCAACCAAGGGTTGCAAGGTGATTTCAAAATCGATTACACGGTAATTTGTTGTTGAAGGATGTACACTAATCGTAGCTTTTTCTTGAACAAAAGGCTGATTTCCCTCTTGAAAATGAGGAGACAACCAATTTACATCTGTAGACAAACTCAGCGAACCGTCACTATTTTCTTCGGAAGCAAGTTTTGTTACCTCCCAATTGAAATCTTCACACAACCAGGCATCGCCCATTCCTTTTCCGTCCACCAAAACCTGATGCCACGTCCAGAACACACCTCGGTGATGTGGATGGTCTTCAGGAAAATCTTCTGTAAGCACATTCCCATCCAAATCATACAACGGATGTAAATAGTTTGCTCTTGGATACTTCCCGTCAAGGGATTTTGTTTCTTTCTGATAAAAAAAAACTTTCTGGTCTCCTTCAGAAACCAGTAATCCCTGATCTGTTTTTTCCACATTAAAATTTTGCGCGGAAGATAGATTTACTCCGAATAAGATTACTGATAGTAATAGGAATGAACGTGCTTTCATATCTTATGTTATTTTTGTTCTTACTTACTTCACCATAAATACTGCATTGACGAAAAAGAGTTTTCCATTTTCCCAAAACCCTCTAAAAATAGGGTTGTCTACCATATAAACTACTTTACCTCTTCCGAAGTCTTCTGTACCGAAAATCATGCTATTGGATTGTAGTTTTTGTGCATTCGCTCCCGCGAAACCAGCAATTGGCGTTTGCTCTTCTTCCATATAAACAGCATTCTCACTGTCTAAAAAACCGTAGCCATCGCCACTTAATTTTAAAGTGAAATAGGTGTCATTGTAACCATAAGCAAGCGGATTGGTAACATCTACTTTGGTTTTGTAAATGGCACCTGTTATTAAATTGCTGATGTATTCCCGCGAACTCAACGCATAGCTCTTTGGCATGTTTAGAGAGTCTTTTGCTTTTTCCTCAAGCTTTTTTGCCTCAACTCCAAAAGCTTTGTCTTTATCTAAAACGCTTACGGCATTTCCAATGGCAATTAGTTTTCCGCCGTTGCGCACCCAACTTTTAATGGTTTCCATGCGGGCATCGCTTATAGTGTAAAGCTGTGGTAGAATTAAAACGTCATATTCGGCTAAATCGATTCTATCAAAGTATTCGTCATCTAGCACGGTGATTGGGTATTGTAATTGCTGCTCGAAAAAGTGCCAAACTTCCCCAAAATTCAGTGTAGAAACACTTCCGCCAGATAATGCGGCCACTTTTACAGGAGCTATCATCTCCACAGAGCTCGAACCGAAATCCTTTCCTGAATCTACAAAACCGGTAGCAACCGATGTTATTTGCTGACCATTCTCCTTAGCAGCTTTCTCCAGTATGTTCACAAACTCTTTTTTATTCGTGTTATCACTTTTGGTAATAATCAAACTTCCGTGATCAAAGGATTTTCCGTTGAGTTCAAAAGGTTCATGCGAGTAGCGGACTTTAATATTTTCTTTTAGCAATTCCGTTAAAAATCGGGCGTCGTCCATACCGTTCCAGTCCGTCACAAAGGCATATCCATTGGTATTTAACGTCGTGCTTTCATTTGGTAAAGTTTTTTCAGAAGTATTGATTAAACTTTTTGAAGCCACCGCATCCAAACCGTAGGCGTATGGAAGCGACCAAGCAGTAATATCGTAGGTAAGAGAATCGCTCAATTTGGTTTCTGGCTCAAACAACACCGTTACCAATGTCGATTTTGGTTGATTAGTACTTACCACTAATTTGTAATTGTCTCCATCTAAACTCCCAGATTTTTTGTCTGTATAGCTCAAACCCTTTACACCAGACTTCGTGTAACCATATTGTATGTTGTGCACGTCTAAAAGTTTGGCAAGCGATTTCATTTTCTCTTCGTCACCCGACATGGCATAACTTTTATAGGTGAAATCTTTATTTCCGTAAAACTTTTTAAACTGTTCGTTGAGTTTCTCCACATTTTTGGCAGCCATTTCTACAGTTGAAATTCCAGTAGTGTAATGGTGCGCAATTCTATCTTTTAACGTTAACGTATCGCCATTGCTTACTTTTACGCCCAAACCGGCACGGCCACTTCCACCCTGCTCGTATGTCATTCCAATAGCGCCATTATAGGTTGGATACGTGTCTCCATAACTTGGGTACAGCAAATCAAAACGTTCTTTGGTGAAATAAAACCATCCATTCTCATCAAAATAAGTAGCGTGGTTTTTACCGATTTCCTTTTGAAATTCCTTTTGCCAATCGGTAATCAACTCGTGCATAGGCTCTGCTGCCGGTGGAAAATAATATGGATCATCCATTCCCTGCTCGTGAAAATCCACATGGATATGCGGTAGCCATTGGTTGTAAACCTTTAACCGCTGCTGACTTTCCTTTTGCGTAGCCCAAGCCCAATCCCTGTTTAAATCGAACATATAATGATTGGGCCTACCAGCCAACCAAGGCTCATGGTGTTCCTTTGAGTTTTTATCTACTGTGTACGGCGAATTTTTAAATCCGTTATAAAAATTCACGTAACGGTCGCGTCCGTCCGGGTTTAAACAAGGGTCGACAATTACCAAAGTATTTTCTAACAGCTCCTTTTTGGAAGTCACCAAATCATAAATGGTCATTAAAGAAGCCTCCGTGCTTACGCTTTCATTACCGTGAACATTATAGCTAAGCCAAACCACGGCAGTTTCCGAAGCTCCTTCTCCGCTAATCGCTGCCATGTGATTATCTTGAATCGATTTTAAATTATTTATATTTTCTGAAGTAGAAACATACGCCAACAACAACTCCCTGCCTTCATTGGTAGTTCCATACGATTCCAATTTTATCATTCCCGGCAAAGTGGCGGCCAAATATTTGTAATAATCTACCACCTGATGATGCCTAGAAAAGTTTGAACCCAGCTCGTACCCCAAAAATTCCGATGGGGACTTTACGTTTTGGGCAAATGAAAAAAGGGTCAGGAAAAGAGACAGCAATAAGAATCGTAACTTCATTGTTTGGAATTAAAATTTATTTTCAAAGCTACTAATATACCAGTTGTTTTTGTAAAATTTCTATAAAAAATCCCTGCAAGCGCATTTGTAGTCGGTTTTTAGCATTTTTTGGCAGTTGAGACCTACAAGGTTTTAAAAACCTTGCAGGACTGGACGGCTACATTTAACAATTCCCAATATACTATTCACTATTCATGTGGGCGCTCCCCAAAAAATCATAATTTTTGGGGCGGGCTTTCCGCTGTATCTATTTTGCCTTATTTTTACATTTTAAAGTGATTGTCAAAAAAAACAAGCGTAAAGATTTTCTTTATGTCCGACCTAACCGAAGGGCAAAATAGGATGCCGCTGCAATCCCTAGCGCAAAAGGGAAATACATTTTTCAAGACAGTGACGGTTGCTAATTTTAAAGAAAAGAATGCGTCCCAATGAGTATTTGTTTTGTTCTTTGCGCATTGTAAAGTTTGTTTTGGCCTGTCTATAAAAATATTGAAAATCAAGGAAGCAGTATGGACAAATGATAAAAATCTGTTTGAGACCGACCGTAGGGAGGGTGAGTTATTTTTATCAGTGGCTGGGGGTTCCGTAGTATTTTCTTATATTTTTATGGCAAGCCTAGATTTTTTTGGTTCGTTTTTTCATCAATGGAAAAAATGAACACATTTGTTTTTTCAGAAATAAAAAAATATGCCAACACAATATATATCATTTAAAGAAACAGGATATTTCTCTAATCTTATTTGCGACTACCTTGCGCAAGACCCAAAACTAACTCCTTTTTACAATCGCTATCCTACCCTAGAAAATTTTAAGCTTCAACTGGAAGAAAAAAAGAAGTCCTTTCCGAAGAAAAACCGTGATGTATTGGTAAAATCTTTGCAGGAACAGTACAATACCTTAAAACCTTCCGCAAAAACAGTACAACACATAAATAGCTTGACCGAAGAAAATACATTTACAGTTGTTACGGGACATCAATTGAATTTATTTACGGGTCCGCTTTACTTTCTGTATAAAATTGTTTCCACTATCAATTTGGCAAAAAAGCTTCAGGAACAGTATCCCGAAAATACTTTCGTACCTGTGTATTGGATGGCTACAGAGGATCACGATTTTGATGAAATTAACTTTTTTAATTTCCGTGGTAAAAAATTTCAATGGCAAGGCCCTAATTCCGAAGGAAGCGGAGGCGCTGTAGGTGAACTTCCAACCAATGGATTAGAAAATGTTTTTGAGTTGTTCAAAAAAGAATTGGGAATAGGTGAGAACGCAGAGACATTAAAAAAGTGGTTTCAGGACGCTTACCTAAACCACGATAACCTTACCAATGCGACTCGCTTCTTGGCCGATAAATTGTTTGGGGAAAACGGACTCGTAATTATAGATGGAGCCGACAAAAACTTAAAGCAATTGTTTGTTCCTTTTATGGAAAAGGAGCTGTTTGAGCAAGAATCCCAAAAAGCCGTTAGCGAAACCATTGAAAAACTAAATCATGCGGATGCTTCGTATAAAATTCAGGTAAATCCGAGGGATATCAATTTGTTTTACCTGAAAAAAGGCCTTCGTGAACGCATTGTAGAAGTTGATGGACGTTACCAAGTTTTTGAAACCGATATTTCTTGGAGCAAAGAAGAACTGAAGAAACACCTGGAAGAATACCCAGAACGGTTTTCTCCAAATGTAATGACACGACCGCTGTATCAAGAAGTAATACTTCCAAATCTATGTTACATTGGCGGCGGAGGTGAATTAGCATATTGGTTGGAATTAAAAGAATTCTTTAAGCAAAATTCCATCCCATTCCCCATGCTGCTGTTGCGTAATTCTGCATTAGTTGCTACCGAAAAGCAAGCCAAAAAACTAGAAAAACTCAACATTTCTTTTCAGCAATTATTTTTAAAACGCGCATCTTTTATCAATAAGAAAGTTCGCGAAATAAGTGATATTGATATTAATTTCAATAAACAAAAAGAACATTTGGTAAAGCAATTTGAAGAAATGTACCGTTTAGCAGAACTTACCGATAAATCGTTTTTAGGAGCCGTAAAAGCACAGGAAGTGAAACAATTAAAAGGCTTGGAACACTTAGAAAAACGTTTGTTGAAAGCGCAAAAGAAAAAGTTGTCCGACCAAGTTTCTAGAATGACCGATTTACAAAATGAACTTTTCCCCAACGAATCTTTACAAGAACGAACGGATAATTTTGCCAATCTTTACGATGAATTCGGAGACAAGCTCATAAAAACCCTGTTAAGTGAATTAGACCCTTTGAAACAAGAATTTGTAGTGATAACGATGTGAAATGTAGCATGAAACCAAACGCTTCCTATTTAAAAAGCTTCTCCAATTCTAAAGTAAATTCCCCAATCGCTTTTACCTACGGCGGCGTCTAGACCTATGTTAAATTTCGCTTTTTTAAACGCTTGATATCGGTATCCCACGCCAGCGCCGGGAAAAACACCCCAGTTATTCGCCTCTGTATCCGATCCATAAATTGTGGCTAGGCCCGCAAAACCGACCAAGCCCATTTTATTACCAAAATTATAGCGGTATTCGCCCTGCAGCGCCATGAGTCCGTCGCCCCGAAACTCCCCTTGGGAATACCCGCGAATATCCTTTCCTCCTACGGTCACCTGTTGCTGAAATGCAATATCTCCCAATCCAAATTGTCCCGAAAATCGCATGGCCAAGACATCTTTTCCATTTTTCATAGGGATATATTTATTGTATTCGGTTAAAATTTTATTTGCGGTAGAATCGTTGGCAAACCATTCGGGAAAAGAAATGAACCGGAGCTTTGCTTTTTCACCGCTCATCGGGTAGTAAACATCACTTCGGGAATCGTAAAGTGCATTTAATTCAATGGCGTTTGTTTCTACTATAGATGGCGGCTGTACATCATCTTCGTAAACCGTGTCGTAATACGCATAAGTATAGGTTAAACCGCCATATAAATTTTCTAAAACTCTTCTCTGCACACCCAAACTTACCACGGTAGCTTTTGTTCCATAATCGTAAAAACCGGGCGTAACATCTTCACTTTCCATAAAAAATTGGGAATTGTAATCGCCAGTTAGCATAAAAAACTTAGCACGCCATCGGTCTTCAGCAAAGAAAAAGCGATTAAAAAAAGCTATAAAATAGGAGCTATTGGTGGTATAAACAGCTGATAACCCCGAGATGGATTTTGGAGAAATGGTGTCGGTTTTATTTAATCGGTACATCGCCATAGGAATCGCTCCAAACATAAACTCCAAGTTTCTGTTATAACTCAAAAATGGCATTACGGTTAAATCTACCCGTTTTTCTTTTTTGTCGTTCTCATCAATCGAATCGTTTTTTTGCGTTTGGGATAGAAGAAACTGAGAAAATAGAAGAAAAGAAACGATTAATACATATTTTTGCATGTGTTCATTTTTTGTTTCAGAAAGAATCCTCTTAAATATACAACTAAAAAATAACACCAAAACGTTTAATCAACTCAAAAACAACGCTATGAAATGCCCGTTAACCAATTGTAAACCCACCGAAATTATTAGTAGGGCATTCCATTTGACCAATAAAAACAAATAAATATAAACAGATGAAACTCGTTTTTGCTACCCATAACCTTAATAAATTAGCGGAAGTAAAAGCCATGCTTCCCGACTCCATAGAATTATTGAGTTTGGATGATATTGGCTGCACCGAAGAAATTGAAGAAAACGGGAAAACCATTGAAGAAAATGCTGCCATTAAAGCGAATTACGTTTTTGAAAAATATAACTACAATTGCTTTGCGGATGACACCGGGTTAGAGGTTGAAAGTTTGGATGGTGCACCGGGTGTGCATTCTGCCCGATATGCAGGCGAACAAAAAAACGATAGTGATAATATTGATAAATTGCTGAAGGAACTTAAAGATTCCGATAAGCGATCAGCTCGGTTTAAAACGGTTATTTCTTTGCGCACCGATAGGGAACGAATTATCTTCAATGGAATTGTTAACGGAGTTATCACAGAAAAAAGAAAGGGAAAGAACGGGTTTGGTTACGACCCCGTTTTTCAACCGGAAGGCATGCAACTTACTTTTGCCGAGTTATCTTCCGAAGAAAAAAACAAAATGAGCCACCGAGCTAGAGCCATGGAACAACTCATCGATTATCTGAATACGTAAAACCTACCATAATTACATGAAAATATTTTTCAAGCCTATTGAAGAAAAAGATTTATTCCTAGTTAAAGAAATTTACGATTGGTACATAGAAAATTCAACAGCAACCTTTCACACCGAACCAATTACCTTAGAAGAACTAAAAGAACTTTTATATTTTAATCATCATCGCTATCACTCGTTTCTAATTTACGCCGACGACGAGTTAGCTGGATATTGCTTTACCACGCATTTTAAAAAGCGACAGGCTTACAACATGACTGCGGAAGTGACCATCTACCTTAAGAACGGGTTTGAAAGTCGCGGCATTGGAAAGAGGTCACTGGATTTTATAGAGGAAAAAGCCAAAGCCAACGGTATAAAAAATTTATTGGGGATTATCACTGGTGATAATGTTGGTAGCATTGCCCTTTTTAGCAAATGTGGCTATTTTGAATGCGCCCGCTTTAAAAACGCCGGCGAAAAATTTGGGAAGATTCTGGATGTTGTAGGCTATCAAAAGGAGATTTAGGATTTCTTTGATTTAGAGATTGAAAGATTTAATGATTAAAAAATTTTAAGATTCGATAATGTTTGAGCTTTGAGGTCTCTAGTCATTTCGATGCCGACCAAAAGAAGGCAGAGAAATCACATTATAAATAGGATAGCTGAATCCAATATTTCCTGCTGGTCGATATGACGTTCCGCATTATAAACTACCTTTCCCTCGACCTCCACAACGTTTCCCTCATCATGATGAGCCTCCCCACGACCTGTAAAGCCTTTCCCTCGGCTAAAGTGACGTTTCCCTCGGGCACTTATACCTTCCCCTCAACCCAATGACCCTCCCCTCGCCGCGGGAATGGCTATTTCTCGTGTAGGAATCATATAGTTTTAGGATTTAAAGATTTAGTCTGTTTCGGTTTAAAGTTTAAGTTGGGGCGAAAAAGCCTATTGCTTAAAGCTTAGTGCCTACTAAAAACGAGCATCAAACAATGAGCAACAAGAAAACTTTGTCACTTTGAACCTTTGAACCTTTGCGACTTATCGACTTAACAACTCTACAATTAAACCATCGACTCATTTACGAATTACGGTTTTAGATTTACGATTTTTAAAGGAAAGTTGAAGAAGGAAGCTGGAGGCTGGAGACGGGAAAAGTTAGATTTCTCTGATTTCGAAAAACGAAAAAACTTTGTGCCTTAAACTTTGAACTTTTAAAATTTTAAATCCAACCAACTCACAGCAACGGTGCCCAGAGTCTGCAAAAAGATTCTTTTAAACGTTGTGAAAGTCCGCGTTCCGCCCATCTTTCTGGATCCACTTGCTCGCTATCCTGAAGGTCTTCAATAAAAATTTCCAACATTTGTTTGGTCACATTTTCATCATAAATAAGTGCATTTATTTCAAAATTGATAAGGAAACTACGGTAATCCATGTTCGAAGTGCCAATAGTGGTGAAAACATCATCAACAATCATTGTTTTCGCATGGATATTCCCCTTGTTGTATAAATACACCTTCACTCCTGCCCGTAAAAGCCGGTCTAAATAAGAATGGGTTGCATAATTGGCCGCCCATGAGTCACAGGTTTTTGGAATAATTAATCGTACGTCCACTCCACTTTTAGAAGCTGTGGACATGGCCAGCGCCATTTCATCATTTGGTATGAAATAAGGAGTCGTAATATAAACATAACGGTCTGCTTCATTAATGGCGGTAAACATTGCCTCCATTATGTTGGCCCATTCTGTGTCGGGACCACTTGCCGCGATTTGTATTGGAGTTTTATCTTCTATTTCGGTATCGGGAAACCAACTTTCCTCTACCTGAATGTCTTCATCCGAAACGAAATCCCAATCTAAAGAGAAATGAAATTGGAGCATTCCCACGGCCTGCCCTTCAATTCTGGCATGAGTATCTCGCCAAAAACGCCGCCCTTCCTTATTTATATATTCATCTGCAATATTTATACCCCCAATATACCCTATTCTACCGTCTACAACCACTATTTTTCGATGGTTTCTATAATTGGCTTTACTGGCAAATTTGGGAAAATAAACCGGCATAAATGGGTAAATCTCTACGCCGCTGGATTTTAAACTATCGATGGTTTTATTGGATAATTCGCTGGCTACAGAGTCATAATTTACTTTAACCGATACACCTTCTTCCGACTTTCTCTTTAGGATTTCAATAAGCTCCATTCCTATTTCCCCATCCTCGATAATATAATATTCCAAATGAATCGTGGATTGAGCATTCTTTAAATCCTCAAAAAGCCTTTTGAATTTTTCTTCTCCGTTAATAAGAATATCAACTTTATTATTAACCGTTACGGGAGATTGGTTATCGCTGTCTATCAGCTTTATAATTTTGGTGTTCCCATTTAAAACTTCTTTCCCAATGTTATAGGCCTCCTTTTTGTTTAAAACCAACTGCTGTGCCCAGTCTTTTATATTCTTCTGATTAAGGACATTCTTCTTTTTAAAAATTTTAAATTTCCTGTAATCTTGTCCGAAGAAAAAGTAAACCACTAATCCGATAAACGGGAAAACCAACAGCGCCATGATGTAGGAAAGCGTTTTGGTTGGATTTATATTTTTTAATAAAATGGTTACTGCGGCAGCTAGTGCTAAAAGATAATTTACCACGAGCAAGGTTTGCCATAGATTGTCTTTAAAGAAACTCCACATTATTGAAGCGGTGGATAATATCCCTTTTTAGGGATTTCTATGTAATACTGTTTTTTGGATGCATTATTGAGATGTGTTTCCCGCAACCACGGATTGTGGATTTTTAATGTTTTGTAAGTTATACCGTTTTCTTTTGCAAACTTTGGAAAGTCAGAAATTACCGTGTCTACAGGCAATTCATTAACAGGGATATGTGTATATAAATCTTCTTCATCAAAATTAAAACCGTACTCATTTGGGTGCGATAAAATCTCTTTGATGGCTAAAATTCTAAACACGTAACGCCCTGTCTCTTCACCTAAAAGCACATTGTAATAACCTTCAATCTCTTGACGCTCTAACTGTTTCGCCATACCATACTGACCGGCATTGTAAGCCGCCGCAGCCATTGTCCAAGTACCAAAGCGTTCTTTTGCTTTTTTAAGGTACTTGCAAGCCACTTCGGTGGACTTTTTAATATGGTAGCGTTCATCAACGTTATCGTTAACTTCCAAGCCGTATTCCCTAGCGGTGCCTTTCATTAATTGCCAAAATCCAGTAGCACCGGCAGGAGAAACTGCCTGTGTTAATCCACTTTCAATTACAGCAATGTATTTTAAATCGTCTGGTACGCCATGAGCCTTTAGAATAGGTTCAATAATAGGAAAGTATTTGTTCGCCCTTTTTATCAATAATAATCCGTTGGACTGCCAATAAGTATTTACCAAAAGTTCCCTGTCCAGTCTTTCTTTTACATCTGGGTCTTCTACAGGCACGCGTTCTCCTGCAAAATTGATTCCATCTGGTATTTTCAGCGCATACACGTTATAGTCTTGCACCAAGCTTAAACTATCTTTATTTTTTTCTTTTACAGAATTCTGTACCGTAACTGGATTAGTGGACTGTACCGCATTTATAAAAATTGCTGAAATACTTACCACTCCCAATAAAATTAATACTGTTTTAATTCGATTCATCTTGCCCCAATAAATTTTTTATAAATATACAAATTAGATTTTTCAGTTTTCCAAGATTATCCTTGGCAGGTTTTCATTAAACCATTTATATCTGTTGATAATCATAATGTGTGTTCCGCCCTCAATTGTAATACAATTTTTAATATATACTGAAGGAAAAACTGCATCTTTATCCCCATGAATATGGATTACATTATTGTTTGGTGTTACTTGACGCCAATTAACTATGTTATCTACCGCCCAATCGATATAATATTTGTCCCTAACAGATAAATATTTCTCATACAAGTGCAATCGTTTTGAAAGCGATACCCCAAAAGCATATTTTGCAAGCAATTCGATATTATTTATCATACCCGTTGGCAATAATTTATGCGCTTTGGTATATTTTGCAAAAACCATACGACGCGGTAATTCTTTGTTACATTTAACGCTGGAAATAATAATTATTTTCTTTACGGAAATAAATTTTGCCATTTCCTGAACCAAAATCCCTCCAAAGGAAACGCCTATCAAAACAGGATTTTCATGAGCAATATCTGCAGCCATTCGCTTAGCATACGACTCTATGCTCTCATTTTTATTGGGAATTTTCCATTCCAAATAATGAAGCTCAAAACTATCTTCTGGTAATTTTATTCTCTCAAATATAAGGGAGTTCGCTGCCATCCCCGGCATAAAGTATATATGTGTAATTTGAGTAGCCATATATATTAACAATTGAAAAATAGATGATTAGCTATTTTTTCGTACCTTTGCATGGCTAAAGGTATGTAATTCTTCATCAATATTTATAGCGACCAAAACTAATTTTTACCAAAATTTAACGCATTTCTATGTAGCCATTGAAATACGTATGGAAATTGACATTTTTGGCATTTAAAATGAATTTTAAACCTTGAAATAATGAATGAAGTAGTAATTAATGACAATGAGTTTTTGCGCCAATACGAAGCAAAAATTGATGGTAAGCTAGCGAAAATTGAATACGCTTCTCAGGAACGCAAAGTTTTTTTAACAAAGCTGGTTATCCCAGAAGAAGTAACCGACCCTGACTTCAAGGATGAATTCATCACTACCGTTTTGAAGCATATTGAAGGCAAAAATTTAAGCGTAGTCCCTACAAGCCCCCAAATAGCCGGTTTTCTAAGAAAACACAAAGAATTTAAAGATTTATTACCTGTAGGGATAAGGATTTAAAAAGTTGTATTGAGCTTGTTGAGGAACAAATGCTTTGACCTGCCTGAAATACCATGGCAGGCAGGCAAGCTCAGTATTACAATCGAATACTTCATTCTTTAGTCAATAAAATGGACTCCCCATTATTTTAAACAGTCACCGCGCTTTCCTTCTCAACAAATTCAATACGAACCATCCCATCATCATCGATTTTTGTCAATTCAACCGGATGTAATGTATTTACCAATTCAGGATTCCATGGTGCTTTTACTTTTACGTAGTTTTCGGTAAATCCGTGAATATATCCTTCCTTATTTTCTCCTTCAAATAAAACAGTTCTAACAGAGTTAATCTGACTTTCGTAAAAAGCTCTTCGCTTTTTAGCGGATAACCCTCGAAGCATTTTACTTCTCTTAGCACGTACTTTATTCGGAACAACACCTTCCATTTCAGCTGCCAATGTATTATCCCTCTCGGAATACGTAAAAACGTGTAGGTAAGAGATGTCCAATTCATTTAAAAAATTATAGGTCTCCAAAAAGTGCTCGTCGGTTTCACCAGGAAACCCAACAATTACATCTACGCCAATGCAAGCATGAGGCATCACTTCTTTTATTTGACTTACCCTATCTACATACAACTCCCTTTTGTACCTTCTGCGCATTAACCCCAAAATATGGTTACTTCCACTTTGTAAAGGAATATGAAAATGTGGCACAAAAGTCCTGCTTTTCGACACAAAATCAATCGTTTCGTTTTTAAGTAAATTAGGTTCTATGGAAGAGATTCTCAGCCTTTCGATTCCTTCAACTTCATCCAACGCTGTGACCAATTCATAAAAAGTATGTTCGTGTTTTTTATTACCGAATTCCCCTTTTCCGTAGTCACCGATATTTACCCCTGTAAGAACAATCTCTTTTATTCCTTGTTCTGAAATTTCCTTGGCATTTTTCAATACATTTTCCAACGTATCACTCCTCGAAATCCCTCTAGCAAGCGGAATGGTACAATAGGTACATTTATAATCGCACCCATCCTGAACTTTCAAAAAAGCGCGGGTTCTATCGCCAATGGAATAACTCCCAACGTAGAAATCGGCATCTTCAATTTCGCAGCTATGCACTTCGCCGAAATCGTTTTTGGAAAGGTCGTTTATATAATCGGTAATTTTGAATTTTTCGGTTGCTCCCAGTACCAAATCAACGCCATTAACATCAGCAAGTTCTTCAGGTTTCAACTGGGCGTAACATCCAATAGCAGCCACAAAAGCATTTGGATTCACTTTTTGGGCCTGCTTTACTACCGATTTGAAGCGTTTATCAGCATTTTCGGTAACCGAACAAGTATTAATTACATAAATGTCTGCTTTCTCCGAAAATTCCACACGGTCAAAACCCTCTTCCGTAAAATTTCGGGCGATAGTAGAAGTTTCAGAAAAATTAAGCTTACAACCTAAGGTATAAAATGCGACCTTCTTTTTTTCCATTTCGGCTCTTTTTTAAGACGGAAACCGTCTTTATTCATGCTTTTCAAAAAAGCGTACAAATATACCAACTTCTTTGGAGGTAATAAAACATTCTATTGAATTGATTATCAAAAGATTTGAGGTTTCAGAAAGAACTCAAAAACTCAGGAGAGATTAAATTAAGTTGTCTAATCTTTTCGCCAACGCTTGGTACTTTCAAAAACAGCATCCAAAATGGCTTCTTCTTCCGAAGTAAATTCACATTTTCTGCGTTCCATCATGGCTTTTGCTGTTTGGTAGGCCTTCTTAGGATGGTATGTGGTGAATCCACCTGTGCCGCCCCAGCTAAAACTGGGAATAAAATTTTTCTGATATCCGCTTCCAAAAATATTAGCACTCACCCCAACAACCGTTCCTGTATTGAACATGGTATTGATTCCACACTTGCTATGGTCTCCCATCATGAGTCCGCAAAATTGCAATCCTGTTTTTGCAAAATTCTCGGTTTCGTAATTCCACAACCTAACGGGAGAATAATCATTTTTAAGATTAGAGGTATTGGTATCTGCTCCAATATTACACCATTCCCCTAGCACGGAATTCCCTAAAAACCCTTCGTGTCCCTTATTTGAGTTTTGGAACAACACTGAATTGTTGATTTCACCTCCAACTTTACAAGCAGGACCAACGGTAGTTGCTCCATAAATTTTTGCTCCCATTTTAACGATAGCATTATCACACAGGGCAAAACCTCCACGAATCACGGTTCCTTCCATCACCAAAGTATCCTTTCCCAAATAAATAGGTCCGTTACTGGCATTCAGTGTACAAAATTCTATAGACACACCTTCCTCTAGAAAAATATTTTCAGGAGCGATTACATTGTTGCTTGAAGGAATAGGCTTACTTTTTCTTCCATCGGTCAACAAATTGAAGTCGGCTTCCAAAGCCTCTGCATTCTTGGAAAAAATATCCCAAGTATTTTGCAATTGCAAACATTCACCTGTGTATTCAATAGCTTCGTAACTTTCCAAATCCACTTCTTCCTGCGCTTCCGAAGTAAAAAAAGCAATCACCTCTTCACCACAAAAGATGGCTTGTCCTTGTTCCAAACCTTTAACCAACGCTACCAATTCTTCATTTGGAAAAAAAGCGGCATTAATCAAAATGTTTTCCTCCAACTCAACCATTGGGTACTTTTCCGACAAGTATTCTTCTGTAATTGTGGTAGTAGTATATCCTAAATATTTCTCCCATTTCTCACGGATTGTCAAAATTCCCATACGGATATCGGCAACTGGACGCGTGTAGGTGAATGGAAGCAGGGCATTTCTAACCGGCCCATCAAAAAGGATGTAATTCATGATTTGAAATTTTGGATAAAGATAATGAAATTAGACCTGAAAAGCTTTAAAAACTAGTAGTGCTTAGTGTCATTTTCGGCTAATGGAATTAGGAAACGAAATTTCCGAAAAATCCAAAGAGACCTCGACCCTGGTGGTCGGGGTTAGCGTTCGTGCCCGCCGTCGGCAGAAAGGTGCCATTATCACATTTTATTGAGCCTTCTTATTGAATTAGGAAACGAAATTCCCAAAAAAACCCAAGGAGACCCCGACGCTGACGGTCGGGGTTAATTCCACCATCAAATTCTATTGCGCCTTCGGCTTATTGAATTTGGGTGTCAGACTCACGAAAAAGCCAATGAGACCCCGACGCTGACGGTCGGGGTTAATTCCACCATCAAATTCTATTGCGCCTTCGGCTTATTGAATTTGGGTGTCATTAACAAAAAAACCCCTGATGGTATCAGAGGTTCTTAAAAATATGTTGGTGCTATTATTTTTTGAACTTAGCGTATTTGTTCTTGAACTTATCGATACGTCCTGCAGTATCCACAAGTTTAGATTTACCAGTGTAATAAGGATGCGATGTTCTAGAAATCTCCAATTTAATTACAGGATATTCCACACCATCAACCTCTAACGTCTCTTTCGTTTCTGCTGTAGACTTTGTAATGAATACATCTTCATTAGACATATCTTTAAAAGCTACCAATCTATAATTTTCTGGATGTATACCTTTTTTCATCGCTCTATATTTTAAACTTCAGAATTTTTTCGAGGTGCAAATTTATACATTTATTTTGGATAACCAACACTTTACCCCTAAAAAAATACGATTATTTTATTTTTCGGTTTCTTGTAACAAAGATAAGGGAAAAGCTACTAATTTTGTTAAAATATAATTTCAAATTTATGGAAAGTAATTCTAAAAAAATAATAAAAGAATTCGTTTTACCATCAGCTATTCTTGCTGGTACCGCCAGAGTTGTCATCGATACAGTTCCAAAAATACTATCCCCTAACCCCATAATTTATTATTCCACTTTTTTAATTTGTTTCATACTTGAAATAATTTTAATTACAATTTTTATAAAAAAATGGAAAAAGAAAAATGATGGATACCTCAACATAAAAGAAGCTTTATTAATCGGAATCACTATGATGGTTGTGATTGGGATAATTTATAGTATTTCATCATTTATTTATGACACTTACGTCGATCCAGACTTCCAAGTAACAATGCTATTAGAATGGGGAGAAATGTTTGGAAGCCGGGAAGCAATTGAGCAGCAGCTAAATGACACCCCTTCTAAAGGCAAAAGTTTCTTTGGAATATTCTCTACAATACTTTGGTTTGCTTTCCTAGGCTTTATCATATCCATGATTACAGGTAGTTTTCTTAAAAAATCCAATAATGAATACTAATTCCTATCTTTGAATTTATTTTAGGATAGAATTTCACCAATGGATATATCAGTAGTTATACCACTACTCAACGAACAAGAGTCTTTACAGGAATTACACGATTGGATTGTGCAAGTGATGCAATCCAATCGTTTTTCTTATGAAATAATTTTTATAGATGATGGGAGTACCGATAATTCTTGGGAAACCATTATGCAATTGGCCTCCACAAGCACACATGTAAAAGGCATTCGTTTTTTGAAGAATTTCGGAAAATCACAAGCCCTGCACGCCGGATTTGAAATGGCAAAAGGTGATGTGGTTATTACTATGGACGCCGATCTTCAAGACAATCCCGAAGAAATCCCTGCACTTTATCATCAATTAAAAGAGCATCATTTGGACTTGGTTTCCGGCTGGAAAAAAGTGCGTTACGATTCGGTTATTTCTAAAAACCTTCCTTCAAAATTGTTTAATTGGGCGGCGAGAAAAACATCCGGAGTTAAATTAAACGATTTCAATTGCGGACTAAAAGCCTACAGAAATCAGGTAATTAAAACCATTGATGTCCATGGCGAAATGCACCGTTACATCCCTGTTTTGGCGAAAAATGCTGGTTTTAATCGCATTGAGGAAAAAGTGGTGAAACACCAAGCCCGAAAATATGGTACTACAAAATTTGGCATGGAACGTTTTATAAACGGCTTTTTAGACCTTATTACCATTTGGTTTATTTCAAAATTTGGCAAACAACCTATGCATTTATTTGGAGCGCTGGGTGTTCTAATGTTTATCATCGGGTTCTGTTTCGCTATATATTTGGGCATCGATAAGCTTTTTTTCTCGCCTTATGGCCGATTAATTACCCAACGGCCACAATTCTACATTTCCCTTACCGCTATGGTAATTGGTACGCAATTATTTATTGCTGGCTTTTTGGGAGAACTTATCCTTAGATCTAAAAAACAGGAAAAACGATATAAAATCCTAGAAACTGTTCAGCCAAAAATTTCTACGGAAACTATAGAAATTTCAAAACCCGAATAAATTTTCATCTTAAGCATGGGATTAATTCCCATTTCTTGAGTAACTTTAAGAAAAACAACTATTCACACAATGAATTCAGAAAAAATACTTAAAAATGCGGAAGCTTGGTTAACTGATTTTTTTGACCTCAACACCAAAAAAGAAGTTCAAGAGCTTATTGATAACAATCCTGAAGAACTTAACGAGCGATTCTATAAAAACCTAGAGTTTGGAACTGGCGGTATGCGAGGAACTATGGGCGTTGGCACCAACAGAATCAATAAATATACACTTGGTAAAAACACGCAAGGTCTAAGCAATTACCTAAAAAGGTCTTTTCCAAATGAAGAATTAAAAGTTGTTATCGCTTACGATTGCCGACACAACAGCGATACGCTTGCAAAGGTGGTAGCCGATGTTTTTTCTGCCAATGGTATTAAAGTATTTTTATTTTCTGAATTAAGACCCACACCAGAGCTTTCGTTTGCAGTTAGGCATTTAGATTGCCAATGTGGTATTGTGCTTACCGCTTCCCACAATCCACCCGAATACAACGGTTATAAAGTGTATTGGAAGGATGGCGGACAAATAGTGCCGCCGCAGGATAATGAAATTATAAAGGAAATAGAAAGTCTTTCTTTTGAAAACATCAATTTTAATTCTGAAGAAAGCAAAATAAAATATATTGATAAAGAAGTCGATGAAGCTTTTATTGAAGCTTCAGTTGAAAATGGAAGTTTTGGAGCGAAAGGCAAAAACGATTTTTCTATTGTTTTCACTTCCCTTCACGGAACTTCTATTACTGTTTTACCGGAAGTTTTAAAGCGGGCGGGTTACAAGAACGTTCATGTTGTTGAGGAACAAGCTAAACCTGACGGAAATTTCCCAACGGTAAAATCTCCCAACCCAGAAGAACCCGAAGCTTTGGCAATGGCCATTAAAAAAGCCAACGAAATCAATGCCGATATGGTTATTGGTACCGATCCCGATAGCGACCGTTTGGGAATTGCCGTTAGAAATAACAACGGAGAAATGGAATTGTTAAATGGAAACCAAACCATGGTTTTAATGACGCGTTTTCTCCTGGAAAAATGGAAAAAAGAAGACCGCATTAATGGCAATCAATTTATTGCTTCGACCATTGTTTCCACGCCAATGATGAAAACTTTGGCAAAAAGCTATCATGTAGAATACAAAGAAGCCTTGACAGGTTTTAAATGGATTGCTAAGATGATTAAAGATTTTCCAATGCAAGAATTTATTGGTGGCGGTGAGGAAAGTTTTGGGTACATGGTAGGCGACTTTGTTCGTGATAAAGATGCAGTTACCTCTTCCCTATTGGCTTGCGAAATTGCTGCGGATGCGAAAGCAAAAGGAAGTTCTTTCTACAAAGATCTTTTAAAATGCTACGAGGAATTCGGACTCTATCGTGAGAAACTTATTTCGTTGACCAAAAAAGGAATTTCCGGAGCCGATGAAATCAAACAAATGATGATCGACCTTCGTGAAAACCCAATTAAGTCCATCGACGGTTCAAAAGTAAATTATTTGGAAGATTACCTCAGTGCTACCCGCATTAATTTGCTTACAGGGGATAAAGAAGATATTGATATCCCTTCATCCAATGTTTTAATTTATTACACAGAAGACGGAACAAAAATAGCGGCCAGACCCAGCGGGACAGAACCAAAAATAAAATTCTATTTCTCTGTAAAAGGGGAATTGGACAGCGTTTCCAATTACAATCAGGCTGTTGCCAAAATGGACGAAAAAATAGATAGGATTATTGCTGAACTAAAGATTGGCTAAATCACTTTTATAGAATTAAAACAGGCCTGGTTTTAATGTCAGTCTGAGCTTGTCGAAGACCCTTAAGAATTAAACTTATTTCACTTCGACAGGCTCAGCATGACAATCGTAATAGTTAATTTCCTAGGCCGACTTATTTTTAATAATTAAACTTACCTTTGTTGCCCATAATATAGATTACTCAGCATATTTTTTTTGAATGAACTACTTTAAAAAAATACTTCGTTTTGCTAAGCCTTACAAAAAGTTTGCTTACCTAAACATCTTCTTTAACATTCTCTATGCCCTTTTCGGCACGTTGTCTTTCGTGGCCTTGGTACCTGTTTTAAAAGTTATATTTAATGACAAGAAAATTGTAGCTACAAAGCCCGAGTACAATGGATTCGTAGACACACTTGTTAACATTAAAGACTACGGACAGAATTATCTCAACTATTATCTTTCTGATTTGATTGAACAGCGTGGAAGTTTTTATGCTTTAATGTTGATGGTGGGAGTAATCATTTCTCTTTTTCTACTGAAAAACTTATCCAACTATTTAGCCATGTTTTACATCACCTATTTAAGAAATGGAGTGCTTAAAGACATTCGGACTAAAATGTATGATAAAATAGTCTCTCTTCCACTTTCATTTTATTCCGAAAAGAAAAAAGGAGACACTATTTCAAAAATGAGCGGTGACGTAGAAGAAGTAAGGAACTCTATCCTTTCAGTATTGGAAATGATTGTTAGAGAGCCCCTCACCATCGTTTTTTCATTAATTTTCATGTTTGCTTTTAGCACCAAACTCACATTATTTGTATTTATATTTATTCCAGTAGCAGGTTTTATTATTTCCGCCATAGGGAAATCCCTAAAAAAACAATCGGTCAAAGTTCAACAGGAACAGGGAACGTTTCTTTCTATTTTAGAAGAAACCATGTCCGGACTTCGTGTAATAAAGGCTTTTACTGCAGAAGGCATTTTTAGCAAACGTTTTTCAAATTCCAATGATCGTTTTTATAAATACTCCAATGCCGTACTGAACCGCCAAAATCTGGCTTCGCCAATGAGTGAACTTTTAGGTATTATTGTAATTGGTGTTTTATTGGTTTACGGAGGTTATCTCGTTTTTGTAGATGAAAGTATGGAAGCCAGTTTTTTTATTGGATACATAACGCTAGCCTATAATATCCTTACGCCAGCAAAATCCATTTCCAAAGCTAGTTATAGCTTAAAAAGGGGTAATGGAGCCGCAGAACGTATCCTTGAGCTTCTAGAAACTGAAAACACCATTAAGGACGCTCCAAATGCGGTTGATAAAACTTCTTTCGACAAAGAAATCAGCATTGATAAAATCGATTTTAAGTATGAAGAAGAATTGGTTTTAAAACAATTTTCGTTAGAAATTCCTAAAGGAAAAACGGTCGCTCTTGTGGGACAATCCGGAAGTGGAAAAAGCACCATCGCCAATTTGGTCACGCGTTTCTATGATGTTAACAACGGAAGCATTTCCATAGACGGCATCAACATCAAAAATATTTCCATAAAAAGTTTGCGAAGCCTTATGGGTATTGTAACCCAAGATTCCATTTTATTCAACGATACGGTTGCCAACAACATCCGAATAGGGAAACCCAATGCTACTCCCCTTGAAATTGAAGAAGCTGCCAAAATTGCCAATGCTTATGAATTCATTAAAGATCTCCCAAATGGATTCGACACCAATATCGGTGATGCAGGAGGAAAATTGAGTGGCGGACAAAAACAGCGATTATCCATCGCAAGGGCTGTACTTAAGAATCCGCCTATCATGATTTTAGATGAAGCCACTTCTGCGCTGGATACCGAAAGCGAAAAGTTAGTTCAACTTGCATTGGAAAACATGATGAAAAACCGAACTTCTATTGTTATTGCCCACCGTTTATCTACTATCCAAAACGCAGACAGCATTGTGGTTATGCAAAGAGGTGAAATTGTAGAGCAGGGAACACATCAAGAATTACTGGCTAAACAAGGTGTTTATCAAAAATTGGTAGAAATGCAGTCGTTTGAATAAAACAAAAATTATTGGACAGTAAATCTCAATAATTTTTCATTACTTAAAAGTCAACTTAGCTAACCTATTTTTTCCAGCTGCAAAGGCTGTGGAATCATCAATAAATCGAATGGTAAAAAAAGATTCATCAGAGATTTGTTTCCAAGAATTACCACTGTCGTTTGAAAATGAAATTCCCTTAAATCCAACAGCCACCAATTCTTTTGCCTCACGGCCCGGCAAATATTGCACACAAGAACGGTATCCTGGAATACTTCCATCTGCAACCAATTTCCAGGTTTTGCCACCATCTTTGGTAACGGCTTTATTACCATAATTTTCATCTGGTTTGGTATAATCGCCGCCAATTACAAATCCGTTCATTTCATCATAAAAATCCATGGTATAGATTCCTTGCGCTGCTTTTCCTTGCACTATCGGGGTTTCATACACCTCCCAAGTTTTTCCCTTGTCAGGCGAAAAAAACACCCTTGCTTTATTTCCACCCGTAGCAATCCAAGTTTTATCACCAACAATAACAATGTTAGTATCACTTGCAGCAAAAGCGGCCTCCCCTTCTACTCCGGCGGGCAGAACATCGCAACTAAGTTTTCTCCAAGTATTTCCCCCATCGCGAGTAATTATTATTGAAAGACAAGCATCCGTAGGGTCGCCCATGGCAATGCCTTCTTGGTTATTCCAGAATTTCATAGAATCGTAAAACACTTTTTCATCATCTTCCCGATAAACTAACTCCATATTTCCACGATCCCCAGTTTTATAAAGCAAAGCCGGATTTCCGACTGTTAACATAAAAAAATCGGTATCCGTGCTAGCTACTGCGCGAAATTCTAAAGCCAAAGAATCCTGCATCATTTTTTGTGTCACCACTTTATCCGTAGCAACATTATAAATACCAAAAACGTTATTGGAACCAGCAAAACCAACGTTTCCTTGCATAAGCGTAATGGCACGAATACTTACCGAATCGGTAAATACTTCTTCTACAACTACTTCTTTAAAATCACTTGGAATAAATTTTTCCTTTCCGCAGGAAACTAGAACAAATAGGGAAAAAATCAATATTTTCTTCAAAACCGTATAATTTGGTATAAAAATAACTTTTATCGCTTACAAAGCGATACCTTTGCACCCAATTATTTTTTAAAATAATAACGTATGCGACTCCATAGAAATTTAGTTTATGCTGTTATAGATGGTTTACAGCTCATTTTTAATGAAGGGAAATATGCCGACAAAGTGGTAGAACAACTCCTTAAACGTGATAAAAGATGGGGAGCTAGAGATAGAGGTTTTATTGCAGAAACTACTTACGATATTGTACGATGGAAACGACTTTATGCTGAGATTGCTGAAGTTAAAGAACCTTTTAATCGCGAAAACCTATGGCGTATTTTTGCTGTTTGGGCAGTACTCAAAGGCATTAAACTTCCTGATTGGCCTCAATTGGAGGGTACACCCAACAGAAGAATTAAAGGTCGATTTGATGAGCTTTCTAAAACAAGAAAATACAGGGAATCTGTTCCCGATTGGTTAGATACGCTAGGTGAAAAAGAAATGGGTGAAGCTCTTTGGACAAAAGAGCTTAATGCGCTGAACAAACAAGCTGAAGTTATAATTCGCGTAAATACTTTAAAAACCAATAAACATGCTTTGCAGGATGCCCTTATGGATGAAGAAATAGCGACTTTGCCCATTAAAGGTTACCCAGACGCCCTTCAACTGAGGGAAAGAGGTAATATTTTTAAAACAGAAGCTTTCAAAAACGGACTGTTTGAAGTTCAGGATGCTTCTTCTCAATTGGTAGCTGAATTTTTAGACGTTCAACCTGGAATGCGTGTTGTAGATGCTTGTGCGGGTGCGGGTGGAAAATCGCTTCACATGGCGGCTAAAATGGAAAATAAAGGGCAGATTATAGCTTTAGACATCTATGGGAACAAATTAAAAGAACTCAAAAGAAGAGCTAAAAGAAACGGTGCTCATAATATAGAAACTCGCGAAATAGATTCCACAAAGGTTATTAAAAAGCTCCATAATTCGGTGGACCGCGTGCTTATTGATGCACCATGTAGCGGATTGGGTGTTCTACGCAGAAACCCAGATGCAAAGTGGAAATTACAACCGGAGTTTATTGATAACATCAAAGAAACCCAGCAGCAAATTTTAAACGACTATTCCAAAATGATAAAATCAGGTGGAAAAATGGTTTATGCAACATGTTCCATTCTTCCTTCTGAAAACCAAAATCAAGTAGCAGCCTTTTTAAAATCTGAAAACGGTAAAGACTTCAAATTGGTTAAGGACAAAAAAATATTGGCTTCGGAATCTGGTTTTGACGGATTTTACATGGCCTTATTGGAAAAAGCATAGTTTTAGGCGTCTGCCTAATGTCTTCCTGAGCTTGTCGAAGGATTAACATTTACCTGAAAAGACTTCGACATGCTCAGTCTGACACCATGACTACATTCCAATTAAACTCATCGCTTGTTTTAGCAACTCTGGGTTACTGCCTATGTAACTCATCAATTTGTTGGTTAATTCCGGATTGCTAAATACATATTCCAATAGTTTGCCTTTCGCGCCGGGATTTTTCTTCAAAAAACCAGCTACTTGCGATTTGGCTTCTGGATTTGTCTTTACATAATCAATCGCTTTTTTCTGAACTTCAGATTTATTATTGATTAACTCTGTTTTCAACTTTTCCTGAGCATCTTCGTTATTCATAAGGTAGGACTTCATTTCATCCGTACTCATTGAAGACATATCGGCCATTTGACCCGAAGCGCTGTCCATTTGGTCGGAAGCATCATCCATGGCTCCGGAAGCTTGATTGGACATACTGGAAGCAGAATCAGAAGCTGATTTGGTTGCATCGCAACTGGAAAGGGCAATGGCTCCAAAAGCCATTACTGCTAAAACTAACTTTTTCATATTGATATAATTTTGTTGATAATTACATGTAATATACAACTTTATATCGTTACATAACAGCAAGTTAGACGTTTATTTATTTAATAAAACCTCACTATTTTACTAATTTCTTCGGAAGGAAAATTATTTAATTTTAATAAATCCACTAAGTAGCTGGAAGTGGGTCTCCAACTTTAATATCGCATCGATGACCAGGCTGCCCGTGTTCAGGATTAAGCTTAGGCGCAGTATTCAATAGTGAATTGCTAGAAGGCGATGTCAAAGGTGCCCCTACTGCGATGTCACAGCGGTGGCCGGGTTGTCCGTGGGCAGGATTTAGTCCATTCCCAGTTGCTGATTTTTGAGGCGCTGTATTTTTGAAAGATTCTACCGGAGTTTCCTCTGCTGCCTTTTCGCTATCGTACCCTTCCAAAGTTTCCTTTGTAGACCAACTATTTTCATTGTTAGTCACGTAATAAATAGAAACTATTGCTCCAACGATTACCAACCCTACAACCAATACTTTCTTCATAAAGTTTAATTTGAGCTCTAAAATTAAGAAAAATCATTATATTTGAAACATCTACCAAACACACCCAACCTTTAAACAGACATTTTTTACCTTGTAAATTGTACAGAACATGAAAAATGATTTAAAAAACATGATGTGTTTGGACATCTGCCTTCCTGAACTGGAAAAAGAAAAAAAAATTACAACAGCGCTTGATTTATCCTCTATTAAAAGTATGCCGCTGGTGAGTTGGGACTTTTTTAGCCTTTTCCATTGGGAAAGATTACAAGGTTTGAAAAAATCCGCTGAAATAGAACAGATACAGGCATTTGCTGAAAAATTTGGTTGGAGAAACGACATCCCATCAATTTTTAATAGTAATGATTATGAAGCCCTTGTTGTAACCAATAGCGAACAGGATATTGTTTGGGTAAACGATGGTTTTGTTTCCATGACGGGTTATTCCAAAAAATTCGCCATCAATAAAAATCCTAAATTTTTACAAGGTGAAGGCACAACTGAAAGTTCTAGGCAAAACTTTAAAAAACAACTTTTAGAGGACACTCCTTTTAAAGAAGTAATTGTGAATTACAAAAAGGACAATACACCGTACAAATGTGAAATCAAAATTTTTCCATTGTACAGCGAACAAACCACTCATTATTTAGCATTGGAAAGGGAAGTTGTGTAGAAAGCTTATTAGCTTATTTTTGAGCTTTCAACATGCGCTCGTTACCGAATAAATCATTCTTCAGGATAATGTTGTTAAAACCTTGTTCCCGTACGAGGCTCTGCATTTCCCTGCCCAAATATTGATTGATTTCAAAATATAGAACCCCTTGGCTAGACAGATTTTCTTTGGCTAATTTCGCAATCTTTTTATAAAAAATTAAAGGTTCGTTATCAGTTACAAAAAGCGCAGTGGCAGGTTCGTAAACCAGCACATTATTTTTCATTTCAGATTTCTCCAATTCGCGAACGTAAGGAGGATTGGAAACAATAACATCAAAATGTTGAATATGTGGAAAAATTACCTTCAGTTTATCAATATTTAACACATCTGCTTTTGCAAAAGTTATTTGTGCGTTATTGTTCTTTGCATTTGTTTTTGCCACCTTTAGAGCTTCTTCAGAAATATCTATTGCACAAACCCTTGCATTTGGAATATTTTTAGCCAAAGCAATGGGAATACACCCCGAGCCTGTTCCAATATCCAAAATATTTAAACGTTCAGCTCCTTTAAAATCCTTTATAATCCAATCTACCAATTCTTCTGTTTCTGGTCTCGGGATTAAAGTATGTTCGTTTACCATCAATTCCAGACCATAAAAATAAGCCTTGCCCAGTATTTGCTGAATAGGTTTTTCATTCTTAAGGTCTGCCAACGCTTTTTGCAACACCGATATTTTTTCATCGGATAAAACAGTTTGAATGTTTTGAACTACTTCAAAAGATTTATAATCTAAATAGTGCTCACACAACCAATTGAAATAAGCATTTACCTCCTCTATTCTATAAATACTTTGCAGCTCCTCTCGAAATTGTTGTCTTAACTCCCCTAACTTCATGTTATTCCTGTTTCTTCCTAAAGATCTTTCAACATCCAAACAGGGCATGAATAGTGCCCCGTATTGCCCATTGGGGCATCTATATAGTAAAAACCTGCCTTTTTATACAGTTTTTGCGCATCCGTCATATAAGGCATGGTTTCAATATAACATTGTTTAAAACCAAACTCCCGTGCTGCTTCCAAGCAAACATTCATCATTTGCATGCCCCATCCTTTGCCTCTGGCTCCGTGGGAAAAATACATTTTTTGCAGCTCACAAACAGTTTCTTTCTCATTCGTTAAATGAGCGATTCCCGCTCCTCCTAAAATCACACCGTTTTCTTCCAAAACATAATACACCGAATTCTCTTTCTGGTAGGTTTTATATAGATCTTCCAGAGCCACATCTTCGTAAGCTGTTCCCACTTTTGGTGCTCCCATCTCTACAATAACCTCTCTCACAATCTCAGCCATTCTTTCATTGTCTTTTGGCTGAATTTCTCTTATTTTCATGGATTATTACAATGTTTTAATAGTATTTTTGCCTTTCGGGATGAAGATACATGAAATCTACATAAAACGATGCATTGAACTGGCCAAAAATGGACTTGGCAACACCTATCCAAATCCTATGGTAGGATGCGTTATTGTTGCTGATGGAAAAATTATTGGCGAGGGATATACGAGTCCGGCAGGACAAAACCACGCTGAAGTGAATGCCATCCAATCGGTTAAAGATCGTTCTTTACTGAAAAAGGCTACTATTTATGTAACCTTGGAACCTTGTTCCCACTACGGAAAAACTCCTCCCTGTGCCGATTTAATCATTAAAAACAACATTCCAAATGTGGTAATTGGCACTTTAGACCCTCATGATAAAGTTTGCGGTCGCGGTGTACAAAAATTAATGGAAGCTGGTCACCATGTTACTATCGGTGTTTTAGAGGGAGAATGTAAAGCATCCAACAAGCGTTTTTTAACTTTCATTGAAAAGAAAAGACCTTATATTATTTTAAAATGGGCGCAAAGCGATGACGGGTTTTTGAGTCCGAAACCAATTACTTCCCAAGAGCGCAAACCTATTTGGATAACCAATGCGTTTTCTAGACAATTGGTGCATAAATGGCGCACCGAAGAACACGGAATTTTAGTAGGAACAAATACAGTTGTTAAAGACAATCCAAAACTAAACAGTAGGGATTGGCAAGGGAATTCCCCTACCCGCATTGTCATAGACAGAAACCTTAGAACTCCAAAAGAATCGCATGTTTGGGACGATACGGAAGAAACTATTTTTATAACAGACAAAAAAACGGCACTACCCGAAGCCAACTTCAACAAGATTACTTTTGAATCGGTTGATTTTGAAGATCGCTTGGCGGAACAAATTGTAGAAAAACTTTATCAGCATAATATTCAAAGTCTTATCGTGGAAGGCGGTGGCCAAACTTTACAGACCTTTATAGATGCGAATCTTTGGGATGAAGCGAGAGTTTTCACCGGAAATGTTCTATTTGATAAAGGTACACCATCACCCAAATTACCGAATAAAGAACTACTTGAAAAGAAACAGCTCGGCGAAGATGTTTTAAAAATCTATTCAAACAAGTTGTAACCGATATGAAAAAGCCCATTAAAAATATCATTTTCGATTTCGGAGACGTTTTTATCGATCTTGATAAACCGGCGACTACCAGTGCAATTTTAGAAAAGTATCCCGACTTTATTTTAACTGAAGAAATGATTCGTTTAAATGAAAATTACGAAATAGGCGCTATCACTTCTCTCGATTTTATAAATGGATACCAGCAATTTCTTCCGAAGGAAACTACCGAGAGTATTGAAAAAATTTGGAATAGCATTATTTTAAATTTCCCTCCACACCGAATGGAGTTTATAGAAAAGTTAGCAAAAGAAAATAATTTCCGATTGTTTTTACTTAGCAACACCAATGCACTTCACATCGAACAGGTAATAAAAAATATTAGTAAAGACCGCTATGATCGTTTCAAAAACTGTTTTGAAAAATTTTACTTATCCCACGAAATCAATTTAAGAAAACCCAATGCCGATATTTTCGAATTTGTTTTAAATGAAAACAATTTAAAAGCTGAAGAAACACTATTTGTAGATGATACAGCCGAACATATTGCTACTGCCCGTAAATTAGGACTTCATACTTGGAATTTGACCCCCGAAAATGAAGACGTCACCGAATTATTTCAAAAAGACTTATTATTTTGACGAAAGTGTTAATAACTTCGAATTTCGTTATCAACTAAACTAAAAACTTTGACAGATATTTTCAATACCATAGCCAAACCTTCTTCCGAAGTTCTTTTTAAAGACAAGGGTAGTAAATTTTTCGGTTATGCATTTCCTATTGAAAGCGAAGAAGACGCCAAAAATTATCTTGAAGAAATTAAAAACAAACATAACAGTGCGCGCCACCACTGTTATGCATGGCAGTTAGGCTTTGAAAAAGACAACATACTTTTTCGCGCCAACGACGACGGCGAACCCTCCAACTCTGCCGGTATGCCAATTTATGGACAAATTCAATCTTTTGATATAACTGATGTATTGATTGTGGTAGTACGTTATTTCGGCGGGGTTAAGTTGGGCGTTGGCGGACTCATAAACGCTTATAAAACCGCAGCGCAAATGAGTCTTGAAGCATCTGAAATAATTGAAAAGACAGTAGATACCCACTTTTTAATCTCCTTCGAATACAAGCACATGAATAATGTAATGCGCATTATAAAAGAAAGAAACTTACAACTGGTTGACCAGACAATGAATCTTTCCTGCGAAATAACGGTCAGCATTCGAAAGAGCCTATCCCAGCAGGTTATTGAAGCCTTTAAGCCCTTTTACGAAATTGAAGTAAAAGAATTGGATAATTCGTAGAAAACCTTTAACAATAAAACATATATTCTATTTATTACGTGTTTTATATAAAAAAAGGCATTTTAAACACAATTTTCCAGACATAAAAGCAGTGAATTCTATAATTTATTGAGGATATAATCTGGACAACGAATTGGCCGAAAAGTGTTGCTGTCAATGAATGCTAAAACCGTGTTCGCTTCAACCAGAATTTCGCCATTTTCATCGAAAATATAATAGTCGAATTCAATCTTAACAGTAGGTTTCTTTTTAAGGGTTGCCTGCACCGTCAAAACATCGTCATAACGCGCGGATTTCTTATAGTTTATCTGTAGGGAGACTACTGGCAACATCACCCCATTCTCTTCCATCCATCGGTAAGACACGCCGAACTTCCTTAACCACTCAACACGCGCAATTTCAAGGTATTGAGCGTAATTTCCGTGATAAACTACACCCATTTTATCGGTTTCGCTGTAGCGAACTCTTATGTTAATTTTATTTGTTTTTTCCATTAAAAAATGTATTTTACAAGTGTTAAGAAAGTATGAACAGAAAGTTAACAATCATGCGAAAAAAAAAGTATAAATTCAACCACCTTTCATTTTTTTTTTCAGTTTTTTGTTCACATATTTGTTTAATCTAAATCGGTAGTCGATTTCTATAATTCTATTCACTGCCAAACCTGACTAACTATTTAAAAATTTAATCAAAGAATGAACGTAACTGCGGAATCTGTATGGGAAAATTGTCTACATTTCATAAAGGACAACATACAACCTCAAGCATACAAAACTTGGTTTGAACCCATAAAGTCTGTAAAGTTAACAGATAATGCTTTGAGTATACAAGTTCCCAGTAAGTTTTTCTATGAGTGGCTTGAGGAACATTACGTTAAACTTTTAAAAGTTGCCCTTACCAAAGAATTGGGTGAAAATGCAAAGTTGGTTTACGTAATTAGAATGGAAAACACCTACGGAAATAAACAGCCGTTTACAGAGAGTATTCCAAGTTCCAATCGCGCCAACATGCAACCTCAAGAATTAGACGTTCCTGTTAAACATAAGAATCCGGAATTAAAAAATCCTTTTGTAATTCCAGGAATCCGTAATATTAAAATTGAATCCCAACTTAATCCCAATTACAGCTTTGATAATTTTCTAGAAGGCGACTCCAATAGATTGGCGCGCTCCGCTGGATTAGCTGTTGCCAATAAGCCCGGAGGGACTTCCTTTAATCCTTTATTGATTTTTGGTGGTGTTGGTTTGGGAAAAACGCACTTGGCGCACGCCATTGGGGTAGAGATAAAAGATAAGTATCCTGAAAAAACGGTTTTATATATTTCTGCGGAAAAATTTACCCAGCAGTATATTGAATCTGTAAAGAAAAATACCAGAAACGACTTTATTCACTTTTATCAACTAATAGATGTGTTGATAATTGATGATGTTCAGTTTTTCTCTGGAAAATCAGGTACTCAAGATGTGTTTTTCCATATTTTCAACCACTTGCACCAAAATGGAAAGCAAGTAATCCTCACATCGGACAAAGCTCCGGTGGACATGCAGGATATCGAACAACGCTTGCTATCCCGATTCAAATGGGGCTTGTCTGCCGAATTGCAAAGTCCCGATTTCGAAACACGTATTTCGATCTTAAAAAATAGATTATATCGTGACGGTGTGGAAATGCCAGAAGAAATTGTGGAATGTGTGGCAAGAAATATTAAAAGCAATGTTCGTGAATTGGAAGGTGCTATCATTTCCTTGATTGCACAATCTTCTTTCAATAAAAAAGAAGTTACCATAGAACTCGCCAATCAGATTGTTGAGAAGTTTGTTAAAAATACCAAGCGTGAAGTTTCCATTGATTACATCCAAAAAGTAATTTCTGATTATTTCCAAATGGACGTGGAAACTCTTCAGTCAAAAACGAGAAAAAGACATATTGTTCAAGCACGTCAATTAGCCATGTTCTTTGCCAAGAAATATACTAAAGCTTCTTTGGCCAGCATTGGATCCCAAATAGGGAAAAGAGACCATGCCACGGTGCTACATGCCTGTAAGACTGTTGATAACCTCGCCGAAACTGATAAACAATTTAGAAAATACATCGACGATCTAAATAAAAAATTCGCTCAATAATGCAGGTACGCGTACTTATGGTTTGCTTGGGAAACATTTGCCGATCTCCATTGGCAGAAGGTATTCTAAAATCTAAAGTAAACCCGCAAAAAGTATTTGTAGATTCTGCTGGAACATCCAATTACCATATTGGCTCGAAACCAGATCCAAGATCTATTCAAATAGCTGCAAAATACAATATCGACATCACCGATCAACGTGGCAGGCAATTCACCCAGCAAGATTTTGACGATTTTGATTTGATTTTCGCCATGGACAACAGCAACTACAAAAACATCATCCTGCAGGCCAGAAACGAGGATGACAAAGCGAAAGTCCATCTCATTCTTAACAAACTCACCCCAGGTGAAAACCTTGATGTTCCCGACCCATATTACGGCGGTGTAATGGGATTTGAGAATGTTTACAAAATGCTAGACGAAGCCACAGACGTAATTGTAAAAGAGATTTCCAATTTGTAGTTTCTTCGTATCTTAGAGCCGTAAACTCCTACCCATGGCTACAAACAACAAAATCGGCAAACTCTATTTAATCCCAACCACTTTGGGAGATGTAGAACCTTTAGAAGTACTTCCACTTTCCATTAAGAGAATTATTGAAAACACTGATTTTTATATTGTTGAAAATGAGAAAACGGCGCGGAGATTCATCAAACGAATTAGTCCGAAAAAATCGCAACCAAACCTTAAAATACAGGTATTAAACAAATACACCCAACCTGAAGAAATCCCAACCCTAATCACTCCATGCTTGAATGGTCACGATGTAGGCATTATTTCTGAAGCGGGTTGTCCCGGAGTAGCAGATCCTGGAGCTGATGTTGCTGCTATTGCTCATGAAAAAGGCATAGAAGTAACCCCGCTTGTAGGACCATCGTCCATTCTATTGGCTTTAATGGCCAGTGGGATGAACGGACAAAGCTTCGCATTTAATGGTTACCTACCTATTGATAAATCTGAAAAGAAAAAAGCACTTAAAGCTTTAGAAAAGCGCTCTAAAGAATTAAATCAATCACAGATTTTTATGGAAACGCCTTATCGAAACGACAAACTTCTGGCAGATATAACAGGAATACTGGCTGGAAATACAAAGCTCTGTGTTGCGACAGACATAACGCTTCCTTCAGAGTTCATTAAAACCCAAGAAGTACATCAGTGGAAAGGTGCGAACGTAAACCTTCATAAAAGACCCACAATCTTTATTTTACATGCCGTTTAAAACAAAAAAACCTCAAAACTTCCGTTTTAAGGTTTATTCATAAACTGTTTTTTTTTAATAGCTATACTCTTAAATTTTCGCCATTCTGTTCGGCTTTACGTGAGATACATCATATCCGGAGAATTTACGCATGTAATAACGTATCGAAGCTCCGTTTGCATCCGCAAAACCACTAGCCCCGTGTGTGCGCAAATATCTTTTTACATTTCCTGGACCTGCCAAATGAGCGGCAGCCAAAATACCAGACTCCGTAACCTTAACTCCATTAAAAACTCGGCCTACATACCATTCAATATCCTTTCTTAACACCCACTTGTTTCTTTCAAGATTGGCAATAAAAGCACGTTCCTGCAATTCCGGATCGTTAAGAAAATCAACATTAGCGTCGATTCCGATTGTTTTTAAGGTAGAGGCACCAAATTGATATTTCCCCATATACCCCAATTGGTTCACCGTAAAATAATCACCTCTTGACTCTTTAAAAGCCAAGGCTTCTTTAAAGCCGTTGAAGGATTTCCCTAAAAAAGGAGTTCGGATCACCTCATCAGCCTCCTCTTCATTATCCAGCATTACAACTGAATATGCTAAAGGCGCCGAAATTTTATTAATTTCATGAACTTCTACATTGGTTTTTTTTGTGGAAGTAAAACCTAAACTTGCTACAATTACTAAAATTAAAACAGCTACTAAAACATTGAATTTTAATATTGTTTTTTTCATAATTTACCATTTCTTTAAGCCTTACATCAAATAGATTGATTGCTTAAAATTGAGCGGGCAAATATACGACTTTTTTAATAATCAGAAAATCAATAAGTTAAAGTAATCTTAAAGTTTAAATTAGCGGTTTATAGCCTGCGAATTCATCCATTTTACATAAGCTTGCTTGTTTGCATTATGCTGGGAAAGGGTTTTCGCGAATTTGTGATATCCAAAGTTTTTGACATCTGCTACAAAATAGTAATAATCATTTTTTTCATAATTTAACACAGCATCAATCGCAGATATGTCGGGCATCGCTATGGGTCCGGGCGGCAATCCAGCATATTTATATGTGTTATAAGGAGAGTCGATTTCCAAATCTTTATACAGTACTCTTTTAATTATTTTGTCCCAATCTCCTGATGTTTTATGACTAGCAAATATAACCGTTGGATCTGCTTGCAACAACATTCCTTTTTTCAAGCGGTTCATGTAAACGCCAGCAACACGAGGGCGCTCATCTACCATAGCCGTTTCTTTATGCACAATAGAAGCCAACGTAATTACTTCTAAAGGCTTTAAACCTATACTTTCAGCCTTTTTTAAACGGGTTTCATTCCAAAACCTTTCATATTCTTTACTCATACGGTCGCGAAATCCTTCCGCAGAGGTATTCCAAAAGAACTCATAACTGTTGGGAATATACATGGCCAGCGCCGTTTCTTCATTGAATTTAGTATTTTCTAGGAAGCTAGCTTCGTTAAAACTATTCAGTAAGGAAATACTATCTGCTTCAATTTGCATAGAAATCCTACCAGCCAACTTAGCCAACGTCTCTTGATTATTGAAAGAAACATCTATAGGAATATTTCTGCTACGAAGGGAATTAATGATTTCATTGTTATTCATCCCTTTTTTAATGGCATATTTTCCAGCTTTTATATTGCTTATATAACCTTTTCTTTCTGCTACTTTTTCAAATGTAGCCATATTTTCAAGCAGTGGTTCCAACTGATCTGCTACCTCTTTAAAATTGGCATCGGAAGGAATATACACGTACGCCTCTTCATTTTGAAAAGCTGTATTGGGTGAAAAAACAGCATTATACACATAATACACAAAAACAAAACCGAGCACTGCACCTATGAGCGCCACGGCCACTAAAATTTTTCTTATATACATTATTTATTGATCTTTTGATATAGGATTTCGTTTTGAAATTTTCCTGAAGTATAGTTCCAATCTTTTTTTACCCCTACTCTTTCAAACCCTAAGTTTGAAAAAAGATGGATACTGGGTTTATTATTTTCTGAAATATTGGCATACAATTGATGCATATCCAAATGGTTAAAAGCATATTCAATCAACAGGGACAAAGCTTCTTTACCAACACCTTTATTTCGGTTGGCTTCCTCCAAAACTATAATCCCCACGCCTGCACGTTTATTTTTCGGATTAAAATCGAAAATATCGATAAAGCCAAGCAGCGTATCCGAATAATTGGAAATAGCCAAACGCAATTGTTTAGCCTCGTAGATGTCTTTGTGACTATTCGCCAAGTATTGTTTTAAAATAAATTTGGAATAGGGTGCCAGCGTTTCACTTACCTCCCACACCTTTTCATCATTTTCCAAGGTATAGAGGAAATCCAAATCCTCGGCTTCCAAAGCCCTTAAATAGACTGTATTTCCTGAAAGTGTGATCATTAAGCTGTAATTGCGCCTGAAAAAACATACGTGGCTGGTCCTACCAAATGAATATTCTTATATCCTTGTCCGTTTTTCTCAAAAGACACTTGCAATTCGCCACCTGGCGTTTTAAGTGTCACTTTATTACTGGACGTCTTTTTAGTTTCGTGCATAGCCAACGCCACTGCCGTAACTCCCGTTCCGCAAGAAAGGGTTTCGTCTTCCACTCCGCGTTCATATGTTCTTACGGCAAACACATCTGGAGATTCCTGAGCTACAAAATTTATATTGCTACCCGCGTTACCATATTTTCCGTAACGCAATTTCTCGCCATGCACTTTTACATCCAGATTTGGCAAGTCTGACACCAATTGCACATGGTGCGGAGAACCTGTATTCAAAAATGAATAAGTATCAAAAATATCGATGTTGGGTACATCTTGCATTGCCAAACTCACTATTCCATCATATATTTTTGCATGATGCAAACCATCAACCGCTACGAAAGTGCATTCGCTTTTGATAACTCCTAAAAATTCAGCAAAAGCCACCAAACACCTTCCGCCATTACCACACATTGAGCTTTCATTTCCATCAGCATTGAAGTAAACCATTTTAAAATCGGCTTCTTCAGAATTCTCTAACAAAATCAATCCATCGGCACCTATGCCAAACTTTCGGTCGCATAGCCGGTTTACAAGTTTGGTATCATTTTTGGGAAATGTATGTTGACGATTATCGATCATTACGAAATCGTTTCCAGTTCCTTGATATTTATAAAAAGTAATTTTCATTCTATTAAATGCACGATTTTAAACTAATTGACAGGTTGTAAGCATTTTTAAAAGTCGCTAAAACCCTAATGGACAAAGCATTTATTTCAAATTTTGCCCTGTTTGGCAAATATACAATTTTGCTTTCGTTTAAACCATTGTTAAAGTGCGTTAAAGTTGAAAAAAACCTTGAATTATCAAGTATTTTTAAAGGGTTTCTTTTATAGTTCTTTGCTATAAGAAACACTAGAAATTTAAGTGTAACCTATTCCACCAACTATGGTGAAACACCATGATTTGTGGAATGCAATAAATTTATATAAAATAGCCATGAAAAAATTTTTGAGTTTATTACTAGTTTCTATGCTGGGGGGTGCGCTTACCTTGGGCGTTTACAAATACGCTTTTGAGAAGGAAGTCACTGTAGTGGAAAACAAGGAAAATCAACCAAAATTTGTTACTGCCAGCTACAACCCAACTACATTACAAAATGAAGAAAATGTAAGCTTTACGGAAGCTGCCTCTAAAACGGTGCATGCGGTAGTCCACGTTAAAAATAAGACCGTTAGTCGCGGTCCATCCAACATTATGGAGTATTTCTACGGTTCTGGCGGACAACCCCGCGCCCATGTGGGAACGGGTTCTGGAGTGATTATTTCTCCAGACGGTTATATTGTCACCAACAACCACGTAATTGCCAATGCTACGGAATTACAAGTTACTTTAAACAACAACAGATCATACAGAGCGGAGCTTGTGGGTACCGACCCAGAGACCGATATTGCCCTTATAAAAATTGAAGCCGATAAAGACCTTCCTTATTTGGCATTTGGAGATTCCGATTATACCAAAATAGGTGAATGGGTATTGGCAGTTGGGAATCCGTTTAACCTAACTTCTACGGTTACGGCTGGTATTATTAGCGCCAAAGCAAGGGATTTGGATGAAACCGACGGTAAATTCCAGTCTTTTATTCAAACCGATGCAGCGGTAAACCCAGGAAATAGCGGTGGTGCCTTGGTGAACACCAACGGCGATCTAATCGGTATAAATACGGCTATAACCTCCCAAACAGGTTCTTATATTGGGTATTCTTTTGCTGTACCCAGCAATATTGCCAAAAAAGTGGTGGAAGACATCATGGAGTTTGGTAACGTACAGATGGGAACTTTAGGAATTAAAGGACAAGATTTAGCCGTTGTTAATGGTCGTTTAGAAGATATCAACGAGTCGCAAGGAATTTTAATCGCTGAAGTTTTCAAAAAATCGGGAGCTTATAAAGCAGGATTACGCCGCGGGGATATCATCAAACAGATAGACAACATTAAAATTAGTAAGTTTTCAGACCTTACGGGGTATCTCCGAAGCAAAAGACCTAATGACGAAGTGCAACTTTCCATCCTTCGTGACGATGAAGCCATAAGTGTTCCGGTGACACTCATCAATAATAGTTCTTACATCTATTCTATTGATGAAATAGGAATTTCCCTTCAGGAGCAAACAAAATCCGACAGGGAATTTTACAACAACCAAGACGGTCTCGTGATAAGCAGCAGCAATGAATACAACACCCGATTGGGTATTAATGGAAAGCTTTTGGTAGGTATTAACGATGATAAAATAAAAAACATCAACGATGCCAAGAAAGCGGTAGAAAAAGCAAAATCCTACGGAATGATGAGCTTGGTTATTATGGATGAAAACGGAAACAAAGAACGTTTGGTTTACAGAAACTAGCGTTTACAACATAGAAGAATAAAGGAGTCCTTAGCGGGACTCTTTTTTTTATTAAAAATCCTTTACGAAAACGTTTGAAATATATACTTTTGCCGAAAGTTTAAACATCGAAACACAAACTAAGACAACACATCATGGCAGTAAAAAACGATTCTTATGAAAAGGAATTGGCTTTTCAAGCAGACCGCAGAAAGGCAACCGTAGAATTCATAAAAATTGCAAGCGATTTGTGGTACGACAATTCCGTAGAACTGGTATTGTTCCGCAACCAATTAATTGACAAAAGCGTTAGCGAGATAATGAACTTGCACAAATACGCGGGCGAATTTGTACAGAAACCCATTTCTATTTTCGACTCTGTAGATATTGCACGCGCCATTAGCAATATGAGCCTCCCTCCTGCTAAAATAGATATCGGTAAACTTACCTATGAATTCCACTTGGAGGATCCTTCGGCTTATGCAGACACCACTTCCTTTGTGATTGACAAACTAAAAGGCGCCCACAAAAGCAAAGAGATTCAACCTAAAGATGTAGTGCTGTATGGCTTCGGAAGAATTGGTAGGTTGCTGGCACGCGAACTTATGGCCAAAACCGGCATAGGTTCCCAGTTGAGGCTTCGCGCTATTGTTACCCGTGGCGAACTTACCGATGACGTTTTGCTGAAAAGGGCCTCCTTATTGGAAAACGATTCGGTGCACGGCTTCTTTCCTGGTACCGTGGCAGTAGATTTCAAGAAAAAAGCATTAATAATAAATGGTACTACCGTTCAGTTTATAAACGCTGCAAAACCGGAAGATATTGATTATACCAGCTACGGAATACAAAAGGCATTAATTATCGATAACACAGGAGCCTTTCGTGACGATAAGGAACTGGCAAGACACTTAAAATCCAAAGGGGCCGAAAAGGTATTGCTTACAGCGCCCGGAAAAAATGTACCGAACATTGTTTATGGGGTAAACCAAAAGGAATACGACCCTAAGAAAGTGAATATTTTTTCCGCCGCTTCCTGTACCACCAATGCTATTACTCCCATTCTAAAAGCTGTTGAAGATTCGCTTGGTATTGTAAAAGGACATTTGGAAACCATACACGCCTACACCAACGATCAAAACTTGGTAGATAATATGCACACCAAATACCGAAGAGGGCGCGCAGCCGCTTTAAATATGGTGATTACCGAAACCGGCGCTGGAAAAGCGGTAGCCAAAGCCTTGCCTTCTTTGGAAGGTAAATTAACGTCTAACGCCATACGCGTACCCGTTCCCAATGGTTCCTTGGTTGTTTTGAATTTAGAGGTTGAAAAAAACACCTCTAAAAATGCCATTAATGCCATTCTAAAGAAATATGCTTTGGAAGGTGACTTGGTAGAACAAATAAAGTATTCGCTGAACAACGAGTTGGTTTCTTCGGATATTGTTGGCACCTCTGCCCCCTCTATTTACGATAGCAATGCCACCATTGTCTCGGCAGATGGTAAAAATTTGGTGCTGTACATTTGGTACGACAATGAATACGGTTATAGCCATCAAGTAATTAGGCTTGCCAAATACATTGCCAATGTAAGAAGGTTTACCTATTACTAGCCTACGGACTTCAGCTAAGATTTATAACATCCGGATTTAAATGACAAACCACATCATCCAATTATTTTGGTGATGTGGTTATTTTTTAGGTTTCTTTGTTTAAAACTTCAGTTTCCATCCCTAAAGTCCCAATGTTTGAAAGTAGGTTTTGCTGAAAAGCGAGTAAACGGGAATTTTACAGTTGTAGCTAAAAAAAAATAGATTGATTCAGTTTATTTACTCTTTTTAAACGCAACTAATTGATTATAGGCACATCTGATTAAAAAGCTTTATTATGAAAAAAATCTTTACCCTTTTACTTATTAGCATTTTAATGTTCAGTTGTTCGAATGATGATGATGGAGAAGAAATTGATTGTGCTCTTTTTGACCCTATGGTCTCTAGTTTGTTAATTCGGTTAGTGGACCAAGACGGCACGAACCTAATTGAAAATGGCACCATAAATCCAGAAAATATAACAGTAGAAGGCAACTTTCCGAATCCTGACTTCCAGTATTTACCTCCCAGGGAAGGTATTGATTCAGATGACAGTACGAAATACAACCATACTCTTTTACTTAATATTCCATATCAGTCAAACTTTACTTATACTATTAATTTAAACGAAACTGAATCAATCGATTTGGAATTTGATGCGAGACTGGAAGAACTTCCTTGCGAAGTATCATTTTTTATTCCAACTAAACTTACCTACGAAGGACAGGAAATAAAATCTGAAAATGGAGAAAACAGTGAGTTTAATTTCTTGGCTGAAATTGAGATAAAATAGTATTCTCAACGGCCGCTGCAACTACATGTTTTTTTTCCGATGTTGTTATACGTTATAGATTATAAGCGTCATTTAACATCTTTTAAGCTAAATAAATAGAAATAAAGCGCTACATTGAAGCTATTATTAATTAATATCTATTTATTTTATGAAAAATGTAATTGAAACCAAGTTAACTCCGGAAATCATGCAAAACATTCTTTTAAAAATTAAAGAGTTGGAAGAAGCTACAGAGGGCTTGTTAGTAGCACTAACCGAGGAAGAGCGAACTAAATACGGTTCTATTAACGAGCTTAATAAATTGGTGGTAGATAAGGTGTACGACCATCATAAGCGTAATCCTGAACTGAGCAGCAAAGACATTGACTGGACTGAATTTAAAAGCGACCGTGAAGCGAGGGTTTTTTATGAGAACGCAGGAGCACGAATAAAAGGTATTGGCTACCGTATGGAAAGCACCAAGATTTTGCATGATTATGACAATTACCATGATGCTCTTTTAGACTACAACCATGCAAAGTACAAAAAAGAAGCAGGGGCACCAGGCTATACCGAGAAGGTAGCCGAAATTAGTCAGTTTTTTCCAAGGTCTGCCAAGCAGCGTTTTACCAGCGAAGAAGGAAACTAACGAGTAAAGAGCTTTAGGGCAATCCCATGAGGCATTTTTAAGAAAACCATTTAATATCGAGGCAAGCCTCGGGACATTTAAATCTCGATTATCGAGTAACATAGCTTCTAACTACGCATTTAGCCGTGGCACCCATACTTTTAGGTGCCACGGCTATCTTTTTAGGTGTAACACCTAAAATTTTAGGTCCGACACCTAAATTTTTAGGTCTCGGACCTAAAGTTTTAGCCTCCAGACCTAAACGTTTAGCCTCATTCGTTAAACTTTTAGGTGATTAACCTAAAAGTTTAATGACCCTACCTAAAGTTTTAACCTTTGCACCTAAAAGTTTAGGTGCAAAGGCTAAAAACTTCATTAAAACACCTAAACGGATGGTTATACTACCTAAACGGAAGGCCATTTAACCGAAAAAATTGACCGTTTGACCTTATCGTTTAATGAATGGGGCTTATCATTTTAATTTCAATGTTAATACTGAAATTTTTGATTTGATGTAATCTCTACATTACTAGGAGATTATATATAGTAGTTATGTTTGTTTCAGTTGAAATGGATATGAGGTATATAAGTATTGCGTGATTATATACTTCGTTACCCAACATTAACCAAACCAACACTAAAACCAAAACCAATGAAAAAAATAATCGTATTAACTATTCTAACAATTTTCACATCAACATTTGTTGTTGGACAAGACCAAAATGAAAACCTTGATGCGCCTTTAGGATTAAGAGTAAAGAAAAACGGAAATGATTATTTGATTTATGCAGATGACAATTTAAACCCAAATTTTCAAGATTACAGAAAAATAAACTATCAAGTATATTTTAGAAAAGTTAATTTCCCAGAAAAAGATGTAGGTGGAGTAAAATATCAATTAATCACCATACCAGGAAATAGTAAAAAACAAAACCAGAATAAAGTTCAATTATTGGCTGATGGTTCTAAATTTTATCCCAGAGCAGGAAAAACTGTAAATGAATCTGACTATGACCAAAATTTTTGGATTGCAGTTGACATTATAGATAATGAAACTAAAACAGAATATTACAAGTATGCAAATGATGTTTTTTCAGGTTTACTAACAGCCCCATTTAAATATCGTTTGAAAAAAGGCGATGCACCTGAAGCAATAATTGACGGAGATTTTAATATTGCGCCATTTATTGGTTGGAAATGGAGAGTTTCTTCTGTAAGACCTTTTTATGTAGCACCATTTGGTTTTGCTGGTGTAACTTCCTTAAATTATAATTCTGCTAATAATTCAAACATAATGGATGCTGATAAACTTGAAAATGGAACTGGACTGACTTACGGTTTAGGTCTTTCTTTTAAATTTGGAGATATATCGCCCGGATTTATAGTGGGCTGGGACAAAGGATTTGGAGATTTGGGGAATGGATTTAAATACAATGATAAACCTTGGATTAGTTTTAGTATAAATTATGACTTTTTTAAACCAACAAGAACTGCTGAAGGAAATCAATAACATTGGGTAACAATAGCTATAAGTAATTGCTTGTTCTCGCCTACTTCTGAATCCCGAAGCTTCGGGACTCACGGATTTTCAGTTTGGTGTGTACTTGCAAAATTAAGTGCTAAACCATGCACTACTCATAGCCGAAACCGTTGATATTAATTTAACTAACCATGAAAAAAGCTAAAAAACCGAAAAGGAATAATCTTTACACCAAAAACTATTTTTTTGTATTAAGTGTTATTATCCTAATTCTAGGACTAATAGCTTTTTCAGACAACTATTTGTTTGATATTCATCAAGAGAGCAATAGTAACCCCATTTATATCATTCACGGATTAATTATGTTCTGGTGGTATACAACAATTGTAATTCAAACAAATCACATTCGAAAATTGAATGTTAAAGCTCATAAAAAATTAGGAATCATTGGCTTTTTCATCGCTTGTTTAGTTATAATAAGTATAGGCTATTTAAACTTCATTGACGTTCCCTACTCTGAACTGCCTTTTTTCGGAAAAGCCAATAGAATATTCTTTCCTTTCTTTATTTTACTAATTGGCTTGGCATATCTAAAAAGAGATAAACCTGAACTGCATAAACATTCTATATTTGTTGCTATTCTTTTAATGATGGAACCTCTTTTAAGCAGAGTAGGAATGAATACAGGGACAAATGCAGCAGTTGTTGCACCTATCATCTGGCTTGCTTTATGGATATCATTATTCGTTTATGATATCATCCGATTAAGAGGGTTACATTTTTTAACTTATTCTGGACTTATTTTTTGGTTCGTGGTTTATGCAATCGTATCATAAAATCTTCTGTCCATAATGTTCATAAAAACTAGTGGTTTAACCGCATAAACCAAAGAAAAAATACGGCCATAAATACTAGAAAAAATAATGTATAAATAAAACTTAAAATGGTTGGTTATAAAAAACCAGCCTTTTTTAATGCCTATTTGTAAGAATTTTACTTATTTTAGTTGAAATTAATAGGAGGTATATAAGTGCTATGTGTTTATATACTTCATTGTAAACAATGCTAAAACAAAGATTCGAACCAATATGAAAATTATAAAACTTAAACTTTTTAACTTCAAAAAATTCGAATTTTTAGAAATAGATTTCAAAGACAATTTGAATGTTCTAATTGGTGATAATGAATCTGGAAAAAGTTCAATACTACTAGCTATTGACTTGGCTTTTAGAGGCAGCAGAAATCGAGTTGAAACCGAAGGACTAGATCTACTATTCAATTCTAAAGCTGTTGAAAATTTCTTCCTGACTAATACATATGAAACCCTACCTAAACTAAAAGTTGAATTGTATTTTGATAATCTAGGAGATAAAGACGATTATTACGGTAGGAATAATACTCTTGGAACTGACCAATTCGGATTTTCACTGATTTGTGAACCGCGTGACGAATTAAGCAAGGATATTTCTGAAATTTTAGCGGAAGGGAAACAGAACTTTCCGTTCGAATATTATTCAATTGCTTTTCACAAATTTTCCGGACAGCCATACCTAAGTTTCAAAAAAGACTTCAAGCATATTCTATTAGATAATACTCTTATAAATAATGAATATGCTACAAATCAATATATAAAGACCTTATACGATAGCAACGTTTCTCTTTCAGAAAAAAACAAACACTTAAATGAATATCGTAAATACAAGAATGATTATCGCGAAAAAATTTTAGCTGACGTCAATAAAAAGACAGGAGATTATCAATTTGGAATCAAAAATGACAAGAAATCAAACTTGGTAACAGACCTAACTATAACCGAGGAAAATATTGATATTCAAAACAAGGGAAAAGGTCGTCAATGTTTCATAAAAACGGAGTTTGCTTTACAAAAAAATCAAAATGAATTAGATTTTGTTTTACTAGAAGAACCCGAGAATCATTTAAGTCATTTGAATATGAAAAACCTCATTTCAAGAATAAATGATTCCAAAAACAAACAAATTTTCATTGCTACTCATAGTAATTTAATTAGTTCAAGGCTAGATTTAAGAAATACCATTTTGTTGAACAGTAATAGTTCAATATCTATTAACCTAACCCATTTAGAAGATTCTACTGCAAACTTCTTTATGAAAGCCCCAGATAACAATATTTTGGAATTCATTTTATCTAAAAAAGTAATTCTTGTAGAAGGAGATGCGGAATTTATTTTGCTAGAAAGATTTTTTGAAATAGTAACAGGTAAAAATCCAAACGAACTAGATTCTCACATAATTTCGGTGGATGGTACAAGTTTTAAAAGATATTTAGAGATTTCTAAACTATTAAATATCAAAACAGCAGTTATCAGAGATAACGATTCAGATTATCAAAAGAACTGCATAGACAGATATGCTAAATACATAACACCAAATATTCAAGTTTTCTCTGAGACTGATAATTCTATCTCAACATTCGAGATTTCAATGTTTAATTCAAATACAAAAATTTGCAATGATTTATTTTTACCAGGAAGAAAAACGAGAAGTGTTCAGCAATTTATGCTCGATGAAAAAGCTGAATGTGCATTCGAAATCTTAGACAAAAAAAGTGCCGAAATAATTGTTCCTGATTATATAAAAGATGCTATAGAATGGTTGATAAAAAATTAATCTTAGCTGTTGCAGGCTCAGGAAAAACAACCAATCTGATTGACAGCCTAAATCTTGAAGAAAGATTCTATTTAGTTACATACACGATTACAAATACAAGTTTAATACGTAAGCGCATCATTAAAAAATTCGGCTATTTACCAAACAACATTCAAGTTTTTACATATTTCAATTTCCTATATAGTTTTTGTATCAAACCTTTCTTGTTTTATAAATACAACCTCAAAGGGATTTATCTTGAGAATTCGCCAGAACAGACAAATTACTTGAAAAATTCAGATATAAGAAAATATATAAGCAAAAGTGGATATGCTTACCATAATAGATTAGCTAAATTGATTGAGTTTGAAAATTTAATAGAAGATGTTAGATTAAGATTGGAAAAGTTCTGTGACCATTTTTATTATGATGAAGTACAAGATTTGGGAAGCCACGATTTTAATTTTATTATGGAATTGTCAAAATCTAAACTTAATTTTTTGTTTGTTGGAGATTTTTACCAACACACGTATGTAACTAGTTTTGACAGAAATGTTAATGCAAATCTGCACAAGGACTATAACAAGTATCTAAAAAAATATCAAGATTATAATATTGCAATTGATTTAGAGACTTTAAGTAATAGCTGGAGATGTAGTCCTACAATATGTAATTACATTACTGATAATCTAAAAATTCAAATTGGCTCTCATAGAACTGATGAAACTAAAATTGAATTAATTGAAGACAAGGAAATGCTCGTGGAAAAACTAAATGATGATGCCACAATTAAATTGGTTTATAGCAATGCTAGCAAAAGAAAGTTCAAAGCAAAAAATTGGGGAGAATGTAAAGGAGAAGATGACTTTATAGATACTTGCATATTACTAAATCAAACGACATATAAGCTCTACAAAAAAGGAAAATTGGAAGAATTAGCAAGCAGAACAAAAAATAAACTGTATGTTGCTCTATCTAGGACAAGAGGAAACTGCTATTTAGCAAGTGAAAAACTATTGGAATAAAGCACAGTTTACAACAACGTATATAAAAAATAGCGGGTTAAGTGCTTAAACTAAAGAAAATTAATAAATCATAGGTCTTTGTTTAACTGAAAAGTTAGTGTGTAAAATCCGCTACTATGCTTATTCCAGACCGTTGGCATTCATTATCGGAGAATATTTAGAAATTAAAAAATAGCAGAGATTTTAGGAAAATCAGAATTGTTATAAATACTAATTTTTTTTATGAAATTAATTAGAAGAAAAACATTGCATAAAGCCTTGCTTAAAAGATTAAAAATTTTAAAATCCAACACATTATTTATCACTAGTTTTAGGGTCTTGTCACGAGATTTACTAGAAATAGAGTTAGCCCAAAAAAAGTTTTTGGGTCATCGCACTTTGGTTGGAAGTAATATAATAGATGATAACAATTCGAGTGATGAAGTTTTATTATTCAACTACTTATTTATTGAGCCTAATGAATTATTACCAACTTTTCCAGAGTTGACAATAGATTCATCTCAATTAATGGATCTCATTAAGGATTGGTATAATGATGATGTTGATAATACGCACGATACAGTTGCCTGTCATATTCATCCCATTAAAAAAATTTATACAAAAAAAAACAAAATTTTAACACCTACGATTTCCGTTACTGAATTTTGTGAATCTCAAATACAAGACTTTGAGTATTGGACAAATGAACTACCTGAACATGATGATGTTAATGAAATAATTAAAGAATATCATTTTTCAAAAAATATTAATTTTTTAAAAACTGAACATTCAGATGAGTACATATTAGATAGGAGTTCTGGAGATAAAATTTATAGGTATACAAGAATTCAATTTGTTGAGGACAAACCTAAGGACATTATTATCAAGAATAAATTAACCGAATCGGACTATAATCTTTTTAAATCTGAAACTAGAAAGAATAATTTTGATAATAATAGAAACAAAAATGAAACTTATCTTTTTTTTGACACAGAAACGACTGGACTTCCGAACAATTTCAATGCACCTATTACAGATTTAGACAATTGGCCTAGAATGGTCCAATTGGCTTATATACTAACTGATAATCGGGGTAATAAAATTTCTACCGGAAATTTTCTCATAAAACCAAAAGATTATTCAATTCCTATATCATCTACAAATATTCATGGTATTTCAAATGAAAGTGCAATAAAAAATGGATATGATATTTCCAAAGCGCTTAATATATTCTGTTCTATAATTGAAAAAGCCGATTTTCTTATCTCACATAATTTTGACTTTGATGAAAAAATTTTAGGAGCCGAATTATTAAGAAATAAAATTTATAACCCAATACCCAAAAAACATAAAATATGCACTATGAAAAAAACAACAAATCTCTGTGCTATAAATAATGGTTCAAAAGGATATAAATGGCCAAAATTATCAGATTTGTATTATAAGTTGTTTAAAGATGATTTTTATGGTGCTCATAATGCGGAAAATGATGTTGAAGCGTTGACAAAATGTTTTTGGGAATTAAGGAAACTCAAAAAAATTTAAAAAACAGAATGCCGACATCGTATATAGTTTATTTCTAGTTCTCGCCTACATCTGAAAGTCCTCGCGGATGTTCAGTTTATTGTGTACTTGCAAAAGTCCGTACTAAACCATGTAACTACTCATAACCGAGACCGTTAGGCGAAAAAACAAAAATGCTATTCTAAAGCACTCCACTACAAAGCTTTACCAAAGGCTTTAGCAAATGCTTTCTCGTAAATTTCCTCGTATTGGGGAACAACATTATTTATATCGAACTTTGTTGCTTGCTCGCGAGCTTGTTTTTTGTAAGTGTTTAAGGTAGAATCGTCTTTTAGTATTTTAATAGCATTGGCGGTCATAGATTCTACATCCCCTACTTCACTTAGGTAACCACTAAAACCATCTTTGTTAACCTCTGGTATTCCACCTGTATTACTGGAAATTACCGGAACTTCATTTACCATAGCTTCCAAAGCTGCCAAACCAAAACTTTCTGTTTGCGAAGGCAAAAGAAATAAGTCTGAAAAGCATAAAATCTTATCCACCTCATTGCTATTCCCCAAAAAGACAACCTTTTTACCAATACCGAGACTGTCTGCCAAGGCTTCGGCCTCTTCCCTCTCTGGGCCTTCCCCTACCATAATCAGTTTAGCCGGTACTTCTTTTTGAATACCATGGAAAATGTTGATTACATCGGGAATACGTTTTACCTTTCGGAAATTACTGATATGCGTAATAATACGCTCGTTTTCTTCCGCCATCATTCCCCGTTGGCAATCGGTAAACGAATATTGGTATTTGGAAACATCAATAAAATTAGGAATTACATGAATCTTCCTTTTAATATCAAACAAGCGCTTGGTATCCTCCTGCAAACTCTTGGAAACCGAAGTCACCACATCCGATTTATTAATACTGAACGTCACGGCAGGTTTGTAAAATGGATGGTTTCCTACCAACGTGATATCGGTACCGTGAAGTGTGGTTACAATGGGTATTTTAATGCCTTGTGTCTTTAGCATCTTTTTGGCCATATACGCCGCATAGGCATGTGGAATGGCGTAATGCACGTGAAGTACTTCTATTTTATGCAACTTCACCATATCTACCAATTTGCTCGACAGGGCAAGCTCATACGGTTGATAGTGAAATAAGGGATATTCCGGAACATTTACTTCATGAAAGTGAATCTTTCCTTTAAGAAGTGCCAAACGAACGGGCTGCTTATAGGTTATAAAATGAATTTCGTGACCTCTACTTGCCAATGCCATACCAAGTTCGGTGGCAACAACACCGCTTCCTCCAAAGGTTGGGTAACATACAATCCCTATGCGCATAGTTTTATCTCAATTTACTCACTAAGTGAGATTTATAATCCCTCGTGCCAGCCTGACTGGCAAAGACAGGCCTTAATCGAGGTTGTTTATTCTTCAACCTGAGTCGGTATTATTCCTCTCAATTTACAGTTGAGCTGTAACTTTTTATCATCTTTCAATAGATTCGTAGATAATCTCCTGAATCACAGTACGGGTACCTTCTGTAATTAATTTTCTGTTCAGCATGGTAGGGTACGTTCTGTTGGATAGAAAAATATATACCAATCCGTCTGCTGGGTCTGCCCAAGCATAGGTGCCTGTAAATCCGCTGTGCCCAAAACTGGTCATGGAAACACAGCCGCAAGTGGGACCGGATTCCCCCAACTGAGGTTTATCAAAACCAACTCCTCGTCTATTATCGTTATCGCAGTAATAACAGGTGTTGAATTTATCCAAGGTTTCTTCGCTAAAAAAACGTTTCCCGCCATAATATCCTTTCTGCAAATACATCTGCATCATTTTAGCCAAATCGTTGGAGGTACTAAACAAACCTGCATGGCCACCAACACCTCCCAACATAGCGGCACCCATATCGTGCACATATCCTTGAATGGTTTGATACCTAAAATAATCATCTACTTCGGTAGGAACTATTTCTGCTTTCCCAAACTTTTCCAAAGGATTATAAGTGGTATAATTCATGCCCAAAGGTTTGTAAAAACGCTCCTGTGCAATTTCATCCAAAGGTTTTTTATAGTGGTCTTCCAAATAGCGCTGTAACAATAAAAATGGTAAATCGCTGTATTTGTATTCCAACCTCCGTAATAAATCACTCTCCTTGATTTGCTGAAGTATAGAATCACGGTAATCATCCCGTATGTAAAGATGATCGGCTACTTGTGTTTTAAATTTCCTGGTCGGTTCCTCTTTGTAGTACTTATCCAAAGGTTTTTTAGTACCCTCATCCAAAGTGTTCACATAAAAAGGTATCCATGGCTTTAAGCGTGCGTAATGGGAAAGCACTTCCAACAATTTTAAGTCGGCTTTGTTGCTACCTTTAAGTTCGGGCAACATTTCCCCAAGGGTAGTATTAAAATCGAGTTCCCCTTTTTCTACTAACTGCATGATATTGGGAAGCGTAGCCATTATTTTAGTGAGGGAGGCAACGTCGTAAAGGTTATTGCTATGTACTTTTTCAGCTTCGGCATCGTAAGCGAACCTTCCAAAGTTTTTGTTATAAATTACCTTCCCCCTTCTGGCAATAAGAATTTGTCCGCCCGGTGTAACCCCAGAACGGATAGCCGTTTTCATAACGGAATCTACTTTCTTAAGTGTGTTGCTGTTCATACCGACACTTTCAGGAATACTATATCCCAAACGGAACAGTGAATTGGTAACAAAACCTCTATTTTCGGGAAGTTTGGCGTGTGCCATTACAGGCAAGTTACCCTTTGAAGCAATCGCTCCAAAAATTATTTCTGCTGAACTTTCTTGCGAGATCGGGTCATTTAAATAACTCACCACAATAGATTCAATATTGTCGATACTTTGAAGATCAAGCAAAGTATAAGGTTTTACAAAAACATCAAGAATGACTTTATGTTTTCTTGCGATTTCATAAATCTTCACTTTCTCTTCGTCTGATATTGTGGCGTCCTTCCATGGCGTTTCCGTAGAACGGTGATGACCGATAATTACCAAATTATAAGGCTCTAAGGATTTGATTAAATCGCCTAAATTATCATTTTGAATATGGTCCACATTTCCATATTTCTGAAGTGTCTTCAAAAAACTTTGGTGTTCTCCATCGCCTAAACTTACGTAGGCTATTTTTTTATCTTCTAAATTTCGAATAGGGATTAATTGTTCGTCGTTTTTAGCAACGGTAATGGCATTTTCCATCACCTCTTCAAACAACACCTTGTCTTCAATACGGTTTAAATCTTGGTATAGATTGGTGGTATCCACCGGTTGGTAATTGTGCAACCCGACTTTATACTTTGCCTTAAGTACTTTTTTTACTGAATAAGCCAATCTCTCTTCGGAAATCACACCGCTTTCATAGGCTTCAGCCAGTTTTTGTATTCCTTTTTCGGTATCATCGGAAATCAGTAACATATCATTACCCGCCAAAAAAGCTGACAAATCCACGTTTCCGGAATCAGCATAATTCGCCACACCCTTCATCTCCAGCGCATCCGTGAATATGAGTCCGTTAAACTGAAGCTTCTCTTTTAGCAAATCAGTAACAATTCCTTTTGATAAAGACGAAGGAAATCCTTCCCGCGACTCCAAACTAGGAACGTTTAAATGCGCCACCATAACACTGGCGAGCCCTTTTGGAAATAATTTTTTATACGGATAAAGTTCTACCGTATCTATTCTTTCTTTATCAAAATCTACGGTTGGTAAGGTTTTATGGGAATCTTGCGAAGTATCTCCATGCCCCGGAAAGTGCTTCGCGTTTGCCAACACCCCCGCCGATTGCATTCCTTCCATAAAAGCCAACGCTTTTGCAGTTACTTTATCTCTATTTTCCCCGAAAGAACGGTTCCCTATAATGGGGTTTTGCGGATTCGTATTGATATCTACATCGGGAGCGAAATTAATGTGCATTCCCAAACGCTTGGTATGCTCACCGATATGCTTTCCAACGCGACGTATTAAATCATCGTCTTTTACCGCTCCCAAAACCATATTATACGGAAAAGCAAAAGTAGAGTCCAACCGCATGGAAAGTCCCCATTCTGCGTCCATGGAAGTAAGCATTTTTACTTTAGAAAGTTCCTGTAGTTCATTATTTAGTTTGGCGTGCCGATATGGCCCACCGGTAGAAAAAATAATTCCTCCAACTTGATTTTCTTGCACCAACCTTTTTACCTCATCCGTATGCGATTTTCCTTGACCGGAAAATGCCCTTATCATAAAAAGTTGTCCTATTTTTTCTTTTAGTGAAAGTGAATTGTAAATGCTATCGACCCAAGCTTTTTGTTGCTCAGCATCCGGCGATAGCAACGGGTCTACCTGCTGACCATTCATTTTGAAAATTGCAAAACAAACCACCAACAAAAAAACATTTCTTTTTATAATCATGAATAAGTTTTATTAAAAAGGAAAACAATACTATGAAGCAATTAGAGTCTTTCTGGGTTCAGAAAAACTTAAATCACTTTTACAAAAGAAAGTTAAATTGCGGTAAAAAACGAGGCTTTTTACTTAAAAAAGTAAGAAATAAACGTTAAAATTTATAGTGGATCTATAGAATTTTAATTCATAAATCGGGCGTGCCAACTATCCCTAGCTGGAACTTCCCAATAATTTTCATATTCTTCTTTGTTGGTTACCAAGTTATTAAAAACTATGGTATTTTGGGAAACGGCTCTTTGCTTTGCCATTTTCTTGAAATCCATTAAGGGTTTATAAGCTATAAAATCCCCCTGGCGGTAAGAAACATTCATTTTATCAAGAAGATCAACATTATAGTCCTTTTCCAACTGCTGAATAAAACGCACCGATGCATCTATAGAACAACCGCTTGCGGCATTAAATTCTTGATCTAAAGCTATAATGATAAACCTTTTATAACGAATCTCAAAAGAAGCCTTGAGATTGGCTCCATGCGCTGTCCATTGTTGAAGGAAGTCTTCAATTTTGGTATTCAACTCGGTAATTTCTTCTTCTGTAAAACTTCTATTAGCCTGGTAAATCCAAACTCTTGCAGTTTCTGATAAATTATTGAACGCTACAAACATTTTCTTTTGGTTTAAAAGATTCCTTCTACTCCTTAATTATAAATCTTCAGCATTGGCTATAAGCTCTGCTACATCCATTACTTCTATCACTCCTTCTTTATCTTTCCCTTTCACACCATCTGTAAGCATGGTGTTACAGAACGGACATCCTGCTGCAATAATTTCCGGTTTGGTTTCGATAGCTTGCTCTGTACGTTCAATGTTTACGTCTTTGTTTCCTTTTTCGGGCTCTTTAAACATTTGCGCACCACCAGCGCCACAACACAAACCTCTTTTTTTACAACTTTTCATTTCTACCAATTCGGCATCCAGCTTTTGGATAAGCTCCCGGGGGGCTTCATAAACATCGTTAGCTCGACCTAGGTAGCATGGATCGTGAAAAGTTATACGCTTTCCTTTAAATTTCCCTCCTTCAACCGTTAATCGACCATCTTCCAATAGCGATTTTAAAAACTGGGTGTGATGAACCACTTCATAAGTTCCACCCAAAGAAGGATATTCATTTTTGATAGTATTAAAGCAATGCGGACAAGCAGTAACTATTTTTTTAATTTCATAGCCATTCAATACTTCAATATTGGTCATAGCCTGCATCTGAAACAACATTTCGTTTCCTGCACGTTTGGCAGGATCGCCAGTACAGCTTTCTTCAGTACCCAATACTGCAAAATCTACTTTTGCTTTGTTCAATAATTTCACAAAAGCTTTGGTGATTTTTTTGGCTCTGTCATCAAAACTTCCGGAGCAACCCACCCAAAATAAAACTTCGGGGGCTTTTCCAGCTGCCATCATTTCTGCCATTGTAGGTACTTGTATTGTCTCGCTCATGCTATCTGATTTTTGCTAATATAACTTACCAAACCCATAAAGTTGGTAAAAGAGCCACTTCAAATTAATATTGAAGTGGCACTCTAAATTTATACGATCTTTTATTTAATCGTGTTTTCCGTCATCAAACACTTGGATTTTCACTTGCTTATCAATTAAGTCTGTGAATTTCCCGTTGTATCTTGTTGCTTTCACTAAGTGATTGTCTATCCAGTGATAGTTTCCTCCTCTTGGTTTCCCCATCACCATACCATGGTATTTAAACCCATGACGATCTAACCAATCCTCGGTTGTTTTTCTATGCTCTTCTGTTCTAGAAGTAAAGAAATAAATTATATGGCCTTGGTCGAACCACTTATTTAAGGTTTTTAAAGCATCTGGATATACTTGTGCCGTCGCCATACGCTCTGGCTCTTCATTTGGAATATCATCACAAATAGTCCCGTCGATATCTATTAAATAATTTTTTATTCCTTTTGGCAGTACCGGACTAATATGTTCTCCGTCCTGTAATTTCTCATTAAGTAATTTCTCTACTTCTTCTTTGTTCATTTTAAAGTATTATTTGTTGGATTAAATTATTCGTTCTTCCAGTTTAATCGATCCATTTGATTGTATGGCCAAGGTGCTCCATTATTCTCTACATTCCCCATCATATTATTAAGCTCCGTTGGTGCTGCCGATTGTTCCATCACTAAATAACGGCGCATATCCATGATTATGGACAATGGATTGATACTTACTGGACAAGCTTCTACACAGGCGTTACAGGTAGTACACGCCCAAAGCTCTTCTCGGGTGATATAATCGTCTAGCAATTGCTTACCGTCGTCTTCGAATTTCCCGTTTTTATCAATGTTTTTACCTACTTCCTCCAAACGATCTCTGGTATCCATCATAATTTTACGCGGAGAAAGCTTTTTACCAGTCTGGCTAGCGGGACACTCACTGGTGCAACGGCCACATTCGGTACAAGTGTATGCATTCAATAACTGAACTTGATTTAGATCCATTACATCAGAAGCACCAAATTTCTCTGGTTCTTCTTCCATTTCCCCTTCCGCAGGAGCGGCAAAAGGATCGGCATCGGGATCCATCATCAATTTAACTTCTTTCGTTACCGATTCTAAATTTTCAAACTGTCCTTTTGGTTCCAAATTGGCAAACCAAGTATTTGGGAAAGCCAATAAAATATGAAGGTGCTTGGAAAAATATAAATAATTCAAAAACACTAAAATTCCGATAATATGAAGCCACCAAGCTGTTCGCTCGATAATTATAAGTGTTCCTTCGTTTAATCCTTCAAACAATGGCACCAAGAACTGGCTTACAGGAAAAGCTCCAGCTTGTACATAGTGGTCTGCTCCCATTTGTTGCAACGTAAAATCGGCACCGTTCATGGTTAAAAACAAAATCATCAATACCATTTCGAAGTAAAGGATAATGTTACCATCATTTTTTGGCCATCCTTTCATTTCAGGATAGAAAAAGCGCTTCAGCTTAATAATATTTCTACGTAACCAAAATACAATTACTGAAACCAGCACTAAAAATGCTAAAATTTCGAATGAACCGATTAAAATATCGTAAGCAGCACCAAGACCTAGCGTTGCAAAAACGCGGTGCGTACCAAAAAGACCGTCTATTATTATTTCCAATACTTCAATATTGATAATAATAAACCCAACATAAACTATGATGTGCAGGAAACCGGCGATAGGCCTTACCACCATTTTTTGCTGACCTAAAGCAATGCGCGCCATATTTGCCCATCGTTCTCCCTTTTTATCGGTACGGTCTACTTTTTTCCCAAGTTTAATATTACGGACAAGTTTATTGATGTTTTTTGCGAAATAACCAATCCCCAGTAGTAGGACTATCGCAAAAAGTATTTGAGGTATATAATTCATTGCTATTCGTTCGTTTCTTCTGTTTCTTCTTCGGGAGCCTCATAAGGTTTTGCCTTTTTTCCGAAAAGGGAAAAATGCACATACCGTTTGGGATTCAATCTTAAATCTTCCAAAAGTAATTCCAGTTCCAAGGATGACTGCGTTAAATTGGCGTATAATTCCTCATCATTAAGCAATTTCCCTACAGAACCATCTCCAGATTCAATCTTGGTCATAATATTATCAAGCTTCGCCATACTACTTTGCAAATCTGCCAATGCAGCGCCAATATCGGCTTTTGCCAAGCTATCACTAACGTTGGATAAGTTAGCTGATAAATTATCGATATTTGTAAATGACCTATCTAGTTTCTCCTGATTATCTTGAAGAAGCTCCTTAAGCGTTCCCGAAGCTCCTGCGAAATTTGCAATTACTTTATCCAAATTCTCTATACTGGACTTGATATTTTTTCGGCTTTCATCGTCTAAAATATCATCTACCCCCACCATCACCGAATCGGCATTCTTCAGAAGGTTATCTATTCCTTTTTGCAGCGGATTTAGTTTTTCTGTAACCAAATCGGTCAAACCAGGTTCAACATGGCTCCTTAGTGTATCGCCAGATTGGGATTGCGGACTTCCATCATAAACAGGAACTACCCGTAAACTCTTTCCACCGATAATTCCAGTATCAAATATTTCAGCTACGCTATTTTTAGAGAACTGAAACTCACTATCTACCGTAAAAGTAATGAGCAAATTACCCTTGCCATTTATAAATTGAATATCGTTAACATTACCTACCTGCAAACCATTGATGCTCACACCAGTTCCAGTAGAAATTCCGTCTACACTATCGTACACTGCATAGTAGGTACGGCTTTCATTGAAAAGGTCGTTTCCCTTTAGAAAAGTAAAGCCCAGAATAAACAAGACAATACCGCCTATTACAATGATTCCTGTTTTAAGTTCTTTGGATAATTTCAAATGTTCTGTGTTTTGGTAAGCAACAAAATTAGAAATAATTTCTTAAGATTGGTTCTAATTTGACGCGGAATTGACTACTGAACTCACTTTTACTTTTTCACCATTTTTAAAGGCTACAACGAAACTGCTTGAATACCCCTTGGCGATGGCCTTTTTCTGCATCTCTTTCACTGCTTCGTAACTGGAAGTTTCTCCATAGTAATATCTATAAACAGCACCCTCTTTTTCTCTACTGATTGGCGAAAGCCCTTTAAAATTATATGATTTAGTTTCAATCGCATTGGATCCTGCAGCTATCTGCACTCTAAAAGTAACCCCTGCTGAAGTTTCAACGGAAGAATTTTCATTTGCAGTTGAAGGCAACGAATGATCTTTTACTTCATAAGAAAAATCGCCGCCCACATTCTCATCAACCTGCGCCTTATACTTTAAGATTGCACTAGCGATAGATGTTGCCATATCTGATTTTCCCTTGCTTGAATTTAAATAGGCTCCCTCTGGCTTGTATGTTAGAAACCCCGTTTCCACAAGCACACTAGGCATAAAAGTTTGGTGCAAAACGATAAATCCAGCTTGCTTTACCCCTCGATTCACTCTTTTTAATTGTCCAGTAAATTGATCTTGGATGGATTTTGCCAATGAAATACTTTGATCTAAAAACTCCTCCTGCATGATAGTCAACCCAATAAAAGATTCTGGAGAATTGATATCGTACCCGGCATAATTCACTTCGTAATCATCTTCTAAATAAATTACGGAGTTCTCTTTTTTGGCTACATCAAAATTACGCTCGTTAGCATGCAGCCCTAAAACAAACGTCTCTGTTCCATGAGCACTGGAACTATGTGAATTACAATGCACGGAAACAAACAGGTCTGCTTTTGCTTCGTTTGCTATTTTTCCCCGAACATAAAGATCTACAAAACTATCGTCCTTTCTAGTATAGATTACATTGATGTCTGAATTTTTTTCTAATATCCGGCCGACTTGGAGCACTATTTGAAGTGCTATGTCCTTCTCTTTATATCCATTACCCATGTTTCCGGGATCGTGCCCACCATGACCAGCATCCAAAACAACCGTAAACTTATCATTTTTGGACTGATCTTTGTGGAACGAAAACACACAGTGCGTTGCCCCCAGGCTAACCAATAAAATAAATGCACTAAAAAATCTATTCATAAAATAATAACGGTTTATAGCTGTTATTTATTTGGTTAAAATTTGATATTCTATAACAAACAGACCAAAAAATATACGTATGTTTGGCACGTCAAAAACCGAGCCATTCTTTTTACAAAAATAGGATTAAAAGCTTTGCAAGCAAAGAAACAACACATACTTTTAACGCTGTTTTCCCTGTTTATCAGTGGGCTTTTTTATGCCCAAGAAAGACCCAAAGTTGAAACGATAAACATTCCCGCTACCGAAGAGGTTCCAATTCAAGATACGCTTAATATTTCGGCAATGGATATTTTAACCAACACTGCTGAAATTGACACCACCGCAACGGATTCCATCGCTCAAGATACTACCAAACAACAAGGTTTTCTAAAAGGAAAAATAAAATACAAGGCAAAAGATTATATGAAGATGAGTCGTAGGGAAAAGAAAATCTACCTCTACAATGAAGCCGAAGTATATTACCAGGATTATGAGTTAAAATCGGGGATTATAGTTATTGATTATACCACCAACGAAGTATATGCCGGTAGGATCAAGGACTCTACCGGAGCACTTATTCAGCCCCCCTATTTCAAACAAGGAAATAGCGTTATTGAACCTGATTCCATCCGCTTTAATTTTGACACCAAAAAAGCATTGATTTTCAATTCCCGTACAGAACAATCCATGGGAGAATCCATGAATGTTTTTGCTGAAATTGTAAAAAAAGAAAACGATTCTGTTTATTTCTTGAAGGAAGGAAAACTAACCACTTCTGACGACATAGACGATCCCGATTACTACATCCGTGTGCGAAAAGGGAAATTTGTACCTAACAAGAAAATCATTGCCGGGTTTAGTAACATGTACATTGCTGATGTACCCACGCCCATCGCTATACCGTTTGCTTATTTTCCAATGTCTCGGGAAAGTCGGAATTCAGGAATTATAATGCCTACGCCCGGGCAAACCAATCAAAGAGGGTATTCGTTGCAAAACGGGGGGTACTATTTTGCCATTAGTGATTATTTCGATCTTGCTTTGCTAGGAGATTATTACACCAATGGTAGTTACGGATTTAGAACGGAAACCAATTACGCAAAAAGATATAAATTTAGGGGCGCTTTGCGTTTTCGATATGAGAACAATATTAACAGTCAACGTGGTTTCCCCGATTATTCCCGTAGCACGATTTACAACATCCAATGGAACCATAGTCAAGACGCAAAGGCGAGTCCGAATTCCAGACTTTCTGCGTCTGTGAACTTTGGTAGTAGTCAGTATTACCAGGACTCGTTTAATCAGTTAAACACACCCAACTTTCTTAATAACACTTTACAATCATCGGTTTCGTATAACAAAACCTTTCCAGGTTCACCGATGGTTAACCTAAATGCCACGACTTCCATTCAGCAAAATACAAGGGACCAATCAGTAAATATGACGCTTCCAACATTGCAGGCCAGTATGGAGCGTATTTTTCCGTTTGCATCCAAAGATGGCGCAAAACGTGGGATTATTCAGAATATAAACTTTCAATATAATTTTAGGGCCGAGAATCAAATTCGAACCATTGACACCCTTCTTTTTAAATCGGAGATGTTTGATGATGCTAGGGTCGGATTCCAACACACTATCCCGATCAGCACCAACTTTAAAATTTTTAAATTCTTTAGTACTTCTGTAGGAGCCAACTACAATGAGGTTTGGCAGTTGAAAACATTACGCTATAACGACTACGACCCTATTCTGGATGACACTCCGATAGATACGCTTAGCGGCTTTGATCGCTTCGGAACATACAATTTTAACGCTAGTATTGGTACTACCGTATACGGTACTTTTAATTTTGGCCAAGATAAAAAAATACAAGCGATACGACATACGGTTAGGCCTTCGGTAAGTTATGGCTACACCCCCGCTTTTGATCAGTATTATGACCAATACCTCGATGAGAACGGTGAAATGCAAAATTACACCCCATTTGAAAATGGTCTTTACGGGACACCAAGCTTGAACAATTCCAATAATATTGGGATGTCGCTTAGTAACGTTGTAGAGGCCAAAGTGAGGGACAAAGACACTACAGCCACAGAACCCAAAAAAATAATGCTGCTGAACAACTTAAACTTCAGTACTTCCTATAACATTGTGGCCGACTCATTGCCTTGGAGTCCGGTGAGAATAAGTGGAGGAACACAGTTCTTTGAAAATAAAATGAACGTTAACTTTGGCGCTACTTTAGATCCTTACGCAATTGACAACAGCGGAACGAGGATAGATGTCTTCAATTACGAAAATGGCGGAAGTTTGTTTAGAATGACCAGTGCCAACATGAACGTGAGTTACTCCATTAATAGTAAGTTTTTTGAAGGCGAAGATGACAAAGGGCAAACCGACAACACCCAAAGTGGTGGCCGGGATGATGATTTATTCGGGCGATCACAGGACTTTAGTGACAGCCGGACTTTCGCCAATGATGACAACGAGCCAAAAGAGGACACCCCTACGGAAGCCTATCGCGCTAAGCTACCATGGGATTTACGATTGGCATATTCTCTGACCTACTCCAACTCCAATAGGCAAAATGAGATCACCAATAATTCGGTTATGTTTTCTGGAAACATCGATTTAACACCCCAATGGAAAGTAGGTGTATCTTCGGGATACGATTTTAAACAAAGAGGATTCACCTATACTCAGTTACGTTTTGCGAGGGACCTAAAAAGTTTTAGGCTTAATTTTAACTGGGTACCTTTTAGCAGTCGCGCTTCTTGGTTTTTCTTTATCGGAATTAAATCTTCTATGTTGAGCGATCTTAAATGGGAGAAAAGAAGTGAACCGGACAGACAACTTTAATTTAAAACCAACTTTTTTATCATGAAAAAAATTATCAACACCAACGACGCACCAGCACCTTTAGGCCCATATAATCAAGCTGTTTTAGCTAATGGCACTTTATATATTTCAGGGCAAATCGCCATAGATCCAACCACCAATGAATTAATCACTTCTGGCGTAGAAGACGAGGCCAAACAAGTAATGAAAAACCTAGAAGCTGTTCTAAAAGCAGCTGGTTTCACTTTCGAAAATGTGGTAAAAAGCTCAATTTTTCTAAGCGACATGGATAATTTTGCTAAAATCAATACTATCTACGGCGCACATTTCAATGAAGAAACCGCCCCAGCAAGAGAAACCGTTGCTGTAAAAACACTTCCAAAAAACGTAAACGTAGAGATATCTATGATTGCAGTGGGGTAGGTAAAAAAAATCATCCTTCTTACACTATAATCATAAAATTAAAATGCTCTTTTCTTGAAAAGCTAGCAGTTTACTATTGTTAGGAGATAATTCGGTTATTAAAATATCTACCTCTTCCATTTGGCATATTTTGTAACGTTGAACCGTATTTAATTTTTCAGAAATAACTGGAGCTACCACCTTTTTGGAAGCTTTTATCATGGCTTTTTTCAGTTGAACAATATCCCAATCAAATTCAGTCAAACCATCATCTGGGTCTATTGAATTGGTTCCAAGGAAACAAATATCAGCCTTAATATCTGCTAAAAGATTTAAGGCCTCTCCTCCTGTTGTTATTTGAGAACTTTTGGAGATTTTACCACCGATGAAAATGATTTCAACATTATGTTTATTAAGCAATAAATTGGCCACTGGCAAACTTGGTGTAAAACAAGTGATGTTCAACTCAGGAGGCAAAAGCCTAGCCAACTCCATATTTGTTGTACCCCCTGTAAGTAAAATTACTTGACCGTTTTTCACTAAACTAAGTGCTTTTTGCGCTATATGGGATTTTTGTTCCAAAGAATAGATATCATCTCTCTTGATACTATAATTATCAAAACCAAGCGAAATAGCACCTCCGTGAACCTTTTTCAATTTGTTCTCTTTATGAAGTTCCGTGACATCCCTTCTTACAGTATCAATAGAGACCTTTAAAATCTCTGCTATATCAGTTAACAAAATTCTGTTGTGAATTCGAACTTCATTTAAAATAATCTGTTTTCGCTCCGCTTTTAACATATCCTTAATAAAAATTACAAAAACAATAAATATGGTATTTATCTACCAATCCTGCAAGTTTAATCACAAAAAACAGCAATAAAAAGACTAAAACAGCAAAATATTGCAGTTTTTTATTTTTTATGCTTACATTTATAGCACCTTTAAATTCAATTTAATTAGAATCTTAACTTGATTCTAACATTTAAATGCAAAATGAATAAGTGTTAAACTAACTTAAAAGCATTCCAACTATGAGTAAAAAACTGAAAAACTTATTACTGTTTTCTGCTTTCATCTCCACCCTAGCGCTGTGGGGACAAAGCAAAGAAATAACAGGTACTGTTTATGATCCTGACGGTGTTCCTATTCCTGGTGTAAGTGTTGTGGAAAAAGGCACTCAAAACGGGGTAAGTACTGATTTTGATGGTAATTATACGATACAACTGTCTACGGATAATAATCCAGTGCTCGTATTTTCATCTATTGGATACGTTACGAATGAAATGCCCGTAAAAAACCAGACCGTTATTAGCGTAGAGTTAAAACTAGACGTAACTGGATTAGACGAAGTCGTAGTAGTAGGTTATGGAACCCAGAAAAAGAAAAATCTTACTGGGGCCGTTGCAACTATAGACAGTGAAGTGCTGGACTCCCGCCCAATAACGGATGTCGCTCGAGGACTTCAAGGTATATCACCTGGTTTAACCATTACAACTCCCAGTGGTCAGATCGGACAAGATCCTGTAATTAGATTGAGAGGTTCAGTAGGTTCACTCGGCACCGGCGGTGGTGCTCAACCACTTATTTTGGTAGATAATGTGGAAGTACCAAGCCTACAAGCTGTAAATCCAGAGGACGTAAAAGATATTTCAGTATTAAAAGATGCAGCTTCTACCTCAATCTACGGAGCTAGAGGAGCTTGGGGTGTGATTTTAATAACCACTAAAAACGGTAATCGTGAAAGAGCTCCGACAATAAGCTACTCCAATAACTTCTCATGGGCCACACCAACAAATACACCCACGGTTGCACCTGCTGCAGATGGAGCCGAGATGGCTTTCGCAGCTGTTAACAGAAGGATCCCTTCTCTTGATGCCTTTGGTTTAGTAGGAATGTACATAGATCAAGAAGCCATTCAAAAAATGAGAGAATGGGAAAATCTATATAGTGGTCAGGATTTAGGAATGGAAATGGTAGAAGGACGAGATTATGAAATAAGGGATGGACGATTGTTTTTTTATAGACCTTGGGACCCTCAAGAATTATTTGTTAAGGAGTGGGCTTTACAGCAGAAACACGATATCAATGTATCTGGAGGAAGTGAGCACACCAATTACTATTTAGGTCTTGGATACTTAAACCAGGGTGGAGTTTACAAAACCAATCCTGACAAATACGAACGCTACAACATCAACCTGAGTATCAACACCAGCGTTACCGATTGGATGGACATAAATGCCAAGGTTTTAAATACAAATTCTTTAACTACTGAACCTTTTAATTTTGGTTCCTCCACTTACGATGCCTGGTATTATACCACTAGATGGCCTGCCTATTACCCTTATGGAACTGTGGACGGAAAGCCTTTTAGAAATCATATTTCCGAAGTAGAGCAGGCTAAAATGAATGAAAACACTTATTCACTATCTCGTTTCAATGTTGGAACCGTAATTAAACCCGCAAAAGATTTATCTATCAATTTTAATTATACTCACGATAGAGAAGAAGAACATGAACATCAGACGGGAGGTACGTTGTACGCCTACAATTTCTGGGCGCAGGGAGCCGATTTTTCGTACGTACCCTACAGCAGCCCCGCCTTCGACCGCGCTCAGTATAATTCCGAGTGGAGCCGAAGAAACACGGCGAAACTCTTTGCTAACTACAAAACTTCCTTTAATGAAGTGCATGAATTCAATTTCACCGCTGGAGGAGATTTGGAAGAATATGAAGATTGGTTTCACGCTTCGCAAAGAAGAGGACTCTTAAATCCGGATCAAGGAGAACTTAATTTGGCAACAGGAGATCAATTTGTGGCAGGAGATCGAGATAAATGGACAACACTAGGTTTCTTTGCCAGAGCGAACTATAGCTATAAAAACAAAATTTTACTTGAGGTGAATGCACGATATGATGGTTCTTCACGACTCTCTAGCGACAAAAAGTGGGGGTATTTTCCATCGTTTTCTGCTGGATACGTAATTACAGAAGAAAAATTCATGGAAAGCCTAAAGCCTACTTTATCCTTCTTTAAATTTAGAGGTTCATACGGTTCTGTTGGTAATCAAAACACCTATCTTTCTAACATATACCGAATTATGTCTTCTTACAATTCAGGATGGCTCATTGGCGAACAAAACCAAGTAGCTGTGGGCACTCCAGGCTCGATTCCATCCTCCTTAACTTGGGAAACGGTTACGACCTTGGATTTCGGTTTTGATGCCAAATTGTTTAATGATAAACTAGGAATTATATTCGACTGGTATGAGCGAAAAGTAACCGATATGCACAGCCCTGGGGTTACACTACCAAACACCTTTGGAACCTTTTCACCCACTAGAAATTATGGAGAAATGAAAACAACTGGATGGGAACTCGCAATAAATTTCAGACATCAATTCAGAAATGGTTTAAGTATTAATGCTACGGCTACTGTAAGTGATTTTAAAGAAGAAATCACTAGGTATGCTAATACTACTCAAGGAATCTATACCAACTATGAAGGCAAACAACTTGGAGAAATATGGGGTTATGAAACCGACAGATTTTTTACAGAAGCCGATTTTAATGCTGACGGAAGTTATGCAGATGGCGTTCCAAGTCAAGAACGATATGAAACCAATGGCTGGTTTCAATATGGCCCAGGAGATATAAAATATAAAGATTTAAATGGAGATGGTGTTATTGACTTCGGTTCTGCTACGGTAGGTGACAGCGGCGACATGAAAGTTATTGGTAACTCCACGCCTCGCTACCAGTACGGTTTTCAATTTGGAGCTGACTGGAAAGGATTCGACCTTAGCTTTTTCATGCAAGGGGTCGGAAAACGCGATTTTTGGGCAAACGGACCTGTTTTTATCCCAGGATATCGTTACGGCGAAGCTTGGTACGAACACCAATTGGATTATTGGACGCCTGAAAATCCAAACGCCTATTATCCAAGACCTAATGACCAACAACAATCAAATGGTTCTATGAACTTTTTGCCACAGACCAAATATTTATTGGATTTGTCATATTTAAGAATGAAAAACCTAACATTTGGTTACACCTTGCCTCAAACATGGTCTTCTAAAATTGGTCTTGAAAGGTTTAGAGCTTATTTTAGTGGAGAAAATCTATTTGAATTCACTGGAGCACAAATCCCAGTAGATCCTGAAGTAGACTACACAGATACTGGTATAAATGACACTTCTACTTACGGAAGGGTTTACCCCTACCGAAGATCGTTATCATTCGGACTTCAACTAACATTCTAATTTAAAAGACGAAAAATGATGAAAAAACAATATATAAAAACAATATTATTTATCTGTATTATAAGTCTTGTAGGGTGCGAAGAATACTTAGACCAACCACCGCAAGATCAACTTACAGACGAGACCTATTGGACCAATGAAGGTAATGTAAGAACGTTCGCATTTGGTTTCTATACTCCATATTTTAGAGGTTATGGTTCTGGGTTCAGCTTTGGGAGCTATTTTACAGGGCAATCATTAAATGATGATTTCGCCCCTTCAAACCCGCCACAATTTCAACAACAGGTACCGCCTTCTGGAGGAGGCTGGTCTTTTGGTTATGTTCGTAAGGCTAATATTTTTATTGATCGCGTACAAACTGTCCCTATGGAACAAGAAGCCATTGATCATTGGACAGGTATTGGACGATTTTTTAGAGCTTTGGAATACCACGATCTTGTAAGCAGATTTGGAGATGTACCTTATTATGACCAAGAACTCTCTGAAGAAGATACAGAGTTACTGTACAAGGAAAGGGACGACCGCACCTTTGTAATGGATAAGGTATTGGAAGATTTTCAGTTTGCAGCTTCCGTTGTGAGAAGTGAAGTAGAAAATCCCGGACAAGAAGTAAACCGAGACGTTGTACTAGCATATATGTCTCGTATTTTTCTATTTGAAGGTACATGGCAAAAATACCATGAAGGCAACAGCTCTAAAGCCGCCCAGTATTTAGAAGCAGCAAAATGGGCAGCGGAACAAATTATTGATGGAGGAAACTACTCTTTAGGAAACTATAGAAGTGTATTTAATTCGCTAGATTTAGGAGGAAATCCTGAAGTTATACTTTTTAGGGAATATGCTGCTGGTCAGGTAACCCATTCCTTAAATAGTTACAATAATAAAGAACCTCAAACTGGAGCTTCCAAAGACGCTATTGAGACCTATTTAGCTAGCGACGGACTCCCAATAGAATTGTCTCCAAACTATCAGGGAGACAAAGGCGTAGAAAACGTTATGGCAAATAGAGATCCTCGTATGTACGAAACTTTCGTGCCAGACACCCTACGCATTAACGGAATAAATTTCAACTTCTCTACAACTGGTTATGCAGTACATAAATTCCTAAATGAAGAAATCAAAGATGACCCAGAGGGAAGTTCAAACTTAAACCCAACAGACGCACCTATTATACGATATGGTGAGGTATTAATTAATTATGCTGAAGCCGCAGCGGAATTGGCAACAGTCGGCGGACCTTCTTTATCTCAACAGGATATTGATAAGTCTATAAACGTATTGCGTGACCGCCCTGGAGTTATGCTTCCTCATTTAGAAGTTTCCGGTTCTTCCGTTTCCGTAAATGGCACTGCATACGACGATCCGAATAGAGACCCAAGTGTACCTTCCATAATTTGGGAGATACGCAGGGAGCGACGCACGGAATTAATGATGGAGGGTTTCAGACTGGACGATTTAAGACGTTGGAAAAAACTGGAATACACTGATATGCTGGACAATGAAGATATAAATCGTGGCGCATGGGTTGTTAAATCCGATTATCCCGATAGTGATTTAAGCAGCTTGGCCTTAACTGAAGGAGATCAAGGGTATCTTATCCCAGCTTCAGCTTCTGAATCTGCTCGAACATTTGACAACCCAAGAGTTTATTTGAGTCCGATTCCATTGGATCAAATAAAATTATACAGTGATCAAGGCGTAACGCTTGAACAAAACCCTGGATGGTAATATATTTGAATTTTGGTCTCTAAAAAAGTTCCTTGACTTTATGTTGAGGAACTTTTTACTTTAAAATCTTAGACAACTATAACAATGAAACAATTAAGATCATTACTTTCTCTTTTTCTATTATTGTTTGTTTTGCACTCTTGTGGAACAGCAGAAGCTACTTATTTCAATAAAAAAAACGGAATAAATTCCCTTAAAAAAAACAAATGGAACCCAAAAACCCCGCTATACATAGAAGAATTTAGAGCGGCATGGATTGCTACGGTGGCCAATATCAACTGGCCAAGCAAACCGGAGCTATCTTCCGTAGAGCAAAAAAAGGAAGCCATTGCTTTACTGGATTTCCTTGAAAAACATAATTATAACGCTGCTATTTTTCAAGTGAGACCACAAGCAGACGCCCTTTATAAAAGTGACTTGGAACCATGGTCGTATTACTTAACAGGAAAGCAAGGAGACGCTCCAATGCCATATTACGATCCGCTTGAATTTTGGGTGGAAGAAGCCCATAAAAGAGGATTGGAATTGCACGTCTGGTTAAATCCTTACCGTGCGCACCATACACAAGGCAAAGAAATCTCGGAAAAATCGATTGTAAAAACACATCCCGAACTCGTTGTGAAATTAGAAAACGGAATGTATTGGATGGATCCTGCTATGGAAGGAACTAAAAAGCATTCATTGGCAGTGGTTAAAGATATTGTTTCGCGCTATGACATCGACGGAGTTCACTTTGATGATTATTTCTACCCGTACGATTCCTATAACAACGGCAAAGATTTCCCTGATGAAAAAAGCTGGGGAGCTTATCTTAAAAATGGCGGTAAATTAAGTCGAAACGACTGGAGAAGGGACCATGTAAACGATTTTATAAAAAGAGTTTATCAAACTATCAAAGAAGAAAAGCCTTATGTGAAATTTGGATTGAGTCCGTTTGGAATTTGGCGACCTGGCTATCCCGCCTCTGTAGTTGGCTACGATCAGTACGACAAATTATTTGCTGATGCAAAACTTTGGCTTAACAAAGGCTGGATTGACTATTTCACTCCGCAACTGTATTGGAAGATAAACAAAGAAGGTCAAAGCTTTCCTGAGCTTTTAGGTTGGTGGGAACGTGAAAACACTCAAAAAAGACATTTGTGGCCCGGCATAAAAATGGACCACGGTGGAGATAAACAAAATGTCGATGAAGTTATTAATCAAATAATGATTACCCGCGGAATGTTACCCAACAGCAAAGGAACCGTTCATTGGAGTATTGGTCCGGTAGTTAAATACGACACCCTTTCCAAGGCACTTTTAGAGCAACCCTATGCAAAGAAATCGTTAGTTCCTGCTAGTCCGTGGCTAGATAACCAACCCCCTGTTCAACCGCTTGTAAACCTCAAAACAAAAGATAATACGGTAAACATTATCTGGAGTCATTCTGGTAAGAAAGACGCTTTTAAATTCGTATTGTATTACAAATACGCTAATGGCAAATGGAATTATAAGATTTTCAGTAGAGATGAAGTTTCTTCTACCCTTCCATTGTTAACCGAAAAGGGAGTCCGTTTAGAAAAAATTGGTGTAACAGCTGTTGACAGAACCGGCAATCAAAGTCTTTTTAAGGAGAAAAAAATTATGTAACTTTAATACGTTTCTTAATCCGAAATAATTGCACGTAATAAAGTATTTTCAAACTCTTTTTCTATTAGTATTACTTTCCTGTAATAGTAACAATAATCATTTTTCGTTACGTGGAAAAACCAATAACATCAAAAATGGAACTAAGCTTTATATTAGAGATTTAACCAACGGAGTGAATCTTGATTCGGCGATTGTAACTAATAATCGCTTCGAATTTAAAACGGAACTTCCCGAACCTGCCTTATTTACAATGTTGTTCAGCGAAGACAAAAAAGAATTTACTGAATTATGGCTGGAAGATACGGCCATGATTTTTGATGCTTCTCAATCTAGCTTTAAGAAGGCAGTTATAACTGGATCAAAAAATCAAGTTTTATTTGATAGCCTTAAAACCAAAGTTTATTCAGATGAAATTAGCGGTAACGACTCTTTTGTTAAAAAAAGAGAGAAAAACTTTGTTCTGAACCACCACAATTCATTGGTTAGTCTTTATGTCTTGTACGGAAATCACCTATGGTCGCCCCAGGAAACAAAAGCGATGTTTTCAAAATTAAGTGTTACGGTTCAGTCTTCGTCGCTGGGACAAAAGATTCAAAATGAAATAATAAGCAAGGATATTCCAGAAATAGGAGAAAAATATATCGATTTCACTGGAATCAATAAAGAAGGTGATTTAGTGAAGGTTTCTTCATTGAGGGAAAAACTAACATTAATCCTTTTTTGGACTTCCAGTTGCGACTTCAGTAAAAAAATGAATCAAGAACTCAAGGAGGTTTATGAAAATTATCATTCCAATGGATTTGAAATTATTGGAGTTTCCTCTGATAAAAGCAAAGAAATTTGGCTTAATGCAATTAATAATGATAAATTAAATTGGCCGCAACTTGGTGACAATCTGAAAGGATCAAAAAAAGAAGGCTTCAAAACTTATGGAATACAAACTACCCCTTCGAACATTATGATTGACGGGAAAGGAATTATAATCGGACGCAATTGTAACCTCCAGCAGATAGAAGAATTTGTAAGTTCAATGTAATACCATTTTTCACATTTTAAATTATGGGTAAAACAAAAAAGGTTGTCCTTTTCAGAACAACCTTTTCTATTATTTTGTATAAAAATTCTTATCCGAAAATAATGGATTTATGATAGTCAACCAAGCCGTCGATTGGCCTTCTAAGCACTTTGCCAAGAGTAAGACCATTTTCTTTAAGCTGTTGGTTTAATTCGTCTTGTAAGTAGTAAGCGATACTTCCTATAAAATGAATTGGCACTTCCTTAGCTTGCTCAAATTGATTGATGGAATTTTCAATGAAAAGTCCCATTCCTTTTTTAATCAACGCTTGACAATACGCTTCATCCTTATTTTGAATTAAGAAACGTGCAAAGGTTGCCAAATAGGTATTTGGATTGGGTTGTTTGTACAAATGGTTTTTTATACTGTCTTCTTCCAAGTCGTATTCGCTAGCAAACTTAACAGCTAGTTTTTCAGGAATTTTATGATAATAATAATCCCTCAACAACTGTCTTCCGAAGTAATTACCACTACAATCGTCCATTAATATATAGCCCAAAGAGGTGACTTTTTGGAATAGTTCCTTCCCATCCCAATAACTACAGTTTGAACCGGTTCCCAAAATACACACAATAGCATGTTGTTCTGGTTCTACAGTTGCATAGATAGCTGCGTATGTATCTTCTTTAACTGATATTTTTGCATTTTGAAAATACTCCTTGAAAATACCTTTTAAAAATTTACGCATTCTCTCGGTACCGCACCCCGCTCCATAAAAATAAAGTTGGGTAACTTCTTTTCGATGTTTATACAGCTCAAAATTGTTTGTTAAGCGTTCGTTTATTATTTCACTAGTTAATACCTCTGGGCTCAGACCCAAGGTTTTTGTTACAAACAATTTGTTGCCTTCTTCATCCAATGCAATCCAATCAGCTTTTGTTGCACCACTATCTACAATTAAAATCATGCTTTCCGTTTAAGTTAATAGTCTATTGAAAAAAAGTAAGACTGCTTGGCTAAATTATTGAACAGATACAGGCATAAAAACCTGTACCTGCAAAATAATTTTGAGTTTAGTTAGTTTGATTAGCAGCTCTTTGCCACCCCAGTAAGGGTGTTATTTTTCAGAAGCTGTAATTTATTATAATGCAGTAATGTATTCTGCTAAGTCAACCAATTTATTAGAGTATCCTGTTTCGTTATCGTACCAAGAAACTACTTTAAAGAACTTAGAGTTCAATTCTATACCGGCATCAGCATCGAAAACACTTGTACAAGTTTCCCCAACAAAATCTTGAGAAACTACTAATTCATCTGTATATCCTAAAATACCTTTCAATTCATTTTCAGAAGCAGCCTTCATTACTTTTTTGATTTCTTCGTAAGAAGTCTCTTTCTCTAACTTCACGGTTAAATCTACTACAGAAACGTCTGCTGTTGGCACTCTAAAAGCCATACCAGTAAGTCTTCCGTCCATTGCTGGAATTACTTTTGCTACCGCTTTAGCAGCTCCTGTTGAAGCAGGAATGATATTTAATAATGCACTTCTACCTCCTCTGTAATCTTTTCTTGAAGGCCCATCTACAGTAAGCTGAGTAGCTGTTGTAGCGTGAACTGTAGTCATTAATCCTTCTTCTATTCCGAAGTTATCATGTAATACTTTTGTAATTGGAGCTAAACAGTTTGTAGTACAAGATGCGTTAGAAACAATTTTATCTGAAGCTTTAGCGTCTTTATGGTTAACACCCATTACAAACATAGGCGCATCTTTAGAAGGCGCAGAGATAACCACTTTTTTAGCTCCAGCGTCTAAGTGATATTGAGCTGTATCCAACGTTGTGAAAATACCAGTACATTCAGCAACTACGTCTGCTCCAATAGCATCCCACTTAAGGTTTTTTGGGTCTTTTTCAGCAGTAATTCTAATGGTTTTACCATCTACTACTAAGTTTCCGTCTTTTACTTCAATTTTACCATCGAATCTTCCGTGAACAGAATCATACTCCAATAAGTAAGCCAAGTGCTCTACATCCAATAAATCGTTGATTCCTACAATTTCTACATTTGGTCTTTTAACCGTAGCTCTAAAAACCAATCTACCGATTCTTCCAAATCCGTTTATCCCAATCTTAACTGTTGACATGTTATTCTAATTTTTAATAATTAATAAAAGTTTATTCCACTTAGTGGCTATAAAATTTCGGTTTTACACCGAAAGGTTGATGTAATGATTTTTTATGTTGACATTATTTCGCAAACCCTCATAAGTTCGGCGTCGATACTGGATTTTCCTTTAATGGCGTCTTCAATAGGCGTTAAAACAATTTCGTCTTTTATAATACCCACCATTAAATTCGATTTTCCTTCCATAAGGGATTCTACCGCACGCACTCCCATTCGGCTTGCCAATACACGGTCGAAACAAGATGGTGAACCACCTCGCTGCATGTGCCCAAGTACAGACACACGTATATCATAATTTGGTAAGTTTTCTTCCACATATTCTGCTAGTTCAAAAACATTTTTCCCTGTTTTATCCCCTTCAGCAACAACAACAATGCTGGAAGTCTTACCACTTTTTCTACTTCTTTCCAATGAATGCAATAAGCGCTCAAGACCTAAATTCGCTTCTGGAATCAAGATTTCTTCCGCTCCTGCACCTACTCCGGAATTCAATGCTAATTGTCCGCAATCACGTCCCATGACTTCAATAAAAAATAAACGGTCGTGTGAACTTGCGGTATCTCGAATTCTATCAATGGCATCTACAACTGTGTTTAAAGCGGTATCGTAACCCAAAGTAAAAGTAGTTCCATCGATATCATTATCAATCGTTCCTGGAATACCAATTACTGGATAGCCAAATTCTTCATTGAAAATAACTCCTCCGGTAAAGGTTCCATCTCCACCGATAAGCACTAAAGCGTCTATTTCGTTATCTACAAGTCGTTGGTGTGCCTTCTTTCTACCTTCCTTTGTTTTAAACTCCATGGAACGAGCAGATTTCAGCACAGTACCTCCCCTGTTAATGATGTTTCTTACACTCCTAGCATCCAAAAGTTCCATTTCCCCTTCAATTAGGCCTTGGTAACCTCTGTAAATACCAACACATTCTATATTATGATAAGCACATGTTCTTACTACTGCACGAATGGCAGCGTTCATTCCCGGAGCATCTCCTCCAGACGTCAAAACTCCAATTTTTCTGATATTCGTAGACATTTAGTTTTAATATTTGGAACGTAAAACTACCAAAGAATTTTCAATTTCTTCATATTGTTTTCATTAAAAATATAATAATGGAAGTTTCAATCGTTTTCGTTGATAAATTCTTAACAAAAGCGTTATTTTATTTTACGGGTTCGCTTCCGAAATAGGCAAAATCCCACGTAAAAAGACGCTAATATGATAGTTTATTGTAAGATTATTCCGAAAGTAAAAATTGATTCAATCGAAAAATAAGATTTTACGAAAATCGCAATACAGAATTTATGTCGAAATCTAACTGGATTCCTTACGTTTTACGGTTTTAAAATTCACCAAACCATTACCCATGGAATCATCATCTTCCGCATCGGTATCTGTTGGTATTTTATTCGTTTCTTTATTAGGGTCGCCTTCTATAATTTTTTTCATCAATTCCCTGAAGGTATCAAATTCTACTTGATAGGAAATTCCCACTCCTTGTGTATAACCCTGTTGTTGCGCAAAGAATTGTTGTATTTCGTTTTCCCGATTAAAAATCCTTGCGGTTAAACTCCCTTCTTCATTTAGCAAAACTTGAATTTCCACATCTCCAGCAACTACCGTTTCTGAGACCCCACCTACCGGCACCCCAACTTTACCATTTATAAGAATACGGTCGCTAATTTGGGTTGAAACGGTAACCCCTAAGCGGTCTTCCGTGATAAAATCCAAATCGGGGTTTCGTTCCCCAATTTCATAAGATACTCCCACATCAAACTTACCATCTCCCGCATTTAACACTTGATTGAACAAACTGGAAGCTGTCTGCGCCAAATTCCCAGTAACCGCGGTTTGACTAATACTTAACTGATTTAAGAACACTCCTTGAGAAAGCAAAGAAAAGGCCTGCAATTCCCTTTTTGCATTATCATCTAGGTGATATTGCAATTCTTGATTTATTACCGCATTGGCAGACGGGAACTTTATCTCATACTCCAAAGAAGGTTTTAACAACTGACCTTGCAAGGTTATAATTACATCGGTTTCTATTTTTCTGGTAAGCTGTGCATTATCCAAAAGAACAGCCGGATTAGCATAAAGCGAGTATTTCGCGGCGATGTTCATATCCACATCTTCAAGGGGGTCTCCTTCCCAAACAATGGTTCCACCGGGTTCCACTACAAATCGCTTGTTTATAAAACCACCATATTTAAATAGGTATTCCCCAGTGTATGTGATAAAGTCACCATACATTTTAAATTTCCCATTGGTATTAATCTCAATAAGAAGGTTTCCTGCTCCAGTCCCACGCAGCGTACTACGCGTCTTTTGGTCCACCACAATCTCAATTTGCGCATCGGGAGTTACATCGAGGTCAAATTGCATCTCCACACCTTTTACCTCAGCCAGCTCTTTGCGAGCTATATCTTCTTCCGACTCATTTTTATCAATGAAATTAATAAAGGAAATGTCGCCTACTTCGGTAATATCACTTACGGGTATTACAAAATTGGTTCCTTTTTCTGTCTTGGCATCCACATCTATGTTTATCATCTCGTTGGTAAGGCCGTAAATTTGAGCCTGCCCGCTAATGAATCCCGTACCATAATACAAAGACTCCTCTTCTCCTTTTGTGTTGAGCACCAAAAACTTTTCTCCTTTGGTATCTAAATATAAATCCAAGTACCAATCTTCAAAATGGTCATAGGTAATGGAACCATTTAGGTTTGCCCTGGTTTTAAAACTGGTATCTGTAAGTCCTATTTCATTGAATTTAAACGAGCGTCCTTCTAGCGTTACATCTGCTATTTTATCAAAAGCCACATCAATATTCAAATAAGGAATTTTCAATCCGCCATCAGTAATTTGTAAATTTCCGGCCATTTCCGGATTATCGGCATTCCCAGTAATCTTGAAACCTCCTGAAGCATAGCCTCGCATGTTGGAAATCACGTCGCCCCCGAGCGGACTTAAAGCCGAGAGATTTAAATTCTCCAATGTAGCCCTTAGGTCTAGTTTAGCCTCTTCTTCCGCGGCATTAATATTTCCTAGAATATTTAACGACTCTACATCGTTGTTTACAATTTTAGCATTCACCCCAAATTGGGTAAGATTATCATTCCCCAAAATGGAAAGGAATAAATTTCCTAACGGAAGGTCATTCACGGTAAAGTTGGAGATTTTAACATTTGAGGAAGGTGTGTAATTGCTATTCCGCTGAAGAATATTAAGGTATCCATCCACTTTTCCGTCTAACTGTAAACTATCAATATGCGGTAATATTTTGTTGAGTGTAACTTTTTCAAACTCCAAGTCAACATCTTTGTACGTGCTATCAATCAACGTTCCTTCCAAGCGTATCTGCTCCTCGTTGTAATTCATAACCACTTGACTGATGTTTATGGTATCGAGGGTCTTGCTGAAACTAACCTTATTATTGGCGTTATTGGCTTCATTTATTACCCAATCCCTTCCCTTAAAACCAAACTGCGAACGTTTTAAACCAATTACAGATTCTTGTGCATTGTTGAAAGTGTGATAGAAATTCAGGTTGTAAACGTCATTAAACTCTTTTCCTCCTTTAAATTCCGTTCTAAAGAAAAGTGTATCGTTTATTTTAGTGTTTATTAAGCTGAAATCGTTAACATCGTATATCTTGGATTCTATGTTTTTAACTTCAACATAAGTATTGTAAAGCGGATTCTTATTATCGATTTGTATTTGAATGTTATCAAAAATATTACCGTTGGCATTTATTTTAGGAGAATTAAATGCCAATTTAAAGTCGCCTTCATCGGCAACAATGCTTCCCCTTATGCTGGTATTGCTACCAAATTCTATCTTCGGATAAAATACCTCAACAATCTTATTGTATATCTTAAAATTGAAATCAACGTTTTGACCAGGTGTTATTTCTTCCGGTTGATAATTGGTGTAAATGCTTCCTACGGAATTTTTAACTAATTTGGGCAACTCCTGAAGCTTGTATTTCCCTTCCAGCGACCCTGTTATAATATCGGGTGAATTGACCGTTATAATACGGTCTTCGTCTTTAAATTCAGAAGTGATATTAAAATCATCGAAATAATAACTGTCGTTTTGGTTTACGTAATTGGTTTTGTAAAAACTTACATCCCCTTCCAAATCATAAAGGGAGTTCCCCGACATATCGGCCACAATATTCCCCTTAAAAACCGAAATACTATCCCGTTCTACAAAATTCAACCTGTTTAGGTCGATTTTATTCACGGAAGCAACAAATTTAAAGGTGTTTGTATCTCCTGAAAGGTCCGCCAGCCCTTTAAAGGTAACATCAAAATTTTCATCTTTGGAAGTTACAGAACCGTCAAAAAGCTGGTCTTTAAGAATCCCTGATACTTTTAGATTTTTATACTCGTAACCATTATAATTAACACTAAAAATCTCACCTATAATTTCTGTATTAAGTGATTCCTGCTTGAAACCCTGTCCGTCTACATTTAAATCAAGACTGGTTTGACCAAGCGTTTCGTCTTCCAGAAAAGTTCCAATATTAAAATCCTGTAAGGAAAGTACCCCTTGATAGTTTGCGTTATCAATGTTATCAATATCCGTTAGGGTAAGGTCGGAAAAACCTTTTCCTATATCAGAAATTAAATTCACCTTGGCGTACACCGATTTTTCCGTAATTCGCATATTTCCGAAAACAGAAAGTTGCCCTAATTTGTTAAAAGCAGAAGGCAGTGCGTTACCTAAAATTCCAGGCAGTAAACCCGTTAATTGATAGTAATTTGAAGAAACGTTGCGAAGGTGGGCGTCTATACTGAAAGGTTTGTCCTTTTCAAACATATTATTAAAAACAAAATCGCCGTCTATTGAAGTATACTGCGAATTCATTTTAAGATTATCTGTATTTAGCTCATTGAGAACACCTTCAAAATCGGAAGACAATTCAACTTTTCTGCCTTGCCCAAATTCATTAAAATAGAGGTTAATCTCATCTAAGGCTACGGTAGATTCTTTAAAATTTCCGCTGACTTTTACCTTATTCAAAAAGTCCTTGAAATCTTCCACTTCATAATCAAAAATAATGGCTCCTTTAATAAAAGATTCTGGAGTCTCTATGGAAAGACTATCCAGTCGCATTTGGGTTTTAGTGTATGAAAAATCTGTTTGCAGTCTGTTTACCACCACCCCTTTTTTCGAAGTAAAATCCAGTTCATCTACCCCTACATCGACTTTCGGACCAAGAATTTTAAAGTAATCGGCTTCAATATGAAGTTCTTCCAACCCTAAAATTAATGGGGTTTCTTTGTTTTCATCTACAAGCCTAAACTCACTTTTGTTAACGGATATTTGAGAAGCCGTCATTAAAAACGGATTATTGGGGTCGCCTTCGCCTTTGTCTAATTTATCTACAAATACATTCAAGTTTGTATTATCTTCCCCTTTATGTATTTTTAGGTTCAGCAATAATTCATCGGCGCGAATTTCCCCAAATTCCAAATCGCCTTTAATTACATTTCGCAAACTAAGCAACGAAGTATTCAACTTATTTATATAAGCAAGCGTATCTTGCTTGTAATCTTCAATATACACCCCTTTTATGCTAACATCTCCCAAAAGCGGCATAAAGTGAACTTCATCTATAAAAATATGGGTATTAAATGTTTCGTTTAGGTAGTTAGTGGCGCGCTTGGCAATGTTGGTTTGCACAAATGGTAAAGAAAGAAAAATACTAGTCAGCACTATTAATAGCACCAATACCAAAAGGATTCTTGTTAATATTTTTCTTAGTTTTTTGATAGTCTTTAATGTTATACCTTTGTGCTACAAATTTCAGTCCAAAGATAGTATGAATACCCAAGATGTTTACATCCTCGCCATAGAATCTTCGTGCGATGATACTTCGGCCGCTGTACTACACAACGACAAAGTGCTTAGCAATGTTGTAGCCAGCCAAAAAATCCATGAAGAATATGGAGGTGTGGTGCCCGAACTTGCTTCTAGGGCACATCAACAAAATATTGTTCCCGTAGTTAACCAAGCATTGAGCAGGGCAAATATCGATAAAAAACAGTTATCTGCCATAGCTTTTACCCGCGGCCCTGGATTGATGGGTTCTTTGTTGGTAGGAACGTCTTTTGCCAAGTCTTTGGCAATCGGTTTGAATATTCCTTTAATTGAAGTTAACCATATGCAAGCGCACATTCTAGCGCATTTTATTAAAGAACCTGATACCCCAATGCCGAGTTTTCCATTTCTGGCATTGACCATAAGTGGCGGGCATACACAAATTGTTAAAGTTTCTGATTATTTTAAAATGGAAGTCATTGGTGAAACCATAGATGATGCTGTGGGTGAAGCTTTTGACAAATCAGCGAAAATCCTAGGCTTCCCTTATCCTGGCGGTCCGCTAATTGATAAATATGCAAAAGAAGGAAATCCAAAAGCCTTTTCTTTTCCAAAGCCAAAAGTAGACGGACTCAATTTCAGTTTTAGCGGATTTAAAACAGCTGTGCTGTATTTTATTCAGAAGGAAACAAAAGATAATCCGAATTTTATAACCGAAAACAGAAACGATATTTGTGCGTCCATTCAACAAGGAATTATCAATATTTTAATGGCTAAACTGAAAAAGGCTACCAAGGAAACTGGAATTAAACAAATTGCTATTGGTGGAGGTGTTTCGGCGAATTCTGGTATTCGAACTACTTTAAAAGATGCTGAAAAGCGCTTCGGTTGGACTACCTATATTCCTAAATTTGAATATACTACCGATAACGCAGCTATGATTGGCATTGTGGGATATTATAAATTTTTGAATCAAGATTTCACTAACGAACGCATTACCGCAAAAGCGAGATTTGCTATTTAAAAGAATTAGCCCTTAAAAAAACACGTTTAATACTTACCCCAATCCATTTCAGCTGACTAAAATGAATATTGAAAACCAACTTCAACAAAAAATTGATACAAAAACCAAACCAATTGGAGCGTTGGGAATGCTGGAAAAACTGGCGTTTAAAATTGGAACAATACAAAGCTCCCTATCGCCAAAATTAACGGCTCCTACAATGATTGTTTTTGCAGGCGATCATGGCATTGCGAATCATGGCGTAAGTGCCTACCCACAGGAAGTCACCCATCAAATGGTGCTCAATTTCTTAAACGGAGGTGCCGCCATCAATGTTTTTAGCAAGCAACATGATATTGAATTAAAGATTGTGGATGCTGGAGTGAACTTCGATTTTCCTTCAAACGACACACTTATTTCAGCAAAAATTGCCAACGGCACTCAGAGTTTTTTAGAAGAAAAAGCAATGACCGCCGCACAATTTCAAGATAGCATTGAAAAAGGTGCTTCCATCGTTAAAGAAATTGCGCAATCGGGTACGAATATTATAGGCTTTGGAGAAATGGGAATTGGCAATACCTCGTCTTCAGCCATTATTATGAGTTACCTCTGCAACATACCAATAGAAGATTGCGTTGGTAAAGGGACTGGTGTTGAGGGCGACCAACTTTCCAATAAAATAAACATATTAAAAAAAACAAAAGATTTTCACGGCACTATAACGAGCCCCGAAGAAGTTTTAACAACATTTGGCGGCTTTGAAATGGTTCAAATGTACGGCGCCATGCTAGAAGCCCAACGACAGGGGATGATTATCTTGGTGGACGGTTTTATTGCCTCAACTGTATTTTTAGCGGCTTATAAAACCAATCCTTCTATTCAAAAAAATGCTATTTTCTGCCATTTGAGTGATGAAAGTGGTCATTTACGGCTGCTAAATTACTTAAATGCAGAACCAATACTTAAATTGAATATGCGCCTAGGGGAAGGAACCGGCTGTGCGCTTGCATATCCTTTAATAAAAAGTGCCGTAGCGTTTCTAAACGAAATGGCAAGTTTTGAAAGTGCTTCGGTTAGTGAAAAATCCCAAACGGAAGCATCATGAAAAACGAAATAAGGATATTTTTCACCGCATTAATGTTCTACACACGCATTCCATGTCCCAAAAACATAGACCATCATCCCGATAATATTAACAAAGCAACACGCTATTTCCCACTAATTGGCTGGATTGTGGGCGGTATTTCTTTTGCCGCATATTGGATTAGTTCATTGGTTTTTAGTGATTCCATAAGTGTTGTTTTTTCTTTGATAGCTGGAGTTTTAACTACTGGAGCTTTTCACGAAGACGGCTTAGCAGATGTTGTTGATGGTTTTGGCGGTGGCTGGACAAAAGAAAAAATATTGGATATAATGAAGGACAGCCGAGTGGGCGCATACGGCGTCATCGCTTTAATCTTTCTTTTTCTACTGAAGTTTTTAGCCTTAAAAGAACTTCTAACTTTGGTAAAAAGTCCGTTTATAATTGCCGTCCTATTTATCTCCTATCATTCTTTGGCCAGAGGTACAGCCATAAATATTGTTTTCGCATCGCAGTATTCCCGTGATGATGAAACGAGCAAGGCCAAGCCCATTGCTAAAACTCATGGAAAAATAGAAATCGCGGGCGCTTATTTTTTTGGACTACTTCCAATTGCTGCGCTTTGTTTTATTAGTTTGAAGTTAATTGCCGTACTACTTCCCTTACTTGCTGTTTTCTATTTTTCTAAACGTTATTTTGAAAAGTGGATTCATGGATATACAGGGGATTGCTTGGGCGCCGTCGAGCAAATAGCAGAGTGTGTTACCATTTTAAGTTTTTTAGCACTATGGAAGTTTATGTAATTCGCCACACAAAATTAAATATTGAAAAGGATGTTTGCTACGGAAGGCTAAACGTGTCGCTATCCGAAAGTTTTCAAGAGGATGCCAAATACTACAAAAAAAAGCTTCCTGATACTTTTGATGCCGTTTTTAGTAGTCCTTCTGAACGATGTATGTCTTTGGCAGAAAAGCTAAGTTTACAACAAATATTGAACGATAATCGATTATTGGAAATTGACTTCGGCGATTGGGAAGGAAAGAAATGGAACGATATCGATAAACAACAACTGGATAAATGGATGAATGACTTCGTAAACCAAAAACCCGAAAATGGGGAGTCTCTTATAGAAATGTACGAACGTGTGACTCAGTTTATGGAAAATTTAAAAAAACAAGACCATAAAAGGGTTTTGCTAGTAACGCACGCTGGAGTTATTCGCTGTCTTTGGTCTTATTTATTAAAAATCCCATTAAATAATATTTTTAAAATTCCTGTGGGATTTCAAGAAGTATTTGTTTTTGAGGTAAACGCCAACGAATCCTATAACCGTATTATAAAAACAAAATAACTTGGTGCAATTCCATCTTCCCCTTGTTTTATTATTCCAGTGAAGAGCACATTGAACGTTGCCTGCTGAATACTGGTTTATTTTGATTTAAAGATTTAAAAATTGAAAGAGTCAAGGATTCAAACAGTTAAAGATTAGAGCTCGCTGATTAAATCTCTCCCTTCGGTCGAGATGACTGACAACTCAACATTGCCTACTGCAGTTAATCCAGAATTTTAGTTTCAAATCCGTCCAAGCTTTCTGTATTTTTAGCTTTCCAATAGTCTTCAATTCCCTCTTTTCCTTTCTCTTCTGCCCAAGTGGTTAGCGTAGAACGTTCCTCTTTAAAGTCCATTAGTGGCACTCCAAAACCGCAAGATGTTTGTACTAAGTCCACTTCCATTTCTATTATTTGTCTTGTACCGATATTCGGTGGAAACAGCGATTCATACTTTTGAAATTCATCATCCCTTGGATGATAAATGCTAGCATTACCGTACAATCTTAGAATTAGCGGATTCCCTTCAAAAGCACAAAACATGATGGTCATTCTATTATTTTTCAATAAATGAGCAGCGGTTTCATTACCGCTTCCTGTTAGGTTCAACCAAACGATTTTATTTTCATCAATCACTCGGAAAGAATCGGTTCCTTTCGGAGATACGTTGATACGACCTTCAGCAGCAGCTGTACCCACAAAGAAAACTTTTTGTGCCTCAATAAAAGTCTTTATCCTTGAGGAGATTTTGGTCATTTTTTTTCCCATAACCTATTATTTTAATCCAAGACCTAAAGTTATATATTTTTTTAACTACTCTGTTTTCAAAAAATGTATTGGTGCATCAAAACAGTTCATCCCTATAATTTTCTTTTCTAATTCGTACGGACAGCTTCTATTCTTCTCCTATTTATTAATCCTTTTTTCACCAAGCTTTTTTAGATATATTCCAACACAAAGTAATACTATTACTATTGATAGTAATACTATTAATTATTTGTTAATTATCTATGGCTGTATGCTTTAAATATTTATGTTTGTTTAAACAATTTTAAAAAATGTTAAACAGTTATGAGAAAGTCATTTTTATTTCAATCTTTATTTTTAGGGGTAGCAGCATTGCTTTTTACAGCTTGCAACCCTAACGAAAACCAGTCGACCAACACCTCATCTGAGATGAAAGCCACCGAGGTTAGCGAAGATGCCAATCACGCTCCTCTATTGTATTCCGATGAGTGTATAACGGAACGGGAAGTTGTGGATGCCCAAAAATTATGGGGTGACGGAATTGTAAGAATTGGAAATGTATTCACGGAAGGTGGGGACTACTCCAAAGAGGCAGCCGATTTTATTCAAGATATGTACGGTTACGATTTAAGTAGCGTTCTTTTTAAGCCAACATTGGCATCTGATGATCAATTTAGATCAAGCTTCGATGCAGCATTATCTTACTTCGTGGGTGGCAATGAAGCGTATCCTGAGGACAAAGGGTTTGCAATAAAGCCTTACACAAAAGTAACTTTTGACAACACGGGTATTATAAATAACAGCTGTAGAATGGCCGTGGCAATGGGTAACTATTACTTCACCGGAACTGACGGTAGCGAGACAAAAGTGGAATATACTTTTGCTTATGTTAAAGATAAAACTGGGAAATTGAGAATTGTAACTCATCAGTCGTCTTTACCGTACACTCCAGCCCAATAATTTGAAAATGTAAACTGCTGCCCGTCTAATGTATAAATGGCAGTAAGAAAGACAATACTACAAACCCAACTTCATCTGTTGAGTTGGGTTTTTTAATTTTTTGAAATTAACCTTATGAAAAATTATATTTTAATCGCAATTTTTAGTTTGTTGATTTTTAGCGGTATAAACGCTCAGGCCCCAGATGAAGATCAACTTGGCGCTTGGTATATGTATTTTTACAACACCAATTTTAAAAATTCCAATTGGGGAATTCAGGGGGATTTCCAATATCGGGATTGGCGCGGATTAGGAGACCGAGAGCAATTGTTACTTCGTTCGGGACTTACCTATACTCCAGAAAATTCCGGAGTGAAATTCACTTTAGGATATGCCAATATTTCTACGGGACAATTCGGTGAAATGGACGACCCCATTTTAGAAAACAGGATTTATCAAGAAGCACTGTTTTCAAATACTTTATGGACAAGGGTGCTTCTTACCCATCGCTTTCGATATGAGCAACGTTTTGTGGAATCACAGGATTTTAGAACTCGATACCGCTATAACATCTTTATGAATATCCCTATAAACAATACAGCATTGGTTAAAAACACGTATTATCTCGCTTTTTACAATGAATTGTTTATTAATGGAGAAAGGGATATTGGCGATGGTAGAACTGTGGAATATTTTGATAGAAACCGAACCTATTTAGGCGCAGGATTTGCAATAAGCGATTCCATACGTTTTCAATTGGGTTGGATGAAACAAATTACCAACAACTGGGGAAAGGGCCAACTACAATTTAGCATGCATCACAGTTTCTAAATGAAGTTGTCGTCTAACAACTAACCCTTCGGAAGAAGCGGATCTAAAGTTCTTCTATCGGTACGTAAATCATAATAAAAACAACACTAATTGCATTTTAATTAGTGTTGTTTTGTTTATGTTAATTCCTAATTGAAATCCCTAAAACACCTATTCACAGTAGTAAACTCTAAAACCAATGCAAAACGTGTTTTGATGAAAAATTTAACAGTTTATGCTATAGAGTAAGGGGCATAGCTTTACCCGAAGTGGCTCATGCTACACAAAAAGTAGGCATTGCTAAACAACAAGCGGACATTGCTTTAGCCTAAATGGGTCATGCTGCGCGTTAAATGGGTATTGCTACACACACAGTGGTCCATGCTACACATACAGCGCTCGATGTTCCATTTAAACCGGAGCATGCTTTACCAAAAGCAGTCTATGCTATACGTTTATCGATTAATATTGTATTTAAACTGGGGGTTATTTTTGTAGTAGATAACATTGCGTAATCTTACATAACATACTGAAAATAAAATACATACATTTAAAACATATAGTAGTTGGCATTCATTTTAAACAAAATATTATGAAACTTGGAAAATTGTTGTGGACGTCTGGCTCTATATTGATAAATATAACCATAGGAATATATATCTATTTATCAAGTAAAGCCCCACTCAATCCAATTGAAAGGCATAATTATGTGAATGAAAACTGGGATATATATGGTATGCATTGGAAGGTGGAATTTCTATTTATGACTTTCATAGCAATTGGCGCATTATATTTTGCTTTTAACCTTAAGAAAATAAGCTGGACTATAATTACTGTTGGACAGTTGATTCTACTTTCGACTTATCCGATAATGCTTGGCGGATATGAAAATACATCTTTTGCGTTGTCCCAAATGGCAAATCAAATTGCAACAGTAGTTTTTGTATTTGGAAACTTAATTTTTCTAGGTGGACTACTAAAATTATACTTATCAGATAACTATTTAAAAAAATGGTTGAAATGGACAGCAGTGATGCTATCAGGAATTACTTTTTTCACCTTCTTAATTACCTATATCGGAATTATTGATTGGAAACAAGCATTGATGGTTGGACCTTTAATCAATGTGCTATATTTCATAAATGCCTATTATGGAATGAAAATAAAGGTAGGATAAAATTCTGCGTGCAATAATCTGCCTATAAAAACCAATACCCCAATTACGAACGCGTAGATTTTTGTTTAACCGCTTGTTCTTTACAATAAAACACACTTTACATTAAAGAATCGACCTACCTTAACATTTCCTTACCAAAAAGCCCAGTAAAATAAATTAACTTTACTCAAGCGCACTTTCTAAATATTAAAATCATAGAAAACTAAACTTGTAGTAAAACATGCAACTATTTTACGCTCCTGAATTGGCAAATGATGCTGCTGAATATACTTTTGATAAAGAAGAAAGCAGGCACATAAGCAAAGTACTCCGCAAGAAAGAAGGCGACACACTTTACATTACCAATGGAAAAGGATGGTTGTTTGATGCCGAAATCACCAATGCCGACATTAAAAATTGTGTGGTATCTATTAAAAAAGCACAGCAGAAACGCAGAAAACAATACCGATTACACATGGCTGTAGCTCCAACAAAAATGAACGACCGCTATGAATGGTTTCTAGAAAAGGCTACGGAAATTGGTATAGATGAAATTACCCCCATTATTTGTGATCATTCTGAACGTAAAAAAATAAAACCGGAACGCTACGAGAAGATTCTTCAGGCGGCAATGAAACAATCGCTTACATGCTATCTCCCAAAACTAAACGAGGCTATTAACTATGCCGACTTTATGAAAGAAAAGCAAGAAGGACAGTTATTTATTGCGCATTGTGAAAATCAGGAGAAATACGACTTAAAACGAAAAATAATGGCCGATAACGAAGTGGTTATTTTAATTGGTCCCGAAGGTGATTTCTCGCTAAACGAAATAAAAATAGCAGAAGAAAATGGGTATTTCCCCGTTTCTTTAAGTGATAATCGCCTACGAACAGAGACCGCCGCAATTGTTGCCTGTCATATTGTTTCGCTTATGAATTCTTAGTTACCATCCTGTTAAATTTGTCGATCTGAAGAAAATCCCTTATCCTCAGAATAGTGATTAAAAGCTCCGAGAACAGGAGCGTAGGCACGGAGCGACGCGGAGTTTTGATTACGGTTTTTCGACTTTATAGTCGAAAAAATTCCTTGGATAAGGCGCCTTTTTCTTTGTTTCGTTTCTTTTGAGCGAGCAAAAGAAATGAAAAAGTATTATTAGAATCGACAAATACAATATTTACCAACAGAACATAATAGATAAAGGTTTTGCGGTAAGAAATAATAACCTTTAGGTTGTCCGAAAAGTCAAAATCCTTACATAAAAAAAAGCTATTTACAATCCCAAGTAAAATTGGCTACAGAATAATTTAAAGTTGGTTTGTAATTATAATGCCACCACTCAGAGGTAATCGCTCCAAACCCGAATGATTCCATGGTGGTTTTTAATAATTTTCGATTCTCCAACACCTGATTCGGTAAATCTTGATAGGCATGTCTTGCTTTTCTTCCGAAGAAATCAAAACCGGTACCCATATCCAATTCTTCTCCTTCCAAAGTGGTCAACGTTATATCTACAGCGCCTCCTTTATTATGAATAGACCCCTTCGCTGGATTGGCAACATAGGTGGGATTAGGAACGATTTTCCACATTTTTTTCTGTACGTCGTGCGGCCGATAACAATCAAAAAACTTAATACGGTAGCCTTTTTCCATAAAAGCTGCATTTGCTTTTAGCAATCCTCTTGCCGTCACTGCACGAACATAGCATTCGGCACATTCATAAACTTGCGCTTTTAAGAAGTTGTCTTCCGTGGCATATTTCATATCATATACAAAATCATCACTATAATCTGCCAAGCGCACAAAAGTAGTATCAGGGATTTCATCTAAAGGAACGACATCCTTTTTTTTAACTTCAGTCGTTTTTACAGAATCAACCTTTTCTTCAGCAACCAACGTATCTTCCGACTTAGCAATATTTCTATTTTCAGTTTTTTCCCCTGCTTGGGTTCCTTGTTTGCAAGCGATAATAAATATTAATAGTAATGCGCAAAAAAATCTCATAACCAGTTATTTGAATTCAATAAAAATCATTCAGCTATTTACAAATGCAATTCTTCTTTAAAATTTTAATATTCTTCTTTGTTGCTTTGTTTAGAATATTGACAGAAGAAGGTCCAAATACAAAATCACCATCATCATCATCCATGCTTTTGGAAACCGACAGGGTTCCCCGCGTGTTGACAAAGTGAATTTGTGTTTGTGTTTTTAAATCGTAAAAAGCGATTGAGCTTGCTGAAATATTTTCATAATCTGCATTGTCTTGGTCAGGCTCATAACCAAAAGCAGCAAACTCATCCTTAATTACTTCTCCTTTTAGGGTAATTAAATAGGCGGCATTGGTTCCCTCTGCCATCGCTTTTAATTCTGATTTGGAAGGCTCGAAGGGAATTACATCTTTAATTAAACTCATCTTTCGCTCTTCATCCAAAAGCACCAAAGAATCTTTTATACATTCTTTAAAGAAGTCAAACATCTTTGCTTCCAAACTGGTTTTATCACAGTTTTCACAAACTGCATTATTTAAAATCCACTTCCCCTCGGTAAAATCCAAAACACCTTTTGAACCTGAATTGGAGGTATATTTAGCGGAATGGCAAGAACTAAAAATAATAGTCAAACACAGAATAATTAGATACTTCATAGGTTTTTATCTCACTTGTTTCCCGCCCAAGAATGTCTTTTCAACATTTAGCTGTGGGATTTCATTTTCAGGAACCGTCATAATATCTTTATCCAAAACGATAAAATCGGCCCATTTCCCTACTTCAATACTTCCTTTTTCCTTTTCTTCAAAATTAGAATGTGCAGCCCAGATGGTCATTCCTTTTAACGCTTCTTCCCTGCTCAGTGCATCTTTCTTCTGAAATCCGCCTTCTGGATACCCAGCAGTATCTTTTCTCGCCACTGCCGCATAAAAGGTTAGAAAAGGTGATACCTGCTCTACTGGGAAATCCGTTCCCAATGCCACGATTCCAGCCTTGTCCAACAAGGTTTTGTAGGCATAAGCTCCTTTAATACGTTCTGCTCCTACCCTATCTTCTGCCCAATACATATCGCTGGTGGCATGCGTTGGCTGTACCGATGGGGTAATGTTGCTTGAAAAATAATCGAAATCCTGTGGAGCCACAATCTGTGCGTGTTCCACCTTCCAACGTCTATCCTTCTTTCCTTCCAGTGCTTTTTTATAGGCTTTTAAAACCACTACATTGGCAGAATCACCAATAGCGTGAGTGTTTAATTGGTAATCGGTTGCGGCTATTCTTTCGGCAATTTTATAGATTTCATCCACAGGGGTTACCATCGCCCCAAAATGATGATGTTTGTCACTATAAGGTTCTTTTAAAACAGCGCCACGAGAACCCAATGCGCCGTCACCATAAACTTTTACGGAGCGAACATCGAGTTTATCGGTTTTTAAGACACCACGCTCTAAAAAGTAATCCAAATTGCTCGGGGTATTGCTCACCATGGCATAGATGCGCATATCCAGTTTTTCTGCTTGTTGCAAGCTATCAATCAATAAAATAATATCCTTGTCCAATCCGGCATCATTCACCGTGGTTAAACCATAATCAAAACAAATACGCTCTGCATCTCTTAGCGCTTTGGCAGCCACTTCCGAAGTAATTTCAGGAAATATTTTATCCACCAATCCCATAGGATTATCAATTAAAACGCCTGTAATCTTTCCGTTTTCCTTTACAATTTCGCCTCCGTCCACATTAGTTTCTTCAGTAATTCCAGCTAAATCCAATGCCTTTTGGTTCACCAAATATGCGTGTCCGTCTATTCTTGTTAGCACAACAGGCGTTTCGGGGAACAAAGAATCCAGCGCATCCTTGGTAGGGAACTCTTTTTCTTCCCAATCGTTTTGGTCCCAGCCACGACCAATAATAAAGTTTGATTTTCTTTCTCTTTGAAATGCCGTTACGCGTTCCAATACTTCTTCATAGCTTTTGGTTCCCACCAAATCTACATTTTGCTCCTGCAAGCCTAATTGATAGAAATGGCAATGCGCATCAATAAACCCCGGATAAATAGGTTTCCCTTCTAAATCTAGAACTTTTGTTGCTTCATATTGTTCTCTTATTTCTTCGGAAGAGCCCACGGCAACAAACTTTTCATCCTTGATAGCAAAAGCAGTTGCTTTGGACATGGTTGAATCTACTGTGTAAACATTAGCATTTACGATGAGCAAATCAACCGTTTCTTTCTTATCGCAAGAAAAGAGGCTCATAGCAAGCCATACTATAAATAAATGCTTTATATTCTTGATATCTATCATTAGTTCACGGATTTAATTATTTTTATTTATGATTGTCCGTAATCTCTCATAACGTTATGTCACCTCGAGCGCAGTCGAGAAATCATTTGGCTTAGCAGCTTTAAATAAGGTCTCGACTGCGCTCGACCAGACAAACATATCCTTTATGTGTATGGATTACGAATATTCAATTTTATTTTCTTTCTTTTTCAGCCAAATAAAAAACCTGCTGTAAGGAAGGTCTTATATTCAACCGATACAAATTACGGTGTTCGCGAGTAGGGTACACCCTATTCGACAAAAATATGAATAGTAAATCATTTATTGGATCTGCCCAAACATATGTTCCAGTAAAGCCTCCATGTCCAAAACTTTTTGGACTTACCTCTGGCGCTGGGGAGGCATGTGCCAAATCCAAGGACGCATTGTTCAATAATGGCTTATCAAAACCCAATCCCCTTTTATTTCCGTTCTCGGGATATTGAACTTTTGTAAATTCCTGTAAAGTAGCTTCGGAAATATACCTTTTTCCGCCATATTCACCCATATTTTGGTACATTTTCATCAACTTTGCCACATCATTGGCCGTGCCAAACAAGCCGGCATTACCAGATACGCCGCCCAGAAGACTTGCATTTTCATCATGCACCCAGCCCTTTACCATATTTTTTCGGTAAATCTCATCCATTTCGGTAGGTACAATTAAACTATCGGGATATTTCCCAGACGGATTGAACATCAGCGTATTGGCTCCCAATGGTTTGTAAATGCTATCACGCACATAATCCTCGTAAGGAATGCCCGTTAATTGCTCTATAAGCTCGGGGTAGATAAGAAAACTCAAACCCGAATATTTATATTTTTTTTCTGAAGAAACTTCGCTTCTATTGATAATCCGATATACCTTTATTATAAATTTTTTATTGAGGTATAAACCTTCATAAATTTTCACAGGAAACCGTTTGCTGGGCTCATTTCTTACGTATTTTCTTCGGAATTCACCATCTTTCATAATTTCTTGAAGAAAAACATAATAGGGTTCCAGTCCAGCCTGATGTGCCAAAATTTCACGAAGGGTTAAATCTTTTTTATCCTTTCTGCGCTTCCAGGGCTTCCAGTATTCACTAAAAGGCATATCCAAATCCAATTTACCTTCATCCACCAATTGCATCAATGCGGGCAGCGGACCCGTAATTTTTGTTACGGACGCCAAGTCGTATAAATCGTTTTTACCAACGGGAACCAAACTATCAAAAGTATGATAGCCAAAAGCTTCGTGAAAAATCACTGAATTATTTTTTGCCACCAATAATTGTGCTCCAGGAAAAGCTTTCTCAGTAATTCCCGCCGTCATAATGGAATCAATTTTTTCAGCAATGAACAAACTGTCCAAACCTACCTCAGCTGGGCTTCCGTAGCCCATTCTTATCTGATTTGTTACTGAAATTCCAGTCCCTTTTCTAAATCGACCCTCAACATCTTCCAAAAGCTTTCCTGTACAACTGGTTCCCCCAAAAATTAGAGAAGCGGCATGCATTTGCCACTTTTCATGTCGATTTTCCAATTGAAGAAGTGCGTCGGCATTAAAGAGATAATTGTTGAACTTTAGACCTTTTAATGGTATAAATGAAACACCGATTGTTTTGGTCTTCGGAAGTAATTCCGTAATCCGATAAAGCACATCCCAATTGATTTGATTACTTGCTATTGAAAAAATCACCAAATCGTACGCTTGTAATTTATCAACCGTTTCTTCTGAAGACAATCCGTTAAAAACATCTACCGAAGTATACTTAGTAAGAGTTGTATTGAACGTTTCCTGAGATGCCTCTTCACCAAGATTTACACTCGCAATTTTGGTATTCACTAAATCTTTTACGGGCAGTACTTCATTCGTGTTTTTTAGCAAAATGCAGTTTGTTGCCGATGACTGTGAGAATAAAAAAGAAACAAAAAGAAAAATTGTAAGTTGGAGTAAGGACTTCATCAATAAAAATTAGCATTGAGTCTGCAATTTAGTAAATAAATGACAACCTGTAGCCCTTTATGAGCCTGTAAAAACAGGGTGAAAAAGTTTAAGTTTAGGCTTGCGTTTATAAATTTTGCATTTATCACATTAAATATTATCCTTTCATTTCTTTTGCTCGCCCAAAAGAAACGAAACAAAGAAAACGGCGCCTTATCCAAGGAATTTTTTCGACCATGAAGTCGAAAAACCGAAATCAAAACTCCGCGTCGCTTCGTACCTACACTCCTGCCCTCGGAGCTTTTGATTACTATTCTGAGGATAAGGAGTTTAAAAAATTATGATTTCAAAGCTATTCCAAACTGGAGCGTAAAAAAAGGCCTTTCATAAAATAAAGGCCTACTCTTGATATTTTTTATTGAATGGTTATTTTAATTAGCAACGTCACTAATGAATTTTATACGGTACAAACGGATTTCGTCATCTTCGTAATCGCCGTCAAATTCTTCCATGGCATTAGATATTTTGTCGGTATCGGCTTCCAAAAAATAATCATGAAGCTCTTCTTGTTGGTCTTCATCTAAAATCTCATCCAACCAATAGTCCAAGTTCAACTTCGTACCCATGTAAACAATCTGTTCCATTTCTTTAATGAGGTCGTCCATGGAAAGTCCTTTAGCTGCAGCGATATCATCCAACGGCAATTTTCTGTCGACGTTTTGAATAACATACAGTTTCAAGGCAGAATTAGCTCCGGTAGATTTAACCACCATATCATCCGGACGAACAATGTCGTTTTCATCCACATATTTCTTGATGAAAGCAACGAAAGGTTTTCCATATTTCTTCGCTTTCCCGTCTCCTACTCCGTGAATGTTAGACATTTCCTCTAAACTCAGAGGATACTTAAGTGCCATATCTTCTAAAGAAGGGTCTTGAAAGATAACGAATGGTGGCACTTCTAATTTTTTAGATTGCTGTTTTCGTAAATCCTTCAGCATTTTTAGCAGTTGTTCATCTGCCACGGCCCCGCCACTTTTTCCTACGGTAACAATATTATCATCGTTTGCATCTTCATAGGTGTGGTCTTCTGTCATCATAAAGGAAACTGAATTCTTAAGATAATCCTTTCCATTATTGGTTAAATGCAAAACACCGTACTGCTCAATTTCCTTATGTATTAAGCCACTCACCAAAACTTGACGTATTAGCGCCATCCAATAAGCTGCTTCCTTTTCATTTCCAATTCCGAAGAAAGAGCGCTCATCTGTTTTATGCGACTTAATCAGGGCATTTACTTTCCCGACTAGTGTATTAACAACCTCTTTGGCTTTGTATTTTTCCTTTGTATCTTTTATTACTTTCAGCAGTTTAACAACATCGTCCTTAGCTTCATGCTTCTTTTTAGGATGACGAATGTTATCATCCATATCGGCACCTTCGCCATTTACTTCATCAAATTCTTCTCCGAAATAGTGAAGGATGTATTTTCTTCGAGACATGGAAGTTTCTGCATAAGCCACCATATCCTGCAACAAAGCATGACCTATTTCCTGTTCAGCAACAGGCTTACCGCTCATGAATTTCTCCAATTTTTCGATGTCTTTATATGAATAGAAAGCGAGGCAATGACCTTCACCACCATCACGACCGGTTTCTTGATAGTAACTTTCTATACTTTTTGGAATATCATGATGGATTACAAAGCGCACATCGGGTTTATCGATTCCCATCCCAAAAGCTATGGTAGCAACAACAACATCTACATCTTCCATAAGGAACATATCCTGATGTTTTGCTCTCGTTTTAGCGTCCAATCCGGCATGGTAAGGCACCGCCTTTACACCATTTACTTGAAGGGTTTGCGCAAGTTCTTCTACCCGTTTTCTGCTCAAACAATAAATAATTCCCGATTTGCCATCGTTTTGTTTTACAAACCGAATTATATCTGCATCTACATTTTTTGTTTTCGGGCGAACTTCATAATATAAATTTGGTCTGTTGAATGAAGCTTTAAACACCTCCGCATTGCTCATTCCCAAATTTTTAAGAATATCTTCCTGTACTTTGGGCGTCGCAGTCGCTGTAAGTCCGATAATTGGAATATCGTCTCCCAAACGTTGAATAATGGTACGTATATTTCGGTATTCGGGCCTAAAGTCATGCCCCCATTCAGAAATACAGTGTGCCTCATCTACGGCTACAAAAGAAATTTTTACAGTTCTAAAAAATTCTATGTATTCTTCTTTCGTTAAAGATTCTGGGGCCACATAAAGAAGTTTGGTAACCCCGTTTGTAATATCATCTTTTACCTGTCGAACTTCCGTCTTATTGAGCGAAGAATTTAAAACGTGGGCAATCCCTTTGTTGGAAGAAATTCCACGAATGGCATCCACTTGATTTTTCATTAAAGCAATTAAGGGGGAAATTACAATAGCTGTGCCTTCTTTTACCAAGGCTGGCAATTGATAGCAGAGGGATTTACCTCCACCCGTAGGCATTATTACAAACGTATTGCGGTCATTAATTATATTACCTATAACCGCCTCCTGCAAACCTTTAAACTGACTAAAACCAAAATACTGTTTAAGTGCTCCTTGTAAGTCAATTTCAGCTGAACTCATCCTTTCGTTTTACTATTTTATATACATTTGCACTACTAAAGATACTATTAATCTTTAGTTATAACAAATTCTAAAAAAATTAAAATTTGAATACTAAAAGTGCCATAATAGCCAATGCTATCAAGGCAATTGATAATGAAAGTAATGCAATCAAAAACCTTGCCTCTTTTATAGATGACGAATTTGCAGACGCAGTTTCTTTCATCTATGAGTCCAAAGGTAGGGTAATTGTTACTGGTGTTGGCAAAAGTGCCATAATTGCCACTAAAATTGTAGCTACTTTAAATTCTACTGGAACCCCAGCGGTGTTTATGCACGCTGCCGACGCTATTCATGGCGACTTGGGGACCATACTTAAAGATGATGTGGTAATTTGCATCTCTAAAAGTGGGAATACCGCTGAAATAAAAGTTTTGGTTCCTTTCATAAAAGAAGGTCCCAACAAACTAATTGCCATTACTTCCAATAAAAATTCTTATTTAGCACAACAATCAGATTTTGTTATTAATGCTTACGTGGAAAAAGAGGCTTGCCCGCATAACCTAGCACCTACCACCAGTACCACCGCACAAATGGTGATTGGAGATGCAATGGCTATTTGTCTTTTGGAATTACGTGGTTTTAGCAGTCAAGATTTTGCTAAATATCATCCGGGTGGCTCCCTTGGCAAAAAACTTTATCTTCGGGTAAGAGATGTTGCCATGGCAAACCTAAAACCCCAAGTTACCGTAGATACAGATGTACGAAAGGTGATTGTGGAGATTTCAGAAAAATTAATGGGGGTTACCGCTGTAGTAGAGAACAATAAAATTTTAGGAATTGTTACTGATGGTGATATTCGTAGAATGCTTAGTAAATATGAAAATATTAGCAATTTAACGGCTAAGGACATAATGTCAGAAAATCCTAAAACCGTTAATTGCGACGTCTTGGCAGTAGACGCCTTAGACATTATGGAGAAATTTGGAATTTCTCAATTATTGGTAGAAAAAGAAAACAAATACTTTGGAGTAATCCATCTTCATGACTTAATCAAAGAAGGAATTATATAATGACAAAACAAATTGGTACAGGAGAAGAGCAAGAGATGTCTTTTCTAGACCACCTTGAAGAATTAAGGTGGCATTTAATTAGAGCTACGCTTGGTGTTATCATTATCGGAATTGTAGCTTTTATTGCTAAAGATTTTATTTTCGATACCATTTTATTTGGGCCCAAGAAAGCCGATTTCCCTACGTATCGCTTCTTTTGTAATATCTCCAAAGCGTTAGGCTTAGATGAATCTTTTTGCGAAGGTCCGCAATTTAGAATTCAAAGTAGGCAAATGGCAGGACAGTTTTCTGCGCATATCTGGACATCCATTTGGGCTGGTTTTATAATCGGATTTCCTTACATTTTATGGGAATTATGGCGGTTTATTAGTCCGGGATTACATGACAATGAACGAAATAATTCTCGTGGTTTTATTGTAATCGCCTCCTTTTTATTTTTTACCGGTGTACTTTTTGGATACTACGTTATTTCTCCGCTATCCATCAACTTTTTGGCAAATTATCATGTGAGTCAAGAGGTTTTTAATGATATTGACCTTTCCTCGTACATTTCTACGATAAGAGCTTCAGTAATTTCTTGCGGATTAATTTTCGAACTGCCAATTATCATGTATTTCCTTACAAAAATAGGCTTGGTAACTCCAGAAGTTTTAAGAAAATACCGAAAAATAGCCATTGTAGTAGTGCTTATTCTTTCCGCAGTAATTACACCACCAGATGTTGCCAGTCAAATTGTGGTGGCTATCCCGATTGTTATTTTATACGAAGTGAGTATTTACATCTCTAAATTCGTTATTAAAAGAGAAGAGCGTAAACTAAAAAAACAGAAAGCAAAAAATGGCTGATATTGTAGACGATTTTAACGCCTATCGTTCTAAAATGAACGACCGTATTTTAGCAGATAACAATAAGTTGATTAAAAGAATTTTCAATTTAGATACCAATGCTTACATGGCGGGCGCTTTGGATGTAAAAACCAAAGAACTTCTTGGTTTAGTGGCTTCTGCCGTATTGCGTTGCGACGATTGTATAAAATACCATTTGGAGACCTGTTACAAAGAAGGACTCAAAAAAGAAGAAGTTGTTGAAGCTTTGGGTATTGCTACCTTAGTTGGTGGCACCATTGTTGTTCCACATCTTAGAAAAGCCTATGAATTCTGGGATGCCTTAGAAGCGAAAAAATCCTAAACCTTTGCAAAATACCACGAGGTTAGTGTTGAAAAAACCTATTTTTGGTGATAAACTTTCAACATAAGCGCTCCAAAAAATATAACTTATGAAGCTAAGAGCTGAAAACATCATGAAGTCCTACAAAGGGCGAAAAGTAGTTAAAGGTATTTCCTTGGAAGTTAACAAAGGCGAAATTGTTGGGCTTCTTGGACCAAACGGTGCTGGAAAAACCACTTCTTTTTATATGATTGTTGGTTTGATTAAGCCTAACGGCGGAAAAATTTTTCTCGATAGCCAAGAAATTACCAATTACCCAATGTACAAACGTGCACAAAATGGTATCGGCTATTTGGCGCAGGAAGCTTCTGTTTTTAGAAAATTAAGTATAGAAGACAATATTATGAGCGTGCTTCAGCTAACAAAACTCTCTAAAAAAGAGCAACAAATGAAAATGGAAGCGCTTATTGATGAATTCAGCCTCGGGCATATTCGAAAAAACCGCGGCGATTTACTTTCCGGAGGGGAAAGAAGAAGAACCGAAATCGCGCGCGCATTGGCTACTGACCCAAGTTTTATTCTTTTGGATGAGCCTTTTGCGGGAGTTGACCCCGTCGCGGTAGAAGACATTCAACGTATTGTAGCCCAATTGAAAAATAAAAATATTGGCATTTTAATAACCGACCATAATGTTCAAGAAACACTAGCCATAACAGAGCGGTCGTACCTTATGTTTGAAGGAAGTATTTTAAAAGCAGGAATTCCAGAAGAATTGGCTGCCGATGAAATGGTACGTAAAGTGTATCTAGGACAAAACTTTGAATTAAGAAAGAAAAAATTAGATTTTAATTCTTAAACAATTTTTAAAATGAAAAAATTATCAATCAACATTTTGGTAGCATTGGCTACCGTAGCTTCGTTTGTAAGCTGTAATGAAAAAGCAAAGAAACAGGAAGATGAAGCCACTACCCTAACGGAAGAAAAGGTAACCGGCAACGACGAACATACCAGTGAAAATTCATTGGATTGGAACGGAAAATACAAAGGAACATTGCCCTGTGCAGACTGTGCTGGTATTGAGACTTCTCTTGAACTTAAAAAAGATGAAACCTACGTTTTAACAAGTAAATACATAGGAAAAGAAGATGACCCTATTGAGAAAACAGGAACGTTTGAGTGGAATCAAGAAGGAAATCAAGTTACTTTAGAAGGTGATGCCCAACAACAATATTTTGTAGGGGAAAACACTCTTACTAAATTGGATAATGAAGGGAAAAAAGTGGAAGGCGATTTAGCTGAAAAATATGTTTTGAAAAAAGAATCCATGGTAACAGACACTACTTTAACCGACAAAAAATGGAAGCTTGTAACCCTAATGGGTAAACCAATATCTGAAATTGAAGAAACTGCCACAGAACCTTTTATAGAGTTTTCTTCTGAAGAAAATAGAGTTGGTGGAAATGCTGGATGCAATAATTTCTCTGGAAGTTACACGCTTAAAGAAGGAAACCGTTTTGAAACTTCTCCGCTGGCAACTACGATGAAAGCGTGCATGAAAATGCAAGTAGAAGGCCAATTAATGAAAGTTTTGGAGAAAGTGGACACTTACACCATCAAAGACGGAAAACTTTCCCTTACAAAAGGAAAAATGGCACCTTTAGCCGTTTTCGAAGAAGCTAAATAAGCCAGAACTAAAGATTAAAACACGAATGTCAGCCTGAGCACTTTTACTCACGCTGACATTTTTTATTTTTTGACTAGCCAGCAAACTTCCCCAAATACTAAGCTGCCGGTTTACTTTTCTTTTGGTAGCTAACAACAATTGAAAACAAAACGTACAGAAATATAATTACAGGTATTGCAGCGTATTTCAATAAGCCAATTAAAATAGCTGAAAGAACTAAAAACACATACCGAATACTGTTCTCTTTAAAACCCCATGTTTTAAATTTTAAAGCAAATAAGGTTATTCTGGCATTCATCATGTACGTACTTATAATTGTAACAATTATCAAAAACCACTTGTTAAGAATCAAGTTGCTTAAAAAAGCATTTTCCTGAAATTCCAAAATCAATGGCAATGATAAAATTAGCAGTGCATTTGCCGGAGTTGGAAGTCCGATAAAAGAATCGGATTGGTCTTCGTCTATATTAAATTTTGCCAATCGATAGGCGGCACCCAGCGTAATGATTATTCCGAATAAAGACAGTGCAGAAAAGTTGAACCCTGATTCCATTTCTGGAGCAGCCCACGAATAATTACTGGAACTCATATTAAACAATTGAAACATAACGATGCCTGGAACAACACCGGAGGTAACTACATCCGCCAAGGAATCCAATTGCAAACCCAATTCGCTTTGTACTTTTAGGAGTCGCGCTGCGAGTCCGTCGAAAAAATCGAAAAAGATTCCCGCAAACATAAAGTAGGCAGCAAAGATTAAGTGCCCTTGTACGGCCAAAATAGTAGCGATAACACCGCAAAAAAGGTTTAATAAGGTAAGTATATTTGGAATATGCTTCTTCATAAATATAAAAATTTCATTACCGTAAAATTACAATTTTTAGATTACCAAATTTCCCTATTTGTAGTGAATTCATTTTTATTAACTTTACAGAAAGCAACTATATGAAAAAGAAGTTTTTTAAACTGCTAGCCAAAATCAACAAAGCGATACTACCCTCCTATTCCAAAAAGGAATTGAACTTAGCAAAGGCCAATAAATTTCAAATGGCTATTATTGGTTGGCGCACTTATGTTACCAAACGGGCATTAGATTAGTAGGTAATTACCGATTTCACCTCTTTATTCTGTAATTTTTTACGTCCTTCCAAAAAGGACAATTCCATTAAAAAATTACACTGCACCACTTTTCCTCCCAGCTTTTCGACTAATTTACAGACTGCCTGCGCTGTTCCTCCCGTAGCTAAAACATCGTCGTGGATAATCACTTTGTCCCCTTTTTTAATTGCATCGGTATGGATTTCCAAAGTATCTTTACCATATTCCAGTGCGTACGTTTCCGAAGTTGTTTCCGCAGGTAATTTATTTGGCTTTCTAACAGGCACAAAAGCACAATTTAGTTCTTTCGCTAAAAGAGTCCCGAAGAAAAAGCCCCTACTTTCAATTCCCACAACCACATCAATAGATTGATTGCCTATTAAAGCTCTCAATTCTTTGGTTGCATATTCCATCGCTTTTACATTAGCCAGTAAGGGTGTGATGTCTTTAAAAACAACTCCCTCTTTTGGAAAATCTTTTATATCTCTTATGTAGTTCGTTAAATCCATACGTAGCTTTTTAAAAAGTAAACAACCTTGGTGCAAGCCTGCCTTAGCATTTCGGGCAGGCCCTTCTGCCTTTGCCGGGCAGACAAGCGTCGGAGCAACTTGCCTAACGGCCTTAGTTTATAAATCTCACTTTGTGAGTAAAATTACAAACTATTGCAGGAATTCCGATAAGCCTCAAATCTTTTTTAAAATTATTTACGAAAAAAAGATTAAATTTAAGGAGCGTTTTCGCATTGAATTACCTTTTTTCCCACCTCACCATTCCTACAATCTATTTTCAACTAACTTAATTATTACGATTATGAAAAAATTTATTGCAGAGTTTATTGGCACCCTTTGGCTGGTGCTTGGCGGGTGCGGTAGCGCTGTGCTCGCAGCTGGATATCCAGACTTGGGTATTGGCTTTGTGGGTGTTTCCCTCGCCTTTGGATTAACTGTTTTAACCATGGTCTATGCCATCGGTCATATTTCGGGCTGCCATTTAAATCCAGCCGTATCCATTGGTCTTTGGGTCGGCGGAAGATTTCCAGGCAAGGAGTTACCCATTTACATTATATCCCAAGTGCTCGGCGGTATTGCCGGAGCCGGAATTTTATATTTAATTGTTACCGGAAAAGAGGGAGCATCCATCGGTAGTTTTGCTGCTAACGGCTATGGAGAACACTCCCCTGACGGCTATGGAATGACCGCCGCATTGATTACGGAGGTGGTTATGACTTTTATGTTCCTCATCATCATTTTGGGTGCTACCCATAAAAATACTCCTTTTGGGTTTGCGGGTATAGCCATTGGATTAGGACTTACCCTTATTCACCTCATTAGCATTCCGGTAACAAACACCTCGGTAAATCCCGCCAGAAGTACCAGCCAAGCCCTGTTTGTTAGTGATTGGGCGTTGGGACAACTTTGGTTGTTTTGGTTGGCACCCATAATTGGCGCGGTCCTTGCAGGAATCGTTTATAATTATCTCGGTCCAAACAAACCCGATTTAACAGATGAAACCACCGCCTAAAAAAATTTCAACACGCAACTTAATCACTTAAAAGAATACTCAACTAAAGCGTTTTTTATACGATAAATTTTAGCTTGAATAATTTCACTTAGTACGTGAATTTATAATACCGTAAATTATTTTTTTGTAATTTAAACCCTCGATGAGGGTTTATTTTTTTATTTCAATTTCTGAAATGACTCACTAAATCCTTAAATAAGCCTTAGCTTGTAGTATTTCCAGGGCTTGTATTACAAATTCCCCCACATAATTACTTTTTTCAATTCATTAAAAAAACTAAAATGAAGAAATGCCTTTTAGCACTGTTCTTACCCTTTCTATTTTTGGGGTACGGTCAAGAAATTTCGGTGGTAGATTCTGCTGCCGTGAAAAAACTGGACGAAATGGGAGAATACATGGGTACGCTCCAATCTTGTAAATTCACCTTAGAGCGTTCCATTGATGAAATGGACCTCTACGGACTCCAAAAACATTTTTACACAGATGAAATCAGCATGGTTGGTCCAGATAAAATGATGGTAAAAAGCAGGGGCACACACCACGATAAAGATTATTACTACAACGGCTCCCGATTTGTTTATTACTCGGCTAGCGAAAATAACTTTTGTGTACTTCCCGCTCCCGATAATATTATAAAAATGATTGACAGTCTTCATGAAAATTTTGGCATACGGTTTCCTGCCGCCGATGTTTTTTATCCCAGCGTAACAGACGATTTATTGGCTGAATTCCCCGTGATTCTCTACCTAGGGGAAGACATGATAGATGGAAAGGAATGCTCGCAAATATTAGCATCCAATAATAAAATGAATGTGCAATTATGGATTGAAAACAAAGAAGAACCATTACCTATAAAATTGGTTATTATCCATAAAGACGGAAATCAAGACCACTACGAAGCAACTTTTACCAATTGGCAAGTAAACACAAAAATAGCGGATTCAGTTTTTAATTTTTTACCGCCTGAAGATGCCCGATTGATAAATATTATGGCGAAAAAATAACGGTTAATTATTCAATTAAAAGATTTTCAAAAATGAATTCATTTACTAAAAATAGTATCACTTATGCTAAGCTTTTGCTCTTGGTTGGGCTGCTTAGCTTTCCATTAAGTTCTTTAGAAGCTCAACGATTTGGACATGGAGCCAGTCGTGGCGGGAAAAATATGTCAAGACCATCCGGTGGGCGTTCGGTTAACGGTGGCTTTCAAAGACAGCCCAACCGAAATTTCTCTTCATCTAGACCTTCTAACATGCCGAGTGCCAGACCGGCTACGCGTCCGTCGCATAACACCAACACTAGGGATATTTCGCGCCCAAGCAATAGCAAGCCTAAAATAGATAGGGGTAATGCCAACATCAAAAATAACAACAATCGTGATTTTTCCAATTCTAAGGTGGTTAACAAGCCACGCACAAAGAATAATGTGAACATCAACAATAATAGAAACAACATTAATATTAACAACCGCACCAACATAAACATTAATAACAGACATACCGTTGTGGTTGCCAACCCTAGGCCTTATAGAAGACCGCCTTACAGATACGGCGGATTCGGGTTCTATTGCTATCACCCGTATTATTATCATCCATTTAGACCATTTTATTGGGGACCTATTTGGCATCCTTGGGGCTTCTTTGTGGCCTCTTTAGCAACAACAGCCATTATTGTCAGTATAGAAAACGACGCAAATGAATACTATTACGACCAAGGGAACTACTATAACAAAGTGGAAGATGGTTATACGGTAATTCAAGCACCGGTTGGCGCTACCATTAAAGTATTGCCCGACGGGTATGAAGTGGTAGAACAAGGTGGCTCGGGAAGTACCACCAATAATTACTATTACGGCGGTGCTTATTACGAGAAAACCGGTGATGGTTACACCGTTGTGCCTCCCACAGCGGGAACTATTGTAGAAAACCTACCGGAAGGTGCCGAAGAAGTTAGAGTTGGAGACCAGACATACGTAAAGTATGGCGAAACATACTATCAACCAGTACAAGTGGATGGTAAAAATATGTATGAAGTTGCAGAAGTAAAAGAAGAATAATTTTTTCCTGCGAATTGAATATTAGCAATCAAAGCCGACCTTAAAAGGTCGGCTTTGTTATATTTATGACAAACCAAAGCTTTATTCCGCCACAACCTTACCAAAATTTAAATATCTTGACTTAGCGATTAATTCCCATTTTAGTATCTTCGGAAATGAATTTAAACAACCATTCAACCATGAAGTCTAAATTATTATTTGTAAGTACCCTCTTATTTTTATCACTCGTAATAAGCTGCCAGGAAAATACTTCAACTGAAATGATAACACATACCGTTTTTTTTAAACTGAAGCATCCAAAAGGTTCTGATGCTGAAAAGGTTTTTATTGAAAAAGCAACCGCACTAAAAGCTATCCCTACCGTAAAAAACATGAAAGCCGTGAAGGAAGTAGGCAAAAAAAATAATTTCGATTGGGGACTCACCATGCAATTTGCCAATCAGGAAGATTATGACACCTACAATAACCACCCCGACCATGTAAACTTCGTTGAGAATGTTTGGAAAAAAGAAGTCGTGGAATTTATGGAGATTGATTATATCGAGAATTGATTTTCTTTTGCTGAAAAGAATACGTAAAACCTATTAAAAACATATCCAGCGAGGTCTTGAGCGTCTCCCGATACGTTATAGGACGTGTTCGACGAGGTTTTTTAATGCGCTCGCCCGGTTAAAAAACCTATAAAATTGGATTTAAGCTACGGGTTTTCCGTATAAATCGAAATCGCCAGCTTCTTCTACAATGATGTTGGCAAACTCTCCTGTTTTTAGGTAGTATTGAGAAGCATCGATAAGCACTTCGTTATCAACATCAGGAGAATCGAACTCGGTTCTTCCCACAAAATAATTCCCTTCTTTTCTATCAATCACACATCGGAAGGTTTTCCCTACTTTTTCCTGATTCAATTCCCATGAAATCTGCGATTGGATGTCCATTATTTCAGAAGCACGCTGCTGTTTTACTTCTTCAGGAACATCATCCTCTAAGTTATAGGCATGTGTATTTTCTTCGTGGCTATAGGTAAAGCATCCTAAACGCTCAAAACGCATTTCTTTAACCCACTCTTTCAAAATTTGGAAATCTTCTTCAGTTTCTCCAGGGTAACCTACAATTAGGGTAGTACGTATGGCCATTTCTGGTACAGCTTCCCTAAATTCTTTCAGTAATTTAGTCGTTTTTGCCTGTGTTGTACCTCGACGCATCGACTTTAAAATAGCATCTGAAATATGCTGTAACGGAATATCTATATAATTACAAACCTTAGGCTCGTTCTTCATCACTTCCAATACATCCATCGGAAAACCAGTTGGGAAAGCGTAATGCAAACGAATCCATTCTATTCCTTCCACTTTCACCAATTCTTTCAGCAAATCGGCTAAAGCACGTTTTTTGTACAAGTCCAAACCGTAATAAGTGAGGTCTTGCGCTATAAGAACTAATTCTTTTACACCGCTGGCAGCCAATTTTTTAGCTTCCGTTACCAACGCTTCAATGGGCGTACTTTTGTGTTTTCCACGCATTAAAGGGATGGCACAAAAGCTACAAGGTCGGTCACATCCTTCAGCAATTTTTAAATAAGCATAGTTTTTTGGTGTTGTTGTAAGTCGCTCCCCTATCAATTCATGCTTATAATTGGCACCAAGGGCCTTTAATAAACTAGGTAATTCTGTAGTCCCAAAATATTGATCAACATCGGGAATTTCTTTTTCCAAGTCTGGCTTGTAACGCTCGCTCAAACATCCGGTTACAAAAACCTTATCTACTTCCCCTTGCTCTTTCTTCTGCAGAAACTCCAAAATAGTATTTACACTTTCTTCCTTGGCGTTGTTTATAAAACCACAAGTGTTTATTACCACGACATTTCCTTCTTCTTCATGAACAACTTCTTTTCCTCCAGCCTTGAGTTGCCCCATGAGTACTTCACTATCATACACATTTTTAGAACATCCAAGGGTAACTACATTTATCTTATTCTTCTTTAAAGACTTTGTTCTCATACAACCTATAATTATGCGGAATAATGATTTATTCAAAAACCAAAAAAGCGCTTATTTTAAAACAGTGGGCAAAATTACGATTTGAAAAGGTATAAAACGAAGATATTTAGGTTAAATCTTTTAGTTCTATTGAAAAACTTGCTGTAAATAAGGAACTAACTGCGATTCGTAATAGCGCAGGGCAGAAACCAAGATAATACAGACCACGATAAAATACCAGTTGTACTTTTCTTTTTTCACTATGTAAAATCCAACAGCCGCCATAATCCCCAAGAAAACAGCTATCAACAGATTGGGCCAAAACCACAACCCTTGAAAAATGGCATACACTTTTACGGCCGCATAAAACAGTCCGTAATAGGCAATAATTTTGGTGATGGTAATTTGGTATCGGTCTTGTAGGTTACTCATAATTTTGTGGTAGTTTACGAACGGGAAGTTCTTGCTCAAAAATATATCCCAATTGCAAAAGTAATTGTTCCTGAAATGGCAAAGCGATAAAAGTAAGACTTATAGGCTCTCCCGATTTTTTATAGCCCATGGGCATTGCCAAAGCTGGATATTTGGCCACCGCAGCATAGGCAGCATGATAGTTATTGATAGACAAAACAGCATCTACCTTATATTTTGAAAATGTAGGTTCAAAAAATTGACGTCCGTTGAACTGAAGACTGTCTTTAACTACTTCCAATTGCTCAATGGTAGTCGTATCGGATACGATTCCGTCAAACAATGCCTGTTTATATGGCTCTCGAATAACCGAATCCTTTAAATTGAAATCGATTATTTCTTGAATATTCTTTACCGTTACTTCTTTACTGGCGTAGGCATCGAGATACGCTGGTAAGTCGTTCTTCATATCGATATTCAACAACGTTAAAAATCCGTTTAATTCTACATTTGGCGCTTCGATTTCTACAATTTGGAATCCGATTTCTTTTAATTTCTGAATCGTTTTTAGATAAATTGTATCACCTTCCATCAAACTCTTTAAGGCTCCAAGCTTAATAGTATCTGCTGAAATATTCTTCAATTCTTTGAAAAAGTTAACATCCATTTCAACCGAAGCTACATCCAACTGATCTTTTCCCAACATGGCGTCGAGAAGTATGGCATTATCCGTAACATTCTTGGTCATTGGTCCAGGCGTATCTAGCGTACTGGAGATGGGCACAATTCCCGAGCGACTTAACAAACCTACGGTAGGCTTTAAACCTACCACCGAATTCTGACTGGAAGGCGATAATATGGATCCTGCAGTTTCTGTGCCTACAGCAGCAACAGCATAATTTACCGCGGTTACGGCGCCACTTCCCGAACTGGAACCACCTGATTCAAAAATCTTTCTTCCGTATGGATTTAAGGTTTGTCCGCCAATGGCAGAGTAGCCTAGCGGACAGCCATCACAGAAATAATAGGCCCACTCGCTTAGATTTGCTTTTCCTAAAATTAGCGCACCTTTTTCTTTTAATCGTTTAGTAATAAAAGCATCATCAGTGTAATTCTCCAGTAACGCAACTGCACCCGCCGTAGTGGGCATTCCAATTGTACCAATATTGTCTTTCAGCAATATCGGCATTCCAAAAATTTGATTCGGTATATTTTTGTTCTGCTGAAATAAACGGTCTTTTTCTTCCGCTTCTTCCACCACATTTTTGTTAAGACTTATAATTGAGTACAGAGAAATATTGGGGTTACTTTCGTATTTATGTATGCGATAGAGATAAAAAAGAACCAACTCTTTATAAGTAAGTTTTCCCTCTTTTATTTGTTGCTGAATGGCAAGAATATCTTTTTCAATAATTTGTGGCTTCAAAGTATTGTATGCCTCCTCTCCGAAATTTTGTAAATCCTTTTGAAACGGTTTCCACATATCACCGCGATCTACTTTTGACTGAATTAATTTAAACCGCATACGCTCATTTTCATGTGCCTGCTGTTTTTCAATTTCTGAAGCTTCATTGTAAGCCGTATTTCCAGCTTCTATCTTTTCGGAATCTTTTTCAGATTTACACCCAAAAAAACAACTTATGATTAGAAGGAATAGGAGTTTTTTCATCTACGCAATTTTCTTTAAAGATAATCCCTTTCTTTCAATCAAAAAAACCTTGCTGAAATGCATCAACAAGGTCTTTTTTATGTTACTCATGAAATAAGGTTACTTGAAAAAAGAATCTACAAATTCGTATTTATTAAAGACTTGCAAATCTTCTATCCCCTCACCTACGCCAATATATTTTACGGGAATTTGGAATTCATCTGATATTCCGATAACCACTCCACCTTTAGCCGTTCCGTCAAGTTTGGTCACCGCCAAGGATGTTACTTCGGTAGCTTTTGTAAATTGTTTGGCTTGTTCAAAGGCATTTTGACCGGTAGAACCATCGAGTACCAAAAGCACGTCGTGAGGCGCATCGTCCACCACTTTTTGCATTACACGTTTCACTTTGGTAAGCTCATTCATTAAATTAACCTTGTTGTGCAATCTTCCAGCGGTGTCTATAATCACTACATCTGCATCCTGGCTAACCGCTGATTTCAACGTATCAAAAGCAACCGACGCTGGGTCACTGCCCATGCTTTGTTTTACAATTGGAACCTCAACACGGTCTGCCCATATCTGTAATTGGTCTATTGCCGCAGCACGGAAAGTATCTGCAGCACCTAAAACAACTTTTTTTCCTTGTTTTTTAAACTGATAAGCCAACTTTCCAATTGTTGTTGTTTTTCCAACACCGTTTACCCCAACAACCATGAGCACGTAAGGCTTTTTATCTTCTGGAATTGTAAACTCTTTTTCTTCGCCAGAGTTCGTTTCCGAAAGCAGTCCTGCAATTTCCTCTCTAAGAATAAGATTGAGTTCATCCGTGCCTAAATATTTATCTTTAGAAACACGCTCTTCGATACGCTCAATAACCTTTAGCGTAGTATTTACACCCACATCACTGGTCACCAAAACTTCTTCCAGATTATCCAATACCTCATCATCTACTTTGGATTTTCCGGCAACCGCTTTACCCAGCTTCGATAAAAAACTGGTTTTAGACTTTTCAAGTCCCTTGTCTAAAGTCTCTTTCTTTTCCGAAGAAAATATTTTTTTGAAAAAACTCATCCGTTGTTCGTTGTTAGTTGATCATTTTTAGCAAAAAATAGTGTTTTTTGCTTCCAAAACTTTTTCAACATCAAATATATAAAAACAAAAAGCTACTTTCCCTAGAAAGTAGCTTCATATATATAATAAGTTGTGAACTTCTTATTTTTGGTTTAACCAGTCGTTTACTTCTTCTGGAGCCATTACTGACTCAACAAAAGTATACGCTCCACTCTTTGGAGACTTAACCATTTTGATAGCTTTGGTTAATCTCTTTGAACTTGTTTGTAAAGTTGCTACTGTCTTCTTTGCCATGGCTTATTATTTTATTTCTTTGTGAACAGTCATTTTTTTAAGGATAGGATTAAATTTCTTAATCTCTAATCTATCCGGCGTATTCTTCTTGTTTTTTGTAGTAATGTAACGAGAAGTTCCTGGCTGACCAGAAGCTTTGTGCTCGGTACATTCTAAAATAACCTGTATTCTATTACCTTTCTTTGCCATTTTTTATATCGTTTTAACGGATGAATTAATTACTTAATAAATCCTTTTTCTTTTGCTTCTTTTAAAACCGCTGTAATCCCTTTTTTGTTGATGTTCTTCAACGCAGAAGTAGATATTTTAAGGGTAACCCAACGATCCTCTTCTGGTAAGAAAAAACGCTTTTTAATAAGGTTAGCATTAAATTTACGCTTGGTTTTGTTCATCGCGTGAGAAACGTTGTTCCCCACCATTGCTTTCTTTCCTGTAAGTTCACAAACTCTTGACATTCTTCTAAAACTTTAGTGTTATTTTAAAACAGGGTGCAAATTAACGAATTTTTGACTTGTAAGACAAGTAAATAAGCTATTTTTTTAAAATTTCTTTTAAAAGCATTTCCAAAGCCTTGTTAACCGCTTTATTTATCACTTTCTCCCGGTGGTTACCAAAATTAAATTCTTCTGAAAAAACCTTGTCTGGGGTGGCCAATGCTATATAAACGGTACCTACTTCTGCATCAGAATCTCCTTTTTCTGGTCCGGCATTGCCGGTTGTAGCAATTGCATAGGTGGATTTTAATAGTTTTTGCGCATTTTTAGCCATCGATTCGGCAACTGGGCCGCTCACTACGGAATGCTCTTCTATTAAAGATTCACTTACTCCTAATACATCTATTTTAGTTTCCGTGGCATAACTTACCACACTTCCCCGAAAATGAGACGAAGCACCAGGCACAGAAGTAATAGTTTCCGCAATTTTTCCTCCCGTACAACTTTCCGCCGTTGCCAAAGTAGCGTTGTTCTCTTGTAAGAGCTTACCGAGAATCATTTCCATGGTGCTATCCTCTTCCATTCCGAAGAAAATATCATTGATAAGCGGATTTAAACTATCCAGTTGCTTTTTAACTTCAGCGTCCAATAAATCCTTATCATCTCCTTTGGCCGTTAACCGCAGCCGCACTTTCCCCAAGTTGGGTAAATAAGCCAATTTTATAAACGACGGTAAATTATCTTCCCACTCTTCCAACCTTTGCGCAATGGCACTCTCCCCTAATCCGTAAGTGATAAGCGTTTTGTGCAGTATAAAAGGTCTTTTATATTTTTCCTGTATTTTAGGCAATACTGCATCTTCCATCAACGCTTTCATTTCATAAGGTACTCCAGGAAGCGAGACAAAGGTTTTAGACCCTTTCTCCAACCACATACCGGGAGCCGTTCCATATTTATTCTGCAAAACGGTTGCTTTGGAAGGTACCAACGCCTGTCTTCTATTTAAATCTGAAATAGGGGTACTGATGTATTTTTTGAAAAGGTCTTCTACATTTTGAAGAACACTTTGGTTCTCTATCAACTCATCATTAAAATATTCACATATTGTATGCTTGGTAATATCGTCTTTGGTTGGGCCAAGTCCGCCAGTTACAATAATAACATCTGCCCTTTCTTCCGCTTCAGTAAATGCTTGAATGATATGTTGTCTATCATCCTGAACAGAGGTTATTTGGTAAACCGAAACCCCGATTAAGTTTAATTTCTTGGCAATGTAGGCAGAATTGGTATCAACAATCTGACCAATAAGAATTTCATCCCCAATAGTTATTATTTCTGCAAACATACTAACTGATGTGTGCTTTGAAAAGTTTAAAAGATTCCTGAAGTTCCTTTTCCGCGCTATCTAAAAGATTTTTTATAGCATCCATGTCTTGGTCACCACGAGCATGACCTTCTATTGTTAACATTTCATCCCTCACACTATCTATTCCTAACAAATCGGCATTGGGCTTTATTTTATGCGCAAACTGATATATGTGCGTAAACTCTTGGTTACTCACTGCATTTTTTAAGTTTGATAAATCTTCGGGGGTTTCCAGCAAAAAAGTTTCTATGACAGAAGTGTTGAATTCTTCATCTCCTCCTGATAGTTCATTCAATTTGCTTAAGTCGTATTTCATGTGTTAGTGTTTATAGAACTCATCTTAACTTTTTCTATTTCCTAAAAAATCAAGATGCGTTCATAGTTATTTAGCGGCGTATTTTAATATTATTTTACGAGTACGGAAAACATTTCGTCTTCCTCCAAAAATCCTGTCAATTGGTCGTTTTCATACACTTTCCCAACACCAGCAGGCGTTCCCGTAAAAATAATATCTCCTGTTTTCAGTGTAAAATAAGTGGAAATATACGAAATTAACTCATCGATTTTCCAGAGCATTAACGAAGTATTAGCATTTTGAACCACCTCGCCATTTCTTTCCAACCTAAAGTTGAGATTGTCTACATCACCTAATTTTTCCTTTGGAATCCATTTTCCCACAACGGCAGCGTCATCAAATCCTTTCGCTTTTTCCCAAGGAAGTCCTTTTTCTTTAAGCTTGCTTTGAAGGTCGCGAGCTGTAAAATCTATTCCCAGTCCAATTTCTTTGTAATACTTCGGAGCGAATTTAGGGTCGATATGCTTCCCGACTTTACTTATTTTTACCAACACCTCAACTTCGTAATGAACGTCATCGGAAAAATCTGGAATGTAAAAATCGTGTTGGTTTTTTAAAACCGCAGAATCCGGTTTGATAAAAATTACCGGGTCTGTTGGTTTTTCATTCTGAAGTTCTGCAATATGCTCGGTATAATTCCTACCAATACAAACAATTTTCATTTAATTCTTAAGTTAATTCAACTTGGTGTTCAGCTTTCTCAATTTAATAGCGGTAAGCACTTTTTTAGTGTACAAAGGGAAATCGGCATTAAGCAACCACCCAAAATAACCCGGCTCCTGCTCCATAACATCTTCCACTTTTTTTCCTTTGTGTTTCCCGAAGGAGAAAACCTCATCGCCATCATCATTATACACAATAAAACCAGCAAAATCTGCTGTTTGTTTGCGTGTGGTAAAATCACCTAGAAACTTCATGTTATTTTGCAATTCTTCGTACCTATCCAATTGAGACTTTAGGATTTCGTAAGTGGCATTCGTATCTGCTTCCGCAGAATGGGCATCTTCCAATTTTTTTCCACAGTAAAATTTATAAGCGGCAGAAAGGGTTCTTTGCTCCATTTTAAAAAAGATAGTCTGCACATCTACCGATACACGGTTCCCCATATCAAAGTCAATATCGGCGCGCAACATCTCTTCGGCCAGAACAGGAATATCAAAGCGGTCTGAATTATACCCAGCCAAATCACTGTCTTTAATCATATTATAAATGGTTTTGGACAGTTCTTTAAAAGTAGGTTCGTTGGCTACCTTCTCATCTGTAATCCCATGTATTGCCGATGACTGTGGAGGTATGGGCATTTCGGGATTTACCAGCCAAGTTCTACTTTCTTTATTTCCGTTGGGAAAAATCTTGAGTATTGATATCTCTACAACCCTGTCTTTAGCAACATCGATTCCAGTGGTTTCAAGATCGAAAAAACAGATAGGCTTTGAAAGGTTTAATTCCATGCTATTAATTTAAAACCATAAAATTAGGCATTGAAAAAATAAAACCCCGAAAAATTCAGGGTTTATTTTGTGTTATACGTGTTAAAATGGACTATATCTCTTTGTCGGCATCCCAAGCTTCCAAATATTCTGCTACCCGTTGTACGAATTGTCCGCCCAAAGCTCCGTTTACCACGCGGTGGTCGTAGCTATGCGACAAGAACATTTTATGACGGATACCAATAAAGTCACCTTCTGGGGTTTCAATTACTGCCGGTACTTTACGAATCGCTCCCAACGCTAAAATAGCAACTTGCGGCTGATTGATGATAGGCGTGCCCATAACACTGCCAAAAGTTCCTACGTTGGTAACAGTGTAAGTACCTCCTTGAATTTCTTCAGGCTTCAATTTGTTTTCACGTGCTCTATTGGCCAAATCGTTTACGCGTTTCGCCATGCCTACCAAATTTAGTTGGTCTGCATTCTTAATCACGGGAACAATTAAATTTCCATCGGGAAGCGCAGCAGCCATTCCTAAATTGATATTCTTCTTTTTGATTATTTTATCGCCATCAACCGAAATATTAATCATTGGAAAATCCTTAATGGCTTTTGCCACGGCTTGCATGAAAATAGGAGTAAAAGTAAGTTTTTCTCCTTCCCTTTTCTGAAACTCATTTTTCACCTTATTTCTCCAATTCCAAATATTGGTAACATCTACTTCTATGAAACTTTGTACATGTGCGGATGTTTGCACACTTTCCACCATATGATGTGAAATGAGTTTCCCCATTCGCGACATTTCAATAATTTCATCTTGCCCATTAACCGAAACAGGTGTTGCTTGCGCAGCTTTCGCCATAGACTTTGCTGGTTCTTTTGCTAGCGCAGTCTGTTTTGGTGTTTCCCTAGCAGGTTCTTGAGGTTTTACGGTCTCTTGGCTTTTTGTTTCAGGAGCTTTTGCAGAGCCTCTGTTTTCAAGGTAATTCAACATGTCATATTTGGTAACGCGACCGTCTTTACCTGTACCTTTAATGGTTTCTAACTCACTTAAACTTACATTCTCCTCCTTGGCAATATTTTTCACCAATGGAGAATAGAACCTTTCTGAGTCGCTAAAATCCTGAGAAGATGTCGATACATTTTCTTTAACAGTTTCTATATTTTCTTCGATGGAAGCGGCTACTTGCTGTGTCTCTTCTTCTACTTCATCATCTGTGTCATTTACTTCCGAAACTTGTTCCTCAGCATCCCCATCTGTTTCAATAATGGCCAATACATCACCTACTTTAGCCACATCATCTACTTCAAAAAACTTTTCAACCAACACGCCATCCACTTCACTGGGCACTTCAGAATCCACTTTATCGGTAGCAATTTCCAAAACGGCTTCATCAGCCTCGATGGTATCGCCCACTTCTTTTAACCATGAAGTAACCGTTGCTTCTGCGACACTTTCTCCCATTTGGGGAAGTTTTAATTCAATTCTTGCCATATCAATAATTTGTAGCTGTTTTCTGATGTTTGTTTTGCGAAAATACTAAAAAATATGCTTTTGTATTATTAAATTTTCTAATCTTAGTTTACAATACCTTTATTCATTTTTTAAGGAATTCTCAAAAGGAACTCTATGTAAAATACTTCTTCCCAAGGTTACTTCATCTGCATACTCCAATTCGTCGCCAACTGCTATTCCCCTAGCAATGGTGGATGTAACTACTTTATAAGGTTGCAATTGCTTAAATATATAAAAATTGGTGGTATCCCCTTCCATAGTAGAACTTAAGGCAAAAATAATTTCGTCTACTGTGCCCTCTTTCACTTTCTCAACCAGCGAGGCAACATTTAAATCCATTGGGCCTACGCCGTCCATTGGCGATATTTTTCCTCCCAACACATGATAAATTCCTCGAAACTGACCTGTATTTTCAATAGCCATCACATCACGAACGTCTTCGACTACACACACCAAAGCTTTTTCCCGCTTCGGATTGGCACAAATTTCACAAATTTCGAAATCGGAAATATTATGGCAGCTTTTGCAAAATTTAACTTCCTGTCGAAGGTTCAACAAAGCAGAAGTCAAATTCTTCGTCTGACTCTCGGGCTGGCGCAATAAATGCAGTACTAAACGCAACGCTGTACGCTTTCCTATGCCCGGCAGTTGAGAAACTTCGTACACGGCATTCTCCAATAATTTTGATGAAAACTCCATTGCTGCGAAATTATGCCATTTCCCTTACAAAATGAAATTTATACCATTTACTTTTTTCAATTGAAAAGCCATCATAATATCCAAAAATCGCCTTCACCAACCTACAGAATTCATCATAAAAACTGATTAATTTTATTAGACAAAAAGTTTTTAGTGGCTTTCATTCCCGAAGGGTTTAATAATACATCCTATACTAAAAATAAATCCTTCGGTTGGCGCATAGATTTCGGGGAATTCTGGATTATCGTGCGGCGGAAGCACTAAAGGAGAAAACCTACTTTGCCTTCTATCGGTAAAATTCTCAAAATTCACAAAGGCACTTAAAAATTTAAAATTTCGGACTACAAGCAATCCCATTAAAACATAATCTGTGGTCTTTGTTCCATTTGACAAAAACTGTCTGCCAGTGTAAAATGTTTCATAGCCTATTCGCCATTTATCAGTTTCATACATCAGTACGCTCCCCGCATTATGTTTAGCAGTAAGGGGCTTTTGAGGATTCCCTGGTAAATAATGCAACTTTGCATCAATGAAAGCGTAGTTTAAAAACCACCTAAAATCCTTGTATGTAAATTTAATGTTTGTTTCGGCACCTTTACTAAATATTATATCGGGTGCATTTTCATACTCATAAAAATCGTTGTTAGTATTGTTCAAGAGCAAAGCATCCTTTATAGAAGTAGCATAAAACAATTGATTAATACTGAAACCAATATTATCAAACAACCGTGTTTGGTAATTAAAATCTAAATTAACCCCATACGAACGCTCTGCATTCAAGGAAGATTTATCAATTGGAAGAACATTTTCAAAGTTTACCCTTTCAGCTTCTTCAGTAAAAATATCGGGTATTTTGTAACCTAGTCCTCCACCTATTCTACTTGAAAAACCTTTTTCAGTTTTATAAAGCAAGGAAACTCGTGGTAATGGGAAAAAACCAAAATCAGTATTATAATCGACTCGCAATCCCGTTTCCAACACCCAATTACGGGATAAGTCGTAAATATTCTTTCCAAAAAATCCGTACGTTAAATCCTCTTGGTCTCTTTGCAACGGTGCGGTATCGATTTCATCAAAATTGGAAGAATATATATTAGCTCCCAAAATCCAATCGGCTCTATCTGTGAATTTTTGATAATTAATTTCTGAAAAAGTATTGATTTGATTGCCCTCGAAAGTAAAGTCTGGCACGCTCAATTTTCTATCAAAAAATGAAACACTATTCTTGATGTCCAAAGAACTGCTCTCATTTAATTGCTTTGTAAACACTGCCTGACTGCTCCATCGTCTAGAAAGATTTTCTTCGGAATATTGATGAATTCCACTTTCACCATTTTCTATGGCAGACATGTCCCCACCAATTCGCTTGTCGTACGTTCCATTTACACCCACCCAAACGGTAGTTTTTTCCGAAGGGTAATAAAATAACTTTGGATTGAAAGAAACGGAAGTAGTCCTTGGCAAGTTGCTAAAATCATCATTCTCTGGGTCATATTCCTTTTGGTAATTCCCAGAACCGTAAAGTGTAAAACCAAATTTCTCATTTCGCTTGCTGTAAAAAACATTAGCTGTACTCCCTAAAGCCTGTGTTTGAGTAAACATTATGTCCAAATCGGGCTCTTCGTCCGGTGTTTTTGATACCAAGTTCACTAAACCTGCAATTGCACCACCACCATATACGGTGGAAGAACTTCCTTTAATAATTTCGAATTGTTGTAAATCCAAAGGAGGAATCTGCAAAATACTCAATCCACTTGAAAAACCACCATACAATGGGAATCCGTCCCGTAAAAGTTGAGTATAGCGACCATCAAGCCCTTGTATTCTAATATTGGTATTTGCACTACTCAAGGAGGTTTGCTGCATTTGTATCCCAGTACTTTCACGTAGTACCATAGATATGTTTGTAGGGTTCATAAATGCTTTTTCCATCAATTCTTCGCCTCCAATCAATTCAATACGCGTAGGGATTTTTTGAATGGTACGTGTACTTCTTGAAGATTGAATCACCACTTCATCGAGTTCACTTTCGTCAGCAGTGAGCTCAAAAGACAAGTTGCCGTTATTAGGTATTCCAATAGTTGCATTGAGGGTTTTAAAACCTATATATGAAATTGAGACTTGGTATTCTCCATTTGGAATATCCGAAAATACAGCAATACCGTTATAATTGGTCACCCCTCCTCTATCGAGGTCTGAAAAATAAATCGTAGCTCCTGTAAGCGGCTCACCTTCCAATGCTGTGGTTACTTTTATCTCAATATCGGAAGTTTGTGCCATAATTGTGAAGCACGGGAATATGATGAGCATAAAACTCAAAAAAAATTGTTTCATTGTGAAATGTATAATTGATTAACTAAAAGTGATTTTGATTCTATTTCAGTTAATCAATTGCGGCGGTTGCCAAATATTGGAAAAGTAATTAAAAATGTAATTCGATGTGTAAGACCCTATAAGCGAAGTAGGGATTTCTATGTTCCAATCCAAATGAAAAGCTTTAATTGGCTCATACGCAATTGTCATTCCACAGCAATTACAAATACAGGTAATCGGGCAAGCATCATCACTGTCTTTTTGATGGTCGCGATTCAATCCAATTTCTTTCCCACATTTATCTTCTACATCAAACCCATCGGAACAAGGTATCGTAGACAAAAAGAGAAATAGAAAAGACACTATGAATGCCCAGTTTTTCATCGCTTCAAAGATAAAAATTATTGAAATAGAAAGTAATTCTTTTGAATATTAAATTCTTAAAGTTCTATTTCCCCAATCAATTTTCTAACATAGTTTTGTATTTTTCGAGCTCGAAAATTAATTTATGAAGCCATTATATATCCTACTCATTATAGCTGCCTATTTTGGCATCCTAATTTTAGTATCCTTTTTAACCAGCAAAGACGAAGAAAGTAATGATAGTTTCTTTAAAGCAAACCGGCAATCGCCTTGGTACGTGGTTGCTTTTGGAATGATTGGCGCATCACTTAGCGGAGTCACTTTTATCTCGGTTCCCGGCTGGGTAGAAGAATCGAAATTTGGCTATATGCAAGTGGTACTGGGCTATATTTTGGGATATTTTATCATTGGCAGTGTGTTACTGCCACTTTATTACAGACTCAACCTCACTTCTATTTACACCTATCTTGAAAAAAGATTTGGCAACAATAGCTACAAAACGGGAGCTTCATTTTTTTTACTTTCTAGAATTATAGGGGCTAGTTTCCGTTTGTTTCTCGTGGCAAATGTGCTGCAAGTAATAATTTTTAATCAAATAGGTGTTCCCTTTTGGGCAACAGTAACGCTTACCATCGTTTTAATCTGGCTCTATACATTTAAAAGTGGGATTAAAACTATTGTTTGGACAGACACATTGCAAACTCTTTTTATGCTAATTGCTTTGGGAGTGGCCATAGTTACGGTTTACAACGATTTAAATATTGATGACACCAATTTAGTAGGCTTTATTTCTTCTAGTGAATTGTCTCAAATCTTCTTTTTTGATGATATTAAAAGTGCTAATTATTTTTGGAAACAGTTTATTTCTGGAGCATTTATTGCTGTGGTGATGACAGGTCTTGACCAAGATATGATGCAAAAAAACCTAACGTGCAGAACTTTAAAAGATGCTCAAAAAAACATGTTCTGGTTTACCATTGTTCTTACCATTGTAAACTTTATTTTCTTGTGTTTAGGACTATTAATGACCATTTATGCTCAACAAAACGGCATAGACGCTCATAAAGATGACCTTTTTGCCGTGCTTGCCAAAGACTATTTGGGTGTTGCTGTTTTTATTTTCTTTTTAATCGGACTCATAGCCGCGGCCTACAGCAGTGCAGATAGCGCGCTTACCTCTTTAACAACTTCCTTTAGCGTCGACATTTTAAATATTGAACAGTACGAAGAAAAGCAGCAAATAAAAATTAGAAAACGTATTCACGTCGCATTTTCATTGCTGCTCATTTTTGTGATCATCGCTTTTAAATATATTATTCAAAACGAAAGTGTAATTGCCAAACTTTTCGTGTTCACCGGGTACACTTATGGTCCGTTGCTCGGACTTTATAGCTTCGGACTTTTCACTAAATTAAAAGCTAACGATGCCTATATTCCTTTAATCGCTATTCTCGCTCCAGTTTTATCGTATTTTATCAGTTATTTAAGCAAAGCCAAATTTGAGTTCGATTTTGGCTTTTTTGTCTTGATTTTAAATGGTGCGCTAACCTTTATCGGACTATTACTCATTTCCAAAAAGCCAACTTCCGAAGAAAGAGAAGCTTTGTTAAGTATTGGAAGATAGCCCTTAAAACCCTATAAAAAGGATTAATTCAACTTACGAACGTTATTTTTACTAATACTGCCCAGTGGAGAGCAGCACTAAAGTACACGCTACTTCCACCTCTATATTGTTATCACGGAGTTTTGCATAGAAGTCGGGATTCTCGGTTCCGGGATTGAAAATCACTCTTTTTGGGCGCAACCCTATGATGAAATCGTAATACGACTCTTGATTCTTTGCATTTAAATACAATGTTACCGTATGTACATCCTTATATTTTTTTAAATCGGTATCAATGGCAATGCCAGCCACTTCACCTTCTCTCAATCCAAAAGCAACCACTTCTTTACCAGTACTTACCAGTCTATTTATCGCAATATTACTATATCTCGAAGGCTTCAAAGACGCCCCCATTACCAATGTTTTCTCCATTTGTTAAAGTATGTTAAAGATTCTTTTCTGATGTAACAGCATTTGACTTTGGTCGTCTTTTATGTAACAACCCAATTTAAAGATAATCATTAATCATCAATCAGAAAATCAATCTAATCAATGAAATCATTTTTAGTAGGATGCTTTGCATTCCTAACATCCATCGCATTCGCACAAAACAGTGTACCGAATACCAATTTTGCCAAAATTGGAACTATTTCCGGAGTAATTATTGACCAAAACACACAACAACCCATTCCCTACGCCACCGTTATGATTAAACAGGAAGGCACAACCGTACTGGGTGGAATAACCGAAGATAACGGGGCTTTTCAGCTATCAGATGTTGAAGAAGGTTCTTATCAGTTTGAAGTTCAATTTATCGGCTATCAATCGTTCTCTAAATCAATTTCCATTTCAAAGAGCAACCGTAAAGTGAATTTGGGAACTATTGCCTTGGAAGAAAATATTACCGAACTCGAAGGCGTGGACGTCGTTGCAGAACGTTCCAGTATTGAGCAAAAAATAGACCGAAAAGTGGTAAACGTAGGAAAAGACCTTACCACACAAGGGCCTACGGCAAGTGATATTATGAATAACATACCGTCGCTAAATGTAGACCAGCAAACCGGCGAACTTTCCATGCGCGGTAATTCCAACGTACGGGTAATGGTAGATGGCAAACTCTCCAATGTTCCCGTGGCACAATTACTGAAACAAATCCCTTCTACATCTATAAAAAAGATTGAATTAATCACCAATCCGTCTGCTAAATACAATCCAGAAGGAATGAGCGGACTAATAAATATTGTGTTATATAAAGATGCCAACATTGGTTTCAATGGTAACGTAAATGTTGGAGTATCGCACGAAATAGAAGCTAAATTCAATAGCTCTTTAGACTTAAACTATAGACGTGGAAAGTTTAATTTCTACGGAAATGTGGGTACCAATATTGGAAAATATGTTAATAACGGAGAAGTAGAACGACTCGATGACCCAAGTACCAATTTTAATGAAAACCAAATACAGGACTTTTATTTCTTCAACAACAACAAATCGTATCTGTATAAATTGGGAGTGGATTATTTCTTAAATGAAAAAAATACCATTTCCCTATTTACCAATCAGAACCTATTTGATGGTAAAGGGTTTGGGGATACTGAAATCATCAACTTCGACCCTTCCGTAGGAAATTCAGACCAGCTATTTAATAATGAAAATGCTAACCGAAATGAACAATATAACTTCGATTACAAAAGAGATTTCGAAAAAGAAGGCCACAATATTGAACTGGAAGTAGATTACAGCTCCTTCCAAAACGATGAAGATGCCAATTTTGATTTCGATGGGGAAACCAATCAACCCGATTATATGGATTTTGTTGACACTTACAGAAAGCAAACCATTGCCAATTTGGACTATGTAAACCCGATTAACGAGAAAGGGAAATTGGAATTGGGCCTAGAGGCACGTCTTTTTGAAACAGATGTGGATTATTCTTCTACCGGCTTTACTTTTGATGGTGGCGGACAACTTATTCCCATCCCCGATACCGAATTCGTTTACGGAATGGACATCTATTCAGCTTACGCTACCTACGGACAAAGTTTTGAGAAATGGAGCTACCAAGTGGGCGCCCGTTTTGAAGACGTAAGCGTAAAAGCAGACACTAACAGTGCGCGTAGTTTCACCGATGATTACAAACAACTCTATCCATCGGCTTATGTAACCTACACGCCTTCAGAAAAAAACCAATTTCAAGTAAGTTTTAGTCGCCGAGTGGACAGGCCAGGACTTACACAAGTAAATCCGATTCGGGAATGGAGCACCCCGCAAATTTCATCCTTCGGAAATCCGAGTTTGCTTCCACAGTTTACCAACTCCTATGAAACAAACTACACCCGCCGGTTGGAACATGGTAGTCTTACTTTTGGCTTATACTACCGTACCATTAAAGATGAAATTAACCGCGCCCTATATGTAGACCGATTGGATTTGAGCAAGCAAATACTTACATACGACAATTTTGATGACACCGAAGCCTATGGTATAGAAGTTTCCACCAATTACAAACCTTTGGAATGGTGGAGCATAAACGGAAGTTTCGACCTGTACGCACAAACCCAACGCGGACTTACAGAAATTCTAGCGCCGGACGACACTCCTACAGTAGATGATATTATTGAGCAGGAAGTAGAAGTAGATAACGTAGCTTACAATTTTAGACTGAACAATAATTTTAATGTTACCAAAAAAATAAGCTTGTCATTGTTTGGTTTTTACAGAGGCGAAAACCGAGGCATACAAATGAATGCAAAGCCCATGTATTTTGTAAATACGGGTGGGCGATACAGTTTTGCTGATGGAAAGGGAACGTTTAGCTTAAACTTCAACGACATTTTTAACACCATGCAATTCCAGTTTGATGGCGAACGCCCCTACGAACAACGAGGAGCATTCAATTGGGAAAGTAGAACCATTTACGCCGGACTTTCTTATCGCTTCGGAAGTGGTAAAAACCGAAAAGCTTCCCGTAAAAACCGTGATAGCAACACCAAAGAAGGCGGCGGTGGAATTATGTAAACTGAAAGAATAATAGCGCATTAACACCAACTACATTTAAAAAACAACCATAAACAACCAACCAAAACACCCAATAGAGGCAGCGACATACAGTTGATGGTTAGTGTAATAAAGTTGCTGCTGAAAGGAAGTCCGAAAACATCTACGTTTTCGGACTTTTTTATTAGTCACTCCAGGAGTCTTTCCGAACACTTGAAATTATTTTTTTATTCTATTTAGCCGATAAGGCGTTAAGCTGGTAAGTTGTAAAGTTCACGCTCCCGAACCATCTCAGCGACTACAAACTACTTTTTAACAACTACGACTTGCATTCTTCCAACTGAGATTTACTTTGTCACTACTTTAGTTTACTTCCTTTTAACTGAAATCTACTTTTTTGCTACTTAGCTTTACTTTACAGCAACTACAACTTACATTCTAACAACTGAGCGTTACTTTTTATTAACTTCATTTTACTTTTTTGGTACTTAAAACTACTTTTTAAAAACTGTGCTTTACTTTTCCCGCACTTGAAATCAGGTTATGGCATTTCAAATTAATTCAACAAAAAAACCTACGAGATTTTTAAAGCCTCGTAGGTTGTAGGTTTTTATTTTGAGCCTAAAGTAACAAACTGAAGTAGTCTAGACTCGGGTAATAAATTTTAAATATTAACCAATTTGGTTATCGGGATCGAGGTAATCTGGAATACCGTCATTATCATGATCGTCTGGAATACCGTCACCATCTGTGTCGTACTCAAATTCCGTTAGAATTCCGTCACCATCATCATCCGCATCCAAATAATCTGGAAGTCCGTCACCATCCGTATCATCGTTTCGTGGATCACCATCACCATCTACATCCTCTATATGGGAAGGAATCCCGTCTGGGGAAGCTACATTTCCTGAGGAGGTTTGGATGATATCTTGGTCTTGATCATTGAACTGAAGCATGTCAATTTTAAAAATTAAAGTACGGTAATCTCCCCCAGAGTAAAAAGCTAAACCCGATGGAACAAAAGAAACACCAATCCCATAATCATTATTCCATTGCAAGGTGCCATCTCCATTTTCAACAAAGCCAGTTCCCTTTGCTATTTTTATAGCTAATTGTTTAAATCCCTCGGAAAGATTTGGAGCAACTGTATTAAATGGAGTTTCAACTACAGATTCATCGATTACATCCCCATTGATTTCATCTGTTTGATACCTAACTAATATTTGGTGCCCTAGTTTAGGTTTTTCGGAAACCCCTTGTCGAGCAACTAAATAATACATTTTTTGAGGAACATCCTGAACGTCTATTGTAGTATCTTTCACTTGTTCAATTAACGGTGTTTTATCTGCATTTTCACCGGCAATAGTGTCCAATACAATTTTATAATCAAAATCTGCCGATGGGTTGGCAAATTCTTCATAATTATAAAAATGTGTATTCAGATAGTCTTGCAATTCAGCCTCGTTTTCAGCTGTAACTTCTGCCAAATCTCTCAACACCGGACCATTATTTCCATCGTCATCATTGTTACAGGCGGTAAACAGGTAAAGCCCTAAGAACACAGGCAATAAATAGGTAATCTTCATCAATCTTGCTTTTTCAGTATATATTATTATATTCCTCGAATTCAGGTGCGCAAGATACTATTTTCTAGTATTTTTGCTTTACCCATTAACGAAATTTTTTATTTAGTGTTATGCGTATTGATAAGTATTTATGGTGTATAAGATATTACAAAACCAGAAATATGGCTACGGAAGCCTGTAAAAAAGGACATGTTACCTTAAACGGACAGAAGGCAAAGCCCTCACGCGATGTTTTTCCAACCGACAGCATAGAGCTACGTAAAAATCAAATTAATTACCAAATTAAGGTTCTCGACATTCCCGATAACCGAGTTGGTGCTAAATTAGTGGACATCTACCGGAAAGATGTTACTCCCAAGGAAGCCTTTGAGCATGTGGAATTGCTTAAATACTCAAAAGAATACTACCGAAAAAAGGGAACAGGACGACCCACAAAAAAAGACCGCCGTGATATTGATGATTATCTGGATGAATAAATTCCGTTATTTATAGGAAGAAAAGTTTCCGTACAAGCATTAATAACGTCCCCTTCTCCCATTTGGCTTTTTCCCACCAAATTGATCGAACTTAAAACTCAAACTCGCCATAAAATACTGGGTAAGCACCGTACTTTGGCTATCCTGTATAAAATCGGCTCCTGTTGTTCTTCGAGCATTGTTGTTTTGATTAAGCAAATCGTACGCTAGCACCTTAAATGTAGCATTCTTTTTCAAGAATTGATAGCCCAAACTCATATTCCAAAACAGCGCATCTTTATCAAAATTTGCCGAAACATTACCGTTGTAATTATAATTTATATCATTACCCCAAACTACATTTTCCGGCCAATAAGTAGTTGTTCTTAACGAAGCTGTATGCGAGACAAACTCAACATCTTCAAAACTTTCAATATTGTACTTCGTGTTATTATAGCTAATCCTGTAAGCAGGCTCTATTTCAACAATTTCACTGAAGTTAAGCGTAGTGCTTAAGTACGGGTTTACGGTAAAACTTTTAGCAACCAGTTCTTGTCCGTTGTTAAAACTTACATCGTTATTATAGCGCAAAAAAGGTCTAAAATTAACTTTCGCGGTAAACGTACTGTCTTTTTTTAACTGTTTAGAGTACCCAAAACCAAAATACATATTGTAATTTCCATCTACATTGGTGAAAGTTGTCGTTCTAAGAAAGTCTTCATCGGTAGTGGTTACCGAAACCACTTTATCCTCTTCAATTTCACCTCCAGAATATAGATACACACCCGTACGCTCTCGCCAATTAAAATTATTATAATTGATATTCAGTCTATGCGTTTTAGTTAAGTTTAAATCGGGATTACCTTGTATAATGTTAAGCGGATTGGAAATATTGGGCACCGGTTGCAATTGCCCTACGGAAGGAACATTCAGGTTTGTACGATAATTCAATCGAAGACGTTTGTTATTGCTGAAAGCATAGCTGGAAGATGCATTGAACAATAGATTATTATAATTTCTCTTGAAAGAGCCCGTCTGCAGAAAATCGCTGTTTTTAATATCTGTAAATGCATATTCAGCATTAACGCGCCAGCGCCATTTTTCACCGTCCCTTCTTATTCCAAAAGAAGGTATTTGTTGAATATTTCTGAAGGTAAAGTCGGTGCTTAAAACAGCATTGAAATTATCATATTCATTGGTAGTGTTATCAAAATCGAAAACATCTTTTTTATTCTGATTAGTTTGCGTTCGCCATTGATATTCAAAATCAAGAAAAACTTTGGCGGCAATAGGTTGTCGGTAAGCAGCTTCAAAACGATAATCATCCCTTTTGGTATCATCAAAATTCATTTGATCCACCGATTCCTCATTCGCATTGTTACCAAAAACTTCACGTGTAGACATAAAATTCGATTCATTATCGTTAACCACATTTGTGTTTGAGAACGAAACCCTAACAAACTTTCCAACGGTATCCAGTTTTTTGTAAATATTCACTTCATTATTGAAATTTCGTTGCATTCCATCAGTAATGGTTTGTCGCTGATTGCTGTTGGTTAAATTACCATCTGTATCTGAAGAAGTAGTTTCACTAATATTGACCGAGTTTGTTCGGTTAACACTTAAGGTTGGCTGAATGGAAATCCGCATTGTTTTGTCTATGTCAAACTCCAAATTTGCCGCTCCCCTGTTAGAATTGGTCGATCCGTCAAAACGGGATTCACTATTGGTGAAAAAACTCCCTTCTGGCAAGATATTTTCCCGGGCAGTTTTTTGATCATCAAATGAATCACTGTATGCAAAGAAATAGTTGGCATCAATTTCATAAGCGTCTTTTTCCGCATTGGCGTAACTCGCTCCGAGGGAAGACGACGTCGTAATACCTCTTCCGAAGTTATTTATGAGTCCGTTATCGTTAGCAAAAGAATAACCTCCATTAGTATTCCCCACCATGTCATAAATTTCATCGAATGAAAAGCCAGCGTTGTTAATATTATTTGAGGTCGCCAAAATACTTACACGCTCTTTATCCCGAAAATAATTAAGAATTCCGTTAGCTTGATAACGTTCATCGGTACCGTATCCTGCGGCGGCACGGCCCATATACCCTTTATTTTTATCCTTCTTTATAGTTAAATTGATGGTCTTGTTTTCGCCATCACCATCATCTCCTGTAAATTCTTGGGTTTTGGACTTTGTATCGGAAATTTGAATTTTATCTATAATTTCTTTCGGAAGACTTTTTGTAGCTACTTTAGGATCGGAACTAAAAAAAACTTGTCCGTTCACCAACACCTTATTTACCTCTTTTCCGTTTACGGTAATTTTTCCATCGCTATCAATTTCAACTCCCGGCAGTTTTTTCAGCACATCTTCCACACTAGCATCGGGACGCGTTTTAAAAGAGTCGGCGTTAAACTCCAGCGTATCCTTTTTTATGGTTATAGGCACGCGCTCGCCAACTACACTTACCCCTTCCAGCTGCTCTGCTTGTAACGCCAAAGGAATTTCACCAAAATCGATCGTATTTTTAGAAAGTGTTACCACCTTTTTAACAGGCTGATAACCATTGTAAGTAATAAAAAGGTGGACTTTTTTTTCAGGAGTGTCCATTTCCAATATAAAATCACCATTTTGGTTAGACACTGTATAAGAAACCATAGTGCTGTCCTGTATAGTTTCTGCGTAAACGGTAGAAGCTTCTAAAGGTTCGCGAGTAGTTTCGTCTATTACTTTTCCAGTTAGTTCATAGTCTTGCGCATAGGAAAATACGCTAACTACGAAGAAGAATAGTAGGGATATTTTCTTCATCGGTATTAGTTTCCTCGAAAATAGAATAAAACCGCAACCGATAAAGGTGAAATTTACTTTTTAGTATTTTTTTAACAGCCTTATTATTTTTTCCTGAAGTAAACCTGCACAGGAACCCCATGAAAATCAAAATTTTCACGTAGTTGATTTTCAATAAAACGGCGATAAGGCTCCCTAACATATTGCGGTAAATTAGCAAAAAATGCAAACTGAGGTGTAGGCGTTGGTAATTGTGTACAGAACTTCACCTTAACATATTTACCTTTATGTGATGGCGGTGGAGTGTTTTCTATGATAGGCAGCATGGTTTCATTAAGCTTAGAAGTACTTATACGCTTGGTTTTATTTTCGTACACCTCTACTGCTTTTTCAATGGCCTTAAATATTCTTTGTTTGTTCAATACGGAAATGAACACAATTGGCACATCTGTAAAAGGTTCAATCTCTTTTCTTATAAAGGCTTCAAATTTCTTAACAGTATTGGTATCCTTTTCAATTAAATCCCACTTATTTACCAAAATCACAATCCCTTTACGGTTTCGTTCTGCCAACCAGAAAATGTTTAAATCCTGACCTTCAAATCCGCGTGTGGCATCTAGAACCAGTAAACAAACATCACAGTGCTCAATAGCTCTTACGGAGCGCATCACGGTGTAAAATTCCAAATCTTCCTTTACTTTCGCTTTTCTTCGGATACCGGCTGTATCAACCAAATTAAATTCAAATCCAAAACGGTTATATTTGGTATCCATACTATCCCTCGTAGTCCCCGCGATATCAGTAACGATGTAACGGTCCTCCCCCAAAAGGGCATTAATGAAAGACGATTTTCCTGCATTTGGTCTACCTACCACGGCGAATCTAGGCAATTCCTCTTCCTCAACGCCAGTGTCTTCAGGCAAAAGCTCGACAACAGCATCCAATAATTCACCCGTACCGCTACCGTTAATGCTGGAAATGGTATAATATTCTCCCAATCCTAAGGAATAAAACTCTACGGCATCTGCCTCTCGAACAGCGCTATCAACCTTATTCACAGCCATTACCACAGGTTTATTCACTTGCCGTAATAATTGCGCCACTTCTTCATCCATTCCTGTAACTCCAGTAGCGACATCTACCACAAAAATGATAACATCTGCCTCTTCAATAGCCAACTCAACTTGCTTATCTATTTCTTTTTCAAAAATATCATCGCTCCCTACAACATAACCGCCTGTATCAATCAAAGAAAATTCCCGACCGTTCCAATCTGATTTCCCATAGTGACGGTCGCGGGTAACTCCGCTAATTTCATCAACAATAGCTTCCCTTCTTTTAATCATTCTGTTAAAAAGGGTCGATTTTCCAACATTTGGTCTTCCAACGATGGCTACAATGGCACTCATACTTTTAATTTTAAGGTGCAAAGGTACTTCTATTTTTTCAGTTTTAAAGATTTCATTTTCTGAAAAGGGAATCTAACGTAAAGTACTTTAATGCAAATATTTACAATGCTAAAATCACAAAATTGAAAGACATTTACCAAATGTCAAAATGGATTTTTTTGTAAAGCTAATAGTTAAAGACAGGTACAGTCAACAAAACTCGCTGGGTCTAGGGCTTTTGAGGTTTGGGGAAAGAAATTCGGACAAAAAAACAGGAGACCCCGACGCTAACGGTCGGGGTTAGCTCAACCTGCAAACCCCAATGCGCCTTCGGCTTTTGGGGTTTGGGGAAAGAAATCGGACAAAAAAACAGGAGACCCCGACGCTAACGGTCGGGGTTAGCTCAACCAGCAAACCCCAATGCACCTTCGGCTTTTGGGGTTTGGGTTTCGCAAAAAAGAAAAAGGCGCATTAAAATAATGCGCCTCTTCCACCTAACAAAAAACCTAAATATTAACCAAAAAAACTTATTTTTACCTATACTTACGAAGAAACTGCTAGGTGGGTTTTATATTTTTTGAAATTTTAATAAAATAGATTAAAATCTATTGTATTTTTACCATCAGAAATTAATGTAGAATGAACCCTTCTGCCCAAGGCTGGATAGATAAATTTGCTTCCCTGATAAAAATTACAGAACTGCTTTGTTCCAATTCTGAAGCACTTCATAAAGAACTACGCAAATATGGCTTTATCTATGGAGCCAATGTTATGATTCCAAAGGAAATTAGCTCACCTTCCCTGCTTTCAGAAGATGAAATGGCGAAAGTAAATCTCTTATACGCCCATTATTGCATCTACCTCCTTAATCAGCAAAAAAAAGTATCTTTTTCAGATTTTGTTGATAGCCTTTTAGAGTTTTATGAAGAACTGGAGTCTGAAAAAATATCATTCTTTGATACGCTCTTACAAGGAAAGAAAAAAACAAGCCGCCTAGAAAAAGTAATACACAACCGTGTTTATATCCTTGAGAACATTTTTACTAAGAATTTTCATAAGGTGCTTACGAATTCACTGGTTTACATTGATGTAATTGTCTACCAAAAATATTTGAATGGTGAAAAGGATATTAAATCTGCTGCCCACCTATTAGAGCATATTTTGGTGAATCTAGCCTATCACGCGATCACCATGAAGCAAGAAAAATCCGAAAACGATATTCAGTTACTGAAATTGTTAAATGCATCTTTGGTTTATCATGCTGCTTCGGAGAAAGAATTTGATGGAAATTATAGGATATTACTAACAAAAGACTTTAACCTTATTGAAAAAATGTATTTTTTAGATATGGTTTGTCTCTCTGCATGGGAAGATCATTCTTTAAACTATAAGGAATCTGAGTTTATTTTTGGTACTGCCATAGACCTTCAGCTTCCTAAAGACTATGCACAAGAAGCTATTCAACATGTTAGTATTTTCTTTGATAAACACAAAGATGAAGTGTCTTTATTTAAAAATGCCAATCCCGTAAAACAGTTCTTCGACAATTCCCACGCCCTTGTTAAAAAATTAATTACACGTAATAGTAAGCGTTTAAAAAAAGAATTGGAAGGAAGCAAAGAGCTTGTGTATTTGCTGGGTAAATCAACCACAAAAGAACTTACTGTTGAAGAACGTAAAAAAATTCGTGAGCAATTGCTGGATATTTTCAAAACGGTACCTTCTCTAGCCATATTTGCACTTCCCGGAGGCGCCATCTTATTACCTATATTTATTAAAATGATTCCCAATCTGTTACCATCTGCATTCGATGACAATAGAGTTGAAGAAGACATTGAGGAGTAAAATAGTGTAAATCTATTCTTCTGAATAAGACATACTACTTATAAAGTCAGACTTTCTTTTAAATAAAATGGCTTGCAAATCTGATAATTTTACTGAAACAATATCTATTGGTAGCTTTCTTAACATGAAATGAAATTATACGTTAATGAATTGACGATATAATATCATTTAAAAATCAAGGCTTCCATTAAATTTGCTTCATACAAACAACAAAATTTCACTATAAATTCAAAAAAACATACTTTTCATTTACAATTTAACAAAGAAAACCACCTTTAACTAAAACGTACTCAACATCCATGCTTGAAATCACAGACATCATTATAATACTGTGTTACTTAATCGCCACCGTTATTCTAGGCCTTGTAGCCCAAAAAAGAGCAAAGAGAAGTAAAGACGACTACCTTCTTGGTGGAAAATCTATTCCTTGGTACATGCTAGGCCTCTCCAACGCATCTGGAATGTTTGACATTTCTGGTACCATGTGGCTGGTTACCATAACATTTGTTTACGGACTAAAAAGTATTTGGATTCCATGGCTTTGGCCAGTTTTTAACCAAGTTTTTTTAATGATTTATCTTTCTGCTTGGTTACGAAGATCTAACGTTACTACAGGTGCCGAATGGATTTGGTTTCGTTTTGGAAAAGGAAAAGGAGGTAAAAGATCGCATACCATAGTGGTTATCTTTGCTATTATAAGTTGTCTCGGTTTTTTAGCCTACGGATTTATAGGTCTCGGGAAATTTGTAGAAATTTTTATCCCTTGGGAAACGGTAAGTGCCTACGTGCCATTCGACATCCCCTTGAAGTATGTACCACATTTTTACGGAACTATTTTTACGCTGTTCGCCGTTTTCTATGCGGTTATCGGCGGAATGTCTGGGATTGTTTTTGCAGACCTGCTTCAGTTCTCCATAATGACCGTGTCTTCAATCGCGATTGCTTATTTTGCTTGGGAAGCCATGGGTAATGAAAATTTAAATGCTCCCGAAGAATGGTTTACCCCATTCTTTGGCTGGACCTTGGAAATGGATTGGACTGGTATTATTTCAGAAGTAAATGAAAAAATACAGTCAGACGGATATTCCCTTTTTGGAATTTTCTTTATGCTTTTGATCTTTAAAGGTATTTTATGTAGCATCGCAGGTCCTGCTCCTAATTATGACATGCAAAAAATACTATCGACGAAATCTCCAAAAGAAGCTGCGAAAATGAGCGGTTTTGTATCGCTCGCCTTGATGCCAACAAGATATTTAATGATAGGCGGTTTTGCAGTTTTAGGTATTTTGTTTTACGATCAACTGAATTTGGAAAGAGCTGGAACTATTGATTTTGAAAACATACTACCATCTGCCATCAATCAATTTGTGCCGGTTGGACTTACCGGACTTTTACTGGCCGGACTTTTGGCAGCGTTTATGTCAACTTTCGCCGGAACGCTAAATGCTGCACAAGCATACATTGTAAACGACATTTATTTGAGTAAAAACCCCACTGCTAATCCTCGGCAGATAAAAACCATGAACTATTCCAGCGGAATAATTGTAGTGATTATCAGTATTACGCTTGGATTTTTCATTACCGACGTTAACTCAATTACGCAATGGATTGTTTCTGCACTGTGGGGCGGCTATATCGTTTCCAATATTCTAAAATGGCATTGGTGGAGATTTAATGGCGAAGGTTATTTTTGGGGAATGTTATCTGGATTGGTACCCGCCGTACTTTTCCCAATTATTTTCCCAGACACATTAGAGCTATATCTATTTCCCCTACTTTTTATAATAACATTAGCCGGCTGTATCATTGGAACTTACACCGCTAAACCTACCGATGAAGCCGATTTAAAAGAATTTTACAAGAAAACCCGACCATGGGGATTTTGGAAACCTATACATGATAAAGTCGTGGAAGAAGATCCACAATTCAAGAAAAACTCTTTATTCAAAAGAGATATGTTTAACATAATGGTCGGTACAACCGCTCAAACATTATTGGTTATCATCCCATTGTATTTAATACTGAGAGAATATCAATCACTACTGATATGCATGAGCATTTTGCTGGTGTGCGGTATTTTATTGAAGAAATTTTGGTGGGACAAACTTGATGACGAATTATAATTTTTTTTGGAATATGATACATAAAAGTGCTGTTAGAAAAATAAAAAATTACGATTCCTTAATGCAGAACTATAAAGAGCTGATAAACAGGAAAAATACTCCATTACCTGAAGAGAACAATATTTACACAAGGTATAAGTATCCTATAATTACTGCAAAACATATTCCAATTCATTGGCGTTTTGATTTAAACGCTGAAAGCAACCCTATGGGACTTGAACGCATTGGAGTTAATGCCGCTTTTAATGCTGGTGCCATAAAATGGAAAGACAAATACGTCTTAGCCGTAAGAATTGAGGGCAACGACAGAAAATCGTTTTTTGGCTTCGCTGAAAGTCCTAATGGCATAGATAATTTTACATTTTGGGATACTCCCCTGCTCATGCCAGAAAACGAAGACCAAGACGTAAATGTGTATGACATCCGCCTGACTGTTCACGAAGACGGATATGTTTATGGCGTGTTCTGCACGGAAAGAAAAGACCCATCAGCACCGGATGGCGATACATCTTCGGCCCTTGCAAATGCTGGCATCATACGATCTAAAGATTTAAAGAACTGGGAACGCCTTCCTAATCTTAAAACAGCATCCAATCAGCAAAGAAATGTGGTTTTACATTCCGAGTTTATAAACGGAAAGTATGCTTTTTACACCAGACCTCAAGATGGGTTTATAGAAACAGGAGCCGGCGGAGGAATTGGAGTTGGTTTTGTGAAGAATATAGAAGTCCCGGAAATAGAAGAAGAAACAATTTTAAACAACAAAGAGTATCATACGGTTTACGAATTGAAAAATGGATTAGGTCCGGCACCAATTAAAACCGAAAAGGGATGGCTGCACCTTGCTCATGGCGTAAGAAACACAGCATCTGGACTTCGTTACGTACTATATCTTTTTATTACGGATTTAAACAATATTAGCAAGATTACTCATATTCCAGGAGGCTATTTTATGGCGCCAAACAGTCAAGAAATTGTAGGAGATGTTTCCAATGTTTTGTTCTGTAACGGTTGGATAGCCGATAATGATGGAACGGTTTATATTTATTACGCCTCTTCAGATACTAGAATGCATGTGGCAACCACCACTGTAGATGTTTTACTAGATTATTGTATTAACACCCCCCCAGACGGATTTGAAAGCAATAAATCCGTTAACAACATTTTACAATTAATTGAAAAAAACAAAGAAGTATTATAAACAGGAGCAATCAAAAGCGGTTAAAAAAACTAACTTTTACAGGCCAATTTTATACTTTTCTATCAAAAAAATAAATCTTTATTCCGTTTTAGCATTGTGTATTTCCATTGATAGGATTACTATAATTGATACTTAAAATCATTTTATAGATAATTCTATTTGAAAACCAGTAAGTAGAAATATACATTGAGCAAGTATTTTCTATAATGTTTATTTGTCAGAAATCGACCTGATGCCCTAATATTATATACTAAATAACCACAGTCTCACTACAGAAATAGTCACCTTCCCTCATAAATTTAATTTTATTTTATGAATAATCATTCATTTACACTACCTTTATAGTCAAAATAACTTTAAGCAACCACAACCAAACGCTAACGCCAATAAATTATGGATCTCCATAAAAAATTTCATCGGGAAATAACACCTTTGTCGGATCACGACTGTTTTCTGATTTTCGATAGAGTCAAAAGCCATTTTGACTTCCCTATTCATTATCATCCCGAGTACGAATTGAATTTTATCAGCAACGGTAAAGGCGTACGCAGAATTGTAGGAGACAGCATTGAAGAAATTGATGATATTGAATTGGTTTTGGTTGGTCCAAATTTATACCACGGTTGGGAAACACATAATTGCAAGAACCAAGACATTCACGAAATCACCATACAATTCCAAGAAAACTTATTCAATAGTGATTTTATGGGGAGAAGTATCATGAAACCCATAAAGGATTTATTTTGGCGTGCTGCGCATGGCGTTTGCTTTTCTCGTGAAACCGCATTGGCAATTGCTCCCGATGTAACGGCAGCTTCCAAACTGGATGGAATGGATTATTTTTTAAAAATGATGTCCATTTTTCATGACCTTGCCAACTCCAGAAACCAAAGACTCCTATCTACAAACACATTTTTAAAAATGGATTTCCAAAGCAATGAGGATATCCAAAAAGTGTATAATTACATACATAATAATTACGCTTCAAAAATAACCTTGAGCCAAATGGCAAAACTCATCAACATGAGCAATGTTTCTTTCAACAGGTTTATGAAGCGTCACACTGGAAAGACCCTCATAGAATACCTCAACGATGTAAGGATTGGTTACGCATCACAATGGCTTATTGAAAAAGACTATAGCATTTCCGAAATTGCCTATATGTGCGGTTTTAACAGTATTGCAAACTTCAATAGAGTTTTTAAAAATAGTAAAGGCCGTACACCTACCCAATACCGTGACGATTTCTCCGGTATTAGGAGAGTTTTGTAAACACCCACCTATCCCCTTCTAATACAATTTTAGAACTTAGATTTGGATATTTCCATCAATGTTATCTTTTTTTAACTATTTGCCCTCAAACGGTTTGCAAAATTAAATATCTCACTTTTCACCCGCTTACAATATTAATTTGACAATTTTCTTATCGATATTATAAGTTATTGATAATATATAGTAAACTAAAAATGTTAAAGAGCGTTAACTTTACCTAAAGCAAACAGCTAACTCAACGTAAATGCATTTTGTAACAACCAAGCAAGTTGCATTTATTAAAAAACATTTAAATTAACATGAAAAAAAACTTCTTAATTAACTATTCATTCATCCTGATTTTACTATTGTGTGGTAGTTTTGGCTACGCGCAGTCGGTAACAGGGAAAGTGACAGACGCAAACGGTACTCCTCTACCTGGAGCTTCCGTAATTGTGAAAGGGACCTCAAATGGTACCCAAACTGATTTTGACGGTAATTATTCCATAAATGCTGGAGGCAACAGTACGTTAGTTTTTAGCTACGTTGGTTTTTCATCAAAGGAAGAGAACGTTGGAGGAAGATCAATTGTAAACATAACCCTGCAAGAATCGGCCAGCGCACTGGACGAAGTTGTAGTAATTGGTTATGGTAGCCAAAAGAAGGAAGCGGTAACCGGAGCGGTTTCTACTATCTCAAGTGAAGAAATTACCACAATTCCTGCTCCCAGTTTCACGGAGGCTATGCAAGGTAGAATGCCTGGGGTACAAGTTACCAACAATGGAGCCCCTGGAACCAGCCCTATTGTAAGAATTCGTGGTATTGGTTCTATTAGTTTTGCCTCTAGTCCATTATATGTAGTAGATGGCTATCCAGTTGGAGGATTAAGAGATTTTGACAATAATGATATTGCCTCTATTTCTGTATTGAAAGATGCAAGTGCCGCAGCCATTTATGGTTCGCGTGCTGCAAACGGAGTTGTACTGATTACTACGAAAAAGGGTAGGAATTCTGAAAAACTTGATGTTGAACTTAGCTCATATACTGGTTTCGGACAAGCATCGAACAAACTCGATTTATTAAATCGCGAACAATACCTTGAATATGGTAGAGAATTGTTAGGTAATGCTGGAGATCCTTTCCCTAGTAGATGGAGCAATTTAAACGAACCAATTTATCCAGGTGCTAATCAAACTTATGCTCAAACAGATGTTGATTATCAAGATGCAGTTTTTCAAAGTGGATTTACAACAAACCATTACCTAAGCTTAACCGGAGGAAGTGAGATGTCTAAATTCTTTACATCTTTTGGATATTTCAAACAGGAAGGTATTATGGTAGGAACAGGGTATGAAAGGTACAATGTCCGTATAAACTCAGATCATGATATCCATAAGAAAGTTCACATCGGTCAGACCTTGACTATTGCTACCGGTGAAACTGAAAATGAAGCGAATTCCGGTGGAAGAACGCAAATCCAACATATCATTAGAAGTATTCCATACATTCCTATATACGATCCAACACTTCCAGGAGGATATAGAGCTCCAGATGCAGCCGACGGATCTGACCCAGAAAACCCAGTTAGGACTGCCCTTCTAGATCGCAGCTTCAACAATAACGTTAGAATACTTGGTACTGGTTATGTAGGAGTTGATTTATTTGAAGGCTTAAGCTATAAATTCATTGCCGGTGTAGATTGGTCTTATAACAGAGCTCAAACCATCTTACCTATTTATTTTGACGGATTCAAAGGAAGAGAACGTAAAGAAATAAGAGACAATCGCTCTACTTTCTTCGGGACATACTTCTCTAATCAATTAACATATGCCCGCTCGTTCGGAGATCATAATATTGATTTCATAGGAATTGCAGAACGTCAAGATGGAACTGGAAACAATTTAAACGCTTACGCTCAAAGAGATTCGAATGACCTTGATGTACTCGGCGGTGCCGATCCAGATAGTTTCGATATTCAAGGAGGATATGGTGAAACTACCATTTATTCTTACGCTGGAAGGCTAAACTATGATTTCGCTGGAAAATATCTAATTAGCGCTTCTCTAAGAAGAGATGGAAATTCAAAATTTGCAGACGGTAAAAAATGGCAAACATTCCCAGGAGTTTCAGCGGGTTGGAATATCGCTAAGGAAAATTGGTTTAAAGATTCTTCGCTGTCTGAACTAAAAGTAAGAGGTAGTTGGGGACAAGTAGGTTTTGAAGGTATTGGTACTTATGAAAGTCAAGCCGGTATTAACCAAAGTGTAACTGGAATTTTTAACAATCAACAGTTTCAGGGTGCTTATTTCGACAAACTACCAAATGAAAACCTAGAATGGGAGGTTACCACGATGGTTAACGTTGGTTTAGATGTAGGTTTATATAACAACAGACTTCAATTCTCTGGAGAATGGTACCAAAGAGAGACAGACAACCTTATATTGAATATCCCTTTAGCCAACTCTCTTGGATATAGTGGATCGACTTTAGGGAATATTGGAGGAATGGAAAACTGGGGTCTAGAATTCCAAGGTTCTTACTTCTCAAACCCAAACAATGATTTTAAATGGGATGTTTCTTTAAACATGAGTTTATACCGAAACGAAGTATTAAGCTTAGCCAACGACACTGGCGCGATTTTTGCGGGTGCTAATGGAGACACAGGAGGTGAAGATATCACCAGAACTGCTGTAGGGGATCCAATTCAGCAGTTTTATGGATGGAAGGTAGAAGGTATTTTCCAAAGTCAGGCAGAAATAGATGATTACAACTCCAGAAACCCAAATGGAAACTATCAAGATAACGCCGCTCCTGGAGATCTAATTTTTGAAGATTTAAATGGAGATGGAACTATTACTGCTGACGATAGAACAATTATCGGTAATTTCATTCCAGACTTTACCTACGGATTTAATTTCAGTGCTGAATACAAGAACTTCTACATGAGCATGTTCTGGAACGGGGTACAAGGAAATGATGTGTACAATGCCGCTCGTGTATATATGGAAGGTGGACTTCGTCTGTTTAATGCTGGAACACAAGTATTGGATGCGTGGACTCCACAAAATACCAATACGGACATTCCAAGAATGGTAAATGGAGACCCTAATGCAAACACAAGAACTTCTGATAGATTCATTGAAGATGGATCCTACCTACGTTTGAGAAACCTACGTTTTGGGTATAGAATTCCGTCAGATTGGCTAAACAGCTCTGGGGACGGTTTCATAGAAGCAATTGACCTTTATGTTTCGGGAACGAATTTACTTACGTTTACGGATTATGAAGGGTACGATCCTGAGATTGGATCTAGAAACAACAACACATTGACGCAAGGAATTGATTACGGTCAATACCCACAGCCAAGAACTATCTTGTTTGGATTTAAAGCGAAATTTTAAACATCGATAAATTTATCATACAATGAAAAAAATAATCACAATACTATCACTTTTGGTTTTGATATTTATCATCGATGCCTGTAGTTACGATGACTTGAATAAAACCAATCCGAACGTACTTGTAGTGGACACCTACTACAAAAATGCGGATGAACTAAATAAAGGCTTAAATGCTATTTATGGTGCAATGACCTCCACCAACCTTTTCTCACGCTATTATTGGTTTTTAAACGATATGAGAAGTGACGAAAACGGTTCAGGAGGAGGACAATTAGGAACTGAATTCAATCAGGTTTTATTAGGAACCCATAACCCCTCCAACCCCGTTGTTGGATCTGTTTGGAATGGCCTTTACATTACTATACACAGGGCTAACTCAATAATTACAAATGCCCCAGAAGCTGCCGATGCCGATGAGGCCACTAAAAACAGAGCGGTTGCTGAAGCCTTGGCCGCCAGAGGTTGGGCCTACTATGAATTAGGAACTTTATGGGGAAATGCTCCTATATACCTATCATTCGCTACCAGTCCAGACAATTCGGCTCCATTAAGCAGCCAGGATGAGGTTCTAGCACAAGCTATTGAAGACTTACAAGCTGCCGCAAATGGTCTTACATTTCAACCAAGAGAACCCGGAACACTAACTAAAGGTGCCGCGTTGGCACTACTGGGCCGTGTATATATGTTCCAAGGAGACTATACAAATGCTAAAACTGCTTTCGATCAAATTGTGGCGTCAGGAAGCTACAGCTTAGTTGACGAATATGACGACAACTTTCAAGAAGAAAACGAATACAATAGTGAATCTATTTGGGAAATTGGTTATGCAAAAATTGGTAACTTCAATTGGGATCCTGTAGGTAACGGTCTCTCTAACGAGGCAAGTATCCATTCTCAAGAATACTCAGGGTACGGGTGGAGAAACGTAATCCCTTCACAAGCCATGTTAGATGAATTTGAAACCCCTGAAAATGGTGCTGCAAAAAGAGATCCGAGATTAGATAAAAGTTTTTATTTTGAAGGAGACACTTTTGGAGATCCTGAAGATCCAAGAATCGTTGAAGGCGATGAGGTAAATGGTAATTCTTTATTGTATCAAGGCGCTCCAAACAAAATAAGCTGGCGTAAACCTTCTATCATGTACAAATTAGATCCAGGAGGGTACTACGAAACAGGTCTTAACCATCGTGTTATTCGTTATGCTGAAGTATTATTAAACTTAGCTGAATGTGAAATTGAAGTTGGATCTATTTCACAAGCAGTAAACTATATGAACATGGTTCGCCAAAGACCTTCTGTAAACATGCCGCCCTACCCTACTGCACAATATCCTGTAGGCTCTAAACAACAAGCTTTTGAAGCTTTAATGCATGAGAAAATGGTTGAGTTAGGTGGAGAGCAAATAAGAAACAGAGATTTGCTAAGATGGAGAGCACAAGGAAAACTTACTGTTGATCCAATCACATATTACACTCCAAAACACCAATTGCTACCTATTCCTTTATCAGAAATAGACAATAATGCAAATATTGAAGATAGTGACCAAAACCCAGGTTATTAATCATATTTTTTAGTAGAATGTTTAAGTTCGAATTTTTTAGTTAGCTTTAATTAATTTGAGAAAAGCCGTCCAATTGCAATAAGGGCGGCTTTTTTTTTGGTCTCTTCCGATGCTTTCTAAATTTTTCTTAAAATTAAAAACCCGCACAATAATCTTCGTTTGCGAATGCTTCAACAAGCAAACACTTCACAATAAAAAAGTTAGCAGACACTTCCTTTAGAAATAAAGATTAGCGCCGTTTTATACCTCAAAATCATTTAAGAGAACCTTATTAAATACTTATAAAGGAGTTAACGATTTTGCTTTGTTCCACTTTCTAATTTTGGCTCAACTAATAACATTAAAAAATTCAATTATGAAAAAACAAGTTTTAATCGCAGTAGCCATTTTAGCAAGCGCATTTACGTATGCACAAACCGATGATAACTGGCATCAACTGCAAATAGGGGCGCGAGCTGGGGTTAATTTTTCTAGTGTAACAGGAGATGATATAGACAGTCCTGACTCCAGAACAAACTTTTATGGAGGTTTGGTGGCAGAAGCACCTATCTCCAGAAATTTCTCCATACAGCCAGAGGTTTTCTATTCTGGTCAAGGGTTTGATATTACAGAAGAAGAAAACCAAGTAGATGCAGAATTTCAGGTAGACTACATTCAAGTTCCTCTTTTAGCTAAAGTTTATCTTACGGAAGGTTTAAACCTTCATGCAGGTCCACAGTTAGGTTTTAAAGTAAACGAAGAAGTAGATTTTGAACCTTTTGAAGATGAAGGAGATTTTGATACAGATGAAATTAACGCTATCGATTTTCAATTAACCGGGGGTGCAGAATACAAATTCAATAACGGTTTCTTCCTTCAAGCTAGATACTCTTACGGTCTATCTGAAGTAATAGAAGATAGTGACATCCATAATTCTGTTTTCTCAGCAGGACTTGGATATATGTTCTAAAATTGAATAAAAACAGATAGGATAGTTTTTAGACATCCCTCAAACCTATCGTTTTAATCCGCATTTGGTTAACAAATGCGGATTTTTTGTTTTTAGATAGCAGCAATTACATATCTTAAAATTTAGCCCAAGAAAAAATAAAATATCTTCAAAAATAAGACATCCACGACAACACAAGTTAAACTACGTATATTTAATTAAGTATTTTTACTTATATTTGAAAACAAATTACGTAGTCATGAAAAAAATTATAGTTATCGGAAACGGAATGGTTGGTTATAAGTTTTGTGAAAAACTAGTTAGCAAACCAAATAGAAATGATTATGAAATAGAAGTATTTGGAGAAGAGCCAAGACCAGCATATGACAGGGTTCATCTAAGCGAGTACTTTGGAGAAAAGTCGGCAGAAGAGCTTTTAATGGCTCCCGCCAATTGGTACCAAGAAAATAATATAAAACTACATACTTCTTCCCTGATTTCTAAAATTGATACTCAGAAAAAAGAAATAACTACGTATAGGAATGAAACATACACCTACAACTACTTAGTAATCGCGACAGGTTCCTCCCCCTTCATTCCGCCCATTAAAGGTTCTGAAAAAGCTGGAGTGTTCGTTTATCGCACGCTTGAAGACCTCGATGCAATGAAAAGCTATGCCTCAAAAATTAAAAAAGAAGGCAAAGCAAAGGCTGCCATACTTGGTGGCGGACTGCTAGGACTAGAAGCTGCGAACGCAGCAAAGGAATTAGGGATGGAAACCCATGTTGTTGAGTTTGCACCGCGCCTAATGCCGAGACAGCTAGACCTTCCCGCAAGTAACCTTTTAAAAAGTAAAATTGAATCGATGGACATTAAAGTCCATTTGGAAAAAGCAACCTCTGAAATTGTTGGAAACGGCGCTATTGAAGCTATGCAATTTAACGACGACACCAACTTAAAAGTGGACATGCTTATTATATCCGCTGGAATTCGTCCTCGCGACGAACTCGCAAGGGAAGCGGGCATAAAGGTAGGTGAACGTGGTGGTATTTGGGTAAACAACCAAATGAAAACCTCAGCAGAAGATGTCTACGCAATTGGTGAAGTTGCTCTTTATAACAATGGAATCTACGGCTTGGTTGCACCTGGATACGATATGGCCCACGTAGCCGTAGAGCAGATTACGGGCGGCGATGTTACCATGGTTTCAAGTATAGACATGTCTACCCAGTTGAAACTTATCGGCACGGAAGTAGCTAGTTTTGGAGATCCATTTATTGAAAATGATGATGTTTCAGTAATTGCTTTTGAAAACAAACACAAAGGAATTTACAAACGCATAAACGTTACAAAAGATGGTAAAAAACTACTGGGAGGTATTTTAGTTGGAGATGCATCAGATTATAATACGCTTTTTCAATTGTACATCAACGAAATGAAATTGCCTGAAAACCCTGAAGATCTCATTCTAGGTGCTCGGGGTGGCGAGAGTTCTTCCGTAGGAAGTGTAATGGATTTTCCCGATTCTGCACAAATTTGTTCCTGTGAAAGCGTGACCAAAGGAAGCATCTGCGGAATGATCAAAGACGAAACTTGTACTTCACTTTCCGATGTTGTTAAAAGCACTAAGGCCACAACTGGCTGTGGAGGCTGTAAACCTATGGTGGTTGATTTAGTAAATGAAACCCTAAAATCTTTAGGAAAAGAAGTTAAAGAAACCATTTGCGAACATTTCCATTACAACCGACAGGAACTTTACGACCTCATTAAAATAAATAAAGTACAAACTTATGACGAAGCATTAAATCTTTTTGGAAAAGGCGATGGTTGTGAAACCTGTAAACCGCTACTCGCTTCACTCTTTGCCAGCATTTATATGGAAACCGCCAACAAGCAGGTAACCATTCAAGATTCCAACGATCGGTTTTTGGCAAACATTCAACGAAACGGAACGTATTCTATAGTACCTCGTGTTCCGGGCGGCGAGATTTCTCCGGAAAAATTAATGGTACTTGGAAAAGTTGCACAAAAATATGACCTCTATACCAAAATTACGGGCGGACAACGTATCGATCTTTTTGGTGCCGAACTACACCAACTTCCCCTTATCTGGAAAGAATTGATAGATGCCGGATTTGAAAGCGGCCATGCTTACGGAAAATCGCTTCGAACCGTTAAAAGTTGCGTGGGATCTACTTGGTGTCGCTATGGAATGCACGAAAGTGTTTCTTTCGCCATTGAAATTGAAAACAGATACCGCGGACTGCGTTCCCCACACAAACTAAAAGGTGGCGTATCGGGGTGTATCCGTGAGTGCGCTGAGGCGAGAGGAAAGGATTTCGGACTCATAGCCGTGGAAGGCGGCTGGAACTTATATGTATGTGGTAACGGAGGTGCTACGCCGAAACATGCTATCTTATTGGCGGAACAGCTGGATGATGAAACATGTATTAAATATCTCGATCGGTTCTTAATGTTTTACATCCGAACAGCTGCACCTCTCACCCGTACTGCTCCATGGTTGGAAAAACTCGATGGCGGGATAGAATACCTTAAAAAGGTGGTTATTGAAGATTCATTAGGAATTGCCGAAGATTTGGAAAAAGAAATGCAAGGCTTAGTTGATAAATACGAATGTGAATGGAAACAGGCAATTGAAGACCCAGAAATGATGAAACGATTCAAGCATTTTGTCAACACCGATGACAGCGACGACAACATTGAATACGTATCACTCAGGGATCAAAAAATGCCAAAGGCTTGGGTTTAATAAATTACAGTGTTTAGTGTATCGGTTGGCAGCGGGACTTATTAAGTCAGTTGTGTAAACGCTGCCAACTGAAAAGCTAAATCCTTTGTAGCACGCCCAAGTAGCTTATAAAAAGCTGTATTTAATTCTATAAAAAACACACTGTAATAAAAACCTCAATTCAAGGTTCAAAACACGATAAAAAATGGAACAACTACTTCAACAATATCAATCGGTTACTCAAAACAAAGTTATGCATTGGTTCAACGCTGGAAATATAAACGACTTCCCAGAGAATGGGGGCGCTTGCGTTAAGTATAAATCCAAGCAAATTGCGGTTTACAACTTCACCCGCAAATCCGCTTGGTATGCCTGCCAAAACCTTTGTCCGCATAAAATGGAAATGGTACTTTCCAGAGGAATGATTGGCGACGCAAGCGGCATTCCAAAAGTAGCTTGTCCCTTGCACAAAAAGACGTTTTCTTTAGAAAATGGAGAAAACCTAAACGGCGAAGACTACAAAATTGCCACCTACCCTGTAAAAATTGAAAATGAAAATGTGTATATTGGCTTCACAGATTAATTACACGAAGACATGAATACACCTAATTTCAATAAAGCAATTGAAAAAATAGACCGTTTAAACGCGCAAGACCCAAATACAGAAAATTACCAAGGAAAAGAACATCCAAAAGAACTTTTATATTCGCAGCGAATGACAGAAACGCTGTTGTCTTTTGAACCGGAAGCCAGCGAAGAACTACAAATAGCCGCTCGTGCACAGCACATTGCACGTTGGAAAATTGATAGGGATTCATACCCAATGGACCGTGTAGGCTATTTAAAATGGCGTGAAGAATTAAAAAAGATGCATGCCCAGCTTACTTCTGAAATTTTAACTGAAGTTGGCTATGATACAGATTTCATTGAAAGAGTTTCTTTTTTAATACGTAAGAAAATGCTGAAAAAAGATGAAGACTCCCAAACCTTGGAAGATGTGGTTTGTTTGGTTTTCCTTCAGTATTATTTTGAAGATTTTGCCGCCAAACACCCAGATGAAAAAATAGTGGATATTTTACAAAAAACATGGGGTAAGATGTCTGAAAAAGGTCACCAAGCTGCTCTCAAACTTCCTTTAGACCAGAAAAGCTTGACACTTATACAAAAAGCTTTAGCCTAATTATAATATGAGCACCAAGGTCACATCGTTGGACCAAAACACATTCAATCGGCTAAGAAAACTATACATTATTGCCCTTAGCGCAATAGCTGTGTCTGTAATCGTTAGCCAGATTTTGGTGCGCATTTACATCCGCGATCAGCAAGACGATGCCAGAACCATCAATATTGCTGGTCGCCAACGAATGCTGAGTCAGCAATTAACCAAACAGGTATTGTTGCTCAATACCAATACCTCTTCAGAAGAAAAGTATCTTCAAAGAAAAAACATTCAAGAAACTTTACAGACTTGGACGGTTTCCCATTACGCACTTCAAGAAGGTAGCGACAGCCTTCAACTAAATAACCACAACTCAGAAACAATAGAAAAAATGTTTCTGGAAATTCAACCATATTTTGAAGAGATTCAAACTTCAGTAAAAAAAATACTGGAAAAAACCGCTAAAAACCAACCAGAAGTCAATATCCAGGCAGAAGTTAACGACATTCTTGCCAATGAAACTTTCTTTTTAAAGAAGATGGATAGCATTGTAAACCAATACGATGAAGAGGCTACCCGAAAAGTTGAAAAACTAGAACGACTGGAGGTTATTCTTCTGATAATTACATTGACAATACTTTTAGCTGAGTTTCTATTCATTTTTTGGCCTGCCGCCAAGCGTACCAAACAAACCATCAAGCGCTTATTGGATTCTGAAGAAAATGCCAGAAAAATGGCTTTTAACGCTGATAAACTGAGCCAAGAAAAAGAAAGGTCGGTTAAGCAGCTAAAGGCTTTGAGTTTGGTAATGGAACAAACACTTTTATTTGCGCGCATTACTCCTGAAGGCTTTTTGGTTCACCTAGGAAATAAATTTTCCAGCAAAGTAAATTACCGAAGTTTCAGTGCCAATACGAAATTTTCTGAAGTGATATCTTCCCGTGAAAAAGAGCAGGAGATTATTGAAAATGTAATCATCAATCATCAAAATACGGGGTGGCAAGGAGAAATAAAAGGCACACTCCCCAATGAAGAGCCTATTTGGCTGGAAATGTCTTTAATTCCTTATCATCCGGGAGAACAGAAAGAAGAACTACTCCTTATCTGCTTTGATATAACAGAACGTAAACTGGCCAAACTTCAAATAGAAAAACTTAACAAGGAACGTTTTGAAGCGCAAATAGATCAACAGAAAACATTATCGGCAAAAATTATTGAAAACCAAGAAAAGGAACAGAATAGGATTGCCAAAGATATTCATGACGGTATCGGACAAATGTTAACAGGATTAAAATTTAATATTGAAAGTATTAATCCCGAAAATATTGAAAAAACAACCGAAAAAGTATCGCATCTTAAGGAACTAACCGCCAATATTATTAAAGGAGTTCGCACTGCAACCTTCAATTTAGCTCCGCCAGAATTAACTGATCATGGAATTGCACCTGCACTCACCAAATTATGTATCGAGCTCGCTAAATTCACAGGTGAAAATATTGTATTTGTAAACAAAACCGATTTTAGCGAACGTCTTGATTCATTAACCGAAATAAATATCTATCGAATAACACAGGAAGCCGTTAACAACGCTATTAAATATGCATCTGCATCCCATATTATCGTCACGGTTTCACATAGCAAAGATTTATTGAGCATTACTATTGATGATAATGGAAAGGGGTTTGAGCCCGAAAAGATAACCCCCAGAAAAAACGGGGAAGGCGGCATGGGGCTTACCTTTATGAAAGAGCGCATAAATTATATCAACGGTAGATTATTTATGACTTCCACACCTGGAAAAGGTACGCGGATTACCATTAATGTTCCTTTGTAAAATTTTTCATTCTCGTATTTAAATATTTATTACTTTCGGCGAAATTACTAACCGACTGATATGAAGAACCTTAAACCCTTTTTAGCCATAGCAATTTGCTTTATTTTTTTAGGATGTTCTGAAGATGACAATCAAGACAGCGAAGACATTTTTTATATAAATGCTTTAACATCAGCCAAAGAAGAAGACTTAATTGGTGCATGGGCAATAACATCCATTGAGCATGATGGGGAAATTATTATTATAGAGCCATCTGTTTCCGAGTGTGGATCTGATTTTACACTTATTACTGCCGATGGCAAATATCGTGAATATATTTTCAAGGATAGTTTTACTTGCGGAGCAGATATTCATTTATCTCAATGGAAGTTAAACGATGGTGTTCTTACGGTAACCGATTCGAATGGAAAACGACAAGAACTTGTTATAACAAAACTTAGCGGCACTAGTTTTATTTTTAAAATTAAACTAGATGTAAGTGCTAGTTTGACAGATCAAATATTCAATGTTACTGCGCATTCCTACAACCCTCCAAATGACAAGGATATTTATTCGGATTCCTTTTTTATAAGGCAAGACCACTACAAAACTGATAAAATAGAACTTGTATGGAATTCTTACATAGGAACAAATAAGTTTAACAGGTATGAAATATATAGATCAAGAAGTTATTCCAAAAGTGATAGCCAATTGTTGGCTTCCATATCAGAGGTAAGTCAAACATCATATATTGATTCAAATCCTCCTGTGGAAGAAGAACTGTACTATTTTTTTAAAATTTATAATGATAAAGGTCTCATTGGAGAAAGCAATATTCATTCTATCCGCACACAGGATCTTATCATTCCAGGCGTTGAACTTTCTGAACCCATACCGAACAACACAAGTGTTACACTAAATTGGACACCATCGGCCTCCATTTATTTCTCCCATTATTTAATAACGACCAACGGTTCAAATTCGTCCATAAGTCTTTCCGAAGGATATTTTGAAGAGGTTGCACAGATTCAGGATGTTAATACAACATCATTTACAGATACAAATCCGCCTTATGTAGTAAATCCATTTTATCAAATATATGCTATTGATATTTTTGGCAACAAGAGTGAAATAAAGCAAAACATTAATGATAAACAAGTTAATTTCACAAGGCCTGGAACACTTGATTTCAATAAAATATACTTTTTTACCTATTCAGAAACTAAACCAATAATTTATATTTACGGCAATAGGGAAGGTGGAAATCTTCAACTTGTTAAATATAATTACGAGACTATGAAAGTAGAGGCCACAGCCTCAAAAACACCAAACATTTCTACTGATGAGGAGATGAGATTATTTAATTCTGAAAATGGAAACGAGCTCTTTTTTTCGCAACATGGGCAACTTTACACTTTCGACGCAGAAAACTTAAATTTTAAATATGCAATAAAACTCGACAATTACATATATGAAGATGATTTTATCAATATCAAAGGTGATATTTGGTGTGTAACAGACCACGATTACGTATATACCTTAAGAAGAAATAACGACATTTTAAATTTACTTGATAAACAACCCCACTTTTCAGAACATCAAGCTTTTTTTAATTACAAAATATTAAAAATCACTGACAATGAGTTTTTAGTTGGACATAATTATGAAGGCAAGAGTTACCGTTACACTCTTGACGACAATGGAACAATTATAAATAGTACTTCTGTAGACATACCAATGTATAACGATATACTAAGAACTTTTTTCAACCCCATTTCCAAAGAGATTTTTAATTGCTTTAGAAAAGAAATTTACTCTACTAACTCTTATTCACTAAAAAATACCTTAACATATCCCGAAACGACCTATGGTATAAGTGAGGACGGAAATTTACTTTATGGAACCAGCAATAATCCGTCTTCCTTGGGAGAAGACTTTACAAAAAATGTACTTATCCATGATAGAAAGAACCAAACCACAAGGACCATTGCCTCAAAAGGTTTTCCACATTTACTATTTCAAAACTACAAAGGACAACTAGTTAGTATTTCAAGCTATTTTAAGAGAGAAAATCTTAAAAGTCATTCCTTCGTAAATCCAGACTTTTTTGTGGAAATCATAGAATAATCAGTCATTGATGCAGAATAAGTATTTTTCCGTACTTTAGTACTTAGTTTAGAAATTCTAACACTTAGAACGGGAAATGAACACTATAAATATAGTTTTGGCAGACGACCATGTGCTGGTAAGGGACGGCATTAAATCCATTTTAGAAGATGATCAATCCATAAAAGTAATTGATGAAGCTTCCAATGGGAAGGAGGCACTGGAAATTATTGCCAACCACAAACCCGATTTGCTGGTCGTTGATATCCGTATGCCGGAAATGAACGGAATCGAAGTGGTAAAGCATCTTAAAAAGTCTTCTCCTGAAGTGAAAGCTTTGGTACTTTCCATGCACGATTCCGAAGAATATGTTGTTCAATCTATTCAAGCTGGAGCCGATGGTTATTTATTGAAAGGTTCTAGCAAAGAAGAATTCCTAAAAGCCTTACACACGGTTGCAGACGGCGGAAAGTATTTTACTGGAGATGTATCTTCCATTATCATCAACAATTTTGTGGATGGAAAACCTATCGAAAAAACGGATACAGCAACCATAGAAGCCGATTTTAACCTTACGAAGCGTGAAAAACAAATTCTTACACACGTTTTAAAAGGACTAAGCAACAAAGAAATTGCCGAAGAATTAAAAATCAGCAAGCGCACTGCCGAAGTCCACAGATTTAATTTGATGAAAAAACTGGATGTTAAAAATCAGATTGAACTTGCTAACAAAGCGCGCATGTATGGTTTTGCGTGAAAAATCCTGCTCCAAACCATCTCAAATCTAAAATCAAAATACGTAAACATTTCAGCAGTTAAAAAGGAAAAGGCTCCAAATCCAGCCTCCGGCTTTCGACCTCTGTCTGCAGACTTCCAGCATCTAGCATCCAGCATCTAGCATCTAGCATCTAGCATCTAGCATCTAGCAAAAAAATCATTTTTATAGTTTTCTTCAACCATTTTTCAAAATACCTCATTTTAAATACTTAAAAATCCTTTTTCATTAAAAATCAAATAAATACGTATTTATATTTTATTTATTAAGTATTAATACTTAATTTTATCATTGAAATTTAAGTATTGGAATACGTATTTTAAAAATATTAATCCAATTACTGTTATCGCCGATTATTTCGGTTAACCAATTGAAAATCAAAAATCTCAAAACAGATGAAGACAACAGTAACCACCAAAGCAACGAAACTAAACCTTACCGACCTGAAAAGTGTTCCTATTAGAACATTTTGGATTTCCTCTTTTGCATTCTTTCTATGTTTTTTCTCTTGGTTCGGGATTGTTCCGTTTATGCCAGACGTAGTAAAAGAACTGGGATTAACACCCGACCAAAAATGGAATTCAGTTATTTTAGCAGTTACGGGAACCGTTTTCGCCCGATTGCTAATAGGCAAACTCTGCGACAAGTACGGGCCGAGATTATGCTATACTTGGCTATTGGTATTAGGCTCCATTCCTGTAATTTTAAGCGGATTGGCCGTAACACCCTTTCAATTTTTAGTATGCCGATTCCTTATTGGTTTTATTGGCGCATCCTTTGTAATTACACAAGTGCACACTTCCCTGATGTTCGCTTCTAATATAGTTGGGACGGCCAACGCAACTTCTGCCGGTTGGGGAAATCTAGGTGGTGGTGCCAATCGTTTGGGGATGCCATTAATTGCAGCAGCGGTTATAAGTTTTGGAGTAGCAGAATCGGAAGCTTGGCGATATGCAATGGTAATCGCTGGTTCTTCTTGCTTTTTGATGGGATTGGTGTATTATTTTTTTACCCAAGATACTCCGGAAGGAAATGTTAAAGAGCTAAAAGAGGAAGGGAAAAAACTTCCAAATGCAAAAAAAGATGAAGTTGGCTTTTTAGAAGCTGTTAAAGATTATAGGGTTTGGATTTTATTTGTGGTGTACGCCGCTTGCTTCGGAATCGAACTAACCGTTTATGGAACCATGGACGATTATCTTCAAAATACTTTTCAATTAGACAGACTTACCGCTGGAAATATCGTTTTATCCTTCGCCTTAATGAACATTTTTGCACGAACATTAGGTGGTTTCTTTGGCGATCGCTTCGGAAAATTAAAAGGTTTGAGAGGTAGAGTGCTATTTTTAGTGGCCATTTTAACCGTTGAAGGTATTATGCTGACGGTTTTTTCCACAATGACCAGCCTAATTGCCGGAATCATATTCTTGATAGCTTTTAGTCTTTCCACGCAAATGGCGGAAGGAGCTACTTTTTCTGTGGTGCCTTTTATAAATAAAAAAGCTATCGGATCTATTTCCGGAATTGTAGGCGCTGGTGGAAATGTGGGTGCATTCCTAGCAGCATTATTGCTAAAATCTAAATCGGCAGTAGCAGAAAAAGCAGCTATTGCAGAGAATCAAGGGCTGGGAGAAGCTATTATAAAAGCGGCCCAATCGGAGGCAGCTGCAAATGCGGTTTCCAGTGGTTATTTAATGATTGGAATGCTGGTGGTAGTAACAGGAATAAGTGCATTGGCTATTCGTTTCTCTTCCCAAGATGAAAAAATAGCGCAAGAAGAAATGCAGGCCACTTCTGGTAAACTTGTTACCGCAAATGGTTAATGTTTTTAAGGGATAAATGAGAATATAGAAATCTAACCCTTAGAAAATTATATCATCAGCAATAATTAATGCCCCCTGTTTCATTTCAGGATAAAAAAACGGAATTTAGAGAGAACTCAGTAAGAAAATTAACGTTTTCTGAGTTAAAATAGAGATATCAATGTTGAAAGAAGAAGTAAAAACCACCTGTTCTTATTGTGGTGTTGGCTGCGGAATAATTGTTAAAAAGGATGCACAAAATAGAGTCACCGTAGAAGGGGACAAAGACCATCCTGTTAACAAAGGTATGTTGTGTTCTAAAGGCATGAACCTTCATTACGTTGCCAACGATACTTCAGATAGAATTTTATACCCAGAAATGCGATGGAGCAAATCGCACCCAAGAGAACGCGTTTCATGGAATGATGCCATGGAAAGAGCGGCTTCAGTTTTCAAATCCATCATTAAAAAGCACGGCCCGGATAGTGTGGGTTTCTACGTATCTGGGCAGTGTTTAACGGAAGAATATTACATTGCCAATAAACTCAGCAAAGGTTTTTTAGGCACTAATAATATCGATACCAATTCTAGGCTTTGTATGAGTTCTGCAGTGGTTGGTTATAAAAAAACGTTTGGGGAAGATTCTGTGCCTATTTGTTATGACGATATTGAATTAGCAGATTGTTTTTTAATAGCTGGTGCGAATCCTGCTTTTTGTCATCCAATCCTATTCCGAAGAATTGAAAAGCACAAAGAAGAAAATCCGAACGTCAAAATAATAGTAGTAGATCCCCGTAAAACGGACTCTGCCAATTTTGCTGATCTTCACCTACAAATTATCCCCGGAACAGATATTACTTTGTACAATGCCATTGGCAGAAGACTGTTGGAACGTGGGTTAATTGACTATGATTTTATTAAAAACCACTCCGAGAATTTTCAGAAATACAAACAGCAAATTTTAGAAACGTCCCTTAAAAAAGCGGCAACTATTTGCGGGGTTTCGGTAAACGATATAAAAAAAGCGGCCGACATGATAGGTCTTTCTAAAGGATTTATTAGCATGTGGGCCATGGGACTTAACCAAAGTGTGGTGGGCACCGACAAAAACTTTTCTTTACTGAATCTATCGCTAATTACCGGACAAATTGGAAAGCCCGGTTCTGGTCCTTTTTCGCTTACTGGACAACCAAACGCCATGGGCGGTCGAGAGGTAGGTGGAATGGCCAATTTATTGGCGGCCCATAAAAATTTGTTGAACGAAGACCACCGAAAGGAAGTGGCTCAATTTTGGGGTGTAAATAGTATTTCGGGGAAACCTGGTTACACGGCAACCGAAATGTTTGATGCGCTTGAAAAAGGAAAATTGAAAGCTGTATGGATTGTTTGTACCAATCCGCTTGTGAGTATGCCCAATGCAAGAAAGGTTGAAAAAGCATTGAAAAATGCCAAATTTGTGGTTGTACAGGATATCTCCCATAAATCCGACACTACTAAACTGGCTGATTTGTTGCTTCCAGCCGCGGCTTGGTTGGAAAAAGAGGGTACGATGACCAATTCCGAAAGAAGGATTTCCTATCTCCCAAAATCATTGAACGCACCCGGCGAAGCCAGACCCGATGTGGAAATCTTATGCGATTTTGCCAATAAAATGGGCTTTCGTGGATTTAATTACAATGCTACCGAAGAAATCTACAGGGAATATTGCGATATGACAAAAGGAACGAATATCGATATTTCCTTTTTGAATTACGATCGACTAAAGAAAGAAGGGACTATCCAATGGCCTGTTCCAGAATACAGACATCCCGGAACAAAACGACTTTTTGAGGATAGGAAGTTTTACACCCCTTCGCAAAAAGCTATCTTCAACGTTCCCTACAGTACGGAAAATGCCTCCATAAAACCCGATAGCAATTACCCGCTAATTCTCACTACCGGGCGAGTAAGGGACCAATGGCACACGATGACAAAAACAGGAAAAGTATCCCGTTTGCATACGCACTACCCTACTCCACTTTTGGAAATAAATCCTGTGGACGCATATCTGTATCAACTAAAAAATGGGGATATTGCCGAAATTAAAAGTAAAAATGGTGTTGTTCGTCTTCGTACTAAAGTAACCGATGCGGTACGGGAAGGCGTGGTTTTTATCCCCATGCATTGGGGTAAAATTTTAAAGAGCGACCTCAACAGAGCGAATAACCTTACCAATAATATCGTAGATCCACAATCTAAAGAACCTGACTTTAAATTCACGGCGGTATCGGTTACGAAATATAAAAAAGCGAAAGAAAAAATAATTGTCGTGGGTGCGGGAGCAGCGGCATTCAGGTTTGTACAGAACTATCGTGAGCATAATTCTTCTGATGAAATTCATGTTTTCTCCCAAGAGCAACATCCATTTTACAATCGTGTTTTATTACCGGAATACGTTACTGAAGAACTTTCTTGGGAGCAACTTCAGAAAATAAAAAACAAGGAATTAAGTAAACTTCAAATACACTTGCACGGGAATACTTCCGTAGAACAAATAAGCAAAGAAGAAAAAACCATTACCGACTCTTACGGTGAAACACATCACTACGACAAGCTTATTTTGGCTACGGGAAGTAGAGCTTTTGTACCCAATGATGTGCAACTGGATTTGCCCGGTCGTTTTACGCTGCGCAGCAAAACAGATGCTGATGAATTTAAATCGCATTTAGAAAAAACCAATCTTCCAGTGGAAGAACAACATGTGGTTATTGTTGGGGGCGGATTATTAGGATTGGAGTTGGCTGCAGCTTTAAAGCATCAAGGAGTTAGAATTACCATTGTACAGCGTTCTTCCAGATTAATGGAACGACAATTGGACAAAATTTCCAGCAAACTTTTAGCGTTGGACGTACAGGAAAGAGGTGTTCAAATTTATTTTGATAATGAAGTTAGCACCGTTTTTGATGATGATGAAAGCGGAGAGCTGTCCATTACTTTAAAAAGTGGAAAAACCTTCAATGCACATGCCATTGTTTACGCCATTGGAACGCGGCCAAACATTGAAATTGCCAAACAAGCAGGAATTGAATGTGGTAGGGGAATCAAGATAAACCAACACCTACAAACTTCCGACACTTCTATTTTTGCCATTGGCGAAATAGCACAGTTTAATAATAATTTATTCGGAATTACTTCCGCAGCAGAAGAGCAAGCAAATATTCTTTCCAATTTTATTGCAGGCGACGTAAGCAGTAATTACAAAGGTTCTGTATTGATGAATATTTTAAAGTTCAACGACTTGAATCTGTGCAGTATAGGCGACATTAATATTCCTGAAAATGATACCAGTTACGAAGAAATAATTTTTACGGATGTTAGCAAGCGATACTATAAAAAATGCATTGTAAAAGACGATTTACTTATTGGCGCTATTTTAATGGGCGATAAAAATGAGTTTGCTGAATTTAAAGAAATGATTGAAGGGAAAGTGGAATTGTCGGATAAAAGAAATACTCTACTTCGCGGTTCCAACAATACAAAGCCCGTTATAGGAAAATTAATATGTTCCTGTAGCCAAGTGGGTGCCGGGAATATTGAAGAAGCCATTAATCAAGGATGTGAAGACTTTACAACGCTTTGCAAACAAACTGGTGCCGGGTTGGGCTGTGGAAGTTGCAAAACGGAAGTGAGGGAAATTCTAAAGAACAGCAGCGTGTTAGCTTAAAATTTAATGCAATGAAAAAGGAACTCAACAGACTCATCATAAAAGGAGGCGTTTTATCGCCTGGCGAATTAAAGACTATTGCCGTCGCAGCAGAAAATGCCGGACTAAAAAGTATTTCTTTTGGTTCAAGGCAAGACATTCTATTTTCCAAACAGATTACTGAAGAAAATCTATCCAATTTCAATGCCATGGAATGGATTGCCCCCGACGAAAGCGGCTCCGAAAATATTGTTTGTTCGTATGTTTCTGCTGATATTTTCCCGAAAACTCCTTGGCTTACTGGCGATCGCTACCTTTATATTTTAGAGCAATTTAGGCATCATCCAACACTGAAAATCAACATTGTTGATCCAAAACAGCGCTTAGTCCCTCTTTTTACAGGTCACTTAAATTTTGTAGCCTCCAACCACGAAGATTACTGGTTTTTAAACATACGCCTCCCTCATTGGGAAAAAGTAGTTTCTTACCCTGCATTAATTTATAGTTGGGATATTGCAAAAGTTTCTTTGGCTATTGAAAACGTATTACAGGAAGAACCGGAAACAGTTGAAATGATTTTTGACTTGGTAAACGACGCAATCGACACCAATAACAGAACCATAGATACTCCATTGCATGTACCATTTCACCCCTTCCCTTATTACGAAGGCATGAACAAAATGGGAACGGACAAATATTGGCTTGGCTTGTATTGGAGAAATAACAAATACGATCTAAGTTTCTTAAAAGACATGTGCGACCTGTGTGCGGAGTGCAAAATTGGAAAAATTTGTATCACCCCGTGGAAGTCGTTTATTATAAAAGGAATACAATCAGAATTTAAACTGAAGTGGGAAAAATTCCTTGGAAAAAGAGGAATTAACGTTCGCCATTCTTTGTTGGAGCTTAATTGGCATCTACCGGTAGCCAATAAAGAAGCTTTAAAACTGAAAAAATACTTAGTCTCCAATTTCGACCAAAACGACATCAGTACGTACGGACTCACCTTTGGAATTACTTATTACACCAAAAAAGCGTATTATTTTACTTCCATTGTAGTTGAAAAAAACAAGCAGCCTAAAATTCCCGGTAATTTTACCATTCGGGACACTTATAATTTGCTGTATGCAAAAAACTTCGACCCAAATACTTTGGAGTATATTACCCATGTGCAAGACATTGATAAAGTAGAGCTGCCCGGTTTATTGATGGAGCTCAGTAAAATGTATTTTGAACAGTTGGGAGAAGAACAAAGCAGTCCGAAAGAGGAGACAACAGAGATTAAAAAGGAAATGATCTCAGAAGCTCATCAATGTCAAGATTGCTTAACAATTTACGATGCTAAATACGGTGACCACACCCAAGCAATTCCACCAAACACAGCCTTTGAAAAATTACCTGAAAATTACACTTGTTCTATGTGTGACGCTCCGAAAACAAACTTTAAAAAAATTAAATTGGAAAAACAGATTGGGTAATCAAAAAGGGAAAATTGATTGTAATAACCCATTTTCCCCTCTTTAATTCAATTATATTTTCAAGAATTTCTTCTTAAGTTAAAAATCCCTACTAGATCTTAGAAAGACCGCACAGGGATTTATAAGTTATTGTATTTTTAATGGTGGGAATGACCGCCATTACCATGCCCTCCTCCATGGTCGTGACCGTACATTTGGTTCCAAACATCTTCCGAATTGTCTAGATACACATAAGCATGTGTCATCCAACCAAAAACTACAGGTAAAAATGTTCCGTCGAATTTCTCACACTCCGATCTAGAAGCAATACTACTTGTGGGGCCGTAAACAGGTGAACCGTCTGGGAATGTTTTTTTCCACTCCTCTTCATCCCAAATAGGTTTAGGTACACATACTTTTTGGTGTAAATGCCATTGCGCTATGGAAAGCGGTGCTCGAGCATCCAATTCTTCTCGAGAGGCATCAACTGGAGCGGTAATCATGGCTCCTATCAATTTCCAACCATTGCCATCCCTTTCATATAAAATAGAACCAGGCTTATTGGAGTCGAAACCTTTTTTAATTTCTTTATCCGAGTATTTCCTGTGTACTAAATGCACAATATTCATATCAGCTGGCGGCTCTGGTGGAAAGAACTCATAACCTTCTTCTTTGGCTACTTCAATATCTTTAAACCTGATGATATTTTTTTCAATAACCCTTACTAAACTATCCGCCCTTCTTTGATCGCCACTTTTTTCCGGCAATTTTTTTGTCATCGCCATGTGTGGGTCGTTGCCCATGGGCATCATAATGTCATGAACTTTAATATCAGACAACGGCGATGAAATAGCATTCACCACCACATTATTTACTGTTGATGCACATCCAACAAGAAATAAAATTGCTATAAGAGCAAAAGTTAAATTATAAGTTTGTTTTTTCATATATGGTTGTTTTTAGTCTTCAATTAAACATAAATGATGCCATTTTTATTGGAAGGCATAAATATGCTTTAGTGCAAATGCAAAATTCCTCTCTTCAATATTTGTCCGAATTCGTACATTTCTTCAAAAGAATTATAAAACGGTGTTGGTGCAAGTCTTATTACATTTGGCTCCCGCCAATCGGTAATAACTCCATTTTTCATTAGGTAATCGAACAGATCCTTTCCCTGTCCGTGCAAAAATACCGATAATTGACATCCACGGTCTTGAGGCGTTATAATTTCAAACGTGTTAGCAGCTCCCAATTCATCGTCAATAGCATTTAAGATAAACTCCAAATACGCGGTCAAAACCTTACTTTTTTCAATTAAATCATCCATTTTAATCTCATCAAACAACGACAACGATGCTAAGTAAGGCGCCATAGCCATCACAGGAGCGTTGCTTATCTGCCAAGCTTCGGCATTTGGCATCGGTTTAAATTCTGGCTCCATTAAAAAACGGGTTTCTTTTTCGTTGCCCCACCACCCCTCAAAACGAGGTATATCTTTTCGGTTTAAATACTGTTCGTTTACATAAACTCCGGAAGCATTCCCCGGACCGCTATTCATATATTTGTAACTGCACCAAGCCGCGAAATCTACATTCCATTTGTTTAATTCCAGTTTTACGTTCCCAGCAGCATGTGCTAAATCCCAACCTACAAAAGCCCCTGCTTTTTTACCTGCTTTGGTAATAGCTTCGATATCAAAAACCTGACCGTTATAATAATTAACACCGCCAATGAGTACCAGCGCTAACTCATCTCCCACTTCCTCTATCTTTTTTATAATATCCTCGGTATGCCAAGCGTGCTCACCCTCACGTTTTTTAACTTCCACAATTGCTTCGGAAGGATCGAAACCATGAAATTTGACCTGACTCGCCAGCATATATTGATCAGAAGGAAACGCTTTTTCTTCACAAATGATTTTAAACCTGTTTTTGGTTGGTCTATAAAAAGAAACCATTAACAAATGAAGGTTTACCGTTAAAGTATTCATCACCGTAACTTCTTCAATCTTGGCACCAACCACTTTTGCAAGTGGAGCTGCAAGTCGCTCGTGATAATCCCACCAAGCTTTTTCTGCTTTAAAATGACCCTCTACCGCTAAAGCGCCCCAATCGTTCATAATTTCATTTATGTAAGATTGTGCTCTTTTTGGTTGAAGTCCAAGAGAATTCCCGGTAAAATAAATAGCTTTTCTTCCATTTAGCACTGGAAAAATAAACTCATCCTTATAAGCTGCTAATTGATCTTCCGCATCCAACTGTTGGGCAAACTCCCTTGTATTCTTAAAATTCATGAAGTACTTGTTTTCAACAAAAATAAGTAGTTAAATTGGAAGCATGAAGTTTTAACCTTCATCCATTTGTTCAGATAAGGAAATTTCTAAAAATCCGAACCTCTCAATTCATTAGAAAGAATTACATTTATAATTAATTCTATTCTAAAATGAAGTTATTGAAATTTTTTAAATCCGCTTGTCTACTTGTTTTATTGGTATCGGCTAAAACTACGTTCGCACAAAATAATTATTCCGAAGAAATTTTAATAGGTAAAGGAAATCCTACTTTGTTTGGAGAAGGAATCGGGTTACAAAAGGAAGCGTATGATGCCTACCTCGAAATGCAGAAAGCGGCTAAAAAGGAAGGGATAGATATTAAAGTGGTTTCCGGTTATCGCAATTTCGACCGACAAAAAGCTATTTTCGAGCGTAAATACAAAGCTTATACAAAAGACGGTTTGTCGCCTACGGAAGCTATTAATAAAATTATTGAATATTCTACCATCCCTGGTACTTCTAGACATCACTGGGGTACGGATATGGATATTGTGGACGGTTCTAAAAATGTTTCCGGAAGTGTTTTAGATCCTGATAAATTCCACGGAAACGGACCTTACTGCAAACTCAAGGAATGGTTAGATAAACACGCCAATGATTATGGTTTCTACTTGGTTTATACCGATAATCCCAAGCGGAAAGGATTTAAATACGAGCCTTGGCACTTTAGCTATTTGCCTATTTCCAAACCTATGTTAAAAGCCTATAAAAAACTGGACATAATTACTATTCTAAAGGACGACAAGCTGTTGGGAAGCGAATACCTAACCGAGGATTTTATGGAAGAATACATAAAAAACAATATACTGGATATAAATCCCGCTTTACAACCTTAATTGGTACTGCAATTAAATTTTCATCTTGCATTTTAACAAAAATCGGTGCAGATAATCGCAAATACAACTTAGTCATTTTAAATACTTTAAAAAATGATTTAGTTTTATAATGTAATTACAACACCCCATAAAATTCTATACTTTGTAAATAATCTATTTAAAGCTAAAAAATTCATTATTAATTAGTTTTAAATATTTTGTATGACAACATTTTTACACCTTAAAGAGCTTTATTCAAGTTCTTTTTCCGATTTAAAAAACAATTATGCGGCCACCATTCTTAAAGTGATGATGTGGTTTACACTTGCTTGCTTTCTAATAGCAGTTTACGCATTTTTTTACCGTCTAATTACCGGATTTCCAATTTAAAAAAGGATACTACGGAGAACATGAAAACGCAAAAAATCCCGCTCTCGGCGGGATTTTTAGTTGGTTGCTAATTCCAAATTAATTAAACACTGTAATGTAAGCGTTTAATGTTTTTCCAGAATGGCGATGGCATCCACCGCATTCGATTGTTTCGCGTATTCCATGGCGGTCAATCCTTTTCCAGAACATTTTGCTTTTAAATCGGCATCGTGCGCAATTAATAGTTCCAAAATCTCAGCTCTGTTGTAGCGAGCCGCATACATTGCTGGCGTACGACCAACTGATTTTTCATTTACGTTTGCCCCAAGACTAAGTAACTTTTGTACAGTCGCCAAATCTCCTTTAACGATAGACATGCAAAACGGCGAAAGTTTAGGAGCCGGCCTGGTTGCCAAAACGGTAACTTCGTCATTTAATACTTTTTCGTTTTTTGATGTGTTTGCAAAAGTAATTCCTGCTGTTAGGAATACGGCGGTTAAAAGTGCTAACTTTTTCATAATAGTGTGTTTTACTGGTTATATCTAAAAGACGCCTGGATGACAGGATTGTTTCAGTAAAAAATTAGCTTTAACGTATGTTTAACTTCTTTATGTTAATTTTAACCAATTGTGTATCTGAATGTTATAGAATCATTATCCCAGCGTTATTACCGACATTCTATTTAGGGTACTTTTTTATCTAATTCATCAATAAATTGCTCAAAAAAGTCAAAATCTGTTGCAAAAAGCCCAAATTTTGACTTGAAACATAAAAGTTTAAATGAGTTCAGTATCTTTGAAATTCGTTTAAATAAAGATTGAAAATGAACAAAAAAGTTATCCTTATGATTTTGGATGGTTGGGGAAAATCTCCTGATCCAAAAATATCTGCCATAGAGAATGCAAACACACCATTTATAGATTCATTATATAAAAAATATCCCAATGCCAATCTCCTCACGGATGGAATGAATGTTGGCCTTCCGGAAGGGCAAATGGGAAACAGTGAAGTAGGCCACATGAATTTGGGTGCAGGAAGAGTGGTTTACCAAGATTTGGCGAAAATCAACATGGCTGTCGAGGATAAAACACTTGCAAAAGAGGAAGAGCTTAAAAAAGCTTTTCAATACGCTAAAGAAAATAATAAAAAAGTACATTTTTTAGGCCTTTTAAGTGATGGCGGAGTACACTCCCACATTAATCATTTAAAAGGACTTTTGGATGCTACCAACGCTTTTGGTTTAAAAGATGTTTTTGTTCATGCCTTTACAGATGGACGTGATGTGGATCCTAAAAGTGGAAAAGGATTTATTGAAGATATTCAAAAACACTGCGCTAAAACCAATGCCAGATTAGCTTCTATCATAGGGCGTTACTACGCTATGGATCGTGACAAACGATGGGAAAGAGTGAAGTTGGCTTACGACTTAATTGTTAACGGACAAGGAGCTCCTTACAAAAACGGTTTAGAAGCCATTCAAGAAAGTTATGATAACGACATTACTGATGAATTTATAAAACCCATCGTTCTGCAAGATGCTAACAACAACGCCATTGCGAAAGTAGAAGAAGGAGATGTGGTTATCTTTTTCAACTTTAGAACCGACCGTGGAAGACAACTTACCCAAGCACTTTCACAAGAAGATTTCCATGAACAAAATATGCACAAGTTAGATCTGTATTTTGTAACCATGACAAATTACGATGAAACGTTCAAAAACATCCATGTTGTTTATAACAAAGAAAACATTGTAGATACCCTTGGGGAAACTATTTCTAAAGCAGGAAAGAACCAAATTAGGATTGCCGAAACGGAGAAATATCCTCACGTAACCTTTTTCTTTAACGGTGGGCGCGAAGAGCCTTTTGCTAATGAAAAACGCTTGCTTTGTCCATCTCCAAAAGTGGCTACATACGACTTACAACCAGAGATGAGTGCTTATGAAATTAAAGACAGCATCGTTCCTGAACTTAAAAAAGGAGATGTGGACTTTGTTTGCCTTAATTTTGCCAATCCAGATATGGTAGGTCACACTGGCGTTATGGAAGCAGCTATAAAAGCTTGTGAGTCAGTTGATGAATGTGCGAAAGAGGTAATTACAACAGCCTCAGAAAACGGCTACACCACCATTGTAATTGCTGATCACGGTAATTGCGACACTATGGTGAACCCAGATGGCAGCCCTAATACAGCGCACACCACCAATCCTGTTCCTTTAATTTTAGTCGATGAAGATATTAAAGAGATTAAAGACGGGGTGCTGGGTGATATTGCTCCAACCATTTTAAAACTAATGGGAATAGAGCAGCCTAAAGCAATGACCAGACATTCATTGGTTTAAGAATCAAATAATTATATATTTTTTTATAAAAGTAATCTTTAATCCGTTTTAAAGATTACTTTTATGTTTTAGAACAACAATACTATGAAGCATCTTATAATTATCAGCGTAGTCGCGCTTTTATTTTCATGTAATACGAAAGCAAAAAAGGAAACTTCGGAAGCATCAAATGAAAATGATATTGCACAGGAATCTACTTCCTCTTCCGAAGAAAAATTAGAAGAACAGGAAGAAATTTTAGTAGGTAAATACTCTAGGGAAGATTTGGAAAAAGCGCCATTCAAAGAATGGTTTGAAGCGGGATATAACGATTATGAAACCAAGGAAGATGTAGCTACTGCCATAGACCCGCTACTGGATGGTGTTGAAATAAAGGTATTTATGGGTACGTGGTGCAGTGATAGCCAACGGGAAGTGCCTCATTTCTTTAAAATTATGGATGAAGCCAATTATGGCTATAAAAACTTCTCCTTAATAATGATGACAAGGGATAAAACGACTCCTGAAAACTTTGAAAAAGATTTGAACATCACCAATGTTCCTACTTTTATTTTTTACAAAGATGGCAAAGAAGTAAACAGGATTGTAGAATATTCCATAAACACTTTAGAAGAAGACATTCTGGCGATTCTAAAAGGCGAAGGTTACAAAAATGCCTATGCTGAATAATTTTTATTGAAAGCCATTGCGTTAAATGTTTTCTTTTTTGGCTATAAACTTCATTATATTTGTATAGGCGAAAGCGCCAATAAAAAGGAAGAAATATATGTTTTTATTTATTAGTGGAGCAGAGATTGTATTCGTACTATTTTTAGTGGTGATGATTTTTGGGGCAGATAAGCTTCCTGAAATTGCCCGTGGATTGGGTAAAGGCATGCGTCAACTTAAAGATGCAACGAATGAAGTGAAATCTGAAATTCAAAAAAGTGCCGATAAAAACGGTATCAACACCGATTTTACCAAAGACATAAAAAAAGAAATTGGAGAAGTTCGTGACGATATTGAAGAATTTTCCGGTTCAGTTAAACGTAAGCTTTAATGCTGGAAAAACTTGTTGAATACGATAGGGATATTCTTATTTTCCTAAACAATCTTGGAGTTGAAAACTACGATATGTTTTGGGGAACCATTACCCAACCCATTACTTGGATTCCACTCTACCTCCTAGCTATTTACCTAATCTTTCAAACGTATAAAAATCGTGGCTTTTTAAAAGTTTTATTGTTGGTTATTGCGGTTTTGCTTACCACCAGTGGCTTAACACATCTTGTTAAGGTTTGGGTTGCCCGCATTAGACCGAGTGGAAACGAAGATTTTACCGAAGTTCTGCGTATACTTTTAGAACCTACCTCTTTTAGCTTTTTCTCTGGCCATGCAGCCACTTCGTTTGCTATGACCACCATCTTTGTTTTAATCTTAAGAGATAAGTATAAATGGATTAACGTTTTCTATATTTGGCCATTACTGTTTTCTTTCAGTCGGATTTATGTTGGCGTACACTACCCCTCTGATATTTTAATTGGAGCCATGGTGGGGACTTTAATAGCTTTCGGTTATTACCAAATACACAAAAGGTGGGTGTTACAGAACCCTACTCATGGTGAGACCATCGCGAATAGGTAACAACACCGTTTCTACTCTAGCATCCTCTTTCAATTTTTTATTATACGCCAGTAAAGCTTCAGTGTTAAAATCTTTATCGTCTAATTCTTCTACCACTTTTCCACTCCAAAGTACGTTGTCTGAAAGTATGAGTCCACCACTATTCATTTTATCAATCACCAAATCGAAATAAGCTCCATAATTTGGTTTATCTGCATCGATAAAAACTAGGTCGAAGGTGGTATCTATCTTTGGAATTATCTCCAATGCATCACCTACATATTGTTTAATCTGATTGGCATAGCCACTTTTCTCGAAATATTTCTTCTGAAAATCATACAACTCCTCATTGATATCGATAGTATGAAGCATACCTTCCTTTTGAAGTCCTTCTGCCAAACAAATAGCAGAATACCCAGTATAAGTACCTATTTCTAAAATGTTTTTGGGGGAAGTTAATTTAGACAACATACTTAATACCCTTCCTTGAAAATGCCCACTTAACATTCTGGGACGCAAAACCTTCAAATTGGTTTCCCTATCGAGTTCTTTTAGCAATTCCGGTTCATTTTCCGAATGTTCTGAAACATACTTCTCTAAAGCGTCTGATAAAAAATGCATCTCTCTATTTTTTGTAAAAATACAGCTTTTAATACAGGATGCATAAAATGTTTTGTTCTCATCATTATGCTGAAGTAAGTTGCTTCCTATTTATAACAAGACTTCAAAACGTTTACAGTTATCCCCAAAAAAACGGTCTATTATAAGAGTACCGAAAATCATTTCAGCAGCTATATAAATTATATCGGTAGAACAGTAAATGACAGCGTTCTAATAATAAATGACATCACCAGTATAATACATTACAGCACTCGAATAATAAATTACATCCCTAAAATAATACTTGACAGCGCTCGAATAATAAACGACATAACCAGTATAATACTTGACAGCGTTCTAATAATAAACGACATCATCAATATAATACTTGACAATGCTATAATAATAAACGACATCAATAGTATAATACTTGACATCACCATAATAATAAACAACATCAATAGTATAATACTTGACGGCGTTCTAATAATAAATGACGCTAGCTAAATAATTCTTCTGCATAGTAAAAAAATGAAAAAGGGGATTTACAGAAGAAATGGTTTAGTTGTAGTTAATTTTAAGATATGTAAAGAATAAAAGAAAGTGAGTTCTTTAAACCAAGGAGGTGTTTATAAACACAGCTATTTAATGGGTAATACGCCTAAACTCGATACTCCTTAAATGCTTATATTCTGGAGCTTTAGCACCGTAAACGCTTTTTACGTAATTCTTCACATCTTTTGCGGTAGCGTGTAAACCTGTTTCTTCTGTATACAAAATTTCATTACGCTCTAAAAGAAGTTTGTTAAAGTTGGCTTCGGTCTGGTTTACCACTTGAGTGGCTTTAATTAACTGATTTCTATAGTGCTCCAAACGTTCCGTTTTTAAACTTTCAGTATTAGGCCGGTAGCTTTATATACCTTTTACCAATTGCACTAAAATTGAAAAATTCTGGGCAAGCTGTGCGTAAGATTGCATGGAAGTAGAAATGGCATCTGGAGTTTCAAGGTTGGAAGGTTCATTTTTATTTTTCAAAAAACCACCTCCAATAATTCGGTTGCGTAAATTTTGTGCTTGCTTTAGGGTTCCTTCATTTAAGGGCAAAATGGCCAGATGATTTATGATGCGCGTGGTAAGAGACCTTAATCCTTTGTATTGTTCTTGCCGGTGATGTATAGCACGCTTGTTGGCATTTCTAGCATTCTCTACATTGTTAATTGCTTCTTTAGCTCGATTATGGAGTTCCTGGAGCTTTGTAATCGTTAAATTTTCTACGGGAGGATTATAATTATGAAGTGCCGAAATGTGTTGAATTAATAGCTGCAAATGGGCTACATTAACGGCGTGCCCTGTTTCGTACGTGCTTATCAAAATTCCACTATTTAATGATTATATTCGTTAAATATAGTAAAATCATTACTTTATAGCATACTTTACATCCAATCAATTAATGCTCTAGGTGATGGTGATGACAGTTAAATCACGAAAAACCTACCCCAACCAATCTTTAAAATCCTTTACGCGTTCACGGCTTACAATAACTTCTTGGTCGGAAAAGTTATATAGTTTTAGTTGCAAACGGGCATTTGTGTAGCTTACTATATCTTTTACCGCATCGACATTTATACAAAACTTTCGGCTTACCCTAAAGAATTTCTCTGGATCTAGGTCTTCTTGCACGGTTTCCAAACTATTGTCAAGTAGATAGCTCCTCCCTTCATTAGTGTGTAAGTAAGTACCCTTGTTTTCACTATAAAAGCATACCACATCGTTTGATGGAATTAACTTAATGTGCTGCCCTACTTTTACCGTAAAACGCTTTTTGTAATCTCTCTCCAACGGATCTACAAGTAGTTTTTTAATATCTTCAAAATTTAGTTGAACATCTTTATCCACGGGTTTAAAATGTTCATACTTTTTTACCGCTTGCGATAATTCTTCTTCGTCTATGGGCTTCAATAGATAGTCTATACTGTTAAGTTTAAATGCTTGCAACGCATACTCATCGTAAGCGGTAGTGAAGATTACCGCACTTTTAATAGGCATTGTCTCAAAGATTTCAAAAGAGAGTCCGTCAGAAAGTTGAATATCTAAAAATATAAGGTCGGGATGTTTGTTTTCGCCAAACCAAACTATCGATTCTTCTACGGAATGCAATACGTGGGAAACTTCTACCTGTAAGCCCTCCAACATACGTTGTAACCTTCTAGCGGATGGCGCTTCGTCTTCAATAATTAGTACATTCATTCTGTGCTATTTTAAAAATTGCTCGCGTTTTTCCTCTTCTGCCATATACTTTTCTATCTGTCTATTTTCCCATTCTTTGGAGAAAAACCTGCCCCAGCCAAAGGTATGTAAGGCATGGAAAAGCAAGCCTATACCCCAAAACACGGCGGTTAAAAAGTTAGTCCATTGCCAAAAACTTTCTCCCGTGCGCAAAGTGGACATAAAGAAATGCACAAAAATAAATCCGTTTACGGCCACATAAATTGCCAAATGCCAATAAAATCCTTTGAGCTCTTCTACGCGCTTTTTTGCCGCCAAATATTTAAAATTCCCTTCTTGATTTTCCATAATACTATTTTTTATTCCCAACGGGAGGAAGTGTAATTCTCGTCTTCTTTTTCCATGTATTCTTTAATCTTTCGTTCTTCCCAATCTTTGGAAAACGCCGGATTCCATCCATATACTTTGGCTGCGTGAAATAAAAGCCCGATGCCCCAAGGGCCCGCCGCCCAAAGAAACCAAGGGTAATTCCACTGGTCTACATAATAATTTATCCCCGCTAAAACAGTTATAACTAACACATAAGAGGTTAGGCTGTTATAAAATTTCTTCAACTCTTCTACTCGCTCCTTGGCTCTGTAGTATTTATTTTGCTTCTCTGAATTTTGCATCGCTGTACGGTTTAAATATCTTTTTCCATGTATTCTTTAATCTTTCGCTCTTCCCAATCTTTTCCCCAAAGTGGATTGTAGCCGTAGGCCTGCATCCCATGCGTGAGCAAACCTATTCCCCAGCCCAATGTTGGAAATATTACCCATGGAAAATCGGTAGTTTTATAGTTTAGCCATGCCAAGCACGGTATCACTATTAAATAAGCGGTTAGATTTCCATAAAATCCTTTTATAGCATCTACGCGCTCTTTGGCTCTTTTATAGCGTTTATCTTGTATGTAATTTTCTTGTGTTGTCATTGTTGAAATCTGTTTGGTTAAAATGGGTATCTTCACTTGAAAAGTTTGCGTGTTCTTTTCAATAATTACTTCCCTGCTGGTTAATAAATGGTAGCGTTGTTTAATATTTATCAACCCTACGCCACTGCTTTTTTTTAATACTGATTTTTGCTGAAGATTGTTTTTTACGATTAAATAATTATCCTTTGCTTCAATACTTATTTTTAACGGTTGCTGCGGACTAACCCTGTTGTGTTTTACTGCATTTTCTAGCAAAAGCTGAAGCGATAGCGGCACTACTTTGGCTTCATTTTCCAATAAATCATCCGTTATATCAAAAACAATACTATCCTCAAAACGCATCCGCAGCAAGCTGATATAGGTTTTTGCAAACTCTATTTCTTCTTTAACCGTAATGAGTTCTTTATTTTTTTGCTCTAAAACATACCTGTACACCTTAGATAAAGAAGTAGTGAACTTTTGTGCTGCGGAAGGATTTTCATCTATTAAACTCGTAAGCACGTTTAAACTGTTAAACAAAAAATGCGGGTCTAATTGATTTTTAAGAGATTCAAACTGAGCCGTCGCCCTTCCAGCAATGACCTTTTGTTCTTTAAACTTAGTTTCCTGCTTGTTTTTATAGTAGTAAAAAGCTACAAACGATAAGGATATAATCACGGTAATCACCAATGTGGCAATAAAATCGGCTGGTCGTTGTTCACTAAATGCTTCTTCAAGGGATATTCCATACCGTACCATTAAACCAAAACCATTCAAGAAAAAAGTAAGAAATAAGGTTATTAGAATAGACGCAAATAAAAAAATGGGTAAAATGGAAGCACTAAAGATTTTTCTCCCGTATTTCTTTATAAAATATCTTATAAATGTAGCATGTGCAAAATAAAGCGTTATGGTATATACCTGATTGATTAAGAACCTGGTTATAAAACTTTGGTTGAATGCCATTGAATGTCCATTCATAAAATTGATAAGCCAAATAAGGATAAAAATTAATACCCCTAAAAAAAATGCTCTTCCCAATTCCCTAACAAAGTTTATCATATATTTTGAATTTCTTTTAAAGTTAAAAAATAAAAAAACAGTTTGCATCTGTTGTTAAATTCAACTTCCAAGTTTGAATCTTTGAAGCGGTAGTAAGCTCATATTCGCTTTTCGGTTTTTCTGAAAGTCCGCCTCCACTAATTAGACTAAAAAGGAAGAGCACCAAAAAATAAACAAGTCGTATCATAATTTTAATTGGTTTTGATTTACAGTATCAAAATTGCTTTATTTTAATCCGTTTTAAAAAAAGAAACTACCGAACTGTAGTATTTGAAGGATGAATTGTAGAAATCGCTTCGGAAATAAAAAAATTAAGTAGTTTTAAGCCTCATTAAGATTTTTTATTGGCCTGTCGGAAATACCATGCCAGGATTTCCATGAGATAATTAATTAAATGTAATTATAATGAACAGAAGAAAATTTATCACCCGTAGCATACAAGCCTCTGCACTTACTGCCGTGCCTTTTCAAAGCAATTTTGCGCAAACTAGTCCGAATTTAGTTTCAGAAAACACCAAAGTTCTTCCGAAGAAACTAAAAAAAGGGGATACAGTGGGATTAATAGCACCGGGCTACGCATTGTCTGCCAAAGCCTTGGAAAATGCCATTACCAATGTAAAAGCGATGGGGTTTGTGCCGTATCACACCCCAAGAATCGTTGGTAACTTTGGTTATTTCAGCAATACGGACAAAGCACGGGTAGAAGATTTACATGAAATGTTCCTTAATCCAGATATCGATGCTATTTTTTGTGCGCGGGGTGGTTATGGCTGTACGCGCATATTAAAAGACATCAATTTTGATTACATTCAGCAAAATCCAAAAATATTACTTGGATTTAGCGACATCACTGCTTTGGTAAACAGTATTTATCAAAAAACCAATATAATTACTTTTCACGGGCCAGTTGGGACAACCCTGAACAATGATTTTAATAGGACACAATTGGAAAAAATAATTTGCAACACGCAAAATAGTATTCCGTTGGAAACAGAGACTTTTACAGCCAGTCAAACCATAGCCGATTCTACTTTTGAACAATATGTTATTTCTGATGGTATTGCAACAGGAAAATTAGCTGGAGGAAATCTCTCATTGCTGGCGGCCATGACCGGCACCGACTTTGAAGTTGATTATACCGATAAGATTGCATTTATCGAAGAAATTGATGAAGACCCTTATCGCGTTGATAGAATGCTAACACAGCTCCTCGATTCAAAAACTTTTAAACATGCAAAAGGAGTGGTTTTTGGTGTATTTAAAGGTTGCGACGACCCCGAAAGAAGAAATTCCTTTAGCCTTAAAGAAGTCATTCTGGATAGAATCAAACCAATGAATATACCTGCAATTTACGGATACTCAATTGGACATATAGACAACAACATTACGCTTCCAGTGGGAATCAATGCCAAACTTAACACTAATAATTTCAGTTTAGAGTTGCTGGAAAATAGTGTTTCCTAAGTTGTTCAATCCTTAGTTTTTATCATACCTTTACAGTATGATATTCCAAACCAAGAGATTAACCGTTCGAAAGCTAACCATGCAAGACCTCGATCTGTTTCATGCAATGCAGAACGATCAAGATGTTATGCGCTACGTTGGTGGGAAAACGTACACCTTGGAAGAAAATAAAAAAGATCTCGAAAATATTTTAAAATTCTATGAAAACCCAAAAAACGACTTTTGGGTTTGGGCTATTACCGCCAGGGAAACCAGCGTTTTTATGGGGACAATTGCGTTAGTGAAAAATGAAAAAGAGGAATATGAAATCGGCTATCGCCTACTGAAGGAATTCTGGAGGCAAGGCTTCGGTAAAGAAGTTACCAACGGACTCATAAAATATGCTTTTGAAGTTAAAAAAATAAAAGAAATCGTGGCTTACGTAGATAAAAACAATGTCACTTCCGTACGGATATTAGATTCCACATTTAATTTTATCAAAGAATTTTATAACGAACAGGACAACTGTATTGATCGTTATTACAAACTATCCAATTAGCTTTTTCCATGTATGTCTTCGTTTATGGCACTCTAATGCAGGGCTTTGACAATCCCGTTGCCCAATTTTTAAGAAAACACAGTGATTTTATAGGTAATGGAAGTACTCCCGGCGTACTTTACGACTTGGGCAGTTTTCCAGGCGCCATCTTCGACACTTCTTCACCGAAGAAAATTCAAGGGGAAGTATATAAAATTACGAAAAACACAGAAGCCGTTTTAGCAGCTTTAGACCAATATGAAGGAATAGATGATCCTAGTTTCAATTATTATCAAAAAAATGAGGCGCACATTAAAACCGATATTGGAGAAATAAATGCGATGGTATATAATTTCATAAATCCTATTCAAACTTATTACCATTTAATAGCATCCGGCGATTACCGTAATCACTTAGAAAACCAATAAATATTGTAAACCATTTATAGGTTCATTTTTATAATGGCGTGTCCCTTTGGGCCGGGCTATACGCTATATCTTTGCTGCGTACCTCGCAAAGGATGCCGCTACTATCCCTCACGCAAAAAATGCATGAATTCAACAAAGTTGATTCCCTTTTTAAAAAGACTAAAGGACATAAAAGAAGTATTTACAAAACATTTTAGCGAACATCATACCTATTAACTCATTCACTCTTTAACTTTTTAACCCTCTAACTTATTTCAAAAAAAAGCAAAAAAAAATCCCGACGTTCCAATGGAAGTCGGGATTTTGTAAGAAGGCGGCGACCTACTCTCCCACAAGGATGTAGTACCATCGGCGCTGGCGGGCTTAACTGCTCTGTTCGGAATGGGAAGAGGTGAGCCCCGTCGCTATAACCACCTTAAGTCTTGGCCAT
>NZ_JAMQVC010000002.1 GCF_023721415.1 Galbibacter mesophilus | reverse complement strand
GAGCATTTTCTGTTGTAAAAAGAGGAACTCCATATGTTGTTTTAAATCAATATGCAGCTTAATAAAAAAATAGATTTAATTAGGATTTGATCTTGGAATACGTATAACCGTCAGTTACGGGTTTTTATGCGTTTATTTTCGGTTTAGCACACACGTTAGCAATTCCGAGTGGATTCGGACGTAGTCGAATCCGCCGTAATTGCGGTTATACATTGTTACCTGCTGGCTTTTTTTCATTTGTAGAGATATTCGGTCAAATCAATTTCAATAAACTTTGCTTTTTCAAAATTATATTCGCCTAAATTCAATTCGGTCGAGTAGTAGAGTTTTTTATTCCGTAAAACAAAAGGGTCGCCTTGATTCGCACCAAGTTTAAATTTCTTTTCGTTAATTACAAAGTGATGATTAAATCCTTTTGTCAGCAGTTGTTTATTCATTCCAGTCCAATGATGAGTCAATTCATAATTTTTGTCAAGTGAATAAACGTAATAATCAGTCGTATCATTTGCGACTCGAAAATTCGTTCCGTAAATCTCTTTTAATTCCGCTGGTAATTGTTCAAAAGTCAATTCCGTTTTTTTCTTTTTGTCAAGGTCAATCTCTCCACTGCAGGAGGACAATGTCAAAATCGAGATTAATATCACAATTGCGTTTTTCATTTTTCAGCTTGCAGGTAACGGTCAAGTGTATGGCCTGTTTTAATAGGCTATACACAGTGTTATGCACTGTAATTTACTTACTTTTTCGCTGTATGCGCCAAATTTTCTCAATTTTTTTCCCAAACGTTGCTTATGGTTTATATCCACGATATGTACCGTCAGCAACGCGTGGCGCCTCCTTGGCCTTTTTATTGGAGCAAGGGTCAATCCGCTCAACACTTGACATTGTCAAATATTTACGCTACCTTGACTAAGCTTTTTGTTCGCTTACATGCGTACCGGTAAGTACAACTTCCCCACGATGCCAATCGAAAAAGCTTGCCCGTAAAACTTCCATAAAGTCAGTTTCCGCTTCCCTCCAATAAAATCCGCACTTGTGGACAGCCTGGGAAAAACGAATTGTGTCCTCCGTAAGTAAATTATTGTGCATAACGGTTGGGCTATGAACAGTTGCGTGGGTTAGCACGAAACTTAGCAAGTACACACCAAACTGAAAATCCGCGAGGATTTTCAGAAGTAGGCGAGAACAAGCAATTGATTATAGCCATTGTTAGCCATAGTTTTTATTTTCTAAATATTACTTTATGTATTTTCAATTCAATTTTCGTTCCGCCAATTCCAGTTCGTTCCATAAAATGTGTTCCCATTGGCTTTCCAATTTCTATTTTTTCTATTCTTGAGAAATAATATTCCGCATCTCTCTCTGAAAATTTTGCAAAAGATTCCAATTTTAAATCTCGAATTTTTTTAGCAAATTCCTTTCCAGTGGTCGGTTCAATTTCCTTAACAATTCCGATTTCAGTTGGTAATTCAGATTCAGTTCCGTTAAAAAAGTGCATACTTTTTCTAACTCGCTTTTTTGGTTTAAATCCAAAATGTGCTGGAATCAGTAATTCTCCATTTTTTGTGTAATTATTGTTTCCGTATTCCGAATTTGAAAATATTGCTTTTGTGTAAACTTTGTTCTCGGCTTGTTGGAAATTCAGAGGTATTTTGAAAGGATTTTTTGAATCTGCTTTTTTATTGTCAGGTTCAAGTTCTAAATCACAATCTTCTGGTAAATTGAATGTCATTTCGCAGTCAAAAAATCCCCCATTAGATTCCAAAATATCAATTAAGTCAACTTTATTAATTCTGTTTTTTTCAGCCCATTCGAATGTGTTTTTTAGAGAATGGTCGCATCCATTTTTTTCAATTCGGTTTTCTATAAAAACACAAAGCTCATTTACTTGATTTGCTGTAAGTACGGTCATTTTTTAAATTATGGCTAACGTGTTTGTGTATGATTTCGTTGCGTGTTTAAGCACTAAAGTTAGCAAATAAATCACAGATAGAAAGTCCGCGAGGACTTTCGTAAGTAAGCTATAACTAGCAATGAATTATACACGGTGTTAGCAGTAGGCTTTATTGGATTTTCTTATCAGACCAAGGTACAAATTCAACAGCTTTGCTTTTTACAAATTCCTTGGATGTTCTATTGTAATATGTATCATCATATTTTAAAATTCCTAATAATGCCATTTCAATATACCATATGCAAAGTTCCAACGCCTCATATTTCGCTCTGAAATTTATTGAACTCAATTTTTTTCTTTTTTCCTCTTGTGAATGGACTATGGCATTACGTATTTGTACAACAGCATCGCAAGCGTCTATTATTTGAATTTCACTATTTACGAATTCTTGTAGGTTTGTTAATCCAGTTGGCACAGAATGGTCAATTTCTAATTGAGATAATAGTAATCTTATCTTATTCGAAGCATTTATGTTTTCAGAGTCTTTTCCGATAATTATTTTTTTATTTTCAATTATCCACCAATTATACAAGAGCTCTAAAGCTGTTTGAGCCATAATAATTGCTCCTTCGGAAAAACCAGAATTATTGTTTGCTTCTACATACCAATGAATTACTGAAGTTAAGAAATTTCTATCCTCTTTATCTTTCCAAAGCTCACTAAATTTGCCCCAAATCTTTTCAAGACCCATAATCGAATGGTCTTGTGGCCAAGAAGTACAGTCCTTATATATGTCAACGTAATAGTCTGTATAATTACACCAAATAGATTTATCTTCAAAAAGACCAGTTGCAAAAAGGGCTGAAACTCTTCTGCCATTTAAGAAAGTCAAGAATGTATTTAAACAATGAAATATTTCTTTAGATTCTTCAAAACTAATCGCTCCCTTTTTACTTTTTAGTAATCCATTATAAAGAATAATATAACCACCATTTTCTCTTAAATTATTCTTTAAGTCACTATAATTTTCTGCTTTATCAATAGAAATTAAATATTTTTCGTTCTCAAGTTTGAGTCTATTTCTACCAGTATAACTATTTTGTTCAGTTAATTTTTTGACTGTTATTCCAAGAAAGCTTCGAAGATTTGGTACGCTAAATTTTATTGAGTCAACAGAAATACTTTTGTCTCCAGAAACAGCTTCTTGAGACATTACACCTTTAATTTTTGATTCTCCATTAAAGCTTTGTATAGTTGAGTTTGTAATAAAACCATTTCCAAATATTAAGTCGTTAATTATAATCTCGAAAGAATTTATTCCGTTTAGTATTTTAAAAGTATCTATTCCATTTTCAGTCGGAATACCAGAGAAATATGTTCCTGAACTTGGAAACCAAGAAAAATGTATTTCTCCGTTTATTTTTAGCTCATTTTTGTCATCTTTAATTAAAAAAGTACCAGAATAAATAGTGATTTTGGAATTAGCTTTTTCCATTATGACATTCCCTTCTATAAGTTCAGGATAGTCTTTGTATAATTCAGAGCGTTTATCTTTCTTCAAATCAATATCGTTGTTTTTTTAGCTTACTGCTAACGTGTTTGTGTATGATTTCGTTGCGTGGTTTAAGCACTAAATTTAGTAAATAAATCACAGATAGAAAGTCCGTGAGGACTTTCGTAAGTAGGCTATAACTAGCAATGAATTATACACGGTGTTGCCATACGTTTTTTTATTCTTTTTTCATTATCAGCATACTGTACGAATAACGTCCATTCGGAAGTCGGTTTAAAAAGTTCTGAAATTCTTCTTTCAAGTCAAATTCTTTGTTGATTATCGAAATCAGTTTTCTTGCTTTTATAACTTCTGCTGGTAATTTTACTTTATTTTGATTGTAATAATAGTCAGATTCTAATTCCCAATATGATGCAGAATTTATTTCTCCATCTTTAATTGTTTTAAAAAATGTTGTTGTTCCGTCTAATCCGCTAATACAGTTCTCAACTTCGTTACAGTCTTTTAGGTTTTCAAATCCGTTATTATTCAGTTCCGAAATCAGTTTTTCCAACATTGAAATTGGAATCGCAATCTTTTGAATTATACTATCTTTTCTAATTCCTTTTCTATTTGTAGTCCAAACAGAATGAGTAAGAGCTCCTTTAAATTCGCCATTTTTAAAATCAATCAATTCTACATTTTGATAATCCTCAATTTGAACTCGATAAATTCGGTCGTGTTTTTTTGAGTCAAATTCGGTCAATCCAAATCGTTTTTCAGATTCAGTTTGAGAGAAGCAGAAATTAATTCCAATTCCTAAAAATATTAATATGCAATTCGTTTTTCTCAAATGGATGGCAACGGTTGTATATACGCATGTTGCTGATAAATAACTTTCGCTATTGGTTTTTTAAGTTGTTTTTAATCAGTGCTTTACCCTTTAATAGAGCTTTAAGGCATGGTTTGTGCTTTGCAACGTTAGTGTGCAATAATCCCTATTTTCTAGAGTATTATGTTCAACTATTAGTTATACTTATGGTTTTCGTAATTGCCCCATCGAATGCAAATTTTGCTTTCAAATATTATTAAAGTTATAATATTTCTTTGTAAATTTTTATTTTAAGGTTGATCTATATTGCTCACAACTAAGTCATAAACATACTAGCGTTTGTATACCATTCAAATATAACACAAAATTCAATAGATCTTAGTTAAGTAATCGAGGAAACAATTGAGGACTGTATGCCAAATACGGATTAAAAATATAAGTAAGCTTTATCAAATGTTTTTTATTTATATACCAAGAGAATATAAAACTAGTAAGGAATTATCTTAAAACAAATTATAGAGAAATAGATAGTAGGAATAGATTTCTAATTTTATGAATATTTAATAATCAATTTTGTACTTTTCAATGTTGAATTCAAAAATTAGTAATTCCTTTGGGTGCACTTTTAGTGCTGCGGCTAACTTTAACAGAGTAGTCATCGTTAAGTTAATTTTACCTTTTTCGTATTTACTAATTTCAGATTTTTCTAGCCCTGTCAAAAAGCTCAAATCATTTTGAGTTTGGTTATTTTTTAGTCTTAGTTCAGAAATCCTTTTTCCAATCTCTTTGAGAAAATCACTTTTAATATCCATTTCTAGTACTTTAAAAGCAATTTGCCAACATTAGAAGAAATATAAGTTGGGATAAACCCCAACTTATTGATATTTTTATTATATTTGACTATCAATTAACGGTTTAGCTTTTTGTTTAAAAGTTGTTTTTGTTCTTTAAGGCTAGACTGACAAAGGGTTTTAAGCATTTTATTCATGTAATTTTAAAAGTTGATTAATTTTATTTTAAATACAGGATTGTTGAATTTTAGTTGTCTAGACCATAGGGTTGGGGTAACTGTTTTTGATATTCTTTTTAAGAAAAAGCCTAAAAACCCGATATAATTATTTTAAATTATAGGATACCCAATAAAACTTTTTATTCCGGTACTTATATATTCTTGAGTCCTATAATTCACGTATTTTCTTTTTCATGGTATCCGGCCATGTCAGCAGTAAGCATTTATTTTTAATTGGTTTCCCCACAGCCTGCACTTGATAATTCGTTTTGAAATATCAGGTAGATCCTCTATTGCCTTTATGGTAATGGTAAAAAAAACAAGACCTCCCGTGATAGTTGGAAGCTCCCGGAAGGCCTTGGTATTAATTAAACGATGTCTAACTAATAACAACTCAAAATTATGCAAAAAAAATGTGTAATAGGGGATAGGTGCCCACTTTTATGGGTACTTATCGTCCTTTTTTTAACCGTGCATTCCGTAATGGGGAATGCGGAAAGTAAATTCCTCAAGTTTGAATTAGCTGTTTTTCAACATCAGATCTCAGGGGTGGTCTCCGACAAGGATGGTATTCCCATATCGGGAGTGCATATTCAGGTAAAGGGTACTTCTCAAGGTACTTTCTCAAACAGCGAGGGTGCCTTTGCCATAGTGGCCGCCCCGTCTGATGTTTTGACATTTAGCTATATCGGCTTTAAAACACTGGAAAAAGTGGTCGGCAATGCCGAAAGCCTTACCGTAGTAATGCAGCCCGATATTATCGATCTTGGGGAGGTTACCGTGAATGCGGGCTACTATACCGTTTCCGAGCGGGAACGGACGGGCAATATCAGTAGTATCAATGCGGTGGATATAGAAAAACAACCGGTGAACAATCCCCTGGGTGCCATGCAGGGCTATATGTCCGGAGTGAACATTGTTCAGAACTCCGGTGTCCCCGGTGGTGGCTATGATATTCAGATCCGAGGTAGAAATTTCATCAATGGAGGAACCGAGCCTTTGTATATTGTGGATGGGGTACCCTACGGTTCACAGTCCCTTGGGGCTTCCGAACTGTCTGCGGCGATCAACCAAGGGGACATAAGTCCGCTCAATGCGATTAACCCTACCGATATTGAAAGTATTGAAGTACTTAAGGATGCGGATGCTACGGCAATTTACGGTTCACGTGGTGCCAATGGGGTGGTACTTATTACGACCAAGAAAGGGAAATCGGGTGTTACCCGTATCGATGTAAACCTAAGCAGTTCCCTTGGACGGGTGTCGCATTTTTTGGATCTTATGGATACGGATCAGTACCTTGAGATCCGTAGGGAAGGTATCGTTAATGATGGGTTTGGGGAGCGTTTGGATGATCCGCAATATGCCTCTAGGTATCCTGAACTTTTGATGTGGGACCAGGACAGGTATACCGACTGGCAGAAGGAACTTATTGGCGGAACAGCTTATAGGAATATTGGGCAGCTTTCTATATCAGGAGGTAGCGATAATACCCAGTTCCTGCTGAGCGGAGCTGTACAGAACGAGACCACTGTGTTTCCGGGGGATCCGAAGTACGGAAAGGTGTCCGTCCATAGCAATATTAACCATCGATCGAACAATGACCGTTTCGGACTTCAGATGACGGTCAACTATACCAAGGAGCATAACCAAATGCCACGTACGGACCTTACCCGTGCGGCATATAGGTTGGCGCCCAACGCTCCCGAACTTTACGATGATGATGGACAGCTAAATTGGGAAAACAACAGTTGGGACAATCCTTTGGCTTCTTTATTGGAGGAGTATGATGCCAGGATCAATACCCTTATAGCCAATGTAGGGGTTTCCTATAAACTGCTTTCAAGCCTTACGGCACGGGTCAATTTTGGCTACAATACCTATCAATTGGACTCCTATAAATTACTGCCCAATACGGCGAGAAACCCACGTTTTGGGTTTACCCCACAAGGCTATTCCTCAATTACCACCAATGAATCCAATAGGGATTCCTGGATCGTGGAACCCCAATTGCAATGGCAGAAGGAGTGGGGCGACTTCGGGGTGGATATTCTGTTGGGAAGTACCTTTCAGAAGCAAACCACTGAGCAGTTGGTGGTAAAGGGAACCGGTTTTCCCAATAACGGTTTGATATACAATCTTGCGGCAGCCTCTCAGGTGCAGATTAGGGATGCCAGTGACAGTGAATATAACTATCAGGCCTTTTTTGGACGTCTCAATCTTACGTTCAAGGAGCGTTATATTCTCAACATTACAGGGCGCCGGGATGGATCCTCCAGGTTTGGACCCGATAGGCAATATGGGAATTTCGTTGCCATAGGTGGTGCTTGGCTGTTTTCCGAAGAACCCTTTTTAAGGGATGGCAGGTTGCTCAGCTTCGGAAAGCTACGGGGGAGCTATGGTACTACGGGCAGTGATAATATTGGGGACTACCAGTTCTTGGATACCTATAATGTGACCGGTGACAATTACAATGGGGTACTGGTACTGGAACCCAGTGGGATATTCAATCCCCTATTTGGTTGGGAAGTAAACAAAAAACTGGAACTGGCATTGGAACTTGGCTTTTTTAACGATCGGGTACTCTTCAATACAGCATGGTATCGGAACCGTTCTTCAAATCAATTGATCGGGGTCCCTTTGGCGGCCACTACGGGATTTAATAGTTTGACAGGGAATTTTGATGCTACCGTTGAGAATACGGGATTGGAAATCGATTTCCGAACTATGAACATACGGAACAAGGACTTTCAATGGAAGACCACTTTTAATATTACGGTACCGAAAAATAAGCTCGTGGAATTTCCCGATCTTGAAAACTCTGCCTTTGCCTCCCGTTATATCATTGGTGAGCCCTTGACAATCACGCGTCTCTACAATGCTTTGGGCGTGGATCCGCAGACAGGTATGTATACGTTTGAGGATTATAATAATGACGGGGAAATAACCAGTTTGGAGGACAGGCAATGGATCGAGGATTTGGCGCCCAAATTTTATGGCGGATTGGGGAATACCTTTACCTATAAAAATCTTTCCCTTGACATATTCTTTCAATTTAAGAGCCAGAAAAACTACAACCACTTTAGGACCCGTTCGGCTCCTGGGCTGATAGACAACAATACCCCAAGGGTATTGGATAGATGGCAGGAAGTTGGGGATGTCACCACCCATATGATGGCGACCAGTGGGGCCAATTATAGTTTGGTGCCGAGCCGTTCCTACCAAAGTTTAAGCAATGCGGCCATTTCGGATGCCACTTTCCTTCGGCTGAGGAACGTTTCGCTCAGTTATCGGTTGCCTATGGATTATGCCGGAAAATGGGACGTGAACCTTTATCTGCAGGGGCAGAACCTATGGACATGGACCCAATTTGAAGGGCCCGATCCAGAGCAGTTTTCCCTGTTGTTCCTGCCGCCTTTGAGACAGATTACCCTTGGTGCCCAGATTGGCTTTTAACCTTTAAAATTTATGATTATGAAAATCTATAATATCAATACTATCATCCTATCGAAGCGGAAATGTTCATTTCTTTTTACAATTATCCTTTTTGCCCTATTTCAAATGTCCGTAGTTTCCTGTTCCGATTTCGTAGAAGTGGAACCGCCGAAAAATACGCTGGTTTCCCAGACCGTTTTTGAGGATGCCTCCACCGTGGAATCGGCCCTTGCCAACCTATATGAAATGCTAAGGGGCCAGGGGATAGGTACTTACAGTTTAAGTGCCGATATGGGGATCTATTCAGATGAACTGGATTATTTTTTGGCTGATCCAAATGATCTCTCTATTTACATTCATAATATATTGCCGATAAACGAATCGGTTTCAAAATACTGGGTAAATGCCTACAGGGTTATCTATAGTGCCAATGCCATAGTGGAAGGTGTGGAATCCTCCGAAGGGCTAACATCGGTAGAAAAGTCAGAGTTTATGGGGCAAGCGCTTTTTGTTCGTGCCTATGTGCACAGTATCCTTGTGGGGATCTATGGTGACATACCCTATATTACCACAACGGATTACCGGATCAATAATTCGGTGGCAAGGCTGCCCGGCCATGAGGTATACTACCACATCATAACCGATCTTATGATGGCAGTGGATATGCTGGGAACCACGGACGCAACTGGGGAAAAGGTGATTCCCAATAGGCATGTAGCCAATGCCCTTTTATCCCGAATATATCTTTACACGGGAAATTGGGAGCAGGCAAATGCCACGGCCACACAACTTATCGATGCGTTTATACTGGAACCGGAGTTGGAAAAAGTCTTTTTAAAAGGCTCAAGGGAAACGATCTGGCAGCTTATGCCCGAAGGGGTCGATAGAAAGAACGCCCCGGAGGCAAATCTTTTTGTGATCCTAGCCATTCCCGGACAGCAATATGCCCTTACCGAAACCCTTTTGAAAGCTTTTGAGGAAGGAGACCTAAGACGTGAAGAATGGGTGGGGAGTTTTACCAGTAATGATGGAGCGACCACTTTGCAATTCCCCTATAAATACAAAGCAACACTCAGTGAAACGGAATCCTTGGAATATTCCATCGTTTTCCGTTTGGCCGAGCAGTATTTGATCCGTGCGGAGGCCCGGGCACATATGGGCAACCTTACGGGAGCACGGCAGGACTTGGATACCATTAGGCAGCGTGCTGGTTTGGACGGAACGTCCGCGATGGATAAAGAGACATTATTGGAGGCTATTCAGGCGGAACGTTTCACGGAACTTTTTGCGGAGAATGGCCACCGTTGGTTTGATCTGAAACGAAGTGGAAAGGCTGGGGAGGTTTTATCGACCATCAAACCGAACTGGAAACCTACCCATGTGGTATGGCCGATACCCGAGAACGAACTTGAAATCAACCCAAACCTAAGGCCGCAAAATGAAGGTTATTAATAAGCATTCCAAAGAAACCGCTGCTATGAAAATGGGCGTCTATATGTTGGCCTTTATGGTACTGTTCCCTTTCGTGGGCCATGGTAGGAATGTAACGAAAGAATTTAATTCTTTTCGTAGGGCGGCAAGACCTTTTGGGGACAAAGGATTTATAAAGGCGAAGTTGGAAGGTAAGCAACTGTATTTAGGGATTCCCAAACACCTTATGGGAACACCCATGCTATTTATAAAGAATGCACATGACAACTTTGTATACTACCGCCAAGTGGAGTGGCAGCAGGTGGACGACAGGCTCTATTTGGTGATGCCAAGGGTATATTCAACGGCGGGAGTAACCATACCTGTTGATGGGGATTCCTATGTGGATAAAAAAATAATCGGGGTGTTTCCCATTGAAGTGTCCAAGAGCAGTGAAGATCTATTTTGGATCAATGCTACCGATTTGTTTTTCGATAAAATTTTGACCCCTTGGGAAAAGGGCGGTAATGATCCAGTTTTGGTGGAACATTCGAGTATTGTGGGGGTACGGTTTTTGGAAAATGAGCTCTTGGTTGAGACTGGACAGTTAAAATCCAATAAGGAAATGTCATGGGAGGAAAAGGTGGATTACAATTTCTATCTGTTGCCGCCACCTATGGAATCCAGAGCGTTCGACCACCGTATGGGTTTTGACCATGATACCAAAACCAGAAAAGGATTTTTGGGACCCAAAGGGGATCATCTTGCAGCGAACATAACGAGATGGCGACTGGAGAAAAAGCAGAAAGAATTATCCGTCAGTGAACCCATTAAGCCCATAACCTTTGTGATCCCTTCCGATATCCCGAAAAAATGGGTGCCGTACATCAAAAAAGGGATTCTTGACTGGTTACCGGCGTTTGAAGCGGCCAGGTTTAAAAACGCGATTGTGGTTAAGATTGCTTCTGCTGATGATTCGGAGTTGGAAATGAACAGTCTACATAACAGCAAGATAATTTGGGGAAACCATAGAAAGGTAAGGGGATTTGAAAATGTACATTCCGGCACTGTTTCCCAAGTCATAGATATCCGCACTGGGGAAATCTTAAAAGCAAATATCATAATTTCATCCACTGTGCAATCGTTGGTGGAGAACTATTTTGTGAAGTGCGCCCCAAATGACGGCCGCGCCCTTGAGTTTCCGTATTCCGAGGAACTGGCCGGAGAGCTCCTTCGGGAACTCGTCTCCCATGAAACGGGTCATGCCTTTGGCCTTTTGGACGGGAACTATGGGGAATATGCCTACCCTTTTGAAAAAATGAGGGATATCGATTGGCTACAGGAAATGGGCCATACGCCCAGCGTTATGACCTATGCCCGCGAAAACTATATTGTGCAGCCTGAGGACAGCATTCCTCCCGAGCTTTTGATACAGAAGGTGGGGCCTGCGGATATCTACAGTATTCGATGGGGCTATAGGCCATTTAGCGGCATTTCGAGGGAGGCAGAAAAGGATTCCCTAGAGTCCATAATAAGGGAACAGGATACTGTACCGTGGTATCGCTTCCATACCAGTGCTTTTGAAATTATTGGACCGGGGTCTACCAATGAGGTAGTTGAAAACAGGGATCCGATAGCAAGTACGGAACTGGGACTTAAAAACCTGGAACGTGTTGTCCAACTTTTTCCAAAGGTCAATGAAACCCAAAAGAATTATGGGAAAATGGAACGGCTTTACGAAAAGGTACTTAAACATTGGTACAAACAAATGGAGCGTGTACTGTCCCTTGTTGGAGGATATGAGGTACACTATAAATCAGGTTCCCAAAGCGGGGATATTTATGTACCCATTCCTGCAGGGGAGCAAGATAGGGGACTGAATTATTTTGTTACCCATACCTTTTCACCGCCCAGTTGGCTAATTAATCCCAAAGCCCTTGGTAAAGTGGGATATTCCATCTATCCCGACCCTTTGCTGGAATATCAGGAAAAGTTGTTATTTGAGGCATTACGCGCCCAACGGTTCAAGAGGTTGGAGTATATGGATAAGAATCTAGGGATTGAAGTTTCCGCTGAATGGTTACTGCAAGAACTGCAATGGGAACTTTTTCGGGAGCTAAAGGAAAGTTACGTAAGTATTGGGGCAAGAAAGCAGGAATTACAGCGCAAGTATGTGGAAACCCTATTGGGTATTGCCACGTTAAAGGGAAACCAAACGAACGATATGGCCAACGTGGGGTATAGTAATTCGACGAAAAGTCTGTTTATGAAGAGCTTAATGTCGTTACGGATGGAACTGCAGCAATGTCTGGAAAAACCAATGGATCAAGTAACCTATGGGCATATAAACATCCTGCTATTTCATTTGAGGGAATTAAATTAGTTCATATTTGGGATGATTAAAAAAGAGGTGTCTTGGGGACACCTCTAATCTGGGACTCTTTAGTTCTGGGACTACTGTCTTTTATAGAGTTCCATTGTTAGTCCCGGATCCGCGTACAGCTGGAAACCATTGTGGGTACATTCAACGATTCCCTCTGTCGGACAGTCAACCCCTTCTTCCAAGGTTTGGATACCTGGAATGTTGGGATCGTCATAATAGGCGGGATCGTTTACGGATTTTGCCTCAGTGGCAAAGGCCAGTCCAATCGCAAACACAGCTGCGAAGAATGGCAGTACGGATTTAAAAATTTTGGTTTTCATAAGTTTTGTGTTTTAAAAATGATTCCTACTCTGTTTAAGGTTTTCGGATGCCCCTTGGCTATCTAGATAGTTTGTTGTTTCGTTTTTTTTGTAAATTCTTAGGGCTAGTAGGAGCAATACAACCCCTATGATGTTGATCATCAATTGTTGTGTCCAACTTAAGTGCCTGGAAATCCCTGCGCAGGAGCAGGGGATGTCATTACTGTAAGAAAGCACCAGTACGATATAAATGGAGTAGAGGATAAGTAGCAATGTACTTGCTTTTAATCCTTTTTTTCGGGTGGATTTTAAGGATAACAGTAAAACTGCAAAAAGTTCAAAAAATGGAATAACCGGCGCTGCCCACATGGCATAGGTGCCAATAAATGGAAACCGTTCCAATTGCCATTTAAACCCCTGAAAGTGCAAAAGTTTGCTTATCGCGGTATAGGTAAAGAGTAGGATAAAGAGATATACCGTTGGGATAACAAATCGCTTACTATATTTTTGATACCATTTCAAATCAATTGTATTGTTTTGATTATTAATGGTTTAAAATTAAATGGATAAATATATCCATGGGGTATTAAATCCTATCCCGAAGGTATTATCTGTTTCAAGAGTGTTTTAAGGAGCGGCAATCACGAACAGTGTAGCCAAAAAACTTTTTAAATTCCCTGCTGAAATGGTTGGGCTGCTTGAATCCAAGGACCTGGGATATTTCCTTGACGGAGCTGTCGGTGTTCATCACCAGGACATGGGCCCTGTTCAACCTTTCCTTTTTCAGATACTGTAGGACCGTCATACCATAGAGTTCCTTAAAGCCATGTTTTAACTTGAATTCATTGGTTCCATGGTCCAGTGCCAAAGAGGATAGGGACGGTAAGGACTTGTCGAGGTTGTTACGGATATACTCCCCAACTTTTTGGAGTATCCTGATATCGGAATGGGTCAGTTTCGGTTTCCTTCTTTTAGCCTTGCTATTGGTTTCCCTGGCATTTGATTTCTTGTGGATTCTTGCCCTAAGTTTCTGATGGAAATGCGCTCTTTTTGTTTTGAATATTGGAAAGGTCACCATTAAATGATTGGAATCCTTTATCATGGGTTTTAATGAAACTACCGTGCAGATCGTCCGAACGGACAAATTGGTTTTGGATAAAAAGTTCAATTTAATAGTGACTTCCTTGGGATTATTATTGCTGATCTTTTTTATGGTTTGTTGCCAGGTCTTTTGTGAATCCTGTGATAACAGCTTTTGGATGCTTCGGTTCTTAAGGTTTCTTTTGTTGTATTTTAGGTATTTGGCCCCGGCTTTATTAATGGAAATGATTTCATTTCTTTGGTTCAGGATAATGATCACCTGATTGGTGACAAGCAATGAATCGTCTTTGGTGACATAGCCCTGATGAAAAAAGGAATCCTGTATTTCATCGGCCATCATGTTCAGGGAAACTATCAAAGCTTCCATTTCATCATCGGAATCGCTTCTCGGAATACGGTAGTGAAAGTTTCCCTGCGAAATCTGCAGTAAGAGCTCGTAGGCCTGTTCCAACCGATATTTACCATTAAGGTCAATCATCCACAAATGTTTTTAGGAAAGTAATGGCCTCTTCGGTGCTGTTACAGATTTTAACGGGCACTGAAGGCCTGTAGTTCTCCACGAACATTTTTGATATCCTTCCGGAAACGGGTCTGTTGGTTACAAAAGCTACGGCCTTACTGAGTACGGACCCCTCCGAAGCCAGATAGCTTCGGGCATCCTTGCTCAACTCCCTAACACCGGTGATATCAGAGAGTATAGGGTATTCAAGGCCTTTTTGCAGTGCCAATCTTGCGGAGACGATTTCAATTGACTTTTTAAGGTCGATGTGGACGTGATCTTTGTATTTAAAGTAAAGGATACCGTCCTTAATCCACAAATTGGCATAGTCATTTTCCATGCTTTCTTCCATGGTACTTTCTCTTTTGGTTTATTAATATAGTGAATTTATATTATCAACTATCCACAGAATATGTTCGAAACAGGTAAAAACTATCCAAAACGGATTTTTAAATATCCAAAAAGGATTAAGTACGCCTGGGATACGCTGGATGATTCTTTAATTGACTGATTTTGTTTAGTTTAAATTGATATTAATTGATAAGCTATGGCAAAAATTAAGAACAACAATTTTCTGGATACCGTAAACGATGTGTTTACCGATGCCAAAAAACAGGGAGTATTGCACCTGTATGCCGAGGACGAAAACTTCTCCGGAAGGCACATTAAAGTAAAGGGCAAATCCATGTACCATTTCGGTACTACGGGATATTTGGGACTGGAACAGGACGTCCGTCTTAAAAAAGCAGCGGTGGATGCAATTTTAAAATACGGCACCCAATTTCCGCTTTCGAAGACCTACATTTCCCATCCCCTGTATCGGGAGTTGGAAGAGAAAATAGGTGAAATGTACGGACAACCCGTAATCATTACCAAAAACAGTACTTTGGGCCATATGGGGGTAATCCCCAGCGCGGTTTCCGATAGGGATGCGATTATTCTGGACCATCAGGTGCACTGGAGCGTTCAAAGTGCTGCAAAAATATTGAAATTAAGATCGGTTCCAATTGAGATGATCCGCCATAACAATTTGCAAATGTTGGAGGACAAAATCAAAAAACTGTCCCCTGGGAGACAAAGGATATGGTACATGGCCGATGGGGTATATTCCATGTACGGGGACGAGGCGCCCGTACTTCAGCTGATGGAACTGGCCAAAAAGTATTCCCAATTGCATATTTATTTTGATGATGTGCACGGAATGAGCTGGGCAGGGCGGCACGGTACCGGTTTTGTGATGGACAAATTAAAGGAGCTCCCGGAAAATGTACTGCTCTTCGGTACCTTAAGCAAAACGTTCGGGGCGAGCGGTTCTGTTCTGGTATGCCGAAATAGGGAAATGTACCATAAGATCAAAACCTTTGGCGGGCCCTTGACCTTTTCTGCACAATTGGACCCGGCATCGGTAGCGGCTGCCACCGCTTCGGCCACGATCCACCTGACCGATGAGATATACGGGCTGCAGAAAGAGCTATTGGAGCGGATCGAACTTTTTAATGGGCTTTTTGAAAAAACCGATCTACCGTTGATCGACCGAAACAGTTCCCCTGTTTTTTATATAGGCACGGGCATGCCCATTACCGGATACAACTTTGTCAACCGATTGATGCAAGAGGGTTTTTTTGTCAATCTTGGTATATTCCCTGCAGTTCCCGTAAAGAACACTGGGGTGCGCATTACCATTTCCAGGCACAACCATCCCAAGGAAATAAAAGCTTTGGTGCAGGCGATGGAATTCCATTATCCCAAGGCCCTGGAGGATACCTATACCACGGATGCCAAGGTTCGCAAGGCATTTGGTTTGTTATCTGTGAGCAGTAAGACAAGCGATTCAAATGTCCCAGAAGGATTGAAGGTCGATGTTTTCCGATCGATAAAACAGATCCAGAAAAGTATTTGGAACGGTATTTTTAACGGTCATGGGGTATTCGATTGGGAAGGATTGGCTTTTTTGGAAGAGGTGTTTTCAGGCAATAAAACCAAACATAACAACTGGTCCTTCCATTACCTGATGGTTTCCGATCAAATGGGCAGACCGATCCTGGCCACTTTTTTCACCCATGCCCTTTGGAAAGAGGATATGTTGGCGCCGAAATCGGTTTCCGAAAAGATTGAAAGGATACGGGAAAGTCAGCCGGATTACATGGTTTCCGATGTATTGGGCATGGGCTCACTTTTTACCGAAGGTGACCATTTGTTTTTGGACAAGGACCATCCGCGATGGCGGGATGCCCTGCATGCCATGTTTGCCGAACTCGATCGCTTGGACCAAAAATTGAACCCGCAAATGATCGTACTGAGGGATTTTAGGTCCAATGATGTTTTGAACGAAATGTTCCATAATCAGGGTTACGTCAAAGTTTCGATGCCGGACGCCAGTATCCTTGAAAACCTGGAATGGGCCAATGTTGAAACTTATGTAACCGGGCTTTCGGCGAGATCCAGAAGGCATTTTAGAAATGACGTTGCCGTATTTACCGATCATTTTAAGGTAGAAATACTGCAACGGATCGGTAAGGATAAAGGGAAGATTTATTATTCCCTTTTGGAACAGGTAAGAAAAAACAATTTGGGACTCAACACATTTGCGTTCCCCTACAAAATGCTGGGGTGGATGTCCTCCCATCCCAACTGGGAGTTCATTACGTTGACCTTAAAGAAACAATTCAGCAAGATGGATGAAGATCGTATAGTGGGCGTTATGTTCTGCTATAAAAATGGAACGAAAACATATGTGCCTTCCTTTGTGGGAATGGACTATGGCTTTGCGCACTCCCATGGAGTTTACAGGCAACTCCTTTTCCAAACGGTAAAACGGGCCGGTGAAAGTGGTTTTACCAAGATTGATTTTGGAATGACCGCAGCCTTCGAAAAGAAAAAAATGGGGGCCACGGTAGTGCCCAAGGTCGCCTATATCCAGGCCAAGGACAATTACGCAATGGAGCTGATGGGCTTCATGGAAGAGCTTGCTTAACATTGCCGCTTTCTTACCCTTAGCTTTCTATGCATTCCATTTCAAAACTAACATGAGGCAGGATGAATGATAAATACCAACCAATTATTGAACAGTTCCTAAAACAAGTAAAAGAAATCGATAAACATTCCGAATTGAGCATGCCACGGGTAAATGAAGGGGTTTATCTGTGCAATGATGCACTGTACCGACTAAAGCGTTCGATGGAAGAATTTGGGTTTGAAAATAGAAAGGAGGAAATCGTTTTCTTTAAAAAGGTGAAAGTACTTCCATTGAGCTATCTCGTGTATTTCAGTGAAGTCCGGAACTGTGAGCTGCTCATGCCGAAAGTCGGTGCCAAATACCAATTGGCATTTTTGAACAAAACCGTGCGAAGGATCAATAAATTCTTTCAGAAACATGCCGATTTTGCAAATTACATGGAGCAGGACATGCAATACCTGGACCAACAATATTTTACAAGGGAGCACCAGGTATTTCCACTGTATGCACTTCCCGAATCCTGTTATCTCGATCCAAAGTTCTTTACCTCGCACGATATGCTATGGGCCAGGATAGAGGGCATGAAAAGATTGGTACGGTATGTCAAGAAAAGAATGAATGGATACCACAATCCGGTCAATGGAACTGGCAAAGCCACAAGGAAAAGGGAGGTTCTGGAATGGACGGCCTCGAAAGCGGCCCTTACGGAGCTCATTTATGCACTGCACTCGTCCAAAGCCATTAATTATGGGGAGAAGGACATCAAGAGTATAACCAGTGCATTTGAAAACCTGTTCGGGGTCGAATTGGACAATGTCTACAAAACCTACTCTGAAATAAAGGCCAGGAAAGGGCTTCGGGCACGTTTTCTGGAAAACCTGACCTACCAGTTCAAAGCGAAAATGGAAATTGACGATGAGTTCTAATTCCGTAACCCAATCAGGGTTACGTGTTACAATTTGTGTTGTCCATAGGGGTGTTTATCACCTCTTTTTCATGTTTCATTATTGGCATTTGGGAGGTTTTTATGCAAATGTTAAATAATGACGTAACTACGAACGTATACCGAAAAACTTCCATGCATCCTTTTCAAATTTGTACAACGAAAGTCAAATCGAAAGGGGCCATCGAAATTAGGTGATAGTAATACGGTGGTCCCTTATTAAAAACCATTCAATTATGCCGACAAACATTATAACCACCGATGATCTTTACCAGTTCAAAATGGAACTGATGGAAGAGATCAAAGAACTATTTCAGTCCCAAAGCGGAAACCCTACTAAAAAATGGCTCAGGTCCCCCGAGGTGATGAAACTGCTTGGGGTTTCACCGGGTACCCTACAGAACATGAGGATCAACGGGACACTTCCCTACACCAAAGTAGGCGGTATCCTGTATTATGACTACCAGGAAATCAAGAATGTACTGGAGAACAACCGGGTGCACAATACGCTATGACCACGGAGGGGATCAATTACATCAAGCACCTGAACAGCGTCTTTGATCAATTTTCCAAGGACGGTAGGCTGAACCCGACCCACATCAGTCTCTACCTGGCACTTTTCCAGTGTTGGAACGGTAATTACTTCAGGGAGGAGTTTTTTATCAATAGGGAAGAGGTGATGAAGCTGTCCAAAATAGGGTCAACGGCCACTTACCATAAATGCATCAAAGAGCTCAGCCATTGGAAGTATATTCTGTATATGCCCTCGCACAATCCTTTCAAGGGCAGTAGCATCAAGATGTTCAATTTTGGAACAGGTCCTAAACAAGCTGTAAACGACAGCCCCATCAAAAAACGAACAAGCAGTGAACAAGCACTGATACCTATAAACAAACATATACAAACTAGGAAAAACCTTAAAAACAAAAACAAACAGCACGTTTTTAAAGAATCGGATTTAAACCGATCCGGAAACAGAAACAAACATTCCGAACCTGTTCAATTTCGGGACAACCTCAAAACTAGTGCCGATAAAAATTACAATGAACCCTTATGAAGCTCGACCATCCACATATCATCATAGAAGGGGGTGTTCAATTCTGTTTGGGTGAGCCCAAAAAAGGCTATGTCCAATACGATTTTGATAAAATGTTGGTGTATTTGGAGGCCAAAGGAAAACTCCTTTTCGGCAGGAAATTCAAGATCTATTCCGGGGACCGTGAAATACTGTATAAACTCTGTTGCTATTTTATAAAGGACAGGGCAAGTTGCGATAAATTTGGGATCGATATCAATAAAGGGATCTTGCTTACCGGTCCCGTTGGGTGCGGTAAAACATCCATGATGCGGCTCTTGAAACACATGGTTCCCCATTTCCGTCCCTATGAAGTTATACCCACAAGGAATATAGTTTTCGGATTCAACAATATCGGGTACCGGATTATTGAGCAGTATGGCGACCACCAGTTCTATTGCTTTGATGATCTGGGGGTTGAGCCCACGGGCAGGTATTTTGGAAAGGACTGCAACGTGGTGGGTGAGATTTTGTTGTCCAGGTATGATCTGTTCTTAAAGCACAGACTAAAAACGCATGCCACTACGAACCTGAATGCAGATGAACTGGAGGAACGCTACGGCAACAGGGTCCGTAGCCGGATGCGGGAGCTGTTTAATTTAATTGCTTTTGATAAAAAAAGTAAGGATAAAAGAAAGTGAAAACATATTTAAGGGTCTAAACAATGATTTTATAAAAAAGGGGGTTTTTACGGTTGATTTTCAAGGGTTTATACTCTTGAGTTCAATTGTTGTTATGGTTACCTTTAGTTCAGAAATTTAATATCAAAGGATTTTTCCCTTTGAGCAAATTTTGGAGTCTTTAAATTGAAACTAATGGAAACCAAACAAGTAAAACAGACCGCTATATTCAAAAGATGTAAATGTGGTGGAAAAACAAGGAAAAAACCAAGAGGTTGCGATAACGTCAATGTTGACTCTCCTATTTCCAAACCGGATCTTGCTATATACAGTCAACTTGAGCAGTTAAGTTTAGGAAATGTTCCTTCATGGGACAGTCCGGATATTACAACCAATAGTTGGGCGCCTTTTCGTTTAAGGGAAGAAGCAGCCATAACTGTTAGAAATCTTTCTTCTGATACTCCAGCTATCAATGCTAAAGTTCATTACGGCACTGCCCCTTTCGGTATAGGTACACAAATTACGCCAAGACTTACCAAAGTGGTAAATATTGCTCCAAATAGTCAAATTCAACTTCTGTTTCCCTTATATCAAGAAACCCTTAATGGTGACCCTAGAGTTGGAGTATTTATAGCCATAGAACATCCAAACGATCCAAAGAGTATTAACAACACTGGCTCTCAGGTTCATGATGGGGGATATACCAGTGAGTCAGGTAAGGTATTCAAAGTAAAAATACCCGTAATTAACGATTCCAACTTTACGCGGGAAATTCAACTTAGTGTTATGCCAACAGATGTTCTAGCAGAATTATCCATGAGTTCAAAGGTGTTTTTGCCTTACGAACAGGTTTTGATAGAATTGGAAATTACAATCCCAGGGTTTTTAACCGGAACGCCATCTTCAATTATCAATCGTCAAGTCACGGTTGTTGGCAGGTTGGCAAGTGGGGAATTAATAGGAGGGGTAACACGTTTGATAAGGATTGATAACTAAAATATACGTGAAATGAAAGCAATTGTAGCAATATTCACTTATTTCAATATTCTTACAAAAAGAATCGGAATTTGTGGCAATACGGGATTAATAGCGGGTGCGACTACTGGAACTTTTCTTACGTTTCTGGATATTGTCAGAACGGGTCTCTTTTTCAGTGATCAAGAGGTGCTATATGCATCATTACTATTCACTGCTTTTACATGGATTGTGATAGTGTTGATGCTATGCCTGTTAGTACGGTTGACATTTAGCTCTGTAGCCCTCGGTATCTTCATTAATTGCTTGATTACTTGTTTTTTAACCGTATATATATCAAATGCATTAACCCTGTTTTACCTGGCTTGGATGTTGGGAATTGTAGTAGGCGTTTTAGTGGGGGTTGTATTATGCCGAATAAATAGATTGTTTAATTAAAAAACGTTAAAGATGGCCTGTATAGCGAGAAGACCTGTTTGTGGGGTACCCACTTCTGATGTCATTCCTGAACCAATAAGTAGAATAGGCAGCATAGTTGGTACTATAGCGGGGATAGCTGGAGGAATTGCCGGTGGGTTAAAAGCTGCCGAAACTGTAGGCGGGATAGCGGTAGGCTTAGGAGCGGCAGCCAGCGGAGTTATTATTGCTGCCATAGTCGGCATAGCAATAATTATAACTATCGGGATGTATAATTTGGATAGGTGTGTAGGTACAAATGGCTTAACAGAATGTATTGCTGGAGTTGTCGAAAAAGTAGTTCAGGATTTTAATTCCTTCACTGATGAGCTTTTTCCTTTTACGGCAATGCACGATCGAATAGAAGTGGTCGTAAAATCCAATTATTGGGATGTAGTCGAGGATGGCGGAGCGAAAGTTTTTTGTACTGAGGAGCCAACGCCAAGACGCTCTGAATTAATGCGATGTTATTTTTATACAAAACGGGTATGCGATGCAGGTACAGGTTCACTTGTCGGGGCTGGCGTCGGGGCTGTTGGAGGATTAATTATAGCAGCGGTAGCAGCTGCTGCCATTGGTTGTGCAACGATAATATTATGTATTCTAGCCCTTATTGTTGCAGCACTATTAGCCGCCGTAGCCGCCTTGATAGGAGCCTTTGTTGGTGGTCAGATTGGTAAAGCTGCTAGTGGAGAAACAACTCCAGAAGATAATAGCGGGAATACCATCAGTGTTGGAGACTTGATAACCGTAAATGGTAATATGGTGCGGAGGGAGTATGATGAAGGTGCCAATGTTCTTTGGTGGGTGCGCAGTTCCTCACTTTCGGGAAGAGCTTCCGAAAGCATTCCCAACAATCCTTTCAGCTACTGCGAAATAGACGAGGAAATGGCTATGGACGCTTGTCCCACTCGGTTAATTTAGGGTGTTGAAGGCTCTATTTTTTAAGTATGGGTACCTCTAAATTCAAAGTATTTGATAGCTAAATTATGAAATAATTGCAGATGCATTTTGAAGCATCTTTTATTTACTACCCCTTTACCTGAAATATAGGATCTTTTTAACAAATGAATGATTCTTTTGCCTTTTCCGATACGGGAAGAGTATGCTATATGATGACTTCAATTGGATAGTATATTCATAAACTTTAAAATTAAATTATTATGCCAGGACCAGCCATTCATCACATGATCGTAGAAAAGATCAAAAATCAATTGCAGTATTCCAAAGGGTTCAGTGAACATCTATCGGAAACGCAACGAACCAAGTTAAAGGATTTGCTAGCAGATCCAAAAAATCACCCTTATTTGTATTTGGGATGCCAAGGGCCAGATTTCTTCTTTTTCAATACCAAGGATATGCCCGGGCCAATAGGTGATATCGCTGAGGTTTACTTCGAGGTTACGGACTTCATTAATAATTTGGTTAAAGAACTAAAGGAGCTATTACCTTCGGAGTTTTGGGAAATGCTTGAGGAAATTGAAGAGACAGTAGATGAAATTACAGAAAGTTCTGTTTTTTTATCGGAATTAGAACAGACTTTCGGAGACATTAATCAGGTATTGACTGGAATGATGGAAACGTTGATGGAGGCAGTCAAGAAGTTTATATCACAATATGACCTTTTTGATTTATTTGAGCACCCCTATAGAGATGGAGTGCCTTCAGGGGAGAAATGGTGGTGGTTTGATGCACTGCATTACAGAAAAACAGGAAAATTTGTCCAATCATTACTTGAGCAAACCAAGGATATGGACAGTCCTTTACATTTATATGCTCTCGGTTATTTAACACATGTGGCCGGAGATACAGTAGGGCATCCCTATGTGAATCTGGTGTCAGGAGGACCTTATAGGTCCCACGGACAACGGCATAAGACTGGAGAGAACTATCAGGATGTATTAAATATGTTAAATTATGACGGAGTGGATTTTAACCGTTCGAAGTTACATGCACTCTACAATTTTAATTATACAGGGACTGTCGATACCGAAAATGATAAACCTGATCCTAATACTTCAATGCCACCTGACCTATCGAAATTAATAGCGGACACCATAAATCAAGTTTTTGATCTGGATGGAAATCCTGGAGCAGAATTTGGCAGCGCTATTGATGCAGATGACGTTAATAACACGTATAGACTGTGGTTCAAATGGTTTAAGAGCACTACGGAGTCTGGGACCTTACCGGAACCTACACCATACTCCTTTTCTGCAGAATTAAGGGAGGTTTGGGAAAAGGCTAAAGATAATTTAGGGGATATAGGCGATTTTGTCGAAGACGCAGCAGATACTGCGGGAGACTTTGGGATTCTTGGATTATTTATTTTCTTGGCAGCACTTATAATTGCCGCTTTGGCCACAGCAGCGGCCATCGCTGATGCTATTGCCGGTGGACTTCTCACAATGGGTACCAGTACTATTAGAGCTGCAGCATCCTTAATGTATGAGCAAATATATAATGCGTTTCAAAATTTCAGATTAGGAGTGGCACTCAATGGATTAGCATTTCCAATGAAAGAGCATATGTCGGACAGTATACTTGCCCAATATGGCAGGCCCAATATACCTGATCCGAGAAATAAGACAGCTTATAATTACTATGGAAGCATGCCACTTTTGCGATGGGATGATCATCCTGATGATTATCTTGAAGCTATGACGGAGGATGAACTAGGTCTTGAAGATCACCTAATATATCCCATTACCGGCTCTGAGTTAAAAAGCGTTTTTGCAGGTTTGCCGAGCTATTTGGACAAGGACTCAATGTTTTACGTAGCTGGAAAAATACCTTTTACGGAAGGAGTTTTAGATAAACTTGTAGCGTTGGGCGATCTTGAAGTCGATGAACTGGAATTTGAGAAAAAGTTGGCGAAAAGGTTTAGTTTAGGGAATGCCATGGAGTTGAGCTCACGCTTATATGATCAATGGAAATCCGGGAAGCGCATTCCTGATTTCAATTTGGATGCGGATCGTGGTTATGGCTATTTGTGTTGGAGCCAAGTGAGTGAAAGTGGGGTAACCAATGATCAAGAGTTCCCAAATCCTTTGGATGTTGATAATACAGATGGAATACCGGTTCAACTTAAATTTTTGAAAAATGAGTGATAAATTAAAACTAAAGAAGTTTATAGAATCCTTCAAAGAAATGCAGGGGGATTTAGACAAACATAAGAAATGGAATAAAGCAAGGTATTTGTACATGCTTAGGAAGTTTAAAAAAGATGAAAAGCCACCTGAAGACTTTAATGGAAGTTCATACCTTTATGTACGATCATTTGAAGGTGATAATGGCAACAGACCATTCTCCCATGTTCCGCATTGGGTTTCACCAGATATCAAAGTAGCACCTCTGTCTGGCCTAGGATCCTATACCAGGGAACTGGACGCGGGCAAACCATATCGAATCAACTGTGACCTAAGAAATGCAGGTGATCTTCATGTACCAAGTGCAAAGGTAGAGTTCTTCTTAACAACCCCTAGCTTAGGGTTTGATACAAGGTATTCAGATCTGTTAGGGGTTACATCTACATGGATGTCTCCCATGAGTACGAATACAACCACACTGGATCACACTTTTTCAAATACTCAATCGGGACACCGATGCTTGTTCGCAAGGGTATTCTCTTTTGCACCGCAAGATATTCCTGTGCAGGACTATGGGTTAGATCCCAGAATAGATCGGCATGTTGCTCAATTAAACTTAAATATTGCACAGCAAAATATGCCTTACTCTTTTCAACTTATTCATTTGCCAATGGCAGAAGAAATGATACAAATTAGACCTATAACCGAGAAGGATTTGTTAGAGTTGGGACACCCGATGATGAAAAATAAAAAACTCGTAGTAAATACAGCCTTTAAAAAATTCTTGAGAGCACCAAAAATTACTGCTAAGAAAGACGGTAGAAGTCTTAAAACGGGAACAACAAAAGCGGGAATACTTGTAGGTTCCAATGTTAAAAAAGGAATGGGCACAGGGGAACAGAGAAAGATTCACGATATGTTAAATCGTTATTTCGTGGGAAAGGAGCAGGGAGTTGGCGATAAGAAGAAAGAAGTTTTGAAAATGTACCGTGAAATGAATAAGTATGCCCTTAAAACGGATTTTGAGTTACAGATACCCCATTTTGATTTATCCCAAAACGAAGTGATTGCATTTGATATTGTAAATACAAATAAAGTGACCAATCAAGTAAAAGGAGGAATCCGGTTACTTGTATCGGCCTAATATTTGTACATCATCTTTATCTAAGATATTTTTCGAACTCCTTTACTATTTTATAAGGGACAAGGCAAGATACGATAAATTCGGGATCGATATCAATAAAGGGACCTTGCTTACCGGTCCCGTTGGGTGCGGTAAAACATCCATGATGCGGCTCTTGAAACACATGGTTCCCCATTTCCGTCCCTATGAGGTTATCCCCACAAGGAATATAGTTTTCGGTTTCAATAATATCGGGTACCGGATTATTGAGCAGTATGGCGACCACCAGTTCTATTGCTTTGATGATCTGGGGGTGGAACCCACGGGCAGGTATTTTGGAAAGGATTGTAACGTGGTGGGAGAGATTCTGTTGTCCAGATATGAGCTGTTCTTAAAGCACAGACTAAAAACGCATGCCACTACGAACCTGAACGCGGATGAATTGGAGGAACGCTACGGCAACAGGGTCCGTAGTCGGATGCGGGAGCTGTTTAATTTGATTGCTTTCGATAAAAGGAGTAGGGATAAAAGAAAATAATTTAAAACGTCTTTTTAGTTTTCTGAAAAAAGCTCAATGGTGTAATCCAGTATCCCTAAACCACCGTGCTGTCCATGACCGGGAACAACGATTTCAATATCTTTGATATCATTTTTAATTTTTTGTACAGTTGTGGCCCAATCCGCTGTATTTGCGTCGGCAAGGTTACCTTTTCCTGCTTTAATTGCTTTTATCAAACAGCCACCGAAGAGAACCTTTTCACTTGGAATATAACCTACAACATTATCACGTGTATGGCCTTCCCCGAAAAATTCCGCATACACGTTCATACCGTCAATTTTGAACTCCTTTCTTATATCAAAGCCGCTTTTGGGAGCAACGTGATTGTTTCTTTTGGCGAGTTCAATGGTCCTTTTTGAGGCGAAGGAGGGAATCCCTTTTTTATGGAATTCTTCAAGGCCTCCTAGGCAATCTTCGTGAAAATGTGTTACCACAACCGCTTTAATATCCTTTTTGCCAATCCATTCGATCAATTCGGTAGAAGCCATATTATCGGTTGGCGTATCAAATATGATGGCTTCATTGCCATTTATGTAGATCAAACCGTTGCAGGGAACTTTCCCATAGGTTTCCGTACGTAAATATGAGGTATGCCTGTATACATTATCCTTTATTTTTTCGATACGTAAAACATCCGATGTATGGTTGCCATAGGTTACTTCATTGGAATTGCAGCTGTTCAAAAGGATAACCGATATTATCAAAAAGAGGCATTTCATTGTAATGGATTCAATGTAGATTACATGGCTTTTAAACGATTATTCTATAGGATTTATTATTTTGAATTTATCCTTCGGGCATTTGGGAAACATCCATCCAGAAAAATTCCCATAGGTTTCCATCCAGGTCCTCAAAAGCACGGCCGAACATAAACCCATGGTCCTGCGCTTCTCTATATTCATTGCCACCTGCACTTATGGCTTTTTGCATTATTTTATCTACTTCCTCTTTCGATTCCAGCTGAATGGCATTGATAGCGGCACATGATTTTTCCAGTTCGGCCACTTTTTTATGTGGTACAAAGGATTGGAAGCGTTCTTTTTCCAACAACATAAAAACGATGCCCTCATCAACGATCATAGCTGTTGATGTTTCATCGGAGAACTGTTCGTTAAAGGTGAATCCCAAGGCTGTAAAAAATTCCTTTGAACGTTTCAAGTTTTCAATTGGAAGGTTCACATATAATTGTTTTTTCATGATTGGTTTTGATTAGGTGGTACAAAATTTTTATCTTTTTTAAAAAGTGGTAAATACTTACCACGGTTATCGAGAAGGATCCATAGTTGGACTGCTGCAATTATGATGGTCATCGGAAGACCCATCATCAATGTGAGGTGTTGAAGAACAATGCCTACCACAATAGGCACAAGTATAAGTGCCCCCAATGCACGCCAGCGTGGGATAATCACCAAAATGCCCCCAATGATTTCAAAAACGCCCAGTAACGGAATCAACCAGGTAATTTCCATCATGGCCTCAAACATTTTAAAGGCCCTTTCCGGCATTTCATCCGGCATTGGCATGTAGTTGAAAAATTTGTTTAGACCGCTGTTAATGAACAGTAGCCCGTACAATAAACTTATTACAAATAGGATTTTGTTTTTCATATTGATTGGTTTTGATAGTATATTTTGGATTTAAAATTTGGTAGGAAAATCTTGGTATTATATCCCACTCAAATTTCATGATCGGTTAAAGCTACGGAAATCACATGTTTTTATGGAATGGACGTTCTTTTTAAATTCGGTGGTATCACTTACCGTTACCTTATGGTGTTGGCATTTTTTCCGAATCCATATATAGCATACTCCATCGGTGTCCATCCAAGTCTGCAAAACTGGTGATATACATCCACCCCTGGACTTCTTTGGGCTCAAAATAGACATTGCCGCCCGCTCCTTTTACCGATTCAGCAAAGGCGTCAACCTGCTCTTTGCTCTGTGCATCGATATTTATGAGCATTTGGCTTGTTTTGTGGGTGTCGTTGACCGGTAGCCCTGTGTAACCGCTTATTTCATTTTCGGGAAAGAGCATAAGGACGAAGTCCTTTTCGCCCACCAAGAAGCTACCTAGGTGAGGTACTTCACTATGCATGGGGTTTTCACGGAACCCAATGTCCCTAAAAAATTGCTTGGATTTTTCGAGATCTTTTACGGGTAGGTTGAGCCAAACATTTTGAATGGCCCTACTGGCGGTTGTTTTCATTGGTTAGGGTTTTTAATTGTTTCAATGGTACGTTTTAATTGTCGAATATGCCTTTGCGTGTGGACCAAGTTGAATCCCAGCCACTCCAATCGGGTGAAATAGTCTTCGGAACCCGGTAATTTGAAAGCAGTGCACAATACCCTTAGATCTTCGTTTTCCAATACCTCGTTCTGTTCCGCTATCCTTTCTTGAAGGCCTTTAATGAGTTTTTCCTTGTGTATATATCCTGACTCCGGTACCACCTCGGCAGGTGCTTCCATTTTGATGGTATCATCGGCAAACATTTCAATTATAGGGGGCAATTTTTCGTAAGGATCACGGGAGGTCGGTTTTATCGGTCCATGAAGGATGGTCATTACATTGTACGATTTCAAAATATGGTCGCCTATCTGGCCGGCGGTCCAATCATTTCCGCTTGTAGGACTGTTTAACTGTTTTTCCGATAGGGAATGGAGCAGTTCCACAAATTCAGTGGTCGCTGTCCTAAAATCCGATATGATATTGGTTCTCATTGCCTGTCAGTTGTTTACACAAAGATATAAGGTTAACCGCTTGGTCATGTTGTGCAATTACGACAATATAGAGGGTTGATTGCGACAAGGGAAAAAATTATATTTGTATTGCAATAATATTTAAGATGAAGCATGTTTCCATCATCGTTCCAAAGGGGAATGTAAGTGCGGTGAATATTGCCGGGACACATCAAATGCTGACGTGGGTTAATGAAACCTATAAAACACCACGTGAAGCACCTTTGTTCCGTATCCAGCTTGTGGGATTGGAAAAAAGCCCCGATTCCAAAGGGGGATTGTTTGCACTGGCACCGGAAGTCCTACTTTCCGATATTGAAAGGACCGACTTGATCGTACTTCCTGCCATTCATTCCGAATTTCAACAAAGCCTTGAGGATAATAGGGAGCTTAACCCTTGGCTGGTCAAGCACTACAAGCAAGGCGCTGAAATCGTTAGTCTCTGTATTTCATCCTTCTTTTTGGCCTCGACGGGACTGTTGGACGGTAAGCCGTGTTCGACCCATTGGGCTTCTGCCAATGTGTTCAGGGAACTGTTCCCTAAAGTAGACCTGGTGGACGAAAAAATTGTTACTGAATATGACGGAATCTATACAAGTGGCGGAGCCTATGCATTTACCAACCTTATCATATATATTATTGAAAAATATGCCGGGCGGGAAGCCGCCATACTGGCCGCCAAAACATTTATGATTGATATAGACCGCAGCAGCCAGTCACCGTTCATGGTGTTTGCAGGGCAAAGGTCGCACAATGATAAAAAGGTTTTAAAGGCACAGGACTATCTGGAACGGCACTACCACGAAAAAATATCCGTCAACGATCTTTCCGAAATGGTTTCACTTGGGCGTCGTACTTTTGAAAGACGGTTCAAAAAAGCAACTATGAACAGTGTTTTGGAATATCACCAACGGGTTAGGGTGGAAGCCGCAAAAAGACAATTGGAAGGTGGAAGAAAAACAGTAAATGAGGTTATGTACGAAGTTGGATATAATGATGCCAAGGCATTTCGGGATGTTTTCAAAAAATATACGGATATGACTCCAGTGGAGTATTCCTCTAAATATACCTCTCGCATTTTTAGCTAACCTTCAATTTTTATTTTTGGAAACCTTTGAACCCTATCATGGGATTGATTTTTCTTTGCTACGGTGGACTTCATTTTTATAGTTCCGTTCCAATAATACAAAGTTTTAAAACCTGTCATTTGAAATCTGAGGGTTTCGGAAGTCTTTTGGCTATCCGCTTTTTAGGTTTTCAATAGAAGGATTTCAAAAAACCATAGACTTTGATAGGATATAGCACAAATAAAAACTAAAATTCATTATTGAATATTTTATCCGCAAATATTCGATAAATAGCATATTGAGTTCTTTCCGGCACTGACTTTTGAATATCAAAAACAAGCCAATTTTAAAACCATTTTGATATGACTTAAATCGCTGCCTCTATTAAATGCAATGGTCCCATTACGATTAATTGCTGAACTTAAGTTTATGTGCCAATTCTTTGAAATATTTCGGGCTCCAGATATTCAAGGCATCATCATCTTTAATAAACCTGATCACATCTTCTTTAATGTTATCAAAAGACACCGATTCGATTTTACGATCCAGTAGGGTTATTATTTGTTCTTGGGTAATGCTGTCCTCCTGCCAGTCATTTGTGTCTTTTGCCCTCGCCAGAAAATGTTGCATATCCAACGGAATACCTTTTTTAATATACCACTCCAGGTCGTACCAATCCCTTCCCTTGACCCTGTTTTTCCATTTTCTAAATAGTAGGGCGTGCATTTTGCCGGCAAACAAACTTGATCTGGTAAAACATTTAACATAAAAAGAGAAAGGACGGATCAATAGTTTTTCTTCGGTTTGAAAATTTAATGGGGGCTGACGGTCGACTTCTATTTTGATCTTCAAGGTCCGGTTGGAACGTACGCCTGTCTCTTTGATGATATCCTCAAGGATGATTTCCTGCCATATGGTTTCGGCTTTCAGAAATGCAGAATCTATAGGGCTCTGTAAGTTTTTTTTCTTTTCTTTAATGCTAACAGTAAGTCCTAAGGACTTAAATTCATCCTGTATCGTTTTAAAATAAGGCTCAATTGAGAAAGCGGCATCTGGTTTCAATAAAGAAAAATCCAAGTCTTCCGAATAACGGTCCAATCCATAAAAAATGCGTAGGGCCGTCCCACCATAAAAAGCTGCCCTCTCAAAAAAGTCTGTCCTTGAGAGACCTGCCAATGTGATTTCCTGCATTATCTCTCGGAGTGCGGACAATATCTCTTCCTCGTTACAGGGTCCATATTCTTCTATCCATTCTTTTATCATTGTTTCTTTAGGGTTTTAATGAGCATTTCCAAACTGCTTCTTTTTGGGGCATCCGGTGCCCATGATTCCAATACGTTTATGTCCAGTGAGCTTAAAGTTTCACTATCCATCCGAAGGTCTTCCGTTAAAAATGAAAACGTTTGTTTAATACTCCTAAGGTTAATTTTTGGTGTCAGTACAATTTTATCGCACAATGCCTTTTCGCGCGATGCAATTAATACGGTCTGTTTTGACGAATATTCTATATTTTTTATGCCATAGGAATAATACGGGGCCTTTACTTGTTTGTAGCTGAACCGGCCAACGGGGTTTTTATATGATTTTGAAGTTTTTAAAGTAACGGAGCTTACTTCATAGGTGCGTTCCGGTATCATGTTCCAATAGGATAGTGCCGATTCGAGGGAAACGTAACTCGGTCCCCTCAAATGGTTCGCTATTAAAAACGGTTCCGGTGATGGCAGGTCCACGTTTGGACCGATAATATACAATCCCCTTCTAATGGAAATGAGCTCTTTGCTTTTAATCAATTCACTGATTTTATCGTTCGGGCTCTTATAATCGCTGAGCAAACCTAAAATTAAATGTCTTGATATTGGAGTCTCTGTATATCCTTTTATCATTGTCCTAAAATCCATATTGTCAATATTTAATGGGATAGTCGTAAATTATCCGATTATCTTATTCAAAGATACCAAAAATTTGTCAAATAAAACACACATAATCGGAATTAATCCGATTATGTGTGTTAATAAATACACTTTTACAGGTATATAGAAGCCTATATCTATAATTTTTATTTTTGTTTCCCGCCGGATCTGACGTTTTTAACCTTTTGGTACGTTTTCGACTGTCCCACTTATCAACATCTCTTTTCGATTTTTCCATTAAAATTAAATCCGTTTATAACCAAATAATAACAATACCTATTTAGGAATATTTCATCCACAAATATCTAATAAACAGCAGATTGAATCCTTTCCTGTATTAACTTTTGAATATCAAAACCAAGCCAATTTTAAAACCATTTTGATATGAAAAAAGCAATCCATTCAACGTTATTATTATTTCTGGTTTCCAATACGATGTTCGCCCAGATCGGGGGCATTGAAGATTCCGTTGCCGATATCTCCGATACGATCCGTTCCATTTTCCCAATAATTCTTGGGGTCATCTTTCTGGTTGGGTTCCTTTTCAATGCGGGACATTTTTTCGGGGAGAATGCTGACCTGAAAAAAGGGATCACCCGGGTACTGGTCTTTGTACTCATTGCCGGGGCGGTGGTAGGGATCTTTACGTATTTGATAGGTATCGTGGTATAATGAAAAGGTTCAAACCTTATAGGGACATCCGTAAACAGGCCATGGTACTGGGACTTCCGCTGGCCCTCTTTGCGCTGCAAATGGTTTCGGTCATTGCCTCGTTGCTGTTCATTATTTTTTCCTTCAGCCTGGGTGCGATCGTAGGGGTATTTATTTGGAACATGGCGCTATATATAATTCTATCGAAGCTTTCCAAAAAATCGGGACCGTTCCATTTTCAAAGTGTCCTTCCAAAATATATAAGCAATAAAAAACAGAGCCCACTGAACTATGAAGACGATTAATTTTTCGGCATACCATCCCATTTTAACAATTGAGGATAATATGGTGTTCGTCTCCAACGGGAACGTAATGCTTTGCTATAAGGTTAGGCTCCCTGAAATATATTCCCTATCGGAAAGCGATTTTGAAAAGTTGCACGGGAGCTGGTTCCAGGCGTTCAAGTCCCTGCCCAAGGGAACGGTCATCCATAAACAGGATGTCTACAGAAAATGCAGATATACCGGTGAAAACCTACCGAACGAAACTTTCCTTCAAAAGGCGACCTACAATTACTTCAAGGACAGGGAATATATGGAACACCATAGCTACCTGTTCTTTGTTCTGCCGCTGAACAAAACCCTGAAAGCCGGTAAATACATCAATCCCTTTAAAAAGGTGGAGGACGGGATCCACAAAAAGCTGGACCATCGGACGAGTGGGTTCATGCAAGCGGTGCGCGATGCCGTTTCGTTTATCAATAATGGGCCCAAGATCGGATTGGAACCGATCCATAGCGATGTCATCCTTAAATTGACCCATTCCTATTTCAACGGCTTCAATGAGGGGCTTGATACGGATATCGGTCTGGAGAAAAAGGGGATTTCCATCGGGGACCATCATTTTGATGTAATGGCGGTAAACAGTGAACTGTGCTTTGGAGAGGACGTCCAGACCAGTAGGATCAATGACAGGTTCACTTCCGATGGTTCCAGTTTCCATCAGGGGTCAATAGATGGGCTGGGGCCCTATCTGGACGAAAACCATATTGTCAACCATATCCTTTATCTTGACGATAAACACAAGTGGCGAAAGCTGCTTGATAAGAAAATAGAGGAACTTTCCAAAAGTTCCAATTTTGGGACACAAAACAGGGTCGTCCTTAAAAAGATCCGCCATATTGTGGATCGGATCAACGGGGACGATAGTTCCCGTATTATCCGTGGCCATCTGAACGTGGTATATTGGTCGGAAAGTGCGGAAGGACTTGATGGTATGGCCTCCAAGCTGAAAGCGGAATTCAAGGAACTTGATATTTTGCCCTACTGTCCGAAAGGGGAGGGACGCAAGCACTACTTCCTGAATTCCCATCCCTGTTTTTCGTCCAACTTTTCCAATGAAGACCTATATGTGTCCGATCTTAAACATGCGCTCTGCCTTTGGATCAATAGCACCAATTACACTTCCGATACGGAAGGTGTTATCTTCAATGACAGGCAGGATAACATTCCCGTCCTTAAGGATGTTTGGGATGCGAAAAAGAAACGTATCAAGGCCAGTAACTTCGCCATTTTTGCACCCACAGGGGAAGGCAAATCGTTTTTGGCCAACAATATATTGCGGCAGTATTTTGAGGAAGGTGTCCGTTTGGTGATTATCGACCTGGGGGGATCCTATGCCAAATTTGCCAAACTCTATCCCGATGACCACATTATATTGCGGTACGAACAGGGAAAAAACCTTGGGATCAACCCTTTTTATATTTCCGGTGAGTCCGATCTGACCCCGGAGCGGTTGGAGGATCTTTCCGTATTCCTGTTGGAACTGCTGGCGGAAGGAAAAACGGCCACAAAGGGTAGGGAAGTGGCCATGAAAAAAGTACTGTTACATTATTATGGCAAGGTCCGTAAAAACCACTCTCTGGCCTCCCTGTACCAATTTGTCGATAGGAACAGGGAAAACCTGATCCAGGACCTTGGTATCCAGGAAATGCATTTCAGTACCTATGGTTTCCTCCATATCCTATCGGAATATGTTGAAGGAGGACTTTATAGCTTTTTGTTCAGTTCAGATGCTGACCAGACCTATAGGATTGAGGACAAGCGTATGGTCGTTTTTGAGCTGGACGAGGTCCGAGACAATAGGGAAATCCTATCGGTGATGCTCAAGCTTATCAAATCCGCCGTACAGCGCACCATTTGGCGCAACCGTTCCGAAAGGGGCATCATCCTTTTCGATGAGTTCGCCAAACAATTGAAGTTCGATAATGTGTTGGAGAGTGTGGAGTTCTACTACCAGGCCATCCGGAAACAGAACGGGGCGATCGGGATCATCCTGCAATCCATCAATCAACTGCCGAACAATTCCACTGCTGCGAGTATATTGGAGAACACACAGGTCATTTACAGTCTACGCAATGAAAAAGGCTACGGTGAACTCCGGAAACGATTGAACCTTTCCTCCCATGACCTGGACCAATTGCGCTCCATGCGCAACAATTTGACCGGTGAGCGGAAATACACGGAAATCTTCATCAAGATCGGTAAGGAAAGCAACATTTTCCGTTTGGAAGTGCCGCCGGAGGTCTACGCCGCCTACCTAACCGACGGCACCGAAAACGACCGCATAATGCGGATTTATGAAAAAACAAATGATATGGAGAAGGCCATTAAAGAATATACAACCGCTAAAACCAAAGAACAATGAAAAATCACATTAAAATCTTAATACCATTATTATCCTTTATTTTTTTATGCCTGCCCAGCGGTGCGACCGCCCAGGGGATGCCGGTGTATGACAATACCAATTTCATAAGTCTGGCAAAGCAGCTCATCGAATCCGCCAAGCAGACCTCGAACCTTTTGAAGACCGTTGAGTTTCTGAAGAAGCAAAAAGACCGTATCGAACAGGTAAGCAATGTTATCCAGCAATTGGATGCCGTCGGGAAGTTGGTGAGGAACAACCGACAGCTCTTTGACATGGTTCAAGGGGATTTACGGGATATCCTGGATTCCCCGTACATAAGGCCCGATGAGATCTCTCGGGTCACCGGTTCCTTCAATGAAATCCTTGAACGCTCCATGGAGAGTGTCGAATATGTCAACAAAATACTGACCAGTGATTATCTGAAGATGACCGATGCGGAACGGGCCGTTGTACTGAAGGATTACGAGTCCCGGTCCAATGAAATGGTGGCCGAGGTGGAGAATAAGACCAGGCGCTATAGGGAAATCATTTCCTTTCGGAAGATGCAGGAAAGGATCAACAACAGGGAAATCCAATACTAGAAAAATATGTTTTTGGGGATAGGATTGGAATATGTGGATACGGTCTTCCAGACCATCAAGGGAAGTGATTTCTCGCAGTACACCATAACGGGGATGAAGGCATTGGCCGTGCTTTTCTTTTTGGTCAATATCCTTAAAAAGTACAACGAAGGGATCGCTTCCACCGAGGGGCATACCTGGGGGCTTACGCCTACGGAACTGGCCAAGAATTTTGCCATCGTGCTGCTGGTCATTTTTTCCACGCAGGTACTGGGCGTTTTCGATGGCATTTTAGTGGGCATTGAAACCCAATATCGGGATACGGCCCCGGCACTCCTTCCGTTGCAGTTACAGGATGTGGACCTGGAACAGGACGTGGGTGCCATGGAGGCCGCCAAAAAAGCCATGGCAATTTTATACGAGGCTTTGGTGACACCGCTTTACGGCCTAAAAATGGTAGCGTTTATGGCAGCTGTGGTTCTTTGGCTGTTGGACCTTTTTATCTATCCCCTTTTCCTCGCGGAACGGTATTTTTTATTGGGAATTATGCAGGCCTTTTTTCCGTTGGTTATAAGCCTGGCCGTTTTTGAAAAGTTCAGGTCATTGGCCTATACTTTCTTCAAGCTCTATGCGGGGGTTTATATGCTGGTGCCCGCCTTCTTTTTGGTCAATATATTCGTGAACAACCTGTATACCGAGATCAATTCGGGCTTTTGGGCGGACCTGTTCGGGACCGATTGGGGGAGCGAGTTTTTTGCCCCTGTCATCGAATGCGCCTCCATAGGGTTTATCGTGCTGCTCAAGTTCAAGCTCTACCGAAAGGCGAGCACTTTTGTTATAAGGCTGTTTACGGGAGGTACCTAAAAAGTAAAATTTGATAAAACATGAAAACACCTTACAAAAACATATTCGATGTACTGCGTACCAACCGGTTCATTGTATTGGCAACGGTAGGCTGTTCGGCCGTGGTCTGTATTGTATCCGTCCTGATGACCGTTAAGGTTCACAGGGAATCCCGGAACAATGCTTTTGTGGTAAGCAGCAACGGGGAGGTCGTCCCATTGAAAGTGACCGACCAACGGGAAAACTTTGAAGTGGAGGCCTTGGCCCATTTGGAGCTATTCCACCGCTACTTTTACGGCCTCGATGCAAATAACTATAAAAAAAGGATAGGGAAGGCACTCTGGCTGGGAGATAGTTCGGTGAGCGACCTGTTCCGCCAAAAGCAGGCAGAGGGCGTTTATAACCGGATCCTTCAATACTCCCTTGTACAGGAGGTGTTGAACATTGAATCCGAAGTGGAAACCCAAGGAGAACCCTACAAGTTCAGTACGGTGACCACCTTCCAGATCAATCGGGGAAATATAACTGATACATACGAGCTTATATCCAGTGGGAATTTGATCCGGGTGGAGCGCAGTTTCCCGCACAATTCCCATGGCCTTTTGGTTACGGACTATTTTGAAAATTCACTTAGAAAAATTGAAGGTTATGAAAGTACAGAAAAGTAAAATCGTAATGGTCCTCATCGTCGTTAGCGTGGTCCTGTTCATTGTTTTTTATGGGATCGTCACTTTCGGAAAGGAAAAAGAGGATACCATTGAAAACAATCAAGTGCCCGTACCCAAGCTTGGGGAAGGACAAGAACAGTATGACAGCAAAATGGAAGCCATTGAGGCCCTAAAGGAGGAGCGGGAAACCAATGCCCCCAGTGTCTATGATGAAACCTTATTGGATTCCCTTGGGTATTATAATGCCGACGGGGATAGTATCCGAAAAAAAAGATTAATGGACAGTGTTTATTTCCTGGGGGAAAAGCGGCGCCAAAACCTGATGGCATTAAGGAAGATGGAAGAGAACTATTCAAAAGGGCGGTCCTCGGGACCGATGGACCAGGATGTTCGGGAACCTAATGTGCCAAAAAAGGATGGTTCGATAAATAATGAAAAGGAATTGAAAAATAGGGAAAAGGAAATGGGACTGGAACATCAGTTGTTCTTTGCTTCCGATCCCGTGGAAAATCCCGATAGGTTTTTGGGAAGAACGGACGGGGAATTAATGGTCCGGGTGGATGGTACCCAAACGGTAAGGCAGGACCATAGATTGCGTATGCGGCTTTGCAAGCCGGCCAAAATAGGTGGGGTTACACTTGATAGAAACACATTGGTATACGGTTTTGTCAGTTTTAAGCCGAACCGCACCCTGCTCAAGATCGAAAATATGGGTGGGCGTTCCGTCCAATTTGAAGCGTACGATATTGGAGACGGAAGTAAAGGGATCTATATAGAGAACAGCTTTAGCGAAGATATGCGCAAGCAGGTGATCGGGGATGTGGTGGACGATATAACCGTACCCGGGATGCCCCAAATAAGCGGTATCAAACAGCTTTTTAGAAGGGGCAACCGACAGGTCAGGGTGACCGTAATGGATAATTACCAACTCTTGTTAAAACGTAAATGATGAAAACACTATTTGTACTTATAACTTTGGTACTATCAGGTTCTTTGGAAGCACAACCTGTATTGGACACGCTATTTGCCAATAACAAAAAAAATGTGGCGCTGTTCTTTCCATCGGCCATCCGACAGGGCATTACTGGGGCCACCCATTTTGTGTTCACCTATAACGGAGAGAAAAAACAACACTTTGGGCTGTTACAGGCGCAGGACGGGGAAGAGAGCAATCTACTGGTCGTTACGGATGATGGGCAGGTATATTCCTATATCATAAGGTATTCGGAAAAACTTTCAAAACTGAATTATTTTATCCCAAAAACGGAAAGTATCGGTACGGAGATTCCTTTTTCCGATATGCCCGAACTGGGGCAAAAGAAGTTGGATAATATTGACAGAAGTTTCGAATACGTTAAGTCCTTCAGTAAATATTTGCTTACAATCAAACCCAAAAGGTTGGCCGTTAAACAGAAGAAGGGGATTAAAGTCCAGCTCCAAAAATTGGTCTATCACAGGTCCGAGACCTATTTGGTGATGAAAGTATCCAATACATCAGGGATAGCCCTTGATGTTGATTTTTTAAAGATCTATAAGGTCAGTGGCAACCCAAAACGAAAAGCCTCCCATCAAAGGCTCGAAATGGAACCGATCTATATTTACAAACCCCTTTCAAATATAAGGAACGGCCAATCGCTTCGATTTGTATATGCATTGCCGAAATACGTCCTTGGCGACAGGGAGAGACTGGAGGTTGAACTGCAGGAACTCAATGGAGGGAGGAAGGTTGTTCTGAGGTATTAAGACTGTTTCTTTACATGTTCGATATTGGATACAATCTGTGTTTTCCGGCCAAAATAAGGTAATTATACCTGTTTTTAGTTAAAGGATTGGTCTTGGATGCTTGGAGCCTGACATGCTAAAGTGGTTATATTATTTTATCCACACAATGGCATGCAAGGTAAACACGCAAAATGTTTCTCGGAAAAGGGACGGCATAAAGCCCGTACCGTAGCCCTTGCCCATTTATTCCGTTTCCTTTCCGCTCCAAAATTTTGTCTTCCGTTTTGGGCCGCTTGCCTATTGTTTAACTAAAATCATTTAATCATGGAAAAAACAGTAAAGAGCGTTGCCAAAGGGAAGAAAAGTACCTTGGCAAAAGGTGTAAACAAGCCAAGCAGAAATGGGGCGGGCGCAGTTGGACAGGTCCAACAATTAGAATTGGAAAAGATTATGGTAGATCCGGACTAGCCCAGAAAGACCTTCGATGAAGATTCCCTGAAAATGCTCTCCGATAGCATACGGGAACATGGGGTGCTTCAGCCTATTACCGTTCGGAAGAAAGGAAGGAAATTTATCATCGTGATGGGGGAGCGGAGGTACCGCGCTAGCAAACTGGCCGAAAGAAAAACGATTCCCTGTATTGTCATGGATTTTAAGGATGGCGAGGTTTTGGAAGTACAGATCATTGAAAACCTACAACGTAAAGAGGTTGAGCCTACAGAAGAAGCAGAAGCCATTGCGCATTTAAGTAAGGCTTATAGCCCCGGTGAAATCTCAAAACGCTTGGGTAGGACGGAAAACTTTGTAAGGCAACGGCTGAAATTGGCCGGGCTCATTGAAGGTTTTAAGGAATTTGTCCGCATTGGGGAAATGACCCTCTCCCTTGGGATCAGGGTAGCGCTTTTTGAACCTGGGGAACAGCAATGGATGATGGAAGCATTGGAGGGAAATTTCGATGCCTATAGGGTCGAACGAATGGTGAGGGACAAAACCTTTGACCTTTTGGAAGCCCCCTTTGATATCGGGGACGCCAAATTGGTGGAAAAAGCGGGCGCCTGCACCGAGTGTCCCTTCAATTCCGCCAATCAAGGGAATCTCTTTGGAGAGGATAGGATTGTCTGCACCAAGATAGCCTGCTTCGAAAACAAAAGGACCAATTCCCTTTTGAACCTTATCGATCGGTGCAAAAAAGACGGTGTCCTGCTTATCCCTGACTTTCAGAGCTATTGGGCTCGGGAGGGCGTCAATCAACTGATAATTTCCCAAATGGAAAACCATGGGTTTAAGGTTTACTTCAAAAATGACGTGGAGATAATGAGTAAGCCTGTAAAACCTACCATGGAAAGGATTAAGCAGGTATACGGTGATGCTACCTATTCGGTAGATGGGTTGAAGGAGAAGCTATCAAAATCCCTTGAGCAATATACCGAAGAACTGAAAATTTTTGAAGGTTCGTTGGACAATGGATACCGAAAAGGTATTGTTTTCCATCCCAAATCTTTTAAAGTTAAGGAAGCCTTGGTGAAGGTTCTCGAAGTGAACGATAAAGATGTTGGGAGTGTTTCGGTGCCTTTGGAAAAACGTAAAATGGCGGACTGTACGCCCGAAGAGCAGATAATCAAGATTCAGGACCGCGAGGTCCGAAAGAAACAAATTGAGAACAACCGTCAATTTGAAGAGGTTGTGGATATGGTGCGACAGAAAGGTTACATTGATGTACCAAAGGAACTTTCCAAAGATGAGATGGTGGCGTTTAGTATTTTGCTCTATGAGAACTTTGTGGATTATATGGATAGGGAAGAACATTTCGAAGACCTCTTTGGTAATAGTAATTCAACGGATAGCGGGGCCATGGCGGCAAACTTTAGAAAGCATTTCAGTACGGAAGTTTTTCAGAGATTGGTGAGGTACAGTCTTTCCAAAAAGGTACATCTTGGTGAAAGCAATCATACGAACAATCCTCTTAATATTTGCTTTTACCAAGCAGTGAAGGCTTATTTTAAAGAAGATGTCAAGAATATGGAAGACACCTATGACAAGGAAAGAAGGATACGTGAACGGAAACTGAAGGGAAGGATTAAGAGTCTTAAAGATACGTTTTAGTCCATTAAATATTAAGCCGCTTCAAATAATTTTGAAGCGGCTTTTTTTATGAAAATTTATTCGATAAAAAATCATGATTAAATTCATTAATTGAGTTTTTTTGAAGTGTATTTTTTTGTTTAAAAAATTGATTTTTAGTATTTTAAAACATAAAATTTAACTAAAAAAACGATGAAATACATGGGTAGAAAATATTTTGTGTCATAATTTAATTTACATTTGGCCAATTTATTTTAAAACTATGAAAACAACCATCACTTTAACCATTTTCTTTTTACTCACAATAAGTGGATACAACCAGCAGAAATTATCATTTAACTATGATACGGCAGGAAACCAAATTTTAAGGGAACGGGTTTGTGTCAATTGCTCTTCTGCAAAAAGCACACAAGCCAAACAGGACACTGTATTTCAGTCTCTTGATAATCTTTCCAGAAAGTTGGAAATAGAATATTTTTAAAATCGTAGTCAAACGAATTTTTCGTGGACAAAGAATATATCATATAAAGTTCCTTAAAATGAGAATATTATTATGGATTATTGCGATTATTTTTAATTCTATATTTTGCTTTGCTCAGTTTGAATTGGAAAGTGAAGTATTTAGAGTTGTCCTGGCGGATAACGCAATGAATAAAAAAATTTATATAAGTTGTGAAAAGCCACGGACTAGGTTTGAATATTTGGATTTTAATGAAAGCTCTGGACTTGAAGTGCCAATAGAAATAATTGAAGAACTGAATCGCTCTTCCGAAAAGAGCAGAGGAGGGTCTTGGGATTCGATCTTTCCTTTAAAGTCAGAGCTTGCATCAGATTATCTAAAATCTGAAAAATGTATATCAAAAGACGATATAGATTCATTAATGATTAAAAAGAATTACGACACTTCAATTTTTAACATAAGTGAACCAATATTTGATGAAAAATTTGAACATTGCATTGTTTCATTTACATGTATAAGGCCTAAAGGAAGTGCTTATGGCAGTTCGTATTTCTTAAAAAAGGTTTACGGTTCATGGATTGTAATCGCCGTTTTTGACTCTTGGATCTCTTAACCATTCTAATTAATTTACATAAAGCAGGGCAAGTTATTTGAAGTTCAAAAAAATTAAAGAAATGGGGTATTTCATTTTAACATATATTAACAAGTCTATCGGTAAAAGTGGAGAAAATTGTGGAACCAATTATGATTTACCTCCTGCATGTGCAGTATGTGGGACTTTTGCCCAAGTAACGGGGAATTTAAAAGTCAAATTTCCAAAAATAATCTCCAAAGATCTATTTCAAACCATTGATGGGGATTATATAATTTCTGAAATGCTATACCAGCAAGCGGAATTTAAAAATATTAATATGGAGGGTCTGAAAAAAACTATGGACGATAACGGGGATATATTGCCTTACTATCACTTACGTGGTATAAAAAGTTTGCCCCAGGCCAAATTAACCAAAGGTTTATTAATAGAAAATCAATGTTCAACTTGTAAAAGAAATGGCTATTTCAATGAATTAATTATGGGAAAGATTGAAAACGGCAGACCCACGGTAGTAAAGCCAGTAAAATTAACGTATAATGATCAAGTTTTTATAGATATGCAAGATTATGATATTTTAAACACTTGGGAGCATATGGGGCTATCCAATCTTGTAAATAATGGGAATATGAAGATAAGATATGCAAGACCCCTTTTGGTTGTCAGTCAAAAATTAAAAAACTTTTTAGAGCAATATGGCTTGCAAGATCTGATTTTCGAACCGTTACTCTCTTGCAAGTCTTAACTCCCTCATTAAACACATTTAACATAAGAATGTATTTTAAGGGCAACAATAAATTTTTCTTGTTAAGTAGCAAATTGGTATCGACAACCTTTCAAGCCTCTCCGATCAATTTAAGAAAGTTTAGTTTTGAATTGGATTATAAACCTTCTGAACCAGAGCGGTTGGCAATGGGAGATTATGATAATATATCTTTTCCAGTAACATTTGTACAAGATAATGGGGCAAAATTAAGGGAGGTTCTGGACACTGGTTATGCAAACTTATTTCTAATTTCAGAAAGATTAAAAAACATTCTAAATCAATATAAAATATCAGGCTGGTTAGACTTTGAGGTGGAGTTATTCAGTAAAAAAGGAGAAATAATTCCAAAATGTTATGGTTTTTCAGTAATTGGTCGATCTGGTAGATTAAATTTTGAGAAATCTGACTTGGTTGAAAAAATCTTGGTTCCAGGAGGGATACCTGCAATTTATTACAAAGGTCTATTTCCAGAAATGAAAGAGTGGGATAGATCGGACATTTTTATGCCAAAGGGAACTAGGTTCATAATTGTTACTGAAAAAGTAAAAGAAATTTTTATGAAGAAAAAAATAACAAACACATATTTTCAAACCATTAGCGAAGTTGAAATATTAGATTTAATCGCGAATGATATTCAGAAATATTCATGATACTATTCGTAGGTTTTTTATTTACCTAAATATTTGTACTCACTAGGGTAAAGAAAATACTTAGAAGTCTAATTCCATTAACAAGTAATGACAGTAAATACTATTATAGATAAATCATTGGATATGCATGTATAGGTCAAATTGACTATTTGTTTAAAAATGCAATGGATTTAAAGAATACAATGTTCGTGTATTACTATCATTTTAATTTGAATCTATAAATATTAGTTATTAAAACTGTTATATCCGTTAGATCCTAAATCGAATATGGGTTAATGTTTAAAATAAAATGAAAATGTCCATCGATGTCAATTGAACATAAACGGTGGTTCACTTTACTATGGTTTAAATGATATTTTTAAATAGTTTAAATACCTAAATTTATGAATATTATTATAAAGGGCTTTTGCATATTACCCTTATTGCTACTTTCATCTTGTTTTCATTTAAAGCAAAAGCCTTATTTTATTAAAAATGAGGGAATTAAACTATTACATGGGCCAAGAACGGATGGTTATTATTATAAAATTGTAAAAGATTTAAATGATAGAGAGAACGTTTATCCTATTGTCTTTTTATCTAATGGCCTTTTTAAAAGTAATGTATTCATTAATGAAGGACAAAATCAGATTCACAATATTAAATATGAAAGGTATTGTTATTCGGACGTTTCAATAGCGGAATTAAATGCTTTTTGGAAAACGGATTGTTTTTTAGCGAATTACGATTTGTTTACTCCCAAGAATTATAATTTTATAAGCAAGAATATCCAGCTTTATATGTGGGGTAAATACACCATGGACAATAAAAATTTAATTATCAGATATTATGAATTAGATCCAAAAGGAAATTTAATTTTGATGGGACTGGAAGCAACAAGAAAGGATAGCTCCTTGATTTTTTATCGAAAAATAGATTATGAGACAAAGACTTCAGTGGAAATCAATGAAATTTACCACTTTAGAGAGATGGATTCAATAAATCTAAATATACCGTCAAGGTTAAGTGGTTTATAGGACGTAAAGGATTGAAAAGAACCTTTTAAATGTCAAGGAGGTCATTACTATTGGATACGCGACTATTTATGAGTTAAGATTCATAGCAATTTTGGTAGTTGCTTCACAAATAGGCTCTATTACTTTCGAAACTGTATATGTTATGGATTTCGATTTTAATATCAGTCTTGGATAGCCATTGGGAAAGTTTTTAGCTTATGGAAGTGAAAAGAAATCATATGGTAATCGTATTGCTACTAGTTACAGCTTTTTGTAATACTGGATTATCCTAAGAAAGCAATAAAAAATACTTGGATATGTGCTACTTGCTTGGGCTGACCTATATCTCTGGGGATACACATATATTCCGAATGCAAAGAAAAAAAGATTTTTGGTAACATATTTTTACAGTGGTCAAAAAAAAGCTTTGGATAGCTTTATGGTAGGTATACCAAAATCTGGCTTAGATATCAATCGTTTTCGTGTTGAAACTCCTGATAACGATGAAAATTCACCATCTTTTATTTATTCCGAAAAATATATCGATAAATTCCATAGTTTTTACAAATTTAAGAAGATGGACGTGATGTATACTGATAAAGAAGACAAGGATTTTTACATATATTCAGGTCACCTGAAAATCAGTAAGTTCAAGACCAGAGAGCAGAAACTACAATTTTTAAAAGGGACTTACATACGAAATGGAAGTCTTGATGAAGAAGGAAATTATATTTTAAGATATCCTCACAATATTGTTCCTCAGTTTTTGGAAAGCACTGGGTCAAGGATTATTAAAATAAGGTCTGAAGAACTTATAGGAGGAGCACCTACTATTATATTTGAGCCCAGTGCTGAACTAAAGGAATTGATAGAAAAAAAATAATTAAAGTGTTATCTCTTTGGAAAACCTGAAAAAACATATGTTTCTATTATTTAAATGGAACGGCTACAAATGATTTCCAAATAATAAAATATACGGGAGAGGATTCAGGAGAGGATAGAAGACCTTAAAAATAAATAGCAGTATATTAAAATGGTCACATCAAAAGAGTCAGAAATAATCTGGCTCTTTTTTTTGTTAGAATTTAATGATGGTCGAATACACTATAGATAAAAATTTATCCTTTGACTTATTTTAATTGGTAATCCTAAGTTTGTTTTTTAAAAGGTTCATGTCGTCACTTACTTTTTTATCCAAAATTTTAGCATAATGTTGGGTTGTTTTAAGTGAGCTATGACCTAGCATTTTACTTACCGATTCAATAGGGACGCCATTAGAAAGGGTGACGGTTGTAGCAAATGTGTGACGAGCCATATGAGTGGTGAAGTTTTTGTTGATTCCGCTGAGATCCGCGATTTCTTTAAGGTATGCATTCATTTTTTGATTGGTTAAAACAGGAAGAAGTTTTCCTTCTCTACGGCAATCCGGATTATCTGCATATTTGTCCAAGATCATACCAGCTAAAGGTAATATTGGTATGTTACTTTTTGATTTTGTTTTTGTCCTGTTCGTTTTAATCCATTTTTCGCCGTCGATACCAATAGAAATATCATTATTACTTAATTTTTTAACATCAGCGTATGCGAGCCCTGTAAAGCAACAGAATAAAAAAACGTCCCTTACCTGTTCCAAACGCTGGACTTTGAAATCTTTGTTTAATAACGTACCTATTTCTTGTTGTGTGAGATATTCACGTTCTACATTCTTTAAGCGAACTTTCCAATTAAGAAATGGGTCTTTTTTAATCCAATCGTTGGCCAAAGCTATGCGAATAATTTTTTTGAAATTGGTAACATATTTTATTGCCGTATTATGGCTACACTTCCTTTTTGTTTTTAAGTAATATTCGAAACCGGTAATAAATTTGTAATCTACATCTACAGCGGGAATGTCATTTTGTTTCAGTTCAGTTTTAATATAATCTTCAACATGTTTTTTTGCTGTTCTGTAGCGTTCTGCTGTGCCGGCTGAAAAATCTTTGCCTACAAGGCTATCTACTTTGTCGTTATGTTCCTGAAATATGTCTAGGAGCATCTTGTACCTTTTGTTTTTTCCAAGATAGGCGTCTCTTAGGGCAACTGCTGTAAGCGCTTTTTCATTGGTAATAAATTCTTGATGTTTATTAAGAATGGCTGTTTTTACTTTAGTCAAATAATTGTTTAGCTCATTTATTTCCGGGTTGGAACCTCTTGCCATACCGGATTTTGCCAACCAGCGATCAGCTTCAATTTTTCTATTGACGCTGAATTCTGCCCTTTTTCCGTCAATGGTAATTCTCATGTAAATGTTACATTTCTTGTTTAAATCCGCTTTGGATTTTTTTATGTAATACAATAAGGAAAGTGAATTAATCATAAGTGACACCGAATTTTGAAAAAAAGGTACGAATTAGACACCGAATAGCAAAATTCAAAAAGCATCAAAAGGCACTAAAATAAAGGGGTTTAGAGCAATTCGGTGTCACTTAATCTTAAGTTTTTAGTGACACCGAATTAGTCCACTTTTTATTGATATTAATTCAATTTAATTGAAATGGTATAAAATGAAAAATCCCGTAAACACTGGTGGTTTACGGGATTTTGTTGGAGTTTGTTGCGCTCCTAGCGGAGAAAGAGGGATTCGAACCCCCGGAGGTGTGACCCTCAACAGTTTTCAAGACTGCCGCATTCGACCACTCTGCCATTTCTCCTTTGCGGGTGCAAATATAGAAACCTTTTTTGAATTCAGAAAGATTAAAATATACTTTTTTTATGGATTTATTATTACCAGTTGTAAATCAATTAAATGAGCTTGAAAATTCTTTTTCTAATCCTAGAAATAAATAACGATGAACAATACTAAATAATAGGTAAAACCTTACTTTTGTGTAAAACGAATCGTAATGAGTATCATCGAAGCCTTGGAATGGCGGTATGCTGTTAAAAAATTTGATAACGAAAAATTGTTGGCAGACAGTAAAGTGAATACCTTGAAAAAGGCGTTTAACTTAACTGCAACTTCTTATGGGTTACAACCCGTTACTTTGTTGATTGTTTCGGATAAAAGAATTCAAAAGAAACTCACCGCCAGTTCTTGGAATCAAAAACAGGTGGAAAATGCTTCACATGTATTAATTCTTTGTATTCAAGATGAAATAAATGAAACGTATATAAAACGCTATTTTGAGCGGGTGAAACATGTTAGAAATACTCCTGATGAAGTGTTGGAACCTTTTCAGGATTTTCTTATTAAGGACTTCAAAAAGAAAACCGTTGAGGAGATTAAAAATTGGGCGAAAAATCAAGCGTATTTGGCTTTAGGAAATTTGTTGACAGTTTGCGCTATCGAAGGTATTGATGCTTGTCCTATGGAAGGTTTTTCACCAGATGAATATGACGAAATATTACAATTAAAAGAGAAAAATTTAAGCTCAGTTTTGGTACTTCCCGTGGGATACCGCGCCGAAGATGATATGTTTGCTAATTTCAAGAAGGTTCGTAAACCGTTAAAAGACAGTGTGATTGATTTTTAGTGAAACACTTTAATAAAAGTTTACCAGTGAACTTTTTTCGACATAAAGCTTTTGGTTAACTTTGTATAAAATAAATTATTTTTTATGCCAGGATTTGAACTTTTTGGGGATCAGGAACGTAAGCAGGTAAACGATGTTTTAGAGAGCGGTGTTTTAATGCGATATGGTTTCGACGGAAATAGAAACGGACATTGGAAAGCCTTGGAGCTAGAAAAGGCTATTGCCAAAAGAATGCAGGTTGAACATGCGCAGTTGGTAAGTAGCGGAACTTCCGCTTTAACCGTTGCTTTGGCGAGTGCTGGAATAGGCGCAGGTGATGAAGTTATTATGCCTACATTTACTTTCGTTGCTAGTTTTGAATCCATTGTTGCAATTGGTGCTGTACCTGTTTTGGTTGATGTTGATGATACTTTGACGTTGGATCCGAAGAAAGTTGAGGAAGCGATTACTGAAAAAACAAAAGTGGTTATGCCTGTGCACATGTGCGGTTCCATGGCTGATTTGAAAGCGCTGGCTTCTCTGTGCAAGAAATACAATTTATTATTATTGGAAGATGCCTGTCAGGCTATTGGCGGTAGTTTTGAAGGAAAGCCCTTAGGAAGCTATGGAGACTTAGGATGTTTTTCTTTTGATTACGTAAAGACGATTACCTGTGGTGAAGGAGGGGCCGTAATTACCAATAATGAACGTTATAAAACCAATGCCGATCATTACTCCGATCACGGTCATGATCATGTTGGGAATGATAGGGGAGCGGAAACACATCCGTTTTTGGGATATAATTTTAGGATATCTGAATTAAACGCAGCTGTTGGCTTGGCTCAAATCGCAAGATTGGATGAGTTTATTGAAATTCAGAAAAAAAATTACACCATTTTAAGAAACGCGATTGAAAATGTAGAGGGCGTTACCATGCGAAAGGTACCTGAAGGAGGCGTGGAAAACTATTCCTTCTTAACATTTTTTATGCCAGATGAAGCAACCGCCAGAACGACACAAAAAGAATTGGTTGCCAATGGTGTGGATGGATGTTTTTATTGGTTCGACAATAATTGGCATTACATCAAGAAATGGGATCACTTAAAAGATCTAAAGAGTTTAGGAAAACTTCCGGAGGAGGTGAAAAATGGGCTACCTGATTACCACAAAGCAGATTTTAGCCAATCGGATAAATGGTTAGGTCGTTCTATTTCGGTACTTATCAAGCTTAGTTGGACAGAGGAAGAGGTTAAACAAAGAGCAGAAAGAATGAAAAATGTACTGGAAAGTGTGCCGGAAACGGTTAAATAACTGAATAAGTAACGATTATAAAAAAAGCAGCTTTAATTAGCTGCTTTTTTTTTGAAATCTGAAAAAGATATTATTTAATTTTATTTATTTGCTCGTCCGTTAAAAAAGTTTCAATTATGAGCAAAAATCTTTTACTTTTTCTTCTTCTTATACTAAACACGACATTTATTTTTTCTCAATCAGATGAAAAGGAGCATGTTGTAGATATACTGGATGTAAACGAAATCCAACCTATAAATACATCATTTAGAATAACTGAGGTAATAGACAATAGGATCTATAAAAATAATATCGGTTTCGCGCAAAAAGGAATGTTTAATAAAAATGTCACCGCTGTACTTACTGATAGTTTACACAGCGTTTTAATGAGTTATTTTGAAAAACTTTTTTCTGAAAGTGAATCGAACGAAGAGCTTACATTACGTATTAATCAATTTTTAATTTCGGAGCATACCACAGCGTTTAGTGAAACGGGAACCGTAATTTTGAATATGGATTTTTTGAAAAAAATAGATGAGAAGAAATATTATTTGTTAGACTCTTATGTAAATAGTATAAGCCATAATGCTGCTATCGATGCGACCTCGAAACATGATGATAGGATACGTGAAATCCTACATGAGGCATTTATTGGTTTTAATACAAAAAAAGATTCCATTTCCAATCCTACTGTAATTTCAATACTATCAGAAGTCCCTTCTTCCAAGATTTTAGCGGAAGCGCCAAAAGCTGGATTTTTCACTTCTTTTTCGGAGCTTAACAGCAATGAGGCTGTGGCATTTTCAGAATTCAAAGTAATTAAGGAAAAGGACGATAAGGTTTATTTTGAGAACGATTTAAAGGAATCTCCTCAGTTTTATGCTTTTTCCGATGGAAGTTCTATTTACATCAATTCGTCGGTTTACTCAAGTGATAAACATTACATTAAAACCAAACGGGTAAAAGATTATTTACTGTTTAATGATACATTTATCAATTCGGATAATACTGCTGCTCTGGCCACTACCTTTGGCCTAACAGGAATGCTTATTGCAAATAAGAATAATAACGTTTTATTAGATTTAAAAAGCGGTCAGTATTATATATTGAATAATAATAAAATGAAGAAACTGTTGAAAGGCCTAAATCCGAGTTTATATACTTATTATAAAATGAACGATAGGGATGTTGAAAGTATTAAGAAAATTTTGGATCATATTTTTGAGAATAAATCGGAGGAAATGGAAGATTTGATAGAAATAATCAAATCATAATCACCTATCATCTTTTAATTCAAATCAATTTAAATTTCAATTGGCAAGTAGCCAGTGTTCAGTTGGCAGTTTTTAAACCCAATTAACTATTCAGCCAAAGAAAGAACTAGTAATTCACATACTCCACGATTTCTAGTCCGTAGCCTATGATACCTACACGTTTTGTTTGTGTGGAGTTGGATAGCAATCTTATTTTAGAAATGTCTAGGTCGTGAAGAATTTGGGCACCAATACCAAAATCTTTGGCATCCATGTTTATTTTTGGCGCACGCATTTCACCGTTTGCCTGTAGTTCTTTTAATTCAGTAAGCCTTTTCAATAAATTTATAGAGTGACTTTCTTGATTGATAAAAACAATGGCACCGCGCCCTTCCTTGTTTAGTTGTTTAAACATATCATCAAGTTTTTTATCAGCATTGCTGGTAAGCGTACCTAAGATATCGTTATTGACCAAAGTGGAATTTATACGGGTTAAAATGGGCTCATCTGATTTCCAAGAGCCTTTCGTTAACGCGATATGTACTTGATTATTGGTAGTTTGTTTGTAAGCACGCAACCTAAATTTTCCGAAGCGGGTTTCTACATCAAAGTCTTCCTTTTTTTCAATAAGGCTATCGTGTTGCATTCTGTATGCAACCAAGTCTTCAATAGTTACAATTTTTAAATCAAGTTCTTCAGCAACCTTGCATAGTTCAGGAAGGCGTGCCATCGAACCATCTTCGTTCATAATTTCCACAATTACCCCAGCAGGCTCCAATCCTGCAAGTCTAGCGAAATCAATAGCAGCCTCGGTATGGCCTGTTCGTCGTAAAACACCCCCTTCTTTGGCTACCAATGGGAAAATATGTCCTGGTCGGCCCAATTCAAAAGGTTTGGTTTCCGGATTGATTAATGCTTGAATGGTTTTCGCTCTATCACCGGCAGAAATACCTGTTGTTACTCCGTATCCTCTAAGGTCTACCGAAACAGTAAAAGCAGTTTCCATGGGGTCCGTATTGTTGCCCACCATGGGGTGTAGTTCGAGGTCTTTACAACGTTTTTCGGTTAAAGGCGTACAAATTAATCCACGGCCGTGTGTTGCCATGAAATTTATCATTTCTGGAGTCACTTTTTCAGCTGCTGCTACAAAATCACCTTCATTCTCTCTATTTTCATCGTCAACAACAATAATAACTTTTCCTTTTCGGATGTCGTTGATAGCTTCTTCTATGGTATTTAATTTAATTGCTGATGTAGCCATTAGCGTATCTGAATTCATTGCAAATTTTTCTCAAAGATACTTATTTTGCAACTTCTGGTTTCTTTTTCTTTAGAAAACTGAAAAGTCCGGATATCTTGGATAACAAGTTTCCTATATCAAAAACGGCCTTATCTGCGGTAGCCTGTCGTGTAAGGAAAATTCCCAACGGAAGCATAATAGCCGTCGGCAACCAAGAACCCACAATAGGCGGGATGCTGCCGTCTTCTGCGTAGTTTTTGGCGAAAATCCCTATAAAGTGATAACTCAAGAACAAACCAATTGCCAATACCATTGGCAATCCTAGCCCACCTTTTCTAATAATTGCACCCAAAGGAGCTCCAACAAAGAAAAGTATGAAGCAAGTAAATGCCAACGCATATTTTTGATGCTTGGAAAGTATATGGTGATTGTACAATTTTGTTCTTCTGTTTAAATCCCATTTTTTCCCTTCAAGGGTAGATTTGGTATTTTTAACCGTATTTAGCGCCATATCTACCAACTGATTCTGCCTATAATCTTCTACAAGGGAAATAACACTATCAATATTCGTTTTTATAAGTGACTGTACCGCTTCTTTATCCTCAACGGTTATTTTGTCATTGTCTTTTTTGGGTCGGTTTACTCTGTTTCTAAGTGATAAATTAGAAGCGCCCGTCCGTTTATAAACGTTTTCTCCGAAATTAGTAAAGATTTTTTGGTTGTCTTTTTCCAAAGAATCAATGGCGTAATCTAATTCTGAAACGTTGAGCATTTTGAAGGTGTTCTTCACTTTTTCTTCCTCCAAATCAACATTGTTCAAATTGCTCAAGTCCATGAAAATCGTGTACTTTTCAAAACTTGCTTTAGCAAAAGGATAATTATCACGCTTGTCCCTGCTTTCAGCTTTTACGTCCTGATAAAAATTACCGTTGGTAAGCACGAGTTGAAGAATATTAGAGTTTTCATTACTTACCAATTCCCCATCAATCGATTTTATAACCTTATCATTAATGCCGCCATCGGTAAGTTGGTGAATAATTACATTGTCCAACAACTGATCATTATCCCCATGTTTTTTATCCACTTTCATGCTGAAATCTTCCCCAACCGTACTAAAGGCTCCTTCAGAAATAGCCATAGCAGGCTTCATTTGAGCGATGTTTCGTCTGAGGTTATACGATTTGTATTCCGCAGCAGGAATTACATTATTGGCGAAGAAGAAAGTTCCGATACTCAGGAAAGTAATAAAAATGATAAGTCCACGCATCGCGCGATTTAAGGAAATTCCCGAAGCCTTCATCGCCGCAAACTCATAGTTTTCTGCCAAGGCACCAAAGGTCATAATCGAGGCCAACAAAACCGTTAGCGGCAACACCATGGGGATTAGGTTGGGGGAGTAGTAAAATAGAAACTTTCCAACGATGATAAGGTCAATGTCTTTACCAGCAAATTCGTCAATAAAAAACCAAATCGCCTGAAAAATGAAAATGAACATCAGTATCACAAAAGAACTGATGAAATTATACAGAAACCTCGATAATATGTACCGGTCTAAAATTTTCAATGTGTTGTACGCTTAATTTTCAATAATGTAATACCCTAAATCGTCATATTTTGCTTTGTTGAAAGTAAACAAAGATTTAGAAATGGGCTCATTTGTTTTAAAGGAATTTACGGTGATGGTTGTTTTGGTTCCGTTAGAGCCAACTTCAATTAAATTGTAAATATGCTTGGTTTGCGCATCGATGCCCAACAATATTTTTTTGATTTCTGAATTACTATCGATGGGAGTCAAAGCGACGTATTGAATATTTCTTCCTTTTACGTTTTGAAGAATATCCCACTTATAGTTGTATCCTTTTTTATAGAAAGTAAGCATTTTGGATGGGGTAATCGTTCCTTCTTCACCATTTTCTCCGTTACTTTCGATAACAACTTCTTCGTTTTCAGGAATAATGGTGTAGGTTTTGTTTCCGTCGAAAATTTTGGTAGCGCCTAAATAATTGAACACGTATTTATCGCCTTGAATGGTAACATCTCCTTTAGTTTCTTGGTGGATGTTTTCAGCAGAATTGTCCAAGGCGTATTTAAATTCGATGTAAATATTGTCGTATCCTTTTACTTTATTATAAACTTCATCCAACAATGCTTTTGCTTTTGCATCGCTTTGTGCCTGGAGGGTAAAGGTTGAAATAAAAAGGGTTGCTATTAAAATTAGTGTTCTCATTATAAATCTGTTATTAATTTTTTTATTACTGAAATTATTATTCATTACTGAGCAATTGCTCTAAAGCCGCCATGTCCGTTACGAGTACTTGACGGGCTTTGCTACCTTCAAACGGACCAACAATGCCTGCTGCCTCCAGCTGATCGATAATTCTACCCGCACGGTTGTAGCCCAATTTAAGCTTACGCTGAAGCAGAGAAGCTGAACCTTGTTGGGCTATAACAATCACTTCCGCGGCTTCTTTAAACAAAGCGTCGCGTTCGGATATATCTACATCAAGTCCTGTGCCAGAGTCCTCGCCGACATATTCTGGCAGGATATGGGCATCTGGATAGGCTCGTTGTCCGCCAATATAGTCGGTAATTTTTTCAACTTCTGGAGTGTCAACAAAGGCACATTGTAGTCGGGTAAGGTCGTTACCTTGTGTGTAAAGCATGTCACCACGTCCAATCAATTGATCGGCTCCTGGGGAATCCAAAATGGTTCTGGAATCTATTTTAGACGTAACTCTAAATGCTACTCGTGCAGGGAAATTGGCCTTAATAATACCGGTAATCACATTCACCGAAGGTCTTTGTGTTGCAATAATCAAGTGAATCCCGATTGCCCTTGCCAATTGCGCCAATCGAGCGATAGGAGTTTCTACTTCTTTTCCCGCCGTCATTATTAGGTCGGCAAACTCATCAATTACCAAAACGATATACGGTAAGAACTGGTGTCCGTCATTCGGATTCAGTTTTCTAGCTTTAAACTTCGCATTGTATTCTTTAATATTTCTCACCATGGCATTTTTCAAAAGCTCATAGCGATTGTCCATCTCGATACAAAGAGAATTTAAAGTATTTATCACCTTAGTGTTGTCGGTAATAATTGCTTCTCCGCTATCTGGTAATTTAGCCAAAAAGTGTCGTTCAATTTTGTTGAAAAGGGTAAGTTCTACCTTTTTTGGGTCGACCAACACAAATTTTACTTCCGCAGGATGTTTTTTGTACAATAAAGAAGTAAGAATCGCATTTAATCCAACTGATTTACCTTGTCCCGTGGCACCGGCCATTAACAAGTGTGGCATTTTAGCAAGGTCCACTACAAAAGTTTCATTGCTGATGTTTTTCCCGAAAGCAATGGGAAGTTCCATTTCTGCAGATTGAAACTTTTTGGAAGCAATTACCGAACGCATCGAAACGATGGTAGCGTTTTTATTAGGCACTTCAATACCAATGGTACCTTTACCGGGTATTGGCGCAATAATCCGTATTCCCAGAGCAGCAAGCGAAAGGGCAATATCGTCTTCTAAATTTTTTATTTTGGATATTCTAACCCCAGCGGCCGGCACTATTTCGTAAAGTGTAACCGTTGGCCCAATGGTAGCTTTAATTTGGGAAATTTCAATTTTATAATTCTTGAGCGTGTCAACAATTTTATTTTTATTTTCCTCCAGCTCTTCCTGATTGATGGTAATACTTCCTGCACCATAATCGTTTAGGAGTTCCAGCGTGGGGAATTTATAATTGCTCAATGCTAATTTCGGATCGAATTCCCCAAAATCCTTTACCAATTTTTCGGCAAGATTGTCTGTTTCTTCCTTTTCTTCTTCAACAGTTTCCACCTCCATTTGCAGGTCGCTGGTGTCATCTTCAATCGTTTCGCGTTTTATGGTGCTAATCGGGGTACTTTCCTCTTCGTCTTCAGCTATTTTTACTTCAAAGGAGTTTTCAATATCGACATCCGAGGTCGTATCAACAGTCGCCTCATTAACGTGAGTGACTTGAGCAGTTTCGTTTTGCGTGATTACTTCAGAAGGCGTTTCTTCCGTTGTATCTGTTTCCGCTTTCGTTTTATTGTTTTTAAAAGCCGCTTTAAACTCTTCTTGTGTAGTGTAGAAAAGAGAGGCAATTTTTTGCGGTGTAACGCCCAGCCTTACGACGGCATAAGTGATGAATACAAAGAAAAGCAGTAGAGCAAGACCGATATTTCCAATGTAAGCTCTTAGGAAATCATTCATTTCAAAGCCTACCACGCCACCGAGAAGGGGAGCGCTTTCAGAAAAGAATCCGAAGAGAATAGCCAACCAAATGCTAATAATAATACCCCAAAACCAGCGGTTAAAAAGTTTTTTTGGACTGTAATTCAAAAACAGATAGAAACCTGTTTGAAACAGAAGGATGGGGAATATAAAAGCAGCTATACCCACTCCTTTATAAATAAAGAAATGGCTAACGGAGGCTCCGAATTTATTCAACCAATTTTTAGCTTCCGCCTGTCGGTTGCCAAACTCTTTTAAAAGACTTTGGTCTTCTTGCCAAGTAGAGAAAAAGGAGACAAAAGCGATAAAACAAGCAATGCTGATGAGCATTAACAAACTCCCAAGAATTATTTTTTGTTGATTGGAAATCTTAAAAGTAGGAATTTTTTTATCGGAAGTCTTTTTAGTTGTTTTCGTCTTCTTTTTGGGCATTGGCTACATTGTGTTTAGTGGCAAAAATACAAATTACAAACGTATTGTTTCGAGATATATTTTCAAAATATTTTCGGAATGTAAATGATGCAGCCTACAATTATGGCGACAACAGCTGCGATGCATACTGCGCCTGCAGCAATGTCTTTTATAAACCCTATTTTTTTATGGTGTGAAGGATGTACAAAATCCGCTAGTTTTTCAATGCCTGTATTCATACCTTCTATACTCATTACCAAACCAATGGTAAGAGTTTGAAAAATCCATTCTGTGGAAGATAGACCAAAATAAAATCCGGCGATGGTTACAAGTATGGCAATACCAAATTGAACCTGAATGCTAGGTTCTGTGGATAGTAAAAGGTACACCCCTTTAAAGGCGTACCTGATACTGTGTATTCTGTTTTTAAGAAAAGACATTACCCGTTTAAAGCTTCTAATGCCGCTTCATAATTAGGTTCATCCACAATTTCGGAAACCTGTTCGGTATGGATAACTTTTCCATCTTCATCCAAAACAATTACTACCCTGCTTAATAAGCCTTCCAATGGACCATCGGTAAATTCCAACCCGTATTCTTTTCCGAAGCTGTGATTTCTAAAATCGGATAGAGAAATAACATTTTCCAATCCTTCAGCACCGCAAAATCTCGCCAAAGCAAAAGGCAGATCCCTTGAAATACATAATACTTTTGTGTTGTCTAGCGAAGTAGCTTTTTTATTGAATTCTCGTACACTGGCTGCACATGTTCCTGTATCGATACTTGGAAAAATATTAAGAACCAATTTCGATCCTTTAAAATCTTCCAAACTAGCGTTGGAAAGGTCTGTTTTTATTAGAGTAAATGCAGGAGCTTTGTTTCCTTTTGCTGGAAGTTCTCCTGAAGTATGAATTGTGTTTCCTTTTAAAGTAACTGTTGCCATGATGTTGATTAAAATTTGTTTAGTTTATAGGTTTAAAGGTATTAATAAAATGACTTTAGTTTACCTCCAAGCTTATAAATATTCAATTTAAATTTTATAAATCTTAAAACTTCTTTCATTTAGTTCATTAAATTTCCATTTATCTTTAATTGTATTCATGAATCTCCTACGTCGATTTCTTTTGCTCGCCCAAAAGAAACGAAACAAAGAACCTGCCTACCTGCGGTGAACAGGCAGGAAAGGCGCCTTATCCAAGGAATTTTTTCGACCATTAAGTCGAAAAACCGCAATCAAAACTCCGCGTCGCTTCGTGCCTTCGCTCCTGTTTTCGGAACTTTTGTTTGCTATTCTGTGGATAAGGAGCTTTAAAAATAAATGAGTTAATTCAAAACATAAATTAAACCACGAAACAAAAAAGCCACCTTTCAGGTAGCTTTTAAGCACTTTTTCAAATTTTTTCCCATCCAAGGTTCTGGACTATTTATCAATAGATCCCAAAACTCTTTTCATAAAGGCATTTACTGCCTCTTTTTGGCTCATTCCGTCTTCTTTAATCATTTTATTGACTTCCAAAGCACCGTACATATTGGAAATTAATTCTCCAATTACATCAAGTTCTTCATCTTTCAATGAAGGTACTTCAGTAATAGCTTCCAACGTTTCTATCGCTTCTAACACATAGTCTTCGTCGTTGGATTCTATAAAACTTGATAATTGTTTAATTACCGGTAGCTTCATCAATAAAAGATTTTAAAACGTCTGTTTTATTAGTCTGAATTTGGTTTACAACCTCACCATTTTTAAAAGCAGCAAATGTTGGTAAATTATCCACATTGGCTAACTTTCTGGACTCAGGAAATTTCTCAGCATCTGCAATTACGAAAGTTGCATTTTCCGCTTCCTGTGAAAATTTCTTGAATTTTGGCTTCATGATGCGGCAATTACCACACCATCCGGCAGAATATTGAACCAAAACGATTTCGTTTTCTGCAACCAATTCAGCTAAATTATCTTTTTCTAATTCTACTAACATACTATTATTAGTTAGAACTTAAATATGCTGCAACTCCTTTTCTGTCGGCGTTCATAGCCTCTTTTCCTTCTTCCCAATTTGCAGGACAAACTTCACCGTTTTTCTGTACGTGAGCGTAAGCGTCAATTAAGCGCAAGTATTCGTTTACGTTTCTTCCTACAGGCATGTCGTTTACACTTTCGTGAAATACTTTTCCATCTTCATCAATTAGGAAAGTAGCTCTAAAAGTTACGTTATCACCTTCGTAAACGTAAGAATCAGTTTCTTCGTTATACGTTTCAGAAGAAAGATCCAAAATGCGTAGCATGTTAGCAAGGTTTCTGTTGCTATCTGCTAATAACGGGTACGTAACACCTTCAATACCACCGTTGTCTTTTGCAGTGTTTAACCATGCAAAGTGAACTTCTGGAGTATCACAAGAAGCACCGATAACTAAGGTATTTCTCTTTTCGAATTCTCCTAATGCAGATTGAAAAGCGTGTAATTCAGTTGGACATACAAATGTAAAATCTTTCGGGTACCAGAAAAGAATAACTTTTTTCTTGTTTTTGATAGCTTCTTCCAACACATTAACTTTAAAAGTGTCGCCCATTTCATTCATAGCATCCACTGCTATATTTGGAAATTTTTTTCCTACTAATGCCATATCTATTATGATTTATTTATTGTTAAACTTCGTAAGCAAATTTAAGAAGTATGCTAGAGCAAACCATAGTTTTTAAATTATATTAACTTATATAAGAATAAGAAATGACAATACTTTTCCTTCTGAACAATCAATTTTACTGATAATCAAAAAGAAAGGTGTTTAATTTAAGCAATCGTCAAAAAATAACCGTTTTCGGTAGGGAATAATTATTTTTCGTTTAGCTGTTTTATTTTGATATGAAAGGCAGCGTAAAGCAATGTCATAAACGGACTCAAATAATTGAAGAAGGCATAGCCGATATAAGCAGTAGTATCTACACCTAAAACGCCACTTTGATAGGCTCCACAAGTATTCCACGGAACCAAAACTGAAGTTACTGTTCCCGAATCTTCCAAAGTTCTACTCAAGTTTTCAGGAGCCAGACCTTTATCACGGTATGCCTGTGCATACATTTTACCAGGAACAACAATAGCCAAATATTGGTCGGATGCGGTTACATTGAGTGCCAAGCAACTCGCCACCGTACTTGCAAAAAGTCCGAATACCGAATCGAAAGCGGTTAGCAACGCTTTGCTTATTCTAGAAAGAGCGCCAATAGCATCCATAATACCTCCAAAAACCATGGCACAAATAATTAGCCAAATGGTTCCCAACATTCCGGCCATACCTCCGGCAGAGAATAGGTCGTTGAGCTTTTCATTACTTGTTTCTACCGCTGTATCTACGGTAATAGCGTTCATAACACCTTTGTAACCAGATATAAAGGTAAGTTCGTCTGCTCCTGTAATGTTTTTCACAATTTCTGGCTGAAAAATAATAGCGAAAACACCGCCCAGTAAGGTGCCAATCAATAACGCCAAAAGTGGTGGAGCTTTTTTAACGATTAAGAATATAACAACAACGGGAACGATAAAAAGCCATGGGGTAATAAAAAAAGACTCTTCAATGGACGAAAGCAATGCAGCTGTATCTGGAACTTTGGTAGTATCCAAATTTAAACCAATGATGGTAAAAATAATAAGTGTAACTATAACTGTTGGCACCGTAGTGAGTGCCATGTACCGTATGTGCGAGAACAAATCGGTTCCCGCCATAGCAGGAGCGAGGTTGGTAGTATCACTTAATGGAGACATTTTATCGCCAAAATAAGCGCCTGATATTACAGCACCGGCTGTCATTCCAGGTGAAATTCCCAAAGCGCCTCCAATCCCAACCAAGGCAATACCCACAGTGGCCGAAGTCGTCCAACTACTTCCTGTCGCAATAGAAATAATAGCACAGATAACTACACAAGCCGCTAAAAAGAAAGTCGGATTTAAGATTTGTAGTCCGTAATAAATCATGGAAGGAATTACTCCGCTAATGAGCCATGTTCCAGCGAGGGCTCCAACAAAAAGTAAAATTAGGATTGCGCCAGCAGTAGATTTTATATTGTTGGATACTTCTTCGAGCATCCGGTCGTAAGAAACCTTGTTTGCTATTCCTACAATAGCAGCAACTGCACCACCAATTAAAAGTATAAATTGATTTGATCCGCTGAGAGCGTCATCTCCAAAAACAAAAACATTAAATGCCAATAAACCTACTAAAACAATCACTGGAATCAATGCTTCCCAAATGCTAAGCTCCTTATTCTGAATTACTTTCTCTTCTTCCATTAAATATGTTTGATGCCCTTCTGAAGGGTTTAGAATCCGACTGTTAGGAATCGGATTATGTTAGAAATACTTGAAAAATCTCAAGAAAACGCTCAAAGATAGTTCAAAATGTAATGTTACAAAATGAAGAGGAAAGTTCAAAGTATCGATTCAAAAGATTTATTCCTGTAGTATTAATGAAAAAGTTGTTTTAAAATGAAGGAAAACAAAAAAAGCACACAAAAAAGAAAAGTTTCATTTCCGTGTGCGTTTGAATGAGAAATAATTTCAGAAGAGATAATAAAAACCAATTCTGAAAATTGTAATTAATGACTAAACTATTGCGTTTTCATATATTCAAGAGTACCGAGCATTCCATTAGAGATAATCCGCTTCTCGGAATCTAGATGTTCTACTTTAAATTTTAAAGGACCGGAACCTGAATCAATTTGAAGTTCTTTATTATCCTTGGTTAATTTCCACGTTCCAGGGTAGGTTTCATTACCTATCTTGCTTGTAAAATCATGATTTTCTTCAAAAACTTGATACACTTCCGCAGTACCAAACTCTTTCTTGATGCTTTTTTCTTTTCCATTAGGCTTGGTGAATTTCACCAATTTCCAGGTGCCTACCATGTCCTGTTCGGTCTGTGCATGGGCACTGTAAAGGAAAAGAGAGCAGATAATAATCATTAAATTTTTCATGATTGTTATATTTAAAATTATCTACCACTAAGTTACAACAAGTTACGTTATGGATTTTCTAATATTATCCTAATTTAACGTAAAAAATGAGAAAATCGCCTTATTTTTGCGCACTGAAATTCAATTGGTAAATTACACTTTATACTGATGTTAGATTCCCTAAAGAAGATTTTATTCTCTACACGTTTAATGGCCATTCTTTTTGTTGTATTTGCAACTGCTATGGCATTTGGTACTTTTATTGAAAGCTGGTACAGCACCGAAACCTCCAAAATTTGGATTTATAATACCTGGTGGTTCGAAGTGATTATGTTGCTTTTCATGATTAACTTCTTAGGAAATATAAAACGTTACCGATTGTTTAAAAAGGAGCAATGGCCAGTTCTTTTGCTTCACTTGTCTTTCATTTTAATAATTTTCGGGGCGTTTGTAACCCGTTATATAGGTTACGAAGGTGCAATGCCTATTCGTGAAGGCGCTTCTACTGATTATATTCTTACACAGAAAAAGTATGTTTCTGCTTTTGTTGATGGTGAAATAAACGGCGAACCGAAACGAAAAGCGCTTCAAGATGAAATTATGGTCACCAAAGAGGCCATTAAATCTTCACTTCCTTGGAAATCCGACTTTAATGGGCAACCATTCACAGTTTCGTATGCTGGTTTTATTGAAGGTGCAGAAGAAGGCTTAATAGAAACTCCCGATGGTGACACCTATTTGAAAATAGTGGAAGCGGGCGGTGGAAGTAGACATGACCACTATCTTAAAGAGGGAGAAGTATCTAGTATTCACAATATTTTATTTGCCTACAATAAACCAACAGAAGGAGCCATCAATATTACGGTTAACGATTCTATAAGCACCTTACAATCTCCTTTTGATGGAACTTTCATGCGAATGGCAGATCAATTGCAGGGAACAGTAATAAAAGATAGCGTTCAGCCGCTAATGTACCGATCGCTTTACAATGCTGCGGGAATGCAATTTGTATTTCCGGACAAGGCTATAAAAGGGGAGTACGGCGTTGTTGAATCAGAGACTAAAGTTAAAGACCAAACCGATGCCATTATTTTGGATGTTTCCAGTAACGGAGAAACCAAACAAGTGAAATTACTTGGAGGGGTTGGACATTTGATTCAGCCTAAAACCGTAGAGGTGGGCGGATTGAAATTTCATCTTTCTTATGGATCTATTCGTAAGGAATTGCCCTTTAGCATTACCTTAAACGATTTTATTGCCAAAAAATATCCAGGAACTCAAAAGGGATATTCTTCTTTCGAAAGCAAAGTAACCGTAAATGATGATCCCTCATTTGATTATCATATTTATATGAATCACGTATTGGATCATAAAGGATATCGTTTCTTCCAATCTGGATTCGATCCAGACGAAAAAGGGACGATTCTATCCGTAAATCACGATTTTTGGGGAACTTGGATAACCTACATCGGCTATTTCTTTTTGTATGCCGGACTTATGGGTATTATGTTCTTCGGAAAAACACGTTTTAAAAGCCTTGGCGAAATGCTCGATAAAGTAAAAGCTAAAAAAGCAAAATTAACGGCAGTAGTGGTATTTTTCACGCTGTTCAACGGTTTTGCTCAAAATATCCCGATGCATAGTGAACGTAAAGATCACGATCATCAACAAGTGGAAGAAGAGGAGCATATGCATGTGGCGGCTCCAACTAAAGCTCAGGTTGATTCTCTGCTCAAAACAACCGTGGTAAACAAGGAGCATGCAGCTAAATTTGGTTCATTAGTTATTCAGGATAGCGAAGGCCGAATGAAACCTGTTAATACTTTTGCTTCGGAATTAATGCGTAAGCTTACAAAATCCGATTCTTTTGAAGGTATGGATGCCAACCAAGCGTTGCTTTCCATGCTTCAGAATCCAGGATTGTGGTACAATGTGGATTTTATTTACATCACTTCAAAAAATGATAGTATCCGTACGGTAATCGATGTGCCTAAAGATCAGGAATATGTAAAAGCTCTTGATTTCTTCGATGGAGTAAACTATAAATTGGCGCCATATTTAGAAGAAGCGTATGCAACAAATACTCCAAACTCCTTTCAAAAGGGGTTTAGGGAATTCGATTTAAAATTAGGACTTATCAATCAAGCGCTGGGGGGTGATATTCTTCGTATTTATCCGTTGCCAAACAGCGAAAACAATAAATGGATATCTGCTCCAGATTATGAAAAAGGTGATTACAAAGTGAAAGATTCTTTGTATGCCAATTTCATTAATAAGTCATTGCCGTTTTACCTCATGGCACTTCAGCAAGCCAAAAGTACGGGGGATTATACGCAAGCAGATAAGATTCTAGATGCGTTTAAACAGAACCAAAAGAATTATGGATCAGAAGTAATGCCTTCAGACAATAAAATTGAAGCTGAAATTTTATATAACGAAGTTAATATTTTTCAAGAGCTTTTAATCTGGTATTTGGTGATTGGTATAATCATGTTTACTGCTATTATCGTGCAAATATTTAATGATAATAAGGTGGTACGCGGAATCATTTTTGCTTCCAAAATCGCCATTTTTGTCATGTTTGCCCTTCAAACAGCTGGATTAGGCTTCCGTTGGTATATAAGTGGACATGCTCCTTGGAGTGATGCTTATGAAAGTGTTTTGTATGTGGCGTGGAGTACTATGGGACTCGGACTTTTGTTTGCACGAAAAAGTGACTTAACTGTGGCGGCTACGGCCTTTGTAACGGCAATTATTCTCTTTGGAGCCCATATGAACTGGTTAGACCCTGCCGTTGCCAATTTACAGCCCGTTTTAGATAGCTACTGGTTAATGATTCACGTAGCGGTTATTGTAGGAAGTTACGGTCCGTTTACCATGGGGATGATTCTTGGGATGGTAACATTGTTCTTAATAATTTTTACTACCAAGAAGAACAAGGCCAAAATGGAATTAAGCATACAGGAATTAACTATAATTAATGAATTGGCTTTAACCGTAGGCTTGGTCATGCTTACCATTGGTAATTTCCTCGGAGGACAATGGGCCAACGAGAGTTGGGGACGTTACTGGGGATGGGACCCTAAAGAAACTTGGGCATTAATAAGTATTATGGTATATGCATTTGTAATCCACATGCGTTTGGTTCCAGGACTTCGTGGAAGATGGGGCTTTAACTTTGCCAGTATTGTTGCTTTTGCCAGCATTATGATGACCTATTTCGGGGTGAATTTCTACTTAGCTGGATTGCACTCGTACGCTAGTGGAGATAAAGTAATTACACCAAACTTTGTTTATTATTCCGTTGCTTTCGTATTGATTTTAGGTGGGGTAAGCTACTGGCGCTATCAAAAGATGTACAAAAAGGCATAAAATAGTGTTCTAAAAAGTACTTCATAAAAAATATAACATATTAATAACAAAAGCTTTAACTTAGAGAGTTGAAGCTTTTGTTGTTTTTATAGGAATTTTATACCCGAACTTATTTGTCGTAAGTTCATTAATCAATTCAGAAATTATGAATTCTAAAAATTTGATGTTAAATACCATTTGCACGCATTTAGGTGAAGTGAAAGACAACCAATACAAAGGAGCTGTTTCGCCTATTTATACAGCTACTTCCTATGCGTACGAAAATGTTGATGTAAAACGATACCCGCGTTATTTCAATACGCCTAACCAAATAGGTCTGGCGAAGAAATTGGCGGCCCTGGAACACGCAGAATCTGCACTTATTTTTGGGAGTGGGATGGCTGCGGTAAGCACCAGTCTTTTAGCATTTTTAAAGGCGGGCGACCATGTGGTGTTGCAAAAAGTACTTTATGGTGGTACGTATAATTTTGTTGTGGAAGAACTAAAAAGGTTTGGCATTGATTTTTCCTTTACGGAAGGACTGTCAGAAAAAGATTTTGAAGAGAAGATAAAACCAAATACCAAAGTTATTTTCATTGAAACGCCTTCCAATCCGCTTCTAAGCATTACCGATTTAACGATGATTGCCAAGTTGGCAAAAACGAATCAGTTGATTACAATGATTGATAATACCTTTGCCTCACCTGTAAATCAGAATCCAATTGACTTCGGTATTGATGTTGTTATTCACAGCGCCACGAAATATTTGGGTGGACATAGCGATATTCTTGCCGGTGCCGTTTGTTCTTCCGAAGAAAACATAGAAAAAATCTTTTCATTGGGGAAAAATCTCGGTGGAAGTTTAAGTGATTACACCGTTTGGCTATTAGAAAGAAGTATAAAAACACTGGGTATTCGTGTAAAGGCACAAAACCGGAATGCCAAAAAACTTGCAAAATACTTCAGTAAAAATGAAGCGATAGATACGGTGTATTATCCCGGACTCAAAACACATCCGGATTACGAGTTGGCAAAAGAACAGATGCGTGGGTTTGGCGGGATGATTTCTTTTGAATTAAAATCTGATATTGACTCCGTTGAGTTTGTAAATTCATTGGAAATTATAAAACCTTCCATGAGTTTGGCAGGGGTAGAGAGTACAATTGTTTCCCCAGCGAAAACGTCTCATGCGTTGCTATCCCAGGAAGAAAGAAAAAAGCAAGGGATAAGCGAAAACCTTTTGAGACTTTCCGTTGGTATTGAAGATAAACGGGACTTGATAGCCGACTTTGAACAAGCGGTTTCCAAAGTAAAAGCAAAGAGTATATTGATTTAAGTTTAGATTCCCTTATTTTTGAATCAATATTTTTTAAGTTCATAAATTCATTCTAGATATCAAATGTCAACTTTAGTTAAGCTCCTTATCCCGAGAATAGCAATCAAAAGCTCCGAGATCAGGAGTGTAGGAACGGAGCGACGCGGAGTTTTGATTTCGGTTTTTCGACTTCATGGTCGAAAAAATTCCTTGGATAAGGCGCCTTTTTCTTTGTTTCGTTTCTTTTGGGCGAGCAAAAGAAATGAAAGAGCGCTCTTATACTTGAAATTCCAAAAGTTTCTGCACTTGAGTAATGAAACTGACATACAACTCGCGTAATTATTTTAATGTTGTCATGGAGTATCAGAAACAAATTATTAAATTAAAATAAACAATGAAACTAGATATATTAGCTTTTGGTTCGCATCCCGATGATGTTGAATTAGGCTGTGGCGCAACACTCGCCAAAGAAATAAAGTTTGGGAAATCTGCCGGTATTATAGACCTTACAAGAGGTGAGTTAGGAACAAGAGGTTCTGCTGAATTGAGAGATAAAGAAGCTGCTAAAGCCGCTAAAATACTAGGGGTTGAAGTTCGTGAAAATTTACGTTTTGCCGATGGTTTTTTTATAAATGATAAAGAGCATCAGCTGGAAGTAATTAAAATGATTAGAAAGTACAAACCCGACATTGTTTTGTGCAATTCCATAGACGACAGGCATATTGACCATGCAAAGGGTAGTAAATTGGTAAGCGATGCTTGTTTTCTAAGCGGTTTGATGAAAATTGAAACGGCCCACGACGGAAAAAAACAGGAAGCTTGGCGCCCAAAATATGTATACCATTATATTCAATGGAAAAATTTAGAGCCCGATTTTGTAGTAGATGTTAGCGGATTTATAGATACAAAAATGGAAGCTATAAAAGCATATAGCTCACAATTTTTCGACCCAAAAAGCAAAGAACCGGAAACGCCCATTACCAGTAAAAACTTTTTTGACAGTTTAGATTACAGGGCTCGGGATCTAGGAAGGTTGATAGGTGTGGAGCATGCGGAAGGATTTACCGCAGAAAGATTGCTGGGCGTGAATGAGTTAGATAATTTAGTGTAAAAAACTTACTTTTTTCTTTGCAAAAGAAATAAAATCGATTACATTTGCATCCGCAATTAAACGGTGGTTGTAGCTCAGCTGGTTAGAGCGCTAGATTGTGGTTCTAGAGGTCGCCGGTTCGAAACCGGTCTTCCACCCAAAGCAAGAGGCTTCTCGTAAGAGAGGCCTTTTTTGTATCTTCCCGTGATGTATTTCGTTTATATTCTTTATTCTGAAAAATTAGATAAATATTACAAGGGTTTTACTCGTGATATGAATGATCGTTTGTACCGACATAATTCTGGATTGGAAAATTTCACTTCCAAAGGTGCTCCATGGAAACTAATGTTAACCATTGAAAAAGCCACTAAAAAAGAGGCCCTTAGTTTGGAACGCAAGCTTAAGAACCTTAATCGCTCCAGATTGGAATCATTTATTGTAAAATATAGTTCGAATCAAGACGATTGATTCAAGGAATCAATGTCTTGATGCCGACCGTTAGCGTCGGCAACCGGTCTTCCACCCAAAGCAAGAGGCTTCTCGTAAGAGGGGCCTTTTTTTGTATCCCTATTTTTCAACTTAAAGGATCCAAAAAAACCTTTGAGGATAGCCGAAAACAACCTTCTGTAAAGTTGTTTGAAGACAGAAGATAGAAGTTGGAAGTCAGAAGCTGAAAGCTAGATACTGTAAGTTAGAAGGATTTGTGGTTTGAATTTTCTGTATCTGTTAGAAATAAAAGGATCAAAAAAACTTTAAACCCTCAAACCTTTGACGCTCGGCAACTTTTAAGACGTACTCAACTTTACGCCTCAACAATCAACCATTTGGGTTCAAAAACCACCTGTTTAGGTGATATTACATTCTTTTTAGCTTTTGAAACAGAGTTTTTTGGCAAAATCGGGCAATTTTTAGGTCCCAAAGCCAAATTTTTAGGTCCTGAACCTAAAATTTTAGGTCTTGAGGCTAAAACATTAGACAAAACACCCAAAAGTTTTAAAGAACAACCTAAACGTTTAGCTCTTCTACCTAAAAGTTTGGGTGTACCACCTAAAAATTTCATCCTTTAACCTAAAAAGGAGACCATTTAAGCTAAAAACTTCATTAAATAACTAAAAAGAGGGAAGACGGAAGTCGGATGCTGGAAGCTAGAGGTTTGAAGTTTCAAGTCATTTCGAAGTCGACTGAAAGTGAGACAGAGAAATCACATTACTCTTTTGAATAACTGGATGCGATATCTCCCTATGGTCGATATGACTTTAGTAGTCTAAAGAGTTTTTAGTTTAAAGTTTCTAGTTTAGTCGAACAACTAACAACGAAAAACTTTGCACCTTTGAACCTCTGCAACTAGACAACACAGCAACTTAACAAATCAACAATTAAAAGATAGAAACTGAATGTTGAGAGTTTAGGAGTTTTAGGTTTCAGCTATCTCGTGATTATCGAAAAGTAATAAACCTTATCTCTTTTTCTTTTTAACTCATTCCATTTCTAAAAAGAATTCAGTAATTCAATAAACCAAAAAAGGCCCCACATTGCTGTGAAGCCTTATCTTTTCTTGTAGCGAGAACGAGATTTGAACTCGTGACCTCCGGGTTATGAATCCGACGCTCTAACCAACTGAGCTACCTCGCCATTTTTATTTCGCAATCGCTTTGTGAATGCGGGTGCAAATATAAAAACAAATTCATCTTAATCAAATCAAACACGAAAAATATTTTTTTAAATAAAATTGATCTAGTTAGTCAGAAATAATTATATTGTCGCTTTATAAATTATGATTTTAAAGTATGGAAGAGAAAGTAAAATATGAATTGGAATTTCCTATACAATCTTCGCCTCAATTATTGTATCAATATATTTCAACCCCTTCAGGATTATCAGAATGGTTTGCAGACAATGTAAATTCACGTGGTGAGCTTTTCACGTTTATTTGGGATGGATCCGAAGAGCAAGCAAAATTAGTTCGTAAAAAGAGTGGAGAACTGGTAAAATTTAAATGGGTAGAAGGTGATGAAGATACTTTCTTTGAAATTAAAATTGTAGTCGATGAAATTACAAAAGACGTTTCGTTGGTAGTTACAGATTTTACCGATGAAGATGAAGTGGATGAAGCGAAAATGTTGTGGGAGAATCAAATTTCAGATCTTAAACAAGTATTGGGTTCTGCTTAGGAATCCACAATCTTAAAAAGTATATTTGTGCCTTGAATTTTCAAGGCATTTTTTTATGGTAAATTTTAACGGAGAAATACTAGCGGCAGGAACCCATTTTTTAAATGAAGAGAATCGTGGATTACGTTATGGCGATGCTTTGTTTGAAACCATTCGCGTAGTGAACAACAAAATTTTCTTTTGGGAGTCGCATTACCTTCGTTTAATGGCGTCCATGCGTATCATGCGTATGGAAATTCCTATGAGTTTTACCATGGAGTTTCTTCAGCAGGAAATTGAAAGAACGATTCAAGAAAATGGCTTGGAAAGTAAACCTGCTCGCATTAGAATTACGGTTTATAGAAATACAGGAGGTTTCTATACGCCCGAAAATAATGAAATTACTTACATCATTGAGGCTGTCGAGCTAGAGCACCCTTTTTATATTTTAAAGGATTCTTCTTGCGAAGTGGAGTTGTTTAAAGATCATTATGTGAATTCGGGTTTATTAGCTTCCTTAAAGAGCAATAACAAGATTTTAAACGTGCTGGCAGGAATTTTCGCCAAAGAAAATGATTATGACAACTGTTTGTTGCTGAACGAGAAAAAGAACGTGATAGAAGCTACTAACGGCAATCTATTTCTAGTAAAAGGCAACATACTTAAAACCCCGCCAATTTCTGAAGGTTGCTTAAACGGAATTTTACGCAAGCAACTTATAGAAATCATTGAAAAATCGGATGATTTAGAACTTAAAGAAGAATCTATTTCACCATTTGAGCTTCAAAAAGCAGACGAATTGTTTACTACCAATGTTATCTCTGGGATTACTTCCATTACCAAATACCGCAAAAAAACGTATGGAAATGATAAGGCTAAACAATTAATTGGAAAACTGAATGCGAGAGCTCGATTAGCCTAATTCTATATAAGTTAATTTAAAATAGGATTTTCCGGTGCGTTGGACCAAATAAGGTAATCACCGCCTAGTTCCAGCATTTTTTCTTTCCAGAAGTCCATCGGTGATTTTTTAATTACATTACTTTTGTATTTATTTTCAGAAACCACCCAAGAGTTACTGGTAAGCTCTTTCTCAAGTTGGAACATATCCCAACCCGAATAGCCTAAGAAGAATTTAATTTCAGAATCTTTTATATCGCCTTGATTGATAAGATCGATAATGGTTTCAAAATCTCCTCCCCAATAAATTCCGTTGGATATTTCTATGCTGTTAGAAATAAGATGAGGAATTTTATGTATAAAATACAGGTTATCCTGTTCTACAGGGCCACCATTATAGACTTTTAAAGATTTCTTGATTTCGGGAACAAGCTCGTTAAGGCGAAATTCTAAGGGCTTATTTAAAATAAAACCTATTGATCCCTCACTATTGTGCTCGGCGAGCAATACTACTGACCTGTTGAAAGCTACATCGCCAATTATGGAGGGCTCGGCAATTAGCAAATGGCCTTTCTTTGGAGTTAAAGCAACCATAAGCTCACGAATTTTTCTTTTAAATCTATAAAAAAAAGAGGAATAGTCAAATTTTAATGTAAGTTTTTTTGGACAAAGAGCCAAAAAAAGCGCCATTAAGACGCTTTTAGTAACTATTTTGAGCTTGTTTAATTAATTTACAGCACCGGCCAATTCTGCACCTGCTTTAAATTTAACTACATTTTTAGCAGCAATTTTAATAGTTTTTCCAGTTTGAGGGTTTCTTCCTTCTCTTGCAGATCTTTTAGATACTGACCAAGATCCAAAACCAACTAGGGAAACTCTACCACCTTTTTTTAGTGTACTTTCTACACTACCTAAAAAAGATTCTAATGCTTTTTTTGCTGCTGCTTTTGTAATTCCTGCATCAGCAGCCATTGCATCGATTAATTCTGTTTTGTTCATAATTTAAAGATTTTAAATGAATATACGGTTAAACATTTATTTAATTTGATACACAAAATTATACGGATTTACTTCCCACGCAAGGAATATCAAAGGAAATCGAGGATTTTGTTAATAACTTCCGCTTATTGTTGATAAAGTACCCTTGTTTTTATTATTATTCCTGAATCCCAACTATAATGCGGTTTCACAGCATTTTCGAATTTTCCTCGAACTTGTATCCGTTCAGAACATCTTTAATAGACATTTTTCGTTTTCCGGGTAACTGTATTGTTTTCAGGATGATAAATCCGTCTAGCGTAGAAACACGAACCGTATTATTTTCTATTAAAATACTTCCAACATCGCTGTTAGGTGTTCCAATTTCTTTCTCTACCTCATAAAATTTCACATTTACCGGTTCGGCTTCTCCATTTTTTAAGTAACTCCAAGCAGTAGGATAGGGGCTGAGCCCTCTAATTAGATTGTAAATCTCTTGTGTACTTTGATTCCAGTTAATTTTTGTGTTTTCTTTATTTAGTTTGTAAGCCGTTTTTAAACCTTCTTCCTTTGGTTGAACTTGCGGTTCTACTTTTCCTTTTTCAATTTTTTCTAGCGTATCTACAACCAAATTGGCTCCAGTGGCCTTTAATTTGTCATGAAGACTCCCAGCATCTTCATGCTCCTCAATGGAAACTTCTTTTTGTTCAATGATAGCTCCCGTATCTATTTTTTCATCTATAAAAAAGGTGGTAACCCCAGTTTTAGTTTCTCCGTTGATAATCGCCCAATTTATGGGTGCAGCACCGCGATAATCTGGCAGCAATGAAGCATGAAGGTTAAAAGTGCCCAGCGACGGCATTTTCCATACTACTTCGGGTAACATTCTAAAAGCAACAACTACCTGAAGGTTTGCATTTAACTCTTTTAATTGATTTAAAAAATTTTCATCTTTTAAGTTGGTGGGCTGTAAAACAGGTAAATTTCTTTCCAGGGCGAACTGTTTAACGGCAGATTGTTGCACTTTTCTTCCTCTTCCTGCTGGTCTGTCTGGCGCGGTGATGAGGCCTACTACTTCATAACCGTTTTCTAAAATATTTTGAAGGGTTCCCACTGCAAAATCAGGAGTACCCATAAATACAATCCTTAGTTTATTCTTCATGATATTTCTTCTGAAAAAATTAGATTTCAAAGATACTTAGTTTCTTCTGAAGTTACTAGCGGAATAGACGAGAGGGCGTTGGGGAATTAGAATTAAGATTTCAGAATTATATTGAGCAGCACAAAGAAACTAGAACAAATATCATGGAGTTTGTATCCGTTAAATTACATAACCATCAAGCTATTAAATACATTAAAACTTGAAGTTAGGAAATCTCAAAAAAAGAAATGTCAGAAAATAATTTCTTCAGCAATAAAACTATTCAAAAGTAAAGTTTATAAATACAGCCCTGGAATACATTCCATTGATATTGGATGTCCACTGACTGTTGGGATTGTTGTCCTGCACCAGTTCATCGGTTAAAGCAAAAACACCTCGGATGGACGGCGAAAATTTAAAATAGTACAAATAGAAATCAATTCCGAAGCCAAGCTCATAGTAATATGTGCTTTTTTTCATTCTGAAAGTACCCGTGCTATTATCTTCAGCATTGTCTTGATTACTGCTTAAATTTAATGATGCAGAAACGCCACCGACTACATAAGGTTTGAAATTCCCTAACCGTTTGGTACTTGCTTTTATTAAAAGCGGCACATGGATGTAAGTTGATTTTACTTCACGAAGAAAATCACGTTCATCTGAGAATCCAGGAAAACCTAAATCCCGCTGTGTGTAATAAAGGCCTGGTTCTAAGCGAAGGTCGAAGTAATCGTTAAGCCTTAGCTCTCCAATAAGTCCTACATTAAAACCAAAATTTTTTGCAACCAGTACATCTGTTTTATTTTGTGCAGGGTCGTATTCGTTGTAATCGAATTTAAAATCATACTGATTAAGCCCTAAAAAATACCCCCAATTAAGACGCTTTTTGTCCTCGTTTTCTAAGTTAAGAATGGGGTCTTCTTTAAACTGAGCGAAAAGTGTGAGCGATCCACACATGGAAAACAATACTAAAAAGAGTGCTTTTTTCATTATACAGGTTAAGTTAGTCAAGGTTATTTTTTATTTGTACGCTTCATAAATGGTTGCCACTCCAAATGTTTGTGGACGGTCTTTTACATTAGTAAACCCAATTTTACGTAAAATATTGTTGAAATCTTCCCCAAAAGGAAAAACTGAAGCAGATTTGGATAAATAAGCATATGCAGAACGGTCTTTAGAAAACACCTTTCCAATTAATGGAAGAATTCCACGAGTGTAAATGTTGTATCCTTGTTTGTAGGGTGGTTTTGTAGGAACAGATGTTTCCAATACCACAAAAATTCCACCTTTTTTTAGTACGCGGAAAATTTCTGATAATCCTTTTTCCAAGTCTTCAAAATTACGAACTCCAAAAGCCACGGTCACAGCATCAAAATAATTGTCTTCAAAAGGTAAAGCTTCACTATCGCCAAGTACCATTTCAATTTTTTCTGAAAGTTTTTTTTGGGAAACTTTTTGCTTTCCAACTTCTAACATGCCTGGGGAAATGTCGAGACCTACAATTTTATTGGCGTTAGTTTGCAATGCCATATTTATAGCTAAATCTCCCGTACCTGTAGCGATATCCAAAACACTTTCTGGATGGGTATTATTTATCATAGATACCACTTTTTCCCGCCACTTAACATCGATTCCGAAAGAAATAACCCGGTTTAGACCGTCGTATTTCCCAGAAATGGTATCAAACATTTTGGTTACTTGTTCCTTTTTTCCAAGGGATGAATCACCGTAAGGTGTAACTTTCTTGTCCATCTGCAAAATTTTGGTAAATATACTATTTATAGTTTTCCGCTCTTTAAATTAGCGGAAAAATGTAGGGAGCAACTTTCAATTAGAAAATGGGCAAATATCTGTTTTCTCAGTAGAATTTGAGCTTCATTGGATTGTTTACGAAAGAAAGAAACTAGTTTTGCGATTTCGATTTTTGTATTATTTTTGATCATCCTGAGGCCCCGTAGTTCAAGGGATAGAATAGAAGTTTCCTAAACTTTAGATCCAGGTTCGAGTCCTGGCGGGGCTACTTTTCATTGAAAAATAAGCTTTCCTTTCAGAAATAAAATCAACTTTTTTTAAATCCATAAGAAACGTATTTAAAGAAGGTTGTAAAAAGAAATGGTTAATCGAAAAATAAATTAACGATTAACCATTTTATATTTTCTAAGAAGAAGCTTCTTAAGCGCCTCCGTACTCACCGCCATCATCTCCATTGCCGTCATTGCCTCTACGCTCTTCGCGTTGGTTTTTAGGCTGGTTGAAACGATAAATAAAGGAAACCGTAAACTGTCGTTGTCTCCATTGGAATTCACTATCCGAAGTAAAGGTTAAATCTCCCATATCGTTAAACGCTTCCGTAAATGAGCGGCGAATACGAGAATTAAACATATCGTTTACATTTAAGGAAATGGTTGCATTGTCATCCATTATATCTTTACTGAAAGCCATGTCTATAGATACCATACCTTCGGTTTTTGTTTGGGAGTTTTCACGCGGCCCCATATAAAATCCGTTGGTTTGCCAATCAATTTTGGCAGGAAGGTTTACTTTGGCACTCAAACGGGAAAACCAACTGGTGTTGCTCGCCCCGTAATCAATACCATCGTATTCTCCTTCCTTTTCAAATTTAAAAAAGTTAAAACTTCCGTTAAGGCGAAGCCATTTTATACCACTGTACATAACCCCAACTTCTCCTCCGTATCGTTGTTCGGTAGCGAGGTTGATAGGTATAGAGCTCACAATTTCTATCCCATCTGAGGTTTCTTGACCTGTTTCACGCTGAATTCTTTCAAACGCGTCTGTTTCCCGTTGGTAATAAACGGAAGAAGTTAGCGTAAGTTTATCCCAGCGCTTTAAGTACCCTAAATCGAAAGCGTCTGCAAAAGCCGGATTTAAATCTGGATTCCCTTGAAAAATATTAGCTCTACTGGAACGTGAAGGAAACGGATTAACAAACCATCCTCGCGGACGATTAATCCTTCTATTGTAACCCAAGGTTATGTTTTCATTTTCCTGTATTTCGTATGTAAGATTTACAGTAGGGAATAGGTTTAAGTATTTTTTGTCAAAATCGGGATCAAAGTCAATACCCAAAGTATCGGAAAGTTCTTCTTCATCTATTTCTGAAACTACTTTACCTCGTAATCTGGTGTTTTCTAACCTTAAACCGGCTAGAAAAGAAAATTTACCAAATTTATTTCCATACTGGGTATAAATGGCATTTACATTTTCTATGTATGTAAATTCGTTGGTAAGATTGATATTGGTTTCAAAAGCATTGCTATTTGGATTAAAAACATCCAATTGATAATCGTTTACGTTTTTTTCGTACGTACTTCTACCACCTGCTTCAAACTGAGCTTCCCCCATAGGTAAAACATAATCTACCTGTGCTAAGAATTCGGTTTCCCTTTCGTCTTCAAAAACCTTCTCTCGGTTAATTAATTCATTCGTAGGGAAAAACTGATTCTCGTCAATATCGGTGTTTACCACTTCTTTGTCCCTAGAATATTGTAGATCGGCTGTTAATTGCTGTCCATCTTCATCTAAATCGTTGGTGTAATTCAAAGAAAACTGATACGTTTGATCATCTTCATTTTCAATTTCTTCTCTAAAAGTTCGACTATCTACTGAACTATTTATGAATCGAACAGTGTTATTTTCCGTAGCATCCTTTTCATCAGAAAATCGAGTAAAGAAACTACCGGTAATGGAAGAAGTTTCCGTTAAGAAATACTCCATTCCCAGATTGATATTGAATCCTTGATCTTGCCTTGTATAGTCACGATCTTCTATTATGCGATCGAACTTGGAGTTGAAATAAGTATTGTCGAAAAAAGCATTCCCCGGAGGTTCTCTGTAAAAGTGACCCAATGTGGTGAAGACATTGAACTTATCCGTACGAAGATTTAAGTTAACGTTTGTCTGGCTGCTTATTGGAAATCCTGTGTTTAAATTTACCGAACCATTAAAGCCTAACGTTTTTTCTTTCTTTAAAATGATATTTAAAATACCTGCGGTACCTTCGGCGTCATAACGAGCAGACGGACTGGTAATTACCTCTACTTTTTCAATAGCATCAGCTGGAAGCTGGCGAAGCGCCTCGGTAGAACCAAAACCTGCCAAAGCAGAAGGTTTTCCATTGATAAGGATACGTACATTTTCATTTCCGCGGAGGGCAATAGCGCCTTCAACATCCACAGTAACAGAAGGAACGTTGTTCAAAGCATCGGAAACTGTTCCACCACTGGTAGTTAAGTCTTTACCAATGTTATACACTTTTTTGTCTAAACGGATTTCAACGGTGGTTTTCTCTCCAGTTACCTCCACAGCATCCAGTTCAGAAACATTTAATGTAAGTTTTACAGTGCCAAGGTCTCTATCCGCCGTAAGGTTTTGATTGTTCAAAACATACGGTTTGTAAGAAATATATTCCAGTTTTATATTGTATTTTCCTACCGGAGCATCTACGGAAAAGTTTCCTTCGAAATCGGTTACGCCTCCCGTTACATCACCAGGAATATCAAGACTTTCCAAAACCAGCGTTGCGTATTCCAATGGTTGACCGGTTTCAGCATCTATAGCTTTACCGGACACCGTTATTTGTTGTTGATTTTTATTTGGTCGTTGGGCAAATAAAAAGGTAGTACATAAAATTGCTGCCGTGAGGCAGAAAAGTCTGAATCTCATAAAAGTTGTATTAGTAGTAGTTTAACACCTGAGGTTAGGATGTTCCCAAAAATAGACGATGCATGCACTACACTAGGTTAAACTTATCATAAAATTGACTTAATATTTTCAGGCGGTCTACCTATAACAGCAACATTGTTTTTTAATACGATAGGTCGTTCAATAAGTTTTGGATTTTCCAACATGGCTTCAATGATTTCATCGTCAGAAAGGGACCTGTTTTTGTAGTTTTCTTTCCAGATGGCTTCATTTTTCCTAACTAAGTTGATAGGTTTTATATCGAGACAATTTAGAATTTTCCGTAGTTCTTTTTCTGAAGGGACATCTTCTAAGTATTTTACAACTTCATATTCTTTTCCTGATTCTTCTATTATTTGAAGTCCTTCCCTTGATTTTCTACATCTCGGATTGTGGTATATTTTAATCATGATTTTTTTGAATTTGTTATGTCTGCAAAAATGAACTATACAGCTCTAAAAAACACTTTTTTTGTATTGCTACTTTCTATGATTAGATAATTTAAAATGATTTTGCGGGTTATAATGCCTCATCTTCTTGTTGTCCCATCATCATGAGATAGGCTTTTAGAAAGGCATCAATATCTCCATCCATTACAGCATCTACATTTCCAGTTTCGTGGGCGGTACGCACATCTTTCACCAATTTATAAGGATGCATCACATAATTTCTTATTTGTGATCCCCATTCAATTTTCATTTTAGAAGATTCAATTTCGTCCCGAGCGGCCTGTCTTTTCTTCAATTCAATCTCATAGAGTTGCGATTTAAGCATTTGCATCGCTTTTTCACGGTTTTCCAACTGCGATCTTGTTTCCGAATTATGAATTATAATTCCGGTAGGGTGGTGGGTAAGAATGGCTTTCGTTTCCACCTTGTTTACGTTCTGTCCTCCGGCACCACTGGAGCGGGCAAAATCCCAAGAAATATCGGCAGGGTTGATGTCAATTTCAATGGAATCGTCTGCTAGCGGATAAACATAAACGGAGGCAAACGACGTATGCCGCTTAGCGTTACTATCAAACGGGGAAATTCTAACCAAGCGGTGCACTCCATTTTCTCCTTTTAGCCAACCAAAGGCAAAATCTCCTTCAAATTCCAACGTAACTGTTTTTATACCAGCAACGTCTCCTTCTTGATGGTTAAGCTCTTTAATTTTAAATCCGTGTTTCTCTCCCCACATTAAGTACATACGCATAAGCATAGAGGCCCAATCGCAACTTTCGGTACCGCCGGCTCCGGCAGTAATTTGCAAAACAGCGCTCATTTGGTCACCTTCTTCAGAAAGCATGTTTTTAAACTCCATGCTTTCAATAAGGTCTTTTGCTTTTGTATATTGATTGGTAATATCCTCTTCTGTAGCCTCTCCTTCTTTATAAAATTCAAGAAGTACATCCAAATCGTTTACCAAGGTATTGGCTTTGTTGTAATCTTCTACCCACTTTTTCTGAGTACGAAGTTCTTTCATAATGATTTCAGCTTCTTTGGGATTATCCCAAAAATCGGGTGCAAAAGTCTTTTCCTCTTCATTCTGAATTTCAATCAACTTTTGCTCTATATTTAGATACTTCTTTAAACCTGCAACTCTTTCAGCAAGACTCTTTACCTGATCGGTAGTAATCATAAAAAATAATTTTCTTCAAAAGTACTATACTTTTAAAAATGATATAATATTTTTTTGGGGAAAGAATAATATTTACTGCTGTGCGGAAACCTGTACGGTATGCTCCGTGGAGTTGTTCCCATTGCCAACTGCATAAATTACTCCCTTTAATGGTGCGCAATCTTGGTAATCTTTCCCGTGGCAAATTTTTATATGATCTTGGTTTGTGAGCAAATTGTTGGTTGGGTCGAAGCCTACCCATCCTACTTTTGGGAGGTAACTCTCTGCCCAAGCATGCAATTGGGCGTCTCCCGAGTAGCCCAATCCTTGATGAAGATAACCAGATACATAGCGTGATGGGATGCCGTTGGCCCGACAAATAGCACAAAATAAATGAGTGAAATCTTGACAAACCCCACGGCCCAGACTAAGTACTTTGGAAGCTGTTGTTTGCACCGATGTAACCCCTGCTTGAAATTCAATGTAGTTATACACCCAAGAATTTAACTCTTGAAGTTGGTTGAAAGTGGATGTTTCTGCATTAAATGTAAATGTTGATTTATCGCTTATCTGAGTAAGGGGTGTAACCCTTAAATAAGGCTCAAAGTCAGCTTTAAACTTTAAAGTATTGAAGACCTCCATGTCTTTTTTCCTTTCCTGATGAAGTAAATCGAATGGATTAATGGGTTCTTTGATAACCTTATATGAAGCTTCAAAGTTAATTTCGTTAAAAGGGATATCTACGGAATAACGAATAGCCTCAAAACCGAGTCCGTTAATTGTTGGATCCACCCTGCCGTCGACGGAGCTGGAGAAATGGGCGTCTAACACTGTTTGATTATCGTTATTTTCGGGTTGGATTAAAAATTGCCAAACAGCACTTTTTACCAGGGTTTCATACTGGTTTCTAGCATGGTATCGAACGGTGTATTCCAAGTTCATATATAAAAATAGTGAGGGTAAATTTACGGGATTCCAACATACATTTGGTCATTAATTTTACGTTAATAGTTAAAATATTCGTTCTCCATTTTCGTGCTTATGCTAATTAACTGATTTAAGATATTCTCCACAAAATCCTTTAATTGATCACTAATTTCCTCAATAACTTTAAATTCGTATTCGGCGCGTATTTTCCCAACCAAGAAAGAAGTAGAATCCTTGTTGTGGTATTTGTTTTGGTCCAAGAGCTGGATGTGGTGATATAGCTCATTAAGACTGTTCATTACCGATCGAGGACAATTAGGATTCAGTATTAGAAACTCCAATGTGTTTATGTTGTTGGGTGTTTTTTTATAATGCCTACGCATCATATCGTAAGATTCTGCACATTTTAAAAGTGTTATCCACTCAAAGCTATTCGTAACTGCCGAATGCTCATCTTTTGCTTCCAGAGCATCGTCGTATTTGGCATTAATAATTCTAATTATTTGAATGGCCCGCTCTAGGGTAACACCCATCATTATAATAGCGTAAATCTCATCTTGAAGCAACGTGCCTTTTATTTTGGTTTTGAGAACCGCCATCATTTCATTTATGTTAACTGTAAAATCGTATAATCCTTTTTCCGTGAGAAAATCAGAAGGATAATTAAGCACGAAATGATACGATTTATTAATGGCTTCATACAATTCCGTCGAAATTAAATCCCTAGCGCTATTGGCATTTTCCCTTGCATGTTTTACTGAAGCGATAATACTGTAATAATTATTTTGGTTTAGCGAAATGTTGTGTAGAACTTCTTTTTCATCCAAATGCGTATTTGGATTACTAACTGGGTCTCCTACCATATTCAACATAGATCGCAAAACAAATTGCCTGGATTGAGAGACTTCGTTTGGCGCGTCCAGTGAAGAGAAATAATTCACATTTAAATATCTAGCAGTGTGTTCAGAACGTTCTATATAACGACCCATCCAGAACAGGTTATTGGCAACTCTAGCTAACATATATTTTGATTATTTTTTTAATACCCAAGTGTCTTTAGATCCACCACCTTGGGAAGAATTTACAATAAGATTTCCTTTTTGAAGTGCAACTCTAGTGAGTCCGCCTTTAAGTACAAACTCGGTATCCTTGCCCAGCAGAGTGAATGTGCGCAAATCGATATGCCTTGGCTCAAAAGACTTGCTATCGTCTATGTAAGTGGCGTGTAACGATAAAGACATAATGGGTTGGGCAATGTATTTTCTCGGTGAAGCTTTAATCTGCTCTTGAACATTTTTAATTTCTTCTTTAGTAAGTCTGTTACCAATGGTTACACCATATCCGCCCGCTTCATCTACTGGTTTTACCACCAGCTTGTCTATATTTTCAAGAACGTATTTAAGCTCATCGGGGCGGCTACAATGGTAGGTATGCACATTATTCAAAATAGGTTCTTCATCCAAGTAATATTTTATAATATCGGGCATGTAGGTATAAATGGCTTTGTCGTCTGCTACGCCAGTTCCAGGTGCATTTACCAAACAAACATTTCCTTGTTTGTAAACAGAAAACAGCCCTGGTACTCCTAAGGAAGAATCTGACTTGAATTCAAATGGATCTATAAACTGATCGTCAATTCTTCGGTAGATAACATCTACGCGTTCCGGTCCAGTAATAGTCTTCATGTAAACAAAGTTATTTTCCACAAATAAATCCCGTCCTTCAACCAGTTCAACTCCCATTGCTTTCGCCAAATAAGAATGCTCATAGTATGCAGAGTTGTAAATACCTGGTGTTAGCACCACGCAATTTGGAATATCCACCCCGTGGGGTTTCACACTTTCCATCATTTCCAGCAGGTTTTCCGCGTAATTGGTAACGGTGTGAGCCTTATAATGATTAAAAACGCCAAAGAGCGCTCTTTTTAAAGCCGTTCGGTTACAAACTACGTAACTAACTCCAGACGGACATCTAATGTTATCTTCCAAAACGTAATACTTTCCGTCAGAATGTTTTATAAGGTCGGTTCCGGAAACATGGTTATAAATTCCGCCGGGCGGATCCAAATCCATCATTTGATGTAAATAGTTTTCAGAAGAGCTTATCATTTCCGCAGGAACAATTCCCTGCTTTATAATTTTTTTATCGTGATAAATGTCGTGCAGAAAGAGGTTGAGTGCTTTACTCCGTTGAATAGCCCCTTTTTCTATAATTTCCCATTCTGATGGATGAATTATTCGGGGAAATAAATCAAAGGGAAAAATTTTTTCTTTTACCTGATTATCCCCATATACTTGAAAAGTGATTCCTTGGTTGAAAAAAGAGGCTCTTGCTTTATTGTTCAAATTGATGAAATCTTCAATTGAGTGACCGCCATATATTTCAAACAACTTTTTGTAAATCTCCTTGGGGTTTCCTTTTTCATCAAATATTTCATCAAAAAAGCCTTCTTTTCGCTCGTAGGAAGAAAAAATAGGGTGTGTAGTGTTTGTGTTGGTTGACATATTCCTGTTTTTTCTTAATATACTAAAAATGTTAAAAAATGATTATAATATTTTGCTAATATTCAATTGGTTAAATGATTAATCATTAAAATTTAAACCTAATATTTGTGGAATTCCCAATCGGTAAACTGTAATTTCAATCTAAATTTTAGTGTATCTCAAAACCATTTTTATAATTTTACTTACTAGGTGAGATTTATTGCGCGGTAGACGATCAATGACAAGGCTTATATCAGGCTTGTTTACGGTTTTTTCCTTCGGAAGAAAATAATTTTTAGAGAACACATGAAGATAAATTTAATTAGCGATACGGTTACAAAACCCACTCCGGGCATGTTGGAGGCCATGATTAATGCAGAAGTCGGGGACGATGTTTTTAAAGATGACCCTGCGGTAAATGCTTTGGAAGAAAAGATAGCCAATCTGTTTGGGAAGGAAGCTGCATTGTTTTTCCCTAGTGGTACTATGGCCAACCAAACTGCCATAAAAGTGCACACCCAACCGGGCGATCAATTGATTACCGATAAAGATGCACATATTTTTAATTACGAAGGCGGGGGCGTGAGTTTTAACAGTGGGGTGTCTTGCAAGTTGATTAATGGAAAAAACGGACAATTTACAGCGGAAGATGTGATGCAAAATATCAATCCACCCGATTTTTACCACAGTCCACTTTCTACCTTGGTAAGCCTAGAGAATACGGCAAATAGGGGAGGTGGTGCTTGTTGGAATTTCGATGAAATTGTAAAAATCAGGAAAGTTTGTGATGAAAACAAGCTCGGACTCCATCTTGACGGCGCTCGTTTGTGGAATGCTTTAGTAGCAAAAAATGAGACGCCAGAACAATACGGCCGCGTGTTCGATTCCATTTCCGTTTGTTTAAGCAAAGGTTTGGGATGCCCTGTGGGATCTGTTTTAACGGGAAGTAAAGCTTTTATGGAAAAAGCGCTGCGAGTGCGAAAGGTTCTTGGTGGAGGAATGCGACAAGCTGGCTATTTGGCGGCAGCGGGAATCTATGCTTTGGATAATCACGTGGATCGATTGGCGGAAGACCACCGAAAAGCAAAAGAACTAGCAGGAGTTTTAGAAGAGGCTTCGTTTATTGAAGCCATCGATCCTGTGGAAACGAACATCGTGATTTTTTATTTAAAGAATTCGGTGAACATTTCCCTTTTCATGGAAACCCTTCACAAGAATAATATCTCCATTATTAATATGGGGCAGGGAAAATTGCGAATGGTAACACATTTGGATTACACCCAAGCAATGCATGAAAAGGTGCTGGAGGTACTTCAGAAAATAAAGTTTTAGCTGTTTTTAAATGGTAGTATCTTCCACAGTTGCTTGTGGAGCATTGTTTATTACGGAATTAATACCGTTTTCCATGCCCGCTTCAGAAGAGTACATCTGGCTACTCCCGATTACCTGTCCGTTTGAACTTTTCAAGTTGAAGTAAAACTTCCCATTGGAAGCCGTTTTTCTTTCGAATCTGGACATAATACTGGCATTGTTCTTTACCGACTCAATACCGTTTTGGCAATTACTTTTACTGGTGTAAAGTTCACTTGTTAAGATAACCTGACCGTTTTGTGCCAATAAATTAAAATAATATTCCTTTTTATTTTCAGACAAATGAATTTTGAACATAACCAACCGCAATTTTTATCTTCAAAAATTACAACTTTCTTTTAAAAAGAGGAAACTTATGTTCAAAAAAATGACGCCCTTTTATGATGCTAGTCGTAAACTTGTGTAACGGTGTTTTGAAGGCTGTTTTCCTTATTATATATGGACTTCTAGGATAAACCGCTCGGTGATACCTGTCAGAAGACAGTATGATAGGGGATAAGCGCAACGGCTAAATTGATAATTTTGTATCTTTGGTAAAAAGCTAGAAATGGATTTGCAAACGAGAAAATTGGAGCTCATAAAAGAATTTTTAAGAATCGAAAGTGAGGATGTTATTGCGCTTTTAGAAAAAGTATTGAAGCAAGGAAACAAAATTTCGGATAACGAAGATATAAAACCAATGTCTATTGAAGAGTTTAATTCTCGAATTGATCAATCTATGGCAGATTCAAAAAATGGTCGAATGATTGAAGCAGAAGAATTAAAGGCTAAGATTGACAAATGGAATTAAAGTTGTTTTGGACTGATTTTGCTCAAAGGGAACTTGAAAAAATTTATGAGTATTACCATATAAAGATGGGAATCTCAATTGCTAAGCATCTCGTTAATGGAATTATCGATGAAACCTTAAAGTTAAAGTACCAGCCGAGAATCGGACAAGAAGAAGAGCTCCTAAAAGATAGAGAACAAGAATTTAGATATTTAGTTTATAAAAATTATAAGATAATATACTGGATTAACGAACAGGAAAACAGGGTTGAAATTAACGATGTTTTTGATACTCGGCAAAATCCTTTAAAAATGAAGCGAACAAAATAAGAGATTTTCAATACCTTAAATCGGCGTTTTTATAAAAATAAAATACTTCCAAAGAGAAAGAGACTTCTTTTGGTAAAAGAGGGATTCTTTTAAATGTAAGACTTTTTTTACCACAAAATTATATCCTTATACAACAAAATTTTAATATTTCGGTTTAATAGCTGTATGTTTACACCGCTGTTAAGATGTTAATAATATAATAATGACGCTTGGAGGTTTAATTATTATATAAGTTATCTGAAGAAAAGCCTAAATGTAATGTTTAGGCTTTTTTAAAGCATAAAAATTAATATAGAGTACCGGTTACCTTGCTAAAATTAACTAAAAATAATACCCTCTTTTTGCTCCTGTTGATGTTTTCTTTCTTAGCATCTTTCGGACAGCAAACTAAATCTTCTTCCACGGACGATCCTCTAGGGGATTTCTTACAATTATCGACCACGCAGGAGAAATTTGATTTCTTTTTCTATGAAGACGATCGCTACCGAATGAGCTCTGCTTATACCTGGATAGAATCTCTCAATAAGTCCATGGCTATTGCCGAAAAAAATAAGGATTCCCTAAGCATTTTTAAATATAAAAGTATGTTGGCCAGACTCTATTACGACGTAGGGGATTACGACAGAAGTGCTTTAACAGCAGAACTTTTATACGAAAATAACAGTAAATTGGATAGGGATGTTAAAGTGAGTGTTTTAAAAACGCTCGACAGAACTTATCGGGAACTTCACTTATACGATAAACAATTAGAGGCGAGAAGAAAGCTTAAAAGTTTAGGGGAAAATATAGTGCTTTACGACGTGTATGCCGAGTTAGGACTTTACCGACAGGCAATGATGGAATACATTATTAGCAACAAAAGTAAACTCGATACCACCCAAAATAAACTTTATAAAGCCAGATATTATAACGACTTAGGTGCTTATTTACTAAAAGACGGCTCGCTTTATACGGCGCTGAAGAATATATCGCTTGCCAAGAAAAACATCAATGCATATCTAAATAATACCAAAGATGTTACGGTAAGTGATTTTAACAAAGCAGTGTTTTTAAAGGGGGAAATTGAAAGCAATTTGGGGAAATGCAAGATGTTTCAGAATGAATATGAAGAGGCTATTCCTTATCTGGAAGCAGGTGTTTCTGCAGCCAAATTAAGCGACGAAGGCAAGTATTCTAAAGAAACCGTAGAACTATGGGGTAGTTTGGCAGAATGTTACCTAGAGCTCAATCGGTTGGGGATTGCCAAAGCTTATTTAGACAGTATTGTAATGGACCAAAAAATGGTGAAAACCAATACCATTAATTACAATAGGTTACGGGCCAATTTTTTTCTGAAGGATAGCAATCCGGACTCTGCTTCTTTATTTTTTAAGAAGTATGTAAAGCTTAAAGATTCCATTGACTACAGCAGTCGTAAGAAACAGTTGTTGAGTTTGCTGGTACAGTTCGACCTTAAAAACCAAAAAGAAACCATTGAGCGGCAACGCTTAAACCTGGAGAAGAATAAAACGGAAATTCTGGAAAGGGAAAAGACCATTTACTTAAGCGTCTCAGCTCTTATTCTTTGTATGGTTTGTGTTATTGGACTTATTGTCGCGTACATAAAAAGTGTAAAGAACAAGCGACTTATAGAAAACCAAAAAAGGATTATTGAAAATTCCTTGACGGAAAAAGATTCACTTTTAAAAGAAATCCATCACCGAGTAAAAAACAACTTGCAGGTAGTTTCTAGTTTGTTGAGTATTCAAACAAAAAATACCAAGAGCAAGTCAGCGATTACTGCTTTGGAAGAGGGAAAGAGTAGGGTAAAGGCAATGGCGCTAATCCATCAAAAACTATATCAAAATGAAGACCTTTCTGTGATTAAAATGCAGGAATATATAGAGTCTTTGGCAGCAAGTATCCAATCGGTGTACAAGCAGTCTGGATATAGAATAAAGCTTCATATAAATGCCGAAACAGCCGATTTGGATGTCGATCGGGCAATTCCTATTGGTCTTATTCTTAATGAATTAATTTCCAATTCTTTTAAATATGCATTTAAGGAAAGTAAAGAGGGCAATATCTTTATAAATTTAAATAAAGAGGGCGAGCAGTATTTATTTGAGTACAAAGATGATGGCTGTGGTCTTCCCGAAGATTTTGATATTAAGTCCTCCGGTTCTATGGGAATGAACCTTATTTCTCGCTTGGCAAACCAACTTCGTTCCAAGCTTACAATAGATGAGGTACCAGAAGGTGTTCGTTTTTGGTTTTATTTCGATTAATTTTCATTAATTTAGTTATTACAGTCAGTAGTTTTTTGACTTATTTAAGGACTTTTGCATAAAGAGTCCGAAAGAATTACTAATTGATTAAAAAAACAGCTTCATGAAAATTACATTTTACGGACACGCATGTCTCGGGATTCAAGTAGAGGATGTGCATATTTTGGTAGATCCTTTTATTTCTGGAAACGAAAAAGCTTCCCATATCGATATTGATGCCATAAAGGCCGATTATATTTTGGTGACCCATGCACACGAAGATCATACTTTAGACGTTGAAAAAATAGCAAAAAGAACTGGTGCGGTGGTAATCTCTAATGCCGAAATTGCCAGTTATTACGCTGAAAAAGATATAGAAACCCACCCAATGAATCACGGCGGAAGTTGGGATTTTGAATTTGGATTGGTAAAATATGTAAACGCTACTCATTCTTCTTCTTTTGGAGATGGCACGTATGGCGGCCAGCCCGGCGGATTTGTAATAGAAGGCGAGCACAAGAATATTTACATAGCAGGGGATACCGGACTCACCATGGATATGAAATTGATTCCGTTGTTTACCAAACTCGACCTAGCTATTCTCCCTATTGGTGATAACTTTACCATGGGTGTCGAAGAAGCCATCCACGCCTCCGATTTTGTGAAATGCGACAAAGTGTTGGGCTATCATTTTGATACTTTTGGTTACATAGAAATAGACCACGAAGAGGCTAAAAAACAATTCTACGATGCCAATAAAGACCTTATGCTTTTAGAAATTGGAGAAAGTATAGAGCTGTAAATGGAAGCAACATATCAAAAATACATACTGGAATTTAAACGTCCCAGCGGTACTTCCCGTGGCATTCTTAAAACTAAGGAAACTTGGTTTATAATTGTAAAGGATAAAAATAAGCTAGGGATCGGGGAGTGCGGAATCCTCCGGTCTTTAAGTATAGACGACCGCGACGATTACGAAGAAAAGTTGCAGTGGACGTGTAACAACATCCACTTGGGCAAAGACCAACTTTGGGAAGCACTTATGGAGTTTCCCTCGATTCAGTTTGGGGTAGAACAGGCTTTTTTATCCTTGCAAAGTGAAAATCCCTTTGTTTTATTTCCTTCGGAGTTTGCAAAGGAGGAATCGTCAATACCCATCAACGGACTTATTTGGATGGGGGATGATTCTTTTATGAAGGAGCAGCTTAGTGCAAAGCTTCAGGAAGGCTTCCGCTGCATAAAAATGAAGATTGGAGCGATTGATTTTGAACAGGAGTTGGCCATTCTCACTTCCATCAGAAAAAACTATTCTTCCGAAGAAATAGAACTTCGTGTAGATGCAAACGGAGCATTTTCCCCTTCCGAAGCAAAAAGGAAATTAGAACGACTTTCAGCATTACAAATACATTCCATCGAGCAGCCCATAAAACAAGGGAATTGGAAGGAAATGGCGCAACTTTGTGCCAACACACCCTTACCCATAGCGTTGGATGAAGAATTAATTGGTGTATTTTCTGTAACAAAAAAGCGGGAATTACTACAAACAATACAACCGCAATACATCATCTTAAAACCAAGTTTGGTGGGCGGCTTTAGAGGCTCCCAAGAGTGGATAACCCTCTGCGAAGAATTAAATATTGGTTGGTGGATTACCAGCGCGTTGGAAAGTAATATTGGTTTGAATGCTATTGCCCAATGGACATTTACCTTGAAAAGTAAAATGCCGCAAGGCTTAGGAACAGGTAGTTTATATACCAACAATATTGAAAGTCCGCTGGAAGTAACCAACGGAACCATTCAATATAAAACTGATAAAAACTGGGATGTACGTCCTTTAAACATATAGAACTTTGAAGTATATAGAACAGGTATTTAATTATAAATATGATTTTTGGAGGTACATAGTGGGGTCTTTTGTACTTATAATTATGAGTCAGCTTATGCAAATACCTTTTGCATTGGCCATTGTGTTTGAAGGCAAGACAGAAGTACTTGCATCTGGCGATTACACTAAAATAATGGGAGCTCTAGAGCCAAACCTCAATTTATTTTTGCTGTTGTTACCTTTTGCCGTTTGCCTGCCCATATTGTTCTTTATAGTGCAAAAAGTGCATAACCAGTCGCTACGTTCACTTACCACAGGACGAAGAAAAGTAGATTGGAAACGCATATTATTTTCTTTCTTTCTTTGGGGCGGTTTTACGATATTGATAACACTCATCGATATAAATTTTGTTTCCCAAGAAGATTATGTTTTTAATTTTAAACCAATCCCTTTCTTAATACTTTTTTTAATTGCCGTACTCATGGTTCCTTTACAGACCAGTTTAGAAGAGTATGTTTTTAGGGGGTATTTAATGCAAGGATTCGGTGCATTGTTCTTAAATAAATGGGCGCCATTATTGCTTACATCGCTTATTTTTGGTGGTTTGCATTTGTTCAACCCAGAAGTTTCCAAATTGGGCTACGGAATAATGGTCTATTACATTGGTACAGGTTTGTTTTTGGGGATTATCACCTTAATGGACGACGGTATGGAGCTAAGTCTTGGGTTCCACGCCGCGAATAATTTAATTACCGCTTTGTTGGTTACCGCCAATTGGACCGCCTTTCAAACCCACTCTATCTATAAAGACGTTTCTTCCCCCGAACTGGGCTGGGATGTATTTGTGCCGGTTTTAATAATCTTCCCGTTGTTGTTGCTACTATTTGCTAAAATTTACAAATGGAACAATTGGAAAGAGCGATTAACGGGTACCATAGAAAAACCAACGCCTGTTGATAAAATGGAAGAAACAATTTCCATGTAAACTTTTTTATCAACCAATTCCGTGTTAATTTTAGCGTCGAAAAGAGATTTTAAAACAATTAGTATGGAAAATATACCTTCTTTTGATAAAGTTCATCTACGCTTTAAACTAAATGGCACCTATTACAGTCGGGAAGACTTAATGGAAGTAGCCTATAGCTTTATAAAGGAAGGAGAGCCTTTTGAACAGTCCATCGGAGATTTTTTAATGGACTGGCTCAATCCAAAAGACCATCTTTTTGTTAAGACGTCCGGGTCCACCGGCGCTCCAAAAACCATACGATTGCAAAAACAGTTCATGGTAAATTCAGCCATTGCTTCTGGAGATTTTTTCAATATAGCGGTGGGTGATTCAGCATTACATTGTTTGCCTGCGGAATTTATTGCAGGTAAAATGATGTTGGTAAGGGCTATGATACTCGGTTTGGAAATTGATTTGGTGCCGCCCACACTCCATCCGATGAAAGAGGTGGAAAAGGACTATGATTTTGCCGCTATGATTCCGTTGCAGGTGTATAATTCATTAGATAAGCTCAACCAAATAAAACAATTAATTGTAGGTGGAGCAGCTGTTAAAAAGGAATTGATTGAAAGCGTTCAGCAGAAAAATACATTGGTTTTTGAAACCTATGGAATGACGGAAACGGTTACTCATGTTGCAGCCAAGCAGATTAATAATTTTAGGACTACAGAAGATATTGAAAATGCCCATTTTAAAATAATGCCGAATGTAAAAATATCGTTGGATGATAGGGATTGTTTGGTGATTGATGCTCCTTTTATTGCTGAAGAAACTATTGTTACTAACGATATTGTGGATTTGATTGATGAAAACCAATTCGATTGGAAAGGGCGCTACGATAATGTGATTAATTCTGGCGGACTAAAACTAATTCCAGAACAGATTGAAAAAAAGCTAAGCACGGCTATTTCCAAACGCTATTTTGTATACGGAATTGAGGACAAAGAACTAGGGGAGAAGTTGGTTTTGGTAGTTGAAGGTGAAGTGGATAAAAGTTTAGCAGAAAAAATTGCTAAAACTTCGGAACTGGAGAAGAATGAACAGCCAAAAGAAATCTACTTTACAGATGCTTTTGTAGAAACCGATAATGGTAAAATCATTCGTGAAGCCAGTGTTTACAAGGCGATGCGCTAATTAATTCTGAAAAAAGGCATTTTTGGGGTAGGCTCCGTTTCTATTGGATTTAATTTAACACATTTTAACAGTTTATGCAATGAGCGGAGCGGGTATTGCAGTCCTCTGAGTGGGCCTTGCTTTACATGAAGTGGGTATTGTTGTACCCGAAGTGGGTATTGCTTTACATGGAGTGGGTGTTGTTGTCCACCGAGCGGGTCTTGCTTTACATGAAGTGAGTATTGTTGTGTACTAAGTGGGTATTGTTGCCCGTTAATTGGATATTGTTGTATTTCAAATGGGCCTTGCAATACACAAAGAGCATATTGTTGGACTTAATGTGGATATTGTTGTATTTTAAATGAGCATTGCTGAATTTTAGAATTGATTTTGGGGAAGTTTTTGGATGAATATCGGCATGGTAATTATGGTAATAGAGTGAAGGCAATAGTTTTTTACTTTAGAATCGTCCATCCATTTTCTGTTTTTTTATAGTAATAAAAGTTTACTAATCCAGTTCCACAAATTAGAAATGGTTGATAATCAAAATCTTTGATAACCGCAATTTTAGTTTCAGAATTATATATTGGAAAAGAAACATTGTGAATATACTCTCAGTTAAATTTGGAATGCCATAATTTTTCTAAATCAATAGAATCATTTTTTTTAAAGAAAAAATCGTATTCTCTCCATTTCACTACGGTAATACCTTTTATTTTTTCCGTTTTCCAATATTCAGAAGTGAAAATTGGATAAGGTGCTTGCACTTCGGTAAAATTTAAAATTCTATCAGATTCTATAAATGTATGCTCGAATTCCGGACTTCTTAATTGTCTGTTGTTCCAATATATCGTAGAGTCTGCATCATATTTATTTAGTTGTCCAATAAAATGAGTGTTGATAATTTCATATGCATCTTGCTCGGTGAATTCCGATATTACTTTTTCCTCTTCTTCTTTACAGCTAAAAAGTAGAATTAAAATCGATATGATTCTTAATTTTCTCAAATTGAATATTACTGTTTTGTTTATGGCTCGTTGCTGAAAAGTGTGTGAGGGTTTTTCGCTGCCGTAACTAATTTAGCAAAACGAGTTGAATTTTCAGTAAGAAATTGAAAAACAATGGACTATACACTAAGCGACAGTTGTTTCATTCAAACATATTTTCTTCAAATGGTTTTTCTACGGGATGAAGAAACCCTCCTCTCATAACGTGTGTTATAGACCTCATATTTGAAATGTCCACAGATGGGTTTTTATTCAGGATAACCAAATCAGCTAATTTTCCTTTTTCCAAGGTACCAATGTCGTCATCTCTTTCCATTGCGATGGCTCCATTTTGCGTGGCCATTGTAATAATATCTTTTGCTGGGATTCCAGCTTCTTGCATTGCTTCCATTTCCTTATATATTGAAATTCCGTGTAGGGTTCCTGGATTTCCGGCATCTGTTGCAACCGCAATAGGAATTTGTGCCTCGTATACTTTTTTTAGATTTATAGACATTATTTTTTCTGCCTCTGTAATACGCTTATAAAAATTTTCAATAAACTCATCAGATTTTAAAACGTCAGGCACAATTTCGGAGAATCTATTTGCCGTCATTAACAAATTCTTCGTTTTAGCATCAACGACATTATTAGGGTCGTGGATATTAAAATCATAATTAATTGCTCTGTAAGCATTATAATAACCTCTGGATACAATTAGAGTAGGACAATAAATAATACTTTTTGCTTTTGCTAGTTTAATAAATTCTTCGTCTATTTCTTTGTCTTCAACACTGTGCACTAGAACTTTTGCATACAGTTTTAAAGCTTCTTTTGCCTGCTCAAGTGTAGTGGCATGAACAATCATTTTATTCCCTCTCTTGGCTATTTCTTCTTTTACAGCAACCATATTTTTCATAAAGGTTGTGTCATTAAGGTATAATTGGTGTATTTTAATTCCAGTTGAACCAAGACTATCATTGAGTCTAACTACACTTTTACCGTGTTCAGCTGATTCAAGATGAACTAAAACACTATCGTTAGCTGTGTTAAATGACTTTACTCTTTCTTTTGATGCCGGTGTAAGAAGAATACCTGAGGCTGCTATATGAGGAGCATAGAGGTTGTTTTCTGCTGAGTTTTGTAATTCAATGCTCCAGGAGAACCCACCGACATCATATACTCCTGTGACGCCGGATCTTAAATATGCTTCATAATACCTTTCCGGATTGTTTTTTACATAATCTTGTGTTTTTTCATAGTTTATGCTATCCCTTAAATCGAGAGCGTCAGGTCTAGAATCGAAAAAACCGGTTTGAAAGAAATGAACATGGGAGTCAATCAAACCAGGTGTAATAAATTTTCCAGTTACATCAATAATATTTGCGTTATCAGGTATTGAAGTTTTGTTATTCCCAATGTTTTCTATTTTTCCATTTTTGATGATAATTATCCCATCAGAAATAGAATTGCCATTACCTATGAACACTGTACCTCCTTTAAGAACAGTATAATCAGAAGAGTCTTTTGTATCTTTGCAAGAATAAAAAATTATTAAAAAGTAGAATAGATAGCAGATGTTTTTCATAAGGTCTTGTGTTTGTGCCTAACGTGCTTGTATATGATTAGAACCGTGTTTAAACCACTAATTTAATAAATAAGCCAAAATAGAAAATCCGTGAATCCAGAAGCTTCATGTATTAGAAATAGTTGAGGACGAGCAAATATTTATATCATCGTTGTGCATAGTATTTCTTAATCAAATCCAATTTCCGAGTAATACCATCTTTCGTCTAATTGTACGATTCTGTATGATGCACCAACAATAGTATCATTTCCAAAATTCCTTGGTCTCTTATTGAAATCATAAATTATTCGTTTCTCTGTCTTAAATATACTGCCAGACCTATTCACGAAAATTACTAGACTGTCGCTTTCCTCTACAAATCCAGAATAGCTCAGGTTTTTCTGTCCAATATTTTTTATAATTAAATCAATGTTCAAATTACGAACTTCTTCAATGATAAATTCATCCATAGAGTCTCTGTCAAAAATTCCATTGTCATAATCATTAAGTTTTGAAGTCAAATCGGTCAGTTCTGCTTTATAATCCAAAACTCCTTTTTCCTCAAATGGACTACATGAGGTAAAAGTAATTACTAAAATGACAAGAATGAGCTTTTTCATGTTATCCTCCACGCTTTTATACCTCTTTATATCTCCCAAATCAAGTCTGCAAAACACCCATGTTGAAGGGCTTTTCAATAGGGGAGTGGTTGGCGGCTTCTATTCCCATGCTAATCCATGTTCGGGTGTCGAGTGGGTCTATAATGGCGTCTGTCCACAACCTTGCTGCTGCGTAGTAAGGAGAAACTTGCTCATCGTATTTGGACTTTATCTGGTTGAACAATTCCTCTTCCTTTTCTTTTGTAATTTCTTCTCCTTTTTTCTTTAAAGAAGCGGTTTCAATTTGTAATAATACTTTTGCTGCTTGTGCGCCGCCCATAACGGCTAACTCGGCACTTGGCCATGCAAAAATTAGTCTTGGCTCGTACGCCTTGCCACACATGGCATAATTTCCAGCACCGTAGGAATTACCAACTACCACGGTAAATTTTGGCACTACAGAGTTGCTCACTGCATTTACCATTTTAGCGCCGTCTTTAATAATTCCTCCATGCTCCGACTTACTTCCTACCATGAATCCGGTTACGTCTTGCAGAAAAACCAACGGAATTTTCTTCTGGTTGCAATTAGCAATAAAACGGGTGGCTTTATCCGCAGAATCAGAATAAATAACACCGCCGAATTGCAATTCCCCTTTCTTGGTTTTCACCACTTTTCGTTGGTTGGCAACAATACCAACGGCCCAACCATCAATTCGGGCGTAGCCAGTTATAATGGTCTTTCCAAAACCGTCTTTATACGCTTCAAATGTATTGGCATCCACCAAACGGTCGATGATTTCTTGCATGTCGTATTGTTCGGTTCTGTTTTTTGGGATAATTCCGTAGATATCTTTTTCGTCCTTGAGAGGCTTTACAGCTTTCTTTCGGTTATAACCTGCTGTATCAAAATCACCGATTTTATCCACGATATTTCTTATGGTATCCAAAGCATCTTTGTCGTCTTTGGCTTTGTAATCGGTAACGCCGCTTATTTCAGAATGGGTAGTGGCGCCACCCAATGTTTCATTATCAATACTTTCCCCAATTGCTGCTTTTACCAAATAGCTTCCTGCAAGAAAGATGCTTCCTGTTTTGTCTACAATTAGCGCTTCGTCGCTCATAATGGGTAAATAAGCCCCGCCGGCTACACAACTGCCCATTACCGCCGCAATTTGGGTTATGCCCATGCTGCTCATCATGGCGTTGTTTCTAAAAATACGTCCGAAGTGTTCTTTATCAGGGAAAATTTCATCTTGCATGGGCAAGTATACCCCAGCGCTATCCACTAAATAAATAATGGGCAAGCGGTTTTCCATAGCGATTTCCTGAGCCCGAAGGTTTTTCTTTCCGGTAATCGGGAACCAAGCGCCTGCTTTAACTGTAGCATCGTTGGCAACCACAATACATTGTTTTCCATTTACATAACCAATCTTAACAACAACTCCTCCAGAAGGACAACCACCGTGTTCTTCGTACATACCATCTCCCGCAAAGGCTCCAATTTCAATACTTTTGGTGTTTTTATCCAATAAATAATCAATACGTTCCCTAGCGGTCATTTTTCCTTGACTGTGAAGTTTTTCAATACGTTTTTCACCGCCACCTAAATGAATTTTAGCCAGTTTTTGTTTTAAACTCGAAACAGAAAGTCTGTTATGATCTTCGTTTTGATTGAATTTTATATCCATGGAATGCCCTTGTTTGAAAATGATTAAAAGCTTTGTATTAGCGTTTCTTTCTTTTGAAAATAAAAAAATATACTAAAAAGGCCTGCTTTTTTGGCTAAAATACAAAATCAGGAGTTATTTAATTGCCTAATAATTCCTTAAATTGTGCGATATTTGCCGTCGCAAATTGAGAACCCTTAATAATAAAAAGTATACTAATGGGAATGAACAAAAATACAGTATTGGCTTGGGCAACTTGGATAATGATTATTGTTGGACTCGGGTTAATAGCGTTGGGTGCCTTTAAATACAGAGAAGTTGCTGGTTATGGTTTTGCGGCCGTAGGAGTCGGATTTTTTGCGATTGCATGGGTTTTTAACGCCCTTAAAGGAAGAGTTTAGGTTATCATTTTAATACATTAAAAATAAAAACATAATTTATGTCTGACGATAAAAAAGTGATATTCTCCATGTCGGGGGTATCCAAAACTTATCAAAGTTCTAACAAACAGGTGCTTAAGGATATTTACTTAAGCTTTTTCTACGGAGCTAAAATTGGTATTTTAGGTCTTAATGGTTCTGGTAAATCCACTTTACTTCGCATTATTGCAGGTGAAGAAAAGAATTATCAAGGGGATGTCGTTTTCTCGCATGGATATTCTGTTGGGTATTTACCACAGGAGCCAAAATTGGATGAATCTAAAACAGTTATTGAAATCGTAAAGGAAGGGGTTGCAGAAACTGTTTCTATTTTAGATGAATATAACAAGATTAACGATATGTTCGGCTTGCCTGAAGTCTATGAAGATGCAGATAAAATGCAGAAGCTTATGGACAAACAGGCGGAGCTTCAGGATAAAATAGATGCTACCAATGCTTGGGAACTCGATACCAAGCTGGAAATAGCAATGGATGCGCTTCGTACGCCAGAACCAGATACGCCAATTAGCGTACTGTCGGGTGGGGAACGCAGACGTGTAGCTTTGTGTAGATTACTTTTACAACAACCCGATGTTTTATTACTAGATGAGCCTACCAACCACTTGGATGCTGAATCGGTATTGTGGTTGGAACAACACTTACAACAGTATAGCGGAACCGTAATTGCCGTAACGCACGACCGTTATTTCTTGGATAATGTTGCAGGATGGATTTTAGAATTGGATAGAGGAGAAGGGATTCCGTGGAAAGGAAATTACTCTTCTTGGTTAGATCAAAAATCCAAGCGTTTGGCACAGGAGCAAAAACAAGCTTCTAAACGTCAAAAAACTTTGGAACGCGAGTTGGAATGGGTACGTATGGCTCCAAAAGGGAGACAGGCAAAACAAAAAGCCCGTTTGAACAATTACGATAAGTTGCTTAACGAAGACCAAAACAAGTTGGATGAAAAGCTTGAGATTTATATCCCTAACGGACCTCGTTTGGGAACAAACGTTATTGAGGCAAAAGGGGTTTCTAAAGCTTTTGGAGATAAGCTTTTGTATGAAAACTTGAATTTCAAACTTCCTCAGGCAGGTATTGTTGGAATTATTGGTCCGAATGGAGCGGGTAAAACCACCATTTTTAAGATGATCATGGGCGAACAAGAACCCGATAAAGGTTCTTTTGAAGTTGGTGAAACTGCCAAAATAGCTTATGTAGATCAGTCGCATTCTAATATCGACCCGTCGAAGTCTATTTATGAGAATTTCTCAGACGGACAAGAATTGGTGATGATGGGTGGTAAACAGGTGAATTCCAGAGCTTATTTAAGCAGATTCAACTTTGCCGGAAGCGAACAAAATAAGAAAGTAGAAGCTTTATCCGGTGGGGAACGTAACCGATTGCATTTAGCAATGACGCTAAAAGAGGAAGGAAACGTGCTGCTGTTGGATGAGCCTACCAACGATTTGGATGTAAACACACTTCGTGCATTGGAGGAAGGTTTGGAGAACTTTGCTGGCTGTGCGGTGGTTATTTCCCACGACCGTTGGTTCCTAGATAGAATCTGTACCCACATCCTTGCTTTTGAAGGAAACTCTGAAGTATATTTCTTTGAAGGAAGCTTCTCTGATTATGAAGAGAACAAACGCAAACGTTTAGGTGCTGATGTAACACCAAAACGTATTAAGTATAAAAAGTTGATTCGGGATTAGATTCAATTTCAATTCATAAAAGAGACTATCAATAAAGCTAAAAACTCTGCTGTCAACCTGAGCGCCTGTGCTGAACATAGCTTCAGTATGTCCAAGGTATTCAGGAATAAAAACAGTAAAAATATTATAATTTGCTTTTTTAGATAGTCTCTTTTCTTTTCTAAATACCTTTGTAAACCATTTTAATATCGGCCCTTTGGTATGGATTGTTCTTTTCTAAGGTCACTTCTTCAAAACCATATTTTCTGTAGAGGTAAATAGCATTTTCCAATTTTCGGTTGGAGTAGAGTAGAAGTTGTTTAAACTTTTCTTTTTTAGCGGTTTCAATAGTGAACTTTAATAATTCCTGACCGATTTTTTTGCCCTGATATGCCGGGGAAACCGCCATTTTGGTAAGTTCAAAAACGCCATCGGACATTTTCATTAAAGCAAAACACCCGACAATGGTATTATCAACTTTAGCAAAATAAATATATCCACCAGGGTTTATAATCGTTTCTTCGCAACGGCTTAATACCTCTTTATCATGCGGTTCCACTACAAAGTATTTTTCCAGCCAAGCCACATTTAAATCTCTAAAGATAGTCGCGTATTTTGACTGAAAAGGAATAATCTCCACGTGCATTTACTTCCGAATAAAATCTGATACTAAATAAGCAATTGCCTTCCCAACCTGAGTTATTTCCCGGGGATTATCAATATTTGGAGCTGCTTCGCAGACATGCAAATAGGCAATGTTTTTCGATTTTTTTGCTGAAAAAACTAATTCTCGAACGGTGTTGAGAGACAAACCCGAACTGGTCATGGCGCTGCTCGGCATATTTTCAATGGCGTCCATATCGATTTCGAGTCCGAATTTGCTAGATTTTACAAAGTCTATTGCTTCTTTTAATTCAAAATCCAGTCCTTTTTCCTTTCGGACGAACAATTCTTCAAAAGTGTTGTATTGTATATCCGGATTCTTGTCCATTTTTTTGAAAACCTTTTTAGAAGTATAGTTTTCATGAATTCCGAAGGCAAAATAATTCTTTAGAAAACCTTCGTGGTACGCATAAGAAAATCCATTTCCGCTATGGCGTCCTTCCCTTTTTCTAAAGTCCGTATGCGCATCAATATTCAAACAGTTAATCGCATTTCCATCCGCCAGAGAAGTTCCTTTAATCATTCCGTAGGCATTATTATGACCGCCGCCAATAACAATCGGTTTTTTACCGTTGAAAACAATAGTATAGATAAGGTTTGCCACTTCCTTGTCTATTGATGCTGTGGTCTTACGAGCTTCTTCCACTTTTTCTTCCCCTTCAAGAGATTCAATTCTTTTTAAGTCTTTACTGAAATCGAGATGACCCAGCAGTAAAATTTTAGAACCTTTGGTAAATTTATTATGTTGAATATTAAGAATAAAAGAAAGAGATGCTTGCCAAGCATTCGCAGTTCCAGGTTTCCCCAAATTACCAATTACACCTATATGTTCTGGAATGCCCAATAAAACGTATTTCGCATCCGAACTTTGAAGCTGATTTTTTAAAGGCTCATCGGTTTGTAGGAGTTGGATGTGTTCTCCTAGTTTTTCTTCGCCTTTTCTAGGCGTTATTAAGGGAGTTATTTTTTTAAGGTCGTAAACAACCAAATTTGTTGCCATGTAAGCGAAATTTGTTTAATTAAAATAGTAAGATTTTACAAACAGTTGAAATAAAGTTTACTGTCTGTTAAATGTAAATAATCTAAATTTGTTTTTCAATCGTATATAGATTTGTAAGGCAATTTAAAAAAAGATTGGTTAAATTGCTGAACCAAATTTTAAAAAAAACAAACTTATGACAGAAACAAAATCTAATAATGGATTAAAGGTGATTGCCGGTTTATTGGCTGCCGCCTTAATAGGTACGCTTATTTACACTGCAAGCCTTTACAGTAGTAAAAAAGAAACGACAGAGAAGTTAAACAAAGAGAAAAACCTAGTAATTGAAGACTTAAATAACTTAAAGTCTGATTACGACAGAGCAATTTCTGAAAGTGAATCTGCCAATGCAGAATTGGTTGAAGCTAGAAATAAAATTGCCACTTATATAGATTCTGTACAAACTATGAAAGCAGATATTAGTTCGCTTTCCCGGTACAGAAGACAAGTACAACAACTTACCAAAGAGCGCGAGTTTTTGTTAGCTCAAAATGACTCTTTACGTGCTTCCAATACTTTATTGGCTATGCAAAGAGACAGTACGCAAACTGCTTTACAAGAGCAATCTATGTTTACCGATTCTTTGATTATGCAAAACACGCAGCTTTCTAAAGTAGTAGAAACTGGTGCAGCTTTAGGTTTATCTAAGTTTTCTGCTGAAGCGGTAAAAGAGCGTAACAGTGGAAAAATAGTTTCTGTTAATAATAACCGAAGAGCAGATAAATTGAAGATTTGTTATACAGTTGGTGCAAATAAAATTACAAAGCCTGGAGCGAAGCAGTTCTATATTCAAGTAACAAATCCTGCAGGAGTGATTCTTGGAGAACGTGCTGTTGCTGCTAAAGAAGGAGACGGTAGTTCCGAATCTATTAGCATAACGTACAGTAAAGCTTCCAGTTTTTACTACGAAAATACAGTATTGGACGTTTGTGACTTTATAAACAAAGAAGGGGAAGATTTTGCTGAAGGAAAATACAGTGTTGTAGTTTACGATCAAAATTTAAAAGAATTAGGATCAACAGAGTTTGAATTGAAATAAAAGAACTCAACTAACCAATTGATCTATGAAAGAAGCTGTCTCATTATTTGGGACAGCTTTTTTTATATCTTTTTCAATTGATTTTATAAAGTCAAATCATTCATTATAATATCGCTACAAAACAAAAAAAAGCCGACTCATTAACGAAGGACTCGGCTTTTATGTTAAGAATATTTGTACTAGTTTTCACTCACAGCTTTATCTACTACCAAACGTTCCGGCCTGTTGGCTATTTCCCAAGCGGTGTGGAATACCAAATCGGTTCGGTTTTTTAGCAAGTCGTAATTAATTTTATCCGGAGTGTCGGTTACCTTGTGGTAGTCGTCGTGTGTCCCGTTAAAATAAAAGATAATCGGCACATTGTGCTTTGCAAAGTTGTAATGGTCACTTCGGTAATAAAAACGGTTTGGGTCGTTTTCATCATTGTAAGTGTAATCCAATTCAATTTGCGTATATTTTTCATTTACTTTTTCTGAAAGTTCGTGAAGGTCTGTACTCAATTTATCAGAACCGATTAAATAGATATAATTACGATTACCATCTCTTTTTGGGTCGATTCTACCAATCATATCGATATTTAAATCTGCCACGGTTTGTTCCATGGGAAAAATAGGGTTTTCCGAGTAATATTCAGATCCTAACAATCCTTTTTCTTCTCCCGTAACGTGTAGAAACACAATGGAGCGTTCAGGGCCGTTACCATCTTCAGCAGCTTTTTTAAAAGCCTCAGCAATTTCTAAAATAGCAACAGTACCACTTCCGTCGTCATCAGCACCATTGTAAACATCTCCACTAGGATCTACGCCAACATGGTCTAAATGCGCAGAAATAACTACATATTCTTCAGGTTTGCTTTTCCCTTCGATAATGGCTACTACATTTTCGGAATCTACCTCTCTGTTTGTGTTTTGCAAGTTTAAGCTAATGGTAGCATCTAATTCCTTCGCCTTATTATCAGTGTCAATATCATTGAACAATGCTTCGGCAACTTTTTGGTTTACCATTAAGTTTGCTATTTTCTTTTCATCCGTTTTCAAAGATATTTGTCCGTCATCTTTTCTTTCAGCATAATGGTCGTATCTTCTTTTTGCACGATTGTAGAAATCTTCATCGTAATAAATAAAACCTTCCGCCCCTTTTTCTTGAGCAATTTCTACTCTTTTTGTAAGTGTTTCACGCCAGTTAGACCAAACGGAAGGAGTTTTAGTCCCCGTAAGTATGTAGCTGCCATAGTCTGTTTTTGGCTCTCCAATTTTAACAAGCACGTATTTTCCTTTCACATCAATGTTGTTGTAATCGGAATATTTCTCGGTATCAATACCATAACCTGCGTAAACAATATCAAAAGTTTTATTGGCTACGGAAGAAAAGCTTATTACACCTTCACCCATTGAAAACTCCTGACCATTAATTTTTATTTGCCCAGTTGGAACACCGCTGATTTCCAAAGGAACTTTTTGGAAATAATCGTTACCTCCTTTTGCTGCGGGGATTCCCAGCGCTTCATATTCAGCTTTTAAATATTCAACAGCTTTTTTCTGACCAGGTTCACCGGTATTTCTACCTTCAAACTCGTCGGATGCATACGTATACAAATGCTCTTTTAATTCTTCTTCGGTGATAGTTTTCGCATAATCGATTCGATTAGTATCATCAGATGAATTGTTAGTAACAGTCGTACTGTTATTTTGTTGAGCGCTATTGCAAGCTACGGCAAAAACAAGTCCTGCGTATAGAATTTTTTTCATTTGTAGAGTTAAAATTAGCGTTATAGAATTTTCAAATATACTAAGGATGTGTAATACTTTTGGTTCGCAAAGCTTAATAACTTGTTAAATCTGGTAAGACCTTACTTTAAAAGCGATTCAAAAAGAGTTTATTATTAAAACCGGATTATAAAATATTTTTTTTAAATTTACTTAACACTTCCCCCAGCCATTGATTTAAAATCTAACTAACAAATCAATCGACTTTACATGGCTAAATTTTACTATTCTTTGTTTTTTTTATTCAAAACAAGAAAGCCCTTTTTTGGTTCACCTCTTTATAGATCCTCTTTTTTTTTAGTTATTTTCTTTTGTATCGGGATTTACCAATTACAAGCCCAAAACTGTAGTGTTAATGCGGGTATAGATGAAACTATTTGCGGAGATGTAACCACATTTAATCTTTCTGGTTCTTCCGCAGGAAACATTACCACAGCACCTAGTTGGAGTCAAATTTCAGGGCCATCAGTTACCATTGCCGATCCGTCTAATTTAAATACAGAAATTACTGGAATTGTTGGTGGAAACACATATGGTTTTAGACTTACAGCTGGTTGCGAAGATGGTGTAGCCGTATTCCAAGATGTAGAAATAACAGTTCAAAATATTACCGTTGCGAACGCGGGAAGTGATATAGAAACTTGCCCCGATAGCTCTGGTGGAACTTTAATAACAGGAAACCCTCCAAGTTTCCCTGGAGAAGTTGGGGAATGGAGCATAGTGGGAGGAAATGGAGCAGGGGTTACCATAAATAATCCAAGTTCGAACAGCACCACCATAGATCTTTCTGAAACTTCTGCAGGAACAACAACCCTACGATGGACGATTACCGGTCCAGAATATGCTCCTGGCGAACGTTGCCAAACCTTTGATGAAATAACCATTACAAATTACGGGGGAGAAGAGCCCGTGGATGCGGGTCCCGACAAAACGTTAAACAGTTGCTACACAGTTTCTCAATCTACTCAATTAGATGGTAGTTTCGCTGGAAATGGTACTGGAGGTCAGCAAGGAACGTGGGAATTTGTAAGTGGTCCGAGGCAACCTAATATTGTAGATCCAAATAACAATACCACCCAAGTTAACGGGCTTTATGAAGGGGTTTATGTATTTCGATGGAACGTTTCGGGTCCTTGCGTTACGGGTTCCGACACGGTAACAATTACAGTTGATGAGGCCACACAAGATGTGACTAAAGCATCTGTTGCTGATAATAACCAAGTTTTTTGTAATCCATCCGTTACACAAACAACCTTAGTTGGAAATGAACCAGAATTTGCTGGGGAAACTGTATTATGGAGACAAACAAGTGGCCCTCCTGCCAATATTACCAATCCAAATAGTTCTACTACGGAAGTGACTGGTTTATCCTACAACAATACTTACAAATTCGATTATACAATAACCAATCAAAACACGGGATGTTCCACTAGAACGAATGTTACGGTAAGCTACAGTGATAATAATTTATCAATTGAAGCTAATAATGGAATGGATATTATTGCGGAATGTGGAGAATTAAATATAGAAATTCCGTTTACTACCACTGGTAATGGTGTCAATGAATACAGTATAGTTAGTGGACCTGCAGGTGCATTTACCTATCCTACGCCATACCAATCATTTGAAAACACATCACCATTATTGTTAATGTTTGAGAAATCTGGAACATATAATGTTGCATTGAGAAGGAGGGTAACAGGAGATATTCTCTCGGAATGTGATGTGGCTACTTCATCTATAAACGTAACCGTTGCTGTAGCGCCGACACCAGCCAACGGAGGAACCAATCAAGTATTGGAATGTGGTGTAACGACTACTGAGCTTACAGGAAACGAAGTGGAATCAGGAACTTCTCTATGGGCGCAAATTTCAGGGCCGAGCAATGCTACTTTTATTGATCCGTATGCTAGGGTTACAGAGGTTTCAGGATTAGTTCCTGGTAATTACGTTTTTCGCTATTTGGTAACTGCCGCTGGAGGTGCTTGTGTATCGTCAGAAACAACACAATCTGATGTGTTGGTAGTGGTTTCAGAAAATATTAGAACTGATGAATCGGATGCCGGACCAGACCAAAATGGTATATGTAGAGGCATCGAGGTGCAATTGGCCGGAAATAACTTAAAGCCTGGTCAAGTTGGGACGTGGCAACAAGTTCCCGATGGAACGCCACAAACTGTCGTTTTTGCAGATGCAAACGATCCCAATACAACAGCAACCGGATTTGATGTTGAAAACCAAAGTTATACGCTCGAGTGGTTAATCACCAGTGAAAGCGCTAGTTGTATTACCTCAAGTGTAGATCAAGTGGTAATTACAACTTCTGATACCGAAGGACCTACACCTGCCCAAGCTGGCGATGATAGATGTTATCCTTCTGGAACAATTGATATTTCCCTTCAAGGAAATGAACCAAGACTAATTGAGAGAGGAACGTGGACGGTAGTCCCTTCCGGACCAGTGATTGCAGACATTAATGATCCCAGTACATCGGTAACTATTCCAGGGGACGGGGAATATACTTTTACCTGGACCATTTCTTCCCCTAATGGTTGTGAAGATACTTCAGACGATGTTTTGATTGTGATTGAAGATGAGGCAGAGGCAGATGCCGGACCGGACCAAACAGATTGCTCCAATTCATTTATCATGGCCGCGAACTCCTCTAATGGGAGAGGTGAGTGGACACAAGTTTTAGGACCGGGAGGATTTACCATCGTAGATCCTAATAGTCCTAACACCGAAATTACATTTACTTTTTCAGGTTCTTATGTTTTTGAATGGACTGTTTCCGCTGGGGAATGTTCCACTGATTCAGATCAAGTTACCATTAACGTTGGTTTGCCTCCAACACAAGCCGTTGCGGGACCCGACCAAACAGTTTGTAACGGCGGAAACACAGTTACACTTTCAGCAAACGATTTTGATCCAAATACCGAAACGGGAACTTGGAGTGTGGCGGAAGGAGCAAGAAGTACACCAACAATTACAGATCCTAATGATCCAAATACTACGGTTACGGGTTTGCTAACGGGAGAATACACTTTTATCTGGTCTATTAAGGGAGATCCCAATTGCCCGGCCAGTTCAGATGAAACCCTTGTTACCATTTCTACTCCCGCTAATGCAGGGAATGATAAAAATTTATGTAATGCCACTAATGTTTCGCTTCAAGCAGAAGAAGGATCAACAGGAACTTGGTCTCAAGTATCTACCACTGGAAACAATGCGGTAATTAGTCAAAGTGGGAATTCAAACCTAGCGAATGCACAGATTGAACCAGGAACCGATTACGTATTTCGATTTACGACGGATACGCCGGGTTGTATTACTTCTGATGACGTAGCAATTAACAATAGTGGTTTGCCAGAGTTTCCTCCAAATGCGGGAAGTGATGATCAGGTTTGCCAAGCAGATTTAAATCCAACCAATACATATACTTTAAATGGAAATGCTCCTCCGACTGGTGCAACTGCCGAATGGAGAATTGCAGATCAACCAAACGGTGCTGCTGCTGCTATCACCGATCCTTCAAATCCAACCACGACTGTAACAAATTTAACAGTACCCGGATTTTATATTTTAGAATGGAATTTTAGCGTTGGAAATTGTACTACGGAATCAGATGTGTTTAGACTCACAGTATTCCAAGAACCTTCAGATCCCGATGCGGGGCCTGATCAGGATAATGCTTGTGTTCTTTCTGCACAAATGAATGCCGTTGTACCAACGGCTGGAGTGGGAACCTGGACATTTGCCACGGATCCTTCCAACGGAGATGCCATTATCGATAGTCCAAATTCACCTACAACTACTATTTCAAATATAACAGCTTTGGGAACCTATACGCTCACTTGGACGGTTTCAACAGGCCCTTTTCCGGCGCCTTCTGCTTGTACGCCCAAAGAAGACACCGTGAATATTACCTTTACGGATGAGCCTCCATTTGAGGCGAATGCCGGCCCTGATCAAGAGCTTTGTTTAATAGCGCCAGCTCCCAATTTAACGACTACCTTAGATGCTGAGGATTTTCCTAGCGGAGACCCAACTATTGGTACTTGGACGGTGGTAAGTGGCCCAAATACGCCTAATTTTGCCAATGCAAATAATCCAAATACGGCTGTTCTAAATTTAGTAGCTGGGGAATACGAGTTTTTATGGACCACTGAAAAAGGAGGCTGTACTGATGAAGATTCAATGAAAGTTACAGTTTTTGCATCACCAACTACTGCAGATGCCGGACCTAATCAAACCATTGCAGAATTTACGCCGTTAATTTTGGCTGGAAATACACCTACAACGGGTACAGGAACATGGTCTCAGTTGGATGGCCCAACTCCTGCTAGATTTACAAACCCGAATAATCCACAAACTTCGGTGAATGATATAATCAAGGGTACTTATTATTTTGCTTGGACCATAGAAAATGGAGTTTGTGATGTTTCATCCGACGTGGTAAAAATTGAGGTAATAGGAAGTGCCGATTTAGAACTTACTAAAACGGCTAGTGTACAACGCTTTACACCAAACGTGGTATCTCCTGGGGATATAGTTACTTTTACAATCGAAGTTTTCAATAACAATATTACTGGAACTTCAGATGCTACTGGAGTTACTGTTGCCGATCTTTTACCTAACGGATATACGATTATCAACAATACCATTTCCGATAATGGAATTTATTACTCTGGAAATTCAGCTATTGTTTGGGAAGATTTATCGATAGCATTGGGAGAAACAAAAAGCCTTTCATTTGAAGCAACCGTAAAAAAAGAAGGGAATTTTGAAAATAGGGCGTTAATCATTGCTTCGGACCAAAGGGATCCTGATAGTGATCCAAATTCAGGTTTCAATGATGACGATTTGAACGATGGCATTGCCGATGACGATGAAGATTCAGCTGTAGTTCTTGTGGAGCCAGCTGATTTAGAACTTACAAAATCTGCCAATGCTTCTTCAGCAAATATTAATGAAGAGGTGATATTCCGTTTAGACTTGGTAAATAATGGTCCGGGAGGAGCGGCGGATATTTCAGTAAAAGATACCATTCCAAGTGGATACACTTTTGTAAATGGATCCGCAAACAATAATGGCGTTTATAACCCAGGTGATAAAAGTATTACGTGGAGCGGGATAGTGCTTAACGGTGGATTTACCCGCACATTGACCTATCGAGCATTCCCCAATGCAACAGGGACGGATTATACCAATGTGGCTGAAATTACATCCTCTAATAATTTAGACCCGAATAGTGATCCAAATGTGAGCACCGATGAAGATGATTTAAATGATGGAATTCCAGATAATGATGAAACTGAATTAACAGTTCCCGTGGCACAAACAGACCTTTCTTTGGAAAAGGTTGTAGACAACGCCAATCCAAATGTAGGCGAAACGGTAACTTTCACACTTACGTTAACAAATGAAAGTAATGTAGATGCTACAAATGTAACCGTAGAAGATTATGTTCCTGCAGGTTACAGAATTCTTACGATTAATAACAACGGAATACGTTCTGGAAATACAATTCGATGGACTGGATTTAACATTCCTGCACAAACTTCCCTTACGGCAGTCGTTACTATGGAGGTGTTGGCGCCAAAGGGAACTATAGACGAATACTTAAACGTGGCCCAAGTTACTGAAATGGATCAGTTGGATAGCGACAGTTCGCCAGATAATGATGACGGTGACCAAAGTGAAGATGATGAAACCAGTATTTCGGTTACTCCTCAAGTGGCAGATTTAAGCCTTACCAAAACGGTAAGTATACTCAATCCTATATTGGGAGACAATGTAACTTTTACCGTTACAGTAACCAATGATGGCCCAAATAATGCTACAGGAGTAAGTATTGTAGATGTTCTTCCTTCGGGATATACACTTCAAACAGTTAATAATGGTGGATTCGCAAGCGGAAACACAGCGACTTGGAATAACCTTTCCATTGCTAACGGAGCGAACGTAGTTTTAACGTATGAGGCTACAGTGATACAAGGAAATGGTACTTTATTGTCTCACACCAATACTGCGCAAGTTACCGCTAGCGATCAATTTGATCCTAATTCAACTCCAAACAATAACAGACCCACCGAAGATGATCAAGCGGTGGCTAATGTAGTTCCTCAAAACTTAGTAGACATTGGGGTAACAAAAGTTTCAGATATCCAAACAGTAACTACTGGCGATGTTGTAACATTCACGGTTCAAGTTTCCAATAATGGTCCGAGTGATGCTACGGGGGTATTAGTACAAGATAGAATGGGAGATAATTTAGATTACCAATCTAATACAGCTCCAACTGGGACCAGTTTTACATTTAACACGGGAACAAATGAAGGGTTATGGAATATTGGAAATCTTGCTGCAGGGGATGATATTTCAATCACGATAACTGCCCAAATCAATGGTAATGCTGTACCCGACGAATATTTAAACGTCGCAGAATTAACCGGATTAACACAAACCGATTCCGATTCTACCCCCGGAAATAACCTACTCACGGAGGATGACCAAGATGAAGTTGATTTAAGCGCTGTTTTATCTTCAGATTTAAGTTTAACCAAAACTGTAGATTTAACTGAACAAACTGTTGGTAGTGAAGTAACTTTCTCAATTACGGTTTTAAATGACGGACCTTCCACAGCAACCGGTGTTGAAATCACGGATATTCTACCGAACGGTTATACGTTCTCAAGTTTTACAGTAACCGATGGGAGCTATGTCTCCGCAACGGGAGTTTGGACACTTGATACTAATTTAGGTGTTGGAGAATCTGAAAATCTTCAAATTATAGCAACCGTAAATCCAACTGGGGATTATGTAAACCAAGCGGAGGTTACAGCTTCAGATAATCCAGATCCTGATTCTACCCCAAACAACGGGCCAAATTCAGAAGACGATTTTGCTGAAGTAGAAGTAACGCCTATTCCATTGATTGATTTGGAACTAATTAAGGATGTAGATATCAATAATACAGATATTGGGGACGAAATAGTATTTACCGTGCAAGTTATTAATAATGGTCCGAGTGATGCTACGGGAGTTACTGTAAAAGATTTACTTCCTGCGAAGCTTGAATATGTAAGTGATGACGCTGGAGGAAGCTACGATACTGCAACTGGTATCTGGGATATTGGCGATTTGGCAGTTTCAGCTTCAGAAACGTTAACTATTTCAGCGAAAGTTCTGTTGTATGACGATTCACAGCCTATCCCGTTGGATGATTATCTTAACGTAGCTGAAGTTTTTTCAGCAAATGAAGAAGATATAAATTCCACACCAAATAATGGACCAAACACTGAAAATGACTATGACCAGGAGCAAATAACACCTAATCCAACCAGAATAGATTTAGTGGTAGTGAAAACTCCTGATAATTTTAGCCCAACTGTTGGAGATGAGGTTGTGTTTTCTGTTACTGTTACGAATGATGGTCCGCAAGATGCTTCGGGTGTTATAGTAACGGATAAATTGAACGAGCCTGGTTTTGGGTATGTTACCCATACTACTTCCGTAGGTGATTATGAGCCAGCCTCTGGAGCTTGGAATGTAGGCGATGTTCCTGTAGGAGTAACGGAAACTTTAACTATCACGGCTACCGTTCAGCAAGTAGGTTCGTATGTGAACACTGCGCAAGTAACTGATCAGGACCAAATAGGAGAGTCCGTACCAGCAAACAACGACCCATCAGAAGATGATTATAGTTCGATTAACCTTACGCCAATCTTTCCTGCGGATCTACAAATCGAAAAATCGGTTAACAATGGTACACCGGAAGTAGGAAGCGTGGTTAATTTCTCTATCAACGTTACCAACAATGGCCCGGCCATCGCTACAGGCGTTGAGGTGACCGATTTATTACCGGACGGGTACACCTTTGTAGGAGCTACCGGAACAGGAATTTATGATGAAACTACTGGAATATGGTTATTAAATCAACCTATCACCGTTGGGGAAACTGTAAATGGAACCATTGTAGCACGTGTAAATGCTACAGGAAATTACCTAAATGTTGCTGAAATAACAGCTGCAGACCAAACAGATCCTGATTTAAGTAATAATCAAGACGATGCTGAAATCATACCAAACGCTATTATCGATCTTTCGTTAGATAAAGTAGTGAGCAAGCTTCAACCGGAGATTGGAGAAACGATTTCTTTTACGCTTTCACTCACCAATGATGGTCCGAGTGAGGCCACAGGAGTAGAAGTAACCGATTTGTTACCAAGCGGATACACTTTTGTTTCCTCTTCAGCACCTATTGCTTACAATGATGCTACAGGGGTTTGGAATGCTCCAACAATTGGGGTTGATGAAACGATATTCTTACAAATAAATGCAACTGTTAACGACGCTGGAACGTATTTGAATATTGCTGAAGTTACTGCGGCCGATCAAGAAGATATAAATTCTACACCGAACAATGGAAACGTAAATGAGGATGATTATGATAGAATTGCCATTCTTCCGAAGCGTCCAGTGGATATTGAAGTTGAAAAAGTTGTCGATAACGAAACGCCGGGAATAGGAGATGAAATTACGTATACCATTTCAGTTTTAAATAATTCCAATGGAGGAACAAATGTAAGTGACGCTACAGGATTGGCAGTGAGAGATATTTTGCCAAGCGGACTCAATTTTGTAGAGGCAGTTGCATCAACTGGAACGTACGATGAAAATGTAGGCACTTGGGATCTTGGCGATTTAGCAAATGGTGCTACGGCTACCTTAACAATAACTGCAACCGTTAGGGCTATTGGAAATTATGTAAACACAGCAGAATTAATTGCTTCTGATAATGAGGATCCAGACTCTACTCCCGGAAACGGCGTAGCAGGAGAAGATGATCAATCAACGATTACCATAATGCCATCAAGTGCTGCAGATTTATCACTGACTAAAACGGTAAACAATCCTACCCCAAACACGGGAGAAAACGTACAATTTATAATTACAATTAACAACGATGGTCCGGGTATTGCCACGGGAATGGAGGTTACCGAATATCTGCCCTCTGGCTTTACTTTTGTTGGAGCAGTCCCCACAGATGGTGTTTATAATGCCTCCACTGGAGTTTGGGATTTAAGCGCCCCAATGCTACCAGGCAGTACACAAAGTATTACCATTGTTGCCCGTGTAAATGCGGCTACTGGAACAGCAAATGAGTATTTGAATACTACGGAAATTACAGTGGCTAACAATAATGATCCCGATTCTACACCTGGAAACGGAGTTACAACAGAAGACGATTATGCGGAAGTTGCGGTAACACCGGCTTCCTTAATTGATCTATCATTGACTAAAACAGTTAATCTCCTTCGTCCAGACACGGGTGATGAGGTCGTTTTTACTATTGTTATAAGTAATGCTGGTCCGAGTACGGCAACTGGTGTTCAAGTGATGGATATGCTCCCAGCGGGTTACACCTATGTTTCAGATAATGTATTCGGACTGTACGACGCCGCTACGGGAATATGGGACGTCGGAGAACTTGGCGATAACGAATCGAAAACACTTGAAATTACGGCAACAGTAAATCCGTCCGGAAGTTATGTAAACATTGCTGAAGTTTCAGCTGCCAATGAAACCGATGTGGATTCTACACCTGGCAATGGAAATCCGAACGAAGATGATCAAGATCAAGCACAGATATTACCAAGGGTCGTATTGGATATTGGTTTGGAAAAAACAGTAGATAATACTAGTCCAACCATTGGTAGAAACGTAGTCTTTACCATCACTGCTTCCAATCTTGGCGTCGCAGATGCCACCAATGTGGGTATTGAAGAGATTCTTCCGAGTGGTTACGAATTTGTAAGCGCGGCAACATCCACAGGAAATTATGATGAAAGTGTTGGTGTTTGGAGTATTCCAACATTTGTAGGAAATTCTTCGGAAACGTTAACGATTACTGCTGAAGTAGTAGATGTAAACGATTATGTGAACGTAGTGACCTTGGCATTTTTAGATCAAATAGATACCAATCCAGATAACGATAGAGCGGAAGCTTCGGTGACACCTAATTGTTTAACGATTTACAATGAGTTTTCGCCAAACAGAGATGGGGTGAACGACTTCTTTACTATTGATTGTATTTCTCAATATCCTAATAACCGATTGGAAGTTTACAACCGTTGGGGAAGTTTGGTGCACGCCGAAAACAGATATAATAATGATTGGGATGGTACTACAGATGGCAAAGCCACCGATAAGGTATTGCCGGTAGGAACGTATTATTACATTTTAGACCTTGGGGATGGTTCAGAGCCAACTTCTGGATGGTTGTATATTATAAAATAAATAGCCTTCCGAAGGCAAAAGATATAAATAGAATTGGAATGAAAGTAAATTGTAAATATATAGTATTTGTGGTGGCTTTGTTGGGAAGTACGTTTTTGTATGCGCAGCAATATCCACAATATACGCAGTATATGTATAATACAATGAGTATTAATCCTGGGTATACGGGGTCGCGGGGACATATGTCTATTGTAGGGCTCTACCGAACGCAATGGGTAGGTTTAGACGGTGCTCCAGAAACCCAAACCTTGGGAATAGATACGCCTGTTGGTAAAAATGTCGGACTCGGACTTAATGTAGTGCACGATGCCTTAGGGCCTACCAATGAAACCTATTTGGATGGAAATTTTTCTTACACCGTTCGTCTAGACGGAAAAGATGAATTGCTGTCTTTTGGACTAAAAGCGGGGGGGCGTTTTTTCGATGCCGATTTTAGCAAAGGAATTTTTAAAGATCCTGACGTTGCTTTCCAAGGGGATATCAATAAATTCTATCCAACAATTGGTGCGGGAGTTTATTATCATAACAGCAAGGGATATTTGGGAGTATCGGTACCAAACTTTTTTGCTGAAGATCACTACGACGATGTGGAAGAAGAAATTGGCGTAGAGCGGGTTCATTTCTATTTTATTGGGGGTAAGGTTTTTGACTTGAGTTACAATGTGAAATTTAAACCAGCCTTTATTGTAAAATATGTGCCAGCCGCGCCTGTTATCACCGATTTATCGGCAAACTTTATGTTCTACGACCGTTTCACATTGGGAGCAGCCTATCGTTGGGGTGACTCATTTAGCGGTTTGATAGGTTTGCAAATTACCGATGGAATTGGTTTGGGATATGCTTATGATGCAACAACCACGAATTTGAGAAATTATAGTTCCGGTACGCATGAAATTTATGTGCGGTTCGAATTTAAATCGAACAAGGAGAAATTAAAATCACCAAGATTCTTTTAAATATGAAGTATTATAAAAACATAGGGTTAATTATATTTTTATGTGCAAGCGTTTTGGTGAATGCGCAAACAAAAGATAGAGCGTCCGATAAAAACTTCAATCGGTTTTGGTACAAAAAGGCAGCCGCACAGTATGAAAATGCAGTTAAAAATGGCGATACTTCCAAGGAAACTTTAATGAAGCTGGGAGATGCCTATTATTTTAATTCCGATATGGAAAAGGCAGCTCATTGGTACGGAGAACTTTTTTCAAAATATGAAAATGAACTTTCTTCGGAATATGCTTTTCGTTATATCCAAACTCTTGAGGCCAATGAAGATTATGTCCTTGCAAAAGGAATTATGAAAATTTATACTGAAAAATTGAAAGATTCCGGTTTCAACGTCGATCAGTTAAAGGATAACGACAAGCTAATTGACGCCTTGAAAAATATGCAACCCCAATTTTATGTTACTCCGTTATCCATCAATACCCAGTTTTCCGACTTTGGAGCGGTGCGTTATGGAAATAAAGTGGTTTTTGCCTCTGCAAGGGACTCAAGCATTGTCACTACGAGAAAATATCATTGGAACGACCAGCCTTTTTTAAATTTATTTCTTGCTGATACAGTTGTCGGAGGGAACGATTTGCGGAACGTAACGTCTTTTTCAAAACACCTCAATAGCAAATACCACGAAGCGAGTGTGGCGTTTACAAGGGGTCTAGACACTGTCTATTTTACTCGGAATAATTATTTACACGACGGATTGAAAAGAGCTCAAGACGGCGCTAATAATTTAAAAATTTATCGGGCTACACTGTCAGGAACCAATAGATGGGAGAATATCATCGAACTACCTTTTAACAGCGATGAATATTCGGTAGGGCACCCCTGTTTAAGTCCGGATGGGAAAAAGCTTTATTTTACTTCTGATATGCCTGGAACTATTGGCGGTTCGGATATTTACGTCGTGGATGTACTTGCCAATGGTGAATTCTCTACTCCTCAAAATTTGGGTAAAAATATAAATACGAGTGGAAGGGAAATGTTTCCTTTTGTTAGTAAAGACAAAATCTATTTTTCTACCGACGGACATTTAGGTTATGGCGGTTTGGATGTTTTCGAAGCTTTTTGGGAAGATGGTGAATATTCTAAGCCTCAAAATTTAGGTAGACCTTTGAATAGCAGCATGGACGACTTTGCGTATTCTGTTAATGAGATTACCCGCCAGGGATATGTGTCATCCAACAGACCTGGAGGAGCTGGAGACGACGATATTTATTCCTTTCAGCGAATGGAAGTGGTATGTAATCAAACGGTCCAAGGAGTGGTTACCAATGTTGATAATAATCAGCCGGAACCGAATGTTTCTATAAAATTAATGGACGCTGGAAGCGTAATTGACAGTACAATGAGCAACGCAGAGGGAGTTTATCATTTTGATATTCCTTTAAATTGTGAACATTCTTACATAGTGATGGCATCCAAAGAAAGTTTTGATTCTACTGAAAAAACCTTTGCTACCAATGCCGAACCAGGATTTGTAAATGAAGTTCCGTTGGAAATAGACCATCATTTGATTGTAAACGATGGCGGGCAATTAAAAATAAAACTGGATCCTATTTATTTTGATTTTGACAAGTCGGATATCACTTTGCAAGCCTCCAATGAATTGGATAAGGCTGTTTATTTAATGAAGCAATACCCGAAAATGGTGATAAAAATTGAATCCCATACCGACTCCCGTGGAAATGATGTTTACAATGAAAAGTTATCGGACAGACGAGCTAAATCCACAAGAGATTATATTGTTTCCCAAGGAGTTGAAGCCCAACGTATAGAAAGTGCAATAGGATATGGCGAATCGCGATTATTAAACCATTGTTCCAACGGTGTTGAATGTACAGAAGAGGAGCACGACATTAACCGACGGTCGGATTTTATAATTGTAAAGATGAAATAAAAAAAGTCTGGCATCCAAAAGCGATTAGGATGCCAGACTTTTTAATTTAAACTTTTAGGAGCTTTAATTAATACTGTCTAATTCTTCTTCAATTTCAATATCTTCTTCTAGTCCCTCCAGCTCCGATTCAATTTCCTCCAACTCTTCAACCGCTTCTTCTTGAGATTCTTCAAGGCGCTGCTCGTATTGGGTATCTTCTACAACTTCTTCTTCAGATAAAAAACCTTTTGCAACAACGGCAATCAAACAAACAACAGCAATTCCTAAAAGGATATTTGATACGATTGGATTTTGACCTTTCGCGAATTTAAACTTTAAAATTAAAACAAAAATTAGAGTTAGACCAATAGGTAAGAGTGCAATTGTGCCTAATGGTAAAACGGTAAAAATTATGCCTAGGATGGCAGTAATGATGGATAAAATAATTAATGTAATTCTCATGATTGATTGGGTTATAATCCGCTTGCGGAAGTTAATTTTAATTGTCCGGTACCTACTGGAATATTGAATTTCATTTGCGCAGGTATTTTCTTGTTGTCTGCAGTTAACCAGATAAGGTTTTCATCTTTACCACGCAGTGCATCGGTTTTGGCCGAAATGGATAATTTGTAACAGCTTTTTTTGCCCAAAGGACCTGCATCCACAGTTTCCTTTGTCATATATTTAACCTTAACGGGGTACTCTTTGTTATCAAATAAGATGGTGACGTTCTTTGATTCTCCAGCTTTCATGTTTTCAAAATTTAAATTTCTCAATTGATAAATTGTGGAAACAATATCACTCGTATTCGCACCAATGGAAATCGTGCGGGTTTGGTCTTTAATTTTCTTTTTATTCAAAACACTTTTTACAGTTCCTTTGGAGTAACTAAAAGTGTATTTAATTTGTTTTTTGTAGCCGCCTTCGTCAATATCCCTTTTATAAAGCAACGGTTTTAAGTTTTTTGGGTTCACATATGATTCGTAAACATCACGTATTCTAAAATACGAATCCCATTTACTAAAGGTAACGGCTTTACAGCGTAAATTAAGAAGGGTAGATTTGGAAGTTTTTACTTCGGAAGTTTCCATAGTAACCTGTGCAATATTGGTTAGAAGTCCGCTCATATTATACGAAGCGGTATACACCAATTTCTCGTTTGGTTTTATGGTGGTATTTTCCTGGGCAATTGAAAGCACGCTAAATAGTAGCAGGCCGAAAACTATTCTTTTCATAAAGTATTAGTTGATTTATAGGTAAGAACATGTTGGATTTTAAAAAAAATTAAAAGGAATTGAAACAACCAAAATTTTGGTTGTTTTTCATTTGGAAGCTAATGAATTCTTTTGCCATTCTTAAGTTTTTACGTCTAATAAAGATTGCACAAATCACTTTGTAAAAGCTTTTTTATGAAGTGTTTATCAACTTACTTGGACGGCGCTAATTAACAAAAAAAGTAAATACAAAAATCAGCTTCATTTTAAATTTTTTAAATTCTCATTACAGACAAGATATTTCCCGAAATTGTATAAGAAAGTTCTCTCAAGCACGTATATTTGTTATTAACTCTTGAAAAAGAGAAGATAATGTATGCCAAAAAAACAATACTTCATAAAGTCTAGATTTGTAAGGATTTTACTTAAAATTCTTGCCAGTTTATTGTTATTGTTTGTTATTTTGGTTTTACTCATTCGTAGTCCATGGGGGCAGAATATTATTGTTGGCAAGGCCGTAGATTATCTCTCCAATAAAATAGGCACAGAAGTAGCTATTGATAAACTTTACCTCACTTTCTCCGGAAATTTATCAGCAGAAGGAATTTACATTGAAGATCAAAAAGGGGATACCTTAGTCTATTCGAAGCGATTGGAAGCTTTTGTTGCTTTATTGCCGTTGATTCGGGGAAATGAAATTAACATCAATTACATAGATTGGGAAGGCCTAAAAGCTACCGTAACCCGTGATACATTGGGAAAATTCAATTTTGATTACATTGTGGATGCCTTTGCCGCTGCGGATACTACACAGGTGGACACCACTTCGGGGAGTATGAAATTCAATCTGGAAAAAATAAAGCTTCAAGATATACGACTTATCTACGACGATAAAATTACCGGTATCGATTTGGAAACCCAGCTCGGGGAAATATATACAAACATTGATGTTTTCGATTTAGATAGTTTACGGTTTGAAGTGGACTACTTTGATTTTAATGACGGCATTATCAATTATACCCAACGGAAACCTTTTAAAGAAGAAGTAGATACTACGACTAGCTCAACACTTCCAACTTTACGCTTGGAAGATGTCAATTTCAACAATGTACAAGCTAATTATTCAGTTGTTGAAGACCAGCTTTCTTTAGAACTTTCGTTAGATGAATTGGTAATCAATCTCCCTAATTTAGACTTGCAATCACAGGAAATTGAATTGGATAAGTTTGAATTGAATAACTCTTCAATCGTTTATAGAAGTGAGCAAGAACCTATGCAAAGTGCCACTGATAGTTTGCAGCCCAAAACCCCTACGAAATTTTCATGGCCGGATTGGAAATTGAATGTAGGTGAAATTGCTATGGAAAATAATGAAGTGATTTACCAAGCAGGCACTTCATTTGAAAATAATACTGAGTTTAACCCGAATAACATTCAATTAAAGCAATTGAATTTGTTTTTAAACGATTTTCAGTATGCACCAGAAGTTGCAAAGGGTACTTTAAAGGAGCTTTCTTTTATAGAAAATGGTAATTTTCAGTTAAGCGAACTTCATTTTGAATTGGATGTAAATGATAATCAACTTTCCTTAGCTGATTTCCGTGCAGAAACGGGACGTAGCCGTCTAGCTGGTGATGCGAGCATGCAATTTTCTTCCGTAGAAACGTTTATCAATAATTTTGAAAAGACGGTTTTGAATGTTAATCTTCCCAGAGTTCAGTTTAATATTAAAGATGCTTTTTATTTTCAGAAGGCACTTTCAGAAAATGTTTACTTAGATTCTTTAGCGCAACAAAATATTAGCGGATCGCTGGCTTTAGCTGGAAGTTTGGATAGTTTGCGTATCGATAAAACCAACTTGAATTGGGGCAAAACCACGCGATTGGAATTACTTGGGAGTGTAACTTCTGCGGCCGATACCGACAGTATTTATTTTTATGTAGATACTTTGAAAATGAATACCTTACGGAAGGATATGCTTAAGTTTGTAAATGAAGATTCTTTAGGAATTTCACTACCAGACAGTATAAAACTTTCAGGAAGCTTGACAGGCGATTTTGCGCAAATTAAAACCAAAGCCTTGCTTGAAACATCCCAAGGAACGGTACGTTTAAATGGAACGTATAGTGATGTAAATCAGATTGCTTTTAATGCCAATTTGGGAGTAGAGCGGCTTCAATTGGGGAAAATTCTTAAGAATGATAAAATTGGAAGCCTTTCTTTTCGAATAAAAACTTCCGGAAAAGGAAACAGTATTAATACACTGAACGCGCAACTGACTTCGCAATTCGATTCTTTGGTGTACAGCGGTTATGATTTTTCTTCGCTCAAGCTCAATGGAAAAGTCCAAAATGGACAAGGAGATGTTAAATTGATTTTTAAGGATGATAATTTAGACATTGCTATGGACACCAAAATGGTGTTGGATTCCGTGAAATCAAGATTCAATGTTCTATTAAATGTAAAAGGCGCCGATCTTTACAAACTCGGCATTACCAACAGCGATGTTAGAACCGGATTTAAACTTCAAGCAGATTATTTAGGGGATCTTTCTAATTTCCAGTTGGATGGAAATATTAAAGATGGGGTTGTAGTTTTTAAAAATCAATCTTATAATGTTGGTAATTTTGACTTTTTCACCTCCATTGAAGAAGAGAATACAGAGATAAAGATAAACAGCATTATGCTGGATGCCAATTTGAAAGCGAACAGCAACCCTTCTGTACTTGCCAAAGCTTTGGAGAATCAGTTTTATAGATATTGGAAAGACACCACATTTGTTGATAGTAATGCCGTAAAAAGTCTCGCTTATACTCAAATGGATGTAAAAATAAAGCTACGTAAGACACCAGCTTTAAGCGAGGTATATTTCCCTAAAATAGAAGAAATGGATTCGCTGTCGGTAGTTTTAAACTTTAACGAACAGCAACAAACCATTAACGCCGATGTTTTTGTGCCTTTTCTACAATATAGTGGAAGTAGAATAGACAGTCTTTATTTAGATATCAATGGTTCTGAAAAAATAGTGGACTTCGATTTTGGCTGGCGCGGCATAAATTCCGATCCCATTGCCATCGGCAAAACAAATCTAACGGGGATTTTAAGGAACAAAAACTTGGAGTTGTCATTTAAGAGCGTTGATGAAGAGCAGACCATTGCCGAGATTAATTCTGAAATGATTTTCAAAAAAGACACCATTGAATACAGTATAAACCCAAATCGGTTAGTTTTAAATAAAAGAAATTGGAGTATTCCGGCATCCAATAAAATCAGGTATGCCAAAAAGTATGTATCGGTTCAAAATTTCGATTTAACCAATGGTGATCAGAAATTTAGCATTCTAAAATCGGAAAACGCAGACGGGGTTGCAAAAGTAGGCGCGAATTTCGAGAACTTCAAACTAAGTACTTTTCTCAGTATTTTAAATCCGCAAGAACCTCTTGTAAAGGGAACAATGAAAGGGAATTTAAACATAGAAGATCCTTTTGGAAATGCCGGTTTACAAGCCGATTTGGCTATAACGAATTTGCAAGTGGTGCAAGTGCCTTTAGGAACACTTTCACTGGATGCATCATCAGAAAATTACAGCGATTATACGTTCGACCTAGCTTTAAAGGAAGGCAACATAGACTTGGACCTAACAGGGAACTACATAGCCAAGCAAGAAGGCGCTCAATTGGACTTGGATTTGGCCATCAACGATTTAAAAATGAAAGCATTGGAAGGGTTTGTTCCAGAGCAAATTTCCAATACCAAAGGAAGCATAACGGGTTCTGCTAAATTAACGGGTACCACTACCGATCCTGTTTATGAAGGAAATTTGAATTTTGAAAATGTAGAAATGTTGGTTAACCAGTTAAACTCTACATTTTTTATAAATGATGAATCTCTGAGTTTTAACAACGACAGTTTCAATTTTGAAAGTTTTATTATCAAAGACAAAGACGGAAATGATTTTGCGTTGGAAGGGGAAATACTAACGGAAAATTTAATAAACCCGACTTTCGATTTAGGGTTGAAGGCAAACAATTTTCAAATCCTTAATTCAACAGCAGAAGATAATGAACTGTTTTACGGAAAAGTTAGTTTGAATACAGATATTACCATTACCGGAAATCTGGAAATACCAAAAATTACGGGTGATATAGCTATTAACGAAGGGTCAACGTTTACCGTGGTAGTTCCAGAATCTCAATTGGATATTAATGAAAGGGAAGGAGTGGTGTTATTTGTAAACCGCTCCAATGAAAACAGCATTCTTACAAGGCGGGAAGAATTACAGCCTTCCACGCAAGTACTTGAAAATTTCGATATTGAAACCAAAGTTTCCATTGGCAAAAAGTCGGTATTTAAAATTATTATTAACGAACGCACAGGAGACAATTTGCAAGTAGCGGGAACGGGGAATTTTGATTTTAAAATGGAACCTAACGGAAGAACTACTTTGTCGGGAATGTACGAGGTTAACGAAGGGCATTACGAAGCGAGTTTGTACAATATTGTAAATCGAAAATTTACCATTTCTGAAGGAAGTACCATCGTATGGAACGGCGATCCTTTGGATGCAGCGCTAGACATTCAGGCTATTTACAATGTTGAAACCTCCGCGGGGCCTTTAATGGTATCACAAGTGGGAAGCCAAAATCAGGATTTAAATTCGTACCGTAATAAATATCCTTTTATGGTATATTTAAATATTGATGGCGAGCTCTTAAGTCCGGAGCTTTCTTTTCAATTGGATATGCCAGAAGATGAGCAGGGAGCTGCTGGCGGAGAGATTTTTGGGTATGTTCAGCAATTGAATTCCCAAGAAGAAGAGCTTAACAAACAGGTTTTTTCATTGTTGGTATTAAATAGATTTTTTCCAGCTTCAGGAAGTGATGGAAGTGCGGGTGGACCGGCATCCATTGCGCGGGACAATATTAGCGATGTGCTTTCGGGACAGTTAAATGCATTCTCCGATAAACTTTTGGGCGATACAGGAATACAATTGGATTTTGGACTGGATAGCTATACAGACCCAAGTACAGCTTCGAATAGAACTGAACTCGACATCAACGCTACTAAAAGCTTGTTTAACGATCGTTTGGTGGTACAAGTAGGTAGTGAAGTAGATGTGCAGGGGAGTAGCCAGAATAGCACAGGAAATGCGCCAGTAATTGGAAATGTTGGGCTGGAATATTTAATTACAGAAGATGGCCGTTACCGATTGCGTGGTTACCGAAAAAATAAATTTGAAGGGGTTGTAGACGGTGAGATTATTGTTACGGGATTATCCCTTATTTTTAACAAAGAGTTCAATAAGTTTAAAGATCTTTGGAAGCGGCAGGTACAGGAAGAAATTGAAAAGAGTAAAGAGGATGAAAAAGAGCAACCTTCCGAAGAAGAAAATAAAACAGCAAAAAATAATAAAGAAAGCGTAAAGGAGGAAGAAGCTGAAGAAGAATTGGAAAAACAACCCTAACCCTTGAAAAAAAAGAAATTTTCATATAATTTATTATGGCTATTGCTAGCCTTTTTGGTATTCTATTCCTGTAGCGTAAAAAAATACATTCCCTCTGAGGAATCGCTTTATACGGGGGGCGATATAGAATTGGAAACAGAAACTAAAATCAAGGATAGGAAAGAAATTGAGGCTGAACTCAACAATTTGCTGAGGCCAGAGCCAAATTCGAAGTTCTTAGGAGTCCGATGGGGTTTACTCACGTATTACAAAAACCAAAAAGAAAAACCTGGATTCATAAATAAGTTTTTGTACAAACAGATTGGGGAAGAACCTGTTTACCTTTCTGATGTAGATGTTGTTAAAACAGAGGATTTAATTCAAAACCGACTTGAAAACAGGGGGTTTTTTAATAACATTGTCACTTCTTCCGTAGATCAAAAAAATAAGACAGCAACCACACAATATCAAGTTCAGGTGTCCACTCCTTATAAATTAAATGCTTTGAGTATCGATATGGATAGTTTGCCTATTTACGATTCCATTCAAAAGTCGATAGACCAAACATTGCTCGAGGCAGATACTCGTTTTGATTTGGCATTGTTCAAAGAGGAAAGACAACGAATTGACGATTATTTAAAGGCAAGGGGATATTATAATTTTAATGACGATTTTTTGATTTTTGAGGCAGATACAAATCAATACGATACCAAAAAGTTTGATTTGTATTTAAGAATGAAGCAGGAAACTCCACCAAAATCAAAAATACCTTACAAAATAAATTCAGTAGAAGTATATCCCAACTATTCAGTAACCGCGGATGAAACTGCTCAGGATACTACTATAATTAATGGTATTCAATATATTCAACACGGCAATTTCTTTAAACCGGAACGTCTTGATCCTTTTGTTTTGTTGGATTCTGGTCAATATTACAATCCACAAACTTCCAAATTTACCAGCAATAGATTGTCTAAAATTGGGGTTTACAAGTACACCACCATTCGGTATGACAAAGTAAAATCTTTTGAAGAAGGTGATAGTATTGGTCTCTTAGATGCTAAAATATTCTTGTCTCCTAAAAACAAACATTCTTTAAGAGCAGAGGTGCAAGCCAATTCTAAATCGAATAATTATGTGGGCCCCGCTTTGGCACTTACGTACACCAATAGGAATTTTTTCAAGGGTGGAGAGATTTTTAGTGTCTCGCCACGTTTTGGATATGAAAAACAGATAGCCGGAGGGAATAATAATGCCGGACTAACTAGTTTGCAGCTCGGACTTAAATCGGATTTAATTTTTCCAAGGATTTTATTCCCGTATAAATTCGATCTAGGCTTTCAATATGAGGTTCCCAAAACAAAAATAAGCGCGGGAATAGAATATTTAGACAGGGAAGAGTTTTATACTACAACTTCCATTCTGGCAAGTTTTGGTTACACTTGGAATGCCAATAGATATGTCTTTCATGAGCTCACGCCCTTTGGATTTAATTATAGTAGTCTTTCCAATGTTTCTGAAGAGTTTCAGGATATTTTAGATGGCAATCAATTTCTCGCACGAAGTTTTGAGCAACGTTTTATAGCCGGACTTTCTTACGGTTTTGTTTACAACGAAATTTCCGACGTAAGGAAGAAGAACCCCATATACTTTGCTACCAACTTCGAGATTGCTGGAAATGTTTTAGACCTTATCAGCGGAAAACCCAATGAGGAAGGGGTAAAAGAAATTATGGGGCTAGAATTTGCTCAATTTGTTCGCGGTGATGTTGATTTTAGGTATCAGCTGCACATAGATGATAAACAAATGCTGGTAGCCCGACTTTTCGGGGGAATTGGTATTGCCTACGGTAACTCTGAAAGCATGCCTTACGCAAAACAGTATTTTTCGGGGGGACCGTTTAGTGTGCGTGCTTTTAGAATTCGTTCTTTGGGACCAGGAACTTACGAACCCGGAGATGAAGACGGAGGAAACACCGAAGACGATAACAGTCAAAGCTACCTAGACCAAACGGGTGATATTCGTTTGGAAGCCAATTTAGAATATCGTTTTCCATTAGTTCCTTACGTAAAAGGAGCTTTGTTTGCAGATGCTGGAAACGTTTGGCTACGGAAAATAAACCCAGATATTCCGGGCGGGGAGTTTTCATCAGGATTTCTTAAAGAATTGGGGGTAGGCGTAGGAGCTGGTGTTCGTGTGGATATTCAAGGGTTTGTAATACGTATGGATTTGGCTGCACCCATACACAAGCCAAGCGAGAGACGTTACAATTTCGATTTAAGCAATCCTATTCTCAATTTTGCTTTTGGATATCCTTTCTAGCGCTTGTTAGTATTTATTATCCAAAATAGAGTTGAATTCTGTAAACGTATCATCTTCAGCCATTTTACGAATTTTACCAGCATCAAAATTTCCTTTTAGATAAAGCAGGGAGTTGTTGCTGCCATTGCTGTTGTGCAAAATAATTTGTTTAATGGTATTGCCTTGTTCTTTTACGGTAAGTAAACTTCGGTTTTCGTTATTGTTTTTTCTGAAAATATCCGAATAACCACTCTTTGTAATTTTGTCGATTTCGGTATTTATTTGCTGATTTTTAAGGGAAGAACTTGATGGAAGGTTCATATAGCGTATATCAGAAACATTTTTCATGACATCTTTTACTTCTGGGGATGCGCTCCCCAAAAGGGAATACATAAATTTTGGTACGCGAACAGCAGTAACGTTTGCATCATTTTTATGTCTATCGTAAAAACTTTCTACTGAACTTCCGCAGGAAATAAAAAGAAAGACAAGACCCAGAAAGAATATGCTTTTTGTCATGATACATGCTTTTCCTAAAGATAAGGAAAAAATCAAGAGCAAGCGTTCCAAAGGGAATCCTCGGGAGTGGGGGCTACAATAGACACGTTTTCTTTCTTAACAGGATGCTCAAAAGTAAGTTTTCTAGCATGCAGATGTATGCTGGCATCTTTGTTGCTCCTGTCGAAGCCATATTTTAAATCGCCTTTTATGGGGCAACCAATGGCAGCCAATTGCGAACGTATTTGGTGATGTCTACCGGTTTCCAAATCAATTTCCAATAAATAGAAATTATCCAGTTTCTTTATGGTCTTGTAGTGAAGAATCGCTTTTTTGCTATCGGGCACTTCGTTTTTATGCGCGTAGGATTTATTTTGTTTGGGGTTGCGTTTCATCCAGTGGGTCAACGTATCCTCTGGTTTGGGCGGCTGATTTTTCACCAATGCCCAATACGTTTTTTTTGCATCTTTTTGTTGAAAAAGTTTATTCAGTCGTGGCAAAGCTTTAGATGTTTTTGCAAACAGTACAATACCGCTGGTAGGCCTATCCAACCGATGCACCACCCCTAAATAAACATTCCCCGGTTTGTTGTATTTTTCTTTTAAATAGCTTTTTATTACTTCGGAAAGTGGCTTGTCTCCTGTTTTATCGCCTTGAACAATATCCCCGGCACGTTTGTTTACCACGATTATATGATTATCCTCGTAAAGTACCTGAAGGTTATTTTTTGTAGAATGTTCAGACATGGAAATTGGATTAACTTGCTAGCTACGATTTATATGCTTTAACAGTTATTTGAAATATTCTTTTTTTGATGACTACAAGCATCTCAATAAAAAGAAATAGAGCGTTTACCGTTCTTAATGTTTATACTTTTTCTTTTGAAATAAATTTTAGAAAAAGATTAATACTGCTCCTCCTCATTGGGGAAATCCTTGTTTTTTACATCTTCCACGTATTGAGAAATGGCGTTGGTCATCTCGTCATACAGGTTTAAATAGCGGCGTAAGAATCTAGGATGAAACTCATGCGTCATTCCTAGTAAGTCATGCAATACCAGCACTTGACCATCAACACCATTTCCTGCGCCAATACCAATTACAGGAATAGAAACCGATTCGGCTACTTCTTTTGCCAAGGTAGCTGGGATTTTCTCCAAAACGATGGCAAAACAACCTGCACGCTCTAAAAATTTAGCATCTTCTTTAAGTTTGTTGGCTTCCTCTTCTTCTTTGGCGCGAACGGTATAGGTTCCAAACTTATAAATAGATTGTGGTGTGAGTCCGAGATGGCCCATTACAGGAATTCCCGCGTTTAAAATACGTTTTATAGATTCTTTAATTTCTCTACCGCCTTCCAGCTTTACGGCATGGGCACCGCTTTCCTTCATAATTCTAATGGCAGAACGCAGCGCTTCTTTTGGGTCGGATTGATAACTACCAAACGGTAAATCTACCACCACCAAAGCACGGTTAATGGCCCTTATTACCGAAGAAGCATGGTAAATCATTTGGTCTAGGGTAATAGGTAGCGTAGTTTCGTGGCCCGCCATAACGTTACTGGCAGAATCCCCAACAAGAATAACATCGATACCAGCCCCATCAACAATTTTGGCCATGGAATAATCATATGCCGTCAACATAGAAATTTTCTCGTCGTGTTGTTTCATCTCCACGAGCGATTTAACGGTCACTCTTTTGTATTCTTTTTTTGCTACAGACATAGACTATGATTTTGGCGGTAAAATTACAGCTTTAAAGAGAAACTATCCAGTTATTATGAAGTTTTTCGAGAACGTATAATTTTTTAAACCGAGGCGATTCTTGAATTTCAAAAATCTGTTGTGTAATTGAAATAGCGCTCGGACGGTTAACGTGAAAATAATTTCAGCAACCTCTAAATATAGGTTATACAATGTATTTGGATACGTCCTATAACCCTAAATTATGGGTTGTACACGTATCTGGACACGTCTATAACCCCGAAATATAGGTTGTGCAACGTATCGGGAGGTGTATAAAATAGCGTCGGATACGTTCGTTAACATATCGATTGGTATTCCAAGCCCCGACGGACAGGTCTTGGAATGTTCTTTACACGTAAACAATGCCAAAATTTAGGTTAATCAACCTATTTTTAGGCGAAAATAAGCTAGAAATTGACGTTATATAACCCCAAGAACACGTTTCGTAACGTGCTTTTATACCAAATAAACGTCAAAATTTAGGTTCACCAACGTGTTAGGATGATTATTTAACCTCACTTTTAGTATTTCTAACGAGAAAGATGAACTGAACTTTACATGGAAATACACTCAAAACACAATTATCGATTGGCAATTCCCCATCATTCACACTCTACTTGCTTTAGCGCTTGACTGTATTTAAAATCGAGGCTGGTACTTTGTTGAAACACTTCTTTATCCCCTTTAAAAGTCATCTCTCCATAAGCTGGTACATAAGTTTTTCCATCTTTTAAGAAAATCACTTCCCTTACGGAAGTAGTGCCTTCTGATTTAAAAGTATAATCTGCTTTTAGAATTTCTCCGTTTATATCACCTTTTAAAGAACCGGTGCTATTGTCTTTTTCAAAGAATTTGTACGCCAAACTTCCCATTACCTCATCGTCCTGAATTTCAATTTTAAGCTCAATAGAATCCTTTCCTTGTACAAACAAGTAGCATTCCACCGTGGGAATATCCGCTAAAATATCTTCTTTGGAAGCTTGATTGATCTCAATAATATTATTTTCTTCGGATTTGCTTTCTTTTTTACATCCGTTCAATAAAAGAAGAAAAATGGCTAATAGTGCTGCTTTTTTCATTTTAAAAGTAGTAATGTTTTGAGAACGAAAATTACTAAAAAAAGCCGAAAGAAGTTACCTTCTCTCGGCTTTGCCAATTAGTGTATTTTGATTTTAAAAAGGATTTAAAAGTTGAAAAAAATAACAAATAAAAATCCTTTTCAATATGTGAACGGACAAATTTATTTAAGTCCGCCCACCATATCTTCGGGTTTCACCCATTCGTTAAATTCAGCATCTGTCACATAACCCAGCGCGATGGCAGCTTCTTTAAGAGTTGTGCCTTCTTCATGTGCTTTATTGGCAATTTCCGCAGCTTTGTAATAACCAATTTTAGTATTTAGAGCGGTAACCAGCATTAAAGAATTGTTTACCAATTCGTTAATACGTGAATGGTTAGGTTCAATTCCGCTAGCGCAATGTTCTTCGAAGCTTACACATGCATCGCCAATCAACCTAGCCGATTGCAATACATTGGCAGCCATCATTGGTTTAAAAACATTCAACTCGTAATGTCCCTGTGTTCCACCAACAGTAACGGCAACATCGTTCCCCATAACCTGCGCACAAACCATGGTTATTGCTTCACACTGTGTGGGGTTAACTTTTCCTGGCATAATAGAACTTCCAGGTTCGTTGGCAGGAATAATAAGTTCGCCAATACCACTTCTCGGTCCGGAAGCCATTAAACGTATATCGTTGGCAATTTTATTTAGAGAAACCGCCAATTGTTTTAACGCACCATGTGTTTCAACAAAAGCATCATGCGCTGCTAAAGCCTCAAACTTATTGTCAGCAGATTTAAAAGGGTGTTCAGTGAATTTCGCAATAAATTCAGCCACACGCTTTGCATAGCCCTTAGGCGTATTTAGGCCAGTACCAACAGCAGTTCCTCCCAAAGCAAGTTCCGAAAGGTGCTCAAGCGTATTGTTCAACGCTTTTAAACCATGGTCCAATTGAGAAACGTAACCAGAAAACTCTTGGCCAAGGGTTAGAGGAGTGGCGTCCATTAAATGTGTACGTCCAATTTTCACTACATTTTTAAACTCTTCCGATTTTTTCTTTAGTGTATTTCGAAGTTGAGTAACTCCAGGAATGGTATTTTCAACCACCATTTTGTAAGCGGCAATATGCATTCCGGTAGGGAAGGTATCGTTAGAGGATTGCGATTTGTTAACATCGTCGTTTGGCTGTAACGTTTTTTCGCCTTCACCAATCTTCTTACCTGCAATTTGATGCGCTCTGTTTGCAATTACCTCATTAACATTCATGTTACTTTGGGTTCCCGAGCCTGTTTGCCAAATCACTAATGGAAACTGGTCGTCATGCTCTCCAGCTAGAATTTCATCACATACTTTTGCAATAAGGTCTCTTTTGTCTATTGGCAAAACACCCAATTCACAATTGGTATAGGCAGCAGCTTTTTTAAGATAAGCAAAGCCATAAATTACCTCTAAAGGCATGGTGGCAGGCGCCCCAATTTTAAAGTTGTTTCTAGAACGTTCTGTTTGCGCTCCCCATAACTTATCTGAAGGAACTTGAACTTCCCCCATGGTATCTTTCTCTATTCTAAAATCCATAGTTCTTGTTGAATGATTTTTTACTGAACAAATTTACATATTTTGAAGTTATTTAAACTGTCAATAATAGTTTGTTTTGTAACGCTTTTAATTTATACCATTTACTCATCAATATTACTGGAATAAAATGTGTCTTTTTACTTTTATCTTCATCATGAAATAAAACCGTAGCTTAGGCTATGCTGTTATTTTCTTCTTCGCTAAAAGAAAAAATTATCCATTTTCTTTTACAGTAATATCAATTAATAAATGATATTACTTTGGAAATAGGCGGATTTATCGCAAATGGAGTACAGTTTAGAATAAGTCAATCCCTCATTGGGGGTTTAGTTTCTAGCGTTTTAAATTGAAATGGAGTAATTAATACTTTCTTTTCTATGTATACTGAAGTTTTCTGGTGTAATTGATTCTAGCGCTTCGGAAGAAATAAAATAGATATTATGGTATAAAAAATGAGAATTGTGTGTATCTTTGGTGCGAATTCAGAAAATTTCCGGAAACTATGTTTGAATTTGATCAATATCTTGGCTTTTTAGCAATTATGACCGTACTAACCATTGGATTTTGGTTAATGATATTTTTATTGACTTTTGTAATACCTTATTGGTTGGGAGGGTCTATCATCGAGCTCATCAAAGAAAAAAGAGCCGCTAAAAAAGCAGATCGAAACGAATAAAAAAAGAAGCCAACCGGCTTCTTTTTTTATTGGCACCACCAAAGGGTATGATATCCTGAGTCTTGCCTCGAAATTAAAATCTTTCTCTAAAAATGCTTCGTATGCCTAACTGACCGGCAAAGGCAGGCTTGCTCCGAGGTAGTTTGCTTAGAGTACTTTCAAACACTACAACTGCTCCATTATTTCCTGTACTATTTCCTCGGGAGAATCTGCAATATCAACTACAATGGCATGTTTTGGCGGTTGCAGGGTGTCAAACTGTGACTTCAGCAGGGAAAGTGGCATGAAATGAGCGCCACGATGCGCCAAACGTTTTTCTATAAGTTCAAAACTTCCCATGAGATACACAAATTCGATGTTTTTTTCAATTCCTTTTCTCAATAATTTCCGGTAAGAACCTTTTAGCGCAGAGCAGGCCACAATACAACTTTTTCCTGACTTTATTTTTTCAACACAAAACTGATTGATTTCTTCCAGCCAACCCAACCTATCTTTATCCGTTAGGGCATGTCCGGCTGCCATTTTTTTTATGTTTTTCTCAGGGTGAAAATCATCTCCATCGCTAAATGTAATTCCGGTCTTTTCAGAAAGGAGTTTTCCAATGGTCGTTTTTCCAGAACCAGAAACGCCCATGATGATGATAGCTTTTGGTTTGTTGAGCATATTGTTCAATTTTATCTAAAAATCTTTTAAATATAAACCTATTTCTGTGATTGAGACATAAAAAAAGCGACCGTAATTTTCGGTCGCTTAGATTTTATAGTTATTTAAAATTATTGCTGCTTGTAAACGCGTTTAACGGTTGATCCATCTTCTTTAGTTATTTCAACTATAAAGTTTTCTTCTTGGTCAAAATAGCCAATGCCGTCTCCGTGCTTCGTTTTTACAATATATTTATTGTCTGCTTTTTGGTAAGTAGTGGCGTTCAGCATGTGATCTTCAGAATTTATAGTGAACCCTTCGTTAAAAGGAATAAAATCACATCTGTTATCTTCACAAACGAAACTTGTTTTTCGGTCGATAATAACTTCTCTATCCCCGTCTACTACCATTTCTTTCTTAGTTACTTTTGTAGGCGCAGATGCTCTGTCTTGATTTAGACTATTCTTATCCGTTTCACTTAAATTTACATCCTGTTCTTTTTTTACGGTGACAGTCTCCTTTAATTCTTTTTCTCCCGTATTGGTTTTAACTTTAGTGGTTGTTGTAACCGTTTCTTCTAAAATTTCTTTGTTTTGAGCAAAACCTAAGGTGGTGCCCAATAATATAGCTGCAATTAAAACTAAATTTCTCATGTCGATTTTGTTTTAGATTATATATAAATATACGCTATATCCGCTTTGCAAGATGTTAACAGCCTACTAAGGAGTAATAATAATATGTTAACATATCAGGTTTTTGATTGGTTTATGACAGTTTGTCATTTTTAAATGCATGGCATAAAGATTGACTTTTACATACCGAATTTAAAAATGATTTTTTTAAAACTATAAAAATATAAACATGAGTAAGATTATTGGAATTGACTTAGGTACTACCAACTCTTGCGTTTCCGTAATGGAAGGTAACGAGCCTGTTGTAATACCTAATGCTGAAGGAAAAAGAACTACACCTTCTGTAATTGCTTTTGTTGAAGGCGGAGAAATAAAAGTAGGGGACCCTGCTAAGCGCCAAGCGGTAACCAACCCAAATAAAACTATTTATTCTATTAAACGTTTTATGGGGAACAAATTTTCTGAATCATCAAGAGAGGCAGAAAGAGTACCTTACAAAGTAGTTAAAGGAGATAACGACACACCAAGAGTAGATATTGACGGACGTTTGTACACACCTCAGGAATTATCTGCAATGATTCTTCAAAAAATGAAGAAAACTGCGGAAGATTACTTGGGTCAAGATGTAACGCAAGCTGTTATTACAGTTCCTGCTTATTTTAACGATTCTCAGCGTCAAGCTACAAAAGAGGCTGGTGAAATCGCAGGACTTAAAGTAGAAAGAATTATTAATGAGCCTACTGCTGCGGCATTGGCTTACGGGTTGGATAAGAAAGGTGACGACCAAAAAATTGTTGTATTCGATTTTGGTGGTGGTACGCATGACGTTTCTATTCTTGAACTTGGAGACGGTGTTTTTGAAGTATTGGCAACAGATGGTGATACACACTTAGGTGGAGATGATGTAGATGAAAAAATCATCAATTGGTTGGCTGAAGAGTTTAAGTCGGAAGAAGATATTGATCTAAGAAAAGATTCAATTGCTTTGCAACGTCTAAAAGAAGCTGCTGAAAAAGCGAAAATTGAATTGTCTTCTGCAAATCAAACTGAAATTAACTTGCCTTATGTTACTGCTACTGCTAGTGGACCAAAGCACTTGGTTAAAACATTAAGCAAGTCTAAATTCGAGCAACTAATTGCAGATTTAGTAGAAAGAACTATCAAACCGTGTGAGAAAGCATTGAAAAGTGCTGGACTTTCCAAAAGCGATATCGACGAGGTGATTTTGGTAGGTGGTTCTACAAGAATTCCTGCGGTTCAGGAAGCTGTTGAGAAATTCTTTGGTAAGAAGCCTTCTAAAGGAGTAAACCCAGACGAGGTAGTTGCTGTAGGTGCTGCTATTCAAGGTGGAGTATTAACGGGAGATGTAAAAGACGTTCTTCTATTAGACGTAACGCCACTTTCTTTAGGTATCGAAACTATGGGTGGAGTTATGACCAAATTGATTGAAGCAAATACAACCATTCCTTCTAAAAAGTCTCAGGTATTCTCTACGGCTGCAGATAATCAGCCTTCTGTAGAAATCCACGTACTTCAAGGGGAAAGACCAATGGCTGCGGATAACAAGACAATTGGACGTTTTCACTTAGATGGAATTCCACCAGCGCAAAGAGGAGTGCCACAAATTGAAGTAACTTTTGACATTGATGCGAACGGTATTATAAACGTTTCAGCAAAAGATAAAGGAACCAATAAAGAGCAGAACATTCGTATTGAAGCTTCTTCTGGATTAACCGAGGAGGAAATCGAAAAGATGAAGAAAGAAGCAGAAGCAAATGCTGATGCGGATAAAAAAGCCAAAGAAAAAGTGGATAAGCTTAACGAAGCGGATGCCATGATTTTCCAAACTGAAAAGCAGTTGAAGGAATTTGGTGATAAACTTTCTGATGATAAGAAAAAGCCTATTGAAGATGCTTTAGAAGAATTGAAAAAAGCATACGAATCTAAAGATGTTGATACCATTCAGCCTGCTTTAGATAAAATCAACGAGGCTTGGAAAGTTGCTTCAGAAGAAATGTACAAGGCTCAGGCAGAAGCACAGCAAAATGGTGCTCCCGGAGCAGATGCTCAAGGTGATGCCAATGCACAGGGCAATGCTAAAGAAGGAGACGATGTACAAGATGTAGATTTTGAAGAAGTGAAGTAATTCACTCATTATCATAAACAAAAAAATCCCGAAAATTAATTTTCGGGATTTTTTTTTACTGTAATTAAAGATTAGCGTTTGTTTTTTAAAATTCCTCTTCCAACTTGCGCCACTGTCCAAAAGACCAAAGCAGCGATGGCCGCATATAGGCCAATAAGTATTAAAACACTTTCCATAGAACTCATTTTTAATTAAACGAAATTATCATTAAATAATAGCGCTTATTAAATAGATTTGAGGGAACAAGTTATTTAAGGAATTAAGGACTATCTTTTTTGTTTTTATTGATTTCTTCTAATCATAAAAACGCCAATTTCTTTCACTAACCAAATAGCGAGTCCTACTATAGCAGCAAATTTTCCAATCTCAACTAATATCATTCCTGTATCCATATCTATTTTATTTTATCATTGCTATTATGTGATGATACATACGGACAAAGGTTGCTTGGAAGATTAGTTATTGTGCTAAATTTAACAATTAGGGTGTTTTTTTAACTACTTTTATCATTTCCTAACAATGTAAGACATAAACGAATCGTCCAATAATCAATGGCTTCTTCAAAATGTTCGTAATATGGTTTTAATTGGTCTGGATTATCCAACATTTTTCTGGCTTCTTTAACGGCTTTTAAGTCATCGGCATCTACAAACTGCATTAAATCGATATCCTTTCCGTCTTGGTAAAGTTTGCTTATGTGCGAATAGATTGTCGTAGCGCTCAACTTGCGGGTTTTGGCAATTTCTTCTACGCTAAGGCCTTCTTGATATAAACGAAACGTTTCTAAATGGGTAGCTCCTTTTTTACGAGATTTTTTCGTTTCCTTTTCTTTGTTGAAAGCGATGATTTCTTTTATGAATTGGTAACCATACGTTTCCATTTTTCTTTTCCCGACTCCGTTAATACGCATAAAATCGTCATCGGTTATTGGCCTTTCGGCTTCTATTTCTTTTAAAGTAGCGTCATTAAAAATAAGGTAGGCTGGTATGTCCTCTTCCCTTGCTATGTCCAGTCTTAGTTGTCGCAAGCGCTCAAAAAGCGAGTTTTTGGTTTTTTTCTTTTCTTTTACTTCGGTAGGTGTTACGGTTACTTTTTCCTGTGGTTTCGTTAAAGCAACTTCTTGATTGTTAAAAAGGACGTCTTTGGCTTGTGGTGTTAGCTTCAAAGCATTTTTTTGATGAAAAGCAATCTCTAAATAGCCCAAATTTACCATTTGAACGATGTAATGTTGCCAGTCCCGCCAAGAAATATCATTGGCAATACCGTAGGTTTTTATCTGCTGATAATTTTTCTCTAAAACTTGCTGATTGTGAGCTCCTCGTAGTACGTCAATCACCATACCTATATTTTCTTGTTCTTTTAAACGGGCAACGCAGGAAAGTGCTTTTTGTGCCAAAATGGTACCATTGAAAAATTGAGGCGGATTCTTACATACATCGCAATTGCCACAATCCTCTTCGAGAAATTCTCCGAAGTAACTCAATAGGATTTTTCTTCGGCAAGAAAGAGCATCGGCGTACTGTTTCATACGCTCCAGTTTTGCTATTTGTACTTCCGCATTGCCAGCACCTTCTGCAAACTGTTGTAACTGCACGACATCAGCATAACTGTGAAAGAGTAGGGTAGCAGAAGGCAAACCGTCTCTTCCAGCACGGCCTATTTCTTGATAATATCCTTCCAAATTTTTTGGCATGTTATAATGGATCACCCAACGTACGTTAGACTTATCGATTCCCATTCCGAAGGCAATGGTGGCGCAAACAATATCAATTTTATCATTAATAAAGTCTTCTTGTGTTTGCGATCGTTCATTGTTATTTAACCCGGCATGATAGGCTTGCGCATTGAAACCAGCTTTTTGAAGTTTTTCAGCTAAATTTTCGGTAGCTTTTCTACTCAGGCAGTAAATAATACCACTTTCGTTGGGTCTTTTGTTTAGAAACCGGGTAATTTGTTGAAGTCTTTCCGTGCCGGGACGAACCTCCAAGCTTATATTCTTCCTATCAAAAGAGGCAATGTATTTTTTGGCATGAGGAATATTTAACTGTTGGGCAATATCTTCCCTTGTGGCTTTATCCGCGGTTGCAGTTAATGCAATGAGGGGCGTGTTTGGAAATCGGTTTTTTAAATAGCCGAGTTGGGTATATGCGGGTCTAAAATCGTGCCCCCAAGAAGAGATACAATGCGCTTCATCAATAGCGATAAGGCTTACATTAACCGAGCTAAAAATGTTTTCAAGATACGAAAGACTTTCAGGTGCTACGTAAAGCAATTTGGTTTCTTTGTTTTCAACAGCTTTAAAAATAGCTTCGTGCTCTGCTGCAGTCTGGCTGCTGTTAAAATAATTGGCAGAAATTCCATTTACTTGCAATCCGTCAACTTGATCTTTCATCAATGCAATCAAGGGTGAAACCACAATGGTGAGTCCGTCCATGAGCATTGCCGGTAATTGGTAGCAAATAGACTTTCCACCACCGGTAGGCATAACTACAAGGCAGTCGTTGCCTTTAAGTACGTTTTCAATGATTTCTTTTTGATGCGAACGGAAAGAATCGTAACCAAAATATTCTTTAAGTGTGTTGTAAATAGCGGTATCTTGAATCATATTTTGCAAAATAACGCTTTACAAAGAAGACCTAAAACCTATTTAACGATTAATTTCAGTGTTTTTAAAAGTGGTCCATTCTTCTTTTAAAATACCATAACAACAGGTGTTCCTTTTAAACCCATCCATTAGGTAAACATTTTTTCTTAACACACCTTCCAGTTTGGCTCCCAGCTTTTCTATGGCTCGTCTGGATTGAAAATTTCTTTCGTCTACGCGGAATTCAACTTTTTCAAAATTCATTTTATAAAATGCGTAATCCATCATAAGAAACTTCATGGCCGTGTTAAGACCGGTACCTTGAAAATCCCTGCCAATCCATGTCGCCCCAATGTGCAGCACTTTATTGTTCCAATCAACATGCATGTACCGGGTGGTTCCTGCGTAACGCTGACTTCTTTTATCGTAAATAATAAAGGGAATCGCTTTTCCTTTTTCAGCTTCTGCAAGTGCGGTTTTAACGTAGTCGGTGAGCGCTTGCAACGTAGAAATATTTGAAGGTGAATATTGTACCAAATCTTTTTCAGAAGAAATTGCATACAGGTTTTTATAATTGTCCAACGTAAGCGGTGCCAGTTTTACAATTTCACTTTCTAAGGTCGGTATATTCATTGCGGTTGTTGTATTTTTACATTCCAAAAGTAGAGATATGAATCCTGATAAAGAAAAAATATTGTCGATTATCCGAGAACGTTGTAAGAATACCCTTATGGAAACCTTGGAAATTGAATATACTTCTATGGGAGAAGATTACCTGGAAGCAAAAATGCCCGTAACACCAAGAGTCCATCAACCAGACGGCGTATTGCACGGCGGAGCAATGGTTGCTTTGGCCGAAAGTGTAGGAAGCGCAGCCTCTTATTTGTTTCTAAATACTTCTGAATTCTTTATTCGTGGGATTGAAATTTCTGCTAATCACCTCAAAAGTATTAAAGAAGGTTGGGTTTTTGCAAAAGCAACATTTATTCATAAAGGAAGAACTACACAGCTTTGGGAAATAAAAATAACGGACGAAGAGGAAAACTTAATTTCCATTTGCAAGCTTACAACCATTGCACTTCCTAAAAAGAAATAAAGATAATGTTAGCATCCGAAGTGTTTTTCAGTAAGGTAAGTAACCATCACGAAAACCAGCTACCATTTGTAATGTACAGAAAACCAGATGGTATCGAAATCAACGGTTTATTGCAATCGAGCGATGCTGTTTTTTATGCTGAAAATTATACGGAAAGCGGATTTGTTTTTACTCCTTTTGAAGCTTTAAAAAAGGGAGTTCTTATTCCTGAAGAAGATTCAGAATTCATCAGTACAAGTGCAAATGTCCAGAGCAGTTTTCAAAGTACATCGGTTACAGTAAAAAGAGAATCAGAAAAGGAAATCCATATTGATTTGGTATGCAAAGCTATTGAAGCTATTAAAGAAAGCTCCTTGCGAAAAATTGTGGTTTCCCGAAAAGAAATAGTTGAGACGAAAGATCTGGATGTGTTGGCTGTCTTTAAAAAATTGGTAGCGTCTTACCCAAAAGCATTTTGTTACTTATGGTTTCATCCCAAGGTAGGATTATGGATGGGGGCCACCCCAGAAACCCTACTTTCCATTTATGGCAATCGATTTAAGACCATGGCATTGGCAGGTACGCAACGTTTTCTAGGTTCTACCGAAGTGCTTTGGGGAGAAAAAGAAAAGGAAGAGCAACAAATGGTCACTGATTCAATTTTGCAAAACATCGAAAGTTTTGTGAAAAATAAAAGCGTTTCTGAAGTTAAATCCGTTAAGGCTGGAAATCTCCTTCATTTAAAAACGGATATAGAAGGGGAGCTGATGGATAACAATTTACATGGCCTGATTAAAAGTTTGCATCCCACACCCGCTGTTTGCGGACTTCCGAAGCAGGATGCCGAAAAATTTATTCTAGAAAACGAAGGTTATGACCGCGATTTTTATACCGGATTTCTAGGCGAATTGAACATCAGTAAGAATAATAAACCCGATACAGAACTCTTTGTGAATCTACGTTGTATGCAGTATTTAGCGCCCTCCCAACTGCAACTTTATGTTGGTGGAGGGATTACCAAAGACTCTGTTGCCGCATTGGAATGGGAGGAAACTGTGAACAAAACACGAACTATGCTAGACGTGTTGCTTAAATAATTTCAGTTGTATTTAATAGACTGACGATTAAGACGGAAGACCGTAGACCGAAGCCAGAGGTAAAAAAAGTTGCCAGTGGTCAGTATTCAGTTACCAGTGTCTGTTTGAAGAGTTTTTGGTTTTAAGTTCCTGCTTTCGTAGCAGATTCACGAATATTGCCCTAAGCTTTAAGTTCTACGCTTGTAAAGTTTTCGTCCCCTGCTTAACGCATATGGCGTATAGCTTATTGCTGCTTTTTCATCGGACAACTTTTCGCCTCAACGATCCCCCATTTAGGTTGTAAAATCAACTGTTTAGATGTAATTATATTCCATTTAGCTTGAAAAACGGAGTTTTTAGGCTGAATGGGGCGATTTTTAGGTCCCGAACCTAATTTTTTAGGTTCTGAGGCTAAAATTTTAGGTCTCGAGGCTAAAACTTTAGGTTGTAAGCCTAAAACTTTAGGTAAAACACCTAAAAGTTTTAAAAAGTAACCTAAAACTTTAGCTTTTCTACCTAAACGTTTGGGTAAACCGCCTAAAAACTTCATCATTTAACCTAAAAAGATGGTCATTTTGGCTAAAAACTACATTAAATAACTCAAATAGATGGGAGTCGGAAGACAGGAGGCCGAAGGATGGATACTGAAAAGAAGTTGCCAGTGGTCAGTATTCAGTTACCAGTGTCTATTAGTACAGTTTCTAGTTTGAAGTTTCTGCTTTCGTATCGGATTCACAAAATTTCCCTAAGCTTTATGCTCTACGCTTGGAAATTCCGAGCCCCGCTTAACGCATATGGCGTATAGCTCACTGCTTGTTTTTCATCGAACAACAAACAACGATTAACCAATAACAAAAACTTTACTACTTTGCCACTCTGTCCCTTTGCATCTTAACAACTCAACAACTTAACACTTCAACAATTCATCAGCGAAGCAAATAACTATTCCAAAAAGATACTTGCGCAGACTAATTTGAGTATTTTTGTATAGTTAGAAATCATGCTATATTTATTTTAATGAAGTATTCCAACATCCCTTTGGCGCAAACAGTAGTGGCTTTGTGTAAAGAAAAAGGAATTGAACATATTGTAATTTCCCCCGGTAGCAGAAATGCTCCGTTAACTATAAATTTTACTGAAAATCCTTTTTTTAAAACCTATAGTATAGTTGATGAAAGATGTGCTGCTTTTTTTGCATTAGGAATGGCACAGCAATTGGGAAAACCAACCGCTTTGGTGTGTACTTCCGGTAGTGCACTTCTTAATTATTACCCAGCGGTCGCGGAAGCTTTTTACAGTGACATCCCATTGATAATTCTTTCTGCCGATAGACCTTCGTACCGTATAGATATTGGAGACGGACAAACAATTCGACAGGACAATGTGTATGAAAAGCATATTCTGTATGCTGTTAATTTAAAACAAGATATTAGGCAAAACGATCTTCGAATAACAGGCGATGGGAAAAATTTATCTGCGTTGGATAAAACCCTCAATCCGATTGCGCTTCAGAAGGAAATTCAGAAAAGTAATGAAATAGCTATAAACATTGCCATTAACAAAGCTGTTGAACAATGTGGCCCGGTACATATAAACATTCCTTTTGAAGAACCTCTGTATGCCAAGGTGGAAGAACAATTTGTAACACCCACCAATATTCCGTTGGAAGTTTCTACGGAAGAATACTCGGGGGAAGAGCTAGAACCTTTCAGGAAGATTTGGAAAAAAGCTGAAAAGAAAATGGTTTTGGTAGGGGTGAATAAACCAAATGCAGTCGAAGAAGCTTATTTGAAACAATTAGCGAAAGACGAATCGGTTATCGTATTAACAGAGACTACTTCCAATCTTAACCATTCCAATTTTTTCCCAAACATCGATAAAATTATAGCGCCTCTTGAAAAGTTAGAAAACCCGGATACTTATTTTAAACAGCTTCAGCCGGAGGTATTACTAACGTTTGGCGGAATGGTAGTTTCCAAAAAAATAAAGGCTTTTTTACGCAAGTATCCGCCTAGAAACCATTGGCATATAGATTCAAAGAAAGCTTACAATACTTTTTATTGTTTGACAAAGCATTTTAAAACCGAACCAAATACGTTTTTTAAACACTTTTTAGAAGGAATTAGTTCAGATAATAACGCGTATCAGCCGTATTGGCTTTCCGTAAAAGCAAGTCGGAGCAAAGCACATAAACAGTATGTAACCCAAATTCCGTTCTCTGATTTTAAAGCGTACGAACGAATCTTAAAAACTATTCCAGAGAATTATCAGTTGCAATTAAGCAATAGTTCCACCATTCGGTATGCACAATTGTTTCAGTTGAATAATACACTAAAAGTTTTTTGCAATCGGGGAACCAGTGGTATTGATGGTAGCACCAGCACCGCCATTGGGGCTTCGGTAGTTTCCAAAGAGCCTGTTTTATTTATTACAGGAGATTTAAGCTTCTTTTACGACTCCAATGCCTTATGGAATAATTATTTAAAGAGTAATTTCAGGATTATTGTAATTAATAACGGGGGAGGGGGAATTTTTAGAATCCTTCCGGGTGAAAAAGACTCAAAGAATTTCGATGATTATTTTGAGACAACCCATCAATTAAATGCCAAAGGTATTTGCGAAACATTCAATATAGATTATATGTCTGTTTCTTCGGAAAATGAATTGGTCACAGCACTTCAAACATTTTACAATGTCAGTAATAAACCTTCTCTTTTAGAGGTTTTTACACCAAGAAAAATTAATGATGAAGTTTTACTTAATTATTTTACTTTTTTGAGTAAAAATTAATAATTTTAAAAAAGCACAACTTAAAATTTAAAATTATGAGTAAAAGAGATGAATTAATTGCGAAGTATGCAGCAGACATGAAAGAAAAATGTGGTGTAACCGCAGATCATGATTTGTTAACCAAAGTGGTAATAGGTCTCGGCCCATCAGTTTACAATGCTGATGCTTCCACCGTTTCCGGAACAGATAAAAGTGAATTGGAAACTATAAAGAAGAATTTCCTAATGGGGAAATTAGGCTTATCGGAATCAGATGGTTTGGATGCTGCAATTGATTCTGTTATAGAAAAATACGGTAAGTCAAACCGCAATAAATACCGCGCTGTAGTGTATTATTTACTTGTAAAACACTACAAGAAAGAATCTGTGTATTCGTGAGACCCAAACTCCCAGAGCCGAAGGCGAATGGGAGGTTGATGGACGAACTAATCCCGACCGTTAGCGTCGGGATCTTTTCAATTTTTTTTTGGACCCAAACTCCCAGAGCCGAAGGCGAATGGGAGGTTGATGGACGAACTTGCCTGCCCGTGTAACGAGGTAGGCTAATCCCGATCATTTGCGTCGGGATTTTTTATTCTGAAAAATGTCCATCGGCATTATAGTAAAGCAATTTATTTTCAAACTAAATTTATAAAGTTCAGATTAAATAACGTCCTTTGCAAAAAGCTTTTCTAAAATGATACAAATAGGAGAATACAACACACTAGAAATATTACGGGAAACTTCTGTAGGCCTTTTTTTAGGTGATGAAGAAGGGAACGATATTTTGTTGCCCAACAAATACGTGCCCCAAGAATATGAAATTGGTGACACGTTGGCTGTTTTCTGTTATTTAGACCATGAAGAAAGGCCTATTGCTACCACGCTAATCCCTAAAGTTACCCGAAACAAATTTGCTTTACTGCAAGCCGTAGAGGTCAATAAAATAGGGGCTTTTATGGATTGGGGATTGGAGAAACACCTATTTGTGCCTTACAAGGAGCAGGCTCGCGAAATGGAAGCCGGTAAAAGATATTTGGTGTATGCCTTTTTAGACGAAGAGACCGACCGAATGATGGCTTCCAGTAAAACCAACCAATTTATCGATAATGAAGAGCTTACCGTTAGTCTTCATGAAGAGGTTTCATTAATCGTTTCCCGGTTTACCGAGTTGGGTGTAGAGGTTATCATAAATGAAACGCACAAAGGGTTGGTGTATCACGATGAAATTTTCCACGACCTAAAACTTGGCCAACAACTTACAGGGTACATTAAAAAAATAAGAGATGACCATAAAATTGATGTGAGTTTACAGCCAATTGGGTTTAAAAACATAGAACCTTCTGCCCAAAAGGTATTAGACGCTTTAAAAAGAAACAACGGATTTTTAGGACTGCATGATAAAAGTAATCCGGAAGATGTAAAGGCTATTCTTGGGATGAGTAAAAAAAGTTTTAAAAAGGCTATTGGGTCATTGTACAAGGATAAACAAATAGCAATAAAGGAAGATGGTATAAAACTTGTTTAATATAATGAAATTAAGTGATAAAAAAACTGCATTGTTATTAATAGATGTTCAGAAAGCTTTTCAGGATGAAGAATATTGGGGAGGGAATAGAAATAATAAAAACGCTGAAATTGTTTGCGGCGAAATTTTGAAGAGATGGAGAGCTTTAAATTTACCTGTTTTCCATGTTCGCCATAGCTCTACAAGCCTTAATTCCAAACTGAATAAAAATAATGAAGGGTTTGAGTTTAATGAAAATGTTACTCCTATAAAAGGAGAGCCAGTAATAACAAAAAATGTGAATAGTGCTTTCATAGGAACCAATTTAAAGGAACAATTAGATGTAATTGGTATTAATACATTAGTAATTGTAGGGATAACAACAAATCACTGTGTTTCTACCACAACCAGAATGGCTGGGAATTTTGGGTATGAAACTTATTTAATTTCTGATGCTACCGCTACTTTCGATAGAAAAGGAGTTAATGGGGAAAAGTATGATGCAGAAGTTATGCATTTAACTACACTTGCCAGTTTAAATGAGGAATTTGCTATCGTATTAACTTCTGAGCAATTATTGAATATGATTTAAGAAATAGTGGGTTTAAGTGAATATTGGAGTTGATTTTTATATTTATTGAGTTGATTTCTGAACCGAACAATGGTGATGGATTTAGGAAATGGCACTTAGAGCCCATAAAAAAACTCTATATTATTTAATAATCTAGCCATTATCTTTTATTTTTGAAAAAAACTAAAGAATAGATGAACGAGCCACAGTGGAAGACTGTTAAAGAGTTTGAGGATATTACTTATAAAAAGTCAAATGGCGTTGCCAGAATAGCTTTTAACAGGCCTAATGTTAGAAATGCTTTTCGTCCTAAAACGACAAGCGAATTATACGAAGCATTTTATGATGCTCAAGAAGATACTAGCATAGGCGTGGTTTTACTTTCCGCTGAAGGCCCCTCTACCAAAGATGGAGTATATTCATTTTGTAGCGGTGGCGACCAAAAAGCACGTGGACACCAAGGATATGTAGGCGATGATGGTATGCATAGATTGAATATCCTGGAAGTACAACGGTTAATTCGCTTTATGCCAAAGGTGGTGATTGCTGTTGTGCCTGGTTGGGCCGTAGGTGGTGGACACAGTTTGCATGTGGTTTGTGATATGACTTTGGCTAGTAAAGAGCATGCCATTTTTAAGCAAACCGATGCTGACGTTACCAGTTTCGATGGTGGCTATGGTTCTGCATATTTGGCTAAAATGGTAGGGCAGAAGAAGGCACGTGAAATTTTCTTTTTAGGAAGGAACTACTCAGCACAGGAAGCTTTCGAAATGGGTATGGTAAATGCTGTTATACCGCATGAAGAATTAGAAGCGACTGCTTACGAGTGGGCGCAGGAAATATTGGAAAAGTCCCCCACATCCATAAAAATGTTGAAGTTCGCTATGAACTTAACCGATGACGGAATGGTAGGGCAACAAGTTTTTGCCGGTGAAGCTACGCGTTTAGCGTATATGACAGAAGAGGCAAAAGAGGGAAGGAATGCATTTTTAGAAAAAAGAAAACCGAATTTTAGAGATATTAAATGGATTCCTTAGTACTATTTTTAAAGTAATGTAGCTAAGTATTGAGCAAGGTAAGTTCACTGCTTGGTGAGTAAATGTTTAATTAAAATATGTTTCGAATATGCCATACATAGACGAAAACCACTTAGTTAACTTGCACAAAACTATAGAATCTAAAGAAGTAACTGAAGAACGGCTTTTGCAGGAATTGAGAAAGCAAAGGGCAGAAAAGCAGGAAATCTATCGGAAGAAGAATATCTTTCAATGGCTGTCTTTTGGTCTGATTCTTTTAATGCTTCTCGGCGTAGTTTTATATTACGCAAAACCTTCATTTTTTATCAATGATACTTATCTTCAATCTAACAACAAGGTGCTTATCGATAAAAATACTATTGACGATTATGAAGGGAAAATTTCTCAGCTAACTTCGGAAATAGAAAAAGGCGGAGAAAAAGTAACTACTTCAGAAGAAAAAAACATAGAGCCAGAAGTTATTTATGCAGTGCAAGTAGCTGCGTTAAAAAATAAAGACCTCTCTTTGTATTCTGAAGGATTAAAAAGTATTAATAAGTTTAAAGATAAGTCTTTCAATAAATATTCCTTGGGGAGTTTTCTCAATTTAGAAGACGCTAAAACATTTAGAAAAGAATTAATCGCCCTTGGTTTTGAAGATGCTTTTGTGGCATCTTATAAAAATGGAAAGCGATTAAAAATAGAAGAAGCCTTTTAATAGTAAATGACAAAAGCCAAAATGCTGCTATCGGCAGCGAGATTACGAACGCTTCCACTTTCCCTTTCTGGAATTATTGTGGGTTCTGCCATAGCCTTTTCTGAAGGTTTTTTCAACGGATATATTTTGGCATTTGCCTTAATTACAACTGTAGGACTGCAAGTACTTTCCAACTTTGCAAACGATTATGGCGATGGTGTAAAAGGCACCGACAACGAAGAACGTGTAGGACCGATGAGGGCTTTGCAAAGTGGGATTATTTCTGACAAAGAAATGCTAATAGCAATGGTTCTTACTGCTATTCTAACCATGGTTTCTGCCAGCATTTTAATCTATATTTCCTTCAAAAACACCAATTTAGGATTATCGCTTTTTTTCTTTCTGTTGGGTGTGGCAGCAGTGGTAGCTGCCATTAAATACACTGTAGGAAATTCTGCCTACGGGTATCGAGGACTGGGAGATGTATTTGTATTTATTTTTTTCGGATTGGTAAGTGTGTTGGGGTCGTACTTTCTCTATACATTGAAGTTGAATTTTACGGTTATTTTGCCCGCCGTAACTATTGGTTTGTTCAGTGTAGGTGTTCTAAACCTTAACAATATGCGAGATATGGAAAGTGATAAGAGAGCAGGGAAAAATACTTTGGTGGTGAAAATGGGACTTGGAAAGGCAAAGCAATATCACTTCACGATTCTAGTGGTTGGAATGGTGGCTAGTTTATTATATGTTCTTTTAACCTTTAATAATGCATTTAATCTATTTTTTATAGTATCATATATACCAATCCTTTTACATTTAAAAAGAATTGTAGCCAATAAGAATGCTGAGGCCTTAGATCCTGAACTTAAAAAGCTTGCTTTGAGTACGTTTCTATTTGCACTTTTGTTCTTGGCTAGTTTTAATATTTTTTTGTAGATTTAAACTGATTTTAACAGCAACTTATTTTGGACCAACTTATCAAGATTCTTATCGTAGAAGATAATGTAATTATTGCGGACGATATTCAATCCATGCTAGAAGACATTGGCTATGAGATTGTAGCAAATGTAGTAGATTACGAAAGCGCCGTAGAAGCCCTCAAAGAAAATCACGTTGACTTAGCCCTGGTAGACATAGTGTTAGCCTCCAAGAAAACAGGAATAGATTTTGGAAAATACGTTCGTGAAAACTACAACATCCCATTCATTTTTGTAACCTCCAATTCTGACAAGGCAACTGTGGAGAACGCAAAAAGCGTAACTCCTAATGGGTATTTGGTAAAACCTTTTGAACAACAAGATTTATTTACTTCCATAGAAATTGCACTTTCTAATTTCAATAGTGATCCCGCGCCAAAAGAAAGACCTTCTGAAGTAGATGATGAGAATAAATTGGTATCGAATTCGGTATTGCGTAATTCCATTTTTGTAAAAAAGAACCAACACTACTATAGAATTCCTTTTGATGAAATTCAGTACGTAAAAGCCGATAATGTTTATTTGGAAGTTTATACAGCTGATAAACAATTTTTGGTACGTTCGGCTTTAAAAGATTATTTGGAAAAACTACCGTCTTCCCAATTTTATCGAGCACATAAATCGTATATCGTCAATATTGATCAAATTGAAGCAATCAATACAAAGGATATTATGATAAATGGGAAAAGTATACCTATTTCTAAAGAGTTTAGGGAGTTTATCCTTTCAAATATGAATTCTTAAAGTCAAACTAACTACAACTATTTGGGGTTTAACAACATATAAAAACCTATATACAACATAATTTTTATAATTAAAGAGGCACACCATATATTTGGTGTGTTGTTAGTTTAGATTGATACAGCCCCAATTATCAAACCTAACTAATATTCAACCCCAAACCTATACATACCTACTACAACTACCAACCTATAATGGTAAATGAAAAGAGCTTTAGATTTCTAAAGCTCTTTTTTAATAGTAATTTTTAATGTTTTACCACAACTTACACGGTGTTCACAACATAAATTATGAGAATAATCTACAAACTGCTATGTTCGGTTCGTTGATAATTAGTAAAGTTGATTAATAGCTTAACAACTTGTTTCATGATGCAAAAAAAGAGTTTTAGGTTCCCCTATGACTCTTTTTTTTATTTAAACATATCCATTCCTGGGATATTAGGCATGCCTTCTTTGGCAACGGCACCCAATTCCGCTTCGTTTATTTTGGTGGCTTTTTCTATTGCTTTATTAGTATGAAGTACTAGATAATCCTCAAGTTGCTCTTTGTCTTTCAGCAATTCATCAGCTACTTCAATAGATTTTATTTCCCTATTGGCTGTCATTGTAATTTTTAGAAGTCCGTCATTACTTTCTTCTGCCACCGTAACAGTATCCAATCTTTTCTTGGTTTCTTCAATCTTTTGTTGGGTTTCTTTTAGTTTACCCATCATTCCCATAAGGTCTCCAAACATAATTTTTTATTTTTTGTAAGCACAAAATTAGTAAATTTAGAAAGGGAATATTAAATAAATTTATATGAAGAACGCACCTTTCATTCTATTTCTATGTTTTATTTTTGTCACCGCTTGTAAAAAGACAGAAAAAAAACAGATGAACACAGTGAAGCCTCCAATAGCAGAAAAGAAACCGAAAACATTAGAAAAACACGGTGATATTCGGGTTGACGATTATTATTGGTTAAATGAAAGAGAAAACCCTGAAGTTATTGATTACCTTGAAAGGGAAAATGAATATTATGAGGCTATGACGGCTCATACCGACGATTTAAAGGATTCACTTTTTAAGGAAATGAAAGGTCGCATCAAAGAAGATGATGAATCGGTGCCTTATAGATACAACGGATATTGGTACATAACCAAATACGAAGAGGGAAAAGATTATCCTATTTATATAAGGAAGAAAGATGAAGATGGTGCTGTAGAAGAGGTGATGTTCGACTGTAATGAAATGGCTAAGGACTATTCCTATTTCAATTTAAGAGGAATTAATATAAGTCCGGATAACAAACTGGCGGCCTTTGGCGTGGATACCTTAAGCCGAAGAAAGTACACTTTGCAAGTGAAAAATCTTGAAACAGGTGAAATCTACCCACTTAAAATTGAAAATACTACAGGGGGAAGTACATGGGCAAATGATAATAAAACGCTCTTCTATACTAGAAAAGATGAACAAACCCTGAGGTCCGACAAAGTTTATAAGCATGTGTTAGGGCAACAAAAGCCAGAAGACGAACTGGTTTATCACGAAGAAGACGATACCTTTAATGCGTTTGTTTACAAATCAAAGTCCAAGAAGTATATTATATTCGGATCAGGAAGTACGCTTACTTCGGAATTTAGTTTTTTGGATGCCGATAATCCTAATGGAAAAATAAAAGTGTTTCAGCCCAGGGAAAGAGGATTGGAATACAGTATTGCTCACTACCAAGATTCTTTCTATGTAATTACGAATGCCGACAAAGCTACCAACTTTAAGTTGATGAAGACTTCAGTAGAAAACACTTCAAAAGAGAATTGGAAAGAAGTGATTCCGCACCGGGAAGATGTTTTGCTGGAAGATATAGAGATTTTTAAGGATTATTTGGTTGTTAGCGAGCGTTCTAATGGATTGAATAAGATTAAAGTGCAACGATGGGACGGCAACAAAGAATATTACATTCCTTTTGATAATGAGACCTATACGGTTTTTACTTCAACCAACTTAGAATTCGATACCGATACGCTGCGTTACGTTTATAATTCGCTAACCACTCCAGCCAGTACCATAGATTTTAATATGGAAACGAAGGAGAAAGTAGTTAAAAAAGAACAAGAAGTGTTGGGAGGGAAATTTGACAAGGACAATTATACTTCCGATCGGGTTTGGGCTACTGCTAAAGATGGTACTAAAATTCCTATTTCCATGGTTTATAAAAAAGGGATAAAGAAAGATGGTAAAAACCCTTTATTGCTTTATGGCTATGGATCTTATGGAGCTACGATCGACCCTTATTTTTCTACAGTACGATTGTCGCTTTTAGATCGCGGATTTATTTATGCTATCGCACACATTCGTGGCGGAGAATATTTGGGAAGAAAATGGTATGAGGACGGTAAATTGCTGACCAAAAAGAACACCTTCACCGATTTTGTAGATTGTTCTGAATTTTTAATAAAGGAAAACTACACTTCTTCGGAACATCTCTATGCTATGGGTGGCTCTGCCGGTGGTTTGTTAATGGGAGCAGTAATAAATTTGGCGCCTGAACTTTACAATGGCGTTATTGCTGCCGTACCTTTTGTAGATGTGGTAACAACTATGTTAGATGAAAGTATTCCGCTTACTACTGGCGAGTACGATGAGTGGGGGAACCCCAATAACAAGGATTATTATAATTATATTAAATCGTATTCTCCTTACGATAATGTGAAACCATTGGAATATCCAAATTTACTGGTAACAACTGGTTTGCATGATTCCCAAGTCCAATATTGGGAACCAGCAAAATGGGTGGCTAAGTTAAGAAATGTTAAAAAAGGGGACAACCTCTTGTTGTTCGAAACTAACATGGATGCAGGGCATGGGGGAGCTTCTGGCAGGTTTGAGGCTTTAAAAGAAGTGGCCAAAGAATATGCTTTTCTATTGGATTTAGAAGGAATCCGACGGTAATTAAAAAAAATAACTAAATTTGCAGGGTTTGGTAAAGTTTGTAACGTTGACCAAACTAAAAATGAATGCTGTTGTTTTTTCAGTTTTAATGTTTAAAACCGAGTTTAAAATAATGGCATTTCGCTTAAATTTGGCTGTGTTTTGAGCCGTTTTGGGCAATTAAATATTGACAGATGAAACAAAAGATAAAAGCTTACGACAACGTTTTAGATTTAATTGGCAATACCCCACTTCTAAAACTTAGAAAAATAACCCAAAATCTTACCGGTAATTTTTATGCAAAGGTAGAAGCTTTTAATCCGGGTCACTCGAGTAAAGATAGAATTGCACTCCATATAATTGAAGAAGCCGAAAGAAAAGGAATTTTAAAGCCTGGTAATACTATAATTGAGACTACATCTGGGAATACTGGGTTTAGTATAGCAATGGTAAGTGTAATTAAAGGCTATGAATGCATTCTAGCAGTAAGTTCTAAATCATCTCCTGATAAAATAGATATGCTTCGTGCCATGGGTGCAAAAGTTTACGTTTGTCCCGCTCACGTAAGCGCAGACGATCCACGATCGTATTATCAAGTGGCCAGACGAATGCACGATGAGATGAAAGGCTCTGTGTACATAAATCAATATTTCAATGAGCTGAATATGGAGGCTCATTACAAATCTACAGGTCCTGAAATTTGGGATCAAACTAGTGGACAAATTACGCACCTTATTGCTTGTAGCGGAACCGGTGGAACAATTTCCGGAACTGCCCGTTTTTTAAAGGAGAAAAATCCGAATATTAAAATTATTGGGGTGGATGCCTACGGTTCGGTGCTTAAAAAATATCACGAAACTAGGGAGTTTGATAGCGATGAAATTTATCCTTACAGAATAGAAGGTTTAGGGAAAAATTTAATTCCAACCGCAACTGACTTTGATGTTATCGACAAGTTTGTAAAAGTTACAGATGAAGAAAGTGCACACACGGCACGTGAAATCTCCAAAACTGAAGGTTGTTTTGTAGGATATACTAGCGGTGCAGTAATGCAAGCTGTGAAACAACTGGACGAAGAGAATGAATTTGGCGAAAACAGCGTAGTAGTAATGGTTTTCCCAGATCATGGATCACGCTATATGAGCAAAATCTACAGTGATGAGTGGATGCGAACACAAGGCTTTTTCGATGCCGTCAATACGGAAGAAACTCAAAAAATAGAGTACATAAAATAAAGCAAAAATAAAGATGTCAAATTTCAATTTGGTCGAGAAAGTAGCGAACATCACCAAAGAGGAATTTAAAGAAAAATATCTTTCTACCCATACACCGGTAATATTTAAAGACTTAGCCAAAAATTGGAAGGCAACCAGCGAGTGGACTTTTGACTTTTTTAGAAAAAATTACGGCAATTGGGAAATTCCAATGTACGATGATTCCTATCACAATCCTGGTGATAATTATATGAAGCCGGTAACTACAAAAAAGTTTCACGACTATTTGGATATAATTGAAAAGAATCCAACAAACTTAAGGTTTCATAATTTTCAAATCATGAAAAGAGCGCCAGAGCTCGCAGATTATTATAATACGCCAACCATTATGGATGGATTCTTGAAATTTGCCCTAATGTTCTTTGGAGGGAAAGGTTCGGCACTAAACCTGCATTACGATATTGACTGTTCTCACGTGTTTTTAACCCATTTTCAAACCGAAAAAATCGTTTACTTATTTAACCCTAATCAATCACGGCTCTTGTACAAATTACCCTTCACTAATCACTCCCATGTAAATGTCTTAAATCCAGATTATCATAAATATCCAGCATTTAAATATGCAAAAGGATTGAAGGCAGTAATTGAGCATGGGGAAACATTGTTTATACCAAAGCTCTGGTGGCATTATGTATATTATAGCGAGGGTGGTTTTTCCTTGGCGCTAAGAGCGAACGATTCCCTAAAGACTAAAGCAAAAGGCCTTTACAATCTCGTTAGATTATTTACAGTAGATACTGGAATGAATTTTTTGGCTGGTGAAAAATGGAAAAATTATAAAGAAGAGAAGGCTAAAGAAAATGCAAATAAAGTGTTGCGGAAAATATACGCGGCATAAAAATCTTTATAGAATTAAATAAAAGAATTTCATGAAATATATTTTAATAACCGGAGTGTCTTCCGGCATTGGGTTTGAAACTGCTAAGCTCTTCTTAGAGAAAGGTTTTTTTGTCTTCGGAAGTGTAAGAAAACAACAAGATGCAAGTAAGTTGGAAGATGAATTTGGCAAAAACTTTAAAGCAGTGCTTTTTGATGTAGTGGATGAACAAGCAATTAAAAAAGCTGTTGAAACCGTTAAAAATACATTGGGAAACAATGGTTTAACTTGTTTGGTGAACAACGCTGGGGTTTCCGTTAATGGACCCTTAGCGTATATTTCTGTTGAAGAATTCTCCAATCAGTTGGATATAAATGTTCTTGGCGTTCTAAGAGTTACGCAGGCATTTTTACCCCTTTTAGGTTTTAATAATGATCTTCCAAAAGGGAGAATCGTTAATATCAGTAGTGGCTCCGGTCGGGTTACACGCCCGTTTATGGCGCCTTATTCTGCATCTAAATATGCGGTAGAAGCACTTTCAGACGGATTTAGAAGGGAATTGCTCGATTTTGGTATTGAAGTGACCGTAATTGAACCTGGCCCTATAAAATCAGAGATTTGGAGTAAAGCTAAAGCAGATACCGATACACAGGTAAATAAGTATAAAAATACACCTTACGAGAAAATATACGATAACATGGACAAAGCCGTACAGGGAATGGAAGGCATAGCACTGGATGCCAGTAAAGTGTCTACGTTAATTTATGGTATTGTGATGGGGGAGAAAAAGAAAACAAGATACTTAGTAGCGCCGAAAAAATGGCTCTTTTGGCTGGCAATACACGTCTTTCCTGATAAATTCTTAGATAAGATGTTTCAGAAACAGTTTAAGAAACTGGTGGAAGAAAAGTAAATAATTTATGATAAGAGTTTAAATTTAGTTACTTTTGCGAGCGGTAAATTTAACGTTTATTTGAATTTAAAAGAAACTCCATTTACATGAGGGATTTATTTGATAGAATTATTGAGAACAAAGGGCCATTGGGAAAATGGGCTTCTCAGGCAGAAGGATATTTTGTTTTTCCAAAATTGGAAGGGCAAATTTCAAACAGAATGAAGTTTAATGGAAAAGAAGTAATTACCTGGAGTATCAATGATTATCTTGGTCTTGCGAATCATCCTGAAGTGCTTAAAGCAGATGCAGAAGCTGCAGCAGAGCACGGGGCAGCTTACCCAATGGGAGCTAGAATGATGAGTGGACACACAGACCTTCATGAGCAATTGCAAAACGAACTAGCACAGTTTGTAAATAAAGAAGCAACGTATCTTCTTAATTTTGGGTACCAAGGAATGGTTTCTGCCATCGACGCATTGGTTACTAAAGATGATATTATTGTTTATGATGTAGATTCGCATGCTTGTATTATTGATGGGGTACGTTTGCACATGGGGAAACGTTTTACCTATCAGCACAATGACATGGATAGCCTTGAAAAAAACCTGGAGCGTGCTACCAAAATGGCAGAGCAAACAGGTGGTGGTATCTTGGTTATTTCTGAAGGTGTTTTTGGTATGCGTGGTGAACAAGGTCGTTTAAAGGAAATTGTAGCGCTTAAGCAGAAATACAACTTTAGGTTATTGGTTGATGATGCCCATGGTTTCGGAACACTTGGAAAAACAGGTGCAGGAGCAGGAGAGGAGCAAGGAGTTCAAGACCAAATTGATGTGTATTTTGCAACCTTTGCAAAATCTATGGCTAGTATTGGCGCTTTCTTGGCGGGAGATAAAGAAGTAATCGACTATTTAAAATACAATTTACGTTCTCAAATGTTTGCAAAATCATTACCAATGATTTTTGTAAAAGGTGCTTTAAAGCGTTTGGATATGCTAAGAACGATGCCAGAACTTAAAGCGAAGCTTTGGGAGAATGTGAACGCGTTACAGAACGGTCTAAAAGAACGTGGCTTTGATATAGGGAGTACACAGAGTTGCGTAACGCCTGTTTACCTTAACGGAAGTATCCCTGAGGCGATGGCTTTGGTAAAGGATTTACGTGAAAATTATGGTATTTTCTGCTCAATAGTGGTTTATCCTGTAATTCCAAAAGGGTTGATTTTATTAAGAATGATTCCTACTGCAACGCATACCATGGAAGACATTGAAGCTACTTTAGAAGCTTTTTCTGCAATCAGAGACCGACTTGAAAACGGAACTTACAAAAGACTTTCAGCAGCTGTAGAAGCCGCAATGAGCGATAAGTAAGAAAGTAAACATATATTTATATTTAAAAATCCGCTGTATAGGCGGATTTTTTTATTATTATCATTCAATAAACTAAAAATTGTAGTATTTTAAGTTCCATCTAACCAATTTCATTTCAAAATGCAAGAATGGCAATTTCAAAGTAACCCTTTGAGAATAATATTTTTTTTGATTTATATCTCCACTTTCAATTTGTTGGTTGCTCAAGAAAACGAATCAAAGAAAAATAAAGATTCCATTAACGAATTACCCAAAAAAGAAAGTGTTCTTCCGAAAGACGGTGTGTACCGCTCCAACCCTATAAAAGGATATAATGATGCCTATTACGAGCTTTCTAGAGTTAATCCAAGTATAGGTTTACCTGATAATAAATACAACTTGCAAACACCACAAGCAACTTTAGAGCATTTTGTGGTCAGTTGTAGAAATCAAAAGTATAGAGAGGCTGCTTATGCGTTAAACTTAAATCTATTACCAGACAATATAACATTGGACCAAGCTGGTGAATTAGCTCAAAAACTCTTTATAGTTTTAGATTCGAGAGTGAAAATAGATTGGGATGGCTTGTCGGATCGTCCAGACGGTCAAACAGATATCCAAACAACGACCAACCAGGCGATAGCGGGAAGCCCAAGAAGAAGTGTTGTGTTTGGTTCTATTGATTTAGGGGAACGTGATGTAATGTTACGATTACAAAGGGTTAAATATAAAGATTATGGTGCCTTTTGGCTTATATCTGGAAATACAGTAGAAAATATAGAGCCTTTGTATGTTGAATACGGCCCGAGAAAATTAGATAGAATGATGCCCCACTGGGCGAGAATAAAATTCTTTAATGCACCTATTTGGAAACTTCTTGGGACACTTATTTTAATGGGGGTTTCATTCTTAGTGGGCTGGATTTTCTTTCGTGTTTTAAAATTTGTTTTTAGACGTTTTAAAAAGGAGTGGCTTACTACTTTTTCGGCCAAGCTGGCAAAGCCAGGAGCCATCGCTATTGGAGTATTGTTTTTCTATGTTACGCTCAATGAATTGATTTCCTTTGCAGGTCCGTTTGCTAGCAACATTTATGCTGTTTTGCTAATTATTGTTGTGGGTTCAGTTACTTGGTTTATCATGAAATTTATTGATGCTTTTATGATTTATGTAGCTGAAAATCAAATCGGGGATGTCTCTGTGGAAGAGAATTCCGAAGCAAGAAAATCACTTACCTATATTTCAGTAGCAAGAAGAATTATTACATTCTTGGTAACCATTATTGGAATTTCCATTGTGTTATCTCAGTTTCGGTCCTTTGAAAAACTAGGAATTTCTCTATTGGCGTCTGCAGGGGTGGTAACTGTTGTTCTTGGAGTGGCAGCGCAAAGTACACTTGGAAATATTATCGCAGGGATACAAATTGCCATTACACGTCCAGCAAAGATTGGAGACACCGTTATTATTGATGATAACTGGGGGTACGTGGAAGATATTACCTTCACCTACATGGTAGTCCGAACGTGGGATTTAAGGAGATTGGTAGTTCCGTTGAAAGAAATTATTTCCAAAACATTTGAAAATTGGTCAATGACCAGCGCAAATCAAATCCGTCCTATCGTTTTATATGCAGATTATCATGTTGATGTTGATAAGATTAGAGCTAAATTTAAAGAGTTATTGGAATCCAATGATAAGTGGGACAAAGAGCAAGCGCCGAGCGTTCAAGTTACAGAAGTAACAGAACGCTCTGTGCAAATACGAGCGTTGTGCAGCGCTAAAGACGCAATGTCAAGTTGGGATTTACACTGTGAATTGCGCGAACAGCTTGTTAAGTACATCAGTTCTTTGGAAAAGGGCACTTATCTTACGCGGTCGAGAAATTTGATGGATACTTCTTGGAATGCAGAAAAGTAAACAAGCTCGGCGCAAGCCTGCCTTAGCTGTTAAGAAAGGCAAGCGTAGCAGCAACTTGTCTGAGGTCAGTCAGATTATAAATCTCACTTTGTGATTTAGTTATAAATACTTTCTGTATGTCCGCCATTTTTTTATGAGCTGCGGATTGTAATCTTTCCAAAGCGCTTGCACTTGATTGTTGGTTTCCAGCTCCGGGTTGGTTTCCACAATCTCGATACCGCGTCTTACAAAGACTTCATACGTTTTATGAAATATAATTGCCGTAAGTCCTTTTCGCATGTATTCTGGAGCTACGCCAATTAGCAGCATAGTAGCTTTGTTATTTTTCTTCTGAGCTTTCAATAAATGGTAAAATCCAAAAGGAAATAATTTTCCGTTTGCTTTTTGCAATGCTTTAGAAAAAGAAGGCATAATGATGGAAAACGCTATTAAATTATCATTTTCATCGGCAATAAGATTTACAAAATCGGGATCTAAAAATTTAAGATATTTATTCTTGTAGTGTTCAATTTGGTACGGTTTGATGGGAGTAAAAGATTCCAAATGCTCATGGGAACGGTTCATAAGATCGAAAATCTTTTCCGCGTACGGCAATAGAGCTTTTGTGTTTGGGGTATGTAAAAGCTTCAAATTGTATTTCTTCATCAATAAATCAGAAAACTTTGCCAGCTTCTCGGGAACTTTATTGGGGACAATAATTTCAAATTCTTTCCAATCTACTTCCTTCTTAAACCCAACCGATTCCATTAAAGAAGGGTAGTAGGCATAATTGTAGTTGGTGGGCATGCTTCCTATACGATCGAAGCCTTCAATAAGCATTCCTGCTTTGTCCATATTAGAAAAACCTGCTGGGCCTTCAACGTACTCCAAGTTGTGCTCTTTCCCAATTGAAAACACTTTGTCGAATAGCGCTTTTGTTACTTCTTCATCATCAATGGCATCAAACCATCCGAAACGTAATTTACTGTTTCCAAGTTCTTTTACTTCGTTCCAATTGATGATAGCACAAACCCGCCCGACAATTTTATCATTTTTAATAGCCATGAAAAACCAAGCTTCTGCATTTTTAAAAGCGGGATTTTTTTGACTGTCAAAATTGTTAAGTTCTTCTTTAATAATCGGCGGTACCCAATTTTTAGAATCTTTGTAAAGGGAGAAAGGAAATTTTACAAATTGTTCTAATTCCTTTTTTGTGCTAGCTTGTTTTATTTCAATCATTTCTTATTCTTCGGTATCTAAATCTTCAAACGGATTCTTTTTCCTTCTTTTTTTCTTAGCTTCTTTTATGAATTCTTTGTCCTCGTCGGATACGTTATCAATCTGCTTGGGTTTGTCTTTGTGATAATCCAATCGGTAAGAAATTCCGATAGAGCCGAAAAATCTCGATGGAGTATCTTTTATATTGATGCCCAACGAAGCATCCACTTGCATATTTTTTTCAAAAAGTCTGGCAGCACCGGCTCTAAATATTCCATCGGAATAAGAATCGCTACTATATCCTTGATTTTCAACAAAAATAGAATATCGAGGGTCGGGAAGGGCATGGGTCAAAGTTATAACATAATTGAAGAGTGGGTCATCAGTGGTGAATTTGTCGTACACAAAATTCATAACCAACACCCAATTTGGGGTCAGGTGATTTTGCGTCGCAATCATTACCTTGGGACTAACTTGCGGGTCCTCTGGGTAAAATGGATTGTCACCGAAATTAAAATTTGCTCCAGCATACACTGCAACGGCGGGAATTAAATTTCTCCACTGTACATGGTTATTCGCTCTCCAACTATAAAGGTTTGGTTTGTTTTTCTCTGGATTTTTATAAGGGTCGTAAATTAAATATTTAGCTCCAATAGTGTTACGCGTAAAATTACTTCGTGAGTAATCAACAGATGGATTCATAGAAAAATCAGTGTAATTTTCTTTGGTATAGGTTCCATCTAGAATAAGTTCAAGTTGCTCAAACAGAAAACCGTAGCGAATGGCGTAATCCATCCCGTAGCGGTTTCCTTCCGTTTCCAAAACCGAATGATCGTTTCTTTCGTAATAAAAACCGCCTTCCCCTTGCACCACATTTTTTCCAACGGCAAAAGCACTGTAGGATGCTCCCGGACGGTTAGAATTAATTACTTCGGTGTATTGGGCTTGGGTATTTAGGACGGTCAACAAAAGGATAGCAGTAAAGTAGCGTAGTTTGTTCATATCAAAATTTGGTTTTCCTAGCGATTAGTACTTAATAACGAAATTAAATTTTTTAGCTATTCTGGCAGGTAAATATCGGCAAAAAAATGATTTCAACCACATCATGTGTCGGTGTTGCTCCTATTAAAACTTCACTTTTGGTCATTTTATTATTATTTTAAGGAATAATATCTTTTTAAACCCACATTCTGTTGTATTTTTGAAAGTATTTTCAAAGTGGAATTCAATGCAGTTATTAAGAACTATATTAATTATCCTTTTATTTTGGTATGGATTTAAGATATTAGCGAGACTTTTTGGTCCTTATCTTGTGAAATATGCATCTAAAAAAATGGAGAAAAAGTTTAAACAACAGTTTAATCAGCAAAGGCAACAAAATGGTCAAGATCCTAAATATAAAGAGGGTGAAACTGTAATAGATAGAAAGCCCCAGGATTCAAATGCCAAAAAATCTTCTGAAGAAGTTGGAGAATACATAGAATTTGAAGAAATTGACTAACTAAAATAGCGTTTCATGACTAACCAATTAAAGAATATTGTACCACATTTTGTGGTATTTTTAGTTTTTATACTTACTTCCCTTTTATATTTTTCACCAGTTCTTCAAGGAAAAAAAATTTTTCAGAGTGACATCGTACAATATGTGGGTATGTCGGAAGAACGGGACGCCTTTAAGGAAAGTACGGGGGAAGAATCGTATTGGACGAATAGTGCTTTTGGAGGCATGCCTACGTATCAATTAGGAGCCAACTATCCCCATAATTATATTAAAAAACTGGATAAAGTTATTCGCTTCTTGCCTAGACCGGCGGATTACCTTTTTTTATACTTCATCGGATTTTACTTGCTGCTTTTAATTTTAAAAGTTGATTGGAAATTGGCTGGAATAGGAGCTTTGGCTTTTGGATTTTCCACATATTTAATCATTATTTTGGGAGTGGGACACAACGCTAAAGCCCATGCAATTGGTTATTTCCCCTTCGTTTTAGCAGGTATTATTTTAGCTTTCAGAAGAAATTATATAAGCGGATTTCTTCTTACCGCTTTCGCAATGGCCTTGGAAATCAATGCGAATCACTTCCAAATGACCTACTATTTATTGCTATTAGTACTGGTTCTTGGAATTGTTTATTTAATTGATGCATATAAACAAAAAGAACTTCCTCACTTTTTTAAAGCGGTTGGCGTACTAGCTGTTGCAGTGGTACTCGCAGTGGCTACTAATGCTACTAATTTAATGGCAACAAAGGAATATGCCGAATGGAGTACAAGAGGAAAAAGCGAACTCACCGTAAATCCGGACGGTTCGCCAAAAGAAAATACAAACGGACTCGATAAAGATTACATCACTCAATATAGTTATGGCTTGTTTGAATCATTGAACCTCTTTGTCCCTCGTTTAATGGGCGGTGGAAACGACGAAGAGTTAGGAAACGATTCCCATAGTTATGAATATCTTGTTAGGCAGGGTGTTCCTCCAGCACAAGCACAGGATTTTGTTAAAAATCAAGCAGCGAGAATGATGTACTGGGGTGAACAGCCCATCACTGCAGCGCCGGCTTACGTGGGTGCGGCGGTTATTTTCCTGTTTTTAATGAGCCTGTTTTTACTGCAAGGAAAATTAAAATGGTGGCTTTTGGCAGGTGCTATTATGTCTTTGGTACTGTCTTGGGGACATAATTTCGAACTACTCACCAATGCTATGATCGATTATTTCCCAATGTACAATAAGTTTAGGGCAATTACATCGATACAAGTAATATTGGAACTTTGCGTGCCAATACTTGCTATTTTAGGCCTAAAAGTACTTTTTGAAAGGGAAACTGAGGCTTCTAAAAAGCTGAACGCCCTTAAATGGTCTGTTATTATTTCTGGAGGTACTTTGGTACTGTTGTTCTTTGCTAAAGGAGCGCTGGATTTCAGTCATGCCAACGATGCTTTTTATCGTCAACAATTTGATCAAATGGGAATGAACCAGTTGATGGGAAGTATTAAAAAAGACCGGGAAGCACTTTATACAAAAGATATTTTTAGAAGTTTGTTATTTGTGTTGGCTGTTGCGGCGGTAATTTGGTTTTTCATTAAAGAAAAGTTGAAGCAAAATATTGCTATACTGGCTTTCGGAATTCTTATCTTAATTGATTTGGTGGGTATTGATAGACAATACGTAAATAAAGATGATTTTGTTGCGGCTAGAGTGTTGGATAGACCTTTTCAACAGTCAGCTATCGATAAGCAAATCCTACAAGATGAAGGATACTATCGGGTTTTCAACACCCAAGAAAGCATCAATGGTGCGAGTACTTCTTTTTATCATAAGTCAATAGGGGGGTATCACGCTGCAAAGCCAAAGCGTTTACAGGATTTATTTGAATATCAAATAAGTAAAAACAACGTAGGGGTTTTAAACATGTTGAATGTAAAATATATCATTCGCCAAAATGACAAAGGACAGATGTATCCGGCTAAAAATCCGTATGCCAATGGTCCCGCTTGGTTTGTAAGCAATTTAATAGCTGTTAATTCAGCTGATGCTGAAATGGCTACGTTAGATAGCCTTAACACTAAAACTACCGCTGTATTTAATAATGAGGCGTTTAAAGATATTTCTGAAAGTAATTTTACGGTAGATTCAACAGCTTCCATTAAATTGGTTGATTACCAGCCGAACAAGCTCACCTACGAATCGAAAAACCAAAATGAAGGAGTAGCGGTTTTTTCTGAAATGCATTATCCTCATGGATGGCAAGTCACGATTGATGGGAAATCTTCTGAAGAATTTAGGGTAAATTATGCTTTACGTGCTTTAAAGATTCCAGCTGGCGAGCATACTATTGTTTTCAAATTTGAACCACAAGTGGTGAAAACTGGAAGTACAATTGGCTTGGCAAGTAATGTGCTTTTATTTTTATTGCTTTTAGGCGGTCTTTTCTACGGATGGAAACTTAGAAATAAAGGGGTATAATTTCTTTATGGAATGAAGAAAGTCCTAATTATAACATACTATTGGCCCCCAGCAGGAGGGCCAGGGGTGCAACGGTGGCTTAATTTTGTTAAGTTCTTGCCCGAGTTTGAAATTGAACCCATTGTTTTCATTCCAGAAAATCCAGATTATCCCATGGAAGATGCTTCTTTCTTAGAGGAAGTTCCAAAAAATGCTAGAATACTAAAACATCCCATTTTCGAGCCCTATAAATTGGCGTCATTCTTTTCGAAGAAGAAAACGAAACAAATAAGTAAGGGTATTATTTCTTCGGAGAAACAATCGGTTGTGGAAAGCATAATGTTATGGATTCGAGGTAATTTTTTTATCCCTGATGCCCGTGTTTTTTGGGTTAAACCATCTGTAAAATATCTAGAATCCTTTATTCAAAAGGAACAAATAGATACGATTATAACCACAGGTCCTCCACATAGCGTTCATTTAATAGGGATGAAGCTGAAAGGCATGCTAGACCTTAAATGGATTGCCGATTTTAGGGACCCTTGGACAAATATCGGTTACCACTCCGATTTAAAACTTACTGAAAGTTCACAAAAAAAGCACCTTGCGTTGGAACGCCAAGTGCTCAACAAAGCCAATCAAGTAATAACTACAAGTTACACTACAAAAGAAGAGTTTAGCGGCATCACCGAAAAGCCTATTGAGGTAATTACCAATGGTTTTCTTTCTGAAAATGAAGGACAAAAAGAGTTAAGTAAAAACTTCACATTATCACACATAGGTTCTTTACTTTCAGGTCGCAATCCAGAAGTTTTATGGAATGCGATAGGAGAATTATTGGAGGAACTGGATGGATTTAAAAAAGATTTTGAATTACAATTGGCCGGAGCCGTTAGCGAAGATGTTTTAAGGTCGATTAAAGCTGCGGGAATCACAGATAATCTTTCCGTTTTAGGATATGTTTCCCATGAGGAAGCGTTACATCTTCAGAAATCCTCCCAGGTTTTGTTGCTTATCGAAATTGATTCAGAAAAAACAAGAGGAATCATTCCAGGTAAATTGTTCGAATATCTTTCAGCAAAACGTCCCATAGTTGCCATTGGTCCAAATGGATGGGATGTTCAAAAAATTCTTGAAGAAACAAAGGCTGGGGTATATTTTGAGTATTCAGAAAAGGAAAATATTAAAGAAACGATACGTTCTTATTACAAAGCGTTTAAAAATGCTAATTTGCATGTAAATTCGGTAAACATTGAAAAATTTCATCGAAGGGCATTAACCGCGCATTTGGCTTCTATAATGTAAAACTTTATGGGGATTGTTATCAATCAAACATTTAAAAACACTATTACAACCTATCTCGGCTTTGGGATAGGAGCCATTAGCACGCTTTTTCTTTACACCAACTTTTTAACGGACGATTATTATGGTTTGGTTGCATATTTACTTTCTGCCGCCAATATTTTAATGCCTATTTTGTGTTTCGGCGTTCAAAATAGTATTGTTAAGTTTTATAGCAGTTATACGAATCATGATGAACAAAATGCATTCACGGGATTTATATTTTTGTTGCCTTTGGTTATAATTGTTCCCGCTGGTCTTTTGGGTGCGATGTTTTATGAATCAATTGTAGATTATCTTACTACAAAAAATGAAATTCTAGCTCCCTACGTTTGGACCATTTTTGTTTTGGGCTTTTCCATGGCGTACTTCGAAGTGTTTTATGCATGGGCGAAAGTCCATATGAAGTCGGTTTACGGAAATTTTTTAAAAGAAGTTTTCCATAGAGTAGTTGTAGCCGTTTTATTGGTGATGGTATATTTAAAAGTGCTGAGTGTTCCTGCCTTTATTTACAGCCTAATGGGTGTTTATTTATTAAGGATGCTGCTAATGCTAGTAAGCGCATTTATCATTGAAAAACCAGTTTTAAAATTTCGCTTGCCTGAAAATTACGTTTCAGTTTTAAAATATTCGTTTTTAATCATTTTAACCGGTTCTATAGCTGCTGTACTTTTGGATATAGACAAAGTGATGTTAGGACAATTTAAAGAAATTGAAAACATTGCCTATTACACTGTAGCAGTTTTTATCGCCATTGTAATTGCGGTACCAGCAAGGTCGATGCACCAAATTACATATCCAATTACCAGTGAGTTGCTGAATGCTAAAAAGTATAAAGAGTTGGACGAACTTTACAAGAAAAGTTCAATCAACCTTTTTATTGTTGGGGGCTTTATATTTCTTTTGATTGTTTTGAATATAAATGAAATGTATTTCTTGCTTCCGGAAAAATACCGTGGAGGAGTAGTAGTGGTGTTTCTTATTTCCTTGGCTAAATTGCTTGACAATCTTATCGGAAATAATAATGCTATTATTTTTAACTCGGATTACTATCGAATGGTGTTGTTCTTTGGCGTTTTATTGGTTGTCCTTACAGTTATCTTAAATATAATTTTCATACCCATTTGGGGAATTAATGGTGCTGCGGTGGCCACATTTTTAGCATTTACACTTTACAACGGGATTAAACTTTATTTTGTTTGGATAAAACTTCATTTGCAGCCTTTTACCAAGAATACTTTTCGAACTGCTTTACTGATAAGCATTTCTTTTTTCATTTTCTATTTTTGGGATTTTAGCTTCCTCCCAATCCTCAACATCATTCTTAAATCAACTTTGATATTCTTGTTTTTTTGGGGTGTTACCTATAAATTAAGGCTTTCTGAAGACATCAATTTACTTGTTGCTAAATACTTTTCGAAAAAGAATTTCAAATAAAAAACTGCTCCCGATTGGAAGCAGTTTGTAGCATTATTAAAAATTATCTTAACAGATGTATTAGTTGTTGTCAAATTTATGCGTGAACAACTTAGGATTAACAACCAACATTGCCCATGCCCAGTTGTTAGTGTTGTCATTAGGACGTCCTTCTTTAATCAAACTCATACTATCGGAAGCAAACATGTGGGAATAACCTACTTTTAAAGTTGCAAATTTCATCAACTTTTGTGTGAATTGTACATCGATTTCCGTTCCTAGATATGGATCGGCGTTATTGGCAAGGTCTCCGTTGGCACCAAAATAATGGATAGCTCCCAGTAGGTTTGATTTTTCACCTGTCTTTAATACTACCTTTCCGTAAAGATCATTTAGTCCAACGTTGTTTGCGTGATTACCCACATAGAAATAATCCATAAAACCATTAAAGGCATGGTTTGTTCCATACAGCGGGAAGAATGAATGATTGTCGCTTCCACCTTGGTCAGAGCCACTTTGCGCTTCAAAACCTAAAGCAAATAAAGTGTTTTGCGGCTTGTAACTGGCTTCAAGCATAAATTCGTATGCAGATAAGTCCACATTTATAGGGTAAGCTTTTCCAAATTGATAATAGAAACTTCCGCTGAAATTCACTACCGAAAGAGGAAATTGAAAATATGTTCCTGCCGTATGGGTATAGTAAACCCCGTCGGCTTGGTCGTTCTCATCGAACTCCTGAAATCCGGTATTTAGAAATAGAAAACTAGCCTGTGCTTTCTCCCATTCCTTTTTTGCATATAAATATTGCATGGTTTTGTAGGTGAAAAAACCTGGTACGTCATAAGCAGTGCCCTCATTTTCCTGACTGGTTTGGTTGAAAGCGAAACCAGCATCTGCCATAAAACTATCATTTTTGTATCTTAAAAGGGCTGCATCGTGAAAGCGTCCTTGCATCGCCCAGTCAAGACCTCCAAAAATACGTTCATTATCATAAACTATGGGTTGTCTACCTACTTTGGTTGACCAGTTTTCGTCAAATATTAGTTCTGCCCACGCTTGAAAAAGAAAGAAAGAGTCGTTGCCATCATTAATTAAAATTTGACGTGTATCTCCCCATGTACTCACATCTTGAATACTTAACATAACGTTTAAAAGCTCGGATTTATAATTAAGGTTCAAGCGTGAACGTTGCGTGACAAATGCCGCAGGATCAGCATCATCGGGGAAAAGATTGTTGAATCCATGTCGGTATTCAAATCGTGGACGAAGGTCTAGGTCTGCTTCAAAAGTTTGGCTGAAAGCTGATGTTGAAAGAATAAAGCATAGGATGCAAAAGGTAATTTTTCTTATCATGATTGTTGGTTTTGTTTCAAAAATAAGTATTAATACTTAATATTAAGTATTTTTACGTAGTTTTTTTAATAAAATATTGATTAGCTTTGTTCATACCAGTTCGATTGAAAGTACGGGGGAGACTCTATAAAGATAATACTATGATTTCAGTAAACAAGGCACTAGCAATTATAAAATCTCACACTACAGCAAGGCTACTTGAAATATCTTCTCTAAAAAATGTCAATGGTCATGTTTTGGGAGAAGATGTTTTTTCAGAAATTAATTTGCCCCCTTTTAGGCAATCAGCTATGGATGGTTATGCCGTAAGTGGAAGCAAAAGCCTATCTTTTAAGGTCATTGGAGAGGTTCAAGCCGGAAGTAATATTAATATTACCTTAAAAGAAGGAGAAGCAGTTAGGGTTTTTACGGGAGCACCTGTTCCAAAGGGAACAACAAGGGTGCTAATGCAAGAACACGTGGAAGAAGTAAATGGTGTAATTACTTATTTAAAAGATTCATTCGGAAAAAACAATGTAAAGGAAACTGGAGAGCAGATAAAAAAAGGAAGTGTTGCATTGTCAAAGGGAACTTTATTGAATGCTTCTGCTGTTGCTTTTTTAAGCGGACTCGGAATTAAGGATGTGTCGGTGTTTAAAATGCCCAAAGTATCGATATTGGTAAGCGGAAATGAATTACAAGCCCCCGGTGAAGCTCTGGAGAACGGAAAAATTTACGATAGTAATTCGATAATGCTAAAGCTTCTGTTGCAGAAAATAGGAGTGCAAAACGTAGAAGTTGTATTTGTAGGAGATTCAAAACATGAAATAACAACCACGGTAGCACGCTTGCTTGAAGATTCCCATTTTATAATCGCATCTGGCGGAATATCCGTGGGAGAATACGATTTAATTCGGCATGCATTTGAGGCCAACAGTGTGGAAGAAAAGTTTTATAAAATAAATCAGCGTCCAGGCAAACCTATTTACTTTGGAAAGAAGGATGAAGTTTCAGTTTTCGGACTCCCAGGAAATCCAGCTGCTTGTTTTATAAATTTCCAGGTGTATGTATTGCCGGCACTTCGCCGCTTTATAGGTATTGAAAATACAAATGGATTTAAAAAAGCCACGTTGTTGGAAAGTATTTCCAATCCCACTGGAAAAAGCTTGTTTTTAAGAGCCAAAGTCACAGGAAATACTATTGAAATTTTTAAAAACCAGAGCTCAGCGATGTTACAAAGTTTAATTGATGCCAATGCGCTAGCCTATATTCCAGAAGATACGGCGGTTTGTGATAAGGGAAAAGAGATTTTATATCTGGATATTCTTCAGTAAATTTATCATATTCAAAAAAGCGTGACAAATAGGTGAAAAATAATGTGAAATGAAAAAGAAGAAGCAAGTATTTATGGAGGGAGCAATAGCTCCGGAGTTTATTGCAACATCAATTGCGAAACATCAATCTAAACATTCTATTGGCGCTCATAACATTTTTTTAGGTCAGGTGAGAGCGGATGAAATTGAAGGAAAAAAAGTAAGTGCTATTGAGTATTCGACCTATGAAGGTATGGCGAACGAAAAGCTGCAAGAAATTCGTGAAAAGGCTTTTGAAAGGTTCAATCTTACTTACATGCATATTTATCATAGTTTGGGGAAAGTAAAAGCAGGGGAAATTTGTTTTTTTGTTTTTGTTTCTTCGGAAAGAAGAAAAGAGGTGTACGCCGCTACTGAAGCCATTGTAAATATGGTAAAAGAAGAAGTGCCCATTTTTGGAAAGGAACTTTTCGAAGATGAAACTCACCAATGGAAAGTGAATAGTTGATTTTTCCCAAAGACCTAACACCCATCACCCAACACCTAACTCAATGATAGATACATCCAACCAAATAAAAACATTATGTATTTCTACTGCTGAAGTTGGCATTCAGTTAGAAGGCGCGACAGCATCAAAGTACACAAAGGAAGTATTCTTCACGGTGAAATCCGCTGCACAATTGGCTGTAAAAAATGCTTTTACCTTGATTCCTGATTTGTTACCGGCGCCTATCAACAGCATCGAGGTGACAGATAATCTAGAGGGACAAATCTTGAAAATTACAGTAACAGTGAAAGCAATCCACAGCTCTAATTTGGATTCTGAGGCATTACTGGGCGCTTCTGTGGCTTCCATTACCTTAACCAATATGCTCTCAGAAAATGATAACGATGTCGTTATTGACGGACTTAAAATTATCAAAAGTAAAAGCGGACTCAAAGGTTTTAAACGAATGTTTCCATCGAATTTAAAGGCAGCAGTAATTGTTTGTTCCGATTCCATTTCCGAAGGCAAAAAAGAGGATAGGGCTGGGAAAGCAATCATAGAAAAATTGAAGGAAGATGGAGTGGAGGTGTCACATTACGAAATTATCCCCGATGAAAAAGATATTATTGCCGAAAAGGCTAGATCACTCTCTAAAACAAACAATTTGTTAATTTACACAGGTGGCACTGGGCTCTCATTTAGGGATGTAACTCCGGAAGCATTAACACCTCTTTTAGAAAGAAACATTCCTGGTATCGAAGAAGCGATACGTAGTTACGGACAAGAACGTATGCCTTTTGCCATGCTTTCCAGAAGCATTGCTGGAACTATAGGTAATTGCTTGGTGTTAGCGTTACCTGGCTCTACCAATGGCGCTAAAGAATCTATGGACGCGATTTTTCCGCACGTTCTTCATGTTTTTAAAATTTTGCGGGGACATCAACATGATGAATAGCGCTATCGATTGTTAGGCCAAATTCTTCGAAATTTTTAAACGAAATCATTAATTATCTTCTTGGGGCTATGTCAAAGAAAAATGCAAATGGTGTTTTATAGGTTGAGGAATAGGATAAAAAATCACCTTTGCAAACAATAATCTTTTTAATTTGATGTTATTTCTGAAACGTCCCAAAAAATTATCCTTATGAAAAATCTTTCTCGTGGCTTACTTTTGATAGGTTATGGTTTTTTAATTTTATCCTGTTCGAATGACGAATCGGTTGAAAATGACACTGAAATCGGTAATGATCCCCTCGAAAATGTGGAGCTATCGAGTCGGCAATCTGTGACAGATAAGGATGGCAACACTTACGAGGTAGGCTTTAATCAAGTAAGCAATATCAATCAGGATCCGTTTGTTCGTAAAAAATCAGCTTCCGGAGAATCGTTGTGGTATGTCGAACACGAAAAGTCTGAGGTTGACGGTCGTGCCCTTATGGTAATGGTCGACAATAATAATGTTCCTTGGGTTGTGTTTTCGCTAGTTGGTGGTAGTAATAGTGCCGATTACCTCACAAAAAGAGCTATTGAAAATGAAGCGTTTGCTGGTGTTTATCAAAATAGCTACGGAAATGGAGGCGGTCCAAAAGTATCCATTTTGGCAAAGCTGAATCCGAATTCCGGAGCGATTAGCAAGGCAAGTTTTATTACCGCTCGGAAAAATGACGGAAAAACCAACGGTTTCAATATTAAAAGTATCGGATTTAATGACGGTAACATTGCTTTTGAAGCAGCCTCTGTAGCTTGGCCTCCTGGAAAAGGCAAGTCCTATAATAGATTTCCAGATATTACCGATGCTGATAGGGTAGATGGTTCTTTTAAAATGTACTACGAAATGAATACCGATCTTAGCGAAATAACCGTGGCCGAACTCTTGAAATAACCTTCAATCATCAAAAAAAACTGTAACATTTTTCTATAATTTCAGTCATATAATAAACCAACAAAAAGAAATATGACAGCACATGAAATAGATTACCAAATCTTCGGGGAAGAAATGCAATATGTAGAGATTGAATTAGACCCCCGCGAAGCAGTTGTGGCAGAAGCCGGAAGTTTTATGATGATGGATAGCGGACTCCAAATGGATACTATTTTTGGAGATGGTTCCAATCAGGAAAGAGGCGTTTTAGGTAAACTTTTTTCAGCAGGAAAAAGATTACTTACCGGTGAAAGTCTTTTCATGACTGCTTTTTTAAACACCGATGCTGGGAAACGTAAAGTAAGCTTTGCTTCCCCGTATCCAGGTAAAATCATTCCTATTGACCTCACCAAATACGGAGGGAAATTTATTTGTCAGAAAGATGCTTTTCTCTGCGCAGCCCAAGGAGTTTCTATTGGTATTGAGTTTTCTAGAAGACTTGGCCGTGGCTTTTTTGGAGGGGAAGGATTTATCATGCAAAAACTGGAAGGAGACGGAATGGCTTTTGTGCATGCCGGTGGAACATTGGCAAGAAAGGAACTGGCTGCAGGAGAAGTTTTAAAAGTAGACACCGGTTGTATTGTAGGTTTCACTCAAAATGTTGATTACGATATTCAATTTGTTGGCGGTATAAAGAATACTGTTTTCGGAGGAGAAGGATTGTTTTTTGCCTCTCTTACCGGCCCCGGCGTAGTATATATTCAATCGTTACCATTTAGTCGTTTAGCAAGTAGGGTATTTGCAGCCGCACCCCAACAAGGAGGAAAAGATAAAGGAGAAGGCAGTATATTAGGTGGCTTGGGCGATATTTTAGACGGCGATAACAGATTTTAACCCTCATTTTGGGTTCAACCTGTCTTACATATTTTAAGTGGGTAGGTTTCGGACAGTTCTGCATCGAAATGAAGTAAACAATTTTTAGTCAGAATGCCTTGCGATTCCGACTATGGATGTTGTAGGTTTGCTTCGAGATAACTGATTAGTAATCCTTTACCGCTATCTTTTGAACTTGGTCTAAATATTTTGTACTTTCGCCACACTGCATGGATGATTTCTCTCCGTAAGAAGGAATTGTAAAGTATCACAATTTAAATTTCAATTTCAGAATGGCAGTTTTGGAAAAATTAACTTCAAAAGATGCGATAGCATTAGAAGACAAGTACGGTGCGCATAATTATCACCCATTACCGGTTGTGTTAAGCCGAGGAGAAGGTGTGTACATGTGGGATGTAGAAGGTAAAAAGTATTACGATTTTTTATCAGCTTATTCCGCAGTAAATCAAGGGCATTGCAATCCGCGTATCGTAAATGCAATGATAGAACAGGCAAAGACCTTAACTTTAACATCCCGTGCGTTTCACAACGATATGTTGGGGAAATTTGAGCAGTATGCTACTTCTTATTTCGGTTTTGACAAACTTTTGCCCATGAATACAGGGGCTGAAGCTGTAGAAACCGCAATTAAAATTTGTAGAAAGTGGGCTTACGAGAAGAAGGGAATTAAAGAGCAAGAAGCACAAATTGTAGTTTGTGAAAATAATTTCCACGGAAGAACAACAACAATTATTTCTTTTTCCAATGATGAGGGAGCACGGAAAAATTTCGGTCCGTACACCCCAGGATTTTTGAAAATCCCTTACGATAATACGGAAGCTTTGGAAAAAACATTGAAGGAAAACGATAACATCGCTGGTTTCTTGGTAGAACCTATTCAAGGTGAAGCGGGTGTTTATGTGCCTTCAGAAGGTTATTTAACCAAAGCAAGAGAGCTGTGTAAGCAATACGGTGTTTTATTCATTGCTGATGAAATTCAAACCGGTATTGCCAGAACAGGAAAATTGTTGGCAATTGATCATGAAGATATAAAGCCAGATATGCTAATCCTCGGGAAAGCAATTAGTGGCGGGGTATATCCTGTGAGTGCTGTATTGGCAGATAACGAGGTAATGAATGTTATCAAGCCAGGACAACACGGAAGTACTTTTGGCGGAAATCCAGTAGCCGCTGCAGTAGCCACCGAAGCATTGGAAGTAGTTAGAGATGAAAACTTAGCCGAAAATGCTGAGAAACTCGGACAAAAATTCCGTAGCGAGCTTCAAAAATATATTGAAAATAGTAATATAGTAAGCCTAGTTCGTGGAAAAGGACTGTTAAATGCCATTGTGATCAATGATAGTGAAAATAGTTCTACCGCTTGGGATATCTGTATGGCGTTGAAGGAAAACGGACTTTTAGCGAAACCAACTCATGGTAATATCATCCGTTTTGCACCGCCTTTGGTTATGACGGAAGAACAATTGTTGGATTGTGTTTCGATTATAACGAAGACTTTAAAAGATTTTGAAAAGTAAATTCGATAGTTAGAATTAAAAAAAATGCCCGCGGTAGCGGGCATTTTGAGTTTATAGGATTGTACTGAATTACTCCTCAAAAAGCTCATTCATTCGTTCTTGAATTAATTCTTGATCGTTACTCATAATTACTTCCCAGCCTATGGCTATAATGGCCCAAACCATAAAAGCAATCATCAGTATATTTAAAATAATACCAATAATAGCAAGAATTCTACCAGTTTTAATGGTATTGTAATTAGAATAGGCAGCTGGATCCAATAGGTAGGTTTTCTTAGCTTTATTCGCTAATACCAATGCAATAATAGCCGGAATGATACCTACACCATAAAAACAGCAAATTAAATAGCTCCCTATGGCCAGTATGATAATTAAAGTTGAATTAGGTAATTTTTGTTCTTCCATAATTTTTAAGTTGATTAGGATTAAAAGATTATTTTGATTAGATAATTGATAACAATAGTAGACACTGTGGTTATAGCTAATATTATTTTAATCTTTTCTACATGTTTTATGTTAACAAACAAAGTAGCTATAAGAAAACCGATTAAAGCAATTAATGGATAAATCGCTGGATACATTTTAAAAGCACCAATAAAGTCCCCTTGAAAAAGAAGCGCAACAGAACGTTGTAGTCCACACCCCAAACATTCAAAACCCAAATACTTTTTGTTTAGGCATGGAAGCATATAATCTTCTGCAGATGCTGTTCCAAAAATCTTCATAATTTAACAATGCACTAAGTATTGTAAACTTATTAAAAACTTCTTAATCAAACTTGCTGCATTGTATTATTTTTGTCGAATAAATATAAAAAAAAGTCATTTATGAAGTTGTTTTCACTTTTATGTATCGTTTTGGGGGCTATTCTAATATTTGTTTTTAATGATGAATCGGATTACGATAAGTACTTAAAGATTTTAGGTTTTGTGTTACTGATGTATGGTTTGTATAAATCAACTCAACTTTGGGTAAAAGACAATCCAAAAGATGACAAAAAAGATGATACAAAAAGTTTGGACGACCACTTAAGAGATTAATAAGATGAAATTTCAAGTAGGGGATTCCATAGAAGTACTGGATGATGCAATAAAAGGTACAGTTTTAAAGGTTAGCGGAACTTCTGTTCTAGTTGCTACGGAAGACGGTTTTGAAATGTCGTTTTTAGAGACCGAACTCGTAAAAATAAAGGGTGATGCTATGAAGGTTTCAAATTTTGACGTGGCAAAAGCTGTGAAAGAAAAGCAACAAGGCATAAAACAAAAGAAAAAATCGCCTAAAATGGAGAAAGTGGTGCCGCCAATGGAGGTTGATCTCCATATTCATAAACTTACCGAATCAACCCGTGGAATGACCAATTTTGATATGCTTAACCTTCAAATGGATACGGCGAAGCATAAATTGGAATTTGCCATCGAGAAGCGTATACAGAAAATTGTATTTATCCACGGAGTAGGGCAAGGGGTCCTAAAAACCGAATTGGAATACCTTTTTGGTCGTTACGATAACGTAACCTTCTACGACGCCGATTACAAAACTTACGGTTTGGGCGCTACGGAAGTTTATATTTATCAAAATGCCAATAACTAAATAGTTAAGTTTATGGGCAAATAGATTTAAATTTCCTGGAAAATTATTTTTCTTCTTGTTTTATTGGGGTTTCTACGGTACCAAATAAGTACGTTTCTACATCAAATTTAATTTCTTGGTTTTCATTTTGTAGTTTAAAACCATCTACAATCTCAATAACACTTGTATAAATAGATTGGTAAACATTTTTTCTACGAGTAGATTTTTTTGTAGTTTCTGTATTTGCAATGGGCGTTAAATAATTAGGAATTTTTTCACCATCGATGTCCGTTGTGTCATTGGCCGGATTTCCGTCTCCACCTAAATCTTCATCAATGGTTAAAACGCCATCATTATCATCGTCATTATCTAGATAATTCGGGAGGTCGTCCCCATCGGTGTTGGTAAAAACAATATTGGTAGGATCTGTATTGTCTATTTCATCAATTGTTGGTATGCGGTCGTCATCATCATCTGGATCTATGTAATCTGGAAAACCATCACCATCACTATCTCGCGAAGCTTCCATGTTTACCGTGCCATCTTCATTCAAAACCATGCCTTCCTGTTCCGAAGGAATTCCGTCCAGATCATCATCTTCTTTTGTCGTGGTAATCCTAATCGTTCCACTGGGGGAATACCATTCTTCAGTAACCAACGGGGAAGTAGGCGGTACGCTTTGACAAAAGTAAGCTGGAGTCACTTCGTTATCTAAAATTCGGTATAAAACCTTATTGGTGTTGTTGTTTATTGGGAATTCTAAGACCTCTACCTCGGTAAAGTCAACAGAATTGGGAGCTAGTTGAATTATTAAAGCCTCGTTTTTTGCTTCAGAAATTTTGAATAGTGTAACGGTGCCATCCAAGCAAGGTTCTTGAACATCGGTTTCATCAAAATCGAGTTGTTCAATGATAAAGTCACCATCATCACACCCCAATAAAAACATCAACAATCCAAAAAAGAATATTCTTCGCATCCCTAGAATTTTAAATCTTAAACAAATGTAAAACATACTAAGTTATAACGAAATTTATTGTGAATAATTTTAAATAAAAGTACTTTTGCGGCATGCAAAAAGTGTATTTAGATAGTGCTGCTACAACGCAGGTGAGAGAAGGGGTAATCGCTAAAATGCAAGATGCTTTGGCGAATTTTTATGGAAATCCGTCGTCCACACATAGTTTTGGAAGATCGGCAAAAACCCAGATAGAAAAGGCAAGAAAAACCATAGCAAAACAACTGAATGCTAGTCCGTCAGAAATTATTTTTACCTCTGGTGGAACCGAGGCCGATAATATGATTTTACGCTGTGGGGTAAGGGATTTAAAGGTTAAGAACTTAATTACTTCCAAAATCGAGCACCATGCTGTTCTGCATACCGTGGAGCAGTTGGAAAAGGAATATGATATAAAGGTTTCTTACGTTGATTTAAATGAATGTGGAACACCCAGTTTGGAAAGCCTTGAAGATTTGCTGAAGAATAATCCAGAAAAGACATTGGTAAGTTTAATGCATGTGAACAATGAGATTGGAAACATGATAGATATTGATGCATTTGCCGATAAATGCAAGGAATACGATGCTCTTTTTCATTCCGACACGGTGCAGTCTATCGGGCACTGGGAATGGGATGTACAAAAAACGAAAGCCGATTTCTTAACCGCAGCGGCACATAAATTTCATGGACCAAAGGGAATTGGATTTGCATTTATACGAAAAAATATTCCAATCAAACAAATGATTTGTGGAGGTGAACAAGAACGTGGCTTTAGAGCTGGAACGGAGCCTTTTCATAATATTGTGGGCTTGGAAGAGGCTTTTATTTCCGCATACGATAATTTAGAAAAAGAGCGTGCTTATGTAACTGAGTTGAAGGAATATTTTATGCAAGAACTGGAAAAAGCGCTTCCAGGCGTAAAATTTAATGGTACTTGTGGAAATATGGAGAAAAGTACCTACACCTTGGTAAATGCTTGTTTGCCGCTTTCAGCAGAAAAAGGTGCTTTACTTTTATTTCAACTGGATATTAAAGGAATTGCTTGTTCAAAAGGGAGTGCTTGCCAAAGTGGAAGCTCAGCAGGATCTCATGTTTTGAATGAAATTTTAAGTGAAGAAGATTCGCAAAAGCCATCTGTTCGATTCTCATTTTCGCACTACAACACGAAAGAAGAAATGGATTATGTAGTAAGTTGCTTAAAAGAGTTTGCCGAAAGTTAAGCTTTGAAATTAAAAACATATGAAAATAAAAAAGGGACCGTACTTTATTGGACAGTCCCTTTTCTTATTAAATTTTAAACGTATTTCGTGAAGGCTTTTCGATTGAAAATTCGCCTTAGCTTTTCTGTTCTTTGTTGAAATACACCAAATAATAATACATTTGCTTTTCTTCGTCCCATCCTTTTTCAACAAACTTTTCAGCAGATTCTGGATTGATGAAATCCATTTTAATTTGAATGTTTGTATCCAAATTAATCACGTTCTTAATTTTTTTCCGGGCGTCAGAAACTGCTTTATTTGCAATTGGAAAGGAAGAAACATCTTCAATACTATATTTTGGTCCCTTTTCGGTTTTGTAGTTCTTAAATTCTGGGATTAGTGCTGGATTTTCCATTACTTCATTTAAGAAACTGGTCTCTTCGAAATCGTCGTTACTTGCAAAATGATTAACGGCGCGGTTCATGAACATCACCTCTTCTTTTTTGTCTTCAGCAGGCAACACCACGTCTTTTGCGAAATCTTGACAGAATTTCAAGTATTTTTTTGTGAAGTAAGTTTCATCCGTAAGTGCGTCAACACTCATGAAGTTTTCCAACCAATATTTCGTATCGTAGCGGTTGCTGTCCACCGAAAGAATTTTAAATCCTTCTTCTTTATTCGTATTAAAAATCAAACATCCTTTATCAAGCTTATTAATGTTTATCCCTTGACGGATAAGTATTTCTAAATTGGTTCCTTTTTCTTCAAACTCTAAAAAATCATGCTTCAATTCCGATTTAAAGATACCGATGGCATTTATTTTTTCATTGTCCAAGTTTACATCCGTTAGATAAGCCACATAAACTTCTCCGCTTTTGATGTGAGGGTGATTGGACTGATCGTATAAATGGGTAGCAATGCTCTTGGAAACTTTGTGAACGCTGGTTGGGTCTTCAAAAATTTCTGAAGCCATGGCATATAATTCATTGTATTCCAAATCTACTTCGTGATCGAAACGATAGTAATTTTCTTCTTTTTCGCGGAAAGGCTTAAAGAAATACTCTTTTAATAGTCCCGTTATTTCATCATTCAATCGGTATGGCTCTTCAGAAAAGAAAGTGCCTTCTTCTTTGCTTTTGTTTCCAATTCTGTGAATGGATAAGCTTTCAATTTGAGTGGGATATAAATTGATCATTCTAAAGTTATGAGTTAATAAGTTAAAAAGTGAAAGGTTAAAAGTTTCGTTTACTTCTAACCACGAGGCTGATACCTCAAGCTTTACTAATTCCAGTGTTCATCGAAGTCGAAATCGTCGTAACTGTCTACGTCGAAACCGTCGTTTTCGCTATCGTTTTCAGAAATATCTTCAGCTTCAAATTTTTTAACGGGTGGGGCATCTGGTAATTGTCCGTGAACATAAAGTAAGTTTGGATAGGTATTTCCATCCTCCTTTTCAGCCATATCGGCCAATTCTACAAAGAACGTCCACATACTGAAAAAATCGTACACATAAATAAGATTACGGTTGTCTTCATCCAATAAATCTTCTACGTAGGTTTCAGCCATTAGTCGGACATCGCTACCGGTTTCACTCATATCAAAAAGAGCAATTTCTTCACCTTGATTCCATTCTTCGTCGCTCACATAAAAAGAGGCCATTTCGGTTCCATCAAAGCCAAAAGCTTGGGAAACGGCGTTATGAAAATCTTCCAAAGTGCTGTTTCCTTCCACTTCAATATCCCTAAATACGTCTTCTTCAGCGTCTAATATTATTCTAAATTTATAGATCATTTCAATTGATTTTTCAGCGTGGTGCAAGTTACAAAGAATTCGATGGAAAATAGTATTCAACCCCCAAATAGGGACACCTTTTTTACAACGAATTTGATAACCGAACTCAGGTTAATGGGTTTAGATTTTTGAAGAAAACTTCTTAATATTCTTATTTTGATAGGCCTCTAGCAATAAGTAAAATTGAACTCCAAATAAAAGAGAAGCAAAAACGAGGTGTAGCGCCTGACTGCCAAATGGAAAATGAAAATAGTACATGGCGATTCCTGTAATTATTTCCAACGTGATAAAAGCCATGACCCAATTTACTTTGGTATAACCCAAGACATATTTTTTGTTTCTGAAGAATACAAAAAGATTTACAAGAAACACCAATATGGATAAACTGCGGTGCAGGTAAAAATCGATTTCTGGATTGGATAACCATTGATTTTTAGCAGCTTCACCGAAAACAGTAGACTGTTCATCTATAAATTGCCGCACTTGTGTTCCCAAAACTATTTGAACTAGGGTTAGAAGTAAGGCGAAAATCAAGAAATTGGTAAAAAGTTTGTCATTTTTAAACGACTTCTTTTTGTCTTTTGTTAAACGGATTATCATTAAAATAAAGGCTACAATAATCAATGCCATTACCATATGAAGCGTAATTCTAACTGGTGCCAACACCGAATACACCACGGTAGCACCTAACCACGCTTGGAAACCCATTCCAAATACGGTAAGCCACGCTAGAATAGGGATCCATTTATTTTTCTTCCGATAGCCTAGGGAAGCAAATGCTAAAATTAAAGTAGCAAAACCTGCCAAAGCACCAAACAATCTATTGATATATTCAACCCAGGTGTGGGTGGGATTAAATTTAGCATAATCGTGTTTGGTATATGTATTCCAATGAGACTCATCATAAGAAGCGCCAGTAATAAAATCTTCTTTCGCTACCTTTAAGGTTTCGTTTACGATAATTACTTGTCCTTTTTTAAAAGATCGTTCTGATTGCCATTCCAGTTGCGAAATTTCGGTAGGAGGGATGTAATATCCAAAACATTTTGGCCAATCGGGACAGCCCATTCCGCTACCCGTCATTCTAACCACTGCACCTGCTACGATTACCAAATACACCAATACTAAGGTGACTTTTGCTATTTTTCTAAAGTTTTTTTTCACTTTTCAAGGTTCAAAGGTTCAAAGGTTCAAAGGCTGTTTCAATTTTTGCAAAACAAGATATTCTGTTCTATTCTTTGGTTTTAATCGGTTTTAAACCCAATTTTTTGCCTCTTTTCAGCATGAATTCGTAAGCGGCGTCGTGTTCGTTGGGGATTTCACCCTCCAAAATAGCTTCTTTAATGGCCTCTTTTATGATTCCAATCTCCTTTGAAGGTTTTAAATTGAAAGTTTCCATGATTTCTGCACCGTCCACTGGAGGTTGAAAATTTCTTACATGGTCTCTTTCTTCCACCTCTGCTATTTTATCCCGAACGACTTTAAAGTTGTTGTGATATTTTTTATAGCGTTTCGGATTTTTAGTAGTGATATCGGCCTCACAAAGTGTCATTAAATCTTCCACATGGTTGCCGGCATCAAAGATGAGTCGCCTAACAGCTGAATCGGTAACAATATCTTGCGCCAAAACAATGGGGCGTGAACTCATAAGCACCAGTTTCTGCACGAGCTTCATTTTGTCGTTTAATGGCATTCGCAGGCGTTTAAATAGCTTATAAACCATTTTAGACCCCACAAATTCATGTCCGTGAAAAGTCCAGCCTATTTTATCATCAAACTTTTTGGTAGGAGCTTTTCCAATATCGTGTAATAAAGCTGCCCATCGGAGCCATAAATTATCGGTGTTTTTAGCGATATTATCAACCACTTCCAAAGTGTGCCAGAAGTTATCTTTATGCTTTTGTCCTTCCTTTTCTTCAATACCTTGTAAGTTGGTAAGTTCTGGCATAATCAATTTCAGAAGTCCCGTTTCAAACAACAGACTAAAGCCTACAGAAGGTTTTTTACTCAGCAATATTTTATTGAGTTCATCTACAATGCGTTCCTTGGAGATGATTTTAATTCGATTTTTATTTTTCTTAATCGCTTCTAAGGAAGAAGCTTCAATTTTAAAATTAAGTTGAGAGGCAAATCGGATGGCACGCATCATGCGTAAAGGGTCATCGGAGTAGGTAATACTTGGATCTAAAGGGGTTCTAATAATTTTTTTCTTCAAATCCGAAACTCCGTCAAAAGGATCCAACAATTCACCAAAGTTCTCTTCATTTAGAGAGATAGCCAATGCATTTATCGTAAAGTCGCGTCGGTTTTGGTCGTCTTCTAGGGTTCCATTTTCAACCACCGGTTTTCGGCTATCGAAATGGTAACTTTCCTTTCTAGCTCCTACAAATTCCACTTCTAGCTCCTCATGACGAAGCATAGCAGTACCAAAATTTTTAAATACGGATACTTTTGTTTTCTTCGGAAGTTCCTCCGCTACTTTTTCAGCTAACTCAATGCCACTTCCCAAAGCCACGATATCGATATCTTTTGGAGTACCTCTTTTTAACAAAAAATCCCTTACGTAGCCGCCGATAACATAGCTTTTTAGTTGTAACTCTTTTGAAGCGTCAGCAATAACCTCAAAGATTGGGTTTTGTATGGCGGTATGGTAGTTTTTTTTAGACATTCAATATTTTTTATGCCATGGATGCACGAATAATTATATTTAATAAACGATTCTTCTGTGATCTAATTAATATTTGTACAATTAGCTAAATAGTTGTTTTTATAGACAATTTCTGAAAATCCGCTTTAAAGCTCATCATACTCCTCGAAGAGAACTCCTATTATTTTATAGCTCTCATCTTTATAATTCGATTTACTCATAAAATATTAGTGTATCCGTGGCTTGAAAGATAATAGTAAACACTATTAACTCTCAATTACTTCCTAATCACTTTTACCAAAGCGTCATTTCCGATTTTAATAATAGATGATGGTTTTGCGTTTTTCTTTTCGCGATGCAAATTTACCACATAGTCGACACCTTTTAAAATTTCCGAAGAAATTTCTGAATAGCTTTGAGGAGTTGGCATTCCACTAATATTTGCGGAAGTCGAAATTATAGGTCTTTTAAACTGGCGGATCAGTTTTTGGCAGAATTCATCTGAAGCCACGCGGATAGCCAAAGTATTATCAGCGGCAATTAAATTTTTAGCCACGTTTATGGGCTGATCGTAAATAATAGTAGTAGGCTTGGTTGCCAAATCAATAATATCGTAGGCGGCTTCTGGTATATCGTAAACATGTTTTTGAAGCATTCTTACATCAGAAACTAGGCAAATTAATGCTTTGCTATCGTCCCTTTTTTTAAGCTCATATACTTTTTTTATAGCCTCTGGATTGGTCGCATCGCAGCCAATACCCCAAACTGTATCAGTAGGGTAGAGTATGAGTCCGCCATTGTTTAGCGTCTCTAGTGTTTTTTGTATTTCTTGGTGCATGGTTATATTTTTATTCCTTTATTATGCCGTTTTCGCAGTAGGTCAATTCGTCGGCGATGGTTGTCTTGTAAATTTCCAAATTTTTCTCATACATACCTCTGCTTAGTAAAGGATGATGTAAATGGTATAAAATGCCGGCATGCCTTAAATGAAATAATTTCTTTTTAGCATTAACGAGACGTTGAGCAAATTCTGCATCCTCTGGACCCCAACCTTCAAAATCTTCATTGTACCCATTTACGAGTAAGGCATCTTCTTTCCAATAGGACATGTTACACCCGTAAGCTGCGTCATTTTTATTTATTGAGTACAGAATAGAACGCTTATTAGCGAGTTTATAACTTTTATACTGGTACTTCAGGTTAAATTTACTTCCTACGTTAAGGATTAAAAAGTTTGGTTTGACTTTTTTTTGAAGAAGAAGTGAGCTAGGTATGGGAAAAAGCATCGCTCTTAGGCCGCAAATAAATTGTTCTTTCTTGGCGAAATGAAGATGGTCTTTAATAAAGTCTTTATGAAGAATACAATCACCATCCGTTTGAATAATATAATCTGATTGTATTTTTCTAATACAATTATTCAAAATGGTAGACTTACGGTAACCATTGTCTTCATGCCATTCATGGATAATGTTAAGATGATTGTTTTTTGATTTAAATTTTTGAATTAAATCAGCTGTTTTGTTATTAGAACCGTCATCAGCGATAAAAATTTCATCAGGAATCAACGATTGTTTCTTAACACTTTCCAAGACCAATTCTAGCGCTTCAGGCCAATTGTAGGTTGCTATAATTAAAGCGACTGTCATTTTTAAACTTCTATGTGTTTTATTCCTTGTGTGCAGAATTTTAAATCATTATCTATGGTGCTCTGGAATATCTGCATGTTTTTATCAAGCATTTTTCGAGATAAATATGGATGATCTATGTGAAATATAATACATGCATGCCTTATTTGCAGCATTGCGCAATTGGTGTTTAATAACCTTTGAGCAAACTCAGCATCTTCTGGTCCCCATCCAACAAATAATTCATTATAACCGTTAATTTTTAAAACATCCTTTTTCCAATAAGACATGTTGCACCCAATGGGTACTCTGGATTGATTTGTATTAAATAAGTTAGATTTCTTTTTTGAAAGACCATAATTTCTATATTGGTATTTAAAATGGAATTTGCTTCCTAAATGCAGAAAAAAAGAGGTTGTAGGAATTGTTCTTGAGATGAAAAGATCTGACATTTTTTTAGTAAGCATCGTTCGATTTCCACAAATAAATTGATTTGGTTCGGAAAAATGCAAATGATCTTTTACAAAATCCTTATGCAGAATGCAGTCACCATCCGTTTGGATGATGTAGTCCGATTTAATTCCTGATATCGTTTTATTTAGAATTTTAGACCTTTGATAGCCTGTATCCTCATGCCAAACATGAATGATATTCAAATCAGGATTTTTTTGAGAAAACTCATTTATTGTAGATTTAGTTTTCTCACCAGAGCCATCGTCAGCAATAAATATCTCATCAGGGATTACCGACTGAGATTTTACACTTTCTAAAACCAATCTTAGGGCTTCTGGCCAATTATATGTAGTAATTATTAGGGCAACACTCATTTTTAAGAATTGTAAACGGATTGATACATTTTATGATAATTATTCTTCATAACCTCCAAGGTGAATTTTTCGTTAACCAAAATATTAGCGTTATTGGTTATCTTATTTTTTAAATTATCATCACGGAGTAAGGTGAGCGTATTTTCGGCTAAAGCTTTTGCATCTTTTATAGGAGATATCATCCCCGTTTTTTCTTGTACAATAGCTTCATTTATACCCCCAGCACTGGTAGAAACTACAGGAACTTTAGCTGCAAATGCCTCGAAAATACTTAACGGAAGCCCTTCAATTATAGAAGACATTAACAAAATGTCTATTTCCGGTAAAATATCTGCAATATCGCTTCGGAAACCTGTGAATATAATTTTGCTTTCTAATCCTACTTTTTTCTTATAATCTGATAATTCATCATGAAGTTCTCCACCGCCAATTACAAAAAACTGTAATGGACCGTCGTAGTTATCAGAAATAATTTTTGCGGCATCGATGAATGTATAAATATCCTTTTGTTCGGTTAGGCTGGCTATATTTGCAATTACAGTGGTTTCGCTATCAAGTTTATATTCTTTTTTAAGAATATCCTTTTTCTCCCTGTTTTCAAAATTCTTAACATCAATCCCGTCATATATTGTTTCCAAATGGCTGGTTTTTTTGAGAATATCTTTAAAAACATCTTTCACAGCGTCTGACACACAAACGATTCGGTCGATGCGTTTATGATTGTATTTAAGCCTTTTGAAGAAATTTTTACTGATTGGGTTATTCCTTTTTCGTGAATACACCAACTTAACCTTCGGGAATGAATTAATCATTAATAAGGTTAAAGAAAACGCATTGGAATCGTGAACATGTATGATGTCTATCGCTTCCTTTTTTACAATTTCTTTTATTTTTTTCAGAAATTTCAGAGACTGTTTAGATTTCCGACTTGCGGTAAAATAAGGTACATCCGAATCCTGTAGTTTTTCAGAAAGAACAGACCCTTCTGGACAAAGAATAAATTGCTCGATATCGGTATAATCTTTCATTAGATTGTAGGTGGTGAGCATTTGTGCATCTCCACCTCTCCATTCCACAATCGTTGTAATATGTAGTATTTTCATTTTAATTGATTCAAAAATAACCTTAGTTTCTTTGTGAAAAGTTCTGGTAAAAACTTTTCATATAGTTCGGTATTATCCTTTTTATATGTTTTGTACTTCTTTGAGCGGTACAACTCGGGATGATAATCTTGAAGGTGTACGGCTTGGTGCGTTTTGGAATTTTCACTAGCCCACTCATCTTTATCAATCCACGGCGAAAAAATGGCAAACGAAGGAATATTTAAAGCTTTCGCCATGTTTATAGCCCCTCCCTCATTTCCTACAATCGCCTCACAAGATGATAATATAGCAATAAATTTACGAAGCGATGGTGCAAAGACATCCATTGCAATCTTTTCCTTTGTTTCTGGGCTGCAAAGATTGTATATTTTTCTTACATCGTCAATTTGTGAAGGGATATAATTAAACAATATAGTACACTCCAAATTTGCGATTTGATCTATTACTTGTGCCATATATTGAAAGGGATAACTTTTGGACAAACTACTCCCTAGTATGGAAACCATGTATATTGGTTTGGTTATATCTATATTGTTCGATTCTAGAAATTGAATCGCATCATTCTTTTCTATTTCAGTTAAATAAATACTTGGTTTGGTTTCAAACGCCTTCTTTTCTTTACTCGCTACCAATGGCTCCAATAATTGTAAACGATTATAAATAGTATAGTTTTTACCGTTTATGCTGTGATTAAGTCGTTTTATAGGGTGAGAGTAGATTAGTTTTGTGTACCATTTGTAGTATGCGATTTTCATTTTAGCACCTACGAGCAAAGAAATAATGTTGGTCTCCAATTTGCCATAGATATCAATTATGGCATCGTAATTTTCACGATTTAATCTCTTTGTCAGTTTAAGCAACTCCAACTTGCTTTTTCGGTAAGCTGGCTTAAAGTCGATAATGACATCGATATACGGATTTTCTGCAATTACGGGTATGGTATGGGAGTGCACCATATAATGCACTGTACAATCGTTATGCAGCTTTTTTAAATTTTCACAAAGTAGGGAGCTGGTAAGAACATCCCCTATCATTTTTTGTTGAATAATCAATACTTTCAAAACACAACCTTTAAATTGCAAAAGAACAATAAAATAACGTAGAATACACGAAATTTAGAACATGTTTGTGAGATTTAAATCAAATAGAAACATAATAGTTTTATCTTTGTTTTTTTAAAATAGAGAGTATGTTTAGCGATTTAGCGTTTAAAATTTTTGAAGAAAGTATCAACCAGTACCATATAAAAGATGATGTAAACGAACCTTGCAAGAATCCTTATCCTAAGGATAGTATTGAACATCTTTTATATTTGAAAAATTGGATTGATACAGTGCAATGGCATTACGAAGACATTATAAGGGACCCAAACATTGATCCTGTAGCGGCATTGGAATTAAAAAGAAAAATTGATGCTTCCAATCAACATAGAACCGATGTTGTTGAATATATAGATAGTTATTTCTTAAATAAGTTCCGAGATGTATCTCCCAAAGCGGAGGCCAGTATTAACTCTGAAAGTCCGGCTTGGGCTATCGATCGATTTTCAATCTTAGCTCTTAAGATTTATCATATGAAGGAAGAGGTTGAAAGAACAGATGTAAGCAAAGAGCATACAGATCAATGTCAGCAGAAATTAGACATTCTTCTAGAACAAAAGAAAGATTTGGGAACAGCTATTGATGCCCTTCTTAAGGATATTGAAAATGGAGAAAAGTACATGAAGGTTTACAAGCAAATGAAGATGTATAATGACGAAACCTTAAATCCAGTACTTTACAAACAAAAGTAAGTATGAAAATACTAATCACCGGTGCAGCCGGATTTATTGGATCGCATACGGCAGAGTTTTTTGCAAATCAAGGGCATGAAGTTTATGGGGTTGATAATTTCTCCAGCTACTACGATGTCAATTTGAAAAAAATGAATGCTGAGGATATTCAAAAGGCTGGGGTGCATCTTATTAAAGCGGATTTTACGGAAAGCCTGTTTGGTAAGCTTCCTGCTGAATTCGATTATGTTTTTCATTTTGCCGCGCAACCGGGGATATCCGCAACTACCTCTTTGGAGGAATATGTGCAGAATAATATTTTTGCTACCCAAAATTTGTTGGATTGCGTAAAGGAATCTTCTCCCAACTTAAAACTTTTCGTAAATATTGCTACCTCTTCCATTTATGGAAAAGAAGCCACCCTTGCAGAAACAGAAGTGCCCAAACCGGTTTCGTTTTACGGAACTACAAAATTGGCTGCAGAACAACTGGTGTTAGGGGAGCAGCGTTCTGGCAAACTTAATGCGTGTTCGTTACGTTTGTATTCGGTTTATGGTCCGCGTGAGCGTCCTGAAAAGCTTTATACAAAACTGATAAAGAGCATTTACGGGCAGACAACTTTTCCCCTGTTTAAAGGAAGCGAGAAACACTCCCGTAGTTTTACCTATGTTGGCGATATTGTAGAAGCAATGGTTGCTGTGTTGGGTAAAGAAGAAAAAATAAACGGAGAAATTATTAATATCGGTTCGGATATTGAGTATACGACCCAGCAGGGGATTGAACTGGTGGAAAAAATTATTGGACAAAAAGCTAATATTGAAACTACACCGCCTAGACCAGGCGATCAATTACGGACTACAGCATTAATCGATAAAGCTCGGAATTTATTAAACTATGAGCCAAAAACGTCTTTTGAAAGCGGATTGAAAAAGCAAGTAGAATGGTATCGCGAGAAATTACTAGTTTGAAGGAGTTTTTAGTTTGAAGTCTCTCTTTTTGTTTAAAATCTGAACAACGAACAACGAACAACGAGCAATTTTGCCATTTGTAATCTCTCCAACTTTTCGGTTCAATAACCCTTCCTTTAGGTTCATAAACCAACTGATTAGGTTCAATCATATTCCACTTATGTATTAATACAGAGCTTTTAGGTTGAATCATACAATTTTTAGGTCTTGAAGCCAAAGTTTTAGGTCTCGAGGCTAAAACTTTAGGTTGTAAGCCTAAAACTTTAGGTTAAACACCTAAAAGTTTAGGTAAGACACCTAAAACTTTTAAAAAATAACCTAAAAATTTAGCTGTTCTACCTAAACGTTTGGGTGTGCTACCCAAAAACTTCATCATTTAACCTAAAAAGAAGGTTATTCAGGGCAAAAACTACATAAAACAAGTAAATATATGGGCTTTTGAAGCCAAAAGACAGGAGCACGAAGACGGACAATTGAAGCTGGAGTTTTTAATGGTTTCTAGTTTGAAGTTTCTGTTTCTGTCCTATATAACTAAGAACTTTTCCACTCTGCACCTCTACCCTCAGCACCTTAACAGCTCAACGATTTAACAGATCAACGATTAACCAACTAACTACCTACTGCGATTGCCTACTGCTTACTGTAAAGCTTCACCACTCAACAAATAAACAAAAACCTGCTAACCTTTTATAAATATAACTTGTAGTCGATGGCATTTATAGTATTTTTGAAATCTATTTGCTGAAAAATTCATGATTGCATTTAAAGAATTGTTAGATACGGCGGTGAAAGCTTCTCTGGAAGCCGGTGCTGAGATTTTGAAGATTTACGAAAGGGACGATTTTGAAGTTTCCTCAAAACAGGATAATTCTCCGATTACGTTGGCAGACAAAGATGCAAACCGGATTATTGTAAGTCATTTACAAGAAACGGGCATACCAATTATCAGTGAGGAAAGTAAGACTTTGGATTACGAAGAGCGGAAAAAATGGAAGCGTTGTTGGATTGTAGATCCGTTGGACGGCACCAAGGAGTTTATCAAAAGAAACGGAGAATTTACGGTCAATATTGCTTTAGTGGAAGATGGAGCTCCTGTTTTAGGGGTAATTTATGTGCCAGTGACTAATATGTTATATTTTTCAGATGTGGAAAAGAAAAAAGCCTTCCGTATACAATTGGAACATTTTTCAGAAGACTATAAAAAGTTATCAGAAGAATTGCCTCAAAAAAGGGAATTGACTTCCGAAGTAAAAATAGTGGGAAGCCGTTCTCATTTTTCTTCAGAAACAAAGAAATATATTGAGAAACTAAATGATGATGGAAAGAACATTACCTTCGTTTCGGTGGGTAGTTCGCTGAAATTTTGTTTATTGGCGGAAGGAAAAGCAAATGTATACCCAAGATTTTCGCCCACCATGGAATGGGATACCGCAGCGGGACATGCAATTTGCAAGGCGGTAGGTTTTGAAGTATTGCATAGCAAAACCGAAAAACCATTAACCTATAATAAAAAAGAGCTGGTAAACCCATCTTTTGTTGTACATTAATGCAAGATAAAAGTAGAAAAAGACACATAGCCAAAGCCGTCACATGGCGCATAGTAGGCACTATAGATACAATTTTATTGTCATGGATAATTTCGGGTAATCCCTTTACAGGATTAAAAATTGGCTTCGCAGAAGTGATTACAAAAATGATTTTGTATTATTTTCACGAGCGTATTTGGTTTAAAGCCAATGTTCCCGAAAGTAAAAAGCGTCACTTGTATAAAACGCTTACTTGGCGGGTCCTTGGAACAATTGATACCATGCTGTGGGCATGGATAATTTCCGGTAATCCGCTTACAGGATTAAAAATTGGCTTTGCCGAAGTGGTTACAAAAATGATATTATATTATTTGCACGAAAGGACATGGTATAAAATTAATTTCGGATTGGATAAACGTAAAAGCAACGCATAAAAGTGGGAGAGGATTTATATCCATATCAATTTAAAACAACGCAAGAGGACCGCAATTTGTTAAGCGGACACCATTCGTTGCTTATTTGGTTTACCGGATTATCGGGTTCGGGTAAATCTACTATTGCCGATGCGTTGGAGCAAAAATTAATTTCAGAAAAAGTACGCACCATGGTTTTGGATGGTGATAATGTGCGAGGTAGTTTGTGCAAAGGGTTGGATTTCAGTGCAGAAGATCGTTCTGAGAATCTACGCAGAGTAGCCGAAATAGCCGATTTATTATTGAAATCTGGAGCGGTTGTTTTGGCAAGTTTCGTATCACCCTACAAAAAAGATAGAGAATATGTAGAAAAGACAATAAAACCTAATATATTTGTCGAAGTATTTGTAAATACAAGCTTGGAGACCTGTAAAAAAAGAGACCCGAAAGGCTTGTACAAAAGGGCAGAAGAAGGGAGTTTAAAAAATCTAACAGGATTTAATGCTCCTTACGAAACTCCAGAAGCGGCCGATGTGGTGGTGGAAGAAAACGAAAGTGTGGCGGAAGCCGTTGAAAAAATATATAACGAAGTAAAAGATAAATTATACCTCTAAATGAGTAAGTATTATTTAAATTATTTAGACGAATTAGAATCGGAAGCAATTTATGTACTCCGAGAAGTATGGGCACAGTTTGACAATCCGGTTATTTTATTTTCCGGAGGAAAGGATTCTATTGTAGTGACCCATTTAGCAAAAAAAGCATTCTACCCTGCAAAGATTCCGTTTGCTTTGATGCACGTGGATACAGGGCATAATTTTCCAGAAACCATTAAATTCCGCGACGATTTAATTGAAAGTCTCGGCGTTCGACTTATAGTTGGTTCGGTACAAGAATCTATTGACCAAGGTCGTGTGGCCGAGGAGAAAGGGAAAAACGCAACACGTAACGCATTGCAGATTACTACTTTGTTGGATGCTATTGAAGATAACAAGGTAGATTGTGCTATTGGTGGTGGTCGCCGTGATGAGGAAAAAGCACGCGCCAAGGAGCGTTTCTTCTCCCATCGAGATGATTTCGGTCAGTGGGATCCTAAAAATCAGCGTCCGGAATTATGGAACATATTTAATGGGAAACATTTTGAAGGAGAGCATTTTAGGGCTTTTCCTATCAGTAACTGGACAGAAATGGATGTTTGGAACTACATCAACAGGGAAAACATTCAAATTCCGTCTTTATATTTTGCTCACGAACGCAAAGTAGTTTGGAGGAGTAATTCGTGGATTCCGTATTCTGAATTTCTTCAGTTAGAAGAAAATGAAGAAGTGGTAAGTAAGAAAATCCGTTTTCGAACTTTAGGTGATATTACCATTACCGGAGGAATAGAAAGTGATGCCGATACTGTTGAAAAAATCGCTCAAGAAGTATCTGCCATGCGACAAACCGAGCGCGGTAACCGTTCCGACGACAAGCGTTCTGAAACCGCCATGGAAGACCGGAAAAGACAGGGGTATTTTTAAGAATAAGGTTTGATACTATATATAGGCCTTATGCTTTATGCCTTATGCTCTGGGAGTAGATAATATGAGGGATTTTAAGAAATATAATGTTTGGAGTGTAAGTCATGAGTTTACTTTGGAAGTCTACAAAGTGACTAAAGATTTTCCTTCAGAAGAGAAATTTCAATTGATATCTCAAATGCAAAGGGCTGCATATTCAATACCATCAAATTTTAGTGAAGGATGTGGAAGAGATTCGGATAAAGACTTTAATAGATTTATTCAAATTTGTTTAGGATCAGCTCATGAATTGGAATATTTTATACTTCTTTCAAAGGATTTAAATTATATTTCGAATAATACATTTGAAAGATTGGATTTAAGGATTAATGAGATAAAAAGAAAACTATATAATTTAAGCAAAAAGTTAATAGCCTAGTGCATAAAGCTTATTGCCTAAAGCCAAAAATAATGCAGATAGACAACAACCAATTACTAAGATTTACCACAGCGGGAAGTGTGGACGATGGAAAAAGTACCTTAATAGGAAGACTTTTATTTGATTCCAAATCGATTTTCGAGGATCAGTTAGAAGCGATTGAAAGTACCAGTAAGAAAAAAGGTCATAATGGAGTAGATTTAGCTTTGTTCACCGACGGATTAAGGGACGAGCGCGAACAAGGAATTACTATTGATGTGGCTTACCGATACTTTACCACGCCTAAGCGTAAGTTTATTATTGCTGATACGCCCGGTCATATCCAATATACCAGGAATATGATTACGGGAGCCTCAACGGCCAACGCCGCCATTATTTTGGTGGATGCGCGTCACGGGGTCATCGAACAAACCAAGCGACATGCATTTATAGCTTCCTTGCTGCAGATTCCACACATCATTGTTTGTATCAATAAAATGGATTTGGTGGAGTTTAAAGAAGAAGCATACGATAAAATTATCGCTCAGTTCGAGGAGTTTTCTTCAAAATTATTAGTTAAAGACGTGCGTTTTATTCCGATTAGTGCCTTGTTGGGCGACAATGTGGTGAAGCGCTCTGAAAATATGGCTTGGTATCAAGGGGCTCCGTTGTTGCATACCTTGGAAACCATGCATATAAGCAGCGATATAAATAAAGTTGATGCTCGTTTTCCTGTTCAAACGGTGTTGAGACCGCAAAGCGACGAACATAGGGATTATCGTGGCTACGCTGGTAGAATTGCCAGCGGAATCTTTAGAAAAGGTGATGAAATTACCGTGATGCCATCTGGTTTTACTTCGAAAATTAAGTCAATAGATACCCTTGAAAATGAACTGGATGAAGCCTACGCGCCAATGTCGGTTTCCATTACTTTGGAAGATGATATAGACATTAGCCGTGGGGATATGATTGTACGAACCAAAAACAAACCCGAGTCGTCTCAAGATCTGGAAGTGATGCTATGTTGGTTGAACAATGAAGCCGCCAAACCAAGAACAAAGTATGTAGTAAGGCACACATCCAATGAGCAGATGGCGATGGTAAAAGAGGTTATTTATAAAATTGATATCAATACCTTAGCCCGAAGCAGTGAAGATAAAGAAATGGGGATGAACGATATTTGCAAGGTAAAATTACGAACCACCAAGCCGTTGTTATTCGATTCATACAGGGAAAACCGAAACACCGGAAGCTTAATCCTAGTCGACCCCGCAACCAACCAAACCGTTGCTGCAGGTATGATTGTGTGATAGTTTGCTGAATTTATTTCAGCATCTTTCCAAAAGAAGTTTCAAGTTTTGTTCGGACTTCCCGCCCGAATGGCAGGCAGGGTTTCAGGGTCTTTCTGATGTCACCCTGAGAGCCTGTGCCGAAAGTGGCTTCAGTGTGTCGAACCATTGTATATGTAAATTGTTATACGGTTGCAAGAATTAAGTAGGCAGTTTTCAGTGTTCAGTAGCCAATAAAAGACTACTAACTAAAACCTCTGTGGATTTGCATCTCTTCACTTAGCGCCTTAGCAACTGAACGACTTAACAATTCAACAATAAAACAAATAACTACCTACTATAACACTTTGCCCCAGTGAAACTTTGCGCCTTTGTTGCTTCATAACTCAACAATTTAACAAATAAACACTCCAAGGTGATAGTAATAATTCTAAAAAAAACTTGGCTAGGAAATTGAATGTTGTATTTTTGAAGAATTATTGAAAAGTAGTCATGAAAACAATTTTAATAACGGGGGGCGCAGGCTTTATTGGCTCCCATGTTGTGCGTTTATTTGCAACGAAGTATACAGAGTATAGAATAATCAATTTAGATGCATTAACTTATGCAGGTAACCTCGAAAACCTCAAGGATATTGAAAATAATTCTAATTATAATTTTGTAAAAGGTGACATAGTAGACGCTGATTTCATTAATAAATTATTCAAAGAATATAAATTTGATGGTGTTGTTCATTTAGCTGCTGAAAGTCACGTGGACCGCTCAATAACCGATCCTTTAGCTTTTGTTAAAACCAATGTGATTGGTACAATGAACTTACTAAATGCTGCAAAGGATCTATGGAAAGATGATTTTACCAATAAAAGATTTTATCATGTAAGTACGGATGAAGTGTATGGTTCTCTAGGCGAAGAAGGGCTTTTTACTGAAGATACATCATACGAACCAAATTCTCCATATTCAGCTTCTAAAGCTAGTTCCGATCACTTTGTGAGAGCGTATGGAGAAACCTATGGATTGCCATATGTTATAAGCAATTGTTCAAATAACTATGGTCCTAATCACTTTCCTGAAAAATTGATCCCTCTTTTTATAAATAATATAGTCAATAAAAAGCCTTTACCTGTTTATGGGGATGGTAATTACACGCGTGATTGGCTTTACGTAATCGATCACGCAAGAGCTATAGATTTAGTTTTTCATAAAGGCGGAAATCAGGAAACTTATAATATTGGAGGTTTTAATGAATGGAAAAATATAGATTTGGTTAAATTGTTGTGTGGATTGATGGACAAGCGCCTAAATAGAAAACAAGGAGAGTCTGAAAAGTTAATAGCTTATGTGAAAGATAGACCAGGTCATGATTTACGCTATGCCATAGATGCCTCTAAAATTAACAAAGAACTAGGTTGGGAGCCTTCCGTTACCTTTGAGCAAGGGTTGGCCAAGACTATTGATTGGTATATTGATAATCAAGATTGGTTGCAGAAGGTAACATCGGGACAATACCAAAAATATTATTTTAACCAATATCAAAACTAGAGCAATGAAAGGAATTATTCTTGCAGGTGGTTCTGGAACAAGATTGCACCCATTAACACTCAGCGTAAGTAAACAGTTAATGCCTGTTTATGATAAGCCAATGATTTATTATCCACTTTCTACTTTAATGCGTGCCGGTATCAATGAGATTTTGATTATTTCGACGTCAAAAGATTTGCCATTATTTAAAGAGTTATTGGGTGATGGTAAAAAATATGGTTGTCAATTTGAATACGCAGTGCAGGCAGAACCAAATGGTCTGGCTGAAGCTTTTATTATTGGGGCAGAATTTATCGGTAAGGAAAAAGTCGCATTAATTTTAGGTGATAATATCTTTTATGGAACAGGTTTCAGTGAATTATTGCAAGCAAATAATGATCCCGACGGTGGAATAGTATACGCTTATCATGTTCATGATCCCGAGCGCTATGGGGTAGTAGAGTTTGATGCTAGAGGTAAGGCGATTTCTATCGAAGAAAAACCTGAAAATCCCAAATCAAATTATGCAGTTCCAGGAATATATTTTTATGATAATGAAGTAGTAAACATCGCTAAGAATATTAAGCCTAGCAACAGAGGTGAGTTGGAAATTACAGATGTTAATAAAGTATATTTAGAAAAAGGCAAATTAAAAGTAAGTATAATGGATAGAGGTACTGCTTGGTTGGATACGGGGACCTTTCAGTCCTTAATGCAAGCTTCCCAATTTGTAGAAGTTATAGAGGAACGCCAAGGGTTGAAAATTGGTGCAATTGAGGGAGCAGCCTATGAGATGGGTTATATTAATGAAAAAGAATTTAAACAATTAACAAGACCATTAATGAAAAGCGGTTATGGAAAGAACTTGTTAGGATTGTTAAAAGAAAGAAAGTAATTATGAGGCATACTAGAACTAAGCTGGAAGGTTGTGTTATAATAGAACCAAGTGTGTTTGAGGATGAAAGAGGATATTTTTATGAAAGTTTTAATCATCAACAATTTGAAAAGTCTATTGGCGAAAAAGTAAATTTTGTACAGGATAATCAATCTTTTTCGAAAAAAGGAGTGGTGAGAGCATTGCATTACCAGATTGGGGACCACGCTCAAGCAAAACTAGTGAGAGTTTTACAAGGAGCAGTGTTAGATGTAGCAGTAGATATTCGGAAAGGTTCAGAAACTTTTGGTGAATACGTAGCTGTAGAGTTATCCGCAAAAAATAAAAAGCAGTTGTTTATTCCACGAGGTTTTGCTCATGGGTTTGTAGCTTTGAGCGAAACGGCTGAATTCTTTTATAAATGTGATAATTATTATAATAAAGAGGCAGAAGGAGGTATAATCTATAATGATCCTACCATTAATATTGATTGGGTTTTAGATAAAGAAGAATTATTATTATCACCTAAAGATATAGAATTGCCACGATTGAAAAATGCACGATTATGACTAAAGTATTAGTTACTGGTGCCAATGGGCAGTTAGGGAGGTGTTTGCGAGATGTGGCTAAAGAGTTTCCCGAGTTATATTTTGATTTTAAAGACTCCAAAGACTTAGATATTACCAATAAATCTAATATTGAAGACTTTTTCCCCTCTCAGGCATATGATTATTGCATCAATTGTGCAGCATACACTGCAGTTGATAAAGCGGAACAAGAAAGTGATAAAGCCTTTTTGGTGAATGGAGAAGCGGTAAAATACTTAGCGTATGCTTGCAATAAAAATGAGGTTGTTTTTATACATATTTCCACCGACTTTGTGTTCGATGGAACTAAAAAAGACCCATATACTGAGGAAGATGAACCTAATCCAATTAGTGTTTATGGCGCTTCGAAATTAAAAGGTGAGCAATATGTACAAGAGATTCTAGATAATTATTTTATAGTTAGGACTTCTTGGGTGTATTCCGAGTATGGAAATAATTTCGTAAAAACCATGTTACGATTAGCTGAGGAAAGAGATGAAATTAATGTAGTGGGAGATCAAATTGGAAGTCCTACTTATGCGGGCGACTTGGCAAAGTTTTTAATTTTCTTAATAAACACGAAAAGCCAAAAATTTGGTACATATCATTATAGCAATGACGGCGAAATAAGTTGGTATGACTTTGCAATAGAAATATTTAGTTTGGCCAAACGATCAGTTAAGGTTAATAAAATAAAAACTAGAGATTTTAAATTGGCGGCTTTACGTCCAACTTATTCTAGTTTAAGTGGAGAAAAAATTTTAAATTTTCTCAATTATGAAAGAATTTTTTGGAAGATGGCTATAGTTAAAGTTTTAGAGGGTAAAAAATTATAGTATTTTTTAAACTTCGAAAGAAGATTTTTATGAATTGGATATCAACTAATTTCGATTTTAATTTATTTTGATATTATAAGTTCGTGAAAAAGCATCCGATTATAATTTTTTTAAAGAAAAAAAGGAAAAACCTTAATTAGATTTAAACAAATGATAATTATATCCTTTTAAACTATTTTAGTCATTTAATTCATCCAAAACATTAGAACTAGTTAATAATAATAGATTCAGATTAATGGAAAAAGAAGAGATAAGCGAAGTTATAAAAGGGAATTTTTGTGTTGGCTGTGGTGTTTGCGCAAGTAAGGAAAATTCTGCTTATGAGATGGTCACAACTAGAGAAGGGAGGTATAAAGCTAAATTGATTGATAACAACATTAATAAAATTAGACATGCTGATGGGCTTTGTCCCTTTTCTAAGTCTTCAAATAATGAGGATGTGTTAGCTAAGTCTAGATTTTCAGATATCAACAATATTAAGCATGATAATGAAATTGGTTATTATTTATCTTCCTATGCTGGCCATGTTAGTGAAGGAGAATACAGGGAACATGGAAGTTCTGGCGGGGGAGTATCTTGGCTTTTGAAAGAATTATTGAAAAATGATATGATCGATGCGGTAATTCATGTAAAGGAATCCAAAGAGAATGATAAACTTTTTGAATATAGTATTTCAAATAATTTAAACGAAGTAAGAAATGGAGCAAAGTCCAGATATTATCCTATAGAATTGTCAAAGGTTTTACAAGAGGTAAGAAATTCAGGATTTCAAAGATACGTAATAGTTGGCATACCTTGTTTTATAAAAGCAGTACGGAATCTTGCTGAGAAAGACGAAATAATTAAATCTCGCATTATTTTTTTTATTGGAATAGTTTGTGGGCATTTAAAAAGTAAACACTTTGCATCTTTATTTGCATGGCAACACAGAATACATCCTCAAAAACTAAAAAATATTGATTTTAGACATAAGCTACCTTCTAGTTCCGCAGCATTATATTCTGTGAAATTAGATTATTCTGAAGATAATATTCTGAAATCAAAAATATCAAAACCGGCAAGCGAACTATATGGGACTGACTGGGGATTGGGTTTTTTTAAATATAAGTCGTGCGATTTTTGTGATGATGTTATGGCTGAGACTGCTGATGTCGTATTTGGAGATGCTTGGGCAGCGGAATATAGAGAAGACTGGAAAGGAAGTAACTTAATAGTTACAAGAAACCATTTGATAGATGATTTGATTAATAATGGGATAAAAAATAAAAATTTAAAACTTGATGAAGTACAAAAAGATATTATTATTAAATCTCAATCAGGAAGTTTTAGACATAGGAGAAAAGGGTTGTCTTTTCGTTTACTGAGGCTTAATAATCTAGGGGAATGGTCTCCAACAAAAAGAGTAAAGGCTGGTGAGTATAAAGTTGATGAAAAATACAAAAATATACAAGAAGCAAGAATATGGTTTCAAGAAAAAGTTGATGATTTCTTTATAAAGGCGCTTGAGAAAAATAATTTTTCATACTTTAAATTAAGCCTATTCTTACCAATCATGAAATATAGGTTGATGGTTTATGGTATAAAAGGTTTAATTCCGAATACGCTTAAAGATTATTACAGAACGTACTTTAAAAATGTAAAATGATAAAAAGATTTTCCTTTGATAAAAAGTTTATTGAAAGTCTTTTTTCATTAAGTTCATCGCAGGTAGTTAACTATTTGAGTCCCATAATAACTTTTCCGATATTATTGAAAGAATTGGGTGTTGAAAAATATGGAGTAATTTCTACAGCATTTGCTTTGTCCTTGTTTTTAAGTATAATTTGTGATTATGGTTTCAGTGTTTCGGGAATTAAATTTTTTTTAGATAAATCTTCTGACAAGAATAAAGTTTTTGGAGCTATTTTCTTTATAAAGCTCAGCCTTGTCCTGTTTTCCATTTTAGCTTTTTTACTAGTAATCGGATTAGACGACTCTTATTTGAAATATAAAAATGTATTTGTCTTTAGTATGGGAATTTTTACTTCAAAGGCATTCAACTGTGATTGGTTCTTTCAGAGTATTGAGAAAATGAGATATATAATTTTTACTAATTTAATAGCAAATTTAATTTTCATTTTTGGGGTAGTTTTTTTTTATTTTTTCAAATTTAGTTTTGAGTATGTATCTCTTTTTAAATCTTTAGGCTTAGTTTTATCTGCCCTTTTTTCTTTCTTTATGGCTATTTTCCGAAACAACTTAAGGCTGACTTTTTCTAAAAAAGATTTTCTTAATTTCAGTAAAAACGCATTTCCGATATTTATGTCAACAATGGCAACGAATTTTTTTCGAAATACACCTCTATTATTAATTAAGAGTGTCTATTCGTTTGATGCAGTTGGGATTTACAGCTCTATCGATAAAGTGGTTGTATTAGGTAAACAAATTGTGATGATTATAACGCAAGCTTATTATCCCAAGTTGATTAGTGAATTTAATAAATCTTTCAGAAGCTATTATTATGTTTGGAAAAAAAGTTCTAAATATAGTTTTGTTTTGTCAGTAATGATTATGGCATTAATATTTATTTTAAAAAATGTTGTTTTTAATTTTTTTACTGAGCTTGGACAATATTCCTATTCAAAAGATTTCTTTTTAATTTTGCCGTTTTTAATTCCTTTACATAGTTTAATTAGTAGTTATGGAATTAATGGATTAATAGTTTTAGGTAAGAACAGGTATCTGGTTTTATCCCAAGTTTACCCAGTGTTAATTTATATTCTTACATGTATAGTATTAATATTTACTTCTGAGCCTCAAATCATTGTAATTCCATTTTTACTAATCATAGTTGATTTAACAATAGCATTTTCTCGTATTTATTTATTTAAAAAAACAATTAAAAATTACTAAAATGAATAAAATTTTAATTATTAATCAGCACACTTGTAACCATGGTGACGAGTCTGCTGGTATTGCATTAATCAGAAAAATAACTAACAAGTATAATGATTGTCAAATCGATATTTTATACAACTGGTATGGTAATTTAAATCCAAATGCTTTTATAGGAAATGAAGATTTTAATAGTATTAAACATTATCATTTTCCTGTTAACAAGTTTGATAAAATCTTGATCAGATTGACGTCTTACCTACCTGCGTTTGCTTGGGTTTTAAGTCTATTCAGTCGTACATTAAAAAAACAATATAAATTGATTAAGAATTACGATCTTATCATAAATGGACCAACAGGTATAAATCTTGGACCATATGAAGATTGGTACTATTTATGGAGACTTTTGATAGTGAAAAAATTGAATATACCATTAGTGATTTATTCAATTTCATTTGGTCCTTTAGATAGAGTCTCTTCTTTTTTTAGAAAAAGAACTCTAGAAGTTTTGAAGTATGCAAAATTTTTATCTTTACGAGATGAGAAGAGCCATAAATATGGAGAACAATATAAAATTAACTTTCATAAAGCAATTGATACTACTTTTTTAATAACGGAAAGAAAAGGAATTCCTAAAGAGTACGAACACTTGGCCAAAGAAGAATATGTTGTTATTGTTCCTAATGAATTGTACAGATGGCATACTTATTTTAAAAATGTTGATAAAAACAAAATGGATGATTTATATATTCAAATCATTAATTCAATTTCTTCACATCATGAAATGAAAGTTGTTCTTTTACCTCAAATGTTTTCAGAAGAAAATGACAAAGATTACATGCTTAGTTTAATAAGTGATTCTGATAATTCTTCCATAACTGTTATTGATGAAAGATATGATTCAGATGTCCAACAGGAAATAATCGCAAATTCTCAGTTTGTAATCGGTGCAAGATATCATACTATAGTTTTTGCCATTAATAATCTAGTGCCTTTTTATGCTTTATCTTACGAGCACAAAATGGCTAATATGCTTTCAATACTGGATCTAAAAGAGTTCAGCGTCGATTTATTATCTCTTTTTGAAAAAGATAATAATATTGATTCAGTAATAAGTGATATTTCTTCTTGTTTAAATCAAAGAAGCTCTAATCGCACAAGGATAGAAGTAGCAAACAAAAAGGCAATTTCTATTGCAAATAAAACTTTTAGTGAATTTGAAGATTGCCTAAAATTTTAACCTGAGAATTAAAAACTAACTTGTTTTACTTTTGAGGATATTAGAGAATCCGAGTAAAATATTAATAGCTTTGAGATTATTTCATTTTATATTAAAAAAATCACAAAATTATAATTTGTGGCTTTAATCGGTTATAATTTAATAATTAAGGTGATTTATGATATTCTTTAAACGTATTAATTTTTTGGTATTTGCGTAGTAAACTAGAAATGTTAAAAAAATATTAGATTATGTATGACGTTAATCCATATCCAAATGTTTGCGTGTTAATTGTTAATTTTTGTTCGTGGAAAAATACAATTGAATGTATTGAGAGTTTGTATAACATGGAGTATAGTGAACTCACAATTTTCATTATTGATAATTCCCCTGATGAGATATCAGTAAATAACATTGTTTTATGGGCGGAAAATAAGATAGATGTTAAAGATACCCAGTTTCCTGGTTTAATGAGAAATGAAAAGATTCCAATTGAATATTTGGTCATAAATGAGGACGACTTCTCTTTAGACAATTTGAAAGATCTAAACATAGTCAAAGCAAAGGAGAACAACGGTTTTGCTGCGGCTAATAATATTTTGATTAATAAATTAGTAGGACAAGACAAGTTTGATTTTTGCTGGTTATTAAATAATGATACTGTTGTAAGTGAAGAATGTCTCCATAACTTAATAAATGTTGCTACTTCTGATCAAAATGAAATTGTAGGTTCAATATTATATGACTATAATTCTTCTTCAGACATAATCCAAAGTATTGGTGGTTTTTACAACCCTTATTTAGGTATGGTAAGAATAAATAAGTCCTTAGATCGATCTCCTTTCGTCGATTACCCGATTGGGGCTTCTATTTTAATAAGTAAGAAATTTATAAATACTGTAGGTGGTATGTGCGAAGATTATTTCTTGTTTTTAGAGGAGTATGATTGGATATTAAGAGCTAAAGAAAATGACTTTTCATTTAGTTTAGATCTACATTCAAAAATATATCACAAAGGTGGAAGTACAATAGTTTCGACATCAAAGTTTTCAGATTTTTATGGGATTAGAAGTAAAATTCTATTTAACAAAAAGTTTTTTAAACAAAGTCTTTTATTTTTTTATATTTTTTTTGGATTTGGTTACATAGTTAATAGAGTTAGGAGAGCGCAATATGATAGAATTTATATGTACTTTAAATTATTAAGAAAACCGCTATCTAAGTATAATGCTTAAAACTATTAGATTTTTAGCTCTACTATCATTTTTTTTTGACAATTTATATCTGTCTATTAACACAAATTTTGATTTCAGATTAAATTATCTTTTTTTTATACTTTTTATAATATTCTATGCTTTATCTTTTAAGAATATTTACATATCGTTTAAAGTTATTTTCGTTCTAATATTCTTAATTATAATTTCAATATTAGGGGTTGTGATAAATGGAGGGCATTATTCATTATTTCTTAAACAATTTTTATTGATAGGTATAAACTTAATGTTCAGTTATTTCCTTTTATCTTCATACAGATTTGATTTAAAGGTTCTTTACAAGGATTATTTCAAAATAATTAAAATAGTATGCTATTTCTCTGTTATTCAACTTATCTCAATAATAATTTCTTTCAAGTGGGGTGCGGACCTTTCATATCTTGGTTTTGAAATGGGAAACTTTGAAATTTCCAACCTCAGACTGCAAGGTTGGTTTGAAGAACCTTCTTTTTTGGTTTATATGTTAATTCCTGCTTTGTATTTTGCAGTATATAAAATCTTGGATAGGAATAATTTTTCATTCATTTCATTAAGATACTCGATTTTAATAATTAGTATTTTATTATTAACTTTTTCATCCACTGGTTATTTAGCATTACTATTTACAATTTTAAGCGTAATGCTTACAAAATATAATTTTTTTAAAAAACCAATATCTCTTTTTATTTTGACCGTTACCTCCATTGCTTTATTAGTTTGTTTATATAATATAAATGATGTAAAGACTAGAGTTGACGACACAATTGGTTTATTTTTTGATAGTGATGTTACCAAAGAAGACATCGATTCAAAAAACTTAAGCACATATGCATTATACAGCAATTTTATGATTGTAAAGGAAGCTTCAAAAAAATATCCTATTTTGGGTAGTGGTTTGGGTTCTCATGTTAAAAATTATGATTTTTATTTAGATAAGGTTATTCCTGATTCTAATTTCAAAACTTATTATAAATTAAATAGATCTGATGCAAATAGTTTAATTCTAAGGTTGATTTCTGAATTGGGCTTATTTGGATTGTTTATATTTTTGATATACATTTTTAGATATCGTGTGAAGTCTGCTGAAAAAGGTGATTTATTTTATTTCTGTATTAGTAATGGGATTTTCATACTGTTTCTGTCCAGAGCCATCAGACAAGGACATTATACTTCTTTAGGCTTTATAATGTTTATTTTAATATATTTTTTTGCATTTAAAATAGTAAAAAGAAATGAGGGAAATTAAAAGGTTAATTCGAAACTATTACTTTTTGGATCTTCTTAGGTTGTTTAGAGATATAATTTTAACTAAGATATTTTTCCCTAAAGAGGTAAGGATAATAAAACAACCATCCCATATTATTGGGAAGAACAATATACTATTCGGTAAAAATTTTAGTTCAGGTTCGAACCTAAGAATTGAGGTATTAGGGAAGGAATTTGTCAGACATCATATTTCTGGATTTAATGAAATTCCAAAATTGATTATTGGAAATAATATTTCATGTAATAATAACGTTCATATCGGAGTAATTAAAAAGATTAGTTTAGGAAACAATGTTTTAATTGGAAGTAATGTGCTTATAATCGACCATAATCATGGTTGCTATAATGGTTTTATCCAAGATTCGCCTTCAACTCCACCTAAAGATCGGGTTGCAGTGCCAAGAGAGATATTTATTGGGAATAATGTATGGATTGGTGAAAATGTTAGTATATTAGCGGGGTCTAGAATAGGTGATGGATGTATCATTGGTGCCAACACTGTAATTAATAGTGTTTTTGGAAGCAATCTAATCATAATAGGTTCGCCAGCTAGGGCAGTAAAAAAATATAATGAACAAACCAAATCTTGGGAAAAGATTTCTAAAAATTTTTAAAATATGTTATCTGAAAAATACGAAAACTTATCTATTGTAGCTAATGCGAATAAGCAAAAATATCAAGAAAATAGGCCTTTCCCGAACATTGTCTTTAGTGATTTTTTTGATGCTGATTTTCTTCAACAAGTTCTTGATGAGTTTCCCGATTTGAGCGAAGCAAATACTGCTAAGTTCAATAATCCTAATGAGAACAAAATAGCTTCTAAGGGAGAAGACTTGTTTGGGAATAACACTCGTAATTTAATTCATTTTTTAAATTCTCAGCCTTTTCTAGATTTTTTAACCGTTCTAACTGGAATAGAAAATTTAATTCCGGACCCCTTTTTGTTAGGAGGAGGACTACATGAATCAAAAAAAGGTGGTTTTTTGAAAATACATGCAGATTTTAATAAGCATAGATTAACAAAACTAGATCGAAGATTGAATGTTTTAATCTACTTAAACAAGAATTGGCATGATAGTTATGGTGGTCATTTTGAGTTGTGGGATAGAGATATGAAAAATTGTGAAGTTAAAATTAGACCAGATTTCAATACAATGGCATTATTTTCTACTACTTCTACGTCTTATCATGGACTTCCAGATCCCATTAATTGTCCAGATAATATGTCTAGAAAGTCAATTGCCCTTTATTATTATACCAACGGAAGACCAGCTTCTGAGATTTTAGAGTTTAAGAAAAATCACGGCACTATTTTTAGAAATAGAAAAGAAGATGTTGAAATGCTGAAATTTAATAGAATGAAAAATTTTGTTGAAGATGTTTTGCCTCCATTTTTATTTAGAACAATAAAGAAAATAAGAAATAACTAAAATTGAATTGAAAAAAATAGTAGTTTCTGCAATAAATTTCACATCTGGAGGTCCTTTGTCCATAATGAGAGATTGCTTGGCTAGTTTAGAGAAAGATTACTCCTCTAATTACAAAATTATCGCATTGGTTCACTCTAAAGACTTATATGACTTTAAATCTATAGATATTATAGAGTTTCCGTTAGCAAAAAGATCTTGGTTTATCAGGATTTTTTATGAGTATTTTTACTTTTATTTTTATTCTCTAAAATTAAAACCAGATTATTGGCTTTCTATGCATGATATTTCTCCAAATGTTAAATGTGAAAATAGGTTTGTATATTGTCATAATCCCACGCCTTTTTATGATGTCAGAAAAAAAGATTTAGTTAAAAACACGAAAACATTTTTATTCTCCAATTTTTATAAATTTTTGTATAGAATAAATATTTTTAAGAATAAATTTGTAATTGTTCAACAAGATTGGATTAGACAAGAATTTGTTAAATTTTGGGGCTTAAATAATGTTCTTGTCGCTTATCCGGAAATAGATAATCAGAATAATTTACTCTTACCACTTAGTTCGGACAGTAATAAAAGTATTAGTGAAAAAATTCGTTTTTTTTATCCAAGCTTTCCAAGGCCTTTCAAAAATTTCGAAATAATTTGTCAAGCTTTTTCCCTGCTTCCGGATGATTATAAAAAAAGATGTGAAATATATCTAACTATAGATATCAATATTAATTTATATTCAAAGGAATTATTCAAAAAGTACGGTGGTCTTACTGGATTAAACTTTATAGGTTTAGTTTCACGTGAAATGGTATATAATTATTATAATAGCGCTGATTGTTTAATTTTTCCTTCTAAATTAGAAACTTGGGGTTTGCCGATAACGGAGTTTAAAATTACTAATAAACCTATGTTAATTGCTGATAAACCATATGCCCATGAGACAGTTGGTGATTATGAAAATGTCTCATTTTTCAATCCAGAATGTGCTGAAGACTTGAAAAATTTAATGATATCATTCTTAGATAATAAAATTAAATTTTCCGGAAATAAGCAAAAAAATGTTAGTTATCCTTTTGTTAAAGGTTGGCCTCAACTTTTAGACAGTATATTTGATTATGGTTAGTCTTTTAAAAAGAGTTAAGGATTACGATGTTAAATTACAAACTTTCTTTCTTGCGTTAGTAGCATTGTTTCCGATTTACAAGTTGAATTATAACTCCTATACTATTGCCCTTATTCTCTTTTTCGGATTCCTTAATACTTCTCTGAAAAAAAAATATGGTTTTAGAGAACTTAAGTTTAAATTTTATAAAAGAAAGAAGGTTTTTTTATATGGCACTCTTATATTTTATCCTTTTTTCGTTAGTCTTCTATACTCTGATAATATTTCTTATGGATTAAAATCCATTCAACATTTAATCCCAATCATAATCTTTCCGTTTTTATTTTTATTTCTTTTAGATGATGTTTCTAAAAAAGATATGAAAATTATATTAAGCGTTTTTGTGGCAGCTTGTTTTGTTCAGGTGGTTAATTTGCACTTTAATTTTTATATTTTGGGATTATATTCTAATTTGATTGAAGTTCAATTTTATAGACTGCCGTTTAGAGAGGCAATTATGAATTTTGAATATCAACCATTACACCCAACTTACGTATCAATTTGGTATTGTTTTGCAATTTGTATTCTTATAAATAGATTGATTACAATAAAGATTTATTCTCTTTACAGAGTTTTTATAGTGCTCTTCATAGTATTTATCATTTTCCTTTTTATTTGGACTATTATCATTCTTTCATCTAGGATTGCTTTTTTAGCTTTAGTTTTTGTAATAGGCTATTCTCTTTTTTTTATATTCAATTACAAGTATAAATGGTTGTTATCGACAATGTTGATAATTATAACTTTTTTAATGATTAAGAATATTACTTTTTTATCATCAAGATTTATTAATGAATTTGAAAGCACGAAATTCGAAGCTCCGATTGGAAAGTCGCATAACTCTGTTAATATCAGAATTGGGATTTATAAATGTGCTGTTTTCTTAGTAAGTAAAAACATATTATTCGGATATGGTATAGGAGATGTTCAAAATGAACTTGATGAATGTTACAAGCAATTTGATACCAACGCATATATTATTACGAGTTATAACTCACATAATTATTTTTTAAATAGTTTGTTAGTAGCCGGATTAATGGCTTTTTTATGTCTTGTAATTATGTTTTTTTATTCTTTTAATTTAGGAATTAGAAACGATTGCTATATTTTTGTATGTTTTCTTGGTATTACTTTTTTAGGTTTATGTTTTGAAAATCTCTTGAGCAGAAATCATGGTGTTGTTTTTTATTCTTTTTTTAATGCTTTATTTATTCAATTCTTAATTCAATACGGGAATGTTAACAGGGTCCATAGTCGTTTATAATAATAATTTACTAAAACTACGAAAGTCCATTGAAAGTTTTTTAGGAGACAGGGAGCATCATAAATTGTTTTTAATTGACAATTCTCCAACTGATTATTTCAGAAATTTGTTTTCATCATCAGATGATAGAATTATTTATATTCATAATGGGGAGAATATAGGTTTTGGCGCAGGTCACAACATCGCTATTTCAAAGGCTTCTCAGCTAAATTCTAATTATCATGTTATATTAAACCCAGATGTGTTTTTCGACACGAATGTTCTTGATAATCTAATAAATTTCATGCAATCTAATAAAGATATAGGTTTGGTAATGCCAAAAGTTTTATATCCGGATGGTTCTTTACAATATTTATGCAAACTATTACCCAGACCTGTTGATTTGTTTCTGAGATTTTTTTTTGTTAATACAAGAATGTTGAACAAGAACAATGAAGTTTTTGAACTTCAAAAATCTGGTTATAATAGAATTATGAATGTGCCATATTTATCTGGATGTTTTATGTTTTGTAGGAAGAATATTTTGAACGAAATTCATGGCTTCGATGAGAGGTTTTTTATGTATTTTGAAGATGTTGATATTTCCAGAAGAATTAATTCGATATCTAGAACTGTGTACTATCCCGATGTGCAAATTTTTCATCATCATGAAAAGGGGTCTTTTAAAAATTTCAAATTACTAAAAATCCATATTAAATCTGCAATCAAATATTTCAATAAATGGGGGTGGTTTTTTGATAGTGAAAGGAGAAAAATAAATAAAAAAACCCTAAATTCACAAACTTTTAAATAATAAAATTTTAAATGTTAGTCGCTTAATTTTAAATTTTACCAATTGTTTTTCTTAGAAACTTCTATATTACTATTTTTTGGATGTTTTCTTTTAACTTACTTAACGATTCCTAAAATCATGGGTGTTGTTCAGCATAAAAAGTTAATGGATAATCCGAACAGTCGAAGCTCACATAAAAAAGTAACGCCTACTTTGGGGGGGGTTTCGTTTTTTTATTGCTTGATATTTGCAATTTTCTTTTTAAAGGATAGAGATTTGCATAATGAAGCTATTTACTTAATCCCAGGTTTAACCATTTTATTTATTGTTGGTCTAAAGGATGATTTAGTGGTATTGTCTCCTTTAACGAAGTTAGTAGCGCAAATTATTGCGGTTTCTTTCGTGTTGGCCAGTGACAGCTTTGTAATCCATTCACTTCATGGTTTTCTAAATGTTAATGAGATTCCTTATTTTCTATACTTGTTAATTGGAGGCTTTCTGATGATAACCATTATAAATGCTTACAATCTAATTGATGGTATAGATGGGTTGGCGGCAATGGTTGGGATTGTTATATTGATTTTATATACAACCATCTTTTATATGTCTAATGAGTATTTTTATGCACTTCTGTGCATAGCTTTAAATGCTTGTTTAATGGCATTCTTGGGATATAATTTATCCTCCACCAAGAAAATTTTTATGGGTGATACAGGCTCGCTAATTGTTGGTTTTATGTTAGCCATGTTCACGCTAAAGTTCCTAGCCTTAAAGCCTACTTCTTACAAGGAACTTCCTTTTTTGCTCGAAAACGCTCCCTTGGTAGCCATTGGGATTTTAATTGTTCCATTATTCGACACTGCTCGTGTATTTACTTTAAGAGTAGTAAATAAGCGAGGTCCTTTTTCGCCGGATAGGAACCATACGCACCATATCTTGGTTGATTACCTTAGTTTATCCCATCAGCAGGCGAGTTTTATCATAGCTAGTTTTAATTTTGTTTTTGTGGTATTGCTAATTGTCCTTGGGAGCACGTCTAATAATTTGTGGATGATTATTGTATTAGTAGCTACCTGTGTAGGTTTAGCATATCTTTTTTATCGTTTGGATTACAGCGTTAGTAATTTAAAGCGTAAGATAAAACTCAAAAAAAAACTGGAAGGCTATAAAGGGAAGGTGAAACGAAGCGAAAAGCAAGGAAAATTAAAGAGTAAAGGGAAATAGTACAATAAATTCCAAGATTAGACTTCTGGCGTTAAACGAAAAACCCGAGTGGAAATCCTGAAACAAGAGATTTAATACAAGTAAACAGTGGAAAATAATCAGTAGCCAAGATTTATTTAAAAAGTTAAAAAGTAAATAGTGAAATATTAAAAATGGCAACGAACAGCAACTTTTTGACTTAACGACTCAATGCTTCAACAACTCAATAACCTTCATTTCAATAAAAAATAAACCGCGACTCCTAAAATTATAGAGGTCGCGGTGAAATTTTAAAGCAATGATAGTTTTCTATTGTTTTTAAAGAATACCAAGCTCCTCCATACAAGCTTTCATCATTTGGTAGGTGCGTTCAATATCATTGTCGAGTCCGATTGAAAAACGTATAAGTCCGTTACTCAATCCCATTGCCTCTTGTTCTTCCAAAGGTATTTCTGAAGAAGTCGAGCTTCCAGGCGCGCTGAACAAGGTTTTGTAGAAACCAAGGCTCACGGCTAAATATCCAAGATTTTTCGCCTGCATCATTTCCATAAGTTCGTTGGCTTTTTCCAAGGAGCCAACATCAACCGTTAGCATTCCTCCAAAACCGTATTCCTCGTTCATTTGTGTTTTCATAATCTCATGAGCAGGGTGTGAAGCAAGCCCCGGGTACACGACTTTTAGTCCGTCCACTTCAAAAGCATTGGCAAGATAAAGCGCATTTTCACTGTGTTTTTTAATTCGGATGTGCAAAGTGCGTTGATTTTTTAAAATAGAAGCTGCACGCAAGCTGTCCATGGTGCTTCCCAACAGCATCCCAGCACCATCATTTACATCTTTTAAACTCAAGCAGAATTCGGTCGTTCCGCAAACCACGCCACCAACGGCATCGCTACTTCCGTTAATAAATTTTGTTAAGCTGTTAATCACCACGTCGGCGCCAAGTTTTGCTGGAGCTACTGTAAGCGGCGAAAACGTATTATCTACCACTAGTGGTAAATTATGCTTTTTGGCGATTTTAGATAAACCTTCGATGTCTGCCACTTCCAAAAGCGGATTGCTAATGGTTTCGCAGTAAATCATTTTTGTGTTTTCGGTAATGGCAGCCTCTACTTTTTCAAGATTGGTAGTGTCTACAAATGAGGTAGTAATGTTAAACTTCGGAAGGAAATTCTTCATAAAAGCATACGTACCTCCGTAAATGGTTCTGCTGGAAACAATATGATCGCCTGCGTTGCACAATTGCATTACAACTGCAGTGATGGCGCCCATTCCACTGGCGGTAACATTAGCTGTTTCAGTACCTTCCAAAGCGGCCAAAGCTTCGCCAAGATATAAATTGGAAGGTGAAGAATGTCGGCTGTAAAGGTAGCAACCTTCGGTGTTCCCTTCAAACGTATCGAACATGGTTTTAGCAGAAAGGAAAGTGTATGTTGATGAATCTGAAATGGAAGGATTCACACCTCCAAATTCACCAAAGTATTGTAAATCTTGAATCTTATCAGCTGGATTGAATTTCATAAAGCTAGTTTGTTTTTAGTGGCTCTTATTTAAAATTGCGTTGAAATGAAATATTGAAGAAAGTTCCTTATCCCCAGAATAGTAATCAAAAGCTCCGAAAGCAGGAGCGTAGGCACGTAGCGACGCGGAATTTTGATTATGGTTTTTCGACTTTATGGTCGAAAAAATTCCTTGGATAAGGCGCCTTTTTCTTTGTTTCGTTTCTTTTGGGCGAACAAAAGAAATGAAAGAATATTCTAAAAATCGAATAATTCAATATTTATCAAACTAATTATAAATTATAGCCTATTAATAGTCTCCGAAAGATTATCCTTTCGAGGATGTCCATATTTGCATCAAAGGAATTGATGTTCCGATTAAAAATCAATGAATCAATTAGTATTTAGATTATTATTCTTATAAATAGTCTTTAATTGGATGAATGTTTTATTTTTGAAATAGTTTTATTCAGAAAAAAGAAAATTATTCACTTATGAAACTTGACACCACCGATAAAAAATTACTGGAGCTATTGCAGAAAGATGCCAAACAGACCACAAAAGCACTTTCATTGAAATTAGATTTGTCTAAAACCGCCGTTTACGAACGTATAAGGAAGTTGGAAAAAGAGGGCGTAATTAAGGGGTATACGGCTTTATTGGACAAAAAAAAGATTGACAAGGCGTTTGTAGTTTTCTGTCATGTGCGCCTCACTCAGCACACCAAAGAACACATTACCAGTTTTGAAAAGGAAGTGGTAACGCTTCCAGAGGTTTTGGAATGTTATCACGTAAGTGGAGAATCTGATTATATTTTGAAAGTGAGCGTGGCCGATATGAATGCTTATCGGGATTTTATGACGACCAAACTTACCTCTTTAAAGCATATTGGAAGCACCCATAGTATTTTCATGATTGAAGAAGTTAAGAGTTCTACTGTACTTAGTTTGTAGGTTGTTACCGAGGTAACTTTTCGGTTTAAAAAGAATGGATTTTTTAAAAACATAGATAGTTGCCTTCCCATAAAACATTTGTATTTTTGTTAACTGAATAATTAAGACATACTAAAGATATACTATGAATTCTTACGATGTGGCCGTTATCGGCTCAGGACCTGGAGGCTATGTAGCAGCAATTCGCTGCGCACAACTGGGTATGAAAACTGCTATAATTGAAAAATATAATACCCTTGGGGGAACCTGTTTAAATGTAGGATGTATTCCATCTAAAGCTTTATTGGATTCTTCCCACCACTACGAAGATGCTGTTAGCCATTTTGAGGAGCACGGTATTGAAATTCCTGGGGAAGTTAAGGTGAACCTTGAAAAAATGATCGCCCGTAAACAAGGTGTGGTAGACCAAACCACTAAAGGGATTGATTATTTAATGGATAAGAATAAAATTGATGTTTATCATGGGGTAGGGAGCTTTAAAGATGCTACCCATATTGAAATAAACGGCGATAAAAAAGAGGAAATTGAAGCGAAACATACCATTATCGCTACGGGTTCTAAACCTTCTTCTCTTCCTTTTATTGATATAGATAAAGAAAGAATTATTACTTCTACGGAAGCTTTGAAACTCAAAGAAATACCCAAACATCTTGTGATTATTGGTGGCGGGGTAATCGGATTGGAATTGGGTCAGGTTTACCGAAGACTGGGTGCAGAAGTATCTGTAGTTGAGTTTATGGATAGAATTATACCTACCATGGATGGAAGTCTATCCAAGGAACTACAAAAAGTGCTAAAGAAAAAAGGCATAAAGTTCTATACTTCCCATAAAGTGAAAGGGGTTAACAGAAAAGGAGATAAAATTACCATAAAGGCAGACGATAAAAAGGGGAAAGAGGTTTCTTTGGAAGGAGACTACTGTTTAGTCTCTGTGGGTCGTCGCCCTTATACTGATGGTTTGAATGCTGATAAAGCTGGAGTAAAAGTAAACGATAAAGGTCAGATTGAGGTAAACGACCATTTGCAAACCAATGTTTCTAACATCTACGCGATTGGTGATGTGGTAAAAGGTGCTATGTTAGCGCACAAAGCAGAAGAGGAAGGTGTTTTGGTTGCGGAAAGTTTAGCCGGACAAAAACCGCATATCGATTACAATTTAATTCCTGGGGTGGTTTACACTTGGCCAGAAGTAGCTGCCGTTGGTAAAACGGAAGAGCAGTTAAAAGAAGCGGGTGTAAAGTATAAATCGGGACAATTCCCTATGCGTGCCCTTGGTAGAGCCAGAGCGAGTATGGATATAGACGGATTTGTAAAAATTCTTGCTGATGCTGAAACCGACGAAGTATTGGGTGTTCATATGATTGGTGCCCGTACAGCGGATTTAATTGCTGAAGCGGTTACGGCAATGGAGTTTAGAGCCAGTGCCGAAGATATCTCTAGAATGAGTCACGCGCACCCAACGTATGCCGAGGCGGTGAAAGAAGCCGCACTTGCAGCAACGGAAGATCGCGCGTTGCACGTTTAATTACAGAAAGTTTAAATTATTCTTAGACCCCCAAGGTTTCCAAAACCTTTGGGGTTTCTTTTTTTGGATGTGAATAACTCTTCCAAGGAAATGTTACAGGTTTAAGAATAGCTTTGTAATTTTACATTCTCTAAAAGAATGCTACACTTGAAAGATACCTATAGACACCAAGGAATGCGAAATAAATTGGCTGAAATCGTTGCTGAGAAAGGGATTTCAGACCAAAAGGTGATCAATGCTGTAAAAAAAATACCTAGACATTTGTTCATGGATAGCAGCTTTGAAGATCATGCGTATCAGGATAAAGCTTTTCCCATTGGGGCAAGTCAGACTATCTCCCAACCTTACACGGTGGCTTTTCAAACCGAATTACTGACTATAAAACGGGGTGATAAAATCTTGGAAATTGGTACGGGAAGTGGCTACCAAACCGCGATGTTATTGGAATTAGGAGCTCAAGTTTATACCATAGAAAGGCAGAAAGAATTGTTTAAAAAAACCAATTTGTTTTTGCCAAAATTGGGTTACAAACCAAAACGTATCATTTTTGGAGATGGTTATAAAGGACTACCGGAAGAAGCTCCTTTTGATGGAATAATCGTTACTGCCGGCGCTCCGTTCGTACCAAAACCCTTAATGGCGCAGTTAAAAGTGGGAGGGAAGTTGGTAATTCCCGTTGGTGACGAAGTGCAAACCATGACACTTTTTACCAGAAAGTCCCAAAAGGAATTTGAAAAATATGAATTCGGTGAGTTTAGGTTTGTTCCTTTATTGGAGGACAGAAATTAGCGAATACTTATGAATTGATGATTAATAAATTCTCAATTCCAAATGCTAACCATTATAAGCCTTCTTCACTCGGTCTAGATTCCGCTTATTGTCACGATTTTTAATGGTTTCCCGCTTATCGTAAAGCTTTTTACCTTTCCCAAGGGCAATTTGCATTTTTGCTAATCCACGGTCATTGATGAAAAGTTTTAGCGGTACAATGGTATTTCCAGATACCTTAACAGATTTATGCCATTTTTTAAGTTCGCGTTTGTTCAGCAGCAATTTGCGGGCGCTCTTCGGTTGATGGTTAAAATGCGTAGCATGCGTGTATTCTTCAACCGTCATGTTGATGACGAAAAGTTCACCAGCTTCGTTAAACTCGCAAAAGCTCTCAGCTATGGAAGCCCTACTTTGGCGAATGGATTTTATTTCCGTTCCCGATAGAACAATTCCAGCAATGTAGGTATCTAAAATCTCGTACTCAAAACGAGCTTTTTTATTCTTTATGTTTACGTTATTCTGCATACGCCTCAAAAATAAGAACAATTATGGAATGTCTGCATTTTATCTGCTATTTTAAGAGGAATTTAAAAGGTAAGCGTAATCAAAACAATATATTTGCGACTTAAATTTTCTCGAAAACTACTATTAAATGAAAAAACTTCTGTTTCCCTTTTTGTTTGTTGCAAGCATATTGTTGATTTCCTGTGGTCCAGACCAAGATGCCGATACTATAATCAATAAATCCATTGAAGTTTCTGGAATGGCCGATTTAGATGGAAAAGAGATTTCTTTTGATTTCCGTGGAAAGAAATATACTTCAGAAAGGAATAATGGTAGGTTTAAATTTACAAGAACTACAAAAGATTCTTCAGTAATTGTAGATGTGCTTACCAATGACGGTTTTCAGCGTAAGATTGATGGTAGACCCATTTATTTAGCGGATACTACTGCCGACAAATTTAAAAACAGTGTGAATTCGGTTCATTATTTCGCTAATTTACCTTTCGGATTAAATGGCGGCGCCGTTAATAAAGAGCTGCTAGGCCAAGTAGATATAAAAGGCGACACCTATTTTAAAATTAAAGTTTGGTTTGATGAAGAAGGTGGGGGAGAAGATTTTGAAGATGTCTTTATTTATTGGATTAATAACGTTACTTACAAAGTTGATTACCTTGCCTATGAATATCATGTAAATGAAGGAGGTATGCGTTTTCGTGAAGCATACAAGAGAAGGGTTGTAAACGGCATTGACTTTGTAGACTACAATAATTACAAGCCTAAATCGAAAGATGTAAAGCTTGAAAATTTAGATGAACTCTTTGAAAAAGGAGAGTTGGAACTACTTTCAAAAATAATTCTGGAAAATATCGAGGTGAAGTAGTTTTTGGAGTCGGAAGACGGAAGCTGGATGCCAGAAGTTCAAGGGTTTCTAGTTTGAAGTTTCAGGTCATTTCGAAGCCCACCGAAGGGAGGGCTGAGAAATCACATTATTCTTTTGAATAACTGGATGTGATATCTCCCGATGGTCGATATGACTCTAGTAGTTTGGAGGAGTTTAAAGTTTCAGGTTTTGTGTCCATTAAGCTAGCAACGAGCAACGAATAACGATTCACGAAAATGGCCCTAAGCTTTAAGCTCTACGCTTGAAATGTTTGCGAACCCCGCTTAATGCATATGGCGTAAAGCTTATTGCTGGTTTTTCATCGACCATCTTTGCCACTCACCAATTTAACAACTTAGCCACTTTTCGCCTCATCGAACACCCGTTTAGGTTGAGAAACCGACTGTTTAGGTTAAAAAGTGTTCCGTTTAGTCCATGAATCGAACTTTTTAGACTAAATCGACCAATTTTTAGGTCTAGAGGCCAAAGTTTTAGGTCCTAAACCTAAAATTTTAGATCTCGAGGCTAAAACTTTAGGTTGTAAGCCTAAAAATTTAGGTAAAACACCTAAAAGTTTAGGTATGACACCTAAAAGTTTTAAAAAATAACCTAAAACTTTAGCTATGCTACCTAAACGTTTGAGTGTAACACCTAAAAACTTCATCATTTAACCTAAAAAGAAGGTCGTTTATGCTAAAAACTTCATTAAATAACTCAAATAGATGGTGGTCGGAAGACAGAGAAATTATATTATACTTTTGAATAACTGGATGCGATATCTCCTGATGGTCGATATGACTCTAGTAGTTTGAAAAGTTTCTAGTTCTAGCCGAACAACTAGCAACGATTTACGAAAATTGCCCTAAGCTTTAAGCTCTGCGCTTGGAAATTTTCCGAACCCACTTAACGCATATGGCTTATTGCTGCTTTTTCATCGAACAACGAACAACTTTGCATCTTAGCCCCTTTGCGACTTAACAATTCAACAAATAACTCCCATATAGCACTGTTTATTAAAAGAAGCTATTTTTAACGCTTTAACTTATTAATCCATTTACTCCTTTCCTGATTCACTTATTCTCTTTTTGCAATTCAATAAATAAAAATAGAAAGATTAAATTCGTACCTACAAAAGGATTTTAATAAATTAGCATAAAACACGGTGGAATGATTTCAAAAGAGCAATTTCAAAAAGAACTGGAATTAATTATAGAGAATGCTATTCGAGAAGATGTAGGCGACGGTGACCACAGTTCTTTGGCGTGTATACCTTTAAACACGGAGGGAAAAGCTAAGTTGTTGGTGAAAGATAAAGGTGTAATAGCAGGAGTGGAGTTTGCTAAAATGGTTTTCAATTACGTAGATAGCGATCTAAAAATAGAAACACTAATTAACGACGGACAACAAGTGAAGTCCGGGGATATAGTTTTTTATGTAGAAGGCTATTCACAGTCCATTTTAAAGGCTGAACGATTGGTGCTTAACGCCATGCAGCGGATGAGTGCGATTGCTACAAAAACTAAAAGCTTTGTGAAACTATTGGAAGGAACCAGTACAAAAATCCTCGATACCAGAAAAACTACGCCAGGTATTCGTGCACTGGAAAAATGGGCCGTAAAGATTGGTGGCGGTGAAAACCATCGGTTTGCTCTTTACGATATGATTATGCTAAAAGATAATCATATTGATTTTGCTGGTGGGATACCGCAAGCAATTGAAAAAACAAAGTATTACTTAAAAGAGAACAGTTTAGATCTCAAAATAATTGTTGAAGCAAGAAACCTTGAGGAAGTAACCAAAATTTTGGAAGCGGGCGGAATTTACCGAATTCTTTTGGATAATTTCTCTTATGAAGATACCCGAAAGGCCGTAAAATTAATTGGTGATAAATGTTTAACCGAATCTTCCGGAGGAATTAATGAACAAACCATACGTGCCTATGCCGAATGTGACGTTGATTATATTTCGTCAGGGGCACTTACCCACTCGATCTACAATATGGACCTTAGTTTAAAAGCAGTTTAAAAGATGTCTGTAGAGATTGAGGAAAAACTTGCCAAAATTCCTGTTATCAATTACCTTGTTAAGCTATTAAAAAATATTAAGCTTCCTGGTTTCGAAGGTTTGTCTGCCTATGATTTAGCAGAAATGTACTTTGTTGGCATTGTTAAAGGAGCGCTTACATACAGGGCAAGTGCTATTTCCTTCAGTTTTTTTATGGCGCTGTTTCCTTTTCTACTATTTGTGCTAAATTTAATTCCGTATATACCTTTAGAAGGGTTTCAGCAAGACTTTATTCATTTTATTGAAAGTCTATTACCGCCGCAAACTGCCAATTTCTTTGATTCGATTATTGAAGATATTGTAAGCAAACAAAGGGGCGGACTTTTATCTTCCGTTTTTTTCTTGTCTATTTTCCTAATGGCGAATGGTATTAACGCAATATTTGGCGGTTTTGAAACGTCTTACCATGTAGAAATTACTAGGAATATCGTAAAACAGTATTTTGTAGCGGTTGCCGTGGCTCTTATGATGGCATCTTTATTTCTGCTGAGCGTTGTAGGGTTTATTTTTTATGAAATATACATTGTTCAGTACTTAAGTGAATGGGCTGCAAAGACAAATGGCATGGATATTGAAAGAGGAGATATTATAGGAGTACAAATTGGTAGATTTTTATTTTTTGTAATCATTTCGTTCGTTACAACGGCTATATTATATTATTTTGGAACCACAGAAGGGAAGGAAACGCGTTTCTTTTCACCTGGCGCTTTGTTAACCACGATTTTGATTATTATAACTACCTACTTGTTTGGTATTTATATTGAGAATTTTTCTCAGTACAATGAAATTTACGGATCCATTGGAGCATTACTAATTTTAATGCTATATATTTGGATTAACTCAAACATCCTTTTATTGGGGTTTGAATTGAATGCTTCTTTGAGAAGCTTACGAAGAAACTTTTAAAATCAAATTACGAGTATGAACAAGAAAAATTTAATTATTGCTTTTACAGCGTTGCTGATGGGAATTTCAGCACAGGCACAATCTGTTTTTGGAAAGTGGAAAACTATTGATGATGAGACCGGCAAAGAGAAGTCTATCGTAGATATTTACGAGAAAGACGGAAAAGTCTATGGAAAAGTTGTCGAGATTTTAAATCCAGATAGGGTAGATGTTGTTTGTGATAAATGCGAAGGCGATAAAAAGAACAAGAAAGTCTTAGGAATGGTAATTATTGAAGGATTGGAAAAGGATGGTGATGAATATGAAGATGGTACTATTTTAGACCCTGAAAAAGGAAAAGAGTACAAATGTAAAATTTGGGTAGATGAAGATAATTCTGACATTCTTAACGTTAGAGGATATATTGCCTTTTTGTTTAGAACCCAAGAATGGCATCGTGTAAAATAATGCAGATTTTTATTTCCTAATCGGAAAATTTAATTTTGAAAAGAGAGTAAGATGTTGCGACATTTTGCTCTCTTTTCTAATTTTACGTTTCAAGGAAAGCACGATTTGTGAATTGATTGAAAAAAGAACCAAGAAAAAAGAGACAATACAATTGTAATTCAGTAAAATCAAAAGAGGGCCAAGAATAAGGAAATCCTCGATTGAGTTGGATAAAACCTGAAAACCTTAAACCAAAAAAACGAATGCATTTTATAGACGTTATTTTGCCCATACCACTGGAAAAAGCCTTTACTTATGAAGTTTCGGCTAAAGAAGCGTCTTTTTTGCAAACGGGAATGCGTGTAGCGGTACCCTTTGGGAAATCAAAAATTTATACTGCATTGGTTTATAGGGTTCATAATGAGGCGCCTCAAACGTATGACGCCAAAGAAATCGACCAGATTTTGGACGAGTATCCTATTGTTTCTGAAAAGCAACTGAAACATTGGGAGTGGATTGCATCCTACTATATGTGCAGTTTAGGTGAGGTCTTTAAAGCAGCTGTTCCATCGGCATTTTTATTGGAAAGTGAAACCCTAATCTTGAGAAATGAAGCTTTTGAAGCTACCGATGAAACATCGTTGAAAGACGATGAATGGTTGGTTTTTGAAGCACTTCAGCATCAGTCGATGTTAAAAGTGCAAGAAGTCAGTAGTATTATAGATAGAAAGAATATTCTTCCAGTTTTAAAGCGTTTGCTGGAAAAAAATGTTATTCAGCTTAAAGAAGAAGTTTACGAGCAGTACAAGCCAAAATTGGTTCGCTATGTAAAACTTGGTGAGCGATATATTTCTGACGAAAAATTGAACAGTCTTATAGAAGAATTAAGCCGCGCCCATAAGCAACGTGAAGTGGTTTTAACGCTTTTTTCAATGGAAGCAGCGACCAAAAAGCCGATAAAAGTTAAAGAACTGGAAGAGAAAAGTAAAGCTTCATCTTCCGTAGTAAAAGCTTTAATAGATAAAGGGATTTTAGAAGAATATCACCTTCAGCAGGATAGGGTTCAGTTTGAAGGAGAGGGAGTTTCACCCAGCAAGGGACTCAACGAGTTTCAGCAGCAGGCGTTAGGTGAAATTGACACTCATTTCGCAACGAATGATGTAGTGTTGTTGCATGGGGTCACTTCGTCTGGAAAAACCGAAGTGTATGTAAAACTTATTGAAAAAGTCATTGCTGAAGGAAAACAAGTACTGTATTTGTTACCCGAAATTGCGTTGACCACACAATTGATTAAACGCTTGCAAGATTATTTCGGAAATAAAGTAAGTGTATACCATTCAAAATATTCTGTAAATGAAAGGGTAGAGGTTTGGAACAATATTTTACAGGAAAATTCTAAAGCGCAAATTGTTATTGGTGCAAGATCTGCAGTTCTCCTGCCGTTTAGAAATTTAGGTTTAATAATTGTGGATGAAGAGCATGAAACTTCTTTTAAGCAGTTTGATCCTGCTCCAAGATACCATGCTCGTGATGCGGCTATTGTATTGTCAAAACTACATGAAGCCAAAACCTTGTTGGGAACTGCTACGCCCAGTATAGAAAGTTTTTATAATGTAAAAATAGGCAAGTATAAATTGGCTACCATCGATAGGCGTTACGGAAATGTATTGATGCCAGACATTGAATTGACGGATATCAAGGAGAAACACCGAAAAAAAAGAATGACTGGCCATTTTTCCGATAGATTGATAGAAGCTATGCAGGAAGCTTTGGAAGTAGGGGAGCAGATTATTCTTTTTCAGAATAGACGTGGTTTTGCGCCAATTTTGGAATGTAATGTATGTGGCCATTCACCGCATTGCCCTAATTGCGATGTAAGTTTAACTTATCACCAATATAGAAATCAGCTTCGGTGTCATTATTGTGGGTATGCCATGGCACTGCAAGAAGCTTGTTTGGCTTGTGGAAGTAGTGAACTGGATACCAAAGGCTTTGGTACCGAACAAGTGGAAGCAGAACTAAAAGAAATATTTCCCAATGCAAAATTGGGAAGAATGGACTCGGACACGACTCGAGGGAAATATGGCTATGAAAAAATTATAACGGCATTTGAGCAGCAGGAAATTGATATTTTAGTGGGGACTCAAATGCTGACCAAAGGATTGGATTTTAGAAATGTAAGCCTGGTTGGAATCATGAATGCCGATTCTTTGCTGAATTTCCCTGATTTTAGAGCCCATGAGCGTAGTTTTCAACTTATTCAACAAGTTGCGGGCAGGGCAGGACGCACCAAGAAACGAGGTAAAGTGATTGTGCAAACATATAATCCTTACCATCAAATTTTACAGCAAGCTTCGTTGAATAGATATGAAGAAATGTTTGTAGACCAGATAAACGAGCGAAAGCAATTTCGATATCCACCCTTTATCCGAATGATTAAAATTACATTTAAGCATAGGGATTATAATAAAGTGAATGAAGCCAGTACTTGGTACGCCCAGGCGTTACAGACTGTTTTTGGCAAACATACCAAAACAGAAATATTGGGCCCGGAATTTCCGCCGGTAGCACGAATTAGAAACGAATATTTAAAAAATATAGTAGTTAAGATACCCAATCAGCAATCAGTTAAACAAACAAAGCTCTCCATCAAAAAAATAGATAAAAGTTTTAACGCTATTTCCAATTACCGAAGCGTACGAATAATTTATAATGTGGATGTATATTAGTGAAGCCCAAATTCCAAAAGCTGTAAGCGCATTGGGATTTGTTGGCTGAACTAATCCTGACCGTCAGCGTCAGGATCTTCTGAGGTAACACGGATTTTCAAGCCCAAATTCCAAAAGCTGTAAGCGCGTTGGAGTTTGTTGGCTAAACCTAAAAAATTAGACAGCCCTACTTTTCAAGAATGGAAAGAAAAAGATTAATAAGTATGAATTTAGGAATTACTGCTGCTCAAAGCTTCGGATAATTCCTGTTTTTTATTTCTACTAAGTGGAATAGGTTTTCCGTTAACTTCTACATTTTTACTGTTGAACTTTTCAACCTTATCCAAATTCACGATGTAAGATTTATGGATGCGAAGAAAACGATCTGCAGGCAATTCCTTTTCGAAAGACTTCATAGTAGAAAGAATAACGATGTTTGCCTCTTCCGTTACCAATTTTATATAATCCCCTAAAGCCTCAACCCAATTAATTTCATTTAGAAAAACTTTGCGCTTTTTCAAATTGCTTTTTACGAAAATATGCTCATCATCTTCTTTTGAAGCCACTTTAAGTTTAAAAGTTTCTTGAGCTCTTTTAACAGAAGCTTCAAAACGTTCTTGAGTGATAGGTTTGTGTAAGTAGTCTGTTACGTCGTAGTCAAAAGCTTTAAGTGCATACTGGGCACTACCGGTAATTAGGATTACCTGTGGTGGTTCTTCCAGTGCTTCCAATAAATCGAACCCATTAACAACAGGCATCTCAATATCCAAAAAGATAAGATCTATCTTCTGTTTTTTAAGTCCGTTACGGGCTTCAATTGCATTACTGTATTCTGCAACCAAATTCAACATTGGGTGATTTTTAATCAATCGTGCAACAGACATGCGCTGTATGCTGGAGTCGTCTACAATAATACAATTCATCTTCATCTTGTAAAAGCTAACTGGTTGGAAATTTGTGTGGTACAATTTTAAGGAAAAAACTAAGGTGAAGCAAAGAAAATGTTGTGAAATAGGGAAAATATGTTGAATAAAGGGTGTTTTTCACCTGCACTCATCGAAATTTTATAATCCCGTTTTGTAATTACAAAAAATAATTCTAATTTTGCAGCCTTAAAAATAAATATTAATATTCAGATTATGAATCATTACGAAACTGTTTTCATTCTTAATCCCGTTTTATCTGACACTCAGATAAAGGAAACAGTTAAGAAGTTTGAAGATTTCTTAACCTCTAAAGGGGCGGAGTTTGTATCAAAAGAAGATTGGGGCCTTAAAAAATTGGCTTACCCAATCCAAAACAAGAAAAGTGGTTTTTACCACCTTTTTGAATTCAAAGTTGCTGGAGAAGCGATTGAGCCATTCGAATTGGAATTTAGACGTGACGAGCGAATTATGCGCTATTTAACTGTTAAGTTGGATAAGCACGCTATCGCTTGGGCGGAGAAAAGAAGAAAAAAACTTAACGAAAAAGCTTAATTTATTATGTCATCTATAGAGCAACAAGCAAAAGGAAAAAAGGATGGTGAGATTAGATATCTTACACCACTTAACATAGAGACCAACAAGACAAAGAAATATTGTCGTTTCAAGAAATCTGGTATCAAGTATATCGATTATAAAGATCCAGACTTCTTATTGAAATTGGTAAACGAACAAGGAAAGATTTTACCTAGAAGGTTAACTGGAACTTCATTAAAGTACCAAAGAAAAGTGTCTGTAGCTATTAAAAGAGCACGTCACTTAGCTTTAATGCCGTACGTAGCAGATTTATTAAAATAAAAAGCAGGTAACCATGGAAGTAATATTAAAGAACGACGTAGAAAACTTAGGTTTTAAAGATGATGTGGTAACTGTAAAGAATGGTTACGGACGTAACTATCTTATACCACAAGGTTTTGCAATTATGGCTACTGCTTCTGCTAAAAAAGTATTGGCAGAAAACTTAAAGCAAAGAGCATTCAAAGAGAAGAAAATTATCGAGGATGCACAAAAAATTGCAGATCAGTTGAAGGATGTAGAAGTTAAGATAAGCGCTAAAGCAGGAGCAGGTAACAAATTGTTTGGTTCTGTAAGTAACGCAGATCTTTCTGAAGCTATCCAGAAAGAAGCAAATATTTCAATCGAGAAGAAATTCATTAGTATCCTTGGAGGAAATGTAAAAGTTGCAGGTCCTTACGAGGCTACAATAAGATTGCACAGAGAAGTTATTGTTGATTTTCCTTTTGAGGTTGTAGCGGAAGCTAAGTAATTAACAATTCTTCGTTAATAAAATGTTAAGGGTCGCTTGCAAAAGCGACCTTTTTGTTTGTATTTTTGGCGCGAACGCAAAATTAATCTTACAATTTTTCAACTTATTAACAATGAAGAAATTACTTCTACTAGCATTGTTGGTTTTATTTGCTGCAAGCACTGGCTTTGCGCAAGTAACAACGGCAAACATGAAGGGTATGGTTACCGATACCCAAAACGAACCACTTCCTGGAGCCAGCGTAGTGGCCATTCATACCCCGACTGGGACCAAGTATGGTGGTGCTACAAATTTCGATGGAAGGTTTAATCTTTTAAACCTTAGAATTGGAGGCCCTTACACCATCACCGTTTCTTACATTGGTTTTCAATCTCAAGAAATATCTGATGTTTATTTAGATCTTGGTGAAACTACAGAACTAGACGTTGTAATGGCCGATGATAGCCAACAACTGGATGAAGTAATTGTTACTGGCGACAGCAGCGGTACTTTTGATGGTGATCGCACTGGAGCTGAAACGAACGTGGGAAGAAGAGAGCTTACCCGCTTACCAACCATTTCTAGGTCTGCGCAGGATTTTACTAGATTAGAGCCTTCTGCTGCAAGCGATGGTTCTTTTGGAGGTAGAAACGATCAGTTTAACAATTTCTCTTTGGATGGGGCTATCTTCAACAATCCATTTGGTCTGGATGCAGCTACTCCTGGTGGACAAACAGATTCCCAACCTATTTCCTTAGACGCTATTGAGCAAATTCAAGTATCCGTAGCGCCTTACGATGTTACACAATCTGGATTTACAGGTGCTTCTGTAAATGCGGTAACTAAAAGTGGAACTAACGAATTTTACGGTACAGTGTATGGTTTCTTCAGAAATGAAGACATGACCGGCGGTAAAATTAATGGCGAAGATGTAATTAAGCCTAAATTAGAGCAGAATCAGTACGGTATTAGTATCGGTGGTCCAATTGTTAAAAACAAACTTTTCTTCTTTACTAATTTTGAAAAGGATGAAAGAACGGATTTAGGTTCACAAGGTTGGATTCCAAATACCGGATCGGGCGCTGTAAATGAGTCAAGAGTTCTTGAAGATGATTTAATGGATGTTCGAGATGCTTTAGCCCTTTATGGCTATGACACGGGAAGGTATGAAGGATTTACTTATGGAGCAGAATCTACAAAGGGGATTTTTAAGCTTGACTGGAATATTACTGATGACCACCGTTTAGCGTTTATCTACAACTTTCTAGACGCTTACAAGGAAAAACCAGCACACCCAACAGCAATTACTTCAAGGGGCCCTAATTTTACTACCCTTCAATTTGAAAATTCTGGATATAGAATTAACAATAAAATCAATTCTTTTCAAATAGAATTAAACTCTACAATCTCCGATAAGATTGTGAATAAATTACAGTCGGGTTATACACATTTTGATGATTTCAGAAATCCATTATCTACACCTGCACCTGTTATTACTATTCAAGACGGAAGTGGTTCTAATTATATTATTGCAGGTCACGAACCTTTTTCAGTAAATAACAAATTAGACCAGAAAGTATATCAAATTACCAACAATACCAATATTTTTCTAGGTGATCATAACTTAACCATTGGTTTTGCTTTAGAGAAATTTGAATTTAAAAATTCCTTTAACTTAACAGCTTACGATAATTTTGGAGCTGGGGGAAACTATTATGGTAATTTTAGGCCTTATCCTAGTGTTGGAGCATTCTTGGCTGATGCAGGTGACCCAAATGGAGGTTTAGCTCAAAACTTAGCATACGCCCAAAGCGTTTTTGAACAAAGTAATGCTGCAGGAGATGGTAACGATGGTGGTTGGAAGTTGGCAGAGTTAAATGTAGGTCAGTTATCTTTTTATGCTCAAGATGAATGGAATATTGTAGACGATTTTAAGGTTACTTATGGTGTTCGTTTTGACAAGCCTCTATATTACAATACAAGCGATTTAATTCAGAAATATATTGATACTGATAATGGAGCAAACAGGGATACATCTATTCCATATTATGACCCTGAAACAGGAGAAGAAGTATTTTTGGAGTCTACTACTTTGCCTAATAACGATTTCTTAATTTCTCCACGTTTAGGGTTTAATTGGGATGTTAAAGGAGACAACACCTTCAAGCTTAGAGGAGGAACTGGAATTTTCACAGGAAGATTCCCTTTTGTATGGTTAGGAAACCAAGTAAGTGGTGCTGATGATGGCTATTTCCAGATTGTAGATCCAGATTTTAAATGGCCACAAGTATGGAGATCCAGCTTAGGAGCGGATTATAGGTTTGAAAATGGTTTGGTATTGACAACCGATTTGTCCTATACCAAAGATGTAAATGGTATGCATGTACAAAATTGGGGACTTAGAGATCCTAGCCAAAATTTAAATGCACCAGGCGACAACCGTGAGCGTTATGCCGACAGCGATAGAGGTAATAATGCATATGTATTTACAAATGATGATCAAGGCAGGGTTATTAATGCTACGTTTAAAGCGCAAAAAATGTTTGAAAATGGTTTGTATGCGAGTTTGGCATATAACTACCTAGATGCAAAAGATGTGAACTCAATTGAGGCAGAAATTACCGGAGACGCTTTTGATTTTAATCCGGTAGTAGGAAATGCGAACCGTGCGGTGCTTTCCCCGTCTAAATACGGAGACACTCACCGTTTTGTTGGGATTCTTTCAAAACAGTTTAAATATGGAAAAGATAAGTGGGCAACAACCATTTCGGCCTTTGGTGAATTTGCTCAAGGAGGAAGATTTAGTTACACCTACGCAAACGGTTTTCCTAACGGGAATGTTAACAACGATGGTGTAGGACAAAACAATGATCTTATCTACATCCCTACTTCTGAAGAAGTTCAACAAATGCAATTTACGGGAAGTGCTACGGAGCAAACAACGCAAGCGGCAGCTTTGGAAGCATTTATTCAGCAGGATGATTACCTAAATGACAACAGAGGGGATTATATGGAGCGTTATGGAGCTTTATCTCCTTGGAGAAGCCGTATAGATTTGAAGTTGCTTCAAGATTTTAACTTCAAAGTGGCTGGAGATAAAACTAATACTATTCAGTTTAGCATCGATATTTTAAACTTTGGAAACCTGTTGAATTCCAACTGGGGAGTTATAGAAGTGCCTAGAAATCAGTTCCCTATTTCTGTAGCTTCTGTAGATGCAAACAATGTGCCTACATATAGTTTCGACCCGAGTTTAACAGAAACATTCATTCCTTCTTCCAATATTACTTCAAGATGGCAAGCACAAGTTGGTTTGCGTTATATCTTTAACTAATTAGAAGGTTTCTCTTTAAAAAGGAGAATTCATAAATTTTATTATAAAAAGGCTATGCACTCCGCATAGCCTTTGTTATTTTTGCAAAATTATTATTTCAATAGGAAAAATTAGTTAGGTGAAATATAGAAGACTTACAAAAGAGCAGTTAGAAGAAATGCACCCGGAATTTATTAATTTCTTGGCAACACAATCTATAACTGCAGATGAATGGAAGGATATAAAAACCAACAAACCCGAAGTCGCCGAAGAAGAAATTGATGTTTTTAGCGATTTGGTTTGGGAAGGAGTTTTAGGCAAGGTGGAGTATTTGGAAAATATCTCTGATGCAGAAATGCATTTGTTTCATCTTGGAAATAAAGAAATGGGACTTATTGCTGTTAGAGTACATCAGCCAGGTGTTAATTTAACTACGGAAGCTGGATTCGATTGGTTTAAAAAGAATTTCCTAACCGATGCAGTGGAAATGATGACCGCCAAGAAGGCCTATTCCGAAGACCCTAATAAAGATAAATTTGAGTTGATTGAAAAAGGAGCAGTTATTACCAAAGGTGAATTATTCCGCTACTTTGATGATATTATTGAGATAGAATAGTATTAAGTCTAAAGTTAAAAGTGCAAAGTTAAGAGTTAGGTGTTATTAAAAATTCATTTAATTAGCTCTTATTGTTTTTAACCTTGCTGTCAGGCTGTCCCGAAGCTTCGGGAGTCGAAGTCCGTAACGGAACCTTATTTTGTTCTAAATAATAAACCAAAACCCAAAACCCAAAAAATAAAAATGGCACAAAAACCAGGCATACCAAAAGGAACGAGAGATTTTACCCCACAGGAAGTAGCAAAACGTAATTATATCATAGAAACGGTAAAGAAACATTTTGCTTCTTTTGGTTTTATGCCTATTGAAACGCCTAGTTTTGAGAATTATGACACCTTGATGGGAAAATATGGTGAAGAAGGGGATCGGTTAATTTTTAAGATTTTGAATTCTGGAGATTTCCTGTCTAAAGTCAACGATGAATTATATGCTAAAAAGGAAGCAACATCATTAACACCTAAAATTTCAGAAAAAGCATTGCGGTACGATCTTACCGTTCCTTTCGCACGTTATGTGGTGATGCACCAAAATGAAATTGAATTGCCATTTAAGCGCTATCAAATTCAGCCTGTATGGCGTGCCGATAGGCCTCAAAAAGGAAGGTTTCGTGAATTCTTTCAGTGCGATGCCGATGTGGTTGGCTCCAATTCACTGTGGCAAGAGGTGGAATTTGTACAATTGTACGATGCCGTTTTCAACGATTTAGGACTAAACGGCGTAACCATTAAAATGAATAACCGAAAAATCCTTTCTGGAATAGCGGAAGTTATTGGAGCAAAAGATAAACTCATAGATTTTACCGTAGCTTTGGATAAGTTGGATAAAATCGGTGAAGATGGTGTGAAAAAAGAAATGCTTGAAAAAGGCATCAGTGAAGTGGCTATTGAAAAAGTTCAACCACTTTTCTCTTTTGAAGGAACAAATGTTGAAAAACTAAATAGCTTAGATGAACTTTTAAGCACTTCGGAAGAAGGAAAAAAAGGAGTGGAGGAACTTCGTTTTATAATTGATGCAATCCATACACTTGGTTTACAGCAAGCGGCTTTAGAAATAGATGTTACTTTAGCTCGCGGACTAAATTACTACACCGGAGCCATTTTTGAAGTAGCGGCGCCTGCAGAAGTGCCCATGGGTTCTATCGGTGGTGGTGGTCGTTATGATGATCTCACCGGCATATTCGGACTAAAAAACGTGAGTGGTGTTGGAATATCTTTCGGTCTGGATCGTATCTATTTGGTGCTGGAAGATTTGGATCTATTTCCAAAGACGGTTTCTGAAACTACCAAAATTCTATTTTTGAACTTTGGCGATAAGGAAGCCATGTACTGCATGCAAGCAGTTAAGAAACTTCGTGAGAATGGAATAAAAGCCGAACTTTATCCAGATAGCGCTAAAATGAAAAAGCAAATGAATTACGCCAACAAGCGCGAAATTCCCTTTGTAGTTCTGGCCGGTACCAAAGAAATGGAAGAAGGCATTTATACCCTAAAAAATATGCAAACCGGTGATCAGGAAGAGGTGGATGCTAATGCAATGACCGAGAAACTCACGAAATACATATAAGAAAATTAAGTATCTTTAGTAAGTATTCAAGGCAACCCTAAAATTTGCCCTTAAACTAAAGATCTAGTGAAAAATTCTCATTCCCGTACCTCCCAAGACCAAGATGAACTTAGCAGGGAAGCCTATCCAAAATTGTCTGATTCGTTTCTTCAACTAATTGAAAAATATGGTGAAGAAGTACAAATTGATAAAGGAAGCATTTTTTTTGATGTCGGACAGGATTGCTACGATTTCGCCTATGTTAAGAAGGGTGCAATCAATATCGTTGATCGCTCGAACGATAAAACCGTAGTTCAGATTAAAGAAGGACATTTTCTTGGTGAGATAGGTATGTTAATGGGACAAAAAACTTTTCTCGCCGCAATTGCAGATAAGTCTTCGGTGCTTTTAAAAATTCCTCAAGAAAAAATAATAAACCTTGTAAGAGTTAATCCAGAAATTGGGGACGTAATTGTTAATGCCTTTGCCGCTAGAAGACGCCTGCTCATGAAATGGGGTGAAGGTGGTGTCGTGGTAATTGGAAAGGAGATAAGAAAAAAAACATCTCAACTTATTGAATTTCTTAGCCGTGGTAAAATTCCCTTTCGCTTTATAGACGAGCAGGATTCTGAACGTTTAAATGAATTGAAACAGAAATGTCATCATGTTCCAAGGGCAGAAACGGTCGTGGTAATTGGGCATACTACGGTAATATGTGATCCAAGTCCGCTTGAATTGGCCAATGCACTAGGCTTGGATTTAGTTTCAGATACCGATACTCTTTTTGATGTTTTAATTGTAGGGGCAGGTCCCGCCGGACTTGCAGCTTCCATTTATGGAGCAAGTGAAGGTTTAAAAGTATTGGTTGTAGAAGACACAGCTATTGGCGGTCAAGCCGGTACTTCTTCAAAAATTGAAAATTATTTTGGGTTTCCAACGGGTATTTCAGGAGGAGACCTGGCATATAAAGGAGAAATTCAGGCAATAAAATTTGGAGCAAGGATTACTACACCGAGACGAGCAACCAGTTTAGAGAAGAAAGATGAAATATTTCATTTAGGATTAAATGACGAGCGCTGCGTTCGTGGAAAGTCCGTTATACTTGCTAACGGGGTGCAATATCGCCGCTTACCTCTGGATAGATTGGAATATTTTGAAAATAGAGGCATTTACTACGCCGCCACCGATCTAGAGGCGAAATATTGCACAGATAGCAATGTGGTAGTTGTGGGTGGAGGTAATTCTGCAGGACAAGCAGCTATGTATTTGTGCGGTTTTGCCAAACATGTGTATGTTGTTGTAAGGGGAGAAGGATTGAGTGCTACCATGTCTTCTTACCTCACCAATAGAATTGAACAAGATAACCGTATTGATTTAATTACTCATGCCGAAATTTGTGAGATTGAAGGGAGTGAGAATCTTGAGCGTGTGAAAATAAAAAACAATTCTAACGGAGAAACTATAGAAATTGAATCAAAAGCTTTGTTTATCATGATAGGCGCTGTACCTAATACCAATTGGTTGAACGGTGAAATTTGTTTGGATGACAAAGGTTTTGTTTGTACTGATAAAGATGCTGATAACGAGGCATTAGCTTTTGAAACTTCCTTACCCGGGGTGTATGCCGTTGGTGATATTAGAAGTGGCTCTGTAAAACGCGTAGCTTCAGCGGTAGGGGAAGGCTCAGTAGTGATTTCTTCAGTTCACAAATACCTCAGTAAAACGGCTGTAAAATAGCTAAAAAGCGAGATTTAGTATTTGCTAATCAGTTCGTCTATGTAGCACCATAACCAACGTTCATTTGGTTCTGCAGAACCAATTACAGGATGATTTTCTGCAATAGCGTGTTGTCTAGCATGTTTATTGGGCGAACTATCACAGCAAAGGGTGACACCACAGGTTTGACAGGTTCTTAAATGAACCCAATCGTCACCTGTTTTAATACATTCTTCGCATTGGTAGGAGGTAGATTTCTTTACCTCGTTAATTACTTTTAGGTGATTACATTTTTTTACTTTAAAAGCCATGTTTAAAGATAGTTAAAGTTTATCGTTTTGTGTGTGGCGAAATCTATTTAGAATTAATTATTTTTAAAACAACCAAAAAAAGATTTGCTATGTACATTAAAAGAAACATTGGCTGGGGTATGATTTTACGGTACAGCTGGAAGAATTTAATTTTCTTTTCGCTTTATGCCACCGCTATTTTTGCAGTTTATTATTTTCTTCAGTTTAAATTTATAGATATTCCATTTCAGCCTTTAAGTGTTATAGGGATTGCGGTAGCCTTTTATATAGGCTTTAAAAACAGTCAGAGTTACGATCGTTTTTGGGAAGGAAGGAAAATATGGGGCGGTATTGTAAATTATAGCCGTACTTGGGCCATTCAAGTGCTGACTTTTGTAAAAACTGATGATGCTGAATATGACAAGAAAATGCACACACAAATGATTCATAGACATATAGGCTGGCTCAATGCCCTGCGTGTTCAATTAAGGCAACCAAAATCTTGGGCAATTAAAGAAAACCCGATGGTAGAAAAGGTTTTTGACAAACATCAAGAGCGTAATATTTCCTGTAATGAAGCCTATAACTATGTTAGTATGAGGGAATTTAGCGACCTGAAAAAGCGAGTAAACCCAGCTACACATTTAGTGAAAAACCAAGCAATTGATGTTTCTACATTGAGAAAAAAAGGAGTTTTGGATGGTTTTCAGGAAGATCAAATGCAGTCTGTTTTAGAAGAATTCTACAATCTTCAGGGGATGTGTGAACGAATTAAGAACACGCCTTTCCCTAGGCAGTATGGGTATTTTTCTAAGGTTTTTACTTGGATTTTCGTATTGCTTTTGCCATTTGGTCTTTTAGATGTTTTTGAAGATGACGCTTCTACCGTTTCCGGAGCCATTAGTGATTGGTATATTTTTCTGATGATTCCGTTTACGGTGTTGATTGCTTGGATTTTTCTTACCATGGAAATGATTGGCGACAATAGCGAAGATCCTTTTGAAGGACGTATAAATGATGTCCCGATGACCGCGCTTTGTCGAACCATTGAGATTGATCTACGGGATATGCTCGATGAGAGCGACCTTCCCGATCCTGTGCTTCCAAAAGATAATATTCTTTATTAATTAAAATTTAGGTTTTTAGGCTTTAATATTTCCGTTAGAAAACTTTATGATTTTATTTGAACTAATCAGTCCATAATTAAATACCTTTACAGTGGGAGAGTTGATACTGCGTTGAAAGTTATGCTCATTACAGTGTGTCGCAGTCGCTTTCCTAATCAAAAAATAACGATGTAAATCTCATTCAGTGAGAGGACATTTAATCAAAAAAAATCAAAAGAAAATGGAAAAATTTAATGACAAGGTAGTTTTAATTACTGGAGGAACAAGCGGAATAGGTAAAGCCACCGCACAGCAATTTATAGAACAAGGCGCAACCGTTATTATTACGGGTAGGCATCAAGATACGGTGGATCAAACGGCAAGAGAATTAGGAGAACGCGGACACGGTGTTGTAGCCGATTCTAGTTCGATTTCCGATCTAAAAAAGCTAGCTGAAACGGTAAAATCCAAAACTGGAAAAGTAGATGTTCTTTTCGTAAACGCAGGTTACGGTAAATTTGCTCCTATTCCTGAAATAGACGAAGAGCACTATAGCCAACAGTTTGATGTATTGGTGAAGGGTTCCATCTTTACAGTTCAATCTATTTTACCACTTATGGGCGAAGGAAGTAACATAATCTTGAATACTTCCGTAGTAACAGAACAAGGAATGCCAGGAGCATCGGTTTATTCTGCGGCCAAATCGGCAGTGCAATCGTTGCTGAAAACATTTGCTGCGGAATTATCTGAACAGAAAATCCGCGTGAATGCGGTTAGTCCTGGACCGATAGAAACCGATTTCTTTAATAAAACCGGAATGAACGATGAAGAACAAGAAGGTTTTGCAGAAACGGTATTGGATAAAGTGCCTATGAAAAGATTCGGTAAGTCCAAGGAAATAGCGGATGCCGTATTGTTTCTAGCTTCAGAAAATGCATCTTATATTCATGGTACAGAAATTTATATAGATGGTGGTATGGTTCAGTTTTAATAATTGAATATACATAACGAGATAAATTATAGATAAGTGGGGCGGGAATTTGTTTCCCCCTCACTATTTTTGCATATAAATTAATTTACAATGGCACGGAAAAGAGAATTTAATGAAACGGAGGTTTTGGAAATTGCGAAAGATTTATTCTGGAAGAAAGGATATAATGCGGTTTCCACCCAAGATTTGATTAGTGCCTTTGGAATTAGTAAATCGAGCATGTATGGGGCTTTTAAGGATAAAAAAAGCCTATTTATCCTAACACTTAGGCATTATATTGAAAATACTTCTGCCAAGATGATTGCCATATTAGAGCAGAGTACTTGTTTTTTTCCTACCATGGAGAATATTTTAAACCAGCTTATCCAAGAAAACCTTGGTGATGCCGATAGTAAAGGTTGTTTTATTGTGAATACGGCTATTGAATTAGCGCCACATGACACCGAGATTTTAAAACTTGTTCAGCAAAATAGAACGAATATCATTTCAGCCATTACCAAAGCCATTCAAAAAGGTATGGATACCGGTGAACTCTCGGCCAGTAACAATCCAGAAGCCTTAGCGCATTATTTTTATACGCTAATTAGCGGTTTAAGAGTAGAGGGGAAAGTTACAAAGGACGCTGCAAGCTATCAGGATACCTTGCAAATTGCGTTGTCTGCTATTGCGGTTTCTTCCTGAAAATATGTAGTTTACAAAATATAATGTCATACTTAGGTTAAATGGTTATATCCTCTCTCACTCCTAAATATGGAATCTCCATAACCTTTTCTTCAAAATTATCTTTATAACGCGATCTGGATTTAATACGCGTTTTATAGGAATAAATTGTGGAAACCGAAAGATCAAAAAAACTGGCTATTTGATTGCTGTCTTGAATCCCCAGCCGGTATAAAGCATAAATTCTTAATTCCGTGTTTAATAACTCATTGCCTTTCTTGTGTTCTTGTTCTTCATCAAAAAATTGGTTGAAATCATTTATAAACGTGGGAAAAAGCTGTAGGAATATCTCATCAAATTGATTGAAGAGATTTTTACGTTCTTCTTTGGTGTTATACGTATTTAGAATGCGCAAAGCATCATCCATTTTTTTAGATAAAATCTTTTGTTGAACACTCTTTTTGAGCGTATTTATTCTTTTTATAAGGTCGGAGGTAGATTGTATAAAATAGGTAATATATTCTTGCTTTATGGCATCCAATTCCCTCAGCGAACTATTTAGTTTAGCTAATTGATTATAAGAGGTTTGTAGTTCTTTTCTAGATCGATTTCGAGACTTTAATTGTTTGAAAATGATAACCAGTAAAATGAGCACGGCTATGGATAGAACTGTCAAAATTATAACAATTCTTTCCAGAACTTTGTTATGTCGCTCCATGTTATAAAGTTGAGCTTTTTCAATAATAGGTAAGATGCTGGAAATTTGTATTTTTCTATGTCGAGCATTATAAAAAGTGGCATCATCCATGGCTAGATGAATGTACTTATTGGCGCGTTCCAAATCGTTAACCTTATAAAGTTCAAAAGCTAAATTACGCAAGGCGGTAGTTTCCTTCGTGGCAAATTTTATGTCTGCTATCGCTGCTTTAGCAAAATATTCAATGGCCTTTTCCGGGTTGTTTTGTTCGGCATAAATATAGCCAAGACTAGACGTAGCAATACCGAGATATTTAGACGATAATTGGTAGTTATTTATCCAATTCTCAAAAACGGTTCTGGCTGCATTTAAGTCTTGTTTTTTTAACGCCAACAAACTTTTCGCATACCAATAGTCGTTGGTATTTTCGGTTGCAAATAATAAGGCTTTCTCTAGGTAACGATTGCCTTTCTGTGTATAAAGAACCGTAAATCTGCTATCCCTATTATAGTCGGATAAATCAAAATAACTTCTGGCTTTTACGCTGTAATACTTAAATTTTTGCTTGTGGGTTAGGGTAGTGGTATCAATATTATTCAGCGTATCTATAGCTTCTTTAAAGAGGCCAGAAGATAACAGAATAAAACTTTCATTGATACGGACGTTGCTTAAAAGGGTATCATTTTTTTGTTTAAGCGCAATAGACTTGGCTTTTTCCAAATAAAAGTAAGCCGAATCGTATTTAAATTTGCTGTATTCCTTAAACAAATCTATATATGTTCCATATAATTTTTTCGTATTACCCGATACAGTAAACTGATTTACATTTTTTTTTAGCTTTCCAATTTCCTGGTGTTTTAACTGAACGAAGTAAGTAGAATTTTCCAGTTCTTCATCTAATTTATCCAGTGTATTTTCATATGATTGTGCACTAACAAATAGAGAGCTTAAGATAAAAAGTAGTACGGCAATTAATGGCTTCAATGGTTGGTGTTTTATATACTATTAATATAATAGTTGCTAAAATAAGATAGTTTTGCTCATAATTATGCTAAAAATCTATCTAAAACGCAAAAACACGCTAATTTAATACTTCTATTGCGTCTTGATTTTAAAAAGGCCAGTAATTGGTTAATGGTCTTATTTTCAATATCTTAAATTCAATTATAATTAATAATTATCTTGATTTTTTTCTTACTTTTTTTTAATGCTTGTTCTTAAACGTACTTTCGGAAAAGCTTGAGTTAAGTTGAGAAGAAAAGGGCTTTCCATAAAGGTCTTAAACATTAAAAACATTAATTTAAAAAATAGTTAGCTGAATCAATGGATTAAGTTTAACGGAAAGCCTTCTCAATTTACTCACTTAGTGAGATTTATAATTCTTCGTACCGTAAACGCCCTCAATTATCAACTTACATTTCTTCACAAACAAAACCGTAAGAATGCAATAGGTTTTCAATGGATGCTTTCTTCTTTTCTTCCATTTCTACACGCAATATTTTATCACGGTCTTCGAGATCAAAATTCCAAGCATTGTTGGGTTTTAAAAGATTGTTTAAAGCCGGACTTAGGTTTTTAATTTCTATTTTTCTTTTCACGGAAGTTTTAAATACATAGATACCTTTCATTTTTTAAACATATTATCAGAAGATTTTAAAAATGATTTGAATGAAAATCCTAGCAAGCAATACGCTTGCTAGGATTGTTTCAATTATCGCTCCCAAAAAAATGGAGGTTCTATACCAAGGCTTCTTAAATAAACATAGGCTTGCCCGCGGTGGTGAATTTCATTGTCGATAAAATAGAGAATAGAGCTAATAACGGTTCCTTCATATTCTCCAAAAAGTTTAATATTTTTAGAGAAATCTTCGTCCTTTAACTGTTCCCAATAGGTATTAATGGCTTCCGTATCCTTGTCCCAAAGGGCTAGTAGGTATTCTTTTTTGTTTCCGTGGTCGAAGTGTTCTTTTAATTTTTCGGTGTTTCCAACCACAATTTCTTTCATTCCTGGCGCAGCTATTCCAAGAAGCTCCATGGTAAGTTCTGCAAATGTTCGCATCCCGCCGATGCTGTGGGTAAAGAATTCTTTTTCGGGAAATGCTTCAATCGTTCTTCGGGTTAAGGCCCGGTGCCCTTGCCAATGTGCCAGTAATTCTTCCGAAGTAAATACAGTTGTTCTTTTTTCAATAGTGTTCGAATTTTCCATAATGATAATTTTTACTGATTAATGTTTCTGAAACCAAAAGTAATAGCGGGGTGTGACAACTGTTTGTCAGTAGCCAATTCTGAAAAAGTGTTAAAATAAATTTTTCTATAAATGAAGATGACTTCAGAAATTAATAATCTGCGAGGTATACGTTAACAAACGTATATTTTGAGGTCCTGGAAGTGTCCGAATACGTTGTATAACGTGTATTTTGAAGTTTTGGACGTGTCCAGATACGTTGTATAACGTATATTTTGAGGTTCTGGACGTGTCCGGATAGGTTGTATAACGTATATTTTGAGGTCTTGGACGTGTCCCGATAGGTTGTATAACGTATATTTTGAGGTTGTAGGACGTATCCCGATACGTTGTATAACGTATATTTTGACATCTTGAACGTGTCCAGATAAGTTTAATAACCTAAACTGTAAGGTTTTAGACCTCGCCAGACAGGTCTAACAACGTATCTCGTTGTATTTTAAACGTCATGAAATAGGTAAACAACCTATCGCATTCAGTAAAGAACCCTGAAATATGGGAGATGTAAACGTTATAATACATCTCAGATAGTGAATAAGCTCTTGCTCAGTTGACAAAAACAGTATCTTTGGGAAGGGAATTCTAGAGGATATGACCGACAACACCTTAAAAAAATTTGACAGAATTGTAGCCATTCTCATTCAGTTACAATCCAAGAAAATTGTTACAGCCCAAGAACTTGCCGACCGTTTTGGGGTGAGTTTACGCACCATTTACAGAGACGTACGAACTTTGGAAACTTCGGGAGTGCCTATAATTAGTGAAGCTGGAACGGGGTATAGTATTATGGAAGGATATCGTTTACCTCCCATAATGTTTACCAAAGAAGAGGCCAGTAGTTTTATTGCTGCCGAAAAATTAATGCAACAGTACACCGATGCTTCTTTGGGGAAGTATTTTGAAGCGGCCATGTTTAAGATTAAATCTGTTTTGAGGGGAAGTGAGAAAGATTGGATGAGTTCCTTGGCGTCGCAAATATCCATTTATCCCACCCAAGAACTTTTCAATAAAGATGTACCCAACGCCTTGGAGATTCTCTTCGGTGGTATTGCTGAAAAAAAGCAGGTGTTTTTGGTGTATGAAGCTTTGCACGCAACGTCTTATACGGATAGATGGATAGAGCCTGTAGGTTTATTCAATGAAAATGGATTTTGGTACATCATGGCATATTGCCATCTTCGGAAGGATTACAGACAATTTCGCACGGATAGAATTAAAAAGATTTCTACAACGCAAAAATCATTTGTGCTAGAGCACGAACCACTGGAAAGTTTTCTTCAGAAAGAAGCCAATCAAATAAAAACAAATGTAATTATTCGGGTGGACAAGAAAGTAGCTCGGTATCTCAGTCATAATCTTTCCTACTACGGATTAGTTTCAGAAAAAACAGTGGGTAATGAAGTCGAGATGGAATTTAATACCGTCGATATGGAAAACCGATTTGCCCGATGGTATTTAATGTTTGCTGATTATGCTACTATCGTTCAACCTGAAAGCTTAAAACAGCGTATTAAAGAAATTATTAGACAGGCAGGGGAGCGGTTGTCTTAATGTACTCCTCGTAGTTTTACAGGCAAAGGTTTCTAGGTTGTTAGCCTACATTATGGGTAAAACTTACTATCTTTAAATTCAACCCTTTTTTCAATTGAAATATGGAAAATATGAAATGGATTTATAGTAGTAGTGACCCGCTTTTGCAAACCATCGGCGGAAGTGTTTTGATTTTTATTGCAGTAATCTTTTTAACACGTATAATTGGGTTACGGTCGTTTGCCAAATTTACGGCATACGACTTTGCTTTTACCATTGCCATAGGAAGTATTATTTCTTCTACCTTGACTTCCAGTACTTCCATCGCACATGGTTCTGTGGCCGTAGGCGCTTTGTTATTACTTACCTTTATTGTCTCTTATTTACAGCGAAAATTTCGATGGATAAATAAATTGATATCCAATAAACCTTTGTTATTAATGAACGGAAGTGAAATTTTGGAAGATAATTTAAAATATGCACGGGTTGAAAAATCACAACTCATAGCAAAACTACGGGAGGCAAACGTGCTGGATTTTAGCCAAGTGAAGGCCGTGGTATTGGAATCAACAGGAGATATTTCCGTATTGCATACCACAGAAAACGAAAGTAATTCTTTAAGTGATAGTTTGTTGGAGGGTGTTCGAGAAAAACCCTAAAAATGTACTAGTCTTGCGCAATTGTCTTTAGCACCCGATGCAAACTACGCACGTTGATTCCTAAATAGTTGGCAATATCCTGTTTTGCAATCTCTTGAATTAAATTAGGGTAGTGCTCCATTAAACGTTTTACATTATCCTCTAAAGTATGCGACTGATTGTACGCATGGCGAACGGCAGTATAATTTAGTTTGTTTGCCAATGCTTTTAAAATAAGTGAATTAAAGGTAGTGTCAGTTTCCAAAAGTTCCTTAAAATAAGTAGTTTCTATTTTATAAACTTCTAATGTATTAACGGCTTCAATACAGCAAAAGCTCAGTTTCTCGTTGATGGCTTCGAGTTCTCCAAATATTTCACCTTCCCCAAAGAATTCTTGAATGAATTCCACTCCGTTATCTTCTGTCAGATAACATTTTGCGAGTCCGCTTTTAATTATAAACACCGAAGAAACCCGTTTCTTTTGCCCTAACACCACAGTTCTGGGTGCATACTGGCAACTTTCAATGGTACCTTCTGAATGTTGCAAGAGATGTTTTGTGATATAGTGTAAGAGATTCGCGTTTTTTCGTATCATTTTTTGGCGTCGGACAAATGTCCTTTTTAAATCCTAAAACAAAGTCTTTCTTTGTACCAATTATATGCGCAAAGATATTTAATACGGATGAGCTTCTTAAAAAATACCCTTTCAAAATACAATACACACCCTATTTACAATCTAAAGTTCGCAATGGTATGTTCTAGTTCGTTATTGTTTTCTGCTAGTTACAATATGCTCATACCCGAGCTTCCCGCGTACTTAAGTTCGATGGGAGGCGCCAAGTATATCGGACTCATCATCGCGCTTTTCACCTTGACGGCTGGAATTTCAAGACCTTTTAGTGGAAGACTAACCGATACCGTTGGGCGCGTGCCTGTAATGGTATTTGGAGCTTTGGTATGTGTTTTCTGCGGCTTTCTCTATCCCGTTTTACATTCTGTTTTCGGGTTTTTGTTACTTCGTTTACTCCATGGATTTTCAACAGGGTTTAAACCCACAGCTACATCGGCCTATGTAGCAGATATTACACCGCAGCCCTCGTTGGGGGAGGCAATAGGAATGCAAAGTCTTTTTTACAGTACGGGAATGGCGCTGGGGCCAGCCGTGGGAAGCTTTATAAAACTTACCTATTCCTACGATGTGCTGTTTTATTCCTCTTCGGTGTGTGCCTTTCTTTCCATGCTTATTATCGTAAACATGCCGGAAACACTTCAGCCTAAAAAGAAATTTTCATGGTCGCTACTTAAAATTACCAGAAGGGATATTATTGCTTTGGAAGTAATGCCCGCTGCTATTGTAACATTCCTGTTCTATAGCTCTTTAGGGGTGATATTAACCCTCATACCAGATTGGACCGCCCATTTGGGGATTGCCAATAAAGGGCTGTTCTTTATTGTATTTACAATAGCCTCCCTAGTGGTTCGATTTTTATCGGGAAAAGCTTCGGATAAATATGGACGTACGGTAATTATTAAATTAGGATTAATAATTTTAGCTATTGCCATGGCAGTTATTGGGATGGCTTCATCCTATTTTATATTTATCGCTGGCGGAATTTTATACGGAATCGCGATGGGAGTGGTTTCTCCATCATTAAACGCATGGACCATTGATATGAGTCATAAACACGCTCGGGGAAAGGCCGTTGCAACGATGTACATTGCTCTGGAAGCAGGAATCGGACTCGGAGCATTGTTTTCGGGTTGGTACTATCAAAAACGAACCGAAGTAATTCCCAACGCCATGTTTGTAGCCGCTGGAATTGCATTAATTGCGCTTGCCTATATCTTTAAAAGAACCTCGAGATAGGTGGAAGACAGGAGACTGAAGACTGAAGACGGAAGACAGGAGACGGATGCGGGAAGTTTAAAGAGTTTTTCAAGTCATTTCGAAGCTGACCGAAGGGAAGACAGAGAAATCACATTATATTTTGAATAACTGGATGCGATATCTCCCGATGGTCGATATGACCTTAGAAGATTGAAAAGTTTCTAGTTTCTATCCGAACAACTAGCAGAGAATAACGAATAACGAATAACGAGCAACGGGCAACGGACAACGAGAAAACTTTGCACCTTAACAACTCCACGACTTAACAAATCAACAATAAAAAAAGTCCGTTGGCGCAAACCAAACGAACTTCTTTATCTCTATAAATATTTAAACGAAAGACTATCTATTTTTTAAATACGCTTTCAAATCATCATAATTTTTGATGGCATGTGCTTTTTTCTCTTTGCCAAGAACTGCTTTTATTTGCTCTGGGATAGGCACTTTAACATCTAAAGTTTCTTCAACTACATCCAAGAATTTAACAGGATGCGCTGTTTCTAGGAAAACACCAAGGGTTTCCGGTGCTGCCTTTTGAAATTTTTTTAGTCCCATATAGCCTACAGCACCATGCGGATCAGCAACATATTTAGATTCCCCGTAAATCTCTTTCATGGTCTTTCTAGTATCTTCATCAGTATAACTAAAAGATGAAAACAACTGATTGAGCGCTTCAAAATTATTATCAAACAACGTTTGGATACGGATGAAATTACTTGGGTTTCCAACATCCATTGCATTGGAAATGGTTTGTTTAGAAGGCTTAGGGTTGTATTCTTGGGTAGCCATGTATTGCGGAACTGTATCATTTATGTTGGTGGAAGCCACAAAATGTTTTACCGGCAATCCTAATTTATAGGCCATCATTCCAGCACAGATATTTCCAAAATTCCCACTAGGAACGGAAAAAACGAGCTCTTTTCCTTCCGCTTTTAACTGTTTATAAGCAAAAAAGAAGTAGAACATTTGAGGCAGCCAACGTGCCACATTAATGGAATTGGCAGATGTAAGATTTTCCTCGGTCAATTCGGCATCTAGAAAAGCGGTTTTCACCATGTCTTGACAATCATCAAAAACACCATCTACTTCCAAAGCAGTAATATTTTTTCCTAGGGTTGTTAATTGTTTTTCTTGAATATCACTAACTTTTCCGCTAGGATATAGAATAACAACTTCCACACCCTTAACCCCAAGAAAACCGCTGGCTACCGCACCACCTGTGTCTCCAGAAGTGGCTACCAATACTGTAACGGTTTCTTCTTTTTTATCTCTATTGAAATAGCCCAAACAACGCGCCATAAAACGTGCGCCTACATCTTTAAATGCCATTGTGGGCCCGTGAAACAGTTCAAGCGAATACACATTTTCTTCTACTTTCACTGTAGGAAAATCAAAACACAAAGTATCTTGAATTATTTCCTTTAAAACATCAGTTGGAATTTCATTATTTACGAATTGTTCAATTACTTTAAAAGCAATTTCTTCATTGCTGTAATTTTCAATATTATCAATAAAATCACTTTCCAGCAGTTTTATTTCATTTGGAAAATAAAGTCCTCTATCGGGTGCTATGCCTCTTACAACCGCTTCTTCGAAGCTAGTTTTAGCATTATTTTTAGTGTCGTTAAGACTGTAATAGTTCATCTATGTATAATGTTTTCTTAAAGGATTTTCACCCCTTCAGTATTTATTTTTGAAACGTGGATATCGTAATCCACTCCGAAATCTTTATAAACTTCTGCCATGGCTTCGGCAGCTTTTTTTGCAATATCTTCTCCTTTTGATAAAGCAAAAATTGAAGGCCCAGAGCCGGAAATACCACTTCCGAGTGCACCGGCATCTTTAGCTGCCTGCTTTACTTTATGGAAACCCGGAATAAGCGGACTACGCATGGGTTCTACAATTTCATCGTGCAAGCAACGGGATAGGAGTTCGTAATCTTCAGTATAAAGAGCGCTAACCAAACCTGCTAAATTTCCCCATTGAATTATGGCTTTTTTTAGTGGAATGGTTTGTTTGATTACCGAACGCGCATCGGCTGTTTTTACTTCAATTTGAGGGTGAATAACGGTTGCATAAATCTCTTTCGGACTATGGAGTTTTATTACCTCAAAAGGCTCATAGCCTTTTACGAGCGTGAATCCACCGAGGAGGGCAGGGGCTACATTGTCTGCATGTGCCGCTCCGCTGGCCAATTCCTCTCCAAGCATGGCAAATTCCACGAGCTTTTCTTTGGTGAAGGGTTCGCCAAGTAATTTATTCACTCCAAAAACCGCTCCGGCGGCACTGGCAGCGCTGCTACCAATACCACTTCCCGGTTTTATTTTTTTTATGATTTCGATTTCAAAACCAAATTCGGTTTCTATCTCTTTCAAAAGAGCCAAAACGGCAACACCAGCAACATTTTTTTCGGTTTCCAGTGGTAAATCTTGGCCTGTTATTTTGGTAATTCTAACGCCCTTTTCCTTGGTTTTTCGAACCAGCATCTCATCTCCGGTACTGTCAAGACATAGCCCGAGTACATCAAAACCACAAGAAACATTGGCGATGGTAGCTGGACAAAATAGTTTAATCTCGTTCATTATAGGCGCCGTTAAAAATTACCAATTCTTATAATGTCTGCAAAAATACCAGAAGCAGTAACATCTGCGCCGGCACCTGCTCCCTTGATGATAAGCGGTTGCTTCACATATCTTTCCGTAAAGAAAAGAACAATATTGTCGCTTCCCTCTAAATTATAAAATGGATGATCTTTCGGGATGTGTTGTAATCCAACTTTTGCTTTTCCGTTTTCAAACTGCGCTACATATTTCAGTCGGCAATCCTTATCGGCTGCGGCTTTGTAAATACCATCAAAATGCTCCTTATGCTTCACTAAAGTTTTATAAAAATCCTCCACATTATCCGTATCTAAGCTTTCCTGCGGAAGGAAAGAGTCATTTTCAATTTGTTCAATATCCAATTCATTTCCACTTTCACGAGCAAGAATTAAAATCTTTCGCATTACATCAATACCACTTAAATCAATTTTAGGGTCTGGCTCGGTATATCCTTCTTCCTGTGCTTGTTTTACAACTTCATCGAAATTGGTACTGTCATTAAAATTATTGAAAACAAAGTTTAAACTTCCTGATAATACTGCTTGTATTTTAGTGATTTTATCACCGGAAGCAATTAAGTTCTTCAATGTATCAATAATTGGCAATCCTGCACCCACGTTGGTTTCAAACAAGAAAGGAGCGTTGTATTTTCTAGAAAGTTCCTTTAAATGGACATAATTTTTGTAAGGTGACGATGCTGCAATCTTGTTACACGTTACTACGGAAATACTATCATTTAAATAGCTAGCATAGGTGTTGGAAACAGCTTCATTGGCAGTGTTGTCTACAAAAATACTGTTTCGAAGATTCAGTTCTTTTACCTTACTGAAAAATTTATCTAATCCAGTTTCTTCACCATTTTCCAATTGCTCTTTCCAATTTTTAAGATCGAGACCATTATCATTAAAAACCATTTTACGTGAATTGGACAAAGCAACCACACGTATATTTAGTTTTAATTGCTTTTTTAGGAATTTACGCTGTTTTTCAATTTGCGCTAAAAACTTTTCACCAACGTTACCAACGCCCATTACGAACAAGTTCAATTGCTTCACATTATCTTCGAAGAATTGTTCGTGCAGCGTATTCAATGCCTTTTTTACATCATTTTTATTGATAACGGCCGAAATATTTCTTTCTGAAGCACCTTGCGCAATAGCACGAATGTTTACATTATTCTTACCCAATGCGCTAAACATGCGTCCGCTTAACCCTTGATGACTCTTCATGTTATCGCCCACCAATGCTACAATGGCAAGATTATTTTCAACCACCACCGGATTTATTTTCTTTAGGGTCATTTCATATTCAAAAGCCATTTCCAATGCACTTTTCGCTTTTTCGGCATCTTCTGAAGCAACTCCAATACATATAGAATGTTCTGAAGAAGCTTGCGTAATGAAAACAACACTTACTTTAGCTTGAGAAAGTACTTCAAAAAAACGTTTTGAAATACCGGGAATACCCACCATACCACTTCCTTCCAAGGAAATAAGCGAAATACTTTCTACATGACTGATGCCTCGAACAGCACGTTCTTTTCCATTTGTATTTTTGGTGATAAGAGTACCTTCTTCTTCTGGTGCAAAAGTATTTTTTATATGAATAGAAATCCCTTTGGAAAGTACCGGTTGAATGGTTGGCGGATATAAAACTTTGGCGCCAAAATGAGACAATTCCATCGCTTCTTCATAAGAAATATGCGGAATTGCAAAAGCCTGTTTTACCAATTTCGGATTGGCAGTGTACATACCGCTTACGTCTGTCCATATTTCCAATGTTTTAGCATTGATGGCCGCAGCGTAAATGGCCGCGGTATAGTCTGATCCTCCTCGACCTAAAGTGGTGGAGTCCCCTTTTGCGGAAGAAGCTACAAAACCAGGCGCAACAATAACTTGGTAAGAAACCGTTCCAAAGTAATTTTCACAAAGCTCATTGGTCGTTTTATAATCTACTGCAGCTTTTCCAAAATTGTCATTGGTCTTTATAAGAGTTTTACTGTCTTTATGAACGCTATCCAGTCCTTCCTTTAAGAAATATTCATTAATAATAAATGATGACAATTGCTCACCAAAACCAACAATTTTATCCAATAGTTTTGGTGTAGTTTCCCCAATAAGAAATGCACCTTCAAGTAATGTTTCCAAAACATTGAGTTCTCTTTTTACATTGCTGATGACTTTGCTTTGGTTATTTATTTCGATAAGTGCCTGTGCAGTGGAAATATGTTTCTCTTCAATTTCCTGTAAGACATTTTTATAAGCTTCATCTTGAGCGGCGGCCAACAAAGATGCTTTCACTAATAAATCGGTTACACCACCAAAAGCAGATACCACGACAATAGCTTTTTCTCCTTTGGATGCATTGGCCACTATATTTTTAACCTTTTCTATATTCTCTGCATTGGCAACGGAAGAGCCGCCAAACTTTAATACTTTCATTTAAATAAAATTTACAATTCTTTAATTCAGTTTTGATTATGTCTATTGGTATTGTCTTTACTCGTTAATTACCCATTGCGGGTTTCATTTGTTAGTTTTTATAATTTAAATTTCTCCAGCAATTAGTTGGCGCTGGAAAGTAAGAACATTATTTTTTGTTTGATCGATTTGTGGCATTTGTTATTCAATGCATTCTATTCGATTAAAACGCCTAAAATGCTGTTTTGTTTGTTTTTAAAACAAATATAAGTACGGACGATATGTAAAATGTTATACCCCAAAAGGGGTAATAATAGTAGTGTTACGAATAATGGTAATAATAGACAGAATTCCCGTTGGGAATGTAGAAATGGTATATGTGCTATTATTTTTTTGCATTACTTACTCGTTGTAGATGCCAAATGTAGTACTTTTATAGTACTAAAAAAACAAAAAGATAATTATTGAGAATTTAATAATTTAACTAAAGAATTGTTATAAAATGAAAATTTTTTCGATTGAACAAATACGTTTAGCTGATAAATTGACAATCGAACGGCAACATATCACTAGCGATGCCTTGATGGAAAGGGCTGGTGTTGCCATTTTTAACTGGATAAAGCAACAGTTACCTACAAAAGAAGTGAAAATTAACATTTTTTGTGGAATTGGTAATAATGGAGGGGACGGTTTAGTAGTCGCCAGGCATCTATTGGAGCAAGGATATAATATTGAAGTATACGTAGTAAATTTTAGTGATAAACGTTCGAAGGATTTTTTACTGAATTTCGATCGGATTAAAGAACTAAAATTATGGCCCAAATTACTATCACAAGACACAGAAATTCCGAACATTAGTTCTCAAGATGTAGTCATAGACGCCATTTTCGGCATTGGTCTTAATCGTCCAGCAGATGATTGGGTGGCCAATTTAATTAATGAAATCAATACAAGTGGTGCTTTTGTACTCTCTGTTGATATTCCCTCTGGGTTGTACATGGATAAGGTGCCTTCTGAAAAGGATGCTGTAATTGAAGCCGACTTTACACTCACTTTTCAACTTCCAAAGTTGATATTTCTACTACCGGAAACAGGGAAATACACGCGATATTGGGATATTTTGGATATTGGTCAGGATCCGAAATTTTTAGAGGAAGAAGAATCCAACATGGTTTATGTTGATAAAAAGGATGTTTTAAGTTTTTACAAATCCCGTAGTCGATTTTCCCATAAGGGTACATACGGACATGCTTTGGTAATTGGCGGTAGCCACGGGAAAGTAGGCGCTGTATTAATGAGTAGTGAAGCGGCACTGCACGCTGGGGCCGGACTGGTAACGGCATTTGTTCCTGAATGCGGTTATCAAACTTTACAAACTGCCTTTCCGGAAGCCATGGTGCTTACCGACGAGGAAGAAAATTTTGTAACTAAAATTGATTACGACATAGAACCTTCCGCAATTGGAATAGGTCCTGGTATGGGAACGCATGAAAAAACTGTAAAAGCAATATCTAATTTCCTTCGGAAGAACAAAAAACCAATGGTAATTGATGCGGATGCGCTTAATATTATAGCTGAAAATAATGATTTACTTACTTATTTAAACGGGAAAGCAATTTTAACCCCGCACCCTAAAGAATTGGAAAGGCTGATTGGTAAGTGGAACGATGATTTTGAAAAGTTGGAAATGGTAAAGAGTTTTTCTAAGGATTATAATTTAGTAATGGTTGTAAAAGACGCTTACACTGCTGTAGTTTATGGAGATCAGCTGTTTTTTAATTCTACCGGTAATCCGGGGATGGCTACAGGAGGAAGCGGAGATGTGTTAACAGGAATTATTACCGGATTGGTAGCACAGAAGTATTCATTACTACAAGCAGCGATTCTAGGAGTTTATATTCATGGAAGGGCAGGCGATCTTGCTGTGATGCGATCGGGAGTAGAGGCTTTAACGGCGACTGATATTATTGATTTTACAGGTGATGCATTTTTAGATTTACATAAAAAAAATAGAAGTGATTATCAGGAAAACCCGAGCTAAGCTTCATAAAACACAACAATTAGGTTAATTATATGAATTTCCTTGGATTTTTATAGCTGAATAAAGAATTTTGACCGATTATAACTACTTTTTAATGGACGAATTTTACTACATAAGCTCAGATTTACTGGACATCGAAACTATTTGGAATGTTATTGAAAAGAAGCAAAAGCTACGTCTTTCTGACGAGGCCAAAGTAAATATCGAGAAATGTAGGAAGTTTTTGGACGAAAAAATAGCTTCGAACAAAAAACCGATTTACGGCATAAATACTGGGTTTGGTTCTCTGTGTAATGTAAAGATTGCCAATACGCACTTAAGTCAGTTACAAGAAAACTTGGTGATGTCCCACGCCTGTGGAACAGGGGATTTGGTGCCTCAGGAAGTAGTAAAATTGATGCTTTTGTTGAAAATTCAATCGCTAAGCTATGGGCATAGCGGCGTGCAATTAGAAACCGTCAACCGACTCATAGAGTTTTACAATGAAGATATTATTCCGGTTGTTTATACTCAAGGTTCCCTTGGGGCTTCTGGCGATCTTGCTCCGCTAGCACATTTATCACTTCCATTGCTAGGTAAAGGAGAAGTTTATTACAAAGGTAAAAGGATTTCTTCTGAAAAAGTGTATGAAGAAAAGAACTGGAATCCTATTCAGCTTCAATCCAAAGAAGGTTTGGCGTTGCTTAATGGTACTCAATTTATGAGCGCTTATGGTGTTTGGTGTATTATAAATGGATACAAACTATCCTATCTTGCCGATTTAGTGGGAACGATGTCTCTGGATGCGTTTAACGGATTAACGGAGCCATTTCATAAGTTGATTCATCTGGTAAGACCACATCGCGGACAAATAAAAACGGCAGCCCGTATTTTAGAATTTATAGACGGAAGTGAAATTGCGCTTCAGCAAAAAACACAGGTTCAAGATCCGTATTCCTTTAGATGTATGCCTCAAGTTCATGGCGCCTCTAAAGACGTTTTGGCGCACGTACGAAAAGTATTTAAAACTGAAATTAACTCCGTTACGGATAACCCCAATATTTTTATTGATCAAGATGAAATCCTTTCGGGAGGTAATTTCCACGGACAACCATTGGCGATGGCGTTGGATTATCTAGGAATTGCTTTGGCAGAGTGGGGGAGTATTTCAGAAAGAAGAACGTATCAATTAATTTCTGGTCAACGTGGGTTACCATCATTTTTGGTGAACGATCCTGGGTTAAATTCTGGTTTGATGATTCCGCAATATACCGCAGCCAGTATTGTTAGTCAAAATAAACAATTGGCAACGCCCGCTAGTGTGGATACCATTGTGTCATCCAACGGACAAGAAGATCATGTGAGTATGGGTGCTAATGGAGCCACCAAGTGTTTTAAAATAATGGAAAACTTGAAAACCATTTTGGCAATTGAGTTATTAAATGCTTCCCAAGCGCTTGCCTTTAGAAGACCTGCTAAATCGTCGCCGATTATTGAGAACTATTTTGAAAAGTATACAGAGAAAGTTCCTTTTGTAGGGAAAGACCGAATATTTCACGATGATATTGTAGAAACAATCCGTTTTATGGACAGTCTTGAAATGAATGAAGAAATCTTTAAAGATTAACGGAGTTTAATCTTTTTTCTGAAGAGTTAGCTGTTAGTTCGCTTCGATTGTGTCAATCGTCCATTCAACAGCACTTTTCACGTTTTTAAATAAAGCCATTTCTTTTCCGTAGAAATACTTTTCAATCTTGAAATTATGTTTGAAAATTTCTTTATCAGAAACAATAGCGACCGACTTTAAGTTGGAAAGTTCTTTAATGTAATTGTACAATGCGGGATTAATAGCGTAGGAGTTTTTACGTAGTGAAATGTACCCAAAATCCTGTTCCCTAAAGTGGACGTCTGCCACAGTTGCTAAGTCAGAGATATTTTCAAGTGTTAAATCAACTCCATCCTTAATTATACCAATAGCAAATTTCGAGTATATCTCTACCGTGCCAAAGTCCAAATTGTAGGACTTTATAAGCTTATAATTATCCGCAACAACATTCATGGCACAAAATTAATTGGTTTTCAAATAACATTTACTTCATTTGAGTAATATTAGATTAACTACCTGTTTTATTGGTTTTAATACCATTTCAAATTTGAAATGGATGATCGCAGTCAGATCTATTATTCTCAAAAAAAATTCTCGTTTGTATAATTTACAAAATAATATTGCCTTCCGAAAAAGAAAGGCAATATTATTAGTTTGATTATCAGTGAGTAAACTGCGGATGAAAATCTATTTATTTGGTTTCCAATTTAATTTTTTCTCAATAGATTTAATCATGAGTCCGGCAATGTCTATATCAGTAGCTGTTTCGATACCTTCTAAACCAGGAGAAGAGTTAACTTCCAACAACAAAGGTCCTTTTGAAGAACGAATAATATCAACGCCTGCAACATCCAGTCCCATGGCTTTTGTAGCTTTTATAGCGATTCTTTTTTCTGCGGAAGAAAGTTTAACAATCGATGCAGTCCCACCAAGATGCATATTTGCCCTAAACTCTCCTGGAGGTGCTTCTCTTTGCATAGCGGCAACCACTTTACCGTCGATTACAAAAATACGCAAATCCTTACCATTTGCTTCTTTTATAAACTCTTGTACCAGTATATAGGCGTTGAGACTTTTAAAGGCATTGATTACGCTCTCAGCAGCTTTTTTAGTTTCTGCTAAGACAACTCCTTTACCTTGTGTACCTTCTAATAGTTTGATGATTAGCGGTGAACCACCAACCATTTTAATAAGGTCATTCGTATCCAGTGGAGAATTTGCAAAACCTGTGGTAGGGATGCTAACTCCATTTTTCAGCAATAATTGAAGTGAAAAAAGTTTGTCCCTTGACTGACGTATCGATTCTGCTTTGTTCAAACAAGCTATGTTGATAGATTCAAAATGTCGCGCCAAAGAACAGCCATAATATGTCATACTAGGCCGTATTCTTGGGATAATTGCATCTAGGTCGTTTAAAATTTTTCCACCCCGATAGTGGATTTCCGGAGTTTCTGCGTCCAACTTCATGTAGCATTGGCGAATATTGAAAAACTCAACTTCGTGCCCTAAACGTTCACCGGCTTCAATAATTCTTCTATTACTGTATAAGTTTGGATTACTGGCCAAAAGCCCAATTTTAAGTCCGCCTTGATTTTGAACATTCGCCTTGTATCTTTTATTTACATCCTCATCGCTAAGATCTCCCAACATAAAACTGCTCTCAGGATCTACAATAAGTCTTCCCATCATGGCTTCTCTTCCCAGCAACATACGGTAACCCATGCTGTCGCGATTGGTGAGGGATACTTCAATATCCCAAGAAGTATCATTAATATTTAATGAGGTTTTAATGATATATCGGTTTTCCCGCGTACCTGTTGAGCTTTTAATAACCCTTTTATCTACAACCATGGCTTCACAATGAATCACTTTTTTTCCATTGTGCTGAATGGGATATACATCAAAAGTAACCCAAGTATCTTTATTTCTTTGAAAAGGCTGTATGTTGACCGCGTGCAGTGCCGATGTTTTGGCGCCACTATCTACGCGTACTTTGATGGTTGATATATCTAACTCTGGTAATGAAACCCATTCTTGGCTACCAATAATTGTTTTGTTGCTCATTTAATTTTTTTTAGTAACTAATTTTGATTTGCTTTCTCTTGAAAATAAAATGCAGGACCGTGTATTGGGTGCCTACAGATTGTATTGAATTAGCGCGAGAAAAACCATTATTCTTCTAATTTAAGAAGAAAAATGGAGGGAGTAAAATTAAATAAAAAAACGTGCGGTGAAAGACCGCACGTTATAAATAATTATTAAGTTTTCTACCCACTGGGGTGAGATTCTTTATTTTTTGATAGATACACGGAAGAACTACTGATAAATTCAGTCTGCCTCCGGTGTAATATCTATTTTAAGATTCAGTGGATTTTTCTGCTTTTTTAATATCCACAGTAAGTTCATCTTTATCAGTATCCAAATCCATTAGAATGCTGTCGCCTTCTGAAAGTTTGGATGTGATAATTTCTTCCGCCAAGGCATCTTCAATATATTTTTGAATGGCTCTTTTTAGCGGTCGAGCACCATATTGCTTGTCGAATCCTTTTTCAGCAATGTAATCTTTGGCTTTATCTGTTAATTTCAAGTTGTAGCCAAGACCACTAATTCTGATGTAAAGTCTTTCCAATTCTATGTCAATAATCTTGAAGATATCTTCTTTTTCCAAAGGATTGAAAACTACTACATCATCAATTCTGTTTAAGAATTCAGGAGCAAACGCCTTTTTAAGTGCATTTTCAATAACACTTCTTGAATGAGCATCGGCTTGTGCCTTTTTGGCAGAAGTTCCAAAACCAACTCCCTGACCAAAATCTTTAAGTTGACGCGCACCAATATTGGAGGTCATTATGATAATAGTGTTTCTAAAATCAATTTTTCTTCCCAAACTATCGGTAATATAACCATCATCCAGTACTTGAAGAAGCATATTGAACACGTCAGGGTGCGCTTTTTCTACCTCATCCAAAAGGATTACAGCGTATGGCTTTCTTCTTACTTTTTCCGTAAGTTGACCACCTTCTTCATAACCAACATATCCCGGAGGCGCTCCAATCAATCTTGAAACCGCAAATTTCTCCATGTATTCACTCATGTCGATTCGAATGAGGGCATCAACCGAGTCGAATAATTTGTTGGCCAATACTTTGGCTAACTGTGTTTTACCGACACCAGTCTGACCTAAAAATATAAATGAACCAATAGGTTTATCTGGGTCTTTTAATCCGGCTCTATTTCTTTGAATTGCTTTTACAACTTTACCAACAGCTTCATCTTGACCGATGACTTTTCCTTTAATAAGTTCTGGTAACTGTGCCAATTTTGAGCTTTCCGCTTGGGCAATCCTGGTAACAGGAACGCCGCTCATCATAGATACTACATCGGCAACGCTTTCATCAGTAACCGTTTCCCTATGAAGTTTGCTTTCTTCTTCCCATTTTTCCTGCGCTATGGATAAATCCTTTTCAAGACGTTTTTCGTCATCACGAAGTTTAGCTGCCTCTTCATACTTCTGTTTTTTAACGACAGAATTTTTAAGCTCTTTTACTTCTTCCAACTGTTTTTCCAGCTCAAGGATTTGCTTAGGAACTTCCATGTTGGTAATGTGAACCCTAGAACCTGCTTCGTCTAAGGCATCAATTGCTTTGTCTGGTAAAAAACGATCCGTCAAATACCTATTCGTAAGTTTTACACAAGCTTCAATGGCTTCATCAGTATAAGTCACGTTGTGATGCTCCTCGTACTTGTCCTTAATATTGTTAAGGATTTCGATGGTTTCTTCAACAGAAGTAGGCTCCACAATTACTTTTTGGAATCTTCTTTCCAAAGCACCGTCCTTTTCAATATACTGTCTGTATTCATCTAGCGTAGTAGCACCAATACATTGAATTTCACCTCTTGCCAATGCAGGTTTAAACATATTAGAAGCATCTAAACTTCCCGTAGCGCCACCAGCACCTACTATGGTGTGAATTTCATCTATAAATAAAATGATATCATCATTCTTTTCCAGTTCGTTCATTACCGCTTTCATACGTTCTTCAAACTGTCCGCGGTACTTGGTTCCAGCAACCAAAGAAGCCAAATCGAGCGTTACTACTCGTTTGTTATAAAGAATTCTAGATACTTTCTTTTTAACAATACGTAACGCCAATCCTTCGGCAATAGCACTTTTACCAACTCCGGGTTCCCCGATAAGGAGCGGATTGTTCTTTTTTCTTCGGCTTAGAATTTGCGAAACCCTCTCAATCTCTTTTTCCCTACCAACCACTGGGTCGAGTTTGTCCTCTTCCGCAAGTTGCGTAAGGTCCCTTCCGAAATTATCCAGAACAGGGGTTTTCGATTTTTTATTGGACTTAGGAGCATTTCCTGAGCTTCCAAAAGGATTGTCCCTTCCTTCATCGCCTGCGCCGGTTTCATCCGAAAATGACTCGGCAGCTGGAGAATCTATATAATCGTCATCACTTGTAATCATAAGCTTAAATTGTTCTTTAACATTATCATAGTCAATTTTAAGCCTGTTGAGCAGCTTTGTAGTCGGATCGTTTTCATTCCGAAGAATACAAAGTAACAAATGAGCCGTATTGATTGACGAACTTTGAAATAGTTTTGCTTCTAAAAAAGTTGTTTTTAAAGCACGTTCTGCCTGTCTTGTAAGGTGTAGGTTGCGTTTATCATTTGCCGCTACTCCCACTGCAGGATTGGAGGGACTCAATATTTCTACTTTCCTTCTTAAGTGTTCTAAATCTATGCTTAATGCTGTTAAAATATCTATTGCTTTTCCGTTTCCATCACGCAAAAGTCCGAGCATGAGATGTTCCGTCCCAATAAAGTCGTGCCCTAAACGCAGAGCTTCTTCTTTACTGTAGGCAATTACATCTTTTACTCTAGGTGAAAAATTATCATCCATACTTCTTCCTTTCTTTCTTCAATTAAAAATAGTAAAACAACTATAAGTAGGCAAAAACTATACCTTAATTTATATCATTTAAGACTAGTTTTAGCTAATAGACAAAAAAAAGCGTCAAAATCAAAAAAATTAACATTGATTTTATTAACGTTTCGAGCGGTTTCTTTTGTTGATAAAAACATGAAAAAAGCAGGTGTCAACACCCGAAAGCGTTCATAAAATGCGTATATTGGCACGATTTATAATTAAACCATAAATAAATATTTAATATGGCAGAAGGAGAAAAGCTGATCCCTATTAATATTGAGGACGAGATGAAATCGGCTTATATCGATTATTCGATGTCAGTCATTGTGTCACGTGCGCTACCAGATGTTAGGGACGGATTAAAACCAGTTCACCGAAGAGTTTTATTCGGGATGCATGAACTGGGGGTTAGATCTAACAGTTCTTATAAAAAATCTGCGAGAATTGTAGGAGAGGTATTAGGTAAGTATCACCCACACGGAGATACTTCTGTTTATGATACTATGGTGCGTATGGCTCAGAGTTGGAGCTTGCGTTATATGATGGTAGACGGACAAGGGAATTTTGGTTCTATTGATGGAGATAGTCCGGCAGCGATGCGTTATACAGAAGCGCGTATGCGAAAAATATCGGAAGATATGCTTGCCGATATCGACAAAGATACTGTAGACCACCAACTAAATTTTGATGATACTCTAAAAGAACCTAAAGTTCTTCCTACAAGAGTTCCTAACTTATTAATTAATGGAGCTTCGGGAATTGCTGTAGGTATGGCTACCAATATGCCACCACATAATTTATCCGAAGTAGTGGACGGGACTGTAGCTTATATAGAAAACAACGATATTGAAGTTGACGAGCTTATTGAGCACATAAAAGCCCCGGATTTTCCTACAGGTGGAATAATTTATGGGTACGATGGTGTTCGTGAAGCTTTTAAAACCGGTAAAGGACGCGTAGTTATGCGCGCCAAGGCTACCACTGAAGAGGTGAATGGTAGAGAATGTATCGTGGTGACCGAAATACCTTACCAGGTGAACAAGGCAGACATGATTAAGAAAACTGCCGATCTTATCAATGACAAAAAAATAGAAGGGATTTCGAACATCCGTGATGAATCGGATAGAAACGGAATGCGTATTGTTTACATCCTTAAAAGGGATGCAATTCCAAATATTGTTTTAAACACACTATTTAAATATACGGCGCTACAGTCTTCTTTCAGTGTAAATAATATTGCATTGGTAAAAGGAAGACCGCAACTGCTTAACCTTAAAGACATGATTCACCATTTTGTGGAGCATCGTCATGAGGTAGTGGTGCGTAGAACAGAATATGAACTTCGCAAAGCGGAAGAGCGTGCCCATATTTTGGAAGGATTGATTATTGCTTCTGATAATATTGATGAAGTAATCGCCATTATCCGTGGTTCCAGTAATGCTGAAGAGGCTCGTGAGAAGTTAATTGAGCGCTTTAAATTAAGTGAAGTTCAAGCGAAGGCAATCGTAGAAATGCGATTGAGACAGCTTACCGGACTGGAGCAGGATAAACTTCGTACCGAGTATGAAGAGATCATGAAGTTTATTGAAGAATGCAAAGATATTCTAGCCCGTAAGGAGCGCAGAATGGAAATCATTAAAGAAGAGCTTCTTGAGGTGAAAGATAAATATGGTGACGAAAGACGTTCTACCATTGAATATGCGGGTGGAGATTTAAGCATTGAAGATATGATTCCAGATGAGCAGGTGGTTATTACCATTTCCCATGCTGGATATATTAAGAGAACTCCGCTTACAGAGTACAAAACCCAAAACAGGGGAGGAGTTGGACAAAAAGGTTCATCTACCCGAAATGAGGACTTCCTAGAACATCTTTTTGTTGGAACGAACCACCAATACATGCTGTTCTTTACCCAAAAAGGAAAATGTTTCTGGATGCGGGTGTACGAAATTCCTGAAGGAAGTAAAACTTCAAAAGGAAGGGCTATTCAAAACCTGATCAATATCGAGCAAGATGATAAGGTTAAAGCGTTTATTTGTACGAAAGACTTAAAAGACGAGGAGTATATAAACAGCCATTTTGTCATAATGGCAACCCGCAAAGGGGTGGTTAAGAAAACCTCGTTGGAGCAATATTCGCGCCCTAGACAAAATGGTATTAATGCCATAACGGTTCGGGAAGGTGATGAGCTGTTAGAAGCTAAGTTAACCACAGGTAATAGTCAAATTTTGTTGGCGGTTAAATCTGGTAAAGCGATACGTTTTGAGGAAAGCAAGACCCGCCCAATGGGTAGAAATGCCTCTGGAGTTCGTGGTATTACCTTAGCCGATGACAATGACGAAGTGGTTGGAATGGTTTCTGTACATAACTTGGAAGAAAATATTTTAGTTGTTTCTGAAAATGGTTATGGTAAGCGTACTTATTTGGACGATCCAGAAGATGGCGAAGCCGTTTACCGAATTACCAACCGTGGTGGAAAAGGTGTGAAAACCATGTCCATTACTGAAAAAACAGGAGCTTTGGTGGCTATTAAGAATGTTTCTGATGATGACGACCTAATGATTATTACCAAAGCTGGGGTAGCTATTCGTATGGCTATTGAAGATTTAAGGGTAATGGGTCGTGCTACTCAGGGGGTAAAATTGATTAACCTTAAGAACGATTCTATTGCAGCCGTAGCCAAAGTAATGAAAGAGGAAGACGAAATAGAAGACATAGACAATATCGACGTTAACGAAGATGGCATAGATATTGATTCTAAATCAGCCGATAATGAACCCAATAATAACGATTAACACTTAACACAAATTTTTTTTACAATGAAAAAGCAAGTTTTATTAGCGTCTGCTGTATTGGTATCTTCTTTTGCAATGGCGCAAAGAAGCGAACTTAGAGATGCTGAAAAAGCCTTAGATAATGGAAGTGCTGCTCAAGCTAAAACTACCTTACAGGCTTTGTCATCTACCATAGAATCTGCAGATGATAAATACAAAGCAGAATATTATTTTTTAACCGGTAAAACGTATGCAGATCTTGCCAAGAAGAGTGGGGCAGATGCCGATTATGAAAAAGCAGTTGAGTTCTTAAACAAAACCATTGAGTTTGAAAAGAGCTACAAAACGAAATATACAGATGATGCCAATGAGGTTCTTAACAACCTTTCTGGAGACATCGTAAATGCTGCTGTAGAAGATAACAAAAACCAAAATTTTGAAGGTGCTGCTAAAAAGCTGCACATGGCTTACGAAATGACAGATAATCAAGATTATCTTTATTTTGCTGCTTCAAGTGCCGTAAACGGTGGTAATTTTGATACTGCTCTTGGTTATTACGAGCAATTAAAAGATGCTGGATATACAGGTGAAAGCACTGCATATGTAGCAACCAACAAAGAAACTGGTGAAGTTGAAAACTTAGGGACTGAGCAAAACCGTGACTTGATGGTTAAGAGTGGTCAGTATACAGATCCTAAGGAAGAAAAAACAGAATCCAGAATGCCTGAAATCGTTAAGAACATTGCATTGATCTACAACGAAAAAGGAGAAACTGAGAAAGCTGCTGAAGCTATTAAAGAAGCAAGAGCTGCAAACCCAGATGACATTAACTTATTGCTTACAGAAGCAAATATGTACATCAAAATGGGAGATAAAGCTAAATTCCAATCTTTAATGGAGGAAGCTATCCAAAAAGATCCAAACAATCCAACGCTTTATTATAACTTAGGAGTTATTCTAGGTGAGCAAGGAAACAAGGAGAAAGCTCAAGAGTACTACGAGAAAGCAATGGAATTGGATCCTGAGAATGAAAATGTTTATTTAAACATGGCTTCTTTAATCCTTTCTGATGAAAGAGCGATGGTTGAAGAAATGAACGGTCTAGGAAACTCTGCTGCTGATAACAAGCGTTATGACGAATTGAAGGCAGAGCGTGAGGCCCTTTACAAGTCAGCTGCTCCTTATTTGGAAAAATTGCTAACTATCAATCCTAAAAATGTTGATGCGGTAAGAACGTTAATGAACATTTATGGAACTACTGGTGAGCAAGCTAAGTATAAAGAAATGAAAGAAAAATTAGCTACTTTAGAGCAATAGTATTTCATTTACAATATAAAAAACGCCTTACAAAAATTGTAAGGCGTTTTTTATATTCCATTATTTGATTATCCATAACTCTTCATTAGAAATATATTTATTGTCAGGTCGAGCGCAGTCGAGACCTTGTTCATCAATAGATTGTAGTTAACGACCTCTCGACTGCGCTCGAGGTGACTTCATGTTATGAATAATTAAGGACAATCAGTTTCTATTATTTTTAATCTTTGTTAGGAATTCTCCCCGATTCGGTAGTAATTAAAACCTATCTCGTTTAACTTTTCTTTATCGAGAATTCTTCTTCCATCAAAAACAAAAGCTGGCTTTAGCATGTTTTTAAAAATAGTCTCCCAATTATAGTCCTTAAATTCATCCCATTCGGTTAAAACAGCAATAGCGTGGGCATCTTTGGTAGCTTCAACAGGGTCTTTGACCACTGTTACTAACTTGCGGTTTTCAGCCTCTGTTCGTGTATTTAAGTAATCCAAGTCAGCATAAATTCTTTCAGCACTTACTTTCGGATCGTACACCACTATCTCAGCTTGTTCCTCCAACAAAGCATCAGCAACATAAATAGCGGCAGACTCTCTTGTGTCATTGGTGTCTTTCTTGAATGCCCATCCGTAGAAAACAATTTTTTTACCGGAAACTGTGTTGTAAAGTGTACTTACGATATTGTTTGCAAATCGGGATTTTTGATAATCGTTTATTAAGATTACCTGCTCCCAATAGTCGGCCACTTCTTGTAAACCATAACTTTTGGCAATATAAACGAGATTTAGAATGTCTTTTTGAAAACAAGAACCTCCAAATCCGACTGAAGCATTCAAGAATTTCGGTCCGATTCTACTGTCCAATCCAATCGCTTTGGAAACTTCCTGCACATTGGCATCAGTTTTTTCGCAAAGCGCGGAAATTGAATTAATGGAAGATATACGTTGCGCTAAAAAGGCATTTGCAACCAATTTAGAAAGCTCAGATGACCATATATTTGTTTTTAGAATATGGCTTTTTGGCAACCAGTTTTCGTAGATGGCGCTCAGCGCTTCTTTTGCTTTTCCCCCGCTTGGTGTTTCATCACCTCCAATAAGAACTCTATCGGCATAGAGTAAATCGTTAATTGCAGTACCTTCTGCGAGGAATTCAGGGTTGGAAAGGATTTCAAAGTTTACTTCATTCCCAGTATTATCCAATATGTTTTTAATGGCTTGCGCCGTGCGTACTGGAAGCGTAGATTTCTCAACTACTATTTTATCAGTTTTGGCAACTCTCGCAATATTACGCGCACAAAGCTCAATATATTTTAAATCGGCAGCTTGCCCTTTCCCTTTTCCATAAGTTTTGGTAGGGGTGTTTACGGATATAAAAATCATTTCTGCTTCGTCGATAGCTTTGTCAACTTCCGTGGAAAAAAAGAGATTTTTATTTCTGGTTTCTGCTACAATTTCTTTCAGTCCCGGTTCGTAAACAGGCAATTTCTCTAAATCGTCGTTGTTCCAAGCTTTTATTCTTTCTGCGTTTATATCAACAACTGTTACTTGAATATCAGGACATTTATAAGCGATAACAGACATGGTGGGCCCTCCAACATAACCAGCACCGATACAACAGATTTTATTTATTTTTTTCAAAATTCAGGTTTTCAAAATAAGATTAATAGACACTACTGAAAAACCTACAAAAAGGAATCAGTTTTGCAAATATAAAAGCTTCTTACAAACTTATGGATATCTTCTTTAGGTTAATGTTTTAAAGTAGTTTTCGTAAATTTTCAAGTGTAAATTTTTGATTTAAAATGAATTAAAGTATTAATCGTCTTCTATTTTGAATTCAAAAACCATTCTATTTAACACGAATTTAATAAATAAACAGTTAACCGATTTTTAAACATAGTTCACCGAAATACAATATCGGCATGTGAATACTTTACTAATTTTAGTCTGTTCTTTTGAATATTAAATTGATTAATAGCAAGAAGTTGATTTAGTATGTAAGAACGTTTCTGTTTTCAGCATTTCATCAGTAAGTGCTTAATTCCAATTATTTTCTTCCGTAGTAATCAACTCACTTGGTTTCAGCTTTTAATGTCTTAAAACTGCGACTGGCCCAACCATCTTATCAAAATAGCTTGCCACTTATTATTAAGTTAATAAGGGTAAAATGATTACAGAAAAAACAAAAATATGGCTTTCATCACCGCACATGGGCGGACAAGAAGAATGGTATGTAAAACAGGCTTTTGATACCAATTGGATTGCCCCTTTGGGACCCAATGTAAACCTTCTTGAAGATAAAATTGCAGCCTTTTTACATGAAGATGTAGAAGTTGCCGCAGTTTCGTCTGGCACGGCGGCTATTCATCTAGCTTTGATTCTATTGGGGGTTTCCAACGGCGACGATGTTTTGTGCCAAAGCTTTACTTTTTCTGCTTCTGCCAATCCTATTTTATACCAAGGTGCGAATCCCATTTTTGTTGATAGTGAGAAACACAGTTGGAATATATGTCCCGATTTACTCGAGGAAGCAATTGTAGAACGTATTAAAAAAGGTAAAAAACCAAAGGCAATTATAGCCGTGCATTTATACGGTATACCGTATGATGCATTGCGAATAAATAAAATAAGCAAGAAATATGATATTCCTGTTATTGAAGATAGCGCAGAGGCTTTGGGAAGTTCTTATTTAGGAATAAAATGCGGCACATTAGGCGATTTCTCCATTTTATCCTTTAACGGAAATAAAATTATAACCACTTCCGGAGGAGGAGCACTTATTTCCAAAAGTAAAAAAATGAAGGAAAAGGCCATTCATTTAGCAACTCAGGCTAGAGACGATGCACCGCATTATCAACATTCTAAAACAGGTTACAACTATAGAATGAGCAACGTTGTGGCCGGTATTGGATGCGGACAAATGGAAGTGCTTTCAGAAAGAATTGCACAACGAAGAAGAAATTATCAGTTTTATAAAGAACAGTTAGAAGTTTTACCCCGCATTTCTTTTTTAGAAGAGAAAGAGGGCGTTTTTAGCAATAGATGGCTTACTACTGTTTTATTCGACTCTTTCTACACTCGGGAACTGGTTAGAACTGAGTTGCTTAAAGATAATATTGAATCTAGACCCCTTTGGAAACCAATGCATTTGCAACCCGTATTTGCTGAATCATCGGCTTACGTAAATGGCGTTTCCCAAGACCTTTTTGAAAGAGGCCTTTGCTTACCAAGCGGCTCTAACCTCGAAGAAGCAGACCTTTTTAGAATAACCAACCTAATAAAAAACACCTTACAAAAATGATTGTTAAATACCTAATCTCGAAAGCTCCTAAATACGCCTCCAAATGGTTGGTACTGGCTATTGATATTTTGCTGGTATTAATTACCTTTTTTCTGGTGTATTTTATACGATTCCACCTTACGTTTAATTTCAATATTGAAAATTTACTGCTTGAACTACCCATCATAGGTGTTTTAGCATTTGTAAGCTTTATTATAACAGGTTCCCATAAAGGGATTATTAGATACACAGGTGTTAAGGATTTAATGAACATATTTATGGCCGTATCCTTACTCGCAATACTTACATCGGGTCTGGTAGCGCTAAATAAAGAGTTGGCTATAGTCCCTGGATTAACCATTCCCATTTCAATAATTATAATGCATGCATTTTTAAATTTTGTAGTACTTGCAAAATCTAGGTTGGTATTTAAAATCACCTATCAGTATATAAAATGTAAGATGCTTTCCACTAAAAGAATTCTTATTTATGGTGCTGGGGAATCGGGAATTATGACGCATAATGCATTGATAAACAATATAGAACAAAAAAATAAAATAATTGCTTTTCTGGATGATGATAGTAAAAAGATAGGAAATAGCATCAATGGAACAACAATTATGGATAGTTCTTTGGTAGATGAAGATTTTATCAAACGTCATCAAATCAATGAAATCATTATTTCCATTCAGAATACGTCTTCAGAAAAGTTAAGACACCGTGTTGATAAATTAATAGATTACGTTCCGAATATTAAAATTGTGCCGCCTATTAATAAATGGATAGATGGAGAATTAAATGTTAACCAAATTAAACCGATTCAGTTGGAGGATTTATTGGATAGAACGCCCATTAAAATCGTCAACAAAGAATTGCAAAATGAATTTACAGACAAGGTTTTGTTGGTAACTGGAGCTGCGGGGTCTATTGGAAGCGAAATCTCACGGCAATTGTCTCGTTTCAATTTTAAAAAACTGATTTTACTGGATATTGCAGAATCGGCCTTGTATGATTTACAGCAAGAGTTAAAGCAGGAAAGCATTGAGAATTTTTATCCTGTGGTTTGCGATGTGAGGGATCAACATGCTGTAGAGCGTGTGTTTGAAATGTTTCAGCCAAATATCATTTTTCATGCAGCGGCCTACAAGCACGTTCCTTTGATGGAGAAAAATCCGTACGAGGCGGTAAAAATCAATGTCGGCGGAACACGCATGGTTTCTAAACTGGCCTTGAAGTATAAAGCAGATAAGTTTGTGTTGGTTTCTACGGATAAGGCGGTTAATCCAACAAATGTGATGGGCGCTACAAAGCGTACCGCAGAAATATTTATAGGTAGCTTACAGGAAGAGTCTACCCACACGAAATTTATCACTACCCGTTTTGGAAATGTTTTAGGATCCAATGGTTCCGTAATTCCATTATTTAAAAAGCAATTGGAAAAAGGCGGACCATTAACAGTAACACATCCGGAAGTCACCCGATTTTTCATGACCATTCCAGAGGCTTCCCAATTGGTTTTGGAAGCTGGAGTTATGGGAAAAGGAGGAGAGATTTTCATTTTCGACATGGGCAAAAGCGTAAAAATACTGTGCCTAGCCAAAAATATGATTCGTCTATCTGGATTGCGATACCCAGAAGATATCGATATTAAAATAACAGGATTACGCCCAGGGGAAAAATTGTATGAAGAATTGCTTGCCAATGGAGAGAACACCTTGCCAACCTATCATGAAAAAATAATGATTTCCAAAACGAAGGAAATGGACTATAAGCGACTCCAAGCAAAGATTGACTCGCTTTGTGTACTCAATTTATACCATGATAATAACATTATTGTGAAGAAGCTAAAAGAAATAGTACCCGAGTTTATTTCCCAAAATTCAGAATTTGAAAATCTAGACAAAAAAACATATCAAAGTAGAGTGCCCAACTATGGCATTTTACAATCCCTAAACTACGTACATCCTAACGCTATTTAATGAATTGATAATGAATAAACTCATAAAACCTAAACACCTAGCATACTGTATATTAATGATTTTAATGGTAACCTCTTGCGGCTCCAGAAAGGATATTGTATACCTGCAAAATGCGCAGCAATTTGAAACCGAGGTAGAAACAAATACTTTCGAGCCTAAGTTTAAAGTAGACGATATTTTAAGTATCTATATTTCCAGTTTCGATATGGCAGCAACAGCGCCATTCAACTTATCTAAAGGGACAGGTGAAAATGTGGAAGAATTAGAATATGTAATTGATAAGGACGGAACTATAGATTTTCCCGTATTGGGAAGGATAAAATTGTTGGGGCTTTCAACCAGTGAAGCAAAAGAACTATTTAGAAATAAGCTTATTGAAGATGGATATTTAAAAGACCCCATTGTTAATATTAGGATTAAAAACTTTAGGGTAACCGTTTTGGGGCAAGTACGTAATCCCGGCACTTACAACATTGCCGGTGAACGCATCACCATTTTAGAAGCCCTCGGTTTGGCGGGTGATTTGGACATAAAAGGAAGAAGGGACAATATATTGGTAGTTCGAGACTTTAACGGTGCAAAAACTTACACAAGAATTAATTTAACTACCAAGGAGTTTGTTCATTCACCAGTGTATTATTTAACGCAAAACGATGTAGTGTACGTAGAACCTAATAACTCGGTTATTAAAACCTCTTCTTTAGACAGTAGGTTAACCATAGGGTTATCGGTGTTTTCACTGCTGCTTACCACCATTTTATTATTTACTAGATAATGACGAAGGATATGGATAATAATGAAAGAATAGATGGCCAGGCTCCCAAAATAAACTTTAAGGAGATTATAGCTCCTTATCTTAAGAACTGGTATTGGTTTGTACTCTCCTTGTTGATTATGGTGAGTCTGGCTTATGCTTATGTGCGTTACTCTAAGCCCATGTACGCGGCTAATGCAACCATACTTATTGCAGACGAAGCCAATATGTCTCCGGAAGCCGCTATTTTAGAAGGATTATCGGAAAATTCATATAGTGATAAAAAGATAGAGGGTGAAATACAAATTTTAAAATCCAGGGAATTAATGCTAGAAGTGGTTGAATCCCTTGGGTTAACAACCCAATTATATTCAAAAGGAAGAATAAATAACACGGAAATATATAGAAATAAGCCATTTACGGTTAATTATTTGAATAATGACTCCATCATAGAAAAAGCATATCTCAAATTTTCTATCAAAATACTTTCTGAAGAAAGTTTCGAATTCAGCAGAAATGAAAGTATCCCTAAAGCCTATATGTTCGGTGAAAATGTACCCACTTCGTTAGGGAATATCATTTTGCTTCCAAACCTCACAAATATAAAGGGGTATGTAGGGCAAACCATAGAGGTGGTTAAAGAGCCGCTTTCGCAAGTGGGCAGCCGTTATAAAAATAGATTAGTGGTGAGCAATGTAGGTAAAGGTTCCAATATTATCTCCATTCATCTTACCGATTTGGTACAGGAAAAAGCTACTGATTTGGTGAATACGATAATTAGCACGTACAACAAAAACTCTATTAAAGAAAAGAATATGGTGGCAGAGGCTACCGCCAACTTTATTGATGATAGAATTGCTTTAATGGCCTCTGATTTATCGGATGTTGATAGAACAAAAGAGCGTTTTAAGGTAGGGAACAGGCTGACGGATATTACTTCGGAAGCTGGATTATTTCTAGAATCCGGCGCAACGAATGAGCAGAATCTTATTCAGCTACAAACCGAATTGAATACCGTTAATTACATGTCCAATTATCTATCCCGAAAGGATAGCTACGAGGCTTTGCCTAGCAATCTCGGACTCATGGACGAAAGTATCGGTAAGGTAATTACGCAGTACAATGAGCTTGTAATAAAGCGTAAAGCACTTCTTAAAACATCTGGACAGAACAACCCAGTAGTGGTGGAACTGGACCATCAACTGGATGGCTTAAAAGCAACCTTAGGACACAGTCTCGATAATGTAAAAAATACTATCTCCATCAAGAGTAGTAATTTAAGGGCACAAGAAGAATTAATTAATAATAGAATTTCGGCAGTACCCGGACAAGAAAGACAGAATAGGGATATTCAGCGTCAGCAAAATATTAAGGAAACCATTTACCTCTATTTGCTTCAGAAAAGAGAAGAATCAGCTATCTCCATGGCGGCAACTCCGCCCGTTTCTAAGGTAATTGAACCTGCATATAATTCATACAACGTAGTATCTTCGGCCAAGAAAGTATACTTCGGAAGTGTTTTATTGGGACTTTTACTACCGTTCGGTTTTATTTATCTACGGAATTTGTTGGATACCAAAATCCATAAAAAAACAGATATTACCGAAGCATTGCCCACAATTCCCGTACTGGCGCAACTGCCTAGAATTGAAAACAAAAAGGCATTGGCCATTCAAGAAAATGACCGGTCTGTTCTGGCAGAATCCTTCCGGATATTAAGAACCAACATAGATTATCTTTTCAAAAAAACGGATAAGCAGCGAGGCAAGGTGGTGTATGTTACATCCAGTATTTCTGGGGAAGGGAAGACATTTATTTCGTACAATTTGGCCACGGTGTATGCGCATTCCAATAAAAACGTATTGCTCATTGGTGCTGATATTAGAAAGCCTAGTTTAACGGATTTTATTGCGAATACGTCATCTGTTGGGCTCTCAGAGTATTTACACGGTGATGCAGAATTAGATGAAATAATTAAGCCTGTACTTTCGTTCAACAGCTTAGATATTATTCAGTCGGGTAAAATACCACCGAATCCTGCGGAACTTTTGATGGATGAAAGATTGAAGACTTTGTTTGATACCGTTAAACAGAATTACGATGTTATCATTGTAGATACGGCTCCTTCGATGCCTGTAACAGATACTATTCTTATTGGGGAGTTTGCAGACCGAACAATTTATGTTACTCGGGCAGATTATACCGAGAAATCACTTTTAAAGTTTGTAAGTGAGGTTTACAGGGAAGGAAAACTCAAAAATGTCTCCTTGCTAATCAATGATGTTAAAACTACCAACTTGGGATATGGTGCTAAAATGGGGTATGGTTATGGAGCTACTGCCGTAAAGAAAAAGAGGTGGGCTATTGCTTAGTATTTCTATCTGAAGGTTTCTAACAAAAAATAGATTTAGTGTCGTGGACAAGTTCTTCAATATTTTTTTCAATTTTTTTATTCAGCATAATCTCGGTAATGTTTGCTAGATGCTGTTGGTGGTGCATGTCGGTAGCAATAAAATCAATGTAATTTTCTTCAACTAAATCAAGCGCCATTTTGTGAATGCTTTTCCCGTAATATTGACTTAAAGACAAGGCATTTACTTGAAGTTTACACCCCATGTTTTTAAGTACATCCAACACGTGTTTTTGCTGATGAAAATACCGATACCGCTCCGGATGTGCCAATATAGGCTGATATCCGTTATCAATAAGCTGTTGTACAATGCGTTCTACATTCATAGGAACCTGAAGAAATGGCAACTCCACCAGGATATAGTTTTCATGTAAAAACAATAGATTTTTGTTGTTCAATAAGACTTCAAACTCACTGTCTATCTGATATTCCGCAGCTACACCCAACCAAGAGAGTTCTACTTTCTGCTGAAGTAAATGTTCTTTAAGTTCATCAAAACTGGCACCAATAGTTTGGGGTGTATTCGGGTACAAGTCGGCCATTACATGCGGTGTACCGATGAAGCCTGTAATACCCAAGCTTTGCGCTTTTTTAATTAAATAATAGGAAGCTTCCACATTTTTAGCACCGTCATCAATGCCCGGCATGATGTGGCAATGGATATCTATAAAATTGTTGAAAAGGTCTACCAATCTTTTATTTCTTCGGAAAATAGTTAGCATAGGTGTCGTTTTGGTACTGCCAAAATAGGTAATTTCTATTAAGAACTTAAAATCAACCGATTAAAAACACAAAAATATACGTCCACCAACGTATCTGCAGACGTTCAAGACCTCGCTGGACACGTCTACCAACGTGTCGGGACACGTTCAGGACCTCGCCAGATACGTCTACCAACGTATCGGAACACGTCCAGGACCTCGTCGGACACGTCCACCAACGTATCGGGAGACGTTCAAGACCTTGCCGGATACGTCCACCAACGTATCGGGATACGTTCAGGACCTCGCAGGACACGTCCACCAACGTATCTGGATACGTCCAGGACCTCGCAGGACACGTCTACCAACGTATCGGTTGGAATACAAAACCTATCGCTTGCGGTCTTTTGCCGCGACAGACACGTTAAACAATGTTCTGTATACGTTAAAAACACAAAAATTTAGGTCGGTCAACGTATTTTTTGGCATCAAAAATACCTCAGTTGAAGTCAGACAACCCGAAGAATAGGTTGGGCAACCGATTTTTTGGCCTAATTAATGTCAAATTTTAGGTTCACTAACGTATCGGGAGGATTATTGAACCTATTGAGAAGTATTTTCAACAGCAAAAATTAGGTTGTAGAACGTGTCTTTTGGTCTAATAAATACCGAAATTTAGGTTTAGTAACGTATCGGGAGGGTTATTAAACCTATCCATTGACATTTATAACCGAAAGCAATGGGTTGGAAAGCTTACATTATCTTTTCTCTTTGCTAAGGATAAATACAGTACCAGCGGGATCCATAATCCAATGGTTTTCGTCTGGTATCTGTTCTAGCTCATCGCAAGTGTGAACATTGTTCAATTCTAAATATTGTGTAGCCTTTTCTACATCAGGCGTTCGGAGTTCCAACCAGGTTTCGGAATGGGTATAATTATCAACACAGTCCAACCAAAGGATATTCGGACCGAATATAACTTCATGCGTTCGCGAAACCGTTGGGTTTTCAATAGGTTTTTCGGTAACCTGTAACTGCAAAACATCACGATAGAAGGCTACGGTTTTCTCGTATTTGGATTTTGGTATTTTTACCGCAATATTAATCCCTCCGGTAAATTTTATGTTTTCCATTGGTTATTTCTCTTCAAGTTGGTAAGGATAAATAACCTTCCAGTCTTTCTTCATGTCTATAATAGTCCAATTTTTTTTTGTGGCTTCATCCAGTCCTTTATCAAATTTACCAACCATAGAATTTCGGTCGTAGCTCCATTCCCTGATAGAATCAGTATGGTGCACGTAGATTTTTAGGCTTTTAAAATCGTTGGAGTCCGTCCATTGCAACATTTCCAAATCTCCATCAGAGTTTCCGCCGGCAATAATCGGTTTTTGTCCGATATATTTAAAGATGCTTACCGGTTTCCCTGCGTGGTCATCAATAAAATCCACTTCAGCTTTTCTTTTTAAAACAGGTTTGCCATTATTGTAATCATATTCAGTTTTAATAGTGCTGCCAATAACCCGATTTCTTGGTAAACCATACGCTTTTTCCGTCCACGGACGCATAAAATCCATTCCCCCCGCAGAAACAATATAGACGGTAAAGTCGTTGGCTTCCAGATAATCAATAAGTTCTATCATTGGTTGATACACCAATTCGGTAAACAGTTTATCTTTTTCTGGATGCTTAGCAGTAGTAATCCATTGTGATACAATATCTTCAAATTCGGTAGATGTCATTCCCGAATGTGTTGTCATTAATAGCTCTAGGAGCCCTTTCATGCCTTGCTTTTTAAGGGCTTCCATATCTCTTTCAAGGACAGCTTTATAAGGTTGCTTGTTTTTCCACTCCGGATGTTCTTTTGCCATTTCATCTATTCGGTCGAACATAAAATAGACTTGAAAGTACATGGGTTTTTCACTCCAAAGTGTACCGTCGTTATCAAACGTAGCAATTCTATGTTGTTCCTCCACAAAATTAGGACTGTTCGAGTCGGTAATATCTTGAACGTAGCCCATAATATTTTTCTTAACGTCACCATCATTCCATGAGGGTAGTGGGTCTTCTTCTTTTTTTACTTCAACTTCTGAAGCAGTATCCTCAACTTTTTCTTCTTTTTTGGATTCACAGTTAGTAAATACTACAAACGCCAAAACGATAAAGGTTGCTTTTTTGATAACAGAAATCATGTTTTTATGTTTTAAGTAAGTAGAAATGCTATTATTTACTTTTCTTTTTGTCCTTCCAAATAATGGCTTGAACGGACATACTATCTATTTCTCCTTCTGTAATTTCGTTTCCATCAGCATCCTTAGCATCCATCAAATACATGATGTTTGAAGTATCATCATATAGAAATACTTTTCCGTGCTTTATCATATGTTTTAATTCCTTTCTCAACTTTTTCACTTCCTTGGCAGACATTCCCGCTTGCACATCGTAAATATCTTTATGGTGCTTGTGCGTAAAAATAATTTGTTCAATATTACCCTCGCCGTCGCTAATTACTTGAAGAGAGTCTTTAACTTTTCCTTTCTTGGTGTAACTAGTAAGCGTTTGTGTTTCATCAATTGGAATAATAGCTTCTGTTATCGTTATTTCTTCGGAAGAGATATCGTAGCCATTATTTTCCAAATGTTCATCCAAATGTTCTGTGGAATGCACTTCATAGTCCGATTCTGGCGGTGCTTCCGTCATGGATTCGCTATAGCTTTCATTCTCCTTAATTTCCTCAGTAATAGAAGCTTCGTCGTTTATAACTGAAGAAGATGCCAATGTAGTCAATGGGATATTGTTTATTTGATGTTCATCAATCAGTAAAGCATTGGTTTCTGGCATGGAATCAGTTTCTACAACATCGGCACTTTCAATTTCGATTTCCTCCGTAGTTTCCTCTTTTTTAGTTTGTTTACAGCTTGTAATTCCGAAGATAAAGACGCCGAGCGTTAAAAAAACAGCTATTTTTCTTTGTTTAAATTTTGATATACTATTCATAACATTCATTTTAAGGTGGTTCATAAAATTATAGGCATTCAAAATGCCTTTACTTTTTAGGTAATAAAATAGGGAGGGGGAGCATAACAGTTAATGAAGATAGTAAAAAAAAGGACTTAAATATATTTTTGTTTGAAGTTAAATACAATGTTTTAACCTTTTAATTTCTTTGATTCCAAGCAGTTCCAAATGTTATGTAGTACCCAAAATCATCATTAGACCAAGCAAAATCCATACCCACGCGAAGTTTGAATTTTCTTGCAATTAAATATCTAAAACCGGTCCCGTAATTATAAACTAGTTGAGCATTCCCAAAATTTTGATTCTCATTTACCGCCTTTGCGAGTCCGCCAAAAGCAACCGCACTCCACCGCATGGTAAAATCATATCTTTGTTCAGTTTCTAGCATATACGTAGAATTTCCCTGATAGCGCGCACGTGGGACACCTCTTAAAAATATACCTGGTTTGGCAAAAAACGGAGCACCTTCATTTTGAAATTCAGACTGAAATCGGAAACCAGATATCCAGTTGTCTCGAATAGGAAAATACTTTAAAACAGTAATCATTAAATCGTTAAAATTGAAATCACTACCGGTCCAATCTCTATTTATGTGATAACTCGTATTTACGTAAAGCCCTTTGTCTGGAGTGAAAATATTATCCCGGTTGTCGTATTCTATCACCAATCCCGGAGCGCTAATCGTGGAAGCTAAGTCTTTGGTTTCTACGAAAGGTGGAATAGGGCCATCAAACTTGGGAGAAACATCGCTTTTAAAAAAGAGATACTCTAAACCGATATAGAATTCAGAATTGCCAATTTGTTTTAAAATCGACCCAAAACCGGGATACGATTTAAAATTAAATTCAAACTCACTATCGCCAATTATGGGCAGGTTTCGGTAGAAATTAAGATTTACAGAGCCGTAACCCATGGCTAGAGAATATTTAAATCCTAATTCAATTTGATGCGCACTATGAAAACCACCAAAGAAAAACGATTTGTTGGCCGTATAAGTGGCATATATGGAAGTAATATTTGGCGGAACGTATTTAGATTCCGACTGATATTTATTAGGTTTTATAAAAATAGGGGAGACCATAACACCAATATCGCCAAGAGCAGGTTCTGTTATAGGTTGTATTAAAGGAATAAATCCAACAGGGTGTGTAAGAAACTCACTGACGTCAAATTTACCATCCAGTGAATCCCTAAAAGATAATTTTCGTTTTTTTTGACAGTGGCCTTCTGCAACAGAAATTACCAGAAAAATAAGGCTAACAAAAAAATTGGTGCAATGATACCGCATAAACAAAATTTATGGGTTTGGAGGAGTAAAAGCACCACTAAATTAAAAGAAAATAATCAACTTTTAGTCAATTTGAACCAGTTTATTCATCGTTTTTAAATCTTTCTCTTTCATCAAAATGGGGTCTGCATCCACATCCCTTAAAAAAATAAGGTCTTTTTCAGATTCGTACATTTTATACTGAAAATCGAAATTACTTTTTTCTGAAAGCAAGTCCACGATATCCTGACTGAAGTTGGCTCCACCAGCCGCAAAGGATAAATTAAAAGCCACCATTCTTACGTTGATTTCGGTAATAAAGGGGGTTCCGTTTTTATCTTCTTTAAAATCTGCGGTAAAAAAGCCATTTAGCTTGGTATTGGTTTTCTGGGTGAGGTATCGCAAAGCTTCATCGGATTTTTCTATTAGTTTTGGTTCGTTTAAAAGCCTACCAAAAGAGGTATTGCCAGTAATTCCAGAAGGAGCAACTTTACTCATTATATAATTTACCCGTTCCGCACAAGCGGCGCGAAGCAACTTCCCATCTTTATAAAGTAGTTTACAAGCCAGATTTCGACCGGGTAAGAATGAACTTGCAATAAATTCTTCAACCTTAGGATTTATCATTATCCAAGTTTTCAAACTATCCCTGCTCGTTACTTTTAAAGAACCCAATCCGCTCGAACCCGATGCCGACCGAATCCAAAAAGGATATTGTAATGTGTTTTCCAGGGTGTCGAAATCAATCTTCTTCGGATTAATAATTACGGAAGGAGGAACTAAATGAATGTCCTTTAAAATAGAAGACATTAAAGATTTACTGATTAAGTTTTTAACCAAACCATATTCAGGAATAAAAGCTTTGCACGGCCATTCATTACCATTTTCTTTATACTTGGCCCATTCAATAACTTCATGCTCAGGTTGTACAATGGCCATTTCTACGTCATTTTCTTTAACGATACTTTCGATGGTTTCCCAATATTCATCATGGCCGGCAGGAGGCACTAAATATGTTTTTTGGTAGAGCTCTTTTTGATACAATCCGTACGCGGTTGGGTTTATATCCGTACCAATAAGATTATAGGGTTGGGTGCCATACTTATGCAGCGATCGAGCAATACTTCTAGGTGTTGGGCCGCCAACGCCATTTATTAAAATTGTAATAGCCATTGTTCGTTTAATTTAGTTTTGACCGGTAAATGGAACCATGGGAACCCCGGTTTTTTGATTAATGCCTTCTGTTTTTAATACTTTGAAAAATGTCAGAAAGAGGATTTTTATATCTAAGAAAAAACTTAGATTTTCCACATAAAATACATCGTAATGAAATTTTTGATCCCAAGAAATACCGTTTCTTCCATTTACTTGTGCCCAGCCAGTAATACCCGGTTTTACAGCGTGTCTTTTCTTCTGAAAATCGTTGTATAATGGTAGATATCTAATTAACAAAGGCCTTGGGCCAACCAAACTCATATCTCCTTTTAAAACGTTTAGCAACTGCGGAATTTCATCCAAAGAGTATTTTCTGATAAATTGACCGAAAGGAGTAATTCGGTCCTTGTCTGGCAAAAGATTTCCGTTGCTATCCTTTTTATCCGTCATCGACTTAAATTTTATAAGTCTGAATATGCTTTCATTTTTTCCTGGACGATGCTGAAAGAAAAAAGGATTTCCTTCATTAATAAATAGCAGAGCCAGCCAAATCCCTATAAATAACGGTAGAAGAATAAGCAAGCCAAGGGATGCTATAAAAACATCCAATAATCTTTTGAAAAAATGTAAATACATTTTCTTGAAGTTTTTTGAATACGATTTTCAATACTAAAATTCTTGGCTATTAATCAAAACTAAAGTTAGGCTAATCGGTGGGTAGCAAAAAAAATGTTCCATAAAAAGCAATAAACATCGCTAAAGTTAATGGAAGTACCAATGCGACGAACATTCGCATTTTAACGGTGTAAGTAGCTGTTTTGTCGAGTGTTATGTATTTTGAAGAAAATTGGTGCTTTTGGTGGAATTATCTGATATTCCCTTTCAACAATGGCTAATTTTATACTTAGATACTTTCCCCAAAAGATTCCTGTCTTCTTACGGTTATGGTAAAACCTAACAACCAAAAACATGAAACCTTTTTACTTTTTTTTAGTGTCAGCACTATTTTACGGTAGCATTAATGCACAAAACTTGCATACGCATGCCAATGCTGTATCGATTACAAATGAATCCAACTCAACTAACGGATGGAATCCAGGTGCAAGTCTCGAATCGATAGATACGGATGTGCAGAATGGAACGTATTCTTTGCAGATAACTTCTACGGGAGTGTCTAGCGGTAGAGTAGCGGAATATACATTTAGCGTTGTAAATGGCGAAGAATACAACATCTCAATTTGGGCAAAACGGGGAGCACAATCTTTTTCACCTGCTTTTGCTAATTGGTCTGGTTTAAGCGGCTTTAATACAACGGGTATTGGTTCGAACAACTGGACGGAATACAATTTTACCGTCACTGCCAACAGCAATACGGCCACGATTCGTGTTTATACGAGTCCGAGTTCTAGAAATAATATTTCTGGTGATATGGTATTGATTGATAATGTAAGTATATTTTCAAGTGCTCCTCAAGATACGGAAGCCCCCACAGCGATAACCGACCTTGCCGCTTCGGGAACTACGACTACAGGAACTTCGTTGGCTTGGACGGCTTCCACAGATAATATTGGCGTGACGGATTACGAAGTTTTTCAGGATGGTGTTAGCATCGGTTTAACAGGCGGGGCTACCAATTTTACAGTCAACGGATTGACTGCTGAAACAACTTACAACTTTACGGTTTTGGCACATGATGCGGCTGGGAATACTTCCGCAGTGAGCAATACGGCGACGGTAACAACACTTTCGAACACCGACACGGAATCTCCAACAGCGATTACCGACCTTTCCGCTTCTGGAACTACGGCTACTGGAACTTCTTTGACCTGGACGGCTTCCACGGATAATATTGGTGTAACGGATTACGAAGTTTTTCAGGATGGTGCGAGTATTGGTTTAACAGGCGGTGTTACCAATTTTACAGTCAACGGATTGACCGCTGAAACAACTTACGACTTTACGGTTTTAGCACATGATGCGGCTGGGAATACCTCCGCGGTGAGCAACACCGCAACGGTAACGACACTTTCCAATACCGATACGGAAGCACCCACAGCGATAACCGACCTTTCTGCATCTGGAACTACTGCTTCGGGAACTTCTTTGGCTTGGACAGCTTCCACGGATAATGTAGGTGTGACGGATTATGAAGTTTTTCAGGACGGTGTTAGTATCGGTTTAACGGGCGGAGGAACCAATTTTGGAGTCAACGGACTAACTGCTGAAACAACTTACAACTTTACGATTTTGGCACTCGATGCGGCCGGGAATACTTCGGCGGTGAGCAATACCGCTGCGGTAACAACACTTTCCAATACCGATACGGAAGCGCCAACAGCGATAACCAACCTTACCGCTTCGGGAACTACGGTTACGGGAACTTCGTTAGCTTGGACGGCTTCCACAGATAATATTGGCGTGACGGATTACGAAGTTTTTCAGGACGGTGCTAGCATCGGCTTAACCGGAGGAGCAACAAATTTTTCGGTGAATGGATTGACCGCTGAAACAACTTACGACTTTACGGTTTTTGCGCATGATGCGGCTGGGAATACTTCCACGGTGAGCAACACGGCATCGGTTACGACCACAGGAGGGAATACCGGAGGGATAGTGGATTATACCAGTGAAAATGCAAATTTACCATCAGTGGATTGGGAAACGAACAATCTTTTCGCAAATGGCAATGTAGGGATTGGAACAACAGCAACTTTGGGTTATCGCTTGGCAGTTGCCGGAAATGTTGTTGCCGAGGAGGTGCGTGTTGCGCTACAAGGAAATTGGCCGGATTACGTTTTCGAAGAAGCGTATCATCTTCCTAAGCTGGAAGAGGTTGAACAGCATATTCTTCAGCATAAACATTTAATGAATGTGCCGAGTGCTTCAGAAATTGAAAAATATGGTATCGCCCTGGGTGACATGGATGCCAAATTGTTACGCAAAATAGAAGAACTTACGCTTTATACCCTTCAGCAAGAGAAAAAGATTAGAAAATTAGAAGAAGAGAACCAGTTGATTAATGCGTTATTAAAGCGTGTGGAGGAATTGGAATCTAAAATGGGTTTAGGTGATGAATAACTTTTCCTTTCATATAAAAATCGCTGCGTTGTGTTTGATTTGTTGTACCCAGTTTTGTTTTGGTCAAAGTATTAGAAAAAACTATCTGGAGATGACAGATTACGAGAAAACAGAACTGGTAAACGCTTTTTATCAATTAAGGAGCGGAGCGGACATGATAACGGACATGGCCAATTTCCATATGGATTATTTTAATATGGATAACATTGATGCCAATCAAATGGATATTCATTTTAATCTTCCGAATGAGCAGGACAAAGAGATTTTCTTGGTATGGCACAGAATGTTAATGTTTGAAACCGAGCAAGCGATGCAGGCTATTAATCCGAAACTTTCAATTCCGTATTGGGATTCTTCAGCTGATAGGTTGGAAACTTCGCCACTTTGGGAGGAAGATTTTATGGGAAGCTTTGAGGATAATTGGAGCCTCAATAGAAATTTTGGCCACGACGGTTTGTTGCCATCTCCACAGAGCATTACCAACATGCTGCAAATGTCTGATTTTTTTGAATTCTCTAACTTTTTTGAAAGACAATTACCGCATAGCGGCGCCCACAGATGGGTGAGTGGAGCTATGGTTACATCGGCTTCCCCAAGAGATCCTGTTTTCTATTTGCACCATACTTTTGTCGATAAACTCTGGCACGATTGGGAAGAAACCCATGATGCTTCGTTTTATTTAAGAACCGATATGCTTCGGTACGATGGTACTTATGTTTTTGATGGAGAAACCTTACCACTCGTAAATCCCAATAGCATTGTAGATAGTAGGGCTTTGGGCGTATTTTATGCTGAAAATGGACTAGCTACTTTAGATAATTATATTGTTAGTAACACGCATTTACCAGAAGAATTGTTTTATTACCGATTTACCATTCAGGCGGGAGATAATTTTATTGCTGCTGAAAACACTACGAGTCATTTACAATCTATTTCCGAAGTGATTTTAACACCAGGTTTTTTGGCAGAAAGCGGTTCTAATTTTCGAGCTTCCATTGATGCGGAAACCACTTCTTTATTGGCTAGAAATAATCAGCAACAATATCCGAGGGAAAAGAAACCATTCGACGATGTAGAATTGGAGCAGGTTTGGCTTTGGAGCGAAGGGGAAATGGATGCTAAAGATCCGGCAGTGGTCATGCAAACTTTTCCAAATCCGTTCGATAATAAAATTACCATCACTTTAAATAAGAAAAAAGATTGTGTGGTAGAAATTTATAACCTTACAGGCGCACTTATTAAACAAGAATTTTTTGAATTTACAGACATTATTGAAATAAATGATTTGTACGGCTTGGCCGCTGGAACTTATGTGGTGAAAGTGGTAGATGCCAATGGAGAAACCTTAGTGGCAAAAAAAGTGGTTAAAATGTAAATGATGAAAACAATTGGTGTTGCATTACTGCTTTTAATGCTAAGCTTTTTATATCAAGAGGAACTCAACTTTAGGGTAGCAAACAAAACCAAGCATACGTTAACGCATATTCGCGTATTTGGCACCAATTTACAGGGGGAGTTAAAGCCTAATGAACAATCGGATTATTACCAAACTATATACAATGATTTTACTGAAGAAGCGATTTTAATGGTGTACGTGGAAGGTAAAAATTACGGTATCTATGTTCCCTTATCACAACGGAATAATCGTGTTACTTATATTATCGACAGTATTGATACCATCAATAGAAATATTCTAATCCGCATGCAGGTCGATGAGTGATTGCAATGGAAATTTGTATTTGATTAAAGGCTACTCTGGATGCATCATTTCTTTGCTTTTTGGATCGCGGTATAAACAGCAGGCGGGTAGTTTTTCGTAATTTTCATCAGATGCTTTTATTTCTTCCGTATCGTGACCAACTTCAGCAATAGCCTTTTTTATTTCTTTAAGCTGGCATTTCCTTTCGTTAAAAATTATGGTTAATTCATTGGATTGGATATCCCATGAAGCATATTTAACACCTTTAACTTTTATAGCTGCTTTTTCAATGCGCGATTCGCACATACCGCAATTTCCAGATACAAGGAAGGTTTCTTTTTTGTTTTTTTCTTGAGCACTCATCAAAAGGCTCATTAACAAGGCTAAAATTGTGTATTTTATTTTCATTTTTATATGGTTTTAATTATTGTCGTTGAATTTTAAATCGGAATCCCACGTAATAAACACCTCCAAGAACAGGAGCGTAACTAAGCGTACTATCAAAATATTCCCCGAATGGGTCATCACTGGCCAAAATAGGGTTGGGTTGTGTATAATTATTAATGTTTTCTCCTCCTGCGTAGATTTCAAACTTATTGGTAAAGGAATAAGTGATTTGTGCATTTAAAATACTGTAAGATGGGGAAGATTCTTCTACTCGATAAATTTCTGGGTTACTTTGTGTATTGGGTAAGCGCTGCTTTCCCAACCAATTTAGAGTAGCATCAAAACGCCATTGCCTCCCACTTGGTTGCTTCACGGTTTCGTAGTTTGCATTTACAAAAAAGCGATGTTCCGGTTGAAAAGGTTTTTGCAGATTTCCACTTTGGTAATTGGTTTTTACTTGATAATTTTTGTAGGTAGCTCGAAGGTTTACATTCTGGATAAGTTCATAATTTATGTCGATTTGAAAACTATTGGCAAAGCTACTTCCATCGAGATTGTAAAAGGAAACCGCTTGTGGATTCTCCCAATCTACCACCACTTGATCTACAAAATCTGTTCGGTAAAAATCAGTAGAAAAGACAAGGGTTCTGTTCCATAGATAAAGTTTCTGAGTAAAACTTATTCCATAATTCCATGCTGTTTCTGGGGATAATCCATACGTTGACCCTTCACTATTTTCAATTATTATTTGTCGGTTACTTGAAAACAGCTGTTGGTTTTCAGCAAAAATATTAGCGCTTCGTTTTCCCCTTCCTATCGACGCTCGAATGTTGGCTTTGTCCCAAAGTGCATATCTAAGATGCAAACGAGGCGTTAAAAAAGTATGCAATCGGTTATGGTTGTCAATTCTAATACCCGCTACAAAGCTTAGTTTTTCCAAGTTGTTATAGGTGTACTCGAAAAATGCACCAATGGAATTGTCTTTTCGGTTATAATTTTGGGTGTTTATACTTTCCTGAAAACCATCGTAAGTAAAGCTAATGCCCGTTTTGTATTTGTGTTGTGTGCTCCCAATGATGCTGTTGAAAATAGCATTGGAATAAAAGGATTGTTGCTGAATGTCGTAAGTTCTAAATCCGTAGTAGGAATTTTGATCGTGATTGGAAAACGCGAGTTGAAGTCCGAAACTTTGAAAAGGAAGATCTGGAAACACGTAGCCAACTTTTGAAGAAACATCGATACGGTTTGTTTGAACCTCACTTCCCCAAGTATTTTCAGTAAATTTATCCTTATCAGGATTAAAATTTATTTCCCCTGTTTGTTTTTCATCAAATAAATATTGAACGTTGAAAAAGCCAACCCACCCTTTTTCAGCATCGCTGTATTGCCATCGGTTCATGAAATTTATTTGTTGGGCGAGGGGAGTGTCTAAAAAATTATCTTCGTTTTCATCGACTTTTGCGGTTCTTTTGTTTGCATGTAAGTAAATTCCGGTTGCCCATTTTTCTGAAATATCGGCGTTATGCCTTGCGTTCAATTCAAAGCGGGCATAACTGTTTCCGTAGAAATTTAAAAACCATTCCTTGTCGATAAAAGGTTTCACTAATTCAGAATTTATTTGACCAGTAATACTTTCAAAACCATTTAAAACACTACCCGTTCCTTTGGTAATCTGAATGCTTTCAATCCAAGACCCCGGAATAAATGAGAGTCCGTAAACTTGAGAAGCACCCCTTATGGAAGGCATATTTTCTTGAGTAAAAAGCAGGTACGGACTGTTAAGCCCAAGCATTTGTATTTGTTTTGCTCCAGTAGCGGCATCAGAAATATTTACATCTACGGACGGATTGGTTTCAAAGCTTTCGGAAAGGTTACAACACGCCGCTTTCAGCATTTCCCGACTATCTACGGTAACCACATTTTGAACATCAAACAGTGACCGCTGTAGCGGATTAACATTTTCTTCCACAATTACCGCTTCCAAGGCAATTTCAGGAAAGAGAATAATCCTGCCCAAATCAGGTCGGTTAACCAATAAAGTATCGTTTCTAAAATTCGGATAGCTGATGATAATTCTTTTTGATGCCTTACTAAACGGGATGCTAAAATCACCTTCGCTATCACTTATGGTTTCATTATTCCCTTGCAACCAATATATTTTAGCACCACTTAACGGAAACGGTGCTTTTTGATCGTTGTAAGCGGCTATATTTCCTTTAATTTTTAATTGGCCAAAAACGTTATTCGGGAAAAAGCCCAAACAGATTCCCATCAAGGCAAGCCAGAAAAAACTATTGTTAGGAATTTTCAGTATCATTATTTAGTAACTAGGATCGTCAACTATTTGCTATGGTTGTTTTTCGTATTTCAAAGAGATTTTTAACCATTGACAGAAAATTAGAAAATCCAGTGCGTAATTGATTTAATTTTAGATGAAATCGATTTTTCTAGGGATGATTTGCGTTTATCAAAATAATTCATTCAATCCTCTAATTTTCAGGTCATGAGAAAGGTCGATTTCATATAAGCTATAATGTAAATGATATTTGGAAATACAATACGGGAGCGGCTCTTTTGGAGCCTTGATGCGATGCGCGGATCGAAAGTGAAAAAGCAGTATTTGGATATTGCTTATATCCTTGAAAATTATGAAGACCAATCGGTTCAAAGTTTACTTGAAAATAGACTGAAAACTATTTTAGAGCACGCCAAAAGCACGGTTCCTTTTTACCATGAAATGAAAAGCGTAGAATGCTTATCAGATTTCCCAGTAATCGATAAAAATATAGTTAGGGAGTATTTTGAAAACTTTAAATCGTCTTTATATTTAGGGGAAAAGCTCTACTCCAAATACACTAGTGGCTCCACAGGAACGCCATTTAAGGTTTTTCACGATAAAGAAAAACGTTTAAGAAACACCGCAGACACCCTTTACTTTGCCAAAAAGGCTGGTTACCATATTGGGCAACGACTTTATTATTTACGTCATTGGGATAAATACAATGCGAAATCTTCTTTAGCTGCTTTCGCTGAAAATGTGGTAATGCATCCGGTGGCCAATCTTTCGGATAGAGACATTAAAAAGTTAATTTCGGATATAGAAAAAGATACATCGCCCAAAAGTCTTTTGGCATACGCATCGGCGCTCACCACCATTTGCAATTACTTAGAAGCAAACCATTACAAACCAATTTCTAATCCCATGCAATCGGTAGTGGCTATGTCTGAATATTTGTCGCCGATTGTAAAAAAGCAACTGGAATATTATTTCGGTGCTCCTGTAGTTTCGCGTTACTCCAATGTGGAAAACGGTATAATTGCCCAACAGTTTCCGAAGGATGATAACTTTTACATAAATACAGCCAGTTATTATGTTGAAATACTCAAAACAGACAAGGACGAAGCTGTGGAACCTGGGCAAATGGGTAGAATTGTAGTTACCGATTACTTCAATAAAAGTATGCCGTTGCTACGCTATGATACCGGGGATATTGGATATTTAGGACAATCTGATGGAAAGGAAAAACTTCCTTATTTAAAAAAGATTGAGGGAAGAAAAATGGATATTATTTACAATGTGAATGGCGAACCCATTAATTCGTATGTTACCTATCATATTTTAAAATACCCACATATCAAACAGTTTCAGTTTATACAGGAATATGCTCACAAGTATATAATTAAGTTGAATGTTAACAATGAATTTGATGCGGAGCGACAAATTGTGGAAGAGTTTAAACAGCATTTGGGTAAGAACGCCCAAATTGAAATTGAATACGTAACAGACATTCCAGTTCTAAATTCCGGAAAACGAAAATTGGTAATCAATAAGTTGTCTGAAGGTGATTTGTATGCTTTAAAGTCGGAAGACTAGTTATCGTAAAACTAGAAGACAAAAAATTAATCCAGTTTTTGATATTCCTTCAATAATTCCTGCCAAACTAATTTCTGATCGTATTTTTCAGCAATTGCTTGATAGGCATTCAAAGACATTTCTTTGTGTTTTTCTTCTGAAAGGGACATCATTTTTTCCATAGCATTATAAATAGCTTTTTCATCTTTTACAGGAATTATGAATCCGTTAAAATCATCTTTAATAATTTCGTTGCAGCCATTAATGTTGCTAACAATACTTGGGAGATGAAAAGCACACGCCTGCATAACTACATTGGGGAAACCTTCCCGATAGCTCGGGAAAACAAGGGCCTTCGCTAAACGAAAATAAGGGCGAACGTCTTTTTGCCAACCAACAGGAATAATTTTAGGGTGATTTTCCAAAACTTCAACTGTTTCTGGTAACAGCGGATCCAAATTTTCTTCATAAGAACCCACTAAAAGTAGTTTTGCGGAATCATATTTTTTGCTGAAATCACTAAACGCTTTAATCAACTCGTTGATGCCTTTATCGCCTACCAAACGCCCTACAAAAATAAAAACATAATCGGTTTCGGTAATATTTAATTGCTTTTTTAAATGGAGGATATCTTGTTCAAGTATTTCTTTTCGATTAAAGTATTCTAGATTAATTCCGTTGGAACTTCCATTTGCGATAATGCTTAGTTTGGCTGGATTGGTAAATTTGTTCTTGAGAATTATCTCTGATAAACCGTAAGAATTGGGATATACCTTAGTAGCGCAATGGTAGGTAAATCTCTCCACGGAATTTAATAGTTGTCTTTTAGAACCTTCTGCTTCCACAAGCGGCAAACCTGCCACCGTGTGCAATCTGTTTTTTACACCAGCGAGTTTCGCGGCAAGCATACCCAAGGTTCCAGCTTTTGGGGTATGCGTATGAACTACAAAAGGTTTTTCTTTTTTAAAAATTTGATAAAGTTTATATACGGCTTGGAGATCGGACCAAGGAGTGATTTTCCGAGTCATTTTTACAATGTGATAATCGGCATCTTCCTGTTTTGCTATTTCTTTTAGACTTTTATTTCCGCTACCTTCACTGGAAATGGCTACCATGCGATAATGATTGCTCATAAATTTCAGTTGTCCTTTTAATAATCCGGAAAATGATTGTGGAACAGTGGTAACGCGAATAATGGTTTTCATTTCAATTGTTTTTGAAAAGGTTGGAGCACTATGATTGTGAGGCCTGGGCTACGAGTTGCTTTTGACTTTTTTGGAAGACTTCATTATATAGATTAATGTAATTCTCAACCATTTTATCAATAGTGAATTGTTGCACTTTCTTAAGGCAGTTTTGCGTGATTTTTTCTGAATAGTTACTGTCTTCCATTAATCTACAGATGGAATTACTCAATTCTAATGGATTGTTTTCTTCTACTAATATTCCAGCATTTTCAACAACTTCGGTAACACCGGACACATCACTTGCCACAAAAGGTTTTCCGCAAGCCATAGCTTCAATACAAGAAAGCGATAAACCTTCATAATGGGTTGATAGAACTACGATATCTGCAGTTTTCAATAATCTTGGAACGTCATTGCGGACACCCAGAAACTGGACTCTGAGCTGTAGATTAAGACTTGAAACCAAATTTTTCATCGTTACTAATTCGGGACCTTTTCCTACAAGTAGTAATTTAACACGGTCTGGTAAATTCAAAAGCGATTTTACAAGTGTGGCCTGATCCTTTTGAGGGGTAAAACTGGCTACTTGAATAAGAATACGATCAGATTTTACAAGACCTAATTCCTCCCTTTCGTAAGGCTTGGCATTAAAAAAAGTTTGGGTATGAATGCCGTTGTAAATTTTTTGAAGGTGATAACCTTCCCCTAAATGTTTTTCTAGATTTTGATGAACCGAATTGGATATGGTCACAACGGTATCGTAATACCGATAGAAAAACTTATCTGCTTGTTTTAAAATTGCATTTTTTCTGCGTTTATTGAAAGAATTGTGTTCCGTAAATATCATGGGAACTTTAGAATTTCTGATGATGGAGGCCAAAGCAACCCAATATAAGCAAGGAAATAGATGTACGTGGATGAGGTCGTAATTCTTTAGGTGTTTTTTTATTTTTATGCTGTTAAGCGGATTGTAAACGTTCTTGCAATTCAGATTGATAAAATTTATTTCTGAATATGATTTAATTTTTTCCAGAAGAGGAGATTCAGGTGCTGTTAAAACCAAAATGCTTACATCAAAGTTTTGTTTGCTGTATTGCAAAGCGGTTTCAACCACCAATTTTTCCGCTCCGCCCGGTGATAACGAATTTATTATTTGTAATAATTTCATTTCTTTATTCGGTTAAAGTAAAATACATATCCGTAAAGTAGGCAGCCAAAAGGAATAGCCGCTATGGTAAGCATTTTGTTTGGTGTTTTTGTTAAGAAAGAGCTGTCTTTAAGTTGTAAGCTATGCGACACATAGTGCACGGCATTTTTAAACCGTACTTTTAGGTAATTGGAATATTTCATATTTAGCATTCTCGCATACTGAAATCCTTTTGGATGTCTAAAATATTGTTTGACAATATTTCTAGACGAGCCGTCTTCCATATATTCCACAATGCATAAAACTTCATTGAGGCAAGCCAGTTTGTATTTTTTATCCACAAGCAAATACAATGTGCCTAAAGGAACAAATCGTTCTCCTTTATAAATAGGGTACTGTTGAAATTTTTTAATGATTTCCGTTCGATACACTAGTTTTTTGTCTCCTTTGCAGTGGTATTTAAAATATAAATCCTCCAAAGTAGCATTGGTAATATTATCAGGAAATTTTGTGCCAATAATTGTGTTGTTCTCATAAGCATCGAGACCTATAATACCGGCAAGCTCATTTTTATTGTCAATTGAATTCCAATAGTTCAAAATATTTTCAATGGCATCTTCAGGCATGTAATCATCAGAGTCGATACAAACATTCAATTCGGTTTCAATTAAAGAATAGGCTGTATTGTGCGCGCCATGCATACCTTGGTTTTCTTGAAAATGGTATTGTATGGAAATCTTGTTTTCCTTTTGCCATTGGGCAACCAATTCTTTGGTATTATCGCTGGAGCCATCATCTATAAGCAGCCACACAAAATCCTTGTTGGTTTGTTTCAGCAAACTTTCATAGCATTTGTTTAAACAATATGCGCGATTATAAGTTGGTGTGAAAACGGTTATCTTTTTCATTTGCTTCATATTCATTTGTTTATAATGGTCAAGCCTACCTTGTTGGTAAGCAGGTGGAATGCCCAATTAGTAATAGCGTTGGTGTTTATATTTTTTAATGGGCATTTCATAATTGAATTTTTTCAGGAGTAATAGACATAAAACATAAAAAAGGTAAATCCAAAGTATGCCAGGGCGACTTTGCCTATAGTGAGGTGCTGAAACTTAAAAAAGGTTTGTTTCAGAAAAGGATAAATAATTACTATCCCAATTAAAAACCACGATAAATAAGCAAACCGATTGGAAAAATTAGCGCGTATAACTAAAATCCAAAAAGCATTAGCCATTAAATAGGTATGGAACAACTGCAGGTAAAAAGGGTCTTTGAATTTCTTTTTAAAAATGAAATACCAACCGGTAAACACTGCTGAAGCACTGTAAATTAAAAAATCCCATCGAAAACCAGTGCTTTTAAACGAATTTGGGTCCGCTTCCCCGGTTAGATATCCGCTGAGCCGTTCATCCGCAAAACCCAAACTGGCAAACAGATTTTCCCAAAAACTGCCCAAAGCTAATGATAGCGGAATGGCTATTAACCAACCAGCGATATACAATTTTGGTTTTTTAACAAAATAAGTAAGGCTGAAAGCAACGATGGGCAACAACATGGTTTGGTGGGTTAAATATGCCAAACAAAAGATGATGTACATCGTTAAAATATTGGAGCGATAAGACAGTGCCAAAAGGAATAAGGAGGTAGCCACGCCATTTCTAATACCGTTGGTGCCATAACTCCAAAATGAAAAAGAAACTAATAAAAGGTAAAAACAATAAAACCAATATTTTTTTGAGATGGATTTTGAAAATCGGTACATTGGAAAAATGTAAAGAAATGCGCAAACTGTAAAGAAAATGGCTTTAGGAAAAACTTGAGCGTTAAGCATCATAAAATAATGAAAAACCCAGTCTTTATCCATTGCAATTGCTCCGCCACTTTGGTAATAATCAAAATACCTGGCATATGTAATCATATCTCCAAAATACTTTCCGCTAACGGGCCTCAAACCAATAAATAGAATAGAGAATAGTAGAAGAAAATAACCACTAATATTTATAAACACTATATTCTTATTGCTATTGATATCCAATATCAACGCATGAAGCACCATAAATACCATTATTAAAAGGCACGTATTGATAAAAATTGGATAGAAAATAGCTGGTTCCATTGGTGCAATCTAGTGTTGGTTGGTTTTTTTATATTCAATCAGTTTTTGGTTTAATCACTAATTGAATTAATTGGTTTGTAATCTTTCTGAAAATCAGAATTCTAGTTAACTCAAAGATAGTTTCATCATGGCAGATGGGGAGCAGTTATCGACCATGTTGAAATAATTTCGTTAAAATTTAAATTGTGTAATCCAAACCTATTGAGCCTCACGTAAGTATAGTGTATTTCATCGAAGAAATAAACCATTAAACGTAATTAGTAGCAACATGAAGATTTTTGATTTTAATTGTAAGAGCCTTAAAACTAATAACTTACTTATGTACCGAAGCCTTAAACCTATGATAGTGCTTTTAAGTTTCCTATTTTTATTCTCTTGTAATAATGAGGACTTATTAAACGATGCACTCACCGACAATACCGATACTCCAGATGGAAATGGTGAAATTATATCCACTCCCTGCGATTTTACATTAGATAATGTATCCGCTAACTCCACCGTTGAGATTGATTGTAAGCTTGATTTGGAAGGAAAAACTGTTGTATTGCCTTCCAATGTAAATTTTGAATTTAAAGGAGGAGAAATCATAAACGGAACCCTAGATTTTTCAGGAGGTGTAATAGATGGTAAATTATTGAATTATCAATTGACTATTACTGGAGATGCACAACTTAAAGAACCTACTTTTTTCTTTGATCCCGAACGTTGGGATATTGTTCAAGGGGAAACTTCTTCGGAAGTTGCCTTGGATAATAATCAAAAATTGGAAGGATTGATTTACGAGATTAAGCGATTGGGAGGAACTACTTTCGAAATTGATGAATTTGATGCCTATTTCGAAGTTTCCAAGGTAACCAGTACTACTACGAATCAGAATTATTATCCATCAAAAGAAGCGGTCAATGTCCCTTCTGATTTCAATCTAAAAATGTCTAGCAATACCCATTTACGAGTGTTTCCAAATGACAAAAAGAAATATGCTCTTCTGGCGATTCGAGACGATTCTAATGTTACTATTACTGGAGGAAACTTGCATGGTGATAGGGACGAGCACGATTATAGCTCTGGCGGAACACATGAATGGGGACATCTTTTGGAATTGCACGGCGCACAGGATGTTGAAATTAAAGATGTTGTCATGAGCATGGGGTCTGGAGACGGAATGAAAATACATAGTTTAAACCACAACTTTCAACCGAATTATATTCCTTCACAAAACATTGTAGTGAGCAATTGTACTTTCGATGCTAACCGAAGAAATAACCTTTCCATTACCGATGGAAATACTATAATTGTTGAAAACTGTACCTTTTTGAATGCTGGAATCGATACTCCAAACTCTGAGGGTACTGCACCTAAGTTTGGAATTGATGTGGAAGCTTACAGAACTAGGGGAGATGACGGAGAATTGATTTTTTATGAAAAAGCTACCGATATTATTATAAGAAACAATACTGAAAAGGGCAGCGCAGCTGGAGGTTTCTTGGTAGCCATTGGCGATGATGTTACTCTTGAAAATAACACAGTCGAAAATGGTATTGGTTTTACGCTTGCTACCGGAGTTAAAATTATTAATAACAGAATCATTGGAAATGGGGATATGAGCGAAAACGGTATTACCGCCGGAAAGCCAGGAACAGAAACGACTTATAACAATGAAATTTCCGGTAATACGATTGAAGGGTATGGAACTGGAATTACGTTGTACAACAAGCAAGTGAAGGTATTCGATAATAACCTTGTAAATACTAGAAACGGTATTTTAATCCCAGATGAGGTGGAAGAAGCCGAAATTTACAATAACACATTTACCAGTAATGTATCTGGTAGTCATGGTATTTTTGTTCACATCGCTTCCGCGGATAATGTGACAATTTACGAAAACGACTTTGATACTGATAGTTACGGGATGAATTTTGTAAACGTAAACTTAGATGCCTCTGCAGCTAATAATGAAGTTTTAGTACGTGATAATACATTTGCGTCTAATCAAACAACACGGGTACATAATTCAAGAGGAATCAATGTAGAAGAATAGATTTTTCGAATAAATAGCGAAGAGAATTACTTAAAATCCACTCCTTTATGGGGTGGATTTTTTGATTACTTTAGCTGGATTTCCAACCACCGTACTATTTGCCGGAACGTCTTTTGTAACTACGCTTCCCGCACCCACTATACAATTGTCTCCAATTTTAATATCCCCAATAACAATAGCGCCGGTGTAAATGGAAACATTATTTCCAATTAATGGTTTTTTACCGTTTTTTTCACCTATTGTTACCAAGTGATTAATGTAAAAATTCTCACCAATCTCCTTCGCATTAATAATAGTGCCGTAGGGGTGACCCGTTAAAAATCCTCCTTTTATTTTCGTGTTTACTTCAATGGTGAAGTATTTTTCTTTTGGGCAGTAAAGATTTAAAAAATGAACTAAAAAGCTACGGTTTCTGAAGTAAAAAATATTTCTAAAATCTTTAGAAACTGCCAAATAATGAAGAAGCATGGTAGCAAAACTACCTGTATTTCCTTTTGCACGATTCCACCTTTCGATATCTTGCTGAATTAGTTTCTTTTCTTTACTGAAAGTATATAAAACCAAATGTGGCAATAAAGTTATCTTAAATAGATTGATTAAAATGCGTCTCATACTATACTTCCTTTAAATAACTATCTACGACTTTCTCAATATCAAATTTCTCTAATAATCTGCTTTTGTTTTTTCGTATACGTTCTTTTATGTTATCAGATTTTAAAGCATGTAACAAAGCATTGGCTAATATTTTTTCTTCATATTGTGCATCGTTGGTAGTAGGAATTCCCAATTTTCCTCTAAAAAGGTTTGGTGTGATGATACCTCCTTCAACCTCTGTAAAACTTTTGGTAGGCGCATTTATGTTTTTTAAACTCATCAGCTCAATGATTCCATCGGTGCAACAGGAAGACACCACTGGAGTTTCCAAACAAATAGCTTCAACAATTACGTTTGGGGTTCCTTCGTAGTGGGACGCCAATATTAACACGTCTGCTTTGCTCAGGTATTGGTACGGATTGCTCTTTCTGCCCAGAAAGAAAATATTTTGTTCCAATCCGTAATCTTTTATTAATTTTTCTAGATATTCCTGAATGCGCATATCGCCATCGCCAATAAAAATTAATTTAGTTTCAGGATTTTCTTTTACAACAAAGTTGAAAGCATTTATAATGTGCCAAGGAGATTTCTGGGCAGAAAGTCGGCCTACGAATAAAATAGTAGGGGAGTTAAACAGGGCTAACTCATCAACTGAGGTAATTGGAAGTTCTGCCTTGGTTTCAATTTCAATAAAATTATGAGGATTGTAAATAACTTCCAGTTTGTCTTCAAATTTAAAATTGCAGTTTTCAATTAAGTCTTTTTTAATAGCATTGCTGATGCAAACCACTTTGTCCAAATTTTTATAACTGGAGGTATAGGCGAGTTTGGTAAGTTTACTCAATGTAGATGGGTTGCTAAGTTCAACGCTTTTCAGAGCATGAATACTAGCAATTTTACAATCTTTTGTAAATGTTAGCGAACTAAAAATATTGGGAAGAGCACCAAAAGAAATGGAATGGGTTATTTTATGTTTTTTAATTAAACTACGAAGCTTAAATATACTATTAATATAAAAAGAAGCGCGTTGAGATTTCGTCATTTCATGAAAATCCTTTTTAGAAAGAAATAGTTCGTCCCCACCAAAATGAATAATATCGTTGTCCAATTTCATTAACTTCAATGCCTTTACGTAATGACCTTTAGCTTTTAGAAAAGTGTAAAAAGAGAATGCCAAGCGTTCCATTCCACCAACACTTCCATAAGGCACTATAAGTAAAATACGTTTCATTGGTTGTTGTTTGCTTTTTCTAAATTGGAGAAATTGACTCGTTGTAAATTGGCTTCTTTAGTAAGCGAATTAAATAATTCATGCCATTGCCTAACAATATTTTCAGGAAGGTATTTTCGTACATTTTCCTTGGCTTTTGTTCCCATTTTTTTTCTTTGTTCGCTGTTTTCAATTAAAAAGGTCATTTTTTCAGCCAAATCATCAACATTTCCGTTTTTGGCTATAAGTCCGTCGTCATTATGTGAAATAATATCAGAGGGACCAAACGGACAATCAAATGAAACACAGGGTAGTCCGCAGGCCATAGCTTCTATCAGTACCATTCCGAAGCCCTCGAATCGAGAAGACATTACGTAGAGTGAAGCTCCTAAGTATTTTTCTTGAATTTCTTGAGTTGGAGGATAAATAGAAAACGAATTTTCCAATGAATACTCTTTAATGAGTGTTTTTAATTTGGTCTCTTCATTTCCCTTGCCAAAAATGGAAACCTTCCATTCGGGGAACATCGGAGCTATTTTCGCCCAAGCTTCAATCAGTAAGTCGTAACCTTTTTGCGGTGCCAATTTTCCTACGGAAATAATTTTTTTTGAAGTTACTTCGGAAGCAGTTTCGGGATAAAAAGGAAGCGGATTAGGAATTACAACCATATTTTTCGTGGGCCATTCTTTTTTGTTCCCGTCGGTTAAAACAACAAACGAATCGTAAAATCGTGCTCCAAAATTCATCATTCTAAATTTGGCATTCAATTGAAGCTTTTTAAGAAATGATTTGCTTTGAGACTTATTTTCAATGTTTTTGGAGACATGTCTTTCATAAATCATCGGGCACGGTTTTTTTAGGAAAATGGGCACAAAAAATCCTTTTAATCCGTCATCACAAACCGAAATAAAGGATGGTTTAATGGCTTTAACATATTCGCGTAACCCGCTGATATAGCTTTTTGCATACTGCAAAGAATTTCCTTTCGCTTCTATATTGTGGTATTTTATTTCAGGATGAAAATCGTAAAAAGTTGTTTTTGTTTTCTGATTTAATGTAATTATATGAATCTCGTAACCGTAGGTGTTTATCAAATAAGCGGTTTTAACGGACAGGACACGTTCGAGTCCGCCAGGGCCACAAATTTGGTTGGTTATGTACACTAAACGCATCATACTGCAGTTTCAAATAGATTTGCATTCACTAATTCTTTTAAACGGTTGGAGAGTTCGTGATGTTTTTCAAGATTTTTAATGGTAAGGTTTTTACCGATTTTTCCGTCAAGCGGAAAGTTAGCGGTGAATTCTCCCGTTTTGCTGTTAACATCAATACGATTGAAGAGATTAATGATACCATCAAAACGGCAGGAATCTACAAACTTGTCAAAACCGTTCACAAAAATTACGGGAGTTCCAAGTGCTAAGCAGGGTAGGGCACAGTGAATTCTAGACGTAATCACCAGTTTTGCGGTTGCATATTTCTGTAATAAATCTTCCGCCATCGCAAATTTTTCAGCATCCGTGTAAGTATTTGCCGGCGGCTCCTGATTTATATAAATAGCGCTTTCCAATAGCTCATTATCAACAAATTTTTCAAGGTGTTTTTGCTTTTTATTTAATTGAAAAGCTTTTCCGTTAAGGACGTTTTTTACAGTCGCTTTTGTATTGTAAAAGACTTTTTCGGGTCTTGGGTAGCTGTAAAGCGGGTCAACGATGTAAACGGCATCTGTCCGTTTGGAGTCATCTACTTTGTAAGAATCTAGCGTGAGTGTTAAACAGCCTGTAAAATAAGCCTCGATTCCTTTATCATTTAAAATATCTGCCGTAAACTGATCCCTACAACCAATCGGTTCGTGCTTTTTCAGGTATGCAATCCCTTTCTCACTTAGCATGTAGGGAGCCGCTGTATTATTCATATGAAATGAAACAAAAACGGGATTAATGTTTTCAGAAGGTACCCAATCATGAACATTGTGCGTAAACCATCCGTTCATTATCAATTTGGCTTTTTCTCCTTGGTATTCCCCCAATTTTTCCCTGTTGAGGTAAAAATCTACTTTCGGTAAAAATTGTTTGGCCGCCAAACTTTGGATGTTGTCGCCCACATTGAAAAATTTATTGTTTTCAGCATATGTTAAAAGTGCGTATTTCATTTTCTAAATTTTTACAAACAATTTAAATGCATTGTTTAAGGTTGATTGATAATTCTACTTTCAATGTAATTTTGTGTTCCATTTTATAATCCTTGTTGTCTTAAATTCAGGTATAATCTATACTGGGGGGCAAACTTATTTCTCAGTAGAAATTTTAGTTTTTCTAATTTTGATAGTTCTCTTTTTTCTTGAATAGCCGATGATAGGGAAGTATTCTGTATCTGTTTGAGGTATTGTTTTTCCTTTTCAACATCTTCAAAAACATAAAACGGTTTACTCAAATCTATTTGGCTTATGAGTTGTTGCCAATGATGGTAAATCCCTTTGGTGGTAAAGTCTTTTGAGATAATCTTTAAAATGGATTCGTAAATCGTTGAATCTGCCTTAAAACCGTAATCATTTGGGTTCCCATTAAATAAAATAATGGCAAACATGGTCCGCAAACATTTCTCACATTTACTGCAATTGTCTCCGTTGTTCAATTCAGAATAGCACACCCGCAGAATCGCTTTTTTATGATTTTGCTGAAGTTGGGAAATAATCAATTCAATTTTATCCAAACGCTCCAATTCATAGGCGTCATGCACCACTTGTAGTCCGCTCCATGAAATTAAATTGTCTGTAAAAGGCGAAGAACCCCATGGAATTTGAATTTTTTTGGTGTGCGTAGAAGCTATATAAAGTGTTTCGTAGCCGAAAATATAGGCTAGGGGAGCAGTTACACCCGTTAACGAAAGTCCGTGCTGTATGCGTCCCCACCATGCTAAATCTTTTAAAAGCATGGAAACCTGATAGGTGTAGAAATCCCTAACATTGGTGGTGATGTAGTGTTTGGTATTATCTTTTAAAATAGTTTCGTTGTTGGTTAAACGCTTGGCGTTATTCCACTGCTCATGGTCCTTAATGGGAATATCCGCCCCATGAATGGTTATAAGCGACGGATTATCTTTCTCATGTCTAAAATATGAGGCGTAGGCATCAACGCCACCGCTAAAAAGTAGCGCTTTTCTCTGTCCTGTTTTTTGGTTGACTACAATCTTATTTGCGTAAATAGAAGGGTTATTATTTATATCAGGATATGTTTTAGCAAATTCCTTTTTTATCAATTCCAGACTGTGGTAAAAATCGGAATCTATTTCATCGACTTCTATTTCAAAACCTGCAAACCAAGCAATGGGAGCAATATTTGCTAAAAGCGGAATAATGGCTATGCTTTCAGGAACTTGGCGGACGTCTATTTCATAAGTAGCGTAAAATATATTTTTAGAATGAAAATATTTCCCTACGGAAGCGGAATAGGAATATCCGTACCGAATGGTTTTTCCGTCGTTATCATAATTCAATCCAGTTATTTTAAATATGTTCTTCATTTTAAAAAAGGAATTGCTTTTTGAAATAATTTTTTTTCAGAAGGAACCATTCCTATTTGATACGCCAATAGCACATAAATTGCTGAATAGAGGGCCGCTTTACCAATAAAATTGAGCCACCCTTTTCCGGGTAAATAGTTAATAGCATATCCTAGGATTAACATCAGGAGGAAAAAAGGTAATATTTTGTAAAACAGTTCTTTAAAAAACCGAAAAATGTTGAGTTCAATAATGGTGTAATAATAGTAGTTCATAATAATTTGTCCTACAATCCACCCTAAAATAGAACCTAGAATCATACCTGTTGCGCCATGCGTGTGCGCTAAAAGATATCCTACACCTGTTCCCATTAAAGTAAATAATAGGTAAACGAGTGCTTTAAAAGCCATTTTATGGCGTGCTTCCAAAATAGAATTTGCAAACGCCTGCACGAGTGGTAAGGTATACGCAAGCATAATGAGCAGCGCTATGTTATAAGACTCTTGATACGACGGCCCCACCCATAAAAACACAAATTGTTTTCCGTATAAAATAAAAGCGCCCAAAATAAATAAGAGAACCATTAAAGAAAGTCTTCCAATTTTCACCATCATAGAAGTAAGTTCTTCTGAAGAGGCCTTGGCAACAGTCATTTGTGTGGCTCGTGGGAGAAAAACACTGGAAATAGCTGTTGAAAAAGCTCCGTAGTACGTCCCCAGCATAACGCCAACAGCAAAAATAGCCACCGTAGTGGTGTTGGTAACCATTCCCAATACTAACTGTCCAGAACGCCATTGAAATTGACCGACGATAGCAAATACGAAAATCCAAATGGAATAGCCTAAAATTTCTTTTATGATAGGAAGTTCGAATTGGTGAATCCTGAAACGTACTTTTAATTTTTTGAACACATAGAATGCTTGTATACCGATAACCAATAAGTTCATTGCCGTATCAACAATTACCATAGCGATGGCATCTCCACCGAAAAGTAGGACTGCAACAATGGTAATAGACCGAATAACATACCTTATGATATTAACCGCTTTTGGGAAAACAAATGCTTCGTAACCTGAACAGATTCCTGTAAATGCTCCACCGGGGAGGGTGATGGCGAGATTGAATATTAAAATTAGGAACATTATTTTGGCTTTGTCCAATTGTTCCAACGAAAGCGATTCAGAAAAAATACTTTCTAAGTTCAAGTAGCAAATCCCACCAATTACAACAATCAAAAATGAAATAAATGCGTAAATAAGCATGGTGGTGCCTAAAAAGTTTTCTTCTTTTAATCGGTTCTTTTCGGCTCTGTATTTTGCTACAAAGCGTACAATGGTATTGTTTAACCCGAAATCCAGCACCGAAATGTAACCCACAAAAGCACCAATGAGCGTGTAAAGTCCGTATTCCGCATCACCCAAATGTCTTATAATAAACGGTGTTAACAACAGTCCCACCGCATTGGTAAGGAAAATGGTAACATAGTTTAATATGGCTCCTTTTTTTAACTGATTCACAGGTATTGGTTTTATAATCTTTTATAACACAATGATGGTTCTAAAGTTCCCTTAACATCATAGATTACACCATTTTTCTTCAAAAGGGAATTAAGGTTTATTGATGCAAATTCGCGATGTGATACGGCCAAAACAACGGCATCGAATTTTCGGTCTGGTAAGGTTTTAAAGGTAGTAAAACCATATTCTTTGGCTACCTCTTCCGGTTTTGCCCATGGGTCGTAGGTGGTAACATTTATTTGGTAGGAGGCTAGATTGTTTATAACATCCACTACTTTTGTATTTCTTACGTCTGGGCAGTTTTCTTTAAAAGTTATTCCCAATACCAATACGTCGCCGCCTTTTACTTTGGCATCATTCTTAAGCATAAGTTTTATCACTTCGCTGGCAACGTAATTTCCCATACTGTCATTGATGCGCCTTCCTGCCAAAATAATTTCAGGGTGATAACCGACTTCCTGTGCTTTTTGTGCCAAATAATACGGATCTACACCTATGCAGTGGCCGCCTACAAGTCCGGGTTTAAAAGGAAGGAAATTCCATTTGGTACCTGCCGCTTTCAGAACCGCTTGTGTGTCGATATTCAGCAGATTAAATATCATGGCCAATTCATTTACAAAAGCAATATTGATGTCTCTTTGCGAATTTTCAATCACCTTCGCAGCTTCTGCAACCTTTATGCTCGGCGCCAAATGCGTTCCCGCTTTTATCACCGATTTGTACAATTGGTCTATTTCCTCTGCAATTTCAGGAGTAGACCCAGCGGTGACTTTCAGTATTTTTTCAACGGTATGTTCTTTATCGCCGGGATTAATACGTTCTGGGGAATAGCCCAAGAAAAAATCCTCGTTGCATTTAAATCCGCTTATCTTTTCCAGTACGGGAGCGCACTCTTCTTCAGTAGCTCCGGGGTAAACGGTTGATTCATAAATTACCACATCGCCTTTTTTCAAAACCTTTCCTACGGTTTTACTTGCTTCACACAGCGGTTTTAAGTTAGGCCGGTGATTTTTATCAACAGGCGTGGGGACCGTAATAATGTAATAATTACAATCAGCGATATATTTTACGTCATGGGAACAGAATAGCCCATTCTCTTGGGATGGTGTTTTTTTAATGCGTTGTTTTAATTCAGTAGGGCACACCTCTAAGGTACTGTCCATACCTTCGGAGAGTTCAGTTACTCTATTTTTATTTATATCAAACCCAACCACTGAATATTTGGTGGCGAAAATAGAAGCGAGGGGGAGTCCTACATATCCTAGTCCGATAACTGCAATTTTTTTGTCTATCATTTTTGTTTTTTTAGACAGTTATACTTTTGATTCTGCTATTAATCAATGGACCTATTTCTGATGGATGCTTTTACATATATTTCAAGTTATACCAATACCACTCAACAGCTTCTTTTAAACCCTTGGTAACATTGTATTCTGGTTCGTAATTCAATAATTCTTTTGCTTTATCAATAGCGGCTAAAGAGTGAGGAATATCACCTGTTCGGCATGCCCCATGGCTTACTGAAATCTCTTCAATTTTTGAATCAAACTGAATGAGATTCTTTTTTAAAAGACTAGCCAGCTCCAAAAGATTGGTGCGTTCTCCACAGGCTGCATTGTAAATTTGGTTAAGTGCGGCTTGGTTTTTTACCGTAAGCGCTAATATGTTTATTTGAACAATATTGTCGATATAGGTGAAATCCCTCGAGTATGATCCATCACCGTTGATGGTAGGGGAGCTATGCTTCATAAATTCCATTACAAACTTCGGAATGACCGCTGCATACGCTCCATTGGGATCTTGTTTTCTTCCGAAGACATTAAAATAGCGCAACCCGATGGTATCCATACCATATACTTTATGAAAAACATCTGCATAAAGTTCGTTTACATATTTAGTAACAGCATAGGGAGAAAGCGGTTTACCAATGTTATCTTCCCGCTTTGGGAGTTCTTTTGAATCTCCATAGGTTGAAGAACTGGCGGCATATACAAAACGTTTCACTTTTTGATCCCTAGCCGCACAAAGCATATTAAGAAAACCATCAATATTAACCGAATTAGTGGTTATCGGGTCGTTAATGGATCTCGGAACAGAACCCAAGGCCGCTTGATGCAAAACATAATCTTGATTTTCACAGGCTTTTTGACAAGTTTCTAAGTCACGTATGTCACCTTCTATTAATTTAAACTTTGGGGATTTGAGTAGGATTTCAATGTTTTCTTTATGGCCTGTTGAAAAATTGTCTAGACAGGTTACATAATTACCCAGTCTCAGCAAAGCCTCGCATAGGTTCGACCCTATGAATCCGGCGCCCCCTGTAACCGTAATGTTTTTATTATTAAGCATTTGGTGTGGTTATGATTGTGAAACAAAGATTGTAAAAAAGCTTCTACACTATTTTATTTTTTGTGTGAACGGTACATAATTCACGTTGAAATAACAGCATAAGGGAAAATTCCCCATTTTTAGTTTGAAGAGTTTTTGGTTTGACATTTCCAGTTCTATTCACATTGCCAACAACTTTGCAACTGAACGACTAAACAATGTCAAAAATAGAAGCTGGAGGTTAGATGTTAGAGGTTTGAAGAGTTTCTGGTTTAAAGTTTCTAGTTCTACCCGAACAACGAATCACGAAAGTTGCCCTAAGCCTTAAGCTCTACGCTTGGAAAGTTTGCGGACCCCGCTTAATGCATATGGCGTATAGCTTATTGCTAGTTTTTCATCGACCAACGAATATCGAACAACGAAGAACATTGCTACGATAAATATTTGCTTTTCTGTGACTTAACCGCTCAAAAACCTTTCATTTTGGATCATAATCCAACTTTTTAGATGAAATTACATTCCGATTAGTCTTTAAAACAGAGTTTTTAGGCTGAATCGACTAATTTTTAGGTCTTTAAGCCAAAGTTTTAGGTCCTGACCCTAAAATTTTAGGTCTCGAGGCTAAAACTTTAGGTGGTAAGCCTAAAAATTTAGGTAAAACATCTAAAAGTTTAGGTATGACACCTAAAAGTTTTAAAAAATAACCTAAAACTTTAGCTATGCTATCTAAACGTTTGAGTGTAACACCTAAAAACTTCATCATTTAACCTAAAAAGATGGTCATTTATGCTAAAAACTTCATTAAATAACTCAAATAGATGGGAGTCGGAAGACCGGGGTTCTATGACGAATGCTGGAAGTATAAAGAGTTTTTCAAGTCATTTCGAAGCTGACCGAAGGGAAGACAGAGAAATCACATTATACTTTTGAATAACTGGATGTGATATCTCCCGATGGTCGATATGACCCTAGAAGATTGAAAAGTTTCTAGTTCTACCCGAACAACTAACAACGAATAACGAGAAAACTTTGCACCCTAACAACTCCACGACCTAACAATTCAAATTCAACATTCCCGAAACCTTCCAGCTCCATAATTAAAGAAGGATTATCGGTAATTGTTCATCTTTTATTTATCTTTGCGGCATGGCATTATCAAATAACGATATTTTTAAAAAGCTACGCGTAGCTCACAAATTAAGGGATGATCAAATCGTTGAAATCCTTCAATTGGTTGATTTCAGAATTAGTAAAAGTGAATTAGGGGCGTTCTTCAGAAATGAAGATCATCCTAAATATATGGAATGTGGAGATCAAATACTGCGTAACTTCTTAAACGGACTAATAATTCATCTTCGTGGTCCTATGCCAGAGAAGAAAAAGTAGTTTCTGGAGTCGGAAGCCTGAAGACGGAAGACAGAAGCTGGAAGTCCGAAAATAAAATAGCGTCATAATAGTACCCAATGGTGAGTGTTCAGTAAGTAGGCAATAAAAGGCTGCCAACTAAAATTTCTGTGACTTTGCTCTTCTGAACCTTTGCCACTAAGAAACCTAACAATTATAAGGTCTAACCAACCAAAAGCCAACTTTTTACTTTACACTTTTAAATTTGTACTTTTTTACCCAACACCCACACTTTTCACTTCCAAATAACTATTTATTCTTTAATTCGTTTATAACGTCAAAGTGACTGAAGATTAAATGCTTTGGTAGTTTATTGTCTTTTGGAAGTACCGCTAAAAACCGATCGAAATTAGAGGTGTATACGTTTTTAAGCAATGGCTTTTGGTACCCAAGCGTTTCTATCATTTCTTTTATAAATTCATCGTGGTGAATAAGGTCTGAACTGCCTAAATGATAAACCCCCTTTCGATTCCTATTGATAATATAATGGATTTGCTGTGAAAGTTTATCGGCATTAGTGACATTCATTACCAAGTCCGGAAACACTTCGTAAGCGTCGTTTTTATCCAAGAAATATTTTAATTCTTTCAGTCGGGGGGAAGCACTTCCAAAAACCATTGGAACCCGGGCAATAACATAATTTTTTTCAGGCAATGTCATCACCGCGGTTTCTATTTTTATCTGGAATTTACCATACGTACTTATAGAAAGTGTTTTGTCGTACTCGTATGAAGGATAATTGCTAAACGCATCAAAAACATTGGCAGAAGACAGAAAAATAAGCTTACTGTTGCTGGCCCTACAGTAATCTACCAAATCCAAATGCGTGTCTATTTGTGCTTCAAAATTTCCTCTAAGAGCTGAAATAATTACATTTGGACGAACTTTGGTAAGCACATCAAACAAATCATCATTCTCCATATCAAAATGAAAAAAGTGCTTGTTATTGGAGTATATTTTTCCTGTATGGTAAGTGCCATACGTGTCGAAATACGTGCAAAGTTCTTTGTAGAGCGTCCCGCCGATAAATCCGCTTGCCCCCAGTATCAAAATCCTCTTCAATAACTCTCTTTTTTAAGAGAACTCGTAGGCTCTCTATTTATTTTGGTAAAATGGAAGTTTAACAACTTTAGCTGCTACCTTTTTCTTTCTAATCTGAAGATAAATAGTTGTTCCTACGGTTGCATTTTCAGTTGAAACATAACCTAATCCAATACCTTTTCCTAAAGAAGGGGACATGGTTCCACTGGTCACATTTCCAATTACTTCGTCTTCCGTATTCAAAATTTCATATCCATGTCTTGGAATTCCTTTTTCAGTAATTTCAAAACCAACAAGCTTTTTAGAAACGCCTTCTTCTTTTTGCTTTTTTAAAGCTTCGGAATTCACAAAATCCTTCGTGAATTTTGTAATCCATCCAAGTCCGGCTTCAATAGGAGAGGTAGAGTCGTCAATATCATTTCCGTAAAGGCAATAACCCATTTCCAAACGTAATGTGTCACGTGCAGCTAAACCAATCGGTTTGATACCGAAATCCTTCCCAGCTTCAAGAACTTTGTCCCAAACCTGCGCTACTTCACTGTTTTTACAATAGATTTCAAAACCACCACTTCCTGTATATCCAGTTGCTGAAATAATAACGTGCTCGATACCTGCAAACTCGGCAACTTCGAAGTGATAAAATTTTATAGCTGAAAGGTCAACAGGGGTAAGCGATTGCATAGCTTCCACCGCTTTTGGGCCTTGTATAGCCAATAAGGAATAGTCGTCTGAGATATTGCGCATCTCTGCGCCAATAGCTTCGTTGTATTTGGAAATCCAATTCCAATCTTTCTCAATATTGGAAGCATTCACCACCAACAAATACTGTTCTTCTTTTATTTTATAGATAATCAAATCATCTACAATTCCGCCATCTTCATTCGGTAAACAAGAATATTGTGCTTTTCCAATGGAAAGTTTTTCGGCATCGTTGCTGCTCACTTTTTGAATAAGTGTCAATGCATTTGGCCCGCTAACCAAAAACTCGCCCATGTGGCTAACGTCAAACACACCTAGGTGCTTTCTTACAGTCTCATGTTCGATATTTACCCCTTCATATTGTACAGGCATGTTATATCCTGCAAAGGGAACCATTTTAGCGCCTAATTTTATATGTGTATCTGTTAAAGCCGTATTCTTCATGCCGATTGTTTTAAAATTGCGCTGCAAAATTATTTAAAATAAAGTGAGGAATAAAACAAATGGGGAAGAATAAGTTGATAAATAAATGTTATAGTGCTGCAATGAACGTTTGGAAAGGATATTAAAAGAAAAAGCACCGCGATTGCGGTGCTTTTAAAAATATATTTTAGAAAATTAAATCCTTAGTTAATCTTAGGATCTTTCATTCCTTCTTCAATCATGCTGTAGAATTGATCCAACTTAGGTAAGATAACAATTCTAGTTCTACGGTTTTTAGCTTTTCCATCAGCAGTATCGTTAGATGCTACAGGAACATACTGACCTCTACCGGCAGCAGTCATTCTAGCTGGCGCTACTCCAAACTCATCTTGTAAGATTCTAACTACAGAAGTTGCTCTAAGAACACTTAAGTCCCAGTTATCTTTAATGGCTGCAGTACGGATTGGCACTGTATCGGTGTGACCTTCAACCATAAATTCGAAATCTGGCTTGTTTTTAACAACAGTAGCTACTTTACCTAATACTTCTTTAGCTCTTGAAGAAACAGTTGTACTTCCGCTAGAGAATAATAGTTTATCAGAAATATTAACGTAAACAACACCTTTTTCTACACTGATGTTGATATCTTCATCGTCTAAGTTACCCAAAACTCCTTTCAAACTTTGAACTAAAGCTAAGTTAACAGAGTCTCTACGTGTAACTGCATTCTGCAATTTTCTAATAGTAAGATCTTTCTCACGTAAGCTTTCCAAAGATTTTTCAAGGTTATCGGCACCTTTAGACGTTAGGGTTGTTAAGTTCCCCATGTTGTTAATAAGCTCTTGGTTGTTTGCCTTAAGCACGTCTATTTGCTCTTTATAGTTTTCTTTTTCAGCAAGACAGGAGTTTAACTTCACTGTTGCGGAATTCAACAAATCTTGGGTTTCCTTATGCTTTTGCTCTAGTTCAGCATATTTCTTAGAAGAAACACAAGAAGTTAGAAAAACAGCGCTCATGGCACCTAATAAAAAAATTCTTTTCATGATTATGATTTTACTTAATTAACGTTTTAACATTTTAAAACAAAATTATATAAAAAGCAACTGTATGTACATCGTTTTTAGTTAATTTTCTCTTAAATCACTTGTTATTCGGTGAAGAGCGCTGATTTACAATTTCATAAAAATACCTTTTCTGCGCCAAGAAATAACTCAATACAATAGACGTACATTCAAAATACTTTATATCCTTATTAATAACCCCACGTTTTTTGAATATTCTAACGAAATAATAGTAATAACTAAGATGGGCTCTTAATATTGCTAGTAAATGTAAAAATTTAAATTGAAATAAAAACCGCGCGGCAGCAATTCCATCTAAAAATAATCGGGCTACGATAAGTGGGATTACTTTTCGCTTCGGAAGGTTTTTGGTGATGGAGAAAAGGGAGTTTCTGAAGTTTAGAAACGTCTTTTTCGGATTCATATTTCCTAAAGTAGCACCGCCAACATGATACACTTTTGAAGTGCCTACATATAATATTTTCAAGTTTCTGTTGTGAGCGCGCCAGCAAAGGTCAATTTCTTCTTGATGTGCAAAATAGTCTTCATCAAAACCTTGAAGCATTCTAAACACCTCTTTTTTTACAAACATACAGGCACCCGTGGCCCAAAAGATATCAATGATGTCGTTATACTGACCTTTATCCTCTTCTAAAGTTTGAAAAATTCGTCCGCGACAAAAAGGATATCCCAACCTGTCGATAAACCCGCCCGCGGCACCGGCGTATTCAAAATGATTTTTGTTTTTGTAGTCCAATATTTTTGGCTGAAGAATAGCTACATTGGAATATTTCTTAAACGTTTCTTCAATGGGTAGCAACCAGTTTTCGGTAACTTCCACATCCGAATTTAAAAGACAAAAAATATCTTCTTCAACATATTGTAAAGCTTCGTTGTAACCTTTTGCGAAGCCTCCATTTTCTTTATTCTGAATGATTTTTACTTGCGGAAAGTTATCCTTTAAAAAGATTACGGAATCATCCGTAGAGGCATTATCGGCTACATAAATGGTTGCTTGCGGAGATTGGTTGATTACTGAAGGTAAAAATTTTTCCAAAAGGGCTTTACCGTTCCAATTCAGTATAACAACAGCTATCTTCATTCGTGTTTATAAAATTCGTCTTTTTTTAACCGATTGCAAATTAAAGCATATATGATGGAATATCCTTTAGAAAAACATATTTTTCCTGTTCGTAATCCATTTTGCAAAAGTAGTGTTGCAGTCCGTTGGTAACCATTAAATAATCCGCTTTCAACGACAAGTTGTATCGGGCAATTTGGTCGAATGTTTCTTGGGTTATTTTTATGGAAGGTGCTTTGCATTCTACAACCAGATGGATTCTTCCGTCGGGGTAATATCCCAGCACATCGTACCTTCTTTTTAAGTTGTTTACCAATAACTCTTTTTCCACATTGATAAGGGATTTGGGATAGTTTTTTTCAGTAATTAAAAAAGAAACCACGTGCTGACGTACCCACTCCTCGGGTTGTAATTGGATAAATTTTTTCCGTATGGGATCAAAAATTTGGACTTTATTTTCGCTACTTTTGAAACGGAATTGATATGCTGGAAAATTTAATGGTTGCATGTCGGCAAATATCAGAAATATCATTTAGAACTCGTCTTGATTTTTTATTGAATTATAAAAATGACGAGCTTGGATTTTAAAAAACACTATTCTTTTTATGGATGAAATAAAGAAGATTGTAAACGATGTAAAAGCGGGAAACATAAAGCCTATTTATTTTTTGATGGGGGAGGAGCCATACTATGTTGATAAGATTTCGCAATACATGGAACAATCTATTTTATCTGAAGAAGAAAAAGGATTTAACCAAATGGTCCTCTACGGAAAAGATGTTAGCATTGATGAAATCGTGTCCAGTGCGAAGCGTTTTCCAATGATGGCAGAAAGACAGGTTATAATTGTAAAAGAAGCGCAGCATTTGTCGCGTACCATTGATCAATTGGAGGCATATGGACTCAACCCACAACCTACCACGGTTTTGGTTATTTGCTACAAATACAAGAAGCTGGATAAGCGTAAAAAAGCTTATAAAGCTATTGCCAAAACAGGTTATATTTACGAGAGTAAAAAGTTGTATGAAAATCAGGTAGGCGATTGGATTCGACGTGTATTAGCTGGTAAAAACTACCGTATTTCCCCAAAAGCCGCGCAAATGCTGGTAGAGTTTTTAGGAACTGACCTAGGAAAAATCAATAACGAACTCGAAAAGTTGCAATTGATTATTCCGAAGGAACAGGAAATTACTCCTACGCATATTGAAGAAAATATTGGGATTAGTAAAGATTTCAACAATTTTGAACTTCGAAAGGCCATCGGGGAGCGGGATATTGTAAAAGCTACCCGTATAGTTAATTATTTTGCCCAAAATCCAAAGGATAACCCGTTAGTAGTTACCGTATCGCTGATTTACAGTTTTTTCTCGCAATTGCTGCAATACCACGGATTAAAAGACCACTCCAAAGGTAGTGTTGCTTCCGCTTTAAAAATCAACCCATATTTTGTAGGGGAATATCAAACAGCTGCACGCAATTACCCAATGAAACAGAGTAGTAGAATTGTAGCGCACCTTAGAGAAATCGACGTAAAAAGCAAGGGTGTTGGCTCCGTAAATGTTTCCCAAGCTGATTTATTAAAGGAGCTTTTGGTGGTTATATTTGGATAGCTTTGGATAGTCGCTTGAAGAATTCATTGTAAACCTCTTTCTTGCCTTTTTCCGGATTTCCGTCTTCACCGCGCCTAATAATAACCATATTCCATTCTGGGATTATGAAACACATATTATTATTAAATCCGCTTGCGTAATACAAACTTTTGGGCGCATCTGGCATGTGGTAAGTACCTGAAGGCATTTTGCCATTTACCCACCAATTGTATCCATAACAGCCCCTTCCGTCCACGTTATTTCGGTCTGTTTCTGCTATTTTATTTGCCAAAACTTGATTTTTCGTAGCCTTCTTTACCCAATTTCGATTAATCAATTGTTTGCCATTCCAATTTCCTTCATTCAAGAATAAGTGTCCGAAGCGAGCTAACTGACTGGCATCAATCGAGATTCCAGTACATCCGTTATTAATCGGGATATTGTTGTAATTTCCTTCCGCCCACCATTCGTATTCACCAAAACCAATTTGGCTGGCTATCTTTTCATCAAAAATTTCTTTTAGTGATTTTTCAGCTTTCATGGTGAGTAACCTACCAAACATCATTTGAGCTTCGTCCCAGTAAGCGTAAGCTGTACCAGGTTCAAATAAAGGCGTATCTATTTTGTACGGGGTAATCGACCAATCTTTACTCGGCTCGTTCCAACGGCTATCGCCTACCGCAGAATAACCCGACGTCATACTGGCAAAGTGATTCAGCTGAACTCTTGGATACAGTTCCATTAAATTACTATCAATGGTGGCCGCCAGCGTCTCTTCAGAAAGGATATTTTCTTCCGCTAGTAATCCAAAAACTGTGCTTGTAAATGATTTAGTGGAAGAATATATGTTGTGCTTTTTGTGAACGCTATCCCCACTGTGGATTAAATATCCATTTCTAATAATCATAACTTCTTCCAAACCATCTTTACCGCTTTCCGATTTAAGATAATCAAGCGCATCAAGCATTGCCGATTTGTCAACCCCCAGTTCCTTGGGTGATTTTTCTTCCCAACTTTCAGTAGGAAATGTCATTTCTGGAAGTTCTTGTTTGCCGCTGCAGGAAACTAGTAATATAGAAATTGGAAATATATATTTTAAAAAGGTTGTTTTCATGTATTCAAATTCAGTTTAGGAAAAAATCTCGTTATGTTGTTCTTGGACCCTAATAAAAGTAGTTCTTTTGGTCAATTCTTTAAGCCTAGCAGCGCCCACATAGGTGCAAGTAGATCGTAAACCCCCAAGCATATCCTGTACAGTGTATACCACATCCCCGCGGTACGGAATTTCAACAGTTTTCCCTTCACTGGCACGGTAGTCGGCTACGCCTCCGGCATGTTTTTTCATGGCTGTTTCAGAACTCATTCCGTAGAAAGCCTTAAATTTTTCTCCATTTCTTGTTACAATCTCGCCGCCGCTTTCGGTATGTCCAGCAAGCATACCGCCGAGCATGACAAAATCGGCGCCGCCTCCAAATGCTTTGGCTATATCGCCAGGAATTTTACAGCCACCATCAGAAATAATTTGACCGCTTAAACCGTGCGCAGCATCTGCACATTCTATAATAGCGGAAAGTTGTGGATAGCCAACGCCAGTTTTAATCCTTGTAGTACAAACACTTCCAGGACCAATGCCAACTTTTACAATATCGGCGCCAGCAATTAATAATTCTTCTACCATTTCCCCAGTTACAACGTTTCCGGCCATTATTATTTTATCGTTGAAATTATCGCGGGCATATTTCACAAAGTCAACAAAGTGTTCTGAATAACCATTCGCCACATCAATACAGATAAACTTAATTTTAGGAAAACTATCGGTAATCTCTTTTAGTTTTTCCGCATCTTGTTTACTGGTTCCGGTACTAACTGCGATATAATTATAAAAAGAATCGGGTTTGTCAGCTAAAAAGTTTCGCCAATTTTCAATGGAATAATGTTTATGGATAGCAGTAATTAATTGATGTTCTGCCAGTACGGTGGCCATTTCAAAAGTACCAACAGTATCCATATTAGCAGCAATTATGGGAATCCCTTTCCAAAGATGATTGCTATGCTTAAACTTAAACTCCCTTTGTAGGGAAACTTCGCTTCGGGATTTTAAGGTAGAACGCTTCGGGCGTATCATTACATCTTTAAATCCTAGTTTTATTTCATTTTCAATTCTCATAAACGCAAGTTTTGGTGTATGAATTTAGTGTTATTCCCCAAAAGAAGAAACCTCTCATTCAATTAAAATTAGTAATTTTAAAAACATGATCCTTTTTAATCAATCTTTTATGCAATTTTTACTTTTAATCCAAGAATTAGATGTTTACGAAAACGTGAAAACCTCAACGGTAGAATATTGGACGAACTTCTTGGAAGCGTTGCCTTTATATGCCTTGGGAATTCTAATTTTGGTTTTAGGGGTTTTAATAGCTACTTGGATTGGGCAGTTTTCCAAAGCTAGAATTCAAAAACGTACCCAAGACCCATTGATGAGTAAATTTTTGGGTAATGCCATTCGGTTTATACTAATAATTATTTTCATCTTATTGGCGTTAGATGCTGCCGGGCTAGGGAATGTTTCCGCAGGAATTTTGGCAGCAGCAGGAGCTAGTGCCGTGGTATTGGGATTTGCATTTAAAGACGTGGGTCAAAATTTTATTGCTGGAATAATATTGAGTTTTAACCGACCTTTCAATGTAAATGATACGGTGGAAATCGGCGATATTTTTGGGAAAGTAAAAACGCTGGAATTCCGTTATACCAAACTAAAAACTTTTGATGGTAAAGATGTTTATATTCCGAACAGCGATGTAATCACACACCCTGTAACCAATTACACAGAAGATGGTTTTTTTCGGTATGATTTTGTTATTGGGATTGCTTATGAAGACAATATTGACGGTGCTAAAAAAGTGGTTTTACAGGCACTCAGCGAAGAACCAGATGTAATTACGGATGCAGAACACGTAAATTTTGTTACTGAAGATAAGTTAGATACCAGCACGGTAAACCTAAAAGTGTTCTTTTGGGTAGATACCAAGGAATTTGGAATGAATGCGCTTTTAACGAAAGGAAATGTGGTGCGTAGAGTTAAAGAAGCCTTGGAAGATGCCGGATATTACATGCCTGCGGATATTCATGAAATTAAACTTTATGGAAAGGAAACTGAGTTGCCCGTTACCTTTATTGATAAAAAACAGGAAAAGTCTGCCGAGAATTAAAGCGGCAATTTCTAAGATTACAGTGCAATATATCTACATTTATCATTTGAAAAACTTCCAATTGTTTGGACAAAATTCTTTTTTCATTTCATGAGCGAAAAAACAACGATTTACGACATTGCCAAAGCACTGAATATTACGGCAGCAACCGTTTCACGGGCGCTTAATAATAATTCAAGGATAAGCAAGGCTACGAGGGATTTAGTTGTAAAGAAGGCCGCGGAAATGAATTATGAGCAGAACAGGCTGGCCTTGGCTTTAAAAAGTGGGAAAAGTAAAAATGTGGGCGTTGTTGTACCTTATATTGATAGGAATTTTTTTTCTACTGTGATTCGCGGAATAGAAGAGGAATTATATCCCTTGGGCTACCATGTTATCATTTGCCAAACCCATGAAAATGAAGAAAAAGAGATAGAAACAATTTCTAATTTGTTGAATGCCCAAGTTGATGGTGTACTGATGTCGGTTTCTAAAACTACACAGAAAACAGTCCATTTTCAGTCTGTTTTAAACAAAGACATTCCTCTGGTTTTTTTTGATAGAGTGAAGGAAATGAAGGGGGTAAGCACTGTTACCATAGATGATTATGAAGTCGCTTACGAGGCTACAGAACACCTCATCGAACAAGGATGTAAACGAATTGCCCATATTTCCGGTGATTGGAAGTTAGCTATTTATAAGCACCGGTTCAAAGGATATAAAAAGGCGTTGGAGGACTATGGGATTTCTTATAATTCTGATTATTTGATCAAGGCCAAAAGTGAAATAGGCGATGGTCAAAATGCTATTGAAAAGCTATTTAAGCTGAAGGAAATTCCAGACGCTGTATTCTGTTCAAGTGATTATATAGCTTTGGGAGCCCTTCAAAAATTAAAAGAATTGAATGTGGACGTCCCCAGCGATTTTTGTGTCGTTGGTTTTAGTAACGAACCTTTTACCCAATTTCTGGAACTGTCCATAAGCTCAATCGACCAAGTACCGCGTCAAATGGGTAAAACGGCGGCCAAAGTTTTCCTCGAACAATTAGAAAATGAACAAGGAAAAATAGAAAAGAAAGTGGCACTTAAGGCTACTTTAGAGAAAAGGAAATCTTCCAGCCGGAAGCTTCAGTAACTTAAGAATTAGGCATTTTTACTTTAAATATAATTAGTGCTACTGATTTTTATAGCGATACCCCTCGTTTCCAGGGAATAAAATCATCTTGATTTAATTTCATCGCTTTGGATTTTTTGCCACTGGCCACTTCAATAATATATTCCAATAGTTGCTCGCCCATTTCCTCGATACTCTTTTCCCCTCGGATAATGGGACCGGTATCCACATCAATAATATCAGGCATTTTTTTGGCGAGTTCGCTGTTGGATGCCACTTTGATTACGGGCGTGATCGGATTTCCAGTAGGAGTTCCCAACCCGGTTGTGAAAAGAATGATGTTAGCGCCAGAACCTGCCATGGCGGTAGTGCTTTCCACATCGTTTCCAGGGGTACACAATAAATTAAGGCCTGGTTTGGTTGAATATTCCGTATAGTCCAATACTGCGGTGATAGGAGAGGAGCCTCCTTTTTTGGCCGCTCCTGCCGATTTCATCGCATCCGTTATGAGTCCGTCCTTGATATTTCCTGGCGATGGATTCATATCAAATCCTGAGCCGGCATTAACTGCAGACCGTTCAAAATCCTTCATCAGTTTAAGAAATTTTTTACTTTGTTGTTCATCAGCGCAGCGGTTTACCAATTCCTGTTCCACGCCGCAAAGTTCCGGAAATTCAGAAAGTATGGCCGTTCCTTTTAGGGCGGAAATCATATCCGATACGTAGCCCAGCGTTGGGTTTGCTGAAATTCCCGAAAAGCCATCGGAACCGCCGCATTCCAGCCCAATTTTTAATTTGGACAATGGAGCTGGTTTTCGTTGTATGTCATTCGCTTTTTTTATCCCAGCGAAAGAATCCGTGATGATGGTGTTCAGCATATCTTCCACGGTTCCCATTTGCTGTTGCTCATACATCAAAATGGGTTTGTCGCTATTCGGGGCAATGGTTTTTAAAGCTTCTTGAAATGTCTTTACCTGAAGGTTTTGACAGCCTAAACTTAACACCGTAGCACCGGCAACATTAGGATTGTTTACATAACCCGCCAACAGACGGGCCAACATTTCCGAATCCTGGCGGATGCCGCCACAACCACCTTGGTGGGTTATGAATTTTACTTCCACATTATTGAAAACAGGAACCGTTTCCGTTCTATCGTTTTCTGTGGAAGGAGTTTTTTTTCCATGGATGAGAGACCGTAGAAACAAACGGTGTTTATTAACTTCTTCATTTAAAAGTTCCTTTTCAAAAACTTCCTTTAAAACCTCAATATTTCTGTTTTCACAAAAAACCAAAGGAAAGAACAACCAGACATTTCTCGTTCCTACCTGTCCGTCACTTCGATGATATCCGTTAAACGTTCGGTTCTTCCATTGACTAATATCGGGTGCGGTCCATGAAATATCTTTAGTTTTTTTAGTAACGCTGGATGTTTGGTGTACAATGTTTTCAGTTGTCAGCAATGCCCCCTTATCAATCTTTTTGTTTGTGCTGCCCACAAGAACGCCGTACATAAAAATTTTGCTTTTGGCTTCGAGTGTTTCCAAAGCAATTTTGTGTTTGGCTTTTACATCGTCCTGCATGGTAATCTTTACCCCCTGAAATACTATTTCTTCTCCTTTCTGAAGATTCTCCAAAGCCACGGCAACATTATCGGTTGGGTGTATTTTTATCAGTTTTGTTGTCATTTTCAATCAATTTTTGGTAAAAAATCCTCCAAATCTACTTTTCAATGTGTCTTTTCAGTAAAGGAATGAAATCCGTTCTCAAGACCTTCATTTTCGATAATTTCCAAAGCCCTAACCAAGGAAGGCGTAAGATTCTTTATTTCAGTTAAGTCCTGATTCCATAACTCTTTATCGGATAGGACAGCGGTTACAGTTTCTGAAATAGTGTCGAGTTCCCAGTATTTTTTGAATTGGGTGATAACCACAGCATCGTCTTGGACAGGAAGGGTTTTTCCATTCCAATTTCCTTTATAGAACAGGATTAAACAAGCAAATGCGTAGGTAAGGTTAGGAGGGAGGTTTCCAAATTGATTATGGTAAGTCAATAGACTGGGCAGGACACGTACTTTAAATTTTGAAACGGAATTTAGGGCAATGCTGGATAACTGATGCTTTATAAACGGATTTCTAAACCTGTCGAACACTTCGTTGGCAAATTTTGTCAGTTCATTTTTTTCCAGTTCCAGTGTTGGAATGATTTCATTAAAAACAGTATCCCGAACAAATTTTCCGGTGAATCCATTATCAACGGTTTGTTTTACCGTTTCATTTCCGTACAGAATCCCAAAGGGCACCATGGTCGTATGCGCACCGTTCAATATCCTCACCTTACGGGTACGGTAAGGTTGCATATTCGGAACGATTAAAACGTTTAAATCCGTTTTGTGGAACGGAAGCTTCTTTTTCAATGATTCACCACCTTCAATTACCCAAAGAAAAAACTTTTCGGCAGTTACTATCAGATTATCCTGGTAGTCAAGCTCTGTTTGGTACGTTTCAATATCATCTTTAGGATATCCTGGCACGATTCTGTCCACCAAAGTGTTGTGAAAACTGTTGTGCTGTAATAACCAGTTTTTAAACGTGTTTTCCAGTTGCCAGTCATCACAATACTGAAGGATAATTTTTAATAAGGTATCCGCATTATAATTAATCAGTTCACATGGAATGATGGTAAGACCTTTGTTAGGATCTCCTTCAAAGTGTCTATATCTTTCATAAAGGAAAAGCGTAAGTTTTGCTGGAAAAGAACTTGGAGGTTCCATCGTGGGTTTGTCTGATGCCACGTATGCAATCCCTGCCTCCGTGGTATTGGAAACAACAAATTCAAGCGATGCTTCTTTCGCTAGGCTTAAATACGCCTCAAAGTCCGTATAGGGATTTAAGCTATTTACAATACTCGATATAAGTTTTTTTTCCTGTATTTCTTTTTCATTAACAACCCCTTTCATGAAAAGCGTATACAAGCCTTCTTGCTTTTTAAGGATATCAACCAAACCTTTTTCGATAGGCTGTACCACAGCAATTCCAGCATTGAAGCCTGCTTCTTCATTCAATTTTTGAACAGCATAATCAACAAAAGCCCTCAAGAAATTTCCTTCTCCAAATTGGACTATTTTTATGGGCAAGTCCGTTTTCATTTTCAACCATTGTCTATTTAAGGGATTCATCTAAAATTAAAATTAAAGTATTGATAAATAGAAAAATACATATATTTGTAATCGATTACACAAAAGTATTGTATTTTTTTCAATGAACAAATTTTTGGACTAAATACCCTTTAGAATTCAAACTTGAACTAAAGAAACATTGCCTTCTTCGGGGTATAAACATTAAACAGCTGAACTACTTAAATAAATGAAACGAATAACCAATTTTACAAATCGAAATTATTCAAAAGCTAAATTATGGATAGGGTGCTTTTTATTGCTGATTACATCTAATTTGTATGGTCAGGAAAAGACATCCTACCAGCGTGTTTATCTTTCCGGGAAAGGGGCAGATAGTCCAAAAATATGGAGTTTTAAAGTTAGTGAAGGGCGGCGAAGTGGAAAATGGACTAAGATTAACGTTCCATCCAATTGGGAGCAGGAAGGATTTGGTAATTACAATTATGGCAATGATCACAAAGATGAGGGAAAAAAAATAAGCAAAGAAAAAGGGGAGTACAAACACAAATTTGAAGTTCCTAAAGAATGGAAAAGCAAATGGATAAACCTTGTTTTTGAAGGATCCATGACCGATACCAAGGTTACCGTAAATGGCAAGTCGGCTGGCGAAATCCATCAAGGTGCTTTCTATCGATTTAAGTATCCTATTTCAAACTTATTGGAGTATGGCAAGAAGAATTTATTGGAAGTGGAAGTTTCAAAGCATTCTTCGAATGAATCGGTAAATAGGGCAGAAAGGGAAGCTGATTTTTGGATATTTGGCGGAATTTTTCGTCCGGTTTACTTGGAAGTATTACCTGAGCATCATTTTGAAAGAATTGCCATTGATGCAAAACATGACGCAACTTTTAAAGCAAGATTATATTTAAACAATCCGTATCCAAATGCTAATGCGATAGTCGAACTTTTTTCAGAAGAGGGAAAGAAAATCAGTGGAAACATAGAAACTATATCCAAAAACGATACGCTAATAACGTTAGGAGGAAAATTCAATAAAGTTAATTCTTGGAACCCAGAAAAACCGGTACGTTATACAGCTAAGTTCTCTTTAGTTAATAACGGACAAACGCTTTATTCAAAAGAAGAAAAAATTGGTTTTAGAACCGTGGAGCTCGTAGAAAAAGACGGTATTTATGTAAATGGCAAGAAAATAGTGATGAAAGGCGTAAACAGACATTCCTTTCGGCCTACAACGGGAAGGGCGCTAAGTAAGAAGAACCATCTGGAAGACGTGCGCTTGATGAAAGAAATGAATATGAATGCAGTTCGGATGTCACATTACCCGCCGGATGAAGCCTTTTTGGATGTATGTGATTCTTTAGGATTGTTTGTTTTGGATGAGTTGACAGGATGGCAAGATGCTTACGATACCATAGTTGGGCCGAAATTAATCAAAGAGATGATTCTTAAAGATGAAAATCACCCTAGTGTAATAGTTTGGGATCATGGCAATGAGGGTGGCTGGAATCTTCAAAATGAAAAATGGTTCCATAAGTATGACTATCAGAAAAGGCCCGTAATTTATCCATGGGGCGTTAGGAACGGTATAGATACAAGGCATTACCCGACATTCAATTTTGGTGTTGGAAGATTGCAGCGAGGGAAGGATGTATTTTTCCCAACGGAATTTCTACATGGATTGTATGATGGCGGCCATGGAGCTGGTTTGGCAGATTATTGGTCAAATTACAGTAAAAACCCCAGATTTACAGGAGGATTTCTTTGGAGTTTTGCAGACGAGGCTGTCGAAAGAACCGATAAAGATGGAAGACTGGATGGAGCAGGAAACCAAGCTCCTGATGGAATTTTTGGACCGTATCACCAAAAAGAAGGAAGTTTTTATACCATTAAAAAAATATGGTCCCCCGTTCAAATAGATCCTGTTGTATTAAATGAATATTTCAATGGGAAGTTAATGGTCACCAATAAATATATTTACACCAATTTGAATGAATGTACTTTTGGTTGGGAGCTGTGCAAACTCAACAGTAAGTCTTCAGTGGAAGTCTTGCACAAAGGAACATTAAAGGGGTCTGAAGCGGAGCCTAATGAAAAAGTAGGCGTTAACCTTTCACTCCCAGACGATTTTGCAGAATCAACGTTTTTACGCGTTACCGCTTACGGTCCGTCTAAAGAAGAATTATACACATGGTCATGGCCCATTGAGAAACCCAAGGACGTGGCAGCTTCCTTTCTTAAAGGTAATGAGGAAGCTTCCGAAGTAAAGGTAAAAGAGAATACATCAGAAGTAATGGTTACCGTAAAGAACCTTCTTTTTTCTTTTGACAAGAAAAATGGAGTGTTGAAAAACGTGGTGAAGGGAAATAATAATGAAATATCCTTTAGCGGAGGTCCCCTTCCTGTTGGGATTGAAAATAAAGTTGAAAATGTAGTATGGAAAAAAGATAGCTTGGATAACTTTCAACTTGAGATTAGTTATAGCAACTATCCGAAAAAGGTAGTATGGACGGTTCATAAAAACGGGCAGCTAAAATTGGTATGTTCACCTCCATTATTACATAAAGATTCGATTGATTATTTGGGGATCACATTTAATTATCCGGAAGATAAAGTAAATGGTGTTCGATGGATGGGAAATGGTCCCTATCGAGTATGGAAAAACAGATTGGATGGAGCTGAATTTGGTGTTTGGGAAAAAGAGTACAATAATACTATTACAGGCTCGGATTATGAAAATATCGAATATCCAGAATTTAAAGGATATCATGCTGAAATGTACTGGTTGGAACTAGATACCAAGGAAAGTCCTTTTAGAATTTATACCGAAACACCCGGACTGTTTTTTAGATTGTACACCCCGGAATTTCCTGAGGACACCCCCAAACATATGGCGCCGGATTTTCCTTCTGGCGACATCTCTTTTTCATATGAAATTCCTGCCATAGGCACCAAATTTAAAGGTCCGGAGCAATTGGGGCCTGGCTCGCAAAAAGGAGTTTTAAAGTATCATGAAGGAGATCAATTGAACCCGATAACGCTCTGGTTTGATTTTAACTTTAAATAATTCAGAAAAAACAATTAAACAAGGCAATGAACTTCAACTAGAAGGGAAGTGCTGAAGACCCACGGGAATATCGATGTTGGGTCGTTTTTATGAGCCGCCGGAATTTAAAGGGGAATTTCGCTGCGATTTATATCCTAGATGTAACCAACAAGGCACCAAAGTGTATTTTGATTCTACACATAATGGTTTTAAAAGACAAGTCTATGAAATAGATATTGAAGATATTTTAAAGAACGCATAAAATAATAACATCTATGGATAATTTAAATTTTGTTACTCAGTTTTGCGATTAATATGTTTTTTATGCAAATTTTTTTAGATATTGCGAATACGATTAAGGTTTACATATTTCAGCCTTTCAATTCTAAGAATGCATTGCTTGCGATTCCAGAATAAATATGGGTTTGTAATATAACTAATTAACCACTAACACCTAACTAAGTTATGAACCTCTTTAAGCGAAGCGGAGCGTATCTATTGGCTATCTGCGCTATCTTTACCTTGCTTCAATGTAATACAAAAGCTAAAAAATCTTCTAATGAAAACTCAGAAGATTCTTCTATAATTTCATCTTCTAATTTTCAGATTAGCACAGCTAAGTTTGGCACGCTTCCTACGGGGGAAGAGGTAACTAAATACCAGCTAACAAATGGAAATGGGATGCAAGTGGATGTTATTGATTACGGCGGCATCATTACCCATTTAAAAGTACCTGATAGAGATGGAAAGCTCGAGGATGTGGTTTTGGGATTTTCCAACTTAGAAGATTACTTAACACCAGCACCTTATTTTGGAGCTATTATTGGTCGTTATGGAAATAGAATAAAAGATGGAAAATTCACATTGGATGGCCATTTGTACACGTTGGCTAAAAATGATGATAAAAACCACTTACATGGAGGGAATAAGGGTTTCGACAAGGTGATTTGGGATGTAAAACCCATTAAAAAAGATTCCAGCGTTTCCCTGCAATTGTCTTACAAAAGTGCTGATATGGAGGAAGGTTACCCTGGAAACCTCGATGTTAGGGTGACTTATACTTTAGACAATACAAATGCTCTGCATGTAAATTACGAAGCTACTACTGATAAAAAAACAATAATCAATCTAACGCAACATTCCTACTTTAATTTGACGGGTAATTTTTCCGAAAGTATTTTAAATCATGAAATCATGATAGACGCAGATGCTTTCTTGCCCATTGATGAAACTTTAATTCCTACTGGTGAAATTAAAAAGGTAAAAAACACACCGTTTGATTTTAAACAACCCAAAGCAATAGGCAAGGAAATTGATGCCGTGAATGAACAATTAAAACGAGGATTGGGTTACGACCATTGTTGGATTCTTAATGACCAGAACCAAGGGCAGCGTTTGGTAGCCACCGCTTTTGAACCTAACAGTGGAAGGCTTTTGGAAATTTATAGTGACCAACCCGGACTTCAATTTTATTCAGGAAATTTTTTAGATAGCACCCTTCCTGCAAAAGGTGGTGGAAAATATGCCAAACGAACTGGTTTCGCTTTAGAAACGCAACATTATCCAGATTCACCTAACCAAGCTGACTTTCCATCGGTAATTCTTCAGCCGGGAGAAAAATATTCAACCAAAACAACCTTTAAATTTACAACCAAATAACCATGCAATTATTAGATACTTTAGACTGGATTACCATATCCATTTATTTTGCCGTGCTTATAGGGATTGCCATTTGGGTAATCCGTAAAAAACAGAACAATACAGAAGATTACTTTCTTGCCGGTCGGAATGTTGGCTGGTTTGTAGTTGGTGCTTCCATTTTCGCTTCCAACATTGGGTCGGAACATGTGGTTGGTTTGGCCGGTGCAGGAGCAGGCGATAAACTTCCTATGCTTATCTATGAAATCCATGCTTGGGTTGTGCTCCTTTTGGGCTGGGTATTCTTACCTTTTTATGCGCGTAGCGGAGTTTTTACCATGCCGGAGTTTTTAGAAAAACGTTTCGATGCCCGTTCCCGATGGGTATTGTCGGTGTTTTCAATTGTGGCTTATGTGCTTACCAAAATTTCGGTTACCATTTATGCGGGAGGTGTTGTAGTGGCTGCTTTGCTGGGAATCGATTTCTGGACGGGTGCTCTGGGAACAGTTGTACTAACCGGCCTTTACACGGTCCTGGGCGGAATGCGGGCCGTGGTCTACACGGAAACCCTTCAAGCAATAATTCTAGTTATCGGAGCCGCCGCTCTAACATTTATCGGTCTGGATAAAGTTGGGGGCTGGGAAAGTATGACGGAAACCGTGGGACCCGAATATTTGGATATGTGGCGTCCCATGAACGATCCAAACTTTCCTTGGCTGCCTTTGCTTATAGCTAGTTCCATTACCGGGGTTTGGTATTGGTGTACGGATCAGTACATTGTGCAACGAGCGCTAACTGCCAAGAACATTAAAGAGGGGAGAAGGGGGACCATTTTTGGTGCTTTGCTAAAACTCCTACCTGTATTCCTGTTTTTGGTTCCTGGAATTATAGCTCTTACTTTAAAAATGAGGGGCGAATTAAATTGGGACAACCCAGATGAAGCTTTTCCCGTTCTTATGAGTAATTTACTGCCATCGGGTCTGCGCGGACTTGTAGCAGCGGGATTGTTGGCCGCACTTATGAGTTCGTTGGCTTCGGTGTTCAATTCTTGTTCAACATTGTTTACGGTTGACATATACAAGAAATTGAAACCCAACACTCCTGAAAAGAAATTGGTAAGGACAGGACAAATAGCCACGGTGATTATTGTTATTATCGGAATTATTTGGATTCCAATCATGTCGAATATTTCCGGGGTTCTGTATGAATACCTTCAAAGTGTCCAGGCGTACATTGCACCGCCAATTACCGCTGTTTTTCTGTTGGGTATTTTTTCCAAAAGAATCAATGCGAAGGGAGCTTTTGTAACCTTGGTAACCGGTTTGGCAGTGGCTGCTTTTAGAATAGTTCTGGAACTGGTAAAAAGTTCGCTAAACCCAGAAGGGTTTTTATATTATTTGGGAAGTATGAACTTTTTAAACTTTTCATCATGGTTCTTCCTTTTCTGCGTGCTTCTTATTGTAGCGGTGAGCCTTCTGTCACCGGCACCTTCCGAAGAAAAAATTGAAAACCTAACCTTTGGAACCATTTCCGAAGAAGAGAAAAGAAATAATAAAAACAGTTACAATTGGGTAGATGTGGTAATTTCCATTGTAATTTTAGCCATTGTAGCAGGTATTATGCTCTTTTTTGATGGCAACTAAATGACTGACTTCAATGATTATAGAAAAATTAAAATGGGGTGAACTAAGATTCATCCCATTTTGTTCAATGTTTAACTTGATTTTTCGTCAAAATTAAACGAATAGGATTTCCGTATTGGTGTTTACCATTTCTTGAAGTTCTTTGTCTTTATCACTCTTTTCAGAAATAATAATTTCAATGTCTTGAAAATCACATACTTTAACAAGGTCCTTCTTGCATATTTTACTTGAATCTGCTAAAATAACCGTCTTTTCACTTTGGGCAATCATCGCTTTTTCTGTCTCAACCACAAGAACATTGGAATTTGTAGGTCCATCAGTTGAGATACCGCCGATAGATAGGAACGTCCATTGCGCATTGAAATTCTTTATACCGTCCAATGCTTGCGGACCAACAATTAAACCAGAATTGGGATAAAGCATTCCACCAGTAAGAAAAACTTCCGAAGTAAAACGATTGTTCATCGTTTCAACCTTTTGAGCAATTAAAATGGAATTGGTAATGATGGTAACTTTTTTATCAACCAGAAACGGAACCATTTCCAAAGTGGTGGTACCTCCATCTATAAATATGATGTCCCCATCACTTACTAAGCTGGCCGCTTTTTCGGCAATGCTCTTTTTAGCCCCAATATTAATGGTTTGTCTTTCCTGCAAAGGCAACATAGAGTCCATAGTTTTGTTGGAATCACCAATGGCTATCCCGCCCCACGTTTTTTTTACCTTATAATGTTTGGCTAAATAATTAAAATCTCTTCTTACGGTTGCCGGAGAGATAGATAGCATATCGCCAATTTCATCTACATCTAATTTTTCTTTTTCTGAAAGCTCGTGAAGTATTTTTTGAAGTCGTTGATGTCGGTCCATATTTTAAACGCGCATTTTTAGCAAATATACATTAGCTTGGTGCATAACAAACCCTTTTAAGCTATTTGTTAATGAATCTGCTCCATTCACACCATTAAATTTATGACGGTCTACCAAATTACATCTTTTTTGTTTAAAACATAACTATTGAATCAGAACGGTTTATTTAAATTGTAAATTGCTTTTTATTAGAAAGTTATATTTTATAACTGACACTTTCAAATTTTGAATGATAAAGAATAATAAAGAGTATGCATCGGAAAAAATCTTGGTTGCCTAAATTGATAAGAGTTCATCTTTTATTGATGATTATTTTAGGGTATTCGTGTTCAAAAGCTGATAAAAAGGAGGATAAACAATACAATGTACTTTTTATCATGGCAGACGATTTAAATGCATCGCTTAGCTGTTATGGGGAAGCAATGGCTGAAACTCCCCATTTGGATTCATTGGCTTCAAAAGGAACTAAATTTACTCAGGCGCATTGCCAGTTTCCGTTATGCGGACCAAGCAGAGTGTCCATTATGACAGGTTTACGTCCCGATACTACCAAAGTTTGGGTAAATACAAAAGATTTTAGAACTACCATTCCTTCCGTAGAGACGCTTCCGCAGTATTTTAAAAATAGAGGATATAAAAGTGCGCGCGTGGGAAAAATTTTTCACTACGGAGTACCCAGTCAAATAGGAACCAATGGTTTGGATGATTCGATTTCTTGGACGGAAAGAGTGAATCCGAAAGGTTATGAGAAAAAACTGGAAGATAGTGTTATAAATTATACACCAAATCATGGGTTGGGTTTGGCACTTGCTTATCACGCTGATGGTTCCCATAAAGAAAAGCACACAGACGAATTGGTTGTGGACGAAGCCATTGAATTAATGAAAAAGTTTAAGAACGATCCTTTTTTCTTGGCTGTAGGTTTTTTTCGGCCACATACTCCATACATCGCTCCAAAAGAATTTTTTGATTTATACGACTTGAATGACATAGAGGTAGCAAACGTGCCTGAAAACGATTTGGAGGATGTGCCAAACATAGCAATAGAGGAATGTATTAAGAAATATGGGGGACAGAATTTAAACTCGCTTCAGCAAAAAGAAATAAAAAGAGCTTACTACGCCTGTGTTTCTTTTATCGATGCACAAGTAGGAAAACTATTATCGGCACTTGAAGAAAATGGATTAAAAGACAATACTATTATTGTATTTACGAGTGATCACGGATATAATTTGGGGGAACACAACCTATGGGAAAAAATGAATTTATTTGAAGAAGCAACAAGAGTTCCTTTGATTGTCTACTTACCGAATGCAACGCAACCAAAAGAGCTTTCATTTGCAGAGCTTATAGATCTTTACCCTACGCTTGCAGAGGCCAACGGATTTAAAGGGCCGTCCTATCTTCAAGGCCAGAGTTTATTGCCACTGCTGCAAGGAAAAGAGAAAGAGACAGAAGGAGAGGCCATAACCGCTGTCGCCCGTTCAAATAAAAAAAGTACGGCAAAAGGAAAACTTTTGAGCGGAAAGAGTATTCGAACGCCCTCTTGGCGTTATACGGAGTGGAATAAGGGTGAGGATGGAACAGAGCTTTATAACAAGATTGAAGATCCTAAAGAATATATAAACCTTAGCCAGGACACCGTCTATAATTCTATAAAAAGTAACTTACAAAAGAAGTTAAACTTACCCGAGAACAATTAACGAATCAAAAATGTCTTTTAAATTTAAAGAATTTCGGTTTTTCTTTAAAAGAAGATCAATTTGAGAATTGTAAAAAAAGTTAATAAATTGATAAAATATAATGTGTATCTTAATTAAGATGTTGTTATATTGCACATTCCGTATTTTTTTAAATCAATAATTATGAATATAAAATTTAATAGTTGTGTGTTGATTTATTTAATGGCGGAATAAGAAATTATACTTTATATCGAAAGATTTGCAGGATCTCAGATTTTTTAGGTATAATTTTTTTCAAAACTTATCTTATAGTCTGTATGACTTTATATTAGTTTGAATTAAGAAAACTATTAAACGAATTCTAAACTTATAGAAATAATGAGAATTCCAGATATAAAAACAATTTATAAGCTGAGTGCTGTTGCAGGAATGCTATTTTTTGCGTCCTGTGGGTATGACGTGCCCAAAGAGGTTTCCGTAGCTTATGATGATCTACCGGAAGAGGTGGATTTCAATTTTCATATAAAACCAATCCTTTCCGATCGTTGTTTCAATTGCCATGGTCCGGATGCCAATACGCGTAAGGCAGGTTTGCGATTGGACTTAAAAGACGAAATGTTCAAAAAACTGGAAAGTGGCAACCGTGCCTTTGTTTCAGGTAATCCTGGAAATAGCGAAGTGATATCGAGGATTTTAACGGAAGACAAGGAAATGATGATGCCACCGGAGTCTTCACACTTAAAGCTTTCCGCTAGGGAAAAGGCACTTATTTTAAAGTGGGTGGAACAAGGCGCCGAGTGGAAAAAGCACTGGGCATATATTCCTCCTGAAAAGACAAAGATTCCGGATTTCAGCAGTGAAAGTCCGAACATAGAAAACGAAATCGACAATTTTGTTTATGATAAATTAAAATCGAAAGGCTTTAAGTTTTCCCCTGAAGCTGACAAGGAGCAGTTACTGCGCCGGTTGGCAATCGACCTTACTGGATTGCCTCCTACGTTGGAGGAATTAGATCAGTTCTTAAATGATGACAGTCCGCAGGCGTATGAAAAAATGGTGGATAAATACCTGTCCTCTGATGCTAACGCAGAACGGTTAACACTGGATTGGTTAGACCTTTCCCGTTATGCCGACTCACACGGGATCCATGCAGATGGTTGGCGTAATATGTGGCCATGGCGCGATTGGGTAATCAAGGCTTTTAAAAATAACATGCCTTACGACGAGTTCGTAACATGGCAATTGGCGGGCGATCTGCTACCGAATCCCGACAGGGAAAAAATTCTAGCCACGGCCTTCAACAGGAATACCCCCATGACGGGAGAAGGTGGCGTAATCGATGAAGAATATCGGTTGAGTTATGTTTTTGATAGGGCAGAAACCACAAGTACAGCTTTTTTAGGACTCACTGTGGCCTGCGCGAAATGCCACGACCATAAGTTCGATCCCATTTCCCAAAAGGACTATTACGAAATGTCTGCTTTTTTCAATAACGTAAAAGAACTGGGAATGACTGGAGACGATGGTAATTTCGGTCCGCTTCTTCAATTAACAACCGATGAAGAACAACATAAAATAGATAGTCTTAATGAGGCGATAAAGAAAGGTTCCAAAGATTTAGCACTTACCAAAAAGGAGTTGATGGATCTGGAAACTTTTATGAACCAAATTCCAAAGACTCATAAGACTGAAGGTTTGGTAGCACATTTACCTTTGGAAAAATCTGTCAACAAAGGTAAAAACAATAATTACTATGTTTTTGATAACAATAAGAATACGTATGCGCAAAAAGATTTGGAGTCGCTTGATGGGGCTGCTGGAAAATCGGTAAAAATAGATGGGGATTTCGATTTTATTGAAATAAACGACACACCAAATTTTGAATTAACAGACGCTTTTTCCGCGGCGCTTTGGGTAAATACAACCAAAAGGGACGAAAAGAAAACGCAAACGCTTTTGGGTACTACTGGTGATAAAAATAATGATTGGCGCGGTTGGGAATTTTACCTCGATAATAAAAATAGGTTGAATGTTCGTCTTATTCACGCATTGCCATCTAATATTATTCACGTACAGTCATTGGATTCCATAAAAACTAATAATTGGAACCATGTTGCTTTTAACTACAGCGGAACGGCTGATGCCAATGATGTGGAAATATTTATCAATGGTGAAAAAGTAAAAACGAAGGTCCTTACCAATCACCTATACAAATCCATTAAAACGATTGCTGGTGTAAAACCTGATAAAATTGTGTACCGTCCCGTGAAAATTGGAAAAAGCGGTAGAAACTTTTCAGGTGAAAACGGCTTGTTTAAAGGACGAGTGGATGAGATATATTTATATGAAAGGACGCTTTCGCTTGGAGAGGTTAAACTATTGATGAAGGAGGCCGATAGTTTACAAAACGACGAACCGGCCTTGGCTGATGAAACTCTCGTAAAGGAATATTGGGTAGCAAAAGATCCAGCCGTAGTAAAGCAAAAGAAAAAATTGAAAGCGCTCCGTTCTGATTGGTTGGAAGTGATGAACCCAGTTAGCGAAATTATGGTGATGAAAGAAATGCCTCATAAACGTACTTCTTTCATTTACGAACGAGGGGAATACAACCAGCCTTCGGATACCGTATATGCAAATACATTAAGTACATTGCCACCGTTCCCGGAAGACTTTCCTAAAAACAGATTGGGACTGTCCAAATGGCTTTTTATGGATGAAAATCCACTCACAGCAAGGGTAGCAGTAAACCGTTACTGGCAAATGGTCTTTGGGAAGGGTATTGTCGATACGCCACAAGACTTTGGTGTACAGGGAAATTTACCTACACACCCCGAACTATTAGATTGGCTGGCCATTTATTTCCGCGAAAATAATTGGGACGTAAAAGCATTGCTGAAAAAAATGGTAATGTCCCATACCTATAAGCAAATTTCCACCCCTACGGCCGAAATGGCTTCGGTAGATCCAGAAAATGTTTACCTGTCGCGGGCCAACAGCTACCGATTGCCTGCGGAATTTATTAGGGACAACGCATTGGCGGCAAGCGGACTTTTAGTGAGAACCGTTGGCGGGGAAAGCGTAAAGCCTTATATGCCTGCCGATCTCTGGGCAGAAAAATCCTCTTTTTCCCACATGCTCCTTAATTACAAGGCTTCTAAAGGCGATAGTCTTTACAGAAGAAGTATGTACACGTTTATCAGAAGAACATCACCGCATCCAGCAATGTCTGCATTTGATGCGCCTACAAGGGATGTATGTACCGTGGAAAGGGAAAATACCAATACGCCATTACAGGCTTTAGTGCTGCTTAATGATGAAGAATTCGTAGAAGCATCACGTGTGTTGGCAGAGCGTGTGCAAATGGAAGGCGGAGACTCCATAGACAGGCAGATAACCTTGGCATTTAGGTTGGCAACAAGTATTACTCCTTCGGAAGGGGAAGTGGAATTGTTAAAGGAACTTTACAGCAGACAATTAGCATACTTCGAAAAAACACCAAGTGCTACAAACGAAATTCTGAGAGTCGGTGCCAAAGATTTCAATACAGCATTGAACAAAGAAAAAACCGCTGCGCTAACTATGGTTTCCAGTACTATTTTGAACCACGATGAAGCTTTTATGAGACGATAATGAAAACCTAAAAAAATGAACTGTAACGATCATCATCATAATACAAAATTTTCAAGGAGGGATTTTCTCATGAAGACTTCCTTAGGACTAGGAGCCTTAAGTTTTGGTTCATTGCTAAGTCCTATGAGTATGTTGGCAAACGAGCCGACAAAAGCACCTTTATTGAATTTAGGAGGCGCAGCAGGAACTCATTTTCCGCCGAAAGTCAAAAGAGTAATTTATCTTTTCCAAAGTGGGGCACCCTCACAGTTGGACCTTTTCGATTACAAGCCGATGCTCCAAAAAATGAACGGAGAGAATTTACCGGACAGTGTGTTGGGTGGTCAGCGTCTTACTGGAATGTCTGCGGGACAAGCAGCTTTGCCTATGGCAGGAAGTATATTCAATTTTAAGCAGCACGGGGAGAGCGGTGCCTGGATGAGCGACCTGATGCCTTACACTTCTAAAGTAGTTGATGATATTTGCTTTATAAAGTCCATGTATACGGAAGCCATTAACCATGATCCAGCGATTACCTTTTTGCAAACTGGATCGCAACAGCCCGGAAGGCCTTCCATCGGTTCTTGGGTGAGCTACGGTCTTGGCTCCGATAATAAAAACCTACCCGAATTTGTGGTCTTGGTTACCAAAGATAAAATGGGACAGCCTTTGTATTCGCGGCTTTGGGGGAACGGTTTTTTACCTTCCCAACACCAAGGGGTTCAGTTCAGGGCGGGAAAAGATCCCGTACTGTATCTTACCAATCCGCCGGGGGTTACAGGAGAAGTTAGAAGAGAACAACTTGATTACCTTCACCGACTGGAAAAAATGCAGCATGAGGATATTGGGGATCCTGAAATTTTGGCGAGAATGTCCCAATATGAAATGGCATATAGAATGCAGACGTCCGTTCCGGAAATCATGAGTACTGAAAATGAGCCAGATTATATTTACGACCTTTACGGTGAAGACAGTAAGAAACCGGGAACTTTTGCCGCCAACTGTCTGTTGGCAAGAAGGTTGGCAGAAAAGGATGTTAAGTTCATACAGCTGTACCATCAAGGATGGGACCAGCATGGCGACTTACCAAATGCCATTAAACAACAGTGCTTGGATACCGATCAGGCTACAGCAGCATTAATTACCGATTTAAAACAAAGGGGAATGCTGGAAGATACCCTCGTAATTTGGGGTGGCGAATTTGGACGAACCAGTTATTCGCAGGGACAGCTGACACCTAAAAATTATGGAAGGGACCACCATCCAAAATGTTTTACCGTTTTCATGGCAGGTGCCGGAATTAAAGGAGGTATGACATTAGGTGCAACGGACGATTTTGGATATAATATTGCAGATAGACCGGTTCATGTGCACGACTTCCAAGCTACATTGATGCATTTGTTGGGCGTAGATCACGAGCGCTTAACCTATAAATATCAAGGAAGAAGGTTTAGACTTACGGACGTTCATGGAAAAGTGGTCAATGAAATCCTCTCTTAAACTAAGAAATCAGCTAATTACTAACATTATAATTTTTTCAGTATAAATGAAAAACCAACCAAGAAGAGATTTTATGAAAAAAACCATGCTGGCCGCTTCGGCAGGCATGGTTTTACCTACTATTGGCTTAGGCCAGGCACAAAGAAAATCAACTTTTAAGCAGGGCGAGATTATAGGTCATGGTGATTTCACCTATAAAGTGGATAAAGAATGGGGTGTGCAGGACCCCGCAATAGTACCTATTAACGATTGCCATGAAATGGTAATGGGCACGGATGGAAGGCTTTTTTTAACCGTCTCTGGAAAGAACAATAAAAACATACTTATTTACGATAAATCGGGTAAAGTGTTGGATGCCTGGGGCGATAATTTCCCTGGTGCCCATGGACTTACCCTTGCTGGGGAAGGAAGCGATCAATTCCTCTTGATTACTGACCCTGAAATCCATAAGGTTTTTAAAACTACCCTTGACGGAAAGATTATCCACACATTTAATGCCCCAAAAGAATATGACGGTTATAAAACCAATGATCTGTTCAAGCCAACGGAAACGGCGGTTGCACCCAATGGGGATATTTATATTGCTGATGGTTATGGGGAAAATTATATAACCCAATACAATTCCAAAGGCGAATTTATAAGGTATTTCGGCGGGAAAGGGGATACGGATACTACGTTTGATTGTTGCCACGGGATTACGGTGGACCTCAGGGATCCCAATAATCCTTGCTTGCTCATTACCTCTAGAAGTAAACAGGAATTCAAAAGGTTTACTATGGATGGGCAATATCTCGAGACTATTAAACTTCCGGGAGCTTCCATTTGTAGGCCTGTGATCCATGGAAAAAACCTTTATTTTGCTGTGATTGTAACTGATAATTGGTGGATTTACGATGGTATGGTGGCTGTTCTTAATGAAAAAAATGAAGTGGTTTCCCTACCAGGGGGAAGTGCCCCGAAATATGTCAACGGGGAGTTTCAAAAACCGGAATACGATGGCCATACCTTTTTGAATCCACATGATGTCTGTATCGACAATGATGAAAATATATATGTACCGCAATGGTTCTCTGGTAAAACATATCCGGTTAAACTACATAGGGTTTAAACGCTGAATAATTGGGAGCCTGTTTTTAAATACCTAAGGAACCTTTAACGCTAAATAAATTTCCGTCAAACCAAACTAAACTTTAAGTACATACTACATGATTCTATTAGATACAACTACCTTTTTGGGTAGGTTGCACCCTTTAATTGTCCACCTTCCTATAGGGTTTTTATTATTGGCCATTTTATTGGAGTGGTACGGTTATTTCACCAAAAAAGAGTTCACAGGTCCGGTATCCTTTGCTTGGCTTTTGGGTAGCATCAGTTGTATTTTTGCGGCTCTTTTCGGGTGGTTTTTGGCTTCGACCGGACTATATGTGGAAGAAGAACTTTTTGTACACAGATGGTTGGGCGTTGCCTTTATTTTAATTGGGTTCGTTGGTTTTTATTTAAAAAGGAACCCGCAGAAATTTGGTAAACCTGTCCAAACGGTTTTCAATGTACTTGTAATAATATTATTGTCCGTTGAAGGGCATCAGGGAGGGAACCTGACCCACGGAGAAGATTATTTAACCGCATACGCACCTGGATTTGTTTCTTCAGGAAAAAAAGAAAAGAAATCGTCTGGAAATTCCATCGAAAGGTCACCAGATTCAGTATTGGTTTATCAAGATCTTATCGCACCCATATTTCAAGAAAAATGTGTTGCTTGCCATAATACCGAGGTAGCCAAAGGCGGATTGAACATGGAGGTAATCGATTCTTTAAAGAAAGGCGGACTTAGTGGAAATACATTGGTGGCAGGAAACCCCAAGGCCAGTGAACTCTTCAAAAGAATCAGCATGTCCCCCAAAAAAATAAAATACATGCCGCCCACCAAGGATGTTTTAACGTACAATGAAGTGAAATTGGTAGAATGGTGGATTGAGCAGGGCGCTTCATTTAAAGATACTTTAGTGGGGTTGGAGGTGGATAAGGATATTCAGGATATTTTACTGAAAGATTACCTTATCAATACCAAACCCAGACCTTGGTACACAAAAGTAAACCTGCCGGCATTGGACACCGTTACCCTAAACAGTTTGGAGAAGAAAGGCTTTTTGGTTAGAAAACTAGGGGAGGATAACAATCTATTGGACATCACCTTTACGGAAAAAATATTGTCTGAACAACAATTTTCCGAACTGGAAAAAGTCTCTGAATACATAACCTGGCTGTCTTTGAGCGGTACGGAAATTGAAAGTGGAGGACTAGGATTAATCTCCAGGTTTAAAAATCTTACCCGCCTGGAATTGAATGATACAAATGTTAGCTGTAGTGAAGTCACCCATTTTAGTTCTTTGGAGCATTTGGAGGCGTTGAACCTTTATGGAACCTCCGTTCAGGATGATTGTTTGTCATCAATAGGGAATCTTACAGAATTGAAAAGAGTTTATTTAGGCAATACGGAAGTCACAGAAGCAGGGGTTCAGAAATTGAAACAGGCAAACGAAAATTTAAAAGTTTTTATGCCACAGAAGCAATTATAGATTTTGGATTTTAACCATCAGAACAGTAAACGATGAAACAAAATATCACGGCTTTTCTTTTGATAATAGCAGTATTCTTCGGATGCAAGAAGAACGAACATTCCTCAAAAGATGTTGTAGAGAAGCATACAGAAAAGCCGAACATCGTTTTTATTATGGCAGACGATTTGGGTTATGGCGATATTGAGCCATTCGGTCAAGAAATTATTGAAACTCCTGCATTATCCAAAATGGCCAAAGAAGGCATCCGTTTTACGCAACATTATGCGGGAAATACGGTCTGTGCACCTTCACGCTGCGCTTTGATGACCGGAATGAGTATGGGCCACGCTGAGATTCGTGGAAATAAGCAGGCCGACCCAATCGGACAAATACCTTTGTCCGATGAAGCCGTTACCGTGGCGGAAGTCCTAAAAAACGCCGGCTACCGAACAGCCTTAATCGGAAAATGGGGTTTGGGTATTGAAAACTCTACAGGAGACCCTTTAAAACAAGGTTTTGATAGTTACTACGGATACTTGGATCAGGTCTTAGCCCATAATTATTACCCTGAATACCTTCTTAGAAACGGTAAAAAAGAATTTTTAGAAAATAAAGTAGTCTACCAAGACAGTACCGCTTGGCATCGCGGACTGGGAAGCCATACGGAAGAAAAGGTGGAGTATTCCCAAGATTTGTTCATGGAAGAAACCATGGATTTTTTGGATAAGCAGGAGGATAAGCCTTTTTTTTTATACTTGCCTTTTACCATTCCGCACGATAATGGGGAAGCCCCGGAAGGGTATCGACAGGAAATTCCCGATTTAGGTATTTACGCGGATAAAGATTGGCCCAGGGAGACCAAAGCGTATGCTGCAATGATTACTCGGCTGGACAGTGATGTAGGAAAAATACTTAATAAGTTGAAAGAAAAAGGGTTGGATGAAAACACTTTGGTCATCTTTACCAGTGATAACGGCCCTATGCCTAACATGGAATTCACTGAATTTTTTAATAGTAATGGCCCTTTCAAAGGAGGTAAAAGGGACTTGTACGAAGGTGGAATTCGTATTCCGTTTATTGCTCGATGGCCTGGAAAAATAAATCCCAATACCCAAAGTGAACATATTAGTGCCTTTTGGGATTTTCTCCCAACCGCAAGTGAGCTGGCAGGCGTTGAACCTCCTGAGAACATCGATGGTATTTCCTATCTCCCAGCTTTATTGGGCAAAGAACAACCAAAGCACCAATATTTGTACTGGGAATTTCCAGAAAAAGGGTACAGTGTAGCCCTGAGAAAAGGAAAATGGAAGGCAGTGCGAAGGAATATGGAAGAAAACCCAGATGCCGCGTTGGAACTTTATAATTTGAAAGAAGATTCAGGGGAGACCAACAATGTGGCCTCAGAGCACCCGGAATTGGTTGAAGAAATGGAAATACTATTACGGGATGCCCGAACACCTTCAAAAGAGTTTCCTATGCCGAAGAATAATCAAGCAAATGAATGATGAATGGATGTGAAGCGTAGCTTTAAGGGGATAATTTTCTTGTTGGTGACCTGCCAGATTTCTTATCTGTGGGCAACACCAAACACAATGCAAAATGAAAAGCCAAATATTATTTGGATTAATTGTGAAGACATTGGGCCACACTTGGGCGCCTATGGTGACGATTTCGCTATAACCCCAAACCTGGACGCCTTGGCCAAAGAAGGTATTGTCTTCAACAGAGCTTACGCAACGGCACCAATATGTTCTCCTTCCCGTTCTGCACTTATAACGGGTAGATATGCAACCTCCCTCGGAACACAGCACCTTAGAAGTGATATAGAGCGACCTGAATTTATAAAAACCCTTCCGGAGATATTAAAAAAAGAAGGCTACTTTACCAGTAACTATAGTAAATCCGATTACAATTTTGATCATGATGGACTTTACGATTACTGGGCACAGGATACGTTTCCGTGGAGAAACCGTAAAGGTGATCAGCCTTTTTTTAGTTATTTTGTATATGGTAATACACACGAAGGTAGTGTGAACCACACTGAAAACTGGAAGAAGAATACAAAAGATTTGGATACCTCTTTTTTTCATGATCCAGCGAAAGCACCAATTCCTCCGTATCATCCCAAGTCGGATGTGTTTAAAAATCTTTGGGCACATTATTATGACAATATTTCCAATCTCGATCAGTTTGTAGGGAAAATATTGGAAGGTCTGGAAGCCGACGGACTTAAAGAAAATACCATAGTATTTTTCTTTTCAGATCACGGGCCAGGTTTGCCCCGCTATAAAAGATGGTTGTACAGTTCTGGTTTGCATGTACCCTTTTTAATGTACATCCCAGAAAAGTATAGAAAATCTAAAGGGGTTTCGGCAGGTACTGTAAATAATGAATTGGTAAGTTTTGTGGACTTCGTGCCAACAGTTTTGGATTTGGTGGATGCGCCCATTCCAGAGACCATCGAGGGAAATGCAATTTTTGATGACAACTATGTACCAAGAGAGTACGTTTTTGGGGCTCGTAGCAGAGCCGATAATATGTATGACATGGCAAGGGCCGTAATTGATGATCGCTATATCTATGTTCGCAATTATAGACCTGAACTTCCTTATATACAGACCGGGTTTATTTTTTCCGATAAGAAAGAAAGTTTTGCAGACTTGCACCGTCGCTATCATGCGGGAGCTTTACCTGCCCAAGCGGAAAGAATGTACGAAGCCAAGCCACCAGAGGAGTTATATGATTTAAGGAACGATCCTTATGAGTTGGAAAACTTAGCCAACTTACCAGAATTTAAGGAGAAAGTCGAACAATATCGAAATACACTTCATAAATGGATTCTTGAATATAGGGATACGGGATTCTTACCCGAAGCTGAATATATGTTAAGGTCTAAGGAATCAACTCCGTATGAAATGGCGCATGATCCTAAAGAATACCCATTGAAGGAAATTCTAAAGGCAGCGGAACTGGTTGGTTATAAAGATATTAGTGCAATTAAAACCGCTATGGAAAACGAGGATAGCGGTGTGCGCTATTGGGGACTGATAGCTTCAAAGGCATCAGAACTACCTTCAGAAGAGTTTATGTCTTTATGGGAAAGACTTTTAAACGATCCATCACCAGCAGTGCAGATTACGGCAGCGGAATATATTTTAATGGAAAAAGATAATGCAAAAGCGATAGAGGTCTTAGCGAAATGGGTTCAGGATGAACGGGGGTGGTTGGCATTGCAGGCAGCAAGAAGCATTGAACTTGTAGGAGAGCGGGCCAAACCTTTAGTTCCCATACTTAAAGATGTTTTAAAGGAGAAAAGCGGAAATGTATCAGAAAAAGTGCCCTACAAAGATTTTATGTTTTCGGCATTTATCAGTTGGTCTGTGAAATATGCTTTGCATAATTGCGGAGAGGAAGTCGATTTAACAAGATAAGCCATTTTCGCCACCAAAAAATGTGCTTTTAATTTCTGAAAGAATTTAAAAATTTTAAACTGAAAAAACATATAGTTTATGCAAATTAAAAAGATTCTTCAAATAAGTATTGTCTCAATTCTGACAATATTCTTGTTTTCGTGTAAAGAAGAACCGAAAAACAGCAATCCTTCGGGGTCGGTATTAGATAAATCTGCAGTAGTTGATTACAGCGGCCTGAACCTTCCAGATAAACCAAATATCGTATGGATTGTCGCAGAAGATTTAAGTCCGTATTTACCAACTTTCGGAGATTCTACCATTACAACCCCCAATATAAGTCGCTTAGCTAAGGAGGGAGTTACTTATACAAATGTATATTCCCCATCGGGGGTTTGTGCACCGAGCCGGGCAGCCCTTGCATTGGGAATGTATCCAACCAAATCTGGAACAATGCATATGCGTACCGGGCCATGGTTTAGTTTTCATGTAAGCGATGAACAGCTTAAAAATTATGAAGTAACCACTTATGAAGCCAACGTACCGCCGGGAGTTCATATGCACAGTGAATATTTAAGAAGAGCCGGCTATTATTGCACCAATAATGATAAAGAAGATTATCAGTTTAGATGCGAGATGACTGCCTGGGATGAAAGCAGTAAGAATGCGCATTGGAAAAACAGGGATGGTGATGAACCCTTTTTTGCTATTTTTAATTTTAATCTTACCCATGAATCCAAAATATGGGCCCATGCGAAAGATTCGTTATTGGTTCCTGAAGATTTAGATGTACCCATAAAGCCTTATTTGCCTACTACGGAAGTTGCTAAAAACGATGTGCGTAGAATGTATTCCAATGTTAAATTATTAGATCAAAAGGTTGGAGAGATTCTGAAGGAGTTGGAAGACGAAAACCTTTTGGAAAATACGGTGATATTTTGGTATTCCGATCATGGCGGACCATTACCTAGGGAAAAGAGAACGTTGTACGATTCTGGATTACAAGTCCCTATGATCATCAGGTTTCCAAATAAACAGTTGGCAGAACAAGTTGATGATCAGCTAATCAGCTTTGTGGATTTTAAACCCACTTTACTATCCTTAGCTGGTATTCCAATTCCAGATTATGTAGATGGAAGGGCTTGGATGGGTAAACATGCGAATGCTGAAAAAAGAGACTATATTTTTGCCGCAGCAGACCGTTTTGATCTTAAGCACGACCGATTGAGAGCAGTAAAGGATAAACGATTTAAGCTTATAAGAAATTACCTTCCCAATCAACCGTATTATTTACCGGTAAGTTACCGCGAGCAAATGCCGATTATGCAAGAATTACTTCGGTTGGACTCCTTGGGGCAACTTAACGAATACCAAGCACAGTGGTTTAGAAAAACGAAAGATTCCATCGAATTGTTTGATACTTTTAAGGATCCAAATGAGCTACATAATTTGGCTTCAGACCCAAAATACAAGGAGAAGGTACAAGAACTATCTGAAGCCATGGATAAGTGGATTGTACAAACGAATGATTTGGGAATGATTCCAGAGAAAGAATATCTAGCCCAAAGAAAAAGTTATTTTGAAGAACCGCAAACGGCGACTCCGAAGGCAACAAATTCAGAAGGAAATTGGGTCTTAGATTGTGAAACGGAGGGAGCTTCCATCGGTTTTCAATGGATTGGGAAGGATGAAAAACCTGGCGATAGATGGCAAATTTACCAAGGACCTATTCAGAATAAAGAAGATAAACAATTGGTAGTACGCGCACATCGTATTGGTTTTAAACCGAGTGAGTTCGTAGTAGAGGAATAAAAATTAATGCCAGTATTTGAAAGGTAATTCAATCTTTTCTTCTCAAAATCGAAAATATGAGTTGTTAGTTCCATTTTGTTATTTCTACATCGGCTATGAATCCATCCCTAAAAAGGCTCCATTTTATATCGGGCATCGCGGTTACCGTTTTTATTGTGCTACATTTTTTTAATCATTTAACGAGTGTTTTCAGTATAGAAACACACATAGCAGTGATGGATTCTTTGCGGAAATTCTACCGCAATGTTTTTATCGAGCCCATTATCATTGCTGCTTTTTTATTCCAAATAGCGAGTGGTTTATGGTTGGTTTTTAAAAAGCGAAAAGGCAAAACAGATTCTTTTGAAAAAATACAAATGATTTCTGGAGTGTATTTGGCTCTATTTTTACTGGTGCATTTGGCGGCTGTTTACAAAGGAAGGTATGAACTGAATTTAGACACCAATTTTTACTATGGCGCTACAGGAATAAATAAGTATCCCTCTAACGTATTCTTTATTCCCTATTACGGCTTGGCAATGCTGTCTTTTTTTGGTCACATATCTGGAGCCCATGCACGCAAAATGAAACGGAATGTTCTTTCCATAACCCCTAAAAAACAAGCCTATTTACTATTTTTATTTGGTGTCATTATCACTTTGCTAATATTTTTCGGACTCACCAACAAGCTCACAGGGTTAAAATAACCGACTATTTAGGTAAAAATAACTTCTGTTTAGCTCAAAATACCTATCATTTAGGCTCGATGACGAAGTTTTTAACATCGAACAAGCTATTTTTAGGTCCCGAAGCCAAAATTTTAGGTCTCGAGGCTAAAACTTTAGGTCCCGAACCTAAAACTTTAGGTTCTAAGCCTAAAACTTTAGGTAAAACACCTAAAAGTTTAGCTGGTCTTCCTAAACGTTTAGGTACAAGACCTAAAAATTTAACGATGTAACCTAAAAACTTCGTGAAAAGACCTAAAAAGATGGTGGTAGCACGTAAAAAATTCTTTAAAAAGGGAGAAAAGTGGGTTCTGAAACCTAAATACAAAGTTCTTGCAGGATAGTTGGTTGTGCTGAGATAACAAAGTATAGTAATAAAAAACGGATGGTGACCCATAATTGGCACAAGTATTGTCTTAATAGGATGATAAAATGCCTACAAACTTTCATTTCTATGTAAAATGTAAGCTATGAGCGCTTTATCCTACTGAAAAAGAAGAATAATACAATCCATTCTGAATGACAGAATGACTTATAAAGAACTATGAGTAACAACAAATTTTTAAATATGGACAGTTTGTCATTGCATAACATTGACGACGACGCCGAATTAATCCCATTAATGACTCCCGAAGATGAGGAGGAAATAAACAATGAGGTATTACCGGAAACCTTGCCTATACTTCCTTTAAGGAATACCGTGCTTTTTCCAGGGGTGGTAATTCCCATCACTGCAGGTCGCGACAAATCAATAAAATTGATTAAGGATGCTTCCAACGGGAATAAAGTTATTGGAGTGGTTTCCCAAAAAGATGAAAACGTTGAAGACCCAGAGGTAAAAGATTTAAATACCACAGGGACGGTAGCAAGAATCCTTCGAGTATTAAAAATGCCTGACGGAAACACAACTGTTATCATTCAAGGGAAAAAACGTTTCGAGATTGAAGAAATTACTTCCGCAGAACCTTATTTTACAGCACGTATTAAAGACCTGCCGGAAGAAAAACCAGCGGAAGGAAATGAGGAATTCTCCACTATTATAGAGTCTATTAAAGACTTGGCATTGCGAATTATAAAGGAAAGTCCGAATATTCCTTCGGAAGCTTCTTTTGCTATAAAAAATATTGAAAGTAACTCGTTCCTTATCAATTTTATTTCTTCCAATATGAATTTGGAAGTGAAGGATAAGCAAAAATTACTGGAAACGAAAAACCTTCAAGAGCGTGCTTTGGCAACCTTGAAGTATATGAATGTTGAATTTCAGAAGTTAAACTTACGAAACGATATTCAGTCTAAGGTTCAATCTGATTTAAACCAGCAACAACGCGAGTATTTCTTGCATCAACAGATGAAAACCATTCAAGAAGAATTGGGTGGCGGTTCTTATGAGGAAGAGATTGAGCAGATGCGCTTAAAAGCCAAAAAGAAAAAGTGGGATACTAAGGTAAAAGAACACTTTGAAAAGGAATTGGCGAAATTGCAGCGTATGAATCCGCAAGTGGCGGAGTATTCCATTCAGCGTAACTATTTGGATCTGTTTTTAGATCTTCCTTGGAATAAATTTTCAAAAGATAAATTCGATTTAAAGCGTGCTCAAAAGGTATTGGACCGCGATCATTACGGATTGGAAGATGTTAAAAAGCGTATTATTGAATACTTGGCTGTACTGAAGTTAAGAAACGATATGAAGTCGCCTATTCTTTGTTTATACGGACCTCCGGGGGTTGGTAAAACCTCTCTTGGGAAATCGGTTGCAGAGGCTTTAGGTAGGGAATATGTTAGAATTTCGTTGGGTGGACTTCGTGACGAAGCGGAAATTCGAGGACATAGAAAAACCTATATTGGAGCTATGCCAGGGCGTATCATCCAATCGTTGAAAAAGGCAGGAACGTCTAATCCCGTATTTATTCTAGATGAAATAGATAAACTTTCTGTAAGTCACAGCGGCGATCCATCTTCAGCGATGTTGGAGGTATTAGACCCTGAACAAAATAAAGAGTTTTACGATAATTTCTTGGAAATGGGCTACGACCTTTCCAAAGTGATGTTTATTGCTACAGCCAACAATTTAGGTCCTATACAACCTGCGTTGCGCGACCGTATGGAAATCATCAATGTAAACGGTTATACTATTGAAGAGAAAGTGGAAATTGCAAAACGCCATTTACTTCCGAAGCAATTGGAAGAACATGGATTGACCAAAAACGATCTCAAAATAGGGAAGAAGGAGCTAGAAAAAATAGTGGAAGGTTACACCCGTGAATCTGGTGTGCGTAGTTTGGAAAAACAAATCGCCAAAATGGTACGTTATGCTGCAAAATCCATCGCCATGGAAGATGAGTATAACGTAAAAGTTTCGGTAAAAGACGTTGAGGAAATATTAGGAGCACCGAGATTGGAGCGCGATAAATATGAAAACAATGATGTGGCTGGAGTAGTAACCGGACTCGCTTGGACGAGCGTCGGTGGTGATATTCTATTTATTGAATCCATTCTTTCTAAAGGGAAAGGAAATTTAAGTATTACCGGAAACCTTGGTAAGGTGATGAAAGAATCTGCTACCATTGCTATGGAATACATTAAATCGAATGCAGAAAGCCTTGGGATAGATCCAAGTATTTTTGAAAAATACAATGTACATATTCACGTACCGGAAGGTGCTACGCCAAAAGACGGACCAAGTGCAGGTATTACCATGTTAACCTCTTTGGTTTCTCTATACACGCAAAAGAAAGTGAAAAAGCACATTGCGATGACGGGAGAGATTACCCTTCGTGGAAAAGTGCTTCCTGTGGGCGGTATCAAGGAAAAAATATTAGCGGCCAAAAGAGCGCATATAAAAGAGTTGATTTTGTGTAATGAAAACCGTCGTGATGTATTGGAAATTAAGGAAGAGTATTTAAAAGGACTTAAATTCCACTATGTAAACGAAATGAGCGAAGTGATCGATATCGCGATTACCAACCAAAAGGTTAAAAACGCAAAGGAGTTGTAGGTATAGACGGGAGACAGAAGACAGAAGACGGAAGTTGGATGCTAGAAGCTTGACGACAGAAGCTTGATGCTTTAATTATAGTTTGTGCAATTAATTCTAGTTTAGGTCTAAATATGCTATTGTCAGGCTGAGCTTGTCGAAGCCCATCTTGGAGCTTTATATTACTTTTATTAACAAGTTGTTGAATTGTAAAATGACCTCTCGACTCCGCTCGAGGGGACATTGCGATAGGATAGATAACATAAAATCAAATAATGAAAAAAATAACCATCGCTATAGACGGGTTTTCCTCTACTGGAAAGAGTACCATTGCAAAACAATTGGCAAAAGCACTCAATTATGTGTATGTGGACACAGGTGCCATGTACCGCGCAGTAGCGTTGTACGCCCTTCGAAAGGGATATGTTGGGGAAAATGGAGAAAACAGTGATGGTTTAATTGCGGATCTCCCATCCATTTCATTAAAATTTCAAAAGAATGAAGAGACGGGCAATGCAGATATGTTTTTGAACGGTGAAAATGTAGAGAACGAAATTAGGACCCTTCGCGTTTCCAATGTAGTAAGTACGGTAGCTGCTATTTCGGAAGTGCGCCAAAAACTAGTGGAGCAACAGCAAAAAATGGGTATTGAAAAAGGCGTGGTAATGGATGGCAGGGACATAGGTACGGTGGTTTTTCCCGATGCTGAATTAAAGTTATTCATGACCGCTTCCGCAGATAAAAGGGCTATTCGCCGTTATAAAGAACTGCTCGATAAAGGAGAGGATGTGGCGTATGAAGATGTACTGAAAAACGTTCAGGAAAGAGACCATATCGATACTACCCGTGAAGACTCTCCATTGGTTAAAGCAGAGGATGCTATTGAGTTTGACAACAGCGATATGGGTATTGACGAGCAGTTTGAACGTATTCATAATTATTCCCTTCGTGTGATTGAAAAAGCGTAACGGCATCCTATACTTAAATCTTCGTCATTAATAAATCTATCCGCTTTGTGCGGTTTTCGATATTACGAGGTCGGGCTACATTAATTGAGTAGCCCGACCTTGTTTTTTAGACGCATTGTTCTTCTAAAAGTGCATTACATGCTATAATTAATTGGAACGTTATTTTATTAAACAGGATGAATAATGGATAACAGAAAAAAGTGATGTCTATCAGACATAGAATATAAAAAACCCCGTGCTAAATTAACACACAATTTAGACGGGGTTTTACCTATATATAATTAGTTAGCTATAGTTTACTCGACAAGGTAATTTGAGGAATAAAATTTTTAGTTGTTTAGCATTACGGGCATTACTAACATAGTAACGTGTTCTCCTTCATCCAATCCATCAATTGGGGTTAGAATTCCGGCTCTGTTAGGTAAGCTCATTTCCAATGAAACAGTGTCGGAACTTAGGTTGTTCAACATTTCATTTAAAAAACGTGAATTAAATCCAATCTCCATATCATCACCTTGGTAATCACACGTTAAGCGCTCTTCGGCTTTGTTGCTATAATCTACATCTTCAGCAGAAATATTTAGCTCAGCTCCAGCAATTTTTAAACGTATTTGGTGTGTTGTTTTATTAGAGAAGATAGAAACCCTTCTTACCGAACCAAAGAATTGAGAACGGTCGATAGTTAGTTTATTTGGATTTTCTTTTGGGATTACCGCCTCATAATTGGGGTATTTTCCATCAATCAATCGGCAAACCAACTCAATGTTATCAAATGTAAATTTCGCGTTACTTTCGTTGTAATCAATAGTAACGTCACTTTCGCTACCTGCTAAAATTCCCTTCAACAGATTTAAAGGTTTTTTCGGCATAATGAACTCCGCAACTTGAGAAGCGGTAACGTCATGTCTTTGATATTTTACCAGTTTGTGAGCGTCAGTAGCTACAAACGTCAAGTTTTCAGGAGAAAACTGGAAAAATACACCACTCATCACCGGGCGCAAATCGTCGTTTCCAGAAGCAAAAATGGTTTTACTAATTGCCGTAGCCAATATATCTCCTAAAATGGTGGTAGAGCTAGCATCAGCCAATTCTACTGAGTTAGGGAATTCAGCACCATCGGCGTATGCCAGAGCATATTTACCGTGGTTAGAGCTTATTTCAATAGTGTTGTTATTTTCCACTACAAATGTAAGTGGCTGCTCTGGGAAGGTTTTAAGCGTATCCAACAAAAGTTTAGCTGGCACGGCGATACTTCCTTCAGAATCTGAATCTACTTCCAAAATAGCACTCATGGTCGTTTCCAAATCAGAAGCCGATACCGTAAGTTGGTTTTGGTTTAATTCAAATAAAAAATTATCGAGAATAGGTAATGTATTACTGTTATTAATAACACCACCTAAAACTTGTAGTTGTTTTAATAAATAAGAACTAGATACTATAAATTTCATGGAATGCTCAGTTTTCTAACACTTACAAAGATATTTTAATTGATTTTTTTACGGAAAATAACTTATCAACATTTAAATGGTATATTTTTTCCTTCTGAAAAAGCGATAAGCACCCCCGAAGGCAAGGAGTAAAACGATGGGAAGCCCGATGTTTACAAGCTGCCACTTAATTTTTTGATGATATACTTTTTCCTTGTTTAAAAAAGACAAAGCAATCTCTTTGGAACGAATGTTTATAAGTCCGTCGTCATCCAACAGGTAATTTACGCAATTAATCAAGAAATCTTTGTTGCCATAAACTTGCTGCGTCCATTTATCGACACCGTTTATAAGCGGCTTTTTATTAACATAATTGTAGTTCGCCACATCGCCATCGGCAATAACAATCATTTTATTTTCCTGAGAGTTCATTTCCTTATTTTCCTTAAACGAAAAGGGTTTTACTCTGTTTTTAAAAGCGGATGTAAAATTTCCTTCCAACAAAACCCCTAAAGGTTTATTTCCATCGTTAAACTCTTTAATATTCTGTTGTGCATCAAACTCGTCCAAGCTGTATTCCCTAGGAACACCCACTTCTTTAGATTGCGGAGAACTCTTAAGTAAAACTGTTTTTTTAATAGTATTGGGTAGCGTATCTATAGCATTGGCAAATTCGAGTTTAACAACGTTAATCCCTTTGTTTATAGGGTGATTGTTAGCGGTTCTTACCATAGGGGAATAAAACCAATTGATAGGGATTTCCCCATTGGCATCAGTAACGGTTACGGGTGTTGAAATTAAATCCTGAACTAATGATTTCTTAATTCGTACTCCGTATTTAAAAAGCAAATCGTCCAAGTTTAAGTCAGCCGGATAAGCGAAAGAAGTAAAGCGATCATTTTGAAGACTGTCCAAATCAGCCACCACTTGGTCGATCATCCAAAGTGTTATACCACCGTTAACGATAAATTGATCGAGGATGTATTTTTCATTTTCTGAAAAACGCTCGGTAGGTTTCGCAATAATAGCCGCATCAAAACGGTTTAAGTTTTCAAGTACTTTTTCTGGATTATTTTGAAGCGAATCCATATGGAATTCCCCCAACTGATAATAATTTCGAAGGCTAATTAAAAAATCGGCCAAATATTTATCCGGTAACTCGCCATGACCTCTAACGACTGCAATTTTCTTTTTCTCGGTAATGGTCAGTTGTTTAAAAGCATCTGCGAAAGCGTATTCTAATTGCTGAATAGAGTTATTAACACGTTGCTCGCTATTGGCTCCTAAAGTATTTTGCAAAAGAGAAACTTTAACTGTTTTCTCGCCCATGTTTACCAAAGCCCACGGAAAAACAACTTCTCTAGACATGCTGTTTCCTTCCTCCACCGTAACCGAGGCAGGGGTTAAACCCAGTTCCTGTAAACTTTGTATATTTTGTTGTTTGGAGTTATTATTATCAAGCGGATCAATAAAGTTTACCTTTATTTTGTCATTAACAGTAGAAAACTCCTCTAGCAATTGTTTTGTTTCCGTATGTAACCTCTTAAATTCCGAAGGAAGTTCGCCTGCCAGTAAAACATCGACAAAAATAACCTGATCGGTATTTTTTACAGTTTCTTTGGATACGTCAGCCAGCGTGTATCGTTTATTTTTGGTAAGATCCAGTCGAACAACCAAAAAGGAAGCCAAGTAATTAATGGCAACAAGTGCGACCAATAAAAAAGCAATTCTTTGGATATTTTTTTTACTGAAATTCAAAATTACTTTAGTTTAAAAATGGTTAAAACGATGAAAAATAGCGAAACACTTTTAAAATAGATGATATCCCGTATGTCGATTACTCCACGGCCAATACTATCAAAATGATATTTAAGACTTAGTTTTTCGATAAAAGAAAACGGAAGTATTTCAGAAAAACCAGAGAATCCAAAATAAAGTAGGAAACAAACCAGCGCAGCCGCAACAAAAGCGATTATTTGATTATCCGTGAGTGAAGAGATAAAAACCCCGACGGAGGTATAGACTCCCATCAAAAATAAGAGTCCGAAATAACCACCAACAATTGGTCCATAATCAATGCTCCCTGTTGGATTTGCAAGTGTATTGATGGTAAGTACGTAAAGAATAGTAGGTAGTACAGCTATTAAAATTAGAATATAGCTTCCAAAAAATTTCCCGAATACTATTTCGCTCTTGCTAATGGGGCGGGTAAGTAATAATTCCAGTGTACCGCTCTTTTTTTCTTCTGAAAAACTTTTCATGGTAACTGCGGGAATTAGAAAGATGAGAATCCAAGGCGTCAGTTGAAAAAAAGCATTCATATCTGCAAATCCGCTTTCAAAAATATTGAAATCCCCTTGAAAAACCCACAGGAATAAACCGTTCAGTATTAAAAATAAGCCAATAACCAAGTAGGCAATGGGTGTTGAAAAAAAACTGCTTATTTCCCTTTTTATGATTGCGACCACTTAATTTTGTTAATTATTTGATTTGTAATTTGTTAACACTTAAATGAAATTTAAAGTGATAGTGTCTCGATATTTTAAGCCGAGTAGCGTAGAAGCTCCCCCAACAGTATCGAGATTACTTCTGTAAATAGCAATTTCTATGAGCGACGCCGAGTTGAAAATAGCTAGCTTTTCACCGTCCTTATTGACGTACTTATCATCTTCAAAATTTACGGCATCACTATATTTAAAAAATATGTTGGTAAATTTATGATTGCGCGCCCATAATTCAAAATTTCGTCCTCTTTTGTATCTTTCAAAGATTTGTTTGGAAATGTTAGTAACTACGTTACCATAGTTATCAACATAAATAACACTGCCCGTAATTTGATTTTCGTCATTGTTAATAATGGGCGATAAACCTTTCAACATTTTTAGTCCGTTAATACTCTTTCCAATCACTTCCAAAGTCCCACCACGAGAAATATGCCCCGCTACTTTTACAAATACATCCAACACGGGAAATACACTTTCAATTCTATCGTGAATGTTTATCTCCACCATTTTCTCTGGATTAATTTCACTGGCTAAAAAAGAAAGAATTCCGTTATCAGCGCCTATAAAATAATGTCCATCAATTTTAACGGCAATGTGCTTGTTAAGCGGAGTTAATTCAGAATCCACTCCAATAATATGGATGGTGCCTTTTGGAAAGGTTTTGTAAGCATTTTTTAAAATATACGCAGCTTCAACTATGTTAAAAGGACTGATGCGATGTGAGATATCAACAATGGTAGCATTTTCAATTTCACTAAGAATAAATCCTTTAATGGCACCTACAAAATGATCCCGCACACCAAAATCTGTAGTTAAAGTTATAATTGCCATTTAGTAAAATGTTGATATTTTTTTAATTTAAGGAAATGTTTTTTTCCTTAAGTTTGTTAGAAACGGTACGAAAACAGGTATGTAAAAATGTTTAGCACAAACCTACTAAAAAGTAATAGATTTTCCATTTTTATGTGTACTTTTTATACCAACAAATTGACAGGAATATTCATTTAAATTGTAGCTTTTGAACGAACTCATTATCGAACTAACGGAAATCAATCCAAAAGATTTTTTTGGACCAGCCAACATCAATATTGATTTATTGAAAAAGTATTTTCCCAAGCTTAAATTGGTTGCCAGGGGCAACAAAATTAAGGCATTTGGAGATGAAGAAATGTTAGAAGAATTCGATAAACGGTTGGATATGCTTGTCTCGCATTTCGGAAAATATAACAAACTAGATGAAAATACTATAGAGCGTATTCTTACCAGTGAAACCGGTCAAGAGGAAATAGATGCTAAAATTCACGGGGAAGTATTGCTGCATGGTGCCAACGGACGCTTAATTAAAGCCCAAACTGCTAATCAACAACGGTTGGTGGAGTTAATGAAAAAGAATGATATGGTTTTTGCCATTGGTCCTGCTGGAACAGGGAAAACCTATACTGGCGTAGCACTAGCGGTAAAAGCTTTGAAAGAAAAACAAGTGCGCAGGATTATCTTAACCCGACCTGCAGTGGAGGCGGGGGAGAGCCTCGGTTTTTTACCTGGTGACCTTAAAGAAAAATTAGATCCCTATATGCAACCATTGTACGACGCGTTGCGTGATATGATTCCTGCTGAAAAATTGGCCAATTATATTGAAACCGGGGTGATTCAAATTGCGCCCATGGCTTTTATGCGTGGACGTACGCTGGATAATGCCTTTGTTATTTTGGATGAAGCACAGAATACCAGTCATGCCCAAATGAAAATGTTTTTAACACGAATGGGTAAGAATGCCAAGTTTATCATCACTGGAGATCCCGGACAAATAGATTTGCCACGTAGGATTACTTCCGGACTCAAAGAGGCTATTTTGGTTTTAAAAGATGTTCATGGTATTGGGATTCTATATTTGGATGATAAGGACGTAATCCGTCACCGATTGGTGAAAGATATTATTGCTTCGTATAAAAAGATAGAGCATACGAATTCTTGATTTTAGAGAAAATTTGGGTAAAGCCTTGTAGGTATTCTAAAGAAAGTCCGTTCTTAAGACCTACATGGTTTCAAAAACTTTGCAGGTCGATGCTTCCGAAGTATAGTAACATGCCATTTATTTTTACAAACGGTTATCTATAATAAGATATTTTTTGTTCATAAATTGACTGAATAATTGAATTAAAGCTTCACCATTCTTCAAATAATCATTGGTTGTGGTTTTTCCTGAAGTAATTTCATCGAATAGTTCATCATGATTCGTTATTTCTAGTTGGGCAGCGAATAGCTTGACCTTTTCACCACTTTTAAGTATCGCTGAGACTGTATTACTCCAAACTTTTTTATCTAGACTACCATTAGAGAACAAAGCATCAATCAAAGTGTCTTTTCTAAATTTATTGTAATCAATAAATAGAAAATCAATATCGTTAAAACTTATAATTTTTCTTCCAAAGAATTTTTTTACTTCTATTTCTTCATTTTTTTTGTTAGCGTGAAACACTACACTGTTATTAAAGAAAACATCAATGCTGTTATCATTTATACTTACCCTGCTATCCATGAAATTTAACCGTTTTGGCTTATTTAAACCAAGTGGAATTTCTTTTAAATCAGGATTTTCAAGGATTACTTTTCTAATTTGAAGTTTTTTTAAACGCCTTATGAGATCATAACATGTAATAATTAATGTGAAAGCTGATAACCAACCTAAAAATCCAATTTCTGTATAAAAATTTTTTAAAGTAACGTCGTTTAAATATATTATTAAGAATAAGATAATGATAAAAGGTGCAATCCAAAATAATATTCTATTGATAATTACATTCACAATCTTAAAAAGTTTTAAGGGGTATTTTTTAAATTTTCTTTTTTGTATAAAGAAATAGCTTTCAGGTAATTAGTAGCTCCATCCATACTTAAGTCATTTATAAAACCACCATATTTTGGGTAATTGTTTTTTACCCAATTCACTAATAAGTCCCTTCGGTTTTGCCAGATCTTCCAATCTGCATCACAGTTTACTATTACTATTTTGTTTATTTTATTTGATTTAAAATGAAACTCATACGTACAAGTTAGTGGATTGTTTTCCAAAAATTCCAACCTTGATGACCTTAGTGATACTGTAGCAAGAATTTTTTCATTATTTCGCGTTATGTTCTTTATTGTATACTCAGGTTGAAAAACGGAATCCCATTTAAAATGGCTATAATAACTTTCCCGACTAAATTTCAATTCTTGACTACCCTCAATTATAACCAAAGAGTCAGCTATTGTGCTTCGGATTAAATCATAATTTGAATTTTTAAAACCTTGGTAATAATCGGTTACTTGGTTGGATGATTTACTTTCCTGGGTGCAGCCAACAATTATATATAAAAGGAAAAGAACTAAATATTTCTTATTTGAAATCGTTTTCATAGTAAGTTACATTATCACAACTCCATTTCATACAAATTGTAGGTGGATAGCGGTAGTTGCTTGGTTCCAACTTTTTTAAAGCCTTGTTTTTCGTAGTAATTGCAGAGCTTTGGGTTTTTGGCGTCTGCGTCTAGGCGAAGATATTCGCAGGAGTCGTTTTTTGCCTGCTGGGCTATTTCTTTTAGTACCTTGGTGCCTATTCCTTTTCCGTTGTAGTTTTCTTTTATTACTAACGAATGTACGTATTTCGCTTTTTTAACTTGCTTACCCCAATACAACAAATCTTCCTTTAGAATCCTAACCATTCCGATTGTGTCATTATTTTGAACATCGTGAATGAAGAAAAACTCATCGTTTTTTAAGCCTTCTTCAACCCATTTTACTTTTTCTGCTGGCGGATTTTTCCAATATTGCCAATGGTCAACCCCTTTTTTATCAATCTTTTCAGCAGCTTCTTTAAAAAGTCTTAAAACCGTAGCTTTGTCTTCAATAGTTATCGGAGTAAAATTGATTGTCATCTTTAAAATTTCACTTAAAAATTAAGAATATTGTAATCCAATTTGTTCTTTTACTTTGTCCATGGTTTGCATGAGTAAGCGGCTAAAATCGTGTGTCATAATCGGACTTTCTTTTTTGTTTTCACGAAGCAGTTCATTAAAATGAATGGTTTCAAAACTGTAGCCTTCCGTAGTAACCCCAAAATCTTTATAGGTTTGGTTTCCATTATTATCCGTAAAAGTGATTTTAGTAGGTTTGTGGAATTGTGTGTGCAACTTTATAGTTCCTTTCTCACATTGAATCACAGCTTCTGTGGGAGTTTTCTCCAAAAGGGTAGAGGAGAGCTCGGCTTTTACGTTGTTAGGATATTCAAATAGCATTTTACAAGAAGAATCGGCGCCTGTTTCAAAGAACGTAGCGGACGCTTTTATTTTTTCGGGTTTCCCAAGGATAGTCAATGCGGCGAAGATGGGGTAGATACCAATATCCAATAAGCTTCCACCGCCTAATTTTTTATTGAAAAGCCTCGATTTTTCGTCAAATACAGGTTGAAATCCGAAATCGGCTTCCATCGAAGTTACTTTTCCGAAACTTCCTTCCTTTAAAAAATTCAGTAAAAACTGATAATGCGGAAGAAAGTATGTCCAAAGTGCCTCCATAAGTAACACATTTTCCTTCTTTGCGGTTTGAAGCATTAGGTCCACGTCTTCGCCATTCAAAGCAAGTGGTTTTTCGCACATTACTGCTTTTTTGTGCTGAAGACATGCAATGGTGTATTCTTTATGGAAAGCGTGCGGATTGGCAATATAAATGGCATCGACATTGGGGTCTTTCATCAAATCCTCATAGCTTCCATATGCTACTTTTCCTTTGTATTCATTTTTAAAAGCTTCCGCTTTTTCCAATGTTCGAGAAGCCACTGAGTACAGCTCGGCATTTTCAATCGTTAAAAGGTCTTTGGCAAATTTTTTGGCAATATGTCCAGGAGCCAGAATTCCCCAATTTATATTTTTTTTATTTAATGGCATTTCTTGTTCTGTTTAAGATTTCAAATAGTAAAGCTAGAAAGATTACAAGGGCACAACCAATAAAATTAAGCCACAAATAACCCAATTTTTCATCGCCCGCATCATACCGGTGAATTGCAAAATAATAAACCAGAATGATAACTATTTGAGTAACAATAGCGCTGACAAAAACAGCATTCCCACGAATAAATTTGATAAAAAAGGCAATAAGGAAAATCCCAAGTACATTTCCGTAGAAGATAGAACCAATAATGTTTACCAGTTGAATGAGGTTATCCAGTAAGGATGCGAAATTAGCAAACAGAATGGCGATGATACCCCAAGCAAGCGTAAACCATTTTGTGGCATTTAAAAAGTATTTATCCGTTTGCTCTTCTTTTTGATTTCTTCGGAAGAGGTCTATCGTGGTAATTGTTCCTAAAGCGTTTAATTCTGAAGCAGTCGATGACATTGCTGCTGAAAATATTACTGCCAACAGTAGTCCCATCAATCCGGTAGGAATATTATTCAGTATAAAATGAATAAAAACATAATCTTTATCGTTTGTTTCTAAGTCTTCGTCAACTTTCTGAATAATTTCCTTGGCTTCCTTTCTGCTTTGTATTTCTTGCTTATTTATTTCCTGAATTTGCTTTTTGGCAGACATGATTAAGTCGTAATCTTTTATGTCTAAAGCTGCGGAATAGCGCTCTTGCGCCATTTTTTTGGATTTTTCCAACGTTAAATGCTGCTTTTCTAACGTACTGTATTCCTCTGCGTAAGCAGATTGTTCAACGGCTTCGACCGCGGCAGGATTGAAATTTAACGGAGAATGGTTGTACTGATAAAACACAAAAACCATAACGCCTACGAGTAATATGAAAAACTGCATAGGGACTTTAAACAGTCCGTTAAAAATTAAACCAAGCTGACTTTCCCGAACCGATTTACCGGTTAAGTAACGTTGCACCTGACTTTGGTCGGTTCCAAAGTAGGCGAGGGCAAGAAAAAGACCACCTGTAATTCCGCTCCAAAAAGTATATCTACTTTTCGGATTCAAGGAAAAATCAAGAATATTCAATTTATCATTGGCGCCAGCAATTTTAAGTGCTTTTCCGAAGGAAATATCGTCCGGAAGATAGCTCATTACCAAATAAAAAGCGGTGAACATCCCCGTCATAATCACAAACATCTGTTGTTTCTGGGTAACACTCACAGCTTTTGTTCCTCCAGAAACGGTATAAATGATTACTAGAATGCCAATAATAATATTTAGCGTTTTGGTTTCCCAACCCAATACAGCCGAAAGAATGATAGAAGGTGCATAAATTGTTATTCCGGCAGCAAGCCCTCGTTGAATAAGGAATAGAATAGCCGCTAGCGAACGTGTTTTCAGGTCGAAACGGTTTTCAAGAAATTCGTAAGCCGTGTAAACCTTTAATTTATGGTAAATAGGAATAAAAACAATACAAATGATAACCATAGCCAAAGGCAGACCAAAATAAAACTGAACAAAGCCCATTCCATCATGAAATGCTTGACCAGGTGTAGAAAGAAACGTAATGGCACTGGCTTGTGTCGCCATTACGGACAACCCAACCGTATACCATTTGGCGTCTTTTCCACCAAGAACATAGTCTGTTACATCTTTACTACCCTTTGTACGCCAATAACCATAAGCTACTATAAAAAGTAAGGTTCCGGTCAATACAATCCAATCTATTACTTCCATCCGATGTTACTTGTTATAAATCATAATCAAATAGAAGATAAAAATGTAGATAGCGTTCATTAGCAACACAATGGAATATTCCCGTTTCCAAATGAATTTCTTCAGCATGATTATCCTTTAATTAAATTTTTGTCGTTAGTTTCTTTTTTCCCTACCGAAAGCATATTGGAGAACAATTTGTACGCTCCAGGCACTCCTGCCGGAAGTTCCCTAAAAAAGCTCAATCCTGTATAAATGTAATATCCCTTCCCGTATGGAGCAACCAACAAACTTCCCATTGTTTCGTTCTCGCCTTTATCACTCATGGATAAAATAGGGGTAAATTCTTCTCCCCATTTATCCGGAAAATACAAACCTCGCTCTTGTACCCATCCATCAAAATCTTTTTGTGTTATCTTGTTTGGTGTATTTAAAAGCGGGTGTTGCGGTGCATTAAAAGCAACTGCAGCATTTTCATCGGTTACCCGGTCTCTGGATAATTGCAACAAGAAAGGTGCCAGATTATCAATATCCAGTCCTCTTCTTCCCGCAGTGTTGTATTGAACAATTAAATTCCCTCCATTTTTCACATAATCCAATAAGATATGCTGTTTAAATTTAAGCGATTCATGCACGTTGTAAGCACGAATTCCCATTACTACGGCGTCAAAGTTTTTTAGGTAACTGCTGCTTATATTTTCAGGCTGAATGATAGAAACTTTATAGCCTATTTGGCGTAAACTTTCGGGTACTTCATCACCGGCACCTGCAACATAAGCAATATTTTCACCAACTTTCTTAATGTTCAATCGAACCACTTTAAAACTTGAAGGGAGCAAAACCGATTGGGTAGGAATATGGTCGTAAGCAATGGTGTTAAGTTCTTTTTTATAGCTTTCACCATTAATGGTAACGACCGGAGTAATAATTTCTTCGTTTTCTTCAGAAGGAGGGGTTATGGTAAAATAAACTGTTTTTGTATCACCTTTATTCGTGATTGAAAAATCAATTTTTTCAGGAGTAACTTTCCATCCGCTATTGTATTTAAGCTGAAGTGTTCCCGACACATTATCCGCTCCCGAAGTAACTGTTACTGGGATTTGCTTTTCAGAAGCATCAGAAAAAATAATGACTTTATTAGCTTCGGATACCGTTGCCCTTGGCAAAATTTCAAAAGGTTGGTACAATTCCCCTTTGTCTGGTTTGGAATGTTTATAAACAACCGGCTTTTGAAATGGAATTTTCACACCTTCAATAGAAATATTAAAAGTAACATTTACCAACCTCGGTGTTTCAGGTTTTCCACGCAATTGCTGAGGCGTGGTATACATTCCTTGTGTACCTTCCTCTGTAAGCCAATAAGGAGCGGTATAATCACTTTCTGTCGGAATCGTGAAATTGGAAGTGTTATTTACAAGCTGATTATTCTTTAAATTTTTATTGATGTTCTCTTGGGTATCACTTGGTGAAATCAGAATGTTTTCCAGTGACATAGGGATATTCGACCGATTAATGGCAAAACTTTTAATGGAAATCGTTTCTCCCGGAACGGCGGAGGCATTATTGGCAATCGCTTCTAAGAATAATCCGCTACTGGCTTCAATTATCTTTTTAATTTCTTTTAATTTTACGGTTCGCCAATACTGGTCTTCCAGCTTTTCGATAAGCTTGTAAGCTTTCAATAACTGTGGGATGTGTTGGGCGGGATTTTTAACATTAAATTCAGCTTCCACTTTCTCTAAAATAGACCCTATTTCTTTTCCGCCTTTAATACGCGTCCACGTGGTGTTAATGCCATCAAACAAATTATTTTGGTCTTTAGGCATGCTACCATCAATCAACTCGATGTATTCTTCTTCTGAACCTCTAGCTGAAATACTTCCAAACCCCTGACTTAGATGCTGGCTTCGGGCGATGGATGCGATTTCGTTATTGCTCTTTCCAAGCGTAGGGTAGTAGGTTCCTATATCAAAACCTATCATTTTAGACTTATCTGCTTGCTCAAAGGCGTCTTGGCTTCCGTAGAACCACCAAGAAGTATTGAAGAATAGGCGTTCTGGTTGCCAAACCTCTGTATATTTTAGCTGTTCTGGAAAACTATTTTTATCATCGGAAAGTTTAAATGCTTCTACGCTTAGCATGGCAGATGCCGTGTGGTGCCCATGCGTAGTTCCGGGCGTTCTGTGGTCGAAACGGTTAATGATAACATCGGGTTTAAAATTTCTTATGACCCAAACAACATCCGCTAAAACTTCATTTTTGTCCCAAATTTCAAACGTTTCTTCTGGATGTTTGGAAAAACCAAAATCATTTGCTCTTGAAAAATATTGTTCACCGCCATCTACCCGTCGCGCCGCCAGTAATTCTTGGGTTCTCAAAACACCTAATAATTCCCTAAGCTCGGAACCTATTAAATTTTGTCCGCCATCTCCGCGTGTTAAGGATAAATAGGCCGTTCTGGCTTTTACTTCATTCGAGAGATAGGATATTAACCGAGTGTTTTCATCGTCAGGGTGGGCCGCAACATATAGCGCGGTCCCTAGAAAATTGAGCTTTTGTACCGCTTGATAAATTTCAGCAGAAGTATAGGTTTTAGGCTTTTGGGCAATTGTTGAATATGAAAATACTAATCCAATTAGAATAAAGGATAATATTTTTTGCATACTATTTCGTTTTAGGTGTTAGTTCAAATATAGAAATAAATGTTGGTAAGGCACTACATAATGTAAAACCCAACAGCAAAAAAACCTTCAGTATTCAATAAAAACTGAACTAGACAGAACTGGCTCCGTCATCTTCCCGGTTTGGCTTCTCGATAACCACAATTCCTTTTTGCAGCATTAAGTTATTTGGGTAGGTAATGAGCTCGCCTTCGTCCGTTCTTAAGTGGAGATGAAAAGCCCTAATGTCTTCTATGATTGCTTCGGAAGGAAAATCTTTATCTTGAATACGGATGCGGTCACCAATTTTAAAAGGAAAAGAGAAAAATAGAATAATTCCAGCTGTCACATTGCTTAGTATAGACCAAGATGCAAAGAAAGCAACACCAATAACAGCAAAAGCTGAAGAAAGGAAAAGTCCTAAATCTTTAAAATCCACTCCCCAAACCAAACTTATTGCTAGTATGGAAATTATTAAAATAAAAACGTTGAAGTATTTAAGGATAAGTAGCGTACGGTTTCGGTCAATATCACCAATTTTGCCAACCTTATTTACTGTTTTAAAAATAAGTATCCTTGCCACTAAAAGAACTACAATGGCAACGATAGTACGAATTAACTCATCCCTGTATAAGGCAAAAAAATCTGTCATAAACTATAAACCTAAAGAGTCCCGCAAATATACATCTGTTGAAGAATTTTTAGTCCAATAAGCCGATTTAATTGTTTTAATTTTTTCTGCGGAAGAAGTAAGTGTTTTAGCCTCATTGCCAAACCCACTTTTATAAGTTTCTTTCCAGCCTTCAATAGTGTAAGGAAACTCGTTTTGAAAAGTGATTTCTAACGTCCTTTGAAGATTTTTATAATCAATCGTATACGTACTAAACCTATTATTCTTAATTAAAGTTGTAGTTGCTTTAAATGGCTTTATTTCATTATGGTTCAATCGAATAAATTCAAAGGAAGGAATTATTTCAATCTCGCCAGCTGGAAGGTTTTCAGGGTTCACACGTAACTGTGTCCAGAGTTCATCTTCCAAAATATTTGTGTCGAGATTCAGTTGTTTATCGGCTTCATTTTCAAAATAAGAATGTACGGTAATGTCAAAGCCTGAACGGTTGTTTAGCTGCATATACGCTTGTCCGCACCATTCAGTAACAGAGGTGACGATTTTTAAAGCGTGGTCGTTAAAATTCAGCGGGTAAAACACGCTATTCATAATGGAGTAAGGGTAAATACCCGTGTTGAAATTTTTTGTGCTATTGAGCTTTAATACAGGAGCAGAGTTTTTATTTGGTTGATTCGCTTTTACTTGTTTATCAGTTAAGAAAGGCTCTGTGACATATATTAGCACCGCTTTCCCTTCTCTTAATTCCCCATAACGAGCCTGTGAAAGTTTATAGGAAGTGATTTCTGCTTCTCCGGCGTACCAATATTTTTTAAAATTTTTAGAAATCTCACGCGGCTTTTTATCTGGAGAAGAACAGCTGAACATAAATAAAGCTAGTATAGCAATGAGCGTGGAAAATGTTTTTGAAATCATCATAGAAAAAGACTTTCTTAAAAATACGAATAACCTACGGTTCCACCAACGTCTCCAGAGCTCTATACACTTCATACACCGGCATTCCTACCACATTAAAATAGGAACCCTCAATTTTTTTTATACCGATTTGCCCAATCCATTCCTGTATGCCGTATGCGCCTGCCTTATCATACGGTTCAAAATTCGTTACATAATACTCAATTTCATCTTGCGTAAGCTCTTTAAAATACACTTTCGTAATGTGGTTAATTGTTTTTTCCAAAGAGTTGGTGGTGAAACAAACAGAAGTGACAACCTCATGCATTTTTCCAGAAAGTGAAGTTAGCATATCAATAGCCTCTTGTTTACTTTTTGGTTTTCCTAAAGCCTCTTCGTTGTGCCATACGATGGTGTCGGAGGTTATTAATATGTCCTTATCTTTTAGTGTGTCTTTATGCGGCAGGGCTTTTAATTGCGCCAAATAATCAGAAATTTCATACTTGTAAAGTCGCTTGGGATATATTTCATCAACTTTTTTTAAGCGTTTTTCGAAATCTAGCCCTAAATCTTTGAAAAACTGCTGCCTTCTTGGAGAGCCGGAAGCTAAAATAATGTGATAATCTTTTAATTTTTCGTTAAGCATACTGTTGGGTAGTTAATGGAATTTGTTTATCTGAGTTGTGGATTAAGAATTACAATAACTTCAATCCTCAGAAATAAATATAAAACACTTTTTATTTTTATAATTATACTAAATTAAAAAACTAAAGTTTTACTTTAAGTAATAAAATTCAACTATTTATTAATAAGCTATTTATTAACATAATTAATCATACTTAGCGTCAAAACTTTCTTTCCACTTCCCTTGTACTTTCATAACCTGTTCTATCACATCTCGAACACAGCCTTTTCCTCCTTGTTTATGGGAAATGTATTTAGAAATTTCTTTTACTTCCGCTACGGCATCATTGGGGCAACAGGGCATTCCTACCATTTTCATAACATGATAATCCGGAATATCATCGCCCATGTACAGCACGTTCTCGGGTTTGATATTGTATACATCGAAATATTCATCCAAAACATCAATTTTATTGCTAACGCCAAGATGAATATCCGTAATTCCCAGTCCACGAAGTCGCGCGCGGACACCTTCGTTACTACCGCCAGAAATAATACAAATGTTAAAACCACTATTTAAAGCCGTTTTTAGCGCGTAGCCATCTTTTACGTTCATCGTGCGCAATAATTGTCCATCCGAAGTAATGGAGATGATTCCATCGGTTAAAACGCCGTCCACATCAAAAACAAAGGTTGTAATGTGTTCCAGGTATTCTTTATAGCTTTTTTCTTCCATAAGTTTCTTGTATCGAGTCAGTTAGTAATTCGTATATTTTTATTTGATTTTCACTTTTCATTTGAGCTTTATGAGCATCCAGCGTTTTTACATCATTTCTCCGTGCTGGGCCCGTTTGCGCCTCTAAAGGTTGCATTTCTTTTACTTTTTCTGAAGTTTCTTCAATTAAAGGTTGCAGAATTTCGAAAGGAATGCCACTTTCTTGACAAATATCGTCTCCAATTTTATACAAATGATTCACAAAATTATTTACGAAAACAGCTGCTAAATGAAGGCTTTTACGCTGTTCAGAGTCAATTTTAAATACTTTTTGCGAAATAGACTCGGCTATAATTTTCAAGGTGTTATAATCTCTTTCATCTTCCGTCTCTAAACAGAAGGGAATTTTGCTGTAATCCATTTCCTTGCCCTTAGAAAAGGTTTGTAGCGGATAAAAAACTCCTCGTTTGTTTTTCTTGCTGAGCACATTCAAGGGCTTGTTGCCAGAAGTGTGTACCACAAATTTTCCTGAAAAGGGAATAGCTTCGGAAACTTCAGAAATAGCATCATCGCTTACAGCAATAATGTAAACATCAGCCTCTTTAAGCTCATTTAGATTTTTAGTGATGGGCGTAAAATTTTGAAAAACATTAATGGATTTGATATTTCTACTGAAGCACTGAACCAAATCTACCTCTTTTGATAATCGTAAGGCTTCATGTAAATGATGCGCTACATTACCGCCGCCAAGTAAAACCACTTTAATCATGTTGCTAAATTACACAATGCAGTTGGTTTAGATGAATTCGTCATTAAAAAAGTTTAGTGATTTTTTATCTAATTCTAGGGTAGAAGGGACCTAAGCGCTGATTGTACTTCCGTTGGAAATATAAAAAGTAATTGTAAAGTTTGTAGTTTACCTCGTAGCCATAATCAATATGCGGACTGTAATCAATTTGCATTTCGTATAAGTTTGGATTGTAGCGGTTTGGTTGCAATACACGCTGATTCCAATTTACCACGTAAATATTATTACGATTTTCCATATATTCTTGGGAATAGTAACCTTCTGGCTGTGCAATACTATTTAGCCAAGAATAAAAGCCCGGATCGATAATGATGATTTGGTATTCCGTACTATCGCTTCCTATTTCAACAGTGTCTTTTCCACCTTTGGAATTAAAAGCTTCTTTTTCAGCTTGGGAAATATATAAATCCATCGCCTCTTCATTAGTCATGGGTGTTTTTTTGGAAGATGAACACGACCAAAGAAGAATGCCTACGAATATAAAAGACAGGAGATATTTCATTTTGAAGCTTTCTTTTAAAGATACAAAAAGCAAACGTCTTAAAAAATATAGCTAGGGTAATATGTCAGCCTGAGCTTGTCGAAGGCTATTTCGTATATGGAAAATACAAAGTGAAGCTAAATTTAGCACTAATACTCAGCTTGACAATATTATCTTCAATAAACTTAATAATAGGACTAACTATTCAAAAAACTTCCCAGCATTCCGCCAAGTCCGCCTTTCTTTTTATTTGAGCCAATAACCATATCTGCTACGTCGTCTAAAACGCTACCGTCGCCATCGCTATCTATTAAAGATGTTATAAGGTTTTGGTTTTGTTGTGATTGTCCGCCCAGCATACTGCCCAAAAGGCTACTCATATCGTTACTTCCACTTATGTTATTTTCTTTGGTCTGTTTTCCCAAGTAACCTAAAATGAGCGGCGCAGCCATTTTCAGGATCTGACTAACAGTTCCGGCGTCTATTCCCGTTTTACTACTTAAAGTGTTTTCTACGTTCGCTTGATTCCCACCGAGAAGGTGTCCAAGAATTCCAGCGCCATCGCTAATAGCGGATTGATCAACGCCTCCACCAAAAAAGCTTCCTAAATTATCCAAAATACTACCATCGTGCTTGCTATTAATAGCATTCATAAGTCCTTCGGCGCCTTGCGGTGATGATGCGTTTTTTTTTCATAGCTCCGGTCAAAAGAGGGAGCGCCATACTCAATAAATCAGAAGTCTTTCCTTCTGAAGTTCCTGTTTCGTTACTAATTCCACCTATAATTTGGCGACCAAGATCGCTGTCTAATAATGATGCTAATCCAGACATGATATTTATATTTTATTATTGTTGATAATTGTCTTCAAGATACAAAAAAAGCCCTTCATTTCTGAAGGGCTATATTTATTTCTATGTAGCAGAATGTTATTTTAACAATTCTCCAATCTGGTCGGCAAGCTCAACACCAATACGATCTTGCGCCTCTCCGGTAGCCGCGCCAATATGCGGGGTTAAAGAAATTTTTGGATGCATCAATACCTTTATAGCAGGGGTAGGTTCGTTTTCAAAAACGTCAATTCCTGCAAAAGAAACCTTTTTACTATCTAAAGCTTCAATCAATGCTACTTCATCTATAACACCACCTCGTGCTGCGTTTACTACACCAACGCCGTCTTTCATTATTTCGAATTCCTTTTTTCCTAAAACATATTCTTTTTGAGCTGGTACGTGAAGGGTAAGGAAATCAGCTTGCTTTAAAACCTCTTCTTTAGAAATGGTTTTTATGCTGAATTCAACTTTTTGTCCGTCAAAAAATTCCAAAGGAATAGTTACGTCATCGATAAAAGGATCAAAAACAACCACTTTCATTCCTACTCCCAATGCAATTTTTGCCGTTTCTTGTCCGATTCTACCAATACCGATAATTCCGAGAGTTTTCCCTCTTAATTCAATTCCGCCTGCATACGCTTTTTTAAGTTGACCGAATTTACTTTCACCTTCCAAAGGCATATTTCTATTGGCGTCGTAAAGAAAACGAACACCGCCATACAAATGGGCAAAAACCAATTCTGCTACAGAAGCAGAAGAAGCTGCTGGCGTATTGATAACATGAAGTCCTTTTTCTTTTGCGTACGCAACGTCGATATTATCCATACCAACACCTCCACGACCGATAAGTTTTAAGGACGGACAAGCATCGATTAGTTCTTTACGAACTTTTGTAGCGCTACGAACTAAAAGTGCATCTACTTTGTTTTCGTTTATATAATTTTCTAATTGCTCTTGTGCAACTTTTGTGGTAATTACTTCAAAACCTTTGCTTTTTAAAGCGTCGACACCGCTTTGAGAGATGCCATCGTTAGCTAATACTTTCATTGTAAATTTTATATTTAAATCCCTGGTGAGGGGTATATCATTCGACTTTTAGTGTCGAAATGAGTTAAATTATATTTTAGTTTAAACTACTCTTTCGTAAATCAAAAATTGACTTAAGCCTTTTTCTCAAGCGCTTGCATGGCGTCAACCAATGCCTGTACACTTTCCAACGGCATAGCGTTGTACATAGAAGCGCGATAACCTCCAACACTACGGTGTCCATTAATTCCGTTTAAGCCAGCTTCTTTCGCTAGTGCGTCGAACGTTTCTTTATGACTTTCATCTACCAAATTAAAAGTAGCGTTCATAGGAGACCTGTCTTCTTTAGCTGCAAATCCTGTAAATAGCGGATTTCTGTCAATTTCTCCGTAAATCAATGCTGCCTTCTCGTTGTTTCTTTTTTCAATTTCAGCAACACCGCCAAGGTCTTTCAACCATTGAAGGGTTAACATAGAAACATACACAGCAAAAACTGGAGGTGTGTTAAACATACTATCCTTTTCAGCATGCACCCTATAATCTAGCATAGAAGGGATAACGCGGTCTACTTTGCCTAGAACATCTTCTTTAACAACAACGAGTGTGGTTCCTGCAGGTCCCATATTTTTTTGAGCTCCAGCGTAGATGATGTCAAACTTAGAGAAATCCAATACACGTGAGAATATATCAGAACTCATATCGCACACTAAAGGAGCATCCACTTCTGGGAATTCTTTAATTTGTGTGCCGAAAATGGTATTGTTTGAAGTGCAGTGGAAGTAATCAATATCAGTTGGAATATTGTAGCCTTTTGGGATGTAATTAAAGTTTTTATCCTTAGAAGATGCAACTTCAACCACTTCGCCGAACAATTTAGCTTCTTTAATCGCCTTGGAAGACCATGTTCCTGTATTTAGATAGGCCGCTTTTTTATTAAGTAAGTTGTAAGCAACGTTTAAAAACTGCGTGCTAGCGCCCCCTTGCAGAAACAAAGCTTTATATCCTTTGTCTTTAAGTCCTAGATGCTCTAATGCCAAATCTTGGGCTTGGTCCATCACTGCAATAAAATCTTTGCTACGATGGGAAATTTCGATAAGGGATAAATCCAGACCATTAAAATTTAAAATGGCTTCGGAAGCTTTTTTAAATACTTCTTGTGGTAAAATGCAAGGACCTGCACTAAAATTATGCTTTTTCATACAAATAGTCAGTTGTGTTTTTAATGGTTACAAAGTTGCTAATTTCTGATAGAAAAACTGTTATCAAAAGTATAATAATTTTGTTGGAATGCTAACAAAAATTAAGGAGTTGTTAGATAGTTGTTCCACTATTTGTTAAAAGCTTAGGGAGTTGTTATCAACTTGATAATTAAAGTAATTCGAAAAAGAGGACTATAATTTTTAGTAAATCAGGAGATTATCCTATTAAGTTACTAGGGTTTGGGTGATTTCGGGGATGAAATTTTTAAAGTTTAGGCTCTCCAAAATAATTACCAGAAGTTAATGTAAAAAAGCTGGACTGCAATTTTCAAGAAAGAAAAAGTTGCCTATTTGTCTTTCATTCTAAAAATAAATTCTTAGAAAACAATTGAAAGTAGTCTTCTGATAAATTCTTATCTCTTGAAAATTCTTTGATATATAACTCTAACTCACTGTTAGATATATGCAGCACTCTGTTTTTTACATACTCGAACTCTTTATTGGTGTATTTTCTTGGACTAGGATGACCAGTACCAAAAGTGGATTGAATTTCATGGAATAAAATATAATAGAGTGCCTTAAACTTATAATTGTTTGACTTTAGAATAGCGAAATCTATTTCAGAAATACCAAACTCAAATAACTTATCTATATGCCCCGATGTAACAGGGAAGCAATATAAAAGAGCAGTTGTGCCTTCGGAGATAAATGGTCCATAGCCTGTAGATAGACTAAATATCTGATTATCACTTTTCATGTTTTAAATGAGCTACAAACAACTAAACCCCCAACAAAAACTTTATCGTATCCACTCCGTCGGCGTAATCCCAAAGATTTGGGTGTTGGGTTCTACCGAAGGCAACTTCATTTTCCATAAAATTATTGGCGACAACGCATTGTATTTTATCGGAATCTTCAGCCAATTTATTTTTTAAGACTTCTTCGCTATCGTATTGTTCGTAAAAAACAGTAGCGATAGGAGAGGCGTAACCTTCGTCTTCCTTCAACATTAAAAATCCGTTTTCCAATATTTTAAACAAACTCATTAAATAAACAGCCTTGTTGTAATCGTAATTGTTAGCGTATTTAGTTTCGTGAATAATATCTCCGTAGCTGTAAATAGCTTCAAAAAAAGTATCGAAATTATATCCTTCCGGAACAAAAAGCTTGGAAACGCTCCTGCAACCTAATCCGTAATACATGAAAATATCCTTTCCGAGCGCTTCGAGCTCTTCTTTGGATTCTTTTCCGGTAAGCACCGCCACAGAATTCCGATTTTTACGAATTATATTCGGTTTACTTCCAAAGTAATATTCAAAATAACGGGCCGTATTGTCGCTTCCAGTAGCGATTACTGCGTCAAAACCTGTCATTTTTTCTTCCGTGAAGGTAATTTTTCCTTTAAAACTAGGCTCTACAACTTCCAAATATTTAGCTAAATAAGGGAGTAAGTGCTTGTCGTTGGAAGACAATTTCACCAAAACATCATGCCCAATTATTAAAGTGGATAGAAAATCGTGAAACCCTACCAGGGGTATATTCCCCGCCATAATAATGGCTACTTTTTTAGGAGTCACTTCATCGATAAGGTATCCCGATAGCCATTTTTTTAGGTTGGATTCCGTTAATGCTTCTGCCCAATTTTTAATGGAAAAAAGCACATTTTCTTTTGTAAACCAACTATTGTGTTCTTCTGCCAATTTTATTTGATGCCAGAAACCATCAATAAAAGTAGAATCGATTTCATCTGAAGCTTCAATTTTACTTTTTTCGGAAGGGAATTGCCTTAAAAAATCGCCAAGTTTAACAAAAGCACGAATTCTGTTGTGAATGTCACTCATTATATTTGGTTAAAAATTTGTTTGTCTTTATTTTTGACAAGGCAAATTTACATAAATGAACCGAGGCGAACTTTTAGATTGATGAAATTTTAATTTTGTTTGAAAGAAAAAGAGCCCGTTAACGACCACTTACTTAATTTACAGTTTTTGCCACTCGTAAATAAGTTAATGAAAAAGAAAAATTATGGCTATTATAATTACAGATGAATGCATAAACTGTGGGGCTTGTGAACCTGAATGCCCAAACACAGCAATTTATGAAGGAGCAGACGATTGGAGATACAGCGATGGAACTTCACTGGAAGGAGATGTTGTATTGCCAGATGGAAAACAAGTGAACGCCGACGATGCACAGGAGCCCGTAAGCGATGAAATCTATTACATTGTACCTGATAAGTGTACGGAGTGTAAAGGTTTTCATGAAGAGCCACAATGTGCGGCTGTTTGTCCGGTAGATTGCTGTGTCCCAGATGATGACCACGTAGAAAGCGAAGAAGAGTTGTTGGTAAAACAACAATTTATGCATCCGGAATAACGGTTAATAAAATATTCTTACAAAAAAGCTGAACGCAAATCGCGTTCAGCTTTTTTGTTGCATTCATCTTATTGAACATCGTATTCCCATCAGGAAACACGGTTTGTTCCAAAAATTGTAATGTTACTTTTAATAAAAAAATACCCAAATTGATAATTTACTGAAATCGCATAGAAAAAACCTTATCCCTAGAATAGTAATCAAAAGCTCCGAAAGCAGGAGCGTAGGCACGGAGCGACGCGGAGTTTTGATTTCGGTTTTTCGACTTCATGGTCGAAAAAATTCCTTGGATAAGGCGCCTTTTTCTTTGTTTCGTTTCTTTTGGGCGAGCAAAAGAAATGAAAGGATACTCTTTGAATCAATAAATACAATTTCTTGAGTATGAAATCAAACTAACATTAATGAAAGAAAATAAAAAACTTTCCATTGTTATAATCGTCGGGATTTTAGGTGTTGTGCTATTTTCAGCAAAAGCAGTTATGGTAAAAATGGCTTACCAGTACGAGGTAAGCTCAGTTAATTTGCTGCTGTTTCGAATGCTTTTTGCCTTACCATTTTATTTGACAGTACTTTTTTTTACCAAAAGTAAAGGAGTTAAGCCCGAGCGAAAAGATTTTCTCTGGTTGGTACTTTTTGGATTCATAGGTTATTATTTGGCGAGTTATTTTGATTTTTTAGGACTTCAATACATTAAAGCAAGCATTGAGCGAATCATTCTTTTTATATATCCAACCATAGTGGTTGTGCTTTCCCGCATTTTTTTAAAAAGACCCATTACTCGAGTGCAGTTATTGGCCATATTGCTAACCTATTTAGGCGTAATAGTTGCTTTTTATGATGAAATGGCTTTGGAAGGGACATCATTTATAATTGGCGCCGGATTGATATTTATGAGTGCAGTAACCTATGCTTCCTATTTAACGGGAAGCGATTGGCTGATTCCAAAGTTTGGGGTAGTGCGTTTTACATCTTACGCCATGATTATTTCTTGCACGAGTGTGGTACTTCATTATGTGCTATTTGAGAAAACCCCTTTGTTGGGTTATCATCAAAACGTTTATTGGCTAGGGCTTGGCATGGCTGTACTTTCCACAGTAATCCCGTCGTATTTGGTTTCATATTGCATTAAGGAAATTGGAGCATCTAATTTTGCTATCTTAGGCGGATTGGGGCCTATTTCCACGATTGCCCTGGTGTCTGTCTTTTTAGATGAAAAACTAACACTTTTACAATTAGGGGGAACTTTATTGGTCATTTTTGGAATTATACTGATATCCATCAATAAATCAACTTACAAAAAATCAGGTTCTTAACAATTTGCAGCTGGGGCTTGTTAATTACTTTACTGATGCGGGGTTTCATTTTATCCCGCTATACATTATATTAGCAACGAAACCCACCTCTAATATTTTATGTCGGAAACTACTAAGTATACGGAAGATAATATACGGTCGTTAGATTGGAAGGAGCATATTCGTATGCGTCCTGGAATGTACATTGGTAAATTAGGTGATGGCTCTTCAGCAGACGACGGTATTTACATTTTAATAAAGGAAGTACTGGATAACTGTATTGATGAATTTGTGATGGGCGCTGGAAAAACCATCGAAATCTCAGTACAGGGCACGAAAGTAATTGTTCGCGATTACGGTAGAGGGATTCCATTGGGAAAAGTAGTGGATGTGGTTTCTAAAATGAATACCGGTGGAAAATACGATTCCCGAGCGTTTAAAAAATCGGTAGGTTTAAATGGTGTTGGTACCAAAGCGGTAAATGCATTGTCGACATATTTCCGTGTTGAATCGAACAGGGATAATAAATCTAAAGCCGCCGAGTTTGAGCAGGGAAACCTCGTAAACGAAGAAGAACTGGAAGAAACCAGTAGGCGTAGAGGGACCAAAGTTTCATTTATTCCGGACGATACCATTTTTAAGAACTATAAATTCAGAAATGAATATATAGAAAAGATGGTTCGGAATTATGTGTACCTTAATCCGGGGCTTACCATTGTTTTTAACGGGGAAAAGTATTATTCTGAAAATGGTCTAAAAGACCTGTTGGAAGATACCACCAGCAAGGAAGATATGCTGTACCCAATCATTCATCTACGCGGGGATGATATCGAGGTCGCCATTACTCATAGCAAAACTCAGTATAGCGAAGAATATCATTCTTTCGTAAACGGACAAAATACAACTCAAGGAGGAACACATTTAGCAGCATTCAGAGAAGCTGTGGTTAAAACCGTGCGTGATTTCTACGGAAAGAATTACGATGCTTCCGATATTCGAAAATCAATTATTGCTGCTATTTCTATAAAAGTAATGGAGCCGGTTTTCGAGAGTCAGACCAAAACAAAATTGGGTTCTACCGATATGGGCGGCGATTTACCCACGGTGCGAACGTACGTAAACGATTTCATCGGAACGCAATTAGATAACTTTCTTCATAAAAATGCAGAAGTAGCTGAAAAACTTCAGCGTAAAATATTAGCGGCGGAAAGGGAACGAAAAGAACTTTCCGGGATACGAAAATTAGCAAAAGACCGAGCCAAAAAAGCAAGTCTTCACAATAAAAAATTACGTGATTGCCGTGTTCATTTGGGGGATACCAAAAACGAAAGAGCACTGGAAACTACTCTTTTTATCACTGAGGGAGATTCTGCATCGGGTTCCATTACAAAGTCCCGTGACGTGAATACGCAGGCCGTTTTCAGTCTTCGTGGAAAACCGTTGAACACCTACGGAATGTCCAAAAAAATTGTATATGAAAATGAAGAATTCAATCTGCTACAAGCGGCATTGAATATTGAAGAATCCATGGAAGACCTTCGGTACAACAACATTGTAATTGCTACCGATGCCGATGTGGATGGAATGCATATTCGTCTATTGTTAATAACCTTTTTCCTTCAATTTTTCCCTGAACTTATTAAGGAAGGACACCTTTATATCCTGCAAACCCCTTTGTTTAGGGTGCGGAATAAAAAAGAAACCATTTACTGCTACAGTGAAGATGAACGTAAAGAAGCAATTGAAAAGTTAAGTGGTAAGCCAGAAATAACACGATTTAAAGGACTCGGGGAAATTTCTCCTGATGAGTTTCAGCATTTTATTGGTGATGATATCCGTTTGGATCCTGTGATGTTGGATAAAGCCATGTCGATAGAAAGTCTATTGGAATTTTACATGGGCAAAAATACTCCCGACCGCCAGAAATTCATCATCAATAACCTTCGAGTAGAACTTGATGTAGTGGAAGATTAGATATTAACTATCAAATAAATAAAATACCTACTAAATTCTTTTATGGAAGAAAATTCAGAAATAAATTCAGAAGAAAATAACAATCAGGAAACCATTACCCGTGTTGGTGGAATGTACCAAGATTGGTTTTTGGATTATGCTTCGTACGTAATTTTAGAACGTGCCGTTCCCGCAATTGAAGATGGATTTAAACCAGTTCAGCGCAGGATTATGCATTCCTTGAAAGAATTGGATGACGGTAGGTACAACAAAGTGGCCAATATTGTTGGGCACACCATGCAATATCACCCACACGGGGATGCGAGCATAGGGGATGCCATGGTGCAAATCGGGCAGAAAGATTTGTTAATCGACACCCAAGGAAACTGGGGGAACGTATTAACTGGAGATAGCGCTGCAGCTCCTCGTTACATTGAAGCCCGTTTGTCGAAGTTCGGACTCGAAGTTGTTTTTAGTCCTAAAATAACCGATTGGCAACTTAGTTACGATGGAAGAAAGAAGGAACCGATAAATCTTCCTGTTAAATTCCCGCTATTGTTGGCGCAAGGGGCAGAAGGGATTGCTGTTGGACTTTCAACCAAAATACTTCCGCATAACTTTATTGAGCTTATAGATGCTTCCATTAAGCACTTAAAAGGTAAAAAGTTTACCATTTATCCAGATTTTCCTACCGCAGGGATTATGGATGTGACCAATTATAACGATGGTTTGCGCGGAGGCCGTATTCGTGTTCGTGCTAAAATTGCTCAATACGACAAGAACACGTTGGTAATCAACGAAATTCCCTACGGAACTAATACTTCGAGCTTGATAGATTCAATTCTAAAAGCGAATGATAAAGGGAAAATAAAAGTTAAAAAAATTGAAGATAACACCGCGGCAGAAGTAGAGATTTTAGTGCATCTGCCTAATGGAATTTCTCCAGATAAAACTATTGATGCGCTGTATGCATTTACAGCTTGCGAAACTTCCATTTCGCCATTGGCATGTGTAATTGAAGATAACAAACCACTATTTATTGGGGTTAGCGAAATGCTTAGAAGGTCTACCGATAACACCGTGGATTTATTAAAGCAAGAGCTTGAAATTCAACTTCATGAACTGGAGGAACAATGGCATTTTGCTTCCTTGGAACGTATTTTTATTGAAAATAGAATTTACCGCGATATTGAAGAAGAGGAAACTTGGGAAGGCGTTATAAGCGCTATTGATAAAGGGTTACAACCGCATATCAAACATTTAAAAAGACCTATTACTGAAGAAGATATAGTTCGTTTAACGGAAATTCGGATAAAGCGGATTTCAAAATTTGATATCGACAAAGCGCAACAAAAAATTGATGCGTTGGAAGATGAAATTGCAAAGGTTAAACATCACCTGGAGCATTTGGTGGATTTTGCGATTGATTATTTTACGAAATTAAAAACTACCTACGGAAAAGGACGAGAGCGCAAAACCGAAATTAGAATTTTCGATGATATTGAAGCATCCAAAGTTGTGATTAGAAACACCAAACTCTACGTAAATCGTAAGGAAGGTTTTATTGGAACTTCCTTAAAAAGAGATGAATACGTTTGTGATTGTAGCGATATTGACGATATAATTGTATTTACTGCCACAGGTAAAATGATGGTTACTAAAGTAGATGCAAAAACATTTATAGGAAAAGATATTATTCACGTAGCTGTTTTTAAGAAGAAAGACAAGCGAACCATTTACAACCTTATTTACAAAGATGGCAAAGGCGGCGCATCTTATGTAAAACGCTTCTTTGTTTCAAGTATAACAAGGGATAGGGAATATGACCTTACAAATGGAAAAGCGGGTTCTTATGTTCATTATTTTTCAGCCAATCCAAACGGAGAAGCCGAAATTGTTACTATTTTCCTTCGACAAGTAGGAAGTATCAAAAAGCTTAAATGGGACTTGGATTTTGCTGATGTTCTTATCAAAGGACGAGCTTCTAAAGGAAATATTGTTAGTAAATATGCCATCAAACGAATTGAATTAAAGGAGAAAGGTGTTTCTACGCTTAAACCTAGAAAAATTTGGTTCGATGATACTGTACAACGTCTAAATGTAGATGGTAGAGGAGAGTTACTTGGCGCGTTTAAAGGGGAAGACAGACTCTTAATTATTACTCAAGATGGTATTGTAAAAACAGCGGTTCCAGAATTAACAATGCATTTTGAAAGCAATATGATCGTATTGGAAAAATGGAATCCTAAAAAGCCTATTTCCGCCATTTATTATAACGGAGAAAAAGAACTTTACTACATAAAAAGATTCTTAATTGAGAATGAAGGAAAAGAGGAGTCTTTCATTCCCGAGGTTCCCGGTAGCCGACTGGAAATTGTTTCCACGGATTGGCGTCCTGTTGCGGAATTAGAGTTTACTAAAGAACGCGGCAAAGATAGAAAACCAAATCAAGAGATTGATATTGAAGATTTTATTGCCATAAAAGGTATAGGTGCACTTGGTAATCAACTTACAAAAGATAAAGTAAACCAGATTAATTTATTGGATTCCTTGCCTTTTGAAGAGCCCGAAGAACAAGAGCCTGAGGACATCGAAGTGAACGATGAGGAAGATGTGAGCGCTGATAAAAAAGGTAAATCCAAAGAAGACGAAGGCCCGACCTTATTTGATTAAAACATAGGAGGATAGATACCAATCACCGTTATTTTTTTGTTTATTTCAAATCAAATATAATTTATTTTCTATATTTATTCCGATTTAAACCTAAATTGGATAAATATGTCTACATCTAAAATATGGCATCGCGTTTTACCAAGCAGAGAAGAATTACAGGAAGGAAGGGTAACTACAGTCACTGCTGGAAAAAAAACACTATGCTTAACCCATTTTGAAGATAAAATATGTGCCTTAGACAATAAATGTCCGCATCAAGGCGGCCCGTTGGGAGAAGGAAGCATAGAAAAAGGATGGCTAAGGTGTCCATGGCATGGTTGGGATTACCATCCATGTACTGGAAATTCCCCAGGTGGTTTTGATGATGGTGTAGATACGTTTGAAGTAGAGGAAAGAGAAGATGGCGTTTACGTAGCTGTGGAAAAAGAAGCAGAGCATGAAACTACGATTACCGATATAATGGTGGAAACCATGATAAATTGGGGGGTGAATCGGGTATTTGGTATGGTTGGTCACTCAAATTTAGGGCTTGCCGATGCTATGCGCAGGAAAGAAGAGGAAGGCAAATTAAAGTTTTTTGGAATCCGGCACGAAGGTGCTGCTTCCTTCGCTGCCTCCGCTTACGGAAAACTTACAGGCAAACCAGCTGCATGTTTTGCTATAGCTGGCCCTGGTGCGACCAATATGTTTACTGGTTTGTGGGACGCTAAGGTTGATAGAGCTCCACTTTTGGCGCTTACCGGGCAAGTTGCAACGCAAGTTGTTGGAACTGGAAATTTTCAAGAATTGGATTTAGTGGATGCTTTTCATTCCGTAGCAGAATTTAACCATCGGGTACTTTCCAACAGTAAACATTCGGAACTTATGTCCCTCGCCGTAAAGCAGGCAATACTGAAAAGGGAAGTTTCCCACCTTACTTTCCCAGACGATGTGCAAACCTTAAAAGCAAAAGAAGGTTCAGAAGCACAAACTCAGCATAATAGAATTACACCTTTACAAATAGCACCACCCAAAGAAAGCTTTGAAAAAGCCATTTCGCTGCTTGAAAAAGCCGAGCGACCTACAATTATTGTTGGCCATGGCGCCCGTTTTCATATGAAGGAAATAATTGCTTTGGCAGAAAAACTAAACTGTCCGGTGCTTACTACTTTTAAAGGAAAAGGACTAATTTCTGACTATCATTCGCTAGGTTGCGGAGTTTTGGGTAGAAGTGGCACACCCATCGCATCTTATTTTATGAACGAATCCGATTTGTTATTGGTAATTGGCGCCTCTTTTTCAAACCACACGGGCATCACACCTAAAATTCCAAGCATTCAAATTGACTTTGACCCGCTGGCTCTCAGCAAGTTTCATGAAGTGGAAGCGGCTGTGTGGGGAGAAATGAGTGTAACGGTTGCCATGTTGCTGAAAGAAAATTTAGGTTTGAAAAACAAAATAGATAGAACCAACGAGATTGCTGAAAGATGGGAAATCTGGCGAAATGAAAAAAAGAAAAGACTTATCGAGGAAAAAGAAAATGGCGTAAGCGCAGTAGCTGTATTTACCGAATTATCCAAGCAAGCTCCCGAAAATGCAGTAATGACAGTAGATGTTGGCAACAATGCTTATTCCTTTGGAAGGTATTTCGAATCCAAAAAGCAATCCTTTTTAATGTCTGGATATCTTGGTTCCATTGGTTTTGCATTACCCGCAGCGCTGGGAGCATTTGCCGCTGTTGGGGAAGAGCGTCCAATTGTAGCGGTGGCCGGAGATGGCGGACTTTGTCAATATTTAGCAGAGATTACCACCTTGGTGAAATATAAAATGCCGGTAAAACTAATTATCATAAACAACAACGAACTCGGGAAAATTTCCAAAGAACAGCGAGCTGGTTATTTCGATGTGTGGAAAACAAGCTTAAAAAATCCAAATTTTGCTGAATTTGCTATCAGTTGTGGGGCTTGGGGAAAACAAATTAAAAGTGGTACTGAATTACCAGCAGCTATGAAAGTACTTTTTGAACAAAAAGGACCAGCAGTTTTAGAAATTTGTTCGGATGTGAGTTTAATTTAAAAAAAACTACTTATTAATTTTAGAATCGATATAACCGAAAAGTAAATTAATAATCACAACAAGGGTGCTTAAAAAAGCTAATTCTACATAGAGCGCGGTAGCAGCTAAACAACCTGCTGCTGCGCTACACCAAATAGTTGCTGCGGTGGTTAATCCTTTGATTTTGTTGTCTTTCTGAAGGATTACACCCGCGCCTAAAAATCCGATTCCCACCACAACTTGACTGAGCACACGCGTGGCATCGACACCAAATTGATGTTCGTACTGCATGGAAATTATCACAAAAACGGCGGCACCTATAGAAACAAGTGTATTAGTTTTCAGACCAGCACTTTTTCCTTTGTATTCCCTTTCCAGACCGATTAAAAGCCCAGCAACGGTAGCCGACCCAAGTTTTAAAATAAAATCGGCGACTTTAATGTTTTCAGAAATTATATCAATTATCATAACAAGCAATTTATTAAAAAATAATAAATGCCAATGTATCTAATTTAAAAGAGAAGTGAAATTTGTCTAAAAATGAGCAGAAAACGACTTACAATGGTCCTATTTTTCTCGCTTTTCCTTTCTGTTTGTTTTTTTGGTCTCCAACCACAGAATACTCAAATAGGTAAGAGTCTTTTTCAGTAGTGAGAATCTTCATATGGATTGCTTGGGATTCACTTCTGTTGGTAGGATTAATTTTTTTCACAATAAACTCACAGTCGTTTATCCAGCGAACTGAATTTGTATCAATTCTATTTTCATAAAAATCAATTTCAATAGAATCGTTCCTTATAAACCTACTTGTTTTGGTTTCGCCGTTAATTGTATGCGAGAATTCAAATTCACCTGTCTTAAAATCAGTACAATTTCGTTCCCGTTGGTAACAAGATGTAAATAGAAGTAAAAACAGTAAAGCAATTGAACAAATTCTCATTTAAGGTAAATTTTTATATTCTTCAAAGGTACCATTCTTATAAAAAACCACAATACGGGCAATATCACTTTTTTTTGCATGTACAGTAGTAGTTTCATTTTTCACTTCTTCTGACGGCTCAATCTCTTTTGAAGTAGAAGGAGTGACTTCTTCAGAAGAAAAAAGGTCAGCATCTAGTTTTGGTGGTTTCGAGGAAGTGGATGTTTCGGGAAAATTTCCTTTTCCGTTCAAGAGCCAATAGAGTTCTACTTCAGGGAAATTCTCAAGAATACGCATGACAAAATCCAAGCTCGGATTGTTACGTCCAGATAACAAATGTGAAATGGAGGAGCGTTGCACGCCAATTTTATCAGCAAAAGCAGAGGCTGATAAGTCGTAATAATCAATCACTTTTTCAAGCCGTTTTATAAAATCTTCTTTGTTTACCATTGTAAACTAGTTTTAAAATGTAAATAGGTTACAAATGTAAAAAATACTTCGGAATTAGCGAAATACAAGTGTAAAATAGCATTTTTTATTAAACTTAAACTTCATATTAAGGTATTTAAACAACTAGAAAACAATATTTTAAAACGTAATTTTGGTAAATATGATTTATACAAGGGTGAATTGTTTACAATATTAAAAAGATTATACTAGAAACATTGTATTAAGACGTTACATTTGTAAATTGTCTCTATTGACAAATGTAAACAAGTATATTTTTACATTTGCCGCTTAACTGATTATTATGGATTATAGAGAAGAATTTCAATTCAATTATAACAGCTACAAAGAATCACTTTTATCTGGCAGATATATTACGTTAAAAAACATTCAACCTATTTTGGATAGACTGACCAGTGATTTTATTGTTTCCGAAATAGGCTACTCAGTTTTGGGGAAACCAATTCACAGTATCCGTTTTGGGTATGGACCGAAAAAGATTTTTATGTGGTCTCAAATGCATGGGAACGAATCGACCACTACAAAAGCTGTTTTTGACGTTATTAATTACCTTCAGAAAAAACCAGAAATCCGTAATCACATACTTTCAACTTTTACTATTTGTGTCATTCCTTTGCTCAATCCCGATGGAGCAGAAGCCTATACTCGTCATAATAGTAATGAAGTTGACCTAAATAGGGATGCACAGCAACTTTCACAGCCGGAAAGCAAGGTGCTGCGGGCAGAATTTAATGAATTTAAACCTCATTTTTGTTTTAACCTTCATGATCAACGAACCATATTCAGCGCTGGAAATCATAAAAAATCGGCTACCGTATCCTTTTTGACGCCTGCAGAGGACAAAGAGCGAAAAGTGACAGCGAACAGAAAGAGAAGCATGGAGGTGATTTCAGCAATGAATAAAATGCTTCAAGAGCATATTCCGAATCAAGTAGGCAGATATGATGACGGATTCAACCTTAATTGTGTTGGCGACACCTTTCAATCAGAAGGAGTGCCTACTATACTATTCGAATCAGGTCATTTCCCTAGTGATTACGAGCGGGAAGAAACGCGCAGGTTAATCGCCTTTTCTATATTGGAGGCTATAATGTATATAGGAGAAACCGAAGTTACTGGTGAGAAACACCATGATTATTTTAAAATTCCTGAAAACGAAAAGCTCTTTTACGACGTTATTCTAAGAGGGTTTCCTGTAAAATCTAAAGAAGGGATAGAGCGAAAGGATGTTGCTATCTTCTTTAAGGAATCGTTAAATAACGGTAAGATCGAGTTTAAGCCCACTGTAGAGCATGTTGAGGACGAGTTGAAGTTTTTCGGACATAAAGAGCTTTCAGTGAACGATTTGGACGTGGAAGCGATAGAAGTACATGAATTAAATACTAGCTATTTAACAGAATTTTTAAAGAAAATTTAATGAAAGTATGTTTTTCTTACGAAAATAATTAGCCTACAATTGTGATAAATTCAAAATTTTTTATTTTTTTTGCTTATTCTTTAAAGATAATATAAAACTATGGCTAAATTCAAATTAGACGAGGTAGATCATCAAATACTTGATATGTTGATTGACAATACCCGAACCCCATTTACAGACATAGCAAAAAAACTGCTTATATCTGCTGGAACGGTGCATGTTAGGGTAAAAAAAATGGAAGATGCTGGTATCATAAAAGGGTCTTCTTTAACGCTGGATTACGTAAAATTAGGCTATTCATTTATCGCCTATGTAGGTATTTTCTTAGAAAAAACCCACCAAACCAAGTTTGTGTTGGAGAGACTAAACCAAATACCTTATATAACAGTTGCCCATATTACTACTGGAAAATTCAATATTTTCTGTAAAATAAGAGCTCGTGACACAAAACATGCAAAAGAAGTAATCTTCAAAGTAGATGATATCGATGGTGTTTCAAGAACAGAAACCATGATTTCTTTAGAAGAGAGCATCAACGATAAACGCAGGTTAATGCATACAATTTTTAACGATTTGTAAAATTTCTGTTTTAAATCATAAGGAAACCCTCTCAAGGCTTGTCTTTGAGAGGGTTTTTTGTATTTTTACGTGTAAAATTGAATTATAATATGCTAAGAAAACCAAAGATTGATCGATTTAATGAAAGTGTTTTATCAAGATATCAGATTTACAACAGCATTTTTATCACACTCCCTTTTGATGAAATAGGGAATACAGGGGTGTTTTTACCTTTGTTTTCTGAAATTTGTGAAAAAGGCTTTGATGAAAATAAGAATCCGACTGAAATCGTAAACCGCTTTTTTGACAAGTATTACGATAAACCTTCAGATACGGAGAAATTTGATCTTCTTTTTAGATTTATTCAATATATAGAAAGACAGGTAGTTCTTTTTGACGCTATTGAAGATGCTACTTTTCCAGTAGTAAACAATATGGATGGGAGAGGAACGCTAAGAAACGTAAAGGAGGAAGCAGAGGCAAAAAACAAAATGCCTGAGCTTAAAGAATACCTGGAACGTTTTAAAGTACGACCTGTACTTACTGCACACCCAACTCAATTTTATCCAGGTTCTGTTTTAGGGATAATTACTGATTTAGCTGAAGCAATTCGCGCAAATGACTTGAACCTAATTAAAAAATTGCTAGCTCAATTGGGGAAAACACCTTTCTTTAAAAAAGAAAAACCAACCCCGTTTGATGAGGCGGTGAGTTTAATCTGGTATTTAGAAAACGTGTTTTATCAATCTGCAAGTCAGATTTTTAACTATATCCAAAACAATATATTCACCGATAGGGAATTGAATAACCAAGTGGTTAACCTTGGTTTTTGGCCTGGAGGGGACAGGGATGGAAATCCGTTTGTGACTACTGATATTACATTGAAAGTTGCGGACAGACTTAGAAGTACTGTTTTAAAGAATTACTATCGCGACGTTAGAAAACTGCGCAGACGTATAACCTTTAAACATGTTGACAAGCTGATAACCGATCTTGAAGGTAAGTTATATGAAAATATCTTCTTGGAAAGTGGAAGAACAACTATTTCGGCGGAAGAAACTATGGATACCTTGCTTGAAATCAAGGAGATTTTGGTGGCAAAACATCAATCGCTATTTGTTGAAGAAATTAATGACCTAATCAACAAAATGAAGCTTTTCGGTTTCCATTTTGCGAGTTTAGATATTCGTCAAGATTCTAGGGTACACCACGATGTACTTTCCAATATTGTTTCAGAATCCTTGGAAATGGGATTGGATATCTTCCCGAAAAACTATGAAAAACTAAGTGAACAAAAGCAAATTGAAGCACTTGGCAAGGTAGTAGGGAAGGTAAACCCAGGTTTATTTAAACATGAAATGAGCCGAATTACATTGGAATCCATTTATGCCATGAAAACTATTCAGAAGAATAATGGCGAATTGGGTTGTAACCGATACATTATTAGTAACAACGGTAGCGTTCTAAACGTAATGCAAGCCTTTGCGATGATTCGTATGTGTGATTGGGAAGAACCAACTACAGATGTTGTGCCGTTGTTTGAAACCGTTGACGATTTAGAGGATGCGCACAATGTAATGGAGACGCTTTACAAAAATAAATCGTATGCGGCCCATCTTCAGCGAAGAGGAAATAAGCAGCCTATAATGCTTGGTTTCTCCGATGGTACTAAGGATGGTGGGTATTTAATGGCAAACTGGAGTATTTATAAAGCCAAAGAAGCTTTAACAGCCATTTCCCGTAAATATGATATTAAAGTTGTCTTTTTTGATGGTAGAGGAGGTCCACCTGCAAGAGGTGGTGGAAAAACGCACCAGTTCTATGCTTCATTAGGACCAACAATTGAAAATGAAGAAGTACAGTTGACCATTCAAGGGCAAACAATTAGTTCTAATTTCGGAACACCGGAATCTTGTCAATACAATATGGAGCAGCTAATTAGCTCTGGAATTGCCAACAATGTATTTTTTGACGAAAATGACAGACTTTCGGATGAAGACCGTGAAACAATGGATCGCTTGGCTAAAATAAGTTACAAAGCTTATGTGGACTTTAAAAAGCACCCTAAGTTTTTACCGTATTTGGAAAGAATGAGTACGTTGAAGTATTACTCCAAAACAAATATTGGTAGTAGGCCTTCAAAGCGTGGAAAGTCGGATAAATTGGTGTTTTCAGATTTAAGAGCAATTCCGTTTGTAAGTAGCTGGAGTATGTTAAAACAAAACGTTCCAGGTTTCTACGGGGTTGGATTAGCGATACAAGAATTTGTTGACAATAAAGAATTCGATAAAATACAATCACTTTACAATAACTCAGCTTTCTTTAGAACGCTATTGGAGAACAGTATGATGAGTTTAACAAAGTCTTTCTTTAAACTTACGGCTTATATGGCTAACGATAAAGAGTTTGGGCCTTTCTGGACGATGATTTATCAAGAGTATGAGCGTAGTAAAGACATGTTGTTGAAGCTCACAGGATACTCCGAGCTTATGGAAGATACCCGATCTATGAAGGCTTCCATTCAAGTACGTGAGAAAATTGTATTGCCATTGCTTACTATTCAGCAATATGCGTTGAGACAAATTCAGGAAATAAATGCTTCCAAAAAAGAAGTAGATCCGGAATTGCTTGAAACTTATGAAAGAATGGTAACCCGATCTTTATTTGGAAATATAAACGCAAGTAGAAACTCCGCATAACTAAGGGTTTTTAAGAATATTGAAAAGCTGTTGAGCTAATCTTTTGTAGATTGTTTAACAGCTTTTCTTTTATTTTAAAACTATCTTTAAGTGTACTTTTACCAAATAACGTATGAAGTTAAAACCCTCTTTTAAATTAATTAAGAAAACATTTTCTAATTGGCTAGACCTAGATCCATTTGCTAAAAGTGCCATTATAGCGTATTATACTTTATTTTCGCTACCGTCATTGTTGCTAATTGTTATTTGGGTTACCAGTATTTTCTTCGGAAGGGATGCCGTGCAAGGTCATATTACACAAGAATTTTCCAGTTTGATTGGCTACGAGCCCGCAAAAGCCATAGAAGGAATGATTAGCAGTGCCAGCATCAATAGTAATTCTACCATCAATATTATCATAAGTGCAGGAACATTGATTTTTGGTGCTACAGGGGTGTTTTTTCAGTTACAAAAAACATTAAATACGATTTTTGATGCGGAAGAAGAAAATTCTAATTTCAAGCAGATGGTGATAGACCGTTTAGTTTCCTTTGGAATGATAATGGCCATTGGATTTCTTTTGATAATTTCCCTGTTAGTATCAGCTGGGATTTCTGTTCTGAACAATTACATTCGGGACCATTATCCAGACATTGCTTCCATGATTGTTAGCTTCCTTAACTTTTTAGTTTCCATGTCGGTGATAACCATTTTATTTGCCGCCATTTACCGCTTTTTACCAAACCGAAGAATTAAGTGGAGAACAGCTATTACCGGAGCCTCAGTAACCACATTGTTATTTTTATTAGGTAAGTACTTAATTGGATTTTATTTCGGACAAGCCGCGCCAGCTTCTGTTTACGGAGGTGCTAGTTCCGTAGTGTTAATTCTACTTTGGGTGTATTACACCGGACTCATTTTCTTTATGGGGGCTGAATTTACCATGGTGTATTCCGAGCATCGAGAAGAAAAAAAATCATCGCAACAAATTGAAAACACATCTTCAGCGGAGCAGGAGCCGATATAGTTTGTTTAAGTGAACAAACTCTTTAATTCATCCGTAAGTCGAATAGGGCGTTTACTGTTATTATCTATCAAGCACCATTCGGTTTTGCAGTTTACCAATAGTTTTTCTGTGCTATGATTATATATTTCTACTATCCTAGTAGATGTAACTCCATCTGCCTTTTCAATGTATGTTTTTAGTAAAATCTCATCATCTAAAAAAGCTTGCCCTTTATACGTTACATGATGGGAAAGTACCATCCAAATGTAATTATCAAGCATTTCTTGGGTAGCTTCCGTCTGCCAATGTTCTTTTGCTATGTCTTGGGCCCATTGTAAAAAACGTACGTTGTTTACGTGCATTAAATCGTCTAAATCCTCTTCCTGGACTACAATACGTTGTGTGAATTCTTTCAAAGCTTTATTTTTTCTCTTTAATGGTAACTTCAAACATTTTACTCCAGTTTTTTCCGGTAACAAAAAATGTTTCTGTAGTAGAATTATATGCAATTCCGTTGAGTACATCTAAATTTGCATGTTGCTTCACCTTATCTTTCAATCCCCTAAAATCGATCACGCCAATGATGCCACCTGTTTTGGCGTCAATAATCATGGCGCTGTCTTTTAGGTACACATTCGCATAGATTTTTCCATCTACATATTCCAATTCGTTGGCTTTATTAAAAACCGATGTGTTAGTAACTGTTTCTATAAAATCAACTTCTTCCAAAGTTTCGGGGTCTAAAATCCAAATTTTATCGCTACCATCACTTTTGTATATTTTACTCCCGTCGGGAGTGTGCGTAAGTCCCCAGCCTTCTTTACTTTTTCCATACCTAAAAGACCCTGTCTTCTCAAAATCTTTTAAATTAAATATAAATCCAGTACCTGCCTGCCAAGTGAGCATATAGATTTTGTCATTTAGAATTGTGATTCCCTCGCCAAAATAAGCATCGTCTAAATCAATTTTTTGAAGGACTTCACCTGTTTTATAATCTACTTTCCGAAGGGAAGAGATGCCTTTTCTTCCAGTGCTTTCGTACAACGTATCGTTATGGAACTCCAATCCTTGAGTATAAGCTTTTATATCATGCGGAAAAGTGTTTATGATTTCATAAGTGTACACTTTTGGAGCTTCAGGAGCAAGAACCGTAATATTTTTGGTGACTTCCGTCGACGTTCCCTCATAATAAACCGTAGCACCCAAAGGCTGGATTCCTAGTCTGTCTGAATTTAAAGTCAGAAAGCCATTTTTTAAGTTTACCTTTTTTCCATTCATTTTGTAGGTAACCGAATCAATTTCTTTATTTTTTCGATTCTTCACATCGACTTTCACGGTCTTCCCATGTTGAATTTTATCCGATTTAGCATCCAATTCAATGGAAAATAAATTTTTTTCCGAAGAAATTTTAGAATTACAGCCACCTAAAGTAGCCATTAAAAAGCTGACGATTAAAAACTTATAAGAATGCATGTTTTTTCCTTTAATTTTAAGCAAGGTATTTAATTAAATTAAGATGATAAAATTATTGCGCAAAGATAAAAAGTTTGTAAATTTGCACCCGGCAAGTCCTACACGACCAGCTCCTGTAGAATCCCCCAGGGCGGGAACGCAGCAAGGGTATACGGTCGTAGCGGTGCGATGTAGGTAGCTTGCCTTTTTTTGTGCCTTTTACTTTCCTTCTCCTTAATTATATTATAACTTTGTAATGCATATTTGTTTTTTATGTTTAAAAGACAAAATAGTGCAGTATCTTTACTGAATAATAATTTATTTAAAAGAATATAAATCATGAAGTTTTTTATAGACACCGCCAATTTAGAGCAGATTAAAGAAGCTGAAGCACTTGGTGTTTTAGACGGGGTTACTACAAACCCATCTTTAATGGCAAAAGAAGGAATTACAGGAAGAGATAACATATTAAAGCACTATGTTGATATTTGCAATATTGTTGAAGGAGATGTTTCTGCGGAAGTAATTGCTACAGATTACGACAATATTATAAAAGAAGGGGAGGAGCTTGCCGCTTTACACGAACAAATTATCGTAAAAGTTCCTATGATAAAGGATGGTGTAAAAGCAATTAAGTATTTCTCTGACAACGGGATAAAAACAAACTGTACGCTAGTTTTTTCTGCTGGACAAGCATTATTGGCTGCCAAAGCGGGTGCTACGTACGTTTCTCCTTTCATTGGAAGACTTGATGATATTTCTACGGACGGACTTGGTTTGATTGCCGATATTCGTATGATTTATGATAATTACGGATTCGAAACAGAGATTTTAGCTGCTTCTGTGCGACACACAATGCACGTTATTGATTGTGCGAAATTAGGAGCTGATGTAATGACAGGGCCACTTTCTGCTATTACAGGTCTTTTAAACCATCCTCTTACAGATATCGGTTTGGAAAAATTCCTTGCTGATTACAAGAAAGGAAATCAATAAGGAAAATTATAAAACACCTTTTGTAGATAAATGGTAGGTGTTTAATTGATATATAAAAGCCGTCCCAATTGGAGACGGCTTTTTTGTTTGTATTAATTTTCGATTCTTAGAATAGATTCTTCAGAAGAATTTTGCTATAAAATGAGCTTTGAACTTATTGAAATTGCTATTTCCGAAATTGGTTCGATGCTCCTAATTCAATCTGTTCCGTAAACTGTTTTCCAGTTCTTTTCGGTGGTAGATGTTTCCAAAGCCTTCAATAATCTTCCCGTTCTTATCAACGATTATAATTTTGTTTAAGCTCTTAATCACCAAAGTAGCCAAAAGCTCATCGATATCGTCCGTTTGATATTGTGTTAACGTTTCGCCATTTTCTGTGAGATGGAGGAGATTTTTAACCCATTCATCTCTGTCTTCATTTACATTAATTCCTATGTAATCATATTCAGGATATTCCTCTTTTAGCTTTGCTATCCTATTTAAAACATTTACACGGTGATTTTTTTGATTGATATCCCAGAAGTAAAATACCGTGTTCTTTTCGTAAGCAGTAGAGTCAATTGTTATTTTATTTCCTTCCATGTCAACCAATCGAATGGATGGAAGTGTTAATCCTTTTTGAAGATTCTGTACGTTTTTATAAAAATCGGTTACTTCTTCTATATGTTGATTATCTGAAGCGTATTTATTAAAAGAATCAATAAATTTTTCATTGTTATCAACCGAATTATCACCTAACAAATACGTGAAAGCAACATTACGATTCAGATTATCCCGAATAGTTTTGTTTTCGGCAACTTTATCATTTATCAATTTTAGTTTGTGGATACTGTAATGTAAAGATTTTTCTAAATTATCTACATCTTCACATTTTTTAGCGCATCCGGTATAAGCCAAATTATTAAAATGAGTGATTAAATAATTAAAATAAGGCCTATAATAAGTAAGCAACGTATCGTTGTAGTCTACTTGGTTCCTAAAACTGTAAAAGTTTTTAGGTAGTTTTGGTATTGTTTTAGAACCGCTTTTTCTTTTATGAATAAATGGATACTCCTCCATGTCGGTAAAATACCTATAATCAATGGCTTTATTTGCAATATGCATGGCCATAGGAGATAGTGGGTCTGAAGCATTAATATCTGTAAGCAACTCTTCCTTCATTTTTTTTAAGGAATCAATTTTGAACAGAAATTCTTTTGGTGGTAATTCACTAAAATCATTCACAACTTTTTCTTCATCTTCATAAATAAGAAAGACGTCAATAAGAAAATTATTTTTTGCTGCTCCATTTCCAGAATATACCAAAGACTCGTCAAAATCCAACGTATTGAGACGCATCAAAAGGCTATCACCTTTTTCTAAAATAATGTATTGGTATTCTTTATGGTCAAAATGGTAAAGTCCTTCTTTAAGGTCGGTGATTTCAAAAGAAAAGCGATTGTTTTCACTTAATTCAGCAGAGTCAATTCGTTCATTGTTATGGTGTAAGTACACATAATCCATATTTGGATTTACAATTTCCCCAGAAAAGTAAGCTTTAGTGGGAGAATTGGAACAACTGCAGGTGAGGGACGCTATAAGTAACGTAATTAAAGTATACTTCATATAGAATATGATGTTTTTAAGCACCAGTTAAAACAAATCTATAAAAGCAGTAGAAAGTTTAATGTTAAGAGGAAGTTAAATAAACGTTTTTAACGTTTGCATAAGTACCGCTCATGTTCCTTTATTTTGTTACTTTTGCGCACGAATAACTTAAAACAATTGTGAATGTTATCAGTTTCTAATTTATCTGTACAATTTGGGAAAAGAGTTTTGTTTGATGAAGTAAATGTGAACTTCACCCAAGGTAATTGCTACGGAATTATTGGCGCCAATGGAGCCGGAAAATCTACATTTTTAAAAATCCTTTCAGGAAAGCAGGATGCTACGAGTGGGCATGTTCATTTGGAGCCTGGGAAAAGAATGTCGGTTTTAGAACAAGATCACTATGCATACGATAGTTATCCAGTTTTAGAAACGGTTTTAATGGGGAACAAACCTCTTTTTGCCGTAAAAAAAGAAATGGATGAACTCTACGCAAATTATTCTGATGAAAATGCCGATAGAATAGGGGAGCTACAAGTACAGTTTGAGGAAATGAACGGTTGGAATGCCGATAGTGATGCTGCTGCATTATTATCAAACCTTGGGATTTCAGAAGACTTGCATTATACTTTAATGAGCGATTTGGACGGGAAGCAAAAGGTGCGTGTGTTATTGGCACAGGCCCTTTTTGGAAATCCCGATGTACTCATCATGGATGAGCCTACGAACGACTTGGATTTTGAGACTATTACTTGGCTGGAGAACTTCTTGGCCAATTATGATAATACTGTAATCGTAGTATCTCACGACCGTCACTTTCTGGATGCGGTTTGTACCAATATTGTTGATATTGACTTCGGGAAATTAAATCTTTATAGCGGTAACTACACTTTCTGGTACGAAAGTAGTCAACTTGCAGCAAGACAAAGAGCACAGCAGAATAAGAAAGCGGAGGAAAAGGCTAAAGAGCTAAATGAGTTTATTCAACGTTTTAGTGCCAATGTTGCTAAAAGTAAACAGGCTACTTCAAGAAAGAAAATGTTGGAGAAATTAAAAGTAGAAGATATAAAGCCCTCCAGCAGACGCTATCCAGCCATTATTTTTGAAAGGGAGCGAGAAGCTGGTGACCAAATATTAAATGTAGAAGGATTGTCAGCCAGTATTGATGGTGAGACCTTGTTTAGCGGTGTAGATATTAACTTGGCAAAAGGTGATAAAGTAGCTATTATTTCTAAAGACTCCAGAGCAACCAGTGCTTTTTATGAAATAATCAACAACAACCTGCAACCAGATTCAGGGAAATTCCAATGGGGAATTACTACCACTCAGGCTTATCTTCCTGCGGATAATTCTGCTTTTTTTGATAACGACGATACCCTAGTGGATTGGTTACGACAATATGCCAAGACTGAAGAAGAAAGAGAAGAAGTTTTTGTTCGCGGATTTTTAGGAAAGATGCTATTCAGCGGTGAGGAAGCACTAAAAACTGGGCGAGTACTTTCTGGAGGTGAGAAAGTTCGTTGTATGCTAAGTAGAATGATGATGATTCGTGGAAATGTATTAATGCTAGACGAACCAACAAACCACTTGGATTTGGAAAGTATTACGGCATTTAATAATTCTTTGAAGAAATTCCCTGGCACGATAATGCTTACTTCGCATGACCATGAATTTACACAAACCATTGCCAATAGAATTATTGAACTAACACCTAATGGTACGATCGATAGGTATTTATCTTTCGATGATTATATGAGTGACGCTTCAATTAAAGAGCAACGAGCAAAAATGTACGAGAAAGCTTAATGCTATATCATACAAGTCTTAAAAAAAGCCTGCTGAATTTTCCAGCAGGCTTTTTTACTTTAAACTTTAAATATTCATTACGGCACAAAAAAAAGCCCGATAATTAAAATTACCGAGCTTTTCTATTTTTAGTATGTTTCTGCTAATTAATTCAGTAACGAAGCTACTTTTTCATTCAGAGCTTCTCCACGAAGGTCTTTAGCAATTATTTTACCTTCTTCATCTAAAATAAAGGTTGCTGGAATAGAACGAATATTGTATTCTTGAGCAATAGGGTCTTGCCAGAATTTAAGATTTGAAATATGCGTCCACGGCAAATTGTCTTCTTCAATCGCTTTTTTCCAGTCTTCTGCTTTTCTGTCCAAAGAAACCCCAACAACGTTAAGTCCTTTGTCATGATATTCTTCGTAAAGCTTCACTAAGTTTGGGTTTTCAGCACGACAAGGCTTACACCATGCAGCCCAGAAATCTAAAATGGTTACTTTCCCAAGTGAACCTTGTAAAGAAGCTGTCTCGCCTTCCGGAGTAGGACCTGAAAAATCAGGGGCGACCGAACCAACAGAAAGCTTGTTTGCTTTTCCTAATTCCTCAGAAATACTTTTACCCATTTTGGTATTTTTCACTTCTTCGGATAAACTATTAAACAAAGCTGCTGCTTCTTCAGAATTCTTAGAACCTGTACGCATCATTTGTTGAATAACCAACAAAGAGATGTAAGAATCAGTATGACTTTTTACGAATTCTTCTTCGAAGTTGCGTGCTTCTTCCTGCGTTTCTTCAAACGTTTCTTTTAATGTGTTTAAGGTAACAGTGTCACTTTTCTGTTGTGCTTCCAATCCTTGCTTTTGAATGGATTGCATTTTCTTTCTGATGTTTCTGGAGTTTTCAACAAAATCATTAAAGTCCTCATTAGATGGAGTTCCTTGAATTTTTGAAAAGTTTAAACTGTCTTTATAAGCAGTTACATCAATAGTTCCTTCCTCTAAAATAAGCGGTAATACACCTTGAATTCCTTCAAATAATAAATAGTGTAGTTGCGGACTTTCAGCTTTTCCCGAAAACTCAAAACTACCTTCCTTTACTTCTAATGTGTCGATAACCTCAGGGCGTTGGCCATCCACGGGTTTTTGTAGGTAAACTTTTTTCCCATCTTCCACGCCATCAACACTTACATTCACCTTATATGTTCCTTTTTCTGTTGCTTTATTACAGGCTACCAAAGCTACCAGTAATAAAAGGATACTTCCTATTTTTTTCATTAATTAGTATTTATAGTTATTTCTGTTAGTTACAAAGTTAAAATTTCATTTTAATCCTTAAAGACAATTAACAAAAAAAGCCCCGAACATCGAAAATTCGGGGCTTGACTTGTATTATTACACGTTTAGAACTGGTAACGAATCCCTAAGGCGATATCAAAATCAAAATCGTCATCAAAATCGTTGAAACCAACTTCTGGTCTAAAGTCAAGAGACAACAAGAGCGGAATATTGAAATTGTACTCAATACCAATGTCACCGGCTACAAATCCATATGCGCCACCGTCATCATCGTCGTCGTCAAAATCGTCATATCTATCGTCGCGATCGTATGCGCCGAGTCCACCACCAGCACCTACATACCAATTAAAATCGCCTTCAATTGGGAAAACCCATTGGTACAATCCCGTTACGCGGAAAGCGTCATATTTATCACTATCTCTCCATCCTAAATCAAATTCAAGACGGTTATTATCACCAATCCCTCTTTGGTAAGAAATTTCTGCTCCAAATCCGTCACCGTCTCCTAATCGGAGTCCGAGTGCATTACGAGCGATTTCTTGTGAATATCCCATTGTTGCAAACCCAATTGCTAAAACACTAAATAAAATTAGCTTTTTCATAAGTTGTTTTTTAATTTTTTTAATTTGGTCAAATGAAATTCACCGTAAAATACTCTGGTCGAAATCAACCTAGTATTTTTGGCCATTTCATAAATTTAGTTTTCGATCTGTATTAGATACGTAGCTAAAATAATTTAAAGATTACACAGTTTTGTTAAATATATCCAAAAATAGTTTAGACACTTTAGCTGAAAAGCTTTCAGGAGACTTGTTTTTTGACAATCTCCATAGAACAATTTACGCCACTGATGCTTCCGTTTATCGTGAGTTACCGTTAGCAGTTGCTTATCCTAAAAATACAGAAGACATCAAAAAAATTATTGCGTACTGCAATGAAAATAAGGCTTCTTTAATACCACGAACGGCGGGAACATCGTTGGCTGGACAGTGCGTAGGAGATGGAATTGTTGTGGATGTTTCAAAGAATTTCACAAAAATAGTATCGCTTGATAAAGAAGATAAGACAGTAACCGTGGAACCAGGAGTAATAAGAGATGAATTGAATTTATATTTGGAGGAGCACGGCGTATTTTTCGGCCCGAACACTTCAACGTCCAATCGTTGCATGATTGGCGGTATGGTGGGCAATAACTCAAGCGGAACCACTTCGATAAAATATGGCGTTACACGCGACAAGGTTTTGGAGATTGAAGGAATTTTGAGTGATGGAAGTGAAGTGGTGTTTAAAGAAATCTCTTCGGAAGAATTTCAGCAAAAATTAAAGCTTGATAATTTAGAAGGAGAAATCTACAGAAATATATATAAAGAGCTTAAAGCTGAAGGGATAAAGGAACAAGTAATTCAAAACTTTCCGAAACCGGAAATTCACCGAAGAAACACAGGTTACGCTATTGATGAATTGCTGAAGCTAACGCCGTTTACTGAAAATGAAGGAAGATTCAACATGTGTAAGTTACTTTCTGGGAGCGAAGGAACGCTCGTTTTCAAAACCAAAATAAAGTTACAGCTCGATGAGTTAATGCCTGCCCACGCTGTGATGATTGCAGCTCACTATAAAAGTGTGTCCGATTGTTGCGCGTCAGTCCATCCTGTGATGCAACACGATTTGTATTCCTGCGAGATGATGGATAAGGTGATTTTGGATTGTACAAAAAACAATAAATCACAGCTCCCAAATCGATTTTTCATTGAAGGTGACCCCGAAGCCATTTTAATGCTCGAACTGCGAGATGAAAACAAAGAAGCATTAGAGCTCAAAAAACAGGCGCTCATCAGAACTTTGGACGATTCTGGGCTGAGCTATGCAAATCCTGCCCTCTATGGCACTGAAATTAATCAGGCTGCAGAACTTAGAAAAGCCGGACTAGGACTATTAGGAAACATCGTTGGCGATAAAAAAGCAGTGGCCTGCATCGAAGATACGGCAGTAAGTATCGACGATTTAAGCAATTACATAACAGAGTTCTCTGCCATCATGGAAAGTTATCAGCAAAAAGCTGTCTATTATGCGCACGCCGGGGCCGGGGAGTTGCATTTACGACCTATTTTGGACTTAAAAAAGAGTGAAGATGTGGCTCTTTTTCGGCAAATAACTACCGATGTTGCCCATTTGGTGAAAAAATATGGAGGCTCCATGAGTGGGGAACATGGAGATGGAAGGGTGAGAGCTGAGTTTGTGGAAATGATGATCGGTTCTGAGAATTACAACATGCTTAAACGTATCAAACACACATTTGATCCGAATAATATTTTTAATCCAGGAAAAATTGTGGATAGTGCTCCTATGGACACGTCTTTGCGCTATAAACCTAATAGACAAGAACCAGAGATTGAGACACTGCTTGATTTTTCAGACTCGTTGGGGATTGTTAGGGCCGCTGAAAAATGCAACGGAAGTGGCGACTGTAGAAAAACACATCTTTCCAGCGGCGCTATGTGTCCCAGTTATCATGCAACAAAAAATGAAAAAGACACGACCAGAGCTCGCGCAAACGCATTGAGGGAGTATTTAACAGTATCTGAAAAGAAAAACAAATTCAATAATGAAGAGCTGAAACAAGTTTTTGATCTATGTATCAGTTGTAAAGCTTGTAGCAGTGAATGTCCGAGTAATGTAGATGTTGCTACTTTGAAAACTGAATTTTTGTATCAATATTATAAAGACAATCCGCCTAGTCTTCGAGACAAAGCATTTGCTTACAATACTGAATTGAACAAATGGGCGAGTAAGTTTTCTTTTGTAGCCAATAGTAGTTTTTCTGGAAAAATTATTAAAAACATACTTGGAATCGCTCCTGAAAGACATTTGCCAAAAATTGAAAGTTTTAATTTCAATAAAGAAATTCAAACTATTAAAAATAAAAAGGTTACGGATAAAAAAGTATTGCTCTATATTGATGAATTTACTCAGTATTTAGACACCACTGTTGGAAAAGATGCTATTGAATTATTAACTGCGCTAGGGTATGATGTTTCATTATTTTATGGAGAAAGTGGCCGTACATTTATATCAAAAGGATTTCTTGGGCAAGCTCAAAAACTAGCTAATAAAAACACTGAAAAATTAAAGGACTTAGTGAATAGCGATTTTCCAATTTTAGGAATAGAACCATCCGCTATATTATCGTTTAGGGACGAATACCTTCGTATGGTTAACGACAAAGAATCAGTAAAAAAACTAGCATTAAATAGTTTTCTGGTAGAAGAATTCCTTTCCGAAGAAATTAAAAAAGGAAATATTTCCACTGAGATGTTTTCCGAGGAATCCAAAACCATAAAGTATCATGCCCATTGCCACCAAAAATCACAGTCCAATACTAAAGTGACTTTTGATATACTGAATCTGCCCAAGAATTTTTCTGTTACCATGATAAATGCAGGATGCTGTGGTATGGCAGGCTCTTTTGGGTATGAAAAAGAGCATTATGCGACTAGCATGGCTATTGGGGAATTGCGACTGTTTCCAGCGGTAAGGAAAGCGCCCAGCGACACCATAATTGTTGCTAACGGGACAAGTTGCAGGCATCAAATTAAAGATGGAACGGCTCGGGATGCAGCACACCCAATTACATTGTTAAATAGTGTGGTAAAAAAGTAAGCGAACAACTATCACTTATGCGAATAGGTTGTAATTCGTTGAGTTATAACCTCCGATTTTCTCTTTGGAATATCTAACGGTAAATCCACTTCGTCAAGGTTGCTAAGCTCATATTCTATGCTCGCTTCATTATTAATGATACCAACTCCTGGAGCAAAGTATTGCGTAGAAATAATCACATCCTGAGGTACGAGTATTGGTACGGTTATAGGAAAACCTTCTATTGTAGTTGAAACCGTCGCTTCCATATTTACTGTTATGGAAGTTTTAATTACATTGTTGTACTCTAAATTGAAAAAGGAGAATTCTTTAAAAATGTTCTCTGTTTTAGAAGTGATGTCGTAGTTAGCTTCAATTGTATATTTCCCAATAGTATAAGTAGTATTGCCTGTGCTTTTGTACATGTCGTTGCCCACTGGATTTTGAACGTCTAATAAAACTAAATCCTCCAGAGGAATGGTTATGCCCGGGAATAAATCCGTAAAGCTTCCATTTAAAATAAGTTTGTTCTTAGTTTTATGCAACAGACCGTCACTCAATACATTGGTTAAAAATCCATATTTCGGACTGTTTGCCTGAATTTTATAATGAATTTCACCTGCAATCAAGGTATCTTTGGAAACCCAAAGACTATCATTGCCGGAAGTTTCTCCGTCCACCTCGTAATTCCAATTATTGGAAATTTCCAAAGGAAAATAATTTTCGTTATCTATTTCTTCCAGCAAATCCTCGGAAACAGACTCGCTGCTGGAGCAAGAAACTAAAACTAGAGTAGTAAATAAAACGAGCAAGGGGTAACAACTTCTTTGCATGCAATTTGAGATTTCTTCAAATATAGAAATAAAATCTTATTTTTTGCCTGTAACGGTAATTGCAGCCAATAACTCTTTGTAATTCATTGTTTTTAAGTCCTCATCAGAATAAAACGGACTTAATTTATCTTCATTGAAGTGATATAATTCCCAACGTTTGTCGTGATATTCCAATGCGGTTAAATTTTCAATCCAATCCCCAGAATTTAAATACAAACAAGTGCCGTGTTTATTTACCTTTCTAACCATCTGCGGCTGGTGTATGTGTCCGCAAACCACATATTTGTAGTTGTTTTCAATGGCAAGGTCAGAAGCTACTTCCTCAAAATCGTTTATGTACTTAACGGCCTTTTTTACACTGTTTTTAATCTTTTTGGACAAAGAATACTTTTCTTTCCCAAGTCCGACCAAAATCCAATTTATAAATCTGTTAATAAGGATTAGAAAGTCGTATCCCCATCCGCCAAGTTTTGCGATCCATTTCGTGTGTTGAATGGAAGCATCAAAAACGTCACCATGGAAGATCCATGCTTTTTTTCCGTCTAAATTGAGAATCAACTTATCCAAAATATGAATATTCCCCATGGCAACATCGCTAAATTTCCGAAGCATTTCATCATGATTCCCAGTAATATAATACACTTCGGTACCTTTGGTGGAGAGATCTATAATTTTTTTGATGACCTGAAGATGGTTCTTGGGGAAATACCGTTTCCTAAATTGCCAAATATCTATTATATCACCGTTTAAAATGAGTTTTTTAGGGGAAATGCTATTTAAATAGGAGAGGAGTTCTCCGGCATGGCAACCAAAAGTTCCCAAATGCACATCGGAAATAACTACAACATCTAGTTTACGTTTTCTCAAGTGAACTTAATTTTTCTGGTTACTAAATTCGTAAACAACGCCTTTTATGGTATTACCTGACAATTAATTATTTATGATAAGATTGTTAAGTGTTGAGTTTTTTAACAGTTTTATATTAATGAATGATTAAGCATAATTAATTTTTGTTTCTCTTTTTTAAGATTTACATTTGTCAAAATCAAAATTTTATGGCAGGAAATTCCTTTGGAAACCTCTTTAAGTTAACCACTTTCGGCGAGTCTCACGGGGAGGCTTTAGGCGGAATTATAGACGGATGCCCAGCAGGCATCTCTTTAGATTTAACCAAAGTACAACTAGATTTAGATCGACGTAAACCAGGGCAATCTGCCATAGTTACGCAACGAAAAGAACCCGATGAAGTACGTTTTCTATCCGGTATATTTGAAGGAAAAACAACCGGTACACCAATAGGTTTCGTTATAGAAAACACCAACCAGAAATCCCACGATTATTCGCATATAAAAGACACATACCGACCTTCCCATGCCGATTACGTATATGAGAAAAAGTACGGTTTTAGGGATTACCGCGGTGGCGGAAGAAGTTCTGCAAGGGAAACAGCCAGTAGGGTTGTTGCTGGTGCTATTGCCAAGCAGATGCTTCAACAGGTAGAAATCAATGCATTCGTTTCTTCCGTAGGAGATATTCATTTAAAAAAGCATTATAGTGAACTTGATTTAGCGAATGCTGAAAAAAATATAGTTCGTTGTCCAGATACCGAATTGGCTTCGGAAATGGAAAGTTATATAAAACAAATTAGAAAAGAAGGCGATACCGTTGGCGGTGTGGTTACTTGTGTTATTCAAAATGTACCGATTGGTCTTGGCGAACCTGTCTTTGATAAATTGCATGCAGAACTTGGCAAAGCCATGCTTTCTATCAATGCCGTTAAAGGTTTTGAGTACGGTAGCGGATTTGAAGGTGCCAGCATGAAAGGAAGTCAGCATAACGATTTGTACAACGAGGATGGAACAACAAAAACCAACTTTTCCGGTGGAGTACAAGGGGGAATTAGCAATGGAATGGATATTTATTTTAGAGTAGCCTTTAAACCCGTTGCTACCATTATGCAAAATCAAGAGACCATTAATCGCGAAGGGGATAAAGTAGAAATGCAGGGGAAAGGAAGACATGATCCTTGTGTAGTTCCCCGCGCGGTTCCTATTGTTGAGGCCATGGCAGCATTGGTTTTAGCAGATTTTACATTGATAAATAACAGTTATCAACATACTAAATAGTTATATTTATTAACCGTTTTTAAATCGTACACATTTGAAGAAATTAGCACTACATTGGCAAATAATTATTGGTTTGGTTCTTGGGGTTGTGTGGGCAATTCTGTCCAGCAAACTAGGATGGAGTCAGTTTACCATAGACTGGATAGCTCCTTTCGGAACCATTTTTATCAATCTATTAAAACTTATTGCCGTTCCGTTGGTGCTTTTTTCTATTATCAATGGTGTTGCCAATATTGGAGATCCATCCAGTTTAGGTAGAATGGGAGGGAAGACACTCCTCGCTTACTTAACAACTACGGTTTTGGCGGTTGGCTTAGGGCTCCTATTGGTGAATTTAATTAAACCTGGTAAACTTATTGATGAGGAAAGCCGAATTGATAACCGCATTAGTTATGAGCTTTGGGCAGCATCAGAAAATCTTCAAATAAAAGATGGGGTTAATTACCTGCAGGATCCTATGTTTCTAGATCGTGCGCAGAAGATTTCAGATCTATCCCGTGCCGAACTAAAAGATGCTTCCGTTAGCGAAAAAATGGAAACGGCCAATGAAACCAAAGAATCTGGTCCGCTTCAACCTTTGGTAGATATAGTTCCCGACAACATCTTTACTTCGCTGGGAGATAATGGATTGATGCTTCAAGTTATTTTCTTTGCGCTTTTCTTCGGAATAAGCCTTCTGTTCATTCCGGATGATAAATCCAAACCTGTAATGGCGTTTGTGGATGGAACAATGGAAGTCTTTCTGAAAATGGTAGAGTTAATTATGAAAGCGGCTCCATTCTTTGTATTTGCGCTATTAGCAGGTGTGGTAAGTAAAATGGCTGGAGATGATATAGGGAAAGTAATAGAAATTTTTAAAGGATTGAGCTGGTATTCCTTAACCGTATTTTTAGGCTTGATTTTGATGATATTCGTGGTATATCCAGGAATTTTCAAAATATTCATCCGGGTGGTTTCCTATTTTGGATTCTTTAAAGCGGTGAGTCCGGCGCAAACACTGGCTTTTTCAACTTCAAGTAGTGCTGCGACACTTCCTGTTACGATGGAGTGTGTTGAGGATAATCTTGGTGTAGATAAAAAAATAACAAGCTTTGTATTGCCTATTGGCGCCACCGTTAACATGGATGGAACCTGCCTTTATCAAGCGGTTGCTGTGGTGTTTTTGGCACAAATGCACATGATAGACCTTACTATCGGTCAGCAATTAACTATTGTATTAACTGCAACGCTGGCTTCTATAGGTTCCGCTGCGGTACCGAGTGCAGGTTTGGTAATGCTTATTATCGTGCTGCAGTCAGTTGGTTTGAATCCTGCTTGGATAGGAATTATTCTTCCTGTTGATAGGATTTTAGACATGATACGTACCGTGGTGAATGTAACAGGAGATGCAACGGTTTGTTCCTTAATCGCTAAAAGTGAAGGAATGCTTCACTACGAAGAAAAACCTGTGGAAGCAAAATAATTAAAGATATGAATGTTCAGGATATTGAAAAGGAACACGCGAACTTATTTGCGATTGATAAAAATCTAGACCGTTTAATAAAACGGGTGGAATTACTCAGTTATCTTAATCCTTTGAATACTGAAAAGGAAAAACAACGGTTTTTCAGCTCAAAATACACCGAAGAACCTGTTTTTAAATATCCGAAGAAAAAATTTAATGCTTTTAAGCTTCAGCGTTTATTGTTTTCGCATAAACTTGAAAAAATAGAAGACGACGATATTCGTGCTCTTTACCAAAGTATTATTTATTATTACGCCAACATGGTGCAATGCGCAGAAGCGATAGGCGAGAAAAAGAAATTTTATTATAACAGTTTACGGCTTTACGGAACACCTAAGCAAAAAGATGTAGATAACGCCCGTTTTATTTTACATATTAAGAATGAAAACGGATCTAAACCTTCTGAAAAAAAATATACATCCACCGATGCTAAAGCGTATTTTGAGGATTTTGTAGAGCGTTATAATTTCCCATTAAACATTAAACTTTCTACCAGCATTGCTGCAGATGCAATGGTTTCCAATAGTACTCAAACGCTCTTTATTAAAAAGAATGCACGCTTTAACGATAATCAATTGAAAACATTGGCCAATCACGAAATCGGGGTGCATATGGTAACCACTTTTAATGGTTTGAGTCAGCCGTTACGCATTTTCTCCAACGGCTTCCCAAAAAATGTAGAAACCCAAGAAGGATTGGCTGTTTTTAGCGAATACATGAGCGGTGCCTTAACTTTGGACAGGTTAAAAATACTTGCTTATCGGGTAATTGCTGCCGATAGCCTTATTAAAGGTTTTTCTTTTGCAGACACTTTCGATTTACTTCATGGGCAATATAAATTGGACCGCGACAAAGCTTTCATAATTACTTTAAGAATTCATCGTGGGGGAGGCTTTACGAAGGATTATTTATATTTAACCGGATTGAAAAAAATATACGAACACTACAAAAGTGGCGCATCATTATCACCAATGCTCACGGGAAAAGTTTCCATAGAATGGTTAGATTCCATACAAAAGCTTCAAAATTTGGGACTTGCAGGAACTTCAACCCATATCACCGATTCTTTTTCAGATACTAAAAATACCACTCCAGCAATTGATTTTATTCTTCAAAATTTAAGGTAGAAACAGCCGCGATTTTTCACATACAAAATTCTACCCTACACAACAAAAAGTTTTATTTGCCTACAGAAGATAATATGTTTGTTACCAGTTAAATCATAAGCGAACATTTTATTGATTTAATCACCCAAATCATGCTTTTTGAAAGAATGTATCCAGTTGGTTTTTCACAGATGACTGTAATTGGGTATGTTGGATGAATGAGAAAAACTAATAATTATTTTTTGTGTGAGAAATCAGAAAACACTTAGGCACGCAGACATTTCGAAGTTAAGAAACGAATGTCTGGGAGATCGAGAGTATCTTAATGAAATTGTAACCCTATTAAATGAAAATATTGAAGAGTTTTATGAAAATGTAGAGATCTACTTGAAAGCAAAAGATAGGTTTGCCATTTCCCGCTCTGCCCATAAAATCAAAAATGGACTGGAAATGATTCAAGCACACGGTTTGTTGGATTACCTAGATATGATACAAAAAGAATGTCAACAACTGGATACGTTTCAGAACATTCAATTTTTAATTGATTCCTTTAAAACGGAATACCGAATGGCATTCGACGAATTAAAACAACAAATAGAAAGTTTCCATGACTAAGAAAACCATTTTATTGATTGAAGAAGATAGAATGGTTTCGTCTTTAATTGGCTTTAGATTAAAGAAGGAGGGTTTTTTAGTACAAGCGTTTTCAAATGAAAAGCAAGCTGTAAATACCGCTGCTGAAAACTCTTTTGATTTGGTTGTTTACGGACTTTCATCTACTAGTTTTGAAGGTATACAGTTTATTGAAAAGGTAAAAGCTACTATTGGAATGAGTACTCCATTAATTTTGGCAACTTCCAATAAACAACAGTTGATTACTTTAAATAAGTCCCAATTACCAAATACTACAATCATACAAAAACCCATAGATCTGGATAATTTATTGACTATGTCGACCCAGATGATAGCAGAAAACCAGAATTCAAATCAGTATTTACCCTAATATCCCACGTACACCTACAAAAACACGGAGTTGACAACAAAATGTTTTAAATCTCATAAACCTAACTTACTTTTACTATGTAGTTTATTTGAAATCGCAAGCCCCAATGCAATTTAAAAATAAACATCTTAAAAGACTTGCCACAAGTCTTACCTGAATCCTACTTACTATCTCCCAGCCCAACAGGTTGGGAGTTTTTTTAACTCCCACTTAATCAATCATTCACCTCTCATTTTTAAGATTTAATTCAGAAATAAATCCATTCTTTTTTTGTATCTTTTATCGATTGAATTAAAAATTTCAGGTCTATGAAAATGATTAAAAAATGGAAGCCTGTTTTACTCGCCTTTTGTTTTCTTTTTTCAGGCGTTTCCCACATAAAAGCTCAAGAGGTATCAGTTCAGGATACCACCAGCTTTAAAGAATACAAAGGGACTGTCGTGGATAACAAAACGGGGGATGAACTTGTATTTGCAACTTTGACCGTAGAAAATACAAATATTAGCTCTGTAACCAACTCAGAAGGGGAGTTCTCTTTAAAAGTTCCCACTAAGGAATTAAAGAGCAACGTTTTGATTTCTTTTTTAGGATACAACCCTAAGAAAGTAGCATTACAGACATTAAATCAGCAAGGAAATAAAATAAAATTGACTCCTGTCTCCATTGAGTTGGCAGAAATAGATGTAAGTGCGCCCAAAGACGCTTTATCCCTTGTTTTAAGTATGTTGAAAAGGAATGGCGAAAACTATTTGAACTCACCTGTTAAAATGACTGCTTTTTACAGGGAGACCATCAAAAAGAGAAATCGAGATGCATCCTTGTCTGAAGCCGTAGCCTATATATATAAACAACCGAATTCCTCTGGAAGAAACGATATTATTGATTTGCATAAATCCAGAAAGAGCACCAATTATAACCGTTTAGATACGGTTGCTTTGAAATTGCAAGGTGGACCTTTTACTCCTTTGTTTCTAGACATTATGAAATATCCCGAGTACATTTTCACTGACGAACTCATAAAGCATTACGATTTTAGTTTCGATCCGTCTACCACTATCAACGATAAATCGGTATATGTGGTGAACTTCCAGCAGAAAGAAAATGTGATAGATCCATTGTTTTATGGGAAACTATTCATTGATGCCCAAACGCAGGCATTGGTAAGCGCAGTTTTTAAGTTGAATTTAGAAGACAGAGAGCGAGCCAGTGAGCTGTTAGTAAGACGAAAACCGACTGGTATCGATGCGTATCCTACAGAAGCTTCCTACAGGGTGGACTATAGGATCAAGAATGGTAAATGGTATTACGGCTACGGAAATGTACAATTGGCTTTTGTTGTGGATAGAAAGAGAAAGTTGTTTAATTCTAAATATTATGTGACCAGTGAAATGGCGATAACGGATTGGGTGGAGAACGGAGACCCAAAAGATGTAAAAGGAAAAGATCGTTTACGAAAATCGGTGATTATTGCCGATGAAGCCTCCGGTTTTTCCGATCCTGAATTTTGGGGAGCCTACAACGTAATCGAACCTGAGAAATCCATTGAATCGGCAATTGATAAAATCCAGAAACAACTAGAAAAAGACCAAGGGTAACCTATTTTTTTGAAAACTACCAACCAATTAGTAAGCCATTTTTTTAGTTTATAAAACTGAAAAAATGGCTTTTTTAATATCAGAAAACTTCAGAGCAAGTGTTTGGCATAAAATTAGCTACTATTTTTACAAAAAGTCGTTATATTTAACCCGGTTATGAATGTTAGCACTATGAGGTTTTTGCCTACTTTTATTTTTCTTATTTTAAGTTTTGCCTTCAGTTATTCACAACAAGGGGATTTGCAAAATTCTCCGATTAAACTGGAAGGTCTTAATGCTGTAGAACAGCCCAAGGAAGACGCTCCAGAAAAAACTCCTTTGGACATTAAAGCAGTACCCGATATGAAAGTTCCTGAAGCACCCAAAGCGCCAACAGCTAAAGATTTGGCGAACAAAGAGGTTAATATGATGGATACCAACGAAGCATTTCTAGACCCTGGTGACCGATTTAAGAAAAAACTCAACCGAGAGCTTACTGGCGAGGAAGACACAAGGGTAGGGGCTACATCAACTCAATATTTTGGCGACTTTAAAAGCAATGCCAAGTCTGTTAAAATTCTTTGCAGGGATCATCAATATGTAGACGGAGACCGCGTTAGTGTTATCGTAAACGACAAAGTTGTGGTTCCCAATGTGTTTTTGGAATCTACATTTAAAGGGTTTTATATCGACTTGCAGCCTGGTTTCAATAAAATAGAATTCAAAGCTTTAAACCAAGGATCTTCTGGCCCTAACACAGCCCAGTTTGTGGTATTTGACGATAAAGGAATGGAAATTTCATCAAATATTTGGAATCTTTCAACAGGGGTAAAAGCCTCTTTATTAATTATTAAAGAATAAAAATTACATAATTCTTAACGCACTCCGAAATAGAATTTTCCTTTGATTTAAGTATCTTTAAGTTAGAATAATAACTACCGATACACCATGAAAAAAGTATTAATAGCCATAGATTATAACCCGGCTTCCGAAGAAGTAGTGGAAAAAGGATATGAACTTGCTCAAACTTTGGGAGCAGAAGTCTGCTTGCTCCACGTAATTAGTAATTTACAATATTATGGTATTCAATACCCAACTTTTATGGGTTATGACGCTATGAATATTAATTACGACCCAAGTTTCCAGGAGGAAATGAAAAACGTGGCCAGGGAATTTTTAACAACGGCTACCGCTAATTTAGAAGATCCAAAAGTATCCTCTCACATCGCAGAAGGGGATACTGCGGATGAAATTTTGGACTACGCAGACCAATGGGGCGCCTCCCTAATTGTGATGGGGACTCATAGCCATAGTACTTTGGAAAAGATTTTAATGGGAACGGTAGCTTCATCTGTATTGGAGCAAACAAAGATTCCTGTTTTCATGGTTCCAATAAAGCCGGAATAACATTTACTTTAATTTAACACAGTTGACATTGACTGATATTTCATTTAATTGTAATATTGCAATAAATAAATGATATGGGAGTTACGAGAACCGAAATATTTACCGAAAAACAAAATGAGATTGCTAAAATAGCCAAAGTAATTGGCCATCCAGCACGTGTGGCTATTTTACAATATTTAATAAAAACCAATTCTTGTGTTTGCGGTGATCTGGTAGATGAGATAGGATTAGCCCAGCCTACTATATCTCAGCATTTAAAGGAATTAAAAAATGTAGGTGTCATAAAAGGCACTATTTCTGGAACCAGTGTTTGTTACTGTATAGATACTGAAAATTGGAACGAGTTAACATCAGGGCTTTTAGAGTTGATCAGTTTTAATGTGGCCGACAATAACAGTTGTTGCTAAAAAAAATTTATATTCATTAATCGTAATATTGCAATATTTAAATAATATAACTTATGAAATTATCAGAATTTAAAGCGAGCTTAGAAGGTCAAGAGCAAATTGCATTTCAATTACCAAATGGAAGCCTAGTGCCTAGCCATTTTCATGTAACGGAAGTAGGAGCCATTACCAAAAGATACATTGATTGCGGCGGAATCTTAAGAAACGAAGAGGTAATTAGCCTTCAACTTTGGGAAGAAAACGATTATAACCATCGCTTACACCCAGAAAAATTAATTAACATTATAGCCCTTTCCGAAGAAAAATTACAATTAGGAGATCACGAAATAGAAGTAGAATATCAAGGAGATACTATCTGTAAATATCATTTAGAATTTACTGGAGGGATTTATCAATTGGTATCTACCCAAACCGATTGCCTAGCTAAAGATAAATGTGGAATTCCACCAAAGAAAAAAGTAAAACTATCCGAATTAAATAATAACACTTGCACACCCGGTTCTGGTTGCTGCTAAAAACCAAATTCAGACAATTGAATAGGTAGTACTGATAAAAGGACCTATTTCAAAAGTATTGAAAATCGAGGAAGCAGTGTTGGCCTAAAGATAAAAAGTTGTTTGAGTGTAGCGAGTTCTTTTTATCTGTGGTGGAGGGTTCCGTAGATTTTTTTATACTTTTTAATTAAGTCTTGACTTTTTTGTTTCGTTTTTGTGTCAAGACAAAAATGAAAAAACGGTTTATTCATTTACATCCGATGAACAACACTTTACTTATTGAATACTAAATCAATTTTTAAATAAAAAATAATATTGTATGAACACAAAAATTACCGAAACTATCACAGCTATTTCTACTGAAAACATTTCAAAAGAAAGAAAAGAAACACTTAAATCTTTAATTGAGTATATAAAACCTAAACTTTTTGAAAATAAGGGTGTTAGAATAAATTTTATCTGTACACATAATTCTAGAAGAAGTCATTTATCACAAGTTTGGGCGCAAACAATGGCACATCATTTTGGACTTTCCAATGTTACTTGTTTTTCGGGTGGTACCGAAAGCACTGCCATGTTTCCAATGGTTGCCGAAACGCTAAAAAAGGATGGATTCACAATAGAAACTATTTCAGATTCAAATAATCCTATTTATGCCATTAAGTTTGATGCTAACGAGCATCCGATAATTGGGTTTTCTAAGAGATTTGATGACGCCTTCAATCCGGAATCCAGCTTTGCAGCGATTATGACCTGTTCTCAAGCAGATGCTGGTTGTCCATTTATTCCAGGAGCCGAAAAAAGAATTCCGATAACGTACGAAGATCCAAAGTTATTTGATGGAACTCCTGAGCAAGAAGAGAAGTACTTGGAAAGAAGCCGACAAATAGCCTCGGAAATGCTATATGTATTCTCCGAAGTAACAAAAAACTAATGTTTTAATTCATTTTTCAAATATTCAATCTAAATGACTAAAGTGAAAACAAAGAAAAAATTAAGCTTTTTAGATAAAAACTTAACCCTTTGGATATTCATTGCCATGGGCATTGGCGTTGCCTTGGGTTATTTTTTTCCAAGCATTCCAGACGTTATCAATAGTTATAGCAAAGGAGCTACAAATATTCCAATTGCAATCGGACTCATACTAATGATGTATCCGCCATTGGCTAAAGTAAATTACGCCTTGTTGCCGAAAGTATTTAAAGATGTAAAAACGTTAAGCATATCGCTGATTTTAAACTGGATAGTCGGTCCGTTTCTCATGTTTTTCTTAGCTATTATCTTCTTGCACGATTATCCTGAATATATGGTCGGACTCATACTTATTGGTTTGGCGCGTTGTATTGCAATGGTTATTGTTTGGAACGATTTGGCTGAAGGAAGCAACGAATATGCGGCAGGTTTAGTGGCTTTAAACAGTATCTTTCAAGTATTTGGATATAGTTTCTATGCTTGGTTGTTTATCACAAAGCTTCCTCCCTTATTCGGTTTTGATGGTGCCATTGTAGATATTTCCATAGCCACAATTGCAGAAAGTGTATTCATTTATTTAGGAATACCTTTTATCATGGGCTTTTTAAGCCGATTGATTCTGGTAAAATTAAAAGGGGAGGAGTGGTACAACAATCAGTTTTTACCGTTTATATCACCTATTACTTTGATAGCATTATTGTTTACTATTGTAGTTATGTTCTCGTTAAAAGGGGAGCTCATTGTTCAAATCCCGATGGATGTCGTGCTTATTGCTATTCCATTGCTTATTTATTTCACCATAATGTTCTTTATTGGTTTCTTTATGAGCAAGGCAAAAGGTATTGATTACGACAAGAATGCGGCGATCGCTTTTACGGCAGCTGGGAACAACTTTGAATTGGCCATAGCAGTCGCTATTGCGGTATTCGGACTCAATTCTGGGCAAGCCTTTACGGGTGTTATTGGTCCTCTTGTAGAAGTACCAGCCTTAATTTTATTGGTTAGGGTTTCTTTTTGGTTGCGTAAAAAATATTATTAATAAGACCCAAACCGCAAAAGCTAAGAATATACGATTTATGAATTCCGACTTATGAATTAAATGTTTCAACTAGAGGTGGGCTTCGACATACTGAAGCTACGTTTAGCACAAGCGCTTAGCTTGACAACAAGGTTTTTAAGAACAATTTAATTATTAATTACTCAATTCTATGAGTAACTGTAAGGTTTCAAAAGATTTTACATTGTTGAAGATTTTTTTGGCCTGTCTAGAAAAATATTAAAAATCAAGGAAGCAGTGTTGGTAAATGATAAAAATCTGTTTGAGACCGACGTTAGGAAGGGCGAGTTATTTTTATCAGTGGTTGAGGGTTCCGTAGCGTTTTCTCATATTTTTATAGCAAGCCTAGATTTTTTTGGTTCGTTTTTTCATCAATGGAAAAAATGAACAAATAGCCAGTAGGCACAAAAGTTAAATTAATACTAATTACTACTTTCAGTTTCTAACATTCATATTTAACTGTAAATTAGGGTTTCCAATTAAAAAAGTATTAACAGATGAAACGCACACTATTATTGATGTCATTATCGGTTTTGGCATTCAGTTGTAAAACCAACACAGATAAAAAAGAAACTTCGGAAGTTGCTGAAGAAGCTCCTAAAGATAGCATAACCACCGTTGAAACCGCTGTAGGGACGCTGGAATTGCCTGCGCCGTTTTCTACGCAACCAACATCCAAACCGAGTAAAGTGGTGGGGTGGCCAGAGGATACTATGCCCGAAGCGCCTGAAGGTTTCACCGTTAGCCGTTTTGCAGACGAGTTAAAGCACCCACGATGGACGTACGTTGCGCCAAACGGAGATTATTTTATTGCTGAATCCAATTCCAGTGAAAGCGCCAATCAAATTACGTTGCTTAGGGACACCAATGGCGATGAAAAAATTGATGAGCGCCATGTTTTCTTGAAAGACTTAAATAAAAACTTCGGAATGCTAATTATTGGTGAGAACTTTTACGTAGCCAATACCGACGGTTTATATAGATACCCTTACAAACAGGGAATGACAAAAATCACCGCAAAAGGGGAGAAGTTGGTAGATTTACCTGCTGGTGGCTACAATAACCACTGGACACGTAATATTATTACCAACGAAGCTCAGGACAAAATTTATATTTCCGTAGGTTCTGCTAGTAATGTTGGGGAGCACGGTATGGATGTTGAAGAGCGTCGAGCTGCTATCCTTGTAGTAAACCTGGACGGAAGCGGAGAAGAAATCTATGCAAGCGGACTAAGAAATCCGGTTGGGATGGACTGGAACCCAGCTACGGGACAACTTTGGACAGCAGTTAACGAAAGGGACGCTTTAGGAGATAATTTAGTGCCAGATTATATTACAAGTGTACAAAAAGGAGGATGGTACGGTTGGCCTTACAGCTATTATGGGGAGATAAAAGACCCTCGTTGGGAAGAAGACCCACATCCAGATATGGTGGCTAAAACCATTATTCCAGATGTACCTACAGGAAGCCATACTGCTACCTTGGGATTAACTTTTTACACGGAAAATCAATTCCCAGAAAAGTACCAAAACGGCGCATTTATTGGTCAGCACGGGTCTTGGAACCGAGCGAATTTTGCTGGATATAAAGTTTCTTTTGTTCCATTTAATGAAGGAAAACCACAAAAACCACAAGACTTTTTAACTGGTTTTATTAAAAGCGATGAAGAAGGCCAAGTATATGGTCGTCCGGTTTGTGTAGCGGTAACGCCACAAGGTTCACTATTAGTAAATGATGATGATACCGGAATTATTTGGAAAGTAAGTGCAACTAAATAGCACAAGTTAACTATCCACATAAAAAAACGCCTTACCGAAAATCAATCGGTAAGGCGTTTTTACATTAAGGGTTGCTATTGTGTGTTAATCTAGCGCTTTTTGTTATTCGTTAGAAGCCATCAAAGCAAAGAATTTGTTGATGTTCGGTAGAATAACTATTCTAGTTCTTCTGTTTTTTGCTCTACCTTCTTTGGAATCGTTCTCTACCAATGGTTGGTAGCTACTTCTTCCTGAAGCAATTAGCTTTTCAGGAGCAACATTAAAATCGTTTTGTAATTTACGTACTACGGAAGTGGCTCTTAAAACACTTAAATCCCAGTTATCCGCTACTTTTTCGTTGTGGATGCTTCTTGGGTCTGTATGCCCTTCAACCATTACTTCAATACTTGGTTCAGAATTAATAACATCTGCCAGTTTTTGAAGAATATCATTCGCTTTGTTGCTAACTCTGTAACTTGCTGTGTTGAAAAGAAGTTTATCAGAAATAGAAATCATAACTACGGTTTCATCAATATCAATGGCAATATCTTCGTCTTCGTTAAGACTGCTGTTGTTCATTGATTTTTGAAGGTTATAAGATACCGCCAAATTCATAGAATCCTTTAGTGTTTTCGCTTCGCTTAGCAAGACAGGGTCTACATTTTCCAATGTTTTGCGCATACCTTCTTTGGTGTCTTCAGAAATAACAGCCACATCATCCACAGTAACCATCATACTGTTGTTTTCTTCTGTTAAGCTGTTTATCTTGCCGTTGTATTCATCTACACGCTCTTGAATAGCAGCAAATTTGCTTTCCAATTCTTCATTTTCTACTTGCGATTTTTGTAGTTGACTTTGTAATTCCCCTTTTTCCTGTTCTAGTTGAACGTATTTCTTTTTCGATACACAAGACGCTAACAATGCCATTGTGAATACGGTTATTACTGTTTTTTTCATAATGATATTTTAAGTGATTTGTATATATCTACGGATGCTTTTTTGATATAGATTTTCAGAAAATGTTAAAATATTTGTAATTAATCCGACAAAACATTCACTTAATCGATGTTTTAAAGAGTGTTTTAAATGAAAATCAGCGGTTTATATAAACGCGTTTAAATCCTTCGGAAGAATAAAAAATTTATCATATATACGTACCTTTGAAGGGTAGTACCCATAAATTCGAAAGTAAAAACCTTGAAAAAAAACGACCCTTACGCAGCACTTCGGTTTAGAGAATTCAATATATTTTTAATAGTACGCTTCGCCATGGTTTTTGCATGGTCTATGCAATTTGTAGTTATAGAGTGGGAGGTGTATAGTATCACCAAAGACCCACTTTCACTGGGCATCATAGGGTTAATGGAGGTAATCCCGGCAGTTTCCCTGGCGTTATTTGCAGGGCACGTGGTAGACCAAAAAGAAAAGCGCAATTTATTGATTAAGTGTATAATAGGTTTCTCGGTAATAAGTTTAGGACTGTTTCTACTTACTTGGCCCAAAATAATTGCGAATTGGTCCACCAATGTAGTATTATATTGTATTTACTTCTTGGTCTTTTTGGGTGGGATTGTCCGTGCGTTTTTAGGGCCTACTATATTTTCCCTTTTCTCCTTAATCGTTCCTAAAAAAGTGTACCCCAACGCGGCTACTTGGAGCAGTTCGGTTTGGCAAATGGGTGCAGTACTTGGGCCGGCATTGGCGGGTTTTAGTATAAATTGGATTGGCGTACACTGGTCTATGTGCCTTATTTTCGGTTTTTCTTTAATAGCATTTATCAACTTATTGCAAATCCCCGTGAAACCTATTTTGAATCCGAAAATCGGGGAAAATGTTTTTAAAAGCCTACGTGAGGGGGTAAAATTTGTTTTCAGTACCAAGATAATTTTAGGAGCACTTACATTGGATATGATTGCTGTACTTTTTGGTGGGGCAGTGGCACTACTCCCAGTTTTCGCTCAGGATATTCTGCACGTTGGCTCCCAGGGATTTGGTATTTTACGGGCCGCACCGGCAGTTGGCGCATTGATTACCATGTTTACATCGGCTTATTTTCCTTTGAATAAAAGCGCCGGAATGAAGTTATTGGCCGCCATTTTCGGATTCGGGGTGTGTATTATTGTATTCGGACTCTCAAAATTCTTTTGGCTTTCGGTGCTAGCCTTGTTCTTTAGCGGCGTGTTTGATGGTATTTCCATGATTATCCGCCAAACCATTCTTCAATTACGAACCCCAGACGAAATGAGAGGACGTGTGGCATCCGTTAATTCTATGTTTGTAGGCTCTTCTAACGAGCTGGGTGCTTTTGAAAGCGGACTCACAGCCCGATTAATGGGTACTGTAACAGCGGTTGTCTTTGGCGGTACCATGACGCTTATAACAGTCGTTACCACAGGTATTATCTCCCCAGCGTTTAGAAAACTAGACCTTCGGAAGGATATAGAGGAGCACGAGAAGGAGTAGGAGACTGCTAAAAGTTGACACTTCTTTTATAAATTCTCTCTACTTATACTTTATTACTCTGAAAACCAAAAGATTACTATTCGTTTCTTTTTATTGAAAGAAATTCATTCCATTTGTTAGTTATTATATTGTTTAACATAAATTATAAAAACATTAAACAAAATTGTGATTAAGTTATGACTAATAACAACTACATTTGAAAAAAACATAAAGCTATGAAAATCAGAAAAATAACAATTGCATGCGTAGCCGGAGCACTTATACTAGCTTCATGCGCAGACGGAAAGAAAAAAGAAAAAGAATCCAATGCGAAAGCTGAAGATTCCATTACAGCCATGTCAGATTCCAATGAAACCACTAAAATGGAAAGTATGGAAAAAGACATCGATCAAACCGCTACCATTGTTGGCGTTGCCGGTACCGATGAGAATTTTTCCACATTGGTAACTGCTGTAAAAGCAGCTGGTTTGGTAGAAACCTTGAATGGAGAAGGACCCTTTACGGTTTTTGCACCCACAAACGCTGCTTTTGAAAAACTACCCAAAGGAACGGTTGAAGGATTGTTGGCACCTAACAAGAAAGCCGACTTATCCAAAATTTTGACCTATCACGTAGTTCCAGGAAAAGTAGACGCTGAGACCCTTACCGAAGCCATTACCAGTAATAACGGTAAGTATATGGTAGAAACGGTACAAGGTGGAAAATTAACTGCTACGTTGGCTGACGGACAAGTAAAATTAGAAGATGCCAAGGGCAATATGGCCACTGTGGTACAAGCCGATGTAAAAGCATCCAACGGAATTATCCATGCCATCGATGCTGTGGTAATGCCGTAAAGAGAAAAATAATAGAATACTAAAAAAGCTGCGTTCCCGCAGCTTTTTTTATTGTATCAACATTCGAAAAACTAGAAACTTCAAACAAGAAATTCCCTAAGTTTCCACCTTCTAGCATCCAGCTTCAGCATTTATGCAATATTCTCAATAAAGCAATCCAAAACAACCACCCCGATAGGTTATAACACATATCTCGATACGTGTACAACCCCAACGGACACGTTCACTAACGTATCCATCGCATTAAATTAATGTTCTTTTCACGTCTTTAACCTATTTTTTGAGGTTAATTATAGAAATCGACACGTCCTACAACCTATATTTTTAGGTTAAAGAATCCAATCTTGAGGTTTAAAAGGGCGAAATTGAGGTAAATTAGATCGAGATTTAGGTTTAGTAACCTAAAAACTTCATTAAAATAATCCGTTCGATAGGTCTTACAACCTAAAAATATGATTAAAAGACGTTAAGCGACCACTTATAGAACCTAGAATTTGCATTCTTTAAGGTAATTGGTAGTCTTTAGAACCAAAAAGCCCCATAATATTATGGGGCTTTTTAGGTGAAGGAACATTATTTAGTTACCAACAGGCTCTTGTCCTGTTGTATCGTTTTTGGACCGAGTAAAAAACTGTTTTAATTCTGAGACCTTTTTATTAAATCCGCTTTCTTTAGCATTTCTTTTGTACTGCGCATAGCTATAATCAATTAAAGAGTCCTGAAAATTATCAAAGTCATGCAACGTCTTAGTGCTTTTAAACTGATATAAAATCCTTTCCAAGGACTCAATTTGATTTTCCAAAAATGTCCGCATGGTGTAGTCTTTATCAAATTCCATCCAATCCACTTCTGGAGCGCTTAGTTCTGGGTTTTCCAATCTGAAAGCATGAACTTTGTTTACAAAAAGCTTATTACTCTCGTTGATGGAACCATACTTTTGGCGTTCCTTTTCATTAAGCGCAACCACTTTATTTTTTATCAGCGCTTCAATTTGTTTAATACTTTCAGCAATGGCTTGCTTGTCTTCATCGGAAAATAAACTACTAATTAAATTTTTCATGTCTACAATGTTTTAGTTTGAGTGTACAAGAAAGAAAAGATTAATTCCCAAGACGCTGTTAATCATCATTCTATAAAAGAAAAGATATTTGTAAGAGGGGAGTGAGGGTGGTTGGGTTTTTGGGTGTGTTTGTTACAGATTTTTAAATGTATTGGTATGAAGAACACCGAAAATGATTATAAAAAAGAATGAATAGAGAGTCTAGAGCAAGCCCGAGTATAATTGGAGAAGGGCAATACTATAAGCAGGGCTGTAATGCGTAGAATGATGAGGGAACAGATGGAAGGTTACAGATAAATCTTCATGTAGTTCTTAAAACGGTAAGCATCATAGAAATACTAAAACTCCAATTAATAACTTAATACTCATGTTTTTTATTCTAACTAGACAATTTAAATGTTTGATATAATTATTTATTAGATATTTTATCAATAAAATTAGAAACGAAATTATCGATGTTATTGTTTATAAAGTCTTGTATGCCATCCTTTGATAAAAAATCAATTAAATAATTATCACTATATTTTTTTGAGTTTATTTGCCTAGTAAATGCAACATGTTTAGTTTTAATTAATTCATGCTGAGGACTATTAGCATGAATTTTATACAATCTCGAGAGTAAAACAATGATAGGGAAATATATATAATAATGTTTTACTGCGATTTTTCTATCAGCTTCTTTTTGAAACTCTAAGCATTTTATAATAGGATATAGGAGGCTATCATATATTCCTTTATGGTCTGCCTGAAGATTACTACTTCCGTTGCCTACAATTTTACAAAATTGAACAGCTTTATTAAGTTGAACAGTATAGGGGTATATTGATCTTATATCTAGATAATCAAACCCATTCAACATTCTATATCTATTACCTTCCAAATTTTCCTTGTAAGAATTGGGAAAAATAAAGTTTGGAGGAATATATTGACTATCAACTTTACCTTTCTTTCTTTCAATAAAAACATATGGATTCTTATTATTTTTACATTCTGCTAAAACTCTTACATGTATACATAAATTATTTTGACTTTCATTATTATATGATTTATATCCAATAAAATCCATTTCTCTGGAAACTTGATTATCTAAGTCTTGAAAAGCCGAATTAGTTCGAATATGAAAACCATTGTTTTCAAAAATAGTTGCTATTTCTTGTTCAAATAAATATCCTGAATCCTTTACTGCTTTTAAAATCTCATCTTCACTAGGAATATATGCCATTACAATTTGAATTTCATTTTCTTGAAAGCATTATTTAGTTGCTTTTTAGTATCGTCTAAAACTTGCCTTTGTAGTTGTTCCATTGCAGAGTCAACGTTTGGTTTATTAAGCTCCAGCAGTTCATTGTACCCTCCATTGTATTCTATTTCGCAATTTAGACATTTAACCCACGTTTTATCTTCACTAAAGTCAAATTCAGTTCCTGAACATGAAACGCATTGCAGTTTAATTTTTCTGTTATAGTTATCTTTAATCATTTTTTACCAATAGTTTATAGTTTATTTATAATTACAAAAATATAAATTGTAAATAAGTAATGTTAATAAAATTTTTAATGGTTATTAACATTATAAACAAACTTATTAACCAGATAGTCAGTTACTTTCATGCATCTAACATCACCATAACGCTTAATTAATTATTTATATAATTTACTACACGTTAAAAACAAGTTGTATTTGACTCATAATTTACATTATGTAAAATAGAATATTTCAAAACCTCCCTCTTTCTATAAAAAGTCCAATATGTTGTATTATGTATCAGCCTATTTGCTCGGCTATACATTGAATACAAATGCTCTATACTTTAGCAAGGCTACAAAGATTGCTCCACCCATGGCGTTTCCGGTTAATGCCAGACTTTGAAATGTTAGATAATCCGTTAGCATAATAGTTGGCGAACTTAACATGCCTGCAAATACTTCTATATTTCCAATAATACTATGGTGCAATCCCGTAAATGCCATTAATGCGGTAATCATATAAATAATAACAATTCGGCTTACCGTATCTTTAGATGATGTTATTAACCATGACAGCAACCCCATTAACCAACCGGCCAATACTGCACTTACTACAATAACCAGCGGACTAAAATGTGTTACGTGTTCGGCAATTTTTGTGATTGTTTGTTCGGTGAAAATCCCCAATTCGGGGCCTATCCATCGTAAAACCAACGCTATAAGCCACCCTCCTAGTAAATTTCCTAGAATTACCAGTCCCCAAAGACGTAATAAACTACCTACGGAATGTTTTTTGTTCAGCACGGGCAAAGTCAATAAAGAGGTTTGCTCTGTAAACAAGATGGATTGTCCTAAAACCACCATAATAAACCCCAATGGATATACCAATGCCATGAGTTTAAACAAGGTGTCTTCGGCTACTTTTCCTTCAAAATAAAAAAATACCGAGCAAATCATTAAATAGCTAAATCCTATTTCCAAGCCCGCCGTTAAAGAACTCAGTAATATACTGCTGGTGCTTCGTTTGTAAACCTCGTTTCCTTCACAAATCTGTTCTTTTAAAATTTCCCCGTGACTCTTGGCAGCGGTTTCATTGGATTTTTGGGACTTATCCAGTTCTTTATCAATATCTTGTAGTTTTTTCTCCTCTTTATCCATATATTGTTTTTAAACGAAGCGTACCAAATTAAGCGATTAATTTAATCCTATCCAATAATTTACAATTTTGTTGTATACAACCAATTGGTATTTCAAATATCTTTAATTAAAATAACAAACAACCTTTATGTCGGTAGAAATTATATATGTGTTTGCTGTACTCGCTTTGGTGATTATATTTTTTGCTTTTGAAGTATTCCCGGTAGATAAAATTGCCTTTTTCATTATTGTAAGCTTGTTGTTATTTGGGGTAGTTTCTCCCGAAGAAGCCATTAGCGGTTTCTCTAATACGGCTACCATTACGGTACTCTGCCTCATGATTATAGCCATTGCTTTGGAACAGAATGGCATTATCAATTTATTGGCTAACGGACTCAAAAAGTTGAAAATACTCCCTATACTCCTGCTTATTCCGGCTTTTATGCTTATTTCGGGGACTATTTCAGCATTTATTAGCACTACTGCAGTGGTGATTGTTTTTATTAAAATCCTCACGGAACTATCCATAAAATTCAATATTCCCCGTTCTAAACTACTGTTACCCATTTCTTTTGCTGGGATTCTTGGTGGTAGTTGTACACTTATGGGAACATCTACAAACTTGATTGTGAACTCTGTAGCAAATGAATTTGGTGCTGAACGTTTTACGTTTTTCGAATTCTCCCTGTACGGACTTATTTTTCTTGGTATTGGGATTGTATTTATAACGCTAACTTCCTTTTTACTCCCATGGGATACCAATAATAATTTGGATAAGGAGTATGAATTGGATCAGTACTTAACGAGTATTGAATTTACGGACGAATCTGAGTTTATCGGAAAAAAAATAATGGAAACGCCTTTATATCAAGACACTGGCATTACCTTGTTGAAACTTACCAGGGATGGGATTTCCAATAAGTCGCCTGGAAAATACATAACGCTTAAAAAAGGAGATAAGCTCCTACTCTATTGCGATATGGAAAGTTTGGTTCGGATAAAAGAAATGAAAGGGGTTATTCTTAACAATTACCATGTTGATGACAATCGTGTAGATGAATCTGAAGAAGAAATAAATGAATTTGATGCTGAAAAAAATACCATTGTAGAGCTTTTGATGCTTCCAGGAGCGCCATTGCTAAAACGCTCTATTGACGAACTGAAAGATAAAAGAATCAATGGGGCATTGCCACTGGCTGTTAAAAGGCGTCGAAATATCAAAAATGTAAAAGATAAGCTGCTACATACCAGCATAGACAAAATTAAATTAAAAGTGGGCGACCGCTTGTTAGTTGAAGTTCCCAAGGATAAAATAGATGAGTTCTCTACCATAGAAAATATGGCGGTACTTAAGGAACACACCTCTCTTTCCTTGGTGTCACCCGTAAAAAAGACCCTCACTTTTGTAATTTTACTGGCTGTAATTGGGCTCGCGGCGTCTGGTATGTTATCTATTTTAGCAAGTTCCCTAACAGGAGTTTTGCTGTTATTAATGTTTAACTGTATTGAACTTAGTAAAGTATATCAAAACATTAACTGGGAGATTATATTTCTGTTAGCAGGAATGATTCCCTTGGGGGTGGCCATGCACAATAGTGGCGCCGACGTTTGGGTTTCTTCGCAATTACTGGAATTAATGTCTGGTAAACAGCCAACCATAACCATCGGTATTATATTTTTGTTTACAATGGTTATGAGTGGTATTGTTTCTAATAATGCTACCGCGATTATTATGACTCCCATTGCTATTTCCATAGCTTCTGCGAGTAATTTGCCCTTAAAACCTTTTATTCTGGCCGTCTTGTTTTCGGCTAATTTTAGTTTTTTCACACCCCTAGGTTATCAAACCAATACGCTCATTTACGGATTGGGAATCTATAAATTCAAACATTTTTTAATTATAGGTGGGATGTTGTCCATTATTTTATGGATTACCGCTTCCCTCCTGCTTGGTCAAATGCTTCCGAAAACGTAAAGAACTATTCAACACCTCTTGGCGGATAATCTTTCTTTTTCACGAAGTCGATAGCGTCTAAAATGTCATCAAAATCTGGTCTCGCGAAAGGCATGGATTGCACGGAACATGCATACAACGTTTGGTCTGGTTTTACTAAAAACAACCCAGGTTCAAAGAACGTTTCGGGCTCTTTATCTGCTATAGCAGAAGAAATATAAAGTCCCCATTTTCGGGCTTCCTCTTTACTTAGTCCATAACCAAGCGGGAGTGTTGAAATATCCCACTCATCCGCGGTTTTTTGCGCCAATTCTTTTGTGTTAGCACTAATGGCAATAACGTTCACGCCTCTTTCTTCAAAATCGTCTAGTTTAGATGTTAACTCTTCCAAATAGATTTTACAAACAGGACAATGCAAGCCCCGGTAAAAGACGAGCATGGTAAAGCTTTCCGGCTTTTGGGAAGACAATTCCCATTTGGTGTCATTTATTAAATCTACTGAAAGATTAGGTACTTTATCTAATGGTTTCATATTAATTATTTTTAATGTTAATAGGTCTGTATTTTGCCTTTACAAACATGAATATTCCGTAGGCTAACAATCCAATAGCTACCAAGGCCATAATCAAACTTCCAAAGTTGGACTGCAACACTTGAAAAGCCTCTTCCTTCCCTCCTGCCTGATTGGAATTGTTGTACCAAGCAGCTTTAAAAATTAGGTAAGAAACTATTATAATTACGATTCCCCTTGCGGTATAGCCAACTTTTCCAGCATTTAAAATTACTTTTTGCGCTTTGCTATCCAATCCGGCGTGTTCAATTTCGTCCCTATATTTTCCAGAATAGGCTTTATACAATTGGTAAATTGCTTTTCCTAAAAAGCAACATCCCACAATGGTTACCAATATTTGACCTAAAGGTTTATCCAATAAAAATTGAAGCATTGATTCTTTTCCTCCACCTCCACTACCGGAAGATAATCCCGAAATAATTCTTTTAACGGCGGCATAAGCCAAAACAGCATAAAAAGCGCCACTGGACAGATATGCCAGTCGGTTTACGATACCCTTTAAATCTTTTCCGTGATTTTCAGGATCCATGATTGCCTGATAGCACCGCCAAAGCACAAAACAAATTAGTCCTAATGCTAAAATTCCAAGAACCACCCTACCAAAAGGTTGCTTTGCTACATAATCCAATACGCCAGAGCTACCTGCTTTTTGTCCAGTAACTCCAACTACAGAAAGGGCGGTAATACCACCAATTAAGGAATAAACAACTCCTTTGGTAGCAATACCCAACCTTGCAATATTTTCTTTTTTCTTATCGTCCATAATTAGTTTACAATAAAAGCATGAATAACTCCTGGCAACCAACCTATTAAGGTTAACAGTAAACTAATTAGAAATGTTTGTCCGAATCCGTGGTTTAAATACACGGATAATGGGGGTAATAAAATATTTAAAATAACTGTAAGCATAATATTGATTTTTAAATGGTTATAACCCTAACTTACTAGATTATGGGAAGAAAATCATTTAAATTGATCGGTTTAACAGATATTTGTATGTAAGTCTTAAAATATTGAAAATAGATTTTAATGCTTATTGAAATTGTTTAATTACACTATTATGAAGAACACCATATTTGTTATTGCATTACTTGTAATTCTTGCTTCCTGCAAAGAAAAAACAGAACAACAACCGGCAGAACATGCCTTAACGGAAGATGAAATACACGCAAAGGCTATTCAGATTCAAAAGAATATTATAACGTTGGACACACATTGTGATATCAATGTGGCTAATTTTACAGATTCCATTAACTATACGCAAAATCTAGAAACCCAAATTACCTTGCCGAAAATGAAAGAAGGTGGACTGGACGTCGCTTGGTTGGTGGTGTACACAGGACAAGACTCATTGAATGAAGAGGGTTATGCCAAGGCCTATGAAAATGCCGTTTCAAAGTTTGAAGCGATTCGCAAGCTTTGTGAAGATATTGCTCCTGCTGAAGTGGAATTGGCTTTAAATTCTGAAGATGTTAGAGCCATTCATGCAAAAGGCAAAAAGGTAATCATGATTGGTATTGAAAACGGCTATCCTATAGGAAAAGAAGTTGCCAATGTGAAGAAGTTTTATGACATGGGCGGTCGTTACATGTCCTTGGCACATCAAGGACACAGTCAGTTATCCGATTCCAATACGGGTGAAAAAGATAGTGTTTGGTTGCACAATGGTTTAAGCGAATTGGGCAAACAAGTTATAAAGGAAATGAACCGCTACGGAATGATGATAGACATTTCACATCCTTCCAAAGAAGCCATTAAACAGATGATAGCCTTGAGTGAAGCACCTGTAATTGCTTCCCACTCCTCTGCCCGAGCATTGAGTAACCACAACAGGAATTTGGATGACGAGCAGTTACAATGGGTTAAAGATAATGGCGGCGTGGTACAAGCGGTTGCATTTGCGCCCTATGTAAATATTGAAAAAGATAGCCTATTCGACTTAGAAGTGGATAAAGTGCTTCAGGCGGAAGCCAAAAAGCATGACTTTAAAATATTGGAGCGTGAAGCTATTAGAAGTATTTCGGAAGATGAAAGGGACACGTATTACAAGGAGTACCGAACAATCAGAAATGCTGTGACTCCAAAATTGGACTCTATTTCGAAAGTTAAAGATCCAGTAAACGTTGCTGATTTTGTAGACCATATAGATTATTTAGTTGAAAAACTTGGCATTGACCAAGTTGGGATAAGCTCCGATTTTGATGGAGGCGGTGGTATTTATGGTTGGAATGATGCCTCTGAAACGCTGAATGTCACCAAAGAATTGGTGCGTAGAGGCTATTCACAAAATGAAATTGAAAAGCTATGGAGCGGAAATTTATTACGCGTAATGGATGAAGTACAAGCCATCGCAAAACAAATTCAGTTGAAAGAAGAACAAGCTACGACAACAGAATAGGTATTCAGAAATAAATTGTGATTTACGGTAAGTGCTTAGTGCATGAAAATTAAATAACCTTTAACAATTGAAAGCGCCGAAACTGTCTTCGGTGCTTTATTTTTGTGGGAAAACGTAGAGAATGACGCTTAAGAATTTTAGACTCATCAGTATATTAGAAGGTATTTCGTATTTATTATTGTTTGGTGTTACCATGCCATTAAAGTATTTGATGGATTTTCATGGTCCGAATAAAATTGTAGGAATGCTTCACGGAATCCTGTTTATCGCTTATGTAATCATGGCTTTCGTGTTTTACAAACGATTAAATTGGTCTTTAAAAACCTTATTTATTGTATTGTTGTGTTCTATAATTCCATTCGGTACATTTTGGATGGAACGAAAATACCTTCAGCCAATAAACTGAAAGATTTTTACGAAATATACGACCAATTGTACCCTTAAATAAATTTTAGAAATGAAAAGTAGTTTTAAAGATATAGTAGACGTGAATAAACCTGTGTTAATTGATTTTTATGCAGACTGGTGCGGTCCTTGCCAAACCATGATGCCAATTCTTGATGAAGTAAAACAAAGCATGGGTGATAAAATTAATATCATAAAAGTTAACGTAGATAAGAATCAAGAACTGGCCGGAAGGTTTCAAGTTCGCGGGGTTCCCACTTTTATGATTTTCAAAAATGGAGCTTCGTTATGGCGCCAGTCTGGGGTAATTCCTAAAAATGACCTCGTTAAAAAATTAACAGAATATCTGTAATTCTGGTCGGTTTTATTCGTTTCCAACACACACCAAATTAACTATTTACCAACAAGCAATCATAAATTCTTATTAAACCAATAAATTTGCTTTATCAGCATTGTTAATTTTAGTAATTTTAAAAGGAACCTATCACTGAATGATTAACCGCAGTAAGTGATATAAAACTAATTAACTATGCAGATAAATTTTGAATATGACAATGTTGCGGCCAGTAGCCGTTTAGAAGAAATGGCGACCAAGAGAATTAATAAATTGGTTGATAAATATGACTTTATCGTGCGGGCTGATGTATTTTTTAAAACTGAAAATACCTCTTCCAAAGATACCGGGAGAATTTGCAACATCCGTTTAAGCGTTCCAGGACCAAGACTTTTCGCCGAAGCTTCTCACGAGAAATTTGAAATGTCTATAGCTGAAGCGTATAACGATTTGGATAAACAGTTGAGAAAGAAAAAGGAAAAAATGAAGGCGAAACAATAGTCTTTATATAAAACAAAGCACTATCTTTAAGATACTTACATTTTAAAGGTAGTGCTTTAAAAATAATTATAGCCGTGGAAGAAATGAGTATTTTAGCAACAAACGATAGACAAATAACTTTTATATTCAATCCTAGTACGAAACTAGGAAGAGAATGCCAAGCATACGTAGCCTCCTCTGATGCCAAAATTTTGGCCATCGATCTTACTAAAACCAAAATTGCAGATACTGAATGGGTAGAAATTGCGGAGAGGCTTGGAAGAACAGTACCAGAACTAATTCCAACCGATCATCCAGCATTTACCAATACTTATGGGGAAAATGTAAAATTGGATGACGACGATGCTCTAAAGGTCCTTAACAAAAATCCGGAGACTTTGGTTTATCCAATTGCCATTCGAGGTGAAAAAGCAGTGATGGCACATTCTTTTTCAGACATTCTAAAACTGATAAAACCCGACTCATCGGACGTAAAAATCCCTTGATTTGTTCGATTGTTGAGTGGCAAAGCTGCAAAGGGACAGAGAGGCAAAGTTTTTCTATATTTAATACCTGTTGTTTGTTTATTGTGAGCAGTAAGCTTTACGCAATAGGACGTGTTTGTTAATTGGGTTTTCTTCTGCCAAAAACCAGAAACTTTTCAAACTTCTAACATCCAGCCTCTGTCTTCTAGCTTAAAGCAAAAATCACATTTCAACCATTTTATTTTTAATTCCGTAAAGCACGAGTCCGATTCTGCTGCGTACTTCCAGTTTATCGAAAAGACTTTCACGGTAACCGTCGATTGTTTTTGGGGAAAGACACATTTCGGCAGCAATTTCCTTGTAAGTCATTTCTGTACAGGCCAATTTTAGAAACTCTACCTCGCGCTCTTTCAATTTAACTTCGTTTGGATCAGTTTCTTTTTTATCGATATTATCCAGCAGTTTATTAGTAATTCTGTCGGAATAATAAAAACCTTTATGAATAACGTCGTCCAGTGCATTCTGAAAAATCTCGGGGTGAATATCTTTCAGTAAATATCCTTTCGCCCCCATCCGAAGCATTTTTATAATGGTTTCCTCGCTATCGTCCATGGAAAGGGCGATTACCTTTTGTTGCGGATGATTTTCCTTCAGCCACTCCATGGTTTCAATACCATTCATCAACGGCATATTTATATCCATTAGGACAATATCTGGTAACGAATGTTTCTCTAGTTCTTCAATAAAATTCTTACCATTGGTGGCATTAAAAATTACTTTGTAATTATCAAAAGAGTCAACTAAAGAGATTAAAGATTTAGCAAAAAGGGAGTGGTCGTCTACAATGGCTATTGAATACTTCTTCATGTTTTCTTACGCTTGGTTGGATACCGTAAAGTTACTGAAACTCCTTCATCTTTTTGGGTTTTAATAGAAAAATCTGCTCCTATTAGTTCGGCCCTTTTTCGCATGTTCATAAGTCCGGTGCCTTCATTTTCCGAAGCAGCGTCGAAACCCACACCATTATCGGTTGCGCTTACGAATAATTCTGAATCTGAATACTTTAGCAAAATTTTCAACACGGAAGCTTTTGAGTATTTAACCACATTGGAAAAACACTCTTGGTAAATTCTAAAAATGATGATTTCATCCTTTTTATCAATGTTATAAGGCTCCCCCTCTACTTCGTATTCGATATTCAAAAAATTAAGCCTTTTAAAACGATTTATTTCATTCTCAATGGACTCTTGTAGTCCTATTTTAGAAACAAAATCAGTATTCAATGTATGGGAAAGTTGGCGCAGTTCTTTTAGTCCCTGACCCAAAACATTGGAAGCCTCTTCAAAACCTTTTCGTTTTTCCTCCGGAAGATCATATTGAAGCATATTTAGCTGCATTTTAGCCACTGATAGCAGCTGACCAATATTATCGTGCAACTCCCAACTTATATTCTTAAAAGTTTGTTCTTGAATCTCTGTTTGCGCTTTGGAAAGTTCAAGTTCGAACTTTCGCAGCTGATCTGCTTTTTCTATGAGGAGTTCTGTTTTTCTACGCTGATAGGCTAGAAAGAAGGTTACTACAAACACGATAAGTATTACAATAAGCACACTTACGTAAATGATAAGACTAATAACCTCTTTTTCGTTCTCCATGAAATAGGAATAAATCATCCGAAATTTACTGTAAAATTTTTTAATGCCATGTAAAAACATAGCAGGTTAATAGACTATTTTAAGATTTACTACAAATTAGAGTGAACAAAGAAATTTTAAAAGGGTATTTTTCCCTTTTTGTGGACTACTGTTAACTTGTTGAGTCGTAAAGTTGGTAGCTTTTCGAGCACGTTTTAAAGCCCAAACGGGGTATAATCGTACCTAAAAAGTTGGTTTTAGCACCTAGACAGAGTGCTGTTAAGGGGTAAGTGATGGTTGTATTCTAAGTAAATTATAGGTAGTTTTATAAAACTTTACTAGCTCAATTTAATTAGTAGACTGAACTAACATTCAAACACCACAATGATTCAAATTAAATTCACCAAAATAGCTAAGAGCATTCTAATAGTTTTCTTATTTGTTACTCAATTTTATCAAGGAAATGCTCAATCTTTTGATCCCATTAAATCTGAAGAAATTACGTTTGTGAGTGAAGGAGTTACGCTTGCAGGAACAATTTACAGTCCAAAAAAACCACATTCGTCTTTAGTTATCGTTCATGGTTCTGGTCAAGAACCACGAATGGACGAATTTGCCAAACTTTTAGCCAGTAATGGAATCTGTGTACTAACGTATGATAAGCGTGGGGTTGGAAAATCTGGAGGAATATATGCAGGTCCCGAAGTTGGTACAAATAATATAGATTCTAATAACCTTAATTTACTGGCAAACGATGCCAATGCGGCTGTTAAACTACTTCAACGTCGGAACAAAAATACACCTATTGGTTTACTCGGTTTTAGTCAAGCCGGTTGGATAATCTCAATAGCTGCAAGTAAAAATCCTTTAATAGAATTCATGATTTTATTTAGCTGTCCTACCATCACTACCCTGGAACAACTTCGCTTTCAATTTTATACCGATGGAAGAACTGATTTTTGGAAGACCCACACCGAAGAGGATGCACGGGAACATATTAAAAACGACCCCGATAAATATCAGTTTACAGCTACTGATCCAAAAATTTTACTCAATAGGCTTTCCATACCCGGACTTTGGCTATTTGGTGAAAAGGATATACAAATTCCTGTAAAGTTATGTATAGAACAGCTCAATGCATTTAAAGCTAACGGGAAACCATTTGAATATTCTCTTTTTCCAAGTTTAGGCCACAACACTGCTTTTTCTGAAAACACCACGCCAGTTGAAATAGCTTTAGAATGGATAAAGCAAAAAGTAGCTGTGAAAAATTAAGACCATAAACGGGAATCAAGAGCGAAACAGTCAATGTGATGCGACTTCTCTCAACGTTGGAAGTAAATTAAATGTTGATGTCAAATAAAAAATAAAGAAACTAGAAACGAAACATTCAGCCTCCTACTTCCTGCATCAAAACTAGCTATTCTTGTTCTTCGCTTCAATCCACTTAGATAGGTATTTGCTGGCCTGTGTGGTTTGTTGTTGTAACATGCTCCCAATGAAATTTTCGGTTCGATGTTGTGCTAAATTATTTTGAAGTTCTTTTAATTTAGTTTTGAAGAATTGTTTGTGAACGGCAGCGTCAAAACGCATCTCTAGGATTCTATTTCCATTTTTTACGGCTTGACGAAATTCTTCTTCCGCAGTATATAAAGCCACGGCAGCATTGGCAAAATCTATCGGATTGTTAAAAATAAATCCGCTCCAATTAAACTCACCATTAATTCCCTCGGCCCCAACATCGGTGGTTACACTTGGTGTTCCCACTTGCATGGCTTCTATCAATTTACCTTTTAAGCCTGCCCCAAATCGTAATGGTGCCAGTAATATTCTTGATTTGCTAAGCTCTTTCTCCGCATTTTCTGCCCATCCATGTACTAAAAAACCTTCTTTTTCATTATGGAGATTGTATACTTTTTCAGTCGCATACGCCCCATAAATATTGAGTTTCGCTTTTGGCAATTGTTTTTTTATCAACGGCCAAACCGTTTCTTTAAGCGCTAAAGCGGCATCCCAATTGGGTTCGTGCAGAAAATTGCCGATAAAGATAAAATCTTCTTTGTCTTCAAACAAAATATTTGAAGAATTGCTTTTATCAATCATAAAAGGGAGATAGTGCAACAGCTCATCCGGAACCTTAAATGTGGATTTTAACAAATCCATTTCCACTTCAGAAATAATCAATGAAACATCACAACGATAAATACTCGCAAGTTCCCGTTGTGCCAATTCACTTTTTAGAAGCGAGGTTTCATCTACAGCGGACTTCCCTTTTAATGCTTTCTGCCGTTCCTTCCGAAGAAAATGAAGGTCTTCTGTATCCAATATTCGAATGGTTTCTGGACAATTTTCGGCCACGCGCCAACCAAATTGCTCCTCCATCATATATCGATCAAAAATTACAACGGCCGGATTCAATTCTTTTACAAATTCGTCAAAGGAATTATTGTTAAGCATTATCTCTTTCTGCTGAATGCCCTCTGATTCTATATCAAACATGTGGGTGCCCTTTTTTGCGGGAGAAGAAAACACCACTTCATAATCCTGCTCCTTAAAAAAGCGTAGCAACTGAAGCATTCTACTGCCAGCAGCGGAAGAATTGGGTTCTGGCCAAACATAGCCGATAAAAAGAGCTGTTTTTTTATACATTGGGCGAACTAAAGAACTTCATCTATATCCCCTTTTCCTTCACGAATAATTACAGGTTCGCTGCCCGAAAGGTCGATTACCGTGGAAGCTACATTATCTCCATAACCGCCATCAACTACAATATCTACCAATTTATCCCACTTCTCTAGAATCAATTCTGGGTCGGTCGTATATTCAATCACCTCGTCTTCATCACGAATGGAAGTAGATACGATAGGATTCCCCAACTCCCTCACCAAAGTACGGGCAATATTATTGTCTGGAATACGAATCCCGACGGTTTTTTTCTTTTTGAAATCCTTTGGTAGGCTATTATTTCCAGGAAGAATATAAGTATAAGGTCCTGGCAAGGTGCGTTTTAAAATTTTAAAGGTAGCTGTATCAATTTGGCGTATGTAATCCGATAAATTACTGAGGTCGGCACATATAAAGGAAAAATTAGCTTTATCCAGTTTCACCTCCTTGATTCTTGCAATTTTCTCCAACGCTTTCGAGTTGGTAATATCGCAGCCCAAACCATAAACGGTATCTGTTGGATAAATAACCAAACCACCGTCGCGCAACACATCCACTACCCTTTTTATTTCTTTCGGGTTCGGATTCTCATTGTAAATACGAATTAATTCTGCCATTTCTTTCTGGTTTTTAGGTGTTGGGTATTTGGTGTAGGGTTTTTTGGTTTTAAATTACATTTTTTTCTCTTTTCTACTGAATCTTGGGGCTCGAGCTTCCAGCTTCTGTCCTCCGTCTTCTGTCTCTTATTAATTAGGAGCAACATAAAGTTTCTATGACGGGCTTCGACAAGCTCAGCCTGACAGAAGGATTTATAAAAAAATAAGAACTAATTAACCCAACTATCAACTAAAACTAACCAATAACCTCAAGTTTTGCAAAGCGTAGCAATAGTTTTTTTATCCCTCCGGTATCGAAACGGATTTCAGCTTTTTTATCGTTTCCGACACCTTCCAAGCTTACAATTTCACCATTTCCAAACCTTGTATGCGAAACTTTACTGCCAATCACCAAATCTGCATCCAAATTTTGATTGTTGGTAGTCGTTTCCCCTAAATCGGGTTTGATTTTTCTAAGTTTCCTTAGTTTTTCTTCGGAAGGTTTATGCGAAGTTGGCGGTGTACCTGGCGTAGGCTTGCGTAGACGGAACTTACTTTTGTCCACCTCCCCGAAAATATCGGCATCAATCATCGGTTTGTAGCGATAATCACTATCCAACGGTGGCGTTAAATACTCTAAATATTTATCGTCGATTTCTTCAATAAAACGGCTTGGCTCAGCATCTATCAATTTTCCCCATCGGTAACGACTTTGTGTGTAAGTTAGGTACGCCTGTTTTTCTGCACGGGTAAGCGCTACATAAAACAATCTTCTTTCCTCTTCCAGCTCGCTACGTGTATTCATACTCATAGCCGATGGAAAAAGGTCTTCTTCCATACCCACAATAAAAACATAAGGGAATTCTAATCCTTTTGCCAAGTGGATGGTCATTAGCGCCACACGGTCATCATCACCGGTATCTTTGTCCAAGTCGGTTACCAGCGCGATGTCTTCCATAAATTCTGCCAAATCCCCTTTCGCATCTGCTACTTCCTTTTGCCCTTCAACAAAATCCTGAATACCGTTCAACAGTTCTTCCACATTTTCCATGCGAGCGATTCCTTCTGGTGTTCCATCCTTTTTGAACTCCATCAACAATCCAGTTTTCTTGGTAACATGCTCTGCCAGTACAAAAGCATCAGCAGTTTGATTGGTCACCTGAAAACTTTTAATCATGGTAACAAAATCCTCCAGTTTCCTTTTGGTACCCGAATTAATCTTAAGGTCGATTCTATCTAGGTTTTCCATGACTTCAAAAATGGAACGCTTAAAATGATTTGCGGCCACGGTTAATTTCTGAATCGTTGTTTGTCCTATTCCCCTTGCAGGATAATTTATAACCCTTACTAATGCTTCTTCATCTTTCGGATTAAGAATTAGGCGCAAATACGCCAAAACATCTTTAATTTCTTTTCTTTGATAAAATGATAATCCGCCATAAATACGGTACGGAATATCCTTTCTTCGTAATGCATCTTCAATGGAACGCGATTGGGAATTGGTACGGTACAACACCGCAAATTGACCGTCGGGAACCTGCTCCTGCATTTTAGTTTCAAAAATGGTAGATGCCACAAAACGTCCCTCTTCAGCATCGGTAACCGAGCGGTGTACTTTTATGAAATTTCCATCGTCGTTATCGGTCCAAACCACTTTATCGAGGCGGGTTTTATTTTTTTCAATAACCGAATTGGCAGCATTTACAATGTTTCTAGTGGAACGATAATTTTGTTCCAAGCGGTACATTTGCACATTATCATAATCCTTTTGGAAGTTCATAATGTTATTGATATTCGCCCCACGGAAAGCATATATACTTTGCGCATCGTCCCCTACCACACAAATATTTTGAAAACGGTCTGAAAGTGCTTTTACGATTAAGTATTGGGAATGGTTTGTATCTTGATACTCATCTACCAAAATATAACGAAAGCGGTCTTGGTATTTCGCTAAAACATCGGGGAAGCGGGTAAGAAGCTCATTTGTTTTCAGCAATAAATCATCAAAATCCATAGCGCCTGCTTTAAAACAGCGCTCACAATATGCATTGTAAATCTCCCCTAGCCTCGGCCGTTTTGCCATGGCATCGGCTTCCATAAGTTCTGGATTATTGAAATACGCCTTAACCGTAATTAAGCTATTTTTATAGGAAGAGATTCTGTTTTGTACTTGCTTGTATTTATAAACGTCTTTATCTAACCCCATTTCTTTGATAATGGAATTAATAAGCCGTTGTGAATCTTGCGTATCGTAAATGGTAAAATTGTTGGGATAGCCCAGTTTGTCGGATTCAATCCTAAGAATTTTAGCAAAAACGGAGTGAAAAGTACCCATCCAAAGGTTTTTGGCTTCGCTGTTCCCAACGATACTGGCGATACGTTTCTTCATTTCCCTCGCGGCCTTGTTGGTAAACGTAAGTGCCAAAATATTAAACGCATCTACCCCTTGGTTCATCAAATAGGCAATCCTGTAGGTTAATACACGGGTTTTTCCCGAACCTGCTCCAGCGATTACCATTAATGCCCCATCCTTATGCAACACAGGTGCGCGCTGTGCTTCATTTAATTCCGCTAAATAATTTTCCAAAGTAAATCCTGTTTTTCTTTTCAATTAAGCAATGACTCGATGAGCTATTGCTTGTTACCAAGTAAAATAGTGCAATTTATTTTAGCGTGCAAGTTAGTTATAAAAGCATAGTTTTTAAACTGAAGAAACCAGTTTTTATAAACAGTCATTCATCTACCTGAATGAAGTTTGCTTTTTTACTCCGATAGCCCGGAACGAATAAGCGGACTATTAAAAAAGGCCTCTACATTACAAATGTAACAGGTGCCACACCCACAGATATATTTAAAAAGCTCTGGTTGATAATACACGGCCCAATTCAGCATAGGAATGGCATCTTTTGGATCGTACAGTTTTCCCGTTTTATATTCTTCCAATCCCGCTTTGGCTTTCTGTTTATCCAACTCAACAGTGGTATTCACCCATTCACGATGTTTTCTCTCTCCAGCCAGGTAAGGCTTCATAAAGTTGATCGCCTTTTCAATAGATGTGCCTTCTTCATCTTCATATGAATACTGATTAAATCGCTGATCAAATTTTTGAAGATTGATAAACATATCCAGCAATGGCTCAATTCCGCTGCTATGATAATGCATGGCATCCCGAGTTTTTAAATCGTTGCTGGTTCCGTCAGGAAAATAAGCGGAAGAAATATATTCTTTAATGCCCTCGAGAGCGAACAATTTTAAGGATTCATCGTTTATTACGCAGCCAATAATTCCGATAATTTTTAAACGTTTGGATTGCCAATTGTTGTTGGGTGTGCTCTTTCTATTCACTTGTTTCTTGGCAATGGATTGCATCCAGGTGGTTACAATTGCTTTTTCTTCGGAAGAAAACTTTGATTTATGCAAGGCGTATCCCCAAAATAAAGGTGTTAACTTATTCTCGTTAATAGGATTGCCACTGGCTTTGTAAGTATTTGCCCAAGCCAACACAATTTCTTTAATTTTATCGGAATAAACTGTTTTGTTAGAACCATACTCGGCATAAATTAAATCAACCGTTTTGTTGGCATCCAGCAAACTTTCAATAGATTTTATCCTGTCGGGATCGGTTTCCAATAATCCTTCGTAAGTAATAATAGACAAAGGTTTTGGAGCTATTTTCAAATGAGTGTCCGCCAAAGTCTGCAAACTATCATGAATAAAAGCAACTTCTCGGTTTTTTTTGATAAGGCTTTGATAGCGGCTCTGCTCGACTTCATCCAATACCACTACTCCAGTGTTAATTTGTGCTTGACTACAAATACTAATAAATAGTACAGCTATAAAGCTTTTGATCTTAGGTGATTTCACAAAAATGTAATTTAGGTTGGTGCGACCAATTTACTAAACTAATACCGATAATATGAAAAATGAAATTACATATTTAGCAACTATATTACTTCTAGATAAAACACGATACTTTAAAAATAGATTATAATTTATATTTAAATGATAATAATTTTGTAATATTGTGTAGGAAAAGTTAACCTATTCATGTCTGAATCATGATTTAAGATTGTTTCAAAGAGTGTTTTCAGATTTACAAATAACAAAAAATGAAATTACAACAAAACTATTTGTCGTAAATAAACATCATTGTTATTCAATGTTTAATAGTTTCCTATTATCCGAAAAGCAAGAAAATCAATATATTTACTAAAGAGTGAAAAACCTTACTGTTAACATATCCACCGTTAAATATATTGAAATGAATAGACTTTACTTATTAGCATTTTTAGTTTGTATAGCTACTGAAATTTACGCTCAGAATAGCGTTGAAAAGGATATTGCGGCTATTGAAGACGACGTGATTGAATGGAGAAGGGATTTTCACCAATATCCAGAGTTATCCAATCGGGAGTTTAAAACTTCAGAAAAAATCGCAAAGCATTTAAATAAACTCGGACTTGAAGTTACAACGGGAGTTGCCAAAACAGGCGTAATTGGCATTCTAAAAGGAAAAAAGCCGGGAAAAGTAATTGCATTACGTGCCGATATTGATGCACTACCAGTTACCGAAAGAAACGATCTCCCCTTTAAATCGGAAGTTACAACCACATTTCTTGGAGAGGAAACGGGTGTTATGCACGCTTGTGGCCACGATACACACACTGCAATTTTAATGGGCGTTGCAGAAGTTTTAAGTAAGAATAACGATTTTGCAGGAACGGTTAAATTCATTTTCCAACCCGCTGAGGAAGGTCCGCCACCTGGAGAAGAAGGCGGCGCTAAACTTATGATAAAAGAAGGCGTCTTGGAAAATCCAAAAGTAGATGCCATTTTTGGGTTGCACATAAACTCCTCCACTCCGGTAGGTACGATTCGTTATAAGCCAGGCGGTACCATGGCTGCTGTAGAACGATTTGTTATTGACGTAAAAGGCAAACAAACGCATGGTTCTGCACCATGGAGCGGTGTAGATCCAGTTCTTATTTCTGCTAAAATCATTGATGGACTTCAAACCATCATCAGTCGGGAAGCACCTTTGGTAGATGAAGCTGCGGTGATAACTGTAGGAAAAATAACTAGTGGTGTTCGCTTTAATATTATTCCTGAAAGCGCGCAAATGACTGGAACGGTTAGAACATTGGATCCACAAATGCGTGAGTTAATTCTAAATAGAATGAAAGAAATGGTTCCAACCATCGCAAAAGCGTATGGCGGAGAGGCAACGATAGAAATTGAAAATTTTACAGCCATTACTTATAACGATGAGGAACTGGTGGCGCAAATGCTCCCATCTCTTGAAAAGGTAGCAGGAAAAGAACAGGTTGAGTTAGTGAAAGCTACTACGGGAGGTGAAGATTTCTCCTTTTTTCAGGAGAAAGTGCCTGGATTTTATTTTTTTCTGGGTGGAATGCCTAAAAACTCCAAAGAGCCTGCACCGCACCATACCCCAGATTTTTACATCGATGAAAGCGGGATGTTATTGGGAGTAAAAGCGTTTACACAAATAGTTTATGATTATTTAGGACAATAATTTTTATATGATAGATTTTTTATTGAATATCGATTGGTGGGTATGGATACTTATCATTCTTGTAGCAATTGCCATTAGAGATGTTTTTTTCAACAAAAAACATATTATCACGCATAACTTTCCAGTAGTTGGACACATTCGGTACTTATTGGAAAGTATCGGTCCAGAGCTTCGACAATACATCGTTGCCAACAATCGAGAAGAATTACCTTTTAATCGCATTGAAAGGGGATGGATTTATGCTTCTGCCAAGAACGAAAACAATTACGAAGGTTTTGGAACGGATAGAGATATCCATGAATCCCATTACGTTTTTATCAACAATGCGATGATGCCCTACAAAGTAAAAATGGATCATCCAAATGCAAGTGATCCCTATTTTTTACCCTGTGCTAAACTTATCGGCGGTTACAACAAGCGGAAAAGACCTTATCGTCCGGCCTCTATTATAAACGTATCTGCCATGAGTTTCGGTTCGCTTTCAGCAAGGGCTGTGGAATCTATGAATAAAGGATGTTATTTATCCCATGCCTATCATAATACTGGAGAAGGCGGACTTTCTCCTTATCATAAAAAAGGCGCGGATGTGGTATTCCATATCGGAACTGGTTATTTTGGTGTACGCGATGATAATGGTAACTTTTCCATGCAAAAATTGAAAGAGCTTGTTGCTGAATATCCACAAATTAGAGCTATTGAAATAAAACTCTCCCAAGGAGCAAAGCCAGGAAAAGGTGGTGTATTGCCTGCTTCTAAAATCACCAAAGAGATTTCTGAAATTCGCCATGTTCCTATGGGAAAAGATGTACTTTCTCCTCCCAATCACTCTGCGTTCTCGAACGTTACAGAAATGGTGGCATTTATTGAAGATATTGCCAAAGAAACCGGACTTCCAGTAGGCATTAAGGCAGCCATCGGTAAATTGGATCAATGGAAAGAATTGGCTGCAATTATGAAGAGAACAAACAAAGGCCCTGATTTCATTACTGTAGATGGTGGTGAAGGTGGTACCGGTGCGGCTCCACCGAGTTTCGCAGATCATGTTTCTTTGCCTTGGGTGTACTCTTTCAGCGATTTATACCGCGTATTTAAAGATGCTGAAATTACAGATAGAATTGTATTTATTGGAAGCGGGAAATTAGGTTTTCCATCTAAAGCTGCCATGGCATTTGCTATGGGCGCGGATTTGGTTAATGTTGCTCGTGAAGCGATGCTTAGTATTGGTTGTATTCAGGCAAAAGTATGTCACAATAATACCTGTCCGAGTGGAGTGGCTACTCAAAATAAATGGTTACAAGCCGGAATAAATATTGAGGATAAAGCTGAACGGGTAAGTTATTATTTTAAAAATTTCAAAAAAGAACTTATCGAAATAACCCATGCTTGCGGTTACGAACATCCTTCTCAATTAACCATGGAAGATGTAGATATTAATTTAGGTGATAAAAGTTTAACCCAACCCTTGGCAAATGTGTATGGATATAATAAAGTGGAAGTTCCTTTTAACGGAACAGAAAGTTTATTAAATTGCCCTCACCTTGGTGGACATTACACCACGAAAGGTGCCATAGACAAATTTAAACACAAACAAATACGCTATTAACTAAAACCTAATGGACCAATTTAACATTATTGAGTTACTGTTTTTTATTCTCCCAGCAGTAATTACGGGAGCTATTGCTTATTATTTTTTCAATTTGCATACCAAGAATGAAGAAGGACGTAGACGTTTTTTACTTCATAAGGAAATGGACAAGAATACCGTTCCTATTCGATTACAAGCCTACGAAAGAATGGCACTCTTCTTGGAACGCATCAATCCATCCAAATTATTAATAAGAATTGCTCCTGAAAATGCCGATAAAGACTTGTATGAAGCACAGTTGATAGCTACCATTGAAAGTGAGTTTGACCATAATTTAGCGCAGCAGATTTATATATCCGATGAATGTTGGAACGTTATTAAAGCTGCCAAAAACGCTACTATACAAATTATAAGAAAAGCAAGCATGAATGCTGAAGACGCAGGAAAACTTAGAGAAGAAGTGCTGAATAATTTTTTAGAAAAGCAACCTCCCTCCTATGCCGCTTTGGGATACATAAAGAAAGAGATTCGAGATTTGTTTAGTTAATCCTTATTTCTACGTTTTATAAATTGAAATAATGAGATTATAAAAAGTACTAGTAAAATGGGAAGTATGATAATCAAATCTACGCGAATTATCGCTCCAGATTGATTTAGTGCCCACCTTTGCACTAATATTTCCCAAATAATATAGGCAGCAAAGCAAATAATGGTAATAAACTGTATTTTGGTAAGTTTCATCTGTAAGCAATAATAAAATTATCTATTTACAATTTAGCTATTTAAAATTAACCTTTAACTTACTGAAAGCTAAAGTTATATTTTTTATAGTTTTCCAAACCTTCTTTTAACCAATTGTAATAAGCAATAGCTTCAGTATATTGCTGTGGTTTATTAAGAATTTCCAACTCAGGAGACATTAAAATATAATAAGGCTGAGAGGCTGTTTCAAAATTAATGGTTTGAAAGGTTGCCCATTTATCACCGATGGTTTTAATAGACTTTATCCTTCCGTTAGGTAATTTATAATTAAATTGATTTTCTTTGGGCAAATCTTTTCTATCATCAACGTACAGCGAAATAAGGACATATTCGTCGTTCAGCAAAGAAAAAATTTCGGGTTCGCTCCATACGTTTTCTTCCATTTTCCTACAGTTAACGCAGGCCCAACCTGTAAAATCCAATAAAATAGGCTTATCATTTTTCTTAGCATAGGCAAGTCCTTCCTCAAAATCCTTAAAGCAAGTTAGTCCCAACGGACAATCACTTTCCTGTGGATAAACACTATAAAACACAGGCGGTGGAAATCCGCTCAAGAGTTTCAAATTAGATTCTTTTGATTTCTGTAAGCCCGGAATTAAATAAATTACAAATCCGATGATAGCTACGCCAAAAATAGCGCGATAAAAGCTTATTTTTTTCTTGGGACCGTCATGTGGAAAACGAATGATTCCAAACACATACAGCGCCATAAGCACGCCAATCACAATCCAAATACCTATAAAAATTTCTCTTTTTAAGATTCCCCAATGCTCTACCAAATCGGCATTGGATAAGAATTTAAATGCCAATGCTAACTCAAGGAAACCTAAAATTACTTTGGTCGTATTCATCCACCCACCAGATTTTGGTAGTGATTTCAACATGTTTGGGAATAAGGCAAACAACGCAAATGGCAGAGCAAGTGCCACACCAAAACCTGTCATTCCCACAGTTAACTGCATAGCACCACCATCATTAGAGAGTGATCCTGCCAAAAGGGATCCAAGAATTGGTCCTGTACAGGAAAAAGAAACTATAGCTAGCGTTAACGCCATAAAAAAGATTCCTATGAGTCCGCCAGAACCTGAAGCTGCATCCATTTTATTACCCCAAGATGCCGGAAGGGTAAGCTCATAATATCCAAAAAACGAAAAAGCAAAAAAGACGAAAATCAAAAAGAAAATCACATTTAACCAAACATTGGTAGAAATATTATTAAGGATTTCGGGAGCAATGGAATCCAAAAAGTGAAAAGGCACACTCAACGCCATATAAATTCCGATGATAAATACTCCGTAAAGAATGGCATTGGAGACACCTTTCTTTTTATTACTGGACTGTTTCGTGAAAAATGAAACCGTGAGTGGAATCATAGGAAAAACACAAGGCGTTAAAAGGGCAATTAAGCCTCCCAAAAAGCCAAGGATAAATAAGCTAAAAAGATCACGTTCTTTGCTAACCTCACTCCCTTGAACCTCTTTCAATAATTCTTTATTTTTAAGAGGTAAAGCAAGTTCTTTTGCTAGATTTACACTTTTTTGATCTACTTTTTTATCACCAAATACGACTTCACTTCCGTCGAGGGAAAAACCTAAATCGTTATCCGCAAAGATGCAGCGTTCGTCATCACATGCTTGATATTCTACAAATCCTATGATAGATTTCCGATTGGGATCGGTTACTTTTACGAGCTGGGTAAACGTTACATCACCATCAAAATAAGACAATTCTTCCTCGAAAATGGGATCAAGTTCCGTTATCGGTGTTTCCTCTACCGTATTCCCAAGTAATTGAAATCCATCGCCCTTAAAGGTGAAAACGGTCGGAATTATAGAAGCCTCTTCGCCAAGTGGCTGATTTTGCGCATACAAATGCCAATTTTCAATAATACTGGCATGAATCAAAAGTTTATATTCCGTTTCCGAGACTTTTTCCACGGAAGTTTTCCATTGTACCGCATCTTGGGCTTGGGAGAAAAAAGTTACTAGTAATAAAAGAACCGGTAGAAATTTACGCATCAAGGCATTCAATTTTTAAAATTTGCTTTGTTTTATCGGTTACTTTAAAACGATTGTCTGGCCGCTTGCCTACAATCCAAATAATTACATCATCAGCATTGCAAAGTAACCATTGATTTTCCTTGGAAAGCAATGAGAATTTTTCATCTTTAAAAAACTTGCTCAATTTTTTCTTTCCTTGCATTCCGAAAGGGTAAAAATAGTCACCATTTTGCCATTTCCTCAGCTTTAAGGGAAACTTTAACTTTTCTTTATCAAGGTAAGTTATTTGTCGGCTTTCGTCTTCAATTTTGTCTATTAACTCTATCGACAAACGGATTGGCGAAGACAATTCCTTTTCATCTTCAGAAATAAAAAAAACTGATGTTGTTGACTTTTGTTCAGCTACCAATGACGCTAACAGTAATTTGTTTCGGTCCTTTAGCAACCGATGCGTTTTGGAGAACAGTTGTTTACCACTTTGTGCATCTAAAACTAAAATGAGGTCGTTAGTATCTGCAAAACCGTACGGACTAAATAAGTAAAACAGAAAGGATTCCAATGGGTATAATTTTTGGAGTTCTTCGATTGGAATATGAATTTCTTCTTGCTGGTACTTGAAGATAGAAGCTCTTACTTCTTCCACGTGGTTTTTTAAAATTTCTGAAGCACCTTTTAGGTTCTGTACGGTTTTACGGAAGTTCTGCAATACCTCTGGATTGATTTCTTTTAACTTCGGAATAACATCGTGCCTAATTTTGTTTCGCAAATACTTAGTTTCGGCATTGCTTTCGTCTTCGCGCCAAGCAATATCTTTTTGGAGGGCATACTGAAAAATTTCGTCCCGTGAGAAAGGAAGCATTGGCCTAACAATGTAATTATTCATGGTAGGTATTCCTGTTAACCCATCTATTCCCGTTCCTCTTGTAAGGTTGATTAAAAAAGTTTCTAAGTTATCGTCTGCGTGATGACCGGTTAATAAGTAATCAAATTGCAACAACTTCTTTTGTTCTTCAAACCATTTATAACGTAGCTCCCTCGCAGCAATTTGTGTTGAAACCTTGTTCTTTTCAGCGTAGGTGTTCGTATCGAAATCCGTAGCATAAAAAGGTATTTTTTCTTTTTCAAGATACTGCTGAAGAAATTGTTTATCACGGTCGCTTTCTTCTCCCCTCAACTGAAAATTGCAGTGCAGCACACAAATATTTATCTCCAATTGTTGGCATAAATGGGTAAGCACCATACTATCAATTCCACCACTGGAAGCAATCGCTATTTTCGATTCGAAGAAAAATGGAAACTTCCGCTCAATATGTGTTCTAAACTTTTCCAGCATACCGCAAAGATAAGGAGGAATTCTTAGTTATATTTTGATTGAAAAAAAGATGGTAAAAGCAAGTAATTATTTTCCTGAATCCAGAAAGTATAAGAAATCAAGGCAGTTTATGAGAGCAATTTAAAGTCCCATAGTAGACTTCGACATACTGAAGCAACGTTCAGCACAGGAGCTCAGTCTGAAATTAGCATTCTTCATCCTAAACAATAAACTAATTTAAAAAAACTATTAATATATGTTATTTTAAATCAGATTATACTACCAAAAATTACTGTTCCTCCAGCACTTCTTTCTTTTCCTGGTAAAGTGAAAATAATACCCCAGCCCCAAGTGAAAGTCCGATTACCGACAACGAAAGCCACTCCGGAATTTCAATATGGTGCGACAATATCATTTTTACACCTACATAACTAAGAATAACCACCAAACTGTATTTAAGGTATCCAAAGCGCTCCAGCATGTTGGCCAAAAAGAAATACATGGATCGAAGTCCCAAAATGGCCATAATGTTCGAACTGAACACTAGGAAAGGATCTGATGTAATAGCTAGAATGGCCGGAATACTATCTAACGCAAAGAGAATATCGGTGAATTCTATAATAATAAGTGCAATAAATAAAGGCGTAGCAACTGTTAAGTGCTTCTTTTTTATAAAAAAATGTTCGCTATTGATGACAGGAGTTATCGGGATGAATTTTCTAATGGTTTTGTACACAAAAGAATCTCTTGGATCGTAGTTTTCATCGTCTTTTTCAAAAGCCATTTTAATACCCGTGTAGATTAAGAAAGCCCCGAATACGTAAATAATCCAATCGAACTTTTTAATAAGGAAAACACCAAATAGTATCATCAAGGCCCTAAAAACAATCGCTCCTATAATTCCCCAAAATAAAACACGGTGTTGATACATTTTAGGAATTCTAAAAGAGGTAAAAATAACCGCAATCACAAAAATGTTATCGATACTTAGTGAAAGTTCTATTAAATAACCTGTTATGTACTTCAGTAGCGCTTTAGTTGGTGTAAGACCATCTGGATTATCAACCCATCCATGCTTAAAAATGAAAAAGATTACTAAGGAAAATAGCAAGGCTGTACTCACCCAAATGGCTGTCCACACACTCGCTTCCTTATTGGTTATCTCGTGTGGATTTTTATTGAAAATCCCTAAATCTATCGCTAAAAAAATAACAATTAATGTTATAAAAGATATCCAAACTATCATACAATTAACTTCTGGTATATAATAAATGATCTAACAACGTGAAATCTACACTTAAATCTTCTTTAAGCTCGTATTTTATAAAAATCTCTCCCCAATGCTTTCCATCAGAGAAATCGGCGATAATCCATTTGTGATTAAGCACCTTAATTTTATTTATTTTCATGGGTGCCCCAGACATGCCATCGTAAGGAACTAATGGGTTATTACCCTTATGTTCGTTGGTTTCCAATAATTTATCGGCGATGTAACGTGCAGGGTTATTAATTTCATAATCGTAATAATACGCAAGGGCATCGTCGTTATTTTCCAAAGAAAAATATTGAAGGTCTAATTTGTCTAAGGTCAACGTTTTAATGGAATCGCCTAATCTTTCATTTTCAGCTTCTAAATTCTCAATTTTTACAGTTTCTTTTTCAAAATATTTTTTCGAGCTTACATATTGATATATAATGTACAATACAGCAAAGAAAAATAGGTACATGAAAATGTTTCTCTTCATAATGAGGGCATTTTAAATTTCAACAATTAAATTATCATAAGCAATATAAACATTTGCCGGTAATTCTTTTTGGGCTTCTTCATGAAAACCCATCATCGGACTAATATGTGTTAGAAAGGCTTTTTTAGGAGCCACTTCTTCAATAAAAGCCAATGCCTCTTCCACATTAAAATGGGAATGATGTGGTTCTTTCCGCAAGGCATTCACCACCAAAATCTCTGTCCCCTTTAGTTTTTCAATTTCTTCAAGAGCAATTTTTTTTACATCTGTGAGGTACACAAACTTATCAAATCGAAACCCAAATACCTGCAACCTGTTGTGAAATGCATTTATTGGGACCACTTCCAAATTTCCTAGTGAAATCGGCACATTATTTTCAATTATATTTTCTTGAACGGCTGGCGCCCCGGGGTAACGATCTTTTGTCGCAAAAATATAGTCGAACTTTATCTTTAAAGATTCCAGCACTCTTTTATGACCGTAAATGGGAATATCCCCTTGACGGAAGAAAAAAGGACGAATATCGTCTAATCCCATGATGTGATCTGCATGTTCGTGCGTAAATAAAATACCATCTATTTTTTTTACATCATGCGTAAGCATTTGCTGTCTAAAATCGGGGCCACAATCTATAATGTACCTAAAACCGTCCCATTCTACCATTACAGAAACCCGTAAACGCTTGTCTTTAGAATCACTGCTTTTGGAAACTGGATCGTTGCTTCCAATTATAGGAATTCCTTGAGAAGTACCTGTACCGAGAAATGTTACCTTCAAACTGCTAAATTTTTTATCAAATTTATCATTATTATTCCGAATAGCTTCATGAAACTTTTTAACTTTGTACTAAATTAAAAGCTGCAATGACATTAGTTTTAAAAGGGGATAAGAACTTTGAGAATGTTCCTTCGCTTAAATCCAAAGCGTTACGAATAAATTTGAATGAAGATATCTATGGAACATTTGCAGAAATAGGCGCAGGTCAAGAAACCGTTAGACACTTTTTTAGGTCTGGTGGAGCTTCAGGGACCATCGCAAAAGCCATGAGTGCTTACGACAAAAGTTTTAGCGACGCCATTTACGGAGTGGAAGACGATGGACGATATGTAACGGAAGCCCGATTAAAAAAAATGTTATCACACGAAATGCGTTTAATGGAAGAGCGCATCCCTCGTGATGAAAATCCGAATAAAATTTTCTTTTCTTACGCAAATACCGTAGCTACGATTGATTTTGCTAAGAAGTTTAAAGGTCACGGTTGGCTGGGAATTCGTTTTCAACTGGATCCAAATGAAGATTACAACGAGATTATTCTGCATATTCGTTTTAAACAAACGGAAGCCCGCTTGCAACAAGAAACGTTGGGGATTGTTGGGGTAAATCTTATTTATGGAGCATTTTACAAGCACCACAAACCGAAAAAACTTTTAAAATACTTATACGACCATATCGATAACGATACTATTGAAATTGATACCATTAATTTCTCTGGTCCACGTTTTGAAGAGGTTGACAACCGATTAATGAGCTTACAGCTTGTTAAGAACGGAATGACAGACGCCGTAATGTTTGGTCCAGATGGCAATAACATCCTTCCGGCAGCGATTCTTTACAAAAAGAACATCTTGGCTCTTAGAGGTAGTTTTAGACCGGTAACCATGGTGAATATGGACATGTACAAAAAATCGTACGACATATTTATTCGGGAAAACAAAGTAGATGTTGATAATACAGTGGTTGTTTTTGAAATTACCCTTTCCAACCTTCGTGCAGAAGGGGAAATTGACGAAGAAGACTTCATGGACCGTGCAAAACTGCTTTGTTCACTCGGCCAAACGGTAATGATTTCCAATTTCCAGGAATATTATAAACTCGTTGAATACTTCTCTGAATATTCTAAAGAGCGTATGGCGCTTACCATGGGTGTTAACAATTTAGTGGATATTTTTGATGAAAAATATTATCGCCATTTAAGTGGAGGAATCTTGGAAGCCTTCGGAAAACTATTCTACAAGGATTTAAAAGTGTACCTCTACCCTATGATCGATCAGGAAACTGGCTTAACTACAACCAGCAACAACTTAAAGGTTCATCCGCGTATGAAAGAGCTTTATAAGTTCTTCAAATACAACGGTAAAGTGGTTGATATTTTTGACTATGATGATCAGATTTTGGACATTTTCTCTAGAGAAGTATTAAAAATGATTGCTGAAGGCGAAGATGGATGGGAAAAAATGCTTCCAAAAGGGATTGCTGAATTGATTAAAGAAAAAGGTCTTTTCGATTATAAGCCAAAGAAAGAACTTAAGGCGAAGGAGAAGCAGGAATAAAGATTCGCTATTTCTTTTAGATAAAATAGCTGTTACTTATCGGGTATTTTTTGGTGTTACAATATACCTCACTGTAAATGTAAAAACCTGATTTAGTGGTGGTAAACCTAATGGAGATGTGCAGTATTGGGTCACCGGTTTTTATATTTAACTGTTCCGCCAAAGAAGCCGTCGCTGGTTCTGACCTTAACTCTTGATCTGAGCCCAGAATTTCAATCAAATACTGTTTACTAAGAGTTTTAAAGAAGGAATCCGCTACAAAGTCTTTTGCTGAAATTAATGGCAGATAGTCTAAAGAATACCAAGTTTTATCTACCATAACCGCATTTCCTTCCATATTTCTTAATCGACTAAAGGAAACACATTCTGAATCTTTTTCCTTGGAAGAAGGAGCAAAATATGGTATATCATTCCAACTATCTAGTGCGGTATCCTCTACAACCAGCGTTTCCGCCTTTTCTCCTGAAACTTCAGAAAAACCTTTCACGGTTAGAAGTCCCAAAGCGTTTTTCCGTTCCACTACTCTACTCCCCTTACCTCTTTCTTTTGTAATAAATCCTTCATTCAAAAGTGCATCCAACGCTCTTCGAGTAGTAGTTCTCGTGACATTAAATTGCGCACAAATAGCATGTTCCGATGGCAAATAGTCCCCAGGAAGAAAATATCCTTTTTGAATTCGCTTTTTAAAATGATTACAGACTACTTGATATTTAGGAATGGATTGTTTTTGAGCTCCCATTTGGTGTTTTCTATTTCTACAATACTGAAAACAAATATACAACCAATTTAAAGTCTTCATACAATCCTCTTTCTAACGATTCTCTAAGAATACCTCACTACGACTATTGACCGAAGCAAAAAAAATTAAATGATTTATGCTTGACTTAAAAAAACTGCTTATTTTTTCGTTCTAGTTAATTGTATTTCATGAAAAAAATGTTGTAAATCTATTTTAAACGATAATTTGAATAGTTAGCCTTTGTATCAATTATTATCAAAATATTACACTATTCTTTCAACTTTACAAAAAAATTATTAACTGGTAATAAACGAATTAAGGTATTTCTTACTTTTATAACCACTGCTCCGATATCAACCTTCCATTTACAGTTAGGACACAACGGAGCTTATGTGAGGTTACAGGTTCATAATAAAACATGACATACACCTCACCTAACTAACCAATCAATTTTTACTTAAATGAAGCAATCATTTTTAACAAAAACCGTTTTCAGTCTTTTTATTATCTGTATTGCAATAGGATGCTCCAAAGAAAAAATTCAAAACGTAAGCATTTCTTCCCCTAAGAAAAATATAGAAATTCAATTATACTTACAGGAAGGGAAATTATTTTATGATGTTATTTTAGAGAAAGATACTATTCTAAAGGCATCGCGTGTGGGCATTGTGCGAAACGATTCCGATTTTTCTAAAAATCTAAGCATACAAGAAGTTTCCAATGACAGTGCGTTTACACAAGGTTATACCTTAAAATCAGGAAAACAATCTCGTGTAAACCAAAATGGTATTCAAAAAGAAATAACCGTATTCAATGAAAATGGAATTCCTTTCGTTGTAGAGTTTCAAGTTTATGATGATGGCTATGCTTATCGCTATGTTTTTCCTGAAAATGAAAACAAAGAAGTTACAATTAAAGAGGACGCAAGCACAATTAAGTTTGCAAAAGAAGGAAAAGCATGGCTTATGCCCCAAGCGGAGCCTACAAAATGGAGTCCTGCATACGAGAAATATCATGAGGAAGTACCATCGCTGTATGAAAAATCACCTACTGGGGAAGGATGGTGTTTTCCTGCCTTGTTTCAATTGGGAAAAACCTATGCGCTCCTAAGTGACGCTGGTTTCGATAACAGTTATGCTGGTATTCATTTTAAAGCTGATCCTCAAAACAAGGAATATACTTTTCTTTTTCCGAATAAAGCAGAGGCAGAAGGATTGTACGAATCTAACCCCTCTCACACATTACCGTGGAAAACGAGTTGGATGACCATGACCATTTCCAACGATTTAAATGATATCGTAACTTCTAATCTCGTAAAGAATGTTAGTGAAGAAAGTCAGTTAGAAGATACTTCCTGGATTCTTCCCGGACGTGCTTCTTGGAGCTGGCTAGCCGATCATGATAGTCCGCAGGATTTTGACAAGCTAAAGGATTATGTTGACCTTGCCGCGGAAATGAATTGGGAATATTCTTTGGTAGATGCCAATTGGAACAAAATGAATGGAGGAACACTTCAGGAATTGGTTTCTTATGCCAATTCCAAAAATATTGGGTTGCTGGCTTGGTACAACTCTGGTGGGCCGCATAATGTGGTAACTGAAGAACCTCGCGATAGAATGCATATAAAGGAAACGAGAAGAGCCGAATTTAAAAAATTACAGGATTGGGGCATAAAAGGGGTTAAAATCGATTTTTTTCAAAGTGATAAACAAACCATCTTGGACCTTTATCCTGAAATTTTAAAAGATGCCAGCGATTTTGAAATACTTGTTAACTTTCATGGGGCTAGTATTCCGCGCGGTTGGGCACGTACGTATCCTAATCTTTTAACCATGGAAAGTGTAAAGGGAGCTGAGTGTTACTCTTTTGACAAAACCTTTACGGAAAGAGCACCCGCCTACAATACCATCTTGCCTTTCACCAGAAATGTTATTGGTTCTATGGACTATACGCCTGTTTTATTTTATGATAACATTTTACCACACATAACCACCTACACACATGAATTAGCCTTATCAGTTTTATTTGAATCTGGTATTCAACATTTTGGAGGCTCTAAAAAAGGTTATGAGTCCATCCCCGAATTTGCTAAGAATTTTTTACGGGAAGTTCCTGTAGCTTGGGATGAAGTGAAATATTTACAAGGTTCACCAGGAAAAGATGTTGTTTTAGCGAGACGAAAAGAAAATGCATGGTATATCGCTGGGATTAATGGAGAAGATTCCGAAAAAGAATGGACAATTGACACCTCTTTTATTAATGGGAATACTGACTTTGAATTAATCATGGATGGCGAAGAAGCAAGGGAATTCAAATATACAGAATCAACTAAAACCCTCACCATTAAGGTGTTGCCTTTCGGTGGTTTTGTTGCTAAAACCAACTAAAAATAGCTTAAAAAATGTAAAGTCGCTGAAAGAAATATCCTTTCAGCGACTTTGTGATTTTTAGAGGAACAATATTATTTACTATCCAATAATTCAATTTCAAATATTTCACCGCCGTACGATTCCGTAATAATCACAGGAAAGCCGTTTTCCATCAAGTCTTTTCCAGTTTTCTGGCATACTAATTCTCCATTGGGTGCTTTGCGTAAATCGTATATTTTATCAGAAAATAAATCATTAATAAAAACGGTCCGCTCTGGTTCCTTTGCTCCTTGCTTAAATACACCTACCAATCCGCCTTTTTTGGTTTCAAAGTTAATACGTTGCCACCCATCCCACATTCCCTCTTGAGGTTCACCAAATCCTGGCAGATCTTTACGATACGCCATATAATCGTACTTTTTTTGCTTATCTTTTAACCAAGTTGCCCAAGAATGAATAAGATTTTTCTTTTCTTCGGAAAGTTTTCGCGGATCCCCCAATACAATGGGCAACGTACCCACCAGCGATTTAAATCCAAACATAAAATTCGGATCATCCATAGGTAAATTCCCAATAACCAAGGAAGCTGCCGGCATTACCGGACTTCTCCACCAAGCCATTTGCCTTACCCGAAGAGGGCCTACAGGCGAAGCTTCTTCAAAATTAGACAGCCAATTCCCTTCAGCGTGTTTCGCAAAGGCGTAATCCATCATGTGTAGCTTTCCCGCTGTTTCAAAAGTACAATCAATAAATAACTCAGGTACCTCTTCATGTAGTTCGTCAAAGAATTGTAATAATCGGTCGTATAAAACCAGAAAAGATTCCGAATGATCTTTATAAAGGTGGCCTTTGGCATATGAACCCGCGATAGAATCGTTATTAACATAGGGACTGCTTACAACCGCTAAATCCAGCTTAGCATACGCTAAACCGTAATCTTTTACCAATCTAACAATAACGTCTTTTATATAGTCTTTCCATTCAGTACCAAACGAAGCGGTATAAAAGCCTTGATCCTGTTCACTATTAAAATGCAGGTTTCCTATCTTCCCTTCCTCATCTTTTACAAACCATTCTGGATGTTCTTTATACACCTTGGAATCTTTGGTAGCGGATGCAATAGAAATCCATAAACCGGGCTTCATTCCAAGCGATTTAATATAATCAAAAACTGGTTTTAATCCATTGGGAAATTTAGTTTTATCTACGTGCCAATCCCCATAATTTTCACCCCAGCCTCTTATGGAAGACTTCCCGTGTGCATTTACTTGCCAACCATCGTCTATGACAAATTCTTCAATTCCACACGCTGCTGCCGACTTTGCAACCGACCGAATCAATGAATCGTTAATGTGCGTTCGGAAGGGATACCAAGTATTGTACACAAAAGTGGGTTTCTCATTCAGTTTTAATACTTGCGGCTTCATATATTGGGTAGTAAAGGTATTTACTTCATTATTTACTACATCGAAGCCATCATTTCTATTGGAGTATAAACAAATAAAGGTTTTATAACTTTCCCAAGTTTCGTTGGGTGCCAGCCATTTTCGGAAAGGATATGTAGAAGAAGGTTTTGTAAGTCCTATTTCCACATTATTCTCTGTGGTATGAAAGGCCGTTCGCTTTAAAACCCCAACCGCTTCGTTACCCAAAGCTATCCCAGCTCTTTTGCTATGATCATGCACCACCACCAAAGGATCGTCCCAGTCACCTTCATATTTCATCAAATGTTTCATACGGGCATAATTATGGTATACCCAGGAATCAATTTTATTAAGGTTTGTAGAAAGATCTTCCACAGTAAGATCTTCTAAATTACTTTCTTTAGACGCTAAATTTTTAAACTGAATCCATTTTCTGATTACAGGAATATCAGAATAAACCACATAAAAAATGGTTATTTCTACAGAAGGGTTTACAACTTTTTCCTTTAAAGTAACGCTTAATCCCTTGCCGCCATCTTCATCCTTAAAATTGGTGGTTTTGACTAACGTCCAATCAGATAAACCTGAATATCTTTTACCATTCCATAAAAAAGAAAAGTCCTTGCTCTTTCCTACCAAAGTATCTTTACTATCCTTTAAATGAATAAAGGCTGTTTGCCAATTGTTTTGGCGGTTGTTGAAACTTCTGCTTACAGATGCATTGGCTATTTCAAATATGCTATTTTTTTGATTCTTGTTATTTTGAGAAAAAGATAAACTACTGCAGATGAGTATGGAAAAGTAAATAAATTTAAAGTTCATTGGTTAATTAAGTTAGGTTTTTCAATAAATAATATAACTAATGTAGTCAATAAAACTTGTACGTACAAGTTTTATTGATTACATTTGGAAAACACTAAATTAACCTTCCAACCATTATGAAAGATAAAGAACCGACCAGAAGGAAGTTTTTAAAAAATTCAGCGTTTTTCGGTGGTGGTATTTTAACGCAAAGCGTTTTTGCTTGTACCACCGAAGACAAATCAGAAAGGCCCTGGAAAAATTATCATTATAAAATTCCCGAATCACTTCAAACCAAGAATACCAAAGTTTCCGGACTTCTATTTTCTCAAATTGGTTATCCTTTAAATGAGCCGGCCAGAATTATCCTTCGTATGCCCGAAAAGGAATTGATAAAACAACCTGCGGTTTGTAAACTTATTCCAGAAAATTCAGAAAAAGAATACCAAAGTAACTTTATCTATTGGGGCGAAACTTGGAAAAGTCATTGGTGGATAGCTACTTTTAAGGATATTTCTGAAGAAGGTGTATGGAAAATTATTGTGCAAAATGAAGAGGAGGTTTACTTCCAACAAGAAGGTTTTGCCGTTAAAAAAGATATACTTTGGAATGCCTCCCATGTTTGGGCATCTGTAGATATGCTTGAACGCCGAAAGCATTTTACAGGCGTTGGCGCCGGCTGGCAGGATGCTGGGGCCCTTTGGGCTGAAAGTCCCGCACAAAGCGCCATGATTATGTGCTTAGCAGATATTGGCAAACATCAACATGAAGCCATTGACAAGGATTATTTAAACCGTGTTTATGAGCAAATTATTGTTGGCGCTGATTATTTGGTAATGACACAGGAAAAAGCAACTGAATTGGGGTATAAAAAAGGAGCTATGAGTCACGATCTTCTCGGTCATGAAGATTTTGTTCTCCCCAATGATGTTTCAAAAGCGGTGGTTGCGCTTTATAAAGCAGCCGACTGCCTACCGAACGACTATTCTGAAAAAATAAAAACTTATAGAAATGCAGCAGACCTTTCCTTGGATTGGCTCCTAAACGAGGCCAAACCATTAGGCGACTATGGATACTCCAAATTTCAAAGAGGATTGCCAGAAAATACAGAAATTCCTAAAGATGAATGGCTCACGAGGGATCTTATATTTTTATGCTGGTGTTGTTTGGAAAGCTTCAAACTAGGCAATACAGACGCCAAGGAATTGGCTATTGGTTATGCTGACGAAATTATGCAAAGGCAGTTTACCGAAAGTCAGACAGAGCATGGATATTACGGGCATTTCAAAGAGTTTTCCAGCCTTCCACATAGTGAGAATTTATGGGTGCACGCTATAAAACACAAAGAATATGGCGCTGATGCTGGCGGATTATTTCCCAATTATTTAATTCCTTTTTTTGAAATGCTATCGCTTTGGCCCGACCATGGAAAAGCGCCCGAATGGAAAGAATGTTTAAAAAAATATGCATACGGAGTTTTAATTCCAACGTGTTCGGAAAACCCGTTTCTTCTTGTTCCCAACGGAATTTTCGGGAATGAAGGTCCTATTTGGTTTGCTGGCTTTTTTCACGGTACCAATGCCATTTATGGATATACTGCAGCCATCGCTTCTAAGTTAAGTGCACTTTTTAAAGATTCAAAACTGAAGGAAATTGCAATCGGTAATTTACAATGGATTGCTGGTTTAAATGCGGGTGTTACCGCAGACAGCCTTAAAGGAAGCGTAATTTATTCTGAAGACATTTTAAAAGACCAAGCCGTTCCGCGTAGTATGATGAATGCGGTTGGAAATAAAACCGCAGGGACGTGGTTTAACACGCGAGGCGTTGTTTGCAATGGCTTTTCAACCGGTGAACAATTTAAAATGGATGTTTCGCCTAAAAAAGAGAACGACGGTCCGTTTTCATTTACTGATGAAGATTGGATTCCTCATTCCGCAGCATTTCTAACCGGACTTATGGAACTTTCAAAATTATAATCTTAAAAAATATACAAATGATACAGGAAATTGCAAAAATGATAGATCATTCTATCCTCCACCCTACCCACACCTTTACCGACTTAAAGGAAGGTTGTAAAGTAGCAGAAAAATATAACGTTGCTTCCATTTGCGTGAAGTCCTACATGGTAGCAGATGCCAAAAAACTCTTGGCACATACCGATGTTAAAATTTGTTGTGTTATTGGTTTTCCCGCTGGTAACTCTAGTATTGAAACCAAAGTTTTTGAAACGGAAAATGTATGTAAGGACGGAGCTGAAGAAGTGGATATGGTGATCAATATTGCCAAAGCACTGGAAGGAGATTGGGCATATGTAGAAAAGGAAATATCATCAATAACCGAGGCTTGCCATAAAAACAACGCTACTATTAAGGTTATCTTCGAAACCGATTATATTTCCGAAGAAAAAACATTGAAAAAACTCTGTGAAATTTGTACCGAGGCTAAGGTAGATTATGTTAAAACCTCTACCGGATTTGGTTTCAGCAAAAATAGCGATGGGAATTATAATTATATCGGTGCCACCATTCCCCATTTGCAGTTGATGAAAAATGCCATCGGTCCTAATGTAAAAGTTAAAGCTTCTGGCGGTATACGTACTTTGGAACAATTGTTAAAGGCCAAAGAAGCAGGTGCCAACCGTGTGGGAGCCACAGCTACGGAAACCATTATGAAAGAAGCAGAAAAGAAATATAAGAACTAATTCTTATCAAAAACGTAAATACTTGCCATGTATATTGTAGACTCTTACTCCGCGGCCGTTTTATTTTGTATTATCACAATGATTGGCTGGGGTTCTTGGATAAACACACTTAAACTTACACCGAAAAATTGGTCTTTTTCCCTTTATTATTGGGATTATTCCATTGGTTTGGTAATAACTTCGCTTTTGTTCGGCATTACTTTGGGAAGTAACGGGGAGAATGGCAGGGACTTTATTACCGATTTAACCCTTGCAAACCCCGAAGCCCTTTTGGCGGCATTTCTGGGAGGTGTCATTTTTAACTTATCCAACCTATTAATCGTGGCTGCTACCGCCATAGCGGGTATGGCCGTGGCATTTCCAATAGCCGTTGGTTTAGCTTTGGTTATTGGCGTCGTTGTTAATTACATGGCTGATCCCCTAGGAAACCCTTATCTCTTATTTTTAGGATTGCTTCTTGTAGTGCTCGCTATTTTATTCAATGCAAAGGCCTATACAAAACTTCCCAAAACCTCTCATGGCAACAAGAAAAAAGGTATTATCATTTCAATTCTGTCCGGAATTTTAATGGGGTTTTTCTACCGCTTTGTGGCAGATGCTATGATTAGCGATTTCAAAGCCCCAGAAATAGGTTTGTTAACTCCGTACACCGCCATGTTCATTTTCACATTGGGTATCTTTATTTCCAACTTTGTATTTAATAGCTGGTTTATGTATAAGCCGCTTGTGGGGGAACCAGTTTCCTATAAACAATATTTCTCCACCGCTTCCCTTAAAACGCATATTATGGGTATTTTAGGTGGATTAATTTGGTGTACCGCTATGGAATTTAGTTTAATTGCTTCCGAAAAAGCGGGTTATGCTATTTCCTACGGTCTCGGTCAAGGAGCCACCATGATTTCTGCGGCGTGGGGTGTATTTATTTGGAAAGAATTTGCAACGGCGAAGAAGAAAACCGCTCCGTGGCTAACAGCAATGTTCGGTTTTTTTATAATCGGACTAATACTAATCATTTTAGCTAGAATTATTTAAAAATGGATGGAAACATTGTAGTTATAGGAAGTTCCAATGTGGATATGATTATGAAGATGCATACGTTACCTTCGGAAGGAGAAACTATTACAAATGCTACTTTTCAACAGGTATTTGGAGGAAAAGGTGCTAATCAAGCGGTGGCTGCTGCCCGTGCGGGGGGAAAGGTTACTTTTGTAAATTGCGTAGGAAAAATAGACCCATATCACCCTAAAATGATTAATAATTTTGAGGAAGATGGAATCAACACCAATTTTATTTATAAATGTGACAACGTCGCAAGCGGACACGCACTAGTGATGATTGGCGATGATGGCAAAAATTATTTATCCGTAGCGCCTGGTGCCAATTACATGCTTACCCCAGATTTAATAGACAAATCCTTATCTGCCATTTCTTCTGCAGATATTATACTGCTACAATTCGAAATCCCTTTAAAAACTATTGAATACATTCTTTCTATTGCTGAAGAAAAAGATATTCCCATACTGTGGAACATGGCGCCGGCCCAACCGTTTGATACATCAATTTTACAAAAGGTTAAATTTTTCGTGGTCAATGAATCGGAAGCGAGCTTTATTACAGGAAAAAAGGTTAACACAATAGACTCGGCTAAAAAGGCTTGCCAAGAATTAGCTTTGCTTGGACCAAAAATAGTTATTGTAACGCTTGGAGCGCAGGGAGTTGTTTATAATTTAAACGATGAAACCCATTTTATTCCGGCTTTTAAAGTAATTGCAGAAGACACCACTGCCGCTGGAGACGTTTTCTGCGGAAGTTTTGCCGTTGCCCTTACCGAGAACAAGCGTATTGAAGATGCCATTCGTTTTGCAACAGCAGCCTCTGCCCTTTCCGTTCAAAAAATCGGTGCCCAACCTTCTATTCCAATGCGAAAGGCTATTGATGATTTTTTAAATGCCTAGGAAGAATTGAAACTTCCTGCTTGGGATTTCTAGTGTATTTATAAGTTTTAATTTTGAACTATTGAAAAGTCTCGTGTGTTTTTGGTTTTACTCATTTTGATTGTGCGCAGATAGGAAGATATCACTTGCTGGAGGATACCATATATTTCAAACTTTTAATAAGAAAATCATAAGAATATCTCATATGATCCTGATGGACAAACTGAATAACATTTTTCAATAAATTTGTTTTTAGCATTCTCATCAAAGGCATTGATTTTACCTTCGGAAACATTCTTAGAATATTCTGCGATTATCAATAAAATGTCAAAATATTCTGAGTCTTTTGTGGAAAAGATTTCATTTACACAATTTAAGTTATCAGAATATATTATGTAAATCATTCCGGTTATTTCATCTAACCCCAAATAACCGCCATCAAATTCCCCTACTTTTAGATACTTCTCTACATATTCCAATTTCTTCGGAAAACTTATGTTCCTTATTCTAAACCTTTCTAAATTAAATAGTTCGATGAAATCTCGTGCTTCTATAGATTTGTAGTGATTTAAGGCCTTTGAATTTAAAATTTTATCTTCTATTTGATACTCTTGAATATATAATTTATCAATCATTTCATCACTATACCCTCTTCTTAAAAGTAATTTTCTATTAGGCTTCAAGTTTCCTAAATCTTTACTAAATTTTACCAAGTTCATTTATTATGACATTTTAAGTTAGCCGATTGAATTTATTATTTCGTCTCTATAAACGATTTAACTTATAAAAGCATGGGATTCTAAAAGCACAAAAAATGCGAACTTCCTTTAAAAGAATGCTCGCATTTTTCTTATTATCAAAATCTACGCATCCAATATTTGGGCGGCGTGATCTTTTGTTTTTACCTTTTCAATTACGCGCTCCACTACCCCTTCTTCATTTACAATAAAAGTCATACGGTGAATCCCGTCATATTCGCGACCCATAAATTTCTTAGGTCCCCAAACGCCAAAAGCATTAATGACTTCCTTTTCTTCATCTGCCAATAAAGGAAATGGAAACTCATACTTGTTCTTAAAATTGGTTTGTCTTTTTTGAGAATCTGCACTAACGCCCAACAAACTGTAACCCTCTTCCTGAAGGGCTTTGTAATTATCCCTTAAATTGCATGCTTCGGCGGTACAACCCGGTGTACTGGCCTTTGGATAGAAAAATACCACTAGTTTCTTTCCTTTATAATCGGATAGGGAAACATCGTTTCCATCTTGATCTTTTACTGTAAAATCCGGTACTTTATCTCCTGCTTTCAATGTCTTCATAAACATATTTTTTATTTGAACTTTGTTCCGTTATTTTTGTTTAAAATTACGTAAAAATGACCAAAGCAGAAAAGGTTGATTTTGTGGTGAATACTTTGGAAGAGTTATACCCAACCGTTCCCATTCCCCTTGACCATACCGATCCCTATACCCTTTTAATAGCCGTTTTAATGTCCGCTCAAAGTACCGACGCAAGAGTTAATCAAATAACTCCATTACTTTTTGATAGGGCTATAAATCCCTACCAAATGGTGAAATTATCTGTGGAAGAAATACGGGAAATCATTAAGCCAGTCGGTTTATCACCTATGAAATCCAAAGGCATCCACGGACTATCGCAAATTTTAATTGAAAAGTACAACGGTGAAGTTCCTGCGGATATGGAAGCATTGGAAGCATTGCCCGGTGTTGGTCACAAAACAGCTAGCGTGGTGATATCCCAAGCTTTTGGCATACCTGCTTTTCCTGTAGATACACATATTCACCGATTGATGTACCGCTGGGGACTTTCCAACGGTAAGAATGTAACCCAAACAGAAAAAGATGCCAAACGCTTGTTCAAAAAAGAATTATGGAACAAGCTCCATCTTCAAATAATTTATTACGCACGGGAGTATTCGCCCGCAAGAGGCTGGAATCTTGAAAAGGACATTATTACCAAAACTATCGGGAGGAAGTCGGTTATAAAAGATTACAACGCGGCTAAAACAAAAAAGACCCGTTGATGAACAACAGGTCTTTTTAGAAAAAGTTTAGTTTAACAAGGTGTCAAATTCCAACTTTTTGTACTTCATAACACTTAAAGCCTTAGAATAACTAAGTAAAAATTCAATAGTTGATTCTTTGGGTTTTAACGTATCGGATTTTGATTTCTGAAAAGAGTAAAGTTTTTGCATGCCCCAAATTTTATTATTAATAATTTAATAACGGAGCTATCATCTTTATATTGTATCAATTAGTTAAAACAATATTATTCTTTTCTACCATCTTCCTTAAATTGATTATTGCGTAACGCATTCTACCCAAAGCTGTATTTATACTCACATTTGTTTGTTCTGCAATTTCCTTAAAACTCATATCCTTATAAAGCCGCATTACCAATACTTCCCTTTGGTCTTCCGGTAATTCGTCTATTAGTCTTTTAACGTCGGTTTCTACTTGGTCTTTAATGATTTGTTTTTCAGCATTTAAAGCAGAATCGCCAAGAACAGAAAAGATATTGAAATCGTCGCTGCCTTCAAATTTTGGCATTCTTGAGTTTTTTCTGAAATAATCTATGACCAGGTTATGGGAAATACGCATTACCCAAGGTAAAAACTTTCCTTCTTCGTTGTAATTACCTCTTTTTAAAGTTTTTATTACTTTGATGAATGTATCTTGAAAGATATCTTCCGTAACATCTTTGTCGTAAACCTTTGAAAATATAAAGCTATAAATACGCTGAGAATGCCTATTTATCAATATTTCGAGAGATTGTTCGTCGCCTTTTATATACTGTGCTACAAGGGCACCGTCGTGAAGTGTTTGCTCCATACAATTACTTTTAATACAAATTAGGGTTGCCAGTGGCAACTCATTGTTAATTCATTATTAGTTTAAAAGTAATTTTATGGTATAGGCGTTCGTTTTTTAAATTAGTTCAGTGCCAAATATAAAACATTTCTTAAATAAAAAACAAATTTCGAGCTAAATTCATTAATATTCGTTAAAATACCCTTTTATTCGGTTTCATGAAATACGCTTGGCTTCTTCCCAAAAAACGTCCATTTCGGTAAGTGTCATATCCTCAAGGCTTTTCCCAAATTCTTTGGATTTGCTTTCCAAATATTGAAATCGTTTTATGAACTTTTTATTGGTTCGTTCCAAAGCATCCTCAGGATTGATTTTTAAAAACCGAGCATAATTAATCATTGAAAATAGCACATCACCAAATTCGGCTTCAATTTTATCTTTATCATCTTTGTTAACTTCTTCTTGCAACTCCCCCAATTCTTCCTGTAATTTTTCAAAAACCTGTTGTGGCTCTTCCCAATCAAAACCAACACCGGCTACTTTGTCTTGTATTCTGCTTGCCTTCACTAAGGCTGGTAAACTTTTGGGCACGCCTTCCAAAACACTTTTCTTGCCCTCTTTAAGCTTAAGGCTTTCCCAATTTCTCTTTACGTCCTCTTCATTTTCTACCTTTACATCGCTATAAATATGTGGATGCCTTGAAATCAGTTTTTCGCAAATTCCATTGGCTACATCTGCGATATCAAAATCGTTTGTTTCGCTTCCTATTTTGGCATAGAAAACAATGTGCAACAGCAAATCGCCCAATTCTTTTTTTACCTCCTCCAAATCATTGTCCAAAATAGCATCTCCCAACTCGTACGTTTCTTCAATAGTAAGATGGCGAAGGCTTTGTAAGGTTTGTTTTTTATCCCATGGACATTGTTCGCGCAATTCATCCATGATAGTCAATAACCTGTCTACTGCCTGAAGTTGCTCTTGTCTTGAATTCATTCCAGTCATTTTTAAATTTGTATAGCGATTTGAGGGATTTCTAGCTTAGGGCTACTTTTTTGTAATTTTTATATTGCAAATAACGCTTTTTCGCATCAGAAAAAACAGGAAATTGCTCTCCTTTTTGCTTGTTTTCCATAGCTATGTTAAAGGCTATCCGCCATAGAAAAAGAGTTTCGCGCCATGCATCCAAAAGACGATAATTGGGGTCATAAATATGTGTTGCCTCAGCACCCACTCCGTTCACTTCCAGAATTTTAAAGTTCTTTCCTTTTTTCAAATCAGCGATGGAGCTTGTTCTTATATCAAACCTGCCGAAATAAAAACCTTTCATTTTAAAACTAAGCTCATCAAATACTTTGAGTAGTGCTTCGTCAATTATATGATTCCCATTAATAAATTTAGTACCGCGATTGTGATTTCCTATGTTTTCCAGTTTAATAATCTCTCCTTTAGGAATCACTTTATCCCATGTATCAAAAAATGTATTTTTTAATTTATCATATTGAAGAAATGCTCGGGGCTTCTGCTCTATTAATTCAGAAAAAGTAGAAATACCGTCACCGGTAATGGATAAAAATTCTTTTAGCGTAATGGAAGGAATGAAACCCGACAGCGAATTTGGAAAACGGTAATAGAAAACTCCAACTTCCACCGGAAAATCTATATACTCTTGAATGATATAGGATGTTTTGTTGAAGTCAATACCCTTTAAATCATCCACTTTTTCACAAAGCTTTACCAAAACTCCGCGGAAACCTATATTGGGTTTCACAATTATAGGAAACTCTATTGCATTTTTTTTTAAAGCATCAGAAATATCACTCAGCGACTTTCCTTTTTCAATTAAAATCGTTTTTGGTCTGTTTTCTTCAGGAACCAATTTGAGAGAAGTGTATTTTTCATCACTTAAAATAAAACCTTCTTTTATGGCGGGATTTACTTTTAGGAAAAAAAAGAGACTTTTAGCCTTTAAAGCCAGGTAGAAATGCTGAAACACCACGGGAACATATAACACCCACATGGGCCAATATTCCCAAGAAGTCATTTTTATGCGCCAACGTTTCCATTTCATCAAGAGTTCCTTTTGCTTACTAAGTGTGATTTATAAGCTGACTGCCGTCAGGCAAGCGTCGAAATATTCTTTTTAATCTATAATTTCTCGTGTGCCCGTTTCAAGGTTGTTTACTTGTATCGGATGCTATTTCGGCCAAGTTTCTATCAAAATAAGTAAGCTCTGCTTTTTCTGAATTCACGATTACTTGGGTTGTACTTACCGTTTTTACATACGGAAGATTTAATACAAATTCATCATCACCATCAATTCCGTGCAATGCTAAAATAGATTCAGCCGTAACTTTTCCCTTTTGAAGAAACTCATCAAATATTTCAAGCTTTCTTTCATGAATCTCGGGACTGTAAAGCGTTGATGACGACCATAAATGTGGAATTTCTTTACTCAATAGCTGAATATGCTTTTTTTTACCATCCCAAACCAATACCTGTAAAAAAGAGTCCACTAAAATTAAAGTAAAGGGCTCAATGTTGTTTAAGTTTACCCCATCCATGAAATCTAGAAAAGTATCATATTCAAAAGCTTCAAATACAAAAGCTCCACGACTTTTTGCGTATGGAAGTTGCCTTTCGTGCAATTCAAAGCCACCGTTTAAAATACAGGCCACCTTCCCTTGATTATCGGTAGCAATCCAGCTTCCCCTTTTTTCTTTATCAATGGGAGCTTCTAATGTAACGCCATTCTTTAAAGTAGTCTTTTGAGGTGGTAAGGTTTCGCGAAGCGGATCTTCATCCCTATTGGAAGTCAGATAAAATCCATCATTTTTAGGTATAAAACTTACTGTGCACATGCTTTTTTAAATCGTAAGGTGGAGGCTGCTACCCCAATATTTTCATTAAATTCTATTGAAGGATCCAATGCCTTGACCCCAATTTTTATAATTGCCAAATGGTGTACGGTGTGTTCAATGTTATAAATAAGCTCCCTTTTCATGGTTGTTTGCACTTCTTCTGGAGCTCTCTCCCCATCTATGGCATAATTTGCAAAAAGTGTAAAAACCGAATTTTCGTCCGCTCCATCAATCTTTAAAAGAATTTCGTCCAAAATAGTCAAACAATACGACAAATCGGTTTCTATTTGCTTGTTGCGTAATCTATCATCATAATTCAATACTTCTTTTGAAACCGCATTAAATAGGCATTGGTAAAATTCCAAAACATGCCTTACATGCATCCCAATCGAGGAATGGTTTAGCACCAAAATGGGTTCCTTAAACTGTTCAAGGGATAATTTAGAAATAATTTCTTTGAGCGCAAGTAAATTACTTTTGGCAGTATAACGAATCATTTGGATGCGGTTTTTTAAATCGACTTTTGAGAGGGTAAAAAGCGTAAGTCTCCAAACCTATGGATATAATTAGGTGTTTTGCCCTACTCTTCTTAGTATTTAAATTTACTAAAAAAGGAAGCCTGTTTTTACAAACAGGCTTCCTTTTTTATTAACATGGAGTGTGAATAAGACTATTCTGAAGCTTCTTCAGCCTCTCCCTCTTCTTTATTTTCTGCAGAGTCGAAATCCGTAATCCCTTTATCTACCAAAAGGTTGTACCATTGAATCACTTTTTTAATGTCGCTGGCATATACTCTGTCTTCATCATAATCTGGTAGTACTTCAAAGAAATACTCCTCCAGTTTTATTTTAGGTTCTTTATGACCTACTGAAGTTTTTCCACCGTTTTCCTTCTCTTTTATTTTATTGAAAACCTCACGAAGCGGAACTTCTTCCGACAAGGTATAAATAGCAATTTCTGAAAGCAAGCTTACATTATTACGTAAACCAACGCTTATTTTTTTACCATCGATTAAAGATTGTGCCACAAAACCAGATCGGGTTTGTGCTTTTAATTCATAAAGTCCCGGTTTTCCCGAAATGGCCAATATTTTATCTAAGCCCATAAACAATTATTTTTTTGAGAACGCAAATATCTTTGCTTTGATTGTATATTCAAAACGTTTAACGTGCTTTTTTAGCATCTGGAAAACGCATTTTATAATCTACTTTTATTTTTCCTTTTGAAATGTTACTCAGTTTACCTTTCAGCAATCTTTTCTTTAGACTAGAAAGCTTGTCTGTAAACAAAACACCTTCAATGTGGTCATATTCATGCTGAATAACCCTTGCTGCCAATCCACTGAACTCTTCAGTATGTAGTTTTAGATCGGCATCTAAGTATTCAATTTTAATGGTTTCATTCCTGGAAATATCTTCACGGATATCGGGTATGCTTAAACAGCCTTCATTAAAGGTCCATTCTTTACCAGTCTCCTCAATGATTGTAGGATTGATAAAAACCTTTTTAAAGTTTTTTAGCATCTCTCTTTCTTCCTCAGATAAATCTTCATCATCTGCAAAGGCAGAAGCATCGATTACAAATAAGCGAATGGGCAAACCAACTTGGGGTGCAGCTAAACCTACCCCATAGGCATTGTACATGGTCTCAAACATGTTTTCTAAAAGCTCGTCCAGCTTAGGGTAATCTTTTGGAATATCTTTGGCTACCTTTCTTAAAACGGGATCACCGTATGCAACTATAGGTAATATCATAATTATTAAAATTGAGGTTGCAAAAGTACAAAGTAATTCCAATAAAGTAGAAAGCGAAAAGAAAATATTGATAATTCAGAAAAACCAAGGTGACTGTTTTACTTAACAATCACCTTTTTAGTTGTTTGAAATTTTGCAGCACTTACATTTAAAATGTAAACACCCGTTCCTAAATCCTGTACACTAAACGAAAAAGAAGTTCGTTCTGTTTCTATAACTTTTACCATTTTACCGGTAATGTCGTAAAAAGCTAAACGTTTTTTTCCAGGATCGGTCATTGAAATATTAAGCATATCCTTTCGGTTCACCGGATTTGGATAAACTTTAATAGAATCGTCTTCAAGACCGCTTTGTGGATAAAGCATAAGCATGCTTTCCAGACTCCAGGAAGTTAAATTAGAATTGAAATGGTTCGCGTGTAAAGATTCTGTGTGGGGCACAATAAACTTTTGTTCGTTTCCTGCTCTTGCGAAAACAAATTGCATTAATAAGCATAAGATAAGGGTAATTCTCATTTCATTCACTTTAAATTTTACGTTAATAAATAAGAAGATTGTTAGGTCTAATAAACTAACTGTCAAACACAAAGTTAAAAAAAAATCGATACGCTTTCATTTTTCTTTGCTATTTTAATAACAGTTTATAGATTTTCTTAAACTATTGTGTTTTAATTGGGAAATATTACTGCTGATTATATAAATAGGATTGCAAAATCACAGTGGCGCTCACCTCGTCCAACAATTCCTTGCTTCTACGCCTTTTCTTTTTAACACCGCTGTCTATCATGCTTTGGAAAGCAATTTTAGAAGTAAATCGCTCATCTACCCTTTTAATGGGAATATTTGGAATTTCTTTTTCTAAAACCCCTATAAACTTGAGTATTTCCTGCTCAACATCAGAAAATTCATTGTTCAATCTTTTTGGCTGTCCTACAAGTATCAATTCTACATTTTCTTTAGTAGTGTAATCCTTCAGAAAAGAAATCAGTTCTTCCGTGGGGACCGTTGTTAATCCCGAAGCGATTATTTGAAGTTCATCGGTTACCGCAATTCCCGTTCTCTTTCCGCCAAAATCTATAGCCAATATTCTTCCCATACCAATTTTTTTACAAAAATAGCTTTTTAGAATGGTTTCCACGGTTCCAATCGCGTATTCATGAAAATAATTCCAACAAAATGTTATAAAATGTTATAGATGTAAATAAGGTAGGTTAGTTTGGGGAACCGTTTTATATTTGTAACAAAATTTTATTTAAATGAACGAGGTACGTACAATCATAGAAAATGCCTGGGAAAACAGGGAATTGTTAAAAGAGGAAAACACTGTTAAAACCATTCGGGAAGTTGTTTCCATGTTGGATGAAGGAACATTACGTGTTGCAGAACCTACTGAAAACGGTTGGCAAGTAAACGAATGGGTTAAAAAGGCCGTTGTACTCTATTTCCCGATTCAAAAAATGGAAACCATTGAAGCTGGTCCGTTGGAGTTTCATGATAAAATTCCGCTTAAAAGAGATTATGCTGCAAAAGGTATACGCGTAGTTCCTCACGCTGTTGCGCGTCATGGTGCTTATATTTCTTCAGGAACTATTTTAATGCCTAGTTATGTAAATATTGGTGCTTATGTAGACGAAGGGACCATGGTAGATACTTGGGCAACCGTAGGAAGTTGTGCTCAAATTGGTAAAAACGTGCATTTAAGTGGTGGCGTTGGTATTGGTGGTGTTTTAGAGCCGTTACAAGCTGCTCCAGTCATCATTGAGGACAATGCATTTATCGGTTCTAGATGTATTGTAGTAGAAGGTGTGCGAGTTGAAAAAGAGGCTGTATTGGGTGCTAATGTTGTGCTTACGGCTTCTACCAAAATTATCGATGTTACGGGAGACGAACCTGTGGAAATGAAGGGATATGTTCCTGCAAGATCGGTTGTGATTCCAGGTAGCTACACCAAGAAATTTGCAGCGGGTGAATATAATGTGCCTTGTGCGCTTATTATTGGTAAAAGAAAAGAAAGTACCAACAAAAAAACGTCTTTAAACGATGCGCTTCGTGAATACGATGTAGCCGTTTAATTGTAATAATTATTAATATTTTAATGTCATGCTGAATATTCTTTTATGAAGATTTAGCATGACATTCTTTTTTCCTTCCCTTAATTTTCCTTTTTTATTCTGAAGATAGGCAATATCTTTACGGTTTCAATTGATGCTTTTTAACTGTTTCAAAAGAAAACAGGTGTTTACTGGAAAGCATTCATTAAATTTTCAGCATTGAGTACATCCCAAAAATTATCGGTCGTTGTTATTGCATATAACGAAATTGACTATATTGAAGATTGCATTAAAAGTGTCCTTTTTGCTGATGAAATTATTGTAGTGGACTCTTTTAGTACCGATGGAACTTGGGAGTTTCTCAATAATCATCCTGATGTAAGCGCTGTTCAGCATCCGTTTGAAAACTTCACCCAACAGAAATCGTACGCGCTTAGTCTTGCCAAGAACGATTGGGTCTATTTTTTCGATGCTGATGAACGCGTTACGCCTGCCCTTCAGAAAGAAATTATACAAACCATTAACAATCCGAACGCTTTTGACGCCTATTGGAATTACCGAACCTTTATGTTTGAAAATGAACGACTGCATTTTAGCGGTTGGCAAACGGACAAGGTCTACCGCTTATTCAGAAAAAGTAAATGCGCGTTTATAGATGAACGGATAGTACATGAAACTTTACAAGTAAATGGTTCTGAAGGGAAATTAAAAGAAAAGCTACTGCATTTCTGCTATAAAAATTATGAGGACTACAAAGGTAAAATGCTTCGATACGGTCGGTTAAAAGCAAAAGAGGCCTATCTGAAGGGAAAGAAATGGAATGTTTTTAAACAGTACTTCCGACCGGCATGGAAGTTTTTCAATCATTACATCATCCGTTTCGGTATTCTCGATGGGAAAAAGGGTATCATCATCTGCTACCTAAATGCACTTGGGGTTTTTGAACGTTTTCGAGAGCAAAAAAGACTGGAAAAGCTTTAAGTGGCAGAGGTTCAAAGGTTCAAAGTTGGTCGATGAAAAACCAGCCATAAGCTATAGGCCATATGCATTAAGCGGGGTTCGGAAACTTTCTAAGCGTGGAGCTTAAGGCTTAGGGCAACTATCGTAAATCTTTATTTTTCAACTGCAATAAACTATACGCTATAGGAAATATTGAACTAGAAATTTAGCACTTCCGTGTTCCTGTATTCTTAAATTTTTTAATCTATCAATGTTGGTCGAAGAAAAACCAGCTATAAGCTATAGGCCATATGCACTATGCAGCATAGAGCATAGAGCTTAGGGCAACGTTTTCATTGTTAGTTATTCGCTTAATTACACAAAACCAGAAATTGCAAACCTCTAGCATCCGTCTTCTAAAAACAATCAATTTTCCTTTTCTTGAAGTTTCTGTTCGATGATTTTCAAGGCATCTTTTACCGTTTGCATTTCGTTCATGTCGTCATTTTCAAGCATAATATCAAATTCATCTTCCACATCTAAAATAATATCGACCAAATTAGCAGAATTGATATTTAGTTCTTGGGTGAAATTACTTTCTTCAGTAATCGCTTCCACCGAAACGTCTTCTGGCAAATACACTTTAACTATTTCTTTTAGTTTGTCGTAATGTTCTTTATTCATCTGTTCATGTTTAATTGTTCTTATTGGTCAGATGGAATACCCTACTGACTAAATCAAGGGGTGAATTGAAATGTGCTAATAGCATTTCATAGCTTACTTTTTATATCTTTTAAAGATAACACAAGCATTAACATCACCAAATCCAAAACTGGCTTTTGCTGTGATTTCTGGGGCAAAATCAATCGTCTTTTGAGGTATTTTGTTTTGAGCGATGAGGCTTGCAATGGACGGATGTATATCTTCACAATTTATATTTCCAAAGATTTTGTTTTCCTGAAATTGTAATACAGCGCCAATACATTCAATACTCCCAGCGGCCGATAAACAATGCCCAAACAAACTTTTAAATGAGTTTACGTAAGGAAAATCAACACCTTTCCGCTCCAAAGCTTTACTCCAATTTTCAATTTCCAAGGAATCTTTTGTGGTGGCTGTTAAGTGGCCGTTTATGGAATCGATTGCTGTTGGTTGCACATTGGCATCTTTCATTGCCTGCTTTATGCAGCGTTGTACGGCTTCACTGTTGGGCGCCGTCATACTTCCTTCGCCTGTTTGTCCGCCACTATTTATATGTCCGCCCAAAACTTCTGCATAGATGTGCGCATTACGCTTCAGGGCACTGTCGAGGGATTCCAGCACCAGCGCCCCTGCTCCACTTCCTGGTACAAATCCTGCGGCAGTAGCACTCATTGGTCTGCTAGCTTGTGTTGGATTGTCGTTATATTTTCTTGGCAAAATGCGCATAGCGTCAAATCCGCCCCAAACGTACGGACCGCTATCGGAGGTGCTTCCAGCCAATATACGTTTAGCTTTCCCATATTTAATACGCTCAAAAGCCATCAAAATACTTTCCGTTCCGGTTGTACATGCCGAAGAATTTGTGGTAACCTGATTTCCAGCGCCTAAAATTCCACCTAAATAAGCACTAATTCCGCTCGCCATGGTTTGAATAACCGTTGTGCTACCCAGTCTGCGAACGTTTTTATCATCAATTAAATAAACAGAATCCCTAAATTTATCCACACCCGATACACCAGTACCAAACATAACGCCATTGTCCCATTCAGGTTGTTCCCTTTCAGCACGGGTTAGGCCGGCATCATTCCAAGCATCCATTCCTGCGATAACACCATAAACCAAACCACTAGCTTTTAGGTCTTTTAACTGTAAATCTGAAAAATAGTTTTTTAGTAAGTCATTATCTACGGTGGGTTTTCCCGCAATTTGACAACCAAAATTTAAATCGGCTAAATCTGGCTGAAAAGAAATACCACTGATACCTTTTTCCAAAGATTCCGTGAATTCCTTCAATCCGGTACCATTTGGTGCGCAAACTCCCAAACCTGTAATAACAACTCTATCTTCCATCATCCAACGACTTTATCATTCCAGCAATCGTACCTTTGCAAACCAACTCATTTTTACTGTTGTACATTTTTACATTACATTTTAATTTATGAAACCGGTAATATATTTTTTCAGAAACCACACGAACTTTTTCATCAGGATAAACAGGTGTATAAAATTCCATTTCTGAGCTGCTCAAACCTATACCAATCTGATTTTTGTTAATTAAAGTGTCACTTAAAGTAAAAGTGTATAAACCCATACAAACCAATCCTATTTGAGCGCAACACTCTGTTAATATTACACCGGGGGTAACTGGATTCCCTTTAAAATGTCCTTTATAAAAATAGGAGTCAGATTTAAAGGTATAAAATCCTTCTACTCTTTCTTCTGAAACTTCCTGCAAACCATCCACAAAGAGAAATGGCTCTTCGTAGGGCAGGTTTTGTAAGATTTTTTCAGTAGTATTCATAACGCCAATTTTTATTGAAGACTTTCACCGCCATCGGCTTTTATAATAGTTCCTGTAATCCATTTTGCCTCATCTCTACACAGCAACGAAACTACATTGGCAATATCTTCTGGAGTCGTTAACCGGCCATTCGGATTTCTGGAAATAGCATTCTTCTTTAAAATATCGCTACCAGGAATCATTTTGAAGCTATTGGTTTCGGTAACGCCTGCTTGAATACAATTGGACTTAATTCCTTTTTCAGCGAATTCCAAAGCCATATTTCTATGAATAGCCTCTAAAGCTGCCTTAGCTGCAGAAACAGCTCCGTAATTTTTCCAAGCTTTGGTATTGCCTTCACTGGTAAAAGAAAGCACACGGGTATCTTCAGCAAGTAAATCTGCTTCTAGTAAACCTTTAGTCCAATCGTAAATACAAATCGCCATGGCATCAATGGTTAGATGAAAATCTTGATTTCCCAGTGATTTCTCTTTATCAGAAAGCATCGGTTTTAAATTTCCTTTGGCGATGCTATTCAAAACTACCTTTATCGATTTTCTCTGAACAAAATCCTTCAAATCTTTCAGTAATTCATTTCTTTTTTCTGCATTCGTTGCATCCAGATTGAACGTTTTTAGCTGAACATTTAGGTTTCTTATCGCTTCGAATTCCGCTTCAATCGTGGAAATATCAGTTCTCCTATCGCGATGAATTATTAGCAAATTATAACCGTCTAGCGCCAGTTTTTTAGCAGAAGCCAAACCCAAACCACTACTTCCTCCTAAAATAAGCGCCCAATATTTCGTGTTTTTTTGTTGTGAATCCATAATTACCATTCTAGTAAAACACGTTGTGCAGAGAACCCCGGGCCAAAACTGAGAATAAGTCCTTGCTCCCCTTTGCCAATTTCTTTGCCCATAAAGCGCTCCAAAACATACAAAACGGTTGCGCTGCTCATATTTCCGTAAAGACGTAAAACTTCTCTTGTATCATCAATGTTTTTGCCCAATTCTCCAAACAGTTCCTCTACGGTTTGAACAATCTTTTTCCCTCCAGGATGAAAAATTAGGTGATTAACCTTTTCTATGGAAGAATTATGTTTCTCCAAGAATGGGTGAATAATTTTAGGAAAATGCTCGGCAATGGTGGCGGGAACCGCTGGGTCTAATATCATTTTAAGTCCGCCATTGGTGAGATCAAAACCCATCATGCGAGTAGCATCTTTGAAATGGTACATCTCCTCTCCTATTATTTTTGGACCTTCAGTATTTTCTTCCGAAGAAAGTAACACACAGGAAGCTCCATCTCCAAAAATAGCCGCACTAACCATATTCGCCATGGAAAAATCATCGAGCTGAAAAGTAGCTGTTGGACTCTCCACTGCAACCACGGCGGCACGTTTTCCTGGATTAGATTTTAAAAAGTTAGCCGCGTAAATAAGTCCGCTTACACCTGCAGCACAGCCCATTTCGGTAACGGGAAGTCTTACGATGTCCTGACGCATTTCTAAGGCGTTTATGAGATACGCATCAAGCGAAGGAATCATAATTCCGGTACAACTCACAGTAATTATAAAATCGACCGAATCTGGAGCCCAGTTAGCATTATCAAGTGCTTTTTGTAACACATTGGTGCCCAATTTTTTCACCTCACGGATATAAATGTTGTTTTTTTCTTCAAAGGAAGTAGCCGTAAACACTTCTTCAACATCCATAATTCCGTAACGTTTATCCACAGCGGCCCCTTCAAAAATTTTAATGACTTTTCGTCTAAACCGTTCATCTTGATTACCTAACCAAAGCTCCACAAAAGGAATAATATCTTCCGTTTTGCGTTCAAAAGGCGGTAATTCTTTGGCAACGGCAGTAATTCTTACTTCACTCATAAACTTATTTTGATTTGGCTTTTTGCAGTACCCACAAATAGCGAAAAGCCCATTTCCATTGAATGGAATGTGATATTTGAGGTAAATTATTAGAAAAATGGTGTAAATCGTCTTTTGTGAATCCACTTTTTATGGATACCAAACCATCTTCTTTAGCAATTTTCGTTTTTATAAAAATAGCACTAAAGAATTTAAAAAGATAATATGCGAGCTTACTTCTTTCTAAATCGTTAATGATTACCGCAATTTTAGCTAGATGAACAAATTTCTCAAGGAAAAGAGGTATTTCATGGTCTTTAAAATGATGCATGGTTAGCGAACACACTAAAATATCGCATTCTAAAGCATTCGTTGTTAGATTTAAAATATCTTGACAATGAAAACTGATTTCAGGATATTCTTTAGAGCGCTCTTTAGCTATCTCAATGCCTTTTTCGCTTATATCAATGCCAACTAAAGCAAAATTTCTTCGCTTTTTTCTGAAATACACAGAAATGTCTCGAAGTAACTGTCCGTCTCCACAGCCCATGTCTAAAATCGTAAAATGCTCATTTGGATTATCTCTGATAATTTTTTCAATGGCTTTTATGGTAATTTTATTTCCATTTAAAAGCTTGTTAACTGTTGCGAGATCTTTAAGGACTTCCTCCAGCATCGCCGGATTAAGATTTGGATCGTCCATCAACTCGGTATCTTCACATCGATTTGGGAAATGAAATATCATACAATCGGCTTTCCATGGGTTGCTGAAATCATTTTATTGAGTAACCACGGCGATTTGGTTATCAATGTCATTACGGATTTTGAAAGCGTGTCGTTTAGCAAGATACTTTGCAATCGTCTTCCCATCCATAATCGTTTTTTAAATAAGCGGTTCCACCTTTTTTCATAGGATTTTTCTAAGTCTGCCCTGCTCTGTGCTGAATTCTTAAAATAACTATCTATTTCTTCAGCAGCCAATTTAGCACTATGTATCGCCATGGCCATACCATTCCCGCAAAGCGGATGAATTAACCCAGCGGTATCGCCACACATAAGAATGTGATTATGAACACTTTTTTTTTCTGAAAAGGATACTTGTGCTATTGCCATTGGTTCTTTAAAAATGGGGTGGGAATTATTGAAAAAGTCATTTAAACACGGGTTTTTTGCTACCGTATTTTTAGTAAAAGCTTCTACATTTCTCTCTTTTTTAAAGCTTTTATAGGAAGCCAAATAGCAGCAATTTACAGCTCCTGTTTCTGTTTTAGACAAACCTGCGTAACCACCATTAAAACTATGTAATTCAACCATGTTTTTAGGGAAGTCCTCCAAGTGGTAATGCGCTTTTACTCCCAGCCAACCCGATTTTTCATCGATAAACTTCCGCTTCAATTGTTTATCCAACTGGTCTCGTTTGCCGTAGGCCCCGATGACTATTTCAGCAGAAAATTCTTCATCTTTTGTATGTACTGTAAACTTATTGTTGCTGAAAATGATATCTTTTACTGAATCGAATTTGAATTGGGCATTGTTTTCAGATGCTTTTTCATAAAATAAATTATCAAAAGCATATCTACTAATTCCAATTCCGCCAAGAGGTAAATTAGTTTGTAAAAGTTTACCATCTACAGTGGAAATTTTTAATTGATTAATCGACGGTAATGAAAACTGATTGAATGAAACGTCCAGCGTATCTAAATATGGAATTACTTCCCTTGAAACATATTCTCCGCAAACTTTATGATGCGGATAGCTGTTTTTCTCGAAAACCAAAACGCTATATTGTAATTTGGACAAATGAATAGCGGCCGTTAGCCCCGCTAAACCACCACCAACGATGATAACATCAAAATTATTGGAATGTTTATACCATTTACTCATCAATATTACTGGAATAAAATGTGTCTTTTTACTTTTACCTTCATCATAAAATAAAACCGTAGCTTAGGCTATGCTGTAATTTTCTTCTTTGCTAAAAGCAAAAAATCATCCATTTTCTTTTACAGTAATATCAATTAATAAATGGTATTGTTCAATAGAATTCTCTTTTTCAGTTCACTAAATATAAAACAAAAGATAGAGGTGAGTAGTTAAATACTTATCTATTTATTTCATTAGTTCTATATTACCAAATATTTAATATTGAATAGATGTCAGTTCGAGCGCAGTCGAGGACTTTTCATTTATAAAATAGGCTTCGACTGCGCTCAGCCAGACAATCTAATGATACTAAATTAGGTAACTATCTACTGAGCTCTAACAAAAAAAATCCCGAAAATAACTTTTTCGGGACTTTCTATTCAGGTTAACTATAAACCCACAACTATTTCTTCCAACCATCTTTAAATGCAAAATCTTCCTGTGGTACACGCTCTCTTTCCTTGGTTTCCATTTCGAGTAATTCTTCATTCAATTTTTCAAAATCACCACCGTAGTAACCAAAGGCGATGGCGGTTGTTACATGAAACCCTTCCGGAACATTAAACTCTTTCTGTGCTTTCTCCCAATCGATTCCCGCCATTTGGTGCACACCAATATTCATGTATTGCGCTTGCACGCACATATTTCCAACCGCCAGTCCTAAATCGTGTAAAGCATGGAAATTCTCCTGTCCTTCTTCCGTTTTCTCTTTGTATGCGGTAATCATTAACAAGGGAGCATTTTTTACCCAGCTTTTATTAAAATCGCTTAAGCAACCTACTATTTTGTCATAAGCGTCGGTTCCTTTTTCTGCATAAATAAAACGCCAAGGCTGTCTATTGAAAGAGCTTGGTGCCCAACGCGCAGCCTCAAAGAGTTGTTTTACTTCATCTTCCGGAATTTTATCTTCCTTAAAAACTCTTGGGCTCCATCGCATTTTAAGCAATGCATAAATCTCATGATTGGTTTTTGCTATTTTATCTAAGTGTAACTGTTCTAATTCTGTCATATCTGTCTGTTTTTAAGATGCTAGTTTCTCTTTGAAATCGTTAATAATTCCTCCTTTAAGCAGTAAATTTACTTGTCGCTCACTCAAAGAGTGTTTTGTATTAACTATAACTTCTTTCCCCTTGTTAGCAATCGACACCCTAATTGGATTGTTATTTTTAACATCCTCCACTAAATTTTTAAAGGTAACCTCGGCTCCTTGTTCTATTTTATCATAATCCTCATTATTCTCAAATTCAAGAGGTAGAATTCCGAAGTTCACCAAATTCTGCCAAGCAATTCGTGCGTAGCTTTTAGCAATTACCGCTATCTGTCCCAAATATTTTGGCGCTAGAGCGGCGTGTTCCCTACTACTTCCCTGCGCATAATTTTCACCAGCCACCACTATATGACCACCATACTGTTTTTTGGCTTCCATGGCGCGGTCGTAAAAAGTTTCATCAATAACTGTATAAGAAAACTTACTGATTTCTGGAATATTACTTCTGAAAGGCAACACTTCTGCACCCGCCTTTAAAATTTCATCCGTGGAGACATTGTCGCCCATTTTAAGAACCACTGGAATTTTATAGCGGTCGTTTAAAGGTTCGATATGTGGTAAAGTTTTAATGTTAGGACCTTTTTTCAAACTCAATTCTGCTCCATCCTCTGGCGGTGCTACCAACATTTCCGTGTTAATAATTTCAATTTCTGGAGCTTCGAACTGTGGATAAGTCATATCAAAAAGCTTCTCCAGACTTCTTGGATCGGTAATTTTTCCTGTTAGAGCCGAGGCTGCAGCTGTTTCTGGACTACATAAATAGACTTGGTCATCTTTTGTTCCCGACCTATCCGGGAAGTTTCTAGGCATGGTACGCAAACTAATAGTTCCACTAGCGGGCGCTTGCCCCATACCGATACAGCCCATACAACCCGATTGGTGAAATCTTGCACCTGCTTTAATAAGATTGGCAAATGCTCGGTTGTCTATCATATTTTGAATAATCTGTCTGGAAGTTGGATTAATATCAAAGGACACATTTGGATTAATGCTTTTATCTTTTACAATGGCACCCGCAATCCAAAAATCACGTAACCCTGGATTTGCAGAAGAACCAATAACAACTTGACTGATTTCCTTGCCCTCCACTTCGCTTACGGGAACAACATTCCCCGGACTTGTAGGCATGGCGATTAATGGAACGAGATTGTCGAGAACAATTTCATCTTCTAAGTCGTATTCGCAACCCTCATCAGCCACTAATTCAATCCAATCTTCTTCCCTTTTTTGGGATTTTAAGAATCTTTTGGTTTCTTCATCACTTGGAAAAACGGTTGTAGTCGCACCTAATTCAGCTCCCATATTGGCAATAACGTGCCTATCCATGGCACTTAAATATTTTAATCCTTCTCCGTAATACTCAATAATTTTACCGACACCACCTTTCACATCATATCTGCGGAGCATTTCCAAAATAACATCCTTGGCACTTACCCAATCTGGCAATTTTCCCGTAAGCTTTACCCCCATAATTTGAGGCATTTTTACAAAATAAGGTTGACCAGCGATGGCTGCTGCTACATCCAATCCGCCGGTTCCTATGGCCAACATACCAAGTGATCCCGCTGCTGGCGTATGACTATCCGAACCAACAAGTGTTTTACCAGGTTTACCAAAACGTTCCATATGAACAGGGTGACTCACCCCATTACCTGGACGACTATACCACAGTCCGAATTTTTGGGCCGCTGAATGTAAAAACAGATGATCGTCTGCATTTTTAAAGTCGGTTTGCAACAAGTTATGATCTACATATTGTACCGCCACTTCGGTTTTGGCTTTGTCAAGTCCCATTGCTTCCAATTCCAATTGAACAAGCGTACCTGTTGCATCTTGCAATAAAGCTTGGTCTATTTTAATTCCGATTTCGCTTCCAGGCGTCATTTCGCCCTCCAGTAAATGCTGTTTTATAAGTTTTTGAGATACGTTTAAAGGTTTACTCATTATTTTTTTGGTTTAGTAATTTGATTTCCCTAAAAGGTACTACAATTTTTGAAGCTAAACAGATGTTTTAAAGCACTTTAACGGGGGTTTAAGGATTGTTTAACATAAAAAAATCCGAACCTTGTGAGTTCGGATTTATTATGGATTCAAATTTTATTGAAATTAAAATACTTCCTTCAACAATTTCTGAAGTTCTGCCCAAGATTTTTCATCAGCTTCTTGGTTGTAAGCCAGTGGCAAGTCAAATTTTTTACCCAATGAATCCGCCTCCTTACTGGTAAAAGCGTGAACGGCATCTTCATAAGATATGTATTCATAATCGGCATTTACGCTATCCATAGCTTTGGTATATGCTGCAATGGACTCTAAAGAAACAAGTGGGTCATCAGCGCCGTTACAAATTAAAATTTTAGCTTTAATTTCTTCCGAAGGCATTACTGGAAGTTGCACACCACTGTGGAATGCAGCTACAGCATCTAAGTCTTTCCCCATATTTGCCATTGTCAATACTACGCTTCCGCCGAAGCAATATCCAATGGCGGCTATTTTTTCAGAATCTACATTTGGATTCGCTTTTAAAGCTTTCATGGCGGCATCGAACCTCGCTTCGCCCACATCAATATTTTTCATTACCATTCCCACAAACTTACCAGCATCTTTGGGATGCTTTGCTTGTTTTCCGTCACCATACATATCTACTGCCAACGCAACGTAACCCAATTCTGCAAGCATATCCGCTCGTTTTCTACTGTAATCATTGTGTCCCCACCATTGGTGCACAACAAGTATCCCCGGTCGCTTACCCTGCACCTTAGAGTTATAGGCGATATACCCCTTCATTGTAGTTGTATCTGTTTTGTAGATAATTTCTTCCCTGCTAATTTCCACTTCAACAGTTTCGCTTTCAGGTTTGCTTACAATTTTATCTTTGGAAGTACTCTTTTCTTTTTTAGTGTCGGTTTTGCAACTTACGGATAGGCAAATTATGCAAAGTAAACAGCAGCTGATTTTCAATATTTTCATATTATTCTAATTTGATAGTTAAGGTTTGACCTAATTTCAAGGTTCGTATTTTGGAAGGTTAACTTCTACTAACCTCACTCTCTTTAAATTTAGTCATTCCCAAGCAGCTCTCAAAATTAAATTAAGACAGACTCTAGATCCTAAACAGGAATTGCATTTTGTAAAAAGATAAATTTGTCAATACTGCTTATTTGATGGTTTCAATCTTTACATAACCTTCTTCAATCAATGGAATATATCCCAGGAGTCCTCCCCAAGCATAGAATGGATCACTATTGCGAACATCATCCCCCACACCGATTTCTGCGTTATAGTTTTCGTATATATGACGTTTATCGTTCCACTCCTTTAGCAACAATTCTTTCGATTTCTCAGATAATATCTTTCTCGCTTCTGGCAAATCATAATTTCTTAATCCCAAGTAAACCAGATAGTTCATTGGTGCCCATATTCTACCCCTCCAATAGCTGTTATCTGGATAAGCGGCATTGTTCTTAGCAATGGAAGCCATCATATACTTACCGTAAAATTCTTCAGGGTTCATAAAATGTTCTTCAATCATTCGAGTAGCTTGTTCCTGTGTTGGGACACCTGCCAGCAAAGGGTAAAAATGTGTAGGAGATAAATGTTCTGTGAACTCTCCCGTAATCAAATTCTTATCCCGGTAAATGCCAAGGTTATCATCCCATAACTCATTGAGCTTATCGGAGTACATTTTGGCTCTATTCAATAATTCTTCTCTATCTTCAAGCTTTCCTAATACCGAGGCTATTTCAGCCAAATATTTACAGTCTGCGATGTACAAGCTCATTAACCCAACGGAAGCAAGTTCCATCATGTGGGTTTCTTCATTAAAGGCAATTTCATCAAACATGGGAGAGTTATCAAGTCCAGATTCCCATTTCGCTGCTTTCATCGTGTTTCCCTGCATTCCTTGCGGGTGTGGATCTGAACCCCATGACAGGAAACCTTTATTATCCCTGTTGTTTGTCCACCACCTATTCCACGCCAGTAAGTTTCCATATACTTCTTCCAAAAACCACTTCTCTTTATACTGATCGTAAATCATTTTAACCGTCATTGCACCCACAGGTGGCTGGGAGCGGTCGTTGGATTTTTTGTAAGTAGCAGCTACGTTTGGAATAAACCCACTATCTGTTATACTATTTGTTATTGCAAAAACATTGCTGTAGGCTAAATTTTTATTATCAATTGCCGCAATTGATGCAATAAAATAGGTGTCCCAATCGAAAATGATGTATCCTCCCCAGGCCTCATTCCAAATGCGACTAACAGATGAAATACCTCTATCGTTAAAGGCATCGTAAAACTGGTTCCAAGCGACTACGGATTGAATAGCTTCATAAACGGATGCGAGTTCGCCATATTGACTAGTATTTTCCTTAAATTGGTTTTTCTTGTTAAGGATAATCGCCTCAACTTCTTGAATTGAGCGCTCTTTTCCAGTATATATGGCAATTTTATTGTCAGAATCAAACGAAAAGTACGGGGTTGGTATGGGTAAAGGCATATTTGTATCGGTTCCAATATTCCGAATCACCGTTTTATTATCATCGCTCGAAGCTTCAATAATATCTTCCTCTAAACGTAAGAGTCCTGGTTTGTTCCATAAATAACCTGATTCTAATACTAAAATATGAACTGATTCTTGAATAGAATCCGGTGTATATAGCATAACAAAGTCCTCACCATCAACGGCCGTTTCTATGGATGCGTTCATTCCTTCCCAAGAAAGATGTAAAGCCGTATAACTGCCATCATATGCATGTTCCTTTGGCTTTATTACTTCAGCAAAATTGTATTTTGGATTAGCCACATAAGCATCCCCAAGCCAATAAGGACCATGCCCTTTTTTTCGCATTTTTATTTGAAGTTTGAGTCCGTCCGGCATTTTAACATAAGACAGAACACTGGGATTGTTCCAGGTGTTCCAACCTTTTACAAGAGAATCTTGTAAAGCTTCTGTTTTATTTTCAACTTTCGGAGAATTTGGTTTTGATAGGTCACACGACCCAAAAATTAAAATACATGTTATTAAAAGATAACTTATTTTCATTTTATTAGTTTGGTTGGTTTTCTTTCGGCATGGCATTTCGCCAACCTTTTTCTTTTAGAATTTTCATTTCTGAAACTACTTCAGGAAATTCATTTGCAATATTTTTACGATTTAATGCATCACTAATCCTATTGTACAACTCCACGCTGTCTCCTTCAAAATCAATAAAAGTGTATTTTTTAGTTTTTACTCCTACAATATCTTTGTTATAAGCTCTATGCGTGAACACAGCTTTTTTCCATTCTTTGTTTTTAGATCTCAACAACGGAACAAAACTTATTCCTTCTAAGCTTTGAGGTGGATTAGGTAATCCACATAATTCAATCAGGGTGGGATAAATATCGACCAACTCGATTAAAGCTTCTATAGCTAGATTTTTACATCCTGGAGTGCTGATGAGTAAAGGTACACGGGTTTCATCGTCGTAATTATTGCCTTTCCCCCAATGTGAATGATTTCCAAAACTATATCCATGATCCATAGCTCCAAGAAGTATTACGCTGTTTTTATGCAATTCAAGTTGCTTTATTCTGGCCAAGATCTCACCTATTAGACTATCTACCTCTGTTATTTCTCCATAATATTTCTTCTGAAGATTTTTAATATCTGTAGAATCCAATAACTCACCTTTGTAGTAAGGGTGACGGTCTTTCGATGAAAATTGATTTAAAGAATAATGGCTTTCCGATTTTGGGTCTGGAGTCCAAGGATCATGGGTTTGACTATATCCCAATGCCAAAAAAAATGGTTTCTTTTGATTGATTGCATTGTCAATGGCTTTAAATGCTAAATCGTTATCATCTATTCCATGAATATCAAAAACTTTGCTGTACGCATCGTCCGTTTCCCCACTTCTATAATCGTGAATTTTACCCGCAATTACAGTGTGATATCCCGAATTCCTAAAGTGTCTTGGCAGTGAGGTGGCATGAGGTAACATTTTTTGCCAATCATCATCAATTTTTACGATTCCACTGGTTGAAGGTCTTATCCCTGTAAGTATACTTGTTCTTGAAGGCGTGCAAAGCGCAACCTGACAATGAGCATCCTTAAATATTATAGCATCTTCGGAAAATTTATCAATATTTGGGGTATACGCAATGGTATCTTCATAACACCCGAACGAGGGCATCATGTCTTCCATACTGATATAAATTACATTTAACTGAGCAGCGCTATCCTTTTTAGCACATGACACTAATATCGCGCTCATTGCAAGAAATCCAAAATATGAAGATTTTAAATTTATCATCCTAAAACTGGTAAGGGATTGCTTTTTTGACATCTTCATAAGGCAGTACTCGGTTTTCCCGTGCCCATTCATTATAACGAATTACCAATTTTTTAAGTTTCTTTGGCATTTCACTGGCAAGATTATTTGTTTCGCTTCTATCTACTGACAAATTGTACAGTTCCCAATCCTTGCCATAATTTTTTACAGCCTTCCAGTCTTTTAAAATAACTCCGCAATTTCCTTCATGCTCAAAATACAAAGGCCTCTCAAAATTGGTTTCTTTTCCAGTTACAAATGGTAATAAGCTAGTTCCTTCTAAAGTGTTTAGAGTGGCTTCATTTTCATCTACTCCACAAATATCTAATAAGGTTGGTACTACATCAATAATATGACTAGGCGTTTTTGAGATTATACCTGAATTAATCGCCTTAGGGTACCAAAGAATAAACGGAGTTGCAATTCCTCCTTCGTGTATATTAGATTTAAACTCCCTAAATGGAGTATTACTAACATTTGCCCATGACGGACCATAACTCGTAAATGATGAAGGGCTTCCTGGTTCAGCTTTGGGGTCTAATCTTGGGTGTGAATACTTTCCATTTGCCAAATTCCCTGCGGAACAACCGCCATTGTCGGAAAGAAAAATTATAACCGTATTATCCAATTCTTCTTTAGTGTTTAAGTAATCTATCAACTTTCCTATGTTTTGATCCATCCTATCAATCATGGCCGCATAAACCTCCATTAACCTAGCTTCATATTTCCTTTCTTCCTCGTTTAGGGCATTCCAATCACGAGTGTCCAGATTTTTACCGGATAAAACGGTTTTACTTTCAATTAAGTTTAATGCTTTTAATTTTTCAAATCTACTTTCCCTTATTACATCCCATCCAGCGTCATAGCTACCTTCATACTTTTTAATATCCTCAGGAAGTGCATGCAACGGCCAGTGGGGAGCTGTGTAAGAAAGATATAAGAAAAATGGTTCGTCTGTTTTATGCTTTTCCAATATATCCAAAGCCTTATCTGTGTATAGATCTGTGGCATAGAAATCTTTTTCATTCATATCTACAACCTTGTTATCGGCAACTACTTTTATTTCATTACCTAAAGGCCAAAGATCGTTTCTGTAAGGTTTAAAATCGAAGTAGCTAGAAGCGCCATTGATTAGGGCAAAGCTTTGATCAAATCCATGATCTTTGGGCCAATGCCCCTCTTTCTCACCAACATGCCATTTCCCAGAAATAAATGTTTTATAGCCAATTTCTTTTAATATATCTGCAATAGTCTTAACATCTTCACGAAAAAAGCCTTGATATTCCGGAATTGGAATATCTGTATCGGTCATTGCTCCGATACCTACCTGGTGCGGGTATAATCCTGTGAGTAAAGCTGCTCTTGAAGGGCAACATCTTGTATTGTTATAAAGCTGACTAAACCTAACTCCTTCCGAAGCTAGTTTATCTAAATTTGGGGTTTTTATTTCTGAACCGTAACAACCAATATCCGAGTAGCCAAGGTCGTCTGCAAGGATGACTATGATGTTTGGTCTATCTCTATCACTACTAATTACAGTTCCAGATGATGAAACGGCAGTCCATAAAAATGTCAAGAAAAGTAATACATTCATTATTCGTTTGTTTCAAGATTCGGTACTTAATGCCTCAGAATACTAGTTTAACAGAAGCAACTAAAAAAGTGATATCCTTTTCTGATTTTTAATACTGATCTTATTCGAGATTCTCTTTCTCAATTCCGGAATCATCTGGTAATCAAGTAAATTAAAATTAGTAAATTTTAGTTGTACGTACAACTAAAATAATCACTTCACATAAGTACGCTATCCACAAGCATCTAAATACAAAGTCCTGAAACAAAAAAAGTCCGATAAAAATATCGGACTTTCAATTTATATGATTTTTTGATTATTCTGCTTGTTTAGCGTCTTGAATCATTTCTTCACTTGCAACAATACCAAGCTCTACTCGTCTATTCTTTACACGACCTTCTTCAGTATTATTATCAAATTTAGGTTGGGTCTCACCATACCACTTCGTAGTCATTCTGGAACTAGCAACACCGTTAGCGGCAAGAAAATCACGAACGGATTTTGCTCTTTTTTCAGACAAAGACATATTGTAACTATCTGCACCAGAACTATCTGTATGTCCTTCAATTAAAATGTTGGTATCGTCATACTCAACAAATACTTCTGCCATTTTACGAAGTGTTTCTTGTCCTTCCGCAGAAATATCAGCAGAGTTCAATGCGAATTTAACACCGCTATTTTCATCAAACGTTACATTAATTCCTTCTCCAATTCGTGTTACATCTGCGCCTGGAATTGCCTCTTCAATTGCTTCGGCATTTCTATCCATTTTGTTACCAATTCTGTTCCCCACGGCGCCACCAACTGCAGCACCAATAATGGCTCCAAGTACCGAATTGTTTCCGTCACCAACATTATTACCGATAATTCCACCAATGGCCGCTCCAGAACCTGCTCCAATTGCGGTACCTCTTTGGGTATTATTCGAATTTTTAATGGCTTCACAGCTCACTAACATTAGAGCTGAAGCAAAAAACAAACTACTTTTATATACTATTTTTTTCATCGTATTATTTATTATGATCTGTTAATTAGTCTTTTATAATTTTAACGTCAATCCTTTTCTGTAACTTATCTCAAAGAGGCTGTTTTGGTAAAAGAATAAACTACAGTTACGGTTTCTGAACCTACGGCTGCATCTGCTGAAACAACCATTTGTTGCGGAGAAAGTGAATTTATCTGAAAAACATAACCGTATCCACCACCGATATCATTTTTCTTTTCATCTATAAACTTAAATTGAAACTTAGTAGGATTTCCATTAGCATCATCTTGGATAGACCAACGAATATTTCTTTGTCCCGGTGCACATTCTCCCGGTTTTAAAATATTGTAATACCCCGTACTATTATTTGAGCGGAAGAACCATTCGCTGCCCACAAAACACTTTGCAGAAACATCATTAAACAAAACCGATTTAAAGTATCCTTCATTGTTTTGATAATCTATGTCAGTGAGTTGCCATGTACCGTCTAGAGACTTTCTACTGTCTTTATTTTCTTTACTTAACCCACAAGAGCCCAGTATTACAGACACGGTTAGCAATAAAATGTACAACTTATTTTTCATGATTTTATTTGATTATAATTAAACGTTGATTAGTTCTAAAGTAATAAAAAAGCTTCGTGGGTTAAGTATTCCCTTGTTAAATTAACAAATATTTAAACTAAAAGCAACCCTAGTAGTTAAATAAATTTAACAATTCATTTTCCAGTCTATTTTTAGCTAAATACTGGTTTTCAAGGTTTTTGGAGAATGGTATAGGTGTTTCTAAACTTCCAACTCGTTTTACTGGGGCATCCAAGTATTCAAAGCAATTTTCGGTAATTAAGGCCGAAATATCGCTGGCAATCCCTCCGAACAAAGTGTCTTCCTGTAAAACAAGTGCTTTTCCTGTTTTTTTAACGGAATTGTAAATCGTTTCTGTATCCAATGGGCAGAGCGACCTAAGGTCTATTAAATCTATCGAAACCTTGGGGATATTTCCTAAAACTTCAAGTGCCCAATGCACTCCGGCGCCGTACGTGATTAAAGTAATGTTTTTCCCTTCGTTTATAAGTGCTGCTTTTCCCAAAGGCAGGGTATAATAATCCTCCGGGACATCTTCAGAAATGGTTCGGTATAAAGCTTTATGCTCGAAGAACATTACAGGATTTGGGTCGTTAATGGCGGAAATTAAAAGCCCTTTAGCATCTCTTGGAAAAGCTGGGTACACTACTTTTAAACCGGGTGTTTTGGTAAACCAGGCTTCGTTGGTTTGGGAGTGAAAGGGTCCAGCCCCTACCCCTCCACCACAAGGCATTCTAACTACCACATCGGCATGTTGGCCCCATCGATAATGGGATTTTGCCAAGTAATTTACAATAGGATTAAAACCGCTGGAAACAAAATCGGCAAACTGCATCTCTACCACAGCTTTCATTCCGTTGATGGAAAGTCCCATTGCCGTAGCGACAATACCAGATTCGCAAATAGGTGTATTTCGAATTCTTTCCTTTCCAAATTCCTCCACAAAGCCTTCCGTAATTTTAAAGACTCCTCCGTATTCGGCAATATCCTGACCCATAATTATGAGGTTGTCATGCTTTATTAAACTTTGCTTCAACCCTTGCGAAATAGCATCAATAAATCGGATATTATTTTTATTTTTTTCTGAATTAACTAATTCATTTTCAAAAGGTTTAAAAACATCATTTAATTCATTACTATCATTAGAAGAAATGGCTTTTTCAGCATAGGAAATTTGCAAATGCTCATCAATTTCAGATTGAATTTCGTTTCGCTGGTTGGTATATTCTTCAGAAGTCAAAATATGTTCATCCAACAGAAATTGGGTGTAATTTAATACAGGGTCCTTATGTTTCCAGTCGTCCATTAAAGCATCGGGCACATATTTGGTCCCGCTCGCCTCTTCATGTCCACGCATGCGGAAGGTTTTAAATTCCAAAAGCACAGGACGCGGATTTTCCCGAACGCTTTTGGCAATTTCATTTACGGTAGTAAACACTTCAAGAATGTTATTGCCTTCAATAATATGGGATTCCATTCCGTAACCTATTCCTTTATCGGCTATATTCTTGCAATTATACTGTTCGGAAGTAGGCGTTGAGAGTCCGTACCCATTATTTTCAACGCAGAATAATACTGGAAGTGACCAAACGGATGCAATATTTAAGGCTTCGTGAAAATCGCCTTCACTGGTACCCCCTTCACCAGTAAAAACGGCAGTAACTTTTTTTTCTTTTCTGAATTTATGGGCCAATGCAATCCCGTCGGCTACGCCTAATTGCGGACCTAAATGCGAGATCATTCCCACAATTTTGTATTCTTGACTTCCAAAATGAAAACTTCTATCGCGCCCTTTCGTAAATCCGCTCGCTTTTCCCTGCCATTGAGAAAACAAACGGGAAAGTGGTATTTTACGGGTTGTAAACACCCCGAGATTTCGATGCATCGGCAAAATGTATTCATCTGCCTGCAAAGCGGTAGTAACGCCAACGGCAATGGCTTCTTGCCCAATCCCACTAAACCACTTCGATATTTTCCCTTGGCGAAGCAACACCAACATCTTTTCTTCAATCATTCTGGATTTCAGCATGTTGTAATGCAAATCCAAAAGCACATTATTGCTTATAAATCGGTTATCGTATTCAAAAGCCAAGGTGGAAGAGGTTTCGTTCATGCTAGTTGGATTTCTATCAAATGTAGAAAAATTATAAATACCATCATTATAAAATCGATTGATAAATCGCTACATTTGTAACAACAATAAGGCTTCAGCCGCTTAAAATATTTTACCATGAATAAAGTACCAAGCGTAGATTTAACAGACTTTCTTTCAGAAGACCCTTCGCGTAAGCAGAAGTTTATAAATGAAATTGGAAAGGCGTATGAAGAAATAGGTTTTGTGGCCTTAAAAGGACATTTTCTTTCTGATAAATTGATTGATGATTTATATGCTGAAATAAAAAAGTTTTTTGACCTTCCTCAAGAGACCAAAGATAAATATGAAATTGAAGGGATTGGTGGTCAGCGTGGCTATACTTCCTTCGGAAAAGAACATGCAAAAGGAAGAAAAGAAGGCGATTTGAAAGAGTTCTGGCATTTCGGCCAGTATGTGGAAGACAATCCTAAATTGGAAAAGGAATATCCAGATAATGTTCAAGTGGAAGAATTACCAAAGTTTAATGAAGTTGGCAAAGAAACCTATAAGCAACTTGAAAGAACAGCTAAGTACGTACTTCGCGCCTTAGCTTTGCATTTAGGATTGGAAGAAACGTATTTCGACAAGTATATTAAAAACGGGAATTCTATTTTACGTCCTATTCACTACCCTCCAATAAAAGAAGAACCTAAAAATGCGGTTCGCGCAGCGGCTCATGGAGACATTAACTTAATAACCCTTTTAATGGGCGCGCAAGGAAGAGGTTTACAGGTGCAAAATCACGAAGGTGAATGGATAGACGCTATCGCCGAACCTGATGAATTAATGATAAATGTTGGAGACATGCTTTCCAGGCACACCAACAACCGATTAAAATCCACTATTCATCAAGTTATCAATCCACCTAAAGAGCTTTGGGGTACTTCCCGGTATTCTGTACCATTCTTTATGCACCCTGTGAGTGACATGCCGTTGGATGTTTTAGACAATTGTGTTGATGAAAATCATCCAAAATTATATGAAGATATTACTGCCGGAGAATTTCTGCATGAAAGACTCATTGAACTTGGATTGATAAAAGCGTAACGATGGATTTACAGGACCAGTTAAAAAACTTATTTCCAGAACACGAATTTAAAGAAGAACCGAAGCAAGAACCAGACGAGAATGCCGTATGGTTGCAAGATGAACCGCTTTTGTGTAAATATGAAAAGCGAAAAGGGAAACCTATTACCATTATTGATGGATATAACGGTGCTTCTAAGGATTTTAAAATTCTAGCGAAAGAACTAAAAACTACTTTAGGTGTTGGAGGTTCATTTAAGGATGAAAAAATCATTATTCAAGGAGATTATCGTTCTCAAATTATGGAAATTCTAAAAGATAAAGGCTTTAAGGTAAAACGGGTTGGAGGATAGTAAACTGGTTAATTGTTAACTATTAATTTGGACTATGTTCGTTAATCGTTGCCAGTTGTTCATTTTTACTAAGCTAAGCAGCAATAAGCTAAATGCTAAAAGTCTTAGGCGGAGTTCGGAAACTTTACAAGCATATAGCGTAAAGCTTAGAGCAATTTTCGTAAATCGTTATTTGTTAACTGCAATAAGCCATATGCTTTATGCTCTAAGCAGTAATCGGAAACTTCAAGCTTCCCTGTTCCTTTATTTTTAAATCTTTTAATCAAACAGAAACTTTAAACCACAAACCCTAGAAACAAGAAACGGACACTGAAACTTATTTCAATAAAAAAACATGCCCGACTCAAAATATATTAATAATCAATACGTTACATATTTAACGCATTCGGGCATTGTATTGTATTTAAGAATTTATACTTTTATCCGTAGAAAGAAAAGTAAATGTGGTTCTGCCCAAAACTAAAGCCATAATTAGGGTAGAATGCATTTGCTTGGTTAAAGTTTTCCAGTTAATTAGCAAACCTATAGTTACATGGCCAAAACACTACATATTACCAACGGAGACAATTTTACTTCAGTATTAAAAAACCTAAAGATTTCCGGAGATATCATTACTTGGAGAGAGATGTTGTGCGAGGGAAAAACCATAAATGAGGTTGGGAGTGAATCTTTTTGGAAACAGCGTTATGAGTACCTGCATAGGGCATATAAAGTAACGAAAGATACTTTTATCAACAAAACTTTAAAGGAGTACAGAAACCTTTGCAATCAAAAAAATCAGGAAGAAATCGTACTTTGGTTTGAATACGACCTTTTTTGTCAAGTTAATATGATTGCTGTATTGAGTTGGTTAAAAAAACACAGGCCTCATGCTGAAATTTCTTTAGTTTGTTCTGGAAAAGAAGACGATACGGAAAAACTATATGGATTATCAGAACTCTCGAAAGAAAAACTAAAAGAACTCTATAATAATCGCGCCGTTTTAAATAAAGATGATGTTGAATACGGCGATTTCATTTGGCAGCTGTATTGTGAAAACAACCCTATTCGTTTACAAAATGCCATTTATCAAAATGATTCGCAGCTATCTTATTTATCAAAAGCGATGGAATCCCATCTTCACCGATTTCCAAGCTTGAAAAATGGATTGAATGAATTGGAGAATAAAATGCTTCAGAAAACCATTCAAAATAAACCTTCCACCAAAGAAGAAATGATTGTGAAAATGTTAAAAGATCAAGGAGTTTATGGTTTTGGCGATATACAATACAATAAAATGGCCAACAACCTTCGTCCTCTGTTCCGCTCTTTCAACCCTGCAAAACTCACCAAGACCGGACTTAAAGTCGCTAAAAACATCCAAAATTACTATCCAAACATTAGAAGTGATCAAGAATATTTAGGAGGAACTCCAAAATATTTTTTTTTATTTGTAGAAGATGGAGCTCAATTACTAAAGCTTTAGAATGACAAAAATCCCTAGTTCAGAATTTATATTAAATGCCGACGGCAGCATTTACCATTTAAACTTATTGCCGGAAGATATTGCAGATACCATAATTACGGTTGGTGATCCAGACCGCGTAGCCATGGTTTCCCGCTACTTCGATAGTATCGAACTCAAAAAAGGTAAACGTGAATTCGTTACTCATACTGGAATGTTGAACAACAAGCGAGTTTCCGTTATTTCCACAGGTATCGGTACCGATAATATCGATATTGTTTTTAATGAACTGGATGCCTTAGTAAACATAGATTTTGAAACCCGAACTATCAAAAAGGACCTAAAGAGTCTGGATATCGTTAGAATCGGCACCACAGGTTCGCTTCAACCTGATATTAAAGTGGATGATTTTTTGATGAGCGAATACGCCGTGGGATTTGATAGCTTGCTTCATTTCTACAAAAGCGAACACGTACGGCATCCAGAAATTCAAAAGGCAATTGTTGAGCATACGGAATGGTTCAAAGAAAAATCTACGCCTTATGTGGTTAAATACAATGAAGGATTGGGCGTGAAATTACTATCTGATAAAGTCCACAAAGGCTTTACTGCCACCAACGTAGGTTTTTATGGGCCGCAAAGCAGAAAGCTCCGGTTAGACATTCAAGATCCTAATTTAAACGATAAGTTGGCATCTTTTAATTTTAACGGATTGAAAATAACAAATTTAGAAATGGAAACCGCCGGAATTTACGGATTGGCAGCTTTGCTGGGACATCGAGCAGTTTCCATGAATTGCATTCTTGCCAATCGTCCCAATAAAAATTTCTCTCAAAATCCCGAAGCGGCTACCCAAAAACTTATTGAGTATACTTTAGAGAAAATTACCAGTTTTTCATAGTATTTAATTAATTTTGAAGTATCTATTGAGATTTTTCAATCTAATGTAATTTATTTAAATGAAGAGCTTAAAAATTGTTGGCGTTCCAGAACATTTTAACCTTCCTTGGCACCTCGCCATCGACGATGGTGCTTTCGAAGACAGAGGTATCGATTTGCAATGGACAGACGTTCCTGAAGGAACTGGTAAAATGTGCCAAATGCTTCGCGATGGTGAAACCGATATGGCCATTATTCTTACGGAAGGAATCGTTAAAGATATTGTCGGCGGAAACCCCTCTAAAATCGTTCAGGTATTTGTTGAATCACCCTTATATTGGGGAATACACGTAAGTACACAATCTTCATTTAAAAAAATTGAGGACTTAAAAGGAAAAAAAGCAGCCATTTCGCGCTACGGAAGCGGTAGTCACCTAATGGCATACGTAAATGCCGATAATCATGGCTGGGATTACAGTGACCTGTCGTTTGAAGTAGTCAACAATAAGGACGGGGCGATTGAAGCCCTCTCATCTGGCACCGCTGATTATTTTATGTGGGAACATTTTACAACAAAACCCATTGTGGACAAAGGTATTTTTAGAAGAATAGACGACTGCCCTACTCCATGGCCATGCTTTGTTATCGCGGTGAGAGAAGAAGTTTTACAAAAAAATGCCTCGATTATAACTCATATTCTAGAAGTTATAAATACCTATACGGCGGACTTTAAAGACATCCCCAGCATCGATCGGATGCTGGCCAACAGATACGAACAAAAAATAAAGGATATTCAAGAGTGGCTTTCCATTACTCGATGGAGTCAAGAAAATATAACCCCTGTTACGGTTAAAAATGTTCAAGACCAGTTGGAGAAATTGAATATTATAGAGAAAAAACTGTCTTATTCACAAATAGTTTCCCGCTAATTGGATAAGCAACTTTTTACCAAATAATAGGCTCTTTACCCTTTGAAACTAAAATCTCATTACATTTACTGAAGTGCTGGTTGCCAAACCAGTAACCGCGATTGGCACTTAAAGGAGATGGATGACCAGAAGTTAAAATATGATGTTTAGTAGCATCTATTAATTTTGATTTCTTTTTGGCAAATCCGCCCCATAGCAGAAAAACAACATCTCTTTTTTCTTCGGAAATTGTTTTTATAACGGCATCCGTGAATGTTTCCCAGCCTTTATTTTGGTGACTCCCCGCTTGATGCGCCCTAACCGTTAGTGTAGCATTTAACAATAAAACACCTTGGGATGCCCAAGATTCTAAATTACCACTTTTCGGGTATGGCTTTCCAACATCTTTTTCCTGTTCTTTAAAAATATTAATTAATGAGGGCGGATGTGGAATCCCATCTTTTACCGAAAAACAAAGTCCGTTCGCTTGATTCGGCCCGTGATATGGGTCTTGACCAATTATCACTACTTTTAAATCGGGAAACGAACAAAAATCAAAAGCAGAAAAAATTTGACTTCCCGCTGGATAACAGGTGTGCTCTTTGTATTCCTGTTTTACAAAATTGGTCAATTCCGTGAAGTAAGGTTTTTCAAATTCAGTATATAACTTTTCCTTCCAACTGGGCGCTATGCTGACGTTCATGCTAAAAAATTTTCTTTACACTTGTAAAAATACTACATTCATTTTGAACAAGTGTCAAGTCAAGTCTTGAATGACGGGGCGGACGGTCGTGGGTTTTTAGGTAGGCCAAAGCGCAAAAAATGCGCATAGCCGTAGCTACGCAAGTCTTTTTGCAATGCAGGGATGCCTAAAAAGACATCCCGAAATGCCCGTAGGTTTAAGTTTGACTTGACACTAGGTTTTAAAGTCCGAATTAGTATGTAAATTTGCAAGCGTTTAAAACACAGGGAGCACATTTATATGAATAAAATACACCAAAAAACACTTCAAGACCTTGAATTCTCCAAAGTACTGCAACAAGTTTCTGCACTTTGCAATACGGAATTAGGTAAAGAAAGTGCTTTGCAAATTAATCCTTTTCGAAAAAAAGAGGCTCTTTTTGATTCCTTGAATCAAACCAACGAATATTTGTCTTCCTTTGAAAACAACAATAGCATTCCCAATCATTATTTTGATGCGATTTCTAAGGAAATACAGCTTTTAAAGATTGAAAACACGCTTATCGAAATAGAAGGATTCAGAAGAATAGCTTCTATTTCGGCAACTACAAATAGTCATATTCTTTTTTATAAAAAATTTCATGAGTACTACCCTACCCTTCATAAAACTGCGCAGGAAATTGAATTCACAAAAGAGATTCAGCAAAAAATAGATGGTGTCATCGACCGTTTTGGGGAAATTAAAGACGACGCTTCAGAAACCCTTTACAGATTGCGTAAGGAAATTAATCAGGTTCGGGCAAAAATTAACCAAAGTTTTGCAGGTGCACTGAGCACGTATTCATCCGCAGGAGTTTTGGATGATATTCGGGAAAGCGTAATTGATAACCGTAGGGTTTTGGCAGTAAAAGCCATGTACAGAAAACGGGTTAACGGCTCCATAATGGGTAATTCCAAAACGGGAAGTATCGTTTATATAGAACCCGAAGCAACTCGCAATTATAATCGGGACCTTAATAACTTGGAATATGAGGAGAAGGAAGAAGTTCAAAAGATTTTAAAGGAACTTACCAACTTTTTACGCCCTTTTCGCTCTTTACTTATTGATTATCAAGATTTTTTAACGCTAATCGATACGGTTTCAGCAAAAGCAAAGTATGCCCATAAAATGGATGCTTTGTTACCTAAAATCAATGAGGAAAGACATTTTAATATTATTGACGCCTACCACCCTCTTCTTTTTCTCACTAATAAAGCTAAAGGGGTAAAAACGTATCCACAAACAATCGAACTGCACAAGGAGAACCGTATTATCGTAATTTCCGGGCCCAACGCTGGTGGTAAAAGTATTACTCTAAAAACGGTTGGTTTGTTGCAGGTAATGTTGCAAAGTGGATTATTGGTGCCGGTTCACGAACGCAGTGAAATGTGTTTATTCAATAATGTTTTAACCGATATTGGGGACAACCAATCCATTGAAAATCACTTAAGTACTTACAGCTACCGATTGAAAAATATGAATTATTTCCTTCGGAAGTGCGACAGTGAAACACTTTTTCTAATTGATGAATTTGGTACAGGTAGTGACCCTGAATTGGGTGGGGCTTTGGCCGAAACGTTTTTAGAAGTTTTTTACGAACGGGAAGCTTTTGGAATTATCACCACACACTACGCCAATCTTAAAATGCTTGCCAACGAGCTTCCACATGCCACCAACGCAAATATGCGGTTTGACAGTAAAACCTTGGAACCTGTTTTTAAATTAGTTCTCGGCGAAGCAGGAAGTTCTTTTACGTTTGAAGTAGCCCAGAAAAACGGCATTCCTTATAGTTTGATAAACAAGGCTAAAAAGAAAATTGAACGAGGGAAAGTACGTTTCGACGCCACTATTGCTAAGCTTCAGAAAGAGCGAATTAAGATGGATAAAACCTCCACACAACTGCGTGAAGAAGAGGTGAAAGCCCGGGACGAAGCCAAGCGGCTAGAAGAATTAAATGCCAAGATAAAAGCTAAACTGGAAAATTATCAGCAGTTATACGACCATAATCAACGCATGATTTACCTCGGAAACAAAATCAATGATATTTCCGAAAGCTATTTCATCAATAAGAAAAAGCGTCCTTTAATTTCTGAATTTCTTCGGATTGTAGAAACCGAAAATTCTAAGCGGAAAAAAGAATCAGCAGCGAAAAAGAAGGTAGAACGAGCCAAAAAGAAAGCTGTGGAAGCAGAAGTTCAAAAAGAAGTAAAAGTAATTCGGGAGAAAAAGAAAAAGGAGAAGATTGCTAAACCGAAACCGCCAGAAAAGCCTAAACCTATTTTAAAAGTGGGTGACCGAGTACGACTAATTGATAGTAAATCGGTAGGAAGTATCGATACCATTGAAAAGAACAAGGCGATTGTAAATTACGGAATGTTTACCACCAGTGTGGCATTGGATAAACTGGAATTGGTAGAAGCAAAAAAGAAATAGAAGTTAATATTTGTCTTCGACTGTGTCTTAATTTCCTTGAATCCGTGTCCAAAGTTGGGTTAAGAGTTTTTTGGCATCCCTACGCCCCTTTTCGGTTTCCGTAAAAGACAGCTCACCAGTCGCTGATTTCTCTATTTTATATTGAAATACAAAATCATCTGAATTGGATTCTATACTCAACAAACCAAACCGCAAATCGTTAAAAAACAGTCCATCTTCTTTTTTACTGATGCTGTACCATCCCTTTGAAATGGCTATCATTCGCTGTAACTTTTTATCGGACAGTAAATCTTCAATCAAATGATGATTTTTCGGATATTTATCAAAACGAATGGGCTTGGTATCCAGAAAAGAATAGTTTCCGATTAAAAAGTAATCCCCGGCATCCACATTGGCATTCCACAAAACAGTATTTAAGGCACTGGGGCGTGTGTCTATTTCAGAAAATGAAATATTCTGTTCCGTTAGGGCACCTTCAAACTTTTTAAAAGAAGCAAACTTTAAGACAAGCGTAAGCAATAAGTAACCAGTGCTCAAAATGAGTCCAACAGTATTAAAAAAGGATCTCCTTCTGGAAGTTCTTTTTTGAAACATGGCCAATAGCAAAAACACCAAAAACGGCAGTGTGTAAAGCGGATCAATTACAAAAATGGATTTAAACGCCAATCGGATTTCCAACGGCCAAAAGAGTTGCGTCCCCCAGGTAGTAAATGCATCCAACAAAGGATGTGTGAACAAGCACCAAAAAAACAGCCATGACCAGTCTTTTACATTTTTATACTTCTCAAAACGAGAAACTAACCAACCAAAGATGGGTGCAAAAAGGATGGAAAATAATATTGAATGGGTAAATCCGCGGTGTATTTCCAAGGCGGTGACGGTGTCGGTGAAGTTACTTGCAAGAACATCTAAATCTGGAATAGTGCCTGCAATGGCTCCGTAAAGCATTGCTTTATTTCCAATTTTTTTCCCAAGAATTGCCTCCCCAACGGCGGCGCCTAAAACTATTTGCGTAAGTGAATCCATATAGGTACAAACATACATTAAATCCCTCATTGAGGGCTTATTCCCCGACGTTCTATGTCGAAATGAGTTAAATTATATTTTCGTTTGAATACCTCGCGGGCTTGCACCGGGGTAGTTGATTTACAATAAATTGACTTTAGAGTCAACCAAGCACCCAAAAAAAGCGAGGGACTTTAAAATTTTTTAGAAGCCCCTCGCCTATTTATTCCGAAAATTTTCAATAGATTACTCCAATTCAAACGTTACGTTTACTTTGGCTTTAATTACCATTTCTCCAATCGCTATGGTTTCCATATCTTCACCTTGTTCCATCGAGTCGGATGCTTTCATCATTTCCATTCGGTATATGGGTTGCGGCGGGGTTATTGAGCCCATTTCAGAAATAGAAATAGCTTTTCCCACTTTCTGATTTAAAACAGAAGCATATTCTGAAGCTTTCATTTTAGCGTTTTTAACGGCCGCCATACGAGCTTGAGAATTGTGGTTGTCAATTTCAGTAGACTTAAAGGTTACACCGTCTATCCTGTTGATTCCGGCATTAAGGAGCCCTTCCGTGAATTGGGCATATTTATTTAAATCCTTCAGTAAAATGGACATGGATTGGTTTGCCACATACTTATACTGTTTAGTTTGATAATCGTAATTCTTATTTAAATTTACATATTCAGTATGAATATCTTTTTCACTAATTTTCATGGATTTGGCATATTTGATAACCTTATCGATAGCCAAATCATTTTCTTTTTTTACCGCTTCCGCAGATTTCCCTTCACTCTCTACCCTTACTTTAATAAGAACTTGGTCTGGTACAACTTTTACAGTACCTTCACCTACAACCGAAATGGATGGATTCGTTTCCTGCGCCTGAACACTCGTTACACAAACTACAGCTAAAACTAAAAACAATATTTTTCTCATAATTACTTCGTATTTATCATTTGAATTGAATCTAACCAAACACAATGCCAAACTAAATCTTACCCGTCTTTTCCAGAATAAAAAGTATTACGATTGGAATAGCGAGAAGCACAACCATAAGGGTCTCCGTAACAAAAAGAGATGGCATGAACAATAGCGTCATTACATAACCGCCAATGGCTCCGCCGAAATGTGCTGTATGCCCAATATTGCCAATTCTAGCTTTCATTCCGTAAATAGAATATAAAAGATATCCAATACCAAAAATATAGGCAGGAATGGGAATTGGAATAAAGAAAAATGCCAAACGCATGCTTGGTTGCAACAAAATTGCAGCGTATAAAATTCCAGTAACGGCACCACTGGCCCCAACGGCACTGTAATGATATTCATCCTTATGAAATGCCATGGACAGAAGGCTTCCTGCCAACAAACTCACAAAGTAAATTACAAGAAATTTAGGATCCCCGAAATACTGTACTACGATAGGCGCGAAAAAATATAAGGTGATCATATTAAAAAGTAAATGAGCTACATCTACATGTAAGAAGCCAGATGTAATTGACCTAATATGCTCTCCCCGACGGATGGCGCCAATATTAAATTTGTATTTTTCGAAAAATGAAAAGTCGTTAAATCCCTTTACGGAGGCCAAAACATTGGCAGCAATAATTACAATGGTTGCTATACTAAGATTCATTTACTTACTTTTAGTTATTTTAAATGGTTGATTAGAATGCCTTCTAATACTAGTTTGCTCATTTGAAATTGGTTAATAGCATTTTTAACTTGCTCAAATGTTACCCAAATATAGGTATATTTCCATGCTTTTTTAGGGGAAAGCAATTTTCTTGACACTCAACTCGTATTCACTTAATGAATTTCAAAAAAATTGAGGGAATGAACCATGGTTTTTATTATAAAATATCTAGAAATATGCTATTTTAAAGAATCAATAAAAGGTTAAATCAACTGTTTGTGTATTTTTGTCCAAAACAAAATTAATGCAATTACTTGTGTACATCTTGGTATATCCACTTCTGTGGTTTATTTCCATTCTCCCTTTCCCCATATTCTATAAAGTTTCAGACGCAGTTTATCTATTACTCTATTACGTTATTGGCTACCGTAAAGAATTGGTACTCAAAAATTTGAAAATGTGTTTCCCGGAAAAGACCGAGGAAGAATTATTACTGATTAGAAAAAAATTCTACAAACACATGTGCGATTTATTCTTTGAAATGATTAAATCACTAAGCATTTCTGACAAAGAATTAAGGGAAAGAGTAAAGTTCCATAATTTGGAATTATTGGAAAAGTATGCCAGAGAAAACAAGAGTGTAATTTTACTGTGTGGTCATTACGCCAATTATGAGTGGGTACTTTCCTTGAGCAAGCATATAAAACATAAAGGTTTTGGTATTTATGCTCCGCTGAGCAACAAATATTTCGACCGTTTAGTAAAGAAAACTAGAAGACAACAAGATGGAGAATTGATAACCAAATCTGAAACCCCAAAAACAATTCTGAGGAATTATAAGAATAATATCTTAGCCCTGTACGGATTTGTAAACGACCAATCCCCTATGCCTTCACAGGCTCGTTATTGGCGAGATTTTTTCGGCATTACAGTACCTGTACATACGGCGGCAGAAACCTTTGCTAAAAAGTTCGATCACGCCGTGGTGTTCTTTTGCGCTAAAAAAGTAAAAAGAGGTTATTACGAAACCACCATAATAGATATAACCGATTCTCCTAAAAGCTTTCCTGATTATAAAATTACAGACATCTACACAGAACTCTTAGAAAAAGAAATTAGGCACCAGCCGGAATATTACTTATGGACACACAACCGATTTAAGCATAGAGACAAAGTCCCTGAAGAGTTTCAAAAAAAATAAAAGCGCCCTTAATAGAGCGCTTTCATTTCTTTTTCTTTAGCAATTATTCCCACCTTATGGTAGCAATACGGTATCAATCACGTGGATTACCCCATTCGATTGATATACGTCTGCAATGGTTACTTTGGCTTTGTTTCCTTTAGAATCCATTACCATTAATTTTTTTCCTTTTTTCATAAAGGTTAGGCTCTCTCCGTTAACCGTTTTTAGCATTGCCTTTCCTTTTCCATCTTTAATGGCATTCATCAAGTCCATTGCGTCCATTTTACCAGATACTACGTGGTAAGTAAGTACAGCTTGCAATTTTTCTTTGTTTTCAGGCTTCAACAATGTTTCAACCGTTCCTGCTGGTAGCGCCTCAAAAGCTTTATTTGTAGGAGCGAACACAGTAAAAGGTCCGTCGGATTGTAATGTTTCCACCAAATCGGCAGCTTTAACGGCTGCAACCAAAGTTGTATGGTCTTTTGAATTTACAGCATTCTCTACGATGTTTTTAGTTGGGTACATCGCTGCTCCTCCAACCATTTTAGTTTCTTGTGCAAAAGAAATGGAAGTAGTAAATGCAATAGCGGCAATTAAGATGGCGTTTTTAATGTTTTCAATTTTCATAGTAATTATTTTTTTGTTTACACCCTCATTTACGCAAGTTTCCTCAAGAGAGTTTTTCCTTTTTGATGTTTTTTCTATTTTTTTAACACAAACACTTATTAATTAACTGTAAATGAGTGTTGTAATGAAAGTTATATTTCAGTAAATTTGATGAACTCTCATCAAAAAAAAGAAGAACTATGCTGAAAAGAACGAATATTGAAGAGAAATTACAGTCCTATCGAGATAAATCGCTTTCCGAAGAGGCTATATTAAAACAGGTACGAAACGTATTGAAGCTTGATGCCAAGCACGAAGAGAAAATATTAAAATCCTTAAACGATGGCGTTCACTCTGACAACAATGATTTTAATTTCGATATGTTAGAATCAAATAAGATTTATCATATTGACCAAATTGAAAAGATTTGTGTGGACTATCGGCTTCGTTTCCTAAGTACCCGTTTCTTTAAGGGAAACCTTCCGCAAGAGGCTATTTCAGAAATAAAAAAATTGGAAAAGGAACATGAAACAACGCTAAGCGGACTCAAAATTATGGCTCCTTCTAAGTTATTTAAACTTGAGAATGCAGACGATCCTTTACTTTTTGCGCCCATCGGTAATAATTACTTTTATCTAATCCATAAATGGGGCAACGATTTGCATCCACTACGGAAACTTTTGGTACTGCCATTTAAAAATTTATTCAATCTTACCGTTTTAGTTTTAGCGCTAAGTTATTTAGCTACTCTGGTGATGCCTATGGGACTTTTTACACGTGAAGAAAGTTCCAGTCATTTTTGGCTCCTATTCTTTTTTATGTTTAAAATGATTGGAAGTATTACCATATTTTACGGTTTTGCTTTGGGTAAAAATTTTAACAATGCTATATGGAAAAGTAAATATTTTAATGCGTAGCTTTAGGTTATGGAAAATAAAGATTATATACGCATTTTTACGGGAAGCGATATACAAGCTACCTATATAAAAAGTAAATTGGAAGAGGCTGGAATTAGTCCGGTTATAAAAAATGAAACGGAATCTGCGCGTTTAGCAGGTTTTGGGCCTTCAGTTATTAATCAGGTTCAAATGTTTGTGCATCAAGATGAGCATACAGCCGCTTTGGCTATTTTATCCGAAGCTGAAAAGGGCCTTAATGATTTAGATTAAAAACAAGTATCATAAAACTAAAAAACCCCAAAAGCATTATCTTTTGGGGTTTTGTTTTTATAAAAATTATTACAAAATATAATCAGTACTTACAAAATTCGAAGCTTTGCTGCCCAAAAGATCGTTTAGAATACGATTGTTGTATTCATTGTCTTTTGAAGCTACAAACGTACGAATGGAGAATGAACGCAACGCATCATGCACGCTCAAAGTACCCACTGCCGAATCTTTTCTACCCGTAAAAGGATAAACATCTGGACCACGTTGACAAGAACTATTAAGGTTCACTCTACAAACTAAGTTAACCAACGTATCAATAAGCGGTGCCAAGGTGCGGATATCCGCCCCGAACAAACTCACTTGTTGTCCGTAATTGGAATTGGCAATATCATTTAAAGGCTCCTCGATATCATTAAAAGGAACTATTGGAATAACTGGGCCAAATTGCTCTTCGTGATACACTCGCATGTCCTTATTTACTGGATATAAAACTGCTGGATAAATATAATTTTCGCTTATTTGTCCGCCTTTTTTGTTCAGTATGGCAGCTCCATGCGATTTCGCATCGGCTATAAGCTCTTGAATATATTGCGGTTTATCCGGCTCTGGAAGTGGCGTTAGTTTCGCTCCTTCTTCCCAAGGATTGCCAAACTTTAACTCATCAACACGCTTAGCAAATCGTTTATTAAATTCTTCACGAATGTCTTCATGCACATATACCAATTTTAAGGCTGTACAACGTTGCCCGTTAAAAGATAGCGTTCCAGCAATACATTCGTTAATAGCCAAATCGAGATCGGCATCGGGCAAAACAATCGCCGGATTCTTAGCTTCTAGTCCGAGTACCAAACGTAATCTATTTTTATAAGGATGCTGATCTTGCAAAGCTACAGCAGATTTACTGTTCCCAATCAATGCTAAAACATCCACGCGTCCAGACTTCATTATGGGCGCAGCCACTTCCCTACCGCGACCATAAACAATATTTACGACACCTTTAGGAAAACTGTTTCTAAACGCCTCCAACAAAGGAGTAATTAATAAAACACCGTGTTTGGCAGGTTTAAAAATGGCGGTATTCCCCATTATCAAAGCGGGGATTAATAATGCAAAAGTTTCATTCAAAGGATAATTATAAGGTCCTAAACACAAAACTATCCCCAAAGGACCACGACGTATATGTGCGTAAATCCCGTCACGTTTTTGAAAATTGGCAGAATCTCGATCCAGTTGCTTGTAGTCTTCAATGGTGTCGTAGATATATTCCACCGTTCTATCGAATTCCTTTTCCGAATCCGGTAAGTTTTTACCAATCTCCCACATAATAAGCTTCACCACTTCATCCCGTTTGGTTTCCATTTGCTTTACAAACTTCTCCATACACGCCACTCTATCGGCAACCTTCATGGTTGGCCACAATCCTTTTCCTTTATCAAAAGCTTTTGCTGCTGCTTCCAAAGCTTCATTCGCTTCTGGTTCTCCCATGTAAGGAATGGTTCCCAATAAAGTAGGCTTGTAATCTTCCGTAGAAGAAATGGTAGAAAATACTTCGGTAGTTTTACCTTCCCATTGTTTCAATTGTCCACCTACTAAAAATTTATCTTGATGTACGAGTTCTTTAATCTGAAATTTTTCCGGTATTTCTTTAAACGTTTTGGTATTGGTCTCCATAATTCATTTTTTGAAAAGCAAAGATGCTTAAGATTCTAATAATTTATATAAATATCGTAATTAGCCAAGATAAATTCAACTCTAATCGTTATTGATAATTATATCATAACTTACACTAAGTACTGAAAAAGATCGGGTTTATTGTTGAGATATTCCCCGAAGAAATTTCGGGATTTCATGCGGTCAATTAGCGGTTCTAGATCCGTTTCGTCCTTTAACTCAATTCCAACCACGGCTGGAGCATTTTCTTTTGCATTTTTCTTGGTATACTGAAAATGGGTAATGTCATCCGAAGGCCCTAAGATTTCAGCAACAAATTCCTTAAGCGCTCCTGCACGCTGTGGAAAACGAATGATAAAGTAATGCTTTAAATTGGCATACAACAATGCTCGTTCCTTTATTTCCGCGGTTCTGGTAATATCGTTATTACTACCACTCACTACACAAACTACGTTTTTACCTTTCAGTTTATCCTTGTAAAAATCCAAAGCAGCCAAAGTAAGTGCTCCAGCAGGTTCCACTACAATAGCGTCTTTGTTGTATAAATCCAATATTTCCTGACAAACTTTACCTTCCGGAATGGTAATCATTTCATCCAATAGCTGACTGCAAATAGCAAAAGTTTTATCACCAACACGTTGCACGGCTGCACCATCAACAAACTTGTCAATCTCCTTTAATTCAGTATTTTTTTTATTGTCTAAGGAAGTTTTCATGGATGGAGCACCTTGAGGCTCAATCCCAATTATTTTAGTTTGTGGAGAAAGTACATTAAATACGCTGGAAAGTCCAGACGCCAAGCCTCCACCTCCAACAGCCACAAACACATAATCGATTGTTTTTTTGGTTTGTTCAAGAATTTCCAATCCAACGGTAGCTTGTCCCTCAATAACTTTCTCATCATCAAAAGGGTGTACAAAGGTTTTTCCCAAACGATTGCATTCCGCCAATGCGGCTTTGTTGGCATCATCGAAAGTATCGCCCACCAAAACAATATCAATATAATCTTCACCAAACATTTTTACCTGCTCAATCTTTTGTTTAGGTGTTGGCGAAGGCATATAAATAGTTCCTTTTATTTGAAGCTCTTTACACGAATACGCTACTCCTTGCGAATGATTCCCTGCCGAAGCACAAACAATTCCCTTTTTACGTTCTGCGCTCGTTAAAGAACTCATTTTATTGTAGGCGCCACGAATTTTATAAGAACGAACCACTTGCAAATCTTCCCGTTTAAGAAGAATGTTGGCTTCCAAGTTTTTGGAATACCTTAAGCTATGGGTTAAAGGTGTAACTGCTGCTACCCCATTGAGGGTAGCAGCAGCTTTTCTTACATTTTCTAATGTTGGTATGTAAACTGTTTCTGTTTGCATAAAACTATTTGTTTTAGAAGGCAACGGCTTTACCCCCGAAACTTCGGGATAGTCTGACAGATCGGCAAACTATGCTAAGCAGTTACTTTTCTAAAAATTTATACTATTTTTTTCATAGCAGTCATGGAAGTACGCAACCATGCTCCTATTTCTTCCACTGGGTGATTACGGATTTGATCATTAACTTCAATCAACTCTTTGTTGTCTACCCCATTTGAGGTTGCAAAAGGTTTCCCTATAATGTTTGTATCAACTTTCTTCATGAAATCTGTTAACAACGGTTTACAAGCGTGGTCAAACAAGTAACAACCATATTCCGCTGTGTCGGAAATAACACGATTCATTTCAAACAATTTCTTTCTCGCTATCGTGTTCGCAATAAGCGGTGTTTCGTGTAGCGATTCGTAATAAGCAGATTCTTCAATAATTCCGGCTTCCGTCATGGTTTCGAAGGCTAATTCCACACCCGATTTCACAAAAGCCACCATTAACACCGCATTGTCGAAATACTCTTGTTCAGAAATAGCTACATCTCCAGCCGGCGTTTTTTCAAAAGCAGTCTCTCCTGTAGCTGCACGCCAGGTATGAAGGTTTTTATCGTCGTTTGCCCAGTCTTCCATCATAGTTTTAGAAAAATGACCGCTCATAATGTCGTCCATGTGTTTTTGGAAAAGCGGACGCATAATTTCTTTTAATTCTTCGGAAAGCTTAAATGCTTCAATTTTAGCAGGATTTGAAAGACGGTCCATCATATTGGTAATACCACCGTACTTTAAAGCTTCCGTAATAGTTTCCCATCCGTACTGAATTAATTTTGAAGCGTAGCCAGCATCAATTCCCTTTTCAACCATTTTATCAAAACAAAGGATAGACCCCGTTTGAAGCAACCCACAAAGAATGGTTTGTTCTCCCATTAAATCCGATTTTACTTCGGCAACAAATGAAGAACGCAATACTCCTGCTTTATGTCCTCCTGTAGCTACAGCGTAAGCTTTTGCTTGCTCCAATCCTTTTCCTTCTGGGTCGTTTTCTGGGTGAACCGCAATTAAGGTAGGTACCCCAAAACCACGTTTGTACTCCTCACGAACCTCTGAACCCGGACATTTTGGCGCAACCATGATAACGGTAATATCTTCACGAACTTTCATTCCCTCTTCAACAATGTTAAAACCATGGGAATAAGAAAGTGTTGACCCTTTTTTCATTAAAGGCATAATGGTACTCACAACATTGGTGTGCTGCTTGTCTGGGGTTAAGTTACAAACCAAATCTGCTGAAGGGATTAGTTCTTCGTAAGAACCCACTTTAAATCCATTTTCAGTAGCATTTAAGTAGGACTGTCTTTTTTCTTTAATGGCACCTTCACGCAATGCATACGAAACATCTAAACCAGAATCTCTCATGTTAAGTCCTTGATTTAGACCTTGTGCACCGCATCCTACAATCACTACCTTTTTTCCTTTAAGTTTTTCTACACCGTCACTGAATTCAGAAATATCCATAAATTCACATACTCCCAATTGTTCTAATTGCTGTCTAAGCGAAAGTGTATTAAAATAATTTGCCATTTTGTTTTCTATTAATTTTAGTTGTTTTTCTTTTTTTCTGATTATTGAATGATTATCCGTAATTATCATAACTCAATGTCACCTCGAGCGCAGTCGAGAGGTCATTTGGCTAAATAGCTTTAAATAAGGTCTCGACTGCGCTCGACCTGACATTTTAATCTTCGTATTTTGCATTACGGATATTCAAATTATTGATATTGAAATTCTTTTAAAATATTTGAAATCTGCATTTCCGACTTAGAAACCGATATTCTTCCCGAACGAACAAATTGCATGATGCCATAAGGTTTTAGTTGCTCGTACATTTCTTCAATCTCTTCCCTTCTTCCCGATTTTGAAATCACAAAAAATTCTGGGGAAACGGTAACGATTTCGGAATGGTTATCTTTTATTATATTCTGAATCTGTCTTTCATCAAAAAGTAAATTTGACGCTATTTTAAATAAGGCAGATTCCTGAAAAATGGTTTCCTCATTGGTATGATAATACGCCTTAATAACCTCAATTTGCTTTTCAATCTGACCAACAATTTTGCGCGCCCAATCCTCCGTAGTATGAACTACTATGGTGAACTTTGAAACATGGTCAATCTCTGATTTAGAAACATTTAAACTCTCTATATTAATGTGTCTCTTTAAGAATATTCCAGAGATTCTGTTGAGTAATCCTACGTTATTTTCAGAATAAACTGAAATGGTATATGTTTTATTTTCTTCCATTTTTTTAATATTAAGTAGTTAGTACCAAGCACTTAGAATTGATAAATGTTTCTGATTCTCAAACTTTGTATGATTTTTCATTACTTTTTATAATCAAATTTATTTTAACTAAAAGTTTAACAAACCGCACCTATCAATCTACTAACTAGCTACTTTTTAACATTATAAACTTATTTTAACTCAACCTAACATCGGATACTGAAGCTCCGGTAGGAATCATCGGAAATACATTGTCTTCTTTTTCAACTTGTACCTCTAAGAAATAAGCATCTGGTGATGCCATCATCTCTTCCACCGCAGTAGCTAAATCTTCCCTTTTCGTAACCTTTTTTGCTTGGATGTGATATCCTTCGGCAATTTTAATAAAGTCAGGATTTGTCATTTCCGTAGAAGCATAGCGTTTATCAAAAAACAATTGTTGCCATTGTCTTACCATTCCAAGGAATTCATTATTAAGTACTACAATTTTTACGGGCACTCCAGTTTGAAAAATAGTTCCTAGTTCCTGAATAGTCATTTGGTAACCACCGTCTCCAATTACGGCTACTACTTCTCTTTTTGGAGCCCCCATCTTCGCACCAATGGCGGCAGGAAGTGCAAATCCCATGGTTCCCAATCCTCCGGAAGTAATATTACTTTTGGAAGTATTGAATTTAGCATAACGACAAGCAATCATTTGATGCTGACCTACATCGGAAACAATAACTGCCTCATGTTTGGACGCTATATTGATTTGCTCAATCACCTCTCCCATGGTTAAGCCCTCTTTTTCAGGCTGAAGGTCATTTTTAATTACTTTATCAAACTCTATTTTATACTTTTCTTTAAACTCATTGTGCCAAGCTTCGTGCTTGTTTTCCTTCAATAGCGGTAGAATTGCTTCCAAAGACTCTTTAACATCCCCTAAAACTGGAACATCAGCATGTACGTTTTTGTTAATTTCAGCAGGGTCGATTTCAAAATGAAGTACTTTAGCTTGTTTGGCGTAAGTAGATAAATCTCCGGTAACACGGTCATCAAAACGCATTCCAAGGGCAATTAGAACATCGCACTCGTTGGTTAAAATGTTTGGTCCATAATTACCATGCATTCCTACCATCCCAACATTTAAAGGATGTGTATTCGGTAATGCAGAAGCGCCTAAAATGGTCCATGCAGCTGGAATTCCTGTCTTCTCAACAAAAGCTTTTAACTCCGCCTCTGCTTTTCCTAGAATAATTCCCTGTCCCCAAACAATCATTGGTTTTTTGGCATTATTAATGGCTTCCGCGGCCTCCTCAATTTTAAGCTGACTTATGGTCGGTTTTGCCGTATAACTGCGTATAGCGGTACACTTTTGATATTTAAAATCGAATTCTTCAAACTGGGCGTTCTTAGTAATATCAATTAAAACAGGCCCTGGTCTTCCCGAACGTGCTATGTAAAAGGCTTTAGCAATTACTTCGGGAATTTCCGAAGCATGGGTAATCTGATAGTTCCATTTGGTAACAGGCGTGGATATTCCAACAATATCGGTTTCCTGAAAAGCATCAGAACCCAATAAATGACGCGCTACCTGCCCCGTAATACAAACTAAAGGAGTCGAATCGATTTGCGCATCAGCAATTCCCGTAACCAAGTTTGTGGCACCAGGTCCGGATGTAGCCATAGCTACTCCCACTTTTCCCGAAACACGTGCATATCCTTGCGCTGCATGTGCAGCTCCCTGCTCATGTCTTGTTAGCACGTGATGAAGTTCATCTTTAAATTTGAACAATTCATCATAAATAGGCATAATTGCACCACCTGGGTACCCGTAAACCGTATCTATGCCTTCCGCCAACAAACAGTGGATTACTGCTTCAGCACCAGAAACTCTTATTGAAGTTCCGGTTTTGCTTTCTTCTTTTTTTAATGTTTTTACTTCCATAAGTAACAATCTATTAGTTACAGGTATTACCCATAATTATAAAATTGGTATTGTGTTTTAAAATTCGTCGGTTACACAGCCCTTAGCAGCGGAGGAAACCGTTTTGGCATATTTGTATAATATTCCTCTTTCCGCTTTCAGTTTAGGCGCTTTCCAATTTGCTCTTCTTTTAGCTAACTCTTCATCTGAAATTTCAATATTGATGGTATTGTTAACCGCATCTATAGCAATGATATCTCCATTTTCCACCAAAGCAATATTTCCTCCCACTTGCGCTTCAGGGGCAACATGCCCAACCACGAAACCGTGTGAACCCCCTGAGAAACGACCGTCAGTAATTAAGGCTACATCTTTTCCTAAACCAGCTCCCATGATGGAGGAAGTCGGTTTTAACATTTCTGGCATTCCCGGAGCTCCTTTTGGACCTTCATACCGGATAATGACGACATCACCTTTTTTGACTTTTCCAGTTTTAATACCTTCATTCACCGATTTTTCATCATTGAATACGTTGGCTGTCCCTCTAAAAGAAAGCCCTTCTTTTCCTGTAATTTTAGCAACAGCTCCTTCCGTAGCAAGATTTCCGAATAAAATTCGAATATGTCCACTATCCTTTATAGGTTTTTCAATCGGGTGAATAATATCTTGATTTTCTTTTAAGCTTGGTACGTCAACTAAATTTTCGGCTAAAGTCTTTCCAGTAACGGTTAAGCAATCGCCGTGCAACATTCCTTTTTCCAACATATACTTTAATACTCCAGGAATACCGCCGATGTGGTGTAAATCTTCCATAGAATACTTCCCGCTAGGTTTTAGGTTTGCCAAAAGTGGTGTACTATCACTAATTCTTTTAAAATCATCTAAAGTAAAATCAACTTTCGCCGCCTTAGCGATGGCTAGGAAATGAAGTACCGCATTTGTGGAACCACCTAATACAGTTACTAATCGAATAGCGTTTTCTAAAGACTGTTTGGTTACAATATCACTAGGCTTAATATCTCTCTCCAGCAATAATCGCACTGCCTCCCCTGCTCTTTGCGCTTCTTGTTCTTTTATATTTTCATTACTAACCGCTGGATTCGATGAATTAAACGGTAATGACATTCCAAGAGCTTCAATGGCAGAAGCCATAGTATTTGCTGTGTACATTCCTCCGCAAGCACCGGCACCAGGGCAAGCTTTATGAACAACTTCTTTATATTCTTCTTCATCTATCGTTCCCGCAACTTTTTGTCCGTAGGCTTCAAAGGCAGAAATAATATCCAGTTTTTTCCCATTGTGACAACCGGAAGCTATAGTACCTCCATACACCAAAACCGAAGGGCGGTTTAAACGCAACATCGCCATAAGTGCTCCGGGCATATTCTTATCGCAACCAACCACGGTTACTAAACCATCATAACTCATTGCTTCTACTACCGTTTCCATAGAATCGGCAATAATATCCCTCGATGGCAAGGAAAAACGCATTCCTGGTGTACCGTTAGATATTCCATCGCTCACACCAATAGTATTAAAAATCAAACCAACTAAATCAGCATTTTCAGTCCCTTTTTTTACATGGGTCGCCAAACTATTTAAATGCATGTTACAAGGATTTCCCTCGTAACCTGTACTGGCAATACCTACAAAAGGCTTTTTTAAATCTTCATCGGTTAAGCCCAACGCATGAAGCATGGCTTGTGCTGCTGGTAACGATGGGTCTTGGGTAACTTGCTGGCTAAACTTATTTAATTTCACTTTATATGTTAAATTTTCGAGTATTATTAATTTAAATCAAAATTATGGTATTGAATTTCTATTTTTTTAATTCAATTACCTATTTACTTTAAATCCAACACCCATAATTAATATTCATTTTTCTGATAATCAGCCTTTTAAGGCTTATTTTTTAGGACATTCAAACGATTATATTTCTTAATTTGAACCATAAAAAAAGGTCTGTATCACTTGTTGATACAGACCTTTATACAATAAGGGCATGCATCAACTCAAGACGAGTTAATGACAATGCTGATAATAATAATATTTTTGTTTGCTATTTTCATTCCATAAAAAAAGCCTTCCGTTTTAAAGGAAGGCTTACTATATTTTAAATATAAACACTTCCTTTTACTTCAGTAAAATAATTACCAAAGTAATGACAGAAATGATTACTGTAATTGTATTCGCTTGTTCTAATATTTTATACGGTGATATTTTCATCACTGCAATATTAAATATAATTTATAACTTGAAAAAACTTTTTTTAGAATAAAAATCATGGACACATCTATAACAGAACTCATTAATAACCAAAAAACGTATTTCAATGCTGGCAAAACAAGGGATATTAACAACAGAAAAGCTGCCTTAAAAAAATTGAAAGCGGTGATTGAAAAACGCGAAAAAAATATTTGTGATGCGCTTTTTGCCGATTTTAAAAAGTGTGAATTTGAATCATTACTCACAGAAACGCAATATATTATTACAGAATTGGATAACACCATCAAGAAAATAAATTCATGGGCAAGAACAAGAAGTGTGTCCGCCTCCCTTGTGAATTTTCCATCATCTGCTAAAATCATTAAAGAACCTTATGGGACAGTTCTAATTATTGCTCCATGGAACTATCCTTTTCAACTTGCGCTATCCCCACTCATTGGCGCCATAGCCGCTGGAAATACTGCCGTGGTGAAACCTTCGGAACTCACCCCAAATACGGCTACTATTATTGATGAAATTATTTCAGAAGTTTTTCCCAAAAACCATGTTGCTGTTGTACAAGGAGGTAAAGAGGTTTCAGAACAATTACTGGAACAACAATGGAATTACATTTTCTTTACCGGTAGTCCGAAAGTGGGAAAAATTGTTTATCAGGCTGCTGCAAAACACATTACGCCCGTAACCTTGGAGTTAGGAGGTAAAAATCCTTGTATTGTTGATGAAACCGCAGATATTAACCAAGCTGCAAAAAGGGTTGTTTGGGGGAAATTTTTGAATGGCGGACAAACTTGTATAGCTCCGGATTACCTCTTGGTTGCTGAAAATATAAAACAAAAATTAATAGTTGCTTTAAAGGATGAGATTGTAAACGCTTACACCAATACCCCTAAAGATTCACCTGATTTTCCAAGAATTGTAAATAAAGACCATTTTAATCGCCTAAAGAACTTGTTGAATGGTCAGTCTGTGCTTTTTGGAGGTGAAACTGTGGAAAGCGAGCTTTTTATTGCCCCCACCCTCATTGATGAACCTAGTCTGAAAAGCGAAGTTATGAAAGACGAAATTTTTGGTCCGATTCTACCAATTCTCAGTTATAAAAATGAGAATGAAATTGAACCGATTATTTCCCGGTTCGAAAAGCCGTTATCACTTTATGTTTTTTCGAAACGCAAACATTTCGCCAATCGCATCATGAACGAGAATTCTTACGGTGGCGGCACGATAAACGATACAGTTGTACATTTTATAAATAAAAAATTACCATTTGGTGGGGTTGGAAACAGCGGAATTGGCGCTTACCACGGACAACTCACTTTCGATGTATTTTCCCATAAAAAAGCTGTTGTTCGCCGAGGTACTTGGCTAGATGTTCCACTTAAATATGCTCCGTATGCTGGAAAATTAAAATATGTGAAAATGTTGAGTAAATTGTTTTAGGGAAATAACGCTTTTTTTCTATATATTTACACCTTAAAATGGAGTCTCGACACCATACAAACAGGGCGTAACCGAAAAGCCAAATGAGTAGGAACCTAAAATAATAATATGAATTGGTATTTAAAAGTTTTAAAAAATCACTACGCGGATTTTAATGGAAGAGCAAGAAGAAAAGAATATTGGATGTTCGCTCTTTTCAATCTTATTTTTGCTTTAATTGCAGGTGTATTAGACAATGTTACAGGACTTGCTTTTGAAGGTATAGGCTACGGCCCTATTTACATTGTCTATGGACTTATTGTATTAATTCCTGGAATTGCAGTTGCCGTAAGACGCTTGCATGACATTGGTAAAAGTGGATGGATGATGTTAGTGGGACTTATTCCTATTATTGGAGGTATTTGGCTATTTGTATTATTAGCTACTGATAGTGAAAATAAAACGAACGAATACGGTCCCAATCCCAAGTCCACAGAAATTTAATATAAAATAAGGCTGTCTTAGCCTATAAAAATTAGGTAAGACAGCCTAAAGAAATTAATATATCTTTTACTTAGCTCCCCATTCTGCTAATGAGTCTTGGTTAAGCTTTACGTAATCTTTATTTCCAGCTTTTTCCGCTGCAGCTAATGATTTTTTAGCGGTTTCTATGGCGCCTTTTTTATTTCCTTGTGCAGCTTGAATTAAAGATTTTTGACGAAGCATCCAAAAAGGGGCTTGTTTTTGGGAAGAAATAGCTTTATCAATCCACTCCTCTGCTTGCTTCAATTCCTTTTCTTCCTGTAAATAATAAACGGCTGCGGAATAGTAATCTCCAGCTTGAGGACCGTTCATTACTTTTTCAATACTAGCTATAGCTTTTTCTTGCGTAGGAACTTCAAATGGAACACTTACGTAAGTATTTTCCCAAACAATACCTATAGCAGCTCCGTTGTTGGTTAAGTTATCGATATCAATAGTGAAAGTTTCTACGTCAAAAGGAAGTTCATAAGTTTCTGCGGAAACTTTTGCAGCTACTTTGCTGTCGTCCCATTTTTGAGGATTTCCCCAATTGTTGGTATCAGTATAAAAATATACTTCCCAGTTTTTTTCATTAGGTTTGGTAAACAAAGCGTAGGTACCTTTTTCAACCTTTGTTCCGCCAATAGTTACATCATCACTAAAAGTTATCATGGTGTTTTGGTTGGCTCCTGTTCTCCATATTTCACCAAAAGGAACTAAATTCCCGAAAACTTCCCTTCCACGCATGGATGGTCTGGAATACTCAACAGTTACATCTGTTAAACCTACTTGTTGTTGCAACGTAGATTTCGGACTCGGTTGCGGGGTAGTAACTTGGGCCTGCAAAGCTACGCCAGTTAACACCAAGCAAACGGTTAATAAAAGCTTTTTCATTTTTTTTGATTATTTTAAATTAGTTATTAGTCCTACGAATTTACGCATAAAGCACATTCAAGTTGTTAACGAAATCTTAAAAGCATCATTAGTTGCACGATGCTTGTTTTGTTTAATTATTTTAGTGTTCTGATAAACAAAAAATACAATGAAGGATAAAATTTCCATTTTTTGGTTCCGCAGGGATTTAAGATTAGATGATAATGTTGGTTTTCTAGAAGCCCTGAAAGGGGAATTTCCTGTGATGCCCATATTTATTTTTGATAAACAGATTTTGGATGGGTTGCCTAAGGACGATGCACGAGTGACTTTCATTCATAAAAAGCTACAGGAAATGCGGGATGTCCTTCAAAAAGAACACAATAGCTCCTTAGCACTCTTTCATGACAATCCGAAAAGTGTATTTAAAATGCTCCTTTCGGATTACGACATTCAGGAAGTTTATACCAATCATGATTACGAACCTTACGCCAAAAAGAGGGATGAGGAAATTTCGGATTTATTGAATTCGGAAGGAATCTCATTCAAAACGTTTAAAGACCAAGTATTTTTTGAAAAAGATGAAGTGGTGAAAGATGATGGCGACCCTTATGTGGTGTACACCCCTTATATGAAGAAATGGAAAGAAAATTTCAGTAAAAAGGAGCTTACAATTCACTATACGAGTCAGTATCTTGACAATTTGGTTAAAAACACTCGCTTACCACAGTTGAGTTTATCCGATATCGGATTCGAAAAATCAAAAATTGAAGTAAAAGATTACGATGTAACACCAACTACCTTAGAAAATTATAAAGACACTAGGAATTATCCTGCCCAGCATGGAACTTCAAACCTGAGTGTACACTTGCGTTTTGGTACGGTAGGCTACCGAAAAATACTTAAAAAAGCGGTAGAAGCCAAAGAAGAAACTTTTTGGAACGAACTGATATGGCGCGAATTTTTCATGCAAATACTTTGGCATTTTCCAGAAACCGTGAACAATGCCTTTCGGGAAAAATACGACCGAATTGAATGGCGAAACAATGAAAAGGAATTCGAAAAGTGGTGTAAGGGGGAAACAGGTTATCCATTTGTAGATGCTGGGATGAGGCAATTAAATAAAACTGGATACATGCATAACCGTGTGCGTATGATTGTTGCCAGTTTTTTAACCAAACATTTGTTGGTCGATTGGCGCTGGGGAGAGGCCTATTTTGCTGAAAAACTACTGGACTACGAAATGTCTAGCAATGTAGGTAACTGGCAATGGGCTGCCGGAAGTGGCGTAGACGCCGCGCCTTACTTTAGAATTTTTAATCCGACTACCCAAATAAAAAAGTTCGATGAAGATTTAAAATACATTACACGCTGGGTAGAAGATTACAACGAGCTCACCTACCCTGATAGAATGGTAGATCATAAAGAAGCTCGGGAACGTTGTTTAAAGACTTACAAATCTGCTTTAGACTAAGAATTAAACTATCGTAAAGCCTAAATTTGCTGAGGATATGGTTTGGGATGTATCTTTTTTATTATAAAGTAAGCAACAACCAAATTTGGTACCCAACTCAACCAGCCTACAATAAGATAAGCAAGACGAAATTCTCCCAAAATTGCGGTTAACGCCGGTAGCCAAATACGTAATGTTACGGCGGAAAAACAAACTGCGTAGCTATATATCATAAAGTTCTGATGCTCTCTAATTTTTCCTTTAACAATCGCGTTATAGGCCAAAGCTGTTGTACTTAACCAAACCAAACCGCTTAAGGTAAAACCAATACTATTGCTTATTCCTCCCGTTGCAAATTGTGCAATATATGCGCCGCAAGTTCCGCTTATTAAAACTGCAAAAATGTATATTTTACCGATGTTTCTATGTAATTTAATATTTCTTCTTCGAAGTTTCGAACTGAATTGCATCCATCCAATAAGCGATGCAAGACCTCCAAGAGTTATATGTCCGTAAAACGCAATATTCCATATTTGATCAGCTAGTAATTCTGGAGTTTTGTTGAGTAACAAGCCAAAATTACCATCGATTAAAAAATAAATTATTGGATAGAGCCCAATGCCAATGCACATAAATGCAAATAGCACCCAAATACTTCTTCTTGCTAAGGTCTTCATTCTAATTGGTTAGTTGCTGATTAATAAGAAGTTAAATATATAAAAGTTTTCCAATTAAAACGATTCCTGAAGTTTATTATACGCTTAATATTAATTTAGATATGTTGATCAAACAGAATTACATTTCCATCGGGGTCGGATATGGTAAAACTGGCAGGTCCTGTGGAGTCTTCATCTATTTCTTTATCGATTTTGACGCCGTTAGCTTTTATTTCTTGCTGAATGGTTCTTATATCATCAAATTCTTTCAGTTTTTGGGCATTCGAATCCCAACCAGGATTGAAGGTTAAAATGTTTCCCTGAAACATTCCTTGAAACAAACCAATTAAACAATCCTTATTTTTCATAATAAGGTAGTTTTGCGACATGGAACCACCAAAAACAGAAAATCCTAAATTCTCATAAAACTTTTTGGAAACGCTAAGATTTTCGACGCTTAAACTAACTGAAAATGCTCCTAATTTCATAACTTATAGTATTGGTTGTTACCTACTTATTAAAATATGAAATTAAAAGGAATAATGGAAGTTATTTTTTGGAAAATGGTGTTAGATTAGGTGCTAATTCAATTCCTCCCAAAAATTCGTTCAGCACTTTTAGCGAAACCGGTGCAATTAAAGCCGCATTAATTTTGATTTTTTCTTCTGAAGTTTCCAGTTCAAAATCTTCTCCAAACTTTTTAATTCTTGTTATATCGCAAAGTTTCATTGATTTTTTAGGAAAAGAGTTTTTAGTAAGGACTCCGTTTTCAATCAACAAATAAGGTTTCATATTTCTGTATACAAAACGTCCATGATAAAGTGTGGCAAGTATTAGGTTTACAGATAAAAGCCAATAATTTCCTTTAGCTAAAAACAATGTAGCAATGGCCAAAATTTCCCACGCAACCCCTAAATACAGGTCTCGTTTCAATATTTTTGGATTATAGTTTATTTTAAGCGTACTCATTTAGTTTGATTTGAATTTAACTTCTTTCCCAAGGATCATTAATCCAAGTCCCAATCCCATGAGTACATACTCATAATATCCACTACTTTGATTTTCGAAAATATAGTTAAGCACTATCCCTGTCAAAAATATTGCAAACCCAATAATTCTTATTCTATTGGAAAGCAGTTCTTTTATTCGAGTAATCATATTAAAAGAAATTTCATTTATTGGCTATTTTCTTTAAAAATAGAAAATTATTTAAAATTCGCCGTAATTTCTTACCTAAAAATCAGACTTAAAACATTAAATAAAGAGAGATCGGCATTTATTCTGAAGAAATTTTTATAACCCTTTTTGCTTTAGTAGAATGGATGCTATTTATGAATCCGTTTTCATCGAATGTCAATTCATCCATGTTTACCACCCGATTTGCAGATGGCTTATCCGGATTAGCATGGGAGTGATAAAAAATCAGCCAGTTTTTTGAATTGGGGATTTTCAATACGCTATTGTGTCCCGGACCCGAAATGCCTTTTTTCAAGTTGTTCTTTAAAATAGGATTTTTCGGGAATTTCTGCCACATACCCAAAGGAGCATCTGAAGTTGCATATCCAACTCCATAATTAGGATCAGCATAGTGATTACCAGAATACATCATATAATAAATTCCATTTCTTTTAAAAACGGTCATTCCTTCGTTCGAGCGAGCTTTCATGCTGTTAATCCCTTCCCAATCCTGACTAGGATAAAGACACAACGTTGGTTCTGCTATGGGGCCTGAAAGGTTTTCAGCTAAAGGAACTCCGTAAATCATTCCCCAGAGATAGCCTTTACCTTCCCAGTGTTTTCCAACAGCACCCACTTTTTCATAATATAAATAAGGTTTTCCTTCATCTACAAAAACATGGGCATCAATACACGAAAAATTATAATCGAACAACGGCGCATGCATTTCTTCGAAAGGCCCTGATGGTTCGGCAGCAACGGCCACACAAATGCGCATGCCTTCTCCGTTAACGGTTTCCCCTTTTGCACTATAAAACATATAGAACCTATCTTGATATTGAATAACTTCAGGTGCCCAAAAGTTCTTTTGACCCCACCCTTCTTCTTTCTTTTTAAAGGCAAAACCTTTTTCTTGCCAATCAACTAAGTTGTTAGAAATCCAATATTTAAAACCCTCATTTGAAGCTGTAGTTCCATACAAATAATAGGTTCCTTCGTAATGTAAAACAAATGGATCTGCAATAAATGCATTTTCTATTAGTGGATTTTTATACTGGAGTGTTTGCGCTTTGGTTTGATTTGTGGTGAAAAACAAGAAAATAAAGAACCATAAGTAAACAAAAATAGATTTCATTGGTTTGGTGTTTGGTTGATGATTGCCGGCAAGTTAAAAATATAAATTTATAGCATAAAAAAACCACGCTCGAGGCGTGGTTTTTATAATTTTAAATGAATTGGAATCTAATTAAGACTTCCCTTCCATTTTATCTTTCAATGCTTGAAGCTCTGCGTTAGCATCACCAAGTGTTGTTTTCTCAGCTTGGTTGCTACGTTTTGCAGCGGCTTTAACATTTTTCTCTTCTTCTTCTTTGAAGATAGCTGTGTGAGAAGCTACTACTCTCTTGAATTCTTTGTTGAACTCAATGATTTTAAATTCAGCAGATTCTCCTTTTTTCAACTTCTTACCATCTTCTTTTTCTAAGTGACGAGAAGGTACAAATGCTACGATATCTTCGTTAAAGTCGATAGTAGCACCTTTGTCTACAATCTCTCCGATTTCCGCTTTGTGAACAGTTCCTTCAGCAAATTCTGCTTCGTACTTATCCCAAGGGTTTTCAGTAGTTTGTTTGTGACCAAGACTTAATTTACGTCCTTCAACATCCAATTCAAGAACTTCAACTTCTAGTTTGTCACCAACGTTTACAAATTCAGATGGGTGCTTGATTTTCTTAGTCCAAGAAAGATCAGAGATATAAATCAATCCGTCAATTCCTTCTTCTAATTCAACAAATACACCGAAGTTAGTAAAGTTACGAACGATTCCTGTGTGCTTAGAACCTACAGGATACTTAGAAGTAATATCTGTCCATGGATCTGGTGTCAATTGCTTGATACCAAGAGACATTTTACGGTCTTCACGATCTAAAGTAAGCACTACTGCTTCTACTTCGTCTCCAACATTTACGAAATCTTGAGCCGAACGTAAGTGCGTAGACCAAGACATTTCAGAAACGTGGATCAATCCTTCAACACCATCAGCAACTTCGATAAACGCACCGTAATCTGCAATAACAACTACTTTACCTTTAACTTTATCACCAACTTTTACTTCATCACCAAGAGCTTCCCATGGGTGTTTCTGTAATTGTTTAAGACCTAATTGAATTCTAGACTTGTTATCATCGAAGTCAAGGATTACCACATTCAATTTCTGATCTAATTCAACAACCTCATTCGGGTGGTTGATACGAGACCAAGAAAGATCTGTAATGTGGATAAGACCATCTACGCCACCAAGGTCGATGAATACCCCGTAAGAAGTAATGTTCTTAACGGTTCCTTCAAGAACTTGACCTTTTTCAAGCTGCCCGATGATTTCTTTTTTCTGCTCTTCGATATCTGCTTCGATAAGTGCTTTGTGGGAAACAACAACGTTTTTGAACTCATGGTTAATTTTAACCACTTTGAATTCCATTGTTTTACCTACATACGCATCGTAATCACGGATAGGCTTCACATCAATTTGAGATCCTGGCAAGAACGCTTCGATACCGAATACGTCAACGATCATACCACCTTTAGTTCTGCACTTAACAAAACCGTTTACAATCTCTCCTTTATCGTGAGCTGCATTTACCCTATCCCAAGCTTTAATAGTTCTCGCTTTACGGTGAGACAATACTAATTGTCCAGACTTGTCTTCGCGAACATCAATTAAAACTTCTACTTTATCCCCAACTTTTAAGTTTGGGTTGTATCGAAACTCGTTTAAAGAAATAACACCTTCCGACTTCGCATTGATATCGATAATTGCTTCTCTGTCTGTTAAGTGAACAACAGTTCCTTCAACTACCTCTTCATCTGCCGTGTCAACAAAGTTTTCTTCAACTAAGTTTTCGAACTCTTTTAATTTTTCGTCTTCAACTTGGTCAATTCCTTCTTCGTAATTGTGCCAGTTGAAATTCTGAAGAAACTCTTCCTGAGAAACTGTTTCTTTTTGTTCGTTTTTAGCTTCTGCAGCCTTTGCTTCAGCTACTTGTGCTTCTTTAGTTTCAGCCATGTGCTGATAATAAATTTGTATTCTGATTTAAATCAAGAGGTTCACATTATTTAAATACAGAAGATGTTTGTATAAAAAATTGATTTTCAACCCTTTTCCCTCTTGGGTATGCTAAAAAGGAGTGCAAACTTACAACTTAATTTTTGATTTTCAAACAAATAGAATCTAAAAAATAAATCTATTATTGTTGACCAACAGTAATAGTGTAGGATTGCTTTTGCTTGTTAATCGGTCAAAGAAATGGTATTTAAACCCTGCAATTTGTTGCAGAACTTTAGTGTTGCGAAAAAATTATGCTTTTGGAATATTAATTACCATAGAACAGGCAGTCACACAATAAGTTTATTTATGACGGTTTCTTTTTTACTGACCCAAACTGGAAATTGTTACACCCCATCCCGATTATTCTTCGGTTTCGCTTTGATTTTCTTGTGCTCCATTACTTCTCTCCATCGTTAACTTATTAGTAAAATCGATAGTTCGAATTGGGAACGGAATATTAATTCCTTTCTTATCAAAGGCTTTCTTAATAGCTACAATAGCTTGTCCTTTTGCTTTTAAAAGCTCCAAATTACTTTCAGAATTTACGGTAAAACGTACCTCAAAATTGATGGAACTGTCTGCAAATTCAGTATAGTAAAAGATTAGGTCATCATCCGATTTTATGGTATCGAAATTGCTTTTCAACGTGGTTAAAACGGTTTCTTCAACCAAATCCAAATCAGAGCTATACCCTACTCCACAGGAAAGAAAAACTTTAGCGGTTGGATTGGTGGAAAAATTTTCCAATGGGTTTTCCACAACCATTCTGTTGGGAAGAAATACCATATTATTGTCAGGTTGCCTGATAGTTACCATACGCAAGTCGATATCAACTACGCGGCCTCTATAGCCATTGCTTTTAACCCAATCTCCTATTTGTACATATTTAACAAAGGAAAGAACAATTCCGGAAAAAGTATTGGCTAAGGTTCCTTGTAACGCTAAACCAATAGCCAAACCAACTACCCCAGCACCAGCCAATAAAGAGGTCAGAAGTTTGCTTAAATTAAGAATACCCAAAGCAATGAATAGTCCGGCAAGGACTACCACTACGGAAACAATTTTGGCTAGTATTCGCTTAACACTGCTCTGCATAGAGGTACGCCCCAGGACGCGATACACCAGAGTATTAATATAGCCGGATAAAAAGAAGGCGCCGACAAATACAATGATGGCCAACAATAAATTAGGAAGGTTCACGACTATTGCATCTAGCCATGAACCTAACTCTTTTATCATTTTACCCCATGCTTCAGATAACTGATCTTTTAGTTGATCCATAAGGTATTATTTCAATTACTTCTTCAAAGTATCATTTGTTTTCATTCTCCAAGCATCCAGCATCCATGAAGTTTTCTCTAACTCTCTAATATAAGCACCAATTAAATCGATAGTACCTTCGTCGCCACCTTTATCGGCGGTCTCGACTACCTTACGCATTTGCTTTAAAATGGTTCCGTGGTCTTCCAACAGCGCTTCAATCATTTCTGTATCGGTGATGTCGCTTTTAGATTCTTTTACGTTAGAATTCTTCAAATAATCCGATAGATTACTCACAGGCATGTGACGCAATGTAAGAATACGTTCTGCGATTTCATCAATCTTCAATTTAGCATCATCGTAAAGCTCTTCAAACTTCTCGTGTAAATCGAAAAAATTCTTTCCGAAGATGTTCCAGTGAAAATTTCTAAGTTTTTGGTAGTATAAATGATAATCTGCCAATAAAACATTTAACTCTTTTACAGTACTTTCTGTTTTACCTTTATCTAAATTTAAATAGTTCATTATTTATATTTTGTTTTATGATTATAGCTTAAATGTACAAAGAATGATAAAAAATAAATAGTTTTTAACAAGGTTTAACTTGCATTGTTAAGCAAATTAAAAGGATTTGTAAAGCCTCTCACTTCGTATACTATTTGTACTTTTGCATCAAAATTTCTACGTATGAATACCCAAGATACTATTATTGCTTTAGCTACCCCCTCGGGTGCGGGAGCGATTGCTGTTTTAAGGATTTCCGGTAAAGAAGCCTTTGCTGTTGCAGAACCCTTTTTTAAATCAGTTAGCGGCAAGGTTCTGTCTAAGCAGAAATCGCATACCATTCATTTGGGGCATATTGTGGAAAACGAAAAACTGTTGGATGAAGTGTTGGTATCCCTTTTTAAAGGCCCCAATTCTTATACAGGAGAAAATGTAGTGGAAATCTCGTGCCACGGCTCACCTTTTATTCAGCAGGAAATATTACAATTATTTCTTCGGAATGGTTGCCGCATGGCGGATGCCGGGGAATTTACCCTGCGTGCCTTCCTTAACGGAAAATTAGATTTGAGTCAGGCTGAAGCTGTGGCAGACCTCATTGCCTCCGATAACGAAGCGAGCCATCAAATAGCCATGCAACAAATGCGTGGAGGCTTCAGTAATGAAATAAAAAAGCTTCGGGAGGAATTACTCAATTTCGCATCCCTCATCGAACTGGAACTAGACTTTGCTGAAGAGGATGTGGAATTTGCCGATCGCAGTGCTTTTAAGGAACTGCTAAACCGTATTCAATTAGTATTAAAAAGACTTATTGATTCTTTTGCCGTGGGTAATGTATTGAAAAACGGTATTCCTGTAGCTATTGTGGGAGAACCCAATGTGGGTAAGTCTACCCTACTCAATGCACTTTTAAATGAAGAACGCGCCATTGTTAGCGACATTGCAGGAACCACACGCGATACTATTGAAGATGAACTAAGTATCGGGGGAATCGGTTTCCGGTTTATTGATACCGCAGGGATACGGGAAACCAAAGATGTGGTGGAGAGTATTGGTATTAAAAAGACCTTTGAAAAAATTGAACAAGCCCAGGTGGTAGTGTACTTAATTGACAGTCAAAAATTGGCTGAAAACAGAGACACTTTTAAGGAAATACGAATAGAATTGGAAAAGATAAGAAACCGTTTTCCGCAAAAACCACTGGTAATTATCGCAAATAAAACAGATAAAGTAAAAAGTGAGGTAACGGACTTTATAAGTGCTGAATTACAGGAAATTAGCGCTGATAACGAAAAGACAAAGCACCTATTGCTTGCCGCTAAAACAGGTGTGGGTGTTGAGGAATTAAAGAACATCTTACTCAACTTTGTAAATACGGGTGCCCTGCGTAATAATGAAACCATTATTACCAACTCCCGCCACTACGATTCCTTACTGAAAGCCATGCAAGAAATTGACAGGGTTCAAGACGGAATGGCGGCCGGTATTTCCAGTGACCTACTGGCAATTGACATCCGCCAAGCGTTATATCATTTTGGTGAAATCACGGGAGAAATTACCACAGATGATTTATTAGGAAACATTTTTGCTAATTTCTGCATCGGGAAGTAGGTTTTTCGGGCCAAAATTATTTTAACCGTACTTTATAAGGTTCATGTTACAAGGAAAAAGTATCGCTCCGCCTTTAAACCTAGTAGGATCCAGTAAATTACTTTTGAATTTTATTATTAAATTTGTCTTATGGCAAGTATTCCAAACATAACAGTTGAACAATTAGCTGAGGCATTCCAAAACTTATCTCTACAGGAAAAAATTAAGTTATTTAAATTACTTCCTGAAGATTGGTTCAATTCTTCTGAACACTCACTTACTCTGTCTCAAAAGAAAGCGCTCGATAATGCTACAAAAAAGGAGTTAAACGGAGATGCCAACTTTGTTGGTTGGGACGAAGTTAAATCTTATGTAAAAAATAGGAATGCATAAGTATACGGTTGTATTTGAGGAAGATGCGAAATCTGATATCGCAGATTCTTATGATTGGTATAACAAAATCTCCTCAAAAATAGCGGATAACTTTTTGCATCAAATAGAGAATTCTATTTCTTATTTAGAAAGAGATCCTTTTTTATTTCAAATTGTTTACAAAGACTTTAGGCAAGTTACTTTAAAAAAATACCCCTTTGTATTAGTATTTAAAATAGACAATAAGATTGTTAAGATTTATAGAGCTTTTGCGACCAAAAAAAATCCCTCTAGTAAATTTTAATTAAGTGGCTTGAATAAGCTAAACATTCATTAAGAACATCCTACCAATAACAAAAAAAATAGTACATCTTTTTTACACTTTACACCCTCTTTTCACTCTATATGCAAGGAAAGTTACATATTGTATGGGGAAGTAGGTTTTTTGGGGGTTAGGTGATAGGTTTTAGATAAAGTACTTACAAATATCTTGTTACAAAGTTCAATTCTTAAATTTATTTTATAATTCAAAATTTTATTTTGTAAATCAAAATTTCAAAGTATCTTTGATGTGTGATAACTTATGTTTAAACCATGCGTATAGTTACTTATAAAAGAATTAAAGAGTTTATAGAGATACACGCAGATAGTGAAACCCCCTTAAACTTATGGTATCATAACGTAAAGGTGAAGGAATGGGAAAACATCAATGAATTAAGGAAGGATTTTAATAGCGTTGATTATGTTGGAAATCATCGTTTTGTTTTCAATATAAAAGGAAATGATTACCGGTTGGTAGCTATTATTTCTTTTAATGCCAAAAAAGTTTACATAAGGTTTATAGGCACTCATGCTGAATATGATAAAATTAAAGACATTAAAAACGTTTAGCCATGATACAAACAGAAAAAGAGTATAACGCCATTGTTGAACGCGTGGAAGAATTGTTACAAAATTCGGAAAATATAGAAAACAAAGATACCAAAGGTTATATAGAACTCAATCTCTTAACGGATCTTGTTGCAGATTACGAAGAACGCTATTACCCTGTAAACAAACCCTCTCTTGTAGACGTTATTAAACTAAGAATGGTAGAAATGGGATTAAACCAAAAGCGTTTGTCTGAGCTTTTAGGAGTAAGTACCTCTAGAGTTAGCGAGTATCTTAACGGAAAAAGCGAACCAACTTTAAAAGTAGCAAGGGATATAAGCGTAAAACTTGGCATTGATGCTTCAATAGTATTGGGAGTTTAAAACGATTTTTAACTTTACCCGGTGCTATTCAAATGATTTTCATTCTAATTGTGTGCAATGTGGAAATTATACAGTTCCTTCGGAAGAATATAAACTTCCATGGCAAGAATATATAATTCCTTCGGAAGAATATAAACTTCCCTGACAAGAATATACAGTTCCCTCGGAAGAATATAAATTTCCCTGACAAGAATATACAGTTCCCTCGGAAGAATATAAATTTCCCTGACGAGAATATACAGTTCCCTCGAAAGAATGTAAATTTCCCTGACAAGAATATACAGTTTCCCCGAAAGAATATAAACTTCCCTGAGAAGAATATATAGTTCCCTCGGAAGAATATAAATTTCCATGACAAGAATGTATAGTTCCTTCGAAAGAATATACAGTTCCCTCAAAAGAATATAAACTTCCCTGACAAGAATATACAGTTCCTTCGGAAGAATATTAACTTCCCTGACGAGAATATACAGTTCCCTCGAAAGAATGTAAATTTCCCTGACAAGAATATACAGTTTCCCCGAAAGAATATAAACTTCCCTGAGAAGAATATATAGTTCCCTCGGAAGAATATAAATTTCCATGACAAGAATGTATAGTTCCTTCGAAAGAATATACAGTTCCCTCGAAAGAATATAAATTTCCATGACAAGAATATATAGTTCCATCGAAAGAATATAAACTTCCCTGACGAGAATATACAGTTCCCTCAAAAGAATATAAACTTCCCTGACGAGAATATACAGTTCCCTCGAAAGAATGTAAACTTCCCTGACAAGAATATACAGTTCCCTCAAAAGAATATAAACTTCCCTGACAAGAATATAAAATAGTAAGGCTTAGAGATTTTTTGGCATTCTGGGATTTTTAAAATGCTATTTTAGAAAAGAAAGTAAAGTTCTCTATATCGCAATTAAAGAATTGGAATATATCAGATCAAATTGAACAAGAACTTTACTTTTAAATGGTTTTGAACTAATGGAGATATCTTAATGGGGTTTACTTTGCTGCGAAATTTACGAACTCCACCCTACTCACTTTGTCATACTCTGGGGAGGTGGCGCCGTAGACGCTTTTTACGTATTTCTTTACGGATAGTGCCGTATCATAGAGTCCTGTATCTTCTGCATAGAGCAAGTTATCCCTTTCTATTAGCAAAGTATTAAAGCTGGCCTCTGATGTATTTACCTGCTGTGTGCTGGAAGTTAAATCTGCAACGTATTGGTCTAAGCTCACTAAAGTTAGATCTGCTGTGTTAGGGTTGTAATTGGGAATGGTTTTTAGTAATTGCACCAAAATGGAAAAGTTTTCTGCCAATTGATTGTACGATTGTCGAGAGGTTGATATGGTTTTCACGTCCTCTCCTTCCCTAGTCTCTTTTTTGGGCTTGGCGTAATTTGAACCCTGAATTTGATTTCGTAAGGATTTTGCTTGCTGAAGGGTTCCTTCATTTAAGTTCAAAATTTCTAAATGGTTAATAATACGGGTGGTTAATGGCTTTAGATTTTCAAAAACTTCCTGTCGGTTATGAATGGCTTTTTTATTGTCGGTACGTTTCTGCTCCAGTTCGGTAAGAACAATGCGTGCTTTGTTATACAGTTCCCGAAGATTTTCCAATATTAAACTTTCAATTGGCGGATTGTAGTTTTCGTAAACCGCTACCTGTTCCATTAATAATTGGAAATTCGCCACATTAATGGCATGCCCTGTTTCATTTTGAAGTTTCATAAATTCTATGTTTTATTGTTTATAATCATTGAATTTAAAAAAACTATGGTTTTATTCGGTTTTAAAAATGTTAAATATAGAATATAATTTATACATCAACTAAAAGAAAGGTGTCTTTTAAGTGTTATATGTTAAATTATTCGTTTTATATGGACTCCAGCCATCCTAATCAAATTACAGTTCTCCCAAATTGGATTCGTGGGCGGAATAGAGGTTGCGCATAAGATATACCTATTGAATATCGCCATACTTATCCTGTTTAAATACATAATTAAAAACTGACCTCTACCAACTTAATTATCCTAAACATCGAATTATATTTAGAAAAATTCTTACACTTTTAACCATAAAAACCCACATGCATAAAAGATAAAATGTTAAATTGCAGTTAATTTGTTTTAGTCTACCTTACGGCGTTTTGAAGTAATTATAAGAAACAACAGGGGTGATCTAAAAATTCGGTTTTCAATATTTTAACCATATAGTAATGAAAATAAGTTTACCCTTTTATAACGCTAAAAAAGGATTTTTAAAAAGCGCTTTGTTTGGCTTGATGCTGTTTTTGGTTTCGTTGGGGAGTTTTGCCCAAACAGCCGAAACAGAACCCAATGATGATTGCTCTACTGCCAAGGTAATTGGAGGGTATGGAACCTTTACAGGAGCATTCGAAAGCGGCACTGACATAGATTTTTGGGTAATAACGCCAAGTTCAACTGGTGACATCACAATTACCGTGGACTATCCTGATCCGGCAATGTTCGGGAATATGCGTATTCAGTTTTTAGATGGAAATGACCCATGTTCACCAAGTAATTCTTTCAAGAATACGGATCTTTGGGGGTTTGATGGTCCTTCAGCCAGTACTACCATTCAAGTCTCATCGCAAAGCGAAGTAGGAAAAGGTTCTCCTAATAATGCAGTTCGACTTAGATTCACTAATCAAGATGATTTTGGGCCTACGTATCCTTTGGACTATACCATCACACTTTCTGGGTCTGCGACTATTGATCCGGGTACTTCACCAGCTCCACCAGCCAGTCCGGGGGGAGTTTCTGGGGCCGACTTGTGGTTGAAAGCTGATGCAGGTGTTATTCCCTCAACAGGAAATTTGGCTACTTGGACAGACCAGACCAGTAATCATACAACTAGCATTGCGGGGAATCCTCAGGTCACCTCCCAACGGGCAAATTTTAACCCAACTATAGTTTTTGATGGAGTAAATGATAGGATTTCTATTCCCTACGCTTCCAGTTTAAATACGCCTTCTTTTACCCTAAGTACAGTAGTTAGTGCTAACCAATTGACTAATAGTGCCAACATTATAAATAGTCTTGATCTAACCTCTCCCACCATAGCTGGATATGCCTTGGAAATAAACGCTGCAGAATGGTTTTTTTTCACAGCAAATGGTTCAACATTAACTGAAATAAGTGGGGGATTTGTTAACCCGAATGAATGGAAACTCTTTACGTCCAAATATGATGGGTCCTCCTTAAGGTTTTATGTAGATGGTGCGCTAGTTGGGACAGAATCAACTAGTATGGCTCTAAATGCACAACGGAGTTTTAAAATTGCCCATACGGAAACCGCTACTTCAAACCCAATATCATTACTACCTGGAGAAATTGCAGAGATTTCTTTTTACGGGAATAGTCTGGCCTCCAATGATCAAACAAAACTTGAAAGTTATTTGGCATTAAAATATGGAATTACTCTTGACCAAAATGTGGGCAATTATGTCAATTCTGTCGGTGCAGTCCTTTGGAATAATTCCACCTACTGGAATGATGTATTTGGAATAGGAAGGGACGATGTATCCAGTCTCAACCAAAATCAATCCAACAGTAACAATACAGGCTCAGCTGATGGAACTGGCCAAAGTGGTCTAGGAAATATTGTTTTCGGTAACCCTTCTTCTTTGGGTGATGGCGACTTTTTAATTACGGGCCATGATAATGGAGCTTTAACAGAGCAAAGTAATGAAGTACCGGCGAGTTTGGCTGGTTCACAACGAATCGAAAGAGAATGGCTGGTTAGGCATACAGGTGATGTAGGTACTGTTGACCTTACTTTTGATATAAATGGTCTTACTGTTACTGGTACTACTGCTTCTGAAATCAAATTACTGATTGATGCTGATGGAGATTTCAGTGCAGGGGCAACTGTGGTGGATGCAACAGCCCTTACGGGGGGAGTAGTGTCCTTTGATGCGGTCACCTTGCCAGATGGCAACTACTTTACCTTTGTAACAGATTTACCTGTATCAAATAATTCACTCTTTGCTTCAAGTAACTTATGGCTTAAAGCCGATGATGGAGTCTCTCCCGCATCAGGTACCTTAACTGGATGGACTGACCAAAGCGGAACTAATACTTTTACAGTATCAGGAGATCCACAAACAGGAATAGATTCTATAAACTTTAATAACGCAATCTCTTTTGATGGTTCTGGAGATTATTTGGCGGGTGATACATCAATTAAATTTCAGAATGTTTATGCCGTTATTAAGCGTGATGCTGGTGGTAACCTAACAGTCTTAAGTGCTGCTACCGGCGGTTCAAATAGAGGTTATGTTATTAAAAATGATAACATGAGTACAGGGAATAATGATGGAAACAATTACTTTCAATCTGCGGATACGTTAGGAACCACACAAGCCCGTCTTGCTAATATTGAAATTGTAGAGAATGCACCTGCTACCGGTCAAAAATCATTTATAGATGGACAAGAGTTTGCTACTTCTTCAATTCTGGGTTCAGGTAATTATTCAAATTTTGAGGATCTTCCATTTGTTGGTCGCTCTCAAGATCCATCAGAGCCGGATTATTTCAATGGAAAAATAGCAGAGTTAATTATGTATCCCGCTATACATTCAGATTTAGAACGAAATAAAATAGAATCTTATTTAGCTATTAAATATGGTATATCCTTAAATCCCTCTACTACTAATTATATTGATTCCAACAGTACTGTTATCTGGAATAACGCTACTTATTGGAATGATGTGTTTGGTATTGGTCAAGATGATGGAAGTAGTTTAAACCAACGTTCTTCTAATAGTATTAATACAGGTTCTGGGGATGGGACTGGCCAAAGCGGAAAAGGAAACATCGTATTGAGCAATCCTTCTTCTCTTGAAGATGGCGACTTTTTGATGCTAGGCCATGATAATGGAGCACTCACAGAGCAAGCCACAGAAGTACCGGCAAGTTTGGCTGGTGCACAACGAATAGGTAGGGAATGGCTGGTTAGGCATACCGGAGATGTAGGAACCGTTGACCTTACTGTTGATATGAATGGGTTGACAGTTACTGGTACTACTGCTTTTGAAATAAAATTACTGATTGATGCTGATGGAGATTTCAGTGCAGGTGCTACTGTTGTGGATGCAGACAATTTTTCTAATAATGTAGTTACGTTTAGCGGTGTAACCTTACCAGATGCGAATTACATTACTATAATTACAAAACTCCCTTTGTTTTTGAGCTCAAACCTATGGCTTAAAGCCGATGCAGGTACTACCAATAGCGGAGCCAACCTAAGCGGCTGGGTTGACCAAACGGGCACCAATACCTTTACTGTTACCGGTACCCCAGGCTATCAAACCAATGCCATCAACTTTAATCCCTTCGTAAGCTTTGACAATCAAGAAGGAATTACACAATTGCCAGGAGATCGACTAAATGGAGACACAGAGATAAACTTTGTATCTGGGTTTGCTGTTTATAAAAAAGGGGTCGATGAATACGGAACAATTGTAGGTGGTGTTAATCCTGGTGCGGATTTTGGTAAGGCCATTTTTGGGGGAAGAAGTACAAATACTTATGTGGCCAATGGAAATAACGCAGCCTATAATGCCTTTACTAACCCTACTTCATTTAGCCAGTCGAATATTGTTTATTTTGATGTAAGTTTAACCACCCATCCGTTTGCCAGTGCTGCAGTGAATAGGTTAGATCAGACCGTTAGAACTGCGGGTATTGCATTTAACTCTTTTTCATTTACACCTATGATTGGTGGCACGAATAATGCGGGAAATGCCAATGGTTGGCCACAATTTCAAGGTGATGTAGCTGAAGTAATTTTATACCCATCCAGTCTTTCCAGCCAAGATAAGTTAAGGGTGGAAACTTATCTAGCCCTTAAATACGGAATCACCATAAAAAATGCAGCTGGAAATAGTATTTACTTAAATTCATCAGGGGGAGTGATTTACGTATCAAGTTCATTTACAAATGATATATTTGGCATTGGTAAAGATGATACCTCTGGACTGGAACAGACTCAATCCAATAGTATCAATACGGGAAGTGGTGACGGAACCGGACAAACCGGGAAAGGAAATATTGTTATCAGCAACCCTTCTTCTTTGGATGATGGCGACTTTTTAATTACGGGCCATGATAATGGAGCACTCACAGAGCAAGCCACGGAAGTGCCTGCAAGTTTGGCTGGTGCACAACGAATAGGAAGAGAATGGCATGTTAGGCATACCAGAGATGTAGGTACCGTTGACCTTACTTTTGATATAAATGGTCTTACTGTTACTGGCAATAATGTTTTTGAATTTAAATTACTGATTGATGATGCGGATGGAGACTTTACTTCGGGAGCAACTGTTGTAGACGCAACTTCTTTTTCCAATAATATTGTTGCTTTTAATGGTGTAACTCTTCCAAATAATAGCCATTTTACCATCGTTACCAAATTGCCATTAGTTTTAACTTCAAACCTTTGGCTGAAAGCAGATGCGGGTGTAAGCAGTTCGGGTACAAGCTTAAACAATTGGACAGATCAAACAGGTACAAATACCTTTACTAAATTTGGGACAATTAATTACGAACAGGAACAGATCAACTTTAATCCAACAGTTCGGTTCAACAATACCAATGCGATTACTGCCACTCCATCAAATAGACTTGAGGGAAATACCAGTATCGAGTATGTAGATGGATTTGCGGTGTATAAGCATACCAACGCGAATTCAAATTTCATAGGTTCAGTCAATTCCGTAAATAATTACAGTTCTGCAATTTTTGCCAGTGCCGGAAGTAACACTTCATGGGTGGGAAATGGCTCAAATCTTACCTATTCACACTTCTCTGCTCCTGGTTTAGATAACCAGTTTAACCTGGTAAACATTGATGTGAGTTTGTCAGCATCTCCCTTTGCAACGGGTAGGTTGAATGGAGTGGCGCAGAGCTTGATACCAGGAAACGGAGGGGATTACGGAAGTATTGTTTTCACTCCAATGATAGGAGGTGGAGATAATAATTTAGATACCAATGGCTGGGGACATATGAGGGGAGATGTGGCAGAGGTGATCCTATTCCCAATAAGTTTAAGTGCAAGCGATAAAAACAAAGTCGAGTCCTATTTCGCCATCAAATACGGCATACATAAGGCAGGCGATTATATTGATTTCAATGGCACTGTTGTTTGGAACGCTACTGCCAATGCCACCTACCATCAGGATGTGTTTGGTATAGGAAAAGATGATACAATTGGATTGAACCAAACCCAATCTAACAGCATAAATACAGGCTCTGGTGATGGAACAGGACAAACTGGAAGTGGGAACCTGGTACTTCGTAATCCAGATGACTTAGACGACGGAGAATTTATGCTTATTGGTCATAACAACGCACCCTTAAACGAAAAACCCAATGAAATACCTGGAAATTTGGCTGGAGTTTTAAGGTTAGAAAGAGAATGGTTTATAAAACATACAGGCGATGTTGGCGCTGTAGAAATGTCTTTTGATCTTAATGATATTGACGTCACAGGATCAACTGCTGACGATTTTCGCTTAATCTTAGACAGCGACGGGGATGGAGATGTAACAACGGGACAACCGATTATCTACCAAGCCGATAATTATACAGGTGAAATAATAACTTTTAAAGGCATAGATATACCAAGTAATAGTGAAAGAGCTATGATATTGGTTACTGAAGCACCTTCTCCTGGTGGCGTTACAAACGAGGTACTATGGTTAGAAGGGAACGCTGGTGTTGGTAACACAGGAAATGGAACTAATGTTACGGCTTGGGCAGATCAAACAGCAATTAATTTATTTACAGTTACTGGGGCTCCAACTTATATTGACTCAGCAATTAACTTCAATGGTGCTGTTAGTTTCAATAACACGAATGATCCGGATGTATTACCCACTAATTATATTGAAGGAAGTACCGAAATAACGGGTGAATCAGCATTCGTTGTAATGAGTAGTAATTCAAATACTTCTACCTTATTAGGAAGTAGCGTAGCTGGAACCAATTTTGGTCCCGCTTGGTTTGGCTATGATGGTAACAACAATCTTAGTGCTTCAACAGGAACAACGAATGAAATAAAAAGCTTCAACAATCCAAATCCGAACAATTATACCCTTGTTTATATGAATATCGGCGAAAGTCCGGGAACTTATACGCTAAATGGGTTGGAAGGTAACTTAACACTTAATACTACGGATTTTAATAGTATCGCTTTGACACCAATTATTGGCGGAACCAATAACAATGGTAATATAAATGGATTCCATCCTTTTGATGGTGAGGTAGCTGAAATTATAGTATACCCATCAACACTACCGCCTGCGGATCGTCTAGAAGTTGAATCCTATTTAGCTATAAAATATGGTATAACATTAGATCCTTCCGTAAGCAATTATATTGATAGTGATGGAAATGTCCTTTGGAATAATACAACTTATTGGAATGATGTGTTTGGTATTGGGCAAGATATCAGCAGTGGTTTATTACAAAACACTTCCAATAGTATAAACACTGGTAGTGGTGATGGAACGGGCCAAAACGGGTTGGGAAATATTGTTATTTCCAATCCAAGTGCTTTAGATAATTTAGACTTTTTATTAATTGGTAACGATGCCGCAGCGTTAACACCGCAAATAACTACTACCGATTTGCCTTCAACGCTTACCGATGCGTGTGCCCAAAGAATCCCTCGAGAATGGAAAGTGCAACATACTAATGATATAGGCACGATAGACCTAACGTTTGACATTTCTGGAATAACTGTTGGAGGTACCGCTGCTAATCAATTTAAAATGATCATTGATACGGATGGTGATGGAGACCTTTCGAATGCAAACATTATTGACGCATCAAGTCTTACGGCTCAAACAGTAAGCTTTAACAATGTAACTTTAGCTAACGATGCAGTTTTTACTTTTGTGACAAATCTCGATACGGAAGCTCCAATAGTAATAACTCAGGACATTACCGTACAGCTCGATGCCTCTGGGAATGTGTCCATAACGCCAGATCAAGTTGATGATAACAGTACGGATTGTAATATTGCAAACAGAACCTTGGACATCAATACTTTTGACTGTTCCAATATCGGGGACAATACCGTAACGCTTACTGTAACCGATGCCAGTGGAAACAGTGCCACCGCAACGGCCACCGTAACTGTTGCAGATAGCTTACTCCCTACCGCAACAGCGCAGGACATTACCGTGCAGCTCGATGCCTCCGGGAATGTCTCCATAACGCCAGATCAAGTTGATAACGGCAGCACGGATAATTGTAATATTGTAAACAGGACTTTGGACATTTCTACTTTTGATTGCTCCAATATCGGGGACAATACCGTAACGCTTACCGTATCCGATGCAAGTGGAAACACGGCCACCACAACGGCGACAGTAGCCGTAGAAGATAACGTTCTCCCTACCGCAACAGCACAGGACATCACCGTCCAGCTCGATGCCTCTGGGAATGTGTCCATAACTCCGGACCAAGTTGATAACGGCAGTACGGATAATTGCAGTGTTACAAACAGAACCTTGGACATCGATACTTTTGACTGTTCCAATATCGGGGCCAATACCGTAACGCTTACCGTAGCCGACGCAAGTGGAAACACGGTTACCGCAACGGCAACAGTAACTGTTGTAGATAGCGTACTCCCTACCGCAACAACGCAGGACATTACCGTGCAGCTCGATGCCTCTGGGAATGTGTCCATAACCCCGGATCAAGTTGATAACGGCAGTACGGATAATTGTAGTGTTGCCAACCGAACCTTGGACATCGATACTTTTGACTGTTCCAATATAGGGGCCAATACCGTTACCCTTTCCGTAACCGATGCAAATGGAAACACCTCCACTGCAACGGCGACAGTAACCGTGGAAGATAACGTACCTCCTACCGTAACAACGCAGGACATCACCGTACAGCTCGATGCCTCTGGGAATGTGTCCATAACGCCAGATCAAGTTGATAACGGAAGTACGGATAATTGCAGTGTTGCCAACCGAACATTGGACATCGCTACTTTTGATTGCTCCAATATCGGGGCCAATACCGTTACCCTTTCCGTAACCGATGCAAATGGAAACACTGCCACTGCAACGGCGACAGTAACCGTAGAAGATAACGTACCCCCTACCGTAACCGCACAGGATATTACCGTGCAGCTCGATGCATCCGGGAATGTATCCATCACTCCCGATCAAGTTGATAACGGCAGTACGGATAATTGTAGTGTTGCCAACAGAACCTTGGACATCGATACTTTTGACTGTTCCAATATCGGGGCCAATACCGTTACCCTTTCCGTAACCGATGCAAATGGAAACACTGCCACTGCAACGGCGACGGTAACTGTTGAAGATAACGTACCTCCTACCGTAACAGCACAGAACATCACCGTCCAGCTCGATGCATCCGGGAATGTGTCCATAACTCCGGACCAAGTTGATAACGGCAGTACGGATAATTGTAGTGTTGCCAACCGAACCTTGGACATCGCTACTTTTGATTGCTCCAATATCGGGGCCAATACCGTTACCCTTTCCGTAACCGATGCAAATGGAAACACTGCCACTGCAACGGCGACAGTAACCGTAGAAGATAACGTACCCCCTACCGTAACCGCACAGGATATTACCGTGCAGCTCGATGCATCCGGGAATGTGTCCATCACTCCCGATCAAGTTGATAACGGCAGTACGGATAATTGTAGTGTTGCCAACAGAACCTTGGACATCGATACTTTTGACTGTTCCAATATCGGGGCCAATACCGTTACCCTTTCCGTAACCGATGCAAATGGAAACACTGCCACTGCAACGGCGACGGTAACTGTTGAAGATAACGTACCTCCTACCGTAACAGCACAGAACATCACCGTCCAGCTCGATGCATCCGGGAATGTGTCCATAACCCCAGATCAAGTTGATAACGGCAGTACGGATAACTGTGGTGTTACAAACAGAACCTTGGACATCGATACTTTTGATTGTTCCAATATCGGGGCAAATACCGTTACCCTTTCCGTAACCGATGCCAGTGGAAATACTTCTACCGCAACGGCGACGGTAACTGTTGAAGAAAATGGTTCACCAATTATTAATTGTATAGGTAACCAAAGTAGAAATGCTGACAATGGAAATTGTTTCTATACCGTAGTTGGCAGCGAATTTGATCCTACACTTTTAAGTGATAATTGTACTGTGTCTTCAGTTATTAACAACTTTAACGGCTTAAATACATTAAACGGGGCTCAAATTCCAAATGGAACTAATATTACTTGGACCATTACCGATTCAAGTGGAAACACTAGCAGTTGTAGTTTCACCATCACCGTAAACGATGTAGAAGCTCCTTCTCCAGATGTAAATACGCTTCCTGATATTACTGGTAACATTGGCATTCCTCTTTCTGTTACTCCGCCAACAGCCACCGATAATTGTGCGGGTTCTATCACAGCTACAACCACAGATCCTCTCATATATAATACGGCCGGAACATATACGATCACGTGGGTTTATAATGATGGAAGTGGAAATGCCACTACACAAACACAAGATGCTATTATTGAAATTGAGGATGAGCCTGAACCTGTTGATGTTATAACGATAGGCAATCAAAACTATATAGATCCACAAGAAGATTTATTCTACTTAATAGACTGTAATAACAATGTACAAAGTGTAGATGTTTCTATAGTAACAGAACAGAATGCAACGGTTTCACCTAACGATAATTTCACTATCGATACGCCTAGACCAGGCATATACACTCAGGAAGTTATAATTACTTCTCAAGACCAAAGCAATTCAAAAACTTACACTATAACTATTGAGAAACGCTTTGAGTTTTCTGATATTGTCATTCAAAAATTTGACAACGTTTTATTAATCAATAATAATAGTGGTACCAATGGTGGTTATGATTTTGTTTCTTACGAATGGTATAAAAATGGACAACTTGTAGGTACTGAGCAATATTATTCTGCCGGACAAAATGTGAATGACATTCTGGATACTTCTGCGGAGTACTACGCAGTAATGACTACAAGATCAGGGGAAATTCTTCGAACATGTGATATTGATATCGATTTAAAATATTCTCATAACATTTCCCTCTTCCCCAACCCAACGCTTAAAGGAAGAACTTTTACTGTAAAGGTAGATGTACCAGATGAAGATTTAAAAAATATGAAGATTGGAATTTATACCCTTTCTGGAGAACTTGTAAAAGAGGTGAAGAGTACCACTAGAGATACAAAAATAACGGTGCCATTTCAACTGTCTTCAGCAACATATTTAGTACGGGTTAACACTCCAAAATTTAGTAAAACTCTTAAGTTGATTGTTTACCAGAAATAAGTTTAATAGTTGTTATACAAAATGAGAATGAATAAGTATATAAAATATGTAATTGTGTCTATTTCTTTTTTATTGGGGCATACTACAATTAATGCGCAACAATCAAAAAAGGAACTTTCTATACATCTGGGTAGCACCATTAACTTAATTTCCCATGGAATAAGCAACGAGGATACCAAAAGTAAATATGGAAACATTGTCGGTCTTTCATATTCTTTTTATTTTAATGATAATTGGAGTATTGGAATTGGAGTTGACTATCAATCATACCGATCTAGTATAGCATTGGAAAGTATTGAAGATAGTTACAACACAATAGATTTTGATGGAGATCTTTTCGAGTTCAGATACACTGCGAATAATTATAATGAAAGTCTAAAAATTGAAAATCTAAATTTTCCCTTAACTGTACAATACGAAACATCTGGAACAAGAACAAGGTTTTATGCACTTGCTGGAATAAAAGCAGGTTTTGTTTTAAACAGTAGTTACCAAACCAACATTACAAGCATTAAAACGAGCGGATATTACGCTCAATATAATGCAATATTAAATGACCCCGAATTTATTGGATTTGGTACCTTTAATGATATTAATACTTCTGAAGAGGATTTGAATACCGGAATGGCCTGGTTCACTACTCTTGAAGCAGGAATAAAACACTACCTAAACAACAAAAATGCAGTTTACATTGGGATATTTTTCGATTCCGGTCTCAACTCCATAATCGATCAAGAACAACAACAACAAGAAGTTGTTACTTACCCTACAGACGAATATCCAGTAGTACTAGAATACAATTCTATTACTCAGTCTAAATTTTCAGAAAAGATAAGATTTTCTACTTTCGGCTTAAAAATAAGGTTTGCATTTCTGAATAAGTAAATTAACAGAATGATTTTACCAATCTCATTTTGATATTACTAAAATTGATTCCTTGGAAACAAGACCTAAGCTTTCTTTAAAACTTTACACCAAAAAAGAGAAAGCTGTAACCAAAACGTCATAAATACGTGTAAAATTAAGAAAGTTAGACATTGCGTCCGGAAGTAAGTATTATTATTCTCAAGGATTCTGTGCTCCTGTAGGGCATCCGATAAAAAAGGAGTTGGTTACTACTACATTGGCGTCGTCTTTAGAAGATAGTCCGCCTTGGTACTTGGGGTCTGCCAATAAACCAGTGCCTTCCAATTGGTACACCGGGCCTACCAAAGTTACATTAGCTACATTCGCCATGGTTCTGGGCATCGTGCCCACCGATTTGGAACTGGAAACTTCCATACAAGCCGATCCAGACTCGTCTGCGGAATAGGGATTGCGCACAAGATATACATATTGAATATCGCCACTAAAACCTTGGTCCATATCCAAATCATCATCCAAACAATTGTAAACAGCAATGTATTTTAGGTTTATATTTCCACCAAACCACTCAATGGCATCATCGCCAGCGTAGTTTATCAGTAAGTGGTGGGCGTTGGTATCGTAACCAATTCCGCCAAAAGTAATACTATTTAGTTCATTCCCGGCAGAAACGGCTATACCAGCATATTCTACTCGCCAATACGCCAAATCTCCTGCGTTGTAAGAAGGATCGTTTCCTCCATACAAACCATCTTCTTCGTTTTCTCCCTGTATACCTTCAATAGCAATATCCACCCCTTTATTACTTGGGCCATTTCCGCAGAAAACAACACCACCCCATTTTCCTCTCGTTCGGGTTCCAGCCGGTGCGTTGGTGGTAAAAACGATAGGTTCCTCGGGTGTTCCCACGGCATCCACGAGGGAACCTCGATTGAACACTAATACTCCCGATTGAACGCCAACCGCCTCTTCTCCATAAATTACCGTTCCCGCTTCTATGGTAAGGGTTACGCCAGCGGTCACAAATACCTGTCCTTTTAATAAGTACTGTGTGTCTTTTGTCCACGCGGTGTTAGTGGTGATCCTACCAGTAACTTCCACAATATTATTCATGGGATATTCTTTATTTTGGGTATTCAATTGAAACCATTCTGAATCTGTATTCCAACCTGTGGCTCCTAAGTTGGCGCCATCGGCAGAAAAAGCACCGGAAAACGCAGCGGTTTCCATTTGGTTTACTCCTACTCCACTCGAGCGGTTTGGCTGTATTGGGACTAAGTTATTTGCAATGGGAATAGGTAGTTTTTCCAATTCAATAGCATTGGCATCAGAGGGGTTGGTGGGTTTTCCAAATTCATCGTTTATAAAGAAATCCAACGTGATGTTGGAAACTACATGAGTTTCCGTAGAGGCTGGATCTATAAAAACCGTAGTGGTATCGTTCTTTAAAAAGAGAATTCCGCGAACATCGGAATCGCCACTCCCCGTTTTTTCTACTTCTCCTTGATCTGGCGGTGGTAGAATTTCAATGGATTCACAAGCTTGAAATATGTTTCCTAAGAGGAATAAACTGATTGATATAGTATAAAATTGTTTTTTCATTTTAACTCCATTTAAAATTATCTTTCAGGAAGACCCGCATTATCCTATTCATTTTTGATTCTATGTTCATTCCTTTGGAATAACTTCCTAAAACGTATAATTTACTCCCACGCGATACGATTGATAGGTTAATCCGCGCTGCACTATTTTATCCACTTCTGCGCCTAAATTTCCATCGGTATTGGCGTCTTCAATAATGTTCAGCTCCGTATTTAAAAGGTTTAGCGCCGTAAAAGTAAGCCTCATTTTTTCTGAAATATTCAATGCTCCGCCAGCATTTAAAAAACCCCGTTCGTTGGTGTACCACGGAAACGTTTCTTGTCCGTCTCCAACGGAATACAGCGCACTTCCTTTATAGGCAAAATCCACGGTAAATTGTCCTTTATCATTTTTCAGTCCGTAAGTAAGTCCCGCATTTGCCATAAGCGGAACCTGTCCCTGTAAGGGTCTGGACGTTGAAAATTCGTTGGAATCTTCTCCCAAATCGATTACAGAATTGGTATAAGTGAGGTTTCCTGTAAAGAGTAACCGACTAAAAACCAGATTGCTGTTGTTGGATAGAAATTTAGCAAACTCAACTTCCACACCGCCAATTTCTGCGGACTGAGTGTTATCAAAACTAAACGCGGGATTATCAGCCTGTATCACATAAATCATCTCTATGGGATTCTTTATTTTTTTGTAGAAAGGGGTCAAAGAAAAATACTCGTTATTGCCGAATGCATATAAAAAACTAATATCGAGATGCGATAACGTGGCAGTTTGCAAGTCGGGATTCCCTTGAATATTGGCACGAAAATCAAAATCGAAGAATTGAAATGGTGAAAGTTCCCGAAAAGCCGGACGATTAACAGACTTACTAAAATTAGCTTTTACCGTTGCCTTTTCGCTAACACGGTATGCCACGTTAAAATACGGCAAATAACTATCTATATTCGTGTTAATGTCCAATCCCCCTGTTGCTAAATCCTGCCGAAAGATTTCATATCGAAAGCCAATGGCCGTTTTTAATTTTCCATCAATCCAAGAATTATCAAAACCTAAATAACTAGCTATTAGTGTGTTTTGAGCGTCGTAGGCGTCAAAAGAAGTAGTCCCATCATTTAAAAAATAACCTTCGGGTCCAAAGTTTTCCGAAGAAAAAACAGTTCCCAATTGGTTGAAAGGTACAAATCGTAATTCCGGACTCGTAAAATCATCTTTTACATTGGTAAGTAGTCGGGCGCCAAAGGTTCGGTTGTACACTTCGGCAAGAAAACCTGTTTTTATTTCAAAAACATCATCTATAAAATCATGATCCAAATCTAATCTTCCGGAAACAGTATAATCTTTTAAATCACTTCGGAAGCGAGCTCCTTGGTCTGCTTTGGAACTTTCTGGAATTACTAAAAAATAAGGATCCTCCGTACCTAAATTTCGTTGAGCCGCCGCCCTTCTTAAATCGGGTTCTCTTCTATTAAAATCTTGAAACCCAAGAGACCATTCTATATCGGTATCTTTGCCAAATTCATGATTCCCCAATAATCGGGTTAAGAGCATGGTTTTTTGTACCAAACCAAATTGAGTGTAGTATAATTCTTTATCGCTTAGCGGACTAATAAAATACCGAGACATGGCTTGATTATCACCTTGATTGGTATAGGAAATGTCCAAATTAAAATGATTATCATCATTCAGTTGAAAAAACCAGGCAGAATTAAGCATTAAAGACGTTTCGGTACTCCATGCACCATCTGTCATATAGTTTCTCAATTCACTAGACGTCACAGCAGTTCCCTCTCCTTCCGCCCTTTCGTAATTGGAATACCTTGCCCTTTGATAATGTGCTCCCGTGGTAGCATTTTCATAATGAAGTGAATTTATGGTACTCAATTTTTTATCGTCATTTTCAAATAATTTGCGTCCAAAGGCGAAACCAATATCAAAAGAAGGAGCTACATTTACAGCTTCAATGCCCCATCTATTGGGTAGTTTGGCACCTTCCGCTTCCCTTTCACTTCTTGTCATATTTTGAATTTCTGCAGCAGATGCGATGTCATTCGCCAAATCCCGATTGTTGGAACCAAACCCAAAATAATCTCCGAAGAAATCTCCATAATCCTCATTTCTAACCATTTGTTGAAAGGTTATATTATGTTGATATCCCACATTAACACTTAAGTTGGTAAAGTTTTCGTTCACATTGGCGGTTGTTTTGATATTTAAAGTAGCACCGCCCCACTCTCCGTTATTTACATAACTACCCGATTTAAAAATATCCAGTTCTTGAAATGCACTACTCGGAATTAATCCTAAAGCAAAAGCTTTTACTTTTTGTTCAGAAATGGGCGCCGCCAATCCGTCTACCGTTATAGAAGTGTACCGCGGACTCAACCCTCTAAAGGAAACCAAATTACCAGCTTCAAAACTTACCCCAGAAACCCTTTTAAGAAGCCCTGTAGCACTTCCTCCCACCTTGCCAATGAAATCGTTGGAAAGTATGTTGGTTATTTCTACGGAAGTAATATCGTTGTCTCGAACATGATACTCATTGCTATTTTGAGCCTGAAGAGATAAGCTGAATAGATAAAAAGTAAGTTGAATAGTACGGAAGCAGTATTTCATAGCTAAGAGGTATATTTTAACCTCTTCTAAATATATAAAATACTCGCATAAAAGACAACATAATTACCTTATCTATAGAATGTTATAATTTAATTTATGCGTTAATTCTTTATTTTTAAATGAATTATTTGTAGTTTTAGTTTAACCGAAAAAGAAAAATATATGAAAAAATTAATCATTTTAATGGTAGCAGTAGGCTTTGCAATAGTAGGCTGCGATACCAAAAAGAAAGATCTTACAGCAAAATATAAGGACCTGATGAAGCAATGCGATAGCGTTGAGACGGTACATGAAAAATTTGTGGAAGTACACAACGAAATGGCAGATGAACATAAAAAGTTTACCCAAGAATTACAGGGCATGGAATTACAGGATTCCACTATTTTGGCTGATGTTGCCAAGCATGGTGTAATTCTAAAGCGACATGATGCCATTATAGCGAGTCATGAAAAGCTAATTGAAGGGCACGAGTCTTTGGAAGATAATTTCGAAAACCTAACCGAACCGGAAATGGAAGCCGAAATCAATCAAATTAAGAAAGACTTTGATAAAATTCATTCGGAGCACACCTCCATGGAGGATGAGCACGACATGATGATGGAAGAACATGAAGCTATGATGCAAAAAATAGCTGCTAAAGAAGGAGAAATGGAAGAGGAATAATTTTCCTTTATCAATACTTAAAAAAAGAAACGCCGCAAAATTAAACTTTTGCGGCGTTTTTTTATTCCTAAAATACTTATAACTACTATTCCACTGCTGATAGCTATTTTGGATGTATACAGCATGTATCATCATCGCATTTACAGTACTTCACATTAACTATATGAAGTATTATCAGTATGGAAGTTAGCGCGTACATTAGAATTTCCGGTAAAGGAAATAAAGCTAATTTTTCATTGAAGATAAACAATGCAATTAAAATCCAATTTGTCCATAATGCAATTCTCATCCATTGTTTGGAAGTGCTTTTCGCCGACCAAAATATAGCGACCAAAGAAATTGAAAGAAACACAATATCTAAAATCGACCAAATAAAATGAGTTGATTCCTGCGCTTGAACATTAGCTTGGGCAATAAAAATTAAGGGAGTTGCAAGGCAATGTACTAAACACAATCCTGCTACCGATATCCCTATGGCGTTTGAAAAAGAGCTTAATTGAAATCTCGACTCTTTGATACTTCTTGTACGCATTTAAGTTTGTATGAAATAAAAATTATAATTAGTCTTTAAGGGTTACATTGCGAGTAACTTTATTAAAAGGACCAGGAATTAAATTTCCGTCGCTATCGATGAGTTCTAAGCTTACCGTAACTTCACCTTTTGGCAATCCTTTAATCACGTAAGGCACCCACTCTGTTAAGATAAACTCCTCTCCGTTAATAGTTGCCCGCACTTTATTACCGTCTTCAGAAAGTTCTGTGTTCAACACAAAAAAGTCTAACATCAAGTTTTTGGTGTCTTTTCCGCTATATTCCCCTTTTGGACGGCTGTAAATTAAAGTTGGCGCGTCCATATCCATTTCTAATGAATCTGTTGGATTGTTTCCTACCACCAACTTCTCAACTACCACAGAATTATCATTTTTTACAGACTCATGGTACGACCGACTTAAAAAAGCAACCAAATGATGTACGCCATCAGGAATTTCCTTTTTGAAACTTGATTCGTAATGAGCCGAATATGGTTGGTTGTTTACTATAAAATGAATATGCTGACCCTTACCGGAATTGGCTAATAAGTCTGCGTTGGAGCTCTCTGTTTGCGCTCCCAACTCGTAATTCTTCACCGTAAATGAAAAATCTACTTCACCACTTTTATTAATTTTTCCGCTTTTAGGCTTGTCCATCGATAGAACAGCGTCTGCATAGGCTGGAGAGTCTTCCAGTTTTTGAAGGGTAATTTTAGTTTCTTTCTTCTCAACCATTTGGTTTTCGGTTTCAATAGCCTCATTTTTTTCACTTTTCTTCTCCTCTTTACAAGCCGTAAAGCAAGAAGCTACTGCCAATACGGTTGCAAATACATATAATTTACTTCTTTTCATAACTTAAATTTTTAAGGGTTATTTTTAATTATAGATGTTGGAAAAGTCCCAAACGGATGCTTTTCCTTTATTTTCGATTGATAAATTTCCTAGTTTATTAGGTTTAAGAAGAGAGCCATTATATTACTAAATTTATTGATTTCCTAAAATTATAGGCATTCCTTCGTCGCCACTACCAATTACAATAACTTTAGAATTAGGCGATTCCGATAATTTTATGGTAGCTTCAATACCTTTATCTCTTAAAATTTTATCAGTTAACGATGCACTCAAAATTTGGTTCGCATCCGCTTTACCCTGCGCTTCAATACGCTGCTTTTCGGCTTCTTTTTCAGCCTTTTCTATTCTAAATTCGTATTCCAGCGATTCTTGTTCTTGACGCAACTTACGTTCAATAGCTTCTTTAATGGTTGGTGGGAGGGTAATATCCCTTACTAACACTTCATTTAATTGAACAAACTGATCTTTTAGAATTTCTTTGGATTCATCAAAAACCTCTTCCTGAATTGCATCCCTTTTTGAAGAATACAATTGTTCTGGTGTATATCTGCCGACAACACTTCTTGTAGCAGATCGTATGGCCGGTTGCAAAACACGAGAAACGTAGTCTATACCTTTTTCTTGATGCAAAGAGCCCAATTTATCATATTGTGGTTGAAACCAAACGGAAGCATCCAACTTAATCTCCAGTCCGTTTGAAGAAAGCACCTGCATTTTTTCAGAAACTTCCTGTTGTCTTACCTCATAAACAAAAACTTTATTCCAAGGCGCTACCAAATGAAATCCTTCTGATAAGGGAGGCTCATCGGTTACCACACCATCCCCAAAGGTTTCGAACAAAACACCAGCCTCACCCGAATCGATGGTAATGGTGGATTTTGCTACAAAAATGATTAAAGCAATTACTACAATTATAATAGGTATTCCAATTTTAGGTAATTTATCCATTTTAAAATATAACAGTTTTTATGATTTCTAATTTCAATTATCCATTATTGATAAAGCCCGGGTAGAGCGTCATTCCTCCGTCTACAAAAAGTGTAGTTCCATTCACGTATTCCGATTTATCGGAAGCTAACCAAACAGCGGCTTCGGCTACATCTTCTGGCTCACCAAGCCTATTATACGGAATTAATTTCAATAAATGTTTATGTTTCTCTTCATCTTTCCAAACATCTTCATTAATCGGAGTTTTAATGGCGCCAGGAGCAATACTGTTCACCCGAATGCACTTATTTGCAGTTTCTTGGGATATGGACCGCATCAATTCTGTAAGTCCGCCTTTAGATGCTGAATAATTAACATGTCCGGCCCAAGGAATTTCCTGATGCACCGAACTCATAAATATAATTTTTCCAGCAGATTTACTAATTTCTTCTACCAAGCCCCGTTTTAGGAAAAACTTCACCGCTTGCTTGGCACAGAGAAATGCTCCTGTTAAATTCGTGCGGATTACAGCGTTCCACTGTTCCAATGTCATTTCATCAAAAGGAGCGTCTTTTTGTATCCCTGCATTGCTCACAAGAATGTCCAAATTGTCATATTCATCGTAAACGGCTTCAAACATTTTTAAAACTTCTTCTTCGTTCCCCACATCGGCCTGAACTGCGAAAGCCTTTCCTCCACTATTTTTAATTGTTTCCACCACTTCTTTGGCGCCTTCTTCATCAGAATGATAATTCACCGCCACGCTAGCACCTTCTTTTGCCAAATAAATCGCTACCGATTTACCAATGCCGGAGCTCGCTCCCGTAACCAATGCCACTTGATTTTTCAATAATGCCATTTTGCTTTTTTAAATGAGTCCGTAGTATTTTCTTAAAAACCATTCAGCAGCTAGGGTTATTGAAAGTAAAATTAACAACCATTGCCACTCAATTAAAGGTACAATATTTTCTTTACTTTTTTGAACGGCCAAATACCGAGAATTTGTTAATAATTCTTCTTTAAGTATCTCAAAATCTTTGCTGTAAAATACTTTTCCTTCCGTTGTATTTGCCAGTTCGGTAAGTCTTTTTATATCTGGATTCACAAATTGTTTTTCTACATCATACTCCAAAATAGTAAAGCTACCAGCTTGTGCTATTTTTTCTGAAGTTTCCCTAACTGTAAAATCATAATTTCCAGCTGGCAAAGAACTTACATCCACTTGATAAAATGTGCCTTTGAAAAGCATCGGAAAGGTAACTGATTCATTGGTATCCTGATTTTTTACTTCAATTTCCAACGAAGCATTTGGGTCGAATACAAAATTTTTATCGTAATAGGACGCCTTTATCGTAATCGAAGCATTTCCGTAGTAAAAGGATTCATTTTCAACCGTTAATCGGCTTCTTTTCTTATTGGATGCCAAATACTGTATCAGTTTACCAAAAAAGTTGTCAAAAGTTTCCGTGCTTTCCATTTCCCTATAACTCGCGGATCGCCATTTCCAAATCCCTTCCCCAAATAAAATAGCGGCTTTTTGGTTGTTATCCCCAAAGGTTGCCAATAAAGGTTCTGAAGTTTCAATAGCGCCTATCTTTTTGTAAAGCAAGATTTCATTCGAACTTAAAAAACTTGCATTTCCCATACTTGATAAAAGTGGTGGAAAATCAGAGAAATCTATGTTTTCCACTTGGAAAGGACCGAAATTCGGATTTAGAACGGGTAAAAAATCCTCTTCTGAAGGACTTACGGTTTGCTGTAACCCTAAATCCATTGTATTCAGAAAACTCCAATTAGTATCTGTCCCGTCAATTATCCAATAATTTTGGTTAGAGGCTTTAATTTCTTCCAATACTCTTTTAAAAGCAACGTTGGGTTGGTACAAAATGTAGAGTTGAAAATCGTTTTCAATCTTGTTCATTTCCTCTACGCGAATAATGGAAGCTTTTCTGAACTCATTACTCTCAATGATCTTTTTTAAAGCGCCAATATCAGGGTGCAAAACATCGGTAACAATAGCGATATTGTTTTTTTCATCGATTACTTCAATGGCGAAAAGTTTGGTGTTATTGGTTTTATTTTTTTCTTCTGAAAGCGGCACTATTTCCGCTTTTAATTGCTGTACGCCAGTCTTATCGGCCAATAATTCGGTTTGGATAACTTCTGACCTATTCTCAGTATTAAAAGAAACCTTTTTTGAAAACACAACTTGATTTCCTTTTATAATTCTGAAATCTGAAGTCACTTCACTATCACCTTCGTAACTCAAAAATGCCTCTACCGGAAACTTATTCTTTAGGTATGCATATTTGTTTACGTTGAGTTGCGTAATCTTTAAATCACTAAATCTCGTAGTGTCTCCCAACACAATCGGATAAATAGGATTTTGATATTCTTTGGTGAAATATTGATAATCTTCTCCAAAAGTTTGATTACCATCGGAAAGTAGTACTACGGCAGAATTGGATTGTTTCTGAATACGTTTCAGACCTTTTAGGGAGGCGGCGATATTGGTTTGTTTTCCTTTAAATGTAACTGAATCGGAAGTATTCAATTTTTCATCAAAAGTAAATGTGTTGATTGAAAATTTTTCCCTTAGCTCATCATCATTAACAATGTTATCATGAATACTTTGAGAAACAGAATCAAACCCAAATTTCCTAATAGACGATGAATTATCCAGCAGTAAATTTAAAGAAGGTCTCTCAGTAAATACAGTTTTGTTGCTTATTTCCGGAGCCAATAGAAGCAAAAGCACCGTGAAAATGGTTACAAATCGCAACGCACCCGTAATTATATACATTTTAGTTACCGATTTCTTTCGGTAAAAAAAATAGGTGAGCAGTAATGAAACAGCTGCTGCCAGGATTAGCGAAATGAGCGGATTCGTTTCCAACATTAATTTTGATGATTTGGCGCTTAAAAACCGAAAGTTTATAAAGCTCTTAACTTTTTACCAGATAAGCAACTTTATAAACTTTCATTTACCATTTAGGACTTATAAAAATCTTGGCTTCTTCGCTTTTAGGTAAGCATTCCACCGTCAACTTGGAGAACTTGCCCAGTGATATAGTTTGACATATCGGAGGCTAGAAACACGCAAGCATTGGCAATATCTTCTGGTTGACCGCCTCGTTTCAATGGAATAGCATCTCTCCAACCTTGAACAACTTTTTCATCTAAAGCACCTGTCATTTCAGTTTCAATGAATCCGGGTGCCACTACATTGCTTCTAATGTTCCTAGACCCCAATTCTAATGCTACCGATTTAGAAAAACCAATAATTCCGGCTTTAGAAGCGGCGTAATTCGTTTGTCCGGCGTTTCCTTTTACACCAACTACCGAACTCATATTAATAATTGATCCTTTGCGTTGTTTTAGCATGGTGCGTTGCACCGCTTTGGTCATATTGAAAACCGATTTAAGGTTCACTTCAATTACCTTATCAAAGTCCTCTTCGGAAATACGCATTAAGAGGTTATCTTTTGTGATACCAGCATTGTTTACTAAAACATCGATAGCACCAAACTCTTTTATCACTTCATCCACTAATTCTTGGGATTCGGTAAAGCTAGCGGCATTACTTTTATAAGCTTTCGCCTTCACTCCTAATGCTATTAATTCTTTTTCCAATTCTTTAGCGGGTCCTTCAGAGGAACTGTATGTAAAAGCCACATCGGCACCTTGTTTTGCAAAAACTTCTGCAATTCCCTTACCAATTCCACGGCTAGCACCCGTGATGATGGCTGTTTTACCTTCTAAAAGTTTCATCTTTAATATTTAGATTTTAATTGTTTGTTATCGTTATATCAAATATAGCAAATACAGCGCTCCCCAAAACTAAAAACCCTGCAAAATTGCAGGGTTTTAATAATATATGTTGTTGTAACGGGATATTTATCCAATCACTTCAGCAACTTTTTTACCGATTTCAGCAGGAGAATCTACAACGTGGATACCACATTCTGCCATAATTCGTTTTTTAGCTTCAGCAGTATCATCAGCACCACCAACAATAGCACCAGCGTGCCCCATTGTTCTTCCTTTTGGAGCAGTTTCACCAGCGATAAATCCTACTACCGGCTTTTTGTTTCCGTTTTCCTTAACCCAGTTGGCAGCATCTGCTTCCAGTTGACCACCAATTTCACCAATCATGACGATACATTCCGTTTCAGGATCGTTCATTAATAATTCAACAGCCTCTTTTGTAGTTGTTCCAATAATTGGGTCTCCACCAATACCAATAGCGGTTGTAATTCCTAATCCTTGTTTTACAACTTGGTCGGCTGCTTCATACGTAAGTGTTCCTGATTTTGAAACAATCCCTACTTTTCCTTTTTTGAAAACAAAACCTGGCATAATACCTACTTTGGCTTCACCTGGAGTAATAACACCTGGACAGTTAGGACCGATCAATCTACAATCTTTATCTTTTATGTAATCTGCAGCTTTAATCATATCTGCAACAGGAATTCCTTCCGTGATCGTAATAATTACTTTAATTCCTGCATCGGCAGCTTCCATAATGGCATCTGCAGCAAAAGCTGGTGGCACAAAAATAATAGATACATCTGCACCTACTTTTTCTACCGCTTCTTTAACGGTGTTAAATACAGGTTTATCCAAATGCTTTTGACCTCCTTTTCCTGGAGTAACACCACCAACCACGTTGGTTCCGTATTCAATCATTTGTTCTGCGTGAAATGTTCCTTCACTACCTGTAAATCCTTGTACTATTATTTTTGAATCTTTGTTTACTAATACACTCATTAGGGTATAATTTTATTTAAAGCTTTACAAAAATAGTTTTTTGAATACGATTAATGAAATCTACTCAAAAAAATAATTTTTTATTTTTTATCTGTTATTTTTTGTTTTTGGATGGGATAAAAGAATTTAAATTTACCGGATTGTCATCGGCAAGCTGACTTATCTCGTAGCCTTTGTAAAGCTTATTGTCTTTAAACTCCCAAATTGTAATAAAGTGGGCCAAAGGCTGCTCTTCATCAATATTTTCAATGGTTTTAACGTGATAAGTATATCGCACCGACACCGCATTTCCTTCTTTAATTAGGTGGCTGATTTCCGTTCTTACTGAATGATAAGCTTCCGCCATATTCTCGGCTAACGCTATTAAATCGGTTTTATTCAGTTTCGTAAAACCTTTGCTACTGTTCCAGTAAAGCTCGCAATCATCATGTAGATAATCTTTAAGGACTTCCCTATTTTTAATAGGTTCCAGTTCGTAAAAATCCTTTGCAATTTTTTTGATTGAGTTTGCCATATTATCCTAATTTTTCAATGATAGTCGGAATTTGACGGATGGAAGCGAGTTCTTTGTATTTTTTTCGTGCTTCTTCCGCGGGATAACCAAAATAGGTTTTATTTGCATCTAACGATTTGCTTACACCCGATTGTGCTAATAAAACTGCTTTTGTTCCGATGGTAATCGCGCTTGCCAATCCTACTTGTCCCCAAATGGTCACTTCATCTTCAATAATAACACAACCTGCAATACCTACCTGAGAAGCTATCAAACACTTTTCTCCAATAAAGGTATCGTGACCAATATGTACTTGGTTATCTATTTTAGTGCCTTTTTTAATCAACGTGTCGCCAGTTACTCCTCTATCGATAGTACAAAGAGCTCCTAAATCAACATTGTCCTCAATCACTACTCGCCCACCAGACAGCAACTTATCAAAACCTTCGGGGCGCTTTTTGTAATAAAAAGCATCAGCACCCAAAACGGTTCCAGCATGGATGGTTACATTATCACCAATAATACAATGGTCGTAAATGCTTACGTTGGAATGGATATAACAGTTTTTACCAATGGTTACATTATTGCCAATAAAAACACCTGGCTGAATAACAGTTCCCTCCCCTATTTTTGCTGAAGGGGCTATATTCGCAACAGCTTTTTCAAATGGTTTGAAAAAGTTAGTAAGCGTGTTAAAATCGCGAAAAGGATCATCGGAAATTAAAAGCGCTTTCCCTTCCGGACAGTCAACTTCTTTATTAATCAGCACCACTGTTGCTAGTGAATTCAACGCTTTATCGTAATACTTTGGATGGTCTACAAAAACGATATCACCTGGATTTACTACATGAATTTCATTCATACCAAGAATTGGAAAATCATCATCCCCAACATACTCGCAATTAAGTATGGTTGCAATTTGCTTTAAACTGTATTCTTGTGGAAACTTCATAGTAAGAAAATCACTGATTGAATTATATCATTAAAAACTAAGCGAAGAAAATTATTCTTTAGCACGCTCCATGTAGGCACTTTTTTCAGTGTCTATTTTAATACGGTCTCCTTCATTAATAAAAAGAGGAACGTTTATCGTAGCACCTGTTTCTACCGTCGCAGGTTTTGTGGCATTGGTTGCTGTGTTTCCTTTTACTCCTGGTTCAGTATGCGTAACTTCTAGTGTAACATGCGCAGGCATATCTACGGAAAGAGGCATACTATCTTCTGTATTAAACAAAATAGTTACCACTTCGCCTTCTTTTAAAAGGTCGGGCGTATCCAATGCGCTTTTCTGAAGCATAATTTGATTATAATCATCTGTATTCATGAAGTGATAGGTATCTCCTTCAGCATACAAAAACTGATACGAACGTGTTTCCACACGAACATCATCTATTTTGTGACCCGCAGAAAAAGTATTATCAAGCACTTTTCCAGTAGTCACACTTTTCAGTTTTGTTCTTACAAAAGCAGGTCCTTTTCCTGGTTTTACGTGTAAGAATTCAATAATTTTATAAATATCGTGATTGTAACGAATACACAATCCTTTTCTTATATCTGATGTAGATGCCATAGTATTTTTATTGATTTGAACTTGAACTAAAATAACCTTTCATAATCCCCCGTTGTGAATCTTTAATAAACTGAAGGATTTCATCGCGCTCTGGGGTGGCTTCCATTTCAGCTTCTATAATTTCCACAGCTTGGGAATTGTTATAATTTTTTTGGTATAAAATACGGTAGATGTCCTGTATCTCTCTAATTTTTTCGGTTGAAAAACCTCTTCTACGCAAACCTACTGAATTAATGCCAACGTAAGATAATGGCTCACGAGCAGCTTTTGCATATGGAGGCACATCTTTTCTAACCAAAGAACCACCCGTTACGAAAGCATGGTTTCCAATCGAACAAAACTGATGCACAGCTGTCATTCCCGCCAATACCACATAATCTCCTACGGTAATATGTCCCGCCAGTGTACTGTTATTTGAAAAAATACAATGGTCGCCCACAAAACAATCGTGCGCAATATGGCTATAGGCCATTATCCAACAATTTTTTCCAATAACGGTTTTCATTCTATCGGTAGTACCTCTATTTATGGTAACACATTCACGTATGGTCGTGTTGTCTCCTATTTCTGCGGTGGTATCTTCGTCGTTGTATTTTAAATCCTGCGGAATGGCTGAGATAACAGCCCCTGGAAAGATATTACAATTCTTGCCGATACGTGCGCCTTCCATGATGGTTACGTTACTTCCTATCCATGTTCCCTCTCCTATAACCACATTGTTATTTATGGTAGCAAAAGGTTCTATTACTACATTCTTGGCGATTTTTGCGCCTGGATGTACATATGCTAGCGGCTGATTCATTTCTCTTCTGATTCTTTAACTTTAACTATTTGAGCCATTAGCTCTGCTTCTGTGGCAAGTTTTCCATTGGCATAAGCATACGCTTGCATATGGCAAATTCCCCTTCTAATAGGTGAAATTAATTCCATTTTAAAAATAAGCGTATCTCCTGGCTGAACTTGCTGTTTAAACTTTACATTATCTATTTTCATAAAATAGGTAAGGTAATTCTCCGGATCAGGAACTGTACTAAGTACCAAAATACCACCCGTCTGAGCCATAGCTTCCACTTGGAGTACTCCAGGCATAATAGGTGCGCCTGGAAAATGCCCAACAAAGAATGGTTCATTCATGGTTACGTTTTTCATTCCTACCACATGACTATCGGATAATTCCAAAATTCGGTCAACCAATAGAAATGGAGGCCTATGCGGCAACATCTGCATAATTTTGTTGATATCCATCAGCGGTGGCTGATTTAAGTCAACTTTTGGCACTTTATTGCGCTTTTCAAGCTTTATGATTTTAGACAGCTTTTTAGCGAACTGGGTGTTTACATAATGTCCTGGTTTATTGGCGATAACTTTTCCACGAACCCGTGTTCCGATTAATGCTAAATCCCCTATTACGTCTAACAATTTGTGTCGAGCAGCTTCATTGGGATGATGAAGGGTAAGATTATCTAAAATTCCGTTCGGTTTTACCGAAATATTATCCTTGTTAAAAGCTACCCTTAGCTTTTCCATGGTTTCTTTAGACAATTCCTTATCTACATAAACTATGGCATTATTAAGGTCGCCCCCTTTTATTAATCCGTGTTCCAAAAGGGTTTCTATTTCATGAAGAAAACTAAACGTTCTGGAATCGGCTATTTCAGTTTCAAACTCCGATAAATGTTTTAAGGTAGCATTTTGGGTGCCCAGTACTTTGGTTCCAAAATCTACCATAGTAGTTACTTGGTACTCGTCCGAAGGGATAATCGTTATTTCACTACCGGACTCTTCATCGGTATACGAAATAACATCAGTAATAATAAACTCTTCGCGCTCTGCATCCTGTTCTACAACACCTGCTTTTTTAATAGCTTCAATAAAATACTTCGAAGAACCGTCCATAATGGGTGGCTCTGGCGCGTCAAGCTCGATAAGTACATTATCTATTTCCAAACCTACCAAAGCAGCCAAAACATGCTCGGAGGTTTGAATTTTAACTCCCATTTTTTCCAGATTGGTACCACGTTGTGTATTTACAACGTAGTTGGCATCGGCCTCAATAACGGGCTGTCCTTCTAGGTCGACACGTTTAAACGCGTAACCATGATTTTCGGGCGCTGGTTTAAACGTCATCGTAACTTCCATACCAGTATGAAGTCCCACTCCTTTAAGAGATACCTCTTTGGCGATGGTGGTTTGTTTTATAACCTGATCACTCATTGTTATATTTTACTTTTTTTCTAGTTGATTAATTCTTTCTACTACCTTAGGCAAATTCTTAAAATGAACATAGGATTTGTTGTAATCACCGTAATTCAAAGCTGGTGAGCCTTGTAAAACTTCATCATCCTTAATATTTCTTCCAATACCGGATTGCGCTTGTATGCGTACTCGGTCTCCAATAGTAATATGACCTACGATTCCTACTTGTCCGCCAATCATACAATTCTTGCCGATTTTTGTAGAACCAGCAATACCTGTTTGGGCAGCAATAACCGTGTTTTCTCCAATTTCTACATTGTGAGCTATCTGTATCTGGTTGTCTAGTTTAACACCTCTACGAATAATTGTAGAGCCTAGAGTTGCCCTATCAATAGTGGTTCCAGCACCAATATCTACGTAATCTTCTAAAATTACATTACCAGTTTGTGGAACTTTTTGAAATTCCCCGTTTTCATTAGGAGAAAAACCAAAACCATCGGCACCAATAACACAGCCACTGTGTATAACACAATTGTTCCCCACAACGGATTCAGAATATATTTTAGCACCGGCAAACACAATTACGTTATCGCCTATGCTTACATTATCACCAATATAAACGTTAGGATAAATTTTTACATTCTCCCCTATTTTCACATTGTCACCTACGTATGTAAAAGCACCCATATAAAGTTCTTTGCCATACTCAGCGGTTTCAGATAAAAAAACAGGTTTCTCAATTCCTGTTTTATTCAGTTTAACCTGATTATAATATTCCAGTAATTTCGAAAATGATTTATATGCATCTTCCACTTTAATTAGTGTTGTGCTAATATCATTTTCTACTTTGAACGACCTATTAACTATGGTAATAGAAGCTTTTGTAGAATATATATAAGATGTATATTTAGGGTTCGCCAAAAAAGTTAGGGACCCTTCTGTTCCTTCTTCAATCTTAGAAAGTTTAGAAACTTCCACTTCTGGGTTTCCTACAATTTCTCCTTCTAAAATTCCTGCTATTTGAGTTGCTGTAAATTTCATTTCCACGCAAAAGTATAAAAAAAGTACTATTTTAGGACTGCTTCGATTTTATCTTTTCTATCTTTTATGCTTCCTCTAAGGTATTTATTTTAAGTCCGAAGCTCATGCTATGCACTTTAAAATACTTTTCTGAGAAAAATTCACTACATAAAATACTTCAAAAATAAATTTTCAACTGTCTTTTATTTTTTAGGATAACACAGATAATATTTGGTCACCGGTTTTGACAATGCCTTTAGGTTAAGCTGATCGGAGGCTTTGGCTACATCAATAATTTTTCCGGACTTCATTAAAATATGAATATTCTGTTTATCCAAATAGTACGCTTGATTTTCTATAAGACCACTAAAAACGAAGTATCGCGCCTCTTCTTCAGTAACCTTATGTGTGTTTATAAACTGATTTATATGTTCGATTATTTTCTTTTCTTTAACGGGCTTCTTTTTAATTTTAATCTTCAGAAGATCCCGATTCAATAAAATTTTGCACAAATTGGATAGCACAAAATCATCATGATATTGCCATTCTTTCATTGCTGAAAGTATATCCACATCATCTAAACGGGAGAAAATTTCTAATATTTTATTATCAAAACTTTCAACCCCTATTTCATTATCCAAGAAAAACTGCAATGCCCTGCTGGCATGTAATGTTTTTCCATTATGGTGCAATTGTTTGGCACGTTTTAAAATTCTAATCAATAACTGTTCAGCGGCGAGGCTTGTTTTATGTAAAAACACCTGCCAATACATTAAACGTCTTGCCACCAAGAATTTTTCAACGGAGTAAATTCCTTTCTCCTCCACCACCAAATTATCATCTACCACATTCAGCATAGAAATAATCCTTTCTGAATTGATATTTCCTTCAGAAACACCTGTGTAGAAACTATCCCGTTTCAAGTAATCAACTCGATCCATATCCAACTGACCGGAAATAAGCTGATACATAAATTTACGATGGTAATCGCCCTTAAAAATTTGAATAGCCAGCGTTAAACTTCCGTTAAACTCCTCGTTTAAGGCTTTCATAAATTGAAGTGAAATATACTCGTGGGAAACCCCATTTACAATGCTATGCTCCATTGCATGGGAAAACGGACCGTGGCCAATATCGTGCAGCAAAATTGCAGCCAGCAAAGCCTTCTCCTCTTCTTCAGAAATATCAACACCTTTAAAACGAAGCACTTGCACAGCTTTCTGCATTAAATACATGCATCCGATGGCATGGTGAAATCGCGTATGATGTGCTCCTGGATACACCAAATAAGAGAGTCCCATTTGGGAAATTCTACGCAATCGCTGAAAGTATTTGTGTTCAATTAAATCAAAGATCAGTTCATTGGGAATGGTAATAAATCCGTAAATTGGATCGTTGAATATTTTGAGCTTGTTGGCCGTGTTCAAACTAATAAGAATTGTAAAATTGCATACAAATATACATCAATAGAATGAATGAGATAAAGATACTTTGGGTAGATGATGAAATTGAACTTTTAAAACCACATATTCTCTTCCTTGAAAAGAAAAACTATAAAGTGATTACTTGCCAAAGCGGCACTGAGGCCGTGGAAGAAGTAAAAGAAAATGTTTTCGATATTGTTTTTTTAGATGAAAATATGCCAGGACTCTCCGGTCTTGAAACATTGAATGAAATAAAAGCGCTTAAACCAACGCTTCCCGTGGTAATGATTACCAAAAGTGAAGAGGAGAACATTATGGAAGAGGCTATCGGCGCAAAAATTGCCGATTACCTGATAAAACCCGTTAACCCAAACCAAATATTGTTGAGTTTAAAAAAGAATTTGGACCATTCAAGGTTAATTTCTGAAAAAACTACAAGCAACTATCAACAGGAATTTAGAAAAATAGCCATGGATCTCACCATGGTAAACACTTTTGAAGAGTGGTGTGACCTTTATAAAAAATTGATTTACTGGGAACTGGAGTTAGAGAATATTGAGGACACGGGAATGACAGAAATTTTGGAGTCGCAGAAAGTTGAAGCCAACTCCCAATTTGCCAAATTTATTGAGAAAAATTATGAGCATTGGTTTAATGGGGATGAAGCTCCTACCATGTCACACACGTTATTTAAGAATCTTATTGTAAAAGAAATTGATAAAAAGTCCCCTACTCTGTTGGTAGTTGTTGATAATTTGAGGTACGACCAATGGAAAGCCTTTGAAGGTACGGTGAGCAATTACTATAAAAAGGAGAAAGAGCAACCATATTTTAGTATTTTACCAACAGCTACCCAATACGCACGTAATGCAATTTTCTCTGGTTTAATGCCTTCTGAAATGGAACGTTTACATCCTAACCTATGGAAAAACGATACCGATGATGGCGGGAAAAATCTTCATGAAGAAGACTTTTTGAAAGACCAGATTCGCAGATTAGGACTAGACATAACTTGGGAATACCACAAAGTTTCCAGTTTAAAACTGGGTAAACAACTAGCTCAAAATTTTAAGTCGCAAAAGGAAAACGACTTGACCGTTGTTGTCTATAATTTTGTTGACATGCTCTCCCATTCCAAAACGGAAATGGAGGTGGTAAAAGAGCTTGCGTCCAATGACAAAGCATACCGATCTTTAACTGAAAGCTGGTTTAAAAACTCTCCGTTGTTAGATATAATTCAACAAGCACAACAATTAGGTTTTAAACTCATTATCACCACAGATCATGGAACTATTAATGTAAAAGCTCCGTCTAAAGTTATTGGTGACAGGGATACCAGTTTAAATTTGCGTTACAAAACCGGTAGAAGTTTATCCTTTATCGAAAAAGAAGTTTATGCGGCTAGAAATCCAAAGAATATTCATTTGCCATCTATAAACATGAGTAGTTCTTTTATTTTCGCTAAGAACGATTTGTTTTTTGCGTATCCCAACAATTATAATCATTATGTAAGCTACTATAAAAACACTTATCAGCACGGCGGGATATCGCTCGAAGAGATGATTATACCGTTTGTAGTTCTAAATCCGCGATAGTAATGTTTTTAATTTATTTCATATAGAACGTCCTTAAATTCCGACAAGCGGTCAAATTCAGCGGATTAAAGTCGAATAAATGTTAATTTTTTGTGAAAAAACTAAATATCATTATTTAGGTTGAGTTTTTTTTCTATTTTTGAGAAACCCTCAAAATTAACACTAATGGCAAAAGCAATCGATAGGATTTATTCTATTATCCAATCACTTGGAATGAGCGCGAGACAATTTGATATGTCAATCGGCGCATCAAACGGTTATACATTACGTATGAAAAAGAACAATGCTTCCGTTGGAAGTGATATTCTTGAACGTATTGTGGAGAAATATCCGTTTGTAAATATTAATTGGGTAGTTACCGGTCAAGGAACTATGTTTGGAGCAGACACAAGTGCTGCTGAACATGCTATTCCAGAAAGGAAGCTAACGTATAAAGAAGTAGAAGCTATTATTGAGCAGAAAATCAAAGCGCATCAGGAAGATGAACTAAACAACTTGATGAACAAGATTAAAAGTGAAATAACGGCTGCTAAACAAGAAGCTGGAAATTAATTACCAGTTTTTAAAGTTTAAACAAAAAACATCCAGCTTAGTCTGGATGTTTTTTGTTTTTTGCAACTTTTTAAATAGCACTAATTTTTAGAATCTCATACCACTATCCGTTCTTTAATTTCAACAATTCTGCTTGTAAAGCTTCCAATCGCGTTAAATATTCTTTTGGCTGATACTTATCCTTATTTGCAATAAGCTGATTTATTTCCTTTTTAATCTCTTTGTTTCGATTTTCAGTTTCTGCCAATAAGGCCACTAATCGAAAAGTTTCTACCTTTATTTTTTCCTTTAATCTTTCAACTTTCGAATGGTTATTTATTTTCAGGGAAATCCAAATTAGGAAGATAGTTAACACTATAAGAATAGGTAAAGATTTCCAGATTTCATTTTCATGAAACCTCCCATCTTCAGGAAAGATTACAGAAATTATTTGATAAGCTTCCAGAACAATAGGTATCAATAAGAAATATTTCCACCAATAAGAAGACGTGAGAAACCAAACGTTCAAACCGATAAAAGCTGTTAAATAATATCGAAAAAGTACAAAGAGAAATAATTGAACTGTTGTAAATCTTCCAGAACCTAAAGTAAAAAAGTAAAGATCCCATTCTTTAAAGGACGGAATATAAAAAGTACTAACATCCATTACCACCAATAAAACAATAACCGAAAGAACAATTATTCCTTTATAGTTATCGTAAAACTTGCGTTCATCAAGGTTAACGGATTCATTTTTATCTTCATTCAAAAGAATAGTACTGGCAAGTATTTCTTTTGAATTGATTATATCTTTGGTGCTTACGATTTCGTTAAATCTATTCAAATAATATTGATACTGTTTAACATTTTTAAATTTATAACCAAGAACAGTATTTGCATCCAAAGCATCTGAATAATATCTTTTTCGCAAAGGATATTTTATAAAAATATCAAATAACACTAGTAATAGGGTTCCAAATAAAGGAAAGATAAATACAAAATACGTTGGTATATCAAAAGAGCTTTCAATCGTAGAATAACAATTTTTTGTTAGTTTGTAACTTTCCGAATAAACAAGAATCAATATACCCCATTTCCACCAACTTTCGCTGGTTAAGAACCATATTGCATACAATAAGCTATGCGAAAAAAAAAGTAGAAAGAGATAAGAAAATAGAATCATTGATGAATCAATTTCAAAAAAGAAATCACCATTTTGGTATGCAAAAGATTCCGAAGGAAAATAAAGATGTCCATAAGTAATGAAGGAAGCAAAAATTAGCAATCCTATTACTACAAAGTCTATCGGAAAAATTTTAAATTCTTTTCTCATCAAATCAATTAAGGATACACCATCAAATTTGTGTATTCAAATGCAAAGCTGAATAAATCCTTTACGTTGCTGCGCACATGGTAACTAAAAATACCATATTCTACTAAAATTATTTGCTTTTTAATGCCAAAAGTTCCTCTTGTAAAGATTCCAGATGACTTAAATATTCTTTTGGCTCATATTTATCTTTATTTGCGATGAGTCGATGAATTTCTTCCTTTACTTCCTTATTTCGATTTTCAGTTTCAGCCAACAAAGCCACCAATCGAAAGGTTTCTACTTTTATTTTTTCCTTTAATCTTTCGACTTTCGAATAGTTATTTATTTTCAAGGATATCCAAATTAAGAATAAAGTGAGAATTAGTAATATTGGAGCAGCCTGAATAATTTCATTCTCATGTATGTATCGTATGTTAGGATGTAACACGGAAAACAATTCGTATGCATTCAGTACTATTGGCACCAATAAAAAATACTTCCACCAATACTTGGAAGTAAAAAACCATACATTTAAACTGATGAACATAGTCAAGTAGCAATAAGTAAAAAACCAAAAGAACGATACAAGACTTGGAAACTTCTCATTTGTAATAGTAAACCAACCAAAATCCCACTCATTTCCATCTGGCACTATATAATAAATTCGGTCTATAAAAAGTAAAGAAACCAACAACAACCCAATTAATCCTCCTATTATTTTTGACCTCAATGTAATTGGACTATCAGAGTTCTTTGTATTATCGCCAGTTTCTTTTTTTTCGGAAATTAAGACTGCACTAGCGATATAATTTTGTAGTTCATTAATGCTTGAAGTAGAAACTCTTTCCATGAAATTATTGAGAAAAATCCTATACTGCTGTACATTTTTAAACTTGTAGAAAAGTAAACTCTCTGCGTTAATCGAAGATTTTGAAAGCTCATATCTCAATGGATATTTAAATCTTTTAGAGAATAAAAAAAGAGCTAATGAACACAATAAAGACAAAAGAATGTTCTCATAAATTTCAAGGTAAAATGGTAAATCAATACTAAAAAAAATATACATCAGTAATTTATAAGTTGAACCTGCAAATGGAATCAATATAAAGTGTTTCCACCAATACCTACATGTTATATACCATAAACCGTAAAACAAAAAATGAGAAAAAAATAATGAAATTTGGTACACCACAATTTTAAAAGAAAATGATTCTTTAAGTATAAATTTATAAACTACAATATCCCATTCTTGAATATCTGGCATATGGGGATGAATGAATGTAATAAGTGATGCAAAAAACAAACAAATAATAATTATTAGGTCGTATGAACCTACTTTTTTATGATTTAAATCAAATAGCATATTTTTCTAATTGAATAGTTTCAAACTTTCGTTTAAACAGTTGTAAAAATAGAAATCATTATCCATTTATCAGAATAGTCAGAATACAAATACGAATCTTATTCGTGTATAACGGAATGGGAATTAATCAAAAGCTCGTTCACTTAAATTTTTAGAGGGTTCATTCCGATATACATTATGATTGAACATATCGAAGAGAATAGGAAATCACTTTTTTGTGGAATACAGTTTTTGGTAATAAAACTCTAATTTCATTAAATATTCTTCTGGCTTATAGCTAGCCTTATTGGCCAATAGATTTTGAATTTCTTCCTCTACATTTTTATAACTATTATCCTTCTCTTTTTCTGAAAGTTCATGAACTATCTCAAAGGAAAGCAATCTGATTCGCTCTTTTATTTGTTCAATTCTATGATAATTTTTCCATTTTAAAGAAATAAGAATCAAAAAAGAGACAAGCATAATCAGAACGGGGAATGAGTTAAAAATTTCATTCTCATGAAAATATCTTTCCTTACCTACTATGTTCCAAAGTTGATATAAATGAAGTACAATTGGAATTAGCAGAAAATACTTCCACCAATATTTCGATGATAAAAACCAGATATTTAAACTAATGAATGTGGTTCCATATAAGTTAAACAATACCCATAGATACATGACAACAGATGAAAAATATCCGGACGAAATTACCCAATCTCCAATATTCCATATTTTTTCTTCAGGCGCTATTAAATGGATTCTATCCAAAAGAGGTATTGATATTAAATAAATAACTATCAATATTTCAGACCAAGTCCATTTATAAATTTTTAAATGAAACGAAGGTTTTGAGTCTGTTGTCAATTCAATTGCTTCAGAAAGTAACATTTTGGAATTCGAAGTATCTAACTTGCTAATTGATCCCTGTAGTTTTTCTAAGAAATTGTTGTAATGAAAAATACTCTTAAACTTATAAGAAAGAATTGATTCTGAGGATAAAGAAATCTTACTAAGCTTGACATTCAAAGGATATCTAATTTGTTTTTCTAAAAGATAAATCAAAACCCCAAACACCACGGAAATAACATACAGTGATAATTTTTCCATTTGAAATTTCTCCATTAAATTAAAGTCAATTAGCTCGAAAAGTTTATAGGACTGATTAATAATAGGTATTAATAGAAATAATTTCCACCGGGCTTCACACGTAAAATACCAAACTATGTAGAAGGTAAGGTGTGAGAAAAACAACAAAAATTGATGAAAGTAAACTTCTAAACTTGCGTATCCATAAATTTTAAATGTGAAAAACCGTAGATCTAATTCTTGTATGGACGGAAATAATAGATGTGCATAAGTAATTATACTAGCAAGCACAATCACAGCAATAAAAAATAAATCCGATCTTATTATTACGTCTAATTTCTTTCTCAATGAATTTCTTTAAGGCCTTTCAAAGATATCATTTAAAAGAATTTTTCAAAAAACACTTTTTTAGATTTCAGAAAAGAATAGGAAATCAAAAGATTTTTTAACAGGAATATTTACATTTAGAAGTTAATTTTACCAACAAAAGGAAATATGACTTTTAACTATAGCCTCTCAGAACTAAATAGCATTGCTAAAGAAGTAATCCAGGCATCTTCTTCAAAAACTGTTCTCTTCAAGGGTGAAATGGGCGTAGGAAAAACCACCTTGATAAAAGAAATAGTAAAAATGTTGGGAAGCGAGGATCAAGTTTCGAGTCCTACATTTTCGTTAGTTAATGAATATCAATTGAAAGATGGTTTGGCATACCATTTTGATTTTTATCGTATTAACGATTTGGAAGAGGTCTACCAAATTGGTGTGGAGGATTACCTATACAGCGGCCATTGGTGTTTAATTGAATGGCCAGAAAAAGTAAACGAAATACTTCCCAAAAACAGTACCGTTGTCGAGATAAAGAAACACTTAAACGATGAAAGGACATTGACTATCCTTTAAAACTGTATATTTATAAACTTACTATTTTACTTGAACCTTCTGTATATTAAAAACTTACGAATATACGACAAAGGTTTTTCATCTCCGCACCCTATTTTTTGGTACGTTTGTTTCAACAAAAAACCAAAAAATATCAAACTATTATGTCATTCAAAAAATTAATTTTCGCTGTATTTGCTATCGCTTTATTATCTGCTTCTTTTGTTTCTTGCTCACCAAATAGTGTAGCCGATGAGGATAGTCTTTATGATTTAGAGCAACAAGGTATTGAAAAAGATTCTGTTGATCCTCCTACAATGGGATAAAAATCAATAAGAAAAACTTGTTATTTTAATTTTAATTAACTTGATTTGTTTTAGTAAAAAACTGATTGACCATTAAAACAAAAAAGCAAAATTTAGAAAGAAAGCTAAGATATAGGTTTCTTAGTCTTGGTTCTTTAATAGCTCTTATAATTGCTATTTCACCATATCTATTTTATTTGTATGAAAGCTTTCCTAGGACACAAAAATGGGAGACCGTACTAATTACTTTTGAAACAAGTAAATATCCAACTTTATATCACTATGCTTGGTTTCTATTTAGTAAATTCATTCCTTTACTGCTTTTATCAATTTGGTTTTTTACCTGTAAACATTGGTGGTACCATGTAATTTTGATTCCACTTAGCATGTATTTTTTTCAGTTACTGAGTGTTATAAATGACGATGTAAAATACATTGATGAGTTCGAAATTTATTACATAATTCCCGTAATGATGGTCGTAGTACCTGTGGTTTATTTTATAAGAATAAAGCTTTTTGACAAGTATATTCATGGTATCGATCTTGATAAAATTGATGCGGAATTAAAGGAATACGAAGAAAAAGAGCAAAAAGGTCAGAAAGATCAAAAGTTCAGGAAATACTTATAGACTTAAATAGTTTAGCTATCTTTGAACTTTTAAGTTAGTGGAATGAATTATCCTAATACGCCGTTTACAAAGCAAGAACTTATTCCCCAAGAGGAAACTTTGGAGCTTTTAAAGCAAAAGGGGGAATTGTTTATTGGGATTCCTAAAGAGGTTTCATACCAAGAAAATAGGGTTTGCCTTACACCAGACGCCGTTAATGCGCTTACCGCCCACGGTCACCGTGTAATTGTTGAATCTAAAGCAGGTATTGATGCAAACTATACCGATGCGGAGTATAGCGAGGCGGGTGCCGAAATTACAACAGATACGAAAAAAGTATTTTCTTGTCCGATCATACTTAAAGTGGAACCTCCTTCTTTTAAGGAGTTGGAACTTATTAATCCGCAAACTATTTTGATTTCTGCACTACAGATCAAAACCTGTAGTAAGAAATATTTTGAAATACTAGCAAGCAAACGAATAACCGCTCTTGCCTTTGAATTCATAAAGGATGACGACGGTAATTATCCTGCTGTTCGTGCATTAAGCGAAATTGCAGGTACAGCTTCGGTCCTTATTGCAGCAGAATTAATGACCAATGCCAACAGTGGTAACGGACTCATGTTTGGAAACATAACAGGAGTACCACCCGTGGATGTTGTGATTATTGGCGCCGGTACCGTCGGAGAATTTGCAGCACGATCTGCTATAGGTCTTGGAGCTAGTGTAAAGGTTTTCGACAATTCCATTACACGACTTCGCTGCATGCAAAACAATTTGGGTAGAATGCTCTACACCTCTACCCTACAGCCAAAAAATTTATTGAAAGCCCTTAAACGTTGTGATGTACTTATTGGTGCTGTTCGAGGGATTAATCGTGCTCCTGTAGTGGTTACGGAAACCATGGTAGAGAACATGAAAAAAGGTGCTGTAATCATAGATGTAAGTATCGATATGGGTGGTTGTATTGAGACCAGTGAGGTAACTACCCACGATAACCCTACTTTTACCAAACATGGGGTAATTCATTATTCTGTTCCAAATATTCCAGCGAGATACGCCCGAACTGCTTCGGTTTCTTTGAGTAATATTTTTACGCCTTATCTTTTGAAAATTGGAGAAGATGGTGGACTAGAACAGTCCTTACGCTTTGATAAAGGATTGCGCAACGGACTCTATTTTTACCACGGAATTTTAACCAACCGGGCCATTGCAGAATGGTTCGACCTGTCTTACCGAGATATAAACCTTTTGATATTTTAAATTTTATATGTCTTTATTAAAACGAGTTGGCTTCTACCTAGTGGGTGTTTCTTTAGGATTGATTTTTTTAGCGTATTTCTTCAGGGAAAAAAGAGCTGAATTCTGCTACCTTCCTAATTGTAGAACTCTAAAATCTATTCGAACACAGGAGAAAATTGAGTTCTCACCTTCTGTTCAACAATTATTGGATAATAATACCATCTCCGAGGAACAATTGGATTCCTTACTTACTTTCGGCGAAGTAAACTTCTCTAAAAGCGATGTGGATAGAACACAAAGCCTTTCCGAAGAAAAATGCAGCACCTATTATATCGATGGTCAAATCAACAATAAACCTACAGAATTAGTGGTAAAAAACTGTAGGTTTAAAGCGGAAATTCTTGACATAGACATTAAATAGAAATTCATTCTTATTTCTTACTCGTCAATAGGTACAATGGCATCAACAATTTGAAGGGTTCCATTAGTAGCCTTTATGTTTTTGATAATAATCTTAGCTTCTCCATTAACGATAATATCTCCATTTCCATCTTCCGTAAAGGTAAGTGTGGAACCTAAACCTGTCTCGGCAGTGCCTAAAGTCAACAACTCTTCTGCCGCTACATCTCCCCCTATTACATGATTCGCTATCAACCTATTAAGTAAAATTCCTGATGGTAACGTCCCGTAGGCTTCAAAGGCACTGTTGTTGGGAGCAAATACCGTAAAAGGTCCGTCTTCTTCCAACGTGGAACTAAATCCGGTGCTTTCCAACGTGCTTTGTAATGTAGACAAATCTTCCCTTTCAATGATAATTTCAAGAATGGATTGTGTGGGTTCTTCATCCAGAGTGGTAACTTCTAGCATTTCACTCATTTCAGAGGTGTTCCCAGAAGCATCAATGGCTTGAACTGTATATTGATAGCTGGTAGCGGCCTCCAATCCTGTAACCTCAAAAGAAAGTTCGGTTGAAGTTCCTACGCTGACGCTATTCTGAAAAATTTCATAATTGGCCACCTCGTTATTGTCTGTTGAAGCACTCCATGACAATGTAAAGGAAGTTCCTGTAATATTGGTTGCTTCTAGGCCTGTAGGAGTGGTTGGAGCCTCTGTGTCCTCTTCTGTTTCCGTTGTAACTGCTATAGTTTCACTGTTATCTGAAACATTCCCAGCAATATCCTCGGCAACAACATAAAATTCGTAGGTCGTTGCAGGCGTTAATTCGGCAACGGATAAACTCAGTTCGCCTTCCGTCTTACCTATACTTACGCCATCCTGGAATACTTCATAATTAACTACCTCCTCATTATCAGTTGCGGCAGACCAAGAAATAGTAACGGATGACGCCGTGAGATTTGAAAATGTAACATTGCTTGGTGCTGTTGGTTTTTCGGTGTCTTCTTCCTCTGCGGTGCTAACGGTGAGTATATCACTCATAGAAGATTCATTTCCTTCGCCATCAATAGCTTTTACAGAAAATCCATATTCGGTATTGGATTGTAATCCAGCAATTTCCAAACTGGTAGTATTGGAAAATCCTATCGACTCACCATCTTGAAATACTTCATATTTGGCGACTTTAATATTATCAGTTGCTGCGTTCCAGGATAAAAGCAGGCTTTCTGTTTTAATTTCACTTGCACTTAATCCGGTCACTTCCGTTGGCGCTTCGTTATCACTTAAAATTTCTTCTAATTTTTCTCTATCATCATCACAGGAAAATAAAAAAGTGAATAACAATACACAAGTCCAACTTAGTTTAGCACCTACATTTTTCATCAATTACGTTTTTAAAAATTGTTCCTTCGGAAGAGGATACAAATTCATTTAAATACGTACGGTTAAAATGAAGAACGTAGATGTTAACATTCATAAATTTAACATTTTACGACTGCAAAACGGGAATATCAACTTTTTCCCTTGCGGTTTCTGTTCTTTCGATTTCTCCAAACAAAGTATAGAATGATAAAAAGTACAGGCAATAAGATGTAAATAATTACTTCTGACCATGATTGTAAATCCAATGGATCGTTATTTCCGGGCTTTGGAACCTCTGGTGGTGCTTGTAAAAAAGCAAGTAATAAAAGCATGTTTTTCTTATTTTAATTAAATGAATGGAATTGGTCGGATAACTAGTTTCTACTGTTCGTTCCAACCCTTTCCTTCGTAGATTTTAGGGATACATTTCTCTATTCGGTCAGTGCGTGTTTTTGATTGTTTGGCTTTTGAAAAATACAATAGATAACCACGTTGTCTTCCCGGGGTTAAAGCATCAAAAGCTTTTTTAAAGTCTTTATCTGCATCCCATTTTTCTTGAAGTTCATTTGGAACCTCAAATTCAGATGTTTTTTTCATGGGTACTTTTATACCCAATTTTTCAACTTCCACAGCCTCAAACACATATTGTTTAATAAGCGATTTCAAATTGTTCACCTCATTAATTCCAGTAAAGCGAATCTGTCTAGCTGATTGTACATTTTCCGTTTGCTGAATTAAAATATTTTCAGAATCCTTCAACAAAGCTCCTTTATGGAATAGCAAAGCACAATAGTCGTTGAACCCATGCATCAGAACAATATTCTTTTTCTTATAGGTATAGCATGGCACACCCCATTTAAGTTCTTCTTGAAGTCCACAATCAAGTATAATTTTCCGTAGCTGTTGATAAACTTCTTGCCACTGGGAATCTTTTTCAAAGAAAAAAGCGACCTTGGGATTCATTTTAATTAGTTTTCAATCCAATTCGTTACACTCTTATCTGTAGGAAGGGTTCTAGGAGAAACTACTTTGGCAACGTGTCCTTCCTCATCGATTAGATATTTTTGAAAATTCCAAGCTACCTCCGAATCTTCCACTCCATTAAGTTTTTTAGTAGTTAAAAATTGGTAGAGTGGATGCATATCATTTCCTTTTACAGAAATTTTGCCCATCATTGGGAAAGTCACTCCATAATTTGCTTTACAAAATTGAGCAATCTCTTGGTTCTCCCCTGGTTCTTGTCCGCCAAAATTATTTGCAGGAAACCCAATAATCACAAATCCTTCATCTTTATACATGTTGTAGAGTTCCTGTAATTGTTCATACTGAGGAGTAAGTCCGCATTCACTTGCGGTATTCACTATCATAACTTTCTGTCCTTTTAATTTTTTTAGCGGAAATGTCTCCCCTGCTATATCTTCCACTGTAAATTGGTAAATTGTTTCGTTATCCATGGCTGTTGAATTTTGAGCAAATGTTATGTTCAAAAACAATAACAAGCTGCATAAAAGTATATTTTTCATTTTTCAGATTTTTTTTTCAAGTTACAAAAATATCAATTCAGTTAATCCTTCGTGGTAATGAGAATTTACTATTGTTGAATTAATGATTTGTTAAGTCATTGAGTCACAAATTTGTTCCATGTTCTTTATTCGTTGTTCGAACAGAACTAGAAACTTCAAACCTATCGATCTGTATAATCATGAAGCAGCAAAATTTATTTGGTAATCACTTACCAGTTGCTTTCAATTTTCCAAGTTTATTTCGATGATTCCTTACTATTATTTCCGAAGAAATTTAAAAACAGTTTTCTTGCTACAAACTAAAATTAAAGGTAAATTAGTAGTTAATTACTTTCTAACCAACCGCTAAATACAATGACTACACCACTAGTTAACCAATCTCTATTTTTTCAGTTTTGTTTGGCTTTCTCCATTCTAATTTCTTCGTTTTGTAATGCGCAATCGATTACAGCGTATAATTTAAACAATTACACCGCCCAGGAAGGCCTAAACGCTACCGTTAGCAATAATACCCTTACAATAAATTGGATTGGGGAAAACGACAGTAAGCTTCGCATGGCATTTAAAATTGTTGAAAATACACCCACTATAACCCAATTATCTATAAAAGAAAAAGATAGTGATTGGATCCTTTTAGCATCCAACGTAATCTCAGATTATAAAGTTACAACAGGTTTACGTAGGGTAACCCAACAACAAACCGAACCTTTGGAGGGGTTGGGAATCCCTCTAACAGAAGAAAAATTAAATGAGATAAAATGGGATGCCTTTTGGGATGCTCCACTCTACACTTCCAGTGAACCTCCACGCTCCCACGGTGGCTCGATTCCGGCTAAAGAACCTTTTGCAAACCATCCGGGTATGCCGAGAGACCCTTCCGAAGTTGAAAGTCATACACTTCAATTTAAAAATACTTCCTGCCAAGTAACCACCAATGGAGCTCGGTTGGAAATTGTTTTTGAAGGAGTAGAAATAGGCTTCTTCTCAGGATATCTTCAGTTTGATATTTTTAAGCATTCGAATTTGATCCGGCAAATGGTAGTGGCTAAAACTGAAAAGCCTTCGGTCGCTTTTAAGTATGAAGCAGAACTGAATGGTTTTTCGCTCACCTCAAAAACGCAAATTGGATGGCGCGATTTAGAAGAAGTTTGGAAAACGCATCAAATTGAAAAAACTGTAAATAATGAAAGACAGATAGTGGTTGGAAACAATCGTTTAATTGCTGCTGAATTTAACCAAGGAAGTATCGCTGCGTTTCCTCCGCCTCATAGTTTTTATTGGGCTCGGGAGTCAGAACAAAACCTCGGCTATGGATGGTATCAAAAAAATGGGAACAACTCCTACGGTTTTGGAATTCGTCAGGCGAATGGCGAAAAGGATCCGGAGTTCTATCACAATTTCGCATTGTATAGTGCAAGACCTAATAAATGGCAACGAATGCCAATTTTCTTTTATATAAGTTCTAAACCGCATACGGAAGCTATAAAAAAAGCCTTAGCTTTTACTCACAATGATGTTTTTAAACCGCTAAAAGGATACAAAGTGATGGGGTCGCATTATCACGTTGGTCTTGTGAAGCGTTTAAAAAAGCTCGGAGGTTTCGATAAAAAAGTGAATGATATTGAAACCATGAAAAAAGTGGGTGTTGATATTTATAGTATTATTGATGGGGTTCGAGGTCCTGGAAGACACGATAAAGGAGAATTGTTTTTGAAAGATTTGGCCGAATATTATGAAGCCGCCAGAAGCCAGTCTGATGAAAACTTCTTGGTAATGCCCAATGATGAAAACAGTACTGATGGACGCCGTCCTTTTATGGGCGGTCACTACGATTTAATGTTATCTAAACCGGTGTATTGGCGGCCTCAGCGTTTGGAAGGAGAACCATTAATTGAAAACCACCCCAACTATGGAACGGTATATAATATTGGCACACCCGAAGATTTAATGAAGATGACGGAAAAGGAAAATGCGTTAATCTCCATGGCGCATCCCAACACTAAAAAATCCACAGGATATCCAATGGCTATTTGGGACGAGCCCCATTTTCAGCATAAAAATTATTTCGGATTGGGATACCGTTGGGGAATGGGTATCGATGCTTCGGAAATACGGTTAGGAGAATATCGGTTTCAAAAACTTTGGGACGAAACCAACAACGAAATGACAAAAAATGGACATGCCTTGAAGTTTGCTTTGGCCATTTCTGAAGCTCGGTCAGACAAGGGAGATCGTGGAAAACCAAGTGAGGATGATACCTATGGGATGTCCCCTGTGAGTTATGTAAAATTGAATAGTGTTCCTTCCGTAGACGATATGAGTCCGATTATCAACTCCCTAAAAAAAGGGGACTTTTTCGTAACCTCCGGAGAAATACTTATTCCGCATTACGAAGTCTTGGGAACAGGCAATTCAAAAACAATTGTAGCCGAAGTTGAATGGACATTTCCTCTTGATTTTGTTGAATTAGTATGGGGCGATGGAGAAAGCATCGATAGAAAGATTATTTCTACTACGGATTTACCAGCTTTCAGTAAAAAACGATTTGAGATTCCATTTGATGCCACCGGGAAAAAATGGATACGCTTCGCTGCCTGGGATGTTGCCACCAACGGTGCCATGGTTCAACCTGTAAATTTAACCGTACAGAAATAGTATTTTCAGCATTAAATTCTTATAAAAAATACTTCTAGTTCATTAAATAGCAGAAAGCTAAAAGCCCCACAAAATAGGAAGTATAAAGTAAATTAATAAACTGATTATAAGAATGGAGATGATATTCATCCAAATGCCCGCGCCAATCATATCCTTCATTTTTAATTTTCCCGAACCAAACACAACTGCATTAGGTGGCGTGGCCACAGGCAGCATGAATGCACAGGAAGCTGCCATTGCTGCACTTACCATAAAATAAAACGGATTTATATCCAGAGCCACTGCCATGGAAGCCAAAATGGGCAACAGCATTGCGGTTGTGGCTAAATTTGAAGTAAGTTCAGTTAAAAAATTCACCAAGCTTACGATGATAAAAATCATTAGAAATAACGAAAGCCCTTCTATCACATTCATTTGTTCACCTATCCAAGTGGCTAATCCACTAGATTGAAATGCTGCTGCAATTGATAAACCACCTCCGTAGAGCATTAAAACTCCCCACGGTAATTCTACCGCCTCTTTCCAGTAAATTAAACCTCCTTTTCTCGATTTACTAGGAATGAGGAATAATACTATAGCGCCTGTCATCGCTATTATTGTATCGTTTATGGATGGAAATATCTTTTCCAGTACAAAAGATTTTGTAACCCAAGCAAAAGCCGTTATTCCAAAAACGACTCCCACCATTTTTTCTTCGTAAGATATATTCCCTAACTTTTTCAGTTGAGCCGCAATTTCTTTTTTCCCTCCAGGCAATTTCATTCCGTCCACGGAGAAACTAATACGGGTAAGATACCACCAACAAATGAAAAGCATCACTATTGAAAAGGGCAATCCAATGGCCAACCACCTCTCAAAGGTAATTTCTATCGCAAATGTTTCTTCAAGAATACCTGCCAAGACCAAATTGGGTGGTGTTCCAATGAGTGTGGCAATTCCACCAATTGAAGCTGAATATGCAATGGCGAGCATAAGCACTTTTCCAAATACGTTCTGTTGCTTCGAAGTTAACTCACCAGAGCGTTCTACTTGGCTGATAATCGCCAAACCAATTGGCAACATCATGACGCTGGTAGCTGTATTGGATATCCACATGGATAAAAAAGCGGTTGCAATCATAAAACCTAAAACAATAGAATTTACATTAGATCCAATGATATAAATTATACCAAGCGCTATTCGTTTGTGTAAATTCCATCGCTCGATAGATTTTGCGATGATAAACCCACCTACAAAAAGAAAAATATACGGATGTCCGTAAGCTTCTGATGTGAGTTTCATTGAAACTGCACCCGTTAAAGGGAAAATGACAAGTGGTAACAGCGCCGTAGCTGCAATAGGAATAGCCTCTGTCATCCACCAAATAGCAATCCAACTGGTGCAAGCTAAAACAGCTTGCGCCTCAACGCTCATTCCTTCGGGCGTTTTCATTAAAAATAATAATACGAACGAAAGCGGACCTAGAAAAAGGCCTATTTTAGATGTTTTCATGTAGGCGGTTGTTGATTAATTACTACTTGATGAGTTTTAATCGGTATTATTAATTCTTTTAAATTTCTGAATATGATAATTCAATAAATCGACCACATAGATCGCTCCGTCACTACCTATTTCAATATCGTGATATCGGCAAACAGGTCCGTTATAGTCGCCATCTCTTCCCCATTGATGATCTATTTTCAATTCATTATTAAACTTATTGATATTGGACCCAAAAATCTGAGACCCCTTCTTTAAGTAATCAACAGAAAAAAGAGCATTGTTGTTTTGGTCAACATTTACGGCGTGCACTTGTGCGTCATCAAGATTTCTCTTTTCTTCTAAAAATTTACCTTCCGCAGAAAAAATTTGAATACGAAAGTTATCACGGTCGGCAACCACAACATTTCCGTCTTTATCTATATCCAAGGAATGTGGAGTGTTAAACTGACCTTTTCCTGTACCCTTTTCACCCCATTCAAAGATATAATCTCCTGCAGCGGAAAATTTTACAATTCTGCTATTTCCATAACCATCTCCTACATAAAATGAGCCGTCTTCGGCAATAGCGACATCCGTTGGTTTGTTAAAATGATTTTTGTCGGCTCCCGGAATACCTTCCTCCCCTAAAGTAAACAAAAGGTTTCCTTCAGCATCAAACTTAAAAACTTGATGTAAAAGCACATCGGTTATCCAAATATTATCATCTTTATCTACTGTTAAACCGTGTGGCCAGCAAAAAAGATTGGCGCCCCATTCTTTAATGACCTCTCCGGTTTCAGCATTTATTTTCAGAAGTGTATTTACTTGTATTTTATTGAGCGTGGTATCCCCAGCTACAGCATTTGCACGGTGAAAAACAATCAAATTTCCTTGGCTATCCATTCCCAATCCAGAAGGCTGTCCAATGGAAAATCCTTTGGGAAATTTAGGCCAGTTTTCAACAAGCTCATACACATCGACACTCGTATTATTTTGTTGCGCCGAACCAACCTCAACAACACAAAACACTAGAATAAAAAATGATTTGATACAGGTTTGGAGATGCTTCATAGAATTCGTTATAAATGATTTTTTTCTACTCGTTTTCGGCGTCAGTTTGATTTTTTCGCACCCATTCGTGTCTGCGGGAATTCACTGATGAATCTTCGCCCATCCAAACCCAAAGCTTTATAAGTCCGTTTTGGTGTGCACTCACCAAGAAGCTACCATCAGCATTAAAATCGATATACTCGGCATGGTCGCTGGCCCAAACTTTATGTGCCACTGGAATAGCATCGTTACCATTATTTATAATATCAAAAACTCGATAAACGTAAATATAAGGGTCATGCCCAGCGTGAGCGATATAATTTCCACCAGGATGCCAGGAAACGGACTCAATCTTTTTACCAGTATGGTTAAACATTTTCACCAATTTTCCAGTCTTCCATTCCCATAAGTATGCGTTTCCTCTTGAAGTTCCTCCCTGTCCAACGGCAAATACATATTTCGCGTCTGGAGAGAAAACACCGCTAGTAAAAATAGTGTGGTACTCTGGTTTCAATGTTTGCTCCAATTTCCAATTAGAGGCGTTATAAATTTTTACAGCACCGTGCCCCACTGCCAAAAGATATTGATCGTCTTGGGTAAAAAACAATTCGTTCACTGTGTTTCCAAAATCCATTTTCTTTACTTCTTTTCCAGTGGACATATCGTAAATATGAATCCATCCTTGAAGTTCATCCCCTTCTTTGGTTTTTTCTTCCCCCACAGCCAGCAAAGCACCTTTATGCGACCAAGTTAAGCCATCTACGGCCTTCTTCAGTTTTATGGTTTTAAAGACTTCACCTGTTTTACTTTCATAAATGGTAATTAAATAATCTTCACTAGCGGCAGCTACATATTTTCCATCGGCAGACCAGCCAACGCGTTCCACTTCTTCAGCGGTATAGTTTCTCCAGAGTTCAGCACCATCTGAAGTACGCCACATTATTACTGAATTATCATATTTTGTACCGCTAACAATATATTTTCCGTCAGGGGAAAACTCAGCACTTTCTACAGAACCAGGCTCTCCCAAAGCATCGGCTACACGAGACCAAACGGGCTCTAGCCTAAGTTGATAATTTAAATATTGTTGTGCCGATAAAAGATTTATACCGGCTAATATGGTTAAAAGAATACTTAATTTCTTCATGGTAATAATTTGTAACTTTTTATTTAATTCCTTCTACTTTAATTTCTTGACCTTCTACAATAAGCGGAGCGCCGCTTTCATTTACTGATTGCAAGTACTCAAACAATTCCTTTCCTTTTCCTTGGTTTGGATCATACAATCGCAAAAAATTATCATCCTCCCTCCAAGTTGGAACTAAAGAAACTTCTTTCAGTTTTTTGTCTTCTACCGAAATATGAACCATTAGTCCTTCTCTATATCTACTGGATCTATTGCTTCTTAAATCATCAAAAGCTGCTTGCCCCAAACTGTGAAAAATAGGTTTTCCTTGGTGCAGTTCCACTTTTTGATATCGATGCGGACCATGACCAAAAACAACATCGGCACCAGCATCGATAACGGCTTTTCCTATGTCACTTTGGTAGGATACCGGTTCGTAAGTATCTGAAACGCCCCAGTGATAGGATACGATAACCACATCCACTTTTTTTCGGAGCTCTTTAATATCATTTACCATCAATGCTTTGGAATTTTCATCCATCCAAGTAATAACAATGGGTGGCTGCCCAGGTTTATCAACATTTTTAGGTGGTTGATAAGCGGTATGTACTTTTATTTGAGCAATTCCTGGCTGATTTTCTGTAGCTGCATGATTTGTAGGAAACACCGTGGCCGCATATTGCATAAACCCAACCTTTAATCCTTTTTTCTCAATAATTACAGGTTGATGTGCTTCTTTAATATTTTTTCCGCCACCAGCATATTTTATCCCAGCTTTGTCCAACACACCTAAACTTTTCATCAATGCTTGGTATGGGTACGTTACGTTATTGGCTACTCCTACCGCATCTATTCCCGCCGCACTAAGTGCTTCCACTTGATCTGGATTGGAATACCTCCAATTTTTATGCGGAATGTCTGTTTTAGTGGTATCTGAAGTTCCTCCTGCAAAAGGGCCTTCTAAATTCACGAATATAAAATCGGTTTCTTTAAATGTTGGGATAAGATATTTATAAGCTTCGGAAGGATTTTCGCGATGCTGAATATTATTATCCCCTAAAAGGATGATGGATTGTGTGTTCTTAGATTTACTTTTAAAATTCCATGGTTTGTTGCTTTGGGAAAAAATTATCAGTGGCATCATAATCACACTGAATGGCAACAACTTAAATACGTACTTCATTGATCGGTTTTCTATGTTAGTTTTACTTCGTTAGTAGCATGAATCATGCATTTTTATAAGGTAGTCACTTTTTTATGTTTGTCAATATACGATTGTTCAATATCAATAGCCAAACCTGGTCCGGTAGGAACATCTATTTTTCCATCTTTCACCTTTAGGTCAGACGTCTTGCATTCAAACGGAATGGTATTGTTAAAGCCTTTAAACTCGTGATACGGACCAGCATTTGGTAATGCGGAAACAAAATGCATCATGTACAAATAGCCCAGACCCGAACCTGATATATGTGGTACGCAAGGTTTTCCTAGCGCATGAGCCATTTTAGCCACTTTCATCGATCGAATCATTCCGCCGAAATAAAATATATCGGGTTGTACAATATCCAATCCGTTATTTCCCAACAACCATCTAAAGTTATGCATGCTTCCCTCCTGTTCTCCACCAGCTATTGGCACACTTAATTTATCCTTCACCTGTTTGGTTTCTTCGTACCAATCAAATGGAACCGGTTCTTCAAAAAAATCGAATTTATTTTCTTGCATTAATTTCCCTATTCGAATCGCTTCTTTCACATCATAACCGCCGTTGGCATCAGCATAAATAACCATTTCGTCTCCAAAAGCTTTTCTCACCATTGGGATTAGTTGTTCGCTTCTACCTTCAGGCAAATCCTTGTCGCCCATCCTTCCCGCAACTTTAAATTTTAAAGCCTTGGATTGCGTTTCTTCTACTTGCTTTTTAATTCCTTCTAAAGATTCTTCCGGAGATTTCCCTCTAAAATTATTGGCTTGATAAACGCCTACTTTTTTATTGTGCGTGTCTCCGATTAATTGGGTGATCGGTTTATTGGCAATTCTCCCTAAAAGATCCAGAATGGCAAATTCTACCGTGGCTACAGGTACCCAAACCGCGTAACTCTGCATTTTATAATTGCTTTTGTAGGTGTAAACTTCTTCAATTAGCTTATCCAACTCACGAGCATCTTTTCCAACAAAAAATGGCGCTACCCTTTTAGTTAATATTGGGTAGAGGTAATGCATTCTAATATTGTTGCTTACTGAAATCCCCACTTGCCCATCCTCCGAAAGTACTTTACAGATGAAATTCCCTTCGTGCACCAAAAGGTTCACTTCTTTTATAATTATGGGAGTACTGAAAAGCTCTTTCTTTAGAACAGGCTCTTTTAAAACTTTATCCAACTTTTCATAACGCCTATTTTCTTCCTCTGAAATGGGCATGCCAAAAGAAGGCAATAATGCTCCGCCGATGGCACCACCCGCTAAAGTGGTGAAAAAATTTCTTCTGTTTGATTGCATTTACTTATTTTAATTTCATTTCTAATTCGTCGATTGTTAGTGCCCCTCTCCAAAAATCATTAACTCCAATAATAGCGTTATAGCTTTTGGCAAGTGCTTTTCCGGCAATGGAAGTATTATTTTGCACTAACCCATTGGCCTCTTTTCTGTCAATTTCATCTATATCGCTAAGAGTAGAAACTTTTACGAGAATAGTATCGCCTGGAGTAATAAAAGGTGAAGGGTACGCATTTAAATTTCCATTAAATTCCACAAATTTCTTTGCCAACGAATTGTAATATTCATCTGTACTTTCTCTATACGACTGCATTCTTAACACCCATTCTGGTCCTAACTTCTCATCAGGTTTAATGGTGTGGAAACGTGTAAAGGTTCGAGGAGTTATTTCCTTAAACAAGGAAGCTACTTCTTCATCATCTTTGGAAGAAGCTTTTTTTCCTTTGGAATAAAAAATATCTAGCAAAGCAGCATCATGCGCGATTTGTTGCTCCTGACTTCCTTCCTCTTTTAAGACGTCCAAAGCCGCTGTGCCAGCCAATCCCCCTAAAATTACAGCCAACCGCTCGCTTTCCTGTTTGCTCATTGTCCCGAGTGTAACCTTTTCTTTTAATCTTTGTAATGCTGCCAATTTATCTTTTTGGGAAAAAGGCATGTGCAAACCTGAAAAAAAGGCATTCCCAGGTGCCAAATTATTTATATCTGAGGCTAATGCCCTTTGAATGTCGCTCCCTATAAAATCTGATCCTGCTACCAAAACAGCTGTTTTATGCAACAAAATAGTTGGCGTTACATAAATTCCCGAAGAACTACTTACTACGGAAGTATCAAAAGCTCCTGAAGCCCACATAAAACGAGGTAACAACATTCCCGATGTGGCAATTGCCCCTGTTTTTAAAAATGCTCGCCTATTTTGTACAAATGACTTGCTTTCTGAAATCTGCTTATCTACTCGCTTCATATTCTGTGGGATTTAGTGAAAATTTCAACTTGATCGTACACTTGTTCCTTGCTTATTTTCCTATTGAAAAAATCAGCGGCGCTACTTATAAATCGATAGCTTCTAGCTAATCCTTGGGCGTAATGACTTTGTGCTCGGCCTTTTTCAGCTGCTTGCTCAACATTTATTCCTGATGAACCTTTTTGCTGTATTTCACGAACCATTTGAATAATTTCATCTTTATCATCATAAAAATTAAGGTCGTCTATGTACCTTTTCATTTTTTTTGGGTCCGGACTTTGATACGCTTCAATATACACTTCCAAGTTTTCACTCAGTTTTTGATATTCCGAAGGAAAAGCGTCTAACCATTCATCTATATTAGAAGCCGTTTCATTAAATTTTCGTATCCCGATTAATTGTTGTTGGGTTAGACTGCACAAAAGATGTTCGATATACGGTTGATGTAAAAGTGTAGCTCCTGGATGAGACTGCATATTAGTTTCCAGTGTAGCACCGGAGAATGCGACCCTTGAGGAAATAGATGCTGCTTTTCCATGATTATAAACCTTCGAGAAAGTTATCGCATCGCAATAAATCTGGTTTTCATAACTTGAAAAATGAGGATCTTTAATATCTTCTGATTTAATGTAGTTTGGTTTTACTTGAAGATCGATCGCTCTGTGACTGAGCCAACCAATGGCTGCTGCCAATTTTTCCTCGGTACCATCACCAGGTTTTCTGTTTTCCCAGCGATCCCTAACTTCTTCAATTATTGGAATTGCAAAAAGGTGATTTCCTCTCGCTCCACTGGATATTAGTCCAGCATCTGGTTGATTTTTTACTGCTGTACTGAAGGCTTTAGGAATTCCAGTCATCTTACTGATCATCCTTACCGAGTCCTCATAAACAGCTATGTGTGTTATGTGTTCTGACATGGTATTGTTTTCATATTAAATCGTGCATAAATTCTTCTCACAAAAACAATAAATTCAATAGATCTTCACTATTACCTCATTGTTTTCAAGAAAATTAACACTGATTTTATTATACAGTTTTGGTATGCTGGTTTGTTGCAAATTAATTCCAAAAAAAGAGTTTCACAAATGAAGAAATTCATTTATTGAAAAGCAGACTGCTTAAAAAGTAATAAATACTCTTATAACCGATAACAACTTGAATATAAGACGCTGACAATCAGTAAATAGAAGCGAAAACACAAAGTTACATTTGTAACAAAAGAATTTTTTTTTTTAAACATTACTTATTAAACAGTCTGCCAAAGCAACTGTTAACCAATTCAAATTAAGTGTGGTTTTATTAGCAAAACCTTTCGGAATTGCTAATAGACATTTCTAATTTCTTAGTTGTAACCGGGGTTTTGTTCGAGCTTATCGTTTACGTCCAATTCCCTGTTGTTAATTGGCCAAAGTAATTGATACGTTTCGTCTTCACTCATTTGGCTCCTTTCTTCGGTTTCTGCATATTCCATGCGCGCCCATTCGTAATTGTTGGCAGGGAAACGGGACAAGTCGTGCCATCTGTGTCCTTCAAAAGCCAATTCTACAAATCTTTCATCTTGAATGGCTTGAAAAATATCTGCAGGGGAAGTGGCCGTAGTGGGCGGAATCTGTGCACGGTTTCTTACCGTATTCAGCAAAGCAATAGCATCCGCCGTTTGGTTCAGTGCATTCAAGGCCTCGGCACGCACAAGCATAATGTCTGCTAGGCGTATTAAAACTAAATTCGGAATTAATTGCCCTTCACCAACATTATGTTTGTTAATGTAGAAACTAAAACCAGCATTTTGCTCTGGATCCATGGGTTTTAAAACGGCATCTTTTCGAATATCCCCAGGGAAAGTGTTAAAAGCATCAATTAGCTTTTGGTTAGGTACTATCCGAGCACGGGCTCTTGGTCCATTTTCACTAGCTTCAAACTCCCTGTACAAATCATCGCTACTGTTTATCTCGATGGTTTCCGTTTGAATTTCAAAAATAGATTCGCTAGTATTTCCCGCTCCCGCTTCAAACATCGTAAAATAGTTATCCGCTGGAACCAATCTGTACAGTCCCGAGTTATCTATTACTTTCTTTGCATAATCTGCCGATGCTTGAAAATCGCCTCCATCGGCAAAATCAGTGTACGCTCTGCGCAGGAATACTTTAGACAATACCGCTTGAGCAGCTCCTTTAGTCGCTCTTCCGCGTGTAAAAACTTCACTTGCATATTGCGTTGGTAAAAACTGTTCACCGTATTCCAAATCTTCAATTACTTGCTCATAGACTTGTGGTAAGGGAGTCCTTTCTACATTTAGAACCGCAGGGTCTGAAGATTGAGTTGTATTCAGTATTACAGGTACGGGTCCGTACCATTTCAATAAATTCCAATAAAAGAATCCTCTTAAAAACCGAGCTTCTCCCATGTATTGCTCCCTGCGATTATCAAGATCTAAAGCAGGATCGCTAATATTTGGTAGATTTTCAATGATATCATTTGTTCGATGGATTCCTTGGTACAAAGCACGCCATAAATCCCTTGCAGGACCATGGTCTGCATTAATTGCATGATCGTTTGCCCTGTTGTTATTACCTCCGGAACTACTTGTAGTACTTTCATCGCTTGCCGCAGTGGCTGAAGCTTTAAAATCTCTACCTATTGCACCGGATTGTAAAACATCGTAAGTGGCGCTCAATGCGGCGTTTACCTGTTCTTCATTTTGAAAAAAGTTTTCACTGGCAATTACACTAATAGGTTCCTGCTCCAATGTATCACAAGAAACAATGCTTATTGCCACTAATGCTATATATATTTTTATATTGAGTTTCATTTTGCTACTATTTTAAAATTCTAGAGTAAAACCAGTTAAAAACGTTCTTGGTTGCGGTTGTACCAAGTAATCAATTCCTACTGCAGTAACCACACTATTGTTCTGGGATTCTGGATCGTAGCCCGAGTAATCTGTAAACAAAAATGCATTTCTAACCGCCACATACAAGTTAACAGAACCTGAATCCAAATTAGTAAAAGAACTAAAAGGCAAAGTGTAGCTCAAACGGATGTCCTTAATACGCAAGTAAGATCCATCTTCTAGAAAACGGTCTGATATCTCCCGGTTGTTCGCACCAACTGCTGCGAGTCCTGTAGGATCGGTAAACCTAGCTTGCGGAATATTGGTGATATCCCCTGGGCTCTGCCATCTATTCAAAATATCTGTACTTTGATTTCTAAAACCGGTCATGCTCTCCAAAACAGCAGCTGTTTGGTTATAAATATCATTACCATAAGACCATTGCATAAAAATGCTTAACTCTAAATTTTTATATGAAAAATTGTTTGTAAATCCGCCCGTGTGAATCGGCAAAGCATTCCCAAAAATTTGACGATCACTAATACCGATAGTTGGATTTCCATCTTCGTCTACACTTCCGTCAAGGTTTTCATAAATAATGTTTCCATTGTCAGGATCTACCCCTTCTACTTTATAACCGTAGAACGAACCAAATGATTCTCCTACCCTAAAAACACTACGCGTTCCATCCGTTCCAAAGGCATCGGGTTGTTGTTGGGAAAAGTCAGAACCAATTGGATCATTAGGATCAAAATCTGGTAGTTCGGTAATTTCGTTTTGATTAAAACTGATATTAAAATCGGATGTCCAACGGAAATCGCCATCAATATTAACAGTAGAAAAAGCCAATTCCAGTCCTTTATTCTCCATTTTACCAATGTTGGAACCGTTATCTTGTTGAAAACCGGATGTCCATGGAAGCTGTCTAAAGAATAATAACTTATCAGTAAACTTGTGATAAACATCTGCTGTAATGTTCACTCTTCCATTAAACATAGTGAGGTCTAAACCTAAGTCGTATTGCGTTGTTTCTTCCCAAGTCAAACTCGGGTTGGCAATACTTGTTTGGGCAATTCCAGGGAATGTACTTAAATAATCCTGACCTGTTCCGTAAAGTGCCAATGAAGGGAAATCTCCGGAAAGTCCTTCTTGATTACCTGTAACCCCAACACTACCTCTTATTTTTAAATCGGTAAGCCAGTTGGCATTCTCCATAAATCCTTCTTCTGAAATACGCCATCCCACAGAGGCCGATGGAAAATAACCGAAGCGGTTGTCTTCACCAAAACGCGAAGAACCATCGGCTCTTAGGGACGCCCCCAACAAGTATTTGTTATCAAAACTGTAATTTACCCTACTGAAATAAGACACCAATCCGTAATTGGTTATATAATTATTTGGTGGTGTTGGCGTAGAGATGGCAATCGTGGTCACAATATTGGATCCAGCAAGGGAACCACCCGCTCTTAGAAGGTATTCTTCTCTTTCTAAAATACTGAAACCTAACAGGGCATTTAAACTGTGCTTTTCTCCAAACATTTTATTGTAGGTAAGCGTATTTTCAAAACTCCATAATGTTTGTTCAAAGTTTGCCCCAGTAGCCTCCGCCCCTGCTCCAAAACCTTCAATAGTATTTGGAATGAATCGTTGCTGGCGGTCTTGAAGGTAATCTACTCCAAAGGTTGTTTTAAAATCCAAGCCTTGTAAAATGTTGTATTCAGCATAAAAATTCCCTAAAACTCTTTTCTGTTTACTGTTGAAGGTGATTTCTTCTGCTAGTTGAACTGGATTTCCTACCGGATCTAAGTTGTTAGGATCTTGAAAATAAGATCCATCTTCGTTATAAACTGGGAAATTCGGATTAAAAACCAAAGCGGAAGCTAAAGGATTTAAGCTATTGAAATCGGTGAAAACCCTATCGTTGTCTGAGTAACTCAAAGTCAAGCTATTTCCAATTTTTAGCTTAGTAGTAGCCTGATGGTCAACATTAATCCTTGCATTTACCCTGTTGTACGCTTGATTTCTAATAGTTCCTTTTTGGTCGAACATTCCTAGGGAAACGTAATATTTTGTTTTTTCGCCCCCAGCCGTCATACTTAAATTAACATCCGTAATGGGTGCAGTACGAAAGACTTCATCCTGCCAATCGGTATTTATGCCTGTGTATTCAATAAAATCTGGAACTGGGGTATTGGTATTTAAAATGGCATTATCGTTGGCAATGGATTCATTAATAAAATCTACGTATTGCCTTCCATTTAACAAATCCAGTTCGTTTGGCACTTCTTGAAGTCCGGTGTAGCTATTCAACTGAAATCTAGTTTTTCCGCTTTTACCTCTTTTGGTAGTAATTAGAACCACCCCGTTGGATGCACGAGCTCCGTAAATTGCCGTAGCTGCCGCATCTTTAAGAATTTCCATGGACTCGATATCGTTGGGGTTTAAATCACTGGTAGAAGTAGTTAATTGTCCACCTGCATCCAACACGTTGGTTGTGATATTATTCATTTGTACCCCATCTACAATGTACAATGGTCTATTTTGCCCCAATAAAGATCCATTTCCTCGAATTCTCACATAGTTTTCAGCTCCAGGAGCCCCTGAATTCTGAACCACCTGAACCCCCGATGCACGTCCTTGTAGCAATACATCTGCAGAAGTAACCGGAAAATTCTTTACATCATCACCACTTACCGACGCTACGGAAGTAGTTAATTGTCCACGTTTTTGAGTACCATAACCAATCACAATCACTTCATCTAAACTTTGAGTTTCCTCTTCCAGTTTAACGTTAATGGTAGATTGATTATTTACAACAATATCCTTTGTTCTAAAACCAATATAACTGTAAGAAAGCGTTGCTTTATCGGATTTTAAAGTGATACTGTACTTCCCTTCAAAATCGGTAACAACTCCGTTGGTAGTTCCTTTCTCAATAACACTTACGCCAGGTAAAGGAACATTCTTGTTGTCTGTTACAACTCCTTCTACCACTTGTTGAACGGAACTCATTTTGGCTGGCATTCCACTCATATTATCAATAGCAGAAGACTTAAATTCTTCATTTACAAGCAATACAATTTGCTTAGACTTTACTTGATAATAAATCTTGGTGTTTTTAAACATTCCATCCAAAACCCTGTCGAGAGGCGTATTGTTGGCCTTTATCGTAACTTTTTGGGAAGGATCGATCTTGTTAACATTGTACAAAAACTTGTACTTGGTAAGTGATTCTAGTTCCTCCAGTGCCTTTTCCAGATTAACATCCTCCAAGTTTAACGTAACCTTGGTTTTCTGTGAATATGAATTTGCCTGCACTGTAAAGATTGAAACCAATAATAGAATTATGGTCAATTTCATCGCTAGGTTAGTTTTGAATAAAAGAAGCCTCGAAAAGCTAATTCGTGGTGTTTTTTTCATAATTTTGAAATGTTTTTAGTTAACTGAGTCTAGTTGATTAAATCCCAATCGGGAAAATGTTGCCGCATTTCCCGATTTTTTTTTGATCTGTATTACATACCTATATAATTTAAGGGTTATTAATTATAATTTTATTGTTGTTCCTCTCAAAAGCAAACGGCGTCTCCAAAGCAAAAGAACTTAAAATTGCCTCTAAACTTTCCTCATCGAAACTTGCCGTAAAAACCTGATTGTTTAAGTGCTCATAATTACTTTCAATTTCCACATCAAAATGTCTTTTCAATTGAAGCATTATATGTTTAAACTTCATTTGCTTGAAAACTAATTTACCGTCTATCCAACTGGTATAAATGCTTGTATCTACTTTATCTATTCCTACTTCATGAGTCTCCGTATTCCAAGATGCCTTGTGCCCTGGAGTCAAAAGCGCTCCTTCGCCGGAGGAAGCATCTTTGGAAGTCAACTTGACAGAACCCTCTACCAAAACGGTCTGAATGGATGTTAACTCATCGTAGGCATTTACGTTAAATTTTGTCCCCAATACTTGTACATCCATGGATTTACTGGTAACGATAAACGGACTCTCTTTATTTGTGGTGACATCAAAAAAAGCTTCCCCTGTTAAAAACACCTGTCGGTTTTTGCCTTTTAGAAATTGTACTGGATATTTAAGACTACTTCCAGCATTTAAATGAACCACCGTTCCGTCTGAAAGTTTTACATCAAACCTTTTACCGTATGGAACCCGTAAAGTATTGTAAAGAAGCTTCTTGGGCTCTTCTACATTTTTATAGGTGATTGATTGCCCCTGCTGTAATCCAATCACTTTTCCTGATTTATCTTTTACCGCTTGAGATTGGCCGCTAACAATGGTTCTCACTTCCCCGTTATCCAATTCCAGCGTAATGGTATCCTGATTGGAAATTACATTTTGCTCTTTTCCAAAGTTTTGGAATACCAAAGTCCCTCCTAGAAAAAGGACCCCTATAAAAACCGCCGCATAGGCTAAAAGGCTTTGCTTTCTTCGTAATGTATATTTTTGGTGATTTTTCTTTTTGGTAAGTAGTTTTTCCCAAACTTCTTCTGAATCAATTTCCTCTAAATCCGGTATCGCTACCCCTCTCTTCTTCATTTGCAAAAGCCGCTGGTATAAAAACTGATTATCTGACGATTTGGATAGCCATGCATTTAAAATCACTCGTTCTTCTTCAGAAAGATCTGTGTGTAAACTTTTAACGATAATTCTTGTCTCAGAAATTGTTCTCATAAATCTTCATTAGTCCTCAAAAGAAATCAGAAAAAGATAGATATCATTTTATTAATTGATATGAGGATTTATGATAAAGACCTTGAAAAATGAAATAGGGTAGGCTTAAAATGAGAAAAAATTATTTTTTTCAGATAAAAAAAGAATTTATGACAATTATTAGCATTCCAAAATCCTTATTTGATAATGAATTGCGTAAAATGCGATACGCGCTTTTCATGTGATATTTAACTGTATTGGTACTAATATCGAGCGAAGTTGCTGCCGTTTCGTATTTTAATCCGTTTAGTGCACAAAGTTCAAAAACCTTTTTACACTGTCCTGGTAATTGGTCAATAGCCTGAAGTAACGCTTTTTCTTCAATTACACGGGTATTGTTTTCTTCGGAAGAGTATGGTGTTGCAAAAACAGGTTGTTTGAGATTTTCCTGAAGCCGTTTGGTTTTGGCTAGCTTTTTAAGCCTTTTTAAGCTCGTATTTTTAACAGCTATAAAAATGTAACTTTCTAAGTCCGAAATTTTATCCCAATTATCCTTAAGTAGCATTTTATACATCACATCTTGCACCGCATCTTCTGCTTCGTGCATGCACTCCAAATAACTGTAGGACAAAAGGCACCATTGCCGGTAATTGGCAACAAAAATCTTTTTTATTCTATCTTGGTTGGTTGAAGTCATCTAGAATAATAGCAGTTAAAAAAGATTATAATTGATTATTTCTCTTTTTAAATGGTGTTTTATTGATAATTATGCATGCAATATATTAATTAATTATCTATTTACAAATACGTTTTTGCTTTCGGTAATCAAAAAGTAAATGCTAACCATTAATTTGTTTAGGTAGAAAATTGGGTTTTAAGAGCTATTTGAGATGTTTCAACTCAAAGCTAGCTGCAAACTGAAATCAGCCGCACACTAAATCACATTTTATATTGATCATACTAACGAAATGAAAAGAGCTTGCCTATTTCCATCAATAATTTGGTGATAATAATTAGGAATTTTCAAAAATGTCCGTAAATTTGTCCGTGTACGTAAAAACGTCCGTTAAAATTATGGCAACAATAAATTTCTATTTAGATAAACCCGACAAAAAAGGACTTTCACCTATCCATTTGAGAATTAACTGCAATGGAAATCAAGTAAAGTTAGCGACAGGTCAAAAAATAAAATCAAAGAATTTCAATAAAACCAAACAACGAGCAACGGGAACTAGCTACGAAACTCGTGAAATAAATCACTACTTAAACTTTCTAAACGAAAGAGCAGACGAAATTTTGCATCATTCAAATAAAAAAGTATTTGATAAAAATGAAGTAAAAGCTCTTTTAAACGAGCATATAGAAAACTACAAAGAAAACAACAATGTCAATTTGGTCAAAGAGCAAATATCTCTGTATGGAAAACCAATTACATTCGTAGATTTATTTGCAGGAGCCGGAGGCTTTAGTGAAGGCTTTTTACAAGCAGAACATAATAACAAGTTTTTCGATTTTATTGTAGCAAATGACATTAATGAAAATTGTGAATTAACTCACATAGTTAGGTATAATCATCAATTAGGTTTAGATGCTAAATTTTTAACACAAGATATCACCGAACCTGATTTTTTAGATAATTTACTGGAAAAAATTGATGGAAAAACTATTGATGTTGTCTGTGGTGGTCCACCTTGTCAGAGTTTCAGTTTAGCTGGAAAGCGTAAAAAATTTGACAAAAAAGACGACCTGTTTTCACATTATTTAGAAGTTATAAAAGTATTGCAACCAAAATACTTTGTAATGGAAAACGTGAAAGGTATTCTAACAAAAGAAGGCGGAAAAATAAAAGAGTTAATAATTAATGAAATTAATTCAATCATTGATATTAATGAAATTCCTCTTTTAATCGCATTTATCAAGAAAAGCAGAACAGAATCGAATTCGTTTATATACGATTGCTTAATTAAAAAGGTGGAACTTGAAAAGTTGCTCGAAAAAGACAAAGATTCTGGAAGAGAAGAATACATAAACTTTATTGATAATCGTTTTAGAAAAATAACGCCAAAAATTGCGGATTACAAAACGAGTAAAACTGATGTAAACATCAATACCATTCGACACGGATTTAAACTATTGTCTAGAACTAAACAATGGGATAAATTAAAACGTGACATCATCAAAGAAAAGGACTATTGCAACATTGATAGTGATGATTTTGCGGATGCTTTTACAGATTTTCTGACCGAAATTAGTCCTGAATCAATCATTTCAAAAATTGAAACATCATTTAAATCATTAAAAATTCCAGCAACTTTCAAAAAAGATTGCAACGACATTATTACAGCATTAAAAATTTACGCAACCTCTTTTGATGAATCGATTAATGTTTTAAAATCATGTTCCAATGTTTCTCAAAAAAAAGAATTGAATTCTATTTTAGAAAAAATTCGACTCTACAAAATAAAAAAGCCTTTTGTAGCCAATGCTTCCAATTATGGTGTTCCTCAAAACAGAGAACGTGTTTTATTTATCGGTTGTCGTAAAGACCAAAAATTTATTTCAGAAATTCCCTCAACAGTTTCAGAAGATGAAAAAGTAACCATTTTTGAAGCACTTTACGATTTAGATTTTATAGGGAATAACCAAGAAGCACACCGTTATGAATTGGTGGATATTTCAAAACAATATAACGGAACAGCAAAAAAAATGGCGAGTCTTCTCAAAAAAAGAAGTGTTGATGGCAAACCGATTTCAAAAGGAGGAAAATCTTATTCAGAATGGTCTAAAAATGGTCGATTAATTGAGCGTTTTCAACCACAAACCAAACCGTTTTACGTAAAAAATTCAGAAGCACTTGAAGCAGGAGAAAAATACTTTGACTTACTGAATAACCATAAAACAAGCAATCAAAGTGAAACTGTAATTAAGCGTTTAGATGTTATTCTGAAGAATGGCAGTTATAAAGATGCCCAATGCGAATTGGATAAATGCGGTTTAACTTCCAACAAACGAAACTACAATGTTTTGAAACCCAATGAGCAAAGTCCAACAGTTATGACAATTCCTGATGATTATATTCATTATAACACACCAAGAGCGTTAACTGTTAGAGAAATGGCTCGTTTACAGTCTTTTGACGACTCTTTTGTGTTTCAAGGCAAGCGTTCGACAGGTGGTAATAACAGAAAAACAGAAGTTCCACAATACACTTTGGTTGGAAACGCAGTTCCACCTTTATTAGCAAGAGCTGTCGCAAGTGAAATTTTAAAAAATATTAAGTGAGAAAACTTACTAACGCAGAACAAGAAAAGATAAAATTACTGACTAAAAACCAAGTTGCTCTTTCGTTAATTGAGCCTACCGAAACAGGATTGAAAAAATCAATTATGGACGCAACCGGGTCTATTCGTAGCTTTCTGAAAAGTGAAGGAATTCACGATTACAAATTACAAAAACAAGGTCCTGATAATAAAGTTATCATTCCAACAGTAATTCATACAGGCTTTAAGGTAATAAAATCAAAAGCCTCTTTATACAGGCCTCAAACTAAAAACGGAGACCCAAGAATTTGGTTTTATAGTTTAACGAAGATTGCTGACCCGAACGATATTATTGCAATCACTTATTTTAACGATAGTTTTCAAATTTTCAACTTAACAAAACTTGATGTCAAAACGTTGATTGATTCTTCAATTCAAAATCCATTTCAAGAGTTAATCAATGCAATCAATACAACTGAAAATGAGGTTGCTCTGGAGCTTTTATCAATGTTAAGAAAAATTGCAGGTTCCGGACCAATTCCTTCAATGGTAGATGCTGACACGTCTGTTGGTCGAACGCTTGAAACTGCATTGGAAATAGATATTAATTCTTCTAAACAGCCAGATTATAAAGGTATTGAGCTAAAGTCTTTCAGAAACAGTAGAACAAACAGAAAAAATCTGTTCGCTCAAGTTCCTGACTGGAAATTAAGTAAATTCAAAAGTTCAGCAGAAATTTTAGATGCTTTTGGCTACGAACGTGAAGATGACTTTAAACTGTATTGTACAGTTTCGGCAATTACAAGAAACTCACAAGGATTAAATATGAGAATTGATAGCGACATCAAGCAACTGATTGAGAACTCTGATAAACCTGAAATTGGAGATTTTGTGGTTTGGACTTTGGACAAGCTACACAATAGACTTAAATCAAAACACAAAGAAACTTTTTGGGTTGAAGCAGAAAGTATAAAAATAGATAATCGAGAACACTTTCAGTACAAATTGGTTGAACACACAAAAAAACCAATTACATCTCAATTTGATTTATTAATTGAACAAGGAATTATAACACTTGACCATTTAATAAAACGAAATTCCAAAGGAAAAGTAGTCGAAAAAGGACCTTTGTTCAAAATCAAGCCTAAAGGAATTGAATTATTGTTTCCGCCAAGTGAAACATATAACTTGTTATAAAGTCTACACAAGCTTAAGAACATCGCAATCCTCATTCCTACGGTCGCAAAGAACATTCATCTAGCTGAACCAAAGAAAAAGGCCATCAGGTAACAAAGTTTAAAAAAGCGATTTAATCGCTTAATCTTAACAAATTTATAAATTAGAGATCATTGTTAATCCAAATAATCAGTGCAGAAAATCCGCTACTTTTAATATACAAGACGGTTATTTACTTTCCAATTCCAAGAATCCAAGAATATAGGTAAGAGGTGCATTCCAGTTTAAACAAATTTCGTTACTGGCATAGCTGGGTTCTTCATCCACCCAACTTTTCATAGGTGCTACGTTTGCGGGATAATCCACATGCTCTTTATCATTCTGTCTGCTGTTGGGGCCTCCAGACAACAGTCCAGGAACCGGTTCTGCAATAGAATCTGCGGCACTCTGCCGATGATGGATAAACATAGGGGTTTTAGATCCATAGCCCGTTACGTAAGAATAACCCATAGGATTCTTCCCTAAAACGTAATCTGTATTTTCCCGTACCGCTTGTAAATACTTCTTATCCTTCGTAATTCGGTAGGCTTGCGCCATTAGCATACTGGCATTTAGAACATCGCTATTGGAGCCCCAATGAAAATCGGTGATGGATTGGAAATAAGGATTTGTTTCGGTAGCTTCTACCAACGAATCCGCTGAAGCGATTATGTTTGTTTTCAGTTTTTCAACTAAATCTCCTGGCATTCTTTCCGCATTGTTTAGCATACTAAACATTCCCAAAAAACGCATATATGCTGTCCAACTCTCCCCTGGTCTAAATGCATACGAAGGTTCATTTGCCAATAAATAATCTAAAAATTCCTTTTCTTCCGTAGAAACATAAAGTTCTGCCGCTGCCCAATAAAATTCATCATCAAAGTTTTTGTCCCCGTATTCTCCTGTATGAATATCTTCAGGGTTTCGAAATTCAACATTGGGATTTTTAATAGCCCAGCTCCAAGCTGAAAGTGCCCTTTTAAGACATTCTTCAGCATAGGCATTGTCTTCTTTATTGAAAATTCTATACGCTTGTGCCATTACGGCTGCAAAATCTAAGGTTGCTGCCGTACCCTTGCCTACAATATATCGCTGACTTACAGCTTCGTGAGGCATTACCATCCCTTCAAAATTCTTAGTCGTTAGTTTGTGAAACAATCCGCCGTCTTGGTCTTGCATCGTTAACAACCAATCCATTTCATATTTCATTTCATCTAAATAATCACTCGTGGCATTTCCACTTTCAGGAATATTTAAATCGATTTTATGTAACCTTTCCGGATATTGTTCATACAACAAAAACATTTGACCCAACGGAAATGCTGCATTGATTACATATTTGTTGTAATCTCCCGCATCGTACCAACCACCGGGCGAAGAGATGGTTTCTGTGGTATCCCTTCCACTGGAAATATGGAATTTCACTTGGTTATCTGGGTGTCCCAATGGACGCTCCCATTTACCTGCATATTTTTTTTCCAACGGCATACTAACTCCTTGATAGTAAAGTCCTCTTAGCGAACCTTTAAATACATCTTCCAAAACATTTTCTTGGATGGAAAAATCATAGGATTTGCCTAGTCCTTGAATGACCAATGCGTAGTTTCCTGTATCTTTTAGCTGACTAAAATCTGCTATTTTCACCTTCTCCCCTGCTAGTTTCCACTCCGTCGTTTGAGATAAATCTCCCTCCAATACAGTCTCTCCATTATTATTATTTATTACTGAAAACTTTGCTGCCTTTAAAGAATCGGCTATGATGGCTTTTTTGATAGCATTTGGATAATACCCGATTTGATTAATTCTAATAGCATCTTTTTGAGTTAATTCTTCGGATGTTTTATTTGATTGACAAGAAGAAATGAGAACAACGGTGATGAATACAATAAAAAGTAATGGTCTTAAAAATTTCATTTTAAAAGCGTATTAACAGTGAAACTTACATGCCGAAATACGGCGATGTATCACTTCCAAAAATAAATAATAACAGTGATTTCCGTTATCGATTAATTATCAACATGCAATACTATTTTCACAAAAACACCTTTAAATAGGTCAAATAACCCTCTCGATACGTTGCTAAACCTAAATTTCGGTATTTATTAGACCAAAAGACAGGTTATACAACCTAAATTTTTGTGTTTTTAACGTATACGGAACATTCTTTAACGTGTTTGTCGCGGCAAAAGACCGCAAGCGATAGGTTTTTTATTCCATCTGATACGTTGGAGGACGTGTCCAGCAAGGTCTTGAACGTCTCCCGATACGTCGGTGGACGTGTCCGACGAGGTCTCGAACGTATCCCGATACGTTGGTAGACGTATCCAGTGAGGTCTTGAACGTATCCCGATACGTTGGTAGACGTATCCAGCGAGGTCTTGAACGTCTCCCGACACGTTGGTGGACGTGTCCAGCGAGGTCCTGAACGTATCCCGACACGTTGGAGGACGTGTATTTTGGTGTTTTTAATCGGTTGATTTTAAGTTCTTAACAGAAATTACCTATTTTGGTAGTACCAAAACGACACCTATGCTAACTATTTTCCGAAGAAATAAAAGATTGGTAGATCTTTTCAACAATTTTATAGATATACATTGCCACATCATGCCGGGGATTGATGACGGTGCTAAAAATGTGGAAGCTTCCTATTATCATATAAAAAAAGCACCTAAACCAAAATTTAGGTGCTTTTAAAATAAATTTTATATTTCTATTTACTTCGCTGCAACGATTCTTACATCAACGATGTAATCTTCTCCAACCTCTAGGAGAGACTTGTCGATTTTTTTGTAATTCATTCTACTCTTAATATAGTCTTCAACCATTTCGTTTTCTGCATCTACGTTGATCACAATCAATTCGCTTTTTTTATTCACCATAAAATGAACTTTTGCTAGAAGATCTTTACTCGATACATCAAAAGATGGGGTTCCCAAAATGGCTGATAGTTGTGTTGACACTTCCTTACCAGTTGGTTTAGGGTCTTTCTCGTTGGCCAAAACAGTAGTTGAAACTGCCAATAATGCCATTACTAAGGTTAATTTAATTGTTTTCATAAAGCTTTTTTTGTTTTTTGATTACATGTCAAAATTACAACCACAAAACAACTTAAAAAACTATAAAACAGCTATTTAACCAACTCTTAAATGGTGTAACGTTTCCTTAATATCCACTATCAAATTACCATAATTTAAAAAAGACAGCAGCCACAGGCCTTGCCAAGAAAGACCGTTAAATTGACAGCGGAAAGAGAATAATTTTATTCTCAATAAGCAATTAAATTCTATAACTAAAAAACAAACTTCAACAGATTATCCTACTTTTTCTGCAAGAAAAAACCATATACTTTAACACTTTCCTATTCCCATAAAAAGAGCGCTTGTTCGTAACCTTAATTTTACAAACCATTTTGCTTTACAATCTCAATTTACATTGCTGAAACAAAAAACCCCGACGCAAAGGTCGGGGTTAACCCACCTACTTCTCAGTAGGCAGGTAAATTTCTCCATCAACCTCCCATGCGCCTTCGGCTTTGGGAGCTTGGGTCAATTCAAAAAAAAGTCAAAAAAAGACCCCGACGCAAAGGTCGGGGTTATTTCGTCCATCAACCTCCCATGCGCTTTCGGCTTTGGGAGCTTGGGTCAATTCAAAAAAAAGTCAAAAAAAGACCCCGACGCAAAGGTCGGGGTTATTTCGTCCATCAACCTCCCATGCGCCTTCGGCTTTGGGAGCTTGGGTCAATTCAAAAACAGTCAAAAAAAGACCCCGACTCAAAGGTCGGGGTTATTTCGTCCATCAACCTCCCATGCGCCTTCGGCTTTGGGAGCTTGGGTCTCAATAATTTATTTTAGGACTTCCTGTACTTTGTCTGCTGCTTCTTTAAATTCGATAGCAGATTGTACAGCCAAACCAGAATTGTCGATTAATTCTTTAGCGATATCTGCATTGGTTCCTTGCAAACGTACAATAATTGGCACTTGAATAGCGTCACCCATGTTTTTGTATGCGTCTACAATACCTTGTGCTACACGGTCGCAACGTACAATCCCACCAAAGATGTTCACCAAAATAGCTTTTACGTTTGGATCTTTCAAAATCATTCTAAAAGCAGTTTCAACTCTTTTTGCATCTGCTGTTCCTCCAACATCCAAAAAGTTTGCAGGTTCCCCTCCAGCCATTTTAATCAAATCCATTGTTGCCATTGCCAAGCCAGCTCCGTTTACCATACAACCAACGTTTCCGTCAAGGTTCACAAAGTTCAATCCAGCTTCCTTAGCCTCTACTTCTACAGGATCCTCCTCACGAAGGTCTCTCATTTCAGCATAATCTTTATGACGGTAAAGTGCATTATCATCAATGGTAACTTTGGCATCTACAGCCATAATTTTATCATCAGATGTTTTTAACACTGGATTTATTTCAAATAAAGAAGAATCAGAAGAATCATATGCTTTGTAAAGTGCTGTAACAAACTTTGTCATTTCTTTAAAAGCCGTTCCACTCAACCCAAGGTTAAAAGCAATTCTTCTTGCTTGAAAAGGTAGCAGTCCTGTTGCAGGATCTACTTCTTCATGATAAATTAAATGTGGGGTTTTTTCGGCAACTTCTTCAATATCCATTCCACCTTCCGTAGAATACATAATCATATTTCTTCCTTTGCTTCTATCTAAAAGCACCGACATATAAAATTCTGAAGTTTCGCTATCGCCAGGATAGTAAACATCTTCTGCCACCAAAACTTGATGTACTTTTTTACCTTCCTTAGAAGTTTGTGGAGTCACCAAGTTCATTCCGATAATGTTACTTGCTACTTCTTCTACTTCTTTAAGGTTTTTAGCAAGCTTAACTCCGCCTCCTTTTCCTCGTCCACCGGCATGTACCTGTGCTTTTATAACATGCCAACCAGTACCGGTTTCCTCTGTTAATTGTTTGGCAGCTTCAACAGCTTGCTGTGGATTTTCGGCCACAATACCACGTTGAATGCGTACCCCAAAACTTGCTAATATTTCTTTTCCTTGATATTCGTGTAAATTCATAACGATTACGTTGTATAATTTAAAGCGAAACAAAAGTAACAAATGGAGTTTAATAAACCCAAAAAGGAATTATATTTTTGGAAATAGTAGGAAAAATGTGTGCTCTTTTGATTGAAATAAAGCCCAGAATAAAGTAATTCCGAAAGCTTTTAAAAAAAATGAATGGAATTGTTAGAATAATCAAACTCAGGTTTAAAATTGTAATGGGTCGAAATTTCTGAAATGTCCATTCAATTGAATACGTTTTTTAGTTTCGTTTATCTGTTCCAGAACGGGAATGACGGTTTTTAGATGATTTTCAATGAAATCCAGTCGTTCGCTCTCTTTGGTAAGTTGAAGTAATTTATATTCTTGTTGAAGATTAAGTCCTAATTTATGGGCAAAAACATAACTTTTAAACGAGTCAGGTTCCATGGCCTCCATAGGCATATCGATATTTCTATACATACGATGAATTAAATCGAGCACTTTCTCCTGTTGCTCTTGAATGGCATCTTCTTCATTTTCAAAAAATTCAACTTCGCCACCAGCATATAATTTATTAGGTATCGGATTAAAAAACTTTACGATTTTAAAAACCCGTACTCCCAAGCAAACTATATCCAAACTGCCATTTTCGTAAGTTCTTACAATTTTATCGATGTTGAGTTCAGTGCCATACCCCAACTCTCCATCTAAATAAGTAGGAATTCCAAAATTCATATTTCCTCGAACACAATCGTTCACCAGCTGTTTGTACCGTTCTTCAAAAATATGAAGCGGCAATTTTTCATTCGGAAAAACTACGGTCCGCAAAGGGAACAATGGAATGATACGTCCCACAACTATTTAATTTTTAGATAAGTGGATTACTCAATTCTTTTTTTAAATTTACAAAAAATAATGCGGGCTCAACAATGCTTCATATCATTGAAGTGTTACAAATGAAACACATTGTTTTATTTTTATTTATTTAATTTATTTTTCTTTTTAATAATGGGGCACTTTATTAATTTTGCCTCCTTAAAATACGCAGTATGAACAACAATGAACTTTTACAAGTAGCCAAGGAATTTGGGAGTCCGGTTTACGTTTACAATTCAGAAAAAATTGTTTATCAATATAACAGACTTACGTCTGCTTTTAAGAATGTAAAAAACCTAAAACTGAATTACGCGGTTAAAGCGTTGTCTAATGTTTCCATCTTAAAGTTAATGAATTCTTTAGGAAGTGGACTAGATACTGTTTCCGTACAGGAAGTACAACTCGGGCTTTTGGCCGGTTTTGAACCTGAAGACATCATTTTTACGCCCAACGGGGTTTCTTTGGAAGAGATAGAAGAAGTAGCCAAATTGGGAGTACAAATCAATATAGACAATCTTTCAATCTTAGAGCAATTTGGAACTAGAAATCCAGATGTGCCGGTATGCATCCGAATCAATCCACATGTAATGGCAGGTGGAAATTCCAATATTTCCGTAGGGCATATCGATTCCAAGTTCGGGATTAGTATTCATCAAATTCCACACATCTTAAGAATTGTAGAAAATACTGGGATGCGCGTAAACGGTATCCACATGCATACGGGAAGCGATATATTGGATATTGAAGTCTTCCTGTATGCTTCAGAAATACTTTTCGAAACGGCAAAGAATTTTGAAGATTTAGAATTTATAGATTTTGGTAGTGGTTTTAAGGTTCCTTATAAAGAAGGCGACATTGAAACCAATGTAGAAGAGTTAGGAAAAAAATTGACTAAGCGTTTTAATAATTTCTGTAAAGAATTTGGTCGTGACCTTACCCTCGCTTTCGAACCTGGTAAATTTTTGGTAAGCGAAGCTGGTTTTTTCTTAGCCAAGGTAAATGTGGTAAAACAGACAACTTCTACTGTTTTTGCTGGAATTGATTCTGGTTTTAACCATTTAATAAGACCTATGCTTTACAATTCCTACCATAAAATCACCAATATTTCCAACCCAAAAGGTAAAGAACGTTTCTATTCAATCGTAGGATATATTTGTGAAACAGATACTTTTGGAAGTAACCGACGCATTACAGAAATTTCTGAAGGGGACATTTTATGTTTTAAAAATGCAGGGGCGTACTGTTTCTCCATGGCGAGTAATTACAACTCTAGATTTAGACCACCAGAAGTACTTTGGCACGAAGGAAAGGCGCATTTAATTAGAAAAGGAGAAACTTTTGATGACATTGTAGCCAACCTTGTGGAGCCTAACATTCCCGCTTTCGATAAAAAAGAAGTGGTAAATGAAGCTTAACATATTTATCTTTATAATCTCACCCGGTCTTTGCACCGGGTTTTTTTATGTCTTTTATTGATTAAGATTACTGTAAAACAAAATAGATATCTTAAAATTCAGTAATTGTCGTCATCATTTATTCGAAAACAATTTTCCTTATCTTTACTTCTTTAACCCGCAGGATACTGCGAAAAATTTTAAAATGTCACAAATGAAAAACCCAATCATCTTACTTGTTTTACTATTTGCAGTGGTTTACGGTCAAGCCCAGGAAATTGAATGGATGTCTTGGACGGAAGCCGTAGAAAAAACGCAGACGGAGAAAAAACCTAAAAAAATCTTTGTGGACGTTTATACGGATTGGTGCGGTTGGTGCAAAAAAATGGATAAAGACACTTTTAACAATCCAGAAGTAGCAGCTTATATGAAAGACAATTTTTATATGGTGAAAATGGATGCAGAAAGTAAAGATGATGTAGTCTACAAAAACAAAACTTTTAAGTTCATTTCCCAAGGCAGAAGTGGATATCACGAATTGGCGGCAGCGTTGCTTCAAGGTAAAATGAGTTTCCCAACGGTTATTTTTTTAAATGAAAAACAAGAAATTCTTTCTCCGGTTCCTGGTTACCAAAAGCCAAAAGGATTTTTAAAAATTGCTAAATATTTTGGAGACGATATTTATAAAAACAAAGACTGGAAAGAATACGATGCCGAAAAAAGCTAACCTATAAACTTCAAGAATAATCATGCAAAACTACCTCCCAAAATCCCTCATTTTATTTTTAACTATCCTTTTAATCGGTTGTGGTTCCGAAGAAAAAAAAGAGCCGGACGCAACTGAGCAAGAAATTGTAGATGTTAACCCGTTGCAATCCATCCTAAGCAGTAAAGATAGCCTCATTACAAAAGTTGTAGAGAAAAGCGATGCTTATGAAGTTCAAATTCTGTTCACTCAAATAAACCGAGAAGAAGGTAAAGTTTCTTTTAAAGATTATTCCTACCACGTAAACGACTCTATTTATTTTTATCCGGCAAGTAGTGTAAAATTTCCAATCGCAGTATTGGCTTTGGAAAAATTAAACAAAGACCAGCGGTTTGATAGAAAAACACCATTTTATGTTGAAGGAGATAGCGTGGAAACAACCTTTGAAAAGGAAATAAACAAAATTTTTGCTGTTAGCGACAACGATGCCTATAACCGTCTTTTTGAGTATTTGGGTAAAGATTATATTAACAACACCTTAAAGAAAAAAGGGCTGGAAACAGTGCGTATCAGTCATCGATTGTCTATTCCAAACGCCTATGAATTACAAAATAAACCAATCATTTTTAGGGTCAACGATACCCTTACGGAAGTTCCAGGAAGTACAAACTCCCCAATTGACACTTTAAAAATTGAAGCCGTACAAAAAGGTAAAGGATATGCACAAGGGGATTCGATTGTACTCGAACCAATGGATTTTTCACTGAAGAATTATTTACCAGTAAGCACGCTGCATAATATTATGAAACGGGTAATTTTTCCTGAACAATTTTCAGAAAAAGAACAATTTCAACTTAGTGACAGCGATAGGGAGTTTCTACTCACCTCTATGTCTACCTTACCCAAAAAACAGGGATATGATCGCGAAGAATACTACGATAGTTACGGGAAGTTCTTTATGTTTGGCGATAAAAAAGACACTATTCCTTCCCATATAAAAATCTACAATAAAGTGGGATATGCTTACGGATATCTAACCGATTGTGCATACATTAAAGACGCGAAAAATAATGTAGAGTTTTTGGTAACAGCAACCATTCATGTAAACAAGAATAAAATTTACAATGACGGGGTTTACGAATATGATACTGTTGGAATACCATTTTTAGCTGAATTGGGACGAAAACTTTACCAACGCGAATCCAATAAATAATAATCATGGTACAGAAAAGGATATTTTTAATTTTTGCAATAACATTTACTTTTTTAACAATGACAAAAGCCAAGGCACAAAGTTTTAAATTAGAATTCGATCATAATGCTATTTTGGTTAAAAACCTTACGGAAAGTGCTGATTTTTATCTTAACATTATCGGACTCGAAGAAATAGAAAACAAAACCAAAAAATCACACATTAGATGGTTTTCCTTGGGGCAAGGAACATCGCTTCATGTAATCGAGGACAAAAACCATAAAGTTCCCGATGTGAAGGGAGTTCATTTTGCACTTCATACCAAGGATTTGGACGGTTTTATTGCGCATCTTAGAGAAAACAATATACCGTTTGAAAACTGGCCTGGCGAGGCGAATACCACCAACACTCGTCCTGATAATGTTCGTCAAATTTACTTGCGGGACCCCAACGGGTACTGGATTGAAGTGAATGATGATAATTATTGATGCGGTAACTTGAAGTTCCATGATAGGCTTCGACATACTGAAGCTAGATTCAGCACGAGAGCTCAGCCTGACAGCAAGATCTTTAAAAACCAATGAGAATTAATTAGCCTGACTATTAAAAAAGAAAAAGCATTTCCCAATAGAAAATGACGGTAAGAATAGAAAAAGAAACCATTCTATCTAAGAATTGGTACGTTCTAAAAAAGGTTGATTTCAGCTATAAAAATAAAAAAGATAGTTGGGAAAAAATAAGCCGAGAAGTCTATGACCGTGGGAATGGCGCGGCTATACTTTTGTATAATCAACATAAAAATACCGTAATCCTAACCAAGCAATTCAGAATTCCAACCTATTTAAATGGGAATTCCAACGGTATGATGATAGAGGTTCCAGCAGGTATTATCGAAAATGAGAGTCCGAAAGATTCCATTATTCGAGAAACCGATGAAGAAACTGGCTATAAAATCAAGGACGTCCAAAAAGTAATGGAAACTTATACCTCGCCGGGAGCAGTAACCGAAAAACTACACCTATTTGTTGCGGAATACACTTCTGAAATGAAAATGCACGAAGGCGGCGGACTTGATAGCGAACATGAAGAGATTGAAGTTTTTGAAGTCTCCATGGGAGATGCCCTTCAAATGGTACATTCCGGCGAAATAACCGATGCCAAGACCATCATATTGTTGCAATATGCTCAAATCAAAAATCTTGTAGTATAAAAAATCCACCTTGATTATTAACAGAGTTACTTAAATAATCAAGGTGGAAAAGTACTTAAATTCTTTGTGCTTGGGAGATACCGGCTTTAATCATGCCTTACGTTCCCCATAATCTGCTCTTCTTCAGTAATAAAATTAGACAAATTAATGGCGGTTTCAATTAAAGCCAAATGTGAGTAAGCTTGTGGGAAATTCCCCAACAAACGTTTGGTTTTAAAATCAATATCCTCACTAAACAGCCCCAAGTGATTACTGTAAGACAACAATCTTTCAAAAAGTTCTACAGCTTTTTCGTGATTCCCAATTTTATTGAGTGCATTAATGTACCAAAATGTACAAATAGTAAAAGAGGAAGATGGCAGTCCGAAGTCGTCTTGATTTTTATATCGGTACAATAATCCGTCATTGCTAAGCTCCCTTCCAATAGCTTCAACAGTACTCACGTACCTCGGATCTCTTGCATCTATAAAACCGTAAGGTTCCATAAGTAAAACCGAGGCATCCAAATCTTTTGAACCATAAAATTGTGTAAAGGCCTGCACTTCTTCATTCCAAGCATTTTTATGAATATCTTCTTTTATTTCGCTTTCCAATGCTTGCCATTTTTCAATTTTTCGGGTTTTATTTAGCATTTTGGCCACTCGCAAGGCTTTGTCCACAGCCACCCAGCAAAGCACTTTTGAGAAAGTGAAATGTTTTTCTTCCGTTCTAAATTCCCAAATCCCTTTATCGGTTTCTTTCCAGTGTTTATTTACCACCCAAACAATTCCTTTTGTTATCGTCCAAAGGTCTTCACTGTTTTCAATTTGCGTGTCGAATTTCATGAACTGTTCGTAAATAACATCCATTAAAATTCCGTAGATATCATTCTGGCGTTGTTCGTAGGCGGCATTTCCAATTCTAACCGGCTTCGAACCTTTGTATCCACTTAAATGGTCTAGGGTTTCTTCAGTAAGAATTTTTTCCTTGTTGATACCGTACATAATTTGAAGTTTCTCATCTTTATCGGGTATCAAATCAATGATAAATTGAAGAAATCGTTTCGCCATATTTTTGTGACCCAATTCAGAAACCACTTTTATAACCATGGAAGCATCCCGAATCCAACAAAAACGATAATCCCAGTTTCTTACTTCTCCAATAGTTTCAGGAAGCGATGTAGTTGCCGCTGCTAAAACCGCACCGGATTTATCATAACTGAGCATTTTTAAGGTAAGGGCACTTCTTAAAATTTCTTTGTTGTATTTTTTATAGGTAGGCGTACGTTCAGACCAGTTAAGCCAGTACACTTTTGTTCGAGACAGTTCTAAAAAAGCCCGGTTTACGGTAGGAACAAAAATCTTTTCGTTATAGCCCACTAAAAAGTAACCGTCTTCTTTTATCTCCAACTCCTTCCCTTCTACCACCTTCTCCTTATCAAAACTGGTGTATAAAAACAGGGTGTCAAATTTCTCCTTATCGGTTAAGCTAACTATGAAGTCGTCTTTAACATACGTATTAGTAACACCCAAAGCATATTCCAACTTTGGTTTATAATCTACTTTAAATTTCGGATTTCCACTTTTAAGTTCTATATATCGAATAATATCCGGAGGAGAATTGTAGCCACCATCCTCTTCATAGTATCTCGGCATAAAGTCCCAAACTGCAAAAGCATCTGTTCCATTTGAGAAATTGGTAACCAAAACGCTTGTATTTTTATAGTACTCTTGCGTAATGGTATAAGAATCATCTACCATAAAACCGAAGTTGCCTCCTATTTCATCATCTAAAATTTTTGCGAAAACCGAAGAAGAATCAAACTCTGGTAAACAACACCAATCGATTGATCCTGTTTTAGATATAAGTGCAGCACTTCTGCAATTTCCTATAATTCCGTATTCTAAATTATGCATTTATTATATATTTTATAACGTTTATGAGCCAATAATTCCTTAAATTAACGAAAATCTTAGGTCTAAAGCAATAATCTAATCATAAATGAAACATAAGAAGTTATCACATTTCGATAATGATAAAAGACATCCGTTATTTATTAATTAATCATAAAAAGAATCACAAAAAAACATCAACTTAAAAAAAGAAAAACAACAACCAAATTATGAGTAAAACAATAATTGTCTCCAACCGACTACCGCTGCAAGTTCAACTAAATAACAACGATTTAGAAATTACTCCAAGTGTAGGTGGTTTGGCTACTGGAATGAAATCTGTTCACAAAGATGGAGATGGCATTTGGATAGGATGGTCGGGGTTAACGGAAGAAGAACTGGATGCATCACTGGAAAAAAAAGTAGATGCCGCCGTTGCAAAGGAGAATTGTGCCGCAGTAAACCTGTCGCAAAATGATATTGACAATTTCTATTATGGCTTTAGCAACAGGACCCTTTGGCCGCTGTTCCATTATTTTATGGAATATACTGAATTTGAAAAAGACTTTTGGGAATCTTACAAACGCGTTAACCAAAAATTTGCCGATGTAGTGATTGAACATCTTGAAGATGGCGATAAGGTTTGGGTTCACGATTATCAACTATTATTGCTCCCACAACTGATAAAGGAGAAAAAACCAGATACTTCAATTGGTTTCTTTTTGCATATCCCCTTCCCTTCCTATGAAATATTCAGAACATTTCCTTGGCGGGAAGAACTGCTTACGGGAATGCTCGGGGCAGACCTTTTAGGTTTCCATACCTACGATTACGAGCGTCATTTTCTAAGTTCCATTAAAAGGATTTTACGATTGGATGTAAAATTCAACGAAATTATTTATCATGACCGTATTGTAAAGGTGGATTCTTTCCCAATGGGAATCGATTACGATAAATTTCACAATGCCGCCAAACAGCATACCGAGTTAAATTCCAAGGATCGATCGGAGCTGCAACAGCGTCTAGATGACCATATTCAATCTTCGGAAGATACCAAATTGATCCTTTCAATTGATAGACTGGATTACACCAAAGGAATTCCAAACCGAATCCGTGCTTTTGAATATTTTCTGAATAAATATCCGCAGTTTAAAGAGAAGGTACGATTGATTATGCTTTCAGTTCCTTCACGATCAAATGTTCCTCAATATCAATTACTTAAAAAAGAAACTGATGAACTGGTAGGAAGAGTTAACGGAAAATTTGCTACCGTGAGCTGGACGCCCATTTGGTATTTTTATCGCTCTATGCCATTTGATAATTTAATTGACTTGTACACCTCCGCCGATGTAGCATTAATTACACCCGTTCGGGACGGAATGAATTTGGTGGCCAAAGAATATGTTGCAACGCGTACCAATAAAGATGGGGTTTTGATTTTGAGCGAAATGGCGGGAGCTTCCAAAGAAATGAATGAGGCCTTGATCATCAATCCCAACAACTTCGAAGGAATTGCAGATGCTATAAAACAGGCGCTGGAAATGCCTAAAGAAGAGCAAGTTTCTCGCAATACCATTCTTCAAAAACGATTGGAACGTTATAGTGTAGAGAAATGGGCCATGGAATTCATGAAATCCTTGGATGCCACCAAAAATCTTGGTCAAGTTATCGTTTCCAAAAAATTGGATAATTCTATTCAGCAGGAAATGTTTAGCGAATTTAAGCAGGCAAAGAATAAACTAATTTTATTGGATTACGACGGAACACTTTCCGGTTTTCAAGACAATCCCCAGAATGCGAGTCCGGATGCAGAATTATTGAAATTGCTCGACAACATTAACGATTTGCCCAATACCGACATGGTAATTATAAGTGGTCGAGACAAAGAAACTTTTGAAAAATGGTTTGGTCTTAAAGACTATTCGTTAATAACAGATCACGGCGTTTGGTTGAAGAAAAATGATAGAAAATGGGAAGCCTTGGAACGTATTAAAACCGAATGGATGGAAAATATACGTCCGATCTTAGAAACTTTTGTAGATAGAACTCCAGGAACTTTTATTGAAGAAAAGAAATACTCGTTGGCGTGGCATTACCGAAAAGCCGATCCTGAGTTGGCTCAGATTAGAACCATCGAACTAAATACCGTTCTTACGAGTTTAATTTCCAACAATGATCTTTCAGTTTTGAAGGGAAATAAGGTAATCGAAATAAAAAGCAGCAGCGTAAACAAAGGTCGTGCGGCTTCGAGGCTTTTATCGGCAAAAGATTACGATTTTATATTTACTATTGGTGACGACTGGACAGATGAATACATGTTTGAAGAGGTTCCTGAAGGATCTTACACGGTAAAAGTTGGTTTTAAAAAGACCAAAGCAAAATATTATGTGAAAGATACCAAAGAAGTAAGAAACATCTTAAGCAAGTTTACAGAAAACTAATTTTTATTATGCTACAGATCCATCAGCTAAAAATGCTGTTGGGTCTGTTCTTTTTCAAAATACATTCGTCAATTACATCGATTATTTCTTGTAGGTTGTAGAGTTTTCCTTAACAAAAACATAACTTTCTCTAAATTAGTAAGGTATAACAAAACTTAAACAGTTCATTTTGCCTTTTTTAAATGAGTTGTTCCGCCTAAAATGAAACCGACCCTACTAATCGCCTTACTTGCTACTTGGTACTTAGGTGCACAAGCTCCTTCGGAAGTATATCTATTTGATTTGGATAAATCTTACAGACTTACCAATCCAATCAATATTTCGAATAATCCTGAATTGTACGATAACCAGCCTTATTTTGAGGACAACAATACCTTGGTTTACGTTTCTACACGCAATGGGCAAACCGACATTAAAGTCGCCGATTTAAAAAAGGGCACACAGGAATGGATTACCAACACCGCCGGAAGTGAATATTCTCCACAAGCACCTTCTAGAGGTATGTACTCAGCGATTCGATTAGATAACGACAGTATTCAGAAATTATATTATTATCAAAAAAGTAATGGTGGATATACCGAATTGGTTCCCGAACCGAAAGTTGGTTATTACACGTGGTTTGATAAAAACACTATTGTTTCCTATGCCATTAATGAACCTTCGGAACTAATGGTTCATAACCTAAAAGACGAAACACATTTTGCTTTTAAACAAAACATCGGAAGATCAATTCACAAAATCCCAAATACAGATCTTGTAAGTTATGTTGATAAAAGCAAAGAACCGTGGGAAATCCGCTCGTTTAATCCCGTGACCGGCAATGATCAGTTAATAACAACTTCCCTTGAGAATTCAGAAGACTATACTTGGACGCCCAACGGCGATATTTTAATGGGGCAAAATGAAATCCTTTATAAATATCAACCCAAGGAAAAACAAAAATGGATTCCAGTTACTTCATTGGAGTTTTTTAAGCTTAAAGATATTACGCGTTTAGCTGTAAGTCCGAACGGAAAAAAAATAGCCGTAGTTGTGGGGGAAGATCTTCCCGAACCAAAAAAAGAATCTAAAGTAGCCATTATAGACATCGGAATTGTAGTCACCAACATGGAAAAGTCCTTAATTCTTTATAAAGATGTTTTGGGTATGAAAGAAGTTGGCCAATTCCCGATTGATAAGGAATTCGGAAGAAAATCCGGTTTAACCAGTGGCTTGGCTACAGAAGTAACCGTGCTTCAAATGGAAGAAGGCAACCAATCTACTCAACTAAAATTGATGACCTTTGGGAAACACAAAAATTGGTATCCAGATTATATTCAGCAAGACTTGGGCGTACAATACATAACGCTTCATGTAGATAACATTGGGCCTTACATTGAAAGAATAATAAAAAACAAAATCAAAATGCTGGGAGAAACACCCATTGTTTTAGATAACGGTAAAACATTTGTTTTGATCAAAGATTACGATGGTACTTTTATTGAAATAATTGGTGAACTAGAAGCTAAGAAATAGCTCGAATCCCATAAAATTCTTCGGAAGAAAAAATTAAATTCTATTGTGTATCTTTAGACGTTTAAACGCTAAAGATTCTATGAAAAAATTACTTTTACTATCCCTGCTTTCTGTTTCTTTTCTATCATTTTCACAGACGGACGCCCGTCTTTACGAGATTATAAACTCCGTTTCAGCAGAAAGAATTGAAAACGACGTGACCAAATTAGTAAGTTTTGGCACTCGGCATACCCTTAGCGATACAGTTTCGAAAACTCGTGGCATTGGCGCGGCAAGAAGGTGGATAAAAAGTGAGTTTGAGAATATTTCCAAGGATTGTAACAAATGTTTGGAAGTCTTTATGCAAAATAACTTTGTTGAAAAAGGCACCAATGAAAGAATCACTAAAGACGTTTGGGTAAACAATGTTGTTGCCATACAACGAGGCACTAAACACCCTAACCGTTTTATTATCATGAGCGGTGATATCGACTCCCGCGTTACCGATCCAAATAACTTTACAGATGAAGCTCCCGGCGCTAACGACAATGCCACAGGAATGGCAGGTGCCATGGAAGCTGCCCGTGTACTTTCTAAATACAAATTTGAAAACAGTATAATTTACGCAGGGTTATCGGGAGAGGAACAAGGACTCTTTGGTGGAAAAGGCTTAGCCGAGTATGCAAAGGAAAAAGGTTGGGAAATCATTGGTGTTTTCAATAACGATATGATTGGCAATATTAAAGGTGTAGATGGCGTGATAAGCAATACCGACTTTAGAATTTTCTCAGAACCTGTACCTCCAACGGAAACAGAAAGAGAGCGTACACTTAGACGCTTTTATGGCGGTGAGGTTGATGGAATTTCCCGACAATTAGCTCGTTACGTGTATAAAACCGTGAATACCTACATGCCAGAAATGAACCCAATGATGGTGTATCGTTTAGATCGTTTTGGGCGTGGCGGTCATCATAGACCATTTAACGACGTGGGTTTTGCAGGAATAAGAATTATGGAAGCACATGAAAATTATACGCAACAACATCAAGACATTCGTGTTGAAAACGGGATTAAATATGGCGACCGACTCGAATATGTGGATTTTGATTACACCGCTAAACTTACGGCTGTTAATGCCATTAATCTTGCTTCATTGGCCTGGGCGCCACCCGCTCCCGAAAAAGTTGCCATCGGTGGAATTGTAGAAGCGTCTGCAAAATTTGAATGGAGCAAAGTTCCCAGTGCAAAAGGCTACAAAATCTATTGGCGCGATACCACCTCCCCCACTTGGGATCATTCGCGTTACGTAGAAGACGTTACCTCATTTACACTCGAAGGCATTGTAATTGATAATTTTTTCTTCGGAGTTTCAGCCGTTGGTGAAAACGGACATGAAAGCGTTGTGGTTTTTCCAAATACGATTATTAGAAACTAAGTTTTATTTAATTGATTTTCAATATCTTTAATGGAATCATTAAAAATGAAAATCATGAGAATAGCCACCAGTATTTTGTTGAGTTTATTATTTCTCTCCGCTTGTAAATCTGAGTCGGAAACCAAAAAAGATATTGCTGCTGAAGCAGTTTCAAAAATAAGTAATGAACTTGCTGAATCCCAGCGCCATCATGAATGGATTGATTTAAAAAGGGAAAATAGCACGTTTAAAGCCTTTGTTGTCTATCCCGAAAGTTCCGTGGCGACCGATGCGGTGATCGTAATTCATGAAAATCGTGGCTTAAATGATTGGGCACGCTCCTTTGCTGATAAATTAGCAGAAAAAGGCTATTTGGTAATTGCTCCCGATTTAATTTCAAATACCGTGGAGGGCATTGAAAAAACTACCGATTTTGAAAATAGTGATAAAGCACGGGAAGCTATTTATGCACTCGATGCAGAACAAGTCACTAAAGACCTCCACACCACTTACAACTATATAAAAAATGAAGCTTCGAGCACCGGAAAAGTATCGGTAGTCGGCTTTTGTTGGGGAGGTTCGCAGAGTTTTCGCTATGCAACCAACAATAATGAAATTGAAAAAGCTTTTGTTTTCTACGGGACAGCCCCAAAAGACACTTCAATATTGGAAAAAATCAGCTCTCCTGTTTATGGATTTTACGGCGGAAACGACAACCGGGTGAATGCCACCATACCAGAGACCAAAGCAGCTATGGAAAAATATGGCAAAACGTATAAAACTGAAATTTATGAAGGCGCCGGACATGCTTTCATGAGAAGCGGTGCTCAGGAGGATGCCGACCCAGCGAACAAAAAAGCACACGATAAAGCTTGGGAAAAACTGTTGAAGCTATTGAAGTAAGTTTTTATGACTATCAATTTCTAGTATCAAACATTCTTGTTCACTACTTTTTAAGCATTTTCATTAGTTTTGCTGAAAACCATATTGAATGAATAAAATAGCTTTTGTTACGTTTCTACTGTGTTCTGCGAGTTTTATGTATTCTCAAGATACGGGCTTATTTCATAATCATCAGGAATTTACCAAACAAGATTCCCTTCGTGGGAGCATTACTCCAGAAAGAGCTTGGTGGGATCTTACTTATTATCATTTGGATGTAAATGTGGATCCGGGAAAAAAAAATATTTCAGGAAAAAACACTATTGGATATACAGTTTTAAAGCCTAATCAAACGCTTCAGGTAGATCTTCAACCACCTTTAAAAATTGAGAAAGTTACCCAAAACGGTAAGGAACTTTCTTTTTCTTCTGAAGCGAATGCTCATTTTGTTCAGTTAAAAAAACAGCAGAAAATTGGTAGTTACGATGAAATCGTTGTGCATTATTCTGGACATCCAAAGGAGGCCATTCGAGCGCCTTGGGATGGCGGTTTTTCATGGAAAAAAGATGAAAATGGAAATCCGTTTGTAGCCACTTCCTGCCAGGGTCTTGGAGCTAGCGTTTGGTGGCCAAACAAAGATCACATGTACGATGAAGTGGACAGCATGAAAATTAGTGTCACTGTTCCGAAAGACTTAATGGATGTTTCTAACGGCCGACTCGTCGGGATCGACACCCACAAAAATTCTAAAACTTTTCACTGGAAAGTAAATAATCCTATTAACAATTATGGCGTAAATGTAAACATTGGAGACTACGTTCATTTCGACGGAAAATATGAAGGTGATAAAGGAACTTTAGACCTCGATTATTATGTTTTGCGTGATAATCTAGAAAAAGCTAAAAAACAATTCAAGCAAGTCCCTAAAATGTTGAAAGCTTTTGAACATTGGTTTGGGCCTTATCCTTTTTATGAAGACGGTTTTAAATTGGTAGAAGTTCCCTATCTCGGAATGGAGCACCAAAGTTCGGTAACGTATGGAAATCAGTACAAAAATGGATACTTAGGGCGTGATTTATCGGGTACTGGATGGGGCTTAAAGTTTGATTTTATAATCATCCATGAAAGCGGACACGAATGGTTCGCGAATAATATCACCAATAAGGATATTGCCGATATGTGGATTCATGAAAGCTTCACGGCCTATTCAGAAAGTCTTTATCTTGATTATCACTTCGGAAAAAAAGCAGCTAGCGAATATGTAATAGGAACCAGAAAGAACATTCAGAATGACATTCCAATAATAGGTGTTTATGATGTTAACCATGAAGGTTCTGGCGACATGTATTACAAAGGTGCCAATATGCTCCATACCCTTCGCCAATTAGTGGAAGACGATGAAAAATGGCGTTCTATCTTACGCGGCATGAACGAAGAATTTTATCATCAAACGGTTACCTCACAACAAATTGAAACCTACTTATCTGAACAAACCGGTAAAGATTTAATAGCATTTTTCAATCAATACCTAAGGACTACCCAAATTCCTGTTTTGGAATATAAATTAAAAAATGGAACAGTTAAATTTCAATATTCCAACATTGTAGCAGATTTTGACATGCCCCTTCAAGTTGTAGTTAACGACGAAAAAAAATGGATTTTCCCCAGCAGCGAATGGAAGGAAATTTCTGTTAAGGAAAACATTCAAACTTTTAAAGTTGATGAAGATTTTTATGTTGAGACTAAAGTTTTAAAGTAATCCTATTTTTTTTGAATGTTCTATAGCCTCTGAGCTGTCTCTAAAATAGCAAGTAGCCACATGAAAACTGGAAACACTTTCTAAAGCTTCCAGCGTTTTTTCTTTTTGTTTTTTTCCGGTTTGACGAATGTAAATGGCAGCTACATTTTTTGGGAAATATTTTACTATTCTTTGATATAGAAATGGATCCTTTTGAGAATCATCGCCCATTAGGACAAATCTCATTTCCGGATAGAATTCCAATATATCTTTAATCTTATCAAATTTGTGACTGTGATTACCCCTTCCGGAAAATAGAAAATCTCCAAGGCCTGTCTTTATTTTTTTAAGTTTAAACACCGATTTTGGCAGCTTATGAAGTCGGGTGAAATTCAATATAAAGCTGTATAAATTCCACTCACTACTGGAGACGTAAAAAAAGGTGTTTTTTTCGACCTCTCCCTCACGACCTGCTTCACTTAAAAGCTGATAATGCTCTGCTACATCTTCAAAAATTTTTCGCTTATTCACGTTTTTGGTAAGCAGCACATATACTTTCTTTAAAATATTGTTGGTGTGGGAAATTAAAAAGGTATCATCGATATCAGAAATTACTCCAATCTTTCCAGGAAAAGGTTTGAGAAATTCACTTTGCTCTTTGGAATGGTAATCTTCATAATAGGCTTCCGCAGAAAATTCATGCCATCCTGCTGAAATGTTTTTCTTAGGCACACATATACGAAAATAGCCGTCCTTGGTGGTTTTAGTAGTTATTGTTTCATCTAAAAAAGAGACTTTTACAGTAGCATTTTCCAAGGTTTTAATCGTAAACATTTCGTATACTCCTTTGGCATGCCTGTATCCTTTCTTATCGGTTAAAAAATAATCTGGCGCCAAGGATCTAAATACGTGCCCGAATAAAATAACTTGTTGTTCATTAGCATACCCTCTATAAAGTTTCAAGTCAAATTTCATGGATTTATAGTTTCCTTAATAACATTCGTTCTTTATTTTATTTAATTTAGTTAAAATTCTTTTTAAATGAAGCATCTTAACCAAATTTTATTGGTAGTTAATCCTATTTCGGGCGATAAAAACAAAAATAGGATTATTGAGAAAATTGAGTCGCTGACAACCCAGCAGAACATTTTACTTTCTGTTTATAAAACTACTGGCGAAAAGGATTTAGAGAATATACAAGAAAAGATAAGGGAACAGAAACCTGATAGGTTAATTTCTGTTGGTGGCGATGGTACTATAAAACTTTGTGTAGAAGCCCTAAAGGACAAAAAAACTTCGCTGGCTATTATTCCTGCGGGAAGTGCCAACGGTATGGCGACGGATCTTGGAATCCCTGAGGACATAGACAAAGCCATTGACATTGCGCTGCGAGAGGAAACAAAACCTATTGATGTTTTGGACATTAATGGCGAAACCTCCATTCACATTAGTGATATTGGTCTAAATGCTTCATTGATTAAAAACTACGATGAAGGTAGTATTCGTGGTAAATTAGGATATGCTATTAAATCCATTCCAACGCTTATCGACTTTAAAGATCCGTTTCGATTTAAGATTAACAGTAACGGTACCATAAAAGAAGGAAGCGCCATGATGATTGGTATTGCCAATGCTAGAAAATACGGCAACGGTGCTATTATTAACCCAAAAGGGAAGCTGGATGATGGCAAATTTGAAATTTTGATCATAAAAACCTTTCAAATAAAGAAGATATTTGAGACCATTTTGGATGAAATTCCTATGCACGATAACTTTATTGAAGTTATTTCAACAGATAGCGCTACCATTGAAACTGCTATTCCAATACCTTTTCAAGTAGACGGCGAATATATTTCAGAAATAGACAAAGTAGCTGTTAAAGTTTGGTCACAACAAGTGAATGTAGTCTATTAAACTTGACTGAAATTAAGGTTTTGGCAATGTAAAATAAAAACTGGTACCCTTACCTAGGAAAGATTCTATCCAAAGTTTTCCATTGTTTTTCTTAATCATTTCCTTACAAAGATTCAGTCCCAAACCAGTTCCTTTTTCATCATTTGTACCGTAAGTAGAATTGAACTGGGTTTTATCTGAAAGGATGGCATCTATGGCTTTTTTGCTCATCCCTACTCCGCTATCTTTAATTTCCACCTGCCAATGCTTTTCAAACTCTGTGGCAAAAACCTCTATCAATCCAGATTCAGGCGTAAACTTAATGGCATTACTTATTATGTTTCGGAAAACTAATTGCACATGGTCCAGATCTGCAAATACGGTCGCCTTGCTTGGAATTCTATTTTTTATCAATATTTTTTTCTTATCTGCAGATTCCTTCAATAATTTAAGGGTATCATTACAAATGATATTTAGATCATTTTTGGTAGGTCTCGAATTGGCTCCTTTCATTTGCGCTTGACCCCAAACCAAAAGGTTGTTAAGTGTAAAGGATATACTTTTAACTTGCTCACTTAATTTCGGGGCAAATTGCATAAAATCTTTTGGACTAATTTGATTGTCTTTTAACAAATCTATTAAAGAATTTAACGAACCAATGGGCGTCCTCAAATCATGAGCAATAATCGAGAAAAATTTGTTTTTTGTCTCATTTAACTCTTGCAATTCCTGTTCCCGCTTTTTAAGGTCATGATTTTTATTGGCCAGTAAACCGTTTAACTTTCGCTCCACCTTTCTACTTCTTTGCGTGAAGAAAAGAATGGTAAGTAAAATAATTACCCCTCCGGAAGACAGGTATATAAAGAGTCGTTGTTTATTAAGTTGTTTTTCGCTTTCCAAACGAAGCTCATTTTCCATGGAAATAAAAGACATCTGAGCCTCATGCGCCGCAACACTTTTGGTATTTTCATGGTTGAAAATACTATCGTTATAACTTTTAAATTGCTCATGAAAATACAGCGCATTTTCAAAATCCAATGTCTCTTTAGCAACTTCATAAAGCGTTTCCGAGCATTCTTTTATATCCTTAAAAGAATTCAATTCTTTTGCACCTGTTAGCGCCTCTTCTGCATACATTTTGGCAAGATCATACTCCTGTAAATCGCAGTAGGTTTTTGCAATTTCATTTAATAGCGATGTTTTTTCTCGCTTGTCCTCCACTATTTCATATATGCCTAAAGATTGCATATAAATATCCAACGCTTCTTCATATTTATTGGTTTCGGCATAAAGCTGTCCTTTAACTTTAAAAGCGAATGCCAACCAATCTTTATAGCCAAGCTCATCAAAAATGGGGATGGATTTTTCAATGTTCTCCAAACCACTTTCATACTCCTGAGTTTCCAACTGATAACTTGCAATATTACTTAGCGTTTGAGCCTGAGCTAGTTTACTTTCGGTTTCTTCATTAATTTTCTTGGCCTTAAACAAAAAATCAAGCGCTTTTTTATATTCCCGCTGCATTCCATAAGTAAGGCCGAGGTTTTCGTACATTAAACTTAAATACAATAATTCTTCACGGGTTTTATTCAATCGATCTTCCCCGATTCTAATACCTTTTAAACTAGCCTCTACACAGTTCTTAATATTACCTGCGTAATGGTAAATAGTAGCCAAATTACTGTAGCAAACAATCTTGTGCTTAAAACTATTTATTTCCAGAGCTTTTTCTAAGGCTTTTTCAGCATGGGAAACTGCTTCCTTGTAATTTCCCATTTCACTCTCGTAAAAACCAAGACTAATTAAAGATTCGATTTGACCTTGATGATATTGAAGTTCTTTGGAAAGCTCTAAGCTTTTAGAAGCATAATGATGAATCGTATCGTTGCTAACATAATAGTTTGCTACAACATATTTGTTCAATAAATTGATGTAGGAAGTGTCCCTTTTTTTTTCGGAGGAAAGAAAGTTGTAAGCAACTACCTCTTTAGATAGACTATCTAATTCTTTTCTTTGGCTGCTAATTTGAAGACTAAATATGAGACAAAAAAATAATAAAGTCGGTTTTAAATTCATTTAGGGACTTGTAAAACATACTCAAATTTAACATAAAATTTTGTTTTCAAAATTGTTTTTACGTTAAATCGTAATATGTTTATAACAAAGTCCCCTTAAAGGTTAATAAATGTTAAATAAATTTATTTATGGAGTAAACTTGTTGCATTTACAACTTTAAGTTATGGAAATTGCAACTTTGTTTTTATGCCAGTTAACAATCATCCATATGAAAATAGTTTCAATTCACTTTAGGCAATCTCTTCCTTATTGATCCATGTTTTTTAGCTTCTTCAATTTAGCTTTCCAAAGATTTAGGTCTTCACGATGCTTCTCAATATTTTTTTGTACCTCTTGAACTATTGGATTGCTATCGTCAGCATTTATAAATTGAAGATTGTTTTCAAGCTGTCTTATTTCTGACTTTACTTCGTCGATTTTTCTTCTGATGAAAATTCGCTCATTATTAATCAATGAATCGTTATCCGAATTCGCCAATTGATCCAGCTTATTTCCATATTTAATGAGTTCAGCTTTCTGCTTCTCAACATCTAATTTTTTAAATAACGCATCCAAAATTTTATTAAACTTACCTTCAATACTCTTCTTGCTATGCGGTATTTTACCTATCGTTTTCCAATCGGCAATAAATTGCTTGACTTGTGCTAAATCTTTTTCCTTATCACCGGAAAGTTCATACGATTTTAAATCGTCCAGAAAAGCTTTCTTCTTCTCAAAAGCTTCCATTTCTACTTTGAAATGCTCATTCTTTCTCGCATGCAATTTGTCAAAATAGTGATTACAGGCTGCCTTAAATTCATTCCAAATTTTATCAGAGTATTTTCTAGGAACATGTCCAATTTTTTTCCAATCCGACTGAATCTTTTTCATGATTGGAGTGGTTTCTTCCCAATCTTCACTGTCTTTTAAAGATTGAGCCAATTTTACCAACTCCATTTTCTTATCTAAATTTTCCTGCTGACCTTTCTTCAAATTCTTGTAGAAAGAATTCTTATTTCGGTTAAAACTACGAACAGCCTCTTTAAAGGCGGCCCATGTTTGTTCATTGACTTTATAAGGGACTCTTCCAGCATTAAAAAAATCTTCCCGAAGCGCCTCTACCTCTTTAATCTGCTTTTGCCAACCGCCATGGTTATTAGCAGGCTGTTGCGTTATAGCTTTAATTTTATTGATGATGGTCTCCTTGACAGCTAAATTAGCTTCGTGTATGGCATCTTGATTTTTAAAATACTCTTGCCTTTTTTGATGGATAACCTTAGTAGCAGCGCTAAAACGATCCCAAATAGCATCTCTGTGCTCTCTATCAACCGGACCTAAATCTTCTTTCCAGATTTTATGTAATAGTTGAAGTTCTCGGAAAGCTTTGTTAACATCCCCTATTTCTGCTAACTGTTCTGACTGCGCAATAATCTTTTCTTTTTCTTCTAAGTTGTGCTTAAAATCTAAATCCCTAAGATCACGATTAAGATCTAAGAAATCATAAAATATCTCAACATGGTGATGATACGTACGCCAAACATCGTTGTAGTTTACTCTAGGAATAGGTCCCGCATTTCGCCATCTATCCTGCAATTCCTTAAAGTGTTTGTAGGTATCATTAATATTCTCCTCAACGTTAATGAGCCCTTTTAACTCTTCTATTATAGCCAAACGATTTTCTAAATTGGCTTGTAAACGGTTCTCTAGACTTTTGTAGTAGTGATTTTTCTTTTCTTTATACTCGCCATAAAGTTCGTTAAACTTCTTTTTGTCACTGGTCGTATAAACAAAATCTATTTCATTTCCGCCATCATTAACAAAGTCTTCCTTTTTTTGCTCTAAAAGCTCTTGAAACTTCAAGTCAAATTCAGATTTAATGGAATCCACATGCCTTTTTATGGCCTGAACCTTTTCCTTTCGTATAAGCTTTTCCAATTCATTCACCAGCGCTTCCATGTCCATAACATGATAATCGGGCATGGGAATTTCATGACGGTCCTTATGCCCTTCATCTTCAGCGTCTTCAGCATTGGATTCATCGATTTCGTTCTGCGGGTCTTCTTCCTGCTCCTCCTCTACTTCACTTTCTCCACTATTAACTTTTATATTTTCATCGTCTTTTGAGGATGAAATACTTTGTGATGAAGTTTCAATTGGATTCTCTTCTTTTCCTTCTGCCGCTGCTTGCAGGTTATCATTTTTATCTTCTAACATTCTATAAATGTTTAAGGTTCGTCACTACTTTTTGATGTTGAAAGATACTAACAAGTAACAAATTAGCCAAGTGTTTTTAAAATAAGAAAATACTATTTTGGAAGCAGAGGCCGTACTTTCTAATCATTATTTGGAAACATTACCATGGATTTTAAATTTCAGAAAAATAAAACTAGTGTCGGAACCAAAGAATTCAGTATAATGGATTGGATAGATTTTTCCATATTTTCTTCGGAAGAAAAACATTAACAAAAATTATCATTGAGTCTTTACTATTTATAACTTCTGTAAGACAAAATTTTAGAATAATGAAAGAAATTTGCTACCTTTAAGTACGTTAAAATTAAAATGATGAAGCTCTTAAACATTGTTCTCGCGTTAGTTGTTTGTATTTCCATCACAAGTTGCGGTAGTACGCAAAATGCAGCTGTAGATAGTGCCTCTGCTGCTAAATTGGATTCTGTAATCAATAAAAAAGAATTCAGAATTGATTGCCAGTGGGCCATGCCAACAATTAGTTCAAGCATGATGAGGGTCGCTAATAGCGGATTAATTCCTCCTGGAAATAATGTGCAGCGAATTGATATAATCGATGACGGTGCATTTATACAAATTAAAGGCGATTCTGCAAAAGCAGATTTACCATTTTTTGGCGAAAGACAAATGGGTGGCGGTTATAATACCGAAGGAGAAGGGATAAAATTTAATAATAAGATTACCGATTTGGAGATAGAATATCTTGACAAAAAGAAGCATCACCGTATCACCTTTTCTACCAATAACAGCACAGAGACATTTGATGTAACCCTTATGGTTTTCCTAAACGGAAAGACCTCCGTTTCGGTTAATAGCTCAGAAAGAGATTTTATAACTTATGATGGTATGCTGAAGGAATTACCGAAAAAGGAATAATTCTTCATTTGATTTTTAAACAAATGCTTTGCTTCAGAAACTTTTATTTAAATCCATTTTCTTCTGAAAAGGATTCGTCTAGATTTAATTTTAAGCAGAATAATCTACCAGTTTAAATAATTCCCTAAGAAATCCTTAAAGTTTTATAACACATTCTCTTTGTCTATAAAATTCCTTAATTTTATAGAGCTATGAATAAAACGAAGAGAAAAGGATTTGTATTTACCAAGTATGAAGCACCTCACCAATCCCCTTTTGATAAGCTTTTTGAGATTTTCAAGGAGTTAATTACGCATACTTCTGGAGATTTTGACGAGGCAATCGATTGGTTACGCGAACTTGATAAGGAATACGAGCTTACCACAGCCGATTATACCATTGACGATTTTATTGAAGATTTAAAACGCAAAGGGTTTGTTCAGGAGGAAATTGACCCCGATGGCGATAGCACGGGTGATGGAGATGGCAAAATTGCCATTACCGCCAAAACCGAACAGCTCATTCGAAAACACGCACTGGAACAGATTTTTGGTAAACTGAAAAAAAGTGCGAGTGGTAACCATAGAACCAAACATACCGGCAGAGGCGATGAACATACAGGCGATTTTAGAAGCTATCAATTTGGTGATGCTTTGGAGCGCATATCTATGACAGAAAGTATGCGAAACGCACAAATAAATCATGGCCTAGATGATTTCATGATGAATGAAAGTGATTTAGTGGTTGAAGAAACGCATCACAAGGCACAAATGAGTACCGTTCTCATGATAGATATTAGTCACAGTATGATTTTGTACGGGGAAGATAGAATAACTCCTGCTAAAAAAGTAGCGATGGCCTTAGCTGAACTCATTACCACGAGATACCCGAAAGACACATTGGATATTATTGTTTTCGGGAATGATGCTTGGCCAATTTCCATTAAAGATTTACCATATTTAAAAGTAGGTCCCTACCACACCAACACGGTGGCCGGGCTGCAACTTGCCATGGATATTCTGCGAAGAAAGAGAAATACCAACAAACAGATTTTCATGATTACCGATGGTAAACCAAGCTGCATAAGGCAACCTGACGGTGAATACTACATGAACAGTGCAGGTCTAGATAGTTATATTGTAAACAAATGCTACGTTATGGCTCGGCAAGCACGTAAATTACACATTCCTATTACCACCTTCATGATTGCAAGAGATCCATACCTTATGCAATTTGTAAGGCATTTTACCGAAGCTAACAAAGGAAAAGCATTTTTCACAGGTCTTCAGGGACTCGGGGAAATGATTTTTGAAGATTATGAAACCAATAGAAAGAAAAGGATTCAGTAAGCTGGCAAATCGCCTTCCAAGGATTTAAAACAACATCGTAACAAACTTGTTTAAAGAAAAATACACATCGTTTTTAATTAGTGATTAAACCAATTAAAAAATTCAAAAAAAATAAACTAATGCAAATTGAAAAAATTAAAACGCTTGGCGAATTAAAAGCATCCGGTTATCAGTCCAAACCGATCAAAGATGAACTCAGGGACAATCTTATCTCGAAAATAAAGAAAGGGGAAACAACGTTTGAAGGTATTCATGGATATGAAAATACGGTTATACCGGAACTGGAACGCGCCATTTTATCAAAACACAATATAAACTTACTCGGACTTCGGGGACAAGCAAAAACCCGTCTGGCCCGCCTAATGGTTTCTTTGCTGGATGAATGGATTCCTGTTGTTGAAGGATCGGAAATTAACGATGATCCGTTACAGCCACTATCCCGCTATGCTATAGAATTAATTAAGGAAAAAGCTGATGATACTCCCATCATTTGGATACATCGGGAAGAACGTTTCTTTGAAAAATTAGCCACTCCAGATGTAACGGTAGCCGATTTAATTGGAGATGTGGATCCTATTAAAGCGGCCAATCTCAAACTTTCTTATGCCGATGATCGTGTAATTCATTATGGAATGATTCCACGTGCCAACCGAAGTATTTTTGTTATAAACGAGCTTCCAGATTTACAGGCACGTATTCAAGTAGCGCTTTTCAATATTTTACAGGAAGGAGATATTCAAATTCGAGGGTTCAAGGTACGTCTTCCTTTGGATATGCAGTTCGTTTTTACCGCAAACCCTGAAGATTATACCAACCGTGGAAGTATCGTAACACCGCTTAAAGACAGAATTGGCTCTCAAATTTTAACCCACTACCCTGAAACGGTGGAAATCGCTAAAAAAATTACGCTTCAAGAGGCAAAAATACAAGAAAGTCAAAAATCTGCTATTTATGTGCCAGCCCTAGCATATGATATTTTAGAACAAATAGGATTTGAAGCTAGAAATAGTGAATATATAGATCATAAGAGTGGAATTAGCGCACGTTTAAGCATTACAGCATTTGAAAACTTAATGAGTACCGCAGAACGTAGAATGCTGAGAAACAATGAAACGGAAACCAGTGTTAGGCTAAGTGATTTTATGGGAGTTATCCCTTCTGTCACAGGGAAAGTTGAATTGGTTTATGAGGGAGAGCAAGAAGGAGCTTCTTTTGTAGCTCAGCAGCTACTGGGTTCAGCAATCAAAACATTGTTCCCCAACTATTTTCCTAAAATCGATAAGCTAGAGCGTCCCAATACACCAAGCGCTTATGATGATGTAGTAAATTGGTTTTTTGAAGGAAGTGGTTTTGAACTCTTAGATGATGTGTCAGATAAAAATTACAAAAAACAGCTTGGAGATATCACTCCATTGCAGATGCTAATTTCCAAACATCATCCAGATGTTAAGAAAGAAGATGTTTATTTTTTAATGGAATTCCTTCTTTGGGGATTGGTTGAATTTAAAAAACTAAGTAAACATCGCTTTACGGAAGGTTATCAATTTAAAGATCCGTACGGAAGTTATATTAGTGGTCTGTAAGAGATCTTTTGCCACAAATACATTTAAATATTTAGAATGTGTTTGTGGCAAATTCTATTCTCAATACATTCTTGCGTAAAACATTTTAAACTTAAAAGGTTATTTTTCGGAGCTTTTAATCCTTTTTGGTATTAAAAATTAAGAACTTCTTTTTCTTTCCAGAATCGTCATCACCGTTAATGCATTCCTCTATAAAATTTGTATAGGTTTCTTTACCCTTAACCATAATCCCTCTAGGTATCCGTTCATTTTCACTATGAATATTATCTAAATAACTCATGTCCAATACAATAGGAACCGTTGTGTACGTCAAAATTCCTTTGGCCCTAAAAACGCCTGCATCACTTGTATTGGGTAATGATATGGTTACCACGTCGATATCAGGATAGGTTTTCTCAATTGCCTTCTTTAAGTTTTTAAAATAAATACTGTTATCATCTGAAGATTGCATCTTAGGCATGGAGTAAATTACAGAGATTTCAATATCTTCATTTTTAAGTCGTTTTTTAATGTCTTCAATAAACTCTTCTTTAGAAGCACCAGGTAACAAACGGCAATCCAATAAAGCGGTAGCTTCGCTGGGAATTACATTCACCACATCATTATTACTTTCCAAACTTGTGAGTGTAATCGTATTTGAAAAAATAGAGAAGAGTTCAGGTTGTTTCCTTAACTGCGGAGTAATAAACATTCTGAACAACTTTGGGTGCCGCATTGCGAAGCCAGTAAGTCCTTTTTCTAGCTTCCCCATATCTTTCAACATTTTAATATTTAAATCGCTATAAACCACTTTCTGCTTTTTACTAAGCAAATTATCCAAGGCTTGAACCATCTCCTTATTCGCGTAACGTAAAGGAGTTACAGAACCGTGTGCAGATGTGTTTATGGTTAGCGACAGTTTTAACCACAAAGCCCTTTTATGAGCTACCGAAATAGGGAAAATTGGTTTATCGACATCCGTTTGCAATGCTCCGGTTATTGCTGGCGGTCCTTCTCCCAAGACTACAGCTGGATTTAGTTCATCAAGATAATTGGCTATAACGTATTCCGCACCTCCCCTACATTGAGTCTCTTCGCAGGAAACAGCCAAAAAAGAGACATTAAACGGAAGCTGGGTGCCTTTATATCGGTTTAAAATCTCTACTATACTAAACAATTGCATAATAGCGTTCCCTTTATTATCCCAAGATCCGCGGCCCCAAATTTCAGTATCTGTTATTTTTCCAGAATATGGCGGATACTCCCATTTACTTAAGTCTCCAGCCGGAACTACATCAATATGATTTAAAAAAACAATGTTTGGCAAATTAGATAACAACGGGTAAATGGAAGCAGTAAAATTATACTCGCCATCTTTCTCTCCCATTTGGGTAATATGAAGACCGTTTTCCTTGCAAACATTTTTTAACCATTCACCAGCTTCTTTCTCATGTCCGCTCACAGAAGCAAATTGTACGTATTTGCTTAAATATTGCTCAATGTTATCATCTGATAATTTACCCAAGGAATTTTCTTGTGCTGATAAAGAGTCGATTTTGGGAATAGTGTCGTATTGAGAATAAATGAATGGAGCGGTGAAAACAATAAATAAGAAGTTTAGTAAAAACGTATGTTTTATGCGCATAAAATGATTAAAATGTTTAAGGGCAATATATAGATAAATATTCTATTATTGTAACGTATTAAACTTAAAAATTATATTCTTAACATAAATTCTATTTAATTCTCCATTCTTAACTGTCGTTATAACTTTTAGTCAATCAATTACTTGATTAATCGTATATTTGATTTAACAAACCGTAATAGTATTTAGTGCATAAGCATGGAAATAAGCAATCTTCCCATACAACCACATCCATTTGTTTCTTACTTAAGAGTAGGTAGATTGTTGTATTTGTCGTTGGTATTATTCGTTCTTGAATCTTGGGTTTACTGGAAATTTTTAGAGGCAGCACTGCAAGAAGCATCTTTGATTGTTATCTTATTCTGGAGTTGGTGTTTTCTATTTTCGTTTATACATATTTACTTAGTTTTAATGGATGGGTGGTCACGATACCAAAATTATAAACGGGCTAAAGATCAGTTTTTTGAGTATGGTTTTAAAGAACGTATCGCAGACACCTATATTGGTTCTAAATGTCAACGGATTGCTGCAGAAGTAGCGGCGGAAGAACTGGGCATAAAAAAAGAACTTACAGACCATTACATTTCAAAAGGAGTGAAATGGTACCACTACATTCCATATTTTATGCTTAGAGAACCTCTTTTTTTATTCAAAAAAAGTTTCTGGTCTCGTACTTTCTTGGAAAAAAACTATGAAGCTAAGCACGATTTTAAAAATCTTCAATTAGAATCTACTGTATGATAATTGCTGAAGGTGTTTGTAAGAACTACCGTAACCGAAGAGTGTTATCCCAAACACATATTTCGTGTGAAAGAGGACAAATAGTAGGACTTCTAGGAAAAAATGGTGCTGGAAAAACCACCCTTTTTAAAATTTTACTTGGCTTAGTGAAGCCTAACTCGGGAAAAGTCACCATAAATTCTTCGCATGTAAAGCCTTTGGGTGGCATCATAGAAAAACCTTCCCTTTACGAGTATTTAAACGCAAAAGATAATCTTAAAGTTTTTTCAGAAATACAGGGGTTGCATCTCAGCGATGCAGAACTCAATGAGCAACTCGACAAAGTGGGGCTCTCCAATGATAGAACTGATGCAGTGAAAAACTACTCCATGGGAATGAAACAGCGTTTGGGAATTGCCGTAGCGCTGCTAAACCATCCAGAATATCTTATTTTGGACGAACCCTTTTCCGGACTCGACCCAATGGGCATAAAGTCGTTAAGAGAGCTTATTTTAGGATTGATTAAAAAGGAAAACATCGGGATTATTATTTCTTCACATATTATTGAAGAACTCAATAAAATTTGCGATAATCTTTACATAATCAACGAGGGAAAGATAATAAACTACGGACAGACACAAGAGATTATTACAAAACACACGCAGGCTTTCACGCTCTACGCAAGCGGAATTGAACATGCAAAAACCCTTGGCGAATATCGTTCTTCAGTAAGGAAAAACAGTGCCGTGATATTTATTCCGCCCCAGCAATTAGCAGATTTGCTTCAAAAGCTTGCCCAAGAAGAAATTGTGGTTACCGCCTGCATTCCAGAAATAAATTTTGATACGTTACTTCAACGCGAATTATGAATAAATTGCTTTCCGTAGAAATATTTAAACTTTACAAACAAGGTAAAACCTATTACGCGCTTGCCGCCATCTTTGTTATTCAGTTTTTGATTCTAATCGGGGCCTATTTTCAGGGGAATTCGATTATCGATATCCTTTTGAGCAACATAAAAGACTCTTTCTATTTTGAAGGAAACCTTTTAAATGGCAACCTAATGATTTACCTAATTTTAAACACCCTTTGGTTTCATTTACCACTTATTTTAATGATTGTAATCTCGGGAATGTTAACTACGGAATATAAAGACAACACCGTGCAATCTATTTTGCTGCAGCCTGTTGTTAAATGGAAATTTATACTTAACAAATTTTTAATTGCCACCTTATTCACGCTTTTGGTAGTTTTTTTAACGGCACTTTCTTCATTTTTATTCTCTTATATTTTCTTCGGAAAAGGAGACCTTATCGTTTACTTGGGAAATCTTACTTTTTTTGAACATAGTGAAGCCATATACCGACTTATACTGGCATTTTTATCGGGAGCCAACAGTATGATTTTCTTTTCAGTAGTAAGTTTAACCATTGCCGTGCTTTTAAAGGAAGCTACCAAAACATGGATTATCTCTGCGTTGTTTTTGGTGATTAATAATATATTGTTGAAGTTTGAAAGCGACAGCTATTTTTTCAACCAATGGTTTTTCCCGAAACTAAATAACACTTGGCAATACTTTTTTTACGAAGAAATCCCTTGGGACATTATTGCCCACAACAATCTGGTTCTTTTGGGTTATACAATATTTTTTCTAATTCTTGGCGTTATCATATTTAATAAAAGAGATATTATATGAAGCAGATTTGTTCTTTTTGCATCTTTTTACTAATCAATTTTTTGTCTTCACAAGAGATTGACCCAGAACTTTTAATCATAAAAGAACGACTCGATAGTATTGATAGTTTCCAAGCAGACGTAAAATTGAGCATTGATATTGATTTTATAAACATGCAGCCCAAACATGCTCAAATGACCTACAGAAAAAACAAACCGATGGAGTTTGAGTCGGATGACTTTATAATGATTCCCAAACGCGGACTGGATCTTTCCATGCGGGAATTGTTTCAATATCCATTTATTACTGTAGATAGGGGCACAGAGAAACTTCAGGGTACTTTGTTAAAGAAACTAAACATTATTCCAACCGATTCAAAAGCAGATTTTGCCATAGCAACTTTATGGCTGAACACGGAAGCCAAACGAATAGAAAAAACTGAAATCAGCACTAAAAAGGATGGTACTTTTAGTATTGTGATGGATTATAAAATGCATGAAGACATTTTACCCGAAGAGGTTATCATTAATTTTGAAATTGAAAAAATAAAATTACCCATTCAATATTTAGGCAAAGACATTGACGTAGAAAGAAAAAAAATGAAAGCGCAAGATGTTAAAACAGGAAGCATTCATCTCAATATTTCAAACTATAAAATCGAAAAGCTCCCATAAAAAAACACCCCAGAAAACTGAGGTGTTCACAACTAACTCAACTAATTTTAAAAGACTAAACCTGAATTAAGCTATTTCAATAAGTCTTTTTGGTTTTGGCAATGCTTCTTCTTTTTTAGGAAGCGTCAATAGAAGTACTCCATCTTCATAAGAAGCGTTGATTTTGTCACTATCTATCGTTTCAGGAAGCGTAAATACACGCTTGAAAGAACTGTAATTAAATTCCTTTCTGCTGTATACTCCATTTTCCTTATTACTTTCCTCAGATTCACTCTTTACTTCCGCAGAAATGGTTAAAACATTTTTATCCACCTCTACGTTAAAATCGTCTTTCTTCATGCCCGGCGCGGCTAACTCTAAAGAAAATTTATCATCTTCTTCTTTAATGTTCACTGCTGGTACAGATGAAGCATAATTCTCCATGCCTCCAAACCAGTCTGGTTTAAAAACTTCATCAAAAAAACTGGGCAGTAAATTTCTGTTTGTTCTTACTAAGCTCATAACATTTTATTTTATTGGTTATACTTTAATTTTAATTTTTCTTCAACTCATAACAAACAAATTTGATTCCAATCCAGTAATCATGCCTTTCTGTCATTAATAAGTGATTAATTACTGACAAAAAGTCTTAAAATAACTAAATTTAGTATAAATTAATATGTCCGATATGTCAAAACCGTAGTAAAACGATTAAATTGACATTAGGAAAAATATCCATATATGAAGCTACTCGGAAAATTAAAGGTATTCTTTAGTACAATTAAAAATCAAATTGCCTTCTACCCTACCATCATTACCATAATTGGCTGTGTGTTTGCATTTTTAATGATTTATATGGAATCTCTAGGGATTTCTAAGTACCTCAGGGAAAACATCCCTATGCTAGTGGTGGATAATGTAGAAACAGCACGTTCTTTACTGAGCGTGTTTATCGGAGGGTTAATTTCTTTAATGGTATTTAGCTTTTCGATGGTTATGGTTTTACTTAACCAAGCTTCTAACAACTTTTCCCCAAGAATTTTACCGGGCCTAATTTCCAACAGGAGACATCAATTGGTACTTGGTTTTTATTTGGCCACCCTACTCTACTGTATCTTTATTTTGGTTTCCATAGAACCCACCGCGGATGAGGATAAAATTCCCGGTTTTGCAGTTTTAATAAGCATCATTTTAACGACACTTTGCTTGGCTGCCTTCATTTCCTTTATTCATTCCATATCACAATCCATCCAAATAAATCACATCCTGGAAAATATCTATTCAACCTCCAAGAAAAGGCTAACCGAATTATTAAACAATCAAAAAGAATACGAAGAAGATTTTCCTGACACGTCCGAATGGAACGATTACAACTCCCATAGGTCTGGCTATTTTCAAAATATTGCGACGGATACACTTTTAGATATTGCTGAAGAACATAATACTAAGTTTAAGATACTGGTTGCTCGAGGAAACTTCATTTTAGAAGGTGTGCCCTTATTTTCTTCGGAAAAAGAATTGGATGAAGAAATGGTTGAAAAGATTTTAGACAGTTTTCTTTTTTCCAAAGGAGAACTTATAGAAAACAACTATATCCTCGCCTTTAAACAAATTACTGAAATTACAGTAAAAGCCATGTCGCCGGGAATTAACGACCCTGGGACGGCTTTAAACGCTATTGATTATTTAACAGAACTACTGGCGCTACGGATGAAAAAAGAAGACCGTAGTATGTATTTTAGAAATGACAAACCACACATTTATCAAGTTTCCATTAGTTTTTCTGAATTGCTCTATAATGTTATGGCGTCCATTCGGCTTTACTGCAAGCACGATATAATTATTCTACAGAAACTGCTTATTATGCTGAAATACCTGCAGTATCAGCCGTGTGTGAACGAATCTTATAAAAATGCTATTCTTAAAGAAGTCGAAACACTTACCCATGATGCCAGAAACAATTTAAGCAATGAACGGGATTTACAGACTTTTGAAAATTATTTGAGTGGGTTTGGAAATGAAAAGTGAGAACAATTAATAATTAGCATTTTACAAAAAATGATAAACATTAACATAAAAAAGGGCAACAATTCTATAAAATCGTTGCCCTTTTTTATATTTCCAATTTAGATTTAAAGTCCTGCCACTTCAGATATTTCCGCTATGAATTTATCCGCTAGGTTGTCTGCCTCTTGTTGGGATTTTGCTTCAGTATAAATTCTGATAATCGGTTCGGTATTGGATTTACGTAAATGCACCCAATTTTCTGGGAAGTCGATTTTAACGCCGTCAATCGTTGTGATATTTTCCTTTTTGTAACGTTCTTCCATCGTTTCCAAAATCGCATCCACATCCAATTCCGGGGTCAGGGCAATCTTCTTTTTGCTCATAAAGTAAGATGGGTAACTATCCCTCAATTCCTTTACGGAAACCCCTTTTTCTGCTAAATGTGTTAAAAATAGCGCCACACCTACCAAAGAATCCCTTCCGTAGTGACTCTCAGGATAAATTATTCCGCCATTTCCTTCCCCACCAATAATGGCATTGTTATTTTTCATTAAAGTTACCACATTCACCTCTCCTACTGCAGAAGCTTCATAAGTTCCGCCATGCTTTTCAGTAACATCACGCAACGCACGCGAAGAAGACATGTTGGAAACCGTGTTTCCTTTGGTTTTGCCTAACACATAATCGGCACAGGCAACCAATGTATACTCTTCTCCAAACATCTCACCATCGTTGCTTATAAACGCAAGTCTATCTACATCGGGGTCAACCACTATTCCTAAATCGGCTTTTTCCTTTACCACCAAATCGCAGATGTCCGTTAAATGTTCTTTTAAAGGCTCTGGGTTGTGAGGGAAATGCCCCGTTGGGTCGCAGTAAAGTTCTACCACTTCTACTCCCATTTCTTGTAATAACTTCGGAATGATAATCCCTCCAGAAGAATTTACACCATCTACCACCACTTTAAATTTGGCAGCCTTCACTTTATCGACATCTACCAAAGGAAGATTCAATACTTCATCAATATGAATATCCATGTAGGAATCGTTTACGGTAACTTCCCCCAAATCATCAACTTCAGCAAAAGAAAAATCATCGCTTTCAGCTATTTCAAGAATTTGTTTCCCATCTTCCCCATTTAAAAATTCACCTTTGTTGTTCAGTAATTTAAGGGCGTTCCACTGCTTTGGATTATGACTGGCTGTAAGAATAATCCCGCCATCAGCCTTTTCCAACGGCACGGCAATTTCTACCGTAGGTGTGGTAGAAAGTCCGAGATCGATTACATCGATTCCCAAACCAACCAAGGTCGAAGAAACTAAGTTTTGTATCATTTCTCCAGAAATACGCGCGTCCCTACCAATAACAACGGTTAATTTGTCCTTTTTTACCTGTTTTTTTAACCAAGTGCCATAAGCGGCAGCAAATTTAACAGCGTCCAAAGGTGTAAGATTATCGCCGGTATTTCCGCCAATGGTACCGCGGATTCCAGAAATTGATTTTATAAGTGTCATATATTCTTTCTCTTTAAGTTAGTCGGCTTTCTACAGGCAACATAAAAACTTCCATGAACGACCTAAAAAAACCTATTTACGACAAAGATAAAAGTTTGCTATTGTTTGAAGTAGTTTTGCACGGAGTTTTCCGTAAGATTTTTCACCCATGCGAATCAATTTCATTAATAATCGTACATTTAGGAAATGAATTTTTTGGCGCATATATTTTTATCCGGTGACAATCCGAAAATCAAGGTCGGAAATTTTATGGCAGATAGCATTCGCGGAAAACGCTATTTAGAATATCCCCGTGAATTTAAGCAGGGAATTATTTTACACCGGGCTATTGATACATTTACCGACGCCCACCCTACTGTACGCCTAAGTACTAAACGACTTCATAAGAATTACAGTCATTACAGCGGAGTAATTGTAGATATTTTTTATGATCATTTTTTGGCTAAAAACTGGGATAATTACAGCGACGAACCTTTGGGCATTTTTGTAGATAATTTTTATGACTTGCTTGGGAAGCACTACCACATTTTACCCATGAACATAAAGAAATTAATGCCCTATATGATTGCCGATAATTGGCTGCTGAATTATGCCAAACTGGATGGTATTTCCCGTGTACTGGATGGCATGAACCGCCGTACAAAAAACAGATCTAAAATGAATTTTGCTATTAATGATTTAGAAGAGAATTATGTCGATTTTGAAGCTGAATTCACCTCTTTTTTTGAAGAACTCCAAGATTTCTGTATACAGAAGTTAAACTCATTTAACTAAAATATGCTAAGAAAACTACTCGCATTACTGTTACTCATTATTTTTAGTTGTAGAACTACTGAAACCTCTAAAAAAGGGCTTATTGCTCAACAGGCAATGGTAGTTTCGGCTAGACAAGAAGCATCCAAAATTGGAACCGAAATTTTAAAACAGGGAGGAAATGCTTTTGACGCCATGATTGCCACCAAATTTGCATTGGCAGTAGCTTTTCCTTTTGCTGGAAATCTTGGTGGTGGCGGTTTTATGGTGTATCGACTAAATACTGGCGAAACAGGGACGTTGGATTTTAGGGAGAAAGCTCCATTGGCCGCAACCAAAAATATGTATTTAGACTCGCTAGAAAATGTAATTCCATACAAAAGTACCAAAGGAGCCTTGGCCATTGGGGTGCCTGGTAGTGTTGCTGGAATGTTTGAAGCGCATAAAAGGTTTGGTTCCATACCCATGGAAAAATTGATACAACCGGCCATTGATTTGGCAAATAAGGGTGTCGTAATCACCAAGAAACAAGCCAACCGACTGGGATATCACCAAAGTACCATTACTGAAGTAAGCGGTGATACCATCCTCTTTGCAAAGTCTTTTCAAGAAGGAGATTCTATAAAATACACACAATTGGCAAAGACGCTGGAGGTCATTCAACAAAAAGGTAAAGACGGCTTTTACAAAGGTGAAATTGCCGAAAAAATTGCTGAAGTTATTCAAAAAAATGGCGGACTCATAACTACGGAAGACCTCGACAAATACCAAACTGTTTGGAGGCAACCTACCGTATTTGATTATAAAGATTTACAAGTAATTTCGATGGCGCCACCAAGTAGTGGCGGCATTACACTGGCACAAATCATGAAAATGATTGCTCCCTACCCTATTAAAAAGTATGGACATAACGCAACAAAGACTATACAATTAATTACTGAAGTAGAAAGAAGGGCATATGCAGATCGTGCTTATTTTTTGGGGGATCCCGATTTTTATGAGATACCGCAATCTGAATTAATAAGCGAAGGCTATCTCTCCCAACGAATGGAATCTTTTTCTTTTGAAAATGCTACTTCTTCTGAAGAGGTTTCCCATGGAAATATTGAAATTGTGGAAAGCGATCAAACCACTCATTTCTCTATTGTAGATAGTTTTGGTAATGCCGTTTCGGTAACTACAACGCTGAATGGTGCGTACGGTTCTAAATTATATTCAGAAGAATTAGGGTTCTTTTTCAACAATGAAATGGACGATTTTAGTGCAAAACCTGGAGTTCCCAATATGTTTGGACTTATGGGCGCGGAAGCAAACAGCATTGCACCCGAAAAAAGAATGCTAAGTAGTATGACTCCAACAATTGTAACGAAAAACGGAAACCTATTCATGGTTTTGGGCACACCAGGCGGTTCTACGATAATTACATCAGTACTGCAAACTATTCTTAATGTTTCAGAATACGGAATGGGGATGCAAGAAGCGGTAGATGCTCCAAGGTTTCATCACCAATGGCTACCAGACGAAATACTTATGGAGCCAAATAGTTTTGACAAGAAAACTATATCTGAATTGAAAGAACTGGGATATAAAATAAACGAATCTAACGCAAGGATTATAGGCAGCGTAGATGCAATACTAGTACTTCCCGATGGAACTCTGGAAGCAGGCGCTGATAATCGGGGCGATGATACTGCTGAAGGGTTTTAAGTTTGTTTTTCTCGATCTACCCAATTTTCAATTTTTATTTCGCAATGCGATTAAACTCATTCACATTTTCCGTTACCATAATTAAATCATTGCAAACAGCAGTAGAGCCAATCAACAAATCAAAATCACTTATCATAATACCACTTTTCCTTAATTTAACCTTCTCTTTAGCATAAAAATGAATGGAATTAAAAATTGGAAGAATTTTTAGGTCTTCAGTGAAATCGTCAATTAGGCGGTAGTTCTTCTTTGGATTTGAGCTATTTTCTGCCCCAAATACCAATTCAGCGAGCGTAATTTCAGAAATTGCACAATTCTCAATTTGAGCCTCTTGAAGTTTATCAATTAATTTAAATTGACCTCGGAAAAAATGAATGCAAATATTTGTGTCTAGCAAGTACTTCATTAAAAACTATCATTGCTACTTTTTTCGACTCTAGAACTCCTTATTTCTGAAATAATTTCATCGGACGTTCTATCATCCTGCCATGCCCCATACATTTTTGCTAAATCAGTTTTTTTCTTTGATTTAGCTTCAATTGATCTGGATAGTTTGCGTATTAATATCTTCTTTGTATTCATATCCAATGTTTTTAAATACCCAAAGTACTTTTCTAAAATTTTATCTGAAATAGTTAAACTAGCCATACCTTTTTTTCCTTATGCAATTTAAGGATTTAAATTAAAACTTATACATGGGATTAATATTACGCACAGTTTCGTAAATTCACTTAAAAACTAATCGATGAGAATCTTAAAGAATATTCTAAAATTCATACTACTATTGGTAGTTGTGTTAGCAACCATAGCCACGGTTGTCTATTTTGTATATAACGAACCGCTTCCAACTGGTAAAGAAGGCCCGCAAGCAGAAGCGTTAGCACAAAAAATGCTAAAAGCCATTAATTATACCAACTACACAAAAACGCGTTTTATAGAATGGTCTTTTAACAATTCCCACTTTTACAAATGGGACAAGGAAAAGAAACTTGCAGATGTAAAATGGGACAACAAACTTGTAAAGCTCAATTTAAACAATTATAGTTTGAGCGAAGTTTTTATCGATGGTGTGAAAATGCATACCGAACCGCGCCAAGAACTAATTGATACTGCCGTAGAATATTTCAACAACGACTCTTTTTGGTTGGTGGCACCATTTAAAATCATGGACAAAGGAACCGTGCGCAAAGTAGTTACTTTGGAAAATGGCAACGAAGCACTTCTTGTAACGTATACCCAAGGGGGAACTACTCCAGGCGATTCTTATTTGTGGAAATTAAAAGACAATGGTTTTCCTGAAAGTTTTAAAATGTGGGTGAATATTTTACCCATAGGTGGTTTAGAGGCTACTTGGGATGATTGGAAAGTTACCGAAACCACTACCTATTTGCCTTCGGAACATAAATTTTTGTTTCTCACTTTGGATATGGGAGAGGTAAAAGGGTATAATTAACTGATATAAAAATTGAATATCCGCAACTAGTAACTTTACAAAACCATCTAGTAATATTCTCGCTAGAAAGTTTGATAAAGATAGTTGCGGATACTTAATTTTGTCATTTAGACTATAAATCAAATTTATAGGCGGCTCCCGCTAAAATTTGAAATCCTTGAACTGGATAATTCACTAATCGATCGTATTGCGTACCAGTAATATTACTAGCTTTTATGAACGCAGACCATTGTTGTGTAATTTCATAGCCAACATTTGCGTTTAAGTCGAAATAGCCATCAATTGTAACCACTTCCCTACTCTCTGAGCTTATTTGGCCCGGAATACCGATATAATCTTTTCGCTCACCTACATAAAATGCGTTTAAGCCAGCTGACCACTTTCCTTTTACATAATTACCAAAAAGGGAAGCTTTTAACGATGGAAGGTTCCAAGCTTCAGGTTCATCATCCATGGTATAATCAAAAAATTCACCATTAACTCCTAGCGTAAGTTCCCTATTTACATCAAAATTAACCTCTCCAAAAACTGAAATAGTTTTTATATCATCGTAAACCACACCGAATGAATTTCCGTAAGCATATCCTTCCGTATTAATATCATCAATGTCATCAATGGTATAAAAAGAATTTGTTCGGTATAAATACTGATTGTTTGTGGCTTTGTAAGAACCTTTTAAATTGTACCCAACATTTGGTAAAAATCGACCTTTAACTCCAGCAAAAGCATTGTACTTTTGATCCGTTGGCATTACATTTATCGTTGGGGAAACATACGGATTTTCTTGTGCGAACTGGTAATAGGAATTTTGCTGCAGTTCTCCGTTAACTCCGGCATATGCAGTTACATATTCTTCAACTATATTGTAGGAAACATCTACTTTTGGATAAAAGAAAAAGTCTCCATCGCTGTTTTCCAAATCTTGATTGTACACTACGGAAGCTCCTAAATTAAATACCAAATCATCACTTATGATTTGAATGCTTGGGGTAATCCCTCCAAAAAGGTTGCTGTAATTTATAGCATCTTCATTGGTGTAGGTTCTATCAAAATTACCGCCTACATAATCTATTTCTACATCCAAATTAAGTAACTCTGCGCCTACTGGAAATTGGAATTTAGGTTGCAAAACCGCTCTATTTTCGCCGGAATTAAATCCATCCCAAAAACGACGGTAATACACTTCTCCACCCGTAAAATACGAATCCTGCATTTCTAAATTACCGCCAACAAAACCTGTATAATAGCTTTGTTTTTCATCAATCGCATTAATTTCGTCTTCAGAATAAGTATTTAACGGAATACCATACCAATTATAAATTTGGTGTTTAAATCCACCATTAATTCCCCAGCTAAGATAACGGTCACTTTTTTGGTAATAGGCTTCCAAACCGGTATTGTAGAATTTATCATCTAAAAACACTTCATCAATTCCACCTTGGGAAGAATGATGATTTAGCATAATATCTAATCGTTCATCCCTGTTGAAATCGCGACTTGTGTAAAAATCCAATTTAGCGGTGTTATAGTTTCCAACACCCAACGAAAGGTACGAATTGTACAAACGTTCCCTTGCCGCTTTTTCAAGTCCGGTTGCTTTTCCTTTAGCAGGTGTAAAGGTAGAAGCCACTGGCACCGAAAAAATAGTGTAATCGATATCCTTTTTAGCAGTGGTTATAGAGTCCGTTAAGGATGGTGTTTCCTTTATTTTATTGGCATCGGAAATTGTTGGCGTGTAAGGTTTAATCACATTCACCACTTCGGTCCCCAAATCCTTTTCTTCTTTTTTATCAGTTTCTTTTTCTTGAGCAATTATGGAACTGCTTGAAAATATAAATAGTGCACCTAAAATTATTCTATTGCGCATTGTATAACGAGCTATGTTTTTATTCTTTTTAATTTGAATGGTTTGCATAAACGCTGCTTAGTTTTGGTTAGGGTTAACAGACGAGTTTCTTTGTGCTTCTTTTGTTTTTACAATAGAAAGCTCTGTTCTTGCTTCTTCAACTACTGCTGGGAATTGAGCGAAATTATCAATAACACTCTGTAAAATATAGGTTGCTTGAAAAGCGTCATCCATGGCTGCAAAGTTTTTCGCCATGATAATTAATCCTTTAGCACCTGTCTCTTTGTAAGCTGAATAATCTTTTGCCAATCGCTGTGCAGCTTCATTGGATGCCTTGTAATTACCTTCCTGATTCTTGAAATATGCATCGTAATACAAAGCTTCGGCAGCTAACTCGCCTGTAGCTATTTTTTGTACTTCAGCGTACGCAGTTTTCGCTTTGGCTTCGTTTCCTGTTGCAATGGCAGACCGTGCAATCATGGTATAAGCATCACTTTTTATACGATCATCTACTTTTGGCGTATTCAATACTTTTTCAGCATAGGTAATGGTTTCAGGATAATTTTTAAGCGCGTAACTCGCTTTCATTATATTGGATCTTGCAAAAACGATATTCTCTTGAAAATCGGCTCCTTGTTCCAACGTTTTTAGAACGGTAATAGCCTTGTTATAATTTTTGTTTTCCAAGTAGATTTCACCCGCTCGTACATAAGCTTCTTCAGAGAATTCATTGCGTTTTTGATTCACAATGTATTCGTAATGAGGCAATGCCCGCGCTTTATCTCCTTGCTTGTAATACAACTGACCAAGATAAAAATGTGCCTTTAGAGCATTTGATCCATTAGGAAACTGATTCAAATAGCTCTCAAAACCTTTAATAGCTTGTGTAGATTTATTCTGAACGTATTGTCTTTCCGCAGATTCAAAAGACGCACTTTCCAATTCCGTTTCCGTAACGTTTACAAAATCCAGTCCTTTTACCCAAGAAGCATATTCACCAACCCTCCCTTGATCTACATACACCTGTTTCGCGGTAGAAACGGCCTGAAGTGCTTCAGGCGTATTGGGATAATTACTAACTACGGTTTTAAATTTAGACAAGGCTTTTTCATTATCACCTCCATTATAATACACCAATCCCTCTTTCAAAATCGCTTTTGGTACAAATGAGCTCATTCGATATTCCCGTGCAAGTTTACCATAAGCGTTGATTCCTTTCTGAGTTTGGTTGTTGTTTATATACGTGTTTCCTAGTTCATAGAATGCATCGTCACGAAGAGGGGAATTGGGAAAACGATTTGCAAACGACTCCAATTCTTCTATTTTCTTTTCACTTCTATCAACAAAACCATAACTTATGGCTTTTTGAAAATGTGCGTAATCGGCATCATCACCACCAATTTCAATCGCTTTGTTGTAAGCCTCCATCGCAGGCCAATACTGACTGGCAGCAAATTGACTATCCCCCAAGCGCAAGTAGCTATCTTTAACTCGTGCCATATTTTTTTGGTCACCGCTATTTAGAAACTCCTTGAAATGATCGGCGGCTTTACTGTATTCTTTTTGTTTAAAATAAACATAAGCCAAATTGTAATCTATGTTTTTAAATTCGGGGGTTTGTGGCGCCATAGCATTTTGGTCAAATTGCTTATAACCAATCACCGCTTCATCATAATTTTCTAAAATGTAATCTACTTCAGCATTCCAAAAAGTGGCTCTAGCTGTAAATAATTGATCTTGCTGTTCTTTGGCAGATTTGTCAAAATACGTTTTCGCTTCTTCATATTTCCCTTCATTGAACAACTCCAATCCGCGGTAAAAAGCCACTTTTTGATAAGTTGTTTTGGTGCTGTAGTTTTTATTGTTTTCTAACAGCTCCAAAGCTGCATCGTAGTTTTTAGAAGTGATGTAAGAATCTACCAAAAGTTCTCTTATTTCTTGGGCATTCTCACTGTCTGGATAGGCTTTTAAATAATTAGTCAATACCAAAGGTGCACTTTGGTACGGATTACCTATTTCGTAGCTCAAACGTGCATAATTTAAAAAAGCATCTTTCTTTATCTGCTCGTCATACGGCATTTCGGTGGCATTTCTAAACGCGTTTAAAGCCTCCTGCTTTTTCCCAGTTTTTAAATAACATTCTCCTAAATGATAATACGCATTCTGTGCAACGGAATTTTTTCCCTCCACAATTTTATTGAACTGATTTATCGCCAACTCATATTCCCCTTGCTTGTAATACGCATAACCAAGCTGATAGAAATCGGTGTTGTTCCATTTTCCATTTTTTCCTTGGTATTCTTTTAGATACGGAATAGCAGTGCTATATTCTTTTTTATTGAAATAACTCTCCCCGATTATTTTGTTTAATTCTGATAATTCATTGCGATCGGCGTTTGGAAGTTGCTCCTTCGCCAGGGAAATTGCTTTATCGAAATTACCAAGCTTAAAATTCATGTCCGCCTGATAATAAGAAAGGTTTTTATTGAGCTCTTGGTTTCCCGCAACCTGATCGAAATATTGATTTGCTTCATTATAATCGTCCCCTTGGTACGCCATGTACCCAATGTAATATTTAGCTTGGGAACCATATTTTTGAGAAGTTGATACACGCTCTAAATACTCACGTGCGGGTCCGTATTTTTTCGCAACAAATAAAGAATATCCTTTTTTGAAATTAAATTCTTCACGTTCTGCGTTACCCATCGATCGATCTTCGGCGCGGTCGTACCATTTTAAAGCATTGGCATACTTTCCTTGCGCGAAATAATAATCGGCAACATCCATAAAAGCGGAGCCGCGTTTAGTGGAAGTTGGATAATTGGTAACAAAATCCTCCATTAGTTGATCTGCCCCCAATTGATTGGTTCTAATAGCCGCATTGGCAATATAATATGCCGAATTGGCTTCTATTTCTTCATCTTCCGTGTTTTTCTTGACGTTCTGAAAAACTACTTGCGATGCTTGATATTGTTTTTTGTTGTAGAGATCCAACGCTTTTTGGAAATCCTTTTCAGTATATGTATAAATTTTAGATTCTTGTGCGAAAGAAACGGCACTCCCCAGTACCAGCAGCACGGCAACCCCTTTTTGAGCTAGCTTCATAAAATTTGGTTTAATTCTGTTTAATTATTTCGAGTTTTACGTCGATGGTTGTTAGCTATTCCGTATCCCTGAAATCCCTTCAAAGATAGTTGATAATACCATCCAAAAATACATGAATGATCACACTAATAACGTGGAAATTTTGTTATAATTATCCTAAAGGAATAAATTGTATTTCAAAAAGGCTTTTTATAATTACCTTTACTGAAAGTTTTTTAGAAAACATATTTTTCCTTCTGAAAAACAATCAAAAAATTATGGGAATATTTGGGGAGAATCTATAGGAAAACCATAATTTGCACAACCCTTAAAAGACTTTTCAATTAATTGAATACCATGAGTGACGTAATTTTAGAGCTTAAAGATGTTGCTATTTACCAGCGTGAAAATTTAGTACTAAGCGAGATTAACCTCGATATTTCCAAAGGGGAATTTGTTTATTTAATCGGTAAAACTGGAAGTGGAAAAAGTAGTTTTATGAAAACACTTTATGGTGATCTTCCTTTAACGCAAGGCTCTGGAACTATAGTTGATTATGATTTAAAAACGCTCAAAGAAAAAGATATTCCATACTTGAGACGTAAATTAGGGATTGTTTTTCAAGACTTCAAATTATTGCCAGACAGAACTATAAACGACAATTTATTGTTTGTACTGAAAGCTACGGGTTGGAAAGACAAAGATAAAATTACCGCCAAAATTGACGAAGTTCTTAAAAAAGTAGGCATGGCAACCAAAGGTTTTAAATTCCCGCATCAGCTTTCTGGCGGAGAACAACAGCGTGTTGCAATTGCAAGGGCTCTTTTAAACGACCCCGAACTCATTCTAGCCGATGAGCCTACAGGAAATCTCGATCCACAAACCAGTGTGGAAGTGATGAAAGTGCTTCAGGAAATAAATAAAAATGGGCGAACCATTTTAATGGCCACCCATGATTATGCGCTTTTGTTGAAATTTCCTTCCAAGACCTTGAAGTGCGATGGTAGTAAGGTTTTTGAAGTCGTTCAAAAAAATGTGTAATTATTAATTTTAGCGTATTTCCTCGGAATAATCTATTTACATCCTTCTGACCAACCGTTTTTAAAACGTTCCCTGAAATGGTTTCGGTTCCATTTCCCCTCCTCGGTTAAATCGGCTCCTGTCCAATTTCCATGTGGATCTGCACCTTTATAAAACGAAGAACTCATTTCATCTTTGGTGCTTAAAGACCATTTACTGTAGCTTATTTGATGTTTGTTAAGCCATTGCATCCATTTTTCAAATGATTCTACATCTACCGGATTCGCATTCTCTGCCCTTGGTTTTCCAAAATTTGTCCCTACACGTCCGCATTCTGTCACCCAAATAGGCAATCCTTTTTGTATGGCATATTCCGCTTTATCACGCACATCTTCCTTATGCTGACCAGCATAAAAGTGTAATGTGTAAGCAATATTGGAAACTTCATTACCGTTTGCATCCACATTGATGGGATCATCGGCTGCTTGATCGGTCAGTTGATCCCAAAATGGTGTGGGCACTATAATAATATTGTCCGGATCATTCTCTCGAATGGTAGCAATAAGTTCTTGGGAATACGCTTTTAGTTCAGGCCAAGTTTCGTCAACATCGGTAAATGACCTTCCGGTAGGTTCATTAAATATTTCATAAATCACATTCGGGTATTTCCCGTAATCCTTGGAAATTTCAGCAAAAAAACTTTTCGCCAATTCAGGGTGGGCATCATGTGCATGCCAATCCACAATAATATAAATATCATTGGCAATAGCCGCTTCAATAGCGGTTCGCATTTGTGCCATTCCTTCTTCTGGTTTATCTATGTAGCAGCCTTTTAGTTCAATCCCTAAAGGAGCTCTTAGGTATTGTAACTTCCAATCGTCCCGAAGTTTTCTAAATGCTTTTTCGTTCCAAAATTCTTTTCCAGGCCATTGATGCCAAAAAAGGCTCATACCTGCCAATTGTATTGGTTTTCCACATTCACTTTTAAGCTGGGCACCTTCAATCTGTAAGGCTCCGTACATTTTTATCGGCGTATTTTCTTCAGCCAAAACATTTTTTGCAGTTGAAGTTTTTTTAATTGCTTTATTTTCATTTTTGCAACCAATACTTACAACAGCCAATAAAGCCGTTATAATTAAACCCTTTGTAATTTTCATTATAAACTTTCTTTTTAACTTGGTACAAAGTTTCTAATAATTCTAGGGTTCTAATGCTTTCATTTTATCGATTTGTTATCAAATATCTTCATAGCTTCTATTCTGGTTCAAAAAATATGTAGCTTTATCAGTATTAAACAAAAAAACCAATCTAGCACCAATGAAAAATACGCGTAGAAATTTTGTTAAAAATACCCTTGCTGCCGGAGTGGGTGTCTCTTTTTTAAATTCTTGCAATACGGCACCAACAGAAACCAAAAATACGTATCCAGATTATACCGATTTGGACGAAGCTTTAAAAAAGCCTGTCTTAAAAAAACAGCTTTTCAAAGATCAGGTAATAATAGAATCGTGTGAACTTTTGGAATATAACGGAAATTATATGTGCCGCGTAAGGTCTCAAGAGGGAGCTGAAGGATACTGTGTAGGTCATAATATTCGCATGCCTCACTTATATCCTATGCAAACACAACGTATCAATCCGTTTTTCGTGGGTAAAGATGCCCGCGATCTGGATAAATTGGTGGAAGATGTTCTGCTGTTTCAAAACAATTATAAATACCAAGGGTACACACTTTGGATACCGCTTGCCACGGTAGAAATGGCAATTTTGGATATGCTGGGACATATAGCTAAAAAAAGCACCGGAGAACTCATTGGCGACATACACCATACCGATATCGCCATTTATCAGGCCAATAATAATCGAGGTAAGTCTGCTGAAGAAAGTATAGAAAACATTAAAAAGCTTCAGCAGGAAACCAATGCCAAAGCCGTTAAATTTAAAATTGGTGGGAGAAGAAACATCCCTGAACATCCAGCCGGAAGAACCGAAAAGTTAATTCCGCTTATGCGAAAGAATTTCGGTGAAGACATTGCTATTTACGCCGATTGCAACGGAAGTTATGAAGCCGAAGAAGCCATAAGAATTGGAAAACTTCTAGAAAATAATGAAATCGATTTGTTTGAACAGCCTGTTCCAACGGATTATTATGAAGATTGGAAGCGAGTTGCAGAAAACCTCACCATCCCTATTGGCTCGGGTGGCGGAGAAGTGAGCATCCGTAATTTTAGATGGCTCATTGCCACCAACTCTGTTCACATGGTTCAACAAGACCTTTTCTATTTTGGTGGCATGATAAGAAGTATGAAAGTTGCTAGAATGGCAGCAGCCAAAGGTTTGGTATGCACTCCGCATATTTCCGGTACCGGACTTGGATATTTGTATATGATGCAATTCGTTTCCGTACTTCCAAATGCCGGGCCTTACCATGAGTTTAAAGGAATTTCTACGAATATCCCTTTTGAATGCAATACCTCTACGCTCGTTCCAAAGGATGGAAAAATTAAGCTTCCTACAGGTTACGGAAATGGGGTTACCATTGATCCTGATTTTATTAAAAAACACAGGATAATAACCGCTTAAATCAAACAAGCGAGGGTGGATTTTTGAAAAGAGTTTTGTAAGTTTGGCATTATTCAAATTCAAAAAGCTCAAATGAAATTACTACGCCTAATACCCATCGTAACGTTTAGCGTGTTTCTTATTCAATGTAAAAACAAAGAAGAGAAGGAATCTACTGCAGAAGTTATTGAAAAAGAAACTCCAGCACCGTTGATTACGGAAAAACCAAAAGACGTTGCAACACCTGAAGGTATGGTTTGGATTCCCGGTGGTAATTTCACACAGGGTGCAAGAGACAACGATAAGTTCGCATTGAATCAAGAAAAACCTGCACACCCAGTGCGTGTAGATGGTTTCTTTATGGATGAAACTGAAGTTACCAATGACGAATATGCAAAGTTTGTTGAAGAAACAGGATACGTAACCGTAGCGGAACGAAAAATTGAATGGGAAGAAATAAAAAAACAAGTTCCTCCTGGCACACCTAAACCACATGATTCCCTTTTACAACCTGGTTCTTTAGTCTTTAAAAAAACAAAAAACAGTGTTCCCAATTTATATGATTTTTCCCAATGGTGGGAATGGAAAATAGGCGCTGATTGGAAACATCCAAAGGGCCCAGGAAGCTCTATTGAAGGTATGGGAGATTATCCTGTAGTGCATATTGCTTACGAAGATGCCATTGCTTATTGCGAATGGGCTGGAAGAAGATTACCTACCGAAGCAGAATGGGAATGGGCAGCGCACGGAGGCTCTAAAAATTCAATGTATGCTTGGGGCGACGATGTTAATAAGCTAAATGACCAAGCCAATACGTGGGATGGGGAATTTCCTACCAGAAATGACGAAAAGGACGGATTTGAGAATAAAGCACCCGTAAAGTCTTTCCCTCCAAATTCTTATGGCCTGTATGAAATGTCTGGAAATGTATGGGAATGGACGCAAGATTGGTTTAATATAAATTACTACAAAGAACTGTTGGAACAGGGAGAAGTTACCAATCCGCAAGGAGCTACCAAGTGGTACAATCCAAATACACCACTTTCCCAAGAAAGAGTTATAAAAGGCGGTTCATTTTTATGTAGTGATTCGTATTGCGCCAGCTATAGAATCTCGGCAAGAATGGCTACTTCATTGGATTCCGGACAAGAACATTTAGGATTCCGTACTGTTGCAACTGCGGAGATGTTAAAGAAATAATTCCTTTACTCTTTAACCCTTACCTTGGGTTCGTGGGTTATTGGAAAATTACAGGAATTGGCTATAAAACAATATTCATTTGCTTTATGATGTAGTTTTATAGCCTTTTCTTTCATTTCTTCTGAAGCTACTTCCACCAAAGGTTTCAATACAACTTTCGTAAACTTTCCACTCCCCTTTTTATCTTCTTCCATGATACCTTCTGCTCTATCTCGGTAAGCAGTAATTACAACACCTTCCACTGAACACAGATGAAGATACCAAAGCATATGGCAACTTGACAAAGAGGCCAAAAAAAGATCTTCTGGGTTGTGCCGACTTGCATCCCCGCGAAAAGCAACATCTGAAGAAGCCATAATATCGGGTTTTCCTTCTACGGAAATAATATGGTCACGGGTATAGGAAGCATACCCTTTTGTGCCATCGCCAAGGTTGCCTGTCCATTTTACGTTTGTAGCATACTGATGCTTTTTGGTCATTTTCTTTTCCTATAATAGCTGAAAACAACTTAATCCTTAACGGGTATATCCTTTAAGATCTCTTGGAGAAATTTCCAAAATTTTTGAACGGAAGCCACATTCGCCCTTTCATCAGGGGAATGGGCGCCTTTGATGGTCGGACCGAAACTAATCATATCCATTTCGGGATAATTTTGTCCTAAAATACCGCATTCGAGTCCGGCGTGGCAAGCTACCACATGCGGAGTTTCTTCGAATAATTGTTGGTATTTTTCATTTAGCACTTTCAAAATAGCACTTTCCGGATTTGGCTTCCAGCCAGGATATTCACCGCTTAACGTTACTTCGCATCCACATAGCTCGAAAGTTGCACGTAAACTATTGGCCAAATCTATTTTTGAAGACTCCACGGAAGACCGTGTTAGACACAAAACTTTTATTTTCCCTTCTTTAATTTTAACCCGTGCAATATTGTTAGAGGTTTGCACTAGGCCTTCCATATCGGCACTCATCACATAAACCCCATTATGCGCTGCATATAAGGCTCTGGTTATCCCCTCTTGCACTCCTAAATGCATTACTTTCTCAGGAACGTCAATAACTTCCGCAGTAATAGACAAAGAAGGCTCATTGGTTCTATATTCTTTTTTAATAGTGGTTGCCAACTGATTAAATTCCAAAGCAAAAGCATCGTGATGGATTTCATCCACAACAATAATCGCCTCACTTTCTCTTGGAATCGCATTTCTTAGTCCGCCTCCATCTATCATCGAAATTCTTAGTCCAAAGCTCTCAAAACCATCAAAAAGCAAACGATTCATTATTTTATTGGCATTGCCATAACCGCGGTGGATATCCATACCACTATGTCCCCCTTGAAGACCTTTTACTAAAATTTTATATGCCGTTACATTTTCTGGCGTGTCTTCTTCTTCATATTTTCTGGTAGCCGTTATGTCTACACCACCGGCACATCCTATATCAATTTCGTCATCTTCTTCCGTATCTAAATTCAATAAAATATCACCCGTAAGCACACCACCTTGCAAACCTTTTGCACCGGTCATGCCCGTTTCCTCATCAATGGTAAATAAAGCTTCTATCGCTGGGTGAGGTATTGTTTTGCTCTCCAAAATTGCCATAATCGCCGCTACTCCCAACCCGTTATCGGCTCCTAAAGTGGTACCATTGGCTTTTACCCAACCGTCTTCGGTAACATACATATTGATTCCTTCATTGCTGAAATCAAATTTAGTATCGTTGTTTTTTTGATGCACCATATCAAGGTGCGATTGCAGGACAACAGTTTTTCTATTCTCCATTCCCGAAGTAGCAGGTTTTCTTATGATTACATTCCCGACTTCGTCCTTGAAAGTTTCTAAATTTAGGTTTCGCCCAAAATCCATCATAAAGGCAATTACTTGCTCTTCTTTTTTAGAAGGTCTTGGTACCGCGTTTAAATCGGCAAATTTTTCCCATATCTCATTAGGCGCTAGGGCTCTTACTTCTTTACTCATATTGATTGCTTAGATTTTTCATCTGGTTATTCTACTTTTTTATATTGGTAAGACCTGCCTGGCCGGAAGGCAGGTGCAATATCCCCATTACTAATTTTGATTGACTTGGAATTTGGTAATGGGTATTTTACAAAAATAAGAATTGAATTTATAAAAAATCGGCAAGTAGGGATAATTCTCTAATTGTATATCAGCTGATTTAAAAAAAATATCATCATATTTACCATGTAAATTATTTCTACTGGTAAAATATGTCTAACCGCCTCAAATCTATTTTAGCCTTTTCAATTATTCCACAATACATTTTGGTGAAATGGCTGGCAGGATATCCGGAATTTATAGAAAAATATTACAGTAACTTTCTTTATCAGTTTATTTCAAAAGGTTTTCGGTATACTTTCGGCTGGATTCCATTTTCCATTGGAGATCTTTTTTACACCTTGTTGGTAGTATTCATCATTCGTTTTTTAATTTTAAAAGGAAAGTATTTCTTTTACAGCACACGTGTTTTCTTTAGGGAAGTATTCTTCGTAATTTCTTTTATCTATTTTGTCTTTCATTTATTCTGGGGACTTAATTATTACCGACTTCCTATTCATAAAAAATTAAATCTTTCTAGTGATTATACTTCAGAAGAACTTTATGATTTCACTGAGAAACTTATCGAAAAGAGTAACACCATCCATTCAAAATTGGTCGCAGACGATAGCATCATGGTGAAAATACCGTATTCTAAAGCTGAGATTTATAATAAAACCATGGACGGCTACAGAGTTCTGGGAAAAGAAATACCAGCATTCAGCTATCATCCAAAAAGCATAAAAACATCCCTTTACAGCACCGCTCTCACCTACATGGGATACAGCGGTTACCTGAATCCGTTTACCAATGAAGCTCAGGTAAACGGACTCCAAGTCGACTTTAAATATCCTACCGTAAGTTGCCACGAACAGGCACACCAAATAGGATATTCCGCAGAAAACGAGGCCAATTTTATAGCATTTCTTGCCGCCACCGCCAACGAAGATTTATACTTTCAATATTCAGGTTACATTTATGTGCTTCGGTATTGTTTAGGTGAAGTAAAAAGAAGGGACATTAAGAAGTTTGAGGAATACAACGAAATTGTCCACGGTGGAATTATAAAAAATTACATTGAAGTCGCCAATTTTTGGAAACGACACAAAACCAAGGCCGAACCTGCTTTTAAACAAACATATAACAACTTCTTAAAAGCAAACAACCAAAAAGAAGGATTAAAAAGCTACAGTTATGTGGTGGCGCTATTGGTAAATTATTATAAGGATAAAACGCTGTAAACAAATTTACGAGGAAGTTGGATGCTGGATGCCAGATGTGACAGTTTTAAAGAGCTTTTTGTTGATCGATGAAAAGCAGCAATATGCATTAAGATGCAAAGGTTCAGAGGTTCAAAGTGGCAAAGTTTTTCGTTTTTCGTTGCTCGATATCCGAAAAGAACTAGAAACCCTTCAAACTTCCAGCCTCCGTCTTCGGTCTCCCTCCCATTTCTTTTGCCAAATTTTAGAATACATTCTTCTATTTACATTACTTTTGAAAAAAAATCAGTTTGAAAGAGATTAGCAGCACGCAGAACCCCTTTATTAAGCAATTACTTCAGCTTAAAGAAAAATCTAGGGAACGCAAAAAATCGGGATTATTCGTTTTGGAAGGTGTTCGGGAAACCGAATTGGCCTTAAAAGGTAATTACCAATTGGAAACACTGCTCTTTTCACCGGATATTATATCGGAAACAGAAGTTTTTCAGCTATTGAAAAGCAAAGACAAGCCCGAAGTCATTAAAATATCCAAAGAAGTCTATCAAAAACTGGCCTATCGCCAGACTACGGAAGGAATTATTGCCGTTGCCAAAAGTAAAAATCATTCGTTGAAGGAATTACAATTCCATAATGAGAATCCACTTATTTTAGTAGCCGAAGCACCTGAAAAACCAGGCAACATTGGCGCCCTCCTCCGCACCGCCGACGCCGCCAATTTAGATGCTGTAATTATTGCCAACCCTAAAAGCGATCTTTACAATCCGAATATCCTTCGGTCTAGTGTTGGGTGTATTTTCACAAATAATATCGCCACGGGCAGCACTTCGGAAATTATTGATTTTTTTAAAGAAAGAAATATCCAAATTAATTGTGCCGCCTTAACAGCCTCCGTAAATTATACTTCTGTAGATTATAAAAAGTCTTCTGCCATCGTGGTGGGTACAGAGGCCACTGGTCTTTCTGAAGAATGGTTGCAGGCATCCGATCAAAACATTATTATCCCTATGGAAGGTGAAATCGATTCTATGAACGTTTCTGTTTCCGCAGCAATCATTATTTTTGAGGCGAAAAGACAGCGAAGCTTGTAATTTTCCTACAATTATCTTCCGAAAAAACTTTTAAACCAATTCGTTTTTTACTTTTGTGTAAAACACACACATTGTATGAAAGTGAATCAACATATAAAGGTTGCAGTGGATGCAGTTGTTTTTGGATATACCGGAAATGAACTCGAACTTCTTCTTATCCAACAAAAATATGGATCTGAAAAAAACAAATGGGCACTTCCAGGTGGATTTCTTAAAGATGAAGAAGATTTACAAACTGGTGTTGCTCGCGAATTGAATGAAGAAACCGGCGTTAACCCTAATTACTTAGAGCAGCTTTTCACCTTTGGAAGCATTAACCGTGATCCGAGAGGGAGAGTGATTTCTGTTTCGTATATGGCGCTTATAAATCCAAAGAATTATGTCTTGAAAGCAGCTACAGACGCAAGTGATGCCAAGTGGTTCTCTATTAAAGAACTACCTCCACTTGCTTATGATCACCCAGAAATTGTTAAAAAAGGACTGGAAAGATTGAAGAGCAAGATACACTATCAACCAATCGGTTTCGAATTGTTGAATAAAGAATTTCCTTTTTCAGATCTTGAAAAACTTTATCAAACCATACTGGATAAATCAATCGATCGGCGAAATTTCAGAAAAAAAATGTTGAGTTTTGGCGTTTTAGAAGAAACCGATAAATCTTACAAACCTTCCAGCGGACGTCCAGCAAAGCTTTTTAAATTTAATAAGCGAAAATACAACGAATTAGAAGAGAAGGGATTTCATTTCGAAATTAAGTTTGCGTAAAAAAAACACAAATTTATTTGTTGCATTAAATTTAAAACTTATATTTGTGTAAATATTACGCATTATGATACTCAACCTAGATCCAAAATTTGCACCGTACGGAACTCAGAATACCGTAGTTTATGATTCTTTTACCTTCCATGGAGGTGAACCTCACATTAAAATTAGCAGCCAGATTCCAAATGAGGAAACCGTTTTAATCACACACCGAATTGGTAGTTTTAATGATATGGGGATTTTACTAGTAGCAGTAAACGCTCTTAAAAATATGGGTGTAAGTCGAATAAAAGCCTTTATCCCCTATTTTCCTGGTGCACGCCAAGACCGACTTATGGTTAACGGCGAACCTTTGACAGTAAAAGTTTATGCTGATTTAATAAATAGTTTAAACTTATTAAGTGTGGCTGTTTTTGACCCGCATTCAGAAGTAACCCCAGCGCTTTTGAACCAATGTGCTGTTATAGATAATCACCATTTCATACAAAAGGTGATGGAAAATTTATCTCCCAATACTCTGCTGATTTCCCCTGATGGCGGAGCTTTGAAAAAAATTCATAAAGTGGCATCTTTTCTTAAGCATTATGAGGTTGTGGAATGTTCAAAATCCCGAGATGTTAAAACAGGTCAATTATCCGGTTTTAAAGTGTATGAAGAAAACCTGCATGGAAAGGATTGCCTCATAGTTGATGATATTTGTGACGGCGGCGGTACTTTTATCGGACTTGCCAATGAACTCAAAAATAAAAATGCTGGGGAATTGTATTTAGCAGTAAGTCACGGTATTTTCAGCAAGGGTTTTTCTGAACTTGAAAAACACTTTACAAAAATTTTCACAACAGACTCTTTCAAAACACTTGATGAGCAAAGCTTTTTACAACAAATACAATTAGAAACTATCCTAAAATAATAAATTATGAATCCATTATTATACACCGACGGTTATAAAATTGACCACAGAAGACAATACCCAGAAAATACAACCTTAGTTTACTCCAATTGGACTCCTAGAAAAAGTAGAATTGAGGGTATTGAAGAAGTTGTATTCTTCGGATTGCAATATTTCATCAAAAAATATATCATTGAAGATTTTCGAGATAACTTTTTTAATCAGCCCAAAGAAGTAATCTGTGGAAAATACAGTAAAAGAATCAATAATTATCTTGGAGAAAATGCAGTAGGCATTGCACATATTGAGGCACTGCACGATTTGGGCTTTATACCCATGGTGTTTAAAGCTCTTCCAGAAGGATCCTCTGTGCCCGTGCGTGTTCCTATGTTCACCATGTATAATACCCTTCCAGAATTTTTCTGGCTGACTAATTATTTTGAAACATTATTATCTACCACTATTTGGTTGCCATGTAATTCTGCAACTATCGCAAAACAATATCGCAACGTTTTAGATAGATATGCTGAAGAAACATCTTCCATTCCAGAATTTGTAGATTGGCAGGGACACGATTTTTCTATGAGAGGAATGGCTGGATTGGAAGCAGCTTTAACCAGTGCGGCCGGACATTTACTTAGTTTTACTGGCACTGACACAATTCCCGCTGTCGACTTTTTGGAAACTTATTACAATGCAAATGCAGAGAAAGAACTTGTTGGCGGTTCCGTAGCCGCTACGGAACACTCTGTGATGTGCATGGGAACGAATATGGGAGAGCAAGAAACTTTTAAAAGACTTATTACGGAAGTGTACCCTAACGGAATAGTTTCCATTGTATCAGACACTTGGGATTTATGGAAGGTTCTTACCGAATACCTACCTAATCTTAAAAATGAAGTTTTAGCGAGGGATGGTAAGGTTGTTATAAGACCCGATAGTGGTGATCCTGTGAAAATAATTTGCGGGAACCCCAACGGTAAATCAGTGGAAGAGCAAAAAGGAGTCATCGAATTGCTTTGGGACCTATTTGGCGGAAATGTGAACGATAAGGGATATATGGAGTTAGACAGTCATATCGGTGCTATTTATGGTGACAGTATTACTATAGAAAGAGCTAAAAATATTTGCGAAAACCTAAAGAAAAAAGGGTTTGCATCTACCAATGTCGTGCTCGGTATTGGCTCTTACACCTATCAATACAATACAAGAGATACCTTCGGTTTTGCCATGAAAGCCACTTATGGTGAGGTAAATGGCGAAGGCCGGGAAATCTATAAAGACCCTGTTACCGATGACGGTACCAAAAAATCTGCTAAAGGATTATTAAATATCAAACTGGAAAATGGCTCATACCAATTATATGATCAAGTTACTTGGGATGAGGAAAAGAAAGGTGAACTTAAAGAAGTTTTTAGAGACGGAAAACTTTTAGTGGATCAAAAATTGAGTGATATACGACAAAGGCTTAAAGAAACCGCTAAGCCCGTAAGTGTAGCATAGAGCTAATTGTCTTTGAAAAAATTTTTTAATTCATAATTTAATCCGACTTTTGAACAGCGTTTAGAAGTCGGATTTCTTATATAATAGCAACATGACCCCACAAACCTTGTTTTATATCATTATAGCAATTCTCGTCCTTGATTTTATCTTAGATAAAGTTCTGGATAGTTTGAACGCTAAAAATTTCGATAAACCTATTCCCAGCGAACTGGAGGATGTGTATGATGAAGCAGAATACAAAAAATCACGAGCCTACAAAAAAACCAATTATAAGTTCTCGAACATCAGTTCATTGTTTTCTTTAGCGCTAACGCTTGGATTTTTCTTTTTAGATGGCTTTGAATATGTGGATGAAATAGCACGAAACATCAGCAGTAATGAAATTGTAATTGCATTGGTTTTCTTCGGAATAATAACTTTTGCAAGCGATATTTTAACCACACCATTTTCATACTATCACACTTTTGTAATCGAGGAAAAGTTTGGTTTTAATAAAACAACCAAAAAGACTTTTTTTCTAGACAAACTTAAAGGATGGTTGATGATGACCGTATTGGGTGGCGGTATTTTATCGCTCATTATCCTTTTTTACCAGTTAGCAGGCGAAAAGTTTTGGATCTATGCTTGGGCGCTTGTAGCTGTATTTACAATCTTCATGAACATGTTTTACAGCAAGCTGATTGTACCATTGTTTAATAAACAAACACCCTTGGAAGACGGAAGTCTTAAAACCAATATCGAAAATTACGCCGCAAAGGTAGGTTTTCAATTGGAAAATATTTTTGTTATTGATGGTTCTAAACGCTCCACAAAAGCAAATGCCTATTTTTCTGGCTTCGGAATACAAAAGCGCATCACCCTTTTCGATACATTGATAAACGATTTGGAAGACGAAGAAATTGTGGCTGTTTTGGCACACGAAGTTGGGCATTACAAAAAGAAGCATATCATTTTCAACATTATTACTTCCGTATTGCTTACGGGTCTAACGTTATACATCTTATCACTTTTCATCAATATTCCAGCGCTATCACTCGCCATTGGTGTTTCCCAGCCTAGTTTTCATGCTGGTTTGATTGCTTTTGGCATTCTTTACAGTCCGATTTCCCAGATCACCGGACTCATAATGAACTATTTTTCAAGGAAATTTGAATATCAGGCAGACGATTTTGCTAAACACACCTATGCCGCTCAACCCTTGGTTAATGCTTTAAAAAAGCTTTCAAAAAATAGTTTAAGCAACCTTACGCCCCATCCTTCCTATGTTTTCGTGCATTATTCGCACCCTCCTCTATTGCAACGCTATCGAAATTTAAAGAAATCTTGATGCGCTAAAAGCTGAATTTATAATTTAGCTTACATATCGGTAAATAGCTAAACAATCCAACCAATCAGCCTTATATAAGGCACGGATTTTGTTGTCAAATTATAAAGATTAGCTTATTTTTAGTATATGAAGGTACTCGACATTGAAAAAGAAAATAAACAGATAGCAAGGCAATACAAAGAATTGCTTCGCATAAGTTATCAAACACTTTCCGATGAGGATAAAAAACTCATCCGTTTAGCGTTTGATACCGCTGTGGATGCACATAAAGACCAGCGAAGAAAAAGTGGCGAGGCCTACATTTTCCACCCTATTGCGGTTGCCAAGATTGTGGCACAACAAATTGGTTTGGACGCAACCGCTATTGCGGCAGCCCTGTTGCACGATGTAGTTGAAGATACTTCTTACACGCTAGAAGATATGGAACGTCTTTTTGGTGAAACCGTTGCCCGTATTGTGGACGGTCTTACCAAAATTTCCCAAATGACTTCGGAACAGGACATTTCCCTTCAGGCAGAGAATTTTAGGAAGATGCTTCTTACTTTAAATGATGATGTTCGGGTTATCCTAATTAAAATAGCCGATCGCTTGCACAATATGCAAACCATGGATTCCATGGCCGACCATAAGCAGGTGAAAATAGCTTCGGAAACACTTTATATCTACGCTCCCCTAGCCCACAGAATCGGCCTTTATAACATTAAAACCGAACTGGAAGATCTTGGTCTTAAATATACCGAACCTGATGTTTACAACGACATCTTAGGAAAAATGAGGGAAAGCAAGGAAGATCAAGAGGCTTATATCGAATCATTCAGCAACGTTATAAAAGAAAGTTTGGATGTTGAAGGATTAAATTATGTTATTAAGGGTCGTCCAAAATCGATTTTCTCCATCCGAAGAAAAATGAAATCGCAAAACGTTAGCTTCGATGAGGTTTACGATAAGTTTGCCATCCGTATTATTTATAAAAGTGATCGGGAAAATGAAAAATTTCTAGCTTGGAAAATATATTCCATTGTTACGGATCACTTCCGCCCCAACCCCACCCGATTACGGGATTGGATTTCATCTCCAAAAACTACGGGGTACGAAGCTTTGCACATCACCGTTATTGGTCCGAAAGGCCGCTGGGTGGAAGTTCAAATACGCAGTGAGCGAATGCACGAAATTGCAGAAAAAGGCTACGCAGCCCACTTTAAATACAAACACGGCGACCAGAAAGAACAGGGAATTGAAATGTGGCTCAACCGCTTGCAGGAAGCACTGGAAAACGCTGATGGAAACGCTGTGGATTTTGTGGAAGAATTCAAGTTAAACCTCTATTCGCAAGAAATATTTGTATTTACCCCAAAAGGAGAATTGAAATCCTTGCCCAAAGGAGCCACACCATTGGATTTTGCCTTCAGCATTCACACCGAAATTGGTTTGAAAACTCGAGGCGCCAAGGTAAACGGAAAATTAGTGCCGTTAAGTAGAGAATTAAAAAGTGGAGACCAAGTTGAAATTATTACTTCAGAAAGCTCCAAGCCCAACAATAACTGGCTCGATTACGCTACGACAGCCAGAGCACGGGCAAAAATAAAATCTTCCCTCAAAGAAGAGAAAAAGAAAATTGCAGAAGAAGGAAAAGAAATTCTCCGCAGAAAACTTAAACAACTAAAGATTACACTTAATGAAAAAATAGTGAACGATTTAGTGGTTTATTTTAAACTGAAAACGAGTTTAGACCTTTTCTATCGCGTGGGCATCAGTACTATTGATAACCAAATGTTGAAGGACTTTGCCGGTTCGAGAAACAACACCTTCATCAATTTCTTTAAAAATAAGATGCGTAAGCAAGCATCTTCCGAAGAAATTAATAAGGAAGAGATTACCACCAATTACGATCAATTGGTGTTTGGTAAGGAGGAAGAAAAATTAGATTATAAATTTTCCAATTGCTGTAGTCCGATTCCTGGCGATGAAGTCTTTGGTTTTATCACGGTGAATGAAGGTATTAAAGTTCATAGTAAAAACTGCCCGAATGCTATTACACTGCAATCTAATTATGCCTACCGTATAATTTCGGCAAAATGGATAGATTCTACCCAACAGGAGTTTACGGCAGTTATAAAACTTGACGGTATTGATAACCTCGGACTGGTAAGTAATGTTACCAAAGTAATTTCCAACAACATGCACGTAAACATGAAAAACATTAATTTTGAAACAGAAGGAGGCGTTTTTTCAGGAAAAATCACGTTGGAAGTGAAGAATAAAACGATTCTGAAAAAATTATTGGAGAACTTGAAAAAGATAAACGGAATTGATAAAGTTCGACGTTTATAAAAAATTACGAACTCAACAGACGCAATGAAGAAAGGGTTGATCGATTTAAATTCGGTCAACCCTTTTTTTATAATTTAAGATAATGAATATCCCTTTTAGCGGAGATAAGGTAAAGTTACATTTTCCTACGCTTGCGCTCAGCGGCCAATAAGGTTAGCTCCCTTGTAGTTTGCCCAGCCACAGAAGTATTTTCCTCTGCACGGCGTATTAGATAAGGCATTACATCGCGTACAGGTCCGAATGGTAAATACTTGGCAACGTGATACTTTTTATGTGCGAGATTGTAACTTATGTGATCACTCATTCCATATAACTGTCCGAACCATATACGGTTATCATCCTTAGAAATTCCTTTTTCTTCCATCAACTCCAACACCAATAAGGTACTTTCTTCATTATGAGTTCCCAAGAAGAGCTCCATAATATCTAAATTATCCATCATGTAGCGAACTCCTTTATTGAAGTTATCATCTGTAGCCTTTTTAGATTCACAGATAGGCGTTTGATACCCCATTTCTTCAGCGCGGTCGTTTTCTTTTTCCATATACGCACCGCGAACGAGCTTCATACCAATAATAAAGCCTTCTTCTTTCGCTTTTTTATGAAGTCTCTCCAAATATTCCATGCGGTCCCATCGGTACATTTGAAGCGTATTGAAAACCACTGCCTTTTCCTTATTGTACTTCATCATCATCTCATCAACAATACTATCGGCAGCTTTTTGCATCCAACTTTCCTCCGCATCAATGAGAAGGGAAACTCCGAGTTCATGCGCTTTTTTACAAACGGTATTAAAACGGTTCACAACACGCTCCCATTCCGCTTCTTCCTCACTTGTAAGCTTCGAACCGTCTCCTACTTTTACGTATAAATCGAAACGTCCCATGGCCGTGGGTTTAAATACCGCAAATGGGATAGCTTCCTTTTCATTCACAAAATCGATAAGCTTGAGAGTTCGTGCCACTACGGCATCAAACTGTTCTTCAGTTTCTTTTCCTTCCACGGAATAATCCAAAACGGAGCATACTCCTGCCGTGTAAAGGGCATCAACTGTTTTCATACAATCCAATTCGCTTACTCCTCCGCAAAAATGATCAAAAACCGTTGCTCTAATCAAACCATCTACTGGCAAATGCGCTTTTATCGCGAAATTGGTCATAGCTGTTCCAATTTTAACCAAAGGTTGGTGTGCTATCATCTTAAACAAAAAGTAGGCTCTATCAAGCTCAGCATCGCTTTTCAGTCTAAAAGCGATCTCTGTGTTATCAAAAAAGTTCTTCATTCAATATGCTCCTAAAATTTTTGCAAATATACTTTTCGAAAATATATATTTTTACAACAAATTCTCTTTATTTTGTCTTAAACCTGAGATTGCTTATTTCAACTTTGTTAAAACGCTTTTGGGTAGTGAGTTATGAGACTTATTTCATTGAAATATCCGAGAGTCAGGTGTTAAAAAACTTCAATATATCGTTAAATAAAATCGATAAGATTTGATTTTTTTAACAAAAATACTTGTCGCCAGCTTTAAGTTTTCAATAAATAGCTCGCTATCCCTTAGAAAACCTACCTTCTAACCAAATACTTTTATTAATTTTGACTTTATTATAAAAATCGAACTCAGGTTCAAATAAAAACTTCAATAAAACAGCATGCTTACATCCATTTCCAGCCACGGTTGTCAATTACATTTCAATGAAAAATCCTATCAGGAACTCAACAATCACCTTGAAATAAAAAACTATTCCAAAGTATTTATCCTAGTTGATGAAAACACTCACAAACATTGTTTGCCTAACTTTTTGGGGAAGCTAGAAAATACCTATGATATTGAGATTATTGAAATTGAAGCTGGGGAAGAGCAAAAACAAATTGAAACATGCAGTGAGGTTTGGAGTATTATTTCTGAACTAGGAGGTGATCGTAAATCACTATTGATAAATCTTGGTGGCGGTGTTGTTACGGATCTTGGCGGTTTCGTAGGAGCCACGTACATGCGCGGAATCGACTTTTTAAACATTCCCACTACCCTACTTGCTATGGTAGATGCCTCGGTTGGTGGAAAAACAGGCGTAGATTTAGGTCCGTTAAAAAACCAAGTTGGGGTTATTATCAATCCGATGATGGTATTGATTGATACCGCATATTTGGAAACTTTGCCTCCCAACGAACTTCGAAGCGGATTGGCAGAAATGCTTAAACACGGACTCATATATGATGAAGTATATTGGGAAAAGCTACAAAAATTAGATGCGCTGACCCCTGAAGATTTAGACAGCCTAATTCATCGCTCTGTAGTTATAAAAAATGAAGTGGTTACAGAAGATCCAAGAGAACATGGATTGCGAAAAATTTTAAATTACGGCCATACTCTTGGGCATGCTATAGAATCTTATTTCTTACAATCTTCAGATAAAAACAAACTTTTACATGGAGAGGCTATTGCCATTGGAATGATTATGGAAACCTTTCTTTCTGCTGAACTCTTAAACTTTCCGAAGGAAAAACTAGCAACTATTAAAACTACTTTTCTTAATTATTTTGACAAGGTGGATATTAGTCAAGCAGACATGGAGAGCATTATTCAATTGATGAAATTTGATAAGAAAAATGCCCACGGAAATGTAAATTTTGTGCTTTTGGAAGACATTGGAAGGCCCAAGCTGGATGTTACTGTTGGTAAAGAACTACTTTTCAAATCTTTAGAACACTACAAAAAATAATTTTTTTTCTTGTGTATTTAAAAAAAATAGTGACTTTTGTTACTGTATTTTAAAGAATTTAATGAGCTGTTTTTTAAACGCCGTGTTTACAGATATCAGGAAGTCGTATTTGTACGTATCTCGCAGAACGAGATCTCGGTTCTTAAATTTAACTTCCGAAGAAATTATTAAAAAAAGTGCTGTACAAACTATAGCATTCCTCCCCGCCTATCTACGTATTTGATTAAAAAATGTTATTTATAACAAAAATTTAATTTAAAATAAATATCATTTTTTTATAATTACAAAAAAGCAACTATGAAGACGAAGTACTTCGATCTTATAGATCAAACCTACTATTTCCCACAAGAGGAGTTTACACTAGAAGAAGATCAATTAAAGTTCCATGATATAGATCTTATGGATCTGGTTGAAAAATATGGGGCTCCCTTGAAATTCACGTACTTGCCAAAAATTTCCGACAATATAAAGAAGGCACAATATTGGTTTAAAAATGCTATTGAAAAGCATGATTACAAAGGAGATTATCACTATTGCTATTGCACGAAAAGCTCTCATTTTAGTCATGTTCTAAACGAGGCCTTAAAAAATGATATCCATATTGAAACCTCTTCTGCTTTTGATATCGATATTGTTAAAAGTTTAATTGCAAAAGGAAAGCTTACTAAAGACAACTACGTAATTTGCAACGGTTTTAAAAGGGATAAATACATTGAAAATATTGCAGAATTGATTAACGGTTCCCATAAAAAATGTATTCCTATAATTGATAATTACGAAGAGTTAAACCTTTTGGATGAAGCCATTCATGAACCTTTTAACGTGGGGATTAGAATTGCTTCGGAAGAAGAGCCAAAATTCGAGTTTTATACAAGTCGATTGGGAATTGGTTATAGAAATATAGTTCCGTTTTACAACAAGGAAATCAAAGACAACGAAAAAGTGAACCTAAAAATGCTTCATTTTTTCATAAATACGGGAATTAGGGACACTTCTTACTATTGGAATGAGCTTTTAAAATGTTTAAAAGTGTATATCCAATTACGTAAAATTTGTCCGACGGTAGATTCCTTAAACATAGGTGGTGGTTTTCCTATTAAAAATTCGTTGGCATTTGAATATGACTATGAATACATGATCAACGAAATCATTTTTCAGATTAAAACTGCCTGTGAGGAAGCAGATGTGCCTGTACCAAATATTTTTACTGAGTTCGGTAGTTTTACCGTTGGAGAAAGTGGTGGTGCCATTTATGAAGTGTTATACCAAAAGCAGCAGAACGACAGGGAGAAATGGAATATGATTAATTCTTCTTTCATCACTACCCTACCAGATAGTTGGGCGATAAGCAAACGCTTTATCATGTTGGCCATAAACCGTTGGAACGATGAGTACGAGAGGGTTTTGTTGGGCGGTCTTACCTGCGACAGCGACGATTATTACAATTCTGAGCAAAACATGAACGCTATTTATTTACCAAAATACAGCAGAACTAAACCGCTTTATATTGGGTTTTTCAACACTGGAGCATATCAAGAAACCATTGGTGGCTTTGGCGGACTACAACACTGTTTAATTCCTTCTCCAAAACATGTCTTAATAGATAAAGATGATGAAGGGAATATTACCACTAAACTTTTTTCTGAACAACAAACTGCAAACGACTTTTTAAAAATTTTAGGCTATGAGTAAAAAAAATTATGCCGGAATTCCTGAGAAATACGCTCGTATAGACGATGCCCGTGTAGTGCTTATTCCCGTGCCCTATGATGGTACGAGCACATGGCAAAAAGGTGCCGATAAAGGCCCAAAGGCTTTTTTGGAAGCATCTGAAAATATGGAGCTTTTCGATATTGAAACCAAAAGTGAACCTTATAAAAAAGGCGTGTACTTAGCTCCCCCTGTTACCGAAAACAGCTCTCCTGAAAAAATGGTAGAAGCGGTACATAAAATCACTAAAAATTATATAAAACAAGATAAGTTTGTTACCCTTTTTGGTGGCGAACACTCTATTTCCATAGGTTCCATACGTGCTTTCGCTGAAAGTTTTGACGATCTTACCGTTTTACAAATCGATGCACACGCCGATTTGCGAGAGGAATACGAAGGCTCTAAATGTAACCACGCTTGTGCCGTGTATGAAGCCAGTCAGAAAACAAAGCTTATCCAAGTGGGAATCCGTAGTATGGATGTTTCGGAATTGGATAACATGATAGAAGATCAAACCTACTTTGCTGAAGATATTAATCGAAGCGACGATTGGGTAGATGATTCCATTCATCAAATGACAGAAAATGTTTTCATAACAATCGATTTGGATGCGTTCGATCCGTCTATTCTTCCTTCAACAGGAACTCCAGAACCGGGCGGAATGCTTTGGTATGAAACGTTGGAATACCTGAAAAAAGTTTTCAAAAAGAAAAATGTAGTTGGCTTTGATATTGTAGAGCTTTGTCCAAATGAAAATGAAAAATCTTCTGATTTTCTAGCTGCAAAGTTGTATTATAAAATGTTAGCTTATAAATTTAAGTACGCAAACTCTAAAAACATAGACGACGATGACGAAGAATAAAGGAGCTATCTCCAACTTTATAGAAAAATATTACTTGCATTTTAATGCGGCTGCTTTGGTAGATGCTGCCAAAGGCTACGAAGACCAATTGGAAAACGGCGCTAAAATGATGGTCACCCTTGCCGGGGCGATGAGTACTGGAGAACTGGGAAAGATTTTTGCTGAAATGATTCGTCAGGACAAAGTACAGATAATCTCGTGTACTGGCGCCAATTTAGAGGAAGACATCATGAATCTAGTGGCACACTCACATTACAAAAGAGTACCAAACTATCGTGACCTTACGCCTAAAGAAGAATGGGATTTACTCGAAAAAGGATTAAACAGGGTTACAGATACGTGTATTCCTGAAGAGGAAGCTTTTAGAAGACTGCAAAAACATATTTATAAGATATGGAAAGACGCTGAGGCGAATGGTAAACGCTATTTTCCACATGAATTCATGTATAAAATGTTGCTTTCAGGAGTTTTAGAAGAATACTACGAAATCGATCTTAAAGATTCTTGGATGTACGCTGCGGCCGAAAAGAATTTACCAATTGTTGTTCCTGGTTGGGAAGACAGTACTATGGGTAACATTTTTGCTTCTTATGTGATGAAAGGCGAGTTAAAAGCCTCCACCGTAAAAAGCGGTATTGAATATATGGGCTATTTAGCTGATTGGTACACAAAAAATTCTGAAAATGGAGTTGGTTTCTTCCAAATTGGTGGAGGAATTGCTGGAGATTTTCCTATTTGTGTGGTACCAATGCTGTATCAAGATATGGAAATGGAAGACACTCCTTTCTGGAGCTATTTTTGTCAGATTTCAGATTCTACAACGAGTTATGGTTCGTATTCTGGGGCCGTACCAAATGAGAAAATTACATGGGGTAAATTAGACATCGATACGCCTAAGTTTATCATAGAATCGGATGCCACCATTGTAGCGCCATTAATTTTTGCATATTTATTAGATATGTAATTGCCGAAAAAAAATATTCATATATATTTATTCCATCAAAATAGGTCATTTAATAAGTTCCATAAATTACTAGATAACCGAATATAATTATCAACTATATGAGACGTGTAATAGTAGATTACAAAAAATTAACCAATGAAATCCTTACGATGCTTGTGGAAAAGTATCCCGACGGATATGGCGATGATGACATCATTAAGTTTAAAAACGCCAACAATGAAACGGTAGAAGCTGTGGAAGTTCGTACAGAAGATACGATTTACTTAGTGAAAGTTAGTACCCGATTGGCAAATACCATGGAAAACTTCGATGAAGAGGACGATGATTTTGACAATAGCGAAGACATCAATTCCGACGAAATGGAAATTCCCGAAAATCAAGACGAAGAAGACGAAGATTAACGGAAATTCAATACAAATACAATTTACAGAATCCCATAGGCAGAAGCTTATGGGATTTTTTTTGCTCTATCATCAACAGTTTCAAACAGTTTACGTTTCAAAGAAATAGTATCCTAAATATTTTTGACAAAGTATCATTTGGGTACAAAGGAGATATGTGTTATAGTTTTTTTTACTGTTGAGGTTTGTTTTGGCCTGTCTATAAAAATATTGAAAATCAAGGAAGCAGTATGGACAAATGATAAAAATCTGTTTGAGACCGACCGTAGGAAGGGCGAGTTATTTTTATCAGTGGCGGAGGGTTCTGTAGTATTTTCTTATGTTTTTATAGCAAGCCTAGTCCCGAAGCTTCGGGATTTGGTTCGTTTTTTCATCAATGGAAAAAATGAACAAATATTATTTAGAGCATGATTGGTTTCCATGTATTCTATTTCAGCAAAATTTTTATTAAAAAAATAAAAAACTGTAACAATCTTTAGCAAACGTTATCTTTAGTATAAAGAATACCTTTTTGAGCCAACAAGAATTACATACTGATCAACTATTGGTTTTGTGCAGGCAAGGAAAACAAGCTGCCCAAATGGAGATTTACAATCGTTATTACAGAGCAATGTACAACACTGCCCTACGAATTGTAAAAGATTCTTTTGAAGCTGAAGATGTAATGCAAGAATCATTTTTAAACGCATTTACAAAGCTCGATAGCTTTAAAGCTGAAGTTACATTTGGTGCTTGGTTGAAACGTATTGTAATTAACAACAGCATTCATCATTATAGAAAACAAAACCAAAACAATATTCCGCTGGATGATGTAATGTATAGGGTTGAAGACAAAGATGAAGTTGAACCTGATTATGAGTTGACCAACATAAAGGCTCAAAAAGTGTTGCAGACCATGAATATGCTGAAGGACAATTACAGAATTGCTTTAACCCTCTACTTAATCGAGGGATACGATTATGAAGAAATAGGAGATATTATGCAAGTAAGCTATGCAAATTGTAGGACCACAATTTCGAGGGCAAAAGAAAGTTTGCGGCAAAAATTACAAGCCGAGGCTTTTGAAAAGCCTTGAACAAAAGTAAAATCCGTGCAGTTTGATAAACAAAAAAACGAATCAATGATTTATAATTTTTTGATGAGATGAAGAAAAAAGACAATATAGAAGAACTATTTGAAAAGCTCGAAGGCCAATGGGACAACGAAGTTCCCAATACCGGACACGAAAATAGATTCTTGGAAAAGTTAGAAGCAAACAAAAATAACAAACATACAATTAAGAAAAATGGCAGCAACAAATGGGTATGGCTTTCCATAGCAGCTTCCGTCGTAGTTTTAATGATTGTTGGAATACAATTCTTTAAAAGCCCAACTGATGCAGTGAACGCTATCGCGGAAGAACCTACTGAGGTACAGAAAACACAATTTTACTTCGCTTCTATTATTAGTGAAGAAATGGAGAAGATTGAAGCAGAATCCACTCCAGAAACCAAAAAAATTGTTTCAGATGCCATGTTGCAAATTCAAAAACTTGAAAAAGACTACAAAAAGTTAGAAGAAGACTTGGCAAATGATGGTAATAGCAAGAAAATACTGCATGCCATGATTATCAATTTTCAAACCCGAATAAGTTTATTAGAAGACGTTTTAGACCAAATAGAAGAAGTTAAAAATTTAAATACCTCAAATAATGAAAATCAAATTATATAAAATCGTATTACTTTTCATCTGTATTCCCTTACTTAGTGTTGCATCTGGCCCTGGCTGGAATGGCAAATACACCAAGGAGAAAAAGATAAAAAAAGAGTTTAAAGTGAGTCCGAATGCACTTTTAAAACTAAATAACAGTTACGGGAATCTTTACATCACCTCGTGGACGGAAAACAGAACAGTTATAGAAGTTCACATAAAAACAAACAGCAATAACGAAGATAAAGCACAGAAAAAGCTGGATGAGATAAATGTTGAATTTCAAGGAAGTAGCAATTTGGTATCTGCTAAAACCATTTTCGAAAAAAGTGGCTGGAGTTGGGGCAATAACAATGTAAGCATGGAAATAAATTACACCGTAAAAGTTCCTGTAGGCAATACATTAGACCTCAATAACGATTATGGCGGGATTTATTTGGATGAAAGCAAAGGCGTGGCGAACATTCGATGCGACTATGGAAAACTAGAAATTGGAAGTCTTCATGCTGAAAACAATTCTTTAAAGTTTGATTACACCTCTAAATCTACCATAGAATTTATGAAGAGCGGTAAAATTAATGCTGATTATTCCTCTTTTGAAATCAATGAAGTGGGCAATCTTACACTTAATGCCGACTACACCAATTCTGAAGTAAAAAGAGCTAAAAATGTGGAATATACCTGTGACTACGGAAGTATTAAAATTGAAAAAGCGAACAATATTAGTGGTTCAGGTGATTATCTAACCACACGCTTCGGTACGGTCCATGGCAATGTAAATGTAACTTCCGATTATGGTTCCATACGAATTGAAGAAATGGCAGCAGACGCAGGAGACCTTCAGATAAAAAGTGATTACACCGGTATTAAAGTCGGTTACAATAGCAATTACCATTTCGATTTCAAAATAGATTTGGAATATGCAGGCCTTAGTGGTGATACCGACTTTAACTACACCATTAAGCGACAAAAATCAACAGATAATTATTACGAAGGCTATTACGGAAGTAAAGGTAAAAATCAAGTTAGTATTTCCACCGATTACGGCGGGGTGAGTTTTTATAGAAAGTAAATTTCAGAAGGAAAAACCACAAGTAAAGTTGTTAAAAAGTAAATCTCAGTTAAGAGAAAGTAAAATCCGGTAAGAAGAATTATAAATCAAGTTAGCTGTTTTTTGAGTCAAGTTGTTAAAAAGTAACGTTAAGTTGAGAGAAAGTAAACTTCAGTAGGAAGAAATATAAATGAAGTTGCCCGATTAATAAACAAAGTTGTTAAAAAGTAACTTTCAGTTAAGAGAATGTAAACTTCAGTTGGAAGATATATAAACCAAGTTGATAGTTTATACCATGAAACTGTTAGCATCTAAAGTGAAATTATAAGTATAACCAACAAATTATAAAAAATGAAAAAACTAATAACAATCGGCTTGGCCATACTCAGTTTTTCTGCCTTAAATGCACAATGGTGGGGCGGAAAGAAAGTGAAAGGAAACGGGAACAAAACTACGGTTGAAAGAAGTGTAGGAAATTATAGCGAAGTAAGCGTAGCTGGCTCTTTTGATGTAGATTTAATTGGCGGCAAAGAAGGAAACATAAGCATTTCTGCGGAAGAAAATTTGATTAAACATATTATCACCGAGGTAAAAAACGGAGAACTTATAATCAAAACCGAGGAAGGATACGAATTAAAGCCGAGCTATAACAAGGGAATATTGGTAGTAGTGCCCTTTGAAAGTTTAGATGCCGTTTCCTTGTCGGGTTCTGGGGATGTGGTTTCTAAAAGCACAATAAAGACAAACAATTTTAAAACCAGTCTTACAGGTTCTGGTGATGTTACGCTTAGCGTAGAGGCGACTTCTGTAAAAAGTAGCTTGGTAGGTTCTGGAGATATTGAACTAAGCGGAAAAACAACCGATTACGAATGCAGTATTTCAGGTTCTGGGGACATCGATTCCAAAGGATTAAAAGCCGTAAACGTAGATGCTAGCATCTCTGGCTCTGGAGATATTGAGGTACATTGCGACGGTATGCTTAGAGCCCGTGTTTCAGGCTCTGGAGATATTGATTACTACGGAAATCCAACAAAAGAGGATAGTAAAGTTTCAGGCTCTGGGGATATTTCCAAAGGATAGTTTCCAGCTTAATCTATTTAAAGCATAAAAAAAACCTGCTAGAGTAAAATCTTGCAGGTTTTTTTATTTAATTTATGCGGACAATTATGCCTCCACCTCTTCTTTGCTTTCTACAGCAGCTAAGTAACGCTCTGCGTCTAGAGCGGCCATACAGCCAGTTCCAGCAGCAGTAATCGCTTGTCTGTATTCTTTATCTTGAACATCTCCACTGGCAAAAACACCTGGTTTATTGGTTTTTGTAGACTTTCCTTTGGTAATGATGTACCCAGTTTCATCCATTTCCAGCTGACCTTTAAAAATATCGGTATTAGGTTTGTGTCCAATAGCGATAAATAATCCGGTAATTTTTATCTCTTCTTTTTCTCCCGTTTGATTGTTTACCAAGCGTAAACCTTCAACAACTTGGTCTCCTAAAACTTCATCCACTTCAGTGTAATAACGAACTTCCAAGTTTGGTGTATTATTAACTCGGTGTTGCATTGCTTTAGAAGCTCTCATCTCCCCTTTTCTTACCAAAAGAGTTACTTTATTACAAATATTTGCTAAATAGGTGCTTTCCTCAGCGGCTGTATCACCACCACCAACAATAGCTACATCTTGACCTTTAAAGAAAAAACCATCACAAACTGCACAGGCAGACACTCCACCACCTCGTAAACGTTGCTCACTTGGCAAACCAAGATACTTGGCTGTAGCTCCCGTGGAAATTATAACCGTTTCGGCTTCAATATTGGTGGTATTATCAACTACTGCCTTGTGGATTCCTCCTACTTCATCACTCAATTCGATAGAAGTAATCATTCCCATGCGCACTTCAGTGCCAAACCGCTCCGCTTGTTGTTGTAGTTGTATCATCATGGATGGACCATCTATTCCTTCTGGATAGCCAGGAAAGTTATCAACTTCCGTAGTAGTGGTTAATTGCCCTCCGGGCTCCAATCCTGTATAAATAACCGGTTTCATATCTGCTCGAGCAGCATAAATGGCTGCCGTATATCCCGCAGGACCAGACCCAATTATTAAGCATTTTATTCTTTCAACTTTTTCAGACATGATATATCCTTTCTTATAATTTGTACATAACAAAAGTAGGATTTTTGCTAAAAACCTTACCGTGAAACTATGAAAAGTTATTATCAACCCATCAACAACATTTATGGCACTTAAGAATTAGGAACAATATTCTATTCAACATGTAAAAAATCATCAAATTTCTTCCGTTATTAATTGATTATTCGTAAATTAATACTGCTTTTTATTCGATATAATTATACATATCACAAAAAAGCGGCGCAACAACCCTATGAGCCTTCACCGATTTCTTTTGGTGATTTACACCTACCAATTGGCAGGGATGACCCCTTTTACAACTTTAAAAATTAAACAAATGAAAACATTATTCTATCCACTCGTTTTTTTTTCTGCACTTATCCTTCTCTCTGGGAGTCCCAAAGATTTATCAGATAATTCTTTGGAAGGTGTTTGGGAACTCGTTAATCGCTACACTTATGATGACAATAAGGTTACAGACACCTTACAGAACACCGATGGTTACCGGCAAATAAAAATGTACCAAAATAACAAAGTTATGTGGACGCGCTTTGTACCAAAAGATTCTGTGGAATGGTTTGGTTATGGTTCCTATTCTACTACAAAAGATAAACTGGTGGAACGCCTTGAATACGGTTCGGCTTCCATGATGCGTATTATTGATACGATGCGTGTGTTTTCTTTTAAGCTTGAAAAAAGCAATAATTATTTCAGTCAAATTACGGTAGACAGTGATGGAAATGCTCTTTTTTCTGAAAACTATAAGCGGATTAAGCAATAACAATAGTTGGGTTAATGACTTTTTACTGGTTTTAAAAAAATCCTTTTGTCAGGCTGTCCCGAAGCTTCGGGAGTCGAAGCCCCCGTTATGAAACTTTATGTTGCTCTTATTAATAAACATTAGAAAATGCTTGGGCTTTCCTCATTAAAAACGTAAAAATCAAAATAACAAACCCGTCTTCCAATAAAGGAAGACGGGTTTTAATTTGAATTCTAAACGGTTAAGATACTTATTGCAAGGAATAATGCACCGTTGGTAGTTTTCTTAAGTTTTCGGCAGCAGATTCGGCAGTAATATCCCGTTGCGGATTTGCAAACATTTCATACCCAACCATAAATTTTTTCACTTCTGCGGAACGTAATAAAGGTGGATAAAAAGACATGTGAAAATGCCATTCTGGGTGATGCTCCCCATCCGTTGGCTCCTGATGGATTCCGGAAGAATAAGGAAAAGATGTTTCAAAAAGATTATCAAACATAATAGTCAGCTTCTTCAAAATAGCAGCAAATGCTTTTTCTTCCTCCTCATTAAGTTGGGCAATATTTTGGTAATGTTTCCTTGGTATAATCATAGCCTCATAAGGCCATACCGCCCAGTAAGGTATTAAAGCAACGAAGTGGTCGTTCTCCAAAAGGATTCGTTCTTTTAATTCCAATTCTTGCGCTAGGTAATCCTGTAACAGACTTCGTTTCTCCTTTTCCCAATGTTTTTTTTGTTGGCTTTGCTTTTTCTGAACTTCTTCCGGGATGGAAGACTGAGACCAGATTTGGCCATGTGGATGCGGATTACTACAGCCCATCACTGCACCTTTGTTTTCAAAAATCTGTACATGGTTAATGCCATCCTTGCCGCCCAATTCTTTGTATTCTTTTTTCCAAAGTTTAACAACTTCAGTAATATCTTCAACTTCCATTAATGGCAGCGTGAGCGCATGGTTTGGCGAAAAACACACTACTTTACAAATTCCCCTTTCTGTTTGCGCTCTTAGGAGTCCGTTTTCATAGGTTTCCTCCTCCACATCGGGCAAAAGCGCTGCAAAATCGTTTACAAAAGAATACGTTCCTTGGTAATCGGGATTTGTTTCACCACTGGCTCTTTCGTTTGTTGGACACAAATAACAGTTTGGATCATAGGTTTCTTTGGAAAGCTCGGTCTTTTTGTCCTTTTTACCTTGCCACGGACGTTTCGTGCGATGCGGTGAAACCAGCACCCACTCCCCTGTTAAAATATTATATCTTCTGTGCGGTTTATCGTTGATTGTCTGTTTCATCCTTTAATTTTTGATACGCCGTTGCTAATGTTTACTTCAATCGGACTTAACTCGATGTTGAACTCATTTTTGTATGCTTCCGAAATTTCCTCAATGTAAGAAGACACATAATCTTGGTGTACCAAATTGATTGTACAACCGCCAAAGCCTCCGCCCATCATTCTCGAACCCAGCACATAATCAAACTTTTTGGAGTAATCCACCATGAAATCCAATTCCTTGCAACTTACTTCATACATATTGGTAAGCCCTTCGTGCGATTTATAAAGTAAGTCGCCGAACAAATCAAAAAGCTCGTCTTCCAAAGCATTTGCTGCCATTAGTGTACGCTTGTTTTCCTGTATCACGTAGAGCGCCCTGTTAAATGTTTTCTTCGGAAGAATTTCCTGATAATCGGTTATGATGTCTTCCGGTACATCTACCAAATATTTATATTGGGGATATTTTTTATTCACCTCTTTCAACGCATCTTCACATTCCTGTCGCCTCGTGTTGTATTCACTACTTGCCAAATTATGCGATACATTGGAGTTTAATAAAACCAATTGATACGGTTCAAAATCGGATTTTACCAATTCGTAATTCAAATTCTGACAATTCAACAAAATAAGATGGTTTTGAACGCCACGAACTACTGAAAACTGATCCATGATTCCGCATTTAGTACCTACATAGGTGTGTTCTGCGTCACGTGAAAGGGTAATAATCTCCTCTTCGGAAAGATTTACATTGAATAATTCGTTAATTCCAGTTGCCATACCGCACTCCAGCGCCGCTGACGAACTCAGTCCTGAACCCATAGGCAGCATGCTTTCAATAACACAATCGAATCCGTTAACGCTATTGGGTTTTAATTCTTCAATAAAATGAATAACGCCCAAAATATAATTTTGCCATTCTTCTTCGCTTGGCTTTACCTCTTGCAAGCTAAAACTAAAACTTGTATCGTAATTCTTTGAATAAATGGTACAAGTCTCACTATTATTCTTTCTGAAATACAATTTTATCTTTTTATCGATGGCTGCCGGTAATACATGGCCTCCATTATAATCTATATGCTCCCCTATTAAATTAATTCTTCCGGGAGCCTCAATGGTCAGTTCGCTTTTAAAACCTTCGAGATAAAAAAAGTTTTTTTGCCTATTATCAGATTGCGTCGTATTTTTCAAATCTTACTATTTTAAAAACAAATATAATAAAAGTGATATGTACTTTTATTATAAAATGAAAATAATTTAATAAACAATGTAAATGACATTACATTCCGAAGAATTTTATAAGGGGCAATCCAAAATGTTTGTGGCAACAGACTGTATTGTATTTGGTTTTGACCAAGGTGATTTAAAACTACTAATTTTCAAAAGACGCGTCGCTCCCAAACTTGGTGAATGGTCTCTTATCGGTAGTTTTGTAAATGAGGAAGAAGATGTCTCCCACGCCGCAGAACGGGTTTTAAAGGAAATTACCGGACTGGATAATGTCTTTTTTGAACAATCCCAAACCTACGGAAAAGCAGATAGGGATCAAGGTGCCCGTTGTATTTCGGTAGCACAATTTGCTTTAATTAGAATTAATGAATACGACCGAGAACTTACAGAAAAACACGGGGCTTTTTGGTATAAATTAGAGGACTTACCAGAATTAGTTCTTGATCACGATCAAATGGTGAAAGATGCTTTGGATAAACTTCGTCGTAGAGCCAAACATCAACCTATCGGATTTGAACTTTTACCCGAAAAGTTTACTATTCCCCAATTACAAAGCCTTTATGAAGCTATTTTTCAAAAAAAATTAGATCCAGGTAATTTCAGGAAAAAAGTCCTTTCCTTTGGGGTATTGGAAAAACTAAACGAAAAAGATAAAAGTTCTTCCAAAAGAGGTGCTTATTATTACCGTTTCAACCATGAGAATTACAAAAAATTACTGGAATCCGGTTACAATTTTGAAATCTTTTAAACGTAGCGATAACAGATTTTAGCTGAATATGAAAAAATGGGTGTTTTTATTTATTTGTTGCTGGAGCGTAAGTAATATTTGTGCACAACAATTGGCCCTGCTTAAATATCAAGGCGGTGGCGATTGGTATTCCAATCCAACGGCATTGCCTAATTTAATTGCTTTTTGCAATAAAAACATACACACCACTTTGGAAAGCAAGCCTGTAACCGTAGAAGCCGGAAGCAGTGATATTTTTCAATATCCTTATTTGCATATGACAGGACATGGAAATGTTTTTTTTTCCGAAGAGGATGCTAAAAATCTTCGAAAATACTTACTTTCTGGTGGTTTTCTTCATATTGATGACAACTACGGAATGGCACCTTACTTAAAAAAAGAACTTCCGAAAATTTTTCCGGAGAAAGAATTACAAGAAATTCCGAAGGATCATCCTATTTTTAAAGAGCAATTTCCTTTCCCGAACGGACTTCCAAAAATACACGAGCACGATGGCAAACGTCCGCAAGCACTTGGAATTTTTGATAAAAACAGACTTGTGCTTTTATTTACTTTTGAGAGTGATTTAGGGGATGGATGGGAAGATGAGACCGTGCATAACGACCCACCGGAGATACGACAAAAAGCATTGCAAATGGGTGCTAATATTATTCAATATGCCTTTAAAAATTAAGGACTATGCAATTGGAACATTACAACAGTCCTTTTCAAGAAAAGATATTTCCCATAATCATTCTTTGCGACCACATTTCGAGTGAAGCCAATATAGGCTCCATTTTTCGATTAGCGGATGCTTTTGGCGTATCAAAAGTTGTTTTTGGGGGGATTACACCAAAGTTCTCCAGAAGAATGGAAAAAACAGCTCGAAATACACATAAAACTGTACCGCACAAACTCACCGAAGACATATTGCAGTACGCTCTAGACTTAAAGAAAAAGGGATTTACTATATTAGCGCTGGAAATAACCAAAGACAGCATCCCAATTCAAAATATTGAAGCCATTCCAGACCAAAATATGGCATTGATTTTAGGAAATGAAAATGCTGGAATTTCTGACGGACTCATAAAAATAGCCGATTACACTTGCCATATCGAAATGTTTGGAAAAAATAGTAGTATGAATGTGGCACAATCAGCGGGCATTTGCCTTTACGAGCTAACTAAAAACAAGTAATCCTCCCTCCCCCCTACAAAAACTTGGATAGCATATAAAACAACCTAACATGGACGCAAAAACTATATCAAACGGAATTTTAAGAGCCATCGCCACCATACTTGGCATCACGCTTTTGCTATATTTATTATATCAAATTCGCGCCGTTATTGCCTACATAGTAATTGCGGTAGTAATCTCATTAGTGGGAAGACCACTTGTGCGCTTTTTAAGAAAGAAATGTCGCTTCAACGATAATTTGGCCGTCGTTATCACCATGATTGTTATGATTGTCTTTATAGCTGGTCTTTTAAGCCTGTTTATCCCTTTAATCATTGAACAAGGCAAAAATTTATCGCTACTGAATATCGATAATCTTAAAATGAGTCTGCAAGATGTGTACAGGGAAATCTCCGATTATTTTTCAGTGAGTCGGTATAAAGTGGAACAATCCATTGAAGAATCTTTGAAAAAATCTGAGTTTATTTCCAATCTGGATTTATCAGCAATACCCAATATGTTTAAGTATATAGTAGGCGGAATTGGTTCCTTAAGTGTAGCTTTATTTACCATCATCTTTATCTCTTTTTTCTTTTTGAAAGATGCCCGTTTATTTCAAAACGGATTGCTCACTTTCATCCCTCCACAAAACGAACAGAACGTAATCAATTCGCTAGAAAAAATAAAAAATTTACTATCCAGATACTTCATCGGATTATTACTTCAAATAGCTATTTTGTTTATAATTTATACAGCCGTATTAGTAATTTTTGGAATAAAGGATGCTATTGTAATTGCATTCCTTTGCGCATTACTAAACTTAGTACCATATATTGGCCCCCTAATCGGTGGAGCACTTATGATTTCCTTAACCATGTCCAGTAATTTAGGAGCCGATTTTAGTACGGTAATTTTACCAAAAGCCATATATGTTTTAATCGGTTTTATCTTTGGTCAGCTCATTGATAATTTCTTTAGTCAGCCACTTATTTTTTCCAATAGTGTAAAATCACATCCTTTAGAAATTTTCTTAGTCATCATTATATCGGGAATGGTTTTTGGTGTCTTCGGTATGGTATTGGCAGTTCCCGCCTACACCGCAATTAAAGTGGTTTTAAAGGAATTTTTATCGGAAAATAAAATAGTAAGAAAGCTTACAAAAAACCTCTAGTGATACTTTGAATAAATATATATTAAATACTGGTGTTCAGGATTTTATAAATAAAAATTTAAGTGCTGACATTTCGTCACTACTACTTAAAGGAGCACATTTTAAAGACGTTTCTACTCCAGAGCTAGCGGAACAAATTGAATCCAAAAAAAGAAGTCAGAAGAAACTCCCTACCTGGTTTAATACTGAAGATATTTATTACCCGAACAAACTTAATATTGAGCAGACGTCTTCAGAAAGTACCGCACAATACAAAGCATCTTTGGTAGATGGAAAAAAGCTACTCGACCTTACCGGAGGCTTCGGAGTGGACAGCTTTTATTTTTCAAAAAAAGTAGATGAAGTTTACCATTGTGAAATTGATGAAAATCTATCTCAAATAGCCTCACATAATTTCGAAAAATTAGGCATAAAAAATATACAATCAATTGCAAAAAATGGCATTGAATTTTTAAAAGAATCCAACTTTCATTTTGATTATATTTATATAGACCCTGCACGTAGAGACAATTCAAAAAGTAGAGTTTTTTTACTACAGGATTGTACTCCAGATATTCTTAACATTTTACCGACTTTACTCCAAAGAACTCTTTATCTTTTAGTAAAAACCTCTCCCCTTTTGGACATTAAAAAAGGTATTGAAGATTTGAAATACGTCCAAGAAATCCATGTGGTATCTGTGAATAATGAAGTGAAAGAATTGTTATGGAAGTTAACTTCAGAAGAGAACCAAAACCCCGTTATAAAAACCATCAATTTAAAAAAAGAAAATGACGTAATATTCAATTTCAATTTTGATGATGAACAACACAATTCACCTAAATTAGGTCTTCCTGAAAAATACTTATACGAACCCAATGCATCTATTCTAAAAAGTGGCGCATTTACGACTATTGGAAAAAAACTGGATTTGCTAAAACTGCATCCGCACACGCATCTGTACACAAGCAATATGCTCATAGACTTTCCTGGACGACGGTTTGAAGTTTTAAAAACAGTTGCCTTCAATAAAAAAACGATTAAGAAAGAACTATCTAACAAGAAAGCAAATATCACCACGAGAAACTTTCCCGATTCTGCGAATAAAATAAGGGAAAGATTTAAAGTAAAAGATGGTGGTGATTTGTACGTTTTTTTCTGCACCAACTTAAATAATGAGAAATTGGTTGTTTTCTGCAAAAAGGCTTAGCTTTTTACAAGGAGCACAAAAGTGTTAACGTACCTTATTTGATTTATTTTTCCTAATTTAGTTTTCTAAACTAACCGATTTTGACAATAAAAGAGATAGCAAAGCTGGCAAACGTTTCTTTGGGAACGGTAGACAGAGTATTGCACAAGAGAGGAAAAGTCTCTAAAGAAACCGAAGAAAGAATATTAGCTATAATTAAGAAAGCTAATTACAAGCCAAACATGTATGCCAGAGGTCTTGTTCTAAACAAAACCTACCATATCGTAGCTATTATCCCATCCTTCAAAGCAGGTGAATATTGGGAAATGCCTACACAAGGTATTTTAGCCGCAGAAAAGAATTTGAGTCAGTTTGGAATCAAGCTCACTCTTTTAAAATTTGACCAAAATTCGGCCACTTCATTTGAGGAAAAAGCAAAAGAGCTATTAGAACTGAAACCGGACGGTGTCATTTTAGCACCGGTTATCAATTTTGAAGCTGTTAAATTGACTGAAAAACTAAAAGCAGCTAATATTCCTTTCAATTTAATTGATTCAAACTTACCTGACAGCGGCGCCTTAAGTTTTATTGGGCAGGATGCTTTTCAAAGTGGTAAACTTGCAGCAAAACTCCTCTGTTCTGAAACCCAGAAAAAAGGGACCATTGCCATTATTTCAGTTAAAAAAAATGAAAACCACAATAAAACTTTACAACGAAGGATTGAAGGTTTTAAAGATTATCTATATACCAGCAAGCTAATTAACGACATCACCATTGTGGAAAGTAACATCCACTTAAGCAAAAATGACTGGAAAAAGCGATTAAAAGAGGCGTGCAACCCAAACAATGACACGATTGGAGTATTCGTTCCAAGCTCGCTAGTACATTACGTAGCACTCCATTTCACTGAAGATCCGCAATATTTTAGTAAGATTAAACTGGTCGGAAACGATTTAATCCCTAACAACATAAAGTATTTAAGGTCTGGAGTGATAAGTTATTTAATCGGGCAACGACCACAAACGCAAGGCTACCTTGCCATGCAGAACTTTTATAATCATTTGATCTTAAAACAAACTCCTGAAGAAAAGCGGTTTTTACCCCTAGACATCATTACTCAGGAAAACCTAATTTACTACGACATCGAGTTTAGTAATATTTTTAACTTGGCGTAAACCAAATTTGCCTGTTGCCAAAAAGATGGAATTCTCTTTAAGTCTATATGGAAAATAGCACTTTCCCTTCAAAGGATAACAATTGAAAAATGAGCATTTTAATGACAAATACACAGAATTTCATCCCATTTACTGTGGAAAAATTAAATTGTTATAATTTTTATTGTTTGATTAATTATTTATACTTTAGTCACTTCATATAAAAATCTCACTTTTTTTGTTTCAGAAAAGAGTTGGGTTTTTTTAAAGTTTAAAAATGTGTACGTACACATTTTCAGTACAATTATTGGAAATTAACAAAAACTAACTTACAATGTTCATGAAAACAACCTTAAAAAAATGCCTGTTTTCGGCACTTACGGTAGCGGCATTTACCTTAACCACCAGCTGTCAAAGCAATGAATCTAAAGATACTACCCCCTGGAAACCTCTTTTTAATGGTGAAAACCTTACTGGCTGGAACCAAAAAGGTGGAGAAGCAAAATATAGAGTGGAAGACGGGAAAATTATTGGTTCTACGGTAGCTAATACACCCAATTCTTTTATGACTACAGACGAAATGTACGGTGATTTTATATTAGAATTGGAATATAAAGTAGACCCCTCTATGAATTCCGGTATTCAAATACGTAGTAATAGTATTCCTCAATACCGAAACGGAATTGTACACGGTTATCAAATCGAAATTGACCCTTCCGATAGGGCTTGGAGCGCTGGGATTTATGATGAAAAAAGAAGAGGTTGGTTGTTTCCGTTGGAAAATAATCCAGAAGCCCAAAAAGCTTTTAAGCAGAACGAATGGAACCACTACCGAATCGAGGCTATTGGAGATACTATTAAAACTTGGATAAACGGAGTTCCCGCAGCGCATTTAATAGATGGTAAAACAGCTAAAGGATTTATCGGACTTCAGGTGCATTCCATCCACAAAGATGCCAAAGAAGGCACAGAAATTATGTGGAAAAACATTAACATTCTAACGGAAGACCTTCAGAAGTATAGCAAAAAAACGACTGTTGAACCAGTAGTCACAAAAAACAGCCTTACTATCGATGAGAAAAAGAATGGTTGGGAAATGCTTTGGGACGGTAAAACCACAGATGGATGGCGCGGAGCTAAATTGGATAAATTCCCAGAAAATGGTTGGGTTATTGAAGATGGTATTTTAACCGTTAAGGAAAACGGAGGAAAAGAATCGGCTGCCGGTGGGGACATTGTTACCAAAAAACTTTATAAGGACTTTGAACTTTTGGTAGATTTTAAACTTACCGAAGGTGCTAACAGCGGAATAAAATATTATGTTGATACGGAAATAAACAAGGGACCAGGTTCTTCAATTGGTCTAGAATACCAAATTTTGGACGACGCCAAACACCCTGATGCTAAACTTGGCAACCACGAAGGCAGCAGAACAGTTGCTTCACTTTACGATTTAATTCAAGCGGACACAAATAAACCTATTAATCCAATTGGAGAATGGAATACGGCTAGAATCGTTTCTAAAAACAATCATGTAGAGCATTGGTTAAATGGCGTTAAAGTTTTAGAGTACGAACGCGGTAGTGAGGAATTCCGTAAACTGGTTTCTGAAAGCAAATATGAAAAGTGGCCAAACTTTGGGGAGCTTGAAAAAGGAAGTATCCTTCTACAAGACCATGGAAACAGGGTTTCATTTAAAAACATCAAAATAAAAACCTACTAACCAACTTTTAATTATGACAACAAGAAGAAAATTTATAAAAGATACAGTGTTAAGCGGTACAGCTATTGCAGTTGGTAGTTCCGTTATGGGGATGTCGGCGAGTAGCTACAGAAATATCATTGGTTCCAACGAGCGACTCAACGTTGCCATTGCTGGTTTAGGAAGAAGAGTAGGCGCATTTTACGAGCCAATTGCATTAAAGCAAAGCAATGTAAACCTAATGTATTTATGCGATGTAATGGAAAGTCAACGTACAAAAGCGCTGGCAAATGTTTCCAAGCACATCGATTACAAACCGAAACTGGAAAACGATATTAGAAAAGTTATTGACGACAAGAAAGTTGACGTTCTATTTAATGCTACTCCAGATCACTGGCATACGCCAGGCTCCATTATGGCCATGAAAGGCGGGAAACATGTGTATGTTGAAAAGCCAAGTAGTCATAATATGAATGAAAATGAATTGCTGGTAGAGGCTTCCAAAAAATTCAATAAAGTGGTACAAATGGGTAATCAACAGCGTTCTGCGCCACATACCATTGAAATTATTAGGGAAATTCACAACGGAGTGATAGGGAAAGCTTACAAAGCCGTTGCTTTTTATAGCAATTCCCGTGGCGAAGTAGTTAAGCAAACTAAGGCACCTGTACCACAAGGACTGGATTGGGAATTATGGCAAGGACCCGCTATACATCGTGAATATACAGACAATACATGGAATTATAACTGGCATTGGTACGGTTGGAATTACGGTACTGCCGAAGCCGGTAACAACGGTACGCACGAAATGGACATCGCCAGATGGGCATTGCAAGTAAATTATCCTAAACACGCTCGTGTACAGGCTCAAAAAAGACATTTTAAAGACGACGGCTGGGAAATGTACGATTCCATGCAAGCTACTTTCTCTTTTGAAGATGAAAAGGTTATTGAATGGGACGGGAAAAGTAGAAATGGTTACCAGACCTATGGCGCTGGAAGAGGTACGCTTATTTACGGTACCGAAGGAACTGTTTTTGTGGATCGCGGAAAGTACATTTTAATGGACCGCGGCGGAAAAGTAGTAAAAGAAGTGAACGCGGGAGGAGCCGGCGAAGCAGGAACTGCTCTTGGTGGCGGTGGTGATATTACCACTCAACACGTTATAAACTTCTTTGAAACCATTCGAGGAAAAGAAAAATTGAATGCACCAATAGATGATGCTAACATAAGTATGGCCATGGTGCATTATGCCAATGTTGCTTACCGAATTGGAAAAGGATTCAATATTGACCAAAACAACGGTAAAATGTTAGACGATCAAGCCATGAGACTTTGGGGAAGAGATTACCAAGAAGGCTGGGAAGTAACACTATAATTTTACTTCATTAAAATAATGAGTTGAAGCCTAACCATGGGCATTTAAAATATACTAAAATGAGTTTGAAATTAGAACAGACTTGGCGTTGGTACGGTCCGAAAGACCCTGTTTCCTTAGCGGATATTAGACAGGCAGGTGCCACCGGAATTGTTTCTGCTTTACATCATATTCCAAACGGAGAAGTCTGGAGCAAGGAAGAAATTCAAAAAAGAAAGAAAACCATCGAAGATGCAGGCCTTACATGGTCTGTAGTGGAAAGTGTTCCTATTCATGAGCAAATAAAAACGCAAAGAGGCGATTTCACAAAATTTATCGAAAACTACAAGCAAACCATAGAAAATCTTGGTGCTTGCGGTATCGATACTATTTGTTACAATTTTATGCCTGTGCTGGATTGGACGCGAACGGATTTGGACTATGAAATGCAAGACGGTTCCACCGCTTTACGATTTGATAAAATTGCTTTTGCCGCTTTTGAAATATTTCTGCTGAAACGTCCTGGTGCCAAGGAAAATTATTCAGAAGAGGAAATTGCTTCTGCTGAAAAATTTGCTGATAACCTTACTTCTGAAAACAAACAACAACTCATCAATAACATTATTGCGGGTTTACCTGGAGCGGAAGAAGGATATTCATTGGGTGAATTCAACGAAATTTTAGCCACTTACAACAATATTGACGCTAAAAAACTAAAAGAAAATCTGTTTTTCTTTCTGAAGGAGATTATTCCTTCCGCAGAAAAAGCAGGCGTTAACATGTGTATTCACCCAGATGATCCTCCCTACCCTATTTTGGGACTTCCTCGTGTGGTTAGCACTGAAGAAGATATATTAGATTTATACAAAGCCGTTGATAGTCCGAATAACGGACTTACATTTTGTACTGGGTCTTTTGGAGTAAGAGCCGACAACAATTTGGAAGAAATGGTGAAAACTCTTGGAGATCGTATTCATTTCATCCATTTAAGAAGCACTAAAAGGGATGCTCAAGGCAACTTTTATGAGGCCGACCATTTGGATGGCGATGTAGATATGTACGGTGTAATGAAGGCTTTAGTTAATGAACAACAAAAGAGAAAAGCAAACGGAAGAAAGGATTTAAGAATGCCATTCCGCCCTGATCACGGACACAAAATGTTAGACGATTTACGAAAGCAAACCAATCCAGGATATTCTGCTATCGGGAGACTTCGCGGTCTCGCAGAGTTAAGAGGCCTTGAATTGGGAATTAGAAAATCGCAAGAAAAATAGATTGCATGAAAAACCAAAAGTTTATCCACGATAATTTTATACTTTCCAACAAATATGCCGAGGAACTTTACCACAGCTATGCGAAGGAAATGCCCATAATAGATTACCATTGCCACCTCGCCCCGGCCGATATTGCCAGGGACCGTGTTTTTGAGAACACAACCAAAGTATGGCTGGACGGCGACCATTACAAATGGCGCGCCATGCGAACCTTGGGAATCGATGAGAAATATATTACGGGAGGTGCTTCCGATAAGGAAAAATTCCAGAAATGGGCAGAAACCGTTCCATACACCATGCGTAATCCACTTTACCATTGGACCCAAATGGAGTTGGCCCGATATTTTGACGAGCATGAACTTCTTAACGGAAACAATGCGGAAAGGATCTACAACGAGACCACCGAAAAGTTACAGTCGCCAGATTTAAGTTGTAGGAGCTTGCTTACCAAAATGAATGTGGAAGTGGTCTGTACTACGGAAGACCCGATCGACACTTTGGAGCACCATCAAAAAATAGCAAAGAATCCTTTTGAAACTTTAATTAGTACTTCTTTCAGGCCGGATAAATCCATCATGATCGGGAACGAAGGCTTCTTGGAGTACCTATCGAAGCTGGAAAAAGCGTCGGATGTTTCCATAAATTCGCTCCAGGACCTAAAGGATGCCCTTAAAAAGAGATTGGACTATTTTGATTCCAATGGTTGTAAAGTCTCCGACCACGGACTCAACAGTATTCCATTTATCAATTACACCGATGCGGAAGTGGATGCCATCCTCAAGAAAAAACTAAAAAAACAAATACTTACTTCCGAAGAAATTGAAAAGTACGAAAGTGCCGTTTTACAGTTCCTTTCGGAAGAATACCATAAATTGGGCTGGGTACAGCAGTTCCATTTGGGCGCACTGCGCAACAACAACAAAAGGATGCTGGCCAAATTGGGCCCCGATACCGGTTGGGATTCCATCGCCGATTATCCGCAGGCGGAGAAACTTTCCAACTTCCTGAATAAGCTCGACAGTCAGGACCAGCTTTCAAAAACCATTATTTACAACCTTAACCCGGCACATAACGAGGTGATGGCCACCATGATCGGGAACTTCAACGATGGTTCGGTAAAAGGAAAGGTGCAGTTCGGTTCCGGTTGGTGGTTTTTGGACCAAAAGGACGGCATGACAAAACAAATGAACGCGCTTTCCAACATGGGACTCATCAGCTGTTTTATCGGTATGCTTACCGATTCCAGAAGCTTCCTGTCCTTCCCAAGGCATGAATATTTTAGAAGGCTCGTTTGCAGCCTCTTTGGAGAGGATATAGAAAACGGAGAACTGCCCAACGACATGGAATGGATAGGGAAAATCGTGCAGGATATCTGTTACCACAACGCAAAAGAGTATTTTAATTTTTAAATTGCATTAATCGAACTCATCTTGACTTTTTGCGTTTAACCGAAAATGAATTGAAATTTGTCTAGAGGAGGCACTTTTTGAAAGGCATAGCATCGCTACGGATAAGAAAAGTAACGAAATATAGGCGAATTTCAATCATTTTTTAGGAAATAGAAAAAGTCAAGATGAGTTCATTAACCAACATCAAACCATGACCAAAAAAGTAGTCGCTTTCGGGGAAGTTTTACTTAGGTTCTCCACACAGGGGTACCTAAAATTTTCACAGGCAGAAGCTTTCAACGCCGATTACGGCGGGAGTGAACTGAATGTCCTTACCACCATCGCCCATTTTGGGATGCAAACTGAAATGGTTACCCGATTGCCGGAGAACGATATCGCGCAGACCGCTATCATGGAAATGCGAAAACACAACGTTTCAATAAGTTACATTGCAAGGGGCGGCGATAGGCTCGGACTGTATTTCCTTGAAAAAGGAGCTTCGGTAAGAGGCAGTAAAATAATTTACGACCGGGCACATTCCTCTTTCGCCAATATCGAAAAAGGTATGATAGATTGGAAGGAAGTCTTTAAGGACGCCACATGGTTCCATTGGTCGGGCATCACTCCTGGAGTTTCCCAAGGTGCTGCGGATGCTTGCATGGAGGCTATTGAAGTGGCCACCGAATTGGGACTGACCATTTCGACCGATTTCAATTACCGCGCCAATCTTTGGAACTATGGCAAAACCCCAGGTGAAATCATGGAAAAAATGGTAAGTAAATGCCATGTGATACTGGCCGGGGACTATGCTTCCGAACAGTATTTCAATATCGTACCGCAGGGAACTTCGGAAAAGGAACTTCAAAAATCACTTTCTGAAAAACTAAAAATCCGTTTCCCCAACTGTCAAAAAATAGTGATCACCCATAGAAAAAACATCAGTGCCATGCACAACGTTTGGTCCGCTGTTCTCTATGACGGGAAGGAACTGATTGAATCCACTTCCTATGATATTACCGATATCGTGGACCGTATTGGTGCCGGGGACAGTTTTATGGGCGCCCTAATTTACGGGCTCAACCATTTTGAAGATGAAAAAGCCCTGAATTTTGCGGTGGCGGCCTCCTGTTTGAAACATACCATTTACGGAGATGCCAATTTGGTTTCAAAGGAAGATGTGGTAAATTTAATGGACGGCGATACTTCCGGAAGGGTAAAAAGATAAAAAGCATAACTAGCTAAAACACTTAATATGAAGACATATTCAAGAATGGAAGTGGCAAATACCATGGCCGAAACCGGAATGGTGCCCTTGTTCTACCATCACGATAAAGAAATAATTTCGAACGTGGTAAAAGCATGCTACGACGGCGGTGCTCGATTGTTTGAGTTTACGGCACGTGGAGCCTTTGCGCATGAGGTCTTTAACGAATTGAGCAAGTTCTGCCAGAAAGAATGCCCAGGAATGATTTTGGGCGTAGGATCGGTAACGGATGCAGCCGCTGCGTCGCTTTACATACAATCGGGAGCCCAGTTTGTGGTGACCCCCGTTTTCAGGGAAGACATTGCAATCGTTTGTAACCGTAGGAAGGTGCTTTGGTCGCCCGGTTGCGGAAGCTTAACCGAGATTGCCAGGGCGGAGGAAATGGGCTGTGAAATCGTAAAACTGTTTCCTGGCGCTACCTACGGACCCGAATTCGTTAAGGCGGTTAAAGGGCCCTGCCCGTGGACCAGCATTATGCCCACCGGTGGCGTGAGTCCGGATGAAGAAAACCTTACCGCTTGGTTCAGGGCCGGTGTGACCTGCGTAGGTATGGGATCCCAGCTTATTTCCAAAGAAATTATTCAAAAGGCCGATTATAAAGGGCTGGAGGAAAAAGTTAGAAAGGCCCTTGAAACGATAAAAAAAGTTAGGGCATGAAGAAACTGATTACTAATTCATTGCTTCTATTTCTACTGATATTCTGTTTTTCCTGTACCGAAACCCAATCCCACAAAACCATAAAACTTGCCCACGGATTGGACGTTAGCCACTCCGTACATAAGGCCATGATGAAAATGGGTGAAAACCTTGAAAAAATATCGGGCGGGAAGATGAAAGTAAAGATATACCCAAACCAGCAATTGGGCTCGGAAAGGGAATGTTTGGAGCTCCTTCAGATCGGAAGCTTGGATATGACAAAGGTTTCTGTGGGTACCATGGAGAATTTTGCCCCTAAAATGAAAGTGTTGGGGCTTCCGTTTTTGTTCAGGAACAAACAACATTCTTTCGATGTTCTGGATGGCCCCATTGGAAAAGGACTTCTTGATGAGGGCGAAAAGTATTGGCTAAAGGGACTGTGCTATTACGATGCCGGAAGCCGAAGCTTTTACACCAAGGAGCGCCCCGTAAATTCACCAGAGGATTTGAAAGGATTGAAAATAAGGGTTATGGAAAGTGCCACTGCCATGAATATGGTGAGGAACCTCGGTGGCTCCCCTACCCCTATTTCCTGGGGAGAACTTTACACCGCCCTCCAACAGGGGGTCGTGGACGGTGCCGAGAACAACCCGCCCAGTTTTTACCTTTCCCGACATTATGAAGTCTGCAAATTTTACTCCCTGGACGAACATACGGTACTGCCCGATGTTCTGGTCGTGGGAACACATTTTTGGGACAGTCTAACGGAACAGGAGCAGAAATGGCTTCAGGAAGCTGCCGACCAATCTGTTCCCTACCAAAGGGAACTTTGGGATGCCTCCGAAAAAGAAGCGCTGGAAGCCGTAAAAAAAGAAGGTGTGGAAATCATTTATCCGGACAAAGATCCTTTTGCGGAAGAAGTTCAGGGAATTTATGATGAATACAAAAACCAACCTGAGATGTACGAACTCATCCAGGAAATAAAAAAAACGAAGTAGTATGCAGTTCAGAAAAAAAATAGATGACATTCTTGGCAAGGTACTCGTGTTTATAATGGCGATAATGGTGATCAATGTTCTTTGGCAGGTTTTTACACGCTACATTACAGGTTCGCCCAGCTCCTTTACCGATGAACTGGCGCGTTACCTAATGATTTGGATCGGTGTTTTGGGCGCTGCGTACGTTTCCGGAAAAAACATGCACGTTGCCATTGATGTCCTGCCACAAAAAGCGAGTGAAAAAACCCAACAGAAATTACGACTTCTGGTGAACATGTTCATCATCCTTTTTGCACTGGTGGCCTTTGTTATAGGCGGTGCCCGCTTGGTTTATATAAGTTATATTCTGGGCCAGCACTCCCCTGCCCTCAACGTCCCATTGGCTTTGGTCTATTTGGTCCTGCCGATCAGTGGCCTGCTCATCATTTTTTATAAAACCTCAGATATTATCGCGATAAAAAAATAATTATGGAATATATACCTGTAATCGTATTGGTTATAAGCTTTATCGGACTTTTGGCTATCGGTACACCGGTTGCCTGGAGCATCACTGTGTCCTCCCTGTTGACCATGCTGGTAAGCATCCCAGCCTTACCCGCGTTCACTACCGTGGCACAACGTATGGCCACAGGACTGGATAGTTTTGCGCTATTGGCCATTCCGTTTTTTATACTTTCGGGACAACTTATGAACAAAGGCGGTATTGCCCATAGGCTCATCGCATTTGCCAAGACCTTGGTGGGTGCTTTTCCCGGTGGTCTGGCACTTATCAATGTTATTGCGGCCATGCTCATGGGTGCCATTGCGGGTTCCGCTATGGCTTCGGCATCTGCCATGGGAAGTATCCTCGGTCCGGAAATGGAAAAAGAAGGGTATTCCAAGGAGTTTGGGGTAGCCGTAAACATAACCTCTGCCACCACTGGTCTGGTAATCCCGCCCAGTAATGTACTTATCGTATATTCTTTGGCGAGCGGTGGGGTATCCATTGCGGCCCTATTCCTTGCGGGATATATCCCTGGTATTTTAACGGGACTGTTCCTTATGATAGTCGCCGCAGTTTGGGCCAAGAAAAAAGGATATAAAACGGGCAAAAGAAGTTCGATGAAAGAAGTTTTTAGAACCTTTGTTACCGCTTTGCCCAGCCTTTTGTTGTTGGTAGTTGTTATTGGTGGGATCGTGGCCGGAATTTTCACCGCTACGGAAGCTTCCGCCATTGCCGTTCTGTACACGCTTATACTGGGCTTTTATTACAAAGAGATCTCTACAAAGAACTTACCGCAGGTTCTTTTGGACGCATCCGTAACCACAGCTATTGTAATGCTGCTTATCGGTGCATCCATGAGCATGTCTTGGGTGATGTCTTTTGAGAACATCCCGCAGGACATCAGTAGTTCCCTTTTAGGAATAAGCGACAACCCTATTGTGATATTGCTTATTATCAACCTCCTGTTGTTGTTTGTTGGGATCTTTATGGACATGACGCCCGCGGTGTTAATATTTACGCCCATATTTTTACCGATCGTTACCAAACTCGGCATGGATCCGGTACAATTTGGTATCATCATGGTGCTCAACCTTTGTATCGGACTATGTACTCCGCCAGTGGGCTCTGTACTGTTCGTAGGCGTTGGGGTAGCGAAAACCAGCATTCAAAAAGTGGTAAAACCGTTGCTTCCATTGTTCATAGCAATGATTTTTGCGCTGTTCCTGGTGACCTATTTCCCACAGTTGACGCTTTGGTTACCAAGTTTATTTGACTTATAGAATAACTGAAAAAAATATACAATTTAAAAACGCCTCATGTAATAATATGAGGCGTTTTTGCAAGTATTTGAGAAGTTCGCTATCTTTCATATTCTTATTTTTGACAAAAACTCCTTGGTATGAAATACGTTACTTCATTAGCTGTTATAATCACCTTTTTTATTAGTTATTCTATGGCTTCCCAGGAAATCGGACTTCAACTTTATAGTTTACGTAACGAATTTAAAAAAGATGTTCCTGGCACTTTTGCAAAAATTGAAAAATGGGGCATTACAAAAGTAGAAGATGGAAATGATGGTACGCAAGGATATTCCATGGAAGAATATAAGGCGCTGCTTAAAAAGCATAATATTAACATTGTAAGCGCCAGTGCTTCCTTTGAAGAGTTACAAGATTCCCCTGAAACCGTTATCGAGCGAACAAATGGATATGACGCCAAATATGTGGTGTGTTTTTGGATTCCTCATCAAGACACTATTTTTACCATCACGGAGACTGAAAAAGCTTTAAAAGTATTTAACGAAGCAGGTAAGAAACTTAAAAAGGAAGGGATTACATTAGCGTATCATCCGCATGGATATGAATTTAGACCTTATAAAGGAGAAACCCTGCTGGATTATATGATTAAAAACGCGAAGCATTTCGAATTTGAAATGGATGTCTATTGGTTTGCGCACCCTGGGGAAGACCCTATTGAATGGCTGCGAAGATACCCGAACCGTTTTAAATTAATGCACATTAAAGATTGCGAAAAGGGCATAGAAGGTAACCAAAACGGTCAATCGGATGTTGAAACCAATGTTGTTTTAGGTACTGGACAAATCGATATCGCTGGGATTGTTGAAGAAGCAGAAAAAATAGGAATTGAATATATTTTTATTGAAGATGAATCTTCAAAATCTGAAAAGCAAATTCCATTGAGTTTGGAATATTTAAAAAGTCTTTAGTTTAATTTTTTCTTAGAATTTGAAAAGAAAACCCGCCGAGTTTAAATCGGCGGGTTTTTATATTTATACTTTTACGACCATCTTACCTTTATTTTTTCCATCAAACAAATCGATAAAAGCTTGTGGTATGTTTTCAAATCCTTCTACGATGGTTTCTTCGTGTTTTAATTTTCCTTCAGACAACCACTGGGAAAGCTTTTTAATCCCTTCTGAAAACCGTTCTTGATAATTACCTACAATAAAACCTTGCATTAAAGCGCTGTTTTTAATTAAAAAAGGTTGAACGCTTATACTCTTCGGAAGGGAAGTTTCATTGTAAACCGATATAGCGCCACAATTTATAATGCGCGCAAACTTTTTAATGTGAAATAAAACGGCATCAGAAATATCACCGCCGACATTATCAAAATAAATATCTATTCCGTCCGGACAAAGCTCTTTTAACGCAGATTTCATGTTTTCGGTGGTATTATAATTTATTCCATCATCAAAGCCGAAATCGTTCTTTAGCATTTCTATTTTTTCATCCGTACCGGCAATTCCTATTACTTTTAAACCGTGAATTTTTGCAATCTGACCCACGACACTTCCAACCGCTCCAGCAGCACCGGAAACAACAATTATTTCTCCCTTTTGAGGTTTCCCAATATCCGTAAGTCCGAAATAGGCTGTTAAACCCGTCATTCCAAGAAGACCCAAATATGCAGATAACGCTACTTGATTGCTTTCTACTTTACGGAGTTGCTTTAATTGCTCACTCGATACAATTTGCTCTTTTTTCCATGGAAGCATCCCTGTAATAAAATCCCCTTTAGAAAAATTATCGTTTTTACTCTCCAAAATTTCTGCTACCACAGTAGAAGTAATTGGTTTTCCAAGCTCAAATGGCGGAATATAAGATTTTTCATCTCGCATCCTTCCACGTAAATAAGGGTCTACCGAAACATATTTTAAAGATACTTTTACACCTCCATCCTTTAAATCTTCAATAGATTCGTCTACGAACTTAAAATCGTTTTCAGAAGGTTTTCCTTTTGGTCTGTTATTTAATAAAATAGTATTGCTCATCTCTTTCTTTTTTTAAAATTTTTTCAGAAGAAGATAAAACATCTATGAAGCGACTGAAAATTTAAATACTTATTTCTTTGTTAAAATAGAAGCGATACATTTAATCCCACCAAACCACAAAAAACTTTTCAAGAACACCATTCGGGTATTTTATCCAGCACAACGGAGCTCCCCTACTCTCTATGATCGGTATGATTTTCTCAAGAAAATTAGGATAATTCATCCACTCTACCTGTGTTTGAATAGCCACCAGATTATTCATTTTGGTGGGTTTGTAAAATTTACAATCTTTTAATTGTTTTAGTTCGTGTAAACGTATGTAAAATCCCTGCAAACAGGCTTCATTGAAAGGACCAAACTGTACATTTTTCTTTTGGAACGGAATAAAAAGTTGTGCCTTGAACAACACCCTCTGTGAAATATCTTTTGGAGATATTTGTAATCTCTCCAAGGTTGGCAACATATTCTCATTAAAAAGGATGGGAAACTGTTTATTCTTAAGTTTATTTATTTTTTTGAAGAAACTGTCCGTTCTATTCGTACCTATCCAATGTTCTATAGGAGAATCTCCAACCGATTCATCATACAAATAAAACTTGTACATAATTTCCAAGTGGACAGGTTGCCCATTTTGTTTTAAAATACAATCAATCTCACCAATCGTCTGTTTTTTTTGCTGAATTTGATGATTTTCAAGTAAAACCTCAATGTTTTTATTTTGATGAAGCTCTTCGCTCACAAACTCTTCTATTCGCCTCCCCAAACGAACGTTGGTAGCCACATTCCTATTTAAAACTAAGTTTTCTTTTTCTGTAAGCTCAAATTGTTTGATTCCTTCTATTTCTCCTTCTTCCCAAAGTAAAGGTGTATTTAGGTATCCTCGAAACTGTAACTGAATATCATTCAAAATTTAACTATTTTCGCGTTTTCCTAAGATAAAAAAATTAATTGTTGTCGTTCACTTTTATTCTTTTATCTTCGTATAACCTTCCCAATAAATATTCTAGAAATATAGGACATCTGTATTTGTGGATATATTGATAATTTATCTATCATTTGAGTTACTGTCCTTTAAAAGATTTTGAGATATTGCCTCACTAATTGTTGTTTTATGTCTTTTGAAAGAACTCGGGAAAAACTAAAAATTTTAGCAGACGCCGCCAAATACGATGTTTCATGCTCCTCAAGCGGAAGTAAGCGCGCAAACACGAATAAAGGTTTGGGGAATGCTACCGGTATGGGAATATGCCACTCCTATACCGAAGACGGAAGGTGTGTTTCACTTTTAAAGATATTACTTACCAACTATTGCATTTTCGATTGCGCGTATTGTGTAACCCGAAAAAGTAACGATATTCAACGGGCTGCTTTTAAAGTACAGGAAGTAGTAGATCTTACTATTAATTTCTATCGAAGGAACTATATAGAGGGCTTGTTTTTAAGTTCTGGGATTTTTAAAAGTCCCGATTACACCATGGAACGTTTGGTTTCCGTTGCCAAAAAACTACGTTTGGAAGAAAATTTCAATGGTTACATTCATTTAAAGTCAATTCCCGGAGCTTCAGATGAACTTATGCGCGAAGCCGGACTTTACGCAGACAGATTAAGCGTAAATATTGAAATTCCCACAGAAATCGGACTCAAAAAATTGGCTCCTGAAAAGAAAAGGGAAGATTTTGTGAAACCTATGCTGAAGGTAAAAAACGAAATTATTCAGTACAAAAATGAGAAAAAACTTATAAAAAGTACTCCAAAATATGCTCCTGCGGGACAGAGTACCCAAATGATTGTAGGCGCTAGCGGTGAAAGCGATTTTCAAATTATGTACACTTCTAATTTCTTTTATAAAAACTACAACTTAAAACGTGTGTATTACTCAGGATATGTGCCCATCAGTTATGATGACCGTTTACCTAAAATTGGCAGTGAAGTCCCCATTCTTCGGGAGAATCGATTGTATCAAACCGATTGGCTTCTACGTTTTTATGGTTTTGAGGTAAATGAAATTTTAAATGAAACACATCCACATTTAGATTTGGATATTGACCCTAAATTAAGTTGGGCGCTTAGGAATCGTCATGAATTTCCTGTGGATATAAATACTGCCGACAAACGAATGCTCGCGCGTGTTCCCGGATTAGGAATGAAATCTGTCTATAAAATTTTAAATGCTAGAAGATTTAGAAGACTCAATTGGGATCATTTAAAAAGAATTGGAGTCGCCTTAAGTCGCGCCCGTTATTTTATTATTTGTGATAGCAGCGATTTTGAACGTGCAGATATTTCTTCTGAATCGTTAAAAGGAATTATACTTCAAAATTCGAAAACTAAATACAATAATACGCTTAACAATCAATTGAGTTTGTTTTAATGCATGGCGCCAACTTAATTTACGATGGAACTTTTGATGGCTTTCTTAGTACAGTTTTTACTGTGTATGAACAAAAACTAAGTAATGTTACCATTCAAAATGAAACACATTCCCAAAGTCTACTGTTCGCCGAAACAGAATTCATTCCGACTAATGAAACTCAAGCCAAAAGGGTTTGGAAGGGGCTTATAAAACATCTTACCTTTCGTGAAGCTTCCGTTGTTTTTTATGCTTTTTTAAGCGAGCAGCCCAACGTGGAAAATATTCTGCTGGATTATATACAATACATTTTCAAAAACGAAAAAGGTGCTGGTGAAGATTTTTCACATCCTTCAGTTTTAAAAATAGCTCAAATTGCAAAACAAGTGGGCAGGGAAAAGCACAGAATGGAGGCATTCGTACGATTTCGGCTGACAAAAGATGAGATTTATTTTGCGGGTATTGAACCGGATTTTAATGTGCTTCCTTTAATACTTAGCCATTTTAAAAAGCGATATGCCGACCAAAAATGGCTGATTTATGACATCAAAAGAAAGTATGGCATTTATTACGATTTACATTCCGTAGAAATGATCAACATAGATTTTCCAGACACCTTCGATTTCACTAAAACGGATGAAACTTATTTTTCTGAAGCTGAATTTGACTTCCAGAAGTTATGGAAATCGTATTTTAGAAGCTCCAATATAGAGGAACGGAAAAATATGAAATTACACATACAGCATGTTCCCAAACGATACTGGAAATATTTAAGTGAAAAACAACCTGATTAATGCAAACTTCAATATCATGAAAAACTATAAAATACTTTTCCTATTCCTTATCTCTTTTCACTTTGGGATAAGTCAAAACTCAGCTGAAAAAGAGGTTGAAAACACCATTGAAAACTTTTTTGACGCTTTTCATAAACAGGACACTGTTGCATTACGCAAACTAGCTTCCTCAGAAATTATTATGCAAACTATCGCTACTAGCGAAGAAGGTGAAAGTATTGTGAAAACTCAAACATTTAATGGTTTTTTGAAATCCATCGCTTCAATACCGAAAGAAAACTCCTTTAAAGAAGAATTATTAGGTTATGAAATTAAAATAGATGGTTCATTGGCACATGCCTGGACATCCTACAAATTTTGGTATAATGAAAAATTCTCACACTGTGGCGCCAATTCTTTTCAGCTTGTAAAGCAAAAAGGCGCTTGGAAAATTGTTTACGTAATTGATACACGAAGGAAAACTGACTGTAAATAAAAAAGTCCCGAAAGTTTTTTCGGGACTTTTTAAATTTCTATCCTATCTATCGTAGCGAAGCACCTAATTGATGTTCAAAACTACCTTGTAGCTTTTTCATAACCTTATCAATTTGCTTGTCGGTTAAGGTTTTGTTTTCATCTTGAAGAGTAAAACTCACTGCGTAGGATTTTTTACCTTCCGGAAGTTTGTCTCCTTCATAAACATCAAACAAATTGATGTCTTTCAACAGTTTTTTCTCGCTGTTTTGTGCGATGTTGTAAACTTCTTCAAACTTGATATCTTTATCCAACAATAAAGCTAAATCCCTTTTTACTTCAGGATATTTGGCAATCTCGGTGAATGAAATTTTTTGTTGCTTAACCAATTTAATAATGGTATCCCATTCAAAATCGGCATAAAGCACTTCTTGTTTAATATCAAAATGTTTTAAAATTCGCTGATTTACAATCCCGAAGGAAACCAACTTTTTCTTTTTCAATTTATAATTCAATCCTTCAGAAAAAACATCCGAAGAAACAGGTTCCGATTTTGGTGTTGGCAATCCTAAACGTTCCAAAACGCCATTGATAATTCCTTTTAAATAAAAGAAATCACTTTTCCCATTTTTAATTCTCCAGCTTTCTTCATGTTGGTCGCCCGTGATTAACAAACTTAAATGCTTGTTTTCAATGCGGCCACTTTCATAATTATGGTAGGTTTTACCAAACTCAAAGAATTTTAAATTGGCACTACGTCTATTTATATTGAAACTCAAAGCTTCCAATCCGCTAAAAAGCATAGACTGTCGCATTACCGATAGGTCATTGCTAAGCGGATTCAACATGGTTACATTGAATTCTGATTTGTTGTCTTCGCTCAATTCCATGTATTTCGGACTCGTAAGCGAATTTGCCAAGATTTCGTAAAATCCTAATGCAGCCAGTTGATTTCCTACGATATTTTGAAGTTTGTAATCTTCAAATTTGGAAGTACTGGCAATAGAAGCATTTAATTTGGTAGTAAACTCGATATTGTTATATCCATACACCCTTAAAATTTCTTCAATAACATCCACTTCGCGCTGAACATCCACACGATAAGAAGGAATTGTGAGTCCGATTCCCGTTTCGGTTACATTATTAATTTTTATCTCTAACGAACTCAAAATTGACTTAATAGTATCCGTAGAAATATTCTGGCCGATTAAAGAGTTTACTTTCTCAAAAGTTAAGAATACCTGAAAATCCTCAAACTTCTTCGGATAAAAATCTTCAGCGTCACTGGAAATAGTTCCTCCAGCGATTTCTTTAATTAACAAGGCCGCCCTAAGCAACGCATATTTGGTGTTATTGATATCAATTCCACGTTCAAACCTAAAAGAAGCATCGGTGTTTAAACCGTGTCTTTTAGCCGTTTTTCTTACCGAAACCGGATTAAAATAGGCGCTTTCCAAGAAAATACTTGTCGTACTTTCGGTAACCCCTGAATTTTCACCTCCAAAAACACCCGCAATACAAAGTGGTTTCTCGGCATCACAAATAATTAAATCCTCTTCGTGAAGTTCTCGCTCCAATCCGTCAAGAGTTGTAAACTTGCTTCCTTTTTCCAAAGTTTGAACCAAAATTTTGTTTCCGCTAATTTTAGCAGCATCAAAAGCATGCAAAGGTTGCCCAAGCTCATGTAGTACGTAGTTAGTAATATCTACCACGTTATTTTTTGGGGCAATCCCGATGGCTTTCAATCGATTTTTAATCCAATCTGGAGACTCCTCTACTTTCAATCCTGAAATGGTAACACCACAATAGCGAGGACAAAGTTCTTTATTTTTTACATCCACATCCATTCGAAGGGTGCGGTTATCTACATGAAAACTACTAACCGAAGGAGTGATAAGTTCTAAATTAATATCTTTTTGTAGCAATCCAGCTTTAAGGTCTCGAGCTACGCCGTGATGACTCATCGCATCGGCACGGTTGGGTGTTAAACCAATTTCAAAAACAGTATCGGTAGTAACCTGAAAAATTTCGGCGCATGGCGTACCTGGAGTAAGGCTTTCGTCTAAAACCATGATTCCGTCATGACTTTCTCCCAATCCGAGTTCATCTTCCGCACAAATCATCCCAAATGAAGCCTCTCCACGGATTTTACCTTTCTTAATTTCCCAAGGCGTTCCTTTTTCATCATACAATGTTGTACCGATGGTTGCCACAGGTACTTTTTGTCCCGCAGCTACATTTGGTGCACCACATACAATTTGCAGGGGTTCACTCGCTCCAACATCCACTTTGGTAAGCTTTAATCGGTCTGCATTGGGGTGTTGCTCACATTCCAAAACGTGCCCAACCACGATTCCCTTTAAACCACCTTTCACCGATTCAAAAGTCTCTTCGCCCTCTACTTCCAATCCTAAATCGGTTAAAAGCTCTGCTGTTTTATCAGATTCCCAATCAAGTTGTATAAATTGCTTTAACCAGTTATATGAAATTTTCACTTGCTACGATTATTTATTTAGAGGTGCAAAGATAATAATCCGCTTTATAATTGGAACCTCTCATGAAGTTTTCTTTTGAAGGAAAATCATTCCGCTTTTATTGAAATGAAGCATCATTTAGAACAAAACCGAATAATATATCGCCTCGCCTATCGAAACAAAGTAATTTATTGAAGAGAAACAGAAACAGCAAATTTTCTACAATGTCTACGGTTGTCCAACGTGCCATAACGATTAACTAATATAATTCCAGATGTTTTTATGTTTGGCTAGTTGTTGATATGTATAACGGAAAATTTTATTTTTCTCCAAACCTAATCTTGGGTCTTCTTTAAGAACGCGCATTGCATAATATCTTGCAGTTTTAAGAATGTCATTATCTTTTACAATATCTGCTATTTTAAGGTTTAGGACACCACTTTGTTGGGTTCCCATAATGTCTCCTGGACCACGCAGTTTAAGATCAACTTCCGCAATTTCGAATCCGTCATTAGTGCGAACCATGGTTTCGAGACGTGTTTTGGAGTCGTTGGACAGTTTATGGCTCGTCATTAAAATACAAAAACTCTGCTCGGCTCCACGGCCGACACGACCGCGCAATTGGTGAAGTTGTGATAGTCCAAAACGTTCGGCACTTTCTATAATCATAACAGAAGCATTGGGCACATTCACACCCACCTCAATAACGGTTGTAGCAACCATAATTTGTGTTTCCCTTTTTACAAAACGTTCCATCTCATAGTCCTTATCGGCCGGCTTCATTTGTCCGTGCACGATGGAAATTTGATAATTAGGTTGAGGGAATTCCCGTACAATGCTTTCATAACCATCCATTAAATCTTTATAATCCAGCTTTTCCGATTCTTGAATAAGCGGATAAACTACATAAATCTGCCTGCCTTTAGCAATTTCATCTTTAATGAAACCAAAAACTTTTAGCCGATTGCTATCGTAGCGATGTACGGTTTTTATAGCCTTACGCCCTGGCGGAAGCTCATCGATTACCGAAATATCCAAATCGCCGTACAAACTCATGGCAAGCGTTCGCGGTATGGGAGTGGCTGTCATAACCAAAATATGCGGTGGGATTTCATTTTTATGCCACAATTTTGCTCGCTGCGCCACCCCAAATCGATGTTGCTCATCGATAATTGCCAGTCCGAGATTTTTAAACTGAACTTTATCCTCCAACACAGCATGGGTACCAATTAAAATATGTAGGCTTCCCTCCTCCAACTGCTCGTGTATTTCTTTTCTTTCTGAAGTTTTGGAAGAACCCGTTAATAATTTCACTTCAAGATTCAAAGGTTTAACCAACTCCAAAATACCGTTGAAATGTTGTTGTGCTAAAATTTCAGTAGGAGCTACCAAGCAAGCTTGAAAACCGTTATCAATCGCCAGAAGCATTGTCATAAGTGCGACAATAGTTTTCCCCGAGCCAACATCACCTTGCAGTAAACGGTTCATTTGTGCGTTGGTGCCAAGGTCATTTCTAATTTCTTTAATCACCCGTTTTTGGGCATCGGTAAGCTCAAAAGGTAAATGTTCGGTATAAAATGTATTAAAAAGGGTACCTACTTTATCAAAATTGAAACCTTTTATTTTATTTTTTCTGGTTAAATTTTTGGCTATAAGCTGTAGCTGAATATAAAAAAGTTCCTCAAATTTAAGTCGGTATTGAGCCTTGGCAAGCAACTCTTGGTTTTGAGGGAAATGTATATTGAAAAGCGCTTTACTTTTGGAAATCAATTTAAGTTCGTTACGCAGTTCTTCTGACAAAGTATCAAAAAAACGAGCTTTTGTTTCCACAAAAAGCTGCTGCATTATCTTATTGATTACTTTATTGGTAATTCCCTTGTTGGTAAGTTTTTCCGTAGAAGGATAAATAGGCTGCATTGCCGTTCGGATACTCTTTTCATGCACTTCCAACAATTCCATATCGGGATGGGCCATGGAAAATCCGTTGTACCAATTGGTTTTGCCAAAAACCACATACGGTTTATTTAGCTTTAAATTCTCTCGAATCCATTTGTGACCGCGAAACCAAACTAGTTCCATTTGTCCGGTTTCATCTACAAAAGTGGCGACCAAACGCTTTCCCCGCTTCTGCTCAACAGTTTTTAAATGGGTAATCTTTCCTATGATTTGAACTTCGGTGCCATTACGCTGAAGCTCGTTTATTTTGTAATACCGTGTTTTGTCGAGATATCGGTTAGGAAAAAGATTGACCAAATCCTGATAGGTATGAATACCGAGTTCCTTCCTTAGTAAGTCCGCTCGATTAGGACCTACTCCTTTTAAGTAGTCAATAGGTGTTTGAAGAATATTCGGATTCATGGTTACGAATATAGGACAAAGCTTGAAAAGTTGAAAGCAAACACAACAGGTTGTCGGTACGGAATTGAGTTATTAGTAATTGGGTTAATTAGTTCTTATTGTTTTTTTAAAATTCTTCTGTCAGGCTGAGCTTGTCGAAGGCCGTTATTGAACTTTACGTCGCTCTAGTTAATAAAATTCAATTCGGGTCTTTATCATTTACAAGAATTTTATCTTCCTATAGTTCTGCATATAACTGTCAATTCGCATACTCATCAGCAATAATCGAAAACCTTGTAGTTTGAACTGCTTTTTTCAGAAAAACAAACTTTTTAGATTATAAATGTCGCACAAAAAGCAATGTTTTTACTGATTCTATTAAAAAAAAGTCATTATTAACATTTTTTTTTGAAAAATTATCATTTTATGCGATGTTTTTTTAATTGCACAAACCATTCTTTTTGGCTATTTTTGTGAGCGTCTCATAACAAATTTTATGCAAACAAAACCTGATACAAAACAAGATATTTCCTTTGATGATTTTAAAAATCAAATTCTTAACGATTATAAGATAGCGGTTACTAGCCGCGAATGTAGTCTTTTAGGGCGAAGGGAAGTTTTGACTGGAAAAGCTAAATTTGGCATCTTCGGTGATGGTAAAGAACTTCCTCAATTGGCCATGGCGAAAGCTTTTCAAAATGGCGATTTTAGAAGTGGTTACTATCGAGACCAAACTTTTATGATGGCCATAGGCGAATTGAACATTAAAAATTTCTTTGCCGGACTGTATGCACACACCGACATTGAAAAAGAGCCTATGAGCGCAGGAAGACAAATGGGTGGCCACTTTTTAACCCAAAGTAATAATCCAGACGGTTCTTGGGTGGATCTTACTAAACAAAAAAACAGTAGCTCTGATATTTCTCCAACGGGAGGCCAAATGGCTCGTTTGTTGGGATTAGCACAAGCTTCTAAAATATACCGCCACGTAGAGGGAACCGAAAAAGAAGGATTTTCTATTAACGGTAATGAAGTTGCTTGGGGAACTATTGGAAATGCGAGCACCAGTGAAGGCATTTTCTTTGAAACCATCAATGCAGCAGGTGTTATGCAAGTTCCTATGGTGATTAGCATTTGGGATGATGAATATGGAATTTCCGTACATGCTAAACACCAAACGACTAAAGAAAATATATCTGAAATCTTAAAAGGATTTCAACGTACCGAAACCGAAAATGGTTTTGAAATTTTAGTAGTAAAAGGCTGGGATTATCCAGCTCTTATTGAAACATTTACCAAAGCGGGTGAAATTGCCAGAACGGAACACGTTCCCGTAATGATTCATGTTACTGAACTTACCCAGCCTCAAGGGCATTCTACTTCTGGTTCCCATGAGCGCTATAAATCGGAAGATCGATTAAAATGGGAAAAAGAGTTTGATTGTAACCTGAAATTACGTGAGTGGATAATTGCCAATAACTTTGCTACGGATGAAGAACTCAATCAACTTGAGAAGAAAATAAAAAAAGAAGTAAGGGACGGAAAAAAAGAAGCTTGGAGCGAGTTTTTAGCTCCCATAAAAGCTGATAAAAAACAAGTGGTTTCACTTTTGAGCGATCTTGCTAATTCCAGTTCCAACAAAAGTTTTATAAACCGACTTAAAAACGATCTCATTTCTATTGATGAACCCGTGAAAAGAAATGTGATTTCCACGGCTAGAAAAGCACTTCGCTATGTTACCCATGAAAATAGCGAGGCGAAAATAGCATTGCAGGATTGGATTGAGTCTTTTTATACCAGAACCGAACCCGAATACAGTTCTCACCTCCACAGCGAAACCAAAAGCAATGCAACCAATATTGCGGAAGTGGTTCCTGAATATGATGAAGATGCAGAAACGGTGGATGGACGAATTGTATTACGTGATAATTTCGATAAGCTTTTCGGCAATTATCCAAATTCACTCATCTTTGGTGAAGACAGTGGAAATATCGGAGATGTAAACCAAGGACTTGAAGGACTTCAGAAAAAATATGGAGAACTGCGCGTTGCCGATGCCGGTATTCGTGAAGCTTCGATTATTGGTCAAGGAATAGGAATGGCCTTGAGAGGTTTACGTCCTATTGCTGAAATTCAATACCTTGACTATATTTTATATGCACTTTATGTGTTAAGTGATGATTTAGCATCAACCCTTTACCGAACAGTAGGGAAACAAAAAGCTCCTTTAATTGTTCGAACTAGGGGGCATCGTCTCGAAGGGATTTGGCATGCCGGTTCGCAAATGGGCGGGCTTATCCACTTACTTCGAGGAATGTATATTTTAGCACCACGAAATATGACCAAAGCTGCCGGTTTCTACAACACTTTGATGGAAAGTGACGAGCCTGCATTAATTATTGAAAGCTTAAATGGTTACCGATTAAAGGAAAAACTTCCAAATAATTTAGGTGAACTTAAAACACCTGTCGGCGTGGTAGAAACGGTTAAAGAAGGAACGGATATTACCTTGGTTTCCTACGGATCTACACTTCGTATTGTTGAGCAGGTTGCGAAGGAACTACTTGAAGTGGATATCGATGTGGAGATTATCGATGCGCAAACGCTACTACCTTTTGATATTAATCACGATACAGTTAAAAGCGTTCAGAAAACCAATAGATTGTTGGTAATTGATGAGGACGTTCCTGGAGCGTGCTCTGCCTATTTGCTGCAAGAAATTGTTGAAAATCAAAAAGGCTATCAATATTTAGACAGTGCGCCACAAACGTTGACCGCTAAAGCACACAGACCGGCCTATGCGAGTGATGGTGATTATTTCTCGAAACCTAATGCAGAAGATATTTTTGAAAAGGTATATGATATTATGCATGAAGCTAACCCAGCGAAGTATCCAAAATTGAGATAGTTTTTTCAGTAGGTAGTGTTCAGTAATCAGTTTGCAGAGTCTCGATTCCAGTAATTTATAAGATTTAGCCTTCTAACCTTGGCTATTGATTTTAAGGCACTCTCATCTTTTTAAGATAACAAACTCGCTGCGTCTATTTAATTGATGTTCTTTTTCATTGCATGCAACACCATCTGTGCAGTGGTTAACGGGTTGCTCTTCGCCATATCCTCTGCCTGAAAGTCTTTGTGGTGCAATTCCGCCTGCATCAATTATGTATTGAATGGTTGCTTGATTCCTTTTTTCAGAGAGCCATGAATTGTAATCGGCTGGTGCCCTGCTATCTGTATGCGAACGAACATCTATTTTTAATTCTGGGAAAATTTGCATGGCTTCAATCACTTTTTTCAACTCTATTTCAGCATCCTGACGGATATTCCATTTATCAAAATCAAAATAAATAGGATTCAATTTAATTACTTTTCCTAAATCGGTTCCCGTTACAAAATCGCCTTTTTTCAGCAACAGCGTTTCTTCAATAACTTTTGAAGGCAAATTTCCTGTTGCTACATTTTTTTCAACATTTTCGTAATGCCGCATGGAAGTACGAATCGTATAGCTTTGCATACATGATAATTGCTCTTTAAAACTGAAATTTCCTAAGTCATCTGAATAAACTGTTTCAATTACTTCATTTTTAGCATTCAATAAAGAAACTTCGACTCCAGCAATACTTTTTTTGGTTGAATAGTCGAGCACATTTCCTTTTAGTAACTGAAAACAAGCAACAATCAAATCCCCTATTTGCTCAATTTTATAAATATCGTCGTTACTTGGATGATTCCCCCGGTTGGAAGCCATATAACCACGTTTGGTATCGTTACTTAAAATAAAAGTAAAGTCATCTTGCTTTCCATTTATGGGTCGGCCTACATTGTAAGCAGGCCCAACATAATCACCTTCTCCAATTTGTGCCACAAAAACGTCCAAACCACCCAAACCTACATGTCCATCCGACGAGAAAAATAATTGGTTGTCACTGCTTAAAAAAGGAAAAGTTTCACGACCCTCAGTATTTATTTCCTTGCCTAAATTTTCAGGAGTTCCAAAACCGTTACCGTTAATTTTAACTCGGTATAAGTCCGATTGCCCATACCCTCCGGGCATATCAGAAGAAAAATATAAATATTCTCCATGGGGACTCACGGTAGGGTGTGCCACCGAAAAACTATCGCTATTAAAGGGCAGTTCCTCTACTTTCCAGTCTTCATTTTCAGTTTTAACAGCTTTGAATAGTTTTAACCGATTTACTCCCTCCTCATCTTCCCCATATTGATTTTTGTAATAATTATTACGTGTAAAATAAAGCGTGTTCAGGCTGTCTACATAAGCGGCGGTAGATTCGTGAAATTTTGTATTTATTTTTTTGCTGAATAATTCAATCTTTTCTGAAGTAGAATCTGAACTAACAAAATAAAGATCTAAAAAAGGTTGATCATTCCAAGCATGAACACTTTTTTCCATTTTTGGACGTATACGGTTAGAAGCAAAGAGAATCCCGTTATTGTAAAAAGTAGGTGCGAAATCTGATAAAGGCGAGTTAAAATCTACCTTCTCCATGGAAAACTTACCTGATTGTAATTCTATTTCATTTAGATAATCCCTGTTTTCATCAAAAAGCCGCGCTCTGTAGTCGTTTCCCTTAGCATCATAAAATTCTCCCATAATTTTATCTGAATAGGCATAATCTCCTGTACTTTTTAGGGAAAGTGCGTAACGGTATAAATATTCAGCTGGAATTGCGGTATCCTTGTTGTAAAGTTTTCTATACCAATTTGCGGCATTTATGTAATCCCCCGTGTAGTAGTAGGAATCACCTAGCTTTTTTAGTAACTCATCAGAAGGTTCTTCTTCTTCATTTGCAACTTTTAAATAATACTCACGTGCATTTATAAATGCATATTTATCAAACGCCTTATCTCCTTTCTTTTCTAGTCTTTCTTGTGAAAAAACACATGGAAAATTCAGAAAAAAGGATAATGAAACAATTATTACTAAATACCGATTCATATCATTATTATTTTTAAAAAAAGCGGGGAGATATAATTTTCTTCCTGTTCTTAAATAATTCAAATCTTATAAAAATCTCATGAGAACCCCCATTGTATTGTGCCAAAGGAGTAGTTTCCCAATCGTAAGCATAGCCAATCATCCATCTATCGTCTAAATGAAAACCAGCTAAAACGCTTGTGGCGGCATCCCACCTATATGCAGCTCCCAACGCAAATTTTTCATAAAACCAGAAATTTGCAGAAATATCTACTTGTAAAGGCGCTCCGCTAACGGCCTTAACCAGTGCGGCAGGTTTAAATTGAATATTGCTGGAAAGATTAAAAACGTAGCCGGAAATAAAGTAAAGGTGCAATCGCTCTCCAGCCGTACTGTTTTCCGATTCATCAAAATGTGATGTCTCTAAAATATTGGGAACACTGGCACCTACATAAAATCGATCGGTATAATAAAATGCACCGGCTCCCACTTGCGGAGAAAACTCATTGTCTACATTATATTGAACACTTGCGTTCCCACCATTGGGCAAGCCTGTATTAACTCGAGTGAAATCAATATCGAAGAAGTTCAATCCACCTTTAATTCCTAAAGATAACTTACCCCTATCGGAAACGTTCATAATGTAGCTAAAAACAAAATCAATTTCCGTTTCGTTAGCTATAAAAATTTGATCATTGGTAATGCTAAAACCCAAACCTACTTTGTTTCCTACGGGACCGTGCATTGCAAAATTCATAGTTTCCGGTGCCCCTTGCAAGCCGTTCCATTGATTTCTGTACAACGCAATGGAACTAAAAACCTCTCGTGTTCCAGCGTATGCAGGATTAAAAGTCATGGTGTTGTACATGTACTGCGTAAATTGGGAGTCTTGCTGGCCATATGAATTAATCATACAACCTGCTAGAAGCCAAAAAGTAATCACTATTTTATAAAATCCATTTTTCATACATGCATATCTTAATCGGTAATTACGAATATCGGTCCGGCTTTTCTAATGGTTACTCCGCTATCGTTCACATAGTTTAGTACATAGTAATAAGTTCCTGTTGGCAACATTTTATTTCGCTGAATTGTAACACGTCCATCGGAGAAGCCTCTAAATTTCTCGCCTGTGGTATTGTAACCCTCTGTGCGGAAAACCCTAATCCCCCAACGATTGTAAATCTCCAAAGTGTTTTCTGGGTAGCAATCCAATCCATCGATGGTGAGCTCATCAGCAATACCGTCACCGTCTGGGCTTATAATGTCATAAACTATAACTTGACAATCTGTTCTAGGTTCAATATCGATTGTGGTCACATCATCCGGTTCTCCATCACCATCTTGGTCATTGTCAGTCGGATTTATTGGGTCGTCGGATAAATCGCTCACCGTTCTACCTTCCGTATCTATAGCAGTTACCAAGGCTTGGTTTTCTACAAAAGCGTTTTCAACATCTGTTTCGGTAAGCGTATAGGTTGCCGAATAATTAGCACTGTTCTCTGATCCCACAGGCAACATATCGATTGGATTTCCATTTAACGTTACTCCTGGAAGATCATCTGTTAAAGTAACGTCAAAAAGATCTACATCGCCTGTATTTCTAACCGTAAAGGAATAACTAAGCGTTTCCCCTTCTTCTGCTAATCCATCACCATTTTCATCATTGAATACCACTTCTTTCATAAGACTTATGGACGATTGAGCTCCAAAAATTACTTCTGTTGGATCATCATCGATATTTCCATCGGTGTCATCGCCATCATCAGAACGATCTGTAACAGAATCGCCATCTGGATTTTCAGCTTCCGCTACAACATAATTACTTATGCTATTAGAGTTAACATCATTCTGGGAAACGGTATAACTTGCCAAGTAGGTGGCAGTTTCTCCTGCCAGCAAAGTTCCTTCGGAAGACCCTAAACTAGCATTACTGAAAGTCAATGGAACCGTTAAATTTAGAGCGTCCCCATTTCCATTTTCTATTACATCTAATAATTGTAGTCCATCCAATAAAGTTTCACCGATATTTTCAATTGTCACGGTATAATCAATAATATCACCTTGGCTCGGCCTACCATCGCCGTCATCCGTGAAAATAGCTGTTTTTGTAACCTCAACACCACTTACGGGCGGAGCTGGATCTATAGAAATTACTTCAACTTCCGTAGCATCATCTTCGGTATTTCCATCGGTATCGTCGCCATCATCGGAAACGTCACTTATGGTATTTCCGTTGGTATCCTGCGCAGACACGGTAACTGAATTTTGGATGGTTCCCGTAATCGCATCTTCTTCCGTGATAATATAACTTGCCGAATAAGTGGCTATTTCTGTGGCTTGAAGATTTCCTTCGGAAGAATTCATAGTTGCGCCCACAAATGAAGGCCCAAATGTTAACTGAAGCGGTGTGCCATCCCCATCGGTAATGACATCGTCTAAAATAATACCTGACAGACTGATTTCCCCAGTATTTTCTACAGTAATTGAATAATTAATAATATCTCCAACGGTTGTAAATCCGTTTCCATCCACGTCATTAACAGTAGCTACTTTTGTGGCTTCCAAAGAAGCATCACCACGTGGAGGAATAATGGTTTCCGTAGGATCTTCTGGGTCACCATCGCCATCCTCATCTTGATCTGTAGGATTAGAAGGGTCGTCTGAAGTATCAATTATGGAATTTCCGTTAGGATCCTGTCCTTCAGCAATAGCTGAATTAGTAACAAGACCTGCGCTTATATCGGCCTCCGAAACCACATAGGTAGCTGTAAAACTTGCGGTATCAAGTTCACCTGGCGCCAAGCTTATTGGTCCGCCCTGAACAGGGACTAAAACGTCTGTAATGGTTATATTTTCAACGGTTGTATTTCCCGTGTTTTCAATGGTAAAATTATAAGTTATTGTTTCTCCAATATCCGTAAATCCGTTTCCATTCTCATCATTAAAAATACCCGTTTTTTCCAAAGCCAAATTACTTTGTGGACTTAATGGCGTAACTGTCGGTCCGTCCGGATCGGGATCGGTTGGGTCGTTGGTATCCGAAGTATCTTCAACAGGATCGCCATCTGGGGATATACCTATAGCAACTGCACTGTTACTTATACTTCCCGCATCGATGTCTGCTTGCGTAATAGTGTAAACAGCGGTCGCTGTTCCGGTTTCACCAGCGCTTAAATTGCTGGGGACTATTGGTTGTCCGCTAAGCCCAATAATTGAATCATCAATTGTAATTCCGCTAACTGTAACATTTCCAGTATTGGTGACCGTAAACGTATATTCAATGGTATCGCCAGCGTCCATTCTTCCGTCACCACCGTCATTTGTTACCGAAGATTTCACAAACGTAAGTTCTGGGTCACTTGGCAATGGCGTAACTGTTGGCCCGTCGGGATCGGGATCGGTTGGGTCGTCGGTATCCGAAGTATCTTCAACGGAATCGCCATCGGGAGCTGTTCCTGTAGCAATCGCACTGTTACTAACACTTCCCACATCAATATCCGCTTGTGTAACGGTGTAAACAGCGGTCGCTGTTCCGGTTTCATCAGCACTTAAATCATTGGGGATTATTGGCTGTCCGCTAACTCCAATAATTGAATCATCAATTGTAATTCCGTTCACTGAAACATTTCCAGTGTTTGTAACCGCAAACGTATATTCAATGGTGTCGCCAATGTCCATTCTTCCATCTCCGCCGTCATTTGTTACCGCTGACTTCACAAAAGTAAGCTCGGGGTCGCTTGGCAATGGCGTAATTGTCGGTCCGTTGGGGTCGGGATCGGTTGGGTCGTTGGTGTCTGAAGTATCTTCAACGGGATCACCATCTGGGGCTGTTCCTGTAGCAATCGCACTGTTGCTAATACTTCCTGCATCGATGTCTGCTTGTGTAATAGTGTAAACAGCGGTCGCTGTTCCGGTTTCACCAGCACTTAAATCATTGGGAATTATTGGTTGTCCGCTAACTCCAATAATTGAATCATCAATTGTAATTCCGTTCACTGAAACATTTCCAGAATTGGTTACCGTAAACGTATATTCAATGGTGTCGCCAGCGTCCAATCTTCCATCTCCGCCGTCATTTGTTACCGCTGACTTCACAAAAGTAAGTTCTGGATCGCTTGGCAATGGCGTAACTGTTGGTCCGTCGGGATCAGGATCAGTTGGGTCGTCTGTATCCGAAGTATCTTCAACAGGATCGCCATCTGGGGCTGTTCCTGTAGCAATTGCACTGTTGCTAACACTTCCTGCATCAATATCCGCCTGCGTAATTTGATATACACGCGTCGCAATTCCCGTACTTCCAGGAGCTAAGTTGGAAGGTAAAATCGACAAATTGCTTACTCCTAATTGTACATCTTCAATAGTAATTCCGCTAACCGTAACATTTCCAGTATTTGTTACCGTAAAGGTATATTCAATAGTATCTCCAACATCCATCCTTCCATCCCCGCCATCATTCGTTACTGAAGATTTTACAAAAGTAAGTTCTGGATCACTTGGCAATGGTGTAACTGTAGGGTCTTCTGGGTCACCATCTCCATTATCATCAACACCATTTCCATCATCAGAAGTATCTGTAACATCATCTCCATCTGGATCTTGACCCGTGGCGATGGCTTCATTAGTAACGCTTCCAGTATTTAAGTTGTTTTGTGTAATCGTATAAACGGCGGTTACAGTTCCTGTTTCTCCAGAAGCTAAACTCGAAGGCACAAGACTAAGGTTTGTAATGCCTATTTGCGGATCGTCAATTAAAATATTGTCAACAGTAACATTTCCGGTATTAGTTACCGTAAAAGTATATTCAATTGTATCTCCTGCATCCATTCTTCCATCGCCACCATCATTGGTAACTGAAGTCTTCACAAAAGTAATTTCCGGATTCAAACAGAAATCGATAGTTGTTGCGGTATCGTTGGTGGTAGCTGTTCCTGAAATATCGTCAACAGTATTTCCAGCAGGGGAAATTCCAGAAACCAGCGCATTGTTCGCTATGGATCCTAAATCCAAATCTGCTTGTTGAATGGTATAGTTGGCATTGTACACCCAAGTCTCGGTAACATCCAGCACCGAATCGGAATCTGTATCTCCTGAAACAAAATTTATAGGTCCCAGTCCAGATAAATTATCTGTTAAATTAATGGTAGACAAGGATACATTTCCATCATTGGTTACCGTAAAAGTATATGTAATGGTTTCGCCAACATCGGTACAGTTATCACCATCTTCATCATTTTCAACACCTGCTTTAACCAATTTAATGGATGGGTCTGCAATAATTTCTGTCTCCGTTGGATCATTTTCAGGGTCTCCATCTGGATCGGTATCGGCTGGATTTCCGTCATCAGAAACATCTTCAGTAACAATATTATTCGGACTCAAGGTCGTAACTGTTGCACTATTTGAAATACCGCCAGCATCTACATCGCTTTGCTGAATGATGTAACTAGCATTATAAACCGAACTTTCCGAAGGGGCAATAATGCCTTCCGTAGTATTTGTGGAAGCTGTTGCATTAAAAATTGGAGGAGTATTCAATGTTAACAAATTTCCGTTAAAATCTGATAACACATCTTCCAGCACTAAATTTCGTAACGTGACATTTCCAGTGTTCGTAATAGTAATGGTATATGCCACCTCATCGCCTACATCCACGGTTCCATTTCCGTCATTTTGGTTAACCACCGCTTGTTTCAAAGCCACAATGTTAGGACTTTCTGGAATAACTAAGTTTGTTTTGTCGTTCGTCGTGTTTCCATCGGCGTCGTCACCATCATCAGAAACGTCTGACACTTCGGTATTTTGAATGCTGGTTCCTGTTGCTAAAACACTGTTGGTTACTCCGCCTGCATCAATATCTGTTTGTGTAAGGGTATAAGTAGCAATATAGGTAGCAATTTCATTTATTTGTAAAATGCCCTCTAAACTTCCTGAAGTCGAGCTGCTGAAAGTTAGGGCATCGAGTGTTAAATCTTCTCCCCTAGCATCCGTAAATGTATCTTCCAAAGTAATTGAATTCAGAGTCACATTTCCTGTATTGGTTGCGTTAATGGTAAATGTGATTACATCACCAGCAACAGGGTTTACAATAGGTGTAAGTAATTTTTCCACTTCAATGGAAGGATCTTCATCAATAGACGTTTCCGTAGCATCGTCTTCAGTATTGCCATCGGCATCATTTCCGTTGTCGGAAACATCGCTAACTGCAGTGTTAATCGGACTTAACCCTTCTCCCAAAACACTATTTTTAACCCCTCCAACATCAATATCGTCTTGCGTTAAGGTGTAATCAGCTGTATACGTAGCGATTTCATTCGGCAGTAAATCACCTTCAGAACTGCCATTGGAGGCGCTAACAAATGTCGGACCATTATCCAAGACCAAAACAGCGTCCACTGCATTTAAGAAAGTATCCGTTAAAGAAACAGAATTAAGAGTCACATTCCCAGTGTTTTCTACTGAAATTGTGTACGTAATTATATCGCCTGCATTAGTAGTTCCGCTTCCATCCGAATCGGCAACAGAAGCTATCTTAACAACCTCGATATCCGGATTTTCAGGAATTTCAAAATCAGTTGAATCGTCTTCAGTATTTCCATCGGTATCGATACCATTGTCGGAGATATCAGAAACTATACTGGTATCTGGAGCTGTTCCTGAAGCTTCTACACTATTACTTACTCCTGCGGCATCAATCGCTTCTTGGGCAATGGTGTAATTGGCAGTATAAACCGCAATATTCCCCGGTGGCAGCGGATCTGTTTCCGAAGCAATGTCGGATGCAGCAGCAACAAATGTAGGCGCAGTAGTTAAAGTAAGCAGCTGGTTATTACCGTCTACAAAAGTATCTACCAAACTTAGGCTATTCAACGTAACGTTTCCAGTATTGACTACCGTAATGGTGTAGGTAATTACATCGTCTATCCCACCCGTAACACCATCACTATTGGTATCTGCAATTTGCTGTGTTTTCGTAACCTCGATTTCTGGAGCCTGAGTAAATGGCGTCGTTGTTGGTTGATCTCCTGGTGAGCCAGGGTCGCCATCAGAATTATCGGTTACGCTATCACCATCTGGATCAGAGCCACTAACCACTGCTGTATTAATAACTTGGCCAGCGTCGATATCAGCTTGGGTAATAGTGTAGCTTGCTGTAGCTGTCCCCACACCTCCCGGCGACAAGTTGGATGGATTAACACCTAGATTGGAAATACCGAGTGTTGCATCACCAATGGTTAGAACTTCTACAGAAACATTTCCTGTATTAGTAACTGTAAATGAGTATTCTACCGTATCCCCAACATCATCAATTCCGTTTCCGTTAGTGTCTACTACCACTGAAGTTTTTAAAAGCTCAAGCGAAGGTGCTTTTAATAATTCTTCAAAGTGATCATCAGAGGCTGTTACAGCATCATCATTCGGGTCTGTTCCCGCTACCTCAGCTTCATTGGTTACGCCCCCAGCATCCATATCTGCTTGTGTTATGGTATAGTCTACTGATAAAATGGTTTGCTGCATCGGGGCTAATTCCGTATCTAAAAGGGTTAAATCGATTCCAACGGGTAAGAAATCATCTGTTAATTGAAGATTATCCAGCGTTACGTTTCCAGTGTTTTCAACTGTGAAGGTATAAGTAATTATGTCTCCAGAATTTACAACCCCATCCAAATTATCATCAGAATACACTCCTGTTTTATCAAGGGATAAATCTGGTTCTTGAGTAAAGTTGACAATTGTTGGATTGTTGGGTCCATCTAAATTGTTTCCGTTATCTGATAAATCACTGACCTCATTATCTGAAGGATCATCTGCTGTGACTGTTGCTTGGTTTTCAAAAGAGCCGCTATCAATATCATCTTGCGTAATAGTATAATTGAAAGAAGCATCGGTAAAAGTCTCGCTGTCTCCTGGAGCCAATCCAGTTGGGATGGTCAAAGGCACCGTAAAATCAATAATCCCCAGCATTGCATCATTCAGTAAAATATTATCCAGCGTAAGTGCTCCCGTATTCGTTACGGTAAACTCATAACTTATTCCGTCGCCAGCATCTACTCTTCCATCTCCTCCATCATTAACCGTAGCTATTTTCACCAATTCTATTTCCGCTTCGGAAGGAATTAGCGTAATCGTAGGGTCATTTTCTGGGTTTCCATCAAAATTTGTATCAGCATTGGCATCGCCATTATCGGAAACGTCACTTACTGAAACCCCATCAGGATCAGTTCCCGAAACAGTAGCGGTATTTTCCACCTGACCTAAATCGATATCATCTTGAGTTAAGGTATAGGTATACGTTACTAATGCAAAATCGCCTGGAGAAATCGCTGCTGGAGTAACCACCAAATCCCCTGCAGTTGCTCCAAGTCCGACATCCACCAGTGTTAATCCGCTTACCGTTAAATTCCCAGTATTTTCGATACTAAAGGAATAGTTAATTTGATCTCCAGCCTGATAATTTCCATCATTAGTTGGCGCTATAACCTCAAAAGCATCCGATGTTTTTATAAGCGTTAGTTCCGCAGACTTCGTTATTTGCGTTGTCGTTGGTGTATCCGTTCCATTGGTTGGATTGCCATCATCCGAATCATCATTAACCGTTGTTCCCTGCGCGGTTGTTCCTTCAGCAGTTGCGCTGTTAATTACGCCACCTGCATCTATTTCACTTTGTGTTAATAGAAAAGTGGCAAGATATGTGGCAGTTTCTCCCGGAAGCAATGTTCCCTCACTGCTATTTAAAGATGAATCATCAAAAGTTGGACCTGTTGAGAGAGCAAGCACAGCAGCGTCCAAATCCGTTAAAACATCTGTTAGAACAATTCCAGTAATAGTAACATTCCCAGTATTTTCTATCGTAATTTCATAATTAATTATATCTCCAGCATTATCGGTATTGCTATTATCTTCATCTGAAATAATTCCCGTTTTAACCACTTCAATCGAAGGATTTTCGGTAATATTGAATTCCGTTGGATTGTCATTTCCATTGGCTGCTATTCCATCGTCAGATACATCTGAAATATCAGCACCGGTTGGCGGAGAAGCGATAACTAAAACGGTATTGCTTACTCCTCCCGCATTTACCGCTGCCTGTGTAATCGTGTAGTTTGCTGTATACGTAGCAATTTCCGTAGGCTGTAAATTTCCTGCTAAACTTCCATTAGAACTATTTACAAAAGTTGGTCCGCTATTCAGCGAAAGTGTATTGCCTAGAGCATCTGTAAAAGTATCGGTTAATATAACATTACTCAGACTTACATTCCCTGTGTTTTCTACGGAAATGGTATACGTAATTAAGTCATCAACGTTGCCAGAAGTTCCATCGGAATTAGTATCGGCTACCGATTGCGTTTTTAACACTTCAATCGATGGTTCTGCAGTTAACGGAGTAACTGTTGGATTATCACCTGGATCATTAGGATCATCATCAGATTCATCGGTAACAGGATCTCCATCGGGGTCGCTTCCCGTGGCTGTGGCTGTGTTAACGACTTCACCAGCATCTAAATCACTTTGGGTGATGGTATAATTGGCAGTTGCCACACCAATTTCCCCAGGAGCTAGCGTTGATGGCGTAATCCCTAAATTGGAAATGCCGAGCGTTGCATCAGCAATACTTATAATTTCTACGGTAACATTCCCCACATTGGTTACCGTAAAAGTGTATTCTATGACATCTCCAATATCATCTACACCGCTTCCATTTAAGTCGATAATCTCGGAAGTTTTCACCAATTGAATTTCCGAGTCTTTCTCCAATCCTACCACGGTGGCTCCAGTTCCATTATTATTGTTAGAAATGGCAGTTACATCATCACCGTTGGGTTCTTGACCTATGGCTGTAGCTGTATTTGAAATACTTCCTGAATCCAGATCGGCTTGCGTAATGTTATAAGCAACCGTTTGGCTTCCTACAGCTCCTGGATTTAATGTTGCTGGCAATAGAATTATACCTGGAGCGGCAATACCTATTCTTGTATCTTGAATTACAAGTCCGGTAATAGTAACATTTCCCGTATTGGTAACTGTAAATTCATAATTTATTTGATCACCAACATTTACAACTCCATCATTGTTTGTGTCTTCATAAGTACCTTCTTTCAATAATGAAATTTCACCTTCCTGATTAAATTCAGTTACAGTGGGTTCATCGGGACCGGAGGCTGGATTATCATCCGAAGAAATATCAGAAACCTCTTGTCCGTCATCCACACGATCACCAAATGCCGTAGCCGTATTACTTACCGAACCATTATTTATATCTGCTTGGGTAATAACATAATCCGCGTTGGGTGCTGCACCCGACTGATTAGGCCCTAAGGAAGCTGGAGAAACGGCTACATCGGTTAATCCTAGCGGAACATCATCTAAAGTAATATTCTCTAACGTTATATTTCCTGTATTGATTATTTCAAAACTATAGGTAATCGTTTCGTTTACATCTGCTCGGTTATTTCCGTTTTCATCATTAAATACAGCTGTTTTTATAAGTTCTACAGTAGCTTCCGTAGTTAAATTTGAAAAAGTTGGATCATTTGTTCCGTCGGTATCTGGATCAAGGTCTGAATCTGCTGGATTTCCATCATCGGAAACATCAGAAACAATATCTCCATCGGGATCAGTTCCCTCCACAGAAGCCGAATTCGTAATTTGTCCGGCATCCACATCGCCTTGTGTTAGCGCGTATTGAGCAACAACCGTTGCCGTTTCTCCAGGCTCTAAAGAATTTGGAGTAACGGTTAAATCGGTCGTTCCTGGCAGGAAGTTATCTGTTAAGGTAATTCCGTTCACCGTAACATTTCCTGTATTTTCAATCGTAAAATTATACGTTACAACATCACCAATATTATTATCGCCGCTGCCATCTGTATCTGCAATGTTGGTTATTCTTTTTATCAATGTTAGCCCTGCATCTTTCGGAATTTCAGTTGTCGTTGGGTCTTCTCCGGTATCACCAGTTCCGGTATCACCATCATCAGAAATATCATCCACAACCGTTCCCGCCGGACTCGTTCCTTCTGCTAAAACAGAATTTAGGACACCCCCAACATTGATATCATCTTGCGTTAACGTATAATTAGCCGTGTATGTAGCAATTTCACCTACTTGCAAGCTCCCTGCAGAACTTCCTTCGGAAGCACTCACAAAAGTTGGGCCGCCATCCAAGGTTAATGCATTACCGTCAGCATCCGTAAAAGTTTCAGTTAGACTCACTGAATTCAAGGTCACATTCCCTGTATTTTCAACGGTTATCGTGTACGTTATTATATCACCAGCATTGTTTGTTCCACTGTTATCTACGTCATTAATGGAAGCTGTTTTTATTGCCACTACTGAAGGTGTTTCCGTTATGGTAAAAACTGTTGGCGTATCTAAGGTGTCGCTTACCTCAACATTCTCCGGATCTTCTCCCGTGGCTGTCACCTCATTGTTTAGTCCGCCACCATCAATTGCAATTTGCTGAATGGTATAAGCTGCGGTATAGATTGCTATTTCTGAAGGTTGCAAAATGCCTTCCACATTATCGGATGAGGCACTTACAAAAGACGGACCACTATCTAAATTTAAAATCGTACCATCTGCAGCTGTAAACATATCGACTACGGAAACATTGGTAAGTGTGACATTTCCCGTATTGGTAACCGTAATTGTATAGGTAACTACGTCTGAAAGCCCTCCTGTAATTCCATCCCCATTGGAATCGACCACATTTTGAATCTTTGATACTTCAATACTCGGGTCTTTTGTTAGCGGGGTGACCGTAGGATCATCTCCAGCGCCTGTACCGTTATCCGAAACATCGCTTACGCCTACTCCGTCGGGATCTAAACCACCAACGGTGGCTGTATTTGTAATCCCGCCAGCGTTCACATCTGCTTGGGTTATGGTGTAATCACTTGTAACACTTCCTGTTGCTCCGGGCGCTAAGGCTGCTGGAATTACACCCAGATTCGTGATTCCTAAAGTTGGGTCGTTAATGCGGAGTGTGTTAACAGTTACATTTCCTGTATTTTCTACGGAAAATGTATAGGTTATAACATCGCCTGCATCATTTGATCCGCTTCCATTGGTGTCTGCCAACACCGCCGTTTTTGTAAGCTCGAGAATTGGATTCTTAGGTAAATCAACAATAGTTGCTCCCGTTCCTGTACCGTTATCGGAAGTTGCGGTAACATCATCCCCTTCCGGATCTTGACCTGTTGCCAAGGCCGTATTGGTAACATTTCCATCGTTTACATCAGCTAAGGTGATAGTATAAACCACTACAGAAACAGCTGTTTCCGAAGGAGCCAAAGATGTAACTACTGTAGTTTCGGTGGCATCTGTATAAATTGGTTCGTCGGTAATTCCAATTCTGGCATCATCAATAGAAGTATTATCAACGGTTACATTTCCTGTATTTTCCACCGTGAATGTGTATGTAATTATATCTCCCACATTTACAAGTCCGTCGCCATTATCGTCGCTATAAACGCCTTGTTTAATAAGGGATAATTCGGCATTTTGATCAAATTCAACAACCGTAGGATTATCTGGACCGTTGGTTGGATTCCCATCATCGGATGTATCGCTAACATCCGTTCCGTCATCACTGCGTTCCCCTGTTGCAGTTGCCGTATTCGAAAACAAACCTGCATCGATATCAGCCTGTTGAATGGTATACGTTTGATCTGGAATGGTTCCCGAAACGCCTATCGGTAAATTCGTTGGCGTTGTTGCCAATGCAGTAACTCCTAACGCGGGATCATCGACAGTTACATTTTCAACCGCAATATTTCCAGTATTGGTAACCGTAAAAGAATACGTAATTGTTTCCCCCTGTTGGGCAAAACCATCCCCATTTTCATCATTAAACACCCCTATTTTCACCAATTCAATTTCAGCAATCGTTGTTAAGTCAACAATAGTAGGATCGTTTTCAGGATTACCGTCGTTGTCATCATCAGCGACTTCATCACCATTATCAGAAACATCTGTAACCACATTACCATCTGGATCATTCCCTGAAATAGTGGCTGAATTGGTTACATTCCCCGTATTTATATCTGTTTGGACTAAAATATAATTTGCTGAAAAATTGATGATTTCACCTGGCGCTATGGAAGTATCCGGTAAAGTTAGATTTGTGGAGGCTGGAAGAAAATTATCCGTTAAAACCAATCCATCGATTGTTACATTCCCCGTGTTTTCTATGCTGAAAGTATATGTAATTCGGTCGCCGGCAGTATCGTCTCCACTGCTATCTAAATCCACTACATTGCCCGCTGTTTTTATCAACGTTAAAGATGGATCTTCGGTAATTAAAATTTCGGTCGGATTGTCGTCGCCATTTCCAGCCACACCATCATCAGAAACATCGGAAACATTGGTTCCTTGTTCGGTAATACCGCTTGCTGTTGCCGTATTACTTATTCCTCCAGCATCTACATCCGCTTGCGTAAGGGTATAAGTTGCTGTATAAGTTGCAATTTCCAACGGAGCCAAACTCGTTGCCGTGCCATTTCCGGTAGCACTTACAAAGGAAATCGGGGTTGACAGACTTAACGTATTTCCTTCAGCATCTGTTAAATCGTCAGAAATTAATAGGTTAGAAACGGTTACATTTCCAGTATTTTCAAGCGTAAAAGTGAATGTAACAATATCTCCTGCATTATTGGTATTGCTATTGTCTTCATCGCTTACTGCCGCTAGTTTTACTAGTTCAATTTCCGGAGCTTCCGTAATATCAAAATCCGTTGGGTCGTCTGTGGTGTTTCCATCCGCATCATTTCCGTTATCGGACACATCCGAAACTTGGGGAACATCAATTCCATTTCCAGTTGCCGTAGCAGAGTTACTAATTCCGCCGGCATCTATATCACTTTGGCTAAGCGTATAGCTAGCTGTGTAAGTTGCAGATTCGTTTACTTGTAGCGTTCCCTGCGGACTACCGAGCGTGGCACTTCCAGCAACGTAAGTCGGACCACTATCCAAGCTTAATGTATTCCCTAAAGCGTCTGTAAGAACGTCGGTCACGGCAACACCTGTAAGTGTTTCTTCACCATTGTTAGTGACCAAAATGGAATATATAACTACATCGCTAGGATTGGTTGTTCCACTACCGTCGGTGTCTGCTATAGTTTGTGTTTTGGTGGCCTCAATACAGAAATTTTGTACGGTTATAACAAGTGGATTGGGCGCTGTACAACCTTGATCATCTGTAACCGTAACAGTATAATCTCCTGCCGCTAAGCCAGTAAACACGCCCGTGGTATTACTTGCCCCAGTGTTTAGTTCGTAAACAAATCCACTTTCGGATCCTCCTTCAGCTACGACAGTAAATGCGCCGATATTTTGATCGATACAAGTAACATTTTGTTTTGCTGAAATCGTTTCAGTCAGCATAATTACATCAGGTTCGGTAAGGGTGGTGCTTAATGCAATTGGATTGGTACAGCCATTGGCGTCGGTAATTACTACGGAATAAGTCCCGGCTGAAAGTCCGCTTAAATCTTCATTAGTTTCCTGTCCGGTCGGAATTATACCTCCATTTGAAGCCGTCCATAAAAAAGTATAGCCGCCAGTTCCTCCTGATGGTGTAGCATCAATCGATCCACTGAAATCTCCATTACAGGTAAGATTAACAGGTGTTAAAGTCCCAGAAACCACCGATGTTGGTTCAGCAATCGTAACACCAATTGGATTTAGATTTGTACAACCGTTTGCATCCGTAATTGTTACCGAATAGCTTCCTGCCGTTAGGTTAGTAGGATCTTCCGTTACTTCCAATCCATTAGGAATGTTACCATTGGTAGTTGTCCACAGATATGTGTAAGGCGCCGTGCCTCCCGTGGGTGATAAATCAATAGATCCGCTAGCGTCTCCATTACATAAAACATCTGTTGCGGTAACCGTTGCAGAAACAGGAGCAGCGGGTTGTGTAATTATAATATCATTCGGCGTAAAAGTACAACCATTGGCATCGATAATAGTTACAGAATAGGTTCCAGCCGCAAGTCCTGTTAAGTCTTCATTGGTTTCCTGACCTGTAATATCTGCTCCGGAAGGTGACGACCAAGCAAAAGTATAAGGAGCAGTTCCACCCGAAGGCGTAATATTTATTGCTCCCGTTGAATCCCCAAAACAAGCAACATTTGTTTGGCTAATCGTTGATGTAATCGGGTTGCTAGGTTCAGAAACCTGAACACTAATAGCGTTTGGATTAGTACATCCATTAGAATCTGTTATTACCACGGTGTAGGTTCCGGCTACCAATCCCGTTAAATCTTCATTTGTATTTTGTCCTGCGGGAATAGTTCCATTTGTAGTATTCCACGCAAACGTGTAAGGAGCTACTCCACCAGCAGGAGTAAGGTCTATGGATCCAGTGGAATCGCCATTACACAAAACATCAGTCGAAGTTGTTGATCCTGAAACTACTGCCGCAGGTTCAGTTATTGTTACCGAAATAGGTGTAGGATTGGTACAGCCATTCGCATCGGTTATTACTACGGAATACGTTCCTGCAGTAAGGTTGGAAATATCCTGATTATCTTCTTGACCAACTGGAATGATGCCATCTGTTGTTGTCCAAGCATAGGTATAAGGAGATGTCCCTCCAGCAGGCGTTAAGTTAATAGCTCCGGAATTATCACCATTACAAAGAACATTGGTTTGTGTAAAAGTTCCTGAAACGGCGGCAGTCGGTTCATTTATGGTAATATTTGTGAGCGTTTCAACACATTGGGTATCAAGATCGGTTATAGTTACAAAATAGTTTCCAGCGACAAGTCCTGTTAAATCTTCATTAGTTTCTTGTCCTGCCGGAACAACACCACCATTACTAGCAATCCAGGAGTATTGAAAATTTCCATTTTCACCCGTTGCAGAAATATTAATAGCGCCATTGGCTTCACCAAAACAAGTAACGTCCGTAGTGGATGTCACCACTGCATTTAAATCGGAAATGTATTCGGGAACTACTGTTAGAACGACAGGTACGGTTCCGCTACAAATTGTAGGATACTGAACCGAAGTGATAGTGATATCTGCATATTGCGCGGGGATTAACCCATTTATAGTTAAACTTCCATCAATCTGAGTGGGAATACTAACATTGGTAACTGCGGCACCATTTTGTAAATAGGAAACCAAATAATTAGTACTTGGTAATAAATTTCCACCGTTAACAGTTATAAATCCATCATTAGCGGGTGAACAAGTTGATGGGGCGAACGGCGTTGCTATCAAAGTAGTTTCATCGATTTCGCAACAAGCATCCGAAATACTATTATCAATCCATTCATTGGTACTTGGTGGATTACAACCAATTGCAGTAACTAGTCCATCTGGATCCACATCTGCGGTGGTTACCGTAGAAAAATCCACGGTATTTACATTCACTTCCGCATATTCGGCCTCTAAACCATCCGGACAGGTATCGCCATCACTATCTAAATCTAAATAATCTGGTATTGTATCGCCATCAGTATCAATAGGTGTTATTTCGCCAGCGCTTGATTCTCCTGTTTCACATAAAGTAGTGGGATCGATTACATCACCATCGCTATAACTACAATCAATAATTGAATTATCCCCTAGCGCTTCAATCGTATCAGGAATTCCATCATTGTCGCTATCTAGATCTAAATAATCAGGAATTCCATCGCTATCGGTATCTACGGTTTCATCGCCTTCAACGGCATCAAAAATACCATCATTATCGCTATCTACATCATCTTCATCTGGAACACCATCCCCATCGGTATCTGTTAACGTATTATCAAAACAATCGCAAGTATCCCCTATTCCGTCGCTATCAGCGTCTGGATCCAACGTTTGGGCATTACCTATATTTTGACCAGCACCAGCAATGATTGGAACTCCATAACTTGGACTCGTTGGATTTGTATCCACATCATTTCCCAAATTTAATTCTACCGGTGCTCCGTAGCCATTAAACTCGTCCCCAGAATTACCTCCGTCGATGTTTGATGTGGTTAAATCATTTCCTACAAAACCTCCATCACCTTCAAAAGCATCGCTACAACCATCCCCATCGCTATCTAAATCTACTTGATTAAAAATTCCATCTTGGTCTTCATCGCACATTAAAGGTCTAGAAAGTACAGTAAGATCTTGAATTCCTACCCCTAAATTACCACCTGATATGTATCTTTCAGCAGTGAAGGAAATGGATGAAATATTCTCGAATACCAACCCAAATCTAGAGAATGAATTTGGACCATTGGTGTCAAAATCGTTTCCATTACCAGTTGTTATGTAAATTCCATTGATTGGGTCTGTGGAAATGGTATAATTACTTTCAACAGGTGGTTCTATTATTTCGTTAGGTGCTACGGAAAAGTTACCCGTAGTTTCCGTAACGTCCAGATCGTATAAGGTTAGTTCGAAAAAATCCACGACCACCGGGTTATTCGTTCCTGTTTCAAAGAACTCGAAAGTAACATTAGATCTTCGCAGGGCATTTGGTAGGGACGATGAAATAATACTTGGACTATTAATGTTAGAAGCATCACCTATACCAAACTGATTATCATCAGCATTATTAAGAAAACCAGATGTTCCCGTTGAGGTCGCCACGATATCAAACCCATAACCTCTAACATTGGTGACTATTATTTGATTGGGACTATCACTAGAGGTAATGTTTTCTATGGCTCTAGATATAGTTACGGGAGTACATTCTTCGGTATCCAAAATACCGTCATTATCATCATCTAAATCGGCCACATCCCTTATTCCATCGGCATCTGTATCTAAACAAGCATCGATCGAAGTATTTACACCATACTCTAAATAGGTAGAGGTGTAATTAATTTCTCCGGAATCACTTACTGTTTCCAAAGTATTCGCAAGTCCGTTAGTGCCAACAGCTGTACTTGGAAACTGGAAATCTGGACTGTCGTTCGTAGTTGCCCCAGATTCAAAAGCATCAGAACAGCCATCACCATCACTATCAAGGTCGAACTGGTTTAAAACCCCATCTCCATCCAAATCGCATGCAATGGTTGCAGTACTCAACTCAAGGCCTCTAACCCATATAATTAATGAGCGATCGTCTGGTATTTCTCCAGAATTAAAGGTATATCTTTGAAAGTTTGTTGATGGAATCCAATGGAACCCATTAACGTTACCAACGGTATGAAAAACACGGGCGTCTAGATTTGTTGGGTTCTGAGCGGATGTTCCATTTGCAGTTAACCACTGAGCATTATCTCCAACCCAATCATCATTTGCTGCATTGTTATTTCCTACTTGAAATGTGGTATTGGAATTTACTCGATCTATAATTACTTGATTATTGGTTGTAGCGTCTAGAAATCCGACATTATCAGAGATTCTTACTTCTTCTATATTCTCTAAACTAGCTAAGGTTATCGGATTTAAAATACCTCTATCAATTCTATTTAAAGAAGTACCTTGTGGCAAAGACCCTACACCATTACCGAAATCTCTAGCTATCTGAATAAAACCATTAGAATCTACAAACGTTGAAAAAGCATTTCCATTGATTTCAAAATAATAAATCCCTTCTGCAGTAACACTCCTCGCCTGGCTTATGTTAATAAAAGGGGTGTCTTTTGTTAATCCATCTGGGCAAGCTTCTTCTTTATCTAAAACTCCGTCATTGTCATCATCAATATCTATAAAGTCCAGTATTCCATCCCCATCAAAATCCAAGCAAATGCCAATATTTGCGTCAAGTCCAAACTGGGTAAACGTACTAATATAGTTTAGATTGCCACTTGTTCCCTCTTCCACTTCATCAGCAAGACCATTCCCATTAACATCAGTACTGGCTCCACCAGCGATATCAAAAATAAATTCTGGTGTGAGATTCGTGGTAGCACCAGCTTCAATAGCATCACTGCAGCCGTCTCCATCTGCATCGGGATCCAAATGATTTAATAAACCATCGTTATCAATATCACAATTTCCGTTTCCTACACCAAAGACGGGGCTTCCTCCTTTCACCCATAAGCTCATATAATCATTATAGGCTATCTCCGTATTTGAGTTTTCAACGGCTTGACTATTTGTAATTGGTTTCCACAACATTCCATTAGCATTGCCTGAAGTATGAATAATGGTTTGGTGTAATTCTCTTTGATTAACAGGGGTATTACTGGATGCATTTACCGTAATTACTTGAGCATTCGAACCTGTCCAATTATTATTAATTCCATTGGTGGCCTGTCCGATATGTAATGTTTGGTTGTTCACCAATCTATCAATTATGGCTGCTTCAGTAGTAATAGCATCCAAAAAACCTCCACTATCGTTAATTCGTACTTCTTCTATCCCTGTTAGGGATGCTAAAATTTGAGGGTTTAAAATTCCCCTTTCAAGATTATTTATAGAATTTCCTTGTGGAAGAGTACCTACACCATATCCGTAGTCAACTGCTATTTTAACATATCCATTTTCATCGACAAATGTGGAAAATTCATTTCCATTAAGACGGAAAAAATAAATTCCTGGGGAAGTTATTCCACTTGCTTGGGAAATATCGGTAAAAGGCGTGCCTAAAGAAAGTCCATCCGAACAGCTTTCCTGAACATCCAAAACACCGTCATTATCATCATCTAAATCCGTTATATCAAGTATCCCATCACTATCAGAATCAATGCAGTATCCTGTTTTATTGTCTAAGGCATATTGAAAATAAGTTGAAGGATAATCTACTTGCCCGTCACTATTTGTATCAACGGCATCCACAAGGCCATCTCCGTTACTATCGATATTTGGAAATTGATAATCGGTGGTTGTATTTGTAGTTGCTCCAGACTCTAAAGCATCACTACAGCCATCACCATCGCTATCGAGGTCGAATTTATCCTGAATTCCATCCCCATCCGTATCGCTATAACACATGGCCAAGGCAATTCTAAATGGGTTAACGGTATTGGCATCCCCCCCTTGGCCGAAAGGCAAAGTATAGGTGATTTTAATGCTTGTTGCTCCCGAAGCTACTTCAAACTCACTTCGAAATCCGCATGAATTGAACCCGCCAGAACCTGGTCTTGGCATAATATAAGTATGAACATCTTGTGTTGCATTCACATTTACATTTGGTTGCCTAAAGCTCCCTATACCGCATACATTTGCAAAAGGTAAAGCCTCACTAAAAATAGGACCATCCCCTGTAACTTCGATAACCATCTGCTCGTTTATACTATTACCTGCAGTATTTCTGCTGAATAAATTACTTTCAGAAACAATAGAAATAGTACCTGGCAGTACAGAACCTACGAAGGAAATAGTGTACGAATTGGTTGCTCCATTGAAAGTGGTTAAGAAATTTGTGAATTGTCCATCCGTTTGAAATTCTGGTGGGAAAAAGAAATTTCCCTCCGGCTCTACCAAGACATCAAAGCCATTTACGCCCCCAACATTAGTAAATAAAGTAGACTCTCCTGGCGTGAAATTAATATTGTTCATTAAATTAAGTAGATCTGCATCTACCGTAATATATTCGGTACACTCTTTCACGTCTGGCACACCATCGTTGTCATCATCTATATCTATAAAATCTGCAATACCATCGTTATCAAAGTCATTGCAAATTTCAAAAAATGGATTTACTGCATAACTTTGGTAAGTTGATACATAGTTAATTGTACCTGAATCCGGTGCAGTTTCAACCACATTTGGAAGTCCGTTTACGCCAACTCCCGTTGTGGGAAACTGAAAATCCGTAGTTAAGTCCGTTGTAGCTCCTGCTTCAAAAGCATCGCTACAGCCATCGTTGTCGCTGTCGAGGTCTAAGCGGTTGGGATTACCATCGTTGTCGGTGTCCAAGTCTGTACATCCAGATTCATCACCAAAGAAAATATTAATTCCATTGGCATCTGTTATTGTATTTCTTCCTTGAGCATGATACTCGAAAACTAATTGATCGATTTGCGAACGATAAAATAGACTTGCAGTTGAATTGGCCAAATTTGTATTTGCTGAACTACTGGAGAAAAACCGTGTGGTTGCATTGTATGAAACTTGACTTCCAGTGGTTTGCGATGTTAAAGGCACTTGCACACCTTGATAAAATGCGGTAACTCTTACATTTTCATCCGTAGGGATAATTCCAGCTCTGGTAATATTCCAAATGGTAAATTCAAAATTGCTGACTGGTTGAGAAAAGTTCATTGTAGCAATTGCGGGAGCCGCAGCACTAGCTTGCGTATTTGACCTAAGTGTAACTACATCCCCGTTAGAGGAAAGTCCATATTGGGTTTGCGGTCCCATTTGCGCACCATTTAAAGGAAAGACATTACCAGATGCCGAGGTTGTTACTGTGGCTCCCGATTCCGTTAATAAAGGAGTTGTAACCCCATTAAGATTATTTTGTACTGTAAAGTCAAACAAAGGCTGCGCGCAAGACTGCTCATCTAAATCTGGCACTCCATCATTATCGTCATCTATATCATTTATATTAGCAATACCATCGCCATCGAAATCGTCATTGGGGCCGGTTTGTAAAGAAAACGGATAATCTGGAAAGCTCAAAAAACCTCTACTTTCTCCAACTTCTAAATCCCAATCTCCTCTTTTCCCAGTAATATCATTAGAAGCAGCTATGGAAACATTTAGTTGATTTTCCAAATACTCCACGGCTTCCTTTCCTATCGTTCCTTCGGCAAATTCACATCCGTAGAAGTTAATGTGCTTAATTTCTTCAGGCTCTAAGAGTATATTATTTCTTAGGAATTCCGCAATTTCATATTTATTTAACCAATTACCGTTTATATATAGATACCCAGGTTTTCCGTGGGAGAAAAATTGAAATACTGAATCATATTTTACGGGAACATCAAAGACGTGAGCATCCTCTACAGCAGAATCAATATAAATATTGACCGAAGTAGACAAATCACTTTCAATAGTTTTTGCATCACTTTTTTGGGGGAAGAAAAAGCATACGAGAAGGCTTGGGAGGATACTTAAAAGTAAAACTCCTCTCATACAATTTTTTTTCTAAGGGTACACCCTGAGCCTCTTAAAAATCATTCCCACAGCTTTTCAAAATTCTGAAGAAATATCTATAAGTTTAGTGCTATCAATAAGTTAAATCAAGAAATATTATTCTAAATATAGTAAATATTTTTATATTTTCCTGTCCCAACCTGTTCTCAATAAGAATTTTATATGAAAAAAAATTCGTTGCAGTAAATCTATAAACTAAAAGTAATCCACATCGTAAATTAAATTTAACGCATTCATTTATGGATTTTTAATCCCAATCTATAATCACTTTTAAGCTGTCCTTATCATCTCCCCTTAAAATAGCTTCCTTTATTTGATTCTGTTTAAAAATTTCGTCCGGACGTGTCATTTTATGCAGATTGGGCAACTGATCATTCAGCAACATTTCATATGCTAAGTTGATACCATGCATGGAAGAGCCGTGTGTGGCTTGGTAACATTGTAATTTATAATGGATATCGTTGTTTAAATCCACGTTCCTCATAATAGCAGGTTTTCCTTCCGGACCTTTAACCCCAGCGTGTGCATCCAACACGGTATTGTACCCCATTAACTTGGTTGCGAGCTCGTAACCCGCTTCATGCGGCACGTTCATCATTATAAAGTGGGGTTCATTGAAAGGTCTACACTCTTTAAAAATTTTTTCTTCAATATCATTATCCCACAAAAGTCCTACCGTAGTTTCGTCCCCAAAATCATCGAGTACTCTTTGTAACCGTTCTTCTCCCCTATTAACCAGAATTATTTTTCTGGCCTTCATTGCCTGTGCCACTTGAAGCGCATAAGTACTTTGGGAGCCGGCGCCAATTAGCACTACTACCCTATCGGTTATACAATTATTTACACGAGTCATTCCCTCTAAACAACAAGCTAAAGGCTCCAATTGAGAAATGTAGTTTTTGGGTATCCTTTCTGGAAATTTTTTTATAGGTCCTAATTGCACAAACCAATCAGGTAACACGGCATGAGTCCTTGCAAACCCTGGAAATTCATGTCCAGTAGCATGGGTATTAGGGCAACTGGTCCAATCTCCCGTTCCATTTTCGCCACAATAAATGCAGTCTTTATCCCCACACGGTAAATCACAACCTATTCCTAATAAATCACCTGGTTGAAATTTTGAAACATTTTCGTCAACGGCCACCACTTCACAACATACTTCATGAAGTATCACAGCGGGCCACTGCTTAATTCGCTGCAATCCCTTTTTATAAATGATAACATCTGATTTACAAATGGATGTACGCTTTGTTTTTACTAATATTTCACCTGCGTTTAAAGTAGGTATTTCATTTTCCTTTGCTGAAAATTCACCTCCCGGTTGGTCCAAAAAGTAGGTAGTGGCCTTCATCCTATTTATCTTTATTTTTAATTAGTTCTTTTAATTGGGTGTAACCCTCTTCTCGAGAGATTTCTTTATTAAATACTGAAGAAGTTCCCAGCACCAAAACATCAGCCCCGTAATTGATCATGGTTGGAATGTTTTCCCAACTTACATTTCCATCCACTTCTATCTTAAACGAATAGCCTTTCGAATCTCTTATTTTTACCAAGTCCTTAATTTTCTCTAAACAAAACGGAAGTAATTTTTGTCCAGCAAAACCGGGATTAACCGTCATAATACATACGAGATCTACCAACGGTAATAAATGTTCTACCGTACTTAAGGACATGCCAGGATCTATCGCTATCCCAGGTTTGCAACCCATTTCTCTAATTCCGTTGATCGTTCTAACTGGATGCTTGGAGGTTTCAGGATGAATCGTTATAATACTTCCTTTGTGTTTCGCAAATAAACCAAAAGAGCGATCTACATTGTCCACCATTAAATGAAAATCCAACGTTATATTAGAATATTGATGCATTGCGTAGGCAAAATCAGTTCCTAAAGTAAAATTGGGCACATAACTGCCATCCATAATATCCATATGCAGGTAATCTATAGAATGCTTTTTCATTAAATCCAACTCTTCGGATAGATTTAAAAAATCTACACACATTAAGGATGGTGAAAATTGTACAGGTTTCATAAGTTTTGCTTTAGTAAAGTCAATTAACGTCTTAATATCGCAATGACTTTTTATCACAAGTAATGTTTTTCAGAAATCAAATTTAATCAAAAAATGATTAAATTTGATTTAAATTTTAAAAAAGTGATTATTTTGAATACTTTTGTATTTTAACATACTTTCAATTTTTATACTATGAAAGCACTTGTCTTGGAATCAAACGGACAATTAAAGGTTCAAAAAGAATACCCAAATCCTACTAAATTAAACAGCGACTACATTTTAATAAAAGTAGTTGCCTGTGGAATTTGTGGATCTGATTTAGTTCGGGGATTTCATAATGGTGCCTACTTCTATCCACTTATTATGGGACATGAGTTCAGTGGTATCGTAGCTGAAGACAAGCCCGATAGCAACTATAAAAAAGGAGACCGCGTAGCGGTGTTTCCCCTAATCCCCATAAATAAAAACGAAAAAGCTTACCAAACTGGCGATTATGCCCAATTGAAAGAATACAATTATCTTGGAAGTCGGTCAGATGGTGCTTTTTCAGAATATGTTTACGCACCTGTAGAAAACTTATTTCCTGTTCCAGAGCATGTCGATAGTATTCATGCCAGCATGACCGAACCTGCTGCGGTGGCATTACACGGAGTTAGGAAAATGCATATAAATGTCGGTGATAATGCCGCGGTAATTGGTGGCGGCCCCATTGGGAATATGACCGCCCAATGGCTTCGCATCCATGGTTGTAATCAAGTTTTTGTTATAGATGTGGATGAAAAAAAATTAAATTTAGCCTCAGAAATGGGTTTTCATACCATTAATGCTGCCAAAGAAAATGTTGCTGAAGTCATATCAGAAAAAACGCAGGGAGAAGGAGTTAAAAAAGTAGTTGAAGCTTGTGGATTACCAAAGACTTTCCTTCAAGCGCTGGAAATCGCTTCTCGGTCTGGTGAAGTGGTATTTATGGGAAATATTCATGGTACTTTTACGATGGAGGAAAAGGACTTTTCCAATATTTTAAGAAAAGAACTTACCATTTACGGTACCTGGAACTCGAAAACCATTCCAACAGGAGAAGATGATTGGAGCACAGTTTTAAAATACATGGATAAAGAGTTACAAGTAGCTCCACTAATTTCCCACATAATTAGCATAGAAGAAGCTCCAAAAATGTTCAACGACATGGTGGCCAAAAATATTTATTATAACAAAGTAATCATTAATCCTACTCTTTAATTTTTTTAAAATCAATGATTGAAATCGGTATAAAATCAGACCCTATTCAATATCGTTACAGTTTTGAATGGCTTTTTAATTTAATGAATAAAAATGGTATTAAATACCTTCAGCTAGGAAGCTTTTTTGAGCTCTATTCAGTAAACGATGATTACTTTCTTGAACTAAAATCCTTGGCCAATCAGAAAGGAATTATAATAAAAAGTGTTTTTACAGCACATCGGGAACTTGGTGGATTTTTTACCAACAATCAACATTTAGAAAAGGTGGCCCGCAGTAATTTTGAGCGGCTCATACACGTAGCTTCCCTTTTGGGTGCCGATTATTGCGGCTCTAATCCAGGTGCGGTTTACCGAGATAAATTTGAAGAGAAGGATAAGGGAATTCAATGTTACCTTTCCCACATGAAGGAGTTGAGCAGTTACGCCAAACAAAAAGGATTGAAAGCCCTAACCATGGAACCTATGTCGTCTTTGGCAGAACCGCCCACCACTCCAAACGAGATGGACTTTTTTATAAATGAACTTCAAACCCACCACTCCCAAAACCCAAACACAACCGTTCCAACCTATCTGTGTGGCGATATTAGCCACGGACTTTGTAATAGCAAGAAAGAATTGGTGCACTCCAATATAGAATTGTTCAAACATGGATTACCTAAAATGGCTGAGTTTCATTTTAAAAATACCGATTCCTATTTCAATTCTACTTTTGGTTTTTCTTCGGAAGAAATAAAATCGGGTATTATCGATTTAACTGAAATAAAGTCCATTTTGGAATCATATTCAGAATCAATTCCAGTTGATGATATGATAGGTTATTTAGAAATTGGGGGACCCAAAACAGGAAGGGATTATTCTGATAATTTGCTCGAAGATGCATTAAGCGTTTCACTTCAAGCCATTAAAAAAGTTTTTGTTTAAATATTTAATAAGGTACTTTTATATTCAAACAAACCAAAACATGAAATCTAGAAGAAAGTTTTTAGGAAACGTAGCACTCACCACCGCTGCACTTTCCACACTACCACATTGGGCTGCTCCCCTCGAAATCGACATGGCAGGGAAATCTATAAGTAGCCTCGGGTTGATTTTAGACATTGTAAAAAAAGAAATGCTTAATGATGCTGAAAGCACCCTATCTCAAATTAGTAAACTTGGGTATACCAAATTAGAATTTTCAGAATACTATGGATATTCCAAAGCAGAATTCAAGAAATTAATTCAAACCCATGGTTTTCAATCTGTTGCTGGAGGAGGTAGCATGTATGATTTACAAGATAATTTTGATGATAAAATAAATGATGCCGTTTTTTTTGAAAAAGAATATCTAGTTTGCTATTGGCCTTGGATGGATGATGGCTCGAACAAAACTTTGGATGATTTTAAAAAACTAGCCGACACCTTTAATACGCTCGGTAGAAAATGTAAAAAAGAAGGATTGAAGTTGGCTTTTCATGCGCATGACAAAGAATTTTATAAAATAAATGACACCGTACCCTACGATATTTTATTGAAAAATACCGATAAAGATTTAGTAGCCATGGAACTGGATTTGTATTGGATTAAAAAAGGCGGACAAGACCCTTTGAAATACGTCCAAAACTATGGCGACCGATTTTCATTGATACATGTTAAAGATATGGACAACTCTGCCGAGAGAAATATTACCTGTCCGGGCGACGGGATTATAGATTTCAAAAGTATCTTTAATGAATTATCTAAGTACAAAAACGTTCACTATTTAGTCGAACGCGATCGTGCCGTAAATGGAATGCAATGTTTAACAGATAGTGCAGATTATTTATTCGGATTACGTTGGTAAAGCTATTCTATAAACACTTAAAAGCACCCCTATTTACCGTTTTTCCAATTACCTCTGATTAAATTTAATCATTAATTGATTATATACGCTTTGTACATATTACGGTAATTGTCGTATTTTTCAAAGATTTTACTTTTTCAATTTGAACTCATCTTGACTTTTTGTGTTTGACCGAAAATGAAGTGAAATTAGTCTAGATGAGGCACTTTTTGAAAAGCATAGCATCGCTACGGATAAGAAAAGTAACAAAATATAGGCGAATTTCAATCATTTTTTAGGAAATAGAAAAAGTCAAGATGAGTTCTTTTATAACAAAAAAATTATTTAATCCATTTATTTAAGCACTCCATGAAAAAGATTGTATTATTTTTTTATATACTCTTTTTACAATTCGTATTCAGCCAAGAAAAACCCAATTTCCTATTTGTAATTTTGGATGATGCCGGATTGGACATGGGTGCGTATAATAGTACTTACGTAAACACGCCCGCTTTTGATAGGGTTGCAAAAAATGGTATTCTCTTTACAAATGCATACACCCCAAACGCTAAATGCGCCCCATCCCGTGCGTGTATTTTAACAGGGAGAAATCCTTGGCAATTGGATGCAGCTGCCAACCACAACATCTATTTTCCATCAAAATTTAAAACCTATCAGGATATTCTTCAAGAAAATGGATATTCCACGGGATATACAGGAAAAGGCTATGCTCCCGGCATAGCACTGGACGCCGAAGGCAACCAAAGGGAGCTCACTGGAAAACCTTATAATGATAAAAAAACAACCCCTCCTACTCCTGCAATTTCAAAAATTGATTACGCCGGAAATTTCTCTTTGCTTTTAAACGATGTTGATGCTGAAAAACCATGGAGTTTTTGGGTAGGCATGTACGAGCCACACCGCTATTACGAATATGAAAGCGGAAAAAAACTGGGCAGTAAATCTGTTGAGATGATTACTGATTTCCCTCCGTACTGGCGTAAAAATGAAGTTACACAAAACGACCTCTTGGATTACGCTTTTGAAATTGAATATGCAGATAAGCAATTGGCAGAAATAATTGAACTCTTGAAGAAGAATGGTGAATACGAAAACACCGTAATTGTGGTAACCTCAGATCACGGAATGCCATTTCCGAGAGTGAAGGGTAACCTTTATGAAAAAGCCATCCATGTTCCTTTGGCAATCTCTTGGGAGGCGGGTATCACAGACAAAAATAGAAAGGTGAATTCCATGATTAGTTTTATCGATTTGGCACCTACCTTTTTGGAGATGGCGCAGATAAATGAAAAAGAATCAGGGATGCAGCCCATAACAGGAAAAAGCATGTTGCCTCTCCTAAAATCGTCTGATAGCTCCTTAGAATCAAAAAAGGATTGGGTATTGATCGGAAAGGAACGTCATGATACGGGAAGGCCGAACGACGTAGGATATCCCATCCGAGGGATTGTAAAAGATAGCATGCTGTACCTTAAAAACTATGAAATAAACCGCTGGCCCTCTGGCAATCCTGAAACCGGTTATCTAAACACAGACGGAAGCCCGACCAAAACAGAAATCCTACAATTGAGACGCACTTCTGAAAATAGTGAGTTTTGGCAAATTAACTTTGGCAAACGCCCTGAGGAAGAACTATACAATATTAAAAAGGATCCTTTTTGTATGGTTAACTTGGCAAATGAGAAGACATTCCAAAGTACCAAAATCAATCTTCGATCTTTTATGGAGGAAAAGCTTGTGGAACAAAACGATTTAAGAATGAAAAACTACGGTTACATTTACGAGCGTTACCCTCTTTTTTCCGGAAGAAACTTTTATATCGACTACATCAAAGGTAAAAAACCTAAAGCCGGCTGGGTAAACGACAGCGACTTCGAGGAATTCTATGTTAATGACGAAGGAGAAAACCTAAAAAAAGTGTTCCAAAATGAAAACTAGTCCTTTTTATAATCGTGGGAGTTGTTATTTAAAAATTCTACTGTTTGCTTTTATCCTTTCCTCCTGCACTGATAAAAAAGAAAAAACTACACAACATTTCTATGAACACGTGGTGGTGATCGTTGGTGATGACCACGCCCAGGGAGTGGTTGGAGCGTACGGAAATGAAATTATCAGAACACCAAATATTGATGCTTTGGCGGATGATGGTCTCCTATTTAAAAACGCATACGCCAATTCGCCTCTTTGCAGCGCTTCCCGCCAATCCCTGTTAACTGGAAAATATCCGCATGCAACGGGTGTAAATCTTCTTTTTACTCCTTTCAACGATCGTACCAACACCACCATTGCCGAACATCTCAAACAAGGCGGTTTTAAAACGGCTATGTTCGGAAAGCAACACTTTAATACTTGGATATGGGGCGAACTCTATAAAAATGGTATGCCTAAGTTTGGTTTCGATACACTTGTAGATCACCGGGAATACAAGCGATGGCTTTCCTCGGTAAATATGCCTAAAATCCCAGACTCCATTCCCCTCTACGGAAAAGATGACAAAGAACTGCCAAAACACAAAGCCCAATTAAACCCGAAAACCCTTTCACAACCTTATTTTGATAAGTACGCGGAAGGTACTTTCCTGGCCAATTCCGCAACCGATTTCATTAAAAAGAATAAGAATGGTAGAATGTTTCTGTGGGTAGCTTTTCACGAACCTCATGCGCCTTTTGCTTTTCCTATTGAATATAGTAACAAATACAACCCAATCGACATGCCCTTGCCAAAAGGCAGCAACGAAGACGATGCGTGGATCCCTGCCCGTTACAAAGACCTTACGGATGAAGAAAAAAGAGGGATCATAGCATCTTATTATACTTCCACTGAATATATGGACAAGAATGTAGGAATGGTGATAAATGCATTGAAAGCAGAAGGAATTTACGATAAGACTTTAATCATTTATCTCGGTGACCAAGGGTATTTATTGAATGACCACAAACGGTTTGAAAAACACACCATGTGGGAAGAAGCGATAAAAGCCCCTTTAATTATTGCAGGAAAAAAAATGTCAAAAAAAGGGTCGTCAAGAGATGAGTTAGTCGAATTTGTGGACATTGCTCCTTTAATTGCTGAAGCCACAGGTTTGCCTGAACTAGAAACAGCACAAGGGACAAGCTTTCTTCAGAATTTGGAAGGGAATACTTCTGATGAGATACAGGGTGAGGATGATTATGTTTTCGCTGAATTTTTAGAGGACAACAAAGCTATGGTAGCTACCAAGAAGTGGAAGTACATTTTTTCAACAGGCAAGAGGGATTTAGGTCAGGGCTACCAAACTGGGAATGGCGCTTTTGGTATTTATCATAAACTTTACGATTTACAAAATGACCCAACAGAGACCTCCAATTTAGCACACAAAAAGGAGAATGCTCCTTTAGTGGCGAACATGCAGCAAAAAATGTTGCAACACTTTATAAAAACCCATCCTTATGCCAAAGAAGTTCCAGAAACCTTAACCACTGTCGGCAAACTGGTTTGGTTTTGTGAACCGCGTGATGTAGGAGCAGAATACGGTGGGGAGCCCCTTCGTGTTTTTCAGAATAAAAAAGAACCCATTTCCATAAAGTAGATTTAAAAATACAACCAAATAAAAAGATAAAAAACCAATCACCGCCATGAAAATTAGAATACTTGTAAAACTGTTAATAGTTCTTGCTTTTACAACCGTTTATTCTCAAGAGAAAGGAAAATGGATTTCATATCCAACCGCTAATGTTAACACCTACGGAGTTTATCATTTCAGAAAAAATTTCAACATTGAGAAAGTCCCTAGTAAATTGGAAATTCAAGTGTCGGCAGACAACCGTTATAATCTCTTTGTAAATGGGGAAAGAGTTGCCTACGGACCCGCAAAAGGGGATTTAAAAACTTATAAATATGATGTTGTTGACATTGCTCCCTACCTTAAAAACGGGGAAAATTTATTAGCTGCTTTGGTTTACAACGGCGGTGCTGACAAACCCCTGGCATTTTTATCATCGCAAACTGCCTTTTATGTTTATACTGAAGATCAAAATTTTCAAAATATCATAACCGATAATAGTTGGAAGACTTTCAAAAATGAAGCCTATGAGCCCATTTCCTACTACGAGATGATTCATAAAGACAAATGGTTTTATGGATTTTATGCCTGCGGTCCTGGAGATAATGTGACAGCCAGCAAATACCCCTGGGATTGGGAAAAGAACAACTTTAACGACCAAAATTGGCATAATGCACAAGTTTTAGCTTTCTACGGAAACTCTCCATGGAATTTGGTTCCTAGGAATATTCCTTTTATGAAGGGTGAAAATCAGCTTCCGAAGAAAATTAGAAAAACGACTGGCATTCCATTATCGCAAAGTTTTATTTCTGAAAAACAACCTCTGAAAATCCCGGCTCAAACCAAAGCCACTATTTTATTCGATTTTGAAAGGCTTACTATGGGATATCCTGAAATTACATTCAGTAAAGGGGAAAATGCTACTGTGAAAATTAAGTATGCAGAGGCTCTGTATGAAGAGGTAAATCTGAAGGCACATCGGGATTCCGTAAACGGCAAAACCATGTTTGGCGTATGGGACATTTATAAAGCGGACGGGGCTGCGAAAAGAACTTTTAGACCTTTATGGAAACGAACTTTTAGATATGTTCAGTTGGAAATAGAAACCAAAGAACAACCGCTGGAAATTGATTCGTTCATAAATGAGTATTCTGGGTACCCTTACAAAGAGATGGCAACTTTTGAAAGCAACGACCAAACGTTGAACGAAATTTTTGAGATGAGCAACCGCACGCTACAAATGTGCTCTGCCGAAACGTATTACGACACTCCATTCTACGAACAGCTCAGCTATGGCGGTGACAACAGGCCTATTTCAGCAATTTCAACTTACAACACTACAGATGACCGGTTACTTCGAGAGGTTTTAAGACTTTACCCTCAAAGTAAAAACAAAGAAACCCGCTTGTTTAAAAGTGCGTATCCTTCCCGTTTCGATTTCGATATGGGATCTTGGTCGCTGGCATGGATACAAACGCTCGATGATTATTACAAAATGAGAGGCGATAAGGATTTCGTAAAACAGTTTACTGCCGATATTGAAGGTGTTTTAGGGTATTATGAAAGACATTTAAATGAAGAAACAGGCATTCTGGGCTCTGTAGTTAGTCAGAATTTTATCGACTGGAGCATTGGTAAAGGTAGTATCCCACGTAAAAATGAAGCAGGCGAAATAAACAACTCGGTAATGCTCACCTTATATTATGTGCATACTTTGGAGTGTACCGCACATTTATTTAAAGAACTTTCTTTAAATGAAAAAGCCAAAGAGTACCAAAAGCAAGCCAACACCATTAAGAAAAACGTTTACAAAACAGCATGGAACGAGGAAAAGCAACTTTTTAGGGACGAACTCGGTAAGGAAATATATTCACAGCATACCAACATTTTAGCTATTCTTTGCGATGTAATCCCCGAAGAAGAGCAAAAAGCTTTACTACAAAGAGTGTTGAATCATAAAAATTTGACTGAATATGCCAGTTCGTATTTTTCGTTCTTTCTTTTTAAAAGTTTGGAGAAAACTGGTTTGCAACATTTATTTTTAGACCATTTAGACTTTTGGAAAGAGTATATAGACCGAGGCTTCACTACCTGTGGGGAAACAGGTTTTGCATCCCACGACCGCAGCGATTGCCATGCCTGGAGCGCACACCCTAGCTATTATCTTTTAAGTTTAGTGGCAGGGATTAAACCAGCTTCTATCGGATTTAAATCGGTTTCCATTGAACCGCATTTAGGTAATCTAAAAACAGTTTCGGCAGCTATGCCACATCCAAAAGGAAAGATTGAAACCAGTTATAATGTCAAAGGAAAATGGTTGCATGCCTCCATCACACTTCCTATGGGATTAGAAGGGACATTTACTTTTAATGACGAAGAATACAATTTAAAACCTGGAAAAAATAACCTGAAAATAAAACACCAACCGTAAACCAAATTATAAAACAAAAATGTATGAAGACTTTTATAAAACCTTTTTCGCAATACAAAATACTAAAACCGATTTTCATTTTAATAACCCTCTTTTTTTTACAGAATTGCTTTGCTCAAAATGAAGTATTACCGCTCTGGAAGAAAGTTCCCAATCAACGCGCTTCAGAAGAAAAAGAAATTACTGAAAATATAGATATCGTTTTATTGAAAAATGTTCAAAAGCCACAAATAGATGTGTATTTACCTTCACCAAGGCATGCTACGGGAGAAGCGGTTTTAATATTCCCTGGCGGAGGCTATCATGTATTGGCATATGATTGGGAAGGTCAAGATATCGCTAAATGGCTAAATTCAAAAGGCATTGCTGGGATTATCGTTAAATATCGACTGCCCGTTTCCAAATCTATTATTACTCCACACAAAGCTCCATTGCAGGACGCGCAACGTGCAATGCGACTGGTAAAACACAACGCAGAAAAATGGAATATTAATAAAGATAAAATTGGCATAATAGGTTTTTCTGCCGGCGGTCATTTGGCCTCTACACTTTCTACACATTACAACGAATCGGTGTATACACCTACAGACGAAGCAGATTCTTTGAGTGCTAAACCCAGTTTTTCAGCATTAATTTATCCGGTTATATCTTTCAAAGACGATTTTGTACATCAGGGTAGTAAAAATGCTTTGTTAGGAGAGTCTCCTGATGAAAAACTGGTTAACCATTATTCCAATCAACTTCAAGTAGATGGGAATACACCAAGAACTTTTCTGGTACACGCTGCAGATGATAAAGGAGTTCCAGTAGAAAATAGCCTCACTTACTTTAATGCCTTAAAAAAGAATAACGTTCCTACCGAAATGCATATTTATCCAGAAGGCAGTCATGGTTTTGGTTTAGGCCTGCAAAATAAAAACGTTAGCACTTGGACTTCCCTATTTATCAATTGGATGCAAGAAGATTAAATTTTGATATCTCTTCAAATATTCATTTTAAAAGAACTAATAATATGCAGATTATTAAATTAAAGCTAAGTAAATGATAAAATGTTTTACTAAAAAGAGGCTAGAATTATATATATTTAAAAACGGAAGATAATTCTGTAAAACAACACTAACAAACTAACCATATAACTAATTGTTTAAACAAATGTCTTTTAAAAAATTCCTCCTATTATCTATATCATCTTGCGCTTTATTAAATTCTTGTGACTCCAATAAAAAGGAAAATACCCTTTTTACAAAAATTGAAACAAGTCATTCTAGACTTACTTTTGAAAATACCATTACCGAAACCGATTCCCTGAACATCTTAGATTATGAATACATGTACAACGGAGCTGGTGTTGGCGTTGGTGATTTCAACGGGGACGGATTGCAAGATCTCTTTTTTGCCGGAAATATGGTTGATAATAAACTGTACATTAATCAAGGGGATTTAAAATTTAAAGATGAAACGGAATCCGCTGGCGTGAGTTCTAAATTTTGGTGCACGGGTGTTTCTATTGTAGATATCAACAATGATGGTCTGCCGGATATCTATGTTTCCACTGTTCACGATCAGGAGTTTAACGACTCTCCAAACCGTCTTTACGTAAATACCACCAAAGAGAACGGAAAAGTAACTTTTGAAGAAATATCTTCTGAAGTAGGTCTTGCAGATACATCGTATAGTATACAATCCATTTGGCTGGATTACGATAAAGATCAGGATTTAGATCTGTTCATTATAAATAATTCTATGGAGGAATACCCTAAAAATAATCCACTTGGTCAAAAAACAGATGGAAAGGGTAAAAGTACCGATAAACTTTATCAAAATCTGGGCATTCAAGAGAATGGATTGCCCAAGTTTAAGGATGTTTCCCAAGAAGCTGGAATTTTAACGGAAGGATGGAGTTTGGGAGTTGTAGTTACTGATATTAACGACGATTCCTATCCGGACCTTTATGTGGCCAATGATTTCATCTCTAGCGACGTCCTGTATGTAAATAATCAAGATGGAACATTTACCAATAAAATAAAAGACTATTTCAAGCATGTGAGTCATAACAGTATGGGAATTGATGTTTCCGACTTGAATAACGATGCCGCTCCAGACTTTTTAGTAGTGGATATGCTACCAGAAGATAACTTACGGAAAAAAACCATGTTTGAAAGTGTTCCTTTCAGTAGGTTTAACAGATCGTTAGAAATGGGTTACAGTCCGCAATACGTGCGTAATGTACTGCAATTGAGCAATAAAAACCAGCAATATAGTGAAGTAGGTTATTTCTCTGGAGTGGCAGAAACCGATTGGAGCTGGTCGCCCTTGATTGCTGATTTTGATAATGATGGCCTCCGTGATATATACATTACGAACGGATATAAAAAAGATATTACCGATCTCGATTTTGTGGATTTCACAAACCAAGGAAGCACATTTGGAACACCGGAAGCACGCCGAAAAAGAATGCTCGATCAAGTTAAACAAATGAAAGGCGTTAAGAAAAGTAATTTCTTTTTTAAAAACGCCAAAAACGGTCAATTTACTGTTGAAACAGCTGAAGCGGGCTTGAATTATCCCTCATTTTCCAATGGCGGTGTGTATGTAGATCTCGACAACGATGGTGACCTCGATTTGGTAACCAATAATATCGATGATCCTGTTTTATTGTTTGAAAATCACGCCAGCGAAAAAGGCAATTATTTTAGAGTAGAATTACCGCCCAATGTTTTTTCTCTCGGTGCCAAAGTGTGGATATTTACTTCGGAAGGAAATCAGTACGCCGAATTCAATCCACAAAGAGGTTATATGTCCTCCATGGAACCCACCTTACATTTTGGTTTGGGAGATATAGAGATTATTGATTCCCTAAAAATCGTTTGGCCAAATAATGAGCAAGAGCTTTTAACCAACCTTAAGGTTAACCAACGATTGCCATTGGAACCGAAAAAAGGCAAAGGGATAGTTCCAGCGAATAGTATTTCTGATAAAAAAGCCACGAAAACCTATTTCACTGCAAGCAAAGAAAAAGACCTTACGTATAAGCATAAAGAAAACGGATTTGACGATTTTAAAAATTGGCCACTACATTACAGATCCTATAGTAAAAATGGACCTGTTCTTGCTGTTGGTGATGTAAATAACGATGGAAACGAAGATCTATTTGTGGGCGGCACAAAAGGAGTTCAGGGTCGATTTTACCTTCAAAATAGTCAGCAAGAATTTCAAGAACGATTCATAACCGACAGCACCTATGTTCAAGCAGAAGATACCGGCGCGCTTTTTATTGATTTTGATAACGATGGCGATTTGGACTTGTATTGCGTAAGTGGTAGTTCTGAGAATTATTATGATACCAAGCTTTATCAAGACCGAATTTATAAGAACGATGGAAATGGTAATTTCACGCTTACTAAAAATGTTCTACCGACCATTGAAAGCGCTGGTAAGATTGTTGTTCCTTGGGATTATGACCAAGATGATGATTTAGATTTGTTTGTAGGCGGGAGAGTTCTTGCCAATGAATATCCAAAATCCCCCCGTTCTTATTTACTAAAAAATGATGGTGGAAATTTTACGGATGTAACTAAAGAAGTAGCTCCACAACTTCTTACGCCGGGCATGGTTACCGGTGCAAGTGCTGAAGATATTAATAACGATGGAAAAAAAGAGCTAATTCTTGTTGGCGAGTGGATGCCAATTCAGGTATTTAGCTTTAATAAGGGAAAAGTAGCACTGGAAAAATCCGTTAAAGGACTTGAAAAAACAGAAGGATGGTGGACATCCCTAAAATCAGCTGATTTTGATAATGATGGCGATATAGATTTTGTAGTAGGAAACTGGGGATTGAATAATCCTTTTGAAGCTTCCGTAGAAGAACCTATTTCCATCTATGCCAAAGATTACGACAATAACGGCTCCTTAGACCCTATTTTCACCTATTTTATAGATGGTAAAGAATACATTGCGCACCCAAGAGGAACGTTAACAGGGCAACTTCCAGGATTAAAACGCTATTTAAATACTTATAGGGAATACGGGGAAATGCAAGTACATGAGGTTTTCAATAATAATCTCCTTGAAGGAGCTTCCGTTTTTAGGGCCTATCAATTGGCATCGGTTTATATTGAAAATTTAGGAAACAATTCTTTTTCAGTAAAAGAACTTCCCAATAAAGCGCAGTGGGCTCCTATAATGGACATGCATATAACAGACGTTAATGCCGATGGAAAAATGGACATTTTATCCGTAGGGAATTTTTATGGAAACGAGGTTATTACCGGAAGTATTGATGCAGGTAATGGCGATTGCTTGTTATTTTCTTCTGATAACTTTATAACCACACCAATTTCAGAAAGTGGCTTTGATGTTCCCGCCGAGGCCAGAAGTATTGTATCCTTAAAGAAAGGTAAAGATGAAAAGATTTTTATAGGATTACAAAATGATAGTTTACAGGTCTTCCAAAAACAAAACTTTGAAACTATAAAAGAATAATTTAAAAAGCCCTAGAATCCGCTACATCTAGAGTATTCTAGGGCTTTAAAAAAATAGCTCGTTTAAAAAGAGGTTATCTTCATTAGTTGAATACTACAAATAAATTAAAGGATTCTCTCCGCGATTAAGTCCGCGACAATGATAGATTTTATGACCTTTATTACCAGGGTGCTCTTTGTTCAGAATTAAATCGGTACTGAAATAGCGCATGGTATATCCGGTACGACGCTTGGTACTGGTATTTGCTTTTGCACCATGAATAATCCTTGAATCATGCAGTGAATATTGGCCAGGCTGGAGTTCAAACCAAACTACATCTTTGTCATCTACCTCTGTACTTATTTCACTATCGAACGTTGAGGTTTCCGTGCCCACTTCCTTATAATTGGAAAAGCCATTTTTGTGCGTTCCAGGAACAACACCCATACATCCGTTCTCTACGCTAGATTCGTCGATGGCAAGCCAAACTGTAACCACTTTATCAAAACTGTCAAAACGCCCCTCCCAATAAGCGCTGTCTTCATGCCAAGGCGTTCGTTTGCCCGTTAAGGGTTCTTTGGAAATAAAATGGCTGCTCCACAAGCCAATATTCGGACCGATAATTTTTTCGACCACGTCTAATACTTCATCTGCCATTAAAAAGGAAAATAGGAGTTCATCTGAAAAATGAGGTACATCTAAGTCAGCTGCATTTTTATTTCCTTTCTCTCGAAGTGTTTCCTCAAAAATATTCCTTAAATCATTAAACTTCTGTGGGCTAAATAGCTGCTTTTCCGGCAATAGATACCCGTTTTTCCTATAAAATTCCTGTTCTTCTGTTGAAATTATATCCATAACTAAACTTTTAAATTATTTTGTAAGAACTTCATCATTTCAAAATTAATATCCCAGATAGATGCCACTGGTTGATTGGTAAAGGGTAAGGCTTGCAAGTAAGGAACGGGTCCAAATTCACAAGTAATTGGTAATTCCTCCACTCCCCTGCTCTTGCAAGAATCTACAATTTTCTGCCACCATTGTAAATGGACATCTAAAGCTTCTTTGTGTTCTGGAGCAAATGGATGATTTACTTGCGGGGATTCCTGATTCCCAACGCGTGCGTGAATATGATACGTATTTTTTATTGCCCTTGATAAATACTGAGCATGATTTTCCAAAAGAGACTCACTTACCACACACCAATGGGAAAAATCTGCCGTTAGTTTTGTTTCATCAAAACTTTCAAGATAAGGAGTAAGGGCCATCGGACTGTAAGAGAATCGTCCACGATGAATTTCATGGGTTAGCAAGATATCAGTCCCAGAAACCAACTTTTCGGCATCTTTTAGTAATGACAGATTCTCTTCAAAAGAAAAATAATCTTTTCCAGTATGGCAATTTATATGAGTAGGATTTAAAGCCACAATTTGCTCCAGCTGTTCCAAATAATCTTTGCGATAGGCTTCAAAGGTATCTCCTTGCGCCAAAGGATGCTGCGCCAATAGTTTCAGTCTTATTTTTTCAAATAAAGGTTTTATTTCGGTTAAATCCGAAGATAATCCCATGGCATATTCGGCTCCATCGTATCCCTTTTCCTTAATTTTCACAAGCGCTTCCTCCAGCGACATAGCTGGCATTGACCAAATAGGATAATAATATGATATTTTCATTTTAAAAATTTCTATTTATTTATTGGAACGAACAATTATATATTCAATTCCTTTCGATTCAACAACAATGGAAAAAACTGTCCGTCCAGTTTCTCACCTTCTTTAAAGGCCGGTACCCCATTAAGCAAAGGTTCATTGGTTGCGGATTTTGTACCATCCGCAAAAACATTTAGTACAAATGCCCTTCGAGGCTGATCCGACTTATTTTCGTAAGAACCATGTACCATCAATGGGTGGTGAAAAGTTGCATGCCCTTTTTTCATTTCTATAGGCACCGCATTTTCGAAAGCTTTTACCTGTTCTTTATTCAGAACTGAAAACAGCCCTTCCATTTCTCCCGTTAAAACAGGTTTATCCAGCAAACCCCATTGATGACTTTTCGGGATATAATGCAAACAGCCGTTCTCCACCGTGGCATCATCTAAACCTACCCAACAGGTTAAATGCTGCATTTTAACGGTTCGCGTCCAATAAGAATAATCTTGATGCCAAGCTACCACCCCACCATGTTTCGCAGGTTTACAAAATAACTGGTCATGCCAAAAACGTACCGATCTATCACCTAGTAATTGACTAGCCGCCATCACGAAAGCAGGATTCCAGTTTACATCATGAAAACCTTCCGAAATTCGCCAATGTCCCAACGAGTGGAAAATGACCTTTTTGGGATCTGTTGATTCATTGGAAGAAAATTCATAAAACAAATGATGTAATGGGTGTTTGGGATCCATTAATTCCTCCAATTCCTTATTCAACACCTTTATTTGCTCTTCATCCAGTAATTTAACGTTAGATAAATATCCATTTTCATGGAAAAAATTCACCTGATCATCCGTCAATTTATATTGTTCCCACTCCTCGGCTAAGTTCGGCCATTCAAATAAATTACTGAGCAAATGGTGTACTTTCGATAAGTCTTTTGAAGTATTCATTTTATAAAAATTTTGACTAGTCCTTCAAAAGTAAGTAAGAATCTTTCCTTTGTATTCTTTTATATTAACACAAGAGTCTACAATTTTGTCAATTACAATTTATAACTGTTAAAAAATCTTTTTTTGTAAGAAACTGGTGATGTTTGCGTGTGCTTTTTAAACTCTCGGTAAAAAAATGATAGACTTTCAAAACCCGTTTTATAGGCAACCTCTTTAATTTGGTCATCACTTTCAATAAGTAACTTACAAGCCTTTTTTATTCTAAATTCATTCAAATAAGAAATGAATGTTTTTTGAAAAGTATTTTTAAAAAACCTACAAAATGATTCCTTAGACATATGAATACTATCTGAAACTTCCTGTAAATTGATGGTTCTCCTGTAATTTTTCTCTATAAAATTTTGAATAGTTTGTATTCTTTCATTTTGCATTTCGTTGAAGGTTGGCACATAATTGACACCGGTTAATACCTTCGCATGGCTATCTTTTGATAAATACTGAAGGACTTTTAAAAACGTTAGCAACCGATCAAAATCGTTTTGCGTTAACATTTCCGTAATCAAAGGAATCGTTTTTTCTTTGCCTTTTTCTGAAAAAGAAAACCCTCTTTCGGCTTTGGATAACATCTTTTTTATAGCTGAAAATTCCTTCTTCTCCAGCCAATCATCCCCAAAAAAATCGGCGTTCCATTGAATTACAATAGAATGCGCGATTTGATCGGTATCCTTGCTGTTTTTCCAACAGTGCGGCACATTCCTTCCGATAAGCACCAAATCCTTCGGAGCATACTCTGAAACATTATCCCCCACAAAACGCATCCCGTTACTGGAAACAATATAAGTAAGTTCAAATTCTGGATGAAAATGCCATGGAGCATCAAATACAGAATCTTTAAACTCAAAAACGGTAAAAGAAGTTACCGGAGTATTCCTTACTTTTTCCAGTATGGGTTTCATTTTTCTAAATACTTCTTAAACGCATCCATTTTGGATTTTGTGGTTATAATTAGCAGGAAATCACTTCCACGGCCCACCGACCAAGGTGAAAAAGTCATTTTTCCCTCAGTAGCTTTAAACTCTTTGGCAGCGTAAAGCTTTCCATCCCTTGTATTAAACCAAGCGGTTTCAACCTTTTCGGCTTTAAAGATGGGATTTATCTTTTCAACATCAATGGCGATCTCCTTTCCAAATGGAGTAAAAACCAATGCAAACTTTTCACTAAGACTTTTTGCTGCGCGTATATGCGTTTCATCTTCTGGATTCTCATCCAAAATAATTGATTGATCAGGCTCCAATGCGTGCCACGGAAAGAAATTGAAGACTTTTTTCACATATCCTAAGTGAGTAGCACCAGGAAGTTGTAAAGCTGTCTTCCAATACGATCTCACCTTGTTGATAGGCGCTCGGTTGGGAGCAAACATCTGCCAAATATCATGTGTACCATACGTATAGCCAGCACCCCCCGCCAAGAATGTCCAATAGGCAGATGTACGTACATCAGAGTCGTCCATCCAACCATAAACTTCAGGTTTAAATCTATCGGGATGGTTCTCATAACGAGGTTCTCCATTGATTACTGGCTTCTTGGGTTCTAACTGAAGGCTTTCTGTTACGAATTTATAATCCTTTGCGGTTCGGTCGTGTCCCGATTGAAAAAAGTCAAAATCCATCCAATCCTTCTCGAAAAGATCTCGAGCTTTTTTACCACCATTTGGATGATAAGTAATCAAATGGTTTTTATCAAAACGAAGTAATCCTTCCGCCATACCTTGAATAATTTCCCTATCCTCATCATCTTCAGGCCATCTATCGCCTCCTAAAACCCAAATTAAATTGTTTTGATCTTTGTAGCGCTTTGCCAAGATCTCACCAAAAACTTCGGCATTTTCAGGTGTAAATATTTCAGGTCCTTCTCCCCATGCTAAATTAAATTTATCTCCCCAGGTTGGTAGTAAGGCGATGTAGATACCACGTTTTTCAGCTTCTTTTATAATTTCATCCACATAAGCAAAATAAGGCTCATTGATTTTCGTGGGATCAAGCCCGATTAATGGCTTGTCGCCATTGGCATTGGGCTCGGTGAGGCCATTAAGTTCAGCTAAAATTACAGCTTGAACCACAGTAAACCCTTTCTGCTGCCGATCGTTTAAGTAATGAATAGCTTCTTCCTTAGACAGTCTGTGAAAAAGTTCCCATGCCGTGTCACCCAGCCAAAAAAATGGATCACCATTCGTGGTTTCCAAATACATCTTGTTCTCGCTTACCTGCAATAAGGGTAATTGTTTTTCTTGTGAGTTCAAGGAAATTGAAAATAGAAGAAGTAATAGTAAAGTATTAAGCCTCATATGTAATATTTTAGGTTGAGTTAGACGCATTTTCGAGTTATTCATTGGTTAAATATACTATTCCATTTAGTGTGAACAAAAGAATCTATTCAATAAAAAGTCATATTGACTATATGAATAGGTGTTTCTCCACTTTTAAGCATGCTCTTTAAACACAATTTAGAGTGTCAGGTTTCCGAAAACTTTCATACTTAAATTTTAAAATGTTAAAAATTTAATAATCAGTTATTTACACCTATGAAATGATATAATTTTTTCTTAATTTTAATAGAAGCTAACCCACTCCACATTCTAGTATATTTTCAACCGTTTTATAAGTCGAAAAGGCTATTAAAATCAATATCATATTCTTAATTTTTAAAAATTGCTATCATGAAAAATTTATTAATTACTATCCTTTTGTTTGTGGGCCTTTCCGCCTTCAGTCAGAAAAATGATGTCTTGGTTACCACTGCTGGAGAACTTTTACAGGTAAAAGTTACTAAAGTATCCGACACTAAAATTACGTACAGCTATCCTGGCGAAACTGCTTTATACGATATGGAAACAAATAAGTTGGAAAAAATTGTATTTGCCAGTGGAAGAACGCAACAGTTTAAAAATGCCAGCAAAACTGCTACACAGTCTCCCTACCCAAGAGAAGAAATAGGACTTTCCCCTGAAGAAGCTGTTGGGGAGACGGTCAAAGCCAAGCCCAACGTAAAACCCAAAGCTGCACCAAAGAAGGACTATATTCAAAATGCGGTGGCTATTATTCCGTTTTATTACGAACAAGCCGGTGAATATTCTAAAAGTCTATCAACAAAATCTACCGCTTATGCAACCGATTTTATCACCAATAAACAATCTCAATTAGGGATTAAAGTGTTGCCTTTGCCTAGAACTATTGATGCGCTTATTGCAGCAGATATAAAACATTATCAAATAAAGGAAACCAGTTTTGAAGATTTACAAAAAGTAGTCGGCACACAATACATTCTATTTGCTGAATTGAATGAAAATGTAGCATCTAACAAAGAACAAAAATCTTCAGTAGATCATTTTTACGGTACGGAAGAAAAAGCACCTAACAAAACTTCCAATGCCAAGGAAACGGAGATATTCATTCAACTTTACGATGTTGAAAGAAAGGACAGCGAAAACCATGGAATAGAGTTTAGTGCCATGTCTCCTCATAACCTTGATACTTCTGGCAATATGGATGCAAACTGGCAAAAACCATTACAGTACTTGTTGGAGCACCTCATTGAAAGTGCAACACAGAAGGGGATTTAGACCGTTTATTGAGATTTAATCCTTCGTTATTTTGCTATCCCACCATGTTTCATTGGGTTGATAGTCTTTGGACAACATCTCTTTTCGCTCTTTTTCTAACCTTGGCATAAGAACCTCTACCCTATTCTTATGGATTTCTTTTGCCAATTCCGGATCGTATTTTGGGTCTTTAGTCGGTATTTTGGCATTTGTGCTCTTCAAATACATCATTAATTCATTTTCCAGTAAGGAAACACGCTCTTTTTCTTCTGCTGAAATATCATTCTGTTCGTTAGGATCTTCCGAGAGATCGTAGAGTTCATTCCTACCATCTTCGTAATAATGAATCAACTTAAAATTCCCTTTTCGAATGATTGAGGAAGGTTCCCCTCCCTGGTTACCATAGTGGGGATAGTGCCAAAACAAAGGTCTCTCTGAGATTTTGCCATTTTCAAAAAGCGGTTTTAAGCTCACTCCGTCTTTTGTTTGGTTCGGCATAGGATTCAATCCTGCAAAATCGATTAGGGTTGGGAAAAAATCTGCTGCGGTTACTGGGGTGCCAATTTCCTTCGGGGCATTTTCTATGAATGGTACTTTTATAAAATACGGTTCACGGATACCGCCTTCCCACTGGTAACCTTTACCACCACGAAGTGGAAGGTTGGACGTAGAAAAGGCATCTCCCGAAGCCACTCCCCCATTATCAGATGTAAACACAATAATAGTGTTGTCTTCTATTCCCAATTCTTTCAACTTATCTAGAACAGCGCCTACGGCATCATCCATTTGTTCTACAAGTCCGGCATACACAGGATTGTCCTGCTGTGTTCTAATGGGCAATACACGCTCCATTTCAAATCCAGATTCCTTAATTCCCTGTGCTACTGCTTTTTCTCTATATTTTTTCCACTTTTCTTCCGATGTTTGAATAGGACTGTGCACTGCATAAAAAGAAAGCATGGCAAAGAATGGTTTGCTTTTGTTACTCTCTATAAACTTATTTGTTTCTTTCGCCAAACGCATGGACAAGTTCTCGCCGGGTTCTTCATTGGGTAGTTTGGGGTTCTTCCAAGGTGAAAAATAACCTCCTTTGGGACTACCTACATCCCATCCGCCTTTGTTTATATCGAAGCCGCTGTTTTCTGGATTACTAGGTTCTTCGCCTAAATGCCATTTTCCAGCAAAAAAAGTTGAATAACCTCCAGCCTTTAAAGCTTCCGCCAAAGTGGTATCCGCTGCCGGAAGGGCGTGAACATATTCGGGCGGTAGCAGTTTATCATTGCGTTTATGTTTTCTCCAATTCTCGCCGGAAGCCGCTCCAATCCAATCTGTAATTCCGTGTCGCGCAGGCGATTTCCCCAACATAATGGTAGCCCTGGATGGACTACAAACTCTACTCCCTGCATAACCCTGCGTGAAAATAGTTCCTTCCTTCGCTATTTTATCGATATTGGGTGTTTCGTAATAATTGCTTCCGGAAATGCTCAAATCATGGGCTCCCAAATCATCTGCTAGAATAAAAACGATATTTGGTTTTACCTTTTCCTCTTTTATTTCTTTTGAAACTTCACTTTTGCATCCAATTATAAGCATGCTTACTATGCAAAAGAAATTTACTTTTTTTAGTAAATAAAATAGGCTGTTTTTAGATTTTGTCATCGCTCTCATATTTGCATGCAATATCATAAAAATAAATTAAAAGTAAAATAAACATTTAATTGAATTCATCACATCTTGCGATAAATTACAAAACTGGGAAAACATTTCATTTTGTTGTTCCACGCCCTAATTCATCGTTTTCAAACTGCTTTTCTTAGTTATTCCGTACAAACCTTTTTTATGCAAGGGTATCGAAACAAAGAATAAAATGGATTCTAAAGTTACCTGAATAGATTCACTATCAAACAATTGCTTAAAAAAAAGTAAAAAAATATTTGTGTAGTTATTTAACTACATATATATTTGTAGTCAAATGACTTCATTTTACAAATTTTAGATTTATGAAACTAAGAAGAGATCCATTTCAAGCAATTGCAGACCCAACAAGAAGGGCTATTTTGGTACTGCTTGCCTCCCAATCTATGACGGCTGGTGCAATAGCTAAGAATTTTGATACGGCAAGACCCACCATTTCCAAACATCTACAAGTGTTGAGCGAATGTGAGCTAATAACCTCCAACCAACAAGGAAGGGAAGTTCATTATGAGATTAAGGTTGAAAAGATGAAAGAAATAGATAAATGGCTGAATCAATTTAGGGAAATGTGGGAAAGTCGTTTTAACCAATTGGATGATTTGTTGTCAAAATTTAATAAAAACAACCCATAAAATGCTTAGTAACCTTTTTCAAATTCGAAGATACGGTAAATAGGCCATTGTGTATTACCAATAAAACCAAAATAAATAATAACATATGAAACCCAATGTGAAATTTGACTTTATTGTCGACAAAGAGAAAAACACCATTACTGTAAAACGTGAGTTTAATGCAACCCGCCAATTGGTGTGGGACTGCTACACCAAAAGTGAATTACTGGACCAATGGTTTGCGCCTAAACCCTTTGCCACCAAAACCAAATCTATGGATTTTAAAGAGGGAGGTCATTGGGTGTATGCCATGATAGATCCTGAAGGGCCTGAATATTGGGGCAGAATGGATTATATAAAAATAAATCCTATTGATCATTATACGGCTCTCGATGGATTCTGCGACGATAATGGAGTACTTAACACCGAACTGCCAAGTGCTACTTGGGAGGTTGATTTTTTTGACCTTAATGAAAACTCTATGGTAGAAACACTGGTAACCTATAAATCTTTGGAAGATTTGGAGGTAGTAATAAATATGGGGATGAAAGAAGGTTTGGAATCTACTTTGGAAAAGCTAGAAGAACTTTTATCCTTATTACAAAACAACTAATCATGAAAAAACACAGAATCATTTTTTGGATTGCAACCACTGTTATATTAATATTTGAAGGCATAATGCCCTTAGGTACTTTACTGTTTGCGCCAGAGTATGCTACCGCCGGCACAAAACCTTTAGGATACCCAGATTATTTTGCGTACACATTAATACTTTGCAAAATACTGGGAGCAACGGCGATTATGATTCCCAAGCTGCATCCTAAAATTAAAGAATGGGCCTATGCAGGATTAACTTTCAACTTGCTTTTTGCTTTTATTAGCCATGCGGCGGTAGACCAAAATGTTGGGTATATGGTTATGCCCGTTGTAGTGGGTATCATCCTTGCCATTTCCTACATCTACAACCTGAAAATAAGCCAACATGCATAAAAACAGTTTGTTATACAATAAATTGAGCCTATTGAGAGTTTCCTACAAATAATCTACAAACTCATTTACAGGCGAAAAAGAAAAAAAAACACCCTTATTAAAGAATTATTTAACCAATAAAATTAAACAGATGAAAGTAAATCCGTATTTAAATTTTGATGGCGATGCCGAAGAAGCATTCCGCTTTTACCAATCGGTTTTTGGTGGAGAATTTACCGCCAATATGAAAATGAACGACATGCCTGGGAGCAACGATATTCCAGAGGAAGAGCGAAATAGAACCATGCACATATCCCTCAACATAGGCAAAGACACTGTTTTAATGGCTTCCGATATTATCCCCTCCATGGGGCATACATTGGTAAAGGGCAATACCAATTATATCTCACTTCATCCCGAAAGTCGTGAAGAAGCCGATAGATTATTTAAGGGTCTTTCCAAAGGAGGTTCTGTTGAAATGCCTATGGAAGATCAATTTTGGGGTGATTATTTTGGAAGTTTTATCGACAAATTCGGTATCGGTTGGATGGTTAATTATAATGAAAACTTTAAGTAACTATGGAAACAAAAAATATTTCTATCACTACTACCGTAAATGCTTCCCCTGTAAAGGTATGGGATCATTGGAACACCCCAGAACACATTATGCAATGGAATTTTGCTTCCCCAGATTGGCACTGCCCTAAAGCAGAAAACGATTTGAAAGTTGGCGGCAAACTTACATCGAGAATGGAAGCAAAAGATGGTAGCTTTGGTTTTGATTTTGAAGGAATCTACAATGAAATCACCCCTTACGAAAAGATTTCCTACACCCTCCTTGATGGGCGTCAAGTAATTACCATTTTTGAAGAAATAGATGATAAAACCAAGATTACAACAACTTTTGAGGCCGATAGTCAAAACCCTATCGAAATGCAACGGGACGGTTGGCAGGCGATTATCAATAACTTTAAGCTTTATACAGAAGGGTAAGCCTCCTTTTTTGTACGAACTTTCTAAGGAAGAAGGTAAGAAGTGAAAGAGGAAATGAGAAAAAGTACGGGAAGTATTTTTACTCACTACTCATTACTCACAACTAAATACTAAATAAACAAACCACTTAAAACGTCATTATGTTACACAAATCAAATGCATTCAGTAGTTTTTCTACAGATGACATACCAAAGGCTAAAAAGTTCTATAAGGATATTTTAGGGTTGCCAGTAGATAACGGGGAAATGGGAACTTTAACTCTTCATTTACAGGGAGGCAATACTGTAACCATATATCCAAAGTCCAACCACCAACCCGCTACTTTTACGGTACTAAATTTTCCTGTGATAAACATAGACAATACCGTGAACGATCTTTTGGAAAAAGGAGTTGTTTTTGAACATTACAAAGAACCTAAAACCGATAGTAAAGGTATCTACAGAGGGATTTCGTTTAATGCCGGCCCCAACATTGCTTGGTTTAAAGACCCGGCAGGCAATATACTTTCAGTCTTAGAAAACAGCTAACTACCTGGTTATGATTGAAGTATTTAAAACCAACATCAACTTAGAGAAAGATGCCCTTTTTATAGAGCAACAACTAAAAAAAGCGTTTCCTGGGTGCATTATTGATTTTGATTTAGAAGATTGCGACCGAATTTTACGAGTGGAAAGTCCCAACAAGGTTTTTGATCCTGCCCAAGTAATAGAGATACTCAAACAACATAACCTTACCATAGAAGTACTACCAGATGCTACACCTAGCCGAAACACCAAAATATCTCATAGAAAAATATGGCTAAAGGCCTGTTGCTTTTTAGGAATGCCAATATTGCTATTGGCATTTCTTTCCTGCTCTGCCGGTAAACTAAATGGTTGTGTGGATCCCGCCAAAGTGAGTGAGGGTCCTTGTACCATGGAATACAATCCTGTTTGCGGTTGCAACGGTACAAACTACAGCAACCCTTGCCAAGCCAGGCGTAGTGGAGTTGTTTCATGGAGCAAAGGCGCTTGTAATGGTAATTGATTTAAGACTTTTTCTTTATTGATAAACTTTTAATGTGAATGAAAACTTTTTTTGTAAATACTTTTCACCACAAAAAAGAGGAAAGCTTCATTCGAAAGCTTTTAAGGGCTATAGAAATATGGGTTTCAACCGTTCTTTTGGAAATGTGCAGTTGATTGGCAATTTCGGTGTTGCTTAAATTTTCTTCCCTGCTCATTAAAAAAATCTCACGTGAGCGTTTAGGTAGGTTTTCCATTGCAGCGGAAATATTATTTTGAGTTTCCTCCAAAATCAACAAATCATCGGTTTGGTAATTGTTTTCCAAATTCTCTATAAACGCTGCCTGAACATCATTGAGGGGGCGGTTTCTTAACTCATTGAAAGCCTTATATCTTATCGCTTGCTTCAAATACGCTTTTATATTAGAATTGGAAATCTTCATCCTTCGTTGCCAAAAATCTACCCAAACTTCTTGAAGTGTATCTTTTGCTATATCTTCATCTTGCAGGATACCCATGGCTATTTTAAACATGGGTTCCCAGAATAAATTAAATAAATCTTGAAACGCTTTCTCGTCGTTTTCTTTGATACGTTTCGTTAATGAAAAAACTATACTTTTTTCTTCTTGCCCCATACCACCAAAGTAATCCATGCGCATTAAATAAAAGTAAAATCAATGCTAACATAATTTTATTAAAAAAGCAATGTCCCGATACAAATTACCGGGCCACTGCATCAATCAAACTATTTTGAAAACAAAAATCAATTATTTTTTTACTGAAGGAACCGCGATGGTGTAACTTGTCTTTTCAGTATATACATTATCATACATATCTGTTGCTTTAATTTCCACCTCATGGGTGCCAATTCCCAAACTTGTATCTACTCTTCCTCGCCACAAATGTTTGCAATCTATTGGGTTGGAAGAACGTCTTCCAGAAATAAGTTCTTCCGATAAGTCCCATTGGTATACCATGGATGCATAAGAGGGGTCGTAATCTTCCACATAATGCATTTTTTTCCATTCCCCGCCATCAATGCGGTATTCCAAAGTATCCTTCTCGCTACCTATGAAGAAATTAACATAAATTCCTGCCTTGGTACGCTTGTCTTTTTCTACCACTTTTGGTGCAAATACTTCCATTTGGTAATCTTCACTTTTCCCCGCCACTTTATATTTTACATTGTAGGTATTTCCTTTAAAATGAATAAATGCATACCCTTTGGGAGTACCATCGCGCATGGTGGAAGTTGGTATTCCTTTATCATCCAATTTTCCAGAATACCAATCGCCGGAAGTAGTTCCCACATTATAATGGTGATGTGGCTTTTCTTGCTGCCAACCATCTTCCTTTGATAAGAAATCTTGCCTTTGGATATGTGTATGGGCTGATAAGGAAAGCGTATTTGGATATTCCCTTAACAGATTGAAAAGCTTGTTTCTGCTTTCATCTTCAAAAGAATCGCCATCTGGTTCACTTATTGGAATATGAAATGCCAATACTATTAAATGGTCTTTGGGCACAAACTTCAAATCGTTTTTTACAAATGTTAGCTGATCTTCCGTAAAGCCTCCCCAATACCCTTTGCTATCCCTTGGATCGGGATAAAGAACATCATCTAAAACTATAAAATGTACTTTTCCATGGTTAAAAGCATAATTGGACGGTCCGAAATGAGCTTCATAGGTTTCATCGGCTAACTTATCAGAGGTGGCGTCGAAATTTAAATCGTGGTTTCCCAATAGATTATACCACGGAACACCAATTTTTTGCACCGCCTTTATATACGGATTAAAAAGTGATAAGTCGTTACCAACGAGATCCCCCATACTCAATCCGAAAGCAATATCTTTAACGCCTATTAGTTCATCTACAATTCCTTTAGCGAAAAAGTCTACTTCTTCTATGGTGTAAGGTTGCGGATCTCCGAACACAAGTGCTGTAAAATCATCTGTTTCGGCTGTTTTAATCAAACCAAAGTTCAATGATTTTGGTAACTTTCCAGTTGGGCTCACCCCTTTGAACTCAGATGCAGGAGAGCCTTTGGGTTTATGAATGTAAAAGAACTGCGCTAAATTATCATCGTTGGTGATAATCTTGTAGCCAGATGGTTTTATCACAGAAATAATGGCATCCGAATCAAGCGGGAGTTCATACTTGCCCTCTTTATCAGTAAGCACTACTTCCACTCCATTGGTAACGGATACGCCCGCTATTCCATTTTCTTTTCGGTCCTTTTTACCGTTGTTATTAAGATCGTTAAAAACGATTCCTTTCACTTCATTTTGAGCCATAGCATTGATAGATACTATCAATGCTACAGCTGTAATAACTTTATTCATTTTCTAATTTTTTCAATATCAATCTACTGTATCCCACCAAACTTTGGTATTAATATCATCTTGTCCGCCGAGCATTTCTACTCCTTGTTCATACCCTGAAGGATTTCCTATGGCCAAATCACTTGGATAGTATAATCTGGAAGGCATTTTTGCATTGTTAAACATCGCTTCCGTAGTAGGTAATTCTGGTAATCCAGTTCGCCTATACTCAAACCACTGTTGGTAATCTACAAAATACAGTGCATAATACTTTTGTAACATAATTTGCTCCAAAGAACCGTTGTAAGCTACCAAAGGATTATCAAAATAAGTAGCCGGCAGTTCTATTTCCCATTGGTCCATAGCAGCCTTAATACCATTTTGATAGTGCATCTCTGCATTTTGTAAATATCCCTTTTGAGCGAGCTCTGCCTTAATGAAAGCTACTTCAGAATAGGTTAGCAAGTAGATTTTCATTGGGTTTTCTACCTGTTCTATATTGAAGGTCGAAGCATTGTATTCAAATTGGGAATCGTTGCCTGCGTAAGCGCTGGGAATACCTTTGTAACCAATATCTTCTCCTTCAATATCTGCCTCTGTAGCAATGTAAGGTCTTCTAGGATCTTCCCAAGCATTCAAATTGTCTATAAAAAATGAGGCCAATTTTGTACTTAACCTAAAGTCTTGTGGTCTACTCCATGGGGAGACGTTAGGGGTTTCACCGGTAACTTGTAAAATGGCACTTTCTTCTGTACTTTCAAACACAGGGTTTAGTGATGGATTATCAACAATATTTTTTAATCGGTTATAGGCGTCCGTTTCTGCTCTGTTGGATATTCTCAAAAGCAAACGCATGCGTAAGGAATTGGTGAACTTTTGCCATCTAGCTACATCATTTCCAAATAGAATATCCGGCTCATACACCATGGCTTCATCCAAATTGTACAGCTCATTTGCCTTTTTAAGATCTTCCAAAATGGTTTGGTAAACCATTTCTTGGCTGTCAAATTTTGGATTTAATATACCCTCTTCAGCACTAACGGCCTCTTCCATAGGTATTGGGCCGTATAAATCTGTTAAATTTGAATAGACCCAAGCATTTAGTGTTAGCGCAATGGCTGTATAATTTTTATCTTCCCTTGCTTCTGCTGCCAAACGCATTTCCTTTACATTTTGCAACCATCGGTAATAATTGTCCCATGAAGAATTCCCAATACCGAGACTTACATCATACCGATGTAGCCCGCCGGAAATACTTGGAAACGGAAGGGACACCTGCATTAAATTAAAGGTAATGGCATCGCTACGCCCTGCATTGTGTGAAGCCAACCCATAAATAATAGGATTTAAAAGGGTAGCTGGACTAATTTCTGCAATCCTGTTTGGATCTTCATTTACTTCATCGAAATTATTGGTACAGCCAGTAATCAATATAATTGCTGCCATACCAAATAATGAAATTATCTTTTTCATAGTTGTTACAATTTAAGTTTTACATTAAATCCATAAGTAGCCGGTGATGGCATTTGACCCATTTCTACACCCGGCATAATTCTGTTGCCATTTAAGGCTGCTGTTTCTGGATCATAAATAGGAAAATCGGATATGGTTAAAAGGTTACTTCCGTAGATAGAAAGGTCTACCCCTTGCAGGAACATATCCTGAAGCCATACTCTCGGCAATGAATACTGGAGCCTTACTTCTCTTAATTTTATGTAAGAAGCATCAAAGGAATTAGATTCTACATTGGCACGTCTGTAATAGCGGTTGTACCAATCGGGAGTAACTACCTCGGTGGTATTTGGCGAATAAGTTCCGTCGCCATTATCCACAACCCCGTCACCCACTATAAATCCGGTATCCCTTCCGTAGTAAGTGGATGTTAATTTTCCTTGTTGAGTTAATTTATGGTGTGTTTGGGAGTAAATTATCCCTCCGTATTGACCATCGAAGGTGAAACCTGCTGTAAAATTCCCAAACTTAAACTGGTTGTACCAACCAGCTCTCCAGTCGGGTAAAGCATCACCAATGTATTGAAAATCCCCAGATTCTGGATAAGCAGGCAAACCGGCATCATCATACACAATTTCTCCATCGGGAGAACGTACAAAACCGTATCCATAAATAGCTGTTGGCGAACCACCTACTTTTGCAATCATATATGCATTCCCTCCTTCATCTATTCTGAATTCGTTATCTACTTCATCGGGAAGATCGAAAACCCGTCCTTCGTTTTTAGACCAAGTAAGTGTTGAATTCCACTGAAACTTTTTAGAATTGAAAATCTTGGTATCCAACGTTAATTCTATACCCCTGTTTCTTACAGCGCCAGAGTTCACAAATACAGAACTGTACCCTGTGTTTCTGTCGAGGGCAAGCTGAATTACCTGGTTATCTGTTGTAATTTCATATACAGTAGCATCTAGGTTTACCCTTCCGTCAAACATACGGGCTTCTATACCTGTTTCAAAACTTTTTGAAATCTCTGGCTTTAAATTGGCATTGTATAAGGTTGAAGGCACTGTGGCCGAAGCCGAAAAATCGCTGTTATTGTAATATTTACTTGTTTGGTAAGGATCTGTATCGTTCCCCACTTCAGCATAAGAAAAACGGTACTTTAAAAAATTCAACGTTTTACTTTCCCAGTTAAACATGTCAGAAAGTATGATACTGGTATTTACTGAAGGGTAGAAAAAAGACCAATTGTCTTTTGGCAAGGTGCTAGACCAGTCGTTACGACCCGTAACATCCACAAAAATTTGATCTTTAAAGGAAAACGTAGCCAAGCCATACAAACTGTTCACTTCCTTATTACTATCGGAAGTAGATATGGATGGGGTGTTTTTACCGTTTGCCAATTTGTATACTCCAGGCACTACCAAACCTGTTACTGAAGCATTTGTACTGCGGCGTTTTACAACCCGATTGTTTCCACCTACAGATGCTTTTACATCAAAATTCTTCGAAAATTTCTTGGTATACGTTAAAAGGAAATCATTATTTATTTCTTGCTTAAAAATGTCCTGTGTACCGTAATACCCCTCTCCATATCTATTTACACTGTAAGGTCGTTTTTGCTCTCGATCTTGATGATAGGTATTTAAAGAAGTACGCAGTAATAAATTAAGGGACTTACTAAAATGAATGTTGGTATTTATATTCCCCACTATTTGGTTGCTTTCCAAAGTGTTTAACGACTCGTAAGCGATTAAGTACGGATTATCGATGTACGAACTAAAGGGTTGAATTTGTGCAATATCTTCTTGCCCTTGTTGCCAGATGGGACGCAGCCAATCCAAATCTACATTCGGGTTTTGGAAAATCATAAAATAAGCGATTGACCCATTGTTGTACCCCGTACTGGGTAAATTATCACTCGTTCTATTGGTATAGTTAATTACCGCTCCCAAATCAATTTTATCTGAGATTTTATAGTTGGAATTAACAGATGCTGCCAGTCGTTCAAACCCTGTATTCGGCATTACCCATTCGTTTTTGGTATGCCCAATAGAAGCTCTCATGGAACCTTTTTCACCTCCACCTTGTATGGAAATATCATTTATTGTAGTAATACCAGTTCTCCAAAAATCTTTTCGGTTATCCTCATATGGTCTCCATAAAGTACGTTCAGTTCCTTGACCTTCAAGGGTTGGATCATATTGGTAATAATTCTGGCCGTTAAATTCTGGTCCCCAAGCGCTACTGGTAGATCCTGTATTCCCGCCATCCTCCGATCTCCCGTAGGAATAATAAGGATTTCCTTCGTCATCAAAATATTTCCCAGTTCCCTGTCCGTATTTATGCTGCCAATCAGGCCAGCGCTGTATTACATCAAAAGCAGTACTGGTGTTTAGGGTAATACCCAAACCGGTGCTGTTTTTACCAGACTTGGTGGTAATCATTAACACCCCGTTGGCCGCCCTGCTTCCATAAAGTGCCGCTGCACCAGGTCCTTTTAAAACGGATACACTTTCTATATCATCTAAATTAAGGTCAGATATAGCATTTCCATAATCAATCGGGGAGCCTTCTCCTAAATAGGAAGAACTGGAACCGGATGTTGTCATTTCGGTATTTACCGGTACACCATCCACAACAACCAGAGCATAATTTCCATTCAAATCAAAAGAACTATTTCCACGAAGAATGATTTGCTGCGAATTGATAGGCCCTGAGCCAGATGAAACAATGTTCAAACCTGCCACTTTTCCCTTTAATCCGGAAGACCAATTAACGGGAATGGCTTGCGATAGCTGTTCGGATTTTACGGTTTCTTGGGAGAACCCTAATTTCTTTTCTTCCCGTTTTATACCAAGGGCGGTTACCACTACTTCATCCAACTCAGATACATCTTGTGTCAAGGTTATTTCGTAGAAATTTCTATCATCAACAGTAACGGTTTGTTGCAAAAATCCTATGTAAGTAATGGTTAGCAAATCTCCTTTTTTACCTTGCACACTAAAATCACCGTTGAAATCGGTTACTACACCAGCGCCATCGTTTACCTGTACGGTAGCTCCTGGCAATGGCACTCCTTCGCTATCTACTACTTGTCCCTTTATGGTTATTTGTTCGAAGACCTGTATTTGCTTTTTTATAGGATATTTCTTTATTCTAGAAACGCTAATAAGGTCATTTACTCTGTAAAAGCGCAACTTTTCTTCTTTAGAAAGTTGTTCCAGTAGGTTGAGGAGGTTTGTTTTGGTATCCAAAACGGTTACGGATGCTCCTAAGTTGAGCTTATCCTTAGAAACTATAAACCTATAGGCTGTTTCCTTCTCAATTACCCGAAATAGTTCTTCTAATTCGTAGCTTGTTTTATCCAGAACAATTTCGGTTTCCCTCAAGGCTTGGCCTTTCATTTCTGTGGCAAAAAGACTATGCAACCCCAGCGTAATAACAATGTAAAAAGTGGATAAGCGCATGAGCAGTTTATAACAGTTTGCTGTATTTTTTTTCATATATTTATGTCGGTTTAATCAATTGCTTTTTTTGATTTGTGATTAACGGATCCTTTTTAAAATTTGCTTAGATTATTTCCTTATAAGGAGGTGTTGGCGCACTTCCTTTTTTTATTTTTATTAGTATTCTATCATTGGCTGTTTGGTTTAGGTTTATAGATTAGTATTTCGTTGTCTACTCTTTTAAAATCGAGTTCCAGTGTTTCTGCAACCGCTTTTAAAATTGCAGATAGGTTTTTACTCTTAAAGGTTCCAGAAATGGAGAGTTTCCCCGTATTATTGGAGTCTAGTATTATTGTTTTATTGAATTTTTTCCCTAAAATCTGCACGACCTCCTCCAGTGGCGTATTGGAAAACACAAATTCACCGGTAAGCCACCATAGTTCTTCTTTCGGACTGAAGTTTTGTAAGTGCACTTTTTTCTTTTTTAAATCGAATTCTATTTTTTGGTTTGGCAACAATTTCTTATCTACATCCAGCCCCTCTACTTTTACAGAACCCTCTACCAAAGCAACATTTACTTTATGGGTACTTGCATCGATGTTGAATTGCGTACCCAGTACCGTAGTTTTTATTCCATTGGCTTCTACAATAAAGGGGCTATTTTTATCCTTCTTTATTTTAAAGTAAGCTTCCCCGGTAAGCTTAACCTTCCTTTCTTCTTCGGAAAAAACATTAGGAAATTCCAATGCACTATTCTCGTTTAGGGTAACCACACTGCTATCACTTAAGGTTAGTATTTTGGTTTGGTTTGCTGAAGTGGAAACCGCTATATAATTAACTTTGTAAGTGTTTTTAGTGATGAAATAATAGGAAGCACCCAAACCAATTAACAAAGCCAAACCGGCCACTATTTTGTACCAACTAATTGTTGGGGAAGTAGGTTGAATTTCTTTCTTTATTTTTCTGAAGACCTCATTGCGCACTTGCCTTTTATGTAATTGAGAAGTAAATGGCTGCTCCTTTTCCATTCTATCCGAAAAATGGCTTTCAAAATCTTCAAGCAGTTTTAGCTCCTTTTTAGTTGCCGTTCCCTTTTGATATCTTTCTAAAATTTCTTTGAATGTTTTTTCATCCATACCGTCCAAATTATTGGGTGTTCAATTACAAATACCCATAAAGTGGAAGTACACGTAGTAAAGAAATACGGAAATAAAGGCATTTAACGATTTGTTTAAAACAACCCTTCTATTTGTTAAGTTAACGTAAAGCTGATAGCTGTTTTTTTTGATTTTAAAATAGCGGATTACGCCTCTTAAAAATGATATTATCGCTCTTTCCCCCCCCCTTTTTCCGAAAAACAACGCTTTATATCTCTTTTCGGAATAATTAAAAACCATTGATAGACGCTTTCAAATGTTTTTATCACCTTCTGAAGTGATATAGACATCGTTCTTAGCTTGTTATTATCACTTATAGATGATATTTTTTTCACTTTTAAGCCATAAAACAACCCTTTTTTCTGAAAATATATCGCTTTGCATCGTGCTTTTGAGGGTAAAAAGCCATTAAAGTCCCCTTTTAAGTACCTAAAACATCTTCCGAAGTGATAAAAACATGCTTCGTTCAATGATTTTATCCTTTAAAAGTGATTCATTATCGCTTTTATGTGAAGAAATGACCTTTTTAGTTGATAAAATAAGGCTTCCTACCCCCTTTTGTATGAGTAAGAAGCCTCATCCTGACCTTCTTTTATGATAAATTATGAATTAGAAGTGTGTTCTTATCGCTTACCAAGGTATTGGAATCGCTTTTAATGCTCTCTAAACCCCTTGGCGCCACTATAAAGACCCTAAAAGCCCTTCTTTTACATTGGAATATCAGTGGTGGTGTCCTCACCTTCTTCTGGCTGTGCTTTACTTTTTTTAAAAAGCACCTTCATATCGTTATAAACCGTACCAGCACCCGGCTCATTCTCTCCAGCCAAGTAACGAACCATACGGTAGAAAGTTAGCGCATTGGAATAATTATCGTGGTCTAGCAAGGTTTTGGTATCCACCAATTGTTGCGCCAGATTCTGTACATCTTTCACTAATCCCTCTACTTCCTTACGCGTTTTATAATCACGGTCAAATTCCACTAAATCTAAAAAACGTGGTATCCAATTGGGGTGCTTATGCATATATTCCCTGGCTTTGTCTACCAAAAGTTTGTTTTGATTGGCAATACTCCCATATTGACCACGCTCTTCGGCGGTTAGGTTAACTGTTTTACCTTTTAAAATAGATTTAATTCCATTTAAATGTTGCTGTAATGCTTCGAGTTCTTCTTGTGTAAATTCCAAACTAATGAGATTGTCTAAAGCCATTGTTTTATGTTTTTAAGGTTAAAACTCCAATTTATAAAATATATTCTCAATAAATAGTTATTTAATTCATTAAAACATAATTAAAATGATTAAATATTCAATTTTAAATACAAATTACTCTATACGTGATGTACTTTAAAAATTGGAAGCCAAACTAAACGATAGGTTTTATGACATTCTGTGAGACTGCTGTTTCTCTAATCACTCTTAAACTGAAAAACATATTTTTTTCGTAATGCTGTAATGCTCCAATGGTTTACAGGGTTTAAATCCTGCTTCTGAAACAACAAAAAATCAATAATTGATTAAATTTTATAATTTGATAAGAAAATGATTATTTATTGGCAATATTAATAAATAAATACCTCTATATTAACAACTTAATAAAATACACTACCAAAGTTGACAAAGAAAATATTGCTTTACGTATAATTTCTTTCCCAAAATCATGGACTTGGTAGTTTAACATCAATACCAGTAAACGCATAAAATACTCCTATAGAATATAATGAAACGAAGAAAATTTTTTAAAAACATGGGTATCGGCGTAGGCTCTGGCTTACTTCCTACTTTTGCCTTTCCAAATGGTTTTCCTTCTATATCAGAAGCGGTTTATCATAAAAGTATCCTTAGTCGAATTTCCAATGAAGCAGATGAAATTGCCATTAGATTGGTCTGTACCAACCATGAAAACAGAAAACGCTCAACAAAAATTTCAATACAAGTAGAGGGCACGGGAACAATTACCCGACAAAAAGGTTATTTCTTGGAGCCTTCTGATGGTAACGTTAGTCAATCACAGCAAACCAATATTTCGTTGCATCCTTCGGACTATGATATTGTGGTATTTTGGGTGAAATCTCCAAACAGTAATACTTCTTGTACCATTTCCTATAACAGGGATAAGTTCACCTTTACGGTTGGCGACCTTCTAAACAACAGCGAACTTACATTCGGCAAAGAAAAAGCGCTTACCGCAAATATTTTGAGCTATCAAGAAACTGGGAAACTAGACAGTACAGCGTTTGGGATAGCAGACCAAGACAAATTCCGTTTTTCCATTCTGGCCGATTTACAAGGGGGCGACCCATCAATCCCGAAAAATGAGCGAACCCGAATGAAAATCCACAATGCTTTTATAGAAGACACCGTCGCTCTAACCAACAATCTTTCCCCCGAGCCTTCTTTTTCCATCATTTTAGGTGATTTTGTGGATAGTATCGGACAGGAAGAAAATTTCGTCTATATGGAAAGGTTGGTTTCTCCTTTAAAAATGCCTTTGTTTTTAGAAATTGGAAACCACGAAACCCCATACAACGCCGATTTCTCTCCTTCGGAAAAAAAGGACTACCTGAAAAACTACTTTGATAGTCAGAAAAGAATAAACGGTAGTAACAAGTTATTGTACAGTTTTGACGTCGGAAAATGGCATTTCGTAGTGTGGCCAGACCCACTTCGGAAGAATTTCTGGATGAACTATCCTCATTATTTCGATTGGCTGGAAAACGATTTAGAAAAGCATAAAGAAAAACCTGTTGTTTTCTTTCAGCATGTCCCCATTCATCCTATAGGTATCGATCCGCTTACCAGTTATGTGGAATCCGTGAGCGTTCGAAAACAGTTGTTGGAGCTATTAACCAAATTCGGTAATGTGAAATACGTTTTTAGTGGTCATGTGCATATCCCGCTAAAAGCATCGCTTAAAACGGCTGTTACTTATAAAGGTATTAAAATGATTAATTTACCTGCTGCCGGATACCGCCCTAGAGCGTTTGGAGAACCCGACTTTTTTGGTGGACCAGAACAAGGTGTCTGCGTGGTGGATATAGATCAAGAAGACATTAAGGTTCATTACCAACATGTTACTAAAGAATGGTTTACGTACCCCGATTCTTTTCCAGCGTTTGATGATAAAAAGCATGCACTTTGGTTTAACCAACCTTGGGAACTACCAAGTGAAGAAAAGATAAGAAATCACGATTTTTCTAATGGGCTTCAACATTGGCATCAAAGATTCGTCTATCATGAAGATAAAGATCCATCCAATATTTGCGAAATCAGGGAAACTTCCGAAGGGAAAAAACAACTCTATCTTCTCAGCAGAAAAAGAGGGTACGATGTACCAGGGCAAGATAGGCTTCCACAGCATATCAACAGGGTAGCCCAAAGGGTTTCTTTGGGGAATTCGCCAAATCCAGCGCTCAACATACGCTACAGACCTGAATCGGGCAAGTTTGATGTGAACTCCTACAACGGCTTTTTCCTCATTTTAGAATGTTATTCCGAAGATTATAATTGCGTTAATCTAGTATACAGTACGGGCAAAATATTTTACGGTGTTACCAAAGGCTTTGGTATGTACGAAAATGTAAAAACGCATCATTTTGACCTCCCTGCTGAACCTGGTAAGCTGCATGACCTTACCCTACCCTTTGCAAAAGATTACCAATCGATTAATGAAAAAAAGGAGTCTTTTTCTGAATTGAAAGTAGACAGTATTTTGGTATGGTTGGGTGTTTGGACGGTGAACGAAGGAATAGACCAACAGGTAGGAATGTATATTGATGAGGTTTCCTTAACCAAAACCGCGAAATCTACCCCTACCACTCCCCGAAAACCTGAAGGTGGCATTTGGTACCCTAAAATGGGTCATATCGCGGGAGAACACCATTATATAGAACAGGAAATGATATACCCTCCAGGGTTAAATGGAAAGTAGTTCTTATCCGCCTAAAGAGATTACAATTTTGAAAAAAGAGCTTTTAAGGATTTAAGCACCATGACAGAAACCGCTAAAGTCATACTTAAATAAATATTAATTAAACACATTTTGCCTATGAAGTGAAGCTTACAAAACACCCCAGCTTACATATGACCCAACTAATGGACAACCATTAGTTAAAGCACATTTTTAGTTGCTACGATAAAACCAACACATTGAAGTGATTTAAACTTTTCGCTTTCTAGTGAAAATTAGATGTTTTATGACTATTTGAAGGCTTTTTTGAGTTTCATAGCAGCGCTACGGACCGAAAAAAAGACAAAAAATAGGCGTTAAAGAATAATTTTTTAACGAATGAAAAAAGTTTGAATGACTTCATTAAAACTACTAACAATGAAAACTATTTTTAATAAGAAAAATCTGTTTTGGTTGTTCGCTATGGGTTTTCTCATGATGGCGAATGCCCAAACACAAGGATATCAATATGTAAGATTGATAATCAAACAAAACACTGCCGGAGTCCATATTCATGAAATTGAATGGTTAAATGGAGATATTATCTACCCAAAACTGCCAATTAATTCATCCTCGGGTTCCATAGAAGCGACCTTTGAAGGCGGCCATAAACATCCTGAATTTTTTGACAAAAAAGTTGATGAAACTCAATACTTGGGTGGATCAACAGCTGGCTTAGACACTATTGCCCTTAATTTTAAAGATCACGTTATTTATCCAACCGGAATTCGAATTAAAAAGCCCAGTTGGAGCGAACTGTATGAGTTTAGCGTGGAAGGAACCAATAATCCCGCAACAGGTTGGACCACCTTGTTTAATTCCCAACCCAATTTAACTTCAGCAGATTTTGAAACTGCATTTGATTTTGGATTTGCACCTGTAACGGTTGATAACACCCCACCTTCATCACCAAATCCAACCGCTTCTGAGATTACTCATAATAGCATTGAGGTTTCATGGCCTGCGGTGAACGATAATTCTGGACAAATAAGTGGTTATCAAGTTTTCTTTGATGGCGTAAATGCTGGCTTTACTTCTTCCACATCATTTACCAAGACACTATTGGAGCCCTCAACAAGCTATGATATAGAAGTGATTGCCTACGATGCTGAATACAATGCCTCTCCAAAAACAGCAATCTCTGTTACCACAAGCGAGCCTGCGGTGGCACAGGGTTACACCTACGTGAGGTTTTGGTTAGACGAAACTGCTACTGGAGCGAATCAGCAAATCAAGGAAATCCGATGGCTCATGGGCGACAAAAGCTTTCCGTTAAATCCCATTACAGCAGCGGCGGGAGATTCTGAAATAGAAATTTTGAGCTCCAATGATAATATTTATGCTTTTGATGGCCCCTATAAAGCTTTTGATAATGATGCTAACACACATTGGTATGCCCCAGAAGGCAAAGAGGTAACATTACGCTTTAAAAACTTCACATTTTATCCTACCGGAATTACCATTACTGAAAACAGCTGGACAAATCTAAAAGCTTTTCGCTGCGAAGGTTCTGTAGATGGACAAAACTGGACATTACTTTACGAAAGGGAAAGTGTAAGCGGCAATGAATTTGAAAGTCACCAAGATAATGACCGATTGAAAACTGGTCGGTTTGACTTTGGAACGGTTACTCCTCCAGATTTAGATACTACGCCACCATCAATTCCAGAAAATATTACTGCTGATGAGACCACTGCTACGTATGCAGAGATAAGCTGGAGTCCCTCTATTGATGATGGTATTGGATTAGCCTCCTATAATATTTTTGTGAATGGAAAGGATTGGACAGTTACTAATGAAGAAAATGCCATTGTTTATGGGTTGTCTCCTCAAACTACCTATTCCATAACTATTCTTGCAAAAGATAAACTAGGAAATGAATCGGAAATCAGCGCTCCTTTTGATGTTACCACGCAAACACTTCAACCCGCTGTTGGAGCAATGGCTATAGGTGCTGGGCTAGGACATGAAACTCATGGGGTATATAAAAATAATGTTGACTTCGCTGCAGAATGGGCCAATTACGGTTCTGCAAATCCTTTTAGTCAGGTCTTTTTAGATGAGATAAGTCATTACAAAGTACTCCGATTTATGGACATGCTTTCCACAAATAACAACTGGATTGAAAACTGGAGCGATCGACGCCAACCAGACGACCCTAACCAAACGATAAAACCGAACTACAACAAAAACAATATCGTTGTAATTAAAGGAATGGCTATTGAATGGATGATAAAGATGTGTAATATTGTTCAAGCCGATTTTTGGATAAACGTTCCACACGCAGCCAATGACAATTACATTGCAGAACTCGCTGCTTTGGTAAAACAGCATTTAGATCCGAATTTAAAAGTATACATTGAATATTCGAATGAAGTCTGGGGCGGCTTTGCAGCAGAAGCCTATGCCAATGACATGGGAACCAATCTCGGATTTGGAACTGGAGATTTTCCTCGTCATGCTTGGTTTGACGATCTTGATTACGCACGTTTTAGGTACTATGTGCATAGAGCTTCCCAGATTTGGAATATTTTTAATTCGGTATATGTCAGTGAAAGTAGCCGTGTGGTAAAGGTTCTCTCCGGTTGGGCTGGGCAACCCGCGTTAACACGTGTTCATCTCGATGCACTCTCCGATGATCAAGTAAACCCAACAGGAATTTATCCCGATAAATATGCCATAGCTCCCTATTTTGGAGGGAATTTAAACGGATCTGATCCCGAAATTGAGTCCAAAATTATTGAAGCTGCCAAAAATGCTGGAAATATGGTGGCTCAGCATTACACCATTTTAGCAGAATCAGGCTTGAACATTCCATTGATTGCTTATGAGGCTGGTCAACATATTACAAATAGCGGCGAATTGGCTAGCCGAAATCCGGCGATGTACGAGGCGTATATTCAATATTTAAATGCCAATGCCCCGTATATGGAACTTCTCCCCCAATTTGTTCATTTTAATCCCTTCGGAAGAGGAATGGCATGGGGTTCCAAAGAGTATGTTGGACAACCTGAGCTGGAAGCCTACAAATACAGGGCACTAAAAGATTGGCAAGAAGTAAATAAAAATAATAGTGAAATTGTGGCGCCTTACATTACCAAACAGCCGGAATCGGTAGTCGTTGCCGAAGGTAGTGGCGCAAATTTCAAGGTGACCGCTATTGGGGAACAACCTATGCAATTTCAATGGTTTGAAAACGATGAAGCTTTAACGGGAGAAAACGGCTCTGAGTTGTTAATTCAACAAAACGGTTTGGAGAAAGATGGGAATGTTTACAAAGTTGAAGTGTCCAATTCTTCCGGTACAGTTATTAGTGAATCCGTTACTTTAACAGTTACGGAAGTCGATAAAGTATTGGCCAATAAAACGAATACACCGATTCTTATAGACGCTACGATTGAAGATTCTTGGAATGCTTCTGAAGTTATTTCAATGGATAAAGTACCGTTAGGAACCGTTTCCGACTCAACAGATCTTGACGCCACATTTAGACTCCTTTGGGATGAAGATTATCTTTATATTTTAGTAAACGTAATGGATAATGAACTAGTTCCCGTTGAAGATCCGAGCAAAATATGGAACTATGATGGGATAGAAATTTATATTGATGCTACCAACGATAAAACGGACAGCTACAATACCAATGATAGGCAAATTGTTTATACTTACAATGCCTCTTCGTTAGTTGGTGCCAGCGGAACCATGTCTATAGAAAATGCCTTGGCTGCTCAATCTACTACCAGCAATGGTTATCAAGCAGAGATAGCACTTTCTTGGAGTGATATGGGTATAAATCCATCCGATGGACATTACATCGGTTTAGATGTTATGATTGCAGACAACGACACACCAGGAGGCAATAGAAAAGGAAAACTTTCATGGTGGTCGGAACAGGATTTAAACTGGCAAAACCCTTCACTGCTGGGTACTGCATTGCTAAGCGATGAGGTAAACTCCAACCCTACGACTGTTGTGGATTTTGAAGAGCTTACCACTGGGGATTATGGAAGCACAGAGTACATCCATGATTCTGGATTCAAATTTAAAGATATAGGGCCTGGCAATAATAATTTCCTAGTTTATGGCACTACCAATGGCTTTAGCAGTAATGTACTGCAGTCTAAAAATTGGGGCAGAATTATACGTATAACCCACACCAGTGGTAATACCTTTGATTTAGAGTCTCTAGACTATGCCGCTGGGCTTTGGAGTGGAATTGGTGATGCCACGGTAACCGGTTATAAAGCCGATGGTTGTACAGTAACAACAACTTATAATTTTGATAAAAAGCAACTTACAACCTTATCTCTTGAATGGAAAGATTTAACGCAAGTAGATATTGATTTCAAAGGAGGAACAAGCAATGCTTATGGAGTAATTGATAATTTGATTCTGACTGAAAATTCTTCAGGAAACAACGTTACGCCTGTAAATGTTCAGACTTCAGTGAAGCTTCAGCAAAATAAAACAGCTGGAAACGTGTCACTTTATCCCAATCCATCCAGCGAATATGTTACCATTTCACATACTGGTAATTACGCAAAAGTAGCGGTATGGAATTTAATGGGATTAACGGTTAAAAAATTCCCTATTAATGGAAGTAGTTCAACTATTAGCACCGCTGACCTTATTCCAGGAATTTATATGATTAATGTCGCGTTGGATACTGGTGAAGTTATTCAAAAGAAATTAATTGTGGAATAAGTTTTATAATCAATAAGATGTTTGGAAAATCTGGCTTGCTACGTTTTCTTAAATTTACCAAGCCTAAACAGGCTTGAATAAGTGAAAACAGCCTCAAAAACCGATTTTCCAAACATCTTTTATTTATACCCCCATTAAATATTCGTTTAAATTTTGTTCTGAAGACAATTCCAGTTTTTTTCTTAATCGGTAGCGATGAATCTCAACACCACGAACGGAAATTCCCATAAGGGGCGCAATTTCCTTGCTGGATAAATTCATTTTTAAATAAGCACAAAGTTTCAAGTCCTTTGGGGTAAGCTTCTCGGGATGTTGCTTTACTAGACTTTTGAAAAAAGAATCGTGTATCTCATTAAAATTAGACTCAAACACTTCCCAATCGTTCGCATTGTTAATATTGCTATTAATTTTACGCAACAATTTATTGTACCTGCTTTTGTCTATAATTTCCGATTTAAAATAGTTGAGTTCTTCCTTTAAATTAAGCAACAACTCATTCTTCTTTGTCATTTCCAAAGCCGTATTGGCAAGTTCTTTGGTTTTTCCCTTCAATTCTTTTTCATGCTGAGCCTTTTGTATTTCGTTCAGTTTTTTCTCGTGGAGCAGCGCTTCTTCCTTCCTATTAAGTTCTTTTTCATGCTCAAACTGATCTTCTAAATATTTTTTATGCCGGATCAACATATACTTGTTAACCGTAAATATGCCCAATATCAATAAAACAACTATAACAAGCAGCAAAACTCCTCCCCACATACCCAGGTACCAAGGTTTACGGGTTTCCAATGATAAGGTTATTCCATTCTCTGAAATATCCGATTTCACTTTAGTTCGAATTTCAATTTCTGTAGTGCCGTATGGTAATTTGGTTATTTCAATCTTCCCATCAACGGCATCACCAAATCCCTTTGTTTCTTCGTTGGATAAAGAATACACAATAGAATTGTTGGAAAGTAAGGGAACCGAAGTTTCAATTAATATGGTATCTCTTTGTTTTAAATGAATAACGCTATCCAGTTTCTGAGGAATTCCGTTTTTGTAAACCCGATTAATCGTTGGTTGCTCCTCTACCGTTTTGGATGCAATGCTATTGGTTTTAAACGCCAAAATATCATTATACAGAGCAATCTGGATAAGAGAATCGCTCACCGCCACTGCTTTTTCATCATTCTTTAGCAGTCGGTTTTGGTAATACCGAACGGGTAAATAAAACTGAGTTTCATCGTTATTTAAAGTCTCCCGAACAAAAAGAGAACCATCAGGCTTTATAAAAACAATCGGATTTAAACCATCATCGGTAATGGGGTAGGCATCTTTTTCTTTTCCTAAAATCGTTTTTAAAGAAGTAAAAGGTTCTATTTTTTGTTCTAATGAATTGTATACAAACCATTCTTCTTCATTATAAAAAGCCACCTGACCGGCAATGGAAAACAGTTTTATTAAATACTCATTTTTAAATTGACTATTGAAATCTTTTTCAATTTTAGTTACTTTAGAATAATCCTCTGAAAAATGAATTCGATATACTCCCTTGTAAGTATGTGCCACCCATGCGGTATATTCCTTTTCAAAAACAATTTTCTTTACAGGAAAGTCAATTCCCTCAACCTCCTTTGTTGCCCAAACATCTTTTTCTTTAGAATAACGGGTAATTCCAGAGTAATTTCCTTGAAGATATGTTTCGGGCAAATGGCTGATTTGCTTAAAAACATAGCCTCCATTTTCCTGCGATATTGGTTCCCACTTTTTATTTCTTATCTGGTAAGTTCCTAAATTATGGCCGCAAACAATAACATCATCAACTAAGCTAAGGTCCCAAATATGGCCTTGTGACCCTTCAATAAACTCTATACCTTCCTTATTGCTAACATACACACCGGTGTTGGTAGCAATGTAGGTTTCATTATTATAAACCACCATATCATAAACTCCGCCAATATCCTGCTTGGATGGGTTTAAATAATAGGCATCGAAGGCTATGGGGACAGCAGATATTCCATTATCCAACGCCAACCATAATATCCCCCGATTATTATAAATGCTGCCTAAAACCGTATTGTTTTGTAAACCACTTTTTACATTCAAATTGTAATAACGATTTGTTTTACGGTTCCAAACGTATACGCCATTCTTAATGGTTCCGAAGAAAACAAAATCCTTTGTAACAGTAATTTTATTTAGTTGATTCTCCTTCAAAACCTTATTCAATGGATGTTGCCAAGGTCTCAAACGATTATTTTCCCAAATAAAACAACCATTTAAAGAAGTCCCGATAACAATCCTATTTCCGTCAAACGCGTTTATGGATTGTACTTTAAAATCCTTTAAAAAACTTGTTTCTGGAACCAAACTCAACTGCTCACCGTCCAATTTAAGAATGCCTTCGTTTCTGGCAAAAACATAAAACGCATCATTAATTACGTTTCCTCCAAGAACGGTGTTTTCTCGCTTTAAAAGTGAAATTCTACCATTTTCATAAATGAATATACTACTGAAAGATTTAAAAATTATGGCATCCTTTAACTGATAAATTCCCCAAATAGATTGAGTTTCTATATCTTTTGAATCGAGCTGCGCACTTAAGCTATGGTAGTTTAGGCTCCCCGTTGCTGTTTTTTCCCAATAACCAAATTCTTCATAAGACCCAGTAAATACCTTTCCGTTGAAATAAGCAACCGAGCGAACAATGGTTTTGTTGGGTAGCTCATAGAATCGCCAAACTTTACCGTCAAACTCCAATAAACCTTCATTATTGGCTACATAAATATTCTTTTTCCCTTGGGTAATGCCCCAATTCTGTATCCCCGCTTTATAATCGTGAACATTGAAATTATGTATGGGCGGCTGGCTTTGACCATTCAGAAAGAACGAGTAAAAAACAATCCCTAAAAAAATAACTATTCTTGGATATAGCTGAAAAAACATTCCGAAACCAATTTTTTTGTATGAGTACGTTCAAATTTTCCTTAAAAGACATTCATTTGAAGCGATTCTTTTATCTTTACATTTCATTTATAAAACTCATTTACCAATTCAATAATTGGTATAAATTTTCACGAAAATACATATAATGACTGAAAATCTTCTTTTAATACTTGTTGCTTTTATTTTTGCTGCCTTTGGAATTTTTATTGGTATCTATATCCAAAAACTAAAAAATAGCAATCAGAAGAATAATTTTGACACTCAAGAACAACAACTGCTGCAACAAATAGCCTCTTTAAGGGCTACTATTGAAAAAGAAACTGCGGCAAAAGAGGAAATTCGTCAGCAAAAAGATGCCTTGGCGATACAGCTGTCTCGAAAAGAAGTAGATTTTGATAACCTTTTGGAAAGAAATAAAGAACAAAAGGCTGAAGTAGAAAAGCTTCAGGAGAAATTCACCAAGGATTTTCAAATTCTCGCCAATCGTATTTTAGAGGAAAAGTCTGAAAAATTTACGCTTCAGAATAAAGAGAATATCAAAAACATATTGAATCCGTTACAAGAGAAAATTCAACTTTTTGAAAAACGCGTAGAGGATAGCAACAAAGAAAGTATCACCCGACATTCCGCTTTACAGGAGCAATTGCGGAATCTAAAAGACCTCAACCAACAAATTACCAAAGAGGCTTCCAACTTAACCAAAGCGTTAAAAGGAGATACCAAAATGCAAGGAAACTGGGGCGAATTGGTGTTGGAAAGAGTGTTGGAAAAATCTGGACTGGAAAAAGGGAGTGAGTATACCGTTCAGAATAGTTTTACTACGGAAGAAGGAAAGCGCGTACTTCCCGATGTAATTATTCATTTACCAGACAATAAAAAAATGATTGTCGATTCTAAAGTTTCGCTAATTGCTTACGAACGTTATGTTAATGAAGAAGATGAAGATTTAAGGCCTGCATTATTAAAAGAGCACGTAAATTCCATAAAGAAGCACGTAGACCAATTAAGTGCAAAAAACTATCATGATTTGTACAAAATTGAAAGTCCGGACTTTGTGCTACTTTTTATCCCCATGGAACCTGCTTTTGCCATTGCATCCCAGCAAGAACCGCAATTATATAATATAGCTTTTGAAAAAAATATCGTTATTGTTACACCTTCTACCCTTTTAGCTACGTTGCGAACAATTGATAGCATGTGGCAAAACGATAAGCAACATAAAAATGCATTGGACATTGCTACCCAAGCGGGACGCCTCTACGATCAGTTTAAAAACCTATTGGATGATTTGGAGAAAGTAGGAAAACAACTGCAAACAGTGCAAAACTCGTACAGTAGTTCCATGACAAAACTTACAGGAAAAGGAAACCTTTTGGGGCGTGTTGAAAAATTGAAAAAACTAGGTGCAAAGGCAAGTAAACAAATTGACCAGAAATGGATAAAAAGAGCTGCTGAAGATGAGGATTTAGAAGAATTGCAATCGCCTGAGAATAGATAGTTACAAATAACTATGCTGCATTCCATATTTATAATATTTTAGGAAAATTTTCCCATAAAAGTGTGGGTGCAAACAAAAAATACTATTATATTTGGGAAAATTTTCCTGATAAATGAATGACTTTTCAATATCAAACCTACTTCAAGAATCTTTCAGAACGAAGGATTTTATAAATCCACGTGAAGTTTTTGAAAAAAAAATAGAAGAATTAAACATTAGCGAAAACCAAGCTTTCAACTTAATTGGACTTGACAAAAATTCGGTTAATCCAATTCTTGATGGTTCGATAAAGCATCCTAACTTATTCAATGTACTGAAAATATCTGATTTTCTAAACATCAACTTAAAGGACTTAATAGTATTTTTAATTGCAAATCAACAAAGTGATAAAATTAAAAAGCTGGAAACTTCTAATGATTTTCAATTCATAGAGAAAAATTTTGATATCGATAGATTAAGCAAAGTTGGTTTAATAAACTCGAAATCTGATTCATCCGAGATCAAGAAAAACTTATTGGATTTCTTCGGGTTTGAATCGATAAGAGAATATGAGGACTATGCTTCAAAATTAAATATGATTCTTTATAGCTCCACAAAAAGGAATTTCGCTGATAAGATGCGGTATTTTTCAATTTCATCAGCTTATATGATTTTTGAAAGAATCTCAAACCCAAATAGTTATAATCGAAATAACCTTAAAGAAATAGTTCCCAAGATTAAACCATACACTCAAGATATTGAAAAAGGATTGTTAACAGTATGTCAAGCTTTGTACAGTATTGGAGTAACTGTTTGTTTTCAAAGACAACTAACTACTTCTCAGTTTAGAGGAGCGACTTTTGCTGTAAATAGAAAACCCTGCATAGTCCTAACTGATTTGAATCAGAATTATGCAACTATCTGGTACGCATTACTGCACGAACTATATCACGTTTTATTTGACTTTGAAAGTATTTTGTCTCAAGGATATCATTTAACGGGAGAACCAGATTTGTTATTAATAAACGAGAAGAACGCAGATGATTTTGCTCAAGAGTTCTTTTTTGACTCTAACCTTTTAAGGTTTATTAAACCTCACATCAATAATGAATTAATGGTAAATCAAATTGCAAAAAAGAATAATATTCATAAATGCTTTGTTTATCGTGCTTTTCAGATAGATATGTACTATAATCATAACAAGAACTACTGGAAGGCATACAGACAACATTTTCCAGAAATAGATGAAACCGTTAAGAGATTATCTCCTTTAGTTTGGGAGACAGATTCAATCCCACAAAAAGCGAAAATTATTAAAGAAATATTTGAATTAAATAAAATAGTCGAGTAATATGGACAACAAGAAAAAATCTGCTAAAGATTTAGAGCTAGAAAAACTGAAAAATATTGAGAAGCTTGAGATACTTCAAAGGGCAAAACAACAACAAGGCAAACAGTTAAGTATTAATATTGAGGATGGTCAATTAAAAGAAATTGACGAACTGAAAGAACTAATTGACAAGAAATTTGACAATCCGGAGGAAAAACACTCATTGTTCTACAACGGAATCCAAAATCTATTGTTAAAATATTTGCCAAAAGGTAAAGAATTCGCAGAGCAGAGAAAAATTATCCATGAAGAAAAGTTGATTTTCTTAAATCGAGGTGTCGCGCTTAAACCAGATGGAACAAGAGGTAGTGACTCTAGAATGACTTATGCAGAAGACATGAATGAAATGGCAAAACTTATATCCGATTGGGTTTTGACTTCCCAAGATTACGTAGATTTATATTTGAGACTTTACCAATTAAACGAAAAATACGGTTACGGACATCAGATAAATGATGACTCGAGCAATCCTTTTTTTAACAGAATGAACGAAAAATAAAATACCATACAGAACATCAGCTATAAGTGATAGTGCGTCACCACCTACCTGTGAGAATGCTCGCAAACTTTCAGTTGGTATCTACTTACTAACCCTTAACCTACGCAACTACTTATAGTCTAAAAAATGTGCTGTATTTTTAAATAATTACAATAGTACTCATGGCCATAATCTAATAATTCCAGAATAATTGAGCATAACCACCAACTAAAAAAATATATGACACCAAAACTTAAACCCGTGAGTGCCTCACGTGTAGAAATTTCTGAATTAATGCTTCCCTCCCATTCCAATTTTAGTGGAAAAATTCACGGAGGGTTTATTTTATCGCTTTTAGATCAAATTGCGTTCGCCTGTGCCTCCAAACATTCTGGGTCGTATTGTGTAACAGCTTCTGTAGATACGGTTGATTTTTTAAAGCCTATAGAAATTGGCGAACTGGTTACTATGAAAGCTTCCGTAAATTTTGTGGGAAATACATCTATTGTTATTGGTATTCGTGTAGAGGCGGAAAATATACAAACCGGTGCGGTGAAACACTGTAATTCTTCCTATTTTACCATGGTTGCGAAGGATGATAATGGAAAGAGCGTTAAAGTGCCCGGACTCATACTAGAATCTGAACAAGATTTGAAACGTTTTTTTAAAAGTATAAAACGGAACCAATTACGCAAAGAACGCCATGAATACTCTAATCAATTGGATTACACGGTAAACGAACTTATCCATGAACTGGAAGGCTACAATGTGAAGATTAACCTATAAGATGCTCTTATCCTATTTTTAATTTGTTTTTATCGCCTTAAAACCCGATATTTGATTTTATTGGCTATTAACCCAATAATTATAAATATTGGTATTTAAGCCGATATTTTTGCAAATCGGGCTATAAGCCGGTATATAAGTTTTTCAAAAGACTATGACAAGTGTAATTACAGGCGATATTATAAACTCAAGGAAAAAAAATCCTGAAGAATGGCTGATTCCATTGAAAGAAGTATTCAGTGGTATTTCAGGAAACCAAAAGTTTTGGGAAATATATCGTGGGGACAGTTTTCAAGTAGAAATCAAAGATGTGTACTTTGCTTTTTCAGCAGCCGTTTTAATAAAAGCTACCATAAAGAGCATAAAAGGACTAGATGTACGCATGTCTATTGGTATAGGCGATAAAACCCATGAAGGTGAGAAAATTTCAGAATCGAACGGGAGTGCGTTTTTAAATTCGGGAGAATTATTTGAAAACCTAAAACCGTTAAAAACGAATTTAGCCATTCAAACAGACAATAGCGCAGTAAATAAAGAGTTAAACTTGTATTTTAAGTTAGCTTTAATTGCCATGGATAATTGGACAGCCAGTTCCGCAGAAATTGTGAAAGTATCTTTGGAAAGCCCCACGTTATCTCAAGAGGAATTAGGAAGCTTAATAGGAATTAAACAAAGTGCTGTAAGCGAACGCCTAAAGAGAGCTTCTTTTGAAGAAATTATGGAATTGGATATTATGTACCGCGAAAAAATAAGTAGTTTGTAACACCGAGGAGTAAACCTGCAATATTATTGCAGGAAAGATATGTGTGAGAGAAACTTGCAAAACGGTTATTAAGATTATAAATCTCACTAAGTGAGTAAAAAGTAAAAAAATGGAATTGTTTTTAAAATTGTTTCTTGCCCATTTATTGGGAGATTTCACTTTTCAATCCAAGAAATGGGTTGCTGAAAAAGAAGAGAAAAAAGCAAGGTCAGGGAAACTCTACATACATGTTTTAATTCATGTGCTATTGGCATTTCTTTTTGTTTGGGATTTTAGTCTTTGGTATATTCCACTCATCATCGGGGCTACCCATTTTATTATCGATGCAGCAAAACTCACCTTACAAACACCAAAGACCAAAAGACTGTTTTTCTTCTTGGACCAACTATTACATATCTTAGTAATTGGTGCAATTTGCTTTTGGCAGACTTCTGAAAATATAATTTTCAGTGAAATATTTCCCTCCAATACATGGCTACTTTTAAGTGCAATTATATTTTTAACCCATCCCACTTCCATTATAATAAAAACACTCATTTCCATCTACACCCCAAAAACAGAAATGGACTCTGGGGATTCTTTAGAAAATGCTGGAAAATATATTGGAATGCTGGAGCGTTTATTGGTTTTCACCTTTATAGCCACCAATCATTGGGAAGGCGTAGGCTTTTTAATTGCTGCGAAATCCATTTTTAGATTTAGCGATTTAACAGAAGCCAAGGATAGAAAGCTTACCGAATACATTCTTATAGGTACTTTGCTAAGCTTTGGGATTGCTATTGTAACTTCTTTACTTTTTGTATCTGGATTATTTACCGCTTAAACTCAAGTAACAAACCATACTTGAAGTGACCGGGAAATTACATTTCAGCGTAGATACTGTTCTCTTTTTCCAAATTGTAGAGCAACTTAATAATACCATCCGAAAGTCCGATTTTAGGAACATGAATACGCTTGGCGCCACTCCATTTAGACGCATTAAGATAAATTCGGGTAGCGGGGATAATAACATCGGCTCTATCCGGATTTAAACCCAGTTCGGAAATCCTGTCTTCGTAGCTCATTTCCTGTAGAAACTGATACTGAGCGTTTAAATAAATATACGATAACGGTTCGCCCGGTTTTCTACCAGACATTTTAAAAAGCTTATTAATATTGCCTCCGGAACCAATAATTTCAATACTCTTATACTTTTTAGAGTGACTTTTAATCCACTTTTCAATATCCTTCCACGTTTCTGCGGAAATCATTTCATTAAGTAAACGTACCGTCCCAATTTTATAGGATTTGGAAGCTACAATCTTACCATTGCTAAAAATAGTGAACTCGGTGCTTCCTCCGCCAACATCTACATACAGATAGGTTTTATCTTTATCAATCAATGTGTGTAAATCGGTTGAAGCAATGATAGCGGCTTCTTTTTTTCCATCAATAATCTCTATTTCTATCCCCGATTTACTTTTAATTGTATCCACCAATTCGTTTCCATTATTGGCCTCTCGCATAGCAGAAGTAGCACAAGCCATATATTTTTCAACACCATGAACTTTCATTAAAAATTTAAAAGCTTTCATGGTATCTACCATTCGTTCGGTATTTTGCTTGGAGATTTCCCCAACCGTAAAAGAATCTTGACCTAAGCGCACAGGGACTCTAACCAAAGAGCTTTTCTTGAATTGTGCTGCCTTTTCTTCATACTCAATTACATTATTTATCAATAACCGAATGGCGTTGGAACCTATGTCGATAGCTGCAAATTTTCGTATCCTCATGTACCTCTATGGAATTTTATTCTTTTACAATTTGCTTTTTTAAATAGTATTCATACGTTTCAAATTGTGACCTAAATTTGGCTCCTTTTTCTTTTCGATATGCATTGTCCTGTCTTTCAGAAAACACCCTTGCTTTCACATTATCTTTCCAGCAAATTTCAAAAGTTTCTATTATTTCCTTCTTTATGTCTTCATCATAAATAGGGCAACCTACTTCTACCCTAAAATCAAGGTTTCTTGTCATCCAATCAGCAGAAGAAATATAACATTTAGGATCGCCTCCATTGGCAAATATGAAAAGTCGTGGATGCTCTAAAAATCTATCTACCACACTTATAGCTTCTATATTTTCACTCATTCCTGGCACACCAGGTATTAAACAGCAGGTGCCACGAACTATTAATTGTATTTTAACGCCGTGGTTGCTTGCCTCATAAAGCTTGTCCACCATTTTATAACTGGTAAAGCTGTTCATTTTAATCTTTATGTACGCTTCTTTTCCAGCTTTTGCATTAGTAATTTCTTGATTGATAAGCTTTGTAAAAACCTTTTTTGTGTAATGTGGAGAAACTATAAGGTGTTTGTACTTGTTTATTTTGTAATTCGTTTCGAAGAAATCGAAAACTTTATTCAGTTCTTTTAAAATAGGTTGATGCGCCGTGAATAAAGTGTAATCAGTATAAATTTTAGCAGTAGATTCATTGAAGTTTCCAGTGCTTATAAATCCGTATCTTTTAATTTTTTCGTTTTCTACACGTTCAATTAGACATATTTTACTGTGTACTTTCAGTCCCTGTACTCCAAAAATAAGCTTTACCCCTTCTGATTGTAGCTGTTCAGCATATTCTATATTTGCCTCCTCATCAAACCTAGCTTGCAATTCTATTTGTACAGTAACTTCTTTACCATTTTTTACCGCATTGATAAGCGAACTAGCCACTTGCGAATTACTTGCCAATCGATAAACCGTGATTTTAATAGATTTTACTTTTGGATCGATTGCAGCTTCACGTAAGAATTTAATCACATTAGAAAATGTGTGATAAGGCGCGTACTGCAAGTAATCTTTCTGCGCAATGGCTTCAAACAAACTTCCGTCGTTGGTAAGTCCTTTTACCGGAAGCGGCGGAAACTTTTTATACATTAAATCGGCACGACCGAGGCTTGGAAAGCCCATATAATCTCGTCGGTTATGATATCTACCGCCAGGAATAACACTATCGGTGTTATCTATGCCCATTTTATCCTTTAAGAACTTCAAGGTGTCCTTATCTATCTCTTTATCGTACACAAATCGTACAGGTTCACTTATACGTCTACCTTTAACACTCGAGGAGATTTTTTCCATAAAGCTTTTACTCAAGTCGCTATCGATATCCAACTCAGCATCTCTTGTAATCTTTATCATGTGCGCGGAAAGCGACTCATAGTCGAAAATATTAAAGATACTCCCCATACAATATCGTATAAGGTCATCTAGAATGATAATGTACTGCTTATCCCCTTGACTTGGTAAAACCACAAAGCGTTCTATAGTCTTAGGAATTTCCAACAAAGCATAACGAACCTGTTTGGATTTAGGCACAAAAATACCTTTCACCCCTTCGTTAGGTTTTTGTTCTTTCATTACCATTTTAACCGCCAAATAACCCGCACTATCCTTTAAATTAGGAAGTTCATCTAAGTCACTTAGCATAATAGTCACCAAAGCAGGACTCACTATTTCAAAAAAGTAGTTTTTTATAAATTCACTATGAACAGGCGTGACTTCATCTTCTTTTACCCTAAAGATATTTTGTCCTTCCAATTCCTTTTCGATATCCCGAAGAATTTTTAGACTTTCGGTTTGATGGTTAATTACAATTTGGGTAATATCCTCCATCAAATCTTTAGCGCGGGTACCCCCTAAAACGCTCTTTCCAGTTTTTCCGGATAATGCAATACGCTTAACAGTGGCGTAGCGCACTTTAAAAAATTCATCTAAGTTATTGGAGAAAATTCCTAAAAAACGAAGTCTTTCAATTAATGGAACTGATTTATCTGCTGCTTCCTGTAGTACTCTGGCATTAAAGTGTAGCCAACTAATTTCTCTGTTTATATACTGATTTTTAACTTCGTTCATTTATTTAAGTTGCTTTGGAAAAATGATTTTTTCTGTTGTTCCTTGTTTGATATCACTCCATTTTTCTACATCAAAATGTAGGGTTACAAGTCCTGCTGTAGGGAGATTATCAATGGATTTGTTACCAAAGATATTAGAAATTGACGTGAAAGCATGATTATGACCAAAAATCATAACATTTTTATAGCGTTCATCTAAACTTTTAAGGAATGTAATTACCGAATCACCATCAAAATCATATAATTCTTCTGTAATTTTCACCTTAGATAAGTCCAATTTACTTTCTCGAACAAAAATCATGCAGGTATGCAAAGCACGAGCGGCCGGACTCGAAAAAATAATATCCGGAGTTGTAAGATTTACTTTAACTGTTTGCGCCACCAAAATGGCATCATTCACGCCACGTTCTTGCAAAGGCCTGTCTTTATCCCTCACTTCAAAATCCCAAGACGACTTTCCGTGTCGCATTAATGTTAAACTCTTCATATGCTACAAAATTTTTACGCTATGTTATTCAACGTTAATTTATTACCTCTTATCCGCTTCAGAAAAATGAATTTTCATCTCAACGATTTTAAGGACATTTTAACATGTTTTTTTCTACAAGATTAGATTTCTTTAGAATTTAGGTGTAAGAAATCAACCCAAAATATCACTTACAGAACTACTCGTTTTTTTTAATTTCTACTGAAGACTATCGGGATAAATTACCCCAAATTTATCTTGCTTAACTGCTTACGATTAACCGTTAGCAGAATGAAATTACTAAATCTTTTTTACATTCTTTTATATTGTTTTCCCTTTTTAAACTACGCGACTACTTTTGTAGTAGACGAAGATAGAATTGCAGAAAACACTGCTCTTTTCTGCAAGGTAAAGGCAGATATTACTCACATTAGTTGCGTGCTAAACGGGCAGTCGAGCAACGATGGCGCTATTGAATTAACTGTAACCGATTATACGGGTCCGCTTCGCTTCGAATGGACGACCAACAATGGCAGTGGTTTAGACCCAAGCGCGAAAAATCAATTTGGATTAAGTGCTGGAAATTATACTCTCAAAATTTACGATAATGGAACTCGGGTTTTCAAAAAAACCTATGCGGTGTGCAAATACGACAATTTTGAAGTTTCAGTTGAAAAAACCGACAATCGTTGTTTTGGAGCTTCCGAAGGAACCATTACCGTTAATGCTTCAGGAGGCGATGCGCCTTATAAGTTTTCAATAGACGGCGGTGCTACTTTTCAGAATAGCGCCACTTTCAGCCAACTTCCCGAAGGAACTTATAACGTATTTGTAAAAGATAATAGAAAATGTGTTTTCGAGGAAGAAGTTAAAATATCCCATGGCGCTTATTTTTCAATTCAACACCCTTCTTCCTTGACCGTTGAAGAATGCTTAACGCAAGAGGAAATAAATACACTTTTTACTGATTGGCTAAGCAAATTTAATTATCAGGGAGGCAACGGTCCTGTAAACGAAGAGTTTAATAACAATACGCCTCCCGATGCCTGTGGCGGAAGTGTCTCGGTAAATTACAAAGCTACAGACGATTGTGGGGAAGTTCGAACTTGTTCTGCAACTTTCAACGTTCCGGAAGTTGAACCATTGGCTTTTAATGTAAAAGCGCAAAAAAAAGCTACTGAATGTAACGATAACTCCGATGAGGAATTTCAAAATTGGTTGGACAATAATGGTTATGCTGAAGTATCCAGCGGCTGTGATGAAATTACATGGAGCAATAATTTTAATGAGTGTGTTTGGGAAACCATTTGCGGAAACACAAAATTTATTGAGGTAACCTTTAAGGCTTCCAACGGATGCGATAAAATTAAAACAAAAGCCACCTTTACCATTGAAGACACCCAAGCACCAGAGTTTGTGGAAGCTTTACCACAGGATATTACTGTAAGCTGTGGGGAAGTTCCCGATGCTCCGCTTTTAAGTGGCGTGGACAGTTGCGATGACAATGTTCAGGTTTGTTTCGAAGAAAGTGTGGTACAAAATGAATGCGGTAAAACATCCATTATCAGGAATTGGAAGGCCGTTGATTGCAGCGATAATTCCGTTTCCCATACGCAGACAATCACTATTGAAGATACCCAAGCACCCGAGTTTGTAGAAGCGCTGCCTCAAGATATTATGGTGAGCTGTGGGAAAGTTCCCGATGCTCCGCTTTTAAGTGGCGTGGACAGTTGCGATGACAATGTTCAGGTTTGTTTCGAAGAAAGTGTGGTACAAAATGAATGTGGTAAAACATCCATTATCAGGAATTGGAAGGCCGTTGATTGTAGCGATAATTCCGTTTCCCATACGCAGACAATCACCATTGAAGACAACCAAGCGCCCGAGTTTGTAGAAGCTTTACCACAGAATATTACAATAGCTTGTTCGGAAATACCGCAAGCGGAAACTATTACCGCTATCGATAATTGCCAAGAAAATATCCAGGTAGTTTTTGAAGAGAAAACCAATCAAAATGAATGCGGAATTACTTCCGTAACAAGAACATGGACCGCCACCGATTGCAGTGATAATTCCATTTCCCATACACAAACCATTACTATTGAAGACAACCAAGCACCCGAGTTTGTAGAAGCTTTACCACAGAATATTACAATAGCTTGTTCGGAAATACCGCAAGCGGAAACTATTACCGCTATCGATAATTGCCAAGAAAATATCCAGGTAGTTTTTGAAGAAAAAACCAATCAAAATGAATGCGGAATTACTTCCGTAACAAGAACATGGACCGCCACCGATTGCAGTGATAATTCCATTTCCCATACACAAACCATTACTATTGAAGACAACCAAGCACCCGAATTTGTAGAAACTTTGCCGCAGGATATTACAATAGCTTGTTCAGAAATACCGCAGGCCGAATCCATTACCGCTATCGACAATTGCCAAGAAAATATTCAAGTAGTTTTTGAAGAAAAAACCAATCAGAATGAATGCGGAATTGCTTCCGTAATAAGAACATGGACCGCCACCGATTGCAGCGATAATTCCATTTCCCATACACAAACCATTACTATTGAAGACAACCAAGCACCCGAATTTGTAGAAACTTTGCCGCAGGATATTACAATAGCTTGTTCAGAAATACCGCAAGCGGAAACCATTACTGCAATTGATAATTGCCAAGAAAATATTGAAGTAGTTTTTGAAGAGCAAGCCAATCAAAATGAGTGTGGAATTACTTCCGTAACAAGAACATGGACCGCCACCGATTGTAGCAGTAATTCCGTTTCACACACGCAGACAATCATTATTGAAGACAACCAAGCACCCGAATTTGTGGAACCGTTACCGCAGAATATTACCATAGCTTGTTCGGAAATACCGCAAGCCGAAACTATTACCGCTATCGATAATTGCCAAGAAAATATCCAGGTAGTTTTTGAAGAAAAAACCAATCAGAATGAATGCGGAATTACTTCCGTAATAAGAACATGGACCGCCACCGATTGTAGCGATAATTCCGTTTCACACACGCAGACCATTACTATTGAAGACAACCAAGCACCAGAATTTGTGGAAACATTGCCGCAGGATATTACGGCAAGCTGTGGAGAAGTTCCAGAAGCAATTTCGCTCACCGCAACAGACGGCTGCAATAGTGCTATTCCTGTAACATTCACGGAAGAAAGAACTGATGATAACTGTAAAATACTGATTACTCGAAAATGGACTGCTGAAGACTGTTTTGGTAATCAAGCATCACATGTACAAACTATCTCAATTCAAGACATGGAGTCGCCTAGCCTAATTACTGATCTTGACGAGCAAATCACCATTTTTGATGGAGAGGTTCCTGAAGTTCCACAGCTTCTTTTCGAGGATAATTGTGACGAAAATTTGGGAGTACAGTTCGAGGAAATTTCCAACTTTATATCAGACAATATCGATTATGAAATTACAAGAGCATGGACGGTAACTGACGATTGCGGTAATGAATCCATCTTTATACAAACCATTTTTGTTCAGGCAATGCCAAGTCCTGCTCCACCTCCATCAATCGCTCCGCTTCGGGTTTGCGTGGAAGATGCCGCTATTAATTTACAAACATTAATTCCGGAACTATATTCTTCCGAAGGAATCTGGGAAGTCATTCTTGGGAATGTCAACTTAAATAATGGAAACTTCAATCCGACTTCCGCAGAAATAGGGAAATATGAAATTCTATACACACCAAACGAACCGAATAGATTTGCCATTTCCCTAAATATCGAAGTACATGATGAGTGTGTGGTTTTACCGTGCAACTCTATTGAAAACATCGTTATTTCAAAAACCATTACGCCTAACGGAGATGCTTTCAATGAGTATTTTACCGTAAGTGGATTGGATGAATGCGGCTTTAGAATGGAGTTGGAAGTGTTTAATAGATGGGGCACCATTGTATATCGCTCCAACGATTATAAAAATAATTGGAATGGATTTAGTAACACCGGAATTGGAAGTTCTAATCAAATTCCAACAGGAACATACTTTTACGCACTAACACTTGTAGACAGTGGCTTTGACCCTATTCGAGGTTATATCTACGCCGGAACCAGCTCCAAATAAACAGTTTTTATGAATTACAGTAAAAAAACGACCCTTTTTGCATTTGTATTTTGTGTCTTTCATGCATTTTCACAGCAATTACCGCAATTTACGCAGTACATGTACAACACCATTTCCATTAATCCCGCCTATGCCGGAAGTAGGGAGGCTTTAAGTGTTGTAGCGCTTCACAGAAGTCAGTGGAATGGTTTTAATGGCGGACCAAAAACCACTACAGTATCCATAAATTCTCCTCTTCGGAATGATAAAATAGGACTGGGATTATCGTTTATAAACGATCAATTGGGCTTCGAGCGCTTTTCGTATTTGTACGGTGATTTTTCATATACAATTCGAACGGGAGTTAATTCCCAATTAGCTTTCGGATTAAAAGCTGGGTTCACACAGTACCGTTTGGATGATGAATTTCTTGGTGACCCTACCGTTATAAATGATCCCTTTTTTAATGATATCTCCAATCATTGGACCCCAAATATGGGTCTGGGCATTTATTGGCATTCGGAAAGGTGGTATGTTGGGGCATCTTCCCCGAGAATTTTCACTACCGATTATAACAAACAGGAAGAATTTGAAGCTTCGGAAAGGGTTGGTTATTATTTAACCGCTGGTTACGTACTTCCGCTAACTGAAAATATAAAATTTAAACCTTCATTTTTGATAAAAGCTACAAGCGGGAGTCCTCTTGCCTATGATTTTACCGGTAACTTCTTGTTTTACGAAAAAATGTGGCTCGGACTTGCCTACCGATTGGATGATGCCGCAGCGGTATTAATTGATTTTCAAATTACCCCGCAATGGCGAATTGGATATACCTACGAACAACCTATTTCCGATATTCGACCGTACACTTCTGGAACACATGAAGTTTTGCTGATGTTTGAATTAAAATTTAAAAACTCAAAATACAAATCCCCCCGCTATTTTTAATCTAGTTTCAAATGAATATGATTTTCAAATATAGGACGCTTCTCTTTTTATTCATCCCTTTTTTACTGAATTCCCAGTACGCTCAGCAGAAAAAGGCGGATGCACAATTCAATAAGTTTGCATTTATAAAAGCTTCAAAAAATTACGAGGAAGTATTAACCCATAACTTCAATACCGATTATGTGCATAGAAAGTTAGCCGATTGCTACTTTATGCTTCGGAATCCAGAAAAAGCTGCTCCGCACTTTAAAAAAGTAGTTCAACAACCCGATATTCCCAATGCTTATTATTACAATTATGCCATTGTATTGCGTTCTCTAGGAGATTATAATGAAGCTGAAAAATGGTTGGAAAAATTTAAAGAAGAAGGTGGCAAAAAAAAATTAGTAAAGCATATTGACGAAAATCCAGATGCACTGGAAAACAAACCAACATACGAACTAAAAGATGTGAATTTCAATACAAAAAACAGTGACTTCGGTGCGTATCAGTTTGGTGATAGGGTCTATTTTGTGAGTGCCAAAAAAGAATCCGGTCCCGAACAACGTATTTACAGCTGGAACGAACAACCTTTTTTAGATTTATACACTTTTAATTTAAGTGATTCCATTCCAGCAATCGAGCCACTTTCGGGAGCAATCAACACGAAGTTTCATGAAGGACCTATTTCAATTTCAGAAGATGGTAAAGCGTTGTATTTCTCTCGCAATAATTATTTAAATAAACAAAATGAAAAGGATAAAAAAGGTATCAACCACCTACAGATATACAAAGCAACGAATGTTGGTGGAAAATGGGAAAATATAGTACCGTTACCATTCAACAATAAATCATATTCCACTTCTCATCCTGCTTTAAGCCCAGATGGAAAAACACTTTATTTTGCCTCTGATATGCCGGAAGGATACGGTAAAACAGATATTTATAAAGTAACCATTAATAATAATGGGACTTACGGAAAGCCTGAAAATTTAGGACCGATTATCAACACCGCTGGGGAAGAGTTATTTCCTTTTGTTAATTCCGAGAGCACCCTCTTCTTTTCATCAGATGGTCACGAAGGTTTAGGATTATTGGATATTTACGCTACTATAACTTCCGAAGAAAATAAAATATCGTCCATTGTAAATATGGGAGCTCCGATTAACAGTAAAAAAGACGATTTTTCCTTTTTTATGAATACTGATGGACTTTCCGGCTACATAGCCTCAAATAGAAATAATGCTGCAACGAACGACGATATTTATGCTTTTGAAACTGTTTTACCGTTACTTTTAAAAGGAGTGGTTACCGATTCTATAAATAGCAAGCCCATTGCCAACGCCAGAATTGAACTCTTTGACGAAAATCATCAGGAAATTATCACTTTATCAACAAATAACAACGGCTACTACGAAACTTTTATTGAAAGAGAAAAGGATTACTCTATAAAGGGAAGTCGCGAAAAATATATGGATAAATCTAAAGTATTCAGCAGTAAAAACATCGGTAAAAAACTTAAAGAACTAGTGGTTAATTTGGAACTGTCTCCAGTGGATGATCTTAGTGTTTTAGCCGACCTCAACACTATTTTTTTCGATTTTGATAAATACAATATCCGTCCAGATGCAGCAAAGGAATTGGATAAAATAGTGCGTTTGCTAACGGAAGAATATCCTGATATGGTAATGGAAATTGAATCTCACACCGATTCCCGTGGATCACTTTCGTACAACGACAGACTCTCAATAGACCGAGCCAATGCCACTTATGATTACTTGGTAAGTCAGGGCTTAAATGCTACGCGGGTAATTGCACACGAAGGGTATGGAGAGCGGAGGCTAACCAATGGCTGTTCAGACGGCGTTAAATGTGAAGAGCCGGAACACCAAGAAAACAGACGTACCGAGTTTAAAATACTTAAAATGAAATAATACCCTATGTATGAATCCTAATTTTCTTCTTTTACGAAAATATGGGTGTAATAAAAGTTACCTTCTGCGTCCTTTATTGCTGAAATCCCTGAAGCTGTAAAATCACCTTCAATGTTTCTTCTGTGCGAATTGCTTTTTAACCAAGCATTAACCACTCCCTCGGCGGTATGAAAACCGAAAGCAACATTCTCTCCGACTGCAATGGCATCATTATTTTTTAATTCACGTTCACGTTCACCAAAAAAATGATGACAAACTTCATTTGCCTCCAACATATGGGAACAATGATTTGAGGCCTGCTCTTTAGCCAGTTCAAGTTTCTTTAAAGGAACTAAATTTTTAGAAATACGGTGTTGATTGATGAGTAGCAGAATTTCATCCTCTACCTCGTGATAAATTTGTGGTGCTCCCACATATACTTCATCCTGAGTTTTGTCAGCAGAACAACTACTTAGAAAAGAAAAACTATAGAACAGCAGGGCAACTGCTATAGCTTTCGCATAAGCATTCATAGGTTTTGTAAATTAAGATTTGGCATTGGTAATATACAATTCTTAATTTATTCTAACCGAAATAAGTCTTATTAATCGATAAAAGGCACTAAAAATTAAGGATTTAACCTTTCAATCTTCCAATTATAGTCTTCTTGAAGGATATAACGAATACGGTCGTGTAATCGGTTGGGTCTTCCTTGCCAAAACTCTATGGAAACTGGTTTTATAATATATCCACCCCAAAAATTGGGTCTTGGGATTTCTTTGTCTTTATAAAATTCCTCTGCTTCCTTAAGCTTATCTTCCAAAGTTTCCCTTGAGTCCACTACCCTACTTTGCTCTGAAACTAATGCTCCAAGCTGGCTTCCTCTTGGACGTGATTCAAAGTAACCATCGGATAAATTTTCGGCTACTTTTTCGGCCTTTCCTTTTATGATTACTTGACGTTCCAGATTGGGCCAAAAAAAAGAAGCACACATGTTTGGGTTTGCTTCAATAGCTTTCCCCTTTTCACTTTCGTAATTGGTATAAAAGATAAAACCTTCTTCATTAAATTTTTTAAGTAGTACCACACGGTTTTTTGGAAAACCATCCAAACCAATTGTGGTTACCGTCATAGCATTAGCCTCATCTACCCCATCACTTTTATCAACTTCATAAAACCAAGTTTGAAAAAGCTGTAATGGGTTGTCGGGTATTTCACTCTCTAAAAGCGCCCGTTTTTCATAAACCTTTCGGTAGTCACTTAAATCCTTTTCATTTGCCATTACTTTTCTAATTTTGTGTAATTAATTCTTAATGAAGTTATTTAATTCCTTCTTTAAAGGTATTTATTTTTCAAGCAAACTTTCAATCTAAAAAAGAAATTCTTTTCCGTCTTCTGCCAATTCTACATTAGGAAAAAATTGATGTGCCTCTTCCTGAAAAACATCAAGATTTTTGTATCGCGTGGAATAATGCCCTAATATAAGCTTCTTAACATTGGCTTTACCAGCTATCATTGCTGCTTGTTTTGCTGTTGAATGCCCCGTTTGTAAGGCCAGTTTCTCGTGTTCACTTAAAAAAGTGGACTCATGATATAATAAAGTAGCATCTTTTATAATTGGAATAATTTCTTCAGAATAGGATGTGTCACTACAAAAGGCATAGCTTTTTGGTGGCGGTGGATCTAAAGTTAATTTTTCATTCGGAATCACTTCCCCATTTTCCAACACAATATCTTTTCCTTTTTTTATATTCCTAAAATAAGCGGTATCGATACCATATTCGTTTGCGGCGTTCACATCCAATTTGCGATCGCCTTCTTTTTCTTTAAACAGAAAACCATTGGTATAAACACGGTGTTTTAGCGGTATTGTGTAAACCTCTACAGTTTCATCTTCAAAAATTAATTCGGAAGTATTCGATTCAAGTTCGTGAAAATAAAGAGGGAAATTTGTCCAAGCATGTCCGACTTTTAGCATAGTAGTAACCGCTTTTTTTATTCCTTTTGGACCGTAAACATGAATGGGAGCTTCCCTGCCTAGTAATCGAAATGTAGATAACAAACCCGGAAGTCCAAAAAAATGATCCCCGTGTAAATGCGAAATAAAGATATGTTTTACGCGAACAAATTTAATTTTCTGTCTTCGTAATTGTACCTGTGTTCCTTCCCCACAATCTATTAAAAAAATATGGTTTTTTATTTCCAGCGCTTGAGCCGTTGGATTGGTAAAAGCCCTAGGTGTAGCACTGTAACAACCTAAAATATGTAGTTTATTGAGATTTGCCATACAACGAACCTAGAAGTCTAAATCCCGTTCTATGTCTTCCATTTCAATAATATCGTAGGCTTCTTTTAAAGTAGGCGCAACCACCAAATCGTCGTGAACTTCATTAAAATTTATATTGTCTGCTACAATAACAAAAGATTTCTTATTACTTCGGTGGTCTCTGGAAAGCTCTAGAAACTCCATTAAATCATTGGCAGACAAATTGCTTAATGATAAGAGATTTAATACTAGATTGTCTTTGGCTACCTTTGAATACGATTCTTTAAGCTTCTCTATGAATTTACCCAAAGAAACGTTTTCTTGTGTTATTACGGTGGTATTCTCTTGTCTATCAATTATCATAATCCTACTGTTTTATTTTTGAAGCTAATAAATAAATTACTGCCATTCTAATAGCCACACCATTTTCTACCTGATTCAGGATAATAGCCTGTTTAGAATCTGCTACATCGCTGGTTATCTCTACTCCCCTGTTTATCGGTCCGGGGTGCATAATTACAATTTCTTTATCCAATGAATCCAAAAGTGCCTTGTTTACACCAAACTGTTGAGTATATTCCCGCGTTGATGGAAAATAGCTAATATTCATACGTTCGTTTTGTACACGAAGCATATTTGCCACGTCGCACCATTCCAACGCCTTTCTTAAGTTGGTTTCTACTTCTACCCCTAGCGAGGTAATAAATTTTGGAAGTAATGTTTTTGGTCCACACACTTTTACATTAGCGCCTTGTAGTTTTAAAGCGAAAATATTGGATAATGCTACCCGAGAGTGTAAAATATCACCTACAATTACAACATTTTTACCCGCAACATCTCCTAATTTCTCTCGAATTGAATACGAATCCAACAACGCCTGTGTTGGGTGTTCATGGGCCCCATCCCCTGCGTTTACAATACTTGCTTTTACATTTTTTGAAAGAAATACGCCTGCGCCCGGATTTGGATGTCTCATAACAACCATATCCACTTTCATGGAAAGGATGTTGTTTACAGTATCAATAAGGGTTTCCCCTTTTTTTACGGATGATTGCGCTGCCGAAAAGTTTATAACATCCGCGGAAAGTCTTTTCTCTGCCAATTCAAAAGAAAGCTTTGTTCGCGTACTATTTTCAAAAAACAAATTGGCTATGGTTATATCCCGAAGGGAAGGTACTTTTTTAATCGGACGATTGATTACTTCTTTAAAGTGATCTGCAGTTTCAAATATCAACTGTATATCAGCTTCATTTAAATATTTAATTCCCAATAAGTGGTTTACACTTAATTCGCTCATCGTGCAGCTATTTATTTATCAAATATACTTTATCTTCCCCTTCTTGCTCTTTCCACATCACCTTCACTTTTTCTTGATTGATGGCATCTACTTGTCTTCCGCGGTAATCGGGCTGAATAGGCAGGTGCCTGCTAAAACGTCTATCAATTAAAGTTAGTAGTTCAATTTCAAACGGCCTTCCAAAAGACTGTATTGCAGTTAACGCAGCGCGTATGCTTCTTCCTGTATATAAAACATCATCTACAAAAACTACTTTTTTATCTTCAACCAAAAAATCAATCTTTGTTTTATTGGCTTCCAGCGGTTTGTCTCCTCTCCTAAAATCATCACGATAGAAAGTAATATCCAAATACCCGAGTTTTACATCAGGAATAGCATATTCTTCTAAAAGCAATTTTTTTAAACGCTCTGCTAAAAAAACACCTCTCGGCTGAATACCGATAAGAACTGTATTTTTAAAATCTAAATGATTCTCAATGAGTTGACAAGCCAAACGGTGAAGTATAATGTTGATTTCTTTCTCGGAAAGCAAGACTTTTTGACTCATATTACTAAAGGAAATATATGGTTTGTAAAATTACATATTTTTAGGGAGAAATTTACTTCTTCAATTACATAAGTCATTATTTTCTAGTTTTCAAACATATAAAACTGTGTTAACCTAAAGCTAACTTATTAATTTAAAACCAATTGTAGTTTTGCAAAAACTAAAAGCAATGAATACAAAAAAAATAGCCCATCAATTGGTTTCTCTTTGCCGAAACGGAAAACATTTAGAGGCCTATCAGGAACTTTATGACGATTTTGCAATCAGTAAAGAGAAAAGAACTTCTTTTGATATTACTACGGAAGGAAAGGCTCGAATTATTGAGGAATTTCTGATAAACCAAGGAAATATTATAAAAGTCCACAGTTTTTCTATTTCTGAACCTTTGGTGGCCGATCATTATTTCGTGGTAAAAATGACCAGTGATACTACCTTTGCTGATATCGGCAGGGTCCAAATGGAAGAATTATGTCTTTATAAAGTGGAAAATGATAAAATAACGGAAGCTCAATTTTTCTATGAACCCTTAAATGAAGCCGATTATTTTATGGACTCCATCATGAAACGAAAAAAGTCCCTCGATGAGGAACTTTTCGTGTAGTTTTATAATATCTTTTGCTGCCTTTAACACCTTCAACGAAGCGCTAATGCATAATGCTAGACAGCTTTCTTAAATTTTATTTTGTGAGTTAATCAACGCGAACAATTTTAGCCCCGATTGCTTTTAAGCGGGTATCTATATCTTGATAACCTCTATCGATCTGTTCAATGTTATGAATAGTAGACTCCCCTTTGGCTGAAAGTGCCGCAATCAGTAACGAAATCCCTGCTCTAATATCCGGAGATGTCATGGTGGTTGCTTTAAGGGTAGATTTAAAGTCGTGACCAATTACGGTAGCACGATGCGGATCGCAAAGAATAATTTTTGCACCCATATCTATCAACTTATCAACGAAGAAAAGTCGACTTTCAAACATTTTCTGATGAATCAAAACGCTCCCACGTGCTTGTGTAGCCACTGTTAAGATGATGCTTAGTAAATCGGGAGTGAATCCGGGCCAAGGAGCGTCGGAAATAGTTAATACCGAACCGTCAATAAAGTTCTGCACCTCATAACCATCTTTGTGCTCAGGAATGTAAATATCGTTTCCTTTCTGTTCTATCGTGATTCCAAGTTTTCTAAAAACATTTGGAATCTGACCGAGATAATCCCAGCCTGCATTTTTTATAGTTAATTCGCTACGTGTCATAGCTGCCATACCAATCCAGCTTCCAATCTCAATCATATCGGGAAGAATGGTATGTTCGGTACCGCCAAGCTTTTTAACTCCTTCAATTGTTAACAAATTAGAACCGATACCACTTATTTTTGCTCCCATTCTATTCAGCATAGAGCAAAGTTGTTGTAAATAGGGTTCGCAAGCCGCATTATAAATAGTGGTAGTTCCTTCCGCTAAAACAGCAGCCATAACAATATTTGCCGTTCCAGTAACGGAAGCCTCATCAAGCAACATGTATGTTCCTTTGAGTTTCTTTGCTTCCACTCCGTAAAAGTATTCTTCACGGTTATACCTGAATTTTGCTCCCAGTTTTATAAACCCTTCAAAATGGGTATCTAACCTTCGTCTTCCTATTTTATCACCGCCTGGTTTAGGGATATAGCCTTTTCCGAAGCGAGCCAAGAGCGGACCAACAATCATGATGGAACCTCGTAAACCGCGACCGTCTTTTTTAAACTGATCGGATTGAAGGTACTCTAAATTAAGATCATCTGAAACAAATGAATAGGATGCATTCCCGAGTTTTTGGATTTTCACCCCCAAATTTTCGAGCAAGTCAATCAACTTGTTTACATCAATAATATTTGGAATGTTATTTATGGTTACCTTTTCATCTGTTAATAAAACAGCACAAAGAATTTGTAAGGCTTCATTTTTTGCACCTTGAGGAGTAATTTCTCCTTTTAATTGGTGTCCTCCTTCAATTTTAAATGTTCCCATGTAAGATAAGTAGGCTTTTTAATATCGTTTTTTGCTTCTTCCTTTGGTGTGGTGTTTTCTGGAGCCAGAATTTCTTGAATTTTTACTGGTAGATTTGCTTCGAACAAGGTTTTTGCTTTCCGCAAGATCTTCGTCAAACCTAGCTAAATTAATTTGTCCATCGCTCAGTTCAAACAAATGATTAAAAATCACTTCATCCTCCACTGTGTCTTTATTCCAGTTTAAATAGCTTTTCTTCATGTGATTGGCGATGGTAAACTTCAAAGCGTCCTTTAAATCGCCTTCATCCCAACTTACACAAACATCGATCATTCTTTTGATGTTGTTACCGTAAAACCGGTATTTTGGATGGTTTTGCGGGTACTCCAAACGCTCTGGTCTTTCAGCCAACAATTCTTTTGTGGGCTTTGGGTACGGAGAATCCACGTCCAATTTAAAATCGGAAATTATAAATAATTGATCCCATAATTTATGCTGAAAATCAGGCACATCCCGTAAATGTGGATTTAAGTTCCCCATAACCCCGATTATGGATTGAGCAACTTTATTTCGTTCCTCCTTATCTTCAATAGAAATGGCATAATCTACCATTTTTTGTATATGTCGCCCGTATTCAGGTATAATGAGCTTAGGTCGCTCGCTGTTGTATTCTAAAGTATCTATCAAAATATGATATTATTAAAATGAAGTTATATTTACGTCCAAGACGTATTAATGTTTGCAAAATAACAAATTTTACGCTGTATCAAAGGAATTTAAAGAGAAATTACACCCTCTACTACACTTACTTCCTTATATTTATCAATTACGGCATCGGCGCTGTTCATGGTAACCTCTATAGAAATACTAGTATATTTCCCGTTGGAAGAAGTTTTTGTAGTTATAACAGCACCTGTATTGTTAAAAATGGTTTCTATTTGTTTTACCTTTTTCTCATCCGTAGGAACAATAAATTTGTAAAGGTACAGGGAAGGCCATTGGGTAGTTCTATCTAATTCGTCTTTTAATCTAATATAAAATTCTTCTACTTCCTTTTTACTCTTCATAAAGCAAATTTGTTTTGTGCAAAGATAAGTTTTACGAATCAATTTAGCAGTTTCCTTCTATACGAATACATGAATATTAAAGAAATATTGTGATTGCCGACTTGAGACTACTTTTAAAATCTTTCATGCCCAATCCAGAATATTCCGAAGTATTAATTTCTTCGCATTCATTCATTTTTAATTCGGTTATCATTTGGTTACTTTTGCAGTTTGGATGTAATCTCATGAACAGAAATAAAAAAATAGTAATTACTGGTGGTCCTGGAACGGGAAAAACTACTGTTATAGACTTTTTAAAGCAAAATGGACACCAGTGCATATTGGAAATTTCAAGACAAGTTACCCAGGAAGCAAGGGAAAAGGGCATTGAGCAACTTTTTCTAACCGATTCCCTACTCTTCAGTAAAAAATTATTGGAAGGCCGTATTCAACAACACAAGGATGCTGAGAAGCTCCATGGGACTGTTTTTTTTGATCGCGGTGTTCCAGATGTTCTTGCTTATATGGACTATGCTGGGGATGAGTATCCTAATTATTTCAATGAAGCTTGTGAAAATTACCGGTATGATCTGGTTTTTTTACTTCCTCCATGGGAAGAAATATACAGGTCTGACAGTGAACGCTACGAGAATTTTGAGCAGGCAAAAAAAATTCACCAATACTTGAAAGAAACGTATGAAAAATATGACTACGGTTTAAAGGATGTTCCTACCGGAACTGTAGAGGAAAGAGCTGATTTTATACTTAAAAATTTATCCTTAATTTAATTCGGAATTAATACCGTAAATCTGTCACGATGAATGCCATGCTAAAACCTCAGGAAGTTTTACAAAAATATTGGGGTTTTACTTCATTTAAAGAACCGCAGGAAGAAATAATCCAACTTGCCGTAGATGGTAAAGACTCGTTAGTTTTACTGCCTACCGGTGGTGGAAAATCAATTTGCTACCAAGTTCCTGCCTTGATGAAAGAAGGTATTTGCATTGTTGTTTCTCCATTGATTGCACTTATAAAAGACCAAGTAAATTCTTTAAAGAGCAAAGGGATAAAGGCAATTGCGCTTACAAGCGGACTAAAATTCGAAGAGGTTGACTCCTTGTTGGACAATTGTATTTACGGTAATTACAAATTCCTATATCTTTCTCCAGAAAGACTTCAACAGGAATTGGTACAAGAACGAATGAAGAGCATGAACGTAAACCTCATCGCCATCGACGAGGCTCATTGTATTTCTCAATGGGGAAACGATTTTAGGCCAGCCTATAGAAATTGCAGTGTTTTAAAAGAATTTTTTCCAGAGACTCCTATGATGGCACTTACCGCTTCTGCCACCAAAACGGTTGCCGGCGATATTATAGAAAACCTTCATCTTCACGAACCTGTTACAGTAAAAAAATCCTTTCGAAGGGAAAATCTTTCGTATCAAGTTTTTCATACAGAGGACAAACTGTTTAAACTAGAACAAATACTGAAAGAAAATAACGGCGCTGCCATTGTGTACGTGAGAAGCCGAAGAGCGACCGTGGAAACCAGTGAGGTTTTGAACAAAGTAGGAATTAGTGCCACCTTTTTTCATGGAGGCCTTACCAATGAAGAAAAAAATAAGCGATTGGATGCTTGGCTAACCGACCAAACAACGGTTATGGTGGCCACCAACGCTTTTGGTATGGGTATAGACAAACCGAATGTTTCTGTAATTGCCCATATTAATTTCCCTGAATCGTTAGAAAGTTACTACCAAGAAGCCGGTAGAGCTGGTAGAAATGGAGAAAAAGCGGTAGCCGTAATTTTAAAAAATAACAGTGACGAGATTCAGCTTAAAAATCAGTTTATAAAAACGTTACCTAATGTAGATTTTATCAAACTGCTTTATAAAAAACTAAATAATTATTTTCAAATTCCTTACGGTGAAGGCTTCCAACAAAATTTTTCACTTAACTTTAATGCTTTTTGCAGCGCATACTCTATAAATCCGATGCTGGCTTACAACGGATTAAAAATACTTGATAAACATTCGGTCATCTCCTTTTTGGAAACCCATCATAAAAAAACAAGCGTATTATTCATCTGCAGCAATTCGCAATTGTTTTATTATTTAGACCAAAATCCTTCCGCAGAAAAGATTACACAGGCCATTTTAAGAACCTACGGAGGTGTTTTTGATATTTCAACAGCTATTAATGTGACGTTGATTGCTAAAAAAACAAACACCTTCGAAAAAAGGGTACTCCAAACACTGGAACAATTACAAAAAGATAATATTATAGAATTGGAAGCAAAAGATACCGATGCCTCCATCACCTTTTTAAAACCTCGTGAGGACGATAAAACTATTAATGTAATTGCTAAAGAAATTGAGCAACAAAATAAATTGAAAATACAAAAAGTAAAAGCAGTGCTTAACTATGTAAATAATGAAAAAGTTTGCAAAAGCACGCAGCTACTCACCTATTTTGATGAAGATACCAAAGAAACCTGCGGAATTTGCTCGGTTTGCTTAGCGAAAAAGAGCCGTCTTTCTTCGGATGTTCTTGCAATTGCAAAGGAAGAAGTATTAAAATGCCTGCAAAAAAGTCCGCTCTCTTCAAAAGAACTTGCTGAAAATATCACCTTTAAAGAAGTTTACATTCTAGAAGCTTTAAAAGAACTTATTGCTGAAGAATTGGTTACTACCAATAGCGTGAATCAATATAAAATTGGGTAGCGCCTAGGCAGACTTTCATTATTACTATTTATCAAAAAAGCTATCCAGCCAGGAAATTACTGTCTCAAAAACATCTTCCCTTTCCAAATCGTTATGTAGTTCATGATATCCGCCCTTGTAAAGCTTTAAAGTAATATAATCTGATTGTTTGGCAAAAGCTTTACTCGCCCAGTGACTGGTGATGTAATCTCCTGTTCCGTGCAGCAAAAGCGTCGGGGTATTTAATTTTTTGGGATTGTTGAGTGCCCATTCACCCCATTTTATAAAAGGAAAGGTATAATTGGGGCTTATTCGGTCGTGCACCAAAGGATCGTCTTTATATTTTTCAATTTCCCGTTCGTCCCTCGAAATATATTTTGGTTCTATACCACTTGGCAAAGTAATAAACGGTAGTAAATAATAGCATATTTTACCAACATTCATTTTCCACGATGGAGGATCAAAAGCCATGCGCAGAAACGGACTTGTAGCTACAATACCTTTAATACTGCTTGCACGTTGCATGGTATAATTGATAACAACGTTTCCGCCAAGACTATGTCCGTACAAAAACACAGGTAGCTTGGCAAAGCGTTCTTCAATGAGTTCCAAAGCGTCATCAATAGTGTTTAGAACAGCTTTAAAACTGGGACAATAGCCTCGTTTTCCTTCGGAATGACCATGACCGAAATGATCGAAACTGTACACAGCATAGCCGGCATGTACCAATTCTGGGATTATCGAGCCTGTGTAACGACCGCTATGTTCCCCCATACCGTGTACCAGCAATACAACGGCTTTGGTTTCCTCGCCATGCCAGCATTGGCCAAACAAGCGCTTGTTACTGCTGTAAAAATCGAATCCTTGATGTTGCATTCTACTTTTGTTTTGGGGCGTTTTCTAAAATTCTAAAATCGGAAAATGAAATGACAATCGCCATGTTTTAAGCAAATTATTTTCATTTAATTACACTTTTTAATGCATCAAACTTTATGAATAAAAAAGAGCTGAGAGAATTTTTTAGCCAAAATCATGACCATTTCATAAGAAACATTGAAAGCTATTGTGACCGATGGTGCGAAAAATGCGATTTTAAAGCTAAGTGCACTCAATACGCCATGAAATTGAATGTTATAGACGAGAAAAAAGCATCCGAAGAAAAAGGGTATTTACAAGAAGCTACAGAAAAAATAGAAATTGCCATTAAAGAAATAAAGGAGTTAGCTAAAGAAAAAGGAGTCGTTTTATTCGAAACTACCGAGTCTCCAGAACAAAGGCAGAAAGAGCAAATTGCTAGAGCACATCACTTAGCCATTATAAGCAAGCAATACGCTTTTAAAGTTTTTGTTTGGTTTAAAAGGAATGGACCGTTGCTGCACTCTTTAGGTAAAAATATTTTAGATAAAGTAGAACTTGGGATTTTAGAAGAACAGGACCTTTTTGACTTTCTGGGCATTGACGAAGAAATTAACACTATAAAACGCTACCAACACCAAATACATTTTAAACTTCTTCGAGCTTTGCAAAATGATGAACTGGATCTTGCCATTCAAGATGAAATTCAAAATGACGCCAACGGTTCTGCAAAAGTAGCTCTAATCCTTACTGAAAAATCATTAAATGCATGGGAAGTTTTATTTGATTATTTTAAGGAAGCCCAAAACGAAATTTTAGACATTTTGGTACTGTTAAAGCAAATACAAAAAGAAACCTCTGAAGAATTCCCAAATGCCCAGAAATTTATTCGTCCTGGATTTGATGAAACGTAAAATGATGAATGAATACCCTACGGAACCCTTTCAAACAACAGCAATCGGAAGTCCATTACGGAGTTGTTTGGAATTTGAATCGCTTTTAACGTCATTAATCCTTCACCCTTTTTAAGCTTTATATCGCCAACGGTTACCGATTTCCAATCTTTTACATAAGATTCTTTTCTAGGCGCTAAGTCGGTTTCCATTCCTTTTAAAGGCACATCGTGCGATTCTTTGATTTGAAAATTCAGTTTACTTTCGTTAAATGATAATTGAACCTTTGACCCTTCATCTCCGTCCTCGCAAGCATAGAATAATTTAACTTTAAACAAACCGTCTTCTGGTACATTTATTTGCCATGAAATACTATCATTCGTACTTGTCCAATCCGTAAAAAAGGAACAATTGGGATACTTGTTAGATCGTTGAATATTTCCGTGGGCTTTGCCATCACGGGCAGGGATTTGAGTAAATTTCATAGCTGGATGCCCAAGAACAAAAGGGCGGTCATCAACTTTGGGCAAGGTCAATGCTTTTTCTTTACGAAATGAAACTGCAATATTTTGTAAACTATCTTTTACTGCTGGAAGCTGCGCACTAAGATCGTTTTTTTGTTGCCTGTCATTTTCAATATCATACAGTTTTCCATCTTTCGATAAGCGGTATTTCTGCGTTCGAATACTTATTTGATCTTGCCACGTATTCAATATAAACCGGTCTTCATAACTGCTGGATGGGTCTAAAATGCTTTTTGAAAGATTAATCCCGTCCAGTGGCTTGTTGATTTCATAATCAATGTCGCATAAAGAAGCTAAAGTGGGCAATAAATCTATCGTCGATGTCAAACGATTGATTGTTCCTCCGGCGCCAATTTTAGAAGGCCACTTCATTATTAACGGAGATCGTACTCCCCCTTCTTCCGTAGAGCCTTTCTTTTCTTTTAATCCGCCATTCCAACGGTAACTTGCAGGGCCATTATCGCTAAAGAACAGTACGATGGTATTTTCTTCAAGGTTTAAAGCTTTTAATTTTTCTAGAATACGACCTACATTTTCATCTATATTTTCAACCATTGCTAATGCCGCTCTGGTTTCTTGAATTTTCTCAGAGGAATCCCTTTCTTGCTTTATAATTTCTTTATTCCTAAAGTGATCCCAATTCTCTTGTGGTGCTTGAAAAGGCGTGTGCGGTGTATTGTAAGGAAGATATAACAGAAAAGGTTTGTCTTTATTCTTTTCTATAAATTCTAAACCATGGTTGGTGAAATCGTCAACAATAAACCCATTTCCTTGTACAACCTTTCCATTATGTTCTAGCATTGGTGAGAAGTAATGCCCCCAATGTCCGGAACAAAATCCATAAAAATCATCGAATCCTCTTGCATTGGGATGGTAAGGGTATTGCATTCCGTTATGCCATTTTCCATATGCAGCCGTTTGGTAGCCAGTATTTTTAAAAACTTCAGCAATGGTAGTTTCATCGATGTTCATTCTTTCCGCACCTCCTCCAGTGCCGTACACCCCGCTCCTAAAACTATATCGACCTGTTAAGAGTTCAGCTCTGGTTGGTGAACAAACCGGACTCACGTAGAAATTTTCGAACACGACCCCATTTAGAGCCATTTGATCTAGATTAGGTGTTTCAATATTCGGATTTCCGTTAAAACTAGTATCACCCCAAGCCATGTCATCCGCTAGAATAATAACTACATTAGGAGGTTGGTCTTTTTCGACTTTCTTTTCTTCTTTTTCACAAGAAATTATGACCATCAAAAAAAAGATGAAAAGTATATGTATTGGGTATTTCATAATTAAAAATAAGTGTCAGTTCGAGCGCAGTCGAGAACTATTCGTTTTTAAAAATAGGCTTCGACTGCGCTCAGCCAGACAATCTAAAAATGATAAATTAGGTGACTATCTATTAACCTCTAAAAGTTTACTTACTTTTTCAATGGATTTGCCCCCACGCCCTCATTTGTAATTTTTACGGGAAGTATATGTCCGTTTTCATCAAATTCCATTATATCAATGCAAGTTTCCCGAGAATTACCGTCCTTTTCAGTAAGTGGCCTGCGGTGGTAAACCATGTAATAGGCATCTTCATTTGGAACTTTTATAACCGAATGATGTCCAGCACCCGTGGCAATTGCTGGATCTTGCTGAAGAATTTTATCAATTCGTTTAAAGGGTCCCATTGGTGAATCCGCGATGGCATATGCGACACTGTAATTAGGGCCCGTCCAATTGCCTTCCGACCACATGAAATAATACTTACCATCACGAATGAACATAAAAGGCCCTTCGACATAACCTTCTGGTGTAATTTCTTTAAAAACCGTTCCATCTTCAAATGGAACGAACCCAGTAAAATCGTCTTTTAATTTAGCTATGTTACAATGTCTCCAACCGCCGTAGATTAGGTAATATTGTCCATCTTTATCATGAAAAATGAATTGGTCTATGGGCTGAGCTCCATTATGGATTTTTCCTATTAGTGGTTTTCCTAAGTAGTCTTTGTAGGGCCCTCCCGGTTTGTCGGATACCGCCACTCCAATTCCACCTTCTTCTTGGTTACTTTGTATATCATTTGCCCCAAATAGAAAGAAATATTTTCCGTCCTTTTCAATTATAGAAGGCGCCCACATGGCTCTTTTGGCCCATTTCACTTCGGCAGTATCTAAAATGCGTTCGTGTTTAGTCCAATTTACCAAATCTGGAGAAGAAAATGCATCAAAAAAAACTTGATCATCAAAAGGTGCTGAATATGTTGGAAAAATCCAGTATTCATCATTAAAAATTATTCCTTCGGGATCGGCGTACCATCCAGGAAAAACCGGATTGTTATTTTGGGCATTCAGAAAAAATGTAAATAATAAAATAAAGGTGGGTACTATTTTTTTCATTGGTTAATGGTTATTGAAGTGCCTTCATAAAAGAATGAAGACACTTTTTGGATTTTTTATTTTGGTTAATGAAAGTGCTTAACTTATGAGTTTAAAGCTTTCTTTAGCAATTTCGAGTTCCTCATTGGTTGGTATTACCAACACCAAAACTTTGGAGGTTTCTTTACTGATAATTCTATTTTCTGAAGAACGGACATTGTTTTTATAGTCTTCCAACTCGATTCCTAGATAACTCATGTCTTCACACACCATTCTTCGTAAAATGCTACTATTTTCGCCTATTCCAGCGGTGAATACTATAACATCTACGCCATTTAAAGCGGCTGCATAAGCCCCGATATATTTTTTGATTCTGTAAGCATTCATTTCCAAGGCAAGCTGGCATTCACGGTTTCCTTCGGCTGCTTTCTCTTCAATTTCCCTTAAATCGCTGTAGCCTGTTAAGCCTAGCATACCACTTTTTTTGTGGAGTACCTCACTCACTTCCTCCAAAGAGTAGCCTAACGTCTTTACCATGTAAAATATAATAGACTGGTCTATGTCGCCACTCCGTGTACCCATAATGAGCCCGTTTACGGGAGCGAAACCAAGAGAATGATCTACACTTTTACCATTCTTGATAGCGGTAATACTGCAACCGTTTCCTAAGTGAACCGTAATTACTTTGGATTTCTTCTTACTGATAAAATCCTTTGCCTTTTCCGCTACGTACTTGTGACTGGTACCATGAAAACCATACGCTCGGATGTGGTCTTCATTATACAATTTATTAGGAATGGCATATCGAAATGCTTTTTCTGGTAATGTTTGATGAAAAGCCGTATCGAAAACTGCAATTTGCTTTGCGTTTGGAAAAACCTCTTCCGCCACTTCAATTCCAGTAAAATTGTGTGGATTATGCAAGGGTGCCAATGGAAATAAATCTTTTATCGCTTTTTTTACTTTGCCATCAATAACAACCGTATCTGCAAAATCTTTACCGCCATGCACAACGCGGTGCCCTACAGCATCAATTTCACTCATATCTGCAATTGCGCCTTTTTCCTTATCCAATAAAAAAGCGGCTACTTTATTTAAACCATCTTCATGATTTTGGATGTCCACCTTGTCGGAAACATTCATTTTTTTAGACTTATAATGAATGGTAGAATTCTCCAACCCGATACGTTCTACAAGTCCGGAAGCGATTACAATTTCGCCTGGCATTCGTATCAATTGAAATTTTATAGATGAACTTCCTGAATTTATTACTAATATTTTTTTCATTTTATAACTCCTATATTAAGCTTCTAATTATTTCAACTAAATTTAATTATATTATTTTGATTACCCTTATTTTCTGAGCTTCCACGGAAAATATTTCGGTAAATCACAGTAAACATAAAATTATATACCCTGTGCTTGAATAGCGGTAATGATGACTGTATTAAAAATATCATCAACGGTACAACCACGGCTTAAATCGTTTACGGGTTTATTCAATCCTTGCAACATGGGTCCGATTGCCAATGCGCCTGTTTCCCGCTGAACCGCCTTGTAGGTGTTATTACCTGTATTTAGGTCAGGAAATATAAGAACACTTGCCTGTCCAGCTACTTCCGAATCCGGAAGTTTGCTTTTTCCTACCGAAATATCAACAGCAGCATCATATTGGATGGGGCCTTCTACTTTTAAATCAGGTCTTTGGGCTTTTACAATTTCCGTTGCTTGTCGCACGCGGTCCACGTCCTCCCCTTTACCAGAAGTACCCGAAGAATAAGAAAGCATCGCAATCTTGGGCTCAATACCAAATGCTTTACTACTATCTGCGGAAGAAATTGCAATTTCGGCCAATTCCTCTGAAGTAGGATTAGGATTAATGGCACAGTCACCAAAAATAGAAACCCTATCTTCCAAACACATAAAAAAGATGGAAGAAACCACCGATACACCCGGTTTGGTTTTTATAAATTGCAGTGCGGGCCTAATGGTATGCTGTGTAGTATGAATGGCACCCGAAACCATTCCATCGGCATGACCTTTGTAAATCATCATGGTTCCAAAATAAGACACATCACTCATCCAATCGCGGGCAATGTCCATGTTTACATTTTTATGCTTTCTCAATTCATAAAAGGTAGCCACATACTCATTAAAATGTTCAGAAGCAGTTGGATCAATAATCTCAACTTTACTCAAATCCAATGGTACTCCCAAGTTATTTACTTTCTCTTCTATTTTTTCTTTATCGCCCAGTAACGTTACATCCACGATATCAATGGCAACCAAACGCGCGGTAGCATTCAATACCCGTTCATCCAGTCCTTCGGGTAAAACGATTCTCTTCTTAGCTTTTCTCGCCGTTGTTATAAGTCCGTACTGAAACATTCTCGGGGTAATCCCTTTTGGTTTGAAACTGATGAGTCTTTCCGCCAAGGTATCAAACGATACATATTTTTCAAAAGTACTAATGGAAGTTTCTATTTTCGGGATACTATCCGCATAAATATTCGATTTTATACTTCCTACTTGGTTCGTTACGTTAAAAGTTCCACCTTCCACAGAAACAATAGGCACAACTTGAGACAATCCTTCAATCAGCTTTAAAATGGGCTCTTCTGGAACCAGCCCTCCAGTTAAAATAATTCCTGAGACACGCGGATAATTACTGGAAATATTTGCCTGTAAAGCTCCTAGAATAATATCTGCTCGGTCTCCTGGTGTAATTACCAAACTATTATGTTTTAGCTTCGTAATGTAATTTCTAAGCTGCATAGCACCCACACCAAAGCTACCAGTTTGGTTGTCGAGAAATTCATCGCCAAACAATACTTTTCCATCAAGTTCTTCAACAATTTCCTTTATAGTGGGATTGGCTAAGGACTCAACCTTTGGAATAGCAAAAACATCAACTTCATCAGGAAGAAAGGTTTTCAATTCGGCTTTAATCATCTCCAAATTTTCGGTATCTATTTTGTTAGCAATCAACGCCATTACATTTACATCCTTATTCACAAAAGTATGATATGCTAATTGCAAGCTTCCCGCTAAATCTTCCTTGGTTTTATCGCTCCCGCTGGCAACCAGCAAAGCAGGTATTCCTAAATTTTTAGCAATAAGTACATTTACATCAAACTCAAAAACACTTCCCTCTCCAGAAAAATCGGATCCTTCCACAAGAATGAAATCGAATTGCTCTTCCAGACGCTTGTACTTCTGAATAATGGTATCTATAATCTCCCCAGATTTCCCTGTATTTCTTTTTTGAATTACTTGATTACGTGTAAACGCAAAAGCCTCTTCATAAGCCAAATCAATTTCAAAATAAGAAAGCACAGTGCTTATATGATTGTCTTTGCCGCCTTTTTTATCTTCATCTATTACCGGCCTAAAATAACCCACCTTGGCAGTTTTCCCCAAAAGTGTTCGCATCAAGCCCAAAGTAATTAAAGACTTTCCGCTGTTGGATTCTAATGTTGCAATATAAATACCCTTATTCATACAAATATTCGTTTTCTGAGCTATAATTTAAAATAACTCATTATGCTAATTTCTCCCTAAAAATACGCCATAAAAGACAGCTTTCCTAAATGTTTTATACCTTTAACCTCAAATTTACATTATGAAGACTTTATATCTTAATATAAGAGAATTATTACAAGTAAGAGAAGATAACATACATAAAGTCGATGGAAAAGACATGCAATCTTTGCCGACTATTAAAAATGCTTTTTTGCTGATTGAGGATGATTTGATATTAGATTTTGGTGAAATGAAAGATGCGCCAAAAAAGAATATTGAAAATGTAGTCGATGTAAGAAATAAAATAGTGTTGCCCAGTTGGTGTGATAGCCATACGCATTTGGTTTATGCTGGCAATCGGGAGCAAGAGTTTGTAGATAGGATTAAAGGTCTTACTTATGAAGAAATAGCGAATAAAGGTGGTGGAATTTTAAATTCTGCCAAAACTTTGCAGCAAACTACGGAAGGAGAGCTCTATGAGCAATCCGCCAAACGCTTGGAGGAAGTCATAAAATTGGGAACAGGCGCCATTGAAATTAAAAGTGGGTACGGACTCACCACGGAAGCAGAGTTAAAAATGCTGAAGGTGATTGCAAAGCTGAAGAAGAATTACCCCATTGCGATAAAAAGTACTTTTTTAGGAGCACATGCGGTTCCTACTGAATTCAAGGAAAACAAAGACGCTTATATCTCCAAGATTATAAATGAAACACTTCCGAAAGTAGCCCAAGGGAAACTTGCTGATTATATTGATGTGTTCTGCGAAAAGGGATATTTTTCGGTAGGCGACATGGAAGCCATTCTTTTTGCCTCTAAAAAATATGATTTGACTCCAAAAGTACACGTTAATCAGTTTAATGCTATTGGAGGAATCCCTGCAGCGGCAAGGCACAATGCGCTAAGTGTAGATCATTTGGAAGTGATGGAAGATAGGGATTTCGATAGTTTGAAAAACTCCAATACCATGCCTGTCGGACTTCCACTTTGTTCATTCTTCTTGGGAATACCTTATACTCCCGCAAGAAAAATTATTGATAACGGTCTCCCATTTGCTTTGGCGACCGATCATAATCCCGGTTCTTCGCCCAGTGGAAATATGAATTTAGTGGTCGCTACCGCTTGTATTAAAATGAGAATCACCCCGGAAGAAGCCATAAATGCGGCTACCATAAATGGGGCTTACGCCATGGGCCTATCCGAAACCCACGGAAGCATTACCAAAGGGAAAAAAGCAAATTTTATAGTTACCAAAGAAATTCCATCGTATAGTTACCTCCCTTATGACTTCGGAAATAACAATATAGATATGGTGGTTTTAGATGGAAAAGTCGTTTCTTAATTTTTGAAAGATAATTGTTGCAGAAAAGATATAAGATCCCGACGCAGAGATCGGGATTAGTTCAACTTACAATTTATGAGCTTCAGCAAATAACTGAAGCTCATAAATTGAGTTTCACTAAAAAAAAGCAGGCCGTAAGCCGGATTCTGTATCTTGAAAAAGATCCTTATCATTTATCTGGATGTTACATTGCTGCAACATTCTAGCCGCCTACCCTCCAACATCGGGCGCGCAACCCTCAAACGCTGGTTTACATGACGTTGCACCGCATAGAGTTTACCTGATTTCACTACAGCATTACCTGTACATCCTTTCTTTTGCACTTGTCCTAACCTTTCGGTCGACGGCTGTTAGCCGCTATGCTACGCTGTGGTGTCCGGACTTTCCTCCCCTAACTAAAAGTTAAGAGCGATAAGGTGGCCTGCCGTGCAAAAGTAAATGATTTATTAACCATTTTGTTAATAATTAAAGACAAAATGATGTTTTAAATCAAAGAATATAACTTGTCAATTTTTATCTTTGTTGCAATGGAACACTTTGTAGTATCTGCGCGAAAATACAGACCCAAGACTTTTAAAGATGTGGTTGGCCAGCAGGCCATAACCAACACCTTGCTTAATGCCATTGATCACAACCATTTGGCACAAGCACTATTATTTTGTGGACCGCGTGGTGTTGGTAAAACTACTTGTGCCCGAATATTGGCCAAGAAAATAAACCAAGACGGTACGCAAAGTGATGACGAGGATTTTGCATTTAATATTTTTGAATTGGATGCTGCCTCCAACAACTCTGTGGATGATATTCGTAGCTTGATTGATCAAGTGCGGATTCCACCACAAGTTGGAAAATACAAAGTGTACATCATCGACGAGGTTCACATGCTTTCGCAAGCTGCCTTCAATGCTTTTTTGAAGACACTCGAAGAACCGCCAAAGCACGCCATTTTTATTTTAGCGACTACAGAAAAACACAAAATAATCCCGACCATCCTTTCTCGCTGTCAGATATTCGACTTTAAAAGGATAACGGTGAAAGACGCAAAAGAATATTTAAAATATATTGCAGAACAACAAGGCATTCAAGCGGAAGATGATGCCCTGCACATTATTGCCCAAAAAGCAGATGGTGCTATGCGGGATGCACTTTCCATTTTCGATCGGGTGGTGAGTTTTACAGGAGAGAACCTTACCCGCCAGGCTGTAACCGAAAATTTAAATGTGCTCGATTACCAAACGTATTTTGAAGCTACCGACCTTATTCTGGATGGAGATATCCCGAAGTTATTGGTGGATTTCAACAAAATATTATCGCTCGGATTCGACGGTCATCATTTTATTGCGGGACTGGCATCACATTTTAGGGATTTATTGGTTTGCCAAAATGAAGCGACCATACCACTACTTGAGGTGGGCGACGAAGCCAAGCAAAAATACTTGGAACAAAGTAAAAAGGCTTCCAGAGGATTTTTATTAGAAGGCATTGAAATAGCCAACCAATGTGATTTAAATTACCGAAGCAGTCGAAATCAACGTTTACTTGTTGAACTTTGCTTAATGAAACTTGCCTCCATCAATCATAATGGAGAAAAAAAAAAGGCCGTGATTTCATAATCCCTCCTTCTTTCTTCAAAGTATCTTCAGAAAAAACTTCTCAAAATAATACTTCAGAAGAAAAGCAAATAGCCAATACGGTTCAAAACAATGTTGCTTCTGACAAAAATGAAACCGCCTCTACTCCTGTTTCCGAAGAAAAAAAACCGGCTCAACCGAATGTAAAAATAAACCTTCAGAACAGAAAAAGTGTTTCCGGACTTTCTCTTTCCAGTATAAAAAAGAAAAAGGAACACGAGCTGGCTAAAAAGAATCAAGTAGTGGATGAGGAAAACCTTCCTGAAGATCCATTCGACGAGGCTACGATGCAAAAGTATTGGGCAAAATATGTGGCCAAAATCGATAAGCAAGGTAAGAAAATTCTTGGTGCTGCCCTCGGTTCGGATACGCCACGATTAAAAGGCAAAAACAAGATTTGGATTGAATTGGCCAATGATACTCTAAAAAAAGAGGTAGAAAGAGACCAATATCCTTTAATGGAATACCTAAAAAAACATCTCAACAACTACCAAATTGAGCTTTACATAACCATTAACGAAGAGGTTGAAAAGCAATACGCTTTTACGCCTATGGAAAAGTATGAAAAACTACGTGAGAAAAATCCGCTAATCGACAAGCTTAGAAGTGATTTCGACTTGGATATTTAGTAACTAATTCGCGTAAACCTCTTCTTGCATTCTTTCTTTTAACCAGCGAAGTTCTTTTGCTATGGAAAATTGCAATCCATTTTTTTTCAGTTTTTCCGGCAACAAGTCCCACATATAGCTTTCTATTTCTACGAGCTCACAAACATTGCTTTTTTTCAGGCACTTTAATGTCTCCAAAATTGTATACTGACTGGATTCTAAATTTTTATACGCTTCTGTATAAATTGGAATGTTGAACAGCGCGTGTAACTCTCCAATTTCCAAATGTTTATTAACTATATCTTCCAAATTAAGATATGTTATTACCGTTTCTCCGATTTTTTCGGTTACAGGATGCAAAAAATAATTTTGATTAAATTGGTTAAACGCTTTAATAATACGCTCGCGCTTATGTTCATTCATTTGAAAACGCAGCACCGAGCTCATTTGAATTTTCCCAATTTTAATATCCGTTTGTTTAAAGCGCTTGAACGTAAACGAAGGCGACTCAAAAGCCATAAAAAATGCTCCAGTATTGTAGCAAATATTGACATACCTAAATATCATTGCCTCTATTTCATGGGCCTTCTTACCCAATTTCTTGGATAACATCTCCACACCAGTAGGCAATAAAAATGCTCGAAAAAAATCGATCACCTGTGTGCTGTTGGATAACAAACTATTGGGTTCAGGTTTTAGATCCAAATGAATGTATTTTTCGGCGGCACATTCCAATTCGTAAAGCACCTCAACAACTTTAACCAAATTTATGGCCGACTTTATATAGCATTGCTCTTTTTCATCCTCATCGGAATACCAATGCCTAAATCCCAATGGCGAAGTGGTTATACTTCCTTGCATTCTTTTTGGCAACAAGTAAGACATTTGATTTATGAGCATAAGTGTATAATCTAATCGTGCAGTTGAAGCCCAATCTGGCGCATACAATAAATCCTTTACCTCGTGTCCCTGCATTTTACCATACGCCACTCCGTCTATACTTAAAACATAAAGTTGATGAATTTGTAGCCAATCTTTAAAAATGGCAAGATTCTTTCTTTGCGAAAGTTCTTTGCATGTCTTGTGCGACAATCGCAGACTGATTCCAAAAGGATTTCTATCCGATAAATCCTTTTTTATCTTCGGAATAAAATTATTGAGCGTAGAAAAAGTAGTTTCCCAAGATTCTGAGTTATGCACATTGGTGCAATACGACAAATGAAAAGACCCATTGATATACATCTATTCTATTTTTAGTTGTTAAACCACTCATATTAAATAGGATAGTGCTCTTTGAGGTACTAAAATTTAAATAGAAATATTGTATTTAAAACAAAAAATCTTTCAACTAACTTTTTAAACGATGAAATAATATATTCTTAATCAGGTATTTAGTTTTTAAATAGAATACAAACCGGTGAAGGTGCTTCAATTTCATCAATAAAGGTAAGTTTGCCAGTTTCTTCATTTCTTTTGAAAGAAATAATATTATTGGTAAACTGATTGGCGACCAAAAGAAATTTTTCGTCTGGGGAAAAAGAAAAATTACGTGGCCCGTCTCCGCGAACACCCTCGTAACCCACGATTTCTATACTTCCTTCTTCTAAAACTTTAAAAATAGCGATGGAATTATGACCGCGGTTTGAAGCATACAGATAATTTCCATCTGAAGATATATGAATATCTGCTGCTTTGGTTTTATCCGTAAAATCTTTGGGCAGCGAAGAAATGGTAGTTACTATTTCATAGGTTCCATTTTTTAAAGCAAGTGTTGTAACGGTATTATCCAATTCATTTAAAACAAAAGCAAATTTACCGTTGGGGTGAAAAGCCATATGTCTTGGTCCGGCGCCATCTGCCATGGCAAGTTTGGTTTGCGCTTTTGGCTCCAATTTATTATTGCTACCATCAATTTTTGAAAACCAAAGTTCATTGGTTCCTAAATCCACTGCTATTACCTCGTTTTGAGAAGGCTGTAACCAAACGGAATGTGCATGAGGGCCTTCCTGTCTTCCATGCGTACCTTTACCTTCGTGTTTCTGTACATCCAACAAATCAGATAGTTTTCCATTTTCATCCAGTTTATGAAGTCCAACCGTGCCGCTGCTATAGTTAGCGTTTACTACATAACCTTCTTCATTGCTGACAATAAAACATGGATGCGCACCTCCAGAGGCACTTTTATTTACAAAAAGTAAGGTGTCTTTTTCTATTTTAAAAGAGGAAACCGTTCCTTCTTTAGATTCATTTACAGCAAGTAAATGTTTTGCATCTGCTGAAAATGCCAAATAAGAAGGATTATCAGTTTTTGCAATTAATTTGCCATTTGACAATTGACCTTCTTCCGTAAGTTCAAATTGATATATACCTTCCCCGTTCTCTCTTGTATAAGTACCCACGTAGAATGGAAATGTTTCTTTAGATTCTTCCATTACTTTCGACTCTTTTTCTTCAGCAACAACACTGTCATTACTTTTTTTATTGTCTTTACAGCCCATAACAAGGGCAAATACTGCTACAAAATGTAAAATCTTCATTTATTTTTTCGTCTTGATTGGAATAGGAAAGATACAATTTATCTGCTGAAATAATCCGAGTTACTAAACTTAATAAACGTTTGTGGGGAAAAGAGGGTTAATCCCTAAAATTGCAATTTGCTCAATAAACTTTCTACTTTCTTTTATACCAAATTATAAAGCCTGTAATTGGCAATGAGGTGCCTATAACACACATTAAAAAGTAAAATACTAAACTTGGCCAACCCATAATGGCTCCTGTATGCAAGGGTTTAATTATGGAGCGCACTTGAAGATTTAATGGAAGTTCGCTGTACAGTTTTTTGGTAACGAACTTTCCTTTTGTATCAAATTCAACTTTATCGGGTAATGCTGCAGAAAGCCAATTACTGGTGTTTAGCTTGGTGAAGTTGTAATTAGCACTTCTTCCGCCAGGCAAACTTATTATCACATTGGAATTATACGGTAGTTCTTTTTGGGCATTAACAAGCATTGCTTCAACCGAGACAGGCTCTTTTTTTCTTCCCATGCCACGTCTGCCGCCCCTTTCTCCATTTCCACCGCGACGTCCAGCTGTATTTTTATTTCCTTTTCCGCTACTTTTTTTGCCGTGTTGGTTTTTATTGCCTTTGTTTTTTCCTTCGGAAGTAGAATTGTCTATATTTCTGTTTTCAACTATTTCAATAGCCTCATTTCCCAAAGCTGAATTCAAACCATCCCTCACCCATGAATACGAAAAAAACAGTCCCGTAGCGCCAATAAAAAACAAGCCAATTAGGGAATAAAAACCCAATACGTTATGTAAATCGTAGTTAAACTTATAAAATTTAGCATTCCATTTAATGGTAAGTCCTCTGTTTAGCTGTTTTCTTCGCTTTGGCCACCAAAGAACCAGTCCAGAAACAAGAAGAAAAAGAAAAATAAGCGTACTTGCTCCTACTATTTGTTTACCAATTCCTCTTACCAAAAGCCATCTATGCAATTGTAAATTAAAACTGAAAAATTCTTGAGCTGCTTTGCTTTCGTCTCCCAAATGTTCTCCTGTATACGGATTGAAATAGGTTGAAACACGTTTTCCCGCTTTTCTATCAAAAGCAAAAAAATGAGTAGCTATATTTTTTTCTTCAGCTATTGTTATTCTTCCAACCGGTAAATCGTAATGTTTTTTGTAAGAAGCAATTAGCGAATCTAAAGGCACTCTATCTGTTCCTTCTTCAACATAACGAACTTTCCTATTGATAAGGTTCTCTATTTGTTCTTCAAAAGTTAAAATAGTCCCAGTTAAACAAACAATAACCAAGACAATTCCGGAAAGCAAGCCGAGCCACAAATGCAATACATTCGTAATGTATTTAAAAAAAGACTCTTTCTTTTTTCGTTTCCGTAATAATTTAAGCTTGCTCATTTTTAGAAATTATAGGTTAACCGAACATCAAAATTAAAAGGAGCAATCGGGTTGATAAACGTTGTTCCAAAATAGTTGTAAGCCAGCTCATTAGTTAGATTATTAAACTTAGCGTTGATGGAAAACTTATTAATCTGATAGCCTGCTGTTAATGAAAAAGTGGTAAATGCATCATTTACAAAAGAGATGGAACTTCCACCCCGCGTGCTAACGGTTCGGTCACCAGTAAAAACGCTACCAGCTCCTATTTTAAAGTTTTCCAAGAATCCATCGAGAAATTCGTAATTCGCAATTAAACTTGCACTATTTTTTGGATTATAATCTGTTGACTGAACGACTGCGTCACCCGATTCAGTACTCTTTTGAGCAAACTCGTAATATGCATAGGTTCCGTACAGCGTTAAAGCATCTGTTACTTTTCCCTGTAAGCTAATTTCTGCACCTCTTCTTCGCTGCTCGCCAACCTCTACAAAATATTCTCCATCTGGATTCACATCGCTTACAGCATCTGGAGATGTTAGGGGATCATTATTAATGTCCACCGCCTGTACAGCTACGTTATTGTTGTAAATGTTATAGAAAACTAAGTTGGCACCAAATCTATTTTGAAAAAAACTACCTCTAATTCCAGCTTCCAACTGATCAAAAACTTCTGGGCCAATTTGTTCCCCATTTATATTTACCCGAGTAGGAGAAATGGAAGTTTCGCTGAAAGTGTTGGTATAGCTACCATAGACGGTTATATTTCTATTTAAATCATAAAATGCTGCTACACTTGGAGAAAACCCCCCAGTGTCAATTCGGTCGCTTTCTGAAACTCTTAAAGAATCTGTACCCAAATTCTCGTGCAATTCATTAAAGGAAGTAACCCAACTATAGCGTAATCCTAATGTTAATCGTAATTTTTGAGTAAGCTCCAATTGATCTTGAAAAGTTATTCCATTAATAGTATTTTCAGATTTATTGTTGGTGTTCAGTAATTCAGCAAAATAAGCTTCTTGAGCTTCAGGAGACAAATTAGAGATGTTACTTTCAAACTGTGGGTTTAAAATATCTATCCTGTCAATTTCTGGTCCTGGATCTCTACTTTCCGATCCATTTCCTTTGGCAAAATTTTTGTTTTTATATAAATCTACACTTAATTGAAAATTTTGCTTAACCCCCAGTTTAACATCTTTTCCGAGGAAATCTGCCCTAACAGAGCTTGATGTCGCTCCAGTTTCTTGATATACCGAACTTCTTGCAAACACATCCGCTGCTCCATCCCTATCGGTATCTTGGTAGGCTCTCCTTGTATTTATTCCCCTGCTGGTTCTATCTTTATGGTTTATTCCCCCTGTAACGCCTAAACTTATTTTTTCTGAAAACTTATGCGTATAATTAGCAAAAACGGTGTTGGTAATTTGTTTTTGAAAATCATCTTTAAAACCTAAATAATCCTCTCTAATTGACTGCTGCTGTGAAGGTCTAAAACTTTCTTCAATAAAAATCCCGTTTTTAGCCAACAGTAAACTGTCTACCCGTAGCTGCCCAACATCTTGCGAGCGCTCGTCGTTATTATAAATGTAATCTACTTTTACCATATCTTTTTCAGATATTTTATAAGCTACGCTTGGAGCTATCGTAAAAGCTTCAAAATCTACATCATCCCTAAAAGTTTCTCCTTTGCTCCAACTTCCATTTACCCTAAAACCTAGTTTGTCATCTGCCATGGAAAATTGCTTATCAAAGCCATTGTATGTTCGTCCAAAACTTCCCAAAGATGAAAATACATAACCATCGTTTTTAAAAGTAGCCTGTTTTGTAACGGTGTTTACGGCCCCACCTATACTCCCATTTCCCAAACCAATGGAAGAAGAACCGCTTATAAATTGAATATTATCCAACGTATTAAAATCGAAATTACCATCTCCTTCCCTTGTAGACGATTGTAAACGCAGCCCATTAACCAAAATAGTTGCTTTTGCTCCCCTAACTTGTATATTTGGGTATTGATTCCCTCGTGTAGACTCTAAATTAAATCCTGGTGCATAATTAATGGCTTCATCTAAATTCATTAATTGCTGTTCCGTTAACAACTTATTGTCTAAAATAGTGAGTGCCTGACTTTGATACTTAACTTTTACAGGAAGTAAAGAAACCGATGCTACTGTTCTTTCGTTTGGATTATTACGAATGGCTGAAACAATTACTTCTTGTAATTCCTCTTCAGTAGCCTTTAACTGTACATCTAACTTTGTTGATACATTAGCCGAAATGGTAACTTGTGTATGATGAGTCTCATAACCAATAAAAGACACGGTAATATCATGCGTTCCAGGCTTAACATTCTTTATGCTGAAAACACCTTCTTCATTGGTAAATGTTCCTTTTGAAAGTCCTTTCATATACACCGACACTTGCGGTACGGGAACACCATTAGCGGATGTAATAGTACCTGAAAGAGAGCCATTTTGGGCATAAATTGCTATGGATAAAAACAAAAAAAATGTAAAGGTTAGAGTAGTTTTAAGCGACATCTTATTTTTCATTTGCCGGCAAAACTAACAACTTATATTTACTTATTCTAAATAAAATCTATTTTATTTTAAATAAATCTAAATAAGTTATAATTTGTAATATTTTTTTTAGAATCCTCTAAATTTATACGTAAACGATAACATAAAATATTGCTCCAAGACATTGTTCCTAACATCTTCAAAATAAGTATCGGTAGTATTTCTAACCAAACTTGTGTTTTCACCCAATACATCAAACATCGTAAGGCTTAACTCGCCTCGGTTGTCTTTTAAAAATTTCATTCCCGCGTTGATGTTCCAAAGCAAATAATCGGGATCAATGCCTTCTTCTAGCCCCCCAAAATATGAATGGTTAAGATCGCTTCTCAAAACAAAATCTTTTAAAAAAGTATACGACAACCTTAATTTTGACTTCTGAATAAACTGCCTCGTAATACTATTGCTGAGCGTACTGTTGGTTGTATATTGATAGGAGGAATTTGAACTTAAAGTAAAATCTATATTTTCACTAATATTACTACTTAAAACCACGCCCAGTGAAAGTTTTATGTCGGATTGCTCATTTTCAACATCATTTACCAAGCTTGGTGTATTGGCATATTGTGCCGTTGCGTTAAAGTTTAGATTGGATTTAATGAAGTCTACTGGAAAGCCATACGAACTAAAAACCTTTGTATTGAATTGCTGATCAAAATTTACGGGCCTTGTAAGCTGTGATCCTGGTGAAAGTGTAACGTTTTCTACTTCTACCGACGCATCAGTATTATTCAGAAAAATATAATCCCCAATATAATCCTGTACCAAGTTAGCGGATGCTAAAACATAAAATGTATGTAGTGATTCCGAATTGGTGGATGAATATCGAACACTAGCGTTAGTTTGCTTTTGCTGATCGAGGTCTCCATTACCAATATATTGATTTAATGGATTAGAGTTGTCCAACACCTCCTGTAATTGGTTAATTTTCGGAATGGAAGTAGTAGATCTTATATTCAATCTTATATTTTTACTTTTATTGATGCGCCATCTCCAAATAAATGATGGTAAGAAATTGGTATAATTTTTTGAAATAACACCTTCATTAGGAAGTGTTTCCTCGTTGGTTAAACTCGACCATTCCATGGCAGAGCTTAAAATAAAATTACTTTGACCACTTCTCATGAGGACACTAGCTCCAGCTTGTTGCGAAAAAAATTCACTGTAACTTTGATTGCTTAAATTTGAATTTAAAAGATCGTAAGCATCGGTTATTTCATTTTTATCGAAGGTTTGTTTATCAATTTCACTAAACGTAATACTCGGTCGGTAATTTAACCGCAACAAAGCAGATTCCCATAGAGGTTCTGTAAAAGAAATTCTTGTATAAGCTGTGTTCTCTTGCTGGTCTAAAGTAGAAATTTGATCTATATCCTGGTCGTTTGCATCAGAATAATCTGTAAAAACATTATTATCTCCCGTGCTTGTATTAATTTGTTGTCCAAAATCAATGGCAAGACTCCTTCCTTTCTTTTCAAATTTGTGTTGCCAAAGTACGGAGTTAGTAAAATTATACGCATCTAAAACAGCTCTTGTATTATTCCTTACCGTGCTTTCATTACCATTTTCAGTAAAAAAAGTAGACGTTGCATTGTTAAAACCATCGTTGGTTTGGGAGGTGAATTTAGGCTTAAAAACCAAGCTGTTTTTATCGTCCAACGTGTATCGCAGCTGTAAATTTAATCGGTGATTGGTATTTATGGATCCAGATTCTGCCTCTTCTACAAAATCTTGCTGACCAGCATTGTTATTAAAATAACTTCTGGAAGTTTGCGTAAACGCATCGTTCTCACTTTGGTTGAAAAAATAGCTTGATGCCAGTTCCATTTTATCATTAAAACTATCAGAATAATTAATTCCAAAAGCATTAGAACTCACAATACCGTTTTGTTCCCCAACCAAAAAATCGCTTTCACTACTGCTTACATCTGCGCCGCCCCCAGCGCGTCCACCTCCGCCACGCCTTCCGCCGCCGCGTCGTGCACCACCAGCGCCACCACCACGACCCCCAGAAGAGCTGGAAACACCCGCCAAATCTGCCGAGGAAAAGTTTTGCTGATTGATATTATTACTTTGTGCCAAAACAGTAATACGTTGATCGTCGTTAAAAATATTGGCTACACCACTTACTTGGTATCTGTTATTAGTACCGTAGCCTGCTGTAGCATTTCCAAAAACACCTTCACGATATTCTGGTTTGGTAATAATATTGATTGTTTTTTCATATTCTCCATCATCAAAACCGGTAAGTCGGGCTAATTCGCTCTGCTCATCGTACAATTGTATTTTCTGAATAACTTCGGCTGGTAAATTTTTAATGGCCGCGTTTGGGTCGTTATCAAAAAAAGGCTTTCCATCGATTAAAACTTTTTTCACATCCTCTCCTTGTGCTTGCAATTTTCCATCTGTAATTACAATACCTGGCATTTTTTCCAAAAGATTTTCCGCAGTGGCATCTGGATTGGTTTTATAAGCTAGAGCATTGTATTGCGTTGTATCATTCTTTTGTACCACTGGTGGAATTTTTTGTTCAACAACCACCTCTTCCAAAGCCAATGCGCTTTCTTTTAAAACAATTTCTCCTAAATTTAATGCCTCATTTTGTACTTTTATTTCTGAAGTAAAATCTTCATACCCAACAAAAGTAACGGTTACTGAATATGTGCCGCTGTTTACAGCCAATGAAAAAGATCCATCACGATTTGATGAAGTTCCCTGAACACTTTTACTGTCCGTTTTCACTAAAACAACGTTAGTTCCGCTCATATTCATAACAGAATCTTGGGTTTTAACAATACCAAACACCTCAAATAATGTCTGTTTTGAATTTTGTGAGTACATACTTTCGGAAATCGAAAAAAGCACAACCATTACCGTAAACTGAAAAAATAACTTCATCTAAAACTGTTTTACGGTAAACTTCCGACTAAAGCAGTTTCATTTCAACCTAAATAGAAGAATATGGTTATTTTATAGACGTTTCAGAAGAAAGTAGCTTGTACATTTAAATTCCCAGTGAAAGAATGTGTTTTTAGGAACTTTATTTACACTGAAATGGGCTTAAATAATTACTCATACCGAGTTTTAATGAATTCCTGAAAAACGTCTTTATATTTTTCTGAGACTGTTATCCTTGTTTTCCCGAAGACAATTTGGTTACGCTCAATAAGCTCAACATTATCCATATTCACCACAAAGGATCGATGCAAGCGCATAAAATTTTTATGCTCCAATTTTTCTTCCACGCTCTTTAGCGTCATTAAAGAAAGAATGGGTTTCTCCACGCTTTTTCTATAAATCTTTGCATAGTCTTTTAATCCTTCAAAATACAGAATATCGTTTAACGGAATTTGGTGGATTTTGTAATCTGCTTTCACCATTAAAAAATCTGGCTTTTCAGAAGAAGGTGCTTTTTTTGTGTCTTGGCTGTATATTTTTTGGGTTACTTCCAAAAATTCATCAAAAGAAAAAGGTTTAAGTAAATAACCTACCGCATTTACTTTGTAGCCTTCAATGGCATATTCATCAAAAGCGGTGGTAAAAACGATTTTGGTTTCGTTCTTAATAATTTTTGCCAAATCCACTCCCAACATGCCTGGCATTTGAATATCTAAAAAAGCTATTTCTACCTGCTTATTTTTAAATATACCTAATACCTCGTTTGCATCTTTGCATTCCGCAACTAGATGTAAATAAGGAACCTTTTCAATATAAGATTTGATCAGGTTTCTTGCATGAGGCTCATCATCTGCGATAAGGCAACTAAGTATTTGCATGATGTGTTTTCATTTTTAATTCAGTAAAAAAAGTGTTTTCGACGCGCTGCTGATAAAACGAATATTCTTCTTCCCGGTACAGCAATTTTAATCTTTTTTGCATGTTTTGTATCCCTATTCCCGAACCACTTCTGTCCGTATCGCTCTTTGGAAAATAAGAATTTTTTATACTGAAAATCAATTCTTCATTAATCAATTTCAAATCTACATCAATGAAACTTTCATCGGATGCGGCTACTCCGTGTTTAAAGGCATTTTCTACTAGCGGAATAAATAAAAGTGGCGGTATTTCTATATTTAATACATCCTGTTTTGGAAAGTTTGCTGTTACTGTAAGCTGATCGCCATAACGCATTTGCATTAAATCTATATAAGATTCTATAAATTGAATTTCGTCTTTCAATTTTGTACTACCATCTTCAGTTTTGTACAATAAGTAACGCATTAGTTTTGCCAGTTTTAAAATGCCATCTTTAGCAAACTCTGCATTGGTATCTACCAACGAATAAATATTGTTAAGTGTATTGAAGAAAAAATGCGGTTGTAATTGGTATTTCAGCATTTTCAATTCCGATTTTAAATGCTCGTTTTCTCTTGCTTTTTTAAGTCTTTCTTCCTCATTTAACTTTTGAGAATAGCGAATTCCAAAGGCAATTCCTACGGACATAAAAAGCAAAGGAGCATTTCTGGCAACAAACCAAGGTCCAAATGAAGGTCTACGCTTTCTATTTCTTGAAGTGGCAAATAAAGAGTCTGAATCTATAAAATTAGCAAAATCGTTGCCGTATCTAAGTCCCGCTAAAACCAACCCGAAAAGAACAACATTAAAAATATAGAACTGAAAAGAATTTCTGTTGAAGTAAACTTTTGGCAAAAGCCAAAAATAATTTACATAAAAAATAAGAAAAGAACCCATTATCAACGGAACCCACTGCCTTAATAATAATTTATTAAGTTCATTTCCTTCCGATAGGATAAAGGGAAAAAGTAAAATAAAAAACCATATCACTACATGTAGAAATATGGTTTTTAGGGTATTCATTAATTTTTTGCTCATTGTCTGTTTTTTACTCGGCTGCGCATTCTTGCTTTTTGCTCTTTTAGCATTTCTTGATAGATGGCATTTTTTTCTGGAGATAAAACCTTGGCAACAGCCTCGTCTCTTTCTTTTGTATACCCTCTTCTATTTTCCCTATCTTCTTTCATTTTTTCTTGAAAATCGGTAAAAATAGCCGTTAGCTCTGTTTTTTCGCTATCAGTTAAATCTGCTTTTTCATCTAAAGCTTCCACAGCCTTTTCAGGACCGTTTCCTCTACGTCCTTTTCTTTCTTGTGCATTTCCAAAACTTATAAAAAGTATTGTAAATAACGCCATAATTATTAGATTCTTTTTCATGATATAAAATTTTTAATTTTCTGCGTCTAAAGTATTTACAATACAATCATTTAAAAATTAAATTCGACGTTTACCTATAATCTTATAGACGTTTACTGTATTTAACCCGAAGAAATAAATTAAAAATACGCTGAACTCAAAAGTATTGTATGAAATTGTGGACCAAAGGCTAGATGACTAACCCTGCTTTTTACGCTTCAAATGCCTGTTTCGTTGACGAATTTTCCCAGTATAGTAGCCAATGGCGAAGGGCAGAAAAAGAATAATCGCAAAGAATAAAATGGATAGTAACAGAACCCTCGTCAATAAACCTTTTACGTGATCCATGGTGTTGTCTACCACATCTTCCGCCAATAAATTCACTTCTGCAGTAAGCGCTTTTCGCTCCCTTAAAATAAAACTATCCAATGCAATGCGTTCTCTTTCAATTATGGTATCCATAGCCAAACGTTCCATAGTTATAAACTCTTTTGAACTTTCCATATCTCGATGCAAACCCCTAAACAAAACATACATATCTGCCCTAAAATCTTTCACTGACTGATCCAAAAGTTCTGGTGTGGTTTCTGCAGTGGTTACCAACCTATCCAAACTTCTATCCATATTATCGAAAGCGGCTTTTAAGCTTGCAGAATCTACGCCCTGTTCCTTTAGCATCAATTCAGCGTTCCATTGCAGCTGTTTTCCCGTACTTTCTGACGTGTAAACTAGGCGGTTGGAAAAGTTATTCATGACTTCCGAAAGACTTCCAACTGTTTGTACAGCATTGCTGTCCGCAATATTTTGAGCTTCTAGATAGGCCTCTCGTAAAGATGTATGGGTAAATGTGAATTCGTCAATGGGGTTTTCTTCAGCAAAAGCATACACCAGTTCCTTGTAAGCTTCGTATTCATCTTCTTCAAGCAAGCCTCGTGCATACCTTTCTATTTCCAAAAGGTTTTCCTTGGAGATTATCTGAACATAATTCTGCCAACTACCAAACATGGACGCTGCTTTTTGCGTCGCCATAAAATTTTCAATAGCCAGACTTATTTCCCACGAATCCAGTAGCGCCAATTGAGGCATGGTTTGGAACCCTACTTTTCTATAGGCGGTGAGTGTTTTTAATTTCCAGAGATATGCATTTCGTTCAATTTCCAAATTAGCTTCAGAAGTGATAATGCTGTCTGCTGCTTCCTCTACTCTATCCGTCGCATCAGCAACAAACTGTTGGGTTAGCAATCTTGAGTTAAGTTGTCTTTTGGTAAGTGGTTCTTGCGCACTTTCTATACGCAACAAGGAGCAAGATTGCATAAAAACGAATACTATTCCGATAAAAATACAGTAGCGAAATCTCATGAATCGAAAAGTTATAATTCACTCAAAATAAAATAGATATATTAAATATACTCAATTTAATTGAAAGAACTTAACCCGATAAATAAGAATTAAAAAAGCCCAGTCAATCGACTAGGCTTTAAAATGGTTTTTATTTAAGGACAGAAATTTGCTACTTAGCAATATTCACAGCTCTGGTTTCTCTAATTACCGTAATTTTAACTTGCCCTGGATAAGTCATATCCGTTTGAATTTTTTGTGAAATTTCAAATGATAATTCTGAAGCTTTATCATCTGAAACTTTTTCACTTTCTACGATTACACGAAGCTCACGCCCTGCTTGAATAGCATAGGCCTTCTTCACACCTGTAAATCCGAAAGCAATTTCTTCAAGGTCTTTTAAACGCTGGATGTAAGAATCCAATACCTGTCGTCTTGCTCCAGGTCTCGCCCCACTAATGGCATCACAAACCTGAACGATAGGTGCCAATAGCGATTTCATCTCAATTTCATCGTGGTGAGCACCGATTGCATTACAAACTTCGGCTTTCTCTCCGTATTTCTCTGCCCACTCCATACCAAGTATAGCGTGTGGAGTTTCAATTTCAGTTTCCGGCACTTTTCCAATATCGTGTAATAGACCAGCTCTTTTGGCTAATTTAGCATTTACACCTAATTCAGCTGCCATTACACTACATAATTTGGCAACCTCACGGGAGTGTTGCAACAGGTTCTGACCATAAGAAGAACGGTATTTCATTCTTCCTACTGCTTTTATCAATTCTGGATGTAAACCGTGTATCCCTAAATCGATAACAGTTCTTTTACCTACCTCAATAATTTCTTCTTCAATCTGTTTTTTGGTTTTCTTCACCACCTCCTCAATACGCGCTGGGTGAATACGGCCATCGGTTACTAAACGGTGTAGGGACAATCTCGCTATTTCACGACGAACAGAATCAAAACAGGAAAGAATAATCGCTTCAGGTGTATCGTCTACTATAATTTCTACTCCAGTAGCCGATTCCAACGCACGGATATTTCTTCCTTCGCGACCAATAATTCTTCCTTTCACGTCATCGGACTCCAAATTGAATACAGAAACACAGTTATCGATAGCTTCCTCGGTACCGATTCGTTGAATGGTGTTTACAATTACTTTTTTGGCTTCTTGCTGAGCGGTAAGCTTTGCTTCTTCCAACGTATTTTGAATATACGTCATTGCATCGCTTTTAGCATCAGACTTTAACGATTCTACCAACTGAGCTCTTGCTTCTTCCGCAGATAAACCGGAAATAACTTCTAACTGTTCAATTTGATTTTTATGAAGTTTATCTATCTCGCTTTGTTTTTTCTCTAAAAACTCTAAGCGGTAATCATAATCTTTATTTTTGGCCTCAATTTCAGCATTTATTTTCTTGCTTTTTGCCAATTCGTTAGAGACTTGAGACTCTTTATCTCTGGTACGTTTTTCGGCTTCTGCTATCTTTTTATCTTTAGAAACAATAACTTTCTCATGCTCTGCTTTTAATTCTAAAAACTTTTCTTTTGCCTGAAGTATTTTGTCCTTCTTTATACTTTCTCCTTCAGTTTTTGCTTCTTTTAATATTTTTTGAGCTTCCTTTTTCGCTCCGGAGATAATTTTAGTAGCGTTTTGCTTTTCCAATATTTTCGCCACTAGAAATCCAACTACTATCCCCACTACTCCAACTATTATCAATAGTGTACTGTCCATCTTTACATATATTTAAAAAAAAAGCCTACATTGGTATTTGAAGTTTTGTACAAACTCCTAAAAACAGGTTTAAGGCTACCAAACTGATCAAGGATCCGCAGTCCTGTGTTCTGAAATTAATCAGAGGAGCGGCTTGCTTTTACAATTCGAACTCACCTTTTTTAATTAATACTTGTTGAGTTTGTCAAAAAAATGCAACCAATGTAGGCAGTAACATTATTTTATTTAAAAGAACATTTTATTTCGGCTTAGCCCAAATGTTGAGATAGCAAAGCGTCCAAATTTTTCAAACGCTCTTCCGTCTCTTCACTAATTTTATGTGTTTCAATACCTTCCTGTTCCACTTTAGAGGCAAATTGCAAGGCACACATGGCCAAAACATCTTGCTTATCCCTTACGGCATAGTTTCTTTCAAACTCCTTAATCAACGTATCTATCTTCTTGGCGGCCTTTCGCAAACCTTCTTCCTGTGACGGACTTACGGTTAGTGGGTACACCCTATCTGCAATAGATATTTTAATTTTAAGCTTGTCTTTCATTACCGTTTCAGAACATTTTATTCGGATAACTGCGTAATACAGTAGTCTATTTCCCGAATTAAAGTATTTATTTTAAGCTTAGCTTCCGTTTTATTTTCATTACTGCCAAGCATTGAATTTGCCATTTTGAGCGATTCATATTTTGCTTTCCAATCTTCAATGGAATTAGCCAATTCATTATTTTCCTGCTTCGAAGTTGTCAATTCCTGTCGTAATTTTTTATTGGTTTGTTGTTCTTGTTGCAATTTATCAAGCAACTTACCAACCTTACTTTCCAGAGAATCAACAATTTCTATAATCTCACTCATACATGCAATATTCAACGCATATCTTTACAAAGTTAATATACCTTTATATACTTCACAATACTTTATAAAAATTTCTTTTTAAGCTTTATTTAGCAATTTTTAACCGTATAAAAATGAAATAAACTTATTTTTTGCTAATAAAACTATTCAGAATTTTAAAATATCGCTTAGACCAAGCTATAAACTTTAATAACACTAAGATAATGAAAAATGCGTTTTAACCGTAGTTTTTTCTTCTTTAATTATCTATTATCTATTTTTGCCGTATAACATTTTTTTCATGCGCTATCTGTTTTTAACACTGGTTTTAGGTTGCCAGTTGCTTTTTTCCCAGAATAAGTATCCACAAGATTATTTCGGTTCTCCGGTGGATATTCCCATCGTATTAGCAGGTACATTTGGTGAGTTTCGTTCCAATCATTTCCATGCTGGAATTGATATTAAAACGCAACAAAGGGAGGGATTGGACATCTATACTACCGCAGACGGTTATGTGTCTAGAATTAAAGTACAGACTTATGGCTACGGAAAAGCTGTTTACGTTACGCACCCGAATGGCTACACCACTGTTTATGGTCATTTACAAAAATTTTCACCTGAAATTGAAGCGTATGTGAAAGAACAACAATACAAAAAACAATCCTATGAAATAGAGCTTTTCCCTACTACTGATAAATTTCAGCTTAAAAAAGGCGAATTAATTGCTTTAAGCGGAAATACAGGCGGTAGTGGCGGTCCGCACCTTCATTACGAAATCCGGGATGAGAATTCCAGACCTATGAATCCACTTCTGTTTGGATATAACATTAAAGACACTAAAGCGCCCCGTGTAATGGGTGTTTATGCGTATGCTGTTGGGGACACTTCCGCGGTAAACAATTCCAATAAAAGAATAGAACTAAGGCTTACCAAAGAAAATGAAAACACCTATATTGCTGATAAAGTTGAAGCTTTTGGAGCAATTGGATTGGGTGTTGAAACTTATGACCAATTGGATATGGCTTACAACAAAAACGGTCCTTATAAAATTTGTACTTCCGTAAACGGAACGGTGAATTTTGAATATAACTTCGAAAAATTTTCTTTCGATGAAAGTAGGTATATTAACACCTTGATTGATTATTCTACTTACATAGATAGCAGAACCCGAATACAAAAATGCTATATAGAACCCTACAACAAGTTGAGCATTTATAAAAACCGGGAAAATAGCGGTCTCATCTCCATAAATGAAGGAATGTCTTACCAAGTCACTTTGGAAGTATCCGATTATGCTCAAAACACAACCACTATTGTTATTCCAGTGGAAGGAAAAAAGCAGGAAGTTACAAAGCCTGTGAAAAATCCTAATAACGGACAATATCTGGTTGCTGGAAGAGACAATATTTTTTCCGTCGGAAAGGCTTCGGTCTATTTTCCGGCAAACACTTTTTACTACGATTTGTTTATTGATTTGTCCGAATACGAAAACGGTATTATCATTCACAACGATAGAACGCCAGTGAAAAGCAACTATACCATCAGCATGGATATTAGTGATTTAGAGGAAACGGATAAAGACAAACTTTTTATTGCTCATGAAACCGATGAAGGCAATTATTATTACGAACACACTTACCGCAAAGGAAACACGCTAAGCACCCGCACAAGAGATTTGGGTAAGTTTACTATTGCTAAAGACACAGTAGCTCCCAAAATAAGGCCTTTGAACTTTCGGGATGGCCAGTGGCTATCTAATTTTCGTTACATAAAATTGAAAATTACCGATGATTTAAGTGGTATTAATTCTTACAGGGCAACTATAAACGGCGAATGGGTGTTAATGGAATATGAGTACAAAGAAAATACCATAACGTTCGACTTAAGTGATGTTGATTTTAATGTAGAAGCACATAATTTGGAAGTGATTGTTACCGATAATGTAGGAAATAGTACTACATTTAATGCTGAATTTTATATGAAATAAACCCGCATCATTGAATTTCACTAAAGAACTATTTTTTTTTCTAATTCTAGCTTCAGCAGTAACTTCCAGTTTTGCCCAAACAGCAACCTTAACTGGAGTAGTGCTTGGTGAGGACTCTACCCCTATTGAAGATGTAATGGTAGCTTCCACTGATGGAAATACAAAAACTAACGAAAATGGTTTTTATCAGCTAATAATGCCTTCAGAAGAAAAAATCACGGTTACATTTAGTCACGTTTCATTCGAAAAAACATCACTCACCATTCAGTTAAAAAACGGGGAATATTTCGAGTTTAACCCCGTGATGAAGACCGAAATTGAGCAAATTGGTGAGGTGGTGGTTTCTTCCAGAAATCAGAAAAGTGTTGAGGGCATACAAAATATAGAACCTGAGGTAGTTCGTTCCATACCCGGTGCCAATGCAGGAGTAGAAAATATTTTGAAAACGCTTCCCGGGGTTAATTCCAACAACGAGTTGAGCACTCAATATGCGGTAAGGGGTGGCAATTATGACGAAAACCTCGTGTATGTAAACGAAATTGAGGTGTACAGGCCTTTTCTCATCCGTTCAGGGCAACAGGAAGGTATGAGTTTTATAAATACCGACTTGATTCAGAATATCGATTTTTCGGCAGGCGGATTTCAATCGAAATATGGCGACAAGCTTTCTTCTGTGTTGGACGTTACTTACAAAACCCCTCGTCAATTAACCGGCGGTGCTCATGCAAGTTTTCTAGGAGGAAGTGCATTTTTAGGCACGGCTTCCAAAGACCAAAAGTTCACAACACTCACTGGAGTTCGTTACCGAAACAATAGCTTACTTATTAACAGTACCGATGTGGAAAGTAATTTTAATCCGGTTTTTGCAGATGCACAGACATTTTTAACGTATCGGTTTTCAGGCAGGTTTCAACTACAATTTTTAGGAAATCTATCTTTAAATGAATACGATTACCAGCCCCAAAGTCGCCAAACTACCACAGGAACTTTTGACAGGCCCATTGCTATTCGTGTGGATTATATCGGCGAGGAAGAGGATTCTTACAAAACCGCTTTTGGAGCGCTTAAAGGGAATTATAAATTGAATGAAAAAACCACTTTAAAATTTATAGCTTCATTATTTCATACTGAAGAAAAAGAATATTACAACATTGCTTCAAGATACCGAATAGGTGAAATTAATCCTGAAATGGGAGGTTTGGTGGAAGATTTTATTGAAGTCGGCAGGCAATTTGAATACGCCCGAAACGACCTTGATGCAATTATTTTCAACCTTCAACATAAAGGGTTTTATGAAATAGATGAAACTACTGTAGAATGGGGTGTAAAATACAGCTACGAAAAATTTGATGACCTTTTGGATGAATTTGAAGCTATTGACACCACGGGATTTACTAATGACTCCATTTCGTTCCCAAATGCTTGGGAAATTCCATCTTTTAATAATATAAATGCACAAAACAACACGGAAAACAATAGAATATCCGGTTTTGCCCAATGGAGCAAGCTTGCCTATCTAGGCGATGCGAAAGTGTGGTTAAATGCTGGAGTTAGGGCGCAGTACTGGAATGTTTCTGGTGACAGTATATCATCGCAATCACACTTCATTGTGAGTCCGAGGGCGCAGTTTTCCATAAAACCCGATTGGGAAAAAGATATGCTCTTTAGAATTGCGGGCGGAGTGTACCAACAACCTCCATTTTACAGGGAACTTCGTGATAGCACAGGTACTGTTCAACCAGATGTTAAAGCACAAAAATCTTATCATTTGGTATTGGGACACGACTATAGTTTCAAATTATGGGACCGACCATTTAAGTTAATTTCAGAAGCTTACTACAAATATATTGATGAAGTAAATCCGTATACTCTGGAAAACGTACGTATCCGCTACGCTGCCAACAACAATGCAGTGGCCTATGCTTACGGATTAGACCTCAGATTAAACGGTGAATTCGTACCCGGTACCGAATCTTGGGTAAGTTTAGGCTATCTGAAAACTGAAGAAAACATAGAAAATAACGGTTACATTCCTAGGCCTACCGACCAACGATTGAAGTTTGCCGTGCTGTTTCAAGATTATATCCCAAGCATCCCCAATGTAAAATTGTACTTAAACGGAGTTTACAATACCGGTGTACCCGGAGGGTCACCAAACTATGCTAATCCATACGAATACCAAACAAGGCTACCATCCTATAAACGATTGGATGTAGGAGTTAATTATGTGTTTGTAGATGGTAAGCAGAATGTTAAACCTGGACATTGGACCAACAAATTCAAAGAAATTGAGGTAGGCTTTGAGATTTTCAATATTTTTGACATCCAAAACACCATAACCAATACGTGGGTAAACGATTATTACACTAACCGACAATACGCTATACCCAACTACATGACCGGAAGAATATTTAATATTAAAGCAGGATTGAGGTTTTAGATAATGAAGAAAAACATTTTTTACGTTTTAATTGTACTGATACAGTTTACGGCATTCGGACAGAAAACAATTTACCAAAGTGACGCTTTTGAAGAGATGAGCAAAGACCATAAAATGGTAGCCATTCTTCCTTTTGATGCACGATTGGAACTAAAAAACAAAGACTTAAGTGAAGCAAAGCTTAAAGAATTACAGGAGAAGGAAGGTTATGAAGTTCAAAATGCCTTGGAAACCTATTTCCTAAAAATGCATAAACGGAAAGATTACCGTATCGAGTTCCAAGACATTAAAAACACCAATGCCCTGCTTGCCAAAGAAGGTATTAACTTAATGAATTTGGATATTTACACCACCCAGGATTTATGTAAAATACTGAATGTGGACGCCATAATTTCCGGTGACCTTGCCTTGAATGCCCTTATTTCTAAAGGGGTTTCTACGGATTTTGACTTTATTTCCTTTATCTCCGGAACTTCCGATTATGGAAGAATCGCTATTAAATTAAGTGATGGAGATACAGGTAAATTACTTTGGAAGTACGAAAAAGTGATTACCAGAAAATCAGGGAAGAACACTTACGACATTATCGAAGCAATGATGCGCAAATCTACACGTAAATTTCCGTACGATAAGTAATCGGCTAAAGCCAAGTTGAAAAACCTAAAAGCTGCAAATAACAGCTGCAAGAAAAAATTAATTCCAGAGGATGGAAGTCAAATTACTAAAATTATATCCTTAGCATTCCAATTCCAAAAACTTCTCCCAAACATTCCCTTCTAAACATAACTGGAGATTCTTATCTTTGTTTTTTGTTAAAATTGCTATGACAGACATCAACAAAGTTAACCCGAAAGAAAACATAATTATAAAAGGGGCTAAGCTCCACAATCTTAAAAACATAAACGTTGTTATTCCCCGAAATAAATTGGTGGTTATTACCGGTTTATCAGGTAGTGGAAAATCTTCCCTTGCTTTCGATACGCTTTATGCGGAAGGCCAACGACGTTATGTGGAAAGTCTTTCGTCTTATGCCAGACAGTTTTTGGGGCGTCTAAACAAACCAAAAGTAGATTATATAAAAGGCATTGCACCGGCAATTGCCATAGAACAGAAGGTAAATTCTACTAATCCACGTTCTACCGTGGGAACGACTACCGAAATTTACGATTATTTAAAGTTATTGTATGCTCGCGTGGGCCGCACTTACTCCCCTATTTCTGGAAATGAAGTCAAGAAAAATACGGTTACTGATGTTGTAAATCATGTAAAATCGTATGAAGAACGCACAAAACTTTTGTTGTTGGCGCCCGTTCATATTCCAGAAGATAGAAGTGTTATAAAAACTTTGGAGATTCTCTCGCAACAAGGATTTGCCCGAATAAAATACAAAGAGGAGGTTCTAAGGATTGACGAGATTGAAAAGGAAATTGATCATGATTTCTTTTTGGTGGTTGATCGAATTGTGGTTAAAGATGATGAGGATTTCTACAACCGATTGGCAGATGCTGTGGATACCGCTTTTTTTGAAGGCAAAGGCACTTGCATAATTGAAAATGTAAGTACTGGGGAACAGATGCATTTCAGCAATAAATTTGAACTGGATGGAATGCAGTTCTTGGAACCCAACGTGCATTTGTTCAGTTTTAATAATCCGTACGGAGCTTGCCCGCGCTGCGAAGGTTACGGCGATGTAATTGGTTTGGACGAAGAACTGATTGTTCCCAACACCAGTCTGTCTATTTACGACAATGCCATTTTTGCTTGGCGGGGCGATAGCATGAGCTGGTACCGCGATCAGTTGGTAAACAATGCCTATAAATTTGACTTTCCCATCCATAAACCTTGGTATGAACTTACTGAAGAGCAAAGGGAATTGGTTTGGAGTGGTAATAAATATTTTACGGGGCTGACTGATTTTTTTGCTGAATTGGAAGAGAAAAGTTACAAGATTCAAAATCGGGTGATGCTTTCTCGATACCGTGGAAAAACTAAATGTTCTCTTTGTAAGGGAAAACGGTTACGGGTTGAAGCGAATTATGTAAAAGTTGGCGATAAAACTATTACCGATTTGGTAGAAATGCCACTTCATAAATTACAGCAGCATTTTAAAGAACTTGAGCTTTCTAAAAATGATGAAGCTATTTCCAACCGATTATTAAAGGAAATCAATAGCCGACTCGAATTTTTGAGTAATGTAGGACTGGATTATTTAACGCTGAACAGAAAATCCAACAGCCTTTCCGGAGGGGAATCCCAGCGAATTAATCTTGCCACTTCTTTAGGAAGTAGTTTGGTTGGCTCCATGTATATTTTAGATGAACCAAGTATTGGTTTGCACCCAAAAGACACAGAAAAACTAATTTCCGTGCTTCAATCGTTACGGGATTTGGGAAATACGGTGATTGTGGTAGAGCATGACGAAGACATCATGAAAGCAGCTGATGAAATTATCGATATTGGTCCGGAAGCGGGTACTTTAGGTGGAAATGTTGTGGCTACAGGCACATTTAACGAAATCCTTCAGAATAATACATTAACCGCCAACTATTTAAGCGGCGCGGATGAAATTGCCGTTCCCAATAAACGGAGAGTGAGCAAAAACTTCATTAAAATTAATGGCGCTCGGGAAAACAACCTAAAAAACATCGACGTTACATTCCCATTAAACACCCTAACCGTGGTAACAGGTGTTTCGGGAAGTGGTAAAAGTACTTTGGTAAAACGAATCCTTTATCCTGCTATTTTAAAGGAAACTGGCGGATTTGGTGAAAAAATAGGAGAATTTACGGGAATTGAAGGGAAATACAGTTCGCTTACTTCCGTTGAATTTGTGGATCAAAATCCGATTGGCCGTTCTTCCCGATCCAATCCGGTAACCTACATCAAAGCCTACGACGACATTAGAGCATTATTTGCCAAACAAAAGCTTTCCAAGCTTCGTGGTTATCAACCTAAACACTTCTCTTTCAATGTAGATGGTGGGCGTTGCGAAACCTGTAAAGGGGAAGGCGAAGTGACCATAGAGATGCAGTTTATGGCCGATGTTCATTTGGAATGTGAAACCTGTGGTGGGAAACGCTTTAAAAAGGAAGTGCTGGAAGTAAAATTCCAAGACAAAAACATCGACGATATTTTAACAATGACGATTGATGATGCGGTAGCTTTTTTTAGTGAACATAAGGAAACTAAAATCGCTTCCAAATTACAGCCGTTGCAGGATGTTGGTCTTGGGTATGTTACTTTGGGGCAATCTTCCTCTACGCTATCAGGTGGGGAAGCGCAACGTATTAAACTGGCTTCTTTTTTGGTGAAGGGACAAACGAAGAACAAAACCCTCTTTATTTTTGATGAACCTACTACTGGACTCCATTTTCATGATATAAAAAAGCTTTTAAAATCGTTTGATGCGCTGCTGGAGATTGGTCATTCCATCATCGTGGTAGAGCACAATATCGATTTAATAAAGTGCGCCGATTATATAGTTGATTTAGGTCCGCTTGGTGGAGAAAAAGGCGGGAATTTATTGGCATCCGGTACGCCCGAAGAAATCAGTAAGGTTAAAGCAAGTTTCACAGGCAAATATCTTAAGGAAAAGATTTAAAACGTTTTTACAAGTAATTAAATCGTCTGATTTTGAAAAGTTTATCACTGATTCAGGGAACATTAACACAAGCTTAACGCCTTATCTGTAAGCGTTCGCGAAGATAATCGTCTCAATTGATATAAAACTTTAAAATTTATATCAATGTCACTAACAACAGACTTACAACAATTAAATCAAAATAATAGAGAGAAGATTCCAAATGAAGTTTTGGAGGTTATGGATAAGGCTACAAATGATTTAAAACAAAAGCATTTAGCCGAAAAAACCATACAAAAAGGTGACACATTTCCTAACACTACTTTGCCAAATGCGAAAGGTGAAAAAGTTAGTTTGAAAGAACTTAACTCTGATAAAAAATTGATTATTTCATTTTACCGTGGCGGTTGGTGCCCTTATTGTAATCTGGAATTAAAAGCATTACAGAATTCTTTGGAAGAATTTAAAGCCAATGGTGCCGAATTGGTAGCTATTTCTCCAGAAACTCCCGATAACTCCCTATCTACTTCAGAAAAAAATGAACTCGATTTTGAAGTTCTAAGCGATGTGAACAATGTTTTCGCTAAAGAACTCGGACTCGTTTTTGGGCTTCCCGAAGATTTAAAAGCTATTTACGACCAGTTTGGAATTGATGTTAAAAAGCACAATGAGAATGATGATTATGAATTACCAATGCCCGCAACCTTTGTGTTGGATGAAAATGGAAAGGTAATTTATCAATTTGTAAATGAAGATTATACAAAAAGAGCTGATACAGAGGAGATTTTAAAAGCAATTAAAACCCAATAATTCGTTAAAATCTCACCCAAAAAGTCTTTGGCACGTTGTTTGATTTTAGTTAATCAAATTTCATAGTTGATTTTTTTTGGTTGGTTAGTTGAGAAAACTCCGTCACGTTTGAAACCCAAACAGCGGAGTTTTCTTTATTATGGATAAACTATTTTATTGATCGTTAGGTTAATTAGTCCTTATTTGTTGTTAAAGAGCTTGCGGTCAGGCTGAGCTCTCGTGCTGAACATTGCTTCAGTATGTCGAAGCCCATCATGGAACTTTATTTTGCTCTCATTTATCAAAACTAATAGAGCCATATCGAAATCTCAAAACTTGTTTAGCATAATTTTTTTCAAAATAACTTAATAAATACTTACTGATTATCAATAAAATACAGTCAAACATATCTTTTCTTCAATTTTTGGCACGCACTTTGATTTCTTTTTAACAACAACCGATAAAAAGTGATTTTTTTAGGATAAAAGGCTAAATAAGCTCTTCATATTAAAACTCACTTTCAAAGGACTTAAAAAATAGAAATCATGAGAAACACATCGTACATAACTATTCTTTTCCTCCTTGTAGCAGGAACTGGGTTTGGAAAATCCAACATCCATAATCCGTATAACAACAATAGCAACTCCTTCATTTTTAACGAAAATAACATTACGTTTTCCGTATACCCTGATGGAGAATTCGATTTTTATATCGATAACCGAGCTAGTGTTGGTGCTAGTGTGCATACAGGCAATGTTAGCATCACTTTTAATTCGGGATACCAATACGGACCTTATGTTCAATATGATGATTATGGAGCGGTTATTCAAGTAGAAAACACCCCCATTTACTATGATTTCTACGGAAGGGTAAGTCAGATTGGAAATGTAAACATATTCTATCGTGGTAATTATGTAAACCGAATTGGCGGATTGAATATTTATTATAACAATAGCGGCGTTTACTCGCATTGTACAGGCTATATAAATGTTTACAACCGAGTATATGTGTACAGACCGTATCATCATTATTTTGTAAGACCGAGACCGGCGTTTTGCATGGTATATTATCAACCATATAGAAGGTATTACAGACCGGTACGCTATACGTATTACAGACCCTATCGAAATAATTACAGAAGGTCGTATGCTTCTTTAGGAAGAACGTATCACTATAAAGAGCGTAATTCCAGAAGAGCCGTTTATAATAACGACAGACGAGTTTCAGCAAGAAACGATTATAAAACCCAGCGTTCTGTTAGAAGTAGAAGTTTGGACTATGAGAACAACAGAAGTAGTACCAGCAGAAGTTCTAGTAACGCAATTAGAAACAGCTATACCGCCTCAAGGGAGAGTAATTCCCCTCAAAGAAGCTCAGCGAGATATAGCACTAAAAATGATTCAAGAAATAACGTTTCCCGCAGTAGTGGTTACAGTAGAACACCAAATGTTTCTACCAACAAAACGTCAACAGCTAGAAGAAGTAGCGCTTCGACAAACAATTCGAGAAGTGCCGTTTCTAGTCAGAATAGCAGAAACACCGCTAGATCGAGCAGTCGTAGTCCTTCGAGCAACCGTGTGTCTTCCGGTAGGACAAAAAGCTCGAGCAGTGCTGCAAGAACTTCCAGATCTACATCATCAAGGTCTTCTTCAGCTACCCGATCTTCAGGCAGAAGTAGTAGCAGAAATTTGTAAAACACAGTTAGTTGTTTAGTTCGTTAATAATGAACTCATCTTGACTTTTTCCATTTCCTAAAAAATGATTGAAATTTGTCAAGATGAGTTCAAAAAGAGATCCGCAGACTTATGTTTGCGGATCTCTTGCTGTTAACTGCTTAATAATTATAAAGAAATAACAATTTCACCTTAGCTTTTTAACCTCTCCTTCTCCCTCGCATTTATTACAAACCCCGTAATAAAACAGCCATACATGACGTAATTGGAAATCAGCAATATAAATTCATATACTATTGCGGAAAATTTTAGCTGCCTGGCAAAAATAAATATGGGCATGGTAACCAAATTGAAGAACAGGATGCCGACCGTTATCCAAAAAGGCAGGGTTTTATAAAATGTAAGTATCTCATCACTCTTTAAAATGGTGTACAGATATGCAAATATGGCTCCCAAAGTGAGCAGAACACCTGCATACATATGAGGACCTAGCCACGATTTCATAAGATTTTGATAGTCTATCAAAGAAATAATTACAAAGACAGTGTAAACAAGAATAAAAAAATTAATAATTTTTACAAATCCATGCTGTTTAAGTAACTTTTTGTAATAAAAAAGATAAACGTAAAATGAGATTATTGAATAAATCGCACCTATCCATATCGTGGTATTTTTAAGTTTTTCCGGAAGGAATTCTAATAAGGCTTGCAATATCGGCTCTTCATACCTATAGTTTAATGTCACAGCAAAAGTTAATATCTCTTGAGCCACTGTGAAGTACAAGAAGTACAAAATTAATTCTGAAGCCGTATTTTTATAATACTTGAACTTCAAGCTTCCAATCAATAGAGCTAAAATTTCAATAATATAAATAGGAACTCTAAATAGAACAAAATTATCCCCCATAAATCAAAATTATAAGGCTATTCCCCATAAGGAGCTGGTGGGTCCCTATGTCCACCATAATCAAGTGGCTCTACCTCTTGTAAATCCTGTGAACCTGGAGGATAAGGTAGAGGCGCATCAAAATTTGGTAATATGTTTGCTTCCTCTTTCCCTTTTCTACTTGGAGTACCCGTTGGAGTTATAAACGTAGTTAAGGTATTGGGTTTTATTTGGTCAGTTTCCGGTAAAACGGCTACATAAATTCTAAAACCATCTACTTTTCCTCCTTTACTTTCAACAGTCTTTTTAGAATTGTATATATATGTAAGAAGTTCATCTGTGGAGTACCAATTTGAAAGTGCCACTTTAAATTTATAAGACTTTTCACCATTGTCATTTTGGTTTACTTTAGAGTTGGAACTAGATTGATCTGGATCCTGGTCCTTTTCTTCCAACATTCGCTCTAGTTCGTCAATCCTCCTATATAAAGAGTCCATATCATCCTTAAAAAGTTCACTGGCAATTTTAGCTTCTTTTACTGGAAGTAAATGTTCTTTAAGATCTACAGGTTCAAATTTTAAGTAATTGCCTTCTTTCTCTTCAGCAAACTTACATGAGTGCAAACAAATTGTAACTAGTGCAATAACTAGCAATTTTAAATAGTTGGTTTTCATTATGTTAGTTTTTTTTGGTTGTTGTAGTTTAGCCTTTGCTAAACCTTCACTAATATAAAACATTTTTTTTCGCTAATCCTATTAATTATCAGTAACTTATAGCTACAGCAAAAATTAAAATACTGAAAAACAGCTATTTGCTGATATCCAAGTTTGCAAAAAGGGGAAAAAACCTCTAATTTAATCGAACATAATCAACAATACGTCTAAGTTTATGAAAGTCCTTCGATACAAATCTTACGATCCATCGGTTTATTTATTAGAACAAATCCTATCCAAAATGGGATACGACATTGTGGTTTCCAATTACTTTGGAAAGGATACAGACCGTGCGGTGCGGGATTTTCAACAGAAGAATGACTTAGTTATAGATGGTATTGTGGGGGTAAAAACATGGAGTAAGCTATTGGCGATGGAAAAAGGGCTTTTTGAACATACCAATAAATTACTTTCAGAAAAAGATTTAATAAATTTTGCTGAAAAATTTGACTTGGAACTAGCTTTGGTAAAAGCTATTAACGAAATTGAAAGTCACGGCAAAGGTTTTTTGATTTCGGGCAGAGCCAAGATTCTATTTGAAGGTCACGTTTTTTGGCGGGAACTTAGAAAAAGAGGGATAAATCCTGAAAAATATGTGTCTGAAAAAACAGATCATATCTTATATCCTAAATGGACCAAAAAATTTTATGTGGGCGGCGAAGGCGAATATTTACGGTTAGAATTGGCAGCTTCCCTGGAAGAAAATTCCATTTTTTACGAAGCCGCTCATGCAGCTGCCTCATGGGGATCGTTTCAAATTATGGGCTATCACTATTCGTCGCTAGGTTACGAAAGTATGCAACGTTTTGTAGCTGCCATGCAAACCCATGAAAGGGAGCATTTAAGAGCATTTGGAAAGTTTTTACAAGCCAACAATCTTTTAATCCCATTGCGGAAAAAGGACTGGGATGTTTTTTCCCGAGGTTACAACGGCCCTTCTTATAAACGAAATGAATACGATAAAAAGTTGAAGCTTACTTATTTTAAATATTTGGGATTTAGTTAAACAATTATTATTCAATAACGAGATAAGTCATTTTCTTTAAAAATCGTATTCTAATTCAAATTTGTTAATATCTATTTCATCGATAAAAAACGAACCAAAAAATACGTTAATAAGGAATTTTCCCCTTTTACATATTATTTATTTACTGCATCTTGAAACAAAAATAAGCAAGATGGAAAAAAACAGCCCTTTTTTAGACGTTTACAACCGAATTAATACCAAAACAAACACCTCCTTAAAACGAATTAAATTCCTTTTAGAAAATGATGATATCACAGCTTCGGACGAATTGTACTCTTTTTTAAATGAAATAGAGGACTTGTTACGAAGAAATAATATGGCTGCCTTTACTGATATTGCCACCTACCGAACCAATTTCTGGTCCTCTCGCGTGGCTTTCGATCAGCGTGTTCCTCAAAAGAAATTTCAACTGCAAAAGGCGTCGGAGTTGTTGCCCAACATTTCACAAACCTTAGAAGGTGTCTTACAGCCGATAAAAGATAAAATTGATCTTGCCAAAAAGGAAATTACCGCTTTGGCTGTTAAAGCATTTGATAGCAATATGATTCAACAAAAGAAAACAGAAGAATTTTCAGCTTTTATTGAAAATCTCTGGGAAATATTCCTTCAGCACGATAATTTTAAAGAAAGAGCGCTATTCGTTTCAAATACACTTCATACAACTGATATTCATTATCTATTAACGGAAGCCATTCAAACCCAAGAAAAATAAACAGGAGTATGGTTAAACGCTACTACTCTTGCAAAGAAAACAGAATCTCATCGTTGGTTCTTTTCTGCGCCAGCAAGGCGATTCCTTCTTCAGAAAGTTGCAATATTCTAGGATATCCTCCCGTGGTTTGGGCATCTTTCATTAAGATTATCAACTTTCCCGAAGGTGTAAATTGCACCGTCCCAGGCAAGGTGGCGGATGTTAGAATAGAATATTTATGCGGAAACAATTGTTGTTTCAACTGACATGCCATTCGGTTATTTTCTTTAGCTACGTTAAAAATACCGCTTAACACTTGTTTTCTTTGGTCTTCAGTTAACAAATGAAATTCCGGACCTTTAAAAACAGTAATCTCCTTCTCCTTAAAGTTATGGTCGGCTCCCGGCAAATGCTCCAGATCTACAATCTCTTTAAATTCTTTTATGTCTAGCGTTTTCCCGACTTCCAAGTGCGAAAATTCTGTAAGAGAAACATACCAAGATCGGCTTCCCAACACTTCTTCTGTCATAAAACCACCCTTAACCGCCAAATAACATCGAATTCCACTTGTTAGCTTTCCAAATTCCAGTACATCTCCCCTTTTCACACGGTGAACCTCATCATTATAAATTTCTTTTCCATTTAGGGTGGGGGAAATCATAGCCCCGCTTAAAGCAATAAGTGTTTCCACCTGAAATTCTAATTCTGGTCCCGTCATCGTTATTTCCATAACGGCATCGTTCTCATCATTTCCCAATAACTTATTGGCAAACTTGGCGGAAACAGCATCCATAACACCGCTAACTGGCACTCCTTTATCACGATAATGAAACCTGCCTAAATCTTGAATAGTGGAATATAAACCGGTTTTATTTACCTGTATCATCGAGTTCGTATGTTTTTAAATGAAAAATATTGGCGTCCACTTGTATGGTTATCAATTTATGTTCGTCACGGTCAATCGGGTAAAACTTAATTTTATCCCCAACACTTACCCCACACGGATTTTCGTGTTCGGTGTTAAACACTTTAACGGGGGAATTTCCAATAATATTCCAGCCGCCTGGAGATTCCTGCGGGTAAACTCCTGTTTGCTCACCGCCAATCCCCACAGAACCTTGCGGTATTTTCAATCGGGGAGTACTCCTTCTTGGGTGATGCAATGTTTTTTTCAGTCCGCCCAAATACATAAAGCCAGGCAAGAAACCAATACAATAAATCGTATAAAGTGGCTCGGTATGCAGTTCTACAATGCGTTCGAAAGGTAACTTTTTTTCCATGGAAAATGCTTCCAAATCAATTCCAAAGCCTTCATCGTAGCATACGGGAATATGCCATAATTTACGTTGAACTTTTGCAGAAGTGTACGTGCTGCGGTAAATATCTTTTAATTGGGAAGTCAACGATTCATGATTAATTTCCTTGGCGGAAATGATTGTCAACGAATTATAGGCAGGAATAAGCTCGTATCCCTCCAACGCTTCTTCCACCATTTTTTTAAATTTTATGATGTCGTTCAACACCTCTTCATTGACCATACGTGGCCATTCAATGAGCAATGCCCGTGGTCCAAACGCTCTATATTCAAGTTTAAATTTATTCAACGTGTACAGTTTCTAGGTGATTATAAAGAAATTCAACTATTTCTGAAGCATTGTCGGTATCGGAATGGACACAAAAGGTTTCCCCTTCAATATAAACCGTTTCGTTTTGAATGGTTTCAACCGAGTTTCGGTACGCTATATTTTTAACCTGCTTCAAAATAGCTTTTTTACTCGTGAGCACAGCATTAGGAAGCTTTCGGCTTACCAAAGACAAATCGTTATTGTAAGCACGATCTGCAAAAGCTTCATATATAATTTTAAAACCATTTTGAGTTGCTTTTTCGGCAATTACACTTCCATAGGGGACATACAGCTCTTTGTTTTTAAAATCCTCGATGGCTTTTAAAAAAACCGCCGCTAGATGTGCATCTTTTGCAATATCGTTATAAAGTGCGCCGTGCGGTTTAATATGTTGCCAAGTCGCTTTTTCTTCATTAATGGCTAGTTGAAAATCCGTTAATTGACTTTTTATGGATTGAATTAATTCTTCTTCGGAAAGGGGCAACGATTTCCTTCCGAAGTTTTCTTTATCTGGATACGACGGATGCGCACCAATAGCAACGTCATGATTTTTCGCTAAATTGATTACGTATCTCATAGAAGCTTTGTCCCCAGCGTGCCCGCCACAAGCAATATTACACGCTTGAATAAACGGCATCAACGAAGACTCATTATCAATCCCCTCTCCTAAATCGCAATTTATGATGATTTTCGACCTCATTTCCAGCAGACTAGTCAATTTTTAACATTAAAGATAGGATAACTTTAGTGATTGTCTAAATATTACCGCTTAAAAGTGCACTGAACAAACTTTTAGCTTTGCACTTTCAACATTTAACTTAAGAATCACCCCAACCAGCCGTCCCTGTCTAAACTTCGATATTGAATGGCTTCGGCGATGTGGTTGCCGGTAATGCTTTCTTCATGATTCAAATCGGCTATAGTTCTTGCAACCTTTAAAATCCTATCGTATGCCCTAGCCGATAAATTGAGCCTTTCCATAGCGTTTTTAAGCAATTCCATGGAGAGATTATCCAGTTTACAAAACTCCCGAATTTGTTTGGTATTCATCTGTGCATTGTAATGAATGGTGGGTAAATCCTTAAACCTTTTTGTTTGCAGTTCTCTTGCTGCCGTTACCCGTTTTCTTATTTCTACACTACCCTCCCCTTTTCTATCTTCGGAAAGTTTCTCAAAAGGAACCGGTGTTACCTCAATATGTATATCGATTCTATCTAAAAGCGGTCCAGAAATCTTTCCCAAATACCGTTGCATTTCTGCTGGGGAAGAAGTCACAGGAGCATCAGGATCATTAAAATAACCACCCGGACTCGGGTTCATACTGGCTACCAACATAAAACTGGAAGGATAAGTAACCGTAAACTTTGCTCTCGAAATGGTTACTTCGCGGTCTTCCAATGGTTGCCTCATTACTTCCAAAACGCTTCGTTTAAATTCTGGCAGTTCGTCTAAAAACAAAACCCCATTATGCGCCATGGAAATTTCTCCTGGCTGAGGGTAAGCACCGCCACCGACCAATGCGACATCGCTAATTGTGTGGTGCGGACTACGAAACGGGCGCTGGTTCATTATACCTGTGTTTATGGTTCTTCCGGTAACGGAATGTATTTTAGTGGTCTCCAAAGCTTCACTCATCGTCATTGGTGGTAAAATGGAAGGCAATCGCTTGGCAAGCATGGTCTTTCCCGAACCGGGCGGACCGATAAGTATGATATTATGGCCTCCAGCAGCCGCAATTTCCATGCTTCTTTTAATACTCTCTTGTCCTTTTACATCAGCAAAATCAAATTCGGGAAAGTTGAGGGCTTTGTAAAATTCTTCTTCAATATTTACAATGGTTTGCTCCAAAGGTTCACCTTTATCAAAAAAATCGATTACTTCCCGAATGTCCTCCACACCATACACTTTCAATCCATCAACAATAGCGGCTTCTTTGGCGTTTTCCGCAGGAAGAATAAAACCTTTAAATCCTTCTTCCTTGGCATTTATGGCAATTGGCAATGCGCTAGTTATAGGCTGCAAAGTTCCATCGAGGGAAAGTTCACCTAAAATCAAATAATCTTCCAGTCCGTCGGCTTTAATTTGTTCAGAAGCAGTCAAAATACCGATGGCCAATGTAAGGTCATAAGCCGAGCCTTCCTTACGCATGTCCGCTGGAGCCATGTTAATGGTTATTTTCTTTCCTGGAATTTTATAACCATTATACTGCAGGGCGGCGGCAATTCTATAATTACTTTCTTTGATAGCATTGTCTGGCAAGCCCACTAAATGATACCCAATTCCCTGTCCGATATTCACCTCTACCGTAATTGTAGTTGCTTCGATTCCAAAAACGGAACTACCATATACTTTTCTTAACATAGAATATTTATTACGTTTTATATAAATATACTATAAAAAAGAAAACCCCAGCAATAACCAGGGTTCATATCTAAATTTATTATTGAATTACTTAAATGCCAAAGGGAAATTTAACTCCAGAACATTGAATATAGTACTACTAAAACAATCATTACCGCAAAAGCACCTACATTGAAAATAGGTCCTGTTTTAAATACTTTTTTGCTTAACTGAATTCCATGTGGATCTTCTGCTCCTTTGTTCTGAAGCAAGCTTACAACAATCATTACTAGCGCTGTTAACAGGAAAGTAAAGCCCATCTGATTCATAAATGGAATATCTACGAAAATCGCACTGTCTGACCATCCTTTAGGAGCAACCTTGAAATACATGGCGATTGGAATGGAAACCAATGCTCCAATAATTGCAGCCTTGTTGGTAGTTTTCTTCCAGAAAAGTCCTAAAATAAACACTGCCAAAATACCCGGACTCACAACACCTGTATATTCCTGAATGAACTGGAATGCCTGGTCTATTCCTCCTAGAAGAGGCGCCATGATACAACCTACTAAAAGTGCTACCCCGGCAGAAATCCTTCCAACGTTTACTAAGCTAGACGAGCTCGCAGTTTTATTAATGTATTGTTTGTAAATATCCATCGTAAAGATGGTAGATGTAGAATTAAGCATCGAAGCCAATGATGAAACAATAGCTGCTGCCAATGCTGCAAAGGCGACTCCTTTTAATCCTACAGGTAAAAATTGTAACAACCAAGGATAGGCTTTATCTGCTTGATCAAGAGAAGGCAAGTTGTTGTTGGCAACCGCTCCCAAATTAGCCATAATCTCTGGATCGTTTATAATTACGTAAGCTGCAATACCTGGAATTACCACTATTAATGGAATAACCAATTTTAAACAAGCTGCCAATAAAATACCTTTTTGAGCTTCCTTAAGCGATTTTGCCGCCAAAGTTCGCTGGATAATGTACTGGTTAAAACCCCAGTAATATAAATTGGCAACCCACATTCCCCCTACAAGTACACTAATACCCGGCAGGTTTACATATTCTGGGTTAGATTTATCAAGAATCATAGCGAAACGCTCTGGAACGCGGTCATACACCGTTTCCAAACCAGCAATTACCCCGTTTCCTCCAGAAACAGTATCTAACGCCAAATAAGTAGTTACCAAACCACCTAAAACCAAGAACACTACTTGAATAACATCTGTCCATGCCACCGCTGAGAGCCCGCCATACAACGAGTAGGCAGCTGCAAAAAGTGCCAATCCTATAACTCCGTAAATCATGGGTATTCCCATTATGGTCTCCAACGCCAACGACCCTAAATAAAGTACAGAAGCCAGGTTAACAAATACATAAAGTGCAATCCAGAATACTGCCAAAATGGTTTTTAAGTTGGTAGAATATCTTTTTTCAACGAACTCCGGAATGGTATACAATCCCTTTTCAATAAAAATAGGGAGGAAAAACTTTCCAACAATTAGTAGTGTTAAAGCCGCCATCCATTCATAAGAGGCGATTGCCAATCCCGAAGCAAATCCAGAACCAGACATCCCAATAAATTGTTCAGCAGAAATATTGGCCGCAATTAAAGAAGCACCAATAGCCCACCACGGTAACGATTTACTAGCTAGGAAATAATCTTCTTCATTTCTTTCATGTCCGTCTTTAGATCTGGACATCCATAAACCTACACCTAAGATTAAAATGGCATAACAAACAAATACCATGTAATCCCAGAAACTAAAAGTTGATGTCATACGTTTTCAAGTTAAAATTTAAATTAATTGCGAATATAAAGTATTTGAAGAAACTTAATTATGATTTCCGCAATTAAAATGTGGCATTTCCAATCAAAATGGTAACATTTTGTTGCAAATAAACATTCTAAATTCACATTTATATTTTTCAACATTAAAAGAAGTTTCTCTAAATGAAATCGATAGGTGCTTTCTACAATATATTCTATTTCGTATTTTAGTAGAACACTATTTTACAGTTATGGTACTTCAAGAAATTAAATCGAAATTAGATGAGGCGAAACATCCTGTCGCCAAATCCATCCACCAAGGAACAAATTTTAAAGTATTGGGCATAGGCTTTAAAAAAGGGATGGTTTTAAAAGAACACAAAGCCAATATCACTTCCAAGCTTACGGTTTTGGAAGGTTCGGTGGTGTATAAAGAAGGAGATAAAAATATTACTTTGGAAAGATATGAGGTCGTTGATATTCCTGTGGATGTATTGCATTCCGTAGAAGCAATTGAAGACAGTTTATGCTTGCTCACACAAGGATAGTTTCAATAGTAAATTACCTCGGTACAAGCCTTGGGGTATTATACCCTTTGGCGGTGCCAATAAAATTCCTCAAAAAGTTTAATGGATCTTTTTAATACTCTTCCGGTTAACGAGCAAAACCTTCTTCCTAAAGATGGAGAAGTATATTATCACGGATTTTTATTCAGTAAAAATGAAGCCGATGCTTATTTTGAAGCACTGCTTTCCTCTATTCAATGGCAAAATGATGAGGCGATTATCTTCGGAAAAAGAATGGTTACCAAACGTAAAGTGGCTTGGTATGGCGACCATTCGTTTAAGTACACCTATTCCAATACTACAAAAGCTGCTTTGCCTTGGACACCCGAGTTACTTCAGCTAAAAAAAGCAACCGAAAAAGCCACCAAAGAGACCTATAATTCTTGTTTGTTGAATTTATATCACGACGGAAGCGAAGGCATGGCATGGCATAGTGATGCGGAAAAAGACCTTAAAGACAACGGGGCCATTGCATCGTTAAGTTTTGGCGCCACTAGAAAATTTGCTTTTAAGCACAAAGCCACCAAGGAAAAAGTTGATGTTGTATTGGAAAACGGAAGTCTTTTAGTAATGAAAGGAACTACGCAAAAGCATTGGCTGCACCGATTACCCCCTACCAAAAAAGTAGCTAATCCTCGAATTAATCTCACTTTTAGAACTATTGTACCGAACAATTAAGTAAGAATAACCCGGTGTTTAGGTTGCATCACCTTCTATTCGGGCTTTTTCATTATCCATTAATCTACTAATACTATGCTTTACGGTTATTTAATGATATTTTTAGCTTTACCAACTCCAATTTTTAGCTTAAAGACCGAAGTTTTTGGGTCTTTAAGCCAAAGATTTAGGTTAAGTAACCTAAATTTTGACCTTTTTTTATAGAAATTTCGGTTACTTAACCTAAAAACTTCGTTAATCAACCTCAACACTTCAGTAATTAACCTCAACAATTGGTTAAAAGACCTAAACATTTAGGTCTTGGAGCTGAAATTTTAGGTCTAACACCTAAAACTTACCGTGTTTACCTCCTGCTTTTTCCTCGGATAAAATTCTATTGGTTCGGCAATTCCTAAGATCATTATTCTATCTCTTATCGATTTCTTATCTTTAAGCTAAAAAGAAAAAATTGTATGGAAAATTATTTGGTTATCGGGGGGTCCTCTGGTATTGGGAAGGCTATTGTGAACCTTTTAGCTAATGAAGGACACAAAGTGTACGCAACGTATAATGCTACGGAAATGGAGGATAGCGAACAGGTTTCGTACCATAAATTAGACGTTTTAGCAGATGAGTTAGACCTTGATTTCCTTCCGGAAGAGATAAATGGAATTGCTTACTGTCCCGGAAGTATCAACCTTAAACCTTTTAACAGATTTAAAGAAAAGGATTTCTTGGAAGATTATAAACTTCAGGTGTTGGGTGCTACGAAAATCATTCAGGAAATACTTCCAAAATTAAAAGCAGTGGAAAAAAGCTCCATTGTATTTTTCTCCACCGTGGCGGTGCAACAAGGTTTCAATTTTCATTCGCAAGTCGCTATGTCTAAAGGTGCTCTTGAAGGACTTACAAAAGCCTTATCTGCCGAGTTTGCGCCGAATATTCGGGTAAACGCTATTGCGCCAGCCTTAACACAAACACCCTTGGCGGAAAGGCTTTTAAATTCTGAACAAAAAATAAAGGCCAATTCAGAAATGAGTCCGTTAAAAGCCTTAGGACAACCCGAAGATATCGCTGAAGCTGCCGTGTATTTGCTTACACCAAAGTCGAAATGGGTGACCGGGCAGATTTTCAAAATTGATGGTGGCATGTCTACAGTGAAATTATAGCCATCTAAAATTTGAATTTTGAAAAAGGTTATTATTAGAAAATAACTTTTACAATCCTTAACATAAACATTCATAACAAAATGTATATTTGCGACCGCTAAAACGATTGCGTTATGGAGTGTATTAGTGTTTTCGACATGTTAAAAATTGGTGTGGGCCCTTCCAGTTCCCATACCCTTGGGCCTTGGCGAGCTGCAGAAAGATGGATTTCCGAATTAAAGGAAAACGGTTTTTATAATGATGTGGCATCAGTTAAAGCTCATGTGTATGGTTCTCTTTCCCTTACCGGAAAAGGACACGCCACCGATATTGCCATCGTTATGGGTTTATCTGGAGCCGATCCCGTACTTTTTCCTATTCAAGAAATTGATGGAATCGTTCAGAAAGTTAAAAATGATCATATCCTGAACTTTAACGGAGAAAAAGAACTGAATTTTAGTTTTAAAGACCATATAATCTTCCATCGCGACTTTCTTCCATTTCACGCCAACGGAATGACTTTTGAAGCGACATTGACTTCAGGAGAAAAGAAAGAAGAAACGTATTACTCTATTGGTGGCGGATTTGTAGTAAAGGAAGAACTTATTCATGCCAAAGAAAACCTACAAACCTTAAAAACATTCCCGTTCCCAACGCAAAAAGGAACCGAATTATTACAGTATTGCCAACAAGAAGGGAAATCTATTTCTGAAATAGTAATGGAAAATGAACGTTCACTGCGAACGGATGAAGAAATAGATGAAGGACTCCAAAAGGTTTGGGATACTATGCTGGAATGCATGTTTACAGGATGTCATACAGAAGGAAATCTTCCCGGAGGATTAAACGTACGCAGAAGAGCTTTTGATACGCATAAAAAACTTATTGGCGATTTACCTTACGAAACCCCGCAGGAATGGTTGGAAGTAATTAGAAAAACCGAAGTTAAATTCCGCCAAATCCTTAAATGGGTGGGTTGTTTTGCTATTGCGGTAAACGAAGTAAATGCATCTTTGGGGAGAGTAGTTACCGCCCCAACCAATGGAAGCGCAGGAGTAATTCCCGCCGTACTAATGTATTATTTGGTGATTGATAATCACAACGCCGGATTTAAAGAAATTAAACAATTTTTACTTGTAGCCGGTGAAATTGGCAGCATTTTCAAGAAAGGAGCCACCATTTCTGCCGCTATGGGCGGTTGCCAGGCCGAAATCGGTGTTTCCTCTGCGATGGCAGCGGGAGCACTTACTGAACTCTTGGGCGGCACGCCAGAACAAGTTTTAATGGCTGCGGAAATTGCCATGGAACATCACTTGGGGCTTACTTGCGACCCTATTGGCGGACTCGTACAGGTGCCTTGTATTGAAAGGAATTCTATGGGAGCTATTAAAGCAATCAATGCCGCCGAACTGGCTATAGATTCAGATCCAAAAAATGCGAAAGTGCCATTGGACAAAGTGGTGAATACCATGTGGGAAACGGCCAAAGACATGAATTCCAAATACAAAGAAACTTCTGAAGGTGGACTTGCAGTTGGTGTGCATTTGAGTGACTGCTAATTAAAATAAAAAAGCTGCCCCAGTTATGAGACAGCTTTTAAGCTAAATTCAAAATATCTTTATTCGCAAGTTCCAATGGTTTTCCACCAGTGCTCGCCACTACCTGGTTCTACCCAAATAGGCCCCGTTTGTGCTTCGTAAATGGTACCGTTATAAACTGTTCTATCACCTGCGTTGTACACTTTTGGATACGGTTGCCAAGCAGCAACACCATTACAATCCCCTCCAGAACTTCCACCATCTCCTGTTACGGTAACATTCACCGTGTTTGATGTGGTGCTGTTACCTTCATTATCGGTAGCAACTGCTATAAATTGATAATTGTTTTCAGAAGCATTTGTATAGGAATATTCATAAGGTGCTGAAGTATCTTGCGTTAATAACGTGCTTCCGTCGTAAAATGAAACACTCACCACATTTCCGTCACTATCCGTTGCAGATGCGGTTAAAGTAATAGTTTCTCCTTCCGTAAAGGAAGCATTGTTTTGAGGAGAAGTCAAATTTACTTGAGGTGCGGCTCCATCGTTGCCTCCGCTTCCATCGCAATTTGAAATAAATTCCCATGGTCCTCCTACGGAAGGTGTATCTCCTTGAGTCCACCACTTAGCGCTATACAATTTTCCTTGGTAAATGGCTTGCATACCTTGCGTGTACACGCTACCACTATTCCATTGTGGAGCATTATCACAACCGCTTCCCGAACCAGGATCGCTTCCGCCGCCTCCTTCATACGGTGAAGTTGGATAGTTTTCAGCATTCTGAATGGCGGTCGCCTCAGACACACCATTTAAAACTTGACTGGCCACATAGGTATACCCATACGCCGAAGAAGTTCCATTTCCTAAAAGCAATTGCCAAATCATGATACCATCGAGATTATTCTTTGCTGAAATATGGGAACTAATGCTGGCCATTGTTTCATACGTATAAGTATAGTAAGGACCCCAAGGCTCATTTGGGTAATGTGTTCCAGCAGCTATTGAAAACCCATATTGATCTGCGTAGTATCGATACGAATCGTATAAAATCGTTCGGTTGGTAGCAGCGCCAATATTATAATTTTGAATGGCGATTAGGTCTATTTTATCTCCAACGGCTTTCATAACGGGAATCATGTGTCCTGTGGCTCCAAACCCAAACAGGCTTATCGCTTTATTGGGTGATGTGGCGTTGTAAAGATTATCGTCTGACTCCCCTGATAGACTGTTTCTATTCGCATATTTGAAAGGCGAATCTGGATCATCGTTGTTCAATCCGCCCAAAGCGCCAACACCAGACGGAGCACAAGCCAATAAATAATCCCCTTCTGGCATAATCGCCCTGGAATTGTTGAAGAAATCTATAAAATGCTGAATGTTCTGTGGTTCCCCAATGGTTTGAAAGCCCCCGTTTGGCTCGTAATCCCAGTCGATACCTTCAAAACCCATATCGTCCACAAGGTCTTTTATCTGTTGATAATTAATATCGTAAGCGGCGCTGGTACCCCAATAGGTTTCTCCACCGATAGATAAAATTACTTTTATGCCTTTGTCTTTTAAAATAGCTACCGTTTCCTTAAGTGTTTGTCCGTCGTAAGGCGTTTGAATTCCAGTTCCTTGAAGATCGAATGAACCTTTTTGATACCTTAAGTTAGGTTTTGCAAAGGCCAGAAAAATGTGTGTGATGTGTTGTGGGACGTCCCTTAACTTTGATCCTTGTCCTGGCGCGGCCCAACTTTCAGACCACGAGGGAAAATACCCCAAAACAATGGGTTTGTCGATACCAGAAGTTGCATATTGAGCATTCAAATCCGCTTCCTCAACTACATTTTCCGTGGAAAACTCATCTTTTGAACAAGCAATAATGAAGAGAAAGCTCCATAGCAATAGCGTAATACTTTTAACATGTTTCATATTTATAAAATTTGGTTTACACCTTCAAATTAATGATAATCAGTGTTTTAAATAAAAATTTTATCTATGTAACAATATTTGCCGTATCAACAACTAAAAACTGCATATAAACGACAAAATTTACCTTTTATCGATAATAACAATTTGATTTTAAACTGATTTGCCATCCAGTTTTGGGTGAATATGCTTTGAAAGTTGCGTTGAAGTATTGGTATGTGACAACTTTAAGAAAAAATTATTTCATTTTAGGGAGAATCCATAAATACCCCAAGCAAGCAATAAAAATGATATAGAACCAAAAAAGGCTCATGGGTTCTTTCACTTGCTCTTGAACAACTCGAGTTTTATCAGACAAATACTTTTTATTGGCCCCCTGCGTTTGAATGCTTTTTAAAGTATTCCATTGGCCCGATTCAAACACAAAAAATTGTTTTGTAATGCTGGTATCGTTTGCCGATTTCAATGAGTTCCATCCCGTCTTTTTGGGATATACTATCCCATCCCAACGATTTTTAATAAAAATATCACCTCGCATAGGAATTTGAGAACCTTCATAAGTTACTTTTGGAATCTCTTCCTCCGTATCTAATGAAAACGTAACAGGTTCATCCTTGAAAGCCAGAAAAGAATCCATTTCCCAATGCAGAGCCTTTTCTTCCTGTTTGCTCAACTTTTCAATTACGGGAGCCCAAAGAAAACGGTAGCTATCTGAATTTCCCTTCAACAGTAAATTGTAAGTGCTTTTTAAAACGGTAGTTCCAATTCTTCCTTTTCCTAAGCGGTTGTAACCGGTTATCGTTTCCCCTTCAGAAAAATGTATTCCCACTAAATTCATACTTTCAACAAAGCGATTTGCGTATGTGTATGCAGCAACTTTTTCAAAAGGATGGATCCTTATTTCCGTACGATTGGTTTGTTTAAAACGAATCCCGCTAAAATCTTTAAAAGAAAGTGGTACATTTTCAGAAGCTTGCATAAAAAGTCCTAACCCATCACTGACTATTGCGTTTTTTACAATATTTCGTTGTGCCGCAGAAAGAGTATTCCAAAGAGTTTCATCAAGAATCAACAAATCGAATTCCTGCAAAACTGATGATGAAATTCCGTTAAATTGTATGGTTTCGGAATTTAGATATTCAGTTTTGTATCTTCCACGAGATATTTGGGTTCTCACTAAAACTTCATTCCCCATTTCCGCCAAATAATTCTTTAAGTATTTGGTTTCAAAACTTGGGGATCCATTCAGAATTAAAACTTTCAATGCTTCCTTCGGAAGAATTTGTAGTGGTAAAGTATGCTGTTCGATGGTTTCTCCTTCAGAATTTTTCTGAACCAAACTATAAGCAAAATCACCAAGTGCTTTGCTCACCGAAGTAAGTTTAAACAACTGTTTTTGCTCGTTATTAAGTTTAATGGAATCCAACTCCTGACCACTCGGGTCTACTAAAAATAATTGATTTCCCTCCGTTGGTGCATGGTAATTACCAGCGATATGAATGGAATCTCCAAGGGTTAATTTGTTTTTGTATGTAAGTTTGCCAATTCCTTTCGGTTCTTTTCCAGAAATAAACGTTGATGGAATCGTCTTCAGTTGCCACAGGTCGTAGGTTTCCAATCCATTTCCCAAAACAAAAACTCGGGAAACTTTGGATAGTTTTTCTTTAAGTTGCTGCTCTTTGCGATAATCCACAATAAGCGCTTTCCGATTCTTTTTTTTCAGACTATCATACACCGATTTTGAAAAACCCTCTGTTAAAACGATAGCTGTTTTATTAGATGAGGATTGAGGCTTTGTAGGTTGTAACACCATTACAACCAAACAAGCGATTGCTAAAAAACTAACTACGGCGCTGAAGAAAAATTGAACTTTAAAAGTTCCCTTCCATTCTTTCCACAGAAAAACAATCCACAACAAGAAAGCACCGAGCAAAATGGGCCAGAGATAGGTTGTATTTGTAAAACTTATATCGTTCATTACTGGTTTGACAGTTCTTTTAGCATTAAGTTGGTAAGGCTATTTTCCTTGGTTTTATTCTTTGATGGACGTACTAAAGGCTCTGGTATCGCTTGTAAAAGTCCACTTTGGGTAGTTACTAATTCCTTTTTACTTAATAATTTATTGTTAGTTAAAGCCTTTAAATTCTCCAAGGCTTTCAAATACTTACTCGGATTTTTAATCGCGCTCTCTGCCAATTCTCCCCCTGCCTTTTCCAATATTTCCATTTCTGCCGTGGAAGGTTTTTGATCATCTTTAATCCACCGCTCCAAAACAGCAACGGACATTCGCATATTTACATAAGTTTCAGGATCTTCAAATTCATCCTTTTCGCTATAACTACTTACCTCATCCAAATCGCCACTCAATCTTTTGTCCTCTTTAATTGGCGGCGGGTCAAACCCAATGCGATGCACATAAATTCTTGCACTGTTTTTAATATCCTGAATCAATTTCAAGGCATTGTATTGATATGGCAGCGATTTATGAGGTTCTCCCATTCGCAAATGGAGTTCTGCATCCCACATTTGGTTGATAGCTTGTCGAAGCTTACTTTTTAAGGATTGCGTAAACAGCGTAGATTCTTCTGGATTGTCATGATTATGCAAATATTCCTCCAGAGGATCTTCTTTGCTTTCCGGACTCCCCTCTTCATGGCCGTGATCATGCTCATGTTCACTCCCATGATCGTGATCGTGTTCATGATCATGATCTTCCTCGACTAAATTCATTTCATTACTGGAATCATGGTCGTGTCGGTACCCGTCGGTGGGATCACCTTCTTCAGAATGGGAAGAAGTCTCTAAATCGGAATGCATTTGTCCTTCATTTTCATCCCCCATAAATTGTCCGTATTTTAAACGGAGCATTTTTTGTTCATACCCCAGCGTATTGCTTTCCGATTTAAATTGATTGGAGGATAATTCTGACTTCCTTTTTATCAATGCTTCGGTGTCGATAATAAGTTGTCGCTGACTTCTAAAGTAGTCTGGCATTAAATCTACCCCCATCGTACCTTCAACCGAAAAACTGTTGGTGGTTGTATCTTTTATAACGGCAAAATAAGTTTCACTTCTCGTAACGTTGGAATTTGGTGTTTTTTCATCCGCTACTTCAACATAAAAATAGAGTTCATCGCCAGGATCCATCTTTAGTTCATCTAAATCCAAGATTTTACTCAATTCTAAACTTTTGGCTCCCAAAGCAGATTTACTTTCAAAAGGAATTTTTTCTTCCCTAAACTTTACAGACTCTCCACTTCCCTTGCTCACGGTGGCTATAATGTGCGGTGTTTGTAACCCGTAATCATCTTTAATGGATGCTGTAAACCCTATTTTTTTGGGTTCCTCGTAAGAAAAAGTTGAAAACTGCTTTAAACCTTCCATTTTTATAGTTGGTTTTTCATCTTCAAACACTTCAACTGAAAATAGCTTTGAAGTATAGCCTCTCCCTAAAGTGTCTTTAAAAGAAAAACTGTAAAAACCAGATTCCTTTACAGTAGCCCTTTTAACATACGCATCGCCTAACGATTCCATATTTTCATTTTGACCGTTCATTTCCATTGAAACTTCTTCCACAGCTGATGAAAACTTTAATTCCCAAGATAACAAGGCGCCCTTTAGAACTTTAACATTCATATTTTGAGCGGTATAGGGATTCACTTTGGTGTATTTTGGAAATGAAACCACCACTTTCTGGGAAACTATTTTTGCAATATCCGTGTTTGATTGTGCGGAATCTAAAGGCGTGAAATTAATGGTATTGTCAATTTCCTGTTGGGGTAGATTGTTTTTATTCCGAAGAAAATTTGAGGGGTAAACCACAATTCCCAAACCTATTAAAACAATACAAAAAGCAAACGGAAATGTAAGATTTCCCTTATATTTTATCTCCTTCTGATGCTGCTGCAACGTTTTTGCCACCCTAGCTTGTTGAAGCGTAGCCACATTAGATAATTCATCGGAAGGCTTCAGCAATAACGAACTGCTATTTTGATAATACTCCCAAGTATTGTCTAGATGTTCACTCAAACTGAAAGCCGTAATTTTCCAAGGCTTTTTTAGTAGGGAAATTAGGAGTACCATACCCAAGAACAAGGAAACAGCAAGTAGAAAATTTTTAAAAATAGTGAAGGTAATAAAAGCGGTTCCGAAGGCGTATAGAAACACTTCCAACCACGAAAGATATTGCCACCGTTGGACAATTTGTTTTATTATTTTTTCACCTGCCTCCATCTATTGTTTGCGAAGTTTTGAAACGATACGTTCTAAAATTAACGTCAATATAAACGCCAACCAAATCCATTTCGTCAAAGAAATATGTTTATTCTTACTCTTTTTTGCAGAAACTTCTTTTAGATTAGGCTGTATTGCAGCCAATTCAACCGTCCGTATGTCGTATTTGGCAATACTATCTTCGGAAGGTTTTTCTAAAGGTAGCCAGTTTACTAATGCCTCCGACAAGTTGTCTGAAACAATGTTTTCTGGAGTAAGTCGCTTTGTGAGATTGGATTGATTTACATCCAAATCTTCCTCAATTAATTTATTAACAAACGGATTGGGTTTATAAACAAGTATTCTCGCTTGTAGAGAAGGTGGAATTTCCTCACTCAACCAAATTATATTCGCACTACCTTCAATTTTCAGCGAGTCGTTAATCTGGAATTCATTTATAGCAATTGGGATTTCCAAATAATTTGTAATTGCCTTAAGCGAAGCTTTTATGTATAACAATTCTCCTTTAAAATCATCGTCGGAAAAAATAGTTACGGGTATCGTATCTAATTTTTTAATAGCCAACCAGTTTTCATCATCGACTTTTATGCTGTCTTTTGCCAAGTTGAAATCTGATTGCTCACTGGAAGAAGCTATTTTTTTAACTGAAAAATTTAAATAATCGGAGGTGCTTCTAATCTCTTTTAGCTGAATGGAATCATCAACTTTATAAGCCTGCAAAATCTTTGAAGTGCCTTTGTCGTCCCCGACCAATACCCAATTTAAATTTTTAGTAATTGTTGGTCGCTTTCCTTTTATTTTTTTTTGATAGCCTTTACTAAAAATAACAATACTGTCGGCGGGGTAGTTTTCTAACTTATCGGTCAAATGCCAATAATTGGATGTTTCAAATTCTTCGTTCGACGCATCTTTATTCCACATAGGAAATCCTTGTGCTAGCAAACGCACCTCATCTTCAGTAAGTGTGTCAAGAACCGATTGAAAATTGTCGTCCTCAAATAATTCTGGCTCCACAAAATAGACCACCTCACTGTTGGTTTCTGAAATCTGTAGTATTGGCTCAGCCAGTATCAAGGTTAGCAAGCTCAGCAATAACAAACGAAGTATTAAAAGAAACAGTTCGTTAAGCCTCAGACTCCTTGCTTTCTTCGATTCCTTTTTTTCTAAAAATTGAATACTTCCTACTTTTATGACTTTCACGCGCTGTTTGCTCCATAAGTGAATTGCCAACGGAACCAAAAGTCCCAAAAAAGTCCAGAAATATATAGGATTCAGAAAATTCATTTAAATCAGTTGCATTCTTCGGTTAAGAAACAATTTAATCGCTTCACTCACTTCATCTTCTGTACTAAAAAGCTCATAACCAATGGCATTGGTAAGAAAAGTATTTTTAAATGTTGTCATACTATTATTCAGTGCCTGTAAATAATGTTCTTTTGCCTCTTTCGCATTTACTTTAATTCTTTCTCCTGTCTCTAAGTCTTCAAAGACAACTGCTCCTTCAAAATCGAAATTCAACTCATTAGCTCCCATTATGTGAAGCACAATCACTTCATTCCTAGCTGTTTTAAGTTGGTTGATGCTCTGGGTTAATTCCTCTTTATTTTCATACAAATCGGTAATAAAAAAGATGAGTTCTTTATGGGCTTTATCATGAATATGTTGCAACTTGTTGTCGTCTTTGGGCCAATTTCCTTCAGCATTTATATCAATTAAAGTGGACAAAAATCTATTGAAATGATGCTTTTTTAAACTTGCGTATAAACTTTCTATTTTAAGATTGTTCAAAGCGAAAAGACTTATGGAGTCTTCCTGTTGCCAAGCTAAATATCCAATAGAAGCCACCAATACTTTAACAAAATCAATTTTTGACACTCCATTTTCTTCATGAAGCATGGATTTACTCGCATCTAGAATAAATTTAACCGAAACATGCGTATCAATTTCTGTCTGCTTGATATAATAACGTCCAGATCGAGCGAGCATTTTCCAATCCAGCAAACGAATGTCATCCCCAGCTTCATAGCCCCGATATTGACTAAATTCGAGTCCGCCCCCCACTCTTTTGCTTTTATTGAGTCCAGAAACTTGTCCGTCTACAATCATTCGCGAAATAAGGGAAAGGCCAGAAAGGCTATTAATAATTTCAGGTTTTAGTAAATCGCGATAATCCTTTTTCAATGCGTAATCTATTTGGATACTACTTGTATTTCCTTCAATAAAGTTCTAGTAACATCGTCACTGGTAATTCCTTCAGCTTCCGCCCTGAAATTTACAATAACCCGATGTCTTAATACTGCAAATGCCACGTTCTCCAAATCAGATACAGTTACTGCCAATCTACCTTGCTGCAAAGCGCGTGCTTTGGCCGTTAAAATCATGGCTTGCCCGGCTCTAGGTCCAGCCCCCCAAGAAACCCATTTTTTTATATAATCGCTGGTAGTGGTTTCTGGACGTGTAGCCCTAACTATTTTACTTACATATTCAATTAAATCGTCGCTAATGGGAACTTCACGAACAAGTGTTTGGAGTCGAGTTAATTCTGCCCCCGTAAGAATAGGCTGAATAGAAACTGATTTTTTCCCTGTGGTGAATTTTAAAATATCTATTTCTTCGGAAGGTGAAGGGTATCCAATTTTTAAATACAATAAAAACCGGTCCTGTTGCGCCTCCGGCAAAGGAAACGTTCCCGATTGCTCGATGGGATTCTGGGTTGCCAGAATGAAAAATGGCCTTTCCAGCTCATACGTTTTACCCGAATATGTAACTTCAAACTCTTGCATCGCCTCTAGAAGCGCTGCTTGCGTTTTGGGCGGAGTCCTGTTTATTTCATCCGCCAATATGATGTTAGCGAAAATGGGGCCTTTATTAAATTCGAAAAACTTTCTGCCTGTTGTATGGTCTTCCTCCAATATCTCTGTCCCAATAATATCCGATGGCATTAGATCGGGTGTGAATTGAATACGCTTAAATTTTAAATCAATCGCTTGGGATAAAGTTCTTATCATTAATGTTTTTGCTAGTCCAGGAACCCCTTCCAATAGTGCATGTCCACCCGCTAGCAGTGCGGTAAGCAATAACTCTACGGTTTCTTCCTGACCTACAATAATTTTCCCAATTTCTTTCTTTAAGCTTTCAAGCTTTGCGGTAAGCGTGTTTATTTCTTTTTCTAAGGCTACTAATTCTTTGCTCATTTAGTTCTTTTTAATCACTTTACGATGTAAGCGCGTACATTACAATATTTACGGCAAATTTGGTGTTGTCTTTTTTGTACCATCTTTTATTCCTGAAGTCGTAATCCCATTCGCATCCATAGTCTTTATTGCTATACAGGACACCGATTCTTCCGTTAATTTCGATGGCTTTCAGGTAATCATGTACCAAATCATCTCCCCAACCATTTAATTCCTGAGAAGTTGTTGGCGGGCCGTCTTCAAAAGAGAAAAAAGCATTGTAAATTTCGTGATCGTTAGGAATTTTTTTCAATGCATCGGCTCCAAAGATTTCTGCCATTTGCCGTTCAAAAGATTTGGCGAAAAGACCATCAATATCATGATTGCAATCATCGGCAAATACGAAACCGCCATTATTGACATAATTTTTAAAGTTTTCTTGCTCTTTGGCGGTGAATTGCACCAATTTATGTCCGGATATATAGCAAAACGGACAATTGTAGATGTCGTCGCTGCTTAGTGAAATAATGTTTTCTTTGGTATCAACTGGAAGCGTGGTGTATTCCACCAACGAATTTAAAACATTGGAAGGCATACGCTGATCTACATCCCAATCTCCAGATTCGTACTGTAATCTGGTAAAAAAGAATTCATCTGCCTTACGCATGGTTTGGGTACCTAAACTTTGCTTTTCATCAATAGAGGTATCCTTTAAATCGCTCTTCTTCTTTTTCAATCCATTTTCATTTGTTCAGTCTCATTGGAAATGATTCCTGAAATTAAAAACTGGTTGCAAGAACAAAATCTGTACAACCAGTTGTTTCTTTAAAAAGACTTAAACGGCGTCGGACAAACTTGTGAAAGTAAAGTCCCTCACTTTCATATACGGAACTAAATTCCCGTCGATTCGAACTTGTTGTCCGAGCGTTTCCAAATTATTCAACATAATAATCGGACTCTCGTTGAACCTAAAGTTCTTAACCGGATGCTTAAGTTTTCCGTTTTCAATATAAAATGTTCCGTCACGGGTAAGTCCCGTGTATAATAAGGTTTGTGGATCTACACTTCTAATATACCACAGGCGTGTCACCAAAATTCCCTTTTTGGTATTCTTAATAAGATCTTCCAGCGAAGCGCTTCCACCTTCCATGATAAAATTGGACGGAAATGGAACAGGCTCCACTCCTTTTTCTTTTGCCCAATACCTGCTGTAAGCTAAGTTCTTAACCACCCCATTTTCTATCCATTTCATCTTTTTGATAGGTTGTCCCTCGCCGTTCCAAGTTGCACTCGGAACATCGTGATGCAATGGATCAGAATAAATATTCACCCTTTCATCAACGATTTTTTCACCAAGTTTGGTACCTCCATCCTTAGACATAAAACTTCGTCCTTCGTCGGCCCTACGTGCATCAAAAGAATATGCCATATTGCTTAAAAGATCTATGGAAGCTGCGGGCTCAAGAATTACAGTGTATTTTCCGGGTTCAATAGCCTTAGCCTGTTTAGACATTACCGCTTTATCGATAGCGACTTTTGAAGCTTCAGAAGCATCGAACTTGCTAACATCGTTAAAATCCCGTGTTACCCAACCTGATCCAGTACCATCATTGGTACGCATGGTAACGGTAAAATCCATGTTGGTAGCTTGATTGTAGGCAAAGAGTCCTTTGGAATTAAGCATAGCGCTGAATCCGTGGCGATCGTTAAAAAATCCAGCAGCCGTTACATCCTTGGCATTTGCCGGTTCTATACTTTTTTTAGCTACACTTGCTCTGTATTCTGGAGAAATGTTGGCCGTTTTATCTACATACGTAATCGATTCGTCATACGTTTGCGGCCCCAGTGGCTCCATAAACTCTGGATTTTCCGGAGAGAGTTTTGCCAATTCCTCGGCTCTTTTTACTACTTTTTCCAAGGAAGCATCATCGAATTCATCTATCGTAGCAGTACCCGATTTTTTTCCAAAACTAGATTGTACTACCAAAGTTTGGTTGGAACGGTGACCCGATGTAGAAACGGTATTTCTAGCATACCGAATGTTACCACTTTCGCTGCCGCTCATATTAATTTCGCAAGCATCTGCGGAAGAAAAGCTCAAGGCTTTTTCCATTATCTTTCTTGCTTCTTCTTTTGTATATATTGCCATAATATGCTCTAAATTAAAATGTGAGAAATGAAATTAAATGTTTCTTCCAGTATTAATAACGTTTACGTTGTTAAACCTAGTTGTAGAACTTCCGTGGGAAACGGCACTAATCTGGGAAGGCTGTCCTTTACCATCAAAGAAAGAACCGAACATACGGTAGTCGCTCTCATCACAAATTTTCACACAAGAATTCCAAAATTCCTGCGTATTGGATTGGTAAGCCACATCTTCTAACATTCCCACAATTTTACCATCTTTAATTTCGTAAAAAACGGTACCTCCAAACTGGAAATTGTAACGTTGCTGATCGATGGAATAAGACCCACGACCGGCAATGTAAATACCTTTCTCAACATCCTTTATCATTTCTTCAATTGAATATTTCTCTTTACCAGGTTCTAAAGAAACATTTGGCATACGCTGAAATTGTACATCGTTCCAGCTTTGCGCATAACAGCATCCATGCGATTCATTTTGATCAATCATATGTACTTGATCTCTGATCGCTTGATAATTGGTTAAGACTCCGTTTCTTACCAAATCCCATTTCTTGGTTTTAACACCTTCATCATCGTAGCCAACAGCACCCAAAGAGTTTGGTTGTGTTTTATCAGCTACAAGATTCACAATATCACTTCCATATTTAAAATCACCCGATTTCCACTTATCCAATGTAGCGAAACTTGTACCTGCATAATTCGCTTCGTAACCCAACACGCGATCTAATTCCAATGGGTGACCAACCGATTCGTGAATGGTCAAGCCTAAATGGTTCGGCTCTAAAACCAAATCGTATTTCCCAGGATCAACCGATTTTGCACTGAGCTTTTGCCTTGCTTGTTGCGCTGCAAATTTTGCATCCTCCACCATATCGTAACTATTACGGTAAAGAATTAGTCCATCAGGGCCTTTCAGTTTTTCAGAATCGAGTCCGTCTAAATATTCGTACCCCATTCCCATAGGTGCGCTCAAAGCATCCCTAGTTTTAAATTTGCCAGCGTTTTTATCAATAGCAGTTATATCGAAAGTTGGCCAAATTCTATGAATGTCTTGATCGATGTACGAACCGTCTGTAGATGCAAAATACTTTTGTTCATTCACCATAAACAAAGCAGAGCTGGCATAATCAGCTCCATTGTCCATCGCTGCAGCATTAGCAGATAATAGTAAATCTACCTTTTCGGAAACAGGAACGTCTTTAAAATTTTTCTTTATGGGTGTTTTCCACGAAACCTCTCCATGCGCCTGAACAGGTGCTAGCTTTACAGGTTCCTTCTGAATCGTGGCATTTGCTTTTGCAATTGCAATGGCCTGCTGTGTCGCTTTTTTAATACCTTCCTCAGTAACTGTATTTGTAGATGCAAAGCCCCAAGTTCCATTTGCGATAACGCGAATACCAATACCAAATGACTCGGTATTAACTACGTTTTGCACCTTATTTTCCCTTGTAAAGACGTATTGATTAAGATACCTCCCAATACGTGCATCGGCATAACTTGCGCCTAATGATTTGGCTGTGTTTAAGGCAACATCGGCCATTTTCTTTTTAAGTGCTACATCCATTCCTGGGTCTAAAAGCGCTTCCGCAGGAATAATCTTGCCCATCATAGCCATGGGCATCATTAATGCTCCTGCCCCTAAACCGGTAAGTTGTACAAAATCTCTTCTTTTCATTCAGTTGTGTTTTTGAAATTTGATAAGTGCACGGTCTTCAGTAAAAAACAGAAAACCATTTGTATTAATTTTCCTAACTTCTTAACTATGATTAATGTCCGTATTTTCTTAAATCTGACTATCCACTATTCAGAGGTCTAAATCGATTAAGTTTTAAAGCATATTAAACGCTCTAACTTCAAAAGAAAAAAACAGATGTTTTTATAGATTAATCACTAGAAATTCTATTACGGTCCTAAAAATATAACTTTTTTCACAATAGACTAATAATTTGTTTTAAAACTAGCGCTTTAAGAGAATAAATCTTAAAAAATGATAATTCCATAATTTATAACCGAACATATTACAAATAGCCCATATAAACTTTTGTTTTAAATAGCGAATCGATAACTTAGCAGCTTTACACAATGTTTTTATGATTGAAGCTAAAAATATCCACAAAACATTTGGCGCTTTAGAAGTTCTAAAAGGAGTAAATGTTACTATAAACAAAGGGGAAGTTATTTCTATTGTTGGTGCCTCGGGTGCAGGAAAAACAACTTTACTACAGATTTTAGGTACGTTGGATAAACCAGACAAGTTAGCGGACTTACAACTTTTGATAAACAATGCTGAAGTTAGCAAACTTAAGGACAAAGAATTGGCAAAGTTTAGAAATGAACATATTGGCTTTATTTTTCAGTTTCATCAATTGTTACCAGAATTTACGGCTCTTGAAAATGTTTGCATCCCTGCATTTATTAAGAAAACGCCCAAACCTGAAGCAGAAAAAAGGGCAAAAGAACTACTGGATTTTTTAGGTCTTGCACACAGAATAAATCATAAACCAAACGAGCTTTCGGGTGGGGAACAGCAACGTGTAGCTGTGGCTAGGGCACTCATTAATAACCCTTCTATTGTTTTTGCTGATGAACCTAGCGGAAATTTAGATTCTGAAAGTGCCGACAAACTACACAATCTATTTTTTGAATTAAGGGATAAATTCGGACAAACATTTGTAATTGTAACCCACAACGAAGAACTGGCGGATATGGCCGACCGAAAACTCACCATGGTTGATGGAAATATTGTAGTTTAGTTAAACTCCAGCAAAAGCATTTTATAGATTTGAAAACTTCAGAATTAAAGGAATTCTTAGACGAAAAGGCTGATTTTTATAACAATCCCGATTTCATAACTACAGACCCGATTCAAATTCCACATCAATTCTCAAAAAAAGAAGACATTGAAATCGCAGGATTTTTAGCGGCTACCATTGCTTGGGGAAACCGAAAGAGTATTATTACCAATGCCAAAAAAATGATGGATTATATGGGCAATAGCCCGCACGCTTTTGTGATGCATCATAACGAAAACGACCTTGAAAAGCTGCTTCCCTTTGTGCACCGCACTTTTAATGGTTATGATTTCATTCAATTTATAAAGAGTCTTCAACATATCTATACGCAGCATAATGGTTTGGAAGCTGTATTTGCAAAACATGCCAACAAAAATTCGTTACAACCAGCTATAGCCCAATTTAAAACGCTCTTTTTTGAAATTGAGCATTTACAAAGAACCCAAAAACATGTTTCTAATCCGCTTAAAGGTTCTTCTGCCAAGAGAATCAACATGTTTTTACGTTGGATGGTAAGAAAAGACAACAAAGGCGTAGATTTTGGTATTTGGAATAAAATAGCTCCTTCCCAACTTTCTTGTCCGCTCGATGTGCATTCCGGAAATGTAGCCAGGAAGCTTTCCTTGTTAAAACGGAAACAAAACGATGCCAAAGCTTTAGCAGAATTGGACACCAATCTAAGGAAACTGGACTCCAACGACCCCGTCAAATACGATTTTGCCCTTTTTGGATTGGGCGTTTTTGAGAAGTTTTGATCCCTCATTGAGGGTTTTTGATTTTTAGCTTGATGTCCGAAGCTGGAGGGTTGAAATTCTCAAGTAATCGAGAACCATTCTAATTATTAATGTTCTCTTTAAGTGATAACATTTAATTCACATTTTATTCAACTAAACAAAATACTTCAGTAATCAATTAGCTGTCTGCATGTTATACTTTTATAATAAATAACATCTAAAACCAACAGCACATGAAAAATCTTGCAAAATGCACCTTGGCAATAGCCTTGGTTTCGCTATCATCTTGTAAATATATTGATGATTTTAATCCAGGAGATGGAGGTGGAGACGGAGGAAACAATGACGAAATTGTTTTGAAGAACCACTCAGTAACCCCAGCGTTGCTACTAAAAAAAGACGGATTCTCGGATATTGAAACGTATTCTCTTTTTAGTAGTGCCGATACTTTTGAAGGTACTCCTGATTATATTTTTGGTGGTTCTGCGGATGGAGCCGGACTTCTAAAAGAAGGGGAAAACTTCACCTATTTCGTAAACAACGAAGACAATTACGCTATATCCAGAATAACGTTCGACAAAACTTTTAAGCCTGTTGAAGGAGCCTATGTTTTAAATTCAGATGGATCCGGAACTCGAGTGTGCTCCGCGACTTTAGCTACTCCAGAAGTGCACGGTTTTGGTCCTATTTTTATTTCAGCTGGAGAAAGTGGTCCAGAATCGCAATCTAAAGGAGTACTCCCAAGTGATGATCTTACAAATGCATCTTTGCCAAGACCACTTACTGGATTAGGTAGGTGGAACGCGGAAAATGCAATGCCAATGCCAAAAGAGGCATATCCAGGAGCTACCGTAATAATTATTGGTGATGATGACTCTGGCACGTACGGCGGACAAGTAGCTATGTACGTAAGTCAAACTGGCGACTTGGAAAACGGAAAAGTGTTTGTGCTAAGAAGAAAAGATAAAAATACTAGGGAAATGGATATGATCACAGGCAACACTTATGACGTTGAATTTGTTGAAGTACCTAATGCTTCTACAAACACAGGTGAACAAAACAACATGTATTCTGAAGAATTAATGTCTATTGCCTTTGGACGTGTTGAAGATCTCGATTACCGCAAAGGAGATGGAAATGAACGCGAAGTATATTTTAACGTTACAGGGCAGAACAATTCCGGAGCAAATGCTGATTATTCGCGATCTAAGTACGGACGTGTATACAAACTGAAGATGGATAAAAACAATCCTCTTAAAGGAAAACTTACATTGGTATTGGATGGTGATGATAGAAATGGCATTGCAAAAGAATTTCAAAATCCAGATAATATTTGTGTTACTAAAAACTATGTGTATGTTCAAGAAGATCCTAACGGATATGGAGACGAAACACACGACTCTTACCTTTATCAATACGATATTAAAACTGGTGGACTGAAAGTAGTTTTTGAATTGGATCACGATAGAAACGGAGCCGGAGATGATATTTACGGAGGTCGTGACGCACGTTTTGGTGCTTGGGAATATGGGGCGCTTATCGATGTATCAGAAACTTTAGGAATAGACGATACTTTCATGCTATGTATTCAAACACACACTTGGAGAAAAGATGAATTCAAAGGTGTAGATGGCGGAAGCATTCGTCCGAACGAAAACCAAGGAAGCGAAGTTGTGCTGCTTAAAGGTTTGGCGAGATAACTATTCAAAATACTTTCAATAATTTAACATCATTCTGAGCCTGTTGATAATAATTCTTCAGGCTCATTTTGACGTTTCTATAATATCCTATTTATGAAGCTATTAATTCACCTTTTAATTGGCATCTTCATATTTTCAAGTTGTAAAAAACACAAAGAAAATACCGTTGCCATTTTTCAAACTCCGGTTGAAAAAACAAGATTGGCACTTAATAATCATTACGCTAGTCTTATAACTGCAACCGAAATTATGGACAGTGTTGCCCGAAGTAGTTTTGAAGTAAAAGAACTTCAGAAGCAATTTAATAGGGCCCGACTGGAATATAAAAAAGTAGAACCGATTTTCGCCTTTTACTACCCCCAATACTCAAAAAAAATAAATGGAGCGGCCATTGACAAAAACGATCTCGACGATACGAACCGAAAAATTTTATATGCAACAGGATTTCAGGTTGTGGAAGAATTATTGTTTTCAGAAAAAATAGACACCACCGAAATCACTAAGGAAATTGCTACGCTTAATGGCTATATAAAAGCTCTTCTACCGGAAATAAAAACCCTTGGATTAAACGAAACCAATATTTTTGAAGCTTTACGGTTGCATATGCTCCGACTTATGAGCCAGGGCATTACAGGTTTCGATTCTCCCGTAGCGTTTTATTCCTTACCGGAAACTAAGGCTAGTTTAAATGCCATTAGAGATTATGTTGGAATTTTTACGGAGCTTTCTTCAGAAGAGCAAAAAACCTTCGTTGAAGCCATTGATTATCTTTCAGAAAATACCGATTTCAATACTTTCAACAGAGCGGAATTCATTAAAAATCATTGTATTCCCATTTGCGAAACACTGTTTCGAATTCAGCAAAGGAATGGTATACCAAACAATCAACTTACTACGGCTGTAAATTTAGAAGTATCAGATTTTTTTCAAAAAAATTCCTACAATCAAAACTACTTCGCGCCTTCCTACAACAAGAATGCAAACAAAGCGCAAATAGAATTGGGAAAACAACTTTTTTTCGACCCTATTTTAAGTGGTAATGATAAAGTTTCCTGTGCCACCTGCCATATCCCTTCTCAGGGATATGCAGATCATAAAACAACAGCTATTTCTGGAGATGGAGCCGTGGCTAGAAACACCCCCACTCTTTTAAATTCCGCTTACCAAAATACCATTTTTTTAGATGGCCGATTGGCATATTTAGAAGATCAGGCCAAAATGGTCATTAATAACAAAGAAGAAATGCATGGTAGTTTTGACGGTGCGATGAATAAATTAAAAACCTCAGAAAAATATCAAAAAACTTTTTCAAATGCTTTTAATAAAGACAGTAGCATAACAGAATTAAATGTGCTAAAGGCTATTGGTAGTTTTGTTCGGTCGCTCTCTCATATAAACTCAAAGTTTGATAAATATTTAAGGGATGAAGTCACACTTACTCCATCTGAAATCAATGGATTTAATATTTTTATGGGCAAAGGTAAATGTGCCACTTGCCACTTCTTCCCCCTATTCAATGGAAGCGTCCCACCCCTTTACTTGGAAACTGAAAGCGAAGTTTTGGGCGTTCCCATTAAAAATGACACTATAAATGCTTTGGTCGACGAGGATTTAGGCGAATACAATAATCACGGTGGAGAACTTAAGAGATTCGCTTTTAAAACTCCTACTGTACGAAATGTCGCCCTGACTGCTCCGTATATGCATAATGGAGTATTTAAGAATTTAAAAGAGGTAATAGATTTTTACAACCGAGGCGGTGGTGCTGGGATAGGAATTTCCCTTGACAACCAAACGCTTCCGCCTGATTCTTTGGAATTAACAGAAATCGAACAAAAAGATTTAATAGAATTTTTACATACTTTAAATGATGATATTCCAGAAGAAATTGAATAAATAATAGGTTTCTATAATCAATTATAACTAATTTTAGGCTTTGAAATCAATATTTTAAAGCCTAATTTAAATGTTAAAATACACCCTCTCAATATTCATTTTACTTGTCTCTTTCAGTAAAGCCCAAGACCGAAAAATACCCACCGATACAATAATTACCACTTCCCATCAAGTGACCATTCAGGGGGAAAAAGTCCCTTATAAAGCCAGTACAGGTACTTTACCCGTTTGGGATGAAAAAGGGAATGTAATCGCTACGCTTTTCCACACTTATTATTATAGAACGGATGTTGATGACAATACCACCAGACCTTTAGTTATTTCATTCAATGGGGGTCCGGGTTCTGCTTCGGTTTGGATGCATTTGGCCTATACGGGACCGAAAATTCTTAATATTGATGAAGAAGGCTACCCAATTCAGCCTTACGGCGTGAAAGACAATCCAAACTCAATTTTGGATGTAGCAGATATTGTGTATGTAAATCCAGTTAATACGGGATATTCTGCGATGGTTGCGGATAAAGAAGGAAAATACCCCGAAGGAAAAAAGTTTTTTGGCGTAAATGCCGATATAAAATATTTAGCTGATTGGATAACCACTTTTGTTACACGCAACAACCGTTGGCGATCACCAAAGTATTTAATTGGAGAAAGTTACGGTGGAACAAGAGTTGCCGGACTTGCCCTAGCACTCCAAGAACAAGAATGGATGTATTTAAACGGCGTTATAATGGTTTCTCCAGCAGATTATAAAGTGATTCGAATTGGCGGGCCGGTTTCTTCCGCTTTAAACCTACCCTATTATGCCGCTGCCGCTTGGCATCAAAAAGCTTTAGGAGCTAATTTACAGCAAAAAGATCTTTTGGAAATTCTTCCTGAAGTTGAAAATTATACCATAAACTCACTACTGCCAGCACTGGCCAAGGGAAGTATGCTATCGGATACTGAAAAGTCAGAGGTAGCCAACCAAATGGCTGCTTATTCCGGACTTTCAAAACAGTCTATTCTGCAACACAACCTAGATGTGCCGACATCTTTCTTTTGGAAAGAATTGCTGCGCGATCGCGGGTATACAGTAGGTAGACTCGACTCGCGTTATTTGGGAATCGACAAAATGGACGCTGGAACCCGCCCAGATTATAATGCCGAGCTAACCTCTTGGCTGCATTCGTTTACGCCAGCTATCAATTATTACCTTCAGGAGGAATTGAAGTTTAAAACAGATGCTCCCTACCAAATGTTTGGCGATGTACATCCATGGGATTTTGATGATGACAACACGCGGGAAGATCTGCGCAAGGCACTGGCGGAAAATCCTTATTTACAAGTGCTTTACCAAGCTGGGTATTACGACGGTGCTACCACCTATTTTAACACCAAATACAGTATGTGGCAATTGGATCCATCAGGGAAAATGAAGGAACGCTTGCATTTTAAGGGCTATAGAAGCGGACACATGATGTATTTACGAAAAGAAGATTTACAGTCTGCAAACGAAGATATTCGAACGTTTATAAAATCGACTGCCAGTCAAGGGAAACCGGCGAAGTACTAAATTAAGGTTTGTCATTTAGCTGTTGTTTGAGAAAATATTCAAGACTGCTACGCTTATGGGTTTGGGAAAACAGTACTGTTAGTTATAATTTGAAAGTTTGATAAATGGCTAGAGTTTATGGAAAAATAGAATCACTGAAATCCTTGAAATGCGAATTAGAGGATAGGGGAATTTTTATATTTAGTTCTATAAGGGATATTAAAACTTTTTTATCTAATTATAATACTGAAAAGCTAGCAATTCTTAATGAAGCATCGAAAGATTTAGAAAGAGAATATTTTGATACACTCAGAAATATCGAAAAAAACATTAAAATAAAAAATGAAACAATCAATTTTGAAAAAGAAAAATTATATCATTCACTTTCTGTTTTAAAAACGAAAATCAATCTAATTAAGAGTTATAAAGGAAAAAACCTTCTTAAAAAAATAGTCTTGGAGTTTAATCTCTATTTTATTAAAAACCAATACATGGGTTTGGTAAAAAATAGAGCTAGATTGATAAACTCTTCAGTAAAAAAAATATCCGTAACTATTGAGAATGATAGACTTTTCATAAAGAAATATAAAATTGAAAAGCAGAACTTAATAGAACAAAAAACAAAACCTAAAACAGAAAAATTAGAATATATCCGGAACGTTTTAGAAAACTCAAAGAATCTAATTTCTGGAGCAATAGGAGAAAACTTAGTTGTCAAAGAAATTAAAAAACTTTCAGACGATTTTGTTTTAATTAATGATTTTAAGTTGAATTTTCCTCGACCGATTTTTTACAAAAAATACAATCAAAGGATTTACTCTATACAAATTGACCATCTTTTGATTTCAAAAGCAGGAATTTTTATTATTGAAACAAAGAATTGGAGTAAATCATCAGTTAATTCATTGAGTTTAAGGTCTCCAATAGAACAAATTGAAAGAGCAAATTTTGCTCTTTATGTATATCTCTCTGAAAACATAACTTTATATGATCACCATTGGGGGGAGCAACAAATTCCCATACGAAATCTTATTGTTATGATAAACAATAAGCCAAAAGGCAAGTTTAAATACGTAAAAATAAAGCTTCTAAAAGAAATGAATGACTATATTCAATATTTTGAACCTGTTCTAACAAAATATCAAATGGATAGAATAGTAAAAGAATTAATTTAATTAAAATATGACCTCAAAATTGCTCTCAAAAATCAACTCCCACTCTTCAAACGATTCCCCTTCCAAATTTTGCAAAACAACGATGGTTTGCTGTATATTTGATAAAGTATCTTTAAAACTTAGGAATGCTGTTTAAACATCCGGAAATTCTGTGGGCGCTTTTTCTATTCATAATTCCTATTCTTATCCATTTATTTCAACTCCGAAGGTTTCAAAAAGAAGCTTTTACCAATGTTGCTTTTTTGAAAAAAGTGAACTTGCAAACCCGAAAAAGTGCCAAACTGAAAAAATGGTTGGTACTTATCACGCGTTTGCTGGCAATTACGGCGCTGGTTTTGGCTTTCGTCCAGCCTTATTTTTCTAACAGAGATGTTGTCACCACTTCCGAAGAAAAAGTTATTTATTTGGATAATTCATTCAGCATGCAATTGAAAGGACCAAAAGGAGAATTGTTGCCGAGTGCTGTTACCCAATTGATTGAAAACATCCCCGAAAAAGAAACCTTTTCACTATTTACGAATACGGAAACGTTTAAAGATGTTACCATCAACGATATTAAAAACGAGTTGTTAGCGCTCCCTTATTCGGCTTCACAACTCTCTTTGGATGAAATTACGCTAAAAGGCAAACAGTTTTTCAATACTGAAAATTCGATTAAAAATTTATTGATTATTTCGGATTTCCAACAAAGGGAGTCCTTACAAGATTCTCTAAATGATATAAAATTAAATTGGGTGCAGTTAAAACCTTCTGTTACCGATAACATTTCCGTAGACAGCATTTATATTGTTGAAAAAGATTTAGACAATTATCAATGCGGCGTAATGTTGTCCAGTAATTTCAACACTGAAAATACCGGTATTTCGTTGTATAACGGAAAGCAATTAATTGCCAAAACTGCTGCTAATTTTAAAGATGGAAAAGCAATAGCGAATTTTACCATTCCAGCAGAAAATAAAGAAATTCAAGGCACCGTAACCATTGAAGACAATGCACTTCAATACGATAATAAACTTTATTTTACCATAAATAAACAGGCTAAAATACGCGTTCTGGCCATCAACGAGGCAGATGATACTTTTCTTAAACGTATTTTTACGGAAGATGAATTCGAGTATAGTTCGGTAAATGTTTCCAATTTGGATTTTAACATAATTCCGCAGCAAAACCTTATTATCCTTAACGAATTAAAAGTTTTGTCGAGCACGTTAGGCACTGCGTTAACGTCTGCCATGCAAAACGGGATGAAAATGGTTGTAATCCCTTCTGAAAAATCAAGTTTACCCACTTACAATAATTTTTTTAGCAGCATAGGCAGCTTACAACTTAAGGAGAATATTCAAAAAGATAACCAGATTACCACTATTGCTTTCGACCATCCCTTGTTCAAAAATGTTTTTGAAGAGCGGGTAACCAACTTTCAATACCCAAAAACCACATTGCGTTATTCGATTTCAGGAAATTTCGGAAGTCCAATTTCCTTTTCGGATGGAAGCCCTTTTTTAGCTGAAAACAACGGTTTGTATGTTTTTACCTCACCTTTAAATACCAATATCACCAATTTTCAAAATGCACCGCTCATCGTGCCTACGTTTTATAATATTGGTAAAGAAAGCCTTTCTATTCCTACCTTAAATTTCACTATTGAAAACGACAACATTTTCGATGTGCCTGCAACGTTAAACTCAGATGAAATACTCACAATTTCCAATTCAGAAAATTCATTTATACCCCTACAGCAAACTTTTAACAACCGAGTTAGAATAACCGCTAAGAATCAACCCAACAATGCGGGCGTTTATACCGTTGCCAAGGAAAATGATTCTTTATTGAAAGTTGCTTTTAATCACTCAAGGAAAGAAAGTGAGCTCGCTTATCTTAATATTTCCCAACTCGAAACGGAAAATACCACATTTTCCATTGAAGAAACTTTTAAAAATATAAAAAGTGAAAACAATGTCGATGAGCTTTGGAAATGGTTTGTTATTTTTGCATTGATACTGTTGTGCATCGAACTGCTCATTCTAAAATATTTTAAATGAATATCCTTGTAAAGTCTGCTAAAATAATAGCTCCCAGTAGCGAATATCATCAAAAAACAAAAGACATCCTTATTGAAAATGGAGTGATTTCCAAAATTGAAGACTCTATCTCCGAGGAAAAGGATTACACGGTAGTAACTTTTGAAAACCTACACGTTTCCGAAGGATGGTTTGACAGCAGTGTTTCTTTTGGTGAGCCTGGATTTGAAGAAAGGGAAACCATAGAAAACGGACTTAAAACAGCGGGATTGAGTGGTTTTACAGCGGTAGCAGTTAATCCAAATGCTAATCCTGTTGCGGATACAAATGCAGATATTGGCTTTTTAAAAGCAAAAGCATCGGGCAAAGCCACTAGTTTATTTCCCATTGGGGCGCTTACCGTAAAAAGTGAAAGCGTAGATCTTGCTGAACTTTATGACATGAAAAATGCCGGCGCGGTTGCATTTGGCGACTATCAGCACCCGATAAGTAATCCTAATCTGTTGAAAATAGCCCTGCAATACGCTCAAAATTTTGATGGTTTGGTGATTTCCTTTCCGCAGGAAAACAAAATTGCCGGAAAAGGAATTGTAAATGAAGAAGCAAATGCCACAAAGTTAGGGTTAAAAGGGATTCCCGCTTTGGCGGAAGAACTTCAAATTGCTAGGGATTTGTTTATTTTGGAATATACGGGTGGAAAATTACACATTCCTACTGTTTCTACTGAAAAGTCGGTAGCCTTGATAAAAGAGGCAAAAGCAAAAGGATTAGATGTAAGTTGTAGTGTAGCTATTCACAACTTGCTATTGACAGACGACAAATTGGAAGAATTTGACACTAACTATAAATTACTGCCTCCGCTTCGTACACAAAAAGACGTAGATGTTTTGTTGAAAGGACTGGAAGAAGGCATCATCGATTTTGTGACTTCAGACCATAATCCTATTGATGTGGAGCAGAAAAAAGTAGAGTTCGACCATGCCATGTACGGAAGTATCGGACTGGAAAGTGCTTTTGGAGCTCTTAACAAACTTGTACCACTGGAAAATACCATAAAATGTTTAACGGCAGGAAAAGCTAGATTTAACCTTCCTTCCGAAGGAATTAAAATAGGCGCTGAAGCAAACTTGAGTTTGTTTAATCCTTCGAAAGAATATAGTTTTACTCAAGAAAATATTATTTCCACTTCCAAAAACAGTGCTTTTTTGGGCGAGAAATTAAAAGGAATGGCTTACGGAATTATCGCCAATAACAAAATACTCATTAAAGAATAATGGAAATTAAACCAGAACGCGAAGGAAAAACAAATGCTATTATAGCGTATTTCACCTTTTTTGGTACGCTAATAGCTTACATTTTAAATATGGATAAACAAAATCCATTTGCCAGTTTTCATATTCGCCAAGCATTAGGTTTAAACTTACTTTTTGTCGTCCTTGGCTATGTTATGGGGTATTTTGACACTTGGTTTATTACCCTTCCTTTCTATATATTTATTTCCATTTTGTGGATTTATGGTTTTATAACCATGTTACAAGAAAAATACACTGAAGTACCATTAGTTGGAAAGTTTTTTCAACGATGGTTTACTTTTATCAAGTAAACTACCTCGGTGCGGGCCTGCCTTTGCCGTTCAGGCAGGCACATGAGGATTTTATAGAAACAAGTTTTTAATTTCGAGGCAAGCCTCGGGGTGTTATACCCTTTGGCGGCGCCAATAAATAACGAATACGATTTGCAGACAAAAACATTATCACTACATCATATAATAAGGGAACCCAAAAAACAAACGGAAAACCCTCCGGCATTATTCCTATTTCATGGCTATGGAAGTAACGAAGAAGATTTATTTTCCTTTGCTGAAGAGTTGCCTGATGAATTATTTATAATCTCCGTTCGAGCACCCTATAATTTAATGCCATACGGACATGCTTGGTACGCCATTCATTTTAATGCTGAAGACGGTAAATGGAGTGATGACAAGCAAGCCATTGAGTCGAGGGAAGCTATCGCCACTTTTATTGATGAAGCGGTAGAAACGTATCAACTTAACAAAAACAACGTTACGCTTCTTGGTTTTAGCCAAGGTTCTATTTTAAGCTACGCCGTTGCACTTTCCTATCCTGAAAAAGTAAACAATGTAATTGCGCTTAGCGGTTATATTAATACTGCCATAATAAAAGACGGTTACCAAAATAGGGATTTATCGAATCTGAAATTTTATTGTTCGCACGGCTCTGTAGACCAAGTAATTCCAGTTGATTGGGCTCGCAAAACCCCTCCTTTTCTAGAATCCTTAAAAGTGGAACATGTCTATGAAGAGTTTCCTGTTGGCCACGGAGTTGCACCGCAAAACTTTTATGCCTTCCACAAATGGCTATCAGAAAGGATTTGATTTTAGGTTTTAGGAATGTAAATTGTTAATTGAACATAGAGCTTTACTAAATTTAAGTTTTATATAAATTTTGTAAACAGACATGATTGAAATTTATGCCTAGAATTGAATTACTAACACAAATTTATGCTGATAAAGGAATAGTTTTCGACCTTTCCAGAAGTATTGACTTACACAAAATATCGACTGAACATACGAACGAAATTGATTATGTTTGATTATAAAAACCGTTTGGCAACGATGTATTCGCTATTATTTTTTTCGAGGTTTTAGGAGCCAATATTTGGACGGAAGACATAACGTAACGGTTCAATATCACAAAGAAAACGGTAGTTAAATACAAGTAACTAAATATTTCAAAACTAAAACATGGAAAGACTACGATATGTAATGGTTGCAATTCTACTATTAACCATTAATAATAGGATAATTGCACAGAATGATAAATATTTCGAAGGAATTACTAAATTAAACAATACGAACCCAGTTATATGGCCATTGGAGAATACTAAATTCTTTTGCCCCATACAGAAACAAGAAATATTATGGGAACAAAAAGACGTTTTTAATCCAGCAGCAATTGTTAAGGACAATAAGATTTATCTACTGTACAGAGCAGAAGATACTGTAGGTGTTCATGCTGGAACTTCTCGCTTAGGACTAGCATGGAGCTACGATGGTATAAATTTTGAAAGAAAGGAAGAACCTGTTTTTTACCCAGACAATGATGAATTTAAGAGGTTTGAATGGGAAGGTGGTTGTGAAGACCCGCGTATAGTAAAGTCTAACAATGGAGTTTATATTATGTGCTATACTGCTTTTGACGGCAATGTTGCTCGTTTATGCATAGCGACTTCAAAAGATTTGATGAGCTGGCAAAAGCACGGCCCGGCATTTGGAAAAGCAGAAAGCGGAGAATTCGGTGATTTATGGTCTAAGGCCGGTGCTATTGTTACAAAAGAGATTGACGGAGAACTTGTTGCAACTAAAATAAATGGAAAATATTGGATGTATTGGGGCGAATCGGATATATATCTGGCGACCTCTGAAAACCTTATAGATTGGGAGCCAGTAACTAACACCCAGATAGTTGAAAAAAGGCTACGACACATTTCAAAAGGGAAGTACGATGTAAGTATACCAAAATCCCAAACAGTTTTAACCACCGCATTAACACCTAGACTTCATAATTTTGACAGCAAGCTTGTTGAGCCAGGTCCTCCGGCAATTATAACAGACGAGGGTATTTTGTTGATATACAACGGAGCAAATAATGCAAAAACTGGAGATCCAAAATACCCAGAGAATGCATATAGTGGTGGCTATGCCCTATTTGACAAGAATGACCCAACATGTTTAATTAAAAGATGTAAAGAACCTTTCTTTTATGCTGAAAAGTCTTCGGAACAAAAAGGACAAATGTCAAATGTTACTTTTTTGGAAGGATTGGTAAAATTTAAAGACAAATGGTTTCTTTATTACGGAATGGCAGATTCAAATATTGGGGTAGCATCGTTTGATGAATTATAGATGTGTAATAAAATATTGGGAGTAAATAAATTATCCAAAACTAGATTCTCACACCAAAACACTGTTTTATCAACTATTTACAATTAAAATATTAAAGCGTATCAACTTAAATACGTATTCCAGAATTAGTAGCTAAATCTTTATAAAAAGTTAAACATTTGGCAGTGTAACATAATTTTAATCTTTTTGATACGTTTTAATAGCAACATCAAAAACGCAAATTTTATATGAAAATAATCAAATCAATATTCAGTATCTTGGCAATTACCTCACTGCTTATAGCTTGTGGGTCATCAGATGATGATTTTAATAGTGATGGAGGGATTCCAGATTGCCTTGGGTTTGAAAAGGCTACTTTAAAATTGACTATTCAAGATGAATTTACCACTTTGCCCGGTAAAGTTTCAGTATTTTTTAAAGTAAATGATACAGAAGGAAATGCAGTGCCTAATCTTCAGGCGAGTAACTTCAACATTTTTGAACAAGGAAGTAACGATAATTGCCCGCGAAGTATTTCAGCTTCCGAAGCCTTCAGCAGAATTTCACCAAACGAACAGATTTTCAACACCAATACCATTCTGGTTTTAGACCTTAGTAACAGTGTTTTAAGTTCTAGCTTGGAAGAATTGAAAGTAGCTTCCATAAGTTTTATAGACGAAGTAATGCCTACTGCGGCAAGCGAACAGTTTAAAATGGCAATTTATTGGTTTGACGGCGAAGAAATGCTGCACGAATTAAATCCGCTCACAACAGACAAAGATTCTTTAAAAATGGCCGTGGAAGGAATTACGGAAGACATTAGTACTGATGCCTCTACCAACCTTTATGGTGCCGTGGTACAATCCACCAAAATTGCAGATGATATTTTAAAGGAAAACGAAGAAAAGGATATTTTAGCGGCTTCTTCCGTTGTTATTTTTACCGACGGTACCGACCAAGCTGCTCGTGTAAGTGAAAGTACCGCCATTAGTACAGTGGAAAACGCGGATGAAAATATTTCTTTCTTCACTATTGGTTTAGGAAATGAAATTGATGCCGAGGTATTGGAGAGAATTGGAAAAACAGGAACGGCTGTTGCCAGCAACAAAGATGAGTTGGTGGACACTTTTGAAGACATTTCTGAAAACGTAGCTGGACAAGCAAAAAGTTATTACTTATTCGAATATTGCAGTCCGAAAAGAAGCGGTGTAAACGATTTAATTATACAAGCGGTACAAGGAGAAAAGCAAGGTTCCGTAAAAACTTCATTTGATGCTACTGGCTTTACAGGTGGTTGCAAATAATTAAATACTAAACAATACAAATAAAAAAGAGCCGAAATCGGCTCTTTTTTTTATTTATGATTGATATTCTTTTACAATGTTCATTCTGAGTTTCCTAAAATAATCTTCCGCCAACCAATCTCTATAATTTTTAGTGCTTTTACTAATACAATACGAATAGCGTTTAATACGGCTATCGATATCTTCTTTAAGTTCCATGGCAAGCATACGTGCCTCGTAGGCATCTTCACTATTTTCCACACACATTTCCGTGTGTTGCTTTAAAGACTTTTCCAAAATAATTTTAGAGCGCAGTCCTTTTTTAATCACATCATCGTAAAGTGTTTCAATATCAAAGGACACATCATCCGTCTTATCAAACTTTTTACGTAATTGAGCTGGCATTTCATACACAAAATTGCTCTCAATCTCTTCATCATCTTTAATATTCTCCAAGTAAAAGTCAGGATATTTAAAGATATGTTGCCAATCTACAGGCTCGCTCCAAAGACCAAAACGGGCAACATTATTCCCCAAATCAATGACGGTAAATTTACTTTTGTTTTCCAACACTCGTGAACCACGACCAATCATCTGGAAATAAAGCGTGAGGGAACGCGTAGCACGGTTAAGAATAATGGTTTCTACGGAAGGTTCATCAAAACCGGTGGTTAGAATACTCACAGAACTTAAAATAGCATCCGGTGTATTTTTAAACCATTTCAAGATTTCTTTACGCTCTTTATTGCTATGCGTGTTATCTAAATGGCGAACCGGGTAACCCGCCTCCCTAAACATTTCGTAAACATACCAGGAAGTATTGATACCATTATTAAAGATAAGCGTTTTCTTTCCCTTGGACTTCTCTTCGTAAGCAAACAAAAGCTTCTCTTGCATCTCCAAATTAGAATACAACGCTTCGGAAGATTTTACGGTATAATCGCCATTGATACCAATTTTTAATGCACCCAATCCAACATCATAAGAATAGGTTTCGGCTTTCGCCAGAAATCCTTTTTCAATAAGCGTTTTTATAGCTTCCCCGATTATAAGTTCGTTGTAATTATCCTTCATAGGGAGTTTTATATTCGAACTCAACGGCGTTGCCGTTACACCCAGGATAAAACTGTTTTTAAAGTAAGAGAGTAACTTTCTAAAGGAATTGTAGTGCGCCTCATCAATAATAACCAGACCAACATCATCTATTTCTAGTTTATTATCATTCAGTCGGTTTTTAAGTGTTTCCACCATGGCCACAAAACACATGTACTCCTTTTGGTCGGGAAGCTCTTTAACCTTACTATTTATAACCTTGTTCTTTACATTAAAACCACGAAGCATTTTAGAAGTTTGCTTACTCAGCTCAATTCGGTGGGTTAAAACGACCACCTTTTTATTGTACTGCTGAATATACCGACGTACGATTTCAGAAAAAATAACCGTTTTACCCCCTCCTGTAGGCAGTTGGTAGAGTAAATGATAATTAGGAGGCTGGTTATGAATACGGTCAAAAATTTGGTCTATGGCCCCTTTTTGGTAATCGTACAGCTCCTTTTTTTCTTCTTCGTCAATCACAAACATGCTTCTTCTTTAGCTAAATGGTTAAACGTGCAAATTTAGCTAGTTTTATGGTTAGAATGAAATTTTATAGGGTGTTAAACACAAGATTAACAAATGAGGCTTCCCTTTTCATTCTTTCTTAGCAATATATTTAATACATATTGAGAAGTTAAATGTCTATGAAAACCTTTGCGTAAGGGCTTTTAGGAATACTTAACATTAATGCTATGGTCTTTCCATTAATTTACTGTAGTTTCGCACTTTAAGTAAAATTAATCGTTTGTAAAGTAGCAAACGCAATTAAAATTTTTGTATGAGTCAAGTAAAGGAAAACGACACAGTTAAAGTTCATTACACAGGAAAATTAGAAGACGGACAAGTATTTGATAGCTCTTTGGAAAGAGAGCCATTGGAATTTACTCTTGGCCAAGGTCAATTAATTCCTGGATTTGAAAACGGAATTTTAAATATGTCGGTGAACGAAAAAAAGACTATTAATATTCCATCTTCTGAAGCTTATGGAGACGTAAGGGAAGAGTTATTTCAAGAAATTCCAAAAAGCGAATTACCAGAAAATATTGAACCTCAAAAAGGAATGGGACTAGTTTCCCGCACTCCTGAAGGAAGAGAAATTCAATTGGTTGTAGCCGATGTAAAAAATGAATCAATTGTGGTAGATGCCAATCATCCATTGGCTGGAAAAGACTTAACATTTGATATTGAAGTGTTGGAAATAAAGTAATTCCAAGCTGAATATAACATCAAGAATGCCTGAGAAATCTTATTATTTACTCGGGCATTTTTTTATAAATAAATCTTAATTAAATTTCAATTTGGGTTGTTTTTCTTAATTATTTCCTAAATAATCATGTAAAACACAATTAAAAGGCCACTTTACTTGCTTTTGTGATAAAAATTGGTTATTAATGCGAGGTTACAATTAAATTATAGAAAAAAATATATGAGACAACTAAAAATTATAAAGCAGGTAACCAACCGAGAATCCAAGTCTTTAGATAAGTATTTACAAGACATCAGTAAAATCGATATGATTACCGCCGATGAGGAGGTGGAGCTGGCACAACGGATACGGGAAGGTGACCAAATTGCTTTGGAAAAATTAACGAAAGCTAATTTGCGCTTTGTAGTTTCAGTTGCCAAACAGTATCAAAATCAAGGACTTAAATTACCCGATTTAATTAATGAAGGAAATTTAGGTTTGGTAAAAGCTGCCAAAAGATTTGATGAAACCCGTGGTTTTAAATTCATATCCTATGCCGTTTGGTGGATTCGTCAATCTATTCTACAAGCGTTGGCGGAACAATCCCGAATTGTACGGTTGCCTCTCAACAAAATCGGTTCTATAAACAAAATAAATAAAGCCTATTCCTTCTTAGAGCAAGAACACGAGCGTGCTCCTTCTGCTGAAGAAATTGCGAAAGAATTGGACATGACCGTGAAAGACGTAAAGCAATCTATGCGAAACTCCGGAAGACATCTTTCCATGGATGCTCCTTTGAAAGAGGGTGAAACTTCTAATTTATATGACGTTGTACGTTCTGGGGAATCCCCAAATCCTGATAAAGACTTGTTGCACGATTCTTTGAATATTGAAATAAACAGAGCGTTGGAAACTTTAACCAATAGAGAGGCAGATGTAATTCGTCTCAACTATGGAATTGGGGACCAACAACCTATGACTTTAGAAGAAATAGGCGATGTTTTTGATTTGACAAGAGAGCGTGTGCGACAGATCCGCGAAAAAGGAATTAGAAGATTGCGCCATAACTCCCGAAGCAAGATTTTGAAAATGTATCTTGGGTAAGCAAGCTTTATAAAACTCAATCCTGCTATTTAGCAGGATTTTTTTTGCCTAAACCATAACGAACTTTAATACTTATTTAACCCTATCCAAATCAAATATTTTGTTTGTTTGTATGCTATGATAACAACCTTCTTAAAAAAATATAAAAGACACATTTTAATACTGTTGGGAAGCCTTTTTGGGCTTTTTATTATTTTTATTGCCAGCGTTTATCTCGGTGCATGGGGACCAATTCCTTCCGAAGAAGAACTTGAAAATTTAGATTTGGACCAAGCTACTGAAATTCTTGCCGATGACGGCCGATTGCTTGGTAAACTTTACATAAACGATAGACAACCGATTCCGTTTGACAGTATTCCCGAAAATTTAATACATGCTTTAATTGCTACGGAAGATGCCCGTTTTTACGAGCATAATGGCGTAGATAATAGAAGTCTGTTAAGAGTATTTTTTAAAACCATATTACTGCAAGACGAATCTTCTGGCGGTGGTAGTACTATTTCCCAGCAACTAGCAAAAAATTTATATCCGAGAAAGAATTTAGGTTCGCTCGGAATTGTGGTGCACAAATTACGGGAGTCCATTATTGCGAAAAGACTGGAAGATGTTTACAGCAAAGAAGAGATTCTTCTGAATTACCTAAACACCGTTCCTTTCAGCGATAATACTTACGGAATCGAAAGTGCTGCTAAACACTTTTTTAATAAATCTACCGCGCAACTTTCCACTACCGAGGCAGCTACTTTAATCGGTTCTCTAAAGGCAACGTATTACTACAATCCGAAATTGTTCCCTGAACGCAGTTTGCAACGAAGAAACGTCGTTTTAAGTCAGATGAAAAATTATGAATATTTAGATGAAAAAGCTTACGATAGTTTGGTAAAGGATTCTTTAGAACTCGATATTCAACAGTACAGTTATAACGACGGTTTAGCTCCCTATTTCAGGGAACATGTACGCCTTTATTTAAAGGAATGGCTGCGCAAATACAACGAAAAGAAAGACACATCCATAAATATTTATACTGACGGACTAAAAATACATACCACCATAAATTACGATATGCAGCAATTGGCAGAAGAAGCTGTAAAAGAACATATCAGTAAGCTTCAAAAGGAATTTGAAGCAAGTTACGGTGAATCGGCTCCTTGGCTTACCAATAAAGCATTGCTGGAAGATGAGCTGTCAAAGACTTTAGCATATAAAACATTAGCCAACAAAGGCCTTCCCAAAGAACAAATTTGGGATTCCCTTCAGAAGAAAAAACCCATGGAAGTATTTTCTTGGGAAGAAAAAAGAAAGGACACGTTGAGCACCATCGACAGTTTACAGCATTATTTAAAATTCTTAAATACAGGTTTTGTGGCTATAAACCCACAAGATGGCGCGCTAAAAACTTGGGTTGGCGGGATTAATTATGAGTATTTTAAATACGACCACGTAATACAAAGTAAACGCCAAGTGGGCTCCACTTTTAAACCGTTTGTATATACCACAGCTATTGAAAATGGCATCGATCCTTGTTCCTATTTTTCCATTGCACCTGTGGAATACGAAAATTTAAAAGGATGGACGCCTAAAAATGCTTCCAATGATGAAGATGACGACCAAGATTATATGAATTACTCCATGGAATATGCTTTAAGTAATTCCATCAACACCATTGCGGTTAAGGTTTTAGAAAAAGCAGGTATTCAAAATACCATACTTCAAGCACAAAAAATGGGTATCTCCTCTACCCTGCCAGAAGTTCCTTCATTGGCTTTAGGAACTGCGGAAGTTAGCCTTATGGAAATGGCAAAAGCTTACACAAGTTATGTAAATAACAGCGTACCTTCTACTCCATATTTCATTACTAAGATTGAAGACAATCATGGAAATGAACTATGGAAAAAAGAAGAAAAAAAAGAAAATAAGGAACAAGCCTTTTCTGATACGACACGAGAAACCATGTTGGAAATCATGAAAGCAACCGTTAATTCGGGTACTGCAACCCGATTGCGATCCACCTATGGTTTAAGTAATGATATTGCCGGGAAAACAGGAACTACACAGAATAACAAAGATGCTTGGTTTGTAGGCATTACTCCGCAATTGGTAAGCGTTACTTGGGTAGGGCTGGATAACCATCAAATAGGTTTTAAAACTACCGCTATGGGACAAGGTGCCAACGCTGCATTGCCAATATTTGGCAAATGGTATCAAAAACTTACTAAAGAAAAACAGTTTAATCCCATTACAAGAGCTAAATTCGAAAAGCCTTCAGAAGAAGTTTTAGAAAGTTTGGACTGCAATCCAGAAAAAAAAGACGGATTCTTTAAAAGGTTATTTTCAAATCCTGATAAAAAGAAAAGCAAGAAATTCAAAACTGAAGACTAACATTACTTTTGGGACTTTTATACGATAATCCTGCATTTCTACTAACTTTGCAAAAGAATACGGAATAAACTTATGGAAGAAAAAAGCGAGTTTTTATCAAGAATAAGTTGTTATGTACACGATTGGCTAATAAGTAATGATTACGCCACGGGAACAGCACAAAAAATTAATCTATTGATTAATTTTTTGGTATTAACTACTATAGTTTTACTGGTCGATTTTATTCTGAGAAGCGTTGTAATCAAGTTTTTTTATGCCTTTACCAATAAGAGTCAGACTACTTTTGATGATTATTTGGTTAAGAGTAACTTCCCAAAGTACGTAGCCCGTATATTTCCCGTTATTCTTATAAAACATCTTATTCCATACGTTTTTACCGATTTTCATGAATTGGAATTATTTTTTCTTAAGGTAATCGACATCTACATCATCCTTTTGGTAGTTTATATTTTAAGGAGTATTGTAAGAAGTGTAAAAAACTATTTGCGAACAACCGATAGGTTTTACGACAAACCTCTGGACAGTTACGCCCAAGTGGTTATTATTTTTATATGGTTCTTCGGATTAATATTTGCTTTTTCTGAATTAACCGGACTTTCTATCCTTAAGTTTCTTACCACTTTAGGTGCTGCTTCCGCCATTTTATTATTGATTTTTAAAGATACCATTCTCGGTTTTGTAGCGAGTATTCAGACTTCGGCCAACGATATGGTTCGTATTGGAGATTGGATAACCATGGAAAAGTACGGTGCCGACGGTGATGTTATTGAAATTAACTTGGCAACCGTAAAGGTTAGAAATTTTGATTACACCATTACCACTATTCCCACCTACGCATTGATTTCCGACTCGTTTAAGAACTGGCGAGGAATGCAGGAAAGCGGCGGAAGAAGGGTGAAACGTTGTATTTACATTAAAGCTTCCAGTGTGAAGTTTTTAACGGAAGAAGATTTAGCAAAATACCAAACCATTCAAGCGGTTCAGCAGTATATCGATCATAGACAAAAAGACATTAAAAAGCACAACCAAGAACACGGGTTTGATAAGAGTTTAAACATTGTAAACGGCCGAAACCAAACAAATTTGGGAATTTTCAGAAAATACTGCGATCTGTATCTGCAAAATCATCCCGCTACGAACAAGGATATGCTTATGATGACACGACACCTTGCTCCTACTTCAGAAGGTATCCCTATTGAAATCTATGTATTTTCAAGCGACAAACGATGGGAGAATTACGAACGCATCATGGCAGATATCTTTGAACACATTATCGCAGCCGTACCACATTTTGATTTGGAAATATTTGAAAGCCCTTCAGGATCGGACCTAAAAGAATTGATAATCCATAATAGGACGAACCCTAAAAAAGCGTAGGGTCGTTCTTCCCATTTTGGGTTTTCGGGACGGTAAGGCTCGTTCCCAGTTCTTTATTTAATTCTTTAATGAAATAAGCTGAAAGCAAAGGCGATTCCTTTTCCAAGTTTTGATGCACAAAAAAATGAATGTTACTCAATCCTTGGTCTTTCCAACTTTTAAGTCGTTGTACCCAGCTTTCCAGTCGGGCATAATCGCTTGGATGATTGGCGCCCACATACCGTATAAAAGCTTCGTTATTGGTAAGTCGCATATGCATTAAATCCCTTCTTCCAGCAGTATCTACCAAAACATTGGCAATATTGTTTTCTTCTAATAAATGATAAAGTTCCTGAGCTACTTTTTCATCATTAAACCAATCGGTGTGTCTAAATTCCACGGCCAGCTTTAATTCTTTTGGCCAGTTTTCAATAAACGACACTACCCTATCGAAATTTTTGGGAGCAAAATTATTGTGCATTTGCAAGAATATAGTTCCCAATTTTTCTTTGAAATGAACTACCCCATCCAGATATTCCGGCACATATTTGTCGGAATCGATAAGCCGTTTCATGTGGCTTACCATTTGGTTTACCTTCGGAAAAAACTTAAAATCCGCTGGCACTTTTTCATACCACTTCTCAAACTGTTCCACAGGAAAGTTTCGGTAGAAAGTAGAATTCATTTCAATGGAATTAAACTGCGTAGCGTAATATTGAAGCTCATCTTTTGTTCCGCGTGGATAAAACCCCTTTAAATCCTGCTTATTCCATTTGGCACAGCCAACATATACATTAAATGGATTGTTATCATTTTTATACTTATTCAAAACCACGGCAGTTTCAGGGTGGTCTTCAGGAATGCTGAAATCGATATTCTCCGGATTATCTACTTTACCAAACTTCATTTTAAACTATTTTATGTACACCGTTTTTATATTAGTGAATTCCTTAATCCCAAAGCTACTCAATTCCCTGCCAAAACCGGAAGATTTTACCCCTCCAAAAGGCAATCGGGGATCGGATTTTACCATCTCATTCACAAAAACGGCTCCTTCATTAAATCTAGGTGCAACTTTTTTAGCCATTTCAATATCTTCCGTAAAGAGCGAAACCCCCAATCCGAATTTAGAATTATTGGATATTTCGATCGCTTCATCTAAATCTTTAAAGGTTTGTACGGCAATTACAGGTCCGAAGGTTTCTTCCTTAAAGACGGGCATTTCTTCCGATATGTTAGTAATAACAGTTGGTTCAAAATACGCTTTATCACGCTTTCCGCCCACCAAAATTTTAGCACCCATTTTTACCGATTCGTTCACTTGCTTTTCCAAGTCCTTTGCCAATTTCTCACTGGCCAAAACTCCAATATACGTATCAGAAACCAATGGATCCCCGCTTTTTAGCTGCTTCACTTTGTCAATATATTTTTCTAAATATTCTTCGGCAATGCCTTCCTGAAGCAACAATCTTTTGGCGGCAATACAACTCTGACCCGTATTTTGATACCGTGCATTTACCCCTACTTCAACTGCCTTTTCCAAATCTGCATCATCCAAAACAATAAAAGCATTGTTTCCACCAAGCTCCAATACGGCCTTTTTAATTTTCTTCGCGGCCAAACCGGCCACCGAACTCCCAGCAGGCTCACTTCCTGTTAAGGTAACCGCTTTTATAATTTCGTTTTCTATAATGGCTTCTACCTTATCGCTGCCAATCACCAAATTTTGAAATAATCCTTTTGGAAATCCAGCTTCTTCAAATACTTTTTGAATATTATTGGCGCTTTGCATAACAGAAGAAGCATGTTTTAACACAGCGGCATTCCCCGCCATTAATCCAGGGGCTGCAAACCGAAAGACTTGCCAAAAAGGAAAATTCCACGGCATTACTGCCAACAAAACACCCAAGGGCTCATAACTTACAAAGCTTTCTTCAGCGTCTGTTTTTATTTCTTCGGAAGCTAAAAAATTGGCGGCGTTTTTAGCATAAAACTTGCAAACCCAAGCACACTTTTCTATTTCTGAAATAGACTGACCAATGGGCTTTCCCATTTCCTCGGAAATCACCTTTCCGTATTCTTTTTTACGTTTTTCAAGCACATCGGCTGCATTCATCATCAACTTTGCCCGTTCCTGGAAAGTGGTTTGTTTCCAATCTTTAAAAACTTCATTTGAATGTGCTATTTTTTCTGAAACTTCTTCCGCAGTTAAAGGTTGGAAGCTATATATTTTTTCTCCTGTATAAGGATTTGTGGAATGTATCATAGAAAAATTTTTAATCAATTTACTATTTTAAAGAAGCGAATCTTCTTAAAGGAATGTTATTGTTTATAACATCGTTGAAAAGTATGCAAACTACCTCATTTTAAGCGCTAAATAAATTTATACCTTTAAGAAAACTTCACTATTATGGACACCAGAACATCGGATTTACTTAGTGTACGTCCCGAAATTCCATCAGCAATAGTTTATGATTCCATGAGCAAAGACGAGCGTTTTCAAAACGTTACGTTGCGCCCGGTGATTAAGCTGCAAAATGATTTATTAATTGAAGCTTTTAAAAATTATGCCAACAAACACAAAGGGGTTTTCTTTACTTTTTCCCTAGAAAAACGTTTCCATTACATCGAGAATGCCATTCAGAAAGACATCAAGTTTAGAAATTCTTTAAAAGGAATGATTATCGGTCAGTTTAGTGTTGAAGAGTACTTAACGTACATTGAAAATTCATCCGCGCTGAACAAAAGAATGATGAATATTGTTGTTGAAAGGCTCAAAGACCAAATTCAACTTTTGGAAAGCGAGGTATTTGTTTAGTTAGACGACTGCAGTTTCTTTAAAAGGCTTTACCGCCTAGAAATTGGTTTTTAACAGCAACTGACCATTCAGTATTTAAATTTTACATCTAATTGGTGTAAGAGTTGCATTGTTGTCTCTTTTTTTGTGTATGCTTCAAAACAAATCGCATGTTAAATTTTGACTTTAACGAAGACTATATTTTAGAAGATGATTTTGTAAAATTAAGTCCTCTAAAAATTGAACACGTTGAAAATTTAATAGAAATAGCGAATGAAACGGACATTTGGAAATACTCCTTTTTAAAAGGAAACGGGATTGAAAATCTTACTAGATATATCCGTGCTACCATTGAAAATAGAGAAGCAAAAAAAGATTATCCTTTCATCGTTTTTGACAAGGTCAAAAATAAGTTTGCAGGTAGCACAAGATACTGTGAGATAGTTCCTCCTTTAAAAGCTATACGATTAGGATATACATGGTATGGTAAGGAATTTCGAGGAACTGGACTTAACAAACATTGCAAATACCTACTTTTTGAATTTGCCTTTGAGAAAATGGGAGCTGAAAGAATTGGACTTGCAGCCTATGCAGAAAACAAAATAAGCATTGCGGCAATGCAAAGTGTTGGATGTAAAAAAGAAGGTGTTTTACGCGGAATCTTTCCGGCAACTAATGGAAATGGACGATCAGACGCAGTAATGTTGAGTATTTTGAAATATGATTGGGAACGAAATGTAAAATTAGAGCTGAAAAGAAAGCTTAATAAGAAGCCTTAGCATTCTTTATATCTGCTATTGTTCTTTTATCAATTCATATCTATATAATCCGAATTTAGATCTGTAAGCTGAAATAATTAATTCATTTCCGCTTTTTGAATATTCATATTCTCCAGCTAAAATTAAATTCCAGTCAAAATGAGCTAACCAAATATTAGAATCAGAGAAAATGATTTTAGAATTATTCATTTCATAAGTACCATTTCCACCAGCTGGATAAAAATCATTTTTATTTCCGTTTCCGCTACTATGATAATTATTGTTGCTGCTAAATTTTACAGTAACAGGATTTGAAAATTTGTCTCCGTTTAAATATTCAACCGTAAAAATTCCGTTGTAATTTCCGCTCAAACTTAGACTTTCAATATTATCATCATCATTACTACAAGAATTAAAAGCCAAAGATAATATTGCTAGTAGCAGCATTTTATAAATTCTTTTTTGCATGATTCAGATTTATTTAAAGATGATGTTTTATTAAAAAGGTTGCGGAATATTGTATTCAAATTTGATTAACTTAATCACTGCCAACGCTTATTAATCCTTAATTAAGGATTGTAAGGGTTGACTTGGTGAAAAAAATGATACAGAAGAACTGGGATTCGATTGCTGTATAATTTTCACAATAAATAAAATACCTACTTCGTGTACAACAACACCTGCTTGCTCGGCAGCATTGACCTCTCCGGGTAAAGCAACATCCACTCTGGGAGTTTCAGGAAGCTCTTTGTTGAAAACAATATCGGCTCGTTGGTTAGCAATATACACTTCAGCTACAACATTAACCACTTATTGCTTAGCAAGGCCCACTTTGCCTAAAGCATAAACTGTTAAAATTAGACCAAAGGCACTCCGTTTAAGTCGGTGGTAAGCACTTCGCTCATATAATCAAAAAATGGGCGAACAGTTTTAAATGAGTCGTTTACCTTTTCTAAAAAACCAGGTGAAGTCGCTTCCTTATCCGAAAACTTTTTCGTTACGATGAATTGCTTTTTCCGAATCAAATCAATAGCAGGATGTTCTTTATCAAACCCGCGAGGCGCTGTTTTTACTTCCTCCCCTTCCAAGTCACCGAACGCTGCTTTAAAATTCTTTTCGTTTAAAATCTCCCTAACTTCAGAAGCATCAATCTCAAATTCTTGTCGTATTCTCTTTAAATCCTCTTTTTCGGGAGCCCAAAACCCACAAGCGAGAAAGGTGTTACCGGGTTCAATATGCAGATAATAACCGCCTCGTAATCTTGGTTTCAGTCTTGTAAAAGCACCAGAAAAATGCTCTTTATACGGTTGTTTATTGGCCGAAAAACGTACATCCCTATAAATTCTGAACATCTTTACGCTTTCTATTTCATCGTGTGTTCTAAGTGCCGAGAGCAACTCATTATAAAAAAGCTTCACTTCTTTTTCTTCCTTTTTAAACTCCTTTTTATGGTCGGCAAACCAATCGCGGTTGTTGTTCTTTTTAAGCGACTTTAAAAAAACATAGGCAGAAGGTGAAATGTGAGTAATGGACATACGACTTAAAAGTTTTGTTATAGATTTATAAAGTTATAGAAATTGAAGGCACATAAGAACTAATTATTCTTAATTTTGATACAAAAGAAAACGTAATGGGAAATTCTATTGTTGAGAGCATTATAAAACACAAGCAACAGCCCAATTTAAAATTCAGGTTAAAAGAAACGGCAGAAAAGTTTACTGATTTACTTTTCTACACCCTTTTTGATGCTGAAACCCCAGTGGCAGAAAACATGAAACAGCTGGAAACTACTTTTGAAGAATTGGTAGAACTAGCATGCTGGGATGTAGAAAAACCTTGCGTAAAAGTGTGGGAAAATTACACTGCCAAGTTACCACATATTTTAGAGCTGTTAAACTTGGATGCACTGGCTTTTGTAGAAGATGATCCCGCAGCCCTCTCTCAGGAAGAGGTATATTTATGCTATCCCGGATTCTATGCCATCGCGATTTATAGATTGGCGCATGAGCTTTACCAAGTTGGTTTTCCTTTGGTTCCAAGGCTTATGACAGAATATGCGCACCGACTTACGGGGGTTGATATTAACCCAGGCGCAAAGATTGGCAAATCTTTCTTTATAGATCATGCCACGGGTATTGTTATTGGTGAAACCGCCGTTATAAAAGATCAGGTAAGAATATATCAAGGAGTTACTTTGGGCGCACTTTATGTGGCTAAAACCCTTAAAAATACCAAGAGGCACCCAACCATAGAAAATAACGTAACCATTTATGCCAATGCTACCATCTTGGGTGGGGATACCATTATTGGCGAAAACAGTATTATTGGTGGAAATGTTTGGTTAACAAAGTCCATTCCCGCAAACTCGGTGGTGTCTCACACCCCAGATATTAAAATAAAGACTACTACTCATGAATAGTACATCTATACTAGACCAAATTGGAAATACCCCTTTAGTTACCTCCAAAGTTTTACTGAACAAACCAAACGTAACCTTACTCTTTAAATTGGAAGGAAATAATCCTGGAGGAAGCGTTAAGGATCGTCCAGCATATAATATGATCAAGAGCGCTTTGGAGAGAGGCGATATTTCTGAAAAAACAAAACTAATTGAGGCTACCAGTGGTAATACAGGAATAGCTTTAGCAATGATTGCCGGTTTATTTCATTTGGATTTGGAATTGGTAATGCCAGAAAATTCCACTAAAGAACGTATACAAACCATGCGTGCCTACGGTGCAAAACTTACCCTTACCCCGGCTGATGTTGGTATTGAAGGCGCAAGGGATTATGCAGAAAATAAAGTGAAAAATGAAGGGTATGTAATGCTGAACCAATTTGGAAATGATGATAATTGGAAAGCGCATTACAAAACAACCGGACCCGAAATTTGGCGTGATACCGATGGAAAAATCACTCATTTTGTATCCTCTATGGGCACCACGGGAACTATCATGGGGACTTCAACATTTTTAAAGGAAAAGAACCATAAAATACAGATTGTTGGCGTTCAACCCACAGACGAATCTAGAATACCAGGGATTAGAAAATGGCCAGAAGAATACCTGCCTAAAATTTTCGATCCGAAAAAAGTAGATCAAGTTATTGAAGTAAGTGAAACCGAAGCGCGAGCAATGGCTAAAGAACTTGCCAAAAAAGAAGGCGTGTTCTCTGGTATGAGCAGTGGTGGTGCGGTGTCAGCTGCTTTGAAGTTAGCAGAAACCATCGATAAAGGTGTTATCGTAGTGATTATTTGTGATCGAGGTGATCGTTATCTTTCCTCTGATTTATTTGATTAGCACTACCCTATTTACCGAATAGATTTTCTTACAAAAGAAATATTCTAAATTTGTAATATTACCGAATATTTCAACTATGGATACGGCCGTTATCATTACCATTATTTTAATCCTCATTAGTATCACTATAAGCATGTTTGGCTCTGTAGTTGGTTTTGGCGGGGGTATTTTTATGGTTCCCATTCTTATTACCATCTTTAATTTTCCATTGGCAACAGCCGTGGGATCGGTCATGCTCTCTTTAATTCCCTCCTCGCTCATTTCTACCTATTTAAACCGAAGGGAGGGCTTTGTGGATTTTAGAATGGGAATATTACTGGAAATACCCACTATTTTGGGTGTAGTTGTTGGGAGTTTATTGCTTTCTTATATTTCCGCAGAACGCTTGGAGGTTTTGTTTGCGGTGCTTGTTTTGTTTTTGGGTGTTTCTTTTTTTCTGAAGAGAGGCAAAAAAGGCAAACGGAGGCGCAAAAGAGGATTTTTCTATACCCTGAATACTTATCCACCAAGATACATCATAAAGAATTTCAAAAATCATGTAGCTTACCGGTTTAGCCTTTGGATGGTTATGTTTTTTGGGTTGCTGGCGGGTACCCTTGCCGGACTTTTTGGAATTGGTGGTGGTTTCCTAAAAACCCCTATCATGCTGAAAGTATTTAAAATGCCTGCAAAAATAGCGACAGCCACAGCTTTGTTCATGATTGTAATTACCAGCACTACGGGTTCTTTTACCCATTATATGCTCGGACACATAGATTTATCTAAAGCTTGGCCCATCATCTTAGGATTTGCAATTGGAGCCGTAATCGGACAGCAATTAAACCTGAAAATGAAAAACGACACATTGGAAAAACTTATCGGCATGGGGTTGGTACTAGCCGCATTAATTATGATGTCTAATTTTATTATTAAAGGGTAATTTGAGTAGTGGGAACTGACTGTTCACTTTGCACTATTCACTTTTAACCATTAACTATTCACAATCCACTTTTCATTTTTCACTTTTAACTTTTAACTTTTTCACTCTCTAAAGCCACTTCTTCCGTTTAAAAAATATAAGCATCCCGACCAGAATTACGAACATAATACCCAAAACGATAAAATAGGCATAGCGGTTGTCGAGTTCCGGCATATATTGAAAGTTCATTCCGTAAATACCGGCAATAAAAGTAAGCGGAATGAAAATACTTGCCATGATGGTAAGAACCTTCATCACTTCGTTCATTTTATTACTTACGTTACTCATGTACATTTCCATGAGACTCATACTCATCTCCCGCAACATCTCCAAAGTTTCGTGTATTTGAATACTGTGGTCGTGAATATCACTTAAAAATAACTTGGTTTCTGGTTGAAATAATCGGTGATCTGTTTTAACCAGTCGATTGGTAATTTCCCGTACTGGAACAATGCTTTTTCTTATAGACATCACTTGTTTTCGCAAAGCCTGTATTCTATTAGCAATCTCCGGCTCTGGATCGTTATAAACCTGCTCTTCCAACAATTCTATTTGATTCGCCAAATCCTCCAATATCACGAAATATTGATCCACAATAGCATCTGTCAAAGCAAAGAAAAGATAATCAGCTCCTCGGGTTCGTATTCGGCCGTATTTATTTGCCAACCTTTCCCTAACCCCTGTAAAAACATCGTCCTCTACTTCTTGGAAAAGCAATACTGCATGTTCGGTAAGAATTAAAGCAACGTGTTCGGTAACTAGTTTTAAAGAATCATCTAGATAAAGCATTTTCAGCACGCAGAAAATGTAATCGTCGTATTCATCAATCTTCGGTCGCTGATTGGTGTTAACCAAATCTTCAAGAACAAGCGGATTTATTTGGTAGTACTTTCCTAGTTTTTCAATTTCAGCCTCATTGCTCAGCCCTTGCACGTTTATCCAAGAAACCGTATCGGTATCCCTAAATTTCAAAGCATCTTCTACCTTTTCAAGTACTCCGGCTTGGTAAAAATCATCAGCATAATCGGTAACAGCAACTTTATTAACACCGTCTTGCCGCAAACCCATATACGTAACCGTACCGGGAGCTTTCCCTATTTTCTTCAGTGATTTAAATGGCTTCGGAATTACTTTCTTTAAGTTTAGCTTGGCTTTCTTCATGAATACAAAACGTTATTCTTTAAAAATAATAAACTTATACCAGTTCCTATTTGAGATTTATTGAAAAAAGAAAATGATATTAATGCCTTTCTTCAAGTACTTTTACAATATCTTTCAAAGTGTAACCTTTGGCTTGTAGCAAAATTAGGTAGTGAAAAAGCAGGTCGGCGCTTTCATTTAAAAACAAATCAGCATTGTCATCTTTTGCTTCAATAACCGTTTCAACAGCCTCCTCACCTACTTTTTGTGCTATTTTATTTATCCCGCTTCGAAACAATGAGGCTACATAGCTTTTCTCATCTTCCGCATTTTCTTTTCTGCTTTTAATTATGGTTTCCAATTCGCTTAAAAAGCCAAATTTGGCTTCATTTTCTTCCGCCCAACAGGTATCATCACCTTTGTGACACGTGGACCCCACCGGATTAACATACACCAATAGGGTGTCGTTATCACAATCTAATTTTATTTCCTTTAGTGCTAAAAAGTTTCCACTTTCTTCCCCTTTTGTCCAAAGTCGTTGCTTTGTTCTGCTGAAAAAAGTAACCTTTTTGGTTTCAATGGTTTTTTGGTAGGCTTCTTCATTCATATATCCCAACATCAAGACACTTTTCGTCTTTTCATCTTGAATGACCGCCGGGACAAGCCCATCATTGTTTTTATTGAAATCTATATTTAATTGCATTATTTGTTTTTTTGATAGTTATGGAATGGTGGATATGAATCTGGCTTTATGCGGACGAACACATAGGTTCGTCCCAACTAGGTCCGCATTTACGAGGGAATACGAACAGCTATACCATTATCTCTTAATTCCTTTTTTAAATCGTTGATTTCTATTTCTTTAAAATGAAAAACACTAGCTGCCAAAGCTGCATCTGCCTTTCCATCTTTAAATGTATCCGTAAAATGATTGATCTTACCTGCACCGCCAGATGCTATTATGGGAATATTCAATTCTGTAGACAATCGAGCCAAAGCTTCGTTTGCAAAACCATCTTTAGTACCGTCATTATCCATGGAGGTGAATAGAATTTCTCCTGCTCCACGCTGTTCAACTTCCTTAGCCCAATCGAATAAATCCAGTTCTGTTGGCACTTTACCGCCTACCAAATGCACTTTCCATTGCCCGTTTATCTGTTTGGCATCAATCGCTACAACCACACACTGACTCCCAAACTTTGCTGATAAATCATTAATTAGTTGCGGATTTTTAACTGCGGAAGAATTAATCGACACTTTATCTGCTCCCGATTTCAACAAAAGATCTACATCCTCAACGGAAGAAATTCCACCACCAACAGTAAAAGGTATATTCACCTGTTCTGCAACACGCAACACCAAATCTATCAATGTTTTTCTACGTTCTTCGGTAGCAGAAATATCTAAGAACACTAATTCATCCGCACCGTTTTCAGCATAAATCTTTGCCAACTCCACTGGGTCACCGGCATCCCTTAAATCAACAAAATTGACTCCCTTAACCGTTCGGCCGTTTTTAATATCTAAACAAGGAATAATTCTCTTTGTAAGCATCTAACTTTTCTTTAAAAATTGGGTTTTTAAAACGATAGTACTCTTGCCAACCCTACATTCTACTTCTTCAGGACTACCCGTTAAACGGATATTCTTGATAACATTTCCTCGTTTTAGGGTCTTAGACATCCCCTTAACCTTTAAATCTTTGGTTAAATGAACAGAATCTCCATCATTTAGAACATTCCCATTACTGTCTTTTACTTCCATAATTTCATATTTAAAGTATCCTCAAAACATTCTTAATTTAAGAATTTCCGAGGATAAATTGTTCCAATTGTTTTAAGCTGATGCGACCTTCGTAAATTGCTTTCCCAATAATGGTGCCTTCGCAGCCAATTTCTGCCAGTTTCGGAAGTTCATCAAAAGTTGAAATCCCCCCTGAAGCAATCAGTTTTATATTTTCTGAATTTTCTATAATCTTTTGGTAAAGTTCGAATGAAGGACCTTGCAACATACCGTCCTTGCTTATATCTGTACAAATTACGTATTCTATTCCTTTTTGAAGGTATTTGGCAATAAAGGGAAGTAATTCTTCCTCTGATTCTTCCAACCAACCGGAAACAGCTACTTTTTCATTGTTGGCATCGGCACCCAAAATTATTTTTTCACTACCGTATTTTTCAATCCAACTCTCAAAAACTGTTGGTTCTTTTACCGCAATACTTCCTCCAGTAATTTGTTTCGCGCCACTTTCAAAAGCAATTTTCAAATCTTCATCCGATTTCAATCCGCCACCAAAATCAATTTTCAAACTTGTTTTAGAAGCGATTGCCTCCAACACTTTGTAATTTACGATATGCTTGCTTTTGGCTCCATCTAAATCGACCAAATGTAAATACTCAATTCCATGAGCTTCAAATTCCTTTGCCACTTCCAGTGGATGCTCGTTGTACACTTTTTTGGTGTTGTAATCACCTTTGGAAAGCCGAACACACTTTCCGTCAATTATATCTATCGCTGGGATAATTCTCATTTTATTAAGTTAGAAGTTAGAAATTAAAAGTACGAGGTTAGAAGTTAGAAGTTAGAAGTTAGAAGTTAAGAATACACTGAACGTTTAACTTCGCTCGTAAAACTTTAAAACGATTTTTTTTTCATATTTTTTCTGGAAGTATTAATTGAAGCTACTATTATAGCTAAAAGCTCTTTACCTTCCTTTTTTAATGTTTTTATTTCTGAAGTGTTATCAGACGAAATGGCTTCGAATATTTCTAACCAATAAATGCTTTCATCAATTTCTTCTTCGGTTATTTTTAGTTTATTGATAAAATCAGCAGTAGATTTGGCTCTCTGCGATGCTCTGTAATTGGCTCCCACAGAACTTGAACTTCGTATTAACTGATTTACAAACGCATTGTATTCTCTAGATTTTGGGATTTTAAAACAAAAATTCCAACAATCAATTGCAAATTTTTTTGTCCTATCCAGTAAATTATTCTGGCTCATTTAGATGTTTTTACAACTTCGTACTTCTACCCTTGTACTTTTAACTTTAAAAAATTCTCTAAAACCTTTTGTCCTGCTAAACTACTTTTTTCAGGATGGAATTGCGTTCCATAAAAGTTATTTTTTCGCAATGCCGATGAATAATCCAATTCGTAATGCGATGTGGCAATGGTTTCCGCACAAAGTGGCGCATAATAGCTGTGCACCAAGTACATGTATTCTTCTTCGGAAATACCCTCGAACAAATCTGTTTTTAAGTTTGAAATTTGATTCCAACCAATCTGTGGAACTTTCACCTTATTACTGAAGCGTTTAACGTCCACATCGAAAATACCCAAACCTTTTGTATTTCCCTCTTCGGATTTATTACACATTAGCTGCATGCCCAAACAAATTCCCAAAACGGGTTGCGTAAGTTTTGGTATAAGGGTATCCAAACCAGTTGCTTTTAATTTTCGCATGGCACTGCTCGCTTCCCCAACGCCGGGAAAAATTACCCTCTCTGCTTTCTTAATAATTTCTGGGTCATCCGTCAACTGAGGGTCAATTCCAATCCGCTGAAAAGCAAACTTTATGCTTTGTATATTTCCCGCTCCGTAATCTATTATTGTTATATTCACTATTTACAAATTGTGTATTAGGAATTAGAACTTTTCAGTTAAAAATCACTAATAACTTATTTTCTGAATTAAATTTTATCAAAATGATTACCAGTAATTTACATTTCTCACCTAAAGCATTCCTTTAGTGGACGGTAAAATCATTTTTTCTGAGTCTCTTTTCACTGCTACCTTAATTGCTTTCGCAAATGCTTTAAAAATAGCTTCAATTTTATGGTGTTCATTTACGCCTTCAGCTTTAATATTTATATTGGCTTTTGCTCCGTCCGTAAACGATTTAAAGAAATGATAAAACATCTCGGTAGGCATCTGTCCTATCATTTCCCTTTTAAATTTTGCGTCCCACACCAGCCAATTTCTTCCGCCAAAATCAATAGCCACTTGCGCCAAACAATCGTCCATTGGCAAACAAAAACCATAGCGTTCAATTCCCAGTTTATCACCCAACGCTTTACTGAAAACTTCTCCAAGAGCAATTGCTGTGTCTTCAATGGTATGGTGTTCATCTACTTCTAAATCTCCATTAACTTGTATGGTTAAATCCATTTGTCCATGTCTGGAAATTTGATCCAACATATGGTCGAAAAATGGCAAACCTGTACTGATTTCACTCTTACCTGTACCGTCAAGATTCAGTTTAATGTAAATGTCGGTTTCGTTGGTTTTTCTTTTTATTTCCGCCGTGCGATTTTCCAATTTTAAAAACTCATAAATTGCTTTCCAACTAGCCGTTTCCAAAGCGATACACGAATCTAAATCGGTTCTCTTTACAGATATTTCATTGGCGCCTAAATAACTTTCATCATTTATAAAAATACCTTTGGCATCGAGGTTTTTTGCCAATTCAATATCCGTTAATCGATCACCGATTACAAAAGAACTTTTTAAATCGTACTCATCAGAAAAGTATTTTGTCAGCAATCCTGTATTCGGTTTTCTTGTGGGTGCATTATCCTTTGCGAATGTACGGTCGATAAAAACTTCGTTAAAAACAACGCCTTCATTTTCAAAAGATCGCATTATAAAGTCATGGACTGGCCAAAAAGTGTCTTCTGGATACACTTCCGTACCTAAACCGTCTTGATTGGTTACCATAACCAATTCATAGTCTAATTCTTCGGCAATTTTACGCATGTACGTAAAGGCCTGCGGATAAAAATCCAATTTCTCGAACGAGTCAATCTGTTCATCTGCTGGTTCCTTTATAAGCGTCCCGTCCCTGTCTATAAAAAGTACTTTTTTTGTCATTACAATTCCTTTAAAGCTGCTATCAATTTTTGGTTTTCTTCAGGTGTTCCAATGGTGAATCTAAGTGTATTTTCGCAAAGTGGTTGTGTAGAACGGTTTCTTACCACAACACCCTTATCCAATAACTCTTTGTATCGTTTGTTGGCATCATCCACTTTTGCTAGTATAAAATTTGCATCTGAAGCATATATCTTTTCAACAAAACTAACTTCACGCAACGAATCACATAAAACAGTTCGCTCCTTTAAAATTTGATTGATTTCGTTTTTCACAAAATCTTCATTTGCTACACGTTCCAACGCACGTTGCTGGGTTAGTTCATTTACATTATACGGCGGTTTAATCTTGTTTAAAACGGAAATAATTTCTTCCGAAGCATAACAAATACCCAAACGAATTCCCGCCATTCCATATGCCTTAGACAATGTTTGGGTGACCACCAAATTAGGATAATTACGCAATTGCCCAACCCAGCTCTCTTCATTGGAAAAATCGATGTAAGCTTCATCAATTACTACAAGTCCGTTAAAATTTTCCAACAGTTTTTTTATGTTTTCAACTTTAAACGAATTTCCTGTGGGATTGTTTGGAGAACAGAGAAACAAAAGTTTAGAATTTTCATCTATCGTGTTCAAAATCTTGTCGACATTGGGCTCAAATTCATCTGTAAGCAACACTTCATTATTTTGAACGGCGTTGGTTTCTGCCAAAACTTTATACATTCCATACGTAGGCGGCAAAGTTATTATATTTTCTTTTTTAGGTTCACAGAAAGCCCTAAAAAGCAAATCCAACACCTCATCACTGCCATTTCCCAGTAAAATCTGAGAAACCTCTACTCCCTTTTGTTTTGCCAAAAGTTCTTTTAGTGAATATTGCTGCGGATCTGGATACCGATTTACACCATTGTTGAAGGGGTTTTCGTTGGCATCCAAAAATACCATGTCTTTTTTAAAATCCTTAAATTCATCTCTTGCAGAAGAGTACGGTTTCATTCTTTGAACGTTTTCCCGCACTAGCGTGTATATATTGAAACTTGTAACCATTGCTATTTTATATCTTTTAAACGAAGCGAAACAGCATTCCTGTGCGCTCCCAATCCTTCTGCATCCGCCATCAACTCAATAGCCGGACCGATATTTTTGATTCCTTCCTTTGAAATTTTCTGAAAAGTCATGCTCTTCATAAAGCTGTCTAAATTCACTCCGCTGTATTGTTTGGCATAGCCATTTGTCGGAAGTGTGTGATTAGTTCCAGAAGCATAATCCCCCGCACTTTCCGGCGTATAATCACCAATAAAAACAGAACCTGCATTCGTTACACCCTTCACATAAAAATCTTCGCTTGCAGTAACCACAATGAAGTGTTCCGGACCGTATTCATTGATTAAATTCAATGCTTTTTCATCGCTATCCAAGTAAATAAAACGTGAATTTTCAATAGCCTTTTCAGCAATTGCAGCTCTAGGCAGATCTTTGATTTGCCCATTGATTTCAGTAGTAACATCTTCCAAGAAATCCTGCGAAGTGGAAACCAAGATAACCTGACTATCGGTTCCGTGTTCCGCTTGCGACAATAAATCGGAAGCGACATAAGCTGCATTAGCAGTTTCATCTGCCACTACCAACAGTTCTGAAGGTCCGGCTGGCATATCGATAGCAACATTAAAACGGGTAGCCAGTTGCTTGGCAACCGTTACAAACTGATTCCCAGGTCCAAATATTTTATACACTTTAGGAATGGTTTCCGTGCCAAAAGTCATTGCTGCAATGGCTTGGATTCCTCCTACTTTATAAATCTTATCTACTCCACACAAAACTGCAGCATATAAAATAGCCGGATTTACCTTTCCTTTTTTGTCTGGAGGTGTACATAAAACAACTTCTTTACATCCTGCAATCTGGGCAGGTACGGCCAGCATTAAAATGGTAGAAAACAATGGTGCCGTTCCCCCAGGAATATAAAGTCCGATTTTTTCAATGGGCCTTTTTTCTTGCCAGCAGGATACTCCGTTGGTCGTCTCTACAGAAACTTTATCTGTTTTTTGGGCTTTGTGAAATTTAGCAATATTCTCTTTTGCGATGGAAATTGCTTCTTTCAATGCTTCTGAAACCTTTTTAGTAGCCTCTTCAATTTCTTCTGAAGAAACCAAATTGTTGTCCAATGATACCCCATCAAACAAACTGGTGTATTTTTTAACGGCATTGTCGCCTTTGGTTTTAACTTCATTAAACACCTCATTAACCGTTTCCTCTATATCTTCAACGGTTTTGGTTGGCCTTTTTAAAAGTTCGGCCCACGTTTCTTGTTCTGGATTATATATTTTCTGCATAATTTCTTAATTAAATAATTTCGCTGCCCGCCTGACTTTACCTTCAGATAAAATATCGGCAAACTGCCAAATCAAGTTACACGGAGTAGACTTTTAAAAGAACTTAAATAACCATTTTTTCAATCGGACAAACTAAAATTCCTTCTGCTCCAATAGCTTTTAATTCATCTATAATCTCCCAAAAACGATCTTTGTTGATAACCGTATGAATAGAGCTCCAACCTTCTTCCGCCAACGGGAGTACAGTTGGACTACGCATTCCCGGTAACAACTCAATAATTTTATCAATTTTATCGTTCGGTGCGTTCAGCAAGACATATTTAGAATCTCGCGCTTTTAAGACCGACTGAATCCTAAATTTAAGTTTTTCTACAATAGGTCTAATAGCTTCATCGATTTGCGGTGGTGCCACCAAAACTGCTTCACTTCTTAAAATAGTTACGGCTTCCTTTAAGTTGTTTTTAAAAAGCGTACTTCCACTGGAAACAATATCAACAATAGCATCTGCCAACCCAATATTTGGAGCAATTTCAACAGAACCATTGATAATATGTAATTCGGCATTTATTTTTTCCCGCTGAAGAAACTCGTTTACGGTATTAGGATAAGAAGTTGCAATTTTTTTTCCTTCTAAATCTTTAACGGACTTAAAACTGCTTCCCTTGGGAACCGCCAAAGAAACACGACATTTGGAAAACCTTAATTTTTCTATTATTTGAAGGTCCTTCCCTTTTTCTATAAGCAGATTTTCACCTACAATAGCCAAGTCTACCACTCCATCCCTTAAGTATTGAGGTATATCGCCGTTTCTTAAATACATAACTTCCAATGGAAAATTACGTGCAGAGGCTTTTAATTGATCTCTTCCGTTATCGATGGAAATTCCGCAATCATTAAGAATTTTCAATGAATCTTCGTTAAGTCTTCCCGATTTTTGAATCGCAATTTTTATTTTTCTTTCTTCCATATCTTTCTAAAAATATCTTTCTCAATTTTTGTTTTCATTTAAAACAGAGCATAAAAAAACCCGTTTGAATACTCAAACGGGTTTTTATTATGTTAAAATCACACATAACAATATCACCTCGCCTGAGCGAATGCATGAAAATGGTGATGATGTGATGTAAAAATTGTCATTGTTTTTTTATTCTTCCACAAATTTAACTGATTTAAAAAATTAAATGCAAATTATATTTTAGTTTTTTCATTAAAAAGTATAAAATCTATCGTTTTAAAGTATAAAAGTTAAATTTAAAACGATACCGTTTTATACCCAATAAAATTTTAAAGGATTTTGTGCTTACCATCTCTAATTCTGAAAAAAATAATATCTTGTGCTCCGTTTTAATACACCTATTAAATATTTAATGACCATGAGAATTATTACTTTCATACTAGCTTTAGTTATGCTAGGTATTGCTTCCCCTATTAGTGCACAAAGTAGAAAAGAACTTAAAGAAGAAGTTTCGCAATTGAACGAGCGCTTAAAAGATTGCAAAAAAACAGAAGGTGAACTTACTGTTGCCCAAAATAGAATTGCAAGTCTTGATGCTCAAGTAAATTCATTGAAGGAAACAAACCAGGGGCTTCTAGACAATATGAATAACTTCCTATCAACTTCTAAACAACAATCCAACAGCATTAGCAGAACTTTGGAGGCACTTAGAAAAAAAGAAAATCAAATTAAAGGTATTCGAGATAATTTTAGCTCCCAAGATTCAATTGCCTTTGCAGTTTTGACTGATTTTAAAAGAACTTTAGGCGAAAATGCACAAGTTGGAGTTGAAAAAGGCTCTATTATTGTAAAAATGGACAATCCATATTTATTCGGTTCTAAAGAGGGAAATTCCGTAGTTGAAGAAAATGCGAAGGATTTCATCAATAGAATTGCTGCTACTTTAAAAAAGTATGAAACCTTAAGTGTTTCTGTTGAAACCGGCGGAGGCGATTGGGGAATCAATGCACTTAGGGCTTCTTCAGTTGCAAAACTTTTTGAAGAGGAGTACGAAGTGAAAGGAAACCGATTAAAAGTAACTACAAAATCCAATGGACAAGATTATACGTTGGTTCATTTACATCCTGATTTTAACGAATTCTATTTGGAAGTTAGAGATGAATTGAAAAAGAGTAACTAACTAAAAATTAAACCTGATTTAATTTTATGATCCCCGTGAGCATCTGCTTTCGGGGATTTTTTTGCGCTTTACTTTTAATGCAATTATGATTTTTAGCTGGTTTCTTTCAAAATTTTGCATCGCTTTTATTGAAAACTTTATCCCTATTTTATAAATTAGTGAACTATTAAACTTATAACCAACTACCTAGCACCCCCTGATAATGATTGAAGCAGTTGACTCTCCTTATTTTATTCCGGCCATTGCCATTATAGCCTTCATTTTAGGTTTACTTATTGGTAGGGCTCTAAAAAATCATAAATATCAAAGTGAAATAGAGAAAATTCAGGTTGAAAAAAGCCGACTGGCCAATCATGTTCAAAATAATAATATTTCTTTTACGGAAGACAACACCATAAAAGCTGTTCAAACACGAGGAAGAAGCGGCATGGCGCTGGAAACCGATTTAAAATTGGGTGTTATCACAAAAAGCAATGCAACTCCTAAATTAGACTTTTCCAGTATCGGAATTGCTTCGGAAGATGCTAAAGATGATTTGAAAAAAATTGATGGCATTGGCAGCTTTATTGAAAAGAAATTGAATAGCATCGGTATTTTCAAATACGAACAAATTAGCCGTCTCACTGACAAAGATATTGAAACCATTACAGAACTGATAGAGTTTTTCCCGGGAAGAATAAAAAGAGACGATTGGCGCGGAAAAGCAGCTGAGTTAATGAGCAAAAAGCAAGCTTAACTTTAGAATAAGCTTGTGTCTATTTTCCATCAGACAACCGAACCTTTATTGTATTGTTTCCCTCCGTTAGTAGATAGACTGGGATTCGCAACTCAATCCTTTTTAAATTTTCCACTTTCTTATCCATTTCTAAAGGTGGCGGGTCTAATTGCACAATTGAAACCGAAATTTTAGGATGTGAGAGATTTTCCAGTTTTAACAGTTCACCATCTTTTTTGAGCAAAGCTCCACCCTGGGTAATTTCTACTTCTGCCGTAGTCATCATTTGCCAAGTTATTAACTCAGTTGAGTCATTTTTAACAACAGTGTCTTCAATAATTAAAGAGGAAGGTGAATCTTTAATAAAGGTTCTGGACGCACTCTTCAAAAGACCGTCAAAGGTTGCAGACATGTCCAATGTAGCTTTTGGAAAGGGTTTCTGCTGAAATTCCGTAAAAAATGCTTGTCCGTCCACCTTATGTAATTCGTTGTTAACGCTCAAGGTACTATGTCCAAAATTATTTTTTGAAATCAACGTCCATCGCGGGCAATCCTGACAGTCGTCCCATAAATTAAATCCAGTTTTTTCTATACTATTATAACTCTGAATACCAAGATCTACCGACCAGCGAATTCCGTTCAATTCAAAAATAAAAGAACCAGCATCCATATTTCCATGATTATTGGTTCCTTTTCCTCCTTTGCAACCTAAATAATACCCGGCAGGATCTTCCTCCCCGCCTCTAATAAAAACCACTGGATTAGAACCATCTCCTCTCCAAGCTAAGGGAACGTTATGATCACTTTTTTGATTGAACTGAGACAACCATACTAACCCTATACCAGCATGTCTATCGAGCGGTTCCATTTCAGAAATAGGAATCAAAAATCGTTCTTTTTCGAGATATACATTATTACCTGTTTTTGAAGCAAACCAAGCTAAAGTTATATCGCCATTTTTGGGGCGAATTTCTTTACTATCGGCATAATTGTAAAAACGGTCAGTTGGCGACGCAGAAAGAACTCTGTAATCTGCACTTTCCAAAAATCCTGGTGCCTTAGAAATGCCAAAATCAGTACCAAAAGTACTTTCTAGCATAGCAATTGTTATTACCGTATACATCGATCCATAATCCCAATACGTTGGTCCTTCTGGATAGGCACCATCGGGAGCATACGCCATGAGCCCTTGCGGTATGTATTGCAAGCTTCTGTGCAGGGTTTTGGCAGCCAATTCTGGATTTACATCAGCGATCATAATGGCTGCGGCTGTCACACCTCCATGACAAACTTGATTCCAATTCATTTCGGCAGTCACCCACCAATGTTGGTTTCCTTGGGGAAAGCTTGGAGTTAATCCTTTTTCGATTAATGCAGTTTTTGCTATTGCCTGCGTTTCTTTCGGCAAATTACCTACAGTCCAATCTAAGCCAATAGATACCGCCAAGGCCATTTCACCTACATCCAAGAAATGGGAAGGGTTCCAATCGGGAAATTGGCAAACGGCTATCAATTCGGCATCTATTCTCTTCAAAACTTCAGGATCTTTTTCAATGAAATAAACCATACCCAGTACATTCATTCTATATAGCATCTCCCTTGAAGTTGCCAATAATCTTCTGCCAACCATTTCTCTTTTCAATAATGGTTTCTTCTGAATTTGTTCCGCATTAAGCTTTATAGCTTCATACATATTTTGAACAACCGGATCTGTCTTTAATTCCCTCCTTAACTTCCGAGCAATTTTTTCATTTAAAATAAGTTTTGGGCCGCTTTTAGGTAATTTCTTTTTCAAATAAGAAATGCTAATTGGGTTTTCCAAGGTAATGCTCTCTGTAGATGGATCTGCATGCTGAGCAAGTAAAACAAAAGAATTTAGTAGTAAGAATAACGTAAATATTTTTTGAAATAAATGATTGGTAGTGGTTATCATTTAGGGTGTAGTTTGGTTAAAATCATTAAATTATGAATATAAATTTAGATAAATAACAATATTCTACCATTTTTAGTCCGTAATTATCAATCTAGTCATATTTTGAAAATATTTTGTTGATGACATTTTATTGTGCTGCAATTCGGATTCTTTATCTTCTCAATTCAAATTTTAGTATATTTATTTTTTTTCGATTCCATGAAGAACTTACTTGTATACAAATACACAATTACCGTATTTTTGACACTATCACTATTCTCCTGTGAAGATGGTAATACTTCTGAAGCAGGAAACAATCCTAAAATAAATTGGGAACAAAGACAAACAACTATTTCCAGCAAGGACTCTTTGAAAGAGGGGAAAACGTATTTATCGGTTTATTCCCAAATCTACAGTTACACCCAAGATGCAAAACAAAATCTAACCACTACCGTAAGTATGCGGAACATTAGTGAAACAGACACCATCTTTATCACTAAAGCGAACTATTACAATGAAAACGGTAAACAAATTAGGTCTTATATGAAAAAACCTATTTTTATGGCACCGCTGGAAACTTTGGAGATTGTAATTGCAAGTGAAGATAACCAAGGTGGACCGGGCGGGAATTTTATTTTCAACTGGGTTACTAAAAAAGGAACTCCATCACCTCATTTTGAGGCTGTGATGATTTCTACTGCTGGTCAACAAGGCCTTTCTTTTACAACAACAGGAATACAAATAAAGTAAAAAGGCCCTAACCAAAAGATTAGAGCCCTTCTACTATATAAAAATATATTTAATTAACTCTTAAACAAAGGTCTGTGCGCCATTAATCGATACACGTGATTTTTGGCAGCCTCTATTTTGGTATCATCTTCACGGTTCATTAAAACTTCATCAATAAGATTTACAACCGCTTCCATGTCTTCTTCTACCAATCCACGAGTGGTTATTGCAGCCGTTCCTATTCGGATTCCGCTAGTTACAAACGGACTCTTATCATCAAAAGGAACCATGTTTTTATTAACGGTAATGTTAGCTTTCCCTAAAGCCTCTTCCCCTTCTTTTCCAGAAATATCCTTATTTCTAAGGTCGATTAACATCATGTGGTTATCCGTTCCTTCAGAAATAATATTATAACCTTTTTCAACAAACGCTTTCGCCATGGCAGCGGCATTTTTCTTAACCTGAACTATGTAATGCAAGAATTCTTCGCTTAAAGCTTCGCCAAAAGCAATTGCCTTAGCAGCAATAATATGCTCCAGTGGCCCTCCTTGGTTCCCTGGGAATACAGCACTATCCAACAGCGAAGACATCATTTTTAAATTTCCATTCTTCAATTTTAATCCAAACGGATTTTCAAAATCCTCACCCATCAGTATTAGTCCACCTCTAGGTCCACGCAACGTTTTATGGGTTGTAGTAGTTACGATATGGCAATGTGGAATTGGGTCACTCAACACACCTTTGGCAATTAAACCAGCTGGGTGGGAAATATCTGCCAACAATATAGCATTAACGCTATCGGCAATTTCCCGAAACTTTTTAAAATCGATATCCCTTGAATAAGCCGATGCACCGGCGATAATTAATTTTGGTTGTTCCTTTTTGGCAACTTCCGCTATTTTATCATAGTTTAATCGTCCTGTTTCTTTTTCCACCCCATAAAAAACAGGATTGTATAATTTTCCAGAAAAGTTTACTGGAGACCCATGGGTAAGGTGTCCACCATGAGAAAGGTCGAAACCTAGAATTTTATCACCTGGCTTTAAGCAGGCAGCGAAAACAGCTGTATTTGCCTGCGAACCACTATGCGGTTGCACATTGGCATAAACTGCACCAAAAAGTTCTTTTGCGCGCTCAATAGCGATGGTTTCTACTTCGTCCACAACTTCACAACCACCATAATATCGTTTACCTGGGTATCCTTCGGCGTATTTATTGGTTAGTACAGAACCTGCAGCTTCCATTACCTGTTCGCTTACAAAATTTTCTGAAGCAATAAGCTCAATCCCTTCTAGTTGGCGTTTCTTTTCAGCCGCTATAAGATCAAAAATCTGTTCGTCTCTTTTCATGTGTCTCTTTTTAATTGTCTTTTCAAGTTTTACACCTCCCTTGACGGCAGGCAGGTGGAACATCCGTAAAATCATTCCCTTTTACAACTTAGAATTAACTAAGAATGTTTCATTTGGGAGTATTTCGTTAAAGAATGGTCAAAAATATAAAATAGATTCGGTAAATTGGTAGAAATTAATACCTTTAAATCCTAATTTATCAAACAATAATTAACAAAATTGTCATGTCTGATACAGCAAACAATCCAAATAGAAAGTCTTGGCTCCCGGTAAGCCCAGATTCTGATTTCCCCATACAAAACATTCCTTTTGGTGTTTTTTTAACCCGTGATGATGTTATCACCATCGGGACTCGAATTGGCGATACCGCCATCGACCTTGGTGCTTTGCATCAATTAGGATATTTTGATGGGATTCCGCTTACAGACGACATCTTTCTTCAGGACACATTAAACGACTTTATTTCCGACGGAAAAAAAACGTGGCGACTTGTTAGAAACCGGATTGCAGAGATTTTTGATGCTAACAATGAAACCTTAAAAAACCATGAGGAACATTGCAAAATCGTGTTGTTTTCGTTAGATGAAATTGAAATGCAATTGCCGGTACAGATTGGAGATTATACTGATTTTTACAGTAGTAAAGAACATGCCACAAACGTAGGTACCATGTTTAGGGACCCCGATAATGCTTTGCTGCCAAACTGGTTGCACATACCTGTTGGTTACCACGGAAGAAGCTCTTCTATTGTTCCTAGCGGAATTCCTATAAGAAGACCAAAAGGGCAAACCATGCCAGCCGATGCCAAAGAACCTGTTTTTGGCCCTTCAAAATTAGTAGATTTTGAATTGGAGATGGCTTTTATTACTACCGATGCGAACCACCTTGGAGAACCTATTCCTGTTGAAGAAGCTGAAGATTACATTTTTGGGATGGTCCTGTTTAACGATTGGAGTGCTCGGGATATTCAAAAGTGGGAATATGTTCCGCTAGGTCCATTTTTAGCGAAGAACTTTGCATCTTCCATTTCTCCATGGATTGTAACGCTGGACGCTTTGCAACCTTTTAAAGTTGAGGGCCCTAAGCAAGAGCCTGAACCACTTCCCTACCTTCATTTTAAAGGAAAGAAAAGTTATGACATAAATCTAGAAGTTGCTATTACTCCTGAAAACGGAGAACCTGTTACGGTAACAAAAAGCAACTTCAAATACATGTATTGGAACATGTCGCAACAATTGGCGCACCACACCATTAATGGCTGCAACGTAATTAGCGGTGACATGATGGGAAGCGGAACCATTTCCGGGCCTACGCCAGACTCATATGGGTCTATGTTGGAGTTGACATGGAAAGGCGAAAAGCCAATTAAAATGAAAGACGGCAGCGAACGTAAGTTTATAAATGATGGAGATACGGTAACCATGCGCGGTTATTGCAAAAACGATAAGGTAAGAATTGGTTTTGGTGAAGTTTCCAACAAACTATTGCCTCCGTTCAATCCTAAAAAGAACAAAAAATAAGTTTTTAAGATAAAAAACAAGCCCCTTTTTCTAGTAGAAAAGGGGCTTTTACTTTTATAAAACTTTATTAAAGCAAACACTCAAATCGCTTCCTTGATATTGCCCATAATTTGGGAATTTCTTATATCCGTTTTTTAAATACAGCGCAATGGCATCTTCATATTTGCTTCCTGTTTCAAGTATTACCGTTTTAAATCCCAACTCAACAGCCCATTTCTCCAACTCTTTTAAAATGGCAGATGCTACGCCTTCGCCCCTAGAGTTTGGGTCGACGTACATTCGTTTAATTTCAGCGGTATCCTTATCAAAACTTTTGAATGCTCCGCAAGCAACCGGTTTTTCATTTTTATAGCACAAAACAACCTCCGTCAGGTTTTCTATTTTATTGAATTGGTCGTAAAATGCATGAGCATCGCCATCCATTTTTGCCAAATACACATCTAAATGCTTAACCAAATGCTGAAAATCTAGGTGAGAAGCATCGGTTCTAATTAGTTTTATCATCCAAATATCTCAAATAAACTCCGCTATTTTCTCCGCGTCTATCTGTCCGTGGGATTCGTTATAAACAGCCTTTCTATTTTTAATGATGATGAGTTGCGGACTCTCATGTATTACATCGAACCGAGCTGAAAAAGAATTGGAAACATCCCTGTTGCTCAAAATATCAAGAAAATAAAGTTTAGCATCTTCTTCAGAAATTGAATATGCACTTTCAAAATTACTCAACGCAAACCTACTTATACCACAACGCGTGCTATGTTTAAAGACAATCACACATTTCGATTTAGATTCCTCTTCAATGGTATCAAACTGAGAAACTTCGGTTAGAGGATTCCACGCCAGGGATTTGTTATTTTTTTCTTGATTTTCGCCAAAGAATGATTTAAAAAAATTCATAAATTATAGATGTGAAAATTAATTGTGATTGCAAAACAATCCGTCAAAAAGTCATTCGATTTTCAAAAATAAATGTCAAAAAGACAGTTTTTTAAATCGGAATATTAATTGCTATACAAATGTCGATAATAAAACTTAAATATAATGAACTTAAATAATTTTACCATAAAATCTCAAGAAGCCATACAACAAGCGCAGCAAATTGCGCAAGGATATGGACATCAACAAATTGAAAACGAGCATATTTTTAAAGCCTTATTTGAGGTTGATGAAAATGTGTTGCCTTTTCTTCTGAAGAAATTGAATGTAAATGTTACCCTACTCAAGCAAGTGTTGGACAGCACCTTAAACAGTTTTTCTAAAGTAGAAGGTGGCGAACTTATGCTTTCACGGGAAGCCGGAAAAGCGCTTAATGAAGCAAGCATCATCGCGAAAAAGATGAATGATGAATTTGTTTCAGTAGAACATTTAATATTGGCCATTTTTAAATCCAACAGTAAAATTGCCCAAATTCTTAAAGACCAAGGCGTAACCGAAAAAGGACTTAAAAGTGCCATTGAAGAGTTACGTAAAGGAGACAGAGTAACGTCTGCAAGTGCAGAAGACACTTATAATTCTTTAAATAAATACGCAAAAAATCTTAATCAGCTAGCCAATGATGGAAAATTAGACCCTGTTATTGGCCGTGATGAAGAAATACGTCGTGTACTCCAAATCCTCTCCCGAAGAACCAAAAACAACCCAATGCTGGTTGGGGAGCCAGGTGTTGGTAAAACTGCTATTGCAGAAGGTTTGGCACATAGAATTGTTCAAGGCGATGTTCCCGAAAACCTAAAAGAAAAACAAATTTTTTCGTTGGATATGGGAGCTTTAATTGCCGGCGCTAAATACAAAGGTGAGTTTGAAGAGCGATTGAAAGCGGTTATAAAAGAAGTAACAACTTCTGATGGAAACATCGTTCTTTTTATAGACGAAATCCACACTTTGGTGGGTGCTGGTGGTGGACAAGGTGCTATGGATGCCGCCAACATTTTAAAACCAGCATTAGCCAGAGGGGAACTTCGTGCCATTGGAGCGACTACTTTAGACGAATATCAAAAGTATTTTGAAAAAGATAAAGCGCTGGAACGTAGATTCCAAAAAGTTTTGGTGGACGAACCCGATACGGAAAGTGCTATTTCTATACTCCGAGGAATAAAAGAAAAGTACGAGACCCATCATAAAGTCCGTATTAAAGATGAAGCGATTATCGCTGCGGTAGAATTGTCGCAACGATATATTACCAATCGTTTTTTACCGGATAAGGCTATTGATTTAATGGATGAAGCGGCCTCTAAAATTCGAATGGAGATTAACTCTAAGCCGGAGGAATTGGATGTTTTCGACCGTAAAATCATGCAATTGGAGATTGAAATTGCTGCCATTAAACGCGAAAATGATGAGAGTAAACTAAAATCACTTAATGCCGATTTGGCCAATCTTAAAGAGGAAAGAAATGAAGTATTTGCCAAATGGAAAAGCGAAAAAGATGTAGTAGATGATATTCAAACCACAAAAGAGAATATTGAAAACTACAAATTGGAAGCAGAACGTGCTGAAAGGGATGGTGATTATGGAAAAGTTGCTGAAATACGCTACGGAAAAATAAAGGAGTCGCAGGAAAAACTGGAGTCCCTTCAGAAAAAGCTTCAGGAGGAACAGGCTTCTGGAAAAAGCTTGATAAAAGAAGAAGTCACCAACGACGATATTGCTGAAGTGGTTGCAAAATGGACAGGCATTCCAGTTACAAAAATGTTGCAAAGCGAGCGTGAAAAATTACTTAAGCTAGAAGACGAACTGCACAGAAGGGTTGTAGGACAAGAAGAAGCCATACAATCGGTTTCTGATGCGATTCGTAGAAGCCGTGCCGGACTTCAAGATGCCAACAGGCCGATAGGTTCCTTTCTTTTCCTAGGTACAACGGGAGTAGGTAAAACAGAGCTTGCCAAAGCGTTGGCCGAATATCTGTTTGATGATGAAGCAGCGATGACACGTATCGATATGAGCGAGTACCAAGAAAGGCATTCCGTAAGTAGATTAGTGGGTGCACCTCCTGGGTATGTTGGCTATGATGAAGGCGGGCAGCTTACCGAAGCTGTTCGAAGGAGGCCTTACTCGGTAGTTCTTTTGGATGAAATTGAAAAAGCACACCCGGACACTTTCAATATTTTGCTTCAAGTGTTGGACGAAGGTAGGCTTACTGATAACAAAGGGCGTTTGGCAGATTTTAAGAATACCATTATAATTATGACCAGCAATATTGGTAGCCATATTATTCAAGAGAAGTTTGAAGCTACGCAAGATATTGAAAGCGCAACTGAAGCTGCTAAAGTTGAAGTTTTAGGATTGCTCAAACAGAGTGTACGTCCTGAATTCATTAACCGAATTGATGACATTGTAATGTTTACTCCGCTTACTGCAGACAACATCAAAGATATTGTTCGTTTACAACTGAAAGGCATCACCAAAATGGTTGCGAAACAAAATATTACACTCGACGCAACGGAAGAAGCCATCAGTCATCTTGCTAAAGTAGGCTACGACCCACAATACGGTGCAAGACCTGTAAAAAGAGTACTTCAGAAAGAGGTATTAAACAATCTTTCAAAGGAAATTTTAAGCGGAAAAATAAGCAGTGATAGCATCATATTAATTGATGAATTTGATGGGGAACTTGTATTTAGGAATCAGAATGATTTAATAGAAAATTAACACTTCCTTGGTGTAAGGCAAAAATATTTTACACGACTGAATGAGTGTTAGTTAGGTTAATAATATATAAAAATAAGGTTAGATAATTCTAGTGAATTATTTAGTTTTAAGTTGGTTGGTTAGTTGAGCACCCGTAGCGCTAGTTACGGGTGCTTTTTTTTTAGTTCTACTTTGCAAGAGTTGAATAGCGAATTGCAAATAGATAATCGCACCCTCCTATGACTTCCAATAAGGAAATGAGCCAAACAAATACTGTTTTCCCACTTTTTAACGGACAGAACTTTCAAAACATACCTTTCAGTATTATTTTATATATTTGAATATACTTACACTAAAGATGACTACCAAAGCGGAAAAAACCACACAATTTATTATTAAAACTGTAGCGCCGATTTTTAATAAAAAGGGCTATTCTGACACAAGTTTGAGTGATATTACCAAAGCAACGGGACTTACGAAAGGTGCTATTTACGGGAACTTTAAAAACAAGGAGGAATTAGCGTTGCAGGTGTTTGAATACAATGCCAACATGGTTACCTCTCGAATCGAACAATATATGGAAAAAGGTTCTTCCCCGCTTGAGCGCTTACTTTACTTGATTCGGTTTTATAAAAATTATTACGATTTTACGAACAATTTTGGCGGTTGTCCCATTGTAAATTCAGGAGCCGATGCCAATAATACGTTTCCAGAATTACTTCAGAAAGTACAAGAAACCATACACAAGATTGAAGGGTACATCCGTACAGAAATTGAAGCTGGCAAACATTTAGGCGAAATTAGAAACACCATCAATGGAAATGTTTACGGAAAGCGGTTTTTCAGTCTACTGAATGGCGCTGTATTTATGAGTCAAACCACCCACGACAAATCCTACACCACCGATTGTGTAAATATTATTATTGACACCATAAATCAACGTTTTAAGTAGTTTTACGAGGCACCTTCAGCAGTAATACCACTCCAATAATAAATATAACTCCCAATAAAACGATAGAGTTTCGCATGCTTCCCGTTACATGCGCCAAAAGTCCGTAAAGGAACATTCCTATTACAATTCCGATTTTTTCAGCTACGTCGTAAAAACTAAAAAAGGAAGCGGTATCCTTTGTCTCCGGTAAAAATTTGGAATATGTAGAGCGTGAAAGGGCTTGTATACCTCCCATTACCAATCCGACGACCGAGGCCGTAATGTAAAATTGCTCGGGTGTTATTACAAAATAGGCATAACAACATACAACAACCCAAATTATGTTGATGGCAATCAAAGTTTTAATGTTTCCAAACTTTTCAGATGCTCTCGAAGTTATCGTAGCCCCTAAAACAGCCACTAATTGTATTAAAAGAATGCTGATTATTAATCCAGTGGTTCGTTGACTATCGCTTTCCCAGGCCAATTCTTCTTCAGCAAAATAAGAAGCCACCAGCATAACAGTTTGCACCCCCATGCTATACACAAAAAATGCCGCCAAATATCGCTTCAGTGGAATGTTATCTCCGAGTTTTTCCCATACTTTTTTTAGTTCGCGAAAGCCATTCAGCAACAATTTATTACTAAACTTTCCTGTGTTACTATTCCCTTTTGGTAAATAGTAAAATGAATATTGACTAAAACCTGCCCACCAAATACCTACAAGCACAAACGAGATTCTGGTAGGCTCACCCGCGCCGCTAAAACCAAACCATTCGTATTTCATAATCATGGCAAGGTTTAAAAGTAGTAAAAACACGCTCCCAATGTAGCCCAGGGAATATCCTTTAGCGCTAATTCTATCTTGTTGTTCCGGGAAGGCCACATCTGGCAAATAGGAATTGTAGAACACCAAACTGCCCCAAAAACCTATAAGTCCGAATAAATAGGTGGTCAAACTCAAATATATATTTTCCAAACTGAACCAATACAAACCGATACTGGAAACAGCGCCTATATAGCAAAATATTTTAAGGAAAACTTTCTTATTTCCCACGTAATCAGCAATACCTGAAAGCAATGGCGTAAGAAAGGAAACTATTAAAAAAGCGAAAGAAGTAACATAAGTAATAAGCGGCCCTCTCGCTATTTCACCTCCGAAAACCGTTATTTTTTCAATACCTGCGTCGCGGAAAAGTGCTCCATAAAATATTGGAAAAATGGCCGAAGCAATGGTTAAGCTGTAAACTGAGTTAGCCCAATCATAAAAAGCCCAAGCATTTAGTAACTTTTTACTTCCTTTTTGTAGTGTAGTCATTGGTTAGGATAGAATTAAAAAAATCAAGATGTCAAAACATTATTTTTGACATCTTGATTTCAAATATAAATAATAAAAACTTTACCTAAGTTATTAAATGATTACTTAAAAGAAGTAACCCCAAATTTAGCTGCTTCTTGCTTAGCTGCTGGAGCTAAAGCCTTTAAGTTTTGTATTCTCGTTTGATTGGAAGGGTGTGTACTCATAATTTCCGGTGGCGCTTCCCCACCTGTGGCACTCATTCGTTTCCAAAGTTGAGCCGCCTCGTCTGGATTATAACCAGCAATAGCCATTAAACGTAAACCAATAGCGTCAGCTTCATTTTCATGACTTCTGCTAAAAGGCAACATGGCTCCATAATGGGTTCCTACTCCATAAGCTTGATTAAAAAGCTCTACGGTTTGCGCACTACTTCCGCCTAACCCTAATGCCAAATTACCGGCCATGGCTCCATACTGTTGCAATTGCGAAGCACTCATACGCTGTGCCCCATGGTTTGCCAACGCGTGGGCTACTTCGTGCCCCATAACCACGGCAATGCCTGTTTCATCTTGGCAAATTGGAAGTATTCCGGTGTAGAATACAATCTTACCACCTGGCATACACCAAGCATTCATCGCTTCGTCTTTAACCAAATTATATTCCCATCTATAATCTTTTAAATAGCCTTCGTGACCGTTGGCATTAAACCAACGCTCTGCGGCGTTGGCAATACGCTGCCCTACTCTATTAATCATTTCTGCATCTTTGGTCCCTTTTATGACTTCATTTTCTTTGAGAAACTGATCGTATTCGGCAAAAGCCGTTGGAAAAATTTGATCGTTAGATGTAAAATTCAACGTGCTTTTCCCGGTAAACGGATTGGTAGAACACGCTAATATTAAAAGGGCAAAAACCCCTATAGAAAAATACTTTTTCATCGTAATTATTTTTTTAAGCTGTTAAGCATTTCTATATACTAAAATAAGGAAAATATTAGAATCCGATAATATGTAATTCTGTAAACTCCTTTCTGATGGTCATGTTGGTATCGCCATTGGTCACTAAGCTCTCCAGTGGAATTTCCACATTATCCAATTGAATTGTTTTTATTTTAAAAGGCAGTCCAATTAAATTAATATCAAAGGTAGAATAGGTGGTTTCATGTTTCCCTTCTTTAAAATGCTGAATAATAAGTTCGTTTTCTTTTCCGGTCAACCGAAATGTGCGGAGGCTGTATCGGCCCTTTTTATGGTCGAAGCCATCGCCCTTATCTTCGAATACTTGGGATTCTTCTTTTCCAAGCTTATAATACACATCCAATTTCAAAGATTCTACCTCTTTTTCCCCTACATATTGCTGAATTGGATATTTAGGAATAATTGCTCCTTCTTTTACAAACAACGGAATTTTATCAATATCGGCTTCCACCCAACATTCTTTTCCTCCTTTTACGAGTTCTGCTTCCCAGTAATTATACCAATTTCCCCTTGGAATATACATACGTCTTCCTTTGGAATTGGGTTCTAAAATAGGACAAACAAGTATTTGGTTTCCGAAGATAAATTCATCGTTACGGTAATGAGTATGCAAATCATCTTGATCATAATACACTAACGATTTTATCATTGGTGTGCCATATTCTGTGTACTCATAAAACATGGTGTACAAATAAGGCAACAGTTGGTAACGGAGTTCGATAAATTTCCGGGTAATGTCGGTAACCTCATCATCAAACGACCAAGGTTCCTGATGACCGTGATCACCACTGGAATGCACCCTGCAAAAAGGATGAAACACCCCCATTTGTATCCATCGGGCGAAAAGCTCCCCTGATGGTTGTTCGGCAAAACCTCCGATGTCGCTTCCTGTAAAAGACATTCCGCTCATTGCCATTCGCTGGACCTGAACATTCGCCACCCATAAATGTTCCCATGTAGCTAAGTTATCGCCTGTCCAAGAGGAAGTATATCGCTGCGTTCCCGAATATGCTGCCCGAGTAATTACAAAAGGTCTTTTTGGAAATGAAAATCGTTTTACCCCTTCGTATGTAGCCCGTGCCATTTGCATTCCGTAAATATTATGTGCTTTACGATGACTACAATAATGGCCATCATAATTGTGGCGTACATCATCAGGGAATGTCTTGCCCGGCACTTCCATCACCGCGGGTTCATTCATGTCGTTCCAAATACCTTTTATTCCGATTTCGGCTATAAGTTCTTGGTATAGACCTGCCCACCATTCCCGAACCTTCGGATTGGTAAAATCTGGAAAATTACATTCCCCAGGCCACACTTTTCCTTTCATATAAGGACCATCGGCGCGTTTGCAGAAATAATCATTTTCTACTGCTTCTTCATATACCCAATAATTTTTGTCAATCTTTATTCCAGGGTCGATAATAGCGACGGTCTTAAAACCAATTTCTGTTAGATCACTTACCATTTGCTTCGGATCAGGAAAGTATTCTCGGTTCCAAGTGAAGCATCGAAAACCATCCATATAATCAATATCTAGATAAATGGCATCGCAAGGGATTTGTAATTCCCTGAATTTATGAGCAATTTCTTTCACCCGACTTTCAGGATAGTAACTCCACTTACATTGATGAAAGCCCAACACCCAAAGCGGTGGTAAATCCGGCTTCCCTGTAAGATCGGTATAACCTGCCACTACTTCTGGAACAGATGGACCATAAATAAAATAATAGTTCATCTCACCACCTTCAGCCCAGAAACTGGTTATATTTCTTCGTTCGTGACAAAAGTCGAAATGTGTTTTAAAGGTATTGTCGAAGAAAATTCCGTATGCTGTGTTGTGGTGCAACCCAATGTAAAATGGAACACTTTTATACAAAGGATCCCTATCTTTTGCAAACGCATATTGATCGGTTACCCAATTCTCAATCCTTTTTCCCCGAAGATTTAATTGGGAGGGCTTATCGCCCATACCAAAAAAGCTTTCAGACTCCTGTGAGAACTTGCTCATTTTAACAATGTTCCCACCATATTCATAACTCTCTTCCCAATGGAAACCAAGCTCATCTTCATTTAAAATATTCCCTTCTAAGTCCAAAATTGCGAGTCGCATATCCATTTTGGAAACGCGTACTTCCAACTTAGAAGTTTTCATATAAAAATGATCTTCTTTTTCCTCTACTTCCAAATGATTGTAACCGTACGTCGCATCTTCCGCAATTGCGTAAGAAAAATCGTCTTCAAATTCTTGCCCTGCAGCATATCGAAAACGTAAAACACTATCCCTTAAAAAGGATATTTGCAATTTAACATCATTTCGGGAACAAAAAGTAATTTTGTCAACCTCCCGATTGTGCGAAACTATCTGTGTTGGGAACAAATTCCCTTTATACTCCAGTTCTGTATTTGTAATCATAGTTTTTCGAGGGTTTGGGGTATTTCTTTATTTCTGAAAAAATTTTTATTCGCTATTCTCCATTTTAAAAACTACAACAGCCAATGGTGGCAAGGTAATGGCTACTGAAAAATCCCGACCGTTATAGTGAATTTCTTCCGTAGTCAACCTTTTAGAATTGCTGATTCCGGTACCGTAATATTTTTTATCGTCGCTGTTAAATGCTTCCCATAAGGTTCCTTTTCGAGGAACGCCAATTCTATAGTTTTCTCTAACAACGGGGGTAAAATTACAGACAATCAACAAATCATTTTCAATAAAATGTCCTTTTCTTAGATAGGATAAAACAGAATTATCGGCGTCGCCGTAATTTATCCATTCAAAGCCTTCATTACTAAACTGCTTTTCGTGCAAAGCGGCTTCTTTTTTATATAATAAATTAACATCAGAAACAAAACTCTGTACGCCTTTATGTCCTTCGTACTGCAACAGATGCCAGTCTAAACTGTTTTGAAAATTCCATTCATTAGTTTGCCCAAATTCATTTCCCATAAACAATAAATTAGCGCCTGGATGCGTAAACATGTAGCCATAAAGTAACCGTAGATTCGCAAATCGTTGCCATTCATCGCCGGGCATTCTCCCAAAAATGGAGCTTTTACCATGTACAACCTCATCATGACTTAACGGCAACATGAAGTTCTCTGAAAAGGCGTAGGTCATACTAAATGTTATATCATTCTGATGGTATTTTCTGTGAACAGGTCCTTTTTTAAAATACTCCAAAGTATCGTGCATCCAACCCATCATCCATTTCATGCCAAAACCTAATCCGCCCAGATATACTGGTTTTGAAACGCCAGTAAATGAAGTAGATTCCTCCGCTATGGTCTGTACCCCTTCAAAATTGGCATAAACGGCTTCATTAAATTCTTTAATGAGTGAAATTGCTTCTAAATTTTCGCGTCCCCCAAAAACATTGGGGTCCCACTCCCCTTCTTCCCGTGAATAATCTAAATATAACATGGAAGCCACCGCATCTACCCGTAGTCCATCTACATGATACCTATCGAGCCAAAATAGCGCATTACTGATTAAAAAGGAACGCACTTCATTCCTTCCGTAGTTAAAAATAAGACTTTTCCAATCAGGATGATAGCCTTTTTTCCTGTCAGGATGTTCGTAAAGGTGTGAACCATCAAAAAAGCCTAAGCCATGTGCGTCATCAGGAAAATGGGATGGTACCCAATCTAGAATAACACCAATACCGGCTTGGTGCAATTTATCGACCAAAAGTTTAAAATCTTCAGGTTCTCCAAATCTAGAAGTTGGCGCAAAATAGCCCGTTATTTGATAGCCCCAGGACGGGTCGTAAGGATATTCCATCACCGGCATGAATTCCACATGGGTAAAATTCATTTTTTTAACATAAGACACCAGCTCCGTTGCCAGTTCTTTATAGGTAAGCGCCCTTCCTGCCTCTTCTATTTTCCGTTTCCAAGAGCCTAAATGAACCTCATAAACAGCATAAGGCTTATCCAATCCGTTTACAGCCGCTCTATTTTTCAACCATTTTGTATCCTTCCACGCATAATTATCATTCCAAACTACGGAAGCAGTATTGGGCGATTGTTCAGTATAAAAAGCATAGGGATCGGCTTTTTCCGTTTCAATATCTTGGTTATGCGAAATTATTTTGTACTTATATTTAGTTCCTTTTTCCACTCCAGGGATAAATCCTTCCCAAATTCCAGATTCGTCCCAACGGACCATCAAAGGGTGTTCACCTTTCTGCCAGTAGTTAAAGTCGCCAATCACAGAAACAGATTTTGCCGATGGTGCCCAAACAGCAAAATAGCAGCCTTTAACACCATCTTTTTCCAGGAGATGTGCCCCCATTTTTTCATAAAGGCGATGATGTTTTCCACTTTTAAAAAGGTCTATATCAAATTCGGTAAATAAACTGTGAGGGAGTACTTTTTCTATAGTAGAAGACATAATTTTATTTGAATTATAAGTAAATCGGTATTTGCCGCATGCTTGCGACAATAACTTAACCATTCTAAATGTATAAAAAAAGGATTTAAATTTGATACATTGCAGTCTCAAATTCATTTTTTATTTCATGGAACAAAAAAAAGAAAACTATCAGCAAACTATAAAAATACCTAAACCCATCAGTTGCTCTGCAAAAGCCTTGGCTTTTGTTTCCCCAAAACTGGCGAGTAAATTTGTTGCTAGGTTGTTTGCTACTCCAATGAAACATAAAATTCCGAAGCGGGAATATAAAATGGAGCAAGAATCTATAAAAGAAAAGCTTCAAATCCCTTCCTTACATAAGGAAATAGTGGTTTATAGCTACGGAAATAGCAAGAAAAAAATTCTTTTGGTACACGGATGGAGCGGACGCGGCACTCAGCTTGCTAAAATTGCTGAAGCTCTGCTGGAACAAGGTTATAGCACCATAAGCTTCGACGGACCAGCACATGGAAAATCCCCAGGTAAAACCACCAATATGCTTGAATTTGTGGATGCAGTAATAGAAGTTGATAAAAAACATGGCCCTTTTGAAGCTGCTGTAGGGCATTCATTAGGAAGTATGACCTTATTGAATGCGGTAAGAAGCGGACTGAAATTGAAGACTATGGTTTTGGTAGGAAGTGGGGATAGTATTAATGATATTATTTACGATTTCACCAATAAATTGGGACTAAAAGACAACATAGGTGACCGTGTAAAGAAAAAGTTTGACTCCATTGCGCAAGAGGATGTCAATAATTATTCGGCAAGTATTGCAGCTAAAGATGTCGCTATTCCCGTTTTACTCATCCACGACAAAAATGATTTAGATTCACCATTGGAATCTTCTAAAAACATTCATAAAAATCTAGCTAATTCTAAACTTATTATTACTGAAGGACTAGGACACCGAAAAATTCTAGGAGATGAAAAAGTTATAAATACACTAACCGCTTACATTGAAAAAAACGTACCTTAGCATTACGTATTTATTAACTTTGGAAATGGAAATGCTATGCTTTAAAAAATGTTGGCATAGCATTTGCGTTGAACAACATAAAACAACACTCTTATGAAAAAAATAATCGCACTTTTATTTGTATCGACTTTTATATTTACGGCTTGTGAAGGACCAGAAGGCCCTCCGGGCGAACCTGGAACTGTAATTGTTGGAGAAACTTTTGAATATGCCAATGTAAGTTTCACACCACAAAACGAATTTTTGTTCACCGCAACTTACAATCCGCCCTTGGTAAATGGGGATGCTATTCTAGTTTATAGATTGGAAGGTGTTGTTAGCGGAAATGATGTTTGGGAACCTTTACCTACCGTTTTCTTTAATAATGATACGGGGGATGACCTGCGTTTTCGATTTAATTATACTTTAAACCGAGTTAGAATTTTAGCTGAATCTTCAGATTACTCAGCTTTTGGACCTGATTTATTAAGTAATCAGGTATTTAGAGCCGTAATTGTTCCAGCAGATCTTATTAACGGTGTGGACACTTCCAATATTAACGAGGTGATGAAGGCAGCAAACATTAAAACAGTTCAGAAAATGTATTAATAATATATATATATATTTCTTGAAAAAGCCCAAAACCCAATGTTTTGGGCTTTTTTTATACCATTTATTAATTAATATTACTTTAGAAGAAAATGGTATTATGCAAGGTTTTTGAAACTTTAACGACCAAAACCTCGTATTTAAATTAAAAAACACTGCTATTTTATGAGAACTATATTTCTTTCGTTTCTATGTATTGCCTTTTTGAGTTGTAACTCTAAAGCCCAGAATAAATCTGATAATAAAACAACAAAATCGGCTAAATCAGAATTTCCAATTTCCAAAACAGAAGCTGAATGGAAAGCTGAACTAACTGATGCCGAATTTTATGTATTGCGAAAAGCCGGAACAGAACGCCCATTTACCAGCGACCTTTTAGAAATTAAACAAAAAGGAACTTATGTGTGCGCTGCATGTGGCACACCATTGTTTAAAAGTGAACACAAGTTTGATTCCGGAACAGGTTGGCCAAGTTTTGATCGTGCAATTGAAGGCAATGTAGCCTACGGTGTGGATAATAAAATAGGCGTTCCCCGTGACGAAGAGCATTGTGCTAATTGTGGCGGACATTTAGGTCATGTTTTTGATGATGGCCCAAGCGAAACTACAGGAAAAAGACACTGTATTAATGGTGTAGCTTTGGACTTTGTTCCAGAAAGCTAAGCTTTTGAATTGAGAATTGAGAATTGAGAATTGAGAATAAGTTCAAAATTGTTTTTTGATAAAGCAATTTTGAACTTATTTTTCTTTGAATAAATAGTTTACCGCTAAGAGATAAAGTTTTGAGAAAAGCCATCCCAAAAGCATTCCAATGCAAATACCGGTAATGATATCCAACGGAAAATGAACACCAATATAAATTCTACTGTACGCTACAGAAAGTCCCCATACAACCAACAGGAAAGGTAACCACTTGAAGTTTTTATAGAGTAGAATCGAAAAAAAGGTAACTACAGCTAGAGAATTGGATGCGTGTGCAGAGAAATACCCAAACTTACCGCCACAATATGACTTTACCAGTCGCATGAATGGTATAATAGTTTCGTCATGACAAGGACGTAAGCGCTCAAAACCATATTTAAAAGCATTCGCCAATTGGTCGGTTGCGCCAATCATAGCGGCCACGCAGACCAAAAGAACTAGAGTATTTTTCCATTTTAGCGTTCGCAAACAGAGAATCAATAAAAAAACGTAGAGAGGAATAGACGACCATTTATCGGTCATGAACATCCAAAAAGCATCCCAAGGCTCGCTCCCGAGTCCGTTGAGATATAAAAACAATTCTTTATCAAGTTCGATTAATCGCTCCATGATTTAGGCTTCATCATATCTGCTGATTTCCCTATCGTAGAAATCGTTAGCTAGCTGAATAAGATTCTCTGCTTCTGATGATAGTTCTTTCTCATCTTCCGGAGAAAAATCTTCTAACCATTCCACTTCATCGTCCGCTAAATTGATGATAAAGCGTGGAAAATCGGTATGAATGATAAAAATAGCATCCGGGTAATCTGTATTGTCGCCTAATAAAAACTTTGGTAATTCCATGATTTTCTTGTTTCGTTTGTTCTATCTTCGGTATTCAGTCTACTTTTCCTTTAAGCTTCCGAAGCTATTAATTTTCTTGTTAAAGAATTGAATCTAAAATACAAAAATATCGCAGCAACCGTTAGTCCCGATAATAATCCGATCCAAATTCCCATATTTCCTAAGGAAGTTTTCAATCCCAAATAATAAGAAATAGGAAAACCGACAATCCAATACGCTATAAATACAATAATGGTAGGTATTTTAACATCCTGTAATCCTCGTAAGGCGCCTAGAAATGTAACTTGTAAACCGTCGGAAATTTGAAAAAATGCGGCTATGAGTAGTAATTGAGATGCAATTGTAATTACTTCCGTATTGTCTGCCAGATTAAGCATATCGTTTTGATCCAAGTAAATAGTTGGCAACCAATGTCTGCAAAGGATGAAGAAAAGCGCAAAAACCACTTCCAACAAGAACGTTAAAAAGAAAACCGAAATGGCTATTCTTCGCAATTCCTTGAAGTTTTTTAATCCTTTTTGATTTCCTACACGTACCATGGCGGCAACACTTAAACCCACTCCAACCATGTACGTCATACTCGATAAATTCAACGCAATTTGATTGGCAGCTTGCGGATTTTTCCCCAAGACGCCGCTCAACCAAACAGCAGAGGTAAAGATGGCAACTTCAAAAAACATTTGTAATGCTGAAGGAAGCCCCAAATCCACAATCTTTTTCATCATGCCTTTTTCAACCGTTTTCCATCTAAAATTGGTAACATATCCTTTGATTTTCGGATTCGTTTTAAACAACCACCAAAGAAAAACAACCATCATAAAACGCGAAACCAGCGTGCCAATAGCAGCACCAATAATTCCCAATTCCGGAAAGCCAAACTTTCCGAAGATAAAAAGGTAATTAAGTAAAATATTAATTATGTTGGCCACAACGGTCGCGTACATTGGATACTTTGTCTGTGAAAGTCCGTCTGAAAACTGTTTTAGCGCTTGAAAAATAATGAGAGGCACCAACGAAAAGGCTACCAAATCGAGATATGGAAGCGCCAATTCAACTACTTCCACTGGCTGATCCATTAAATACATTAGAGGTTTGGCAAAAAGTAGCGCTACAAAAAGTAGGAGTCCGATTCCCGTGCTTAAATACACCCCATGTTTTAAAGACGAGCGTCCTCTCTCAACATCCCCAGCTCCGTCTGCCTCTGCTACCAATGGTGTAATAGCAGTGGAAAATCCAATTCCCAGCGACATGGCAATGAAAATAAAACTATTTCCAAGCGAAACTGCAGCCAATTCTGCCGTTCCCAATTGCCCAACCATGACATTATCGGCAAATGCCACAAAAGTATGGCCCAGCATGCCTAAAATTACAGGGAAAGATAATTTTAAATTGTATGCAAATTCTTTGGTGTACCGTTCTAAAACCATGAAGTATTTTTGAAGCCGCAAAGATACAGTTTACCACAGTGTTGACCTAGTGGTAGTGTTTACTTTTTGAGAGTTTCACATTTCTTTAAGCTTATGAATAAAGATAATTTAGCTATAACAGGGGCTCTAGATTTACATGTTCAAAATATTCGAACTATTTCAAGCCTATTTTCATTTAGTTCATCAACATCTACTTTTCTAGAGGTATTCATGAACCTCCCAACATCGGTTTCTTTTGCTCGCCCAAAAGAAACGAAACAAAGAACCTTCCTGCTCACCGCAGGTAGGCAGGAATGGCGCCTTATCCAAGGAATTTTTTCGACCATGAAGTCGAAAAACCGTTATCAAAACTCCGCGTCGCTACGTACCTTCGCTCCTGTTTTCGTAGCTTTTGATTACTATTCTGTGGATAAGGATTTGGAAAAATCGTTCAATCTAACGTACTTATCGCTTCTTGTTTTTATTTCTTCGATTGTAGTTTTTATCACCTCGAGTTTTGGGCTTTTTATACTTTTTAGCCAACTCTCTACGGTACGAACCTCCCTGATTTGTTTTTTTGTTTTTCTCTTTCTTTTCGTGAAAACTAGGTCCAGGAGCATCCACTCTTTTGTGCGGGTTATCAGGCTCTATAATTCGGGGCTGTTCCTCGGCAGTTAATTTCTTGGAAATTTCTACTTCTTCGGGAAGTGTTTTTTCAGTAATTTCCATTTTCATCAATTCTTCAATAGCTTCTTTTGCGGGCTGCTCTTTTTCAGTGTAAAGAAGTACAGAGCTTCCTTTTTCTTCTGCCCTACCCGTTCTCCCGATACGGTGCATATAATTTTCAGGAAAAGATGGCGTATCGAAATTAAAAACATGGGAAATTTTAGTCAAATCCAACCCACGCGACATAACATCGGTTGTTACCAAAATGCGGTGAACACCTTCTTCAAACTGTTCTATAGATCGTAAACGGTAGTTTTGGGTTTTATTGGAGTGAATTACACAAACATCTTCCGTAAAGCTTTCAGAAAGCGCATCAAATATAATATCTGCACTCTTTTTATTGGGCACAAATACCAATACTTTTTTGTAGGCTTCCTTGTCTTTTAATAAATGCTGAAGTAAATTTATTTTGGTAAAAAAGTTAGGTACAGCATAGCAAACTTGTTCGATATTTTCCAAAGGTGTACCACTTACTGCTACGGAAACTTTTTCTGTTCCACGGAAGAAATCTAAAATAAGATTTTCAATATCATCAGTCATCGTTGCCGAAAACATAATGTTTTGCCTACGCTCCGGTAAGAGTTCAAAAATATTGTTCAACTGAAACCGAAAACCGAGATCGAGCATTACATCCACCTCATCAATCACCAATTTTTTAATAGACTTTAAAGAAACCGCTCTACTGATAACCAAGTCGTACAATCTCCCTGGAGTAGCCACTAAAATATCGGTTCCTTGAGCCAAAGCTTCTTTTTGCCGATTGATATTGGTGCCACCATAAACACCTTCAACCCGATTGTTTAAGTATTTACTGAATTTCTCAATCTCCTCAAGCACCTGCACCACCAATTCCCGAGTGGGAACCATGATTAACACACGTGGATTTTTTTGTTTTGAAAAGGTTAGCTGCTGAAGGATGGGCAACATATAGGCAAATGTTTTTCCCGTTCCTGTTTGGGCAATCCCAATAACATCTTTTCCAGACATAACTACTGGAAATGCTTTTTCCTGAATAGGTGTTGGTTTCTCAAAACCTAAATCCTCAATGGCGTACCCTAACTGCTTGGAAATTTTAAAATCTTCAAAAGATGACATGTGCTCTATTTCTTAATAAAGCTACAAAGGTACGGTGTTGAAATTAAACTACTGGGATTTAAATGCCCAGTAGTTTAAATATTATAAGAATCTTCATTTAATCATCGGAATTTTCTTCCTCATTTTCCTCTTCAAAGAAGCAATCTTTATAAACCGCTTTAAAGAACTTGGCTTTATCTTCGGGATCGGAAATACTTTTCATTACCTCCAATAGATGTTTAACCTTTTCGTTTTCAAGGTCTGCGGAAAGTGATAGCGCCTCTTCGTGTTTTTGGTTATGACAATCCAATGCTTCTCCCTGCCCTAGTAATGCTTCTACCACCATGGCCGAAGTACGAACTACGCGATGTGTAGTATCTAAAATTATCCCATTTACCGTAATATCTTTATACGTCTGTTTTAAATCGGATTTCTTCCTGAAATAACAGTTTTTTTCAGGCTTCATCCTAGGAAGACACTCACATTTTAAATTACAGCTTAGTTCCTCCTCCACACATTCAATAAACTCATGACGTGTTCCTTGATAATCAAAAATACTACATAACCTTTTCAAAATTGCAGCCTTTACTTTACCTATATTCTCATCAACAGGGATTACTTCTTCCAGGAAATCGTCAATACCAGATAAACTAGTAACTCTTTTAGTGTCAGGATAACCATTCGTATAAATAATAGATACATCGTCTAAATAAGTAATACTGAAAAATTCTTGTAGCAACTGACGGAAAACAAAATTCAACACCCTACTTTTATTGATATTCTCAAGATGTCTAACAATAGTTTCTTGATTACCGTCCGTTGTAGTTGAAGTGGTTTCTGTATTGATTTCTATCTGTCTTAATGAATTGGTTTTACTCACATGCGTAGAAGTTGAGCTCACCAAATTTCTAACTGAATCGCTAACCGCAGAATTAAAAGATTTCGTTTTCTTACCTTTAGCCTCACCACCAAGTCCAATTTTAATGATGCCAAGATTAATTCCGGCTTCCAATCCTCCACCGCCACCAACACTACTGGTCTCACTGGATGCCGATTGGGAGGTGTGATTTGCTTCCGATTCAACTAAAGTTTGTAATTCGTTGGCACTGCTTTCAGAAAGTGAATCCAGCACATTGGATGCTTGTTTTTTTGTTTCTGTGCTAGTTTCCCAATTTTTTATAGAAATTGTGGTTTTTTCTCCCGGTAACAGGCTAAATGTTTTAATGGTTCTACCGGCACCATAATCACCCAAATAAGAACACATTTTTAACCTCAGCGCGATAGTAATTTGAGGATTGGCTCTTTTTGGCTTAGGCTTATAGTCCAAATATACCTTTCCCGTCAAATCTTGCTTTAAACTTGGTTTAAAACCTTTTGTGATTTTATCAGCAATATTACTTAGTGGAATATTTGCTATCGTGGGTTCTACTACCTGCTGTTGGCTATATAAAGATTCGGATCTATATGCGGAAATTGCCTTTGCCGCACCAATATTGGGATTTAGAGGATTAGCAATTTGCATTTCACGAACATTTTCTTTTTGTAAAATAGATACATTTTCAAAAATGGGGGTGTCAATTGCCAAATCCATTTCATCTTTCAGTTTTTCGATCCATTTTTCTTTTGATAATTTTTCGGATAAATCCCAAAAATTGTCCTTCTGCGGCTTTTCTTCTTTAAAAAATTCCATTGGCAAATCCATTACCAAATAACTACTTGCTCTGTAACAAGTAGATTGCGGTAAGTTGTAGTTCAAAATAGAGGCCTTGCCTTTTTCATCTAATTTAATAAACGGCTCTTTCGGGTTACAGGATGAATTAGTCATAATGTGTTGATTTAATTTAAAATTGGTTTGTGAGTATGTGTCAAAGAGGCGTTTTGAAACTTATTTAAAGCATCGCAAAAAGCGATTTCTTCTGTTTAAAACTATCAACGTTTCTTGAAACCTAATTTAAATAATTAAAAAACAGATACTTACACCGAACACCCTAAGATTAAACAGGATTTTTCCTTTAGGGAAAACCCCCTTAGAAAATTAAAATAAACGCTGCAATCTTTATATTTTTAGTACTTTTCCCCTCTATTTTTTTGTATGCCACATCAACATTTCAAAATATATAAACCCTACGGAATTATAAGTCAGACGCATAGCAATGATGCCAGACAGGTTCGGAAAAAGCGTTTTTTAAAAGAGCTCTACGATTTTCCTGAAGACATCATGCCAATTGGCCGTTTGGATGAAAAATCGGAAGGTTTGCTGCTCATGACTACCGATGGCAAACTAAGCGATACCGTTAACCGAAGCGGTCTGGAAAAAGAATATTTTGCTCAGGTAGACGGTGAAATTACAGATGAAGCGATTATAGAATTGCAACATGGTTTAAAAATTGGACTTCATGGCTCAAAGTATAAAACCCTCCCATGCAAAGCGAGAAGAATCGAAGTTCCCAATCTGCCCGAGCGGAAAAAAAAGATCCGTGACGCGCGTCATGGACCTACCAGTTGGGTTAGTATAGTTCTTACGGAAGGAAAATTCCACCAGGTAAGAAAAATGACTTCTGCAGTTGGATTTCCTACTCTTCGCTTGGTTAGAGTGCGAATTGGGGATATTCATCTAAATGAAATGCAACCAGGTGATGTTATTCCCATTGTTATTTAAACTCTTTTGAGTCGAAAGGAATCCAGAGTTCCCAATCCGCAGGGGTATAAATATCCCTTAAACCTACTTTTAATAAAATTTCATAAATACTTTCGCCATTATCGGAATTGGTCATCATCATAATTCCTTTTTTGGCTTTCGGAAATACGATGCTATAATGTTGAAATCCGTTTCCGTGACCTTCTTTAAATGCACCTACTCCGTAAGGTGTTTTTATGAGTCCCCAGCCCAACCCATAACTTAATTCGATTGCATCGTATTTTGTGGTCGTTTCATTGGACTGTGGCCCGAATTGTTTTTTGGAATGTATACGAATTTGTGGACTAAAAATCTCCTCCCAAGAGGCTTCAGAAATAAGTTTTTTCTGTAAAACCGCTTCTAGGAACTTGCTATAATCTTCTGCTGTTGTTTCTAATGTACTTCCAGCACGAGGTTCGTTATCAATATCCTTTTTATAAATTTCATCATTTCTATTGTGTCCATAAGCAAAATTAGTGGCGAAGCGTTCTTTCCATTCGTAGCTGGAGTTTTTCATTCCCAAAGGCTTAAAAATATATTGCTGAGCGAGTTCTTCCAATCCTTTTCCTGTCATCTTTTCCAGCACTACTTGCAAATACACAAATCCTTCTCCTGAATACATGTATTTGGACCCAGGCGTACCGTGTACCTGAAGCTTATAATCAGGTTCGCCCCAACGCCAGTTAGCAAAACCTGTGGTATGCGCTGAGCACATTCTAGCAGTTATTTTATGGTAAAGGCTGTCTTCCTTTAAAGCTGAATAATCATCATGCCAACGGGTTTTAGGCTCGTATTCGTATATTTTCTTGGGAAGATAGGATTCAAGTGGCGTATCCAAATCCAATACTCCATTTTCTACCAACTTCATTACCAATACACTAAAAACCGCTTTACTTAAAGAAGCTCCGTAAATGTTGGTACTATCGTTAAGCAATTTATTTTCAGGTTTATTTTTATATCCAAAAGTACGTTGATAGGCTATTTTGTTATTATCAAGTAGCGTAAAAGCCATTCCATGAACATTAGCTTCTTTCATTAGATACGAGATTTTTTCCGTAAGGGAATCCGAAGAAATTTTAGTTCCATCTAATCGTTCAATTTCTTGGGAAAAACCCATAAAACTACTGCATAAAAAGACAATGCAGATAGACAACTTTTTTGCTACATGGATAAATTCCTTTTTCTTAATAAATGGAATAGACAAAGGGTAAAAACATTTGTGGGAATTAATGGCACTTACGATATTTATAATAGTGACAATAACGGCAAAAGGAACTACCAGAATGAAGAAGAAAAAACCAAATCCTTCTATGGTTATTAAAGTTACAAAGGATATAAGAAATAGAATGCTCATGGTAATTTGAAAGTTAATTACCTTTCTCCCGTGTTCGTTGTAAAGTGGATTATCTTCCCGCTTGTGAATCCAAAGAAATAACGGAAACAATATATTGCCTAAGGGAAGTAAGAGTCCAAGAATGGGTGTGCCATGCAAAAGAAGGAGCCACTTCGTCTTTATATTTTCTTCCTTTGGATTTTCAATGGTTAATAAATCGTCTACTTCTACCTCAAGTGCAGAAGCCAATAATTTTACCGTTTTGAGATGCGGAGATACTTCGCCTTTCTCAATACGCTGAATGGTTCTTACCGTTACAGTCGTAAGTTCTGATAATTCTTCCTGAGAATACCCTTTTAATTTTCGTAGGTATTTTAAATTTTCTGAAATTGATTGGTTGTCCATTTTCTTTTGTATTTGTTTCATACAAATGTATTGGCAAGGGTTGGTCTTTGTTACGACATTTATATGTCACCTTCCTGTCATCCTTCGTAAAATAAGGTGATTATTGGATTTTGGTGTCAACTTTTGAAGGAATACAAGAAACTTTCAAGAAAATCATTGTTTTAACTCATACCAATCTTCTATTTCCAAATTGGCACGTCTTCCTTTCTCTTTTGGAGCATAATTAGTTGCTAAATAATCTAAAATTAAAGGTTCGTCATCACCTAAATCCCAAAGGTTTTGGGTTTCCTGCATCCAACGAATCGTAGCCAGCCAATTTTCTTTCGACATACGATTTTGGGTTACCAGTTTAGCAGAATGACAATTGGTACAATTGTTTATAACCGCTTCGAGTCCGTCATCTTCTACAAAGCCTGTTGGAACATGTATGCCATTTTTTATTTCACCTTCAAAAGAAGAAATTTCAGCAGTGGAAGTAGTATCTATACTGCTAGTTTCAGAAATTTCCGGAGTCGCCTTAAAAATATCGGCGTTTGGGTTCAACACCAGATAAAGTATGAAAGCACAAATTGAAACAATAACTGCGCTAAAAAGCACTAAGCTCTTTCCCAATAATTTAATTTGAGTTAAAAAGTTTTCTTTATCGTTCATTTCAACTCACTTTTATAGCAATTCTATGGCATGCATTATTTAAATATCCTTTTGGATTCCAACCTGGCAAAACCATAGGCTGACTTTCACCTTTACTATCAGTTGCTTTTGCCCACACCTCATAATATCCCTTTTCAGGAAAATTTACCTGGGCACTAAACTGCTGCCACGACAATCTGTTTACAGGCTTCTTCAACTGGCATTCCTTCCAAGTGGCTCCAAAGTCGATAGAATATTCCATTTTTTCAACTTCCAGTTCTCCCGCCCATGCATGGCCATTTATGGACAAAGTTTCACCCATTTTTAAAACCGCTCCCGTTTTAGGATACGTTATCAACGATTTTACGGGCATAGATTCTATGATGCACATATCTTCATCTGCTACTTTTTCGCCAGGCGCGACCGGTTTACAAGGAACTCGATAGGAAGTCCCTATCATTTTTGCGCCATCGTGCACTTTGTTTCTTACACTTATGGTATGCAACCATTTTCCGGAAACGGAAGCTGGCCAGCCACCAGCTACTAAACGCAAAGGATAGCCATGCGCCAAAGGAATATCTTCATCGTTCATTTTAAATGCCAACAGCGTTTCATCCTGCAAAGCTTTCTCTATTGGACAACCTCGTGAAATCGGCTCCTTATCTGGACTTCTGCTTAAGTGAATATCAGCGGAATGATATCCAATATAAACGGCATCACCTTTAATACCTACATCCTCCAAAACGTCCTTCAACCGAACACCTGTCCATTTAGCGCAATGCACGGCACCCAATCCCCATTGATTTCCTTTTGCGGGTGGATTGAATTCTTTTCTTCCATTTCCTCCACATTCCAATACCAATTGATACGTGTGCTGAGGAAACTTATTTTTAAGCTCTGCTAAAGAATACGATTTAGGTTTTTCAACCGATTCACCATCAATAGTAAGTTTCCAACTATCCACGTCGATATTCTCGGGAATAAGTCCGTTATTTCTAATAAACATAGCGCTATTGGGCGTTACGTTATCATTCAGAAGATGGGCCAACGATTCTATATTCCAAGGTTTATCGTTTAACACCACCATTTCCTTATTCTTATTGAACATTTCAAACGGATTTGGGTCTTGTGCCATTAACGGCACATATCCCTCAGGCATCAAATGCGCATACACCAACGAACCTCCTCCTGCTAATGCAGCAGATGTTAATAGTGTGTTTCCCAAGAACTTTCTTCTATCCATCCTTACTTTATTTTGAATATATAAAGATACCATTTTCTCAAAGAACCAAACATGACCAATACCCAATTCTAGAACTTAGCTGCACTAAACATGATTTTTGCAACCTAATTATTTCACTTATATTTGCAACGAAATTTTTACCATGGAAAAACTAAAGCAACGCTGGGGAATATCTTCCAACTTTCAGCTCTTCATAATCTTTATAGTTTTTGGAATTACTGGGTCCACGGCTGCAAAAATTGCCGGACCGGTTACTGAGTTTATTGGGTTACATCCCGATTCGGTACATCCAGTGCTTTATTGGGTGGTTAGAATTCTATTGATTTTTCCTTTTTACCAAGTGTTGTTGGTCTTTTTTGGTTGGATATTTGGGCAGTTTGAATTCTTTTGGAATTTCGAAAAGAAAATGTTGAGCCGTTTTGGAATAAAATTAAAGTGAGAACACGTTTAAATACCATATTAATTGCATTTTTAGCATTTTTGCTCACTACAGCAATTGTGGGTCCTTCACTTATAAAGTTTTCTCATTTTTTTTTAGAACACTCACATGTAGAATGTAACGAACATGTAAAAACACATTTTCATGAGAGCGATTTTGATTGTAAACTCTTTAAGTTTCATCACACACACCAAATAAACTTTTTCCCAGAATCAATTACTTTTGAGATTTTTGAAATCCCTTCCCAAAAAAATTTCAATTCATATTCTTTTGTAAGCGAATTCCAGCAACTTCACTTTTCATTACGCGGCCCACCGCTTGTTTAATTTTAAATAAATTATAACTACACAACCACCCGCTTTTCTATACAAAGTGGTTGTTTTTGTACAGAATTATTGCTGAATACCAAAATTGGTTTCAAAAAAAAAGCAACTTATAAAGCATAAACAAACGATGAAAAGTAAAATCTTCACCCTCATTTTTTTGGGTATCACTACCATATTATACGCTCAAAACAGCATAAAAGGAACTATTGAAGATGCTGAAACAGGAGAAGGCATACCTTATGCTAATATTAGCCTCCCGCAACAAGAAAAAGGAACTAGCACCGATGAAAATGGAAAATACACGTTAAACAACCTTCCAAAAGGAAGCTATAAAATTGTAATTTCCTCCATTGGCTACAAAACATATTCGCAAACAGTACAAGTTAATGGCAATACCACTCTAAATAGTTCTTTAACCCCTTCTGCTATTGAAATGGAAGAGGTTATAGTTTCTACTCCATTCCATAAACTCCAAAGTGAGAACGTAATGAAGGTAGAACAAAAAAGCCTAGAAGAACTAAAAACACAAGGAATGCCAACATTGGCCGAAGGAATAACCAGTATTAGCGGTGTAGAAAATGTATCAACTGGTGTTGGAATTGGAAAGCCTGTAATACGTGGATTAAGTGCCAACCGAGTACTGGTTTATACCCAAGGAGTACGATTGGAAAATCAACAATTTGGCGGCGAACACGGCTTGGGGGTTAACCAAGCAGGAATTGAAAGTGTAGAAGTAATAAAAGGGCCAGCTTCACTTCTTTACGGATCTGATGCATTGGGCGGCGTTTTATATTTAAACCCAGAGAAATTTGCTTATGCAAACGAAACGCATAGCGATGCCAATATAAATTACTTTACCAATACCGAAGGTGTTACCGCAGATGTAGGCTTTAAAACCTCTGGAGATAAAATTAAGTTTTTGGTTCGTGGAGCCTATGGCTCGCATGCCGATTATGAAGCTGGGAATGGTACCTACACCACCAATTCCAGATTTAATGAATATGATATTAAATCAGGATTTGGATATCAGGACAATAAATTTAAAACAGAATTACGTTATAATTTTAATAGATCTAATCTAGGTATCCCTGAAGAAATTGGAGAACAAAACAGAGAGCGTACACCTCTTTTACCTTACCAAGAAATTGATAACCATATCATCAGTTCTAAAAATACACTATTTTTTGATAAAGGAAGTTTAGATATTACTGTTGGCTATATAGCCAATAATAGGAAAGAATTTGAAGACGAACATCATCATGACCATGAAGAAGGCGAAGAACATCATGATGAGCACGAAGAAGAACATGAAGAGGGAGAAGAACACCATGATGAACACGAGGAAGAACATGAGCACTATGGCCCTTCCCTTAACATGAAACTACATACGCTTAGTTACAATGTACAGTACCACTTGCCAGAACTTGGTAATTTTGAAACTATTTTTGGCATACAAGGTATACACCAAACCAATGAGAATTTTGGTGAGGAAATTTTAATCCCAGATGCTACAACAGTAGATTTTGGAGTGATGGCTACTACACACTATCATTTGAAAAAAAGTGATATTCAATTTGGGCTTCGCTACGATTCTCGAAAAATTGACACTAAAGAAATGGGAATAATAAATACCGAAGTATATTTCCCTGAACTGAACAAAAACTATGAGAGTTTTAATGTATCTGCTGGATATCGCGCTACCATCGCTCAAAATATTATAGGTAGAATAAATCTTGCTACTGGGTTTAGAGCGCCCAATCTTGCAGAACTCACATCTGATGGAACGCATAGCGGTGCTAACCGATTTGAAATTGGCAATCCTAATCTTGAAAATGAACAAAATTTTCAAACTGATATTTCTTTAGAATACAAAAACAAGCATGTTGAATTCTTTGCAAACGGATTCTACAATACCATAAATAATTACATATACTTAGAACCCACCGGCGACTTTGAAGATGAAGACCCTGTGTATCAATATGTACAAAATGATAGTTATCTATATGGCGGTGAATTTGGTTTTCACTTACACCCACACCCACTCGACTGGTTACACTTAGAAAGCAGTTTTGCCACAGTAACAGGAAAATTAAGGGATTCTGGCGACTATTTACCGCTTATACCTGCCAATAAATTAACAAATATATTTAGGGTTGAATTTGATAAAGGTAAAATACGTAAGAAATATGCGTTTATTACTATGCAAAATACCTTTAATCAAAATAATGTTGATAGTTTTGAAACGGAAACACCAGGCTACACACTATTTAATGCAGGTTTAGGAGCTACTTTCACAGCTTACAATCAGCCATTTGAATTGCGTCTAAGTGCCAATAATATTTTCGATAAGCAATATATTTCCCACTTATCGCGATTAAAAGTAGATGGTATCTATAATATTGGAAGAAATATAAACATAGGGCTTTCAGTCCCATTTTAAGCTAAAAAATCCGTCAGAAATTCATCTGACGGATTTTTTTATTTTGATTATTCTCTTCTATTTAGGAAGACACTATTTCTGAAACTTCTTTCTTTTTTAGCAAATAAGTGTAAATCCAAGTCAGCGTAAAAGTCGGGATAATATCCAACCCCGGTACAATTTCCTCAATAAAAGTAATGGCCCCTGCTCCTTGCCCTATGCGGCCTTTATACATTCTGGTCATAAGCCAACCTGCAATAGGTGCCCAAATAACATCCGAAAACTCTCCGATCCCAGGAATGGCATAGGAAAACATTCCAATGGCATCAAAAAGGAGTCCGAGAAACAGTTTTTTGTATTTATTGCTGTCTTGTTGCATTTTATCTTACTTTAAACTTGCATACGTTAGTTAAAAGAGATTTCAACACGGCTTAGTCTGACATATAACAATTATCATCCCAAATCCGAACTTATCAATTTTAAAAATTCATTTCTGGTTTCTATTTTTTCAAATTGCCCCCTGAAACCAGATGTGGTTGTCACCGAATTTTGTTTCTGCACCCCACGCATCATCATACACATGTGAGAAGCTTCAATAACCACGGCAACACCCTGCGGTTTCAAGGTGTTGTTGATACATTCCAAAATATCGTGTGTAAGTCTTTCCTGAACCTGTAAACGCCTTGCAAAAACATCGACCACGCGAGGTAATTTGCTCAACCCTACAATATGTCCGTCTGGAATGTAAGCAATATGTGCTTTTCCGAAGAAAGGTAACAAATGATGCTCGCAAAGGGAATACAATTCAATATCTTTTACAATAACCATTTCATTGTAATCCTCAGCAAACATGGCACTTTTTAATATTTCAGAGGCGTTTTGCTCATAACCTTGAGTTAAGAATTGCATGGCTTTTGCAGCTCTTTCCGGAGTCTTTAAAAGCCCTTCCCTTTCAGCATTTTCACCGAGGTCGGTTATTATTTTTTGATACTGACTTTTTACTGAATCAGTAACCTTAATATTGTATTCTTCAAAATTATTGTAACTCATTTTCTTTCTTGTATATTTTTTTCAAAAATGTATCGACGCATAGATATCCCATACAAATTTCCAAAACAGGCTTCGACATAGTGAAGCTTTGTTCAGCAAAACAGCTCAGCTTCATCCAATATACTCGGACTAACACGACCCAAATAATAATAAGACAAATTATCTAAATGAAAGCTTACTTGTCCAACACATTGAATTCAATAGTCGATGAGTTGTAAACTTTGTGGGTTTGCTTTTTGAAATCCTCTTTTTCTGCTTCAAAAATGTTATCTACATAGGTCTGCGGATTAATATCGATTAAAGGAAACCAAGTACTTTGAATTTGCACTTGTAGTTTATGTCCTTTTTTAAACGTGTGATACACATCCTGTAACTTAATATTTACCGCCGTTTCTTCGTTAGGAACAAAAGGCTCCGGATTTTCAAAACTATTTCTAAATCGGCCACGCATTACCTCGCTTCGCACCATCATGTGGTAATTACTCATTTTTAAATAATCCTGTGTTTCTTCAAAATCCTTAGCATCTGGTGGGAAAACATCTATAATTTTTACTACCCAATCTGCTGCCGTTCCCGTGGTGGAAACTTTTAGCTTAGCCAGAATATCACCCACTATCGTCATATCTTCTTCCAAAACAGGTGTTTCAAAAACTAACACATCAGGTCTTCTGGCTGCAAATCGTTGGTCGTCGGTCATATATTTTCGTGGCGTGAATACCATTTTTATGTCTTCGCTATACGGAACCGGTTTCTTCGGGTCACTCACAAATTCTTCAGCTGAATGTTGCAACGTCATTATTTCCGAAAGTGTTTGCCCCTGCCCCATACTCAATGCTTTTTTTGAAGTGTTCTTTGGCGGCCACTCTTCATAGGTGTTCCATTTGTTTTTACCTGTATCAAAAACATACGCTTCTGGCAAACCAGTTTTCCCTTTGCCATTGTCCTTCAAGAAATGATTGAAAAACTTAGTTTCGATAGAATCTTGAAAAAACTTGGAAATGTTATCTCCAAAATAAACATTCCCGATTGCTTGCCTTTCTTTGGTTCTCGCCCAATCACCGTGGCTCCAAGGGCCCATTACCAACGTATTGTAATTGTCGCTGGTCTTTTCGATTTTTTTGTAAGTGGAAAGTGGTCCGTAAAGATCTTCCGCATCAAACCAACCTCCAACAACCATGGTTGCAGGTCTTATATCTTCCAAATGTTGAATAATGCCGCGCGACTGCCAAAATTCGTCATAATTAGGATGCTCCTTTAATTGTTGCCAAAAAATATTGTCTTTTTTATAGTACTTATCCAAATTGGAAAGTGGCCCCGCATCTAAAAAGAATTGATACTGGTCTTGGGTATTCAATTCTGGGAATTGGTACCAACTTTCGGTGGTAGGCTTTGTTTTTTCATATCCGAATAACGCCGTAGCTCGCCAATAACTTAAGAGATAAGCGCCGTTATGGTGAAAATCATCAAAAAAGAAATCACCGATACATGCTTGTGGAGAAGCTGCTTTTAATGCTGGATGCCCACTCAATGTAGCGTACGTGGCATAGAAACCAGGGTAAGAAATCCCCCAAACACCCACATTACCATTGTTGTTTTCTACATTTTTCACTAACCAATCAATCGTATCGTAAGTATCGGAAGCTTCATCAACTTCTTTTCCTTTTTTATTCGGAATAAAAGCTCGCATATTGTCGTAAACGCCTTCGCTGTTCCAACGGCCACGTACATCTTGATAAACGATTATATAACCATCTTTCATCATGGTTTCATTCGGACCAATTTTAGAACGAAATTGATCTTCACCATAAGGCTGGCAACTGTAAGGCGTACGTTGCATAATGATAGGATATTCCCGTGAGGTGTCTTTCGGACTGTAAATAGTGGTATGTAACTTTATCCCATCGCGCATCGGGATGGAAACTTCTTTTTTTGTGTAATAATCTTTTACACTGAATTCTTCTTGCGCCGTTATACAGCTGTAGGAAATGAATAGAAAAAGTAAAAGTATTTTTTTCATTTGATAAAAATTAAAGACTCTCGTTTAAATTTATTATTGATAATTATATGGTTGAAATTGAAAAATTCCACGTAAAACAAACTTACTTGTCCGGTCGAGCGCAGTCGAGACCTATTTTATGCTTCAAATCCAAAAGAACTCTCGACTGCGCTCGAGGTGACTTTCAGTTATGAGCACTTATAGACAACAAAAATATCTACATAATTTTTCAAAATTATAATTCAACATTTCATATTACTGTAATCTAAAATTAGAATTAGCAGTAAATCTCAAATTTATTGGTAAATAAGTTGAAAAGCGAATTTAAGGACGTTAAAAAAGACAAAAGACTGTTTATTTTTCAGCATTGCTCGCTTATCTTTGATTAAAAAGTAGGGAAGTAAGCATTTATGGAAAAGGAGACCAATAAAAAAATAATTTTGTTTGATGGGGTTTGCAACCTTTGCAACAATAGTGTTCAATTTGTAATAAAAAGGGACACAAAAAATGTATTTCAGTTTGCCTCTTTACAAAGTGATATTGGCATGAAACTGTTAGCAGAACGAAATATCGACCCCAACGAAACCGATTCCATTGTGCTTATTGAACCCAATATTGCATACTACACAAAATCTGATGCTGCCATAGAAATCGCCAAAGAACTTGGTGGAGGTTGGCAATTACTATCGGTTTTTGATTATATTCTCCCCAAATCCATTCGGGATACCATTTACGACTTTATTGCTAAAAACCGTTATAAATGGTTTGGTAAAAAAGAAGCTTGTCCGCTTCCCACTCCAGAACAAAAAGCTAAGTTTTTAGACGCTTAAAGATTAAACGCCAAGCACTTGCCGCATGGCTTTGGCTTTTACTAAACATTCCTCATATTCGTTTTCGGGTAATGACTTTGCAGTAATGGCACTACCCACGGAAAAAGAAACGTACTTGTCTTCTGAATTATACAAAATACTGCGGATGATAACGTTAAAATCAAAATCGCCCTTCGGACTAAAATAACCCACGGCACCGCTGTACAAACCGCGTTTGGTTTCTTCCAACTTTTCAATAATTTTCATAGCAGATAGTTTGGGAGCTCCCGTCATACTCCCCATAGGGTAAGCTGCTTTAATAATGTCAACAGAGTGGATTTCTTTTGGAACGGTGGCTTTTACCGTAGATATCAATTGATGCACTTGCATAAAGGTGTAGACTTTGCACAACTCCTCTACCTTCACGCTTCCTTTTACAGCAACACGTGATAAATCGTTTCGCACTAAATCCACAATCATTACGTTTTCCGAGCGCTCTTTTGTATTACTTTCCAATTCGGTTAACAGCAATTTATCTTCCTCCGGAGTCGCTGCCCTTCTGGCTGTTCCTTTTATTGGTTGCGAAATCAATTCTTCCCCTGCTCTTTTTAGAAAACGTTCTGGCGAGGCGGAAAGCAGATACTTTCCTTCATGCTTTAAAAAAGTAGCAAAAGGCGGTTGGGAAATTTCGTTTAAATTTTGAAAAACCTTTAGAGGGTCAATCTCGGTGTCTTCAGCATAAAACTCTTGACAAAAATTAGCTTCATAAATATCGCCTCGATGTATGTGTGCCAACATTTCATTTGCCTTAGAAAAATAAGCGTCCTTATGAATACGCATTTTTATTTTAACGTCTTCTTTATTTTCTTCGGAAAGTATTTCCGAAGTTAAAGAATGGAGTATGTTTTGATGATCCTCTTCTATTTCATCATCTATCATTCCTAAATAATGAAACTCAACTGAATCTTTTTTTAGAAAAATCAACCGTTTTGGTTGAAAGAAAAAGAGGTCTGGAAAATGGAGTCCGTCAAAATTTTCAGAAGAAAGATTTTCTACATCATTTTTCAGGTCGTAAGTTAAATATCCAAAAATCCAATCGGCAGTAGTTGTTTGGTATTCTTTAAGATCTTCAAAAGCGTTATGATAATCTGTTTTTATGGAAGTAAACGCATCCACAGCAAGAACAGCTTCGTAGCTGCTGTAAGTTTGTTTGTAAAAATTGCTATCTAACCAAACTACTTCTTCAAATTGGGATGCCCATTGAAAAAGTTTCTTTTTAAACATTTCAATATGGTCTATATTAAAATGTTTAATTGCTCTCCTCATAGAAATTTCCTGGTTTTTATTGTTGTTACAAATTTAACAAAGAATACGACTTTTAATTTAATTTTTATTCATAATATTGTAGTGTAATTAAAACAAAGAACGAACACTTGCGTAATGCAAAAATTAGCAATTAAAATACAAACCATTTTAGAGAAGTTGTTTTCTACAACAACTCCCTCTTATGTATTGGTTCCTGTACGCCAAGTTCGCTTTCCTCGTCGCCGTCGCCCGTAAGGGTGATTTCTACTTTATGGAGCTAAGGTGTGTCCGGCTCCCTTTTCAAAACAAACATTTATTCATTTTTTAATAATTCTTTAATTAGTAATTGAATGCAAATAGTTATTGCAAACGAAACGCATATTAAATATGCTCAAGAGATCTGTGATACCATAGATGAGTCCGCTCGACAGCGTGGGACCGGTATCGCCAAAAGAACTCCTGAATATATTACCACCAAAATACAGAATGGTAATGCGGTAATTGCTATAGACAATGGTAAATTTGCGGGATTTTGCTACATCGAAACATGGGGCCATGGAAAATTTGTAGCCAATTCCGGATTAATTGTGCATCCAGATTTTAGGGGACAAGGTTTGGCCACCGAAATTAAAAAGAAAGTTTTTCAACACAGTAGGAACAAATTCCCCGATGCCAAAATTTTTGGTATCACCACGGGACTGGCCGTAATGAAAATCAATTACGATCTTGGCTACGAACCCGTTACTTTCTCTGAATTAACAGATGATCCCAGCTTTTGGAACGGTTGCAAAACCTGTAAAAATTTCGACATCCTTACCCGAAATGATGGCAAGATGTGTCTTTGCACAGGAATGCTCTACGACCCTGTTGAAAAAGAAAAAACAAAAAAGAAACACAAATACGACTCTAAAGTATTTACAAGATTAAAAAGCATTAAACAAACACTTTTTCTTAAAAAGGAAAAAGAGAATAATAAATAGCATACCAGAATGAAAAAATTAGTTTTAGCATACAGCGGAGGATTAGATACATCATATTGCGCAAAGCATTTATCTGAAAACGGTTATGAAGTACACGCTGTAAGTGTTAATACAGGAGGCTTCTCTAAGGAAGAAATTAAAAATATTGAAGAAAAAGCCATTGCACTTGGCGCCAAGACTTACACCTCCATCGATGCCGTGCAAACGTTTTATGATAAGGTGGTGAAGTACCTTATTTACGGAAATGTGCTTAAGAATAATACCTACCCTTTATCGGTAAGTGCTGAAAGAATTGTACAGGCAATAGAAATTGTAAACTTTGCCAAGGAAAACAATGCAAAATTCATCGCTCACGGAAGTACTGGTGCTGGAAACGATCAAGTTCGTTTTGATATGATATTCCAAATTTTAGCTCCGGAAATTGAAATCATCACTCCAATTAGAGACAACAAACTTTCAAGGCAAGAAGAGATTGACTTCCTTAAATCTAAAGGAGTTAACATGCAATGGGAAAAAGCTAAATATTCCATTAACAAAGGTTTATGGGGAACAAGTGTTGGTGGTGACGAAACCTTAACTTCTCACCTACCCTTACCGAATGAAGCATACCCAAGTCAGCTTGAAAATATGGGAACTCAAAAGATGAAACTTACTTTTACCAAAGGAGAGCTTACAGCGATTGACGGCAAGAAAGACAAACCTATTAACTTAATTGAAAAATTAGACAAAATAGCTTCTGCCTTCGCCATAGGAAGAGATATTCACGTTGGTGACACCATTATTGGTATTAAAGGTAGAGTTGGATTTGAAGCCGCAGCACCAATGATTATGATCAAAGCGCACCATACACTCGAAAAACATGTACTTACAAAATGGCAGCAACAACATAAAGATTACTTGGCCAACTGGTATGGAATGTTACTGCACGAAGGAAATTACTTAGATGAAGTTATGCGCAACATAGAAGCGTTTATGACCGATGCACAGAAAAATGTTACCGGGGATGTATGGGTGAGTTTATATCCGTACCGATTCTTTATTGACGGAATACAGTCTAAACACGATTTAATGAACGCTAAATTTGGAAGTTATGGCGAAATGAACAAAGGATGGACTGCTGAAGAAGCAAAAGGTTTTATAAAAATTAATGCCAACGCTGCAAAAATCCATCAAGCGGTTAACGGAAAATAGTTGATAGTTGATAGTTGATAGTTGATAGTTGATAGTTGATAGTTGATAGTTGATAGTGAAATTATCAATTTGAAAATTGAAGAATTAAATAATTGAAGGGTTTTATCTTAACAAGTAAACACTTAAACAATAGAACAAAAAATGATAAAAGCAGGAATTATAGGTGGTTCGGGATACACTGGGGGCGAACTAATACGAATTTTAACGCATCATCCGCATGCAGAAATTGATTTTGTATTTAGCACAACCCGTGCCGGAAAATCTATTGTAGAAACTCACGAAGACCTTTTGGGCAGTACGGACTTGAAGTTTACAGGCACCATCAACCCAGATGTTGACGTATTGTTTTTATGCCTAGGGCACGGTAATTCCAAAGCTTTTTTAGATGAGCATACTTTTTCAGAGAACACTAAAATTATTGATTTAAGCAATGATTTCAGACTGAAAAAGGATGCTACTTACAATGGAAGGGAATTTGTTTACGGACTTCCAGAACTTCAGAAAGAAGCCATTTCTGAAGCAAAAAATATCGCAAATCCAGGCTGTTTTGCCACAGCTATACAATTGGCGTTGCTTCCGCTGGCAAAAAACAAGCTTTTAAACAACGATATTCATATTAATGCTATTACCGGCAGTACCGGAGCTGGAGTTTCCCCTTCTGCGACATCTCATTTCAGTTGGAGAAACAACAACATTTCTTGGTACAAGCCTTTTACACACCAGCATTTGGGAGAAATCAATCAAAGTATTGAGAGTCTCCAGAACCAACAACCAACTATCTTTATGTTACCTCAACGCGGTAATTTCACCAAGGGTATTTTTGTAACATCTTACTTGAAATTTGAAAATAGTTTGGAAGAAACTTGGAATTTATTCAAGGATTTTTATGTTAGAGACCCGTTCACACATGTATCTGAAAAAGAAATTCATTTAAAACAAGTGGTAAATACCAACCATTGTTTTATCCATCTTCATAAACACGAAGGTGTATTGCTAATCACTAGTGCTATCGATAATTTAATTAAAGGCGCCTCTGGACAGGCAGTACAAAACATGAATTTACTTTTCGGATTTAATGAAAGTGACGGATTAAATTTAAAAGGAAGTTATTTCTAAAAAACAAAAACAAACAAAAATTAAACAAATGAAAGTTACCGTTATTGGATCAGGAAATCTAGGAAAATCAATCATCACAGGAATTGCATCCAGCGATTTGCTCGATTCAAAGGATATCTTAGTAGCAGACAAATCAGATGAAAATCTTAAAATCATTAAAAAACAAGCAGGTGTTTCTGTAACATCTGACAATATTGAAGCCATTAAAGATTCAAAGTGGGTAATACTTTGTATTCAGCCTAGAATTTTAAAAGTTGTGCTTCACGAAATTAAAAACCATTTAACCAAGGATCAAGTTTTAATTTCTACTGTAACAGGAGTTTCCATAAGTGAAATCAACGAAGTGGTTCCCCAAAATAAAGTTATTAGAGCAATGCCAAATACAGCAGCCGTAAAACAACAATCCATGTCGTTTATCTGTGCTGACGATATTGAGCATGACGATGTAAAATTTGTAGAAAAAATGTTTGGTACCATTGGTAAAACAATGACTATTGAAGAGCATCTTATGCAGGCAGCAACCGTATTGGGAGCAAGTAGTACAGCTTTCTTTTTACGTTTTTTACGCGCGCTTACCCAAGGTGGGGTACAAATGGGCTTTCACCCTCACGAGGCACAAGAAATCTCAGCCCAAGTGGCCATTGGTGCAGCAGCCTTAATTGAAGATGGTACGCACGCCGAGGTGGAAGTTGATAACGTAACAACCCCTCAAGGATGTACTATTGAAGGATTGAACGCGATGGAACACAACGGATTAAGCTCTGCGGTAATAAAAGGTATTATGGCCGCATACAATAGAATTAGTAATATTAATTAAGTTTTTACCGAAGTTAAATTGATGAAAATTATAACATAACCCAATAGCAATGTTAGTTATTTTCAATATCGGTAAATTAGATCAACTCACATACAATAAATGAAACTGTTTGATGTTTATCCTTTATACAATGTAACTCCCGAGACGGGAAAAGGATTGTATGTTTACGATGAAAACGGCACCGAATATTTAGATCTTTACGGAGGTCACGCCGTAATTTCGATTGGTCATGCGCACCCTACCTATGTAGAACGCATTACCGAACAAGTAAACAAACTTGGCTTCTACTCCAACGCCATTCAAAATCCGCTTCAAGTGGAATTGGCAGAAAAGTTAGGAAGGCTTTCTAATTGCGAAGAATACAACCTATTTCTTTGTAATTCTGGAGCAGAAGCCAATGAAAACGCATTAAAATTAGCCTCTTTTCACACCAACAAATCACGTGTGATTGCTTTTAAAAATGCGTTTCACGGAAGAACATCAGCAGCAGTAGCAGCAACAGATAATAGGGCGATCAACGCACCTATTAATAACCAGCACAGCGTCACCACATTCCTTCCTTTTAACCAACTTCACTCTTTAGATTATGAATTAGCGTTCGGTGACGTTTGTGCGGTTATTATTGAACCCATTCAAGGTGTTGGCGGACTGGACGAACCCACAACTGAATTTTTACAAGGTGTACGAAAATTATGTGATAAATATAATGTCGTACTCATCATGGATGAAATTCAATCTGGCTATGGCCGAAGTGGCAAATTCTTCGCATTTCAACATCATGACATAGAGGCTGACATAATTACAGTTGCTAAAGGGATGGGTAACGGTTTCCCAATTGGAGGCGTGTTAATCCACCCTAAATACGACGCAAAGCACGGAATGTTGGGCACCACCTTTGGAGGCAATCACTTGGCATGTGCCGCTGCGCTTGCCGTTCTAGACGTTATCGAAAATGAAAAATTGATTGATAATGTAAATGAAATTTCTGCTTATTTTATTGAAAAAACCAAGGAAATCAATAGTTTACAAAAACTTAAAGGTAGAGGATTGATGCTTGGTATGGAGTTTGAACATAATGTATCAGAAATAAGAAAAGAGCTTATTTACGAGAAAAAAATATTTACAGGCGGCTCGTCAAATAAGAACTTATTAAGAATTTTACCGCCATTAACGATTGAAAAGCATCATATAGACACGTTTGTAAATTCGTTGTCTGATGTCTTAAAAAATCACAACTTGTAATGAATAAAATACTAACAATTTCCGAAAGAAATAATGTATTAGAAACGATGGCAACCCTTATCCGCGAGGAAAAAGATGCTATCATAAAAGAAAACAAGAAAGACCTAGATGGTTATAGTGGTGAAGACCTTGCCATGGAAGACCGTCTAAAAGTAGACGATGCTAAAATAGACGGGATGATTGCATCCTTGAAAGAATTGGCATCTCAAGAAGATCCGTTAGGAAAAGAAAGATTTCATTTTAAGCATGATAACGGAATGGATGTTTACAACAAAACAGCACCATTTGGTACTATCATGATTATTTATGAATCTAGACCCGATGTAACTGTAGAAGCAGCAGGTATTGCTTTTAAATCAGGAAATAAAATACTTTTAAAAGGAGGTAAGGAGTCGTTAAATTCCAACCTTTTAATTGTAGATCTTTGGCATAAAGCCATGAAAAAGCACGGTGTTTCTACCGAATGGGTGGAGTATTTACAATACAACCGCCAAGAAACACAAGCATTTTTAGAGAACCCTACGCAACAAATTGACTTAATTGTGCCTAGAGGTGGTGAACGCCTTATTCAATTTGTAAAAGAAAATGCAAATTGTCCGGTAATCGTGAGTGGACGTGGAAATAACTTTGTATATGTTCATGAAAATTCCGACCTTGATTTGGCGTTGAAGGTAATTGTAAATGCTAAAACCGCGAAAATATCAGCTTGTAACGCATTGGATAAAGTATTAATTGATACCAATATTCCAAACTACAAAGATTTCGTAAAAAGAATTCAAGCGAAATTGGATGAGTTTAAAGTTGATATGCATGTAGATGAAGACTTGAAAGACCTTGACAATGTTACCGTTATCAACGACGATAATATTTGGTATGAAGAGTTTTTGGATTACAAAATTGTTATTGGTGTAATTAATAATGTAGAAGATGCCATTGCCAAAATAAACAAATATTCTGGTGGACACTCTGCATCGATTATTACGACAGACCAAGAAGCTGCAGACTTATTTATGGCTACCGTAGATACAGCTGCCGTTTATCATAATGCTTCTACTCGTTTTACTGACGGTGGACAGTTAGGTTTAGGTGGTGAGTTGGCCATTAGTACCGATAAGTTACACCAACGTGGCCCAATTGGATTGGAACACTTGGTTACCAACAAATGGTATGTTCATGGAAATGGGCAAATTAGATAAGTAACAAATCCTACTCGGATTAAAAACATAAATCAAAAAGCTCTACAACGAGCACACAACTATAACATAACTATAAACACAAAAAAATGAGTAAGCCCAAAAAAAAGAAGAAAAGAATTCTTTTAAAAATAGGATCAAATACGCTTACAAAAGAATCAGATCAGATATCAAGAGGTAAATTAGAGGATATTGGTCGCCAAATTGCAGAACTACAAGACGATTACGAATTTGTTATTGTAAGTTCTGGAGCTAAAGTAGTGGCTAAGCAGTTCGTAAACTTAGAAAGTACTTATAGCGAAGATATTAACGTAAAACAGGCGTTGACATCTATTGGTCAGCCTCACCTGATACGTATATTTCAAGAAAGTTTTAGGGAGTTAGGTCTTTTGGCCTCTCAATGCTTGCTTTCTTATTCAGATTTTGAGAAAGATGTTTCCAAGGAAAACATTGTAAATACTATCAACATCTTGGTAGACAACGGGTACATTCCTATTATTAATGAGAATGATACCGTTGCCACGGATGAAATTCAGTTTGGAGATAACGATAAATTGGCAGCTTTAACAGCCGCTTTATTGAAGGTAGATTTATTGATTATTGCTACAAATACAAACGGTATTTATACAAAACAGTCTTTCAAAGATGGTTCGCCGGAAACGATTGAAGAAGTAGAAAATTTCTCAGATCTTAAGAAAGAAGTAGTAGATGAAGATAAATCTTCTCACGGTACTGGCGGTATGAGTTCTAAAGTTATTGCTTTGGAAATTGCCAATAAAGCCAATATCGAGACTTGGATTGTGAATGGTTTAGAGGATAATTTTATTCTGAATACCATCAATCAAAATACTGCTTTTACAAAAATTGAATGATTTTTAAATAAATAGAAGTTATATAGAAAAAACGCCCGAAAAGTAAATAACAGCCTGTATTCCGATACAAAAGCGATGCTTTTCGGGCGTTTTTATGTTTTGTTTCAACTAAGAATGAATAGCCCAACCAAAAAAAGAATTGTTCTTAAAATAGGTTCCAACACCTTAACTCGGGAAACCAACCACATTTCCCGCGGTAAAATTGAAGATATCGCCAGACAAATTGAGGCGCTTAAAGAAAGTTATGAATTTATTGTAGTAAGTTCGGGAGCCATTGCGGCTGCTAAGCAATTTGTAAATTTGGAAAGCAATGGTAAAGAGATTTACGTAAAACAGGCTTTAGCTTCTATTGGCCAGCTGCACCTAATGCGTATCTATCAAGAAAATTTTAGGGAATTAGGTTTACTTATTTCTCAATGCCTACTCTCCTACTCCGACTTTAAAAGTAATACTTCCAAAGAAAATATTGTGAATACCATAAATATTTTACTGGAAAATGAATACATCCCAATAATCAATGAAAATGATACCGTAGCCACCGACGAAATCAAGTTTGGCGACAATGATAAATTAGCAGCTATGACAGCAGCCCTTTTAAAAGCCGATTTATTGATTATTGCAACCAACACCAATGGTATTTACACCAAAGCATCCCTGCAAAGTGAGCAACCGGAAACTATTAAAGAAGTGATTGGTTTTGAAAGTTTGATTCAAGAGGTCGCCGATGGTAAATCTTCCCACGGAACAGGAGGAATGAAATCGAAAGTAGATGCCGTAGAAATTGCTTCAAAAGCAGGCATCGAAACTTGGATTGTAAACGGACTCAAAGAAAATTTTATAGTTGAAGCGGTAAAAAACACCAGCGCTTTTACTACCATAAAACCTAAAAATTTGTAATGCTCATGCAACAGTACATAGATCTAGAAGACATCGATAATGTGGACTCCCTAATTGAAAAAGCGATTGTCTTAAAAAACAATCCTTTTGCCCACAAAGAACTCGGAAAAAACAAAACTATTGGAATGCTGTTCTTTAATTCAAGTCTTAGGACCCGTCTAAGCACGCAAAAAGCGGCCCAGAACTTAGGCATGGAAGTGATGATTATGAATTTAAATTCCGACAGTTGGGGTTTAGAGTTCGAAGATGGCACCGTGATGGATGCCTGTACAGCGGAACATATTAAAGAAGCCGCGGCTGTAATTTCCCAATATGTAGATATCATTGCTCTAAGGGCCTTCCCTACTCTTTCTGATAAAGCTAAGGACGAAGAAGAACAAATAATTAAAAGCTTTCAAAAATACGCCTCTGTTCCGGTTGTAAATATGGAAAGTGCTACGGCGCACCCTTTACAAGCTTTAACCGATGCTATTACCATAAAAGAACATCAAACGAAAGAGCGACCGAAGGTTGTACTTACTTGGGCACCGCATCCGAGAGCTTTACCACACGCCGTACCAAATTCATTTGCTAAAATGATGCAGATGATAGATGTAGATTTTGTGATTACTCATCCTGAAGGCTACGAATTAAATCCGAAAATAACCGGTGACACTCCTATTGTTTACAATCAAGATGAAGCCCTTAAAAATGCAGATTTTGTGTATGCAAAAAACTGGAGCAGTTATAATGATTACGGTCAAATAAAAAGCACTGACAAAAACTGGATGATTACGCTGGAAAAAATTAAACAAGCTAAATTCATGCATTGCTTACCCGTACGAAGAAATATGATTGTCGCCGACGAAGTTCTGGACAGTAATCAATCGTTGGTAATTCAGCAAGCTAACAACAGAACCTATGCAGCACAAGCTGTTTTAAAAGAGATATTGGAGCAAAGAGGAAAATAGGAAGTGGGTCTTGGGTCTTGGGTCTTGGGTCTTGGGTCTTAAATAAACATATCCTTTAAACTTTACAAACCTTCAACCTTACAAACTTTAAAACAAAATATGAAACTATCCATAATAAAAATAGGCGGGAATTTAATTGAAGATGAGCAAGTGCTGGAAACCGTCCTTTCAAATTTTTCTAAAATCGAAGGTGCCAAGATTTTAGTGCATGGCGGTGGAAAAATGGCTACAAAACTTTCAGAAAAATTAGGTGTTGAAACCAAAATGGTAGAAGGAAGAAGGATAACTGACCGAGAAACTCTTAACATTATCACCATGGTTTATGGCGGTTTGGTCAACAAAACTATTGTGGCAAAACTTCAAGCCAATAACTGCAACGCACTGGGTCTTTCAGGAGCGGACTTAAACAGTATAAAATCGGTTAAAAGACCTGTAAAGACGCATGATTTTGGTTTTGTTGGTGATGTTACTGAGGTAAATGCCGAAATGTTTTCTTTACTGCTGAATAATGACATTACGCCCGTTTGTTGTGCTATTTCACATGATAAAAACGGACAATTATTTAATACAAATGCAGATACGATTGCTTCAGAAATAGCTACGGCGTTAGCACATGGATTTGAAGTTGAACTATACTACTGTTTTGAGAAAAAAGGAGTGCTTCGAAGTATTGAAGATGAAAATTCAGTAATAACCGATATTAACACTGAAATTTACCAAGCGCTTGTAAAAGAAAATATCATCGCCGATGGTATGCTCCCAAAACTGCATAACTGTTTCAATGCATTGGAAAAAAATGTACGTAAAGTTTATATTGGCAGTATAGACATGCTTGGCAATGATGAAGAATTAAGAACAACGATAACTTTGTAGTATGCTACCTAAATAGAAAGTGTCACCCTGAGTCTGTCGAAGGGTTATTGTAAAAAATGCTTCGACAAGCTCAGCATGACAAAGCAATAATATTCGTTTCTAAGGAATGCTAAACCAAATTAACTTTAAACCTCTAAACTTTACAAACATTCAACATTAAAACATTCAACATCAATAATAAAATGACCATAAAACAACTCACTCAAGAAGCGATAGAATTATTAAAATCACTCATCAGTACGCAATCTTTTTCTTCGGAAGAGGATAAGACCGCTGCATTGATTGAAGCGTGGTTTAAGCGATATAATATTCCGTTTAAAAGGGAAAACAACAATATTTGGGCATTTAACGAAGATTATTCCGAAGGAAAACCATTACTTCTATTAAATTCTCATCACGACACGGTAAAACCAAATACCGCTTATACGAAAGACCCTTTCCATCCGCATGTTGAAGACGGAAAACTCTTCGGTTTGGGAAGTAATGATGCAGGAGGCTGTTTGGTGTCGCTCATTGCAACATTTACGTATTTCTACCATCAGAAAAATTTAAAATACAATATCGTTATTGTAGCTTCAGCAGAAGAAGAAAGTTCGGGACCAAATGGTTTAAATTCAGTTTTAAAACACTTACCGGAAATTGAAGTGGCAATTGTTGGCGAACCTACTTTAATGAATTTAGCCATTGCCGAAAAAGGACTCGTGGTTTTTGATGGTTCAGTAAAAGGAACTCCAAGCCATGCCGCACACCCCAACGATGATAATGCGATTTATAAAACTATTGAAGTATTGCAGTGGTTTAAAGATTATAAATTTGAAAAGGTTTCTGAAGTATTGGGTCCGGTAAAAATGACAGTTACGCAGATAGAAGCTGGAAATCAGCACAATGTTGTTCCTGCTGAAGTGAAATTAGTAATAGATGTGCGGGTAAACGACAAATACAGTAATCAAGAAGTGTACGATACCCTTAAGGAACTAGCTCCTTGCGAGGTTACACCACGATCCCTTCGGTTGAATTCATCTGCCATTCCAAAAGATCATGCATTGGTAAAAGCGGGAATTGAGTTAGGTCGAGAAACTTATGGTTCTCCAACTTTATCAGATCAAGCTACTTTAAGCTGTGCTTCTTTAAAGTTAGGCCCAGGAGATTCAACACGCTCGCATTCGGCCAATGAATTTATTTATGTACATGAAATTGAAGAAGGAATCGATTTGTACATAAAACTACTTGGGAAGGTTCTTAATAATTAAAAATGTGGCTATAGAGTTTAATCGGCTAATTTTATTAATCCATAACTTTACAAACATTCAACTTTACAACTTTTCAAACTAATAACTTTATAACTTTACAAACTTTAAACTTCACAACATACAACGCATATGAAACTTTGGGAAAAGGGTTTTTCTACAGATAAGAAAATAGACATATTCACGGTAGGTTCCGACAGGGAATTGGACTTGGTGATTGCAAAATATGATGTTTTGGCATCGATAGCACACGCTAAAATGCTTCAAAAAATTGATTTACTTACGGAAAAGGAGTCAGATGACTTGGTTGAGGAATTGAAAAAAATTGGAAAATCAATAGAAAATGGCGCTTTTATAATTGAAGATGACTTTGAAGATGCACATTCCAAAATTGAATTTCTTTTAACCGAAAGATTAGGCGATACAGGTAAAAAAATTCACACCGCACGGTCAAGAAATGATCAAGTTTTAGTGGCGGTAAATCTTTATTTGAAAGAGGAACTAACTCAAATTAAAAATGAAACCAAAGCCCTTTTTGATGTTTTGATAAACCTAGCGGAAAAACATAAAGAAACTTTACTGCCCGGCTATACCCATTTGCAAATTGCCATGCCTTCTTCTTTCGGATTATGGTTTTCGGCCTATGCGGAAAGTTTAATAGACGATTTATATTTTATCGATGCTGCGCACAAAATAGTAGACCAAAATCCGCTGGGAAGTGCTGCGGGATATGGAAGTTCTTTCCCAATCGATCGTGATTTTACAACCAAAGAATTGGCTTTCGAAACTTTAAAATACAATGTCGTTGCCGCACAAATGAGTCGTGGAAAATCTGAAAAAAGTACCGCTTTTGGTTTAAGCAGCATTGCCGCTACACTTTCAAAAATGTCAATGGATATTTGCCTGTATATGAGTCAGAATTTTGATTTCATCACTTTTCCAGACGAATTGACTACCGGATCGAGTATAATGCCGCATAAAAAAAATCCTGATGTATTTGAGCTTATCCGAGGAAAATGTAATAAAATACAAGCCGTTCCTAATCAGTTGGCCATGCTTACAACCAATTTACCTAGCGGTTATCATAGAGACCTTCAGCTAACAAAAGAAATTATTGTTCCTGCTATTCAAGAGTTAAAATCGTGTTTGGAAATGATGATTTTTTCCATTAAAAATGTTATTGTAAAAGAAGAAATCCTTGAAGATAAAAAATACGATTATCTCTTCAGCGTAGATACCCTTAACGATTTGGTACTAAGCGGAATGCCGTTTAGGGATGCCTACAAAAAAATGGGAGAAGAAATACAACGTGGTGAGTTTGTTCCGAAAAGAGATATAAATCACTCGCACAAGGGAAGTTTAGGGAATTTATGCTTAGAAGAAATAAAAGCTAAAATGGAAAAGCTCTTTTAACGCAATTACGTTATATTTGATAATAAGCTTGTTTACAGGAACTCATGAAAAAATCTAATCTAAAAATCTTATATTTCGTTTTACTTGGTTTTTTCATGTTCTTCCCCTTTATTTCCAATGCTCAAGCCGCCATTCTAGCCGCTCTATTTGGAGATAAAGTTGCTTCGGAAAAGTTTAATGTAAGTATGGAAATTGGGGTTCCACTTACAAATTACAGCAATATTGACGGGAACAGTCCCAATCTGGGCATAAATTTTGGGATTGCAGGAAACCTGAAAATTAATGAGCGCTGGTCTTTAAGTCCGACTGCTTACTTTCTTTCCAAGCGGAGTTTTGACATTGAATCTTTTTCGCTAAACAGCGGAGATGCTTATTTGGACAACATCTATCAAAATGTACCCGCTACCATTTCCATAGATTATATCACTTTGCCCATTTTTCTTTATTATAACATACCCAATTCCAAATGGCGTCTTGGTTTAGCTCCACAGGTTTCTTTTAAACAAAATGTAGATGCCAAATTTAGTTCAGACATTGGAAAGTTTGAACAAGCTGTTGGCATTCACACAAATGATATTGATTACGGTTTGATAGCCAACCTAAGTTACTATTTACGATATAAAAGACACGGAAAAGGTTTGTATGTTAGCCTTCGGTATAGTCAAAGTTTTACGGATGCTTTTAAAAATTCTTTTATTGATGGAAATAACCGAGGTCATTACCTCTCTTTTCACATAAGCCTTCCCTTTATCACCGATGAATTAGCTCAAAAGAATTTAGATACGGGACCTACGCCGTAATCAGTTTTCCTAGAAAATCATCCAATTGGGCTTTATGTTCTTTCTCTAATTGAGGATTGGTAATAGCACCCGCTTTTGTTGAAAAATTCATGTCAAATTCCGGTAGGGAGAATACATTTTCCACTTTTGCACCAAATCGGGGTAACATATTCTCCGTTACGGTAATAGCACCCTTAGCACCTCTTTTACCTGCGGATGTCCCCATTAAAAACACATATTTATCATCTAAAAACTTTCTTTCCAATCGGGAGAGCCAATCCACAACATTTTTAAAATACGCTGAAGGATTACTGTTGTGCTCATTTACACTCAAAATAATTCCATCTGCTTCGGTAAAATCATCTTTTAATTCTACAAGCGAATTTTTGTAACCGTATTTTCGTTCATCGTCTTCGCTGAAAAGAGGGAAAGGCATGTTCGCCATATTCAATAACTGAATATCAAAATCATCTACCAGGGAAACGGTATATTTAACAAGTTCATAGTTTATGGAAGTAGAGGAATTGCTTCCGGAGAGCGCTAGTATTTTTTTCATAGAATACCTATTACGTTGAAAAGATTAAGAACAAGATAGCGAAGTTTTTCTAATTATAGCTTCAGAATTTATACTTTTGATGAGTCGACATAAATCCATAACCATTCATGAAAAATATTGAAAAACTAACCATTAAAAATCCTTTTTTAAAAATTGGAATCACCAAAATTGGTGCAGAACTTTGCAGTATCCAAAACAAAGATGGTAAAGAGTTTATGTGGCAAGCAGACCCAGCCATTTGGGGAAGCCATGCTCCTGTTTTGTTCCCTATAATTGGTGCTTTAAAAAATGGATTCTTCAATTATAAAGGAAAAAAATACTCGGTTCCTAAACATGGATTTATCAGACATAATGAAGATTTAACTGTAAAAAATCATTCCGAAGACAGCATCTCTTTTCAATATAAATATTCCGAAGAAACACTTAAAAACTATCCATTTAAATTTGAGTTTCTTATTTCATTTTCTTTACATGAACGACAGCTTAAAATATTCCATGAAGTTATAAATCATGGAGATAATGAGCTTTTGTTCTCCCTTGGCGGTCATCCAGCATTTAAATGTCCACTGAATGATGGAGAAAAGTATAGTGATTATGAACTGCAATTTTCAGAAAAAGAAAACAGTGCCCGTTTTTTAATTGATGAAAATGGGTTACAAAACGGAAAAACCGAGCCTTTTTTCAATGATGGCGATATCCTCCCACTTACGCACGATTTATTTAAAAGTGATGCGCTCATCTTTAAAGATTTAAATTCTAAAAGCATTCATTTAGCTCATACTTCAAAAGGAAAAATTCTTACTGTTCGTTTTTCAGACTTTGATTACGTGGGGATTTGGGCAAAGACAAACGGAGATTTTATTTGTATCGAGCCTTGGCTCGGTATAACAGATCATGCAGATACAAATGGTGATATAGAAAACAAAGAAGGAATTCTTAGGTTGTCTCCTAAAAATACATTTCGGGCGTCGTACACAATTGAGATTCATTCGTGATATCTTAGAAACAGGCGAGGAAATACTTAATTTAAAATCTGCATACTCATTGGGATTATGCCACAATAACCTTATTTTTGTTTAAAAACATATTCTATGCTTAAAGCTGGTGTTCTAGGTGCGGGTCACCTCGGGAAAATTCATTTAAGGCTTATCAATCAATCCGACAAATATGAACTTGTTGGATTTTACGACCCTGATGAGAAAAACGCTAAAAAAATTGTAAAAGAATTCGGTTATAAATATTTCCCAACTATAGAAGAACTTATTGATGCGGTGGACGTAGTTGATATTGTCACCCCTACCCTTTCCCATTACGAATGCGCTTTAAAAGCCATTAAGAAAGGAAAACATGTTTTTTTGGAAAAACCGATTACCAAAACGGTGGAAGAAGCCGAAGAACTAATTGCCCTGGCTAAAGAGAACAATGTAAAGGGACAAGTTGGGCATGTTGAGCGTTTTAATCCTGCTTTTATAGCTGTTAAGGAAAAGGTTGAAAACCCAATGTTTATTGAAACACACCGCTTGGCAGAGTTTAACCCGAGGGGAACGGATGTGCCAGTGGTTTTGGATTTAATGATACACGATATTGACGTTATTTTAAGCGTGGTAAAATCACCTGTAAAAAAAATTAACGCCAGTGGAGTTTCGGTAATTAGTAAATCTCCCGATATAGCCAATGCACGGATTGAATTTGAAAATGGCTGTGTGGCAAATTTAACGGCCAGTAGAATCTCCCTGAAAAACATGCGTAAATCCCGATTTTTTCAAAGAGACGCTTATATTTCTGTAGATTTTTTGGAAAAGCAAGTGGAAGTTGTTAAAATGAAAGATGCGCCTAAAAAGCCTGATGAATATGCTTTAGTTTTGCAAAATGCTGAAGGCGATAAAAAGCAAATCTATTTTGAAAACCCTAAAGTAACCCAAAACAACGCCATTTTAGATGAGCTAGAATCGTTTGCAGACGCTATTTATAACGACACACAACCACCGGTAAGTCTAGAAGACGGTACAGCAGCTTTAAAGGTTGCCATGGAAATAGTTGCGTTGGTTGAAAAGTAAATCGAGTATTCGATTATTTAAAGTTTACAGTGAAAATTGCTCTGCTGGGTTTTCGATATAGGAAAGTTGTGTCCCGAACAGAAACTCAACCAGTCAAACAAATTTTAAGTTTATAAAATGAAAAAAATAAAAAACATAGCCGTAATTGGCGCAGGAACAATGGGAAATGGAATTGCCCATACATTTGCGCAAAACGGATACAAAGTTCAACTTATTGATATTTCTGAAGACTCTCTCAAAAGAGGCATGGGAACCATTGAGAAAAATCTTGACAGAATGGTAGCCAAGGAAAAAATAACAGAGTCTGACAAGAAAAATACTTTGTCCAACATAAATACCAACACCGATGTAAAGAGTGGTGTAAGAGATGTTCACTTGGTTGTAGAAGCTGCCACAGAGAATGAAACTCTAAAGCTAAAAATCTTTAAAGACCTTAATGAGTTTTGTTCAAAAGAAACCATTCTGGCGACCAATACATCTTCTATTTCCATTACTAAAATTGCAACAGCGGTTGAAAATCCAGAACGGGTTATCGGAATGCATTTTATGAACCCCGTACCGATTATGAAATTGGTAGAAGTAATAAAAGGCTACAATACCAGCAGCGATGTCCTTAAAACCATATTTTCTCTTTCTGAAGCCATTGGAAAAGTTCCGGTTGAAGTAAATGATTACCCCGGTTTTGTTGCCAACAGAATTTTAATGCCCATGATAAATGAGGCTATCGAGACGCTTTACAACGGAGTTGCAGGCGTTTATGAAATCGATACGGTAATGAAATTGGGAATGGCGCATCCTATGGGACCACTGCAATTGGCAGATTTTATCGGTCTTGATGTGTGTTTGTCTATCTTAAATGTAATGTACGATGGTTTCAAAAATCCAAAATACGCTCCTTGTCCGCTTTTAGTAAACATGGTAACTGCTGGCAAATTAGGGGTGAAATCAGGAGAAGGGTTTTATGATTATTCTGAAAATAAAAAAGCGGAAACCATTTCGAAGCAATTTCAGAAATAATTAAGAGCCTGTTTAAATTTGTATGATTGACATTTTGTATAGCCCATTTTTGATGCAGGATAAGGCAAAATTGAAGATAATAGCTGGGCTACTTGATGAAATTTTAACGAAATCATGCGCAAAAATAGGCATAGAAAAACAATTAATATAAATTATAAACAGGCTCTAAACAATGGCTAAAATAATTCCGTTTGCAGCTGTAAGACCTACTAAAGCCAATGTTGGTTTGGTAGTTTCGCGTTCATACGAAGATTATCCTGCAGACGAATTAAACACTACGCTGGAATACAACCCTTTTTCGTTTTTACACATTGTAAATCCGGGCTATAAATTTCATCATGATATTTCCGGTGAAAAGCGTTTTTCTTTAGTTCGCAATCGGTATTTAGAATTTTTGGAAGAAGGAATTTTTCAAAAAGACAAATCTCCTTCCTTTTACATTTATAAAATGAAAACCAAGAAAACGGTTTTCTGCGGAATTTTTGCCGGAGCAAGCGTAAAAGAATATCAAAATAATGCCATTAAAAAACATGAATCCACGCTAAAAAATAGAGAGAAACTCTTTAAGGACTATTTGAAAACTGTAGGATTCAATGCAGAACCTGTGCTGCTCACCTATCCAGATAACCAAGAAATTGAATCGATTTTACAATCGGTTACTCAACAACCCGCCGATTTTGAATTCGCTACTACCGATAAGTCCATTCATTATTTATGGAAGGTAGATAATCAGGAAATTATTCTAAAAATTCAACAAGCTTTTGATGAAATACCATGTATGTATATTGCCGACGGACATCATCGTTCGGCTTCTTCAAGCTTGTTAGCAAAGGAACTTAAAAAGGAGAATAAAGACCATTCTGGGGAAGAATCTTATAATTTTTTTATGAGCTATATAATTCCCGAATCCAATCTGAAAATATATGAATTCAACCGACTGGTGAAAGATTTAAACGGACTAACCAAAGAGGAGTTTCTTATACAATTGGACACCCATTTTAGAATAGAAAATCATGGTGCCGATTTATACAAACCTTCTAAAATTCACCATTTCGGCATGTATTTAGACGGAGAATTTTATTCCCTTTATCTTCGGAAAAATTATACTTTTACCGATTCTCTAAGCAAACTGGATGCCCAAATTTTGTTTGTCACTATTTTAAAACCTATTTTAGGCATAAAAGATTTAAGAAAAGACAAACGTATTCAATACGGTTCTGGCAAATACAACACTATCAAAATGAAAGATTCGATTGATGCTGGTCAGTTTTCCGTTGGATTTAGTCTTTTTCCTGTTGAAGTTTCGCAAATGAAGCAAATTGCAGATGATGGTTTAAAAATGCCTCCTAAAACTACGTACATCGAACCAAAATTAAAAAGCGGACTTACGATTTACGAATTTTAAATTTATTATTTGATAAAAACTATAGAATGTCAATCAAAGAGAATTTAGAAAATATAAAAAAAGAGCTTCCAAAAGACGTTACTTTGGTAGCCGTCTCCAAAACCAAACCGAATGAAGATATTTTAGAAGCTTATGATGCCGGACAGCGCGTTTTTGGAGAAAATAAAGTTCAGGAAATGACCCAGAAATGGGAAGCATTGCCAAAAGACATCGAATGGCACATGATTGGTCATGTTCAACGAAATAAAGTGAAATACATGGCTCCTTTCGTAAGATTAATCCATGGAGTGGACACTTTAAAACTCCTTAAAGAAATCGAGAAACAAGCGAAGAAAAACAATCGTGTAATTAACTGCTTGCTACAAATTCATATCGCCAAAGAAGAAACTAAATTTGGAATGGATAAAGAGGAAGTCCACGAACTTCTTGCTTCGGAAAGTTTTAAAGAAATGAAGCATGTGAAGATAGTCGGACTGATGGGAATGGCTACTTTTACCGACAATGAAGAAAGGGTTAAAAGTGAATTTGAATATTTAAAGCAGCTTTTTGATACCACCAAAAATGAATTTCCCACATCCCAAAAACTCGATTTTACCATTTTATCCATGGGAATGAGTGGCGACTACAAAATCGCCATTGAATGTGGCAGTAACATGGTACGTATTGGAAGTAGTATTTTTGGCGCTAGAAATTGATGCACTAAACTTTCTACTTTTAAACGCTATATACCTTTTCTGATGTAAAATTACCTTGAAAAAAATGTTCTTTTTTCATGATGCTTTAGTATAAAATAAAACCGTAGCTAAGGCTATGCTTAGATTTTCTAATTCGCTTCATAAAAAAATATTCATTTTTTTGCTGTGGTATTTCACAAAAGAACTGGTATTAATTATTTTTGTTCAGAAATTTTAATAATAGATTTTATGGGAAGAGCTTTCGAATTTAGAAAAGCAAGAAAAATGAAACGTTGGTCGGCAATGGCCAAAGCTTTTACACGCATTGGAAAAGATATTGTAATGGCGGTAAAAGAAGGAGGTCCCGATCCCGATACCAATGCCCGTTTACGTGCAGTTATCCAAAATGCCAAGTCGGTAAACATGCCGAAGGATAACATCGAGAGAGCCATAAAACGAGCTTCCGATAAAGAAACCCAGGACTATAAAGAAGTTTTATTTGAAGGCTATGCGCCCCATGGAATCGCTATTTTGGTAGAAACAGCTACCGACAACAACAACCGAACTGTCGCCAACATTCGCAGTTACTTTAATAAATGTAACGGCAGCTTGGGAACTAGCGGCTCTGTTGAATTTATGTTTGACCATACCTGCAACTTTAGAATTCCTGCGGAAGGCATCGACCCTGAAGAACTGGAATTGGAAATGATCGACTTCGGTGCAGAAGAAGTTTTTGCCGATGAAGATGGTATTTTAATTTATGCTCCGTTTGAAAGCTTTGGAGCCATTCAAAAAGAACTGGAAGGAAGAAATATTGAAATCCTCTCTTCTGGTTTCGAACGTATTCCACAGGTAACTAAAAAGTTAACTAAAGAACAAGCAGCAGACGTTGAAAAGCTTTTGGAAAAAATCGAAGAAGACGATGATGTACAAAATGTATATCACACGATGGAAGAATCTTCCGAAGAGGATTAATCTATTTGAAAAGAATATTCAGGAATTTTTCCCTGTACGCCGTCAAAATTTGCATACATAAAATCAAAATCAGATTTCATATCATCTGAAGGATAAAAAGGAGGTTCTATACGAACCTCTTTATTTTTATAATCAAAAGCCACCATAACGATGGGCACTTTGGCTCCTTTGGCTATATGATAAAAGCCAGTTTTCCAAGTTTTAACTTTTTTTCGGGTTCCTTCTGGGGAAAGTGCCAATCTAAATTCTTCTTTCCCATTAAAAAGCTTAACAACAGCTTCGACTGTATTGCTATTTTTAGAACGATCAATAGGGGCACCGCCGGTCCATTTAAAATACCATCCCAACGGAGAGTCAAACAACTCTTTTTTGGCAACGTAGTTCATTTCAATAGCAACCATACTGCGCACTAACACGCCTAAATAAAAATCGTGCCAGCTGGTATGCGGCACGACAATTATTACATATTTCTTTAAGTTTGGAAACTCCCCAACGAGCTTCCATCCCAAAATTTTTCTAAAAATCCAACCCGAAAATTTACTCATTACATCTTCTTAAAGAGACTCCTTAGTTTTTCAGGGGTTATGATGTCTTTCCAATTTTTTCCACAAGCATTTTCCCACAAAGGATCTAAACCAAGCGAAACATTAATCATGGTATCCAGTTCGTTATCCGTAAGATTAGCACATAAACCTTTTGGCAATTGAATGTTGTATTTATCTTTCATTTTCTTGAACATGGCCACGCCTTCTGGGTAAAATTCCTCTAGATGATCAAAAACTATACAATTTCCAATACCGTGTTTTGTTCCCAGAACATATGAAAGTCCGTAACTCATAGCATGTGCCACCCCAACTTGAGAATAAGCAATACTCATACCTCCGTGCCAGGAAGCCATCATCAGTTTGTCTTGGGATTCTTCCTTAGATAAATTCCCATTGTAAAAAACTTCTTTACAAAGTTCTTCCGCTTTTTCGCCATAACTTTCACTGAAAGCGTTCAGGTAAGTTCCATTCAGGGATTCTACGCAGTGAATAAAACAATCCATACCTGTGTAAAACCATTGCTCTTTTGGCACTCCATTTGTTAACTCAGGATCCAATACTACTTGATCAAACGGGGTGAAATCGGAATTAATACCCAGCTTTTTATCGGGTCCTGTTAATACAGTTGTTCGAGAAACTTCGGCTCCAGTACCACTTATTGTTGGAATACCAACATGGTACACCGCCTCTCTTTTCACCAAATCCCATCCTTGATAGTCCTCTGCTTTACCAGGATTGGTAAGCATGATAGCGGCAGCTTTGGCTAAATCCATTACGGTTCCACCACCTATTCCAACTATTCCGGAAGGTGTAACTTCACTTATACCTTTTATTTTATCAACCAACACATCCACTTGATCGGTTTTCGGTTCTTCTTCCGTTGGAATAAAAACGATTTGATCATTGAATAACAATGGGATCCTGGAAAGCATTTTTTCATCATTCTCAAAAACGTCATCTACCAAAAATATAAATGGTGCCTCAGAATTTTTTCTTTCAGGCATCAATATTTCGTCGAGTTGACTAAAGCTTCCTCGTCCAAAAACCACTCTTGGAACCATTGGAAAATTTTTATACTTCATGTATGCTTTTTGAATTTATATCTTACTCTGTTTACTCTTCAATCTATAATTTTGGGATATTACAACCACTTTAATATCTCCTTTATATGTTCGGCAGTTTTATAATTACCGCTTGCATCTTCTTCTTTTACCATTTCGTGCGCCCAAGTTGTATGAAAGGGTACGTGAATAGCTTTTGCACCAATATTCACAATGGGCAAAACATCTGATTTTAATGAATTCCCTACCATTAAAAACTCGTTTACATCTATTTCTAAATGTTCCAATAAGTTTTTATAGTTCTCTTCCTTTTTATCACTTAAAACTTCAATATGGTGAAAATATTTTGAAAGTCCGGATTTTTCAAGCTTTCTTTCTTGATCCAGCAGGTCTCCTTTTGTCAATAAAATGATGCGATATTTATCCACCAACGTCTTTAAAACCTCTTCTACCCCATCTAAAACTTCCACTGGTTTGTTAAGCATCTCTTTTCCAAGATTCAAAATTTTGGAAATGGTTGCATTATCAACCTTACCATTTGACAAATCGATGGCACTTTCTACCATAGAAAGCATAAAACCCTTTATTCCATAACCATAGATTTCCAGATTTTGCATTTCCATTTTAAAAAGTTCCTGATCTATTTTATTCTCAGTCTCATATCCTGATAAAAGCTTTGCGAACTCTTGTTCTGCTTCCCTAAAATAGGTTTCGTTAACCCATAGGGTATCATCAGCATCAAAACCGATTACCTTTATACTTTCTTTATTCACTTCCAAACCTTTTTAGCGCGTTCTAAATCTTCTGGAGTATCAATTTCAATTCCTTCCGAATCGGTTTCGACCATTTTTATTTTCTTCCCGTACTCCAAATAACGGATAGCTTCAATTTTTTCTGTAGCCTCCAGAGAAAGCATGGGTAGCTTTTGAAAATCTACAATAGCTTGTTTTCTAAAAGCGTAAACGCCTTTGTGCTTGAAGTAATTTACTTTTACGCTTTTATCTCTCGGATAAGGAATTGGGGAACGTGAAAAATAAAGTGCAAAGTCGCGGTTATCAGTAATTACTTTAACCGTGTTGGGATTGTTAATCTCGTCCCAATCTTCAATTTTGGTCATTAAAGAAGCTAAATCTATTTCCTTAGCTTCGTCTTCTTTAAAAACCTCGATTACCTTTGCTAAACTTTCCTTATCGGTAAATGGCTCGTCCCCTTGCACATTCACCACAATATCCACATCCATGTTTTCTACCGCCTCGGCAATTCGGTCGCTACCACAATCATGTTCTTTAATACTCATGATTGCTTTTCCTCCATTATCTTCAATCTCTTGGTAAATAATCTCACTATCGGTCACTACAAAAACATCGTCAAAAAGTCCTGTTTTGAGGGCTGCTTTGTATGTTCGGAGGATTACAGTCTCGCCTCCAAGGTCTTGCATAAGTTTTCCTGGAAAGCGGGAAGCGGCATAACGTGCCGGTATCATGGAAATGATTTTCATATTATTTTGCATTTCTTCTGAACAAAAATAAGGATATAATCGAGAATTTAGTTCTTACTTGGTCTCAGTTTTTTATAAAACCAAAAAATTAACAACAATATTAAAATAGTAAATATAACTGCTAAAAAGGGAAAAAACACGGACACAACAGACATAAATAACGCGCTACCCGTCTCCACAGTAGAAACAACAGGGTTTCCCAAGCCAGCCGTTGTTGCAGAAGAAGTTAATCTGGTCCCCGCTGAGGCTCCTTTTACCAAAGTTGCTGTTCCGCCTCCAGCGATAATAGCCATAGCCCAAGTTACTACTGGAGAAAGCTCGGCAATAGTTGAAACCATTACAGCCGTACCAGCAATTGCTGCCAGCGGAACCGCAATTGTATCCAACGCATTATCTACAAATGGAATGTAATAAGCAAAAATTTCAAATAGCATGGCTACCCCAAGTGTGATTATAGCTGCTACGGAACCTATCCATTCCCAGTTACCGCTCACGTCTATTACGTTAAAGTGTGCTGCCAAGCTGAGTATAAACAAAGGCAAAAAAACACGGAAGCCGGCCGAAGCCGCCAAGCCAACCCCTAAAAATATACTTATTATTGTTTCTGAAGTCATTTACCTTGCATTTATATAAATGTAAGCATTTTTTACAATAGAAACTTTGCAGATAAGTATAGCTCGAAATTACTTTTGAAAAAATTCGTCTTTGAATCCGATTAGGTATAGTTTCCTTTTGGCACGGGTTACTGCGGTATACAACCAGCGTAAATACTCCTTGTCCACTCCATTTGGCAAATAAGGCTGCTCTACAAATACCGTATCCCATTGACCACCCTGACTTTTATGACAGGTAACGGCATAAGAGAATTTCACTTGTAATGCGTTGAAGTACTTATTATTCTTAACCTTTAGAAATTTCTTGTATTTTGAAGTCTCTTCCTCATAATCCAACATCACTTCTTGGTACAATTTATTTCCATCCTCGTAAGAAAGCGAAGGCGAATTTATATCCAAGGTATCCAACATTAGGACCGTTTCAAAAGGTTTCATATTTGGATAATCGACCATTTGGACTTTTACTTCTGCAAATTTAAATCCGTACAATTCTTTAATGGCAAAAATCTCCAACACTTCAACAATATCACCATTAGCAATAAATCCGGCTTCCGAAGTTGGTTTCAACCAAAAATAATTGTTCTTGACCACCATTAAATAATCGCCTGTAGCCAATTCATTTTCCAAAAAAAGAATTCGCCCCCTGATTTGTTGATTATAAAGGTTGGCGCGTTTGTTGGAGCGAACCACAATGGCTGTTTCTTCTTTTCCGTTTTCACTGTAGGAATCGTTTATGGCGTCCTGTATTTCATAACCATCAATTAAACGAACAATGTCCTTAAAGTTCCCCAACTGAAATTTAAAATCATCAACAAAATCATCTTGAAGCTGCTCACGAAGGTTGGTTGCATTCAGTAAAATTCCAGAATCCAATTGCTGACGCACCACCTCGTCGAGTTCCATTTTCTTTACTTCCTTGTTGTAATTCAAGGAAAGTGTGTTTTCATTCAGTGCCGGACTAAGGGTTGTGTTTACAGGCGGTAACTGTGCAGTATCCCCTATTAAAATCAATTTACATTTATGTCCGGAATACACATACATAATAAGGTCATCCAATAAGGAACCATTATCAAAAATTTTAGAATCGGAAGACGTATCGGAAATCATTGAGGCTTCATCCACAATAAAAATGGTGTTTTTATGCTTATTGGGCGACAAAACAAATTTAACACCCCCTCCTTTTTCTTTCTTCGGAAAATAAATATGCTTATGAATGGTATGCGCTGTAGTTCCAGAATAATTTGTGATAACCTTGGCTGCCCTACCAGTAGGTGCCAATAAAACCGATTTTTTTAAGGTTTTCCATAAATTGGTAACCACAGCACCAATAATTGTAGTTTTTCCCGTTCCTGCAAATCCCTTCAACAAAAACAGTTCATTTTTATTTTCTGAAAAAATAAAATCCGAAAGTTGTTGAAGCACAATATCTTGCTTCAAAGTAGGGGTATGCGGAAACTTTTCTTTTAGTAATTTATAAAATGATGCGGCGTCCATAAAATCGTTTTCAGACCCAAAATTACTGATGTTTTTTTGAGCTATACCTTTCATGAATAAAAAAAAATTGTAGATTTGCGTAAAACCTCTTTAATTCAAAAATTAGAAAATGAAGACAGTAATACAAATTGCTCTTTGGCTTTTAAGCATCTTTTTCGGTTACCAAATCTATCAATCGGTTATGGGACCTATTAAATTTGATAAAATCAAAAAAGAAAGATACTCGGCCGCTATTGAAAAATTAAAAGACATTAGGGATGCACAAGAAGCGCACAGAACTGTTACAGGAAAGTTCGCGAAAGATTTCCCTAGCCTTATTAAATTTATTGATACTGCACAGTACACGCTTACACAGCAAAGGGATTCCTCTTACATGGAGTATGATAAAGTGTATAAAATTGACATGGAAAGAGAGGTTAAAATTATTGACACATTAGGGTTTGTTCCTGTAAAAGATTCTTTGTTTGGTGGGTCTGATTCCTACAAAAACCTAGCGTCTGTGCCTTATGCGCAAAACAACGAGAAATTCGACATGAGCGCTAAAACCATTAACGCTAACGGATTTACAGCTCCTGTATTTGAAGTGAAAGTTGACAAGTCTGTATTGCTATACGACCAACCGGAAGATCTTGTTGCTAATGAAAAAGCAGCTATTTCGGTGGAAGAAGTTAATGGCCCTGAAATAAAAGTAGGTAGTCTTACCAAGGTAAGTACAAGCGCAAACTGGCCACCTTATTATGACACAAAAGACAACAAGTAATACACTTTCTAAAAATTTTAAAGAACTGTCCATTCAAGTTAGCTTGAGTGGACTTTCTTTTTGTATCCTAGATACTGCACAAAATAAAATTGAAAAGCTAGATACTGTCTCCTTTAATCAAAAGGTAACACCAGAAAAACTTCAAACACACCTGAATACTTGGTTTGAAAAAGAAAGTATTAAAAGCATAAACTTTCAAAGGATTAATGTTATTCATGAAAATGAACTTTCTGCTTTTATACCAAAATCCCTCTTCAACGAAAGCAATCTTTCCAATTACCTAAAATATAATGTCAAGCTTTTAGAGACTGATTATATTAATTATGACGAGCTAACCTCTCACGATATTTTCAACGTGTATGTTCCGTTTACAAACATTAATAATTATCTATTTGAAAAGTTTGGTGACTTTGAATACAAACATTTTTCTACTGTTCTTCTAGAAACACTATTTAAAGTCCCTAAAAAAAATGATGCGGAAACGGTATTTGTTCATGTTTGTGAAAATCATTTTGAAATTGTCGTTCTGCATCAGAAGAAACTTATTCTTTACAACACATTCTCCTACCAAGAAAAGGAAGATTTTCTTTATTATCTTCTGTTCACCATCGAGCAACTAAACTTAAATCCTGAGGAAACACCTACCTATCTTTTTGGAGCGATATCTAAAGAGCATGCCCTTTATACCCTCGCTTACAAGTACATTCGAAACCTTGAGATAATTGAAATATCTTCAAATAATAAGGAAGTCCAAAATTTAGGGGAAATAAACACAAATTCAAACACAGTCATTTTACTAAACAGTCTTTAATGCGAATCATATCTGGAAAATACAAAGGAAAAAGACTAATTGCGCCCAGCAAATTACCGGTGCGACCCACTACCGATTTTGCCAAAGAAGCGTTATTTAACATTCTGAACAATCAATTCTATTTTGATGAAACAACGGTGTTGGATTTATTTTCCGGAACAGGAAACATCAGCTATGAATTTGCGAGCAGAGGCGCTTTGAGCATCACATCCGTAGATGGCGATGCAGGTTGTGTAAAATACATAAGTAAAATTAAAGATGAGCTGGATTTCCCTATAAAGCCGATTAAGAGTGATGTGTTTGCCTTCCTAGAAAAAACTACCCAACAGGCAGATATTGTTTTTGCGGATCCTCCTTACAATTTTGATTTAGAGCAATTCCAAAAGATAGTTACTCTTATTTTCGAAAATAATCTTTTATCAGAAGAAGGTATTTTGATAATAGAACATTCAAAACACACCGATTTGAGCGATTTTAAAGGATTCACAGAAGCTCGCAAATACGGTGGAAGTGTTTTTAGCTTTTTTGAGGTTTCTTAAGCAAAGCATCCGTTTATTTGAACTAGAATGATTTAATTTCCAAACAAACCTTCATTTTCTACATTTTAACAATTAGTGAGCTAAGCAGACCATCCTGTGCTTTATGCAGTGTTATCTTCGGAAATTTCAGAACAATTTAGGCCTCCATTTTGTACTTTAAAAAAAGCCCTTCCCAAAAATCTGAAAAGAGCTTAAGCGCCTAGCAACAACAATACCTATCTATTTTAGAGACCCCTATTTTACCCAAAGTACCCATTTATCGGCAAAATAAGTGTCGTTTACATTGTTGCGTTGCAGGCTTTTTATGGTTAAGTATCGGTCGGCTTTATATAAATACACATAATAATAATCGTTTTCCGGATTGATAAAGAATTTAGGCTCGAAACCACGACTTCTTAAATCGTCTACAAATTCATTAAAATAGGACGCCTTAGAAAAGACATTGACAACCAAATAAAACCCTTTTTCAATCCCCGGCGCACTGCTTATGGTTTTATAACTTGTATCTGCACCAAAAATTTCTGCGGTTACTGCGGTGCTATCTACACTTTTGGTCTGAATAGTATTTGCCAGCGAATCGCTTTTTCTTAAGAATGCCTGATACTCTGCCTCAATAATTTCTTCTTCCGTGCGCGTTGCGGTCTCAGTATTGTTAACATTTGTGTTCTCATCTTTTTTAGCGGTAGCATTAAACTGTTCTTGGGCTGCCTTTGCATATTCCTCTGCATCCGCTTCATAAACAACTGCTTTGTTATTTTCTTCAGCATTACTAGGTGCTTTTCCATACTCATCAACATTATCCACAGCATTTGCGGAAACGACTGCTGAAGTTGGCACCGCTACATTGTATTCATCCACATCTGTTTTTTCAGTTTTTTCTAAAGTCGTAACGGATGCTTGACTTTTAGGATATTCTGAAACGTCGTTGCTCTCTTCAGATTTGGCAGTATTTGAAGTGGCCGATGTATTTGAAACATATTCCTCAGAAGTATCATCAGCAACTTCATTATGACTTGAAGCTTTTTCAGAAATCGCATATTCATCCGCCACATCATTTTTAATTTCCGTAGCCTCTGATTTTCCTGTATTTTTTTCTGAAGTTTTCTTGGCGGAACCTGCATACAAGGCATACTTATTATTGGCTGCCTCGGTTGATTTCTCTTCAACTGACTTATTCTCAGCAGCTGTTTTGCTTACTGAAGTATCTACAACTTCATTCTTATCTTCATTTGTTTTAGCTTCTCTTCCATAAAGGGCGTATTTTGAAGTAGCATCTTCCGTAGATTCTGTTGATTTCTCTGCCACTACCTCTTCAGAAGATGAAGAATTCAACATCTTGCTTACATCCTCTTCTCTTTTTTGACGAAGCTCTTCAGACGTGATATAATCTTCTTCATTAACATTTTTAGTCGCAACCGCTTTACCTCCACTTGGTGCTTGGTTTTTACGCATTTCCCGCGGACCTAATTCAATAGTTGCAATTGCCTCGTAAGTCGCTCCAAAGGAATTGTTTGTATTGCTGGTACCGTTTTCGTAATTAATACCTATACTTATCCCTTCACCAACTTTAACCCCTAAACCAGCGGCAATACCATAGTTTGTGTTATAACCAGCTTGGAACCAACCGGTGTAAGGTAAATCGATAATGGAATTAAATCCAATCTGAAAGTCTTCATTTGGAAGTGTTTTTCCATAAACTACTGTTCTCCAAACGGCATTATCCATAAAGCCTACTGCACGGTCAAAAGTTTTGCTATAGGCCAATTGTCCTGAAAATATCTTATCTGAAAAATCGGTAACGGTATTGGAGTCATTAAAGTTATAATCGAATAAGTTTTCAGCATAAAAACCTACATCGAAGCTTCCAACCGTTAAATTAATCCCTGGCATTACCAACCATAAAAAGTCGTCTTGGTTCTCCAAAACAGCTGGATCAGGCTCGGTAGAATTAATGGCGTTTTTATTAAGTCCGCGTCGAAACATAGTGGAGTTTAACCCCACGGTTAAGGATGTTTCATCGCTAAAAGGAACGCTGTATGCGTAGTTAAGCAGTAAACCAGAATCGGTAAGCAGTCCTAAATTTTGTTGATAAAGCCCTAGTCCGGCACCAGACCTCTTTCCTACCTTACCAGAATAGCTTAGCAGGTATGTTTGCGGCGAATTCTCAATGCCCGTCCACTGAATCCTACTCCAAAAACTCACGGCTTTGGTGTTGTTCCCAACAATACTGTAGGTCGGGTTTACCAAAAAGCGATTGTATTTGGCAAGGTTTTGCTGTCGCCAATCTACGGTAACGCTTCTGTTTTCAACTTGAGAAAATAGCACATACGACGTGAGCAGCAAACCAAAGGTAAGTAGGTATTTCTTTGCCATATAGAACTAAACTAATTTGGGGTTAATTTTAGCTTTTAGTTCACTAATGTAATAGAACCTTTTTTAATATTCTTACCTTTTTTATTAACAAAATAATAGAAAACAGGAGTTTCTACGGTATTATTCATAGAAGAATTGGGCCAGTTATTCTCGTATTTATTTGTCTTCAAGACAGTTGCCCCGTACGAATCACAAATAATCACCTCTACCTCTGGGTCGTTGATAAATTTCTGCGGAAGTGTCCACTTATCATTTACTGAGTCGTTATTTGGACTAATAACGTTCGGAATTTCCACGACATTGTTAGAATCCACTGTTAACGTTTTTTCCACAACACACTCCCCTACTTTGGCAATTAACGTATAAACGCCCTCTTCAGAAATACTAAACAGTGCTGTTTTACTAAGAATATTTCCTTCAGCATCCATCCACTGATAAGAATCTGCTCCTGTAGCCGTAGCCTCCACAACTCTGTCTGGAGAAATCGTAATTTGCTCTCCAGGATAAACCTCTACCAAATCGTCTGTGTTTTGATCTAAGGTTACGGTTTTAGATGTTATAGCACAACCACCATAAGCAACTTCTACGCGGTACTCGCCAAGGCTGGCGGTTGTAAGGCTATTTAAGCTTCCTTCATTTATCAGCGTGTTTCCGTTATACCACTTGTAGTTTGCACCATCTATAGCAGTAACAGAAAGAACTCCATTTAAGTTTGCACATGTTACAGGTCTTTCAATTTGTAAGTTTAAACTAGGCAAACCAAGAACCATTTCTTTTTTATCAGACAAATAGCTTTGTCCTTTGTAAGTAATTTCCACCTGATAATTGCCATTCGCCTTATAGTCTAATGCCAAAGAATTGCTAGTATTTTTTAAGTAATTACCATCCTTCAACCATCTTACATTAAAATTATGAAAGTAATCTTCTCCAATGGTTACTCGATCCCCATTTTTTAAAGCTCCTACAATACCATCCATTTTAAGTGTCGCAGTAGCGGTTTTACAAGCTTCATACCCAGCGTCTGTCACCAAACTTGCATTGAAAGCAATTGGCTCGAAGATTCTAAAAGTTTCGGAAGTTACATTTCCTGCGCAAGAATTGCTTGAAGCAACTTCAGCATAATATTCCCCAGGTGTGCTTACAACTATACTTGATTGGTTGAAAGCACTTGGAATCACCTCACTATTTTTAAACCAAGTTATCTCGTTCTCTTTACTATTAGTTTTAATGGAAAGTGTTGCCGTATTATCTCCAATGATAACTGCATTCAAAGGTGAAGTAACTTCCACAATGGTAGATTTGTTCTGCAGAATATTCACAGTTTCCGATGAAGATGTACAACCACCACCATTGGTAATCTCTACTCTGTATGCTCCCAAATTATCCCCTTTGGAATTGTCTAATTCCAATTTAGGCATATAACTAGACAAGCCATCTATTTTAGCGTCGTCTTTAAACCATGTATAAATATAGTTTTCCTCATCTATGGAAGCTTGTAAAACGATACTGGTTTCTGTACAGGCCTCAATACTTTTATTTCCCAAAATAGAAACTTCAAAAGCCTCACCTTGATTTACAATAACCAAATTAGAATATATTTTACCAGTACAATTTCCATAGTAAGGCTCCGCATAGTATTCACCAGCTTCAGTCACCTTTAAAAAATTATCCTTCGTAACCTTCAAAATTTCACCATTCTTGTACCACACATACTCATCTGCAATATCTTGATTCAATTCTATAGTAGCTCCAGATGTACCGCATAAGCTAACATCTTGATATTCGTTTAACACCAAATTTTCATTAGGTACGAAAAAAGCATCAAAAGGAGCTGTTGAAGGCCCCGTAATAGCAGGTGAGGTACTTCGCAAACGAATTTTATAATCTTCTCCGTAAACCTTTTCTGGAAGTGAAAAAGAGGCATCGAACTTAAATGAAAAGTTTTCACCTTCAATTGTCTTTAAAACCGTTGGAGATGAAAATGCACCATTCTTGTCAGACAACTCAATATAAAATTTATTATCTGCATTAAATGGTTTTTCATCAAAAGAAAAAGTAGCATTAAATGTATTAAAAGAGGTATTCACACAGGCGAATTCAAAATGCAATTCAGGAGCATTGATTTTTTGACCGAAGCTATTTGCGGTAAATAGCGTGAATAAAATTCCGATGGTTGCTGTTAACTTTTTCATAAGTAGCGTTTTAAAAAATTTGGGTACTTCTTAAACTCTTATTACTTGAAAAATTGAATCGGATTTAAAATTCGTTTTCAATTTTCATATACCAAATGTATTAAACAAAAAATAAAAATCGTTTAAAAACCTATTTTTTCGATGAAATGCATAGGTATTTTTTGAAATATGAATTATGAGTTTCTAAAACCACCTACGAAATTTATCAGTTCACAGTTCTAGAAACACTATGAAACCTCGGAAAATCTCGTTAAACCGTTTTCTGTTTGCCCAAAAGCTACATTATGTTAATTTTGAAGCAAGAACCTCTTTGAATAAATATACATTTGAATGAAAACTATACTTTTCGCATTCTTCGCCATAGTACTAACTGCTTGTAATACTACTGATGTAGATAAAGCAGATACCATTACGACCCTCTATTTTATAAGACATGCAGAAAAAAACAGGGAAAATCCCAATGATAAAGACCCCGCCTTAACAGAAAAAGGCTTAGCAAGAGCTAAAAAATGGAGCGATGTTTTTAAGAATATAACTTTTGATGCAATTTATTCCACAGCCTATACACGCACGGTAGAAACCGCATCGCCAACCGCATATAAAAACAATTTGGACATAATTAAGTACGAACCGGAAAACTTAAACCTCTTGGAGATATTTAAAAAAGGGCATGAAAATGTGCTTATTGTGGGTCACAGCAACACCGTTCCCGTGTTAGTAAATAAAATAATTGGTGAAGATCGCTATGAGGACATTGAAGACACTAATAACGCTAATCTCTACGTTGTAAAACTAGTGAATCAAAAATTGGTGTCTGTAGATTTGCTTTACATCCCATAATCCCATTTTGGAAACTACGGGAACAATCACCTATTAATTTACCATAACAAATATGATGTTTAAAGTTCAACCATCTTCTGAGCCACACATTTCCTGCAACATCCAGCAAATGGTAGTATATTTGCAAACAAACAATTTATTGGAGTTATGTTAGGATTAAAGCTTCCTACCGATCCGCGGTGGGTAAATATTGTAGAGAAAAACATTGAAGAAATATTAACCGACCACGCTTTCTGCGAGCAAAAAGCGGCGAGCACAGCCATTTCTTTTATTGTTTTATTTCCAGAATATTCTGAGTTAGTTCAGGAAATGACTGCTTTGGTTAAAGAAGAAATAAGTCATTTTAAAATGGTGCATGACAAAATATTGGAGCGTGGCTGGACATTAGGAAGGGATCGAAAAGACGATTATGTTAACAAGCTGATGACTTTCTTTCCGAAAGGAGGTAGCAGAACCGATTTCCTTGTAAATAAATTGTTGTATGCAGCTCTTATTGAAGCGAGAAGCTGTGAGCGCTTTCGTTTACTTTCTGAAGAACTGGAAGACGAAGAACTGGCTACCTTTTACCGAAACTTAATGGTAAGCGAAGCCAATCACTACACCATGTTTCTACAATTTGCCCGTAAATATGGCGATACCGAGAAGGTAAATGAAAAATGGCAGTCGCTATTGGAATTTGAAGCACAGATCATGAAAGATTTAAGCAAAAAAGAAACGATTCACGGATAATTTCTTAATTTCCCAACATACAAAAAGCCCCAAGATTAAAAAATCTTGGGGCTTTTTGTATGCTTTCATATTTGAATATTAGCGCTTTTTCTGTTGCTGCTCTGCCTGCTCCATCATTTCACGCATCTTTCTCTGGAAACGATTCTCCTTTTTAGGTTTTTTCTTGTTTTCCTGAATCTTCGCATGGATTTTCTCATCATCAATGATATAGTTCTTAATAACCAACATAATCACAATGGTAATTAAGTTAGATATAAAATAATACAAACTCAATCCACTCGCGTAATTATTGAAGAAAAACAACATCATGATTGGTGAAATGTAAATCATCACCTTCATTATGCTACCCATATCTGGCATTCCTTCTTGAGCCGGTTGCTGCATTGCCTGTTGTTGACCGGTAGTCATTTTCATATAAAAGAAAATAGCCACAGAAGCCAAAATCGGGAACAAACTCACGTGATCTCCATAAAATGGAATGCTAAATCCTTCAGGGAATTCATACACTATATCATAAGAGGAAAGATCGTCTGCCCATAAAAATGGTTTTTGTCGAAGCATAATAGCCGTTGGGAAAAACATAAACAATGCGTAAAATACGGGTATTTGTAATAATCCCGGAACACAACCACTCATAGGACTTACGCCCGCTTTTCTATAAAGCTTCATAGTTTCTTGCTGACGCTTCATTGGGTTGTCTTTATACTTTTGGGAAATTTCAGTAACCTCTGGCTTTATTACTTTCATTTTAGCTTGGGAAACATACGACTTGTAGGTAACCGGCGACAAAGCAATTCTTACAATAATCGTCATAACAATAATGGCAATTCCGTAAGGGAAAACTGAACTCAGAAAGTCATATAGCGGTGTAAATACATGTTTATTTATGAAACCGAAGATTCCCCAACCAAATGGAATGGAATCTGCTAAATTATAATCTTTGTACTTTTTGAAGATTCTAGCATCGGTTGGTCCGTAGTACCACTTTAAGTTTTCATTCAACTCCCCTCCTTTTAATTCTAATGGAGTTGTTGTAGTGTACATTTTTACAAACTTTTCTTCCGGACCTTCGTCCTCAAACAACTGTTTTGAAGTAAGAGCTGCTTCTGAAAAGCCTGCATTGGCATTTACCAAAATAGAACTAAAGAAATGCTGACGGTAAGAAATCCATTTAACATCTTTTTCAGTTTCATCGTCATCCCCACCTTGGGAAAGTTTGCTCGTACTTCCGTCATGTTGGTACGTTAAACGGGTATAACGATTTTCATAATTTATACTTCGGCTATGGCGAATTCCTTTTAAATTCCAGTCTAGGGTTACCGGCTGCGAACTGTTAATTACATTATTCAACCCTTGAGATCTAATGGTAAAATCCACTAAATAATCGTCCGGCTTTAATTCGTAACGATATTCTAAAAATTTATTCGCAGCAGTCTTTAACTTCATGGAGAGCACTTGATTTTCCCCATTCTTAGTTAACTTGGGCTCAAAATAAAGGTTTTGAGTATTTAACGTTCTATTGTCTGTTGTGCCAAAAGTTAAGTTGAAAGTTGCGTTTCCATCTTTAACCAAGTAAACTGGGATAGAATCAAATGTCTTGAAATTCTTCAGCACAGCTTCTACTATCTGTCCACCCTTGTTACTGATTTTAAAACGAACCAAATCATTTTCGAAGGTAGTAACATTATCATTGGCTGAAGGTAACGTTGCTGAGTAAGCAAATGCACCCAAAGTACCTTTATACTGCTCCAACGCAGTAGAATCTTGTAAATCTACTGAAGGAACCTCATCGATTACCGCTGCATTTTTTTCTTCCTGCTTTGCTTTTTCAACCTGCTCTTGCTTTGCTTTCTCTGCTTGAATTTCTTCTTCAGTAGGTTGATTATTGTACATCACCCAAATTAAAATGGCTCCGATTAGCACAAAACCAAGTATTGAGTTGATGTCAAATTTCTTTTCTTCCATTTAATTACGATTAATTAGATTGTTTCTTTAAAAAAGAAGGACAATCTTCTTTAGCTATTTAGCTTTCAAAGATATGTCCAAAACCTTTATTTATGTCAAACTGACACTATTTATTCAATTTGTGCTGCAAAGCAGACTTTACAAACCCAACGAACAATGGATGCGGGTTTGCCACCGTACTTTTATATTCGGGATGATATTGTACCCCAACAAACCAAGGATGTGTAGGCAATTCTACCACTTCTACCAATCCAGTATCAGGATTTAATCCCGTAGCTTTTAAACCGGCAGCCTCAATTTGCTCTTTGTATTTATTATTGAATTCGTAACGGTGTCTATGACGTTCGGAAATAGCATTGGAACCGTATATTTTTTCTACCAAACTACCTTCAGCAATATTACAATCCCAAGCTCCCAGTCGCATAGTTCCCCCCATTTGGGTAATGTTCTTCTGCTCTTCCATTAAATCGATAACAGGGTTTTTGCAACCAGCATTCATTTCCGTAGAATTGGCATCTTTAATACCCAAAACGTTTCTGGCAAACTCAATCACTGCCATTTGCATTCCCAAACAAATTCCCAAGAAAGGAATATCGTTTTCACGGGCATACTTTATAACTTCTATCTTCCCTTCAATTCCACGTTCACCAAAGCCAGGCGCTACCAAAACACCGTCTAATTTGGCAATTTTATTCTGAAGGACTTTTGTATCAATATATTCTGAATGAATGTATTCTACATTCACTTTAACTTCATTTTCTGCTCCGGCATGGATAAAAGCCTCTAAAATAGACTTATAACTGTCCTGAAGCTCAACATATTTTCCTACCAACCCGATATGAACTTCATCTTTCGGATTCTTATGACGATCTAAAAATTGATCCCAACGTACCAAATCGGGTTCAGAACGCTCTTCCAAAGACAACTTCTTAAGAACAACTTTGTCAAGTCCTTCGCCCAACATTAAATTAGGAACATCATAAATTGTAGAAGCATCAATGGATTGAATAACCGCTTCACGTTTCACATTGCAAAATAAAGCAAGCTTTTCACGAAGATCATCTGAAAGCTCATGTTCTGTTCTACAAACTAGTATATCAGCTTTAATTCCGCTTTCCATCAACGTCTTTACAGAGTGCTGTGTAGGTTTTGTTTTAAGCTCTCCAGCAGCCGACAAGTAAGGCACCAACGTTAAGTGAATAACCAAGCCGTTGTTATCGCCAAGCTCCCACATCAACTGTCTTACAGCTTCAATATATGGCAACGACTCAATATCACCAACTGTACCACCAATCTCAGTAATCACAATATCATAATCTCCGCTTTTACCTAAAATTTGGATACGTTCTTTAATTTCGTTTGTGATATGGGGAACAACTTGAACGGTCTTCCCCAAAAATTCACCTTTACGCTCTTTTTCAATAACACTTTGGTAAATTCTTCCAGTAGTAACGTTATTTGCTTGAGAAGTGTTTACATTTAAAAAACGCTCGTAATGACCTAAATCTAAATCGGTTTCTGCACCGTCATCGGTAACATAACATTCTCCATGTTCATAAGGATTTAAGGTTCCCGGATCTACATTGATGTATGGGTCGAGTTTCTGAATTGTAGTTTTATACCCCCTAGCCTGTAAAAGTTTCGCCAATGATGCTGCTATAATTCCTTTCCCCAATGAAGAGGTTACACCACCCGTAACAAAAATGTATTTGGTATCTGCCATTTATCTATTCTTAGTTGTCTTAAATTTCGCTATGCCCTGAAAAAAGCCTCAAAAAAGCTTCTTAAAAATATCGCGGCAAAAATACAAATAAGAATTAAAAAAACGGCCCTCTGGCCGTTTGATTTTACTATTGTTTTTTACAGCACTTCGACTTTCACCTATTGCTTAAAAAATCGCTATTTTGCTTTTCGTATTCCGTGGATTAGACCTTCCAAGCCGTTTACTTTTATCTCGTACATGGCCTCCAACTGTTTTCCTAATTGACCTTTTGGAAAACCTTTTTGTTTGAACCAAACATAATAGGGCTCAGGAATATCCACAAGATATCGGTCTTTATATTTCCCAAAGGGCATTTTTGCATAGGCTAACTTTAAAAGAAACTCTTTGTTTTCTACGTTATTCATTACTGTCAATTACCTAAAACCACAAAGATAGTTACATTTTTAGTTGAAAATTCCTTTTAGTTGCCCTTCAAGGCCTCCCGTTCCAACAGCTCCTTTTTCCACTGCTTCAACCAAAGTCATCATATTTTCGGGTTTCATCTTTTTTCCCAGTACACGTACCAAAGCAAAACCATGCTCATCGTCGCTACCAAAAAGAATCACTTCATCAATAGAATCGTCATCTCCTAAAAATTTTACTACGCCTTTGTTTTTTCCGCTGTTAATAACCATCAGTTCTTCGTACTTTTCATCTTTTAAAATGTCTTGTACCGTATTTCTCTCTGCTTCGTATTCAGATTTATTGGCATCATTTAGTTTAAAAGCCAATACATTCAATTTCCTAACGGATTCGTACGCTTCTTTCTGTTTATCGTCCAATGAAGTTTCATTTACATCCAAAATACTGGACGGAATATCCAAAGAAATAAAGTTCGGGTTCTCCCCTCTGGTTACAAAATATTCTTGAAGGCTTGGGTCTCCATCGCCACAAGCAACCAAAATGACTGCCAAAAGAAGGAATGCTATCGTATTCTTTATATTTTTCATGTTATTCATTTTAAATTTCATTCTAAATTCTCGATAATTGATGTCACCCTGAGCTTATGGAAGGGCTTTTCAAACTTTAAGAATGCTTCGACAAGCTCAGCATGACTAAACTCTAAAATTTATTTTTTATTTCCGGCTTTCCCCAGTTGATCTCCGCCAGGAAGGTCCATTTTACTGGTAAGTTTCGAAATTTGGCGTAAATCGATGTTACCCGTTAAAGAAAGTAATACCGTTTCTGGTTTTTTTCCGTTGAATTCCAACTCTTCGTAATTAAGGTCGGTTACAAACATGAGCAACTCTTTTACGTGATTCTCGTCGGCACCTTCTTTTACGTAAAACTTCACATTGGATTCACCATCGCGTACACGCATCAATTCTTCAAAAGACGAACTTTTTAAGTGATTGGTTACCCAACCATCGATATCTTTGGTGATTTTTGGGTTTTCCGTAGTAATCACCTTAAAACTCGTGATGTTGTTCACCAATTTAAATACGGCTTCCGCATCGGGATCGTCTGTATCGATGTTGATTTTACTCAACATCTGAAACATTTTGGGCTGCAAAGCAACAAAGGTTACTTCGTTGTTTTCCGAATACTTGTCAAAAATAGACTGTGCTTGGGAAAAGAGTGGCGCTATGGCCAAGGCTACTATTAAAATTATCTTTTTCATCTGTTTAAATTTATTGTTTTTTTGAGGAACCTTTACGTTTCTTTAATTCCTCGAACTTTCATTGGGTAAAAAACGATTCGTATTTTTTTCAAATTCTTTTAAATAAGCTGCACCCTGCGTTCCTTTGTTAAAATTATTGGTGAACAAGGCCAGCGCCAATTGAGCAGACTTAATTTCCTCTGGTGAATACTCCTCTTGAAGCACCACTTGCGGACTTTCAGGTCTGTTTAAATAAACTCCAAAGGCAATAGCAACCACGGCTGCAACAGAAATCCATTTTAAATATGTTCTATTTTTTCTAGGTTGTAATGGAACGTCTTGCGTGCTTTTCTCTTCTTTGGCTACGGAAAAATAAGTAAAAAGCGGTGTGTACTCTTCCAGATGGTCAGCTACCCCATCTTGAGAAAAATAATGTTTCAATCCATTTTCTTCAGCAATGGATGTTTCACCTTCAAAATATTTTTCCAATAGTTGTTCTATCTCCTTAACGGAGTATTTCTTTTGAGCATCGTTGTTATCAAACATGCTTCTCACGTTTTTATTTTTAGAATTCTTATTCTTATTTACTGATGCCATAACTGTGTTTTTTTAATAATTGCTCCCTAACTGCTTTACGTGCTCTCGATAAGGTTACCCGTATTGCCGTTGGGTTCATACCTAACATTTCTTCAATTTCATTATATTCATATTGCTCCACATCCCGAAGTTGTAAAACCATCCGTTGTTGTTCCGGTAGGGCATTCATTATTTTTTGCATCCAATCGAGGCTGTCGTTTACCTCTACTTTTTTCTGAAGAGAGGTGTTGTTATCCTCGTAATTGGTGTGTACCAATTTTAAATTCCCCGCCTGTTTGGACTTTAACCTATCGAAACAATAATTTTTAGTCATTGTCATGGCAAACGCTTCTATATTTTTATAATTATGTATCTTTTTTTTATTCGACCATAATTTTAAAAGCACTTCCTGTGTGGCGTCCTCGGCTTCTTCCGTGGAAACCAACAGCCGTTTTGCCAACCGAAACAGTTTATCCTTAAAGGGTGTAACAATATGTAAAAACTCCGTTTGTTGCATTTTTTGGTTTGGTTAAGCAATGTTTTACATCACTCTCTACTTTCAAGACGAACTAAGCTAGTTTTTGTTACAATAAATTTTTTATTTCAATAAATGTAAGTAATATTACGCTTATAACGCTAACGAATAATCGGCACGCAAATTGATAGGTTTTAATAAGTTAAGCGACTGAAAGCCTAAGTTGACTGATTATAATTTTTAAAAAATACACTATGAAAAAGCTCTTTAATTTAAAATGGGCACTAATTTTTGCTTTGATTTTTACCTACAGCTGTAGTAATGATGATGACGCTTCTGGTCCTACTACTCTTGATAACGAAATAAATGATTTTGTTTGGGAAGGAATGAATTATTGGTATTACTACCAAGATCAAGTAGCCGATTTAGCCGATTCTAAAAATGATAATCAAAATTCTTATTTCAACTTTCTTAACAGTTATTCCACTCCTGAAGATCTTTTTAACGCTCTTGTTTTCAGTAAAGAAGATGACTTCTCATGGTTTATTGAAGATGTAGAAGAACAACAAAATGCTTTCGCTGGAATTTCTGAATCTTTTGGATTGAACATAAAACCAAAAATTATTCAAGCTGACGGAGATGGTTTGGCAGTAGTTTTTGTTTCGTACGTCATTCCAAATTCCCCTGCCGAACAAGCCGGAGTTAAACGCGGGGATTTAATTTATAAAGTGAATGGGATTGAACTTACCATTGACGAATTTAGTGAAGCCAATGAATTATTATCACCAACCAGTCCCAATGTTTCTATTGGAATAGGGACGGTTGAAGGTGGAAGTTTTGTGAAAGGAAGTTCAGATATAAATCTTACGGCCGTTCAGCTGAACGAAAACCCAGTGCATTTTCATTCTATAATTGAAGAAAATGGCAAAAAAATCGGTTATTTAGTTTATAACAGTTTTGTCGGAACTTACCATAGTGAACTCAATGATGTTTTTGCCAATTTTAAAGCTGAGGGTATTAACGAATTGATTTTGGATTTACGCTATAATGGAGGAGGTTCTGTTTTAACAGCTGCTCTTTTGGCAAGTATGATTGACGGAAACAGATCTACAAACACTGTTTTTGCTAACCTGCAATACAACTCTAAACGAGATGAAGAAGAAGGATTCGCTTATCCGTTCTTTGATGAAGTATTTTTGTTCGATAAATCCACCTTCGAATATACAGGCGAAAACATTCCTATGAATAGGTTAACCACATTGAATAGGTTATACGTAATTGGTTCAAACAGCACTGCTTCTGCCAGTGAAATGATCATAAATGGTTTGTTACCTTTTATGCCTGTAAGATTGATAGGCGAAACAACTACAGGTAAAAATGAAGGCTCTATTACGGTCTACGATTCGGGTGCTCCTTATACAAATAGCGAAAACAGAAATCCAAATCATAGCTTCGGAATGCAACCCATTGTATTCCAAATATTCAACAGCCAGAATGAGAACGATTATGATGATGGTTTCGATCCAGATATAACTATTGAAGAAGCTGCTTTTGCCGCAAATATTTTGCCCTTTGGTGATACCAATGAAGTTTTATTAAGAGTAACATTAGACGACATAGCAGGTATGAACGCGAAAGGAACACAGCAGTTTAAGGGTCTGAAAACTTTTAAAACCTTATCAAATTTAAAGCCTAAAAAATTCTCTAAGGAAATGTACATCTTACCTTCAGATGAACAATTAGCAGGTGGGGCAAACTAAAAAAAAGCCCCGATAAATCGGGGCTTTTCGTCAACCAACTGTAAAAAACAAAGGGTGTAAGCCAAAGCTTACGCCCTTTCATTTTCTACTACAAACCTAACCTAAAGCCAGCTCTTATATTTCTTCCGCGGGTAGTGTACCCTAAAATTTCTTCGTAGTCTTCATTAAGAATATTATCAAAGTTTACAAACACCGTAAACTTCTCAGAGAAACTATGGTTTACATTAAAATTCAGTAATGAAAATGCATCCAACTCAACATTTTGAGAAGTAAAGTCTGGATTATACTGAATGTCTAATCGCTCTCCTGTATATTGATACTGTAATCCAAAGTTTGTTTTTGTAAATAACTCATACTGAATACTGGCATTCGCTTTATGCTTTGGAATACGTAAGGCCACCTTATCCCTATTTTCTGTAAAAGTGTAATTGGCATCTATAATCAATGACTCAATGGGGGTAAGAGAAGTTTCTACCTCCACTCCGTGAACCGTAAAATCTTCTTCAGAATTTACATAACCGATATCAGTATAAGCAATAAAATTTTCTTCAAACCTATTAAAATACAAAGCACTTAACCTAAAAACATCTGTGTTGTATTCTGCTCCACCTTCAATAGTTCTATCTTCTTCTGGCTCTAAATCGGGATTGGCACCAAAAGCACCGAACAATTGTGGTAGCGTGGGTGCAATGTACGATGTGCTGTACGACCCGAAAAACTTAACATAATCCTGATCGAATTTTAATGTGTAAGACGGATTTAAATTATACGTAAAATGATTCCCGTATTCACTGTGATTATTCATACGTCCACCCGCATTTACATTCAGTCCAAATTCTGAAACCCAAACCACATTGGCATAAGGATCGGTAATACTAAAATCGGTGTCCGCGCCTAAAACGGCTTCATTTTTAATATAGTTAAGTCCGATAATAGTATAGAATTGATCACTGAAGTTATATTTATTGAACAAATCCACAACTGTACTTTTAGCTCCGTACGAGTTTGGATAAGCCGAATATACATCCCTATCTATAGTGTTATAAGCAGCATTCAATGTTACACTACCATTGGTGTATTTATATTCCGGACTTATAGCTACTCTAAATTGCTCGCTTTCTGAATAATCATCGGTATCCATTAAAGGCAAGGAACTATCGAAAGCAGCTTTAAACTTGTCGTAATATCCCAATACTTTAAATGAAAATTTTTCAGAAAATTGATAGCCCAAATTAACATTAGAGTTAATGCGGTTAAAAGGGTCTTTCTCTTCCCCAATAACTGCTGAAAGTCCGTCTGTATATTGATTTCCAAATCCTGCCAAGTAAGTAAATTTGCCTAAAGTTCCATTAACGGATGCCCTATTGGAAAAATCTGTTAGATTGTAATCACTTTCTTCTGAAGATTGATTGGAACCGATACTACTCTCAAAATTAGCAGCTATCTTTTTAGCGCCTGCATTTTTGGTTGTAATATTGATTACTGCCGTAGCAGCTCTATTACCATATAAAGTACTGGCAGCCCCTTTTACTATTTCTATTGATTCAATCTGATTTAAATCCAGTAAACGTAAATCGAAATCGTTCGCCAATGATGACGGATCGCTTACTTGAATCCCGTCAACCAACACCAATACTTGACGGTTATTTCCACCACGTACATAAGTCCCTAGATTTTGTCCGGCATTACTTCGGCTTCCATTAATTTCAATGCCACTTTTTGTGTTAATCACTTCAGCAACCGACCTTCCTTGATTTCGTTGTAATTCCTCCTGAGAAATGGTAATTACCGTTTTACCGGAGTTTTCACGTTTCAGTTCAAATCGAGAATCAGAGACAACCACCTCTTCCAGCTGTTCAACCTCTTCTTGCTTTTTTTCTTGTGCGTTGGCAATGGAACACAATATTCCTAGCGCACAAAGAGAAATAACTCTTTTGTTCATTGTTAGATTTTAATAAAAGGGAAAAAAGTATGAGTTTACCCATACGCAAACCTTTATCCCGAAAGTTTGACATTATCCATGAATTATGGCAGGTCTCCTGACTTACTTTTATGTTGCTTCACCTTCCCATTCCGAAATTTTCTTCAAAACAGTGGTTTCTATGAAGTAAACAACACACTTTTAAAAAAGCATAAAGCAAATTTTAAAAGATACTGAAACGAGTTCAGAAGGAACGCGCTCAGCATAAAGTTTACAGTTGCGGGAACAGCTACGGAATTTCACCGTATTCCCTTTTAATTTAAATCCGTTGAAAACAGATTTAAAACCATAAATTCGCCACGAAAATAAACAATTTCCTTAAGGTTGCCTTAAAAAGATTTAATAATATTAATTTTAATGCTGAATTTTTAGTGTACAAAATGAGAATACTAACGTTTTTATTGGTATTGTTTCTAGTAAATTGCAAAGAAGCTCCAAAAAAAGAAGCGCTACCAATTTCCGGTGAATTCCCTGTAAACCAAAACACTTCGGTAAGGATTGATTATGCAAAAGGTTTTCATATAGAAAATCTAGGAAAAATCACTACGGTTAAGGTTACTGCTCCTTGGCCCAATGCCACAAAAACGTTTACTTATGCCTTGATTGACAAGGAAGATTTAAAATCAATCACTTTTGATGCTTCCCAATACGATGCTATAATACCGACTCCTGTCAACAAATTTGTGGCGACTTCCACTACACATATTCCCGCCATTGAAGCGCTAGGTATAAGTGATAAATTAGTTGGCTTTCCAGGCTTAGATTATATTTCTTCGGAAGGTATTAGAGCTAAAATTAAAGAAGGATGGATAAAAGAATTAGGACTTAACGAACAGATAAACACGGAAGTGCTTTTAGATTTAGAGCCAGAAATGGTCATGGGGTTCACGGTGAATGGTGAAAACAAAACCTATTCAAACATACAAAATGCCAACATTCCGGTGGTTTATAATGGCGACTGGGTGGAGGAAAGTCCGTTGGGAAAAGCAGAATGGATTAAATTTTTCGGACTTCTTTTCAAAAAAGAAAAATTAGCCGATAGTATTTTTAAAACTGTTGCTTCCAATTATAATAAAGCGAAAACCTTGGCAAAAAAAACCAAACGACGCCCTACGGTTCTAAGCGGATCGATGTTTAGGGATATTTGGTATGTTCCCGCAGGAGAAAGTTGGATGGCTCAGTTTCTAAATGATGCCAATGTTGATTATTTATGGAATGAATCAGAAGGCACGGGCAGCTTATCCCTTAATTTTGAAAGCGTGCTAGAAAAAGCCCAAAACGCCGATTACTGGATTGGTTCAGGTCAATTTACAAGTTATTCCCAATTAAGTGACAGCAATAAGCATTATGAACAATTTGAAGTTTTCAAAAATAAAAATATCTATACATTTGGTCTTACTAAAGGAGAAACCGGCGGTTTACTTTTTTACGAATTAGCCCCTTCCCGTCCAGACATTGTTTTAAAAGATTTAATCCATATTTTGCATCCTGAAATTTTAGAAGACCATGAACCGGTCTTTTTTAAGCCCTTGCAACCTTGAATTCAATTAAAACATACCAATTACAATACATATTGCTCGCAATTCTGCTGATCTTTTTCTTTCTTCTGAATATAAGTTTGGGGTCGGTAAAAATTCCCTTAAGAGACATCTTGAATATCCTAATGGGTCATTCCATCGAAAAAGAATCTTGGCAATATATTATTGTAAATTATAGATTACCCAAGGCTTTTACCGCTATTTTAGTGGGTGGCGGACTTTCCCTAAGTGGTGTGCTGATGCAAACACTTTTTAGAAATCCGTTAGCGGGGCCGTTTGTTTTAGGGATTAGCTCGGGCGCCAGCTTGGGAGTGGCTTTGCTTATCATGGGATCTTCACTTTTTGTGGGCACATTTGCCTCTTTTTTAGTAAGTGGATTTTCCATTGCTATGGCAGCCACTATCGGAAGTTTTTTGGTGTTGCTTTCCATAATTGTGGTAGCCCACCGAATAAAGGATACAATGGCGTTACTCATTATCGGACTCATGTTTGGAAGCATTACAACGGCGGTAGTAAGTGTGCTATCCTATTTTACGAGTAAAGAAAGCTTGCAACAATACATTTTTTGGTCCTTCGGAAGTCTAGGTAATTTAAGCTGGACCCAATTAGCATTATTAAGTGGTCTGTTCCTATTGGGGGTTTTCATTACAATTGCTGTCTTAAAACCATTAAATGCATTTTTATTAGGTGAAAATTATGCTCGAAGCATGGGTATTCAACTTAAAAAATCGCGATTCTTAATAATACTCGCTGCGAGCATTTTAGCAGGGGGAATTACAGCTTTTGCAGGACCCATTGCCTTTATTGGTTTGGCGGTGCCGCACCTAACCCGTCAATTATTTAAATCGCAAAACCATCATGTCTTGGTTCCCGCCACTATCTTATTTGGCGCTATTTTAATGTTGATATGCGATACCATTTCGCAATTACCAACCAGCGAATATTCATTGCCCATTAACGCAATCACTTCCATCGTTGGTGCACCCGTGGTTATTTGGTTATTGGTACGTAAGCGAAAAATGGTGTTTTAAAAAAGAATCCCTAATTTCATTTTATATTTACAACTTCAATTTAAAAAGATAGAGACAACAAATCCAAATATCATCCTCGAAACCAATAAACTAACTGTTGGATATTCAGCAAAAAAAGAAAACATTTCTGTTGCTGAAAACATTCAATTTAAAATTGAAATGGGTGAATTAGTGGCTGTGGTGGGAGCAAACGGAATTGGTAAATCTACTTTGTTAAGAACGCTAGCAAACGTACAAAACCGATTAAGCGGAGAAATAAAAGTTAAAAGCAAAGAATTGAAACGGTATTCGCCAGTTCAGTTAGCGCGAGAAATAAGTGTGGTTCTTACAGAACATATTCCAGCTAAAAATTTAAGTGTAATTGAAGTAATTGCACTCGGAAGACAGCCTTACACGAATTGGATTGGAAGTCTTTCCGAAATCGATAAAGAAAAAGTAAAAGAAGTTATCTCCCTAGTCGGTCTAGACACTTTACAACACAAAAATTGTTTTGAGCTGAGTGACGGTCAGCTACAAAGGGTTATGATTGCTCGTGCATTAGCCCAAGACACATCGATTATCCTGCTGGACGAACCGACAACGCATTTGGACATTTATCACAAAGCCTATATTTTAAAATTACTGAAAACAATTGCCAAGAAAACGGGAAAAGCCATTCTATTTTCTACACATGAAATAGATCTGGCCATTCAGTTGTGCGATAAAATGTTGATTTTAGACAAAAACGAAACTACTTTTGATGAGCCTTGCCATTTAATTTCTAAAGGGAGTTTTCAAAACCTCTTCCCAAAAGATCTTATTTCCTTTAATAATGAAACAGGTACTTTTAAAATTAATAAGTAACTGTCGTTTTTAATTTTTAAAATTTAAATATGCGATTACCGGAAAGTGATCCGATGGGTATTTTAAGTTTTTGGAATCACTTAAAATGCCGCTTTTTACAACTTCAAAATCATCTTTGGAAATAAATACAAAATCAATTCTTCGCTTTACAGGTTTTTCAAAATGAAAGCCATTAAAGGTTCCTTCTGGACCGAAAGCATTTTTTCCAGCTTCTAAATGCGTGTCCAAAAGTTCTTCTTTTATGGCAATAACCCCTGGAGAATTACTTTCCAAATTGAAATCGCCCGTTAGAATTACAGGAAGTTTTTTAGTATTAATTTCTCTTATCTTTTTCAGAATCAATTTTGAACTTTCCAAACGCGCCTGCTTACCGACGTGATCAAAATGAGTGTTAAAAACCATGAACTCCTTACCCGATTCTATTGCCTTAAAAATCGCATACGTACAAATTCTTTTAATCGCTGCATCCCATCCTTTGGAGGGTATCTCTGGCGTGGTTGATAACCAAAAGGTGCTTTCTTCTTTAACTTTATATTTTTCCGTGTTGTAAAAAATAGCAGAAAACTCTCCTTCATTATTCCCATGGTCCCTACCTACACCCACAAATTTATATCTTGGGAGTCCGTTTTCAATATCTTTCAATTGATGATGTAGTCCTTCTTGAGTCCCAAAAATATCGGGCGCATAAAAATTTAATTGGGAGGTTAGAAATGCTTTCCTAGTCTCCCAATTGTTTGCTGTGTCTTTCGGGTTGTCGTATTTAATATTATACGTCATTACTTTTAAATCTTGACCGATCATCGACACGGAAAAGATTAAAAAAGCAAAGAAAATAGTTGATTTCATCTGAATAAAATTTTTATCTAGCTTGTGCAGTTGATCCTATAAAAAATCGCCTAGGTCAGGTCGAGCCTGCCTTTGTCGGCAGACAGGCGCAGTCGAGACCTCATTTTTTAAACTTCACACTTAATAACCTCTCGACTGCCTGCCCGAAATGCTTTGGTAGGCGGGGGCTCGAGGAGATACGGTGCTATGTTTACTTACTTACAGCCTAAGCTTTTTAATTCATTTCTAAATCACTCAATAGGTGTTCCACGCATTCTATCAAAATTCTTGTACGTGTTTTCGATTCTCTTTTTCGGTGCTTGCTCGAACTCTTTGTCGGTTACCTTGTAAATTTTTTGAAGCGAATCTAATTTGGCATGCATTTTTTCAATAACAGAAGCATACTTTTCATCATCAATGGCATTGTGCAATTCCTGCGGATCTTCCTGCAAATCGTAAAACTCCCACTCGTCGATATCATCATAGAAGTGCATTAGTTTGTAACGCTTTGTTTTAACTCCGTAATGTTTTTTCACCATATGAAAAGCAGGGAAATCGTAGTAATGATAATACAATGCATCCCTAAAATCATCATCCTTAACCTTCCCTTCTAAAAGTGGCCTTATCGATTTTCCTTGCATATCTTGGGTGAGCTCGGTTCCTCCTGCATAATCTAAAAATGTCTGTGCAAAATCCAGATTCTGGGTAAGTGCATCTATTACTGTTCCAGGTTTTATTGATTTTGGATATTGAATCAACATCGGCATCCTAAACGATTCTTCGTACATGAAGCGCTTGTCAAAAAAACCTTTTTCACCTAGATAGAAGCCTTGATCCGAAGTGTAGACCACGATTGTATTTTCAGCTAAATCATTCTCTTCCAAATAATCCAATACCTTTCCAACACCATCATCCACAGCTTTTACTGTTGCCAAATAATCGTGCATGTAACGTTGCCCTTTCCATTCTGCTAATTCTTTTCCGTGTAAGTTTGCCTTCCAAAAAGCATTGTTTTTCGGTAAATAAGCTTCATCCCAAATTTTGCGTTGCTCCGCACTCATACGGTCAAAATCGTTTGTCCACGGATTTACTGAAAGTTCGGTACTTCCATATTCCTTGCTCAATTTAAGATCGTGCCCTTCATACATATCATCATAGATAGTTTGCAATTGTTGTTGCGCTGCAATTTGATTTTCATGCGCATCGAAGTAAGAATCCGGTAACGGAAATTGAATAGAATCATACACAGTTAAGTAGCGCAATGGTGGCATCCAGTTTCTATGCGGTGCCTTGTGATGAAGCATCATAAAGAAAGGCTTATCAGTCGTCTTTTTATTTTTTAACCAATCAATCGCATCTTCTGTAATAATATCGGTAGCATACCCATCGATTCGAATAGAATCGCCCATCCTAATAAAATCTGGATTATAATAATGGCCTTGGTCGTCTATAATGTTCCAGTAATCAAATCCTTGCGGATAACCGTACAAATGCCATTTTCCCACCAAAGCAGTTTGGTAGCCAAGCTGCTGCATTTTTTTAGGCAAGGTAGGTTGATCTCCGTTAAAACGCTCCCCATTTTGACGGAAACCATTAATGTGGCTATGCTTTCCTGTTAAGATTACCGCCCTACTGGGACCGCAGATGGAATTGGTGCAGTAGGTATGGTTAAAAATGGCTCCATTTTCTGCGATCCTATCAAGGTTTGGCGTAGGCGCCAATTTGCCTAATGGATGTCCGTACGCACTGATGGCTTGAAAAGCGTGATCATCAGCCATAATAAACAATATATTTGGCTTTTCATTGTTATCGGCTACTTCTTCCGTGGTGTTTTCATTTGCATTCTTACAATTTGCGAAAAGCAAAACGAAAGTTACCAATGATAGTATTTTATAAATCATTTTCATGTGTCTTTAATTATGTTTTTTTCAAATGTCACATGGAACATCCATATAATAATCCTGCTATAGCTTAAAAAATTAAGTATGGATGTTTCATTTCTTAGCTATAATTTCAAGATTTGATTGAATTTTATTCCCTTTTATAATCGTCTCTGCGACAAAATTGGCAATCTCTTGGGTATATCTATAACCGATATTGGCCCAATCGTGGTTGCCGTTTGGATCGTGCACCAATAAATAAGACTCGCCTAACGCTTCAAGTTTTTCCGACATTGCTTCCGGGCCGTATAAAAGTAGATATCCTGGCGCATCCTCTTTACAAAAGTGATGCGGAGCAACGCCATAAGGAACGAGATTGTCTTTTTCCCCATGAAAAAAGATAGATGGAACCGCATTTTCATTGGTAAGTCCGTCTAAGCTTATGACAGCTCCCGCAAAAGACACTACACCGGCGTAATGTATTCCTTGGTGTTTATTTTCAACAAATACCGTATTCAATACAGCTTCTGCACCGGCACTACTCCCCACCAAAATAATTTTGTTGGGATCAAATTCTAATTCTGAAGATTTTTCTTGTAAAAATTTTGTTGCTGAAACAATATCTTCAGTTACAGAATCAAATGTTTTTGTTTTTCCTTCGGAAGCATAATCGCAACCAAAAGATTTTCCTTTGCGTGCAAGATGATAACTTATGGAAGCAACGGCATAACCTCTTCTTGCCATATCCTCACAAAACTTTTTCTCCAAAGGGTTGTCTCTCTTACCAGAAGCAAAACCGCCCCCATGAACTAACATGAGCAGCGGTTTTTTCACTAACTGAAATTTATTCTTTTCATTTTTTGAATCAACATCCGAATCATAAAAATCCAATTGCAAAGTATCTTTGTACGTAAACGTTTTTGAAGAAACTTCTTTATAAACAATATCTTTAAAACGCTCTTGAGCCGAAAGTTGCCATATGAAAAAAGTAAAGATTAAAACTATCACATAGTTTTTAGAAGAACGTTTAATTCTTATTATTCCCTCAAACGGAGTTGAGAGGTTTTTAACAGTTATTCCTTCAAAAGAAGGTCTCGACTCCGCTCGACCTGACATTGAAACTGGTTCAACGAAAGATTTTAGTTTTTTAAATAATTTCTTCTGAAAACAATTCATACGCTATCGCTATTCTAAAACAAACGATTTTGTTAAGGTTGCGTTGGAATTTCCGCCAACAAATACTTCAAATTTACCTGGTTCAGCTACAAATTCAAGTTCAGAATTATAGAACTTTAAATCTTCCGGAGAAAGTGTAATTGTAACCGTTTTAGTTTCTCCTTTCTTCAAAAACACCTTTTTAAAGCCTTTCAACTGACGACTTGGTGGTGTTACACTGCGAACCACATCGCGCAAATACAACTGAACCACTTCTTCCCCATCGTATGCTCCCGTATTTTTAAGCGCTACCGAAACCTCTACAGATTCTCCCTGCTGAATCGTTTCTTTGTTGATTTTTATATCTGAATATTCAAAAGTGGTATAACTTAATCCATACCCAAATGGTAGCAACGGCGAATTTTTTTCATCTAAATAATTCGACTTAAACTTTTGGAATTCTTCTGAAGCGGGCGCTGGTCTTCCAGTAATCTTCATACTATGATAAATTGGAATTTGTCCGATAGAACGAGGCCAAGTAGCGGTTAACTTACCTGAAGGGTTGTAATCACCAAAAACAACATCGGCTACGGCGTTTCCTGCTTCTACTCCAGGATGCCAAACTTGCAGGATACTTACCGGCAAATTGAACTCCTCTGGAATAGTCAAAGGCCTTCCGCTCATAAGCACCAAAACTACAGGTTTTCCAGTGGCAACTAATTCTTTTATCAACTTCTTTTGAGTATCTGGAATAGAAATCTCAGTTCTACTTGCAGCCTCTCCACTCATTTCGGTAGCTTCCCCAACTACAGCCACAATAACTTCCGACTTTTTCGCAATGGTTAGCGCTTCATTCAGTAATTCTTCTGGAGATTCCTTACTAATTTCCACTCGTGGTCCAAAAACATTTATGTTTTTAGCCAGCGTCTTGTCGTTTAAAATATTACTTCCCTTAGCGTAATTTATAGTAGCTTTTGGAGCGACATTTTTAAATCCTTCTAAAATGGTGATTCCATTTTTTAAATCGCCTGTAGGAGCCCATGTTCCCAACATGTTATTTCGGCTATCTGCCAACGGTCCCACCAAAGCAATATTGGAAGTCTTTTCCAACGGTAAAACATTGTTTTCATTCTTAAGCAATACAAAAGAGCGTTGTGCCGCCTTACGAGCTACTTCTCGGTTTTCTTTGGTAAGAATATCCTTTTTTGGTCGGGAACTATCAATATATCGATAAGGATCATCAAACAATCCTAATTTATGCTTTGCAATCAATACGTTTCTACACGCATTGGTTATTTCTTCTTCTGTTACTTTTCCTTCTTCCAGCGACTTTTTAAGGGTAGATAAAAAACCTTCACCCACCATATCCATATCCAGTCCTGCTTTTAAAGCCAATGCAGAAACTGCTTGTAAGTCACCCAAACCATGGGCGATCATTTCATTTAAAGAAGTATAATCAGAAACTACAAAACCGTTAAAACCCCAACGTTCACGTAACAAATCAGTCAATAACCACTTGTTTCCAGTGGCCGGAACACCATCGATGTCATTAAAAGAACTCATGGCACTTGCAACGCCAGCATCTACTGCCGCTTTGTATGGAGGTAGGTATTGATTGAACATTTTAACCTTGCTCATATCTACGGAATTATAGTCGCGACCACCTTCCACAGCGCCATATAAAGCTAAGTGCTTTACACATGCCAACATAGTTTCTTTATCAGTTAAATCGTCTCCCTGATAACCGGTAACCATTGCTTTTGCAACCGCAGAACCCAAATACGGGTCTTCTCCCGCCCCTTCGGCAATTCTACCCCAACGTGGATCGCGTGCAATATCTACCATAGGAGAAAAATTCCAATTTATTCCGTCTGCAGTAGCTTCTTTAGCTGCAATTTGAGCTGTTTTTTTAATAAGTTCCATATCCCAACTTGAGGATAGTCCGAGCGGAATAGGAAATGTTGTTTTATATCCGTGAATAACATCAGAACCGAAAAGCAGCGGAATCTGTAAGCGAGTTTCTTTTACCGCTAAATCCTGTGCCATTTTCATTTTTTCCGGACTCGCAACACCGAAAAGTCCACCGACATTTCCAGCTTTTATTTTTGCTTCAACGTTTTTGCTCACCACAGAACCGGTTGCTACTCCTCCACCTGGTGTTAAAAGATTCAGCTGACCAATTTTTTCATCAATAGTCATTTTTTCCAAAAGTGATTCTACTTCTGGAATTCTTTCGTCATTTTGGGCCATCATTGCGGAAGTAAAAATTACAGCAATGAGCATCGCTACCTTTTTTTGTATTGTCATTTTAAAATATTTATTGTATTCTGTTTTTCCTTTAAGGTTTAAGTCGGTTAAAGATTATTTTATTGTTTAGTAAGTGTATTTGAGAATAACCACTTTAAAAAGTCTGGTTCAGCAAATGCAGGATCCCAACTGTTATGGTTAGCATTATCATAAAGAGTAAATTTTGGTTTTCCGCCTGCTTCTAAAAGTGCTTCTACCATTTTTACGGAGTGTAAAGGACTTACAACATTGTCTAAAGCGCCATGAAAAACCCAAATAGGTGTTTTTGCATATCTCTTTACCGCTTCCTCGCGACCACCTCCACAAATAGGAATAGCTGCAGCAAAAGTTTCTGGTTTTCTAGAAAGTATTTCAAACGTTCCCATACCCCCCATTGAAAGTCCGACCACATAAACCTGATCTTTTTTCACAAAAGGCTTTTCTAAAAAATCATCAAGTAAATTCATAGTTAAGCCTAACGCTTTCGTTGGTTCTTTACCATCACTAAATACGAGTTTAACGCCTCCCTCTGGTGATCTATCAACATCGGCATTGGACCAATAGGAGTCTTTTGGACATTGCGGAAATATTACTATCGCCGGAAAATTCTCTCGATTTTCTTCCGAAGCAAAAAGACTACTTCCATGAGTTAGCTGACTTTCATTATCGCTTCCACGCTCTCCAGCTCCATGCAAAAACAGCACCAAAGGATACTCTTTTCCTTCTGTAAAGTTTTTAGGAAGCATGATACGATAGCGCAACGTATCCCCGTCTTTAACAAAATTACTCTTTTCGTAAAGACCATGTTGCGCTATCATAATCATGGGAAAACACAAAATAAAAAAGCTAACTAACTTTAATCTATTTTTCATAAGTAAAACCTAATTTATTAAGTCCTTTCTGGACGTCTTCATTTTCCATAAACAAATCCCAAAGCAATCCACTTCTGTAATTTTCAATCATAACCGGAATCGGACCTTGATCAATCGCTAAATATCTAGGCAAATACCAATTATTTTCGAGACTAAACGCATCGTACGGACCGTATTTTCCAATTAAAGAATCTTGCTCTTTGTACATATACCTTACAAATTGCATAGATTCTTTTGGTGTGTATGGCATAGAAGAAAGTGCTGCAGTTGGAGAAATAACTCCCAAGTCGCTTTTTCCAGGATGATGTCCCGCATAGCCTCTCATTGAGTAACTGGATGTAAGTCCCCAACAATTTTCACCGTAGCCTTTAAAGTCTTTCGGATTGTCTACACAATAGCGATATTGAATAAGAGCGTGATTACGATTGAGTTTCCAGTAATCTGCATACTGATCTTTTAATCCTTTTGGGTTTAATCCCAAATATGAATAATGCGCCCAGAACAGCGGACCAACTGGATCTTGGTTATGCTCGTAATGGTCTAACTCAGTTTCCAAACCATAATAAGTAGTATCATTAGCGATAGCGCCATTCTTTGCCCATCCCTGCTCATAAACTTCCTTAGAAATAGAATGCGTGGGAGAAGCCGCCGCTAAAACATACATAATTAAACATTCGTTATAACCTCCAACAGGAAAATTCATTTTCCACTCATATTGAGGTGACCAATGCCAATACAATACATTTTCACCTTTTGTGTACCAGTCCCATTCCACTTCTTCATAAAGTTGCTGGATGTCGGAAACCAGTTTTTTAGCCTCTTCTGAAGTATCCTCCTTGTAGTATTCGGCTACAGTTAACAAGCCTTGAATTAAAAAAGCAGTTTCCACCAAATCTCCGCCATTATCGTATTTACTGAAAGGTTTCACTTTACCAGTATTATCATCCAGCCAATGTGGCCATGCTCCGTGAAAACGATCGGCTTTCTTTAAAAAATCGACTGATTTTGTGTAACGTTCTAACGCTTGTTCTTTGGTAATATATCCACGTTTAACGCCAACGAGAATCGCCATCAGTCCGAAACCGCTTCCTCCAGTTGTTACGATATGTTTATCATCAGAAGGATAAATACCATCTAAATGAATGCGCTCTGCCGCCAATCCAGAATTGGGCTGTGCACCTTCCCAGAAATAATCGAAAGTTTGCTTTTGAAGCGTATCCAATAAAGCAATATCTTCTTTGGAAGGTTCAAAATGAATTGAATCTTTTACTCTGGAAGTTACATCAATTGCATCTTCCTTATTTTGTTTTTTATTGGAACTGTCACATCCAACCAGTGTGAATGTGACAGCCAAAAATGCTAGAATTAATCGCATGAGGGTTTTATTTTCTTTTAATATCCTGGATTTTGGGTTAGAACATTGTTACTAAGCGTAATCTGATTGGAAGGGATTGGAAAAATTTCATTAATCCCATCTTTAAAGCTTTTCCCTTTAGATCTTAATACTTGTCCAGCTCTTCCTGTTCTTACCAAATCAAAAAAGCGTTCTCCTTCTAAAGCAAGTTCTACTCTTCTTTCATGATAAATTTCCATCCTCAATTCCGATTGACTTGCTGTTTGAGAAGGTGACAACCCAGCTCTTTCTCTTACTTTGTTCAAACTTTCCAATGCAGCAGGTGTATTCCCTAATTCATTGTTCGCTTCAGCATTCATTAACAGTACATCGGCATAACGAAGCACGGGAATGTTTGAATCTGAATTTTCAGCACAATTATTTCTACGGAAATCAGAAGAAGGAACATAAATCTTTTGATTATATCTAGTCGGGTTGGATGGATCATTACCCGCAGTAATTAAGTCTCCCTCTGGTGTGGTCTCACCAACGAATAAAATAGAAGCATCTCTTCTTAAATCCCCAGTCTCGTAAGCATTTGCCAAATCTTCTGATGGTGAATTAAAGCCCCAACCGTATTGGGCTCTCACCCCTTGAATCTGTCCGTACTGCGAAGTTGCCTGACAGTTTCCATCAGCAGTAGATTGAATATCAAATATAACTTCTGAATTGTATTCGTTTTGGTATCTAAACAACTGATAGTAATCTGGAAACAAAGAATACCCCATTCCCATTATTTCTTCAGTAAGCATTTTTGCTTTTGCCCAATCCTTTTGATATAAAGCAATTTTAGCCAATAACCCTTTTGCTGCTCCTTTGGTTGCTCTACCCTCGTCTGTTGCTCCGTAAGAAACAGGTAAAACTTCTGCCGCTTCCGTTAAATTTTGAATAGCAAAATCATAAACTTCTTCCTTAGTATTTCTAGGAATGTTGTAATTACCATCTTCAGGCAAACCATCATAGATCGGAACACCCGCAAAAACTCGAACTAAATTAAAATAATGATACCCTCTAAAAAACTTTGCTTCTGCAAGTAACCTATTCTTTAAATCGGCGTTCATTTCGATATCAGGAACGTTTGTTATAACCTGATTAGCAAAATTGATTCCACGATATTGACCAACCCAGTATCCATTTATCGAAAATGCTGATGCGTCAAATGTAAAACGGTCGAAGTCATTTAGGAAAGCAGCATCACCAGGATTACTTCCTTTATCTGAATCATCTGAGGTTATGTGAAAAATAGCTAAATAAGGAAATCCGCAAAGTGAAAAATTTCTTTGATAAGCATATATCTGATTAGTCGCTTCCAATGCATCTGCTTGTGTTACAAAAAATTCCTCAGCTGGCGTACTATCTTCCAATGGCACATCTAAAAAATCATCTTCACAAGCTGCAAAAGCTAAAAGACTGAAAATTATATATAGTTTTTTCATTGTTCTATGCATTTAAATTTTTATTAAAATGTAATGTTGAACCCTAAGTTATAGGTTGCAAAAAGTGGATACACGTTTCTGTCAATTCCAGATTCAATAACTCCTCCATCGTTTTGCTCTCCACTAATTTCTGGAGAGAATCCGTTATAGCTGAATAATGTTAAAGGGTTTTGAGCGTTTAGATATATTCTAAAACTTTCCCATAATTGAGAACTTCCTATTTTTGCGTTAGGCAATGTATAACCTACTTGAATATTTCTTATTCTGAAGTAATCTCCCTTCTCCACAAAGAAAGAACTAGGTCTTAACGTACTTTGATCTGAATTGGGAGTAGGATAAGAATTGGTTGCATTATTAACCGTCCACCTATTATCGTAAAAATCTTTATCCCAGTTTTCGTTACCAAACCTTGCATTTCTGTTGTAATTGTAGATTTCGTTACCCGTAACTCCTTGGAAATCGATAGCAAAATCTATCTTTTTATAAGCCATGTTGAATCCAAATCCGTAGGTAAATTCAGGAATTGGACTTCCTAAGAAAGCTTTATCGTCCTCACCAATCTGACCGTCGTTATTCAAATCTTGAAATTTAAATGCTCCTTTTGGCGCTCCGAATTGCGCAGCTTCTTCATCAGTTTGGATCACACCATCTACTAAATATCCATAATAAGAACCAATTTCTGCACCCTTTTCAATTCTAATAATAGGGTTTCCGAACAATCCTGGGCCAGCATTCAAGAAAGAAGAACCTTTAACATCGGTTACTTCGTTATCGATAGTGGTATAGTTTCCATAAACTCCATAGCTAAAATCATCGCTTACTTGTTTATTCCAAGATACACTAAACTCGAATCCTTTATTCAAAAAGCTCCCTGCATTGGTAAGAATAGAGGTGTTTGTTGCCCCTGAAGAACCTAATTGAGTTACACTAAACACTGCATCATTAGTCGCTCTATTGTAGTAGTTTAGCTCACCCTTCAATTGATTTTGAAAAAATGCTACTTCTACACCTAAATCATATTCTTCAACAATTTCCCAAAATATACTTGGATCTGAAAACTCGCTAATAGATCTAGATACATATGCTTGACCACCAAAATAAGTTAATCCGGGATCTGAAGCAGTAACGTCAAAACCTCTAGGCACATTTGCATTACCCAATCTACCCCAACTTGCCTTAAGTTTTAAAGTAGTAAGAGCTTCATAATCCATAAAATCTTCGTTACTCATTATCCAACCAAGACCAATAGATGGAAATATTTCGGTGTTATTAGAGGATGGAAAATTGGATGCTCCATCTTGTCGTAATGTAGCGTTTAGCAAATATTTATTGTCAAACTTATATTGTAATCTACCAAAAAAGGATTGGTAACGTACTTTACTACCTCTATCATCTACTTCCTCCGTATCCGCATTACCAAGACCCAAATATAATGAGGAATCATCTCCGTTATAAGCCACATCATCTGCAATTCCTTCCATTCCAAAAGAAATACGTTCCTCTTGGGAAAAACCACCTAACAACGTAAAATTATGTTTATCTATGGATTTAGACCATGTCAATGTATTCTCCCATAACCAGTTATCATTTTCAAAAGAATTTCTAACTAACGTGCTAATATCCGACCCTTGGCTCGGACTTACACGGTACACAGGAGTGTAGTTAAAATCGCGTCCATTAGAATAATCTCCAGAGAAGCTTATTTTGAAAGTAAGATCTTTTACAGGCTCTAATTGCGCATAAACATTGGTTAGAACCCTATTTGATTTTCCTTTACTTCTTCTAAAATCCAAAGAAGCACGTGGGTTAGCGAAATTACCCACTCCAGTTGGTTCACCGTAAGTCCCATCAGGGTTTATTGGGTTGAATATTGGTGGAGCAATAAACGCTTGGTAAAAAGGTTCATTTGAATTATTATTTTGAGTATCTGTATACACAATGGAACCTCCAATTGTTAAATAGTCTTTAACATCTACATCCAATCCAGCTCTTGCTGTTAACCTTCTAAAATCATTTCCAGAGTTGATATTCTGACCAGCATCCAAAATACCGTCCTGTCCAAAATAACCAAATCCTAAATAATATCTTGTTTTCTCTGAAGAACCAGTTACTGAAATATTATGAGAAGTTGTTAAAGCTGCATCCTTAGTTATTTCGTCAAACCAATCTGTATCGGCATCGAAATCTGCAACATTTAAAAAGTTATTACTTCCCTCGAAAACTTGCTTTTCATTATACATTTCAACATATTCAGAAGCATTTGCCATTTCCAAGGTATTGGCTACAGTTTGCATCCCCACAAAACCATCGTATGTAAGTTTTGGCTTTTCATCCCTTCCTGTACCTTTTTTGGTTTTAATAACAATTACACCGTTTGCCGCACGGATACCATAAATCGCAGAAGAGGAAGCATCCTTAAGGATGTTCATGCTCTCAATATCCGAACTGTTTAGGTAAGAAATATCATTAGTTAATACACCATCCACAACATAAAGTGGATCAGAATTACTAACACTACCAACACCTCTAATCCTCACATTAGGAGATGCTCCGGGCCTACCAGAATTAGTGATATTTACACCAGGTACTTTACCCTGAATTGAACTAACTGCATTCGCATTGGGTTGCTTAGCAATTTCTTCCCCGCTTACTACGGAAATTGCACCAGTAACATCTTCTTTCTTTTGCGTACCATACCCCACTACTACTACTTCATCCAACTCATTGGTTGAAACAGATAAAGCAGCGTTTATAGTTGAAGAACTGCCTACAACTACTTCTTTAGAATCCATTCCTACGTAGGAAAAAACCAGTGTATCACCAGTATTTGCTTCAATAGTATAATTACCATCGAAATCTGTCTGGGTACCGTTAGATGTACCCTTTACTAAAACTGTCGCGCCCGGTAGTGGCATGTTCTGATCATCGCTAACCACACCGGTAATTGTTTTTTCTTGAGCAAAGCCCCAAAAACAACACAACATAAAAAATGATAATAAAAAATTTTTCATATTTCTATTTATATTAAAGTTAGCTTCCTTAAAATTATCATAAACGAAATCGATGTAGCTAAAAAGCACCACACCTTAAGTACATCAAAAGGTTTAATAATTTTTAACCACTGATTATCAATTAATTAAATTTAACTAAATAGAGGGGATTTATATTAAATTTACAAAATGATGTAGTAATGATGAGTTTTTTTATTGTTAAATTAACAAAATGAAGTACAATTAATTGCCAATTTATCATTTTGAGGTCTTAAAATTGAATAATAACTACTCCAGCCTCAATGCAATTAATAACCAAAGGAATCCTTATAGCTCTCTAAAGGACGTTTTGGATAATGATAAATTTAAATGGTTTTGGGGAAATATTGGTATTTGAAAAACTACTCAATCTTAATCTCATCACCCAAATACTTAGGTTCTACTTGAAAGATTAAATCAAAAAAGACTTTTGCTCTAGCTAAATATTCCCGAAGCTGTGTTTTCAGTCCGCCGCTACCTTCCACGTCTTTGGCATTAAAGCCAACTGCCTTGATATTAAATTTACTGGCTAAATAAATTGCTCTTTCATTATGAAATCGTTGAGAGATTATGGTGATAGAAAATTGTCCGAACACTTTTTTGGATCTCACCACAGAATCAAGTGTCCTGAAGCCAGCATAATCTAAGAATATTTTATTTTCTGGTATACCATTGGCTACTAACGCCTTTTTGAAGTCATTTGGTTCGTTGTACCCTATTTCACTGTTATCCCCGCTAATAAGTATAAAATCAATCTTTCCAGCATTGAAAAGTTTCGTAGCGGCATCAACTCTGTATTGAAAATATGGGTTTATTCTACCATCTTGCAATTTTTTTGCAGTTCCTAGTAGTAAGCCTACTTTGTTATGCGGGATGATATCTACCGCATAGAATGTCTTACCTCTTACAGCCCTTTCGATTGAATAATTGGAAAAGACAATAAAAGTGAGCAACAAAATGCCTACAATAAATGTGAGCTTAATCAACGAACCTATATTGGATTTTTTGTTTCTCATCAAGAACTGGTTATTAATAAAGATCCTTAATAGATTCTTTTATTGCTATTTTTTTAAGTCCTTCATAATGTATTTGTCATCTTCTTTTTTAATAGTACCCTCATAAATCACACCATCATATTTTGCTTTTAGATTATATCCATTTTCAGTTTGATCTACTTTTATAATATCATAAAATTCAGACTTAATTATTTTTGATGGCGAATCACTGTCTTCAATTTGAACCACATAGTAAGAATTGCTATCAGGCATATTCATTATGACTGGAGAATATGTATTATGTTCACAAAATTCCATTTCATCAACGGGTTTTATTGGCTTTAAGTAATCCCTGGATTCTGCTTTATAGAAATTAATTCTTTCAGTTCCTGAAAATCTATTGTCATCAACTTTTTCCAGTTTAAATACGTGGAGACCTGGTATTACGTATTCTATACCCTGATATTCAATTTTAACATATTTATATCCATTGCAACTATAGTCTTTTTCTTTGCCATTAAAGAAAGAAACTGTTTTACCTAAGATATTAACAAAACTACCTGAAGAAACCTTCTTCACGCCAGTTAATTTCTCATCTAAAAGATTCAAATCTTCTCCCAATAGTATACCTTGTTCGTTTTCTGTTTCAAAATGAAGATCCAATTTTACTTCGCTTTCAGGAATAGGTGGCGCTTGCGGGATATTTTTATATTTATTATCATCATAGGTAACAGTAAATGTTTTAGAGCTATATATTGGCATGTAAACATAAGCCTCTTGGAGTTCTCCCCCGTAGGTAAGAGCTGTAAATTCTTTACCGAAAACACCATTTCGATTTTTCGATTCCTTTAATTTTAAAAATTTAGGACGAACAATTTTTTGATATTCTTCCAATGTAAGGTTTGGCTTTTCTTTGAAGAGAAAATAGGTGTCTTCATAAACAGTCTGTGAAACAAACCCATCACTATAGTACATTTTATTTCCTTCTTTATTCAAGTTGACCAATTTTACTTCTAAATCTTCATTTGCACCCAAATCAAGAATAACTACATTTTTTAAAATGTCAACCACGGTAACAGCCGTATTTCCAAGTTGTACTTTTTTACCTATATCAGATTTTTTAATTGGTGCATACTGATATCCTTCCACAAATCCTCCTTGGAATTGAGCGGTTCCCTGAAAGTCTTCCGATACGACTTCGCTTTTTATTGGATAGGAAGCGTCGATGGTTCGCCAACTGTGACTGTAAGAACTTCCATTCTTATAGCCAGAATAAGAATGAAAACCAAAATTTACCATTCCACCATCTTGAATGTTGAGCTGTTGGCCATTATTTTTAATATCGCTAGAAACCACGGATAATTCAAATGCGTCCATTAATCCTTCATTAATGAATTCTGGAAAATAAGACTCCATTCTCAAAACATAATCTGAAAAGCTATTTTTTTCAATTTTAATCGTTGAATTTTTAATAAGAGTGTCCAAGGCCGCACCAATGCTTTCTTTATAAGATAGTTCTTTCTGCCAAGGCAATACGTAAGTTTCATCAATTTTAATATCGGCGTCTATTCCCTTAAAAATTTCTACCGTACTGCCATAAGTAATCATTTCTACAAACTCTATTTCTTTTAATTGGGTAGAATCTGATGCCTGTGATAAACATAAAGCTGAAATTAAAAGCATCAAGTAGGTTGAAAAGGTTTTCATATTTGGTCTTTTTTTGAGTTTGCCATCAAATATAGTCTTTTTACGATAGATAGTATTAATTTATTCCTATATGAAATAGATAAATGTTTTATTAGTCATAATCTGGGAGCAATTTTAAAAGTGCAACTTATACAATTCATACCCTGCTAGTTAAAACGAAAAACGCCCCGATGCCTTCGGAGCGTTTTCAACAAAACAACTAAATTCTAAAACCCTTGGATTCTAGCTATATACCATTTCTATTAGAAACAGTATTGATTTTCAGCAATTACTTTTTCAGCAATTGTATTACGTAATTCAATGATATTTGGAAGGTTTGCATACTTAGTGAAACGCTTTAATCCCATCAACATCATTCTTTGCTCATCTCCTTCCGAAAAAGAAGAGATTCCTTCCTTCCCACGAGTCTGGATTTTCTCAACCGCGTGGAAAAGATTTAACTTCGCCATAGCTATTTGCTCTTTCTGGCTCTCTTCTCCAAAACGTTTAGCATTCTTTTCCGTTCTCAAAATAGCCGATTCTGCCATATAAATTTCAATCAATATGTCTGCTGCAGCCATTAAAAGTTGCTGGTGCTGTTCTAAATCAGGTCCGTATTTTTGAACACCGCTTCCTGCAACCATCAAAAATGCCTTTTTGAGCTTTCCAATCATTTCTTTTTCTTCTGAAAACAACTCAGAATAATCCGGTGTATCAAAAGATGGAATACCCATTAATTCATCTTTAACCGCAGTTGCAGGACCTAAAAGATCTACATGACCTTTCATTGCTTTTTTAATTAGCATCCCTACTGATAACATACGGTTGATTTCGTTGGTACCCTCATAAATTCTAGAAATACGGGCATCTCTCCAAGCAGATTCCATTGGAGTGTCTGCCGAGAACCCCATTCCACCGAAAATCTGAATTCCCTCATCTGTAGTTTTCTGGCAATGTTCAGAAACCGCCACTTTTAGAATAGAACATTCTATAGCGTATTCTTCAACACCTTTCAATTCTGCATCTTGATGTGAACTTCCCTCTTCTTGACGGATAGCAATTCTATTTTCAATATCCTTACCAGCACGGTAACAAGCAGATTCGTCTACATAGGTAGCCGTTGCAATTTCAGCAATTTTAGATTTAATCGCTCCAAATTGAGCAATTGGTGTCTTAAATTGAACTCTATCGTTAGCATATTTTGTAGCTTCGGTAATTACCCTTCTTTGTGCATCTAAACAAGCAGCTGCCAACTTAATACGACCAACATTCAGCGCGTTCATCGCAATTTTAAATCCGTTTCCTCTTTCTGAAAGCATATTTTCAACAGGAACTTTCGTTTCGTTGAAGAAAACTTGACGCGTAGATGAAGAGTGAATTCCGAGCTTCTTTTCTTCTTCTCCTAGTGAAATTCCATTTTCAGGATCGTTTTCTACAATAAAGCCGGTAATGTTTTTATCATCTTCAATTCTAGCGAATACGATAAATACATTTGCGAATCCCGCATTAGAAATCCACATTTTTTGTCCGCTTATCGAATAATACTTTCCATCATCAGACAAAACGGCTTTAGTCTTACCGCTGTTCGCATCTGATCCTGCTCCAGGCTCTGTTAAACAATAAGCACCAAACCACTCACCCGTAGCAAGTTTTGGCACGTATTTTTTCTTTTGCTCCTCGGTTCCGTAAAGGGTAATTGGCATGGTACCAATTCCTGTGTGTGCTCCAAAAGCAGTTGCTACCGATCCTGTAGCTCCAGAAATATAATCACAAACTAACATGGTTGTTACAAACCCCATTCCTAGTCCGTCATACTCTTCTGGCACAGCTACACCTAAAAGTCCGAGTTCTCCAGCCTTACGCATTACTTCTTCCGTAAGCGCATAATCTTTTTGTTCAAAACGTTCTTTGTTTGGCCAAATTTCGCGATCTACAAATTCCTTTACAGAATCACGCATCATTTTTTGCTCCTCCGAGAAATCCTCTGGAGTAAATACGTCTTCAGCTTTGGTTTCCTTCACCAAAAACTGACCACCTCTTGTTAATTCTTGTTTAGCTTCTGTTTCCATGGTATCAATTTCTTATAATAAATTTTAATCAATAATTTCCTGTCAGGTCGAGCGCAGTCGAGACCCTACAGTTTATATTTATAGTGCGAGGCATTCCTACATTCAGATAATATTTGTAGCATATCAAATTCACCATTTACTAATGCTAGTTTCTTTTTAGCACTCCATCTTTTTATTTTCTTTTCAAAATAAATAGCTTGATTAACATAGTTAAAACACTGATGGAATAATAATTCAACAGGTCTTCTCTTATATGTAAAACAATTTTTATTTCTTCCCTCGCTGTGTTCCGCAATTCTGCGAGAAATATTATTTGTCATCCCCGTATAAAGCAAACCATCTGAACATTTTAAAATATAAACGTAATAAACATTCATAACAGAGAATGAGATCTCGACTGCGCTCGATCTGACATCTTTTTTACAATTTCAACACATCAAAAGTCTCCCGTAAGGGGAGATTTACAAGGGCTTTTAATTTAAAAACTCATAAACCCCAGCGGCTCCTTGACCGGTTCCTACGCACATGGTAACAATACCATACTTGCTTTCTCTTCTTCTCATTTCATCGAATAGTTGAACTGAAAGCTTGGCTCCAGTACAACCCAGCGGATGTCCTAAGGCAATGGCCCCACCATTTACATTTACGATGTCTGGGTTTAATCCTAGTTTTCTAATTACCGCTAGCGATTGAGAAGCAAAAGCTTCATTCAACTCAATTAAATCAATTTGATCTAGTTTCAATCCTGCTTGATCCAGTGCTTTTGGAATTGCTTTAATCGGACCGATACCCATAATTCTTGGCGGCACACCGGCAGCTGCATACGAAACCAATCGAGCGATAGGCTCCAAATTAAGCTCTTTTACCATTTCTTCGCTCATCACTAATGTAAATGCTGCACCATCACTCATTTGCGAAGAGTTACCAGCCGTTACGCTACCTCCTTCAGCAAAAACAGGTCTTAGCTTGCCCAATACTTCTTTGGAAGTATCAGCACGTGGTCCTTCGTCTGTATCTACTGTATACGATTTAGTAGCTTTTTTACCGTTTGAATCCACATAGGTTTCATCAATGGTTATGGGTACAATTTGCTTATCGAACTTACCTTCTTTTATAGCGTTCAATGCTTTTTGATGCGAGTTAAAAGCAAATTCATCTTGATCTTCACGCGAAATTTCATATTCATTCGCAACAGCTTCTGCCGTTAACCCCATGCCCCAGTAATAATCTTCATTACCATTTTTAGCTACTTGGTAATCTGGAACTGGCTTGTATCCACCCATTGGGATGTAACTCATACTTTCCGCTCCACCAGCAATAATACAATCAGCCATTCCCGATTGTATTTTAGCTGTTGCCATACCAATAGTTTCGATTCCTGAAGCACAATAACGGTTTACTGTAACACCAGGTACATCTTCAATTTTCAATCCCATTAAAGAGATTAATCGTCCTACATTTAAACCTTGTTCAGCTTCTGGCATGGCATTACCTACCATTACGTCATCGATACGGGTTTTATCGAAATTTGGAATTTCATCCAACATGTATTGAATGGTCTCTGCGGCCAATTCATCTGGTCTTTTAAATCGGAATACACCGCGTGGGGCTTTCCCTACGGCTGTTCTGTATGCTTTTACTATATATGCTGTTCTCATTTTTTTGAAATAGTTTTTAGATTCTAGTATTGAGTAATAAGATTTAAAATAAACTCTTTTGTATGGATTTATTATATATTAAAACTTCTTCAATTTTATGCATCCAATCTAATTACTAAGTACTAATTTCTCATTACTTTTTAATTACGTAAAGGCTTCCCGTTTTTCAACATGTGTTGAATACGTTCTAGTGTTTTTCGTTCTGTACATAAAGACAAGAAAGCCTCACGTTCTAAATCCAATAAATACTGTTCAGATACTTGAGTAGCTTCCGATAAATCACCACCGGCCATAACGTATGCCAATTTATTGGCAATTTTCTTATCGTGATCGGAAATGTAATTCCCTGCATTCATCGAATCGGTTCCTACTAAGAACATTCCTAAAGCCTGTTTCCCAAGAACTTTAATATCCTTTCTCATAGGTGGTTGCGTGTAACCTGCCTCTGCCATTAGCAAGGCGTGCTTCTTAGCTTCCGCTATTTGGCGGTCTTTATTTACTACAACTACATCTTTTCCTTTCTGAAGTAAGTTCAAATCAAACGCTTCGTGAGCCGAGGTGGACACTTTCGCCATACCAATGGTTAAGAAATGTTCGCGTAGAACGTTAGTTTCTACGTCATCCTTTCTGAAGAGGTCCGCGGCACGAAGGGTCATTTCTTTAGAACCGCCTCCACCTGGAATCACACCAACACCAAACTCAACCAATCCCATATACGTTTCTGCAGCAGCAACCACTTTATCGGCATGTAAGGAAAGTTCACAACCTCCTCCTAGCGCCATTCCGTGCGGTGCAGAAATAGTTGGAATAGCAGAATAACGCATCCGCATCATTGTATCTTGAAACATCTTAATGGCCATATTCAGTTCATCATATTCCTGCTCCACTGCCATCATAAAAATCATCCCGATATTGGCTCCCACCGAAAAATTCTGTGCTTGGTTACCAACCACTAAACCTTGGAAATCTTTTTCAGCTAAATCAATTGCCTTATTTAGTCCCGCTAAAACATCACCACCTATCGTGTTCATTTTAGATTGGAATTCTACATTCAATATTCCATCTCCTAAATCTTCAACCACAACACCGCTGTTTTTCCAAACTTCTTTGGATTTACGTATATTGTCTAAAATAATAAAGGCATCTTGACCTGGCTTTTTCACCTGTTTTTTAGAAGGAATGTCGTAATAATACGTAGCTCCATCTTTAACTGTGTAAAAAGATTTACTTCCGCTTTCCAGCATTTCATTCACCCATTTAGCGGGTTCTTTGCCTTCAGCTTTCATTAATTCAATTCCTTTTTCTACTCCGACAGCATCCCAAATTTCAAACGGACCATGTTGCCAGCCGAAACCAGCTTTCATGGCGTCATCAATTCTATATAATTCATCGGAAATTTCTGGGATTCTATTTTGTACATAAGCGAAAAGTGATGCGAAATTTTTACGATAAAATTCACCCGCTTTGTCTTTTCCATTTACTAAAACTGGAAACCTATCTTCTACTTTATCAATAGTTTTGGTTTCTTCTAATGTTGCAAACTTAGCACGGTCTTTTTTGGTATATTCCATGGTATCCAGATCCAATGAAAGAATTTCACTTTTTCCATCGTCCCCTTTTACCTTTTTATAGAAACCTTGTCCGCTTTTACTTCCCAACCATTTATTATCCATCATTGTTTGGATAAAATCTGGAAGTTTGAATAATTCGTGCGCCTCATCTTCTGGGCAATTTTCATAAATTCCATTGGCAACGTGCACCAGTGTATCCAATCCAACAACATCTACAGTTCTAAATGTGGCCGATTTTTGACGACCAATAACCGGTCCCGTAAGTTTATCGACCTCTTCAACCGTCATTCCGAGCTCTTTCACTTGATGGAAAAGGCTTTGTATTCCAAAAATACCGATACGGTTTCCAATAAATGCAGGTGTATCCTTTGCTAAAACCGAAGTTTTACCGAGGAATTTCTCACCGTACATCATCAAGAAATCTACTACTTCTTTTTTGCAATCTGGTCCAGGCACCACTTCGAAAAGCTTTAGGTAACGAGGCGGATTGAAAAAGTGTGTTACAGCAAAGTGTTCCTGGAAATCCTGACTTCTGCCTTCATTCATAAATTGAATAGGAATTCCAGATGTATTGGAAGTTATTAGTGTTCCAGGCTTGCGGTGTTTTTCAATTTGTTCAAAAACACTCTTTTTAATATCTAATCTTTCAACAACTACTTCAATAATCCAATCAACATCTTTAATCTGCGCAATATCGTCTTCCATATTTCCTGTTGAAATACGATCAGCGAATTTTTTGGTGTAAATTGGAGAGGGTTTCGATTTCAATGCCGACTGAAGATTATCGTTAACCAATCTATTTCGTACCGACTTATCTTCAAGTGTAAGCCCTTTGGCCTTCTCTTTATCCGTTAATTCTCTTGGTACAATATCGAGCAGTAAAACCTCAGCGCCAATATTGGCAAAATGGCAGGCAATGCCACTTCCCATAATACCGGAACCAATTACTGCAACTTTCCTTATTCTTCTGTTCATTTTTTCTCTATTGAATTAATTTGTTGATACGTTATCTGTGTATATTTTCTTTTCTGAAATAAACTCGTTTACAACTCCGATTACTTTAAAAAAGCCTTCTAAATCACTTTCCTTGACATTCTTCCGAATGGTATCATTAAACTTTAGGACTACTTCTTTTGAATACTCCCTTTTTTCTTTACCAAACTCGGTAAGACAAATAAGAACGCCCCTACCATCGTTTGGATTAGGCTTGCGGGTAATCAATCCTTTTTCTTCCATGCTTTTTAAGGTTCTAGACAAACTAGTACCTTCCATTCCCATTTTGGGACCTAATGCTGTAGACGGGGAGCCTTTTTCGGGGTCTATACTTAAAAGCGTAAAACCGGTAGCCATTGTGCTATCTTGTTTTCCAGCTTCTTCATTGTACATTTTAGCAACAGCTTGCCATGTTGCTCTTAATGCGTAATCAATAGTTGTATCCTTCATTTTTTTATCGTGGTGAGCTCAAATATACAAATATTTTATTATGCACGCATAGTAAATTACTCTAAAATTTGTTAAATGACAAAATGAAAGCACATTATGTATTAAGGTAATAAAAAAACTCCCCAAAAATGAGGAGTTTACTAAAATTTTATGTTAAGAAATTACTTTACCTTTATCTGATTGACCATCAAAAGATCTTGTTTCTGGCCTTTGTTCGCGTTGATAAATGTGGTATTTATAGAGTTATACATTATCCTTTCATTTCTTTTGCTCGCCCAAAAGAAACGAAACAAAGAACCTGCCTGCTAACCGCAGTTAGGCAGGAAAGGCGCCTTATCCAAGGAATTTTTTCGACCATTATTTCGAAAAACCGTAATCAAAACTCCGTGTCGCTTCGTTCCTACGCTCCTGTTCTCGGAGCTTTTGAGTACTATTCTCAGGATAAGGAGTTTTCAATAACGGATAAGGTCAACACTATTCTAAACTAAAACCATAATCTTCTTGCTTCAATCACTAAAGCAACAAGAGTTTAAAGATTTTATTCCTTAGACCCGTATATTTTTGTGTACAAATCCGCGTATTTTTCTTTAATAATTCTTCTTTTCAGCTTTAACGTTGGTGTTAAATGCCCTTCTTCTACGCTCCATTCGTCTGGCGTAAGTTCAAAAAGCTTTACTCGTTCCCAACGACCGAACTTTTCGTTGTAATGATCTACCTCTTCCTGAATACGCTCTACCACTTTTGGATCTGAAATAAGCTTCTTACGGTCTCCAGACACCTCTAAGTTATGTCTTTTCGCCCAAGCTTCCACAAATTCAAAATTTGGTTGAATAATTGCTGCTGGCATTTTTTCGCCTTCCCCAATTACCATAATCTGTTCAATGAAACGGGATTGCTTCATTAAATTTTCAATTAGCTGAGGAGCGACATATTTACCACCTGAAGTTTTGAATATTTCCTTTTTACGATCGGTAATTTTCAAGAATCCGTCATCATCCACTTCCCCGATATCTCCTGTATGGAAATATCCGCCTTCCATTACTTCTTTTGTTTTTTCTTCATCTTTATAATATCCCATCATTACATTAGGACCTTTACAAAGAATTTCTCCATCCTCGGCTATTTTTACCTCAACGCCGGGAAGCATTCTACCAACAGTTCCTATTTTCCAACCGTTATTTTTTTGATCGTTAACGGCAATTACTGGTGAAGTTTCTGTGAGTCCGTAGCCTTCCATAACTGGAATATCTGCTGCACCGAACACCCTTCCTAAGCGAGGTTGCAACGCCGCACTACCAGAAACCATTACTTTTAGGTTTCCACCAAGACCTTCTTGCCACTTACTAAAAATCAATTTTCGGGCGATACCCAATTGAAATTCGTACCATCCGCCGTTGCCACGGTAGGGTTGAAACTTATGCCCTAATTCTATAGCCCAAAAGAACAACTTCTTTTTAATTCCCGTTAAATCCGCTCCTTTGGCATATATTTTATCATAAACTTTTTCAAGAAGTCTTGGAACAACCGTCATTACATGAGGTTTTACCTCTTTAAGGTTATCACCCATTTTTTCTATGGACTCCGCAAAATAGATTTTAATTCCGCAATACTGATAAAGATACACCACCATACGTTCAAAAATATGACAGATAGGCAAAAAGCTTAAGGCCACATCGTGTGCATCCAAGGGCACTCTCTCTTCACTGGCCAAAACATTGGAAACAATATTCTTGTGGGATAACATTACCCCTTTCGGTCTTCCTGTGGTTCCCGATGTATAAATTATCGTTGCTAAATCGTCTGTGGTTACCGCATTTTTTCTAGCATCTACTTCACTTTGATTCGCTTTATCTTCACCCAAAGTAAAAATCTCCTCCCAATTTTTTGCACCAGGTATTTCTTCAAATGCATAAACTTCTTTTAGGGAAGGTACATTCTGTTTTATACTATTTAGTTTTTCTAAAATCTCCGCATCAGAAACAATCACGTAAGAAGCTTCTGAATGATTCAAAATATACTCGTAATCTTCCGCAGAAATAGTTGGATAAATAGGTACGTTTTGAGCACCCGTTTGAAGAATACCTATATCGGCAATATGCCATTCGGTTTTATTTACGTGAGTGATAATGGCTATTTTGTCGTTGGGCTGCACTCCTAAACGCAATAAGCCTCTACTAAATTGATTGGCTTTATCTACGTATTCTTGTGAAGATGTATGCACCCATTCTTCCCCATATTTGGTTGAAAAGGCGATATCCAAATTAAATTTTTCCAACTGATGCTGTGGAAAATCAAATAAACGGGTTACTTTTTGCATAGCGTATTTTGATGTGTTACATTATTGCAAAATATAAAATTTACCGAGTATTTTCAAAAGATGTCATAAAAAAAGGAGTTGATTGTTGGCAACTCCTTAATTTTATATGAATTATAAATAAAAAAGATTGAATTCTTAAGATAATTTTGGTTTCGAAATCTTCAATTGTCTAGCTTAACAAAGACTTCTGCGCTTTTCGAAACTTTTAATCACCAATCTTAAGACAAGTTTTTTATTTTTTTTATTTCTTCTCTAACCATTTTCTGGCGTTTACAAAGGCTTCCAACCAAGGAGAAACTTCATCTTTTCTTCCTTCCGGATAGTTAGCCCAGTTCCACTGGAAAATTGAACGCTCAAAGTGAGGCATGGTCACCAAATGTCTTCCGTTATCGGAAACTAACATAGCTGTATTGAAATCAGAGCCATTCGGATTTGCAGGATAACCTTCATACCCATATTTAGCCACAATATTATATTTGTTTTCTTCGTATGGGAAACTAAATTTTCCTTCCCCATGGGAAACCCAAATTCCTAATTTGCTACCTGCCAATGAAGAAAGCATTACCGAATTGTTTGCTTGGATTTCTACGGAAGTAAAAATACTTTCGTGTTTCCCACTGTCATTATGAAGCATTTTCGGTTTTTTCGAATGATCTGGATTAATAAGACCAAGCTCCACAAAAAGCTGACAACCATTACAAATACCAATTGACAAAGTATCTTCTCTCTCAAAGAAATTCTTTAACGCTTTGTTCGCCTTATCATTGTACATAAATGCACCTGCCCAACCTTTAGCAGACCCGAGTACATCAGAATTGGAGAAACCACCAACAGCACCCACAAATTGAATATCTTCTAAAGTTTCTCTACCGGAAATCAAGTCGGTCATGTGAACGTCTTTCACATCAAAACCAGCCAAGTACATTGCATTGGCCATTTCGCGCTCAGAGTTACTTCCTTTTTCGCGAATAATTGCCGCTTTTGGTCGTTTTTCGGCGTTCTGAGGCAATTTTCCTGTAAAATTAGCTGGAAACTTATACGTTAGCGGCTGATTTTTATAATTGTTATAACGTGCTTCAGCAAGATTGCTCTTAGTTTGCTTTTGGTCTAACAGGAAAGATGTTTTGTACCACACATCTCTATACTGACTTACACTAAATGAAAAACTATCGTCGTTGTTCACAATTTGCAGTCGGTCACCCTCTAAAACTTTTCCTATTTTACTGAAGGAAACACCTGCTTCCGAAAGGGCTTTTTCAACCGTTGAATCTTCTTTCGCTTGAAAAACAATTCCTGCATTTTCATTGAAAAGAACTTTAACCGAATCTGTTTCCTCTAAACCGGATAAATCCAATTGCGCACCGATATTCAAATCAGCAAAACACATTTCCAACAAAGTTGTAATAAATCCGCCGCTAGCAACATCATGACCAGCGATAATTTGGTTCTCTTTTATTAATTTCTGAACAGTATTAAAGGTATTTTTAAAGTTTTCCGCACTTTTTACGGTTGGAACTTCGCTTCCTATAACATTCAATATTTGTCCGAATGAAGAACCGCCCAATTTCAGTTTATCCTCTGAAAAGTTGATGTAGTAAATACTTCCTCCATTTCTTTGTAAAACAGGCTCCACAACTTTATTAATATCGCTACAATGCGCTCCCGCAGAAATAATAACCGTTCCTGGGGAAATCACTTCCTCATTTGGATATTTTTGCTTCATGGAAAGGGAGTCTTTTCCAGTAGGAATATTGATACCTAATTCAATCGCAAATTCCGAACATCCTTTCACTGCTTCATACAAACGCGCATCTTCACCTTCATTTTTACAAGGCCACATCCAGTTTGCAGAAAGCGACACCGATTTAAGTCCGTCTTCCAACGGCGCCCAAACTATGTTTGTAAGTGACTCTGCAATAGAATTTCTACTTCCCGCAACAGGATCTACCAAAGCAGAAACGGGAGAATGTCCAATAGAAGTGGCAATACCCTCTTTTCCTTTAAAGTCGAGCGCCATTACCCCACAATTGTTCAATGGTAATTGTAAAGGACCAGCACATTGCTGTTTTGCAACGCGTCCGCCAACACATCGATCTACTTTATTGGTCAACCAATCTTTACAAGCCACAGCTTCCAACTGCAATACTTGCTCCAAATAGTTGTAAACTTGATCAATACTGTACGATTTGTTTTTATAATTTCTAGTAATGGTTTTGTCGTTCATAATGGTTTTAGGAGAACTACCAAACATATCCTCCAAAGCCAAGTCCATAGGTTTATCCCCTTTGGTTCCCGATTCAAAACAGAAGACATCGTCTCCCGTTACTTCTCCTACTTCATACATTGGCGAACGCTCACGCTCGGCAATTCTTCGCAATTTTTCCGTATGTTCCTTACCAATTACCAAGCCCATACGTTCCTGACTCTCATTACCGATAATTTCTTTTGCAGAAAGTGTTGGATCACCAACCGGTAATTTATCCAAATCGATTTTACCTCCAGTGTCTTCCACCAATTCAGAAAGACAGTTTAAGTGTCCGCCCGCGCCGTGATCATGAATGGAAACGATTTCATTTTCATCGCTTTCTACCATTCCCCTCACCGCATTGGCAACTCTTTTTTGCATTTCTGGGTTGGAACGTTGTACGGCATTAAGCTCAATACCACTGCTAAATTCTCCTGTATCAGCAGAGGAAACGGCAGCACCACCCATTCCAATTCTATAATTTTCTCCCCCTAAAACAACAATTTTATCACTTGCTTTGGGCGTATCTTTTAATGCTTGTTCTTGTTTTCCGTAGCCAATTCCGCCGGCCAACATAATCACCTTATCAAAACCTAATTTCCTAGCTTCTTCTTCATGTTCAAAAGTAAGCACCGAACCAGCGATAAGCGGTTGACCGAATTTATTTCCAAAATCGGATGCCCCGTTAGACGCCTTAATCAAAATATCTATAGGCGTTTGGTACAACCATTTACGCTGCTCCATTGTTTTTTCCCAAGGACGGTTTTCTTCCAGTCGGGAATACGATGTCATATAAACTGCTGTTCCCGCCAATGGCAACGAACCTTTTCCTCCCGCTAAACGGTCGCGAATCTCTCCCCCAGAACCCGTTGCAGCACCATTAAAAGGCTCTACTGTTGTCGGGAAGTTATGGGTTTCTGCTTTTAAGGAAAGTACCGAGTTAAAATCTTTCTCTTGATAAAAATCGGGTTTGTCAGCTGTTTTTGGTGCAAACTGAACCGCTTTTGGTCCTTTTAGGAAAGCAACATTATCTTTATAGGCTGAAACAATGCTGTTTGGATTTTCTTCGGAAGTCTTTCTGATCATTTTAAACAAAGACATCGGCTTTTCTTCCCCGTCGATTACAAAAGTTCCGTTGAAGATTTTGTGGCGACAATGTTCTGAGTTTACTTGAGAGAATCCAAAAACTTCAGAATCGGTTAATTTTCTGCCCAATTTTTCCGAAAGTTCATTTAAATACGCAACTTCCTCTTCATTTAATGCCAATCCTTCCTGTTGATTGAATGTGGCTATATCTTCTATTTCCTTAATTCCCTCTGGCTGAATATCAATAGTAAAAATATCCTGATCCAATTTTGGATACTTCTGACTCAACATCGGGTCGAAATCTTTTGCTTCTGAAGATGAAGCGTAAAATTCTTCAATCCTAATTATTCCAGGAATACACATATTCTGCGTAATTTCTACCGCATTGGTACTCCACGGGGTAATCATCGCTGCTCTCGGACCAACAAAAAAAGCGTCAATGAACGCTGCTTCTATTTTTGGTTGGTCGCCAAACAACCATGAAAGTTTTGCAATGTTTTCGTTTGAAATTTCATCGTTCGTTTGAACGGCAAAGACCTTGTTTTCTGGGTTTCCGAAGAAAAGGATCATACGTTGATATATTTGCGCCTAGCTATTGCAGACTTTTTGTTTAAAATAAAGCGCAAATTTAAGCAATTACTTCTTATTTTCCAGTCTAAATTTCAATTCAAAATACCTGAATTTGAGTTAATGTAAAATGAACTTTTCAGCCCGCCTTTGCTAATATTCTTCAGTTAAAATTATTTTACTGCAGTGTTTATAGCTTTTTGGATTATAGGCTCCATTATTTTATAACCTTCGGAAGTTGGATGCACACCGTCGTGAGCCAATTCCTTACTCAAGCCTTTTTCTTTATTTACCATCGCGCTGTAGTAATCCACATAGGTTACATTGTTCTTTTTACAGTAATCTTTAAGCAATTCATTTAATTCGATTACTTTATCTGCCGGTTTGATACGCTCCCGCCAAGGGAAATGGTTTGCCGGCAATGTGGAACAAACAATGGGAATAATTTGGTTGGCTTGCGCCAACTCAACCATGGAAATAATATTCCCAAAAACATCCTCGATGGCAATCGGACCCGTATTCTCGGCAATATCGTTAATTCCGGCTAGAAAAACCACGGCTTTCGGCTCTAATTCAATTACATCCTTGCGAAAACGAAGTAACATCTGCGACGTTGTTTGTCCGCTTATCCCACGATCGATATACGGATTCTCCTCAAAAAAATAGGGATGCATATCTTTCCACCCTTCCGTAATAGAATTTCCATAAAAAACCACCCTGTTTTCATCGGGTTTCGGGGAGTTTAATGCTTTGTTTTCGACAGCATATTTCTCAAAATTGGCAAACTTTACAGCATTTTCTTGGGAGTGAGACTTTAAAAACGTAAACATGAGCAGTAAAAAAAAGTAATTTTTCATTTTATTGGTGGTTAATACTCGCTAAAGATAGTGTTTTATAGATATTCCTTGCAAAGAAAAAAGAATCACCACCTATTCTCTGCTGCGGGTCCGTTCCAAATTAAAGTCGCCAAAAAGGGGTTGTCTATAAAAGGATTTCGGTTGCCCTGAACTTCATAAATTAGTTCATTACGTTGCTTTTCAAATTCAGAAACAGGGTCTTCTGCATTCCATTTCAGAAATAATTGTAAGCTTCCAACATCTTTAAAAGACTCTGCGTAACGCAAATTTAGGTACATAACCATTCGTGCCACATCGCCTTTCCATTCATCGCCAGGGTACCAACTTTTATACTTTAATCGGTATTTTCCTTTTCCTTCCACAAAAGGATTATTACTCCTTCGTGTGTTGGTTCGTTCGTCACAAACTCTTAGATGATGTAAATCCCCTTTGGCAGTGTTCTCGATAAACGACTGCGGATATACATGTTCGGTATTAAAGGTTTGTTTGGGATAAGGGTTGTTACCAGAAACATACTCTTTCCAAAATCTTTTTTCACCAGAATACATTAAAACTACACTGTCTTTTTGGGATGGGTCAGCATCTATTTTATATAAATATGTATGTCTCTTACTGTATGAAAGTATATTGGTGTGCTTGGCAATGGTAGTCACTGCTAAGTCGTCATATAAATCAACTCCCGTTTTGGCAAAATCCACGTCCTTGTAATAGGAAGACACCTGCTGGGGAACGGTAAGTTTTACGGAGTCTAGCTGAGAAACGAAATATGTGTTTTCATGTGCAGGTTTAAAGTCAATTTTACAAGTAAAAAAGGTAAGACTGAAAAGGGATAGTAAGATTTTTTGAAACATAAAATTCTTTAAGATGGATGCTTTATTTGAAGGGTTAAATATAGACAATCCTTAAAAAAGAACTCCTTGAAATGGATGAAAATCCTTTACATTGTTAGACTAAATACATTAGGTATTACGCAGACCGAACGTATCTTTTAAGTACCTTTGCGGAAGCACAAAACACAAGACCTTGAAACTACATTTGTTACTTCTTTTTAGCATCATTTTCATCAGCTGTAATCGGCAACCCGTTGAAGATATTTCAAACCTCAACGGTTATTGGGAAATAGAGAAAGTTACTTTCCCATCCGAAGAAACAAAAACCTACAAGATAAATACGGTTATAGATCATTTTTCTCTAGAAACTGACTCTACAGGAATCCGACAAAAGGTGATGCCTAAATTTGATGGAAGGTTTGTGAACTTAGAAGAATTTGAAAACTTCAGTATAAAAAAAGAGGGCGGGAAACTTTTTATTTATTATAATAATGAAGGGAATACCCGAAAAGAGGAAATCATTTTATTGACCAAGGGTAAATTTGGCGTTAAGAATGATCAAGATAAAGAATATTACTACAAACGATTTGAGAAATTTTCTGTAAAGTAATGGCGAAAAGACGTAACGAATACATGTCCTTAAGTGACGTTTTAAAAGAGTTTGTTTCTGAAAACAAGCTTGAAAAAGGCATGGACAAAGTGGATGTACGAAATGCTTGGGAAAACTTAATGGGTAACGGCGTAAACAATTATACCACTCAAGTAGTTCTGAAAGGTGATACGCTATATGTTTCATTATCTTCTTCCGTTTTAAGACAGGAATTGAGCTACGGAAAAGAAAAAATTGTAAAAATGCTCAATGAAGAATTGGGAAAGGAGGTAGTAAATAAAATTGTCTTACGGTAAACTATAAGCGCAAACGGTATAAAATAAAAGCCCCACTTTTTCAAGTGAGGCTTCTAAAAATAGAATTCTAATTTCTTAGTATATTTCTCTTCCTGCAAAGTGAAAAGCACCTTCTATAGCCGCATTCTCATCGCTATCTGAACCGTGTACTGCATTTTCCCCAATAGAAGTAGCGTACAATTTACGGATGGTTCCTTCAGCTGCTTCATCTGGATTTGTAGCCCCGATTAGAGTTCTAAAATCTTCAACGGCATTGTCTTTTTCCAAGATAGCCGCTACGATTGGACCGCGCGTCATAAATTCTACCAACTCACCAAAGAAAGGACGCTCACTATGCACGGCATAAAAAGCTTCTGCATCACGCTTGCTCAATTGAGTGTACTTCATCGCTACGATTTTAAAACCTGAAGCGTTTATTTTTTCAAGAATAGCACCGATGTGTCCGTTTTCAACAGCATCCGGCTTAATCATGGTAAATGTTCTGTTTGTTGCCATTTTACTTTTTAATCAAAATTTTACACGTATCGTGTTGTTTTTCAAAATATTGCTCAGCTTATAAAGGCCAAGTCCTTTAAATTTTCGGCAAAAGTAAGGGTTTTTGGATTAATTTGGCATTAATGAAATAATAAATGTGGTTTTTACCGCTAAGCAATTAACAATTAATATCCCTGCTCCAATTCATTTAAAATATTATTCCCATCACCAATCATTTGCATTTTTACGTGATGGTTTTTCATATTCAGCCTTAAAACACCAAAGCTTTTTTGCGTAATCACTTGTCCTATTCGGTAAGGGTTTTCTTCGCCGGAATAGGCTTCATAGGTATGTGTGAGTCCGCTAGAGGTAAAATCGATTAGAGGATAGCCCAAATCGGGAATATTTATTTCTGAGAATTCTGAAATATGCCGATCACCCGAAAGTAAAATTACACGCTGCGCTTGGCTACTTTTAATCAAGGAGAACAATTTTTCCACTTCGCTTGGGAAATTCCCCCACGTTTCAAAACCATGCTTGTTGGAAAGCACCTGAACGCTGCTCATTATAATGTTGAAGGTTGCAGTGGAATTATTAAGTTCCTTTTCCAACCATTGCCATTGCTTTTCGCCCAAGATAGTACCAATACCCTGTGGATTTGGCATAAAACGTTTTCCATCTTCCCCCAGGTTTTTGGTAAGTGGCGATCTAAAATAGCGCGTATCCAATAGAATAACTTTTATGCTGCCTTGTTCCGTGTGGTACGTTTTTGAATGATAAACCCCTTCCCTCCTTCTTCTTGGATCGTTTTTGGGCACATTCATAAAATTTAAAAAGAGTTCCTGCGCATTTTCTTTCATGGCCCATTCTGCCCCGCCGTCGTTCAGTCCGTAATCATGGTCGTCCCAAGTACCAATAACATCCATCGTTTCGGTTATCTGTTTATACCCATCTTGATAGCGTTGCTCTTCGTAATCCTTCCGCATTTCCCTATAATCGGCCGTATCGGAATAAATATTGTCGCCTCCCCAAATCCAAACCGCAGGTTGATGCAGCAAAACATCATCCCACAGCACATTCTTTTCATCTTGACGGTTACAGGAGCCAAAAGCTATTACAAATTCATCTTCTTGCAACGCATAGGTTTCCGATGGGACGGATTTACATCCGAAGCAAAGAAAAACGAATAGATTCAGCCAAATTAAAAAGCGCATAGTGGTAAAAGTTTAGCGGCACAAATGTACTATTCCTTTTTTAAGTTTTCTATTATTAAATTGTATATTAGCCACCCATGGAAGAAAAGCAGATAAAAGCGTTAAAAACGGTACTGGAAACCCCTAAAAAAATAGTGATTATTCCACACAAAAACCCCGATGGAGATGCCATTGGCTCTTGTTTAGGTCTTTTCCACTATTTAAACCAATACAAGCACGATATTGCTATTATTGCGCCCAATGAGTATCCAGAATTTTTAAAATGGATGCCTGGGGAAGAACGAATTTTAAAGTTTGAATACCAAACTGATAGCTGCAACGCAATTTTAGAAAAAGCTGAGCTTGTTTTTACATTGGACTTTAATGCTTTATCTAGAATAGATGAAATGGAACCTGCATTAAAAAACTTTCAAGGCGACTACGTAATGATTGATCATCATCAAGCACCGGCGGATTATGCCCGTTTTATGTATTCTGATACTTCCATGAGCAGCACCTGTGAAATGATTTACAATTTTATAGATTTCATGGGCGATACCGATAAAATCAACAAGGATATAGCGACGTGTTTGTACACGGGTATTATGACCGACACAGGGTCTTTCCGTTTTCCATCTACCACAAGTAGTACGCACAGGGTAATTGCCAATTTAATTGATAAAGGTGCGGAAAATGCGAACATTCACAATGCTATTTTAGACACCAATTCCATAGATAAACTGCATCTGTTGGGCTGCGCACTTAAGAATTTGGTTGCCTTACCAGAATACAATACAGTTTACATAACCCTATCCCGGGAAGAATTGCAACAATTCAACTATAAAAAAGGAGATACCGAAGGTTTTGTTAACTATGGCCTTTCTTTAAAAGGTATTAAATTTGCGGCTATATTTATTGAAAGTGTCCAAGAGGATTTAATTAAAATTTCTTTGCGCTCTAAAGGCGATTTTTCAGTAAATGAGTTTTCAAGAGCACATTTTAATGGTGGCGGACATACCAATGCTGCAGGCGGTAGAAGTACGCTTTCCATGGAAGAAACCACCCAGCGCTTTGAAGCATTATTAAAAGATTACAAATCTCAACTACAATGATAAAAACCTACTTGCCCCTATTCGTTTTTGCATTGCTTGTGGTTGCCTGCAAACAACCAGAGGCACGCAGGCCGGTAAATGTAAAGTCCGGTTCGTTTATGAGAGAATCCATTGAGCGGAATAAAGGCTTACTTCATTATGAAGAAGCCCTTATAGACAGCATCATTAAAAATGATTCATTGCATACGTACTTGGCATCTTCCAATGGCTACTGGTATTATTTCAATACGCAAGATTCTACGCAATCATATCTTCCCAAAGAAGGTGATGTGGTTAAAATAAACTATGATATACGCACTTTACAAAACGACACCATTTACTCCAATACAGAAGTGGGCATAGTCGATTTTAAAGTTGACAAGGAAGATTACTTTCCAGGGCTTCGCACGGCTGTAAAACTTATAAGAAAGGGGGAAAAAGCTACGTTTCTTTTCCCTTCATCACTGGCATACGGTTACCATGGCGATGATTATAAAATTGGCACTAATCAACCTATTATAAGCACTATTACGCTGTTGGATATAGTAGAAAAATCGTCCGACAGCCTTTCAAATAATTAAAATAATCATTTTAAATTTCTATTCAATGAAAAAATTAAGTTTCATTTTTATCCTAGCGGCAGTACTTTCTTCTTGCTCCAGCTCAAAATATTCTGATTTAGGAGATGGAATGTTTGCTGATATTCAAACGACTAAAGGAGATATTGTTGTTGAACTTTTTTACAAACAAACGCCTGTTACAGTAGCGAATTTTGTGAGCTTGGCGGAAGGCACCAATACCTATGTGGTAGATTCTTTAAAAGGGAAACCATATTACGATGGCGTTAGCTTTCACCGAGTGATTAAAGATTTTATGATTCAAGGGGGAGACCCTACTGGTACGGGCAGCGGAAATCCTGGCTATAAATTTAAAGATGAATTTGTAGATTCTCTTAAGCACGACAAAAAAGGAATTCTTTCCATGGCCAATGCGGGCCCTAAAACCAATGGAAGTCAGTTTTTTATTACACATAAAGAAACTCCTTTCCTTAACAACAAGCACACGGTTTTTGGGGAAGTAGTAAAGGGATTGGAAGTAGTAGATTCTATTGCCAATGTAGAAACCTCTCAAGACCCTATGTCTAGAGACAAACCTGTAGAAGACGTACTTATTAAGCACGTACAAATTATTAGAAACGGTAAAGAAGCGAAGCAATTTGATGCCGCTAAAGTTTTTGCAGGTTATTTTGCTGAAGAGGCAGAATCTCAAAAAGCACTTGTTAACTTGAAAAAGGAAACTGCTGAAGAATTTGAAGCTCAAAAGCAAAAAGCGGAAACTACCGATTCTGGATTGCAATATATTATGTTGGAAGAAGGTGATGGTGAAAAACCAAAAGTGGGACAAACTGCTTTGGTAGAATATACAGGGTATTTTGAAGACGGTAATATTTTTGATACCAGCTCCATGGAAATTGCTGAAAAATTTGGGAATGTAAATCCGGGGAAACGCGATAGAGGAATGTATCAACCGGCTCCAATGCCAATTAGTCCAGACGCCACTATTATCCCAGGCTTTAAAGAAGGCCTAATGATGATGAAAGTGGGAGATAAGGTACGTTTATTCATTCCTTCTTACTTGGCTTATGGAGAAGCTGGTTACGGACCTATAGCACCAAACACTAACCTTATTTTCGATATGGAAATGGTGGGCATTCAGGAATAATCACTCCTATTTAAAGATTTATAATTTAGGACTGTCCAAATGGGCAGTCCTTTTTTTTGCGGTACTTGGATATGCCTCCAAGGGATTTATTCCTACCCTAATTTCTAAAGGTTTTATAAACCTTAAAATTTCACATAACCTAAAGAAAATCTACCGTTTAGTTTGCTAAATTTGTGGGATGCGATTCAAAATAAAGTCAGACTACAAACCTACGGGCGATCAGCCCAATGCCATAAAACAATTAAAAGAAGGGATTGAAAGCAATGAACGCTATCAAACTTTACTAGGTGTAACCGGTTCAGGTAAAACCTTTACCGTTGCCAATGTGGTAGAAGAAGTGCAACGGCCAACTTTGGTACTGGCGCATAACAAAACCTTGGCAGCCCAGCTATACTCTGAGTTCAAACAATTTTTCCCCGATAATGCGGTGGAATATTTTGTTTCTTACTATGATTATTATCAGCCGGAAGCATACATTCCTGTAACGGGAACTTACATAGAAAAAGACCTTTCCATAAATGATGAAATTGAGAAGCTTAGGTTAAGCGCAACTTCTTCCCTGCTTTCAGGAAGGCGGGATGTGCTGGTAGTAGCTTCGGTTTCTTGCCTTTATGGTATTGGTAACCCTGTTGAATTTCAGAAGAATGTAATATCCATTCAAAGGGATCAAGTTATATCGAGAACCAAATTGTTACACCGTTTGGTGCAAAGTTTGTATGCACGGACAACTGCGGAATTTACCCACGGAAGTTTTCGCGTGAAAGGCGATGTGGTAGATGTCTATCCCAGCTATGCCGATGATGCTTTCCGTATTCATTTTTTTGGAGATGAGATTGAAGAGATTGAAGCCTTCGACCCCAACACGAACAAAGTTCTGGAGAAATACGACCGACTGAATATTTATCCTGCTAACATGTTTGTAACTTCTCCAGATGTACTCCAAAATGCCATTCATCAAATACAAGATGATTTGGTAAAACAGATTGATTATTTTAGGGAAGTTGGTAAACCTTTGGAAGCAAAACGACTGGAAGAACGTACCAATTTCGATTTGGAAATGATTCGGGAACTGGGATATTGCAGCGGTATTGAAAATTACTCCCGCTATTTGGATGGAAGGCAGCCGGGAACGCGGCCTTTCTGTTTGCTCGATTACTTTCCAGACGATTATTTAATGGTAGTGGATGAAAGTCACGTTACCATTCCGCAGGTTCATGCCATGTACGGAGGCGACCGAAGCCGAAAAGAAAATTTGGTGGAATATGGTTTTAGGCTTCCTGCTGCAATGGACAACCGTCCGTTAAAATTTGAAGAATTTGAAGCATTGCAAAACCAAGTTCTTTACGTAAGTGCTACTCCAGCAGATTACGAACTGCAACTTAGCGGTGGTGTGTATGTAGAGCAAGTAATCCGCCCTACGGGACTTTTGGACCCCATTATTGAAGTACGCCCAAGTGAAAACCAAATTGATGATTTGGTGGAAGAAATACACCAACGGGTGGAGAGGGACGAACGTATCTTGGTTACCACTCTTACCAAAAGAATGGCGGAAGAGTTGACCAAATACCTTACGCGTATTCAAATACGCTGCCGATATATACACAGTGATGTGGACACCTTGGAACGTGTGGAAATTATGCAAGACCTTAGAAAAGGACTATTCGATGTACTTATTGGGGTGAACCTGCTTCGAGAGGGACTTGATCTCCCGGAAGTTTCCTTGGTAGCTATTTTGGATGCGGACAAAGAAGGATTCTTAAGAAGTAATAGATCGCTTACCCAAACGGTAGGGCGTGCCGCCCGAAACCTCAACGGTAAAGCTATTATGTATGCTGATAAAATAACAGACAGTATGCAAAAAACCATTGATGAAACCAATTATCGCCGCGAAAAGCAGCTGACCTACAACAAAAAACACAATATTACTCCAAAAGCTTTAAAGAAAAACCTGGATAGTGCATTGGCTAAAAATTCAGTTTCTACGTATCAATTGGAAAAAGAAGCCGCCCGAAAAGCCGCAGAACCAGAATTGGAATATCTTCCGAAGGAAAAAATTGAAAAGTTAATCCGCGACAAACGGAAATCCATGGAAAAAGCAGCCAAGGAACTCGATTTTATGGAAGCAGCTCGTTTACGCGACGAAATAAAATCGTTGCAGGAAAGGGTATGATTGGGAGATTTGTGCCTGATTAAAAAGTAACACTTCCTTTAAATTACCAAATTGGTAACTTTTTTATATCTTTACGACAAATAAGTTTCATGTGAGAGTCATTGCTAAACGTACTTTACGAATTTTTTGGGAAAAGCACGCCGACTGTGAAGACCAACTAAAAGCATGGTTTAGGGAGACCGAAAAATCTGATTGGAACAATATAAATGAGTTAAAAAATGATTATCCAAGTGCAAGTATTTTAAAAGACAATAGAATTGTTTACAACATCAAAGGCAATAATTACCGATTGATTGTAAAATTCAATTTTGAATACCAACTATGCTGGATACGATTTATTGGAACTCATGCAGAATATGATAAAATAGACGCAAATAATATTTGAATATGAAAATTTCACCGATTCGAAACGAAAAAGATTATCAAGACGCGCTCGAAAGACTCGAAGTGATTTTCGATGCTAAAAAAGGAACCGAAGATGGAGACGAATTGGAAATACTTTCTATTTTAATCGACAAATATGAAAACGAGAATTTTCCCATCGAAATGCCCGACCCAATTGAAGCCATTAAGTTTCGAATGGAGCAACTGGATATGAAACAAAAAGATTTAGCAGAAGTCGTAGGTTTTAAAAGCCGGGTAAGTGAAATTTTAAGTAAAAAACGAAAACTAACCCTAGGAATGATTCGGAAATTAAATGCGACACTTCATATTCCAACAGATGTTTTGGTTCAAGATTACTAATTTTAGTATTTAATAGTTAATGCATTACTTGTAAACTCCAAACTATCTTAAAAAAAATACTCATAGCGCCCTTCCTATTTTTAGTTCGCTTTTACCAAGTGGCTATTTCTCCTTTTACGCCGGCTACTTGTAGGTATACACCCACATGTTCGCAATACACTGTAGAAGCTCTAAAGAAACACGGTCTTTTTAAAGGAGGTTGGTTAGCCATTAAAAGAATTCTAAGTTGTGGCCCTTGGGGAGGCTGTGGACACGATCCAGTGCCTTAGTTGTAAAGCTCAAAAAAGAGCAATGAAGATTGTCTGCCAAATGGGATTAACATTACTTTGACGTTATTCCTAAAAAATAATCTTTAGTCTCAACCCTCAAATACTTATATTTACCTCAAAATAAACAAGCATGCACTTTTTAAGTATTACTTGGAACCCCGATGGGATTCTTTTTGACTTAGGCTTTTTTCAGATACGCTACTACAGCCTAATGTTTGTTCTAGCTTTTTCCTTGGGATGGTTTCTCATGAAAAAGATCTATAAAAATGAAAATCAACCAGAGGAAGCACTAGATTCTTTGTTTATCTACATGGTGCTCTCTATTTTAATAGGTGCCCGCTTGGGTCATTTTATTTTTTACGAACCTGAAGTCTTCTTGGAAGACCCATTGAGTATATTCCTACCGTTTAAATTTAGTCCGGAGTTCGAATTAACCGGATTTAGAGGTCTTGCCAGTCACGGTGCCGCCATTGGCGTGATTATTGCTATGTTTATGTACAGCAAGAAAGTGATAAAAAAACCAGTGTTATGGATTTTGGATAGAATTGTTATTCCTGTTGCCATCGGTGGTGTTTTTGTTCGTTTAGGGAACTTTTTCAATTCTGAAATCGTTGGTAAACCTACCAATAGCGATTATGGGGTTATCTTTCAGCAATTAGGGGAAACCTTTCCTCGGCACCCTGCACAGCTATACGAAGCTTTTGGATACGTAATCGTTTTTGCCGTTTTATTATACACTTATTGGAAAACAGATAAAAAGAATCAACTAGGCTATATGTTTGGTTTATGGTTGGTGCTAACGTGGACCGTTCGTTTTATTGCTGAATTCTATAAAAAATCTCAAGGAGGTTTTGAATCGGAGTTAGGCTTGCTGTCTACCGGACAATGGTTGAGTATTCCATTTATCCTCATTGGGTTTTATTTAATGTTTAAACCTTCAAAAAGAGTAGCATGATCAATTTTTTAGTTCGAGTACTATTGGTGTTAGTATTCTTCTGCTTGGCATTGGTAAGTTGCGAAACCAATGAAAATAAAAAAGAAGTAATCACCGAAGAGGTTTCCTTTAAAAAAGAAGGGGAATTAACAATTTCCCGCGGAGATTCCATCATCATTGAAAAAATAGATATCGAAATTGCCGATAACGAATACGAACGACAAACCGGACTTATGTACCGTACTTCCATGAAAAATAACCAAGGGATGCTTTTTGTTTTTCCTGATGAAGAACAGCGCTTTTTTTATATGAAGAACACGGAAATCCCTCTGGATATTATTTATATAAATAGCGAGAAGCAAGTGGTAAGCATGGTAAAAAATGCCCAGCCAAGAAATGAAGCTTCCCTCCCATCCAAAAAACCGGCACAATACGTTTTAGAGCTAAATGCCGGCATAGCCAATGAATGGAAACTTGCAGAAGGAGACAAAATCTCGTATTCAAAGATTTAATTCCGAAATCTTAACTTAAGAGATCCCAAAAAACTAAAATGTCAGCCTGAGCCTGTCGAAGGCCTTTTCATACTTGGTCAATTAAAGAAGGAAATTCAATACAATAAATTATAGTTTACTACAAAACGATTAAACCCCAAAGGTTTTAAAAACCTTTGGGGTTTTTAATTGTAAGTCCTATAACATTCTTTCAGAAACAACCCTATTATAAAAAATCAGGATAAGTTCACAATTTGAAAACGTTTCCTTGGTCTCATTAAAAAACTTTCAATTATTTTAGTAGGAAACTAAATGACTTATGGGTTCTAAAGAAGCTTTTTTTACGCATATTGAAAAAGGATATACAACGAAAGGAGATTACATTAATATGGGAGCCGCCATGCTAGACGGTTCTCCACTTACCAATGCTTTTGTGAAGATTCCGCTAAAAACCCTTAACAGACACGGGCTTATTGCGGGGGCTACAGGAACAGGCAAAACAAAAACCCTACAAATTTTAGCCGAAAACCTATCCGAAAAAGGAATTCCTGTTCTTTTAATGGACTTGAAAGGGGATTTAAGTGGTCTTGCAAAACCGGGAAACCATCACCCAAAAATCAAAGAGCGTCATGACCATATTGGTTTCCCATATCAACCCAAAAAGTTTCCAATTGATGTTCTAACCCTTTCGGAACAAGGCGGTGTGCGTTTAAGGGCAACCGTATCTGAATTTGGCCCTGTGCTACTCTCAAGAATTTTAGATCTCACCGATACCCAACAGGGTATTGTTGCGGTACTCTTTAAATATTGTGATGACAATAAGTTGCCGCTACTTGACCTGAAAGATTTTAAAAAAATATTGCAATATGCTACTTCGGAAGGAAGAGAGGAATTCCAAAAAGCGTACGGAAGAATTTCAACTTCTTCTACAGGAGCTATTCTAAGAAAAATAATAGAGTTGGAACAGCAAGGTGTCGATTTGTTTTTTGGTGAAAAATCGTTTGAGGTGGAAGACCTAACGCGCATAGATGAAAACGGTCAAGGGATAATCAATATTATTCGACTTACCGACATTCAAGATAAGCCGAAGCTCTTTTCTACTTTCATGCTAAGCTTACTGGCCGAAGTGTATGCTACCTTCCCCGAACAAGGAGATAGCGACCGCCCAGAACTCGTTATTTTTATTGATGAAGCCCACTTGATTTTTAATGAGGCTTCCGATGCGCTTTTAGATCAGATTGAAAGTATTGTAAAACTTATTCGTTCTAAAGGAATCGGACTTTATTTTGTGACCCAGAACCCAACAGATATTCCTGATGCAGTACTTTCCCAACTCGGACTTAAAATTCAGCATGCGCTTCGCGCGTTTACCGCAAAAGACCGAAAAGCCATTAAACTTACAGCAGAAAATTATCCTATTTCGGACTTCTATGACACGGCGGAAGTATTAACTTCCTTAGGGATTGGAGAAGCTTTAATTTCAGCTCTGGATGAAAAAGGTAGACCTACTCCGCTGGCTGCAACCATGTTGCGGGCACCCATGAGCCGCATGGACGTTCTTACCAAGGATGAATTACAAGAGGTTTTGGATAATTCTTCCTTAATTCCTAAATATAATGAAACCGTAGATCGTGAAAGCGCTTATGAATTATTGAACCAGAAAATACAAATCGCTCAAACAGAAGCGGCACAAGAAAAGGCTGCGGAACAACAAAAAAAGGTTACAAAAGCTTCCCGAAGTTCAAGCAAAAAGATGGATCCAATCGTAAAAGTATTGACTAGTGCCACCTTTATTCGTGGTGTAATGGGAATTTTAAATAAAATGATGCGTTAAGAAATCCTATTTTTTATATCAATTGTGCTCTAAACATTATATGTTCATTTTTTTCATCGATAAAAAAACGAACCAAAAAAATCTAGGCTTGCTATAAAAATATAAGAAAATACTACGGAACCCCCAGCCACTGATAAAAATAACTCACCCTTCCTACGATCGGGCTCAAACAGATTTTTATCATTTATCCACGCTGCTTCCTTGATTTTCAATATTTTTATAGACAGACCAAAACCACCTTCAACAACTTAAAAAATTTCAAGATAACCCACCTATTGTACAAAAGTGATAATCTATCAATAAAGATTTTGGACGCTATTATTTTCAAATATGCTGTTAACCGCTTTTTCACGGAAGGTAAAAATCTTTTTTATGCGGTTTCCTATAATTTTGCCTGCAAAAAGCCTTCCCAACCCTCCCATAGGTAGTTTGTAGGAAACGATGTCGTTCATAAGGGTTTTCCCATCATCTGTTTGCGAAAAATGGTGCTCATGATGCCACATGGCATACGGTCCAAAACGTTGTTCATCGATAAACATTTTTTTATCTTCCACGTGGGTGATTTCTGTAATCCAATAGGAACGCGACCATGGAAAAATTTTAATGGAGTAACTAATAATCTGACCGATATAGGTTTCTGAAACAATGGATGAAGTTATTTTAAAATCCATATCGCTTGGCGTTAACTCGTTCAAATTCTTTGGCTTTGAAAAATATTCCCAAACCTCATCCAAGGGAGCATCAACAACCTGAGAAGTCTTCAATTGATAAATTCCGGAATAATAAAAAAGTTGTATGCTCATATTCGTTTCTTTTTGAAATATTCAAACAATAAAATACTACCATAAAGCATGGAAAAGCAGTAAAAAAAGTCTTCCAACGGAATGGTCCCTAAACGAATTCCTAAATTTTCCGCATCGTTATAATATACAATGGGTTCCTCCGTAAAAGAACCTGTAAGCCATGAATTCACAATAAAAAAGGGAACTAGTATTACCAAAAAAGACAGCACATATCTAGAAAACACTTTAAAGCGAAACACTATTTGCAACAGCATTAAGAATGCAAAAAGTCCGAAACTACTTACCGTGTACATATTTTGATAATGTAAAACGGCCACGCCGAAGCTCACCAAAAATAATATAATTGCTAAAATTCTGGCTGAATAATCCGTTAGTCTAGGCTTTGGAAAAAAATAACATAATGCGTAGTGAATAAAGTTGCTGGCATAGGGAATTAATAAAAAAAACAGCCATTCCTCTATCGGCAAATGTAAAATATCGAGTCCTATCAAATACCTATCGTTAAAGCCCCAAACACCTTCTATGGTAAAATAAACATCCCATACAATGAAGACAAATCCTACCAAGAAAATAGCGAAAAAATAGGGTTTCCAATACTGAATAAAATGCAGTCTTTTACGTTCAAAACTGTACGCAAAAGGAATGATAAAACTAAAAATATCGAGCAGTAAATACAGATACTTTTCCACTACATGTTGAAGTATTTCTTAGGAACGAATAGCATTCCGAAGCATTCCCCATCTTCTTTCCCTAAGTGTTTGTGGTGTATTTTATGCGCTTTACGAAGTCCTTTCAGGTATTTATTGTTGGTTCTTTTAAACCATTTGAAACGTTGATGAATAAGCACGTCGTGCACTAAAAAATAAGCGATCCCATACAGCAAAATACCCAAACCGACAAAGAAAAGTACATTTAACCCTTTGGCGGCGCCAAAATAGAAAAGTAAAATGCTGGGAATAGCGAAAATGATGAAAAAAAAGTCGTTTTTTTCAAAAACATGCGGATACCCCGGTTGATGGTGATCGTTGTGAAAATACCACATAAATCCGTGCATCACATACTTATGGGTAAGCCAAGTGACTCCTTCCATGGCACAGAATACCAATATTGTAACAAGCGGATATAGTATGAAATTCATATTTGTATGTTTAAACTTTTTTGAACATAAATTCTAGAAAATAGCATGAATTTTTCAAAATTATTCACGCGAATTCGTTTTTTAAATAAAAGTTCTGAATCAGTTTTTTTAATTTTCTTAAATAAACTAGTGTAATAAAGATACGCAAGATACACAGCAAAACGGGAAGATAAAGGCAATTTTTTGATTCCCTTTATGGCTTCTTGAAAATCGTTTTTTATATCTTCTTCAATCTTCATTTTATCTTCCAAAGTAAACTGGTTAAAATCCACATTTGGAAAGTAAGTACGGTTCAACTGATGAAAATCTGCACTTATGTCCCTTAAAAAATTTACTTTTTGAAGCGCGGCACCAAAACTCTGTGCATAGGGTTTTAACTCTTCATAAGCTTCCTTATTACCCTTTAAAAAGACATTCAAACACATTAATCCCACAACCTCTGCCGAGCCATAAATGTAAGTTTTGTATTCATCGGAATCCAAGTCCTTCATTTCCCCTAAATCCATGTACATCGACTCTATAAAAGCATCTACCAAATGCTGGGGAATATTGTATTTTTTTTGTGTTTTACAGAAAGCTTCCAATATAGGATTCAAAGAAATATCCAATTGCATCGCCAAGTGATAATCTTCCACAAAACGATCAAGAAGTACTTTTCGGTCATGATCGTAAAAAGTGTCTACAATTTCATCTGCAAAACGCACAAAGCCATAAATATTATAAATGTTTTCACGTATTTCTGGAGTTAAATAAATAATAGATCGTGAGAAGGATGTACTGTATTTCTTGGTAACCATTTTAGCGGTTTCCTTGCACACATTCTGATATAGATTGTAGTTGGTAGTCATGGTTTATAAATCTTATTGAGTGGGTATAGTTTTAATAGTAGTAGTTTGCGCTTGGGAAAAATGTTTCTCAATATAATTGCTTACAATTTTACCCGAAATGAGTGCGGGCGGCACGCCAGGACCCGGCACCGTAAGTTGGCCAGTATAAAATAGGTTTTTAAGCTTTTTATTGCGTATTCCAGGTCTCAACACCGATGTTTGCAACAACGTATTTGCCAATCCATAAGCATTGCCTTTGCAAGAATGATAGCGCGATTTAAAATCGTTTACGCCAAAAGACTTTTTATACACTATTTTATCCTTTAAATTATAACCCGTACACTTCTTAAATCGCTCCATTATAAGTTTGAAATACCGTTCATGCATTTCTTCCGAATCATCTATATCTACCGCAACGGGAATTAAGAAAAAGGCAGTTTCCATCCCTTCAGGAGCTAATGATCTATCTGTTTTAGAAGGGAAATTTGCATAGAACAACGGATTTTCTGGTAAACACTTTCTATCGTATATCTCTTCGGCATGCAACGAAAAATCGGTGTCGAAAAACAAATTATGATGTTGCACCGAATCGGCATTCCCTTCAAAACCAATATAATACAAAAATGCAGAGGGCGCAAATGTTTTGTTATCCCAATACCCTTCCTTGTAATTACGATATTTAGCGTCTATCAGTTTTTCCGTGTGGGCATAATCTGCTCCGGAAACCACCATATCGGCTTGGTAAGTAGCATCCTCAGTTTTAACACCAGTAACTACTTCATTTTCGGTTACTATTTCTGTTACCTCTTGCCCTGTTTTGTAGGTTACTCCTAACGATTTACCTAAAGTGACCATGCCCTTTACAATTTCGTTCATACCGCCCTCTGGGTACCATGTACCGCCCCCGAAATCGGCATAATTCATAAAATTGTAAAATGCTGGTGTATTTTCGGGTTTAGCACCCAAGAACAGTACGGGAAATTCTAAAATACTTTGTAACTTTTTATTTTTGGTGATTTTTTTTACTTCCGAAGAAATATTGGTGACAAATAAATGAAGTCTAGAAATAGTCTCTGGCGTTACCAATTCTAACAAAGAGATTCCTGGTTTAAAAACCAATTCGTCCATTGCTATACCGTAGTTTTCTTTTGCTTTTGCAATAAACTTTTCCAAACGAGCGCCGCTTCCGGGATCAATACTTTCAAATGTTTTTATGATTGATGGAAGATTATCAGCAATTTCAATAAAATCATCTGATCCAAAATAAACATTATACGCAGGTGAAAGTTTTTGTAAGGAGTAATAATCGGAAACGCTTTTCCCGAAATCTTCAAAGAAACGTTCAAAAATATCGGGCATCCAGTACCATGAAGGACCCATGTCGAATTTAAATCCGTTTTCTTCCAAAATGGCTGCTCGCCCACCAAGTTGCTCATTTTTTTCTAAAACCAAAACTTGGTTTCCTGACTTTTGCAAATAACAAGCTGCTGCGAGGGATGAAAAACCAGAACCTATTATAATTATTTTACGATGCATGAAAACAAAAAAACATTTTAACTATAAGTTGTTTAACTATTTAAGTATAAAGTTAAACAAAATATTGAATTGAACTAAAGTTTCAGTAATTTTATTCTTCTATATTTTTTTAAAATGCCTCACTACAATACTTTCGAGAGGATTCATTTTGAAATTGAAATTTCCCAACAAGATTAAAAGTTACCTAAATTCTAGCAAAAGTTACTGATTAAAACTGAGAGTTAGGTGAAATAAATGGAAAACGTAGGTGTTGTAAAGTAATTGGTTCGCAGAAAATTAAGACAATTACCTTATGCCTGAAAATTCAATCCAGGTAATTAGGAAAGATCTTTGTTCATTATATTTTTCAGATCTTCCATATCGTTGTAAAGCACAAATTCTCCATTTTTCATATAAGAAATTTGTCCATTTTCTTCACTAACTACCAAAGCTACGGCATCTGTTTTTTCGGTAACTCCGATGGCGGCACGGTGACGGAGACCAAATCGTAAAGGAATATTACGCTCATTGGAAACAGGAAGAATCGCACGTGTAGCCACAATACGGTTTCCTTCAATAATGGCAGCACCATCGTGCAGGGTACTATTTTTGTAAAAAATGCTTTCCAGAATAGGTTGATTCACCTCAATATTCATATGATCTCCTGTGTGCTTCACAAAATCCAACGAATTATTCCGTTCAATTACAATGAGTGCCCCAGTATGTTTTGCACTCATTTTTTCACAGGCTGCAATAATGGCTTCCACGTCGGTATCTGTAGCAAGTCGGTCGTGCTTTAAAAAATTTAGATGTCGCATAAAACCTCTTTTGCTAAAGTTGGTAGAACCCACCATCAATAAAAATTTTCTTATTTCCTGCTGAAAAACTACAATTAAAGCGAAAAAGCCAGCTCCAATAAATTTACCGAAGATATTGCTTAAAATGCGCATATTTAATGCTTCGGTAAGCAAATAGATTACATAAATGATAACAATCCCGATAAAAATATTAATGGCTACCGTACCTTTTACCAATTTGTACAAATAATAAAATAGAAAGGCCACCAAAAAGATATCGATGATATCTACTATTTTTAATTCTACAAAATCAAATATTTCCAAGGTTGTTTGCTTTTATGTAAAAGTATAAAATTTAGTTTATCAAGTTGGTTTTAGCAGAATCGCTTTAAATATCGGAAGCGTTTTCTACGATCATATTATTAATTTTTACGCACTCCATCGCCTCTTTCACATCATGCACCCTTAAGATATGAGCACCTTTATTTAACGCCAATGTATTCAAGGTAGTTGTGCCGTTCAAGGCTTTTGCCGGATCTGTTCCAAGTAATTTATAAATCATTGATTTTCTGCTCACGCCAACCAACACTGGCAAATTTAAAATATGCAGCAAATCGAGTTTTGCCATAAGCTCATAATTTTGCTCCATGGTTTTGGCAAATCCAAACCCGGGATCTACAATAATATCATTAATTTTATGTGCATGGGCTTCCGCTATTCTTTCAGAAAAATAATACAGTAATTCCCGCATTAAATTCCTATAAATTGTCTGTTGTTGCATGGTTTTTGGCTCACCTTTAATATGCATCATAATGTAAGGCACACCTAGTTTACCTATAGTCTCCAACATGGAATCGTCTAAAGTTCCACCGCCAATATCATTCACCATGCACGCACCCGCTTCAATATTCTCCTTTGCAACTTTTGCTCTAAAAGTATCGATAGAAATAAGCGATTCAGGAAAATTCTTAACTATCTTTTCTGTAATAGGCACACTTCTAAGCAACTCTTCTTCCTCGTTTACATCTTTCGCTCCTGGGCGGGAACTATAGGCGCCAATATCTATAAAAGAAGCACCCTCTTCCAGCATTTTTTCTACTTGACCCAGAATTACATTTTCTTTGGAATACTTCCCGCCATCGTAAAACGAATCTGGAGTTACGTTAAGAATCCCCATTACTTTGGGTTTGGATAAGTCTACAAGTGTACCGTTGCAATTAATAGTCATTAAGTTATCTCAATTTTGATTTAAGGGTATTTTTAGCGTGAAAAGTTACGAAAATTAAACTTTACCCGACGAACTTTGAACAATTGAAATTTTTAAGCGAAATTTACACCAAATACCAGCAAACGCATGCAGAACACAGCTAAACAATACGACGAAGTAACGACCATTTGTCGCGACTTGTTTGAAAAAAAAATGAAGGATTACGGCAGCGCTTGGCGCATTTTACGATTGCCATCGCTTACAGATCAAATATTTATTAAAGCGCAAAGAATACGGTCTTTACAGGAAAATAGTGTTCGAAAAGTGGATGAAGACGAAACTTCTGAGTTCATCGGGATTGTAAATTATGCGGTGATGGCGCTCATTCAAATTGAAAAAGGAATTGCAATTCAACCAGATCTTGATGTTCAGAATGCCATTGAATTATATGATAAACACATTCAAGAGACCAAAAATTTAATGCTGAATAAAAATCATGATTATGGCGAAGCTTGGCGCGATATGCGGGTAAGCTCTTTAACCGACTTGATTCTGCAAAAAATACTCCGTGTAAAACAAATTGAAGACAACCAAGGAAAAACACTGGTAAGTGAAGGCATCGACGCTAATTATCAAGACATGGTTAATTATGCGGTGTTTGCGTTAATTCATCTAAATCAAAACAACAAATAAAGTATAAAAAAGAAGAATGGGCAGAATTATTGTTTGGGTTTCAAGGATTATTGTAGGACTACTGTTTGTAATAAGCGGACTCATAAAACTGAACGATCCCGTTGGTTTTTCATTCAAACTAGAAGAATATTTTAGTCCGAGTGTCCTCAACTTAGATTTTCTAGCGCCTTATGCCTTGGCGATAGCCGTCTTTATTGTAATTTTTGAAACCTTGCTTGGGGTTATGCTTTTGGTAGGTTTTCAACGAAAATTCACCGTTTGGAGTCTTCTTTTAATGATTCTCTTTTTTACATTTTTAACCTTCTACTCAGCATATTTTAATAAAGTTACCGATTGTGGTTGCTTTGGAGACGCCATTAAACTTACTCCCTGGCAATCATTTTCTAAAGACGTCGTCCTGCTTCTTCTTATTTTAATTCTTTTCTTCGGAAGAAAATATATATCCAAATTTAGCTTTGCCGGACTAATTACATTTATCTCTTTAATCCTCTGTACAGGATATGCCTATTATGTTTACAATCATTTGCCTGTGGTAGATTTCCGCCCTTATAAAATAGGCGTAAATATCCCCGAAGCCATGGGAACTCCAGAAGGAGCTCCAGAAGCTGTTTACGAATATCATTGGAAATTTGATGTAAACGGGACCGAAAAAATTGTTAAGACCAATGGTGATTACCCCGATGTAGATGGAGATTTTATAGATGTTGAAACCACTTTACTTCAAAAAGGATACGAACCACCCATTCATGATTTTACCATGGAACTAGACGGTTCTAACTATACAGAGGAAATCATGAGTTGGGAAAAAGTAATGGTAGTGGTTTCAAGAAATATTCAAACGGCCAACCGGGAAGGTCTTGAAAAGATGAAGATAATGGCAGACCGAGCAAAAAGCGAGGGCTATAAAGTAATTGGATTATCAGCTTCCAACGAAGAGCAACTGGCACCGATTAAAGAGAAATATGGTCTGAATTTCGATTTTTATTTTTGCGATTTAACTACCGTAAAAACCATCGTGCGTTCTAACCCCGCGGTATTGGAACTAAGAAAAGGAACCATTACCCAAAAATTACATTTTAATGATGCTGAAGAATTTCAGATAAATTAAATAAGCCTAACGAATCTAACACAAATAACAAGAAGTTGTTAAGTTTATATGTAGAGGCTGCCAAAGAAAAAGTAAATTAATACTTTTGTGGAAAGAAATTTAATCAACCATCTCGGGATAAGCCACGAGATATGCTAAAGAAAATAATTATTTAATTCAATTCGGCACCCTCCTGCCCTTGTCCGGTAGGCAAAACGTCGAAGCATTAGACCTTCAGTGAAGGATTAACAACCAAATAGTAAATACAAAAGAATGAGAAAGAAAATTGTAGCAGGAAACTGGAAAATGAATAAAGATCTTGCAGAAACGCAAGCATTAATTAGCGATTTAAAAAAGAGTTTACCAGCCACGAATGCGGAAGTAAAAATAGCACCTACATTTACAAACCTGTATCCAGCTTACGAAGCTTTAAAAGATAGCGACGTAGAAGTAGTAGCGCAAAACATGCATCAAGAAGAAAATGGAGCATTTACGGGCGAAATTTCAGCAAGTATGCTAAAGAGTATAGGAATTACAACCGTTATTTTAGGACACTCAGAGCGTCGTGCCTATTTCGGTGAAGATGATGCATTACTTGCCAAAAAAGTAGATGCCGCTATTAAGAATGATATGGATGTTATTTTCTGTTTCGGGGAAGAACTAGACGACAGAAAAGCTGACAAACACTTTAGTTTGGTAGAAAGTCAACTTACCAATGCTTTATTTCACTTGGGTGAAGACGCTTGGAAGCATATCGTTTTAGCATACGAACCAGTATGGGCGATTGGTACTGGAGAAACAGCCAGCCCAGAGCAAGCTCAGGAAATGCATGAATTTATTAGAAAAACGATTGCCAAGAAATATAATCAAACTTTAGCCGATGGTGTTTCCATCCTTTATGGAGGAAGTGTAAAGCCTGCCAATGCAGAAGAGATATTCTCTAAACCAGATGTTGATGGCGGATTAATTGGTGGAGCTTCTCTAAAAGCAGAAGATTTTGTAGGTATCGTTAAAGCGATTTAATCCTCATTGAGGGTTTACCTGCCTATCAACAAAAACAAGCTTGCCTCGAAGTAGTTTGATTACAAATCAAATTCTAATCATATACCAGAAGTCGAATACCTGATTTTTCCAGTATTTCGACTTCTGTTGTTTTAAAAATGAAATTATGGACCAAATATATTTAGAATACCAATTTAAGGTGGAGCCTTTAGTGCCAGGCAACGAAATACTTATTGCAGAATTGGGCTTTGCAGGTTTTGAAAGTTTTGTGGAAAATGAAGACGGATTGGTAGCCTACATTCAGAAAGAAGAATGGCACGAAAATATTTTGGAAGATATTCATATTTTATCCAATCCTGCCTTTACAATTTCTTCGGAATTTAAAGAAATAGCCCAACAAAATTGGAATGCCGAATGGGAGAAAAACTTTCATCCCATTGAAGTAGATGGTCTTTGCACAGTGAGGGCTCCTTTTCATGAGAAGCCTAACACGAAATATGACATCATCATAGAGCCGAAAATGAGTTTTGGCACGGGGCACCATGAAACTACACACATGATGATTCAGTTTTTGCTTAAAACCGATTTAAACGATAAAAAGGTTTTGGATATGGGGTGCGGAACTGGAGTTTTGGCCATTTTAGCTGAAAAGGAAGGTGCTTCCGAAATTGATGCCATTGATATTGATAATTGGTGTTATTTAAATTCCGTGGAAAATACAGAACGTAACGATTGTAGCAATATTACCGTATTTGAAGGTGATGCTTCGTTGCTGAAGAACAAAAGTTACGATGTTATCATTGCCAATATCAACAGAAATATTCTACTGGAGGACATTCCCACCTACGTAAATTGTTTAAATAAAGGAGGAACACTTCTATTAAGTGGTTTTTATAAAGATGACATTCCGCAGATTCAAGAAAAGTGCGAAGCGTTTTCGTTAAAATTTGTTGAAAATCTGGAAAAGAACCATTGGGTTGCCGTAAAATTTTTAAATTAGCACAAAATACTGAATATGAGTACTAAAGAAAAAATTTCAGAGGAGTTATTGCTAGAAGAAGATGTTTTAAAACAGAATGAAATTATTCTTTACAATGATGATGTAAACACATTTGATTACGTTATCGATATGTTGGTGGACACTTGCGACCATACTCCAGAGCAAGCGGAACAATGCTCTATAATTGTTCATTATAAAGGAAAATGCACGGTAAAAACTGGTGATTACGACGACTTGAAACCACGTTGTTCTAAACTTTTACAAGCTGGTTTAAGCGCCGAAATTGTATAAGTCACAGGTTTGTAGTATCAATCCCAAATAGTTTATAAAGTATACTAAAACGGAACAAAGACGGAACTAAAATAACAATTGCAAATACCAAAAACAAAACTCCTAGTAAGCCGTTTATTATTTGAAAATAGAATAATACAGCGATTAAAAAAGCAATTAACACTCTTACAAGACGGTCTTTTTTTCCAATATTTTTTTTCAAAATAAGCGTTTTTAAGAATACATAAAACTAAAAAATCCCTGAGTTTTCAGGGATTTTTTAGTTTTAAATTAAGAATTCGGACAAGAATAATTGGTTTTGGGGAGGTTCGTTTTCTTCAACGCACCGTAACCACCTTTTATATCCACTAAATTTTTAAATCCTCTTGCTTTTAAAATTGACGCAGCAATAGCCGATCGATACCCCCCAGCACAATGAATGTAATATTCGTTGCTGCTATCCAATTCTTTCATGTTATCATTAATAAAATCTAACGGGAAAGACTTTCCTTTCTCTAAATGTTCCGATTCAAATTCTCCGGGCTTTCTTACATCTAAAATTTCCAATCCGTCTTTATATTCTTTTTCAAATTCTTCCACATTTATGGATCGGATACTATCGGTTTCTTTTCCACTTTTTTTCCAGTTCTCTATACCACCTTCCAGATATCCCAATGTATTATCGTAACCAACGCGCGAAAGCCTTGTAACAGCCTCCTCTGATTTTCCTTCAGGAACAATTAACAAAATAGGCTGCTTCAAATCCTTTATCAGTGCACCTACCCAAGGTGCAAACGAGCCATTGAGTCCGATAAAAATGGAATTAGGGATATGTTCTTTCAAAAATTCATCCTGAGTGCGTACATCCAGCACTAATGCCCCTTCCCTATTTGCGATTTTTTCAAATTTTTCAGGTGAAAGTGGGACATCTCCTTTTTCCAGTACTTCTTCAAAAGTTTCATAGCCTTCCTTATTCATTAAAGCGTTTTTAGAAAAGTATTGTGGTGGCGGAAGAATCCCATCCAAAACTTCTTCTACAAACTCTTCTTTGGTCATATCCTCACGCAAGGCATAATTCGTTTTCTTTTGATTCCCCAGGGTATCCACCGTTTCTTTACTCAAGTTTTTTCCGCAAGCAGAACCAGCACCATGGGCAGGGTAAACAATTACATCATCCGCTAAAGGCATTATTTTCTTCCGAAGGGAATCAAATAAAAGTGCGGCAAGATCTTCTTTCGTAATATCTTGTTTTATCGCTAAATCAGGTCGGCCTACATCACCAAGAAACAATGTATCTCCTGTAAAAATGGCGTGGTCTTTACCATTTTCATCTTTCAATAAATAAGTGGTAGATTCCAACGTGTGTCCAGGTGTGTGCAACACTTTAATGGTCACTTTCCCCAGTTTGAACTCCTCTCCATCTTTCGCTTGGTAAATACTGTAATTGGTTTTAGCATTCGGACCAAAAACAATAGTTGCGCCTGTTTTTTCCGCTAAATCGATATGTCCCGACACAAAATCTGCATGGAAATGAGTTTCGAAAACATATTTGATTTTGGTATTTTCTTTTTCTGCACGTTTAAGATAAGGAGCCGATTCCCGCAGTGGATCAATAATGGCCGCCTCACCATCGGATTCAATATAATAAGCTCCTTGAGCCAAACATCCTGTATATATTTGTTCTATTTTCATCTTAGCATGTATTTTGAGTAGAGTTCAATTAAACCTAATATGGGTTGTTTATTGAACGGCAAAGATACTAAACTTCGCACAGCCTATTTGTGACAAAAGTAATATATCGAGTGCCAGCATTAAGTCCGTTTCCAAATATGTCACTCGTTAATGCGGAAGTTTGTTTTTCAAAAGTCCGTAAACAAAAGTTCCAGCTAATGCGCCCGCAATAACGATAAGCATAGACAACACTCCCGTACCCACTAAAATATACATGGGGCCCGGGCAAGCACCTGCCAATGCCCAACCTAAACCAAAAAGGGAACCGCCAATTAAGTAACGAACAATCCCTTTCTCTTTATTAGGAATAGCAAGCGCTTCTCCTTCTATAGTTTTAATTTTCTTGAATTTAAAAATTTGCAAAATAAGGATACCTGTAAAAACTGCACTTCCTATAATTCCATACATGTGAAAAGCATCAAAATGAAACATTTCATAAATACGGTACCAGGAAACTGCTTCTGATTTTACTAAGACTATTCCGAGTATAATTCCTGTAATGATAAACTTTAAATACTTCATTTTTAAAATAGTAAGGGTAAGATTAGATGTGTCATTAGGAGTCCGCCAACAAAAAAGCCAATCACAGCAATCAGCGAAGGTACTTGCAGATTACTCAATCCAGTAATGGCATGCCCAGAGGTACAGCCTCCCGCATAACGCGTTCCAAAACCAACCAAAAAACCGCCAATTAAAAGAATTAAAATTCCTTTTAATGATAAAACAGCATCCCAACTGTAAATTTCCGGCGGCAGAAGGTTTTTTCCAATTTGCTTGAATCCAAGGCTTTCTAATTTTTCAATCGTTATAGGATTTAGCTGAATATCAATTTCCTTTGTCAACAAAAAATGAGCGATGAAACCGCCAATAACAGCTCCCAAGACAACCATTAAATTCCACTTTTGATCTTGCCATTTAAAATTGAAGAATTCACTTTTCTTTCCCGCTCCCGCCATGGAACAAAATGTTCTTAAATTGGAAGACATCCCAAATGTCTTTCCAAAGTAAATAAGAAGCGACATCACCATCGCAATTAATGGCCCAGAAATGTACCAAGGCCATGACTCAAAAATAATATCCATTGAATTCTGATTTAATTTACAGCAAAGTTACCATCTGATAAAGAGAAGTTCTGTAATAAATGTTACTTAGAAAGCGGAAAGCTATTAAAAGCTTAAAACTTCAATTTTATTACGGTATAACTTAAAAAGCCCCTCGTTTTCCAGCTTTTTTAATAATCTCGAAATAACAACCCGGGAGGTATTTAGGTTTTCTGCTATTTCTTGATGTGTAATTTTTAAAGTTTTCTCCCCTTTTACTTTTAATTTATCAATCAAAAATTTATGGAGTCTTTCATCCATTTTCAAAAATGCCAACGTATCTATGGTTTCCAACATTTCATTGAACCTTATTTGGTAACTTTCTAGTATGAAGTTTCTCCAACTGTTATTAGTTGCAAACCATGCGTTCATTTGCTCAAAAGGAATCATGATAAGTTGGACATCACTTTCGGCAACAGCGCGAATCTTACTTTTTGATTTTTTTTGGCAACACGTTAAAGACATTGCGCAAGTATCTCCTTTTTCTAGAAAATACAAAAGCAATTCATTTTCATTTTCATCTTCTCTCAACACTTTAATGATGCCTTTGAGTACCAAAGGAACAAAAATTAACTCCTGATTTACATCTATAATAATATCATCTTTTTTAAACGATTTTAATGTACCTAATTTGGCAATATGCTGAATTATAGCATCGTCCAAGCGATTGTTAAAGTGTTGTTTAATGAGTTCTTTCATGAATCAAAATTAAGCTTTTATAATTTTTATATTTCCCTTGACTCATTTAAATAAAAAATACTATATTTGCACCCGCATTAGCGAATAGCCAATGTTCCGACGGCCTCGTGGCGCAACTGAATAGCGCATCTGATTACGGCTCAGAAGGTTGCAGGTTTGAATCCTGCCGAGGTCACTACAAGCAAAAAACCACGTTACTACGTGGTTTTTTTGTTTTATGTAAAAAGCGGAACTTCAGTTTACGCTTTTGGAGAAAACAAAAAGAAGCAATGCATGTGCATTGCAGGTTTTCTATTTGCAAAAGGGAACAGAAAAGGATCTGTAACCCTGCCGAGGTCACGAATTAATAGTTCAATAAGAAAAAACGCCAAGCTTGCTTGAGCGTTTTTTTGTTTGCATTATTTTTAAATCGGAGATTTACCGGATGTAAGTAGCCAATCCGGTCTCACTTAAGAGCAAAAGCCCTCATTCTTAAGGAATAACCCTTATAATCGGTTAATTGATACAATTCAACCCGTTTCTAAACCAATCTTATGTGATTTTTAACTACTTTTAAATAACCATTTCCTACAATATCATAGACTTGCACTTTTGTTTTGTAACCAATCAAACAATTAAATTATGAAAAAGTACAGTTTATGGTGCTTCCTATTTGTTAGCACAATTCTCGTAGCCCAAGATCCAGTTAAACCAGAAAACACTCCTGAAAGGATTGTAACCGACGAGTATTACGGTCAAAAAATTGATGATCACTACCGCTATCTAGAAAATTTAAACGACCCCAATGTTATCTCTTGGATGAAAGATAATGCCAATTACGCTGAAGCAGTATTAAATAAAATCCCAGGGAAGCAAAAATTAAATGATGAAATGTTGGCTTTAATAAATAGAAAAGATGCCAACATATATAATGTGAATATTACGAATAACAATCACTATTTTTATTTAAAGCAACTACCCGAAGATGAAACTGGGAAACTTTTTTACCGCAACGGCTATAAAGGGGAAGAAAAGTTTTTGTTTGATCCTTTATCGTATAAAAAGGATTCTGGTTTAACCTACACAATTTCATCCCTATCACCCAATATTGATGGAACTTTGGTTTCTGTAGAGCTAGCGCCCAACGGTTCTGAAACTGGAGAGATGTTCGTATTAAACCTTAAGGGAGAGAAAGTTTCTCAAACTATTGAACCTGTTTGGGGCATTGGCCCATCATGGTTGGAAGATGGTCAGCATTTTTTGTATACTCCCATGAATTCTTCGGATGTGACCGCTGCGAATAGGGAAACAAACACTAAAGTGAGACTTCATAAATTAGGAACGGATCCCAATATTGACGAAGATGTTTTTTCAGCGGAAAACAATCCAGAACTAAATATAGAACCAAAAGAAATACCCATTGTATTTTACGACCACAATTCGAAGCTCTATTTAGCCATTGTGGTTACAGTAGACAAAAGCTATAAAATTTATGCCAAACGTTCTTTAGAGTCTAAGGGGACACCATGGAAACCTCTCGCGATGAAAGAGGACCAAGTATCTGATTTCTTTTTGACAGAGAATGCTATTTACTATCAAACCTTTAAAAACGCTTCGAATTTTAAAATTTTAAAGTCTTCCTTGGAAAACCCAGCTATTTCCATGGCCAAAGAAGTAGTTCCACAGCCGAAAACAGGAGTTCTGGTAAATTTTGCTGTTAACAAAAGTGGACTGTACTATGTTGTCAACTCCAACGGGGTTGAAGCGAAAGTTTACTTTAAGCCTTCCGGAAGTAAGGAAACAAAAGAATTAAAGCTTCCTTTTACTGCTGGAAACGCCTCTTTATATGCTTGGGATAGTAAGGAAAAAGATTTATTTGTAAATATAAGTGGATGGACATCTCCAGAGAAAAGATACCGCTACTCCCCTGATATTGATTCTTTTATAGCAGAACCATTATCAAGCGAAGTAAAATATCCTGAATTGAAAGATTTAACAGTAAAAGAAGTAATGATCCCCTCTCACGATGGAGTGAAAGTTCCCGTTTCTATTATTTACAACAAAAAAATCAAAATGAATGGAAAAAATCCTGCAGTAATTTATGGCTACGGAGCTTATGGAATATCGATGAATCCATTTTTTAGCCCGGTAATCCTTGCTTATACCCTGCACGGAGGCATTATGGTAGTTCCACATGTAAGAGGTGGTGGAGAATTGGGTGATGAATGGCATATGGCAGGACAAAAACTTACCAAACCCAACACATGGAAGGATGCTATTGCAACGGCAGAGTATTTAATTAAAGAAAAGTACACTTCCAAAGACAAACTTTCCATTTGGTCTGCCAGCGCAGGCGGTATTTTTGTAGGTAGAGCCATTACGGAACGTCCAGACCTTTTTGTAGCTGCCTGCCCAGAGGTTGGATGCATGAATACCATCCGAGGAGAAGATTCGCCCAACGGACCAGTAAATATTCCAGAGTTTGGTACTGTTAAAGATCCGGATGAATTTAAAGGGCTTTTAGAAATGGATTCTTATCATCACCTTGAAAAAGGAACTAAATATCCAGCTACCCTAATTACAGCAGGTATCAATGATCCTCGCGTGATTGCCTGGCAACCAGCAAAATTTGCTGCTAAAATGCAAGCTGCCAATGCTTCTGATAAACCTATTTTATTTTTAACAGATTTTGAAGGAGGGCACGGTATGGGCGATACAAAATCACAAGCAATTGAATCTCTTTCAGGTATTTTATCATTTTTCTATTGGCAATCTGGGCATCCAGAATTTCAGCCTAAAAAGCCAATAACCGATAATTGAATAACATAAGTAGGTACGAAGTGTAACATTCCAAATATAAACTTGTGAAAAGTTGACTAATTATTACATGTTGCTTTTTCTTCCTTATAGCCAACACCTAAGCTGATAAAGGAATTGTAGGTAAATTGAAACTGGTAAAATTCAAAAAGTCCAACGAGATGCAAGATACATTGGATTATACAAAGGTTGAACTCCATGTTCGGCTGTAGTATTTAATTTTAATTCTTGAGGAAGTGCTTGGGTGGAAATCAGTTGTAAAGTTTACATTTATTTATACTACTTTCCACAAATAGAAAGCATAAAAAAACCACTGAAAATCAGCAGATTAACAGCGTTTTGTTTTGACCTATTTCTAGGTTCGTCGGGATGACAGAACTAACTTATATTTAATATATTTCTGAATATCAAATAGTTATACACGTGTCTCAAAAACAGGTAACCGAATAGGTAACTTTCGCGTCGTTTTGATCTTAAACACAAAACTATAATTTTTTTTCAAGGAATTAAAAATCATTTTTCAATTAACGAAGTATAAGGTATCATAATATTGGTATGGTTAAAATCCAGTTATTATATGTGTGGATAAATATTAGATAAGTATTTACCTTTTCCAACACGAGCGTGACGCTCGCGCTAGCGGGGGTTATATTTCCAGCGCTGTGCCACGCTGTTACCCAAGGATGATGTCATCGGCCCGTAGCCCATATGTTTCAGACCGAAAGGATAGTAATTGCTCTCCTCCACAATCTCACTGGCAGGGTCTATGCTGCCGTTGCCGTCCGCATCCTGGTAGGACAGCCTTACGTTGCCCAGGTGGTCCTTGTATTGGTACACGTATTTATAGCCCCCATTGCCCTTCAGGCTCACATAGCCTTCCGCATTCTTAATTCAAAACTTGCATATTCATAAGAATGATATATATAAAAGGAACACGATATATAATTTTATCAAAATCCTTAGGATTAGTTACAGAGAATAATTGGTCTATCGCTTCTTTATTTTTATATTCTTCTGCTGCCAACCAATTCATAGTCTCATACTGGAGATTCAATGTTGAATTAATTTTGTTCTTTTCGGTTATTAAGATTGTTTGTGGACACTGTATCAAAATTACAGTCGGGTCATAAGTCAATTCAAGTAATTGATCTTTGAAGTTCCTCTCAATTATTTCTCTCAAACTTTCTTGGTTTTCTACATCTCCTAGTATATTCGTTATCAAACTTTTATAACTATCTAACTTTTTTCCTTGAAGGAAGTTTTCTTTTATAAGCATATCTTCTATCTCTAGTAAAGAAATATAAATATCCTTACTATTAGAATTCCCATTAAGCCTTCTAAATCTCTGTACCTCAGTATTTACACATACTTTTAATTTTAACTCTATAATTTCTTCTTGTGTTTTACAACTATTTAAAAAAAATGCTAGAATAAGTAATATCAAAAATTTATTCATATTTAATTTTTTATCGGTTTTGGAGTCTTAAAATATTCGTAAGGAGGGTACTTCTTATCAAACCTAGAATCTAATTTATTACTATTATTTGTATGGACGCCCATTGTCGAGTATCGTTGATGCCCCCCTGTTCTAGGATGAAGATTAGGAAACATTAAGACTTCCTGTAGGGGGCCTATCACCTGACTAGGGTATTGCCTAGAATGGTTTGATGACACTCCGATTCTTACATCTCTATTTGGGTTCATGTATGATGATGGATCAGCTAGTCTGAATGAATAATGTACCTTTATATTTTCTCCATCAATTTTCATAAATGCAGTACCATCTATAGTTCCTGTCCCTGTCCATTTACTTGTTGAAGCCTTAAATCTATTTGAATAATATTTTGATACGAGGAAACTATGCTCTCCTTTTGTTGTAGCATGATCTCTAGCAAACACAAATTGATCAAATCTTCGTTGTTCACTTTTACCCTCTTTTGACATTAAATCTAATCTTAGTATCTCACTTCCAGTAGCATCCTTAACTTCTTGTCCAGAAACTTCTGTTCCTTCTGCAATTTTGGTATCTCCAGTGGTTCCTGTTATTTCTTCAGCTTTATCTTGACTGATACCATATTGACTGGATAACGTTTTTGCACTGTCTCCTTTTTCTGCAATGTAAGTAACAGATCCGTTCTCTTTTATTTCCGGCTTCCATAAAATTGATTTCCCATCAGGATCTATAAAACTTAGTGGATTATTCATTACATAACTGTAAGTAGAATGCCTAAGATAATCTTCTGAGAGTGGATCAATATTCATCCACCTGCCCAATGCAGGGTCATAATTCCTAGCTCCAAAATCATAGGTATTGATATTGAGGCTCCCATCATACTCCTTGCCATTGTATTTCCAGCGCTGTGCCGCGCTGTTGCCCAATGATGATATCATCGGCCCGTAGCCTATGTACTTAAATCTAAAAGGGCATTTTGCGACAAAACAGCTTTAAAACTTTTCCCGATTTGATAATTCAAAAGTTTTCCTCGACATTTACTTAATCAAAAATTGTTGTTATTGATGGGCCAACCCTTCGACCAGGCCCTAACACAGTTATTTTTCTTTGGTGACCTTCACGTCCATAGTAAGACGGAAATAAATAATAATTATTTAGGGTAAGAGTTAACAAGGTCTTTTCCTCATTTACAAATAAATCGTAGCTACTAGATGGTTGAATTAGGTACAGAGATCCATTTGACGGAATTACCATCATGTCTGGTAAGTTTTCTCCTGTCAATTCCAATCTGTCTCCTCTTTCGTATATAGTTTGATTTAGCGAAAGTAATTTTGGAACATTTTCCGAAAGAATATCCATTTGAACTTCATACTCCATTTTTTGACCATTCATCTCGTAAACTATTTTATAATTAGAGCCTGAAGGAATAGTACTTGGTATCGTGAAATAATAAAGATAATTTATCAGGAAATTATTTTCGCTTTGCTCCTCTTTAGTTATACTAATTGGATAGCTATTCTGACCATCAAAGAGATATATTTGAGTATTTTCTCTATTTATATTTATAAAATTCCCTCCAACAACCATTTCTGTTCCTGCATACAATAACATAGGTGAATTACTAAAAATACCAGCTACGGCATGACACCTGGTGATTATAGGTTCATTAATAACAATATCGTATTCAACTTGATCCCCGTTTTCCGCTGTTACAATAAACGTTTTAAGACTATTAAAATCTTGAACTGTTCCACTTTCTGGAGATATGGTTGCATATTTTGAAATTTCTATTGTAGGCATAATATTACTAATGTCCATAGAACCTGTTTCAAATTTAATCTCCTTTAATTCATTATCTATTCTGGCATTAATGGATTCACCATTTAAATTGAATTTAAAAGATAGAATTTCATTGGAGTCGCTTAAAGGTCTATTATTAATAACTACTCGGTATACATTTGGATCTCCATTTTCTGCTATGACAGTGTAAACAACCTCATCTTCAAAATTCTGAACAAGACCTGGAGCGGGTGAAATAGTTGCATTATTTGAGTATTCAATTTCCGGAATTAAAGCTTTGATATCCGCACCTTCCGTTTCAAAAGTAATTAGCCTCGTAGTTTGATCTATGGCTCCAGTGATCTTTTCACCATTGATCACCAAATTAAATGAAGTTATTAAATTCTCTGTACTTAATGGTTCTGATTCATAGGGCTCATAAACCGTAATTATTTCTGGCTCTTCTTTATTACAGGAAGAAAACAAAACGATACATATAAAGCTAAAAATAATTCTTTTTATCATGATATTTAAAATTCGAAAATCAATTGCTTAAACCATGGGAAGACGGATAGATTACGTTATCCCCATTTCCAATCACAATGGTAAAGGACTGCATTACGGATTCGTCCGTATTTATTGTCCATTCGAGAACACCAGTATCGGCATTTATGGCGTAAACTTTGTTACTCCAATCTCCCATATAGACTATATTATTATAAACCACTGGAGAAGTGGTTGTTACGCTACCTAGCTCGAATTGCCAAATTAGTTTTCCAGTATCTGCATTCAAGCAGACTAATTCCCCTCCTATTGTTTTAGACACTCCAATATATACTTTACCATCATTAACAAAAGGGGAAGATTGAAAAGACCCCGAAGACCTATAGATCCAATTTCTATTGCCATTACTTTTTTTGTAAGAAAAGAGATCATTATAAGTCCCTACAATTATGTTTTCTTCATAGGAAGCAGGAGAAGGTGAAAACGAATTAAAACCATTGACAGTCCAATTTTTCTCTCCTGTATTTTTATTTACGGAATAGAATCGGCCGAGGTTGTCTCCATAGTAAATATCCTCACCTGATATTAAAGGGTTTGTGTAAATCCGTGGCGCTACACTACCGTTTGAAAAATCTACCTCTCTCCTCCAGTCTACATTACCCGTTAATTTATTAACTGCTTTTATATGTCCATTATTTCTGGACGATACAAATACCCTACTTTCATCCATAGCTGGTGGGGCATGATAACTAAACAAACTTACCTCCCATAATTCTTCTCCTGTTATTCGGTTGACGCAGTGCATATCAGCATCTACTGCTAGCGCGTATATATTCATATCGTCTACAAGGATGTGATGAGTACTTTTATTATTCAAACTTGGAAGATTAGGAGTAAAAATCGTTTCGCCAGTTAATATATCCAATCCTTCAAATCCATTATTGACTGTGGAATAAATTACATTTTGGTAAACCGAGAATGTTTCTGCTGCAAATCCCTTTTTTTTCCACAATGGTTTTCGGGTATATAAATCCAAAGCGTTCGTGATACCATTTGATTCCTGAAAGAATAAAATTTTACTATTCGGGGAATCGATTTCCTTATTTGTTTCAACAGTCCCACCATTTCTATCTGTGGCTATAATTCTAACATTGTAACTTGAATTGTACTGTAATTCTACCGTTGCAATCGACTGTGTATATTCATCAATCAAGGCATTGTCTACATAAAGTTTATAATACACTTCATCTGTATCCCCATCTATGGCATCTTCCCAATCAATAGTAGCTACCTTCCCATCGAAGACAATATCAATAATACTGAAATTACTGGGAACTAAATTGGTTGCTGGTGGACCTTCTTGCTCCACAACGGTAACTGTGTCTTCATCTTTGCTGCAAGAAATTAAAAACAAAAACAAAACTATCTGTATAAACCTCATATAAAATCCCTTATCAAATTTAACTTTTAAAAACCCATACACTTCCTTCACTGACTCCTCCATTATCGTCTTTTGCTATAATTTTCCAATAGTAAGTTTTTCCCGAAGATATTGAAATCTCGTAGGAAATCGTTTCAAAGTTTTCCTGCAATAATGGAGGTGGCTGTATGGTTCCGAAATAAATATCATATGTAAGACTATCTTGATCCACGTCACTAGAAGACCAAATTAAATTTACCATACTGTTATCTACCTTGGAAAATGCTTTAGGACTAATCAATTCAGGGGTAAATGGCAAGTAATTAATTATTCCCTCTCCTTCTGTGTAGAATTTCCAAACTGAGGAATGGTCACTATAATTGCCATTAATATCTTTGGCTTTAACCCTCCAATTAAACTGAATACCTTTTTCAAGTGAGAGTCTTAAACTCGAATTTGAAACCTCTCTACTTTCCACGATTTTTTCAAACGCTTCGTCTTTAGCAATTTCAATTATATAGACAATAGAGTCTCCTTCTTTATCTGTTGAAGGATTCCATTTAAATTCGAGGGGATTATCTAAACATAATAAACCATTATCTGGATATACTTTATTTGGAATAGAAGGTGGTAAGTTCATTATTTCGGGAGGATTCGATGGTGCCTCTCCGTTTTCATTGTCATCAGATTTACTGCATGCTTGATGTGAGAATATAATAAGAATTAAAATAAGCTTTTTCATCGTTTCACAATTTTATGAACCACGGAATTACGGCTACCAATCTGTACATAATAAACTCCAGATGATAAATGCCTCATGTCTATTTTTAAAGTTTCATTATTTTTTGTGTACAAACTAGACTCTATCAATTGATAATTTAAATTATAAATTCTTACAGTGATGTCAGAATCATTCTGTTTTGGAAGATCAACGAAAACATAATCATGAGTTGGATTAGGTGACACACTTACAGCATTTTCAAATTGAACCCTTTTCTCGAAAGTTCCCTCACAATGAAACTTAGAATAAATTTGCAACAAATCTCCATGTTTAACCTCAATTGAAAATGCTGAAGACATGGTCACTAAAACTTTTTCTCCATTAATCACAACTGAATAGGGAGCAGTTCCTGAAAGCATTTCTATTCGTTCTGATAATCCTTTTTCATTAATAACTGCTGTTGATTTTCCTGATACCGTTGATGCGTTTGGAATATAAAATTTAAAGCACTTCTTAAAATCGGTTTGTTCCGGTATTGTAATGCAAAGATCATAGTAGCCTGCATAAAGATTCTCAATAGATAATTCCGTGGTAAAGTTGTAAGAATCATCGTTTACCTTGGCGACATAATTATAGCTTTCACTCGCCCTAATTAATAATCGGCCGTTATTCTTACCTTCACATGTTATACCAGTAGTTTCTATCGTAAAATTGTTCGAAGGAAGGTCGAAAACAAGAGGACAACCATTCTCATCTACTGGATAGAGAGGAAGTGTTTCCGGACAAATGTCTTTATCGTTCATTACACCATCTTCATCGTCATCAAGTTGAGTTTGAGAACATCCGTCATCATTTACAATTTCATCTACAGGAGTCTTGAAACATTTATCAAGAGTGTCATTTACTCCATCATTGTCCTCATCTAAATAACTACTTTCCGAACATCCCTTGGTGTCAACTTCTTCTCCAACGGGAGTTTGGGGGCATTCATCCTTATCATTTGTTACGCCATCCTTATCATCGTCCAATTGATTATTTGCGCAACCGTATTTATTAACTTCGTTTCCTTGAAGGGTGTTTGGGCATTCATCAAAAATATCTATAACTCCATCTTGATCCTCATCTACAAAATTCTCTGAGGATCTAACTTCCAAAGGAGAAGTTACGTAAATTTCGCTACCGCTTTTATCAGAAGTTCCTTCAAAAAATAGCTTATCCCCAACAGTGGTTAAACTAGAATATCTACTAAAAAGTGAACCATTAATAATATTGAAATCCATGCTATTAACATTGCTTGGATCCCCATTTGTAATCCATAGTTTTTCTGGATAAGCATACTGTCGGAATACAACGTTATCTCTATAGCACTCTATGTCCTCTATTATGTTTATCACTCCTTCTTGTTGTGTAACAATCGGCAAAGTACCTTCTGCCGTACCGTCTGTTCTCCAAAGCTCTTTTGCAACGTTAAAACTATCACCAACTCCAAAATAGACATACTCTCCACAGGTAATTAGATTGTTAACATCTGGATTGTGAATGGAATGTTCGCTGCCGATAAATAGTGGAATAGTGCCTTCCGTTGTACCATCCGTTTTATAAACAGTTTCACCTGAAAATTCTGGAAAACTTTCATATCTAGGATTTGGATAGCGGGCGATAAAATACAATTCATCATTAAGAATGGTAAGAAGTCGAATAGAACTATCAATACCATCGCCAAAAGACATTAAATGAGAGGTCCCTTTAGAGGTTCCATCTGAAACCCAAATATCATGTGGTCCATAGGTGGTATCTGAAGTATTTGCAACTATAATTAGTTTATCATTTATAACGCTGATAGATTCTAATCTTTTTATATTAACAACTCTGGAAACATTAGATGAAGAGCCGTCTGTTTTATAAATTGCATCAATCCCGCCATCAAAAGATGAGAAATAAATCATGTCTTTGTACCACACCAGGTTTTGAGGATTGCTGTCATATCGGTTCCCACTACCTTTTGCAATATCCGTAATTCTATAAGTTCCTTCTTCCGTACCATCGGTAGCCCAAAGTTCAAAACCGTGAACGCCGTCATCTGCCATGAAGTATAATTTATCATTTATAACAGTAAAAGTTTTTAAATACTCCTCATTATACATACTACTAGCACTACCTGGATTTATATCCCTTATCATTTTGGTTCCCTCTACGGTTCCATCACTTATCCATAATTCATATCCATGTACTCCGTCATTTGCACTGACCACTAGTTTCCCATTGAAATTTATGAATTCAGATTCATCATCAACTCCTTGACCTTCAGTATTTATTGTAAGATACCTAGTTCCTTCCGAGGTCCCATCGGAAGTCAGTAAATCGAAGGTACCTTCTTTATTCCCTCTGAAAAAAAGTTTATCGCCAACAGGTGTTAGAAGTGTTGGACTTACTCCGTAGACATGATTAAAGTCATAAAAGAACGATGTTTCATCTTTATCTTCATCATATTTCCACATTTCTACTCCGTTAAATTCAGTTTCACCCGCAAAAAATACTTTCTCATTTAATAAAATTATGTCGTTTTCGTGAGAACTTATATTCGAAGAAAGTGCGGTATCCGAAACCATTTTCGTTCCTTCGGGCGTGCCATCACTCTTCCATAACGGTTTATTGAAATAACTATCACCGCTACCGAAAAAATAAATAGACTCTTCAGTTGAATCAAATGTTAAATGGCTAGCTAAAACATTCTTTATCAACTGTGTACCATCCTCTGTACCATCTGAAACCCATAGTCCATCATTCTCATCATGATAACTTCGGATATTGAAAAAAGCTTTCTTCTTAGAAAATACGAATTCGCTTAAACCAGATCCGAAGGATGTTGCTGTTCCTTCTATTGATTCTGTTAATAAATTCGTCCCTTCTTCAGTACCATCAGTCTGCCAAATTTCTTCGCCGTGAATGCCATCATTGGCAAAAAATATTAATTTATCATTCAGAACCCCACCTTTCATTGTAGATCCACTTCCGTCGTAAAGCGTTCCCTCATTGATATTCTTAAACAAATTGGTGCCATTTGATGTACCGTTGCTTTTCCATAGTTCATAGCCATTTATGCCATCATCTGCAAAAAAATAAAAATTATCTTTATAGACTTGATATCCCACACTTACATTCATCGAACTGTCCTCTCCTTTTCGGATATCCTTTAAAAGAACAGTACCCTCTTCTGTTCCATTTGTAGTCCATAATTCCATCCCTGTTTCTTGAGTATATGCTTTGAATATTAGTTGCTGGTTAAAAATAAAAAAGTTACTAGGAGAACTACTTTCTTCACCTATATTGATATCTTTTAACACATGAGTTCCAATTTCTGTTCCATCTGTAATCCAAAGTTCCATACCATGAGATTCTGCATAAGCACTAAATATTACCCTATCCCCTAAAACAATTAGATTAATTATAGATTCGCTTTGACTAAATGTTAAATCTCTATTTGTAAGTTGGATCACCTCATTTTCAGTACCATGATTAACCCACAACTCAACACTTCCGAAATTTTTCTCGCCAACAAAATAAACAGAGTTGCCCACGGGCAATATATTACGTATGCTACCCGATCTACCAAAATCGGCTATAAGCTTAGTTTCGGCAACAGTTCCTTTTGTGAACCACAATTCCTTTCGATTTGCCATGAAGTAAAACCCATTCTCAGCTTTGGTAAACCTTTGTGGATACCCGTCATTCGAGAATTTCATTTCTAAAAGTTGCGCATCTAGTATTTGAGCTTCAACTGAGTGGGTTAAGAAAAAATATAGAATAAAAACGAGTAATAATTTACCTTTCACGGGGTTAGAGGTGGTTTTAGTTAATTTTTAACGGAAAAATAATAGTATCATTCCTACAATAGTAATTTATTATTTTATCAGAAACAAATATTTACTGCATTAATTAAAAAAATATTCTTTCTCGTAGATTATATTGGTTTATAGTTAGAAATTGATTGAATAAATTTTCAAATGATTCTTTCTTAGACCATCTCCTGAAAAAAAATACCCCCGATTGATTGTTTATATGTAATTTGAAAAACATTGAAGTGAAAATTCTAACGTTCTAGAAAAGTCTTGACAATCATTTTATTTTGAGCCAAAACTACCATAAAGCAACATATTCTATGCCTTAAGAAATGTTTAATATGAATGAATCGATTGTCAAGAAATAGTCAATTAACCCAAAAAAACCACTGAAAATCTAAAAGACTAACAGTGGTTTTTTATTTAAATTATTTCTAGATTCGTCGGGATGACAGGATTTTTATAATCCCCTTACATCGCATTTGTTGCAAAATAATGCCTGCCGCTACAACGTTTCGTCCCTTTTTTATTAAATCCATTCCCTCAAGCCCAGCTTGGCTCAGGTTTTAATAAAAAATGCCCAACTTTTTTCAAAGCCAGACATTATCTTGTCGGGATGACAGGATTTGAACCTGCGACCACACGCACCCCATGCGTGTACGCTACCAGACTGCGCCACATCCCGTTAATGGCAATTTCACCTGTTCGATGGTTTGTGTTTGAGAGGAATCGCGTGCGCTACTCCCAAGCTTCAGGATGCCACATCCCGTATTTTGTGATTGCAAAAATATAAAGTTCAGTAGATTTTACACTAAAATCACAAGGAATTTTTGCACCGTTTTAAATTTCATTTCTCAACAGAATTAGACCGTTTTAATAAACATCCTTAAAATCAGCAGTTTTTAGTATATTTAAGAGAACAACACTTACTCGTTTTCATGAAATCTATTTTCACAAAAAAGGTTCTAATTTCTGTTTTTCTTATTTCCTCTATTGCAAATGGACAAGAAAAAGGATTGTTTCCAAAAAATGAGTTTGTTCTCAAGGGAGAGAGTACGGTGATTGGAAATAATATTTTGAGCATCCATGCTTCAGAACCATACAATCATATAGGTTACGGAGCCGAAAAAAATGATCGGCTAGCTATGGTTTATACGGATATAGATTACGATGTGGAAACGTTTAGTTCGAGTTCAGCACATTTACAACTTCCTATTTCAGCTGAAAATATCGTTTTCGCCGGTTTGTATTGGACAGCAACTTACCCTTACGAAAAAGGCGAAATGGTAAAAGGAAATACGGAGTACCTATATTCAGAAGAAATAAAACGTATTGAAACCTATAATCAAATTAAAATAAAACTCCCAGGAGATGCAAACTACCAATCCGTAAAAGGAGAAATTATAGCTGATAAAATTGATAGTATAGCAAAGCCTTACGTTTGCTTTGCTGATGTCACTTCTTTATTAAAAAACAAAAAAAACGTCAACGGAGAGTTCACGGTAGCCAATGTAAGAGCCGCGCAAGGGCATTTGCTCGGTGGCAGCGCGGCAGGATGGTTGCTATATTTAATCTACGAAGACAAAAACCTTCCGAAGAAAAAATTCACGTTAATACACGGATGCAAACCAATTGTAAAAGGTGGCTACTTGTATAATATTCCATCGATAAACAAATTACCGGAACCTCAATCCTTAGCAAAAATCACATTAGGAGCTTTGGAAGGCGATGAACGCTTAAAAACGGACGAGCTCATTTTAATGTTCAACACCAATCAAAAACAACACCTCCATACCAAAACGAGGGAACAACGGAATTTTCTCAATAGTTCTATAACCCTTAACGACAGTATTTTGGGACAACGTAAGCCGAATAGCCAAAACACGTTGGGTTTTGACATCGCTTCCATCTCTTTTGATTATGATGAACAATCAACGGCTAAAAGTTTGTCTCAAATAAATTTTAATACGGTGAGGGACACTTACTTTTTATTTTTTTTGGCAATTGAAGATTTTATTGCTGAAGAGTAAACGTTGCAAATAATGTTGAGAATAATTAGTAAACAACCTCGGTGTAAGCAATCAAGGCATTGCAAATCACATTTAGTGAGTAAAAAAACAGCCCGCCAACAAAGGTCGGCAGACTGATTTTTAACTACGAGATTAAATTATAATTAGAAAAATACTATACTCCACTAAAAGCGCTGAAACCACCATCAATCGGCACTACAACTCCGGTAACAAATGAAGCTCCTTCCCCACATAACCAAAGGGTGGTGCCAATAAGGTCTTCCGGCTCACCAAATCTACCCATCGGGGTTTGATTGATAATGGTTGTACCCCTTTCCGTTAAACTTCCATCCGTCTGTGTTAGTAAGGTTCTATTTTGTTCGGTTAAGAAGAATCCAGGAGCCAGTGCATTTACGCGAATTCCTTCCTTGGAAAAATGAACTGCCAGCCACTGGGTGAAATTAGAAACTGCTGCTTTTGCTCCACTGTAAGCTGGTATTTTGGTTAATGGCGTAAAGGCATTCATGGAAGAAATGTTTAAAATACTACATCCTTGTTTACCTACCATATCTTTGGCGAATACTTGTGTTGGCAACAATGTACCGATGAAATTAAGATTAAAAACAAACTGAATTCCTTCACTATCCAAATCGAAAAACGTTTTAAATCCTTCTGCCTTGTTTTCCAGATCTTCTTTTGAAAAATGCGGATTGGATGTTGTTCCTAACGGATGGTTTCCTCCCGCTCCGTTTACCAAAATATCTACAGAACCAAAAGCTTCGTTAATCTCTTTTTTTGCGATTTCCAACGATTCTTTTTTTAGAACATCTGCGGCTACACCCAATGCCTCGCCTCCATCATTTTTTATTTCATTTGCTACTTTGTCCGCGGCTTCTTTACGCAAATCCAAAACTGCAACTTTGCGACCTTCTTTTGCCAATGCTTTTGCCAATGTACTACATAAAACTCCTCCTGCACCTGTTAAAACTACTACTTTGCTCATTATTATATTTTTTGTTGATTGGTTACGACTTTCAAAAATGTGTGTACGTACACATAACAAATATATGTAAAAATATGTGTACGTACACACAATCAGTGATTATTGGAAGTTTTATTGTTTCAGACTACACACAACTGTCCCCAAAAAGGCGCCTATTTTAATGCTTTTTTGAAGAATCATAATTATCTGTAAACTAATATTTTAACATAAAAAACATCGATAATACGCCAATTTCCTCGATAAGTTTTATTAAATTGCTGACAATAAGTTCTTTAACATATTAACCAGATAACTATGAGAAAAAATTACTTTCCCATACATCTTGCACTGGCCTTCCTCCTCTCCTTTTTCTGCCAGTTGGATGTATTCGCTCAGCAGCCAAAAAAATTACCGGCAACCCCAGTAATTTGTCCTGCTAAATTTCAAGACATGAACACTCGGGTCAATATTCCTCCCGAGCGAAGTAAAGGGCTTCAACAGCGTATGCAAAATGTGGCTACAGCCGAAATTCAAGTAACATACGGTCCTGGCGCACAAGCCAACCCAGAAGCACAAGCAGCCTTTCAATTTGCCCTCGATATTTGGGCTACTCAAATTGTCTCCCCCGTCCCTATTAAAATTTTTGCAGATTTTGCCGATCTCGGCCCAGGAGTACTTGCTTCTGCCGGTCCGGCGTACAACGTTAGTGGAGTTCCAGGAGCTCCCGATCCCGACGTTTTATATCCAGCAGCATTGGCAAATGCCATTGCTGGTGAAACCCTTTTTCCTGATGAAAACTTCGATTTAATCGTAAACCTTGGAAATGGTATTCCGTGGTATTTCGGCACCGATGGAAACACGCCTTCTGGATTGTTCGATTTTGTTACGGTTGCACTACATGAAGCAGGACACGGACTTGGTTTTACCACCGTTCGCGGATTCAACAACGGAGTTGGAACACTTCGGTCTAACGGTTTACCGTCTATTTTTGGCGTTTTTATTGAAGATGGCGATGGAACTTCGTTATTGGACTTTCCAGATCCTTCCACTGAACTAGGCGATGCCTTTACAGGTGGTGATATTTTCATGGGAGGCACGTTTGCCGTTGCCGCTTTGGCCGGTATGCGACCAGAACTGTATGCGCCGTCTAATTGGCAGGGAGGCTCCAGCCTAGCACATTGGGATGAAGCGGCTTTCCCAGCAGGTGATGTAAATTCCTTAATGACTCCACAAGTGGGAACCGCAGAATCCAATTTTGATATTGGAGATATTACGCGCGGACTTTTTAAAGATATGGGATGGGTTATAAACGATGCAGAAGCTCCACCTCTATTGGTCTCTCCAAACTCTATAGATGAGGAGCTTTTTGTTGGCGACACCATAAGAAGAACGATTACTATTTCCAATATTGCAGATGTTTCCATTACGGCAACAGCTGCAGCTAATGCTGGAAATACGACCATTGAACTTATCCAACCGCAACAACTTACCATTCCTTCTGCAAGCTCAGATTCACTGGAAATTAAATTAAATACCGCTGGATTATTGAAAGGAGTATACAACGACACGCTTTTCATTACTGCGCCGGAATTGGTTGAGGCCATAGCCGTTCCTGTTGAAGTAAGGGTACTGGACGGCACGGAAACTCCGTTTTTGGTAGTCACGCCTAATTCTTTTGAAGAAACCATTCAGCAGCTACAAATTGTCTCCCGTGACTTAGTTATTGAAAATACCGGTGATGCCGATCTTAATTTTAATATTACCGTAAATGATGAACCGCCGATGGAATTCGCTGAAAAAGTGGCTCTCAGTAACAAAGCTGTCACCAAAGCGGGTAAAAGTAAAAAGCAATTTACCAATCTTTCGGCTAAAACATCCGGAATAGCATCCTTGGTAAAAACTCAAAATAATGACTTTACGGAAGTAATAACTTCCCTTTACGCTACCGATTTTGAGGAATTCACCCCTGGTAACCTCAACGGACAATTGGGCTGGGCTTCTCAATACGCCGATAACTGGATTATTTCTACTGAAAACTCTTTTGAAGGAAACCAGCATTTTAGAGGTGTTTCAGACGGACTTGGAGGCACGCGACCTGGAAGTATTTTAGCGCTTTCGCCCAGCATTTCTCCAGCAGACGAACCTTTTATGGTGTTAAGTGCACAAATAAATATTCAAGGAAGCGGCACTACTTGGGAAGTAATTCCGCAATCGCCAACTGCTGGCTCCGTGGTGACTAGATTACGCTTTAATGCCGATGGAACTATTGATGTACTAACAGATCCCAATTTTGTTCAAATTGAAGCATCCATCCCTTCCGGCTATTTCGAATTGAGAATAATCGTTGATAAAGATGATGCTACTTTTTCCATTTATTTTGATGACGAATTGGTGTTTTCAGGACAGGGTTTTGCCCCTATAATCGAACAGGCGGTATTTCTTTCAGCAATGGAAGAAACAGGATCTACCTTTGATGTAGACAACTTGGAAATTACTGATGGCGATCCTAATGCATTCTTTGTATCGGTGGCTCCCAATGCAGGCGTAGTTCCACCAGGATCTTCCCAAACGGTTCAAGTTAAATTTGATGCCCGAGCGATTGACCCAGGAAATTACGAAGCCTCTCTCACTGTAAATAGCAACGATTCTGTAAACTCTCCGGTGGATATTCCGGTTTCACTAACCGTTTTGCAACCACCAACCATTGGTGTAAATCCAGACTCATTGAGCGCTTCGGTGAATGTACAAACAGATATGCCTCCTGTAAAAACGGAAACTTTTAGTATTTCCAACTCAGGAGAAAGCGATTTGGATTTTACAACATCGCTTGGGCCGCTTCAGTTTGATAGCCCTTCCGCTCCAACAGATTTACTTTTAAGCAATCTGGATTTAGCAAGGTATGGCGAAGGAAATGCAGGTCCGTTTAAAGAGAAGTCAAGAGGAGTAATTGAAAAAAGTAGTGTGCCTTCTGTTCAAATTCTAGACAATGCTACTTTTCAAGATTCCATTTTTTATGATAGCGGCATTCCGTTTCCTGATAATTTTGCTGGCGTACAAACAAGCGCTTATACAAGTGCTGTAAAATTTGACGCTGAAAACGAGTTTACCCTTACAGCGGTACGAAATGGGTACCGTACAGAAACGGTTACCGACGCTCCAGTTATTTTGGAAATCTATCGTGGCGGTGATACTCCCAACGATGGCGAATTACTGCTTACCCAAACATTCAACCAAACCAGCGAAGAAGGTATTCTAGTTGCAGAAGAACTCAGCGAGTCACTTACGTTTACGGCTGGCGAGTCTTTTTGGGTAGTACACAAATACCCTGATGGTATTGAATTTCCGCAAGGGGTAGATAACGATGCCACCCAAAGGCCTAATACTTATTTTTTCAGCGGAGATGGCGGCGCCACTTACAATCCGTCGGGGTTTGTATTTTTTGTTAGGGCGCTTAGCGGAGCTTCCGAAGAAAGTTACATTACGCTTGAACCTTCGGAAGGAACCATCTCTCCGGGACAATCGGTAGATGTTACGGTTACATTTAACGGCGAAAATTTGGCCAACGGTACATACAATCGTGATATTTTGGTAGCAAGTAATGATCCCGTTACACCTGAAGCCTCCGTAGCTACGACTTTTGAAGTTGCCGGACAAGTTTCAGAAATTGCCCTTTCAGAGGAATTCATATTGTTCAATGATGTCTTTATTGGCGCAGAAAGGGAACGTTCGTTTACCATAATAAATAACGGACTCGCAGAATTGAATGTTTCTAATATTGCTTCGGATAACGCCGATTTCTCGGTTGATCCAACTTCCGCAACCATTGCAGCTTCCGATAGTTTAGAAGTGAAAGTGCTTTTTACACCTTCCGAAGCAGGAAATATAAATGGAATTATTACCATTGAAAGTGACGCCGATAACACCCAAACACTGGAAGTGGTTGTGAATGGCGTGGGTGTAGAACCGCCAATCGCGGTTTTAGACCCTCAGGAAGTTATGCTTACCACCGATGCGGGAACTACCATTGATACAGAAATCACACTTAAAAATGATGGAAAGGCACCATTAATTTTTTCCTTTCCAGATCTCGCCGTGGCGGCTGCTCTAGCCGATCCTAATGTGAAATTGAATGACACCAAACGGATAAATTTTGAAAGTTTTAGCCTGCAACAGGAAAAAGGTTTTAAAGACAACCGGCAAGGTGCTAGTGTTGATTACAGTGTTGGAACGGACAATGGCTTTGGTTATACTTGGATAGATAGTGATGAGCCCGGCGGACCTGTTTTTAATTTTGAAGACATTACAGCAGTAGGAACAGAAATAACTACCGATCTTGGTGGGGATGGTTCTACTGAAGTTGCCATTTCTTTTCCTTTTGAATTCTATGGACAAACCAATGCTTCGGTAATTATTAATGCGAATGGATTCGTAACGTTTGAAGATCCCAGCGGATTGACATACGTAAATACACAAATTCCAACCGAAGATGGCATAAACGCTGTGATAGCTGCGTTCTGGAACGATTTGGAACCGCAAAACGACAATGGATCGGTTCATTATTTTGATGATGGAAGTAAATTTGTGGTTCAATGGACGCAAGCACCAATATTCTTTGGTGAAGTAGATGAAACAGTTACCTTCCAAATTGTTTTATTCCCTGATGGAAATATCGATTTTTATTACGAGGATGTAGAAACCGCTCCGTTTAGAAATACTGCCACAGTAGGTATAGAAAACTTTGATGGTACTGATGGTGCTCAAGTTGCTTTTAATACCGAATATATAAAAGATGATTTGGCAATTCGCTTTGTAAAACCATCCATCTTCTTTACAGATTTAATCAGTAATGTGAGTCCGCTTTCGGGAGTTGTTCCAGCCGGAGGCTCTAAACAATTATCGGTTACTTTAGATGCTACTGAATTGAACGACGGCGTGTACTTTGACGAGCTCATGGTGTCCAGTAACGCTCCAAGCGATTCGTTAAACTCCGCTCTTTTTGAATTAACGGTGATTGGTTTTCCTGAAATTTCTGTAACTCCAGATACTTTACAATACGACCCAATTTTTGTTGGTTTGGAATCTGAAGCTAATTTCTTGCTGGAAAATACCGGTTCCAAAGATTTAGAAATTACATCGATAAGCAATGAAACCAGTGATTTTATTTTAGATACCATTGCACCAATAACCTTAGCTCCCGACGAAACCCTACAAATTGGGGTTACCTTTAAACCAAGTTCGGTCGGATTTATAGAGGACAAAATAATTATTGAAAGCAATGATGCTTTTGGAATGGAAACCGCCATAGTGTATCTTTTTGGAGAAGGGGTTGATCCTCCTGTAATTGAAGTGACTCCAGATTCTTTGAACCTAGAAGTGGTTCGTGAGCAAGAAATCACAGAAACCGTTACAATTAGCAATACCGGTAATTCAACACTTAATTATGCCTTATCACCACCCTTTTTCGGTAAGGCAGGTGAAGCCAATCAAAAAGTGGCGACCTATGAAAAACTGGAGTATGCAAAAATTAGAAGCAAAGAAGCGTTGGATACCAGAGTTGGTCCTTCCCCACTCAATGCCAGTGGCGGTCCGGGAACATTTGGATACACTTGGGTAGACAATAATAGTGGCGGACCGGCATATGATTTTATGGATATAAGTGAAAGTGGTGAAGTAGCGAATGTTGGCGCTGATGATGAAGAAACGGTTGCACTTCCTTTTCCATTTAAGTTCTTCGGAGAAGAGCAAGATAGTGTGACGATTGGAGCAAACGGATTTTTAACATTTGCTGAAATAACTGGAAGTAACTTTATCAATACTCAAATTCCAGATCCTGCCAATCCGAATATGCTTATTGCAGGACTTTGGGACGATTTGGAGCCACAAAACGGAACGGGTGTCTTCTACATGGGGACTTCGGAATATTTTATCGTTCAGTACGAAGCAGTTCCAGGGTTTGGCTTTCCGCCTTTCTTACCCGTACCAGATCCGGTAACTTTTCAAGTAATTTTATTTCCTGATGGAAGTATAAAAATGCAATACGAAAATGTGAATTCCACCATTCGTACAAGCAGCACGGTTGGTCTGGAAGGCCCTGGAGGATTATCAGGCCTTCAAGTGATTTTCAATACAGAATTCTTAACAGACGGATTGGCGATTACTTTTACACCTCCTATTTCTGGAACGGTGGAGCCTGGAGAAACAGCCGAAGTGCCTATAACTTTTTCCGCGGAAGGACTTGAAGCCAATACTTCCTTTACCGGTGATATTGTGGTAAGTAGTAACGATCCTATCCGTTCAGAAATCAACATTCCAGTTACATTGGATGTACTTGACGCTCCTGAAGTGGTAAGCTTTACGCTTATTAATGCCGACACCAATGAAGAAATTGGTTCACTTGAAGAGGGAGATGTTATCAATTTGGATGATTATACCGCAAATGCGTTTAGCGTGGTTGCCAATATTGGCGATTTGCCTGTAGGTAGCGTGATTTTCGATTTTAATGAAAAAGAGAATTTCCAGAAAGAAAATATCGCTCCATACGCACTGGATGGCGATAAGAAAAATGGAACAGAATTCATCCCTGTGGCGTTTCCTTTGGGTGATAACACCATCACCGCGACTCCCTACTCGGGGAAAAATGGTAGCGGCATGATGGGTATTCCGTTAACAGTTTCTTTTGAAGTAACGCAATCACCATTGATGGTTTCTAGTTTCACACTCTTCAATGCCGAAACGGATGAAGAAATTGGAACTTTAGAAAATGGGACCGTTATAAACTTAGATGATTATGATGCGAATGCATTTAGTATTGTTGCGAATGCTACAGCCATTGGAACTCAAAGTGTTGTTTTCGATTTTAACGGAAAAACCAATTTTCAGAAGGAAAACGTAATTCCGTACGCTTTGAAAGGTGATAAAAATAATGGTACGGACCTTAATGCGGTTGAATTTCCGCTAGGAACCAATTATGTTACCGCTACACCTTACGATCAGAAAAACGGAAAAGGGAAAGCTGGAATTCCACTATCGGTTATTTTTGAAGTGACAAGTAGCAGCGCGCAATCTATTGCTGATTTACCAAACGCGGATTCACCTGAAAAGTTCACTATCAATATTTATCCGAATCCGGTGCGAAGTGAAGCTAGTTATCAACTGGTTGGCAAGGCCGTACTTAGCGAAGGATACTTATACAATCTAAGTGGAATATTGGTCAGCTCTTTCAAGGTAGAAGCGTCTAACCAAGGAAGGATTGATATGAGTCGTTTTCCGGCAGGTGTTTATTTGCTACGATTGGTAGATAAAAAAGGTAAAATGGTGGCTCAAACGAAGATTGTGAAGAAATAAAATCTATTTAAATATTGTTTATACAAATCAGAAACATCAAAAAAGCTATCTCTATTTGGAGATAGCTTTTTACTTTATAGGAATTCCAATAACTGTAATTAGTAAGTTTAACAAGCTTATATTTCTTTCTTTATCAAGGCTACATCCTTTAAAATTTTCTCATAGTTCTCGCTGAGTTCTTTAGATGTGTAGACCCTTTCTGGTAAAGGTTTAATGCGTTGTTGTTCTTTTGTATCAAACTTGGTAATAATATCTTTATCATCGAGTCGGCCGATGAATTCTCCAAATTTTAGCTTTGTAAACTTATTGGATAGAATTCGGGATAAATTACTGCTGTAGCGGAGAATCAATTTTTGCATCCCGAAGCGTTCGTTTTTCACTATCCTATTCGCTTTATCTTTAACACGCTGAATCATTTTTTGACTATATCTAGCCGAAATTTGACTTACGCCTTTGCCTATGAATTTATAGGACAATCTGCTTAAAATATTGTCGCTGACTCTGTTACCATAAAATAAGTCGTTTTGAAACTTTTCATCCAATTCATATACAATGGATACATTGTTTCTTCTCAACTTTGAAAACAATCTGTGCAAGCGATAAACATAAAAGCATTGCGACTCCTTGTAATAAAGAAAAGAATTCTTCTTAAACTCTTTTCTATCTTTCATAGATGTATTCAACACTAACGAAAGTAGAGGAGAATAAACGGTTTCCTTTAAGGGATTATTGACAACCGATATCACATGCTTATCCGCATTGGAGAAAATTTTTAAATTTATTTCATCCTTAGATAAGGCCATAAAAATCCTTTCGGTGCTTACTTGATGAAAATAATCTTTTAAAAAATCTATAAGTGTTTTGAGCTCTGTCGGTTCGTTATTTGCCAACTGCAAAAATTCCGAAGACAAATTAACCACTTCATCATCCGCATTCAATAGTTTAGTGATTTCCACTAAGGTATATTCATTGATAATACTTATAACATGTGGTATGGTGCAACTCTCGGGATGGTGCTTTTTTAAATAATATATAATTCCAGTAAGTAAGCTTTCGGCTGACTTCCATCGTATTTTAGTACTTTTTAAACTGGTATGGGTTTGACTAAAGATTATGTTCTTAATAAACAAGTTTGCAAATTGCCTAATATCTCTCTTCAGTGGTAAATATTTAGGCGCTATTGGATTGACACGATGGTAAATAATATCAAAAGAAATAATTTTTAAGTCTCTTTTATAAGCATCGAGCAAAGGATACACCAAGCTTGTAAGCTTAAAATTGTCGTGGTCATAGAACATTCCGCTATATTCATATTTACTGAAATGCTGAAAGTAATTAAAAGCAAAATGGTCTTTAGTATTTTCTTCCGAAGCACCAATAATGGCAGTACCCTTCTTTACGTTACTCACGTAAATTCCACCAGATTCAGTAGCCAATCGAATTTTTTCCACGGCTTCCGTTTGGAAACTTGCGAATTCTTTAATCGATAAAAAAGCAGCTATCATATTGATTATAATTTAGCTGTACCCAATGGAAAGATACAGGATTGGTTATACATTTTACAACTTTCATTGGTAGCAAATCAGTGTCTTGGATGTTGCAGTAAAAGAAAAGGCCCTATTAAATAGGACCTTTCTCCTAAACAAACCAACCTGGTAACTATGTTACCACCACTATTGAAACAATTTAAGTCTATCAAAAAAAATTCCTTTAAAAGCACAGTTTAGCATTGTGCAAGGCTAACTACCTTAAAAGGTTATTTTAACTTTTGAAAACTTCTTTTAAATGCTTCATTTTTTCTTTGCATAGCAATTTTTAGTAAAAGTAACCAACTTGTAGAACCAAGATTATCACATTTGAAGATATCCTTGCAACAATCGAAATTAAACATAAGATAAAATGGACACAGGGAAGATTATTTCAAAAAGTAATATCTAAAATATTATAAATCTGATAATTAAAACAGAAACTCCTAAAGCAAAGCAATTTCTTTTAAAGAACTTCAGTAAACGTTTGTGAGGGAAAACAATGTAGATTTCATGAAAAAGATAGCTCTTAAATAATAGGTAATACTACAACAGAAAATGTAAGTTGGTTAGTCATTCTCTAAAATTATAGGTAATACACAATTGAATTATTTAAAGAACTATCTTTTTATTGGGCTAAGATGTTAAATACAATAACCACAAAACTATAATTGAAAATCGTCTTTCAATACCTTAATTAAGAAAAATAAGCACTGTATCGGGATTATAAAATGCTCAGGAAAATTTAAATTGCAATTTGAGTATGATTTTCAGCTTCTAAAATAAGTGTATTTCTAGCACTTTCCCACATCAATTTGGTTTGTAAAATATTATCTTGTTTACTTTTTGATGTCTTATCGAGCATTCGAAGCATATCGACGCTTAGTAATTTAAAGTCTTTTAGATTATTCATACTAAATACAGAAGGTTCCTCGATAAAAGCCATACTCCACTCGTCGAATATACGTCCAGACTTAAAACCTGTAAACATAATCTTAAGGTTTGAGTGTCTTTTGTCTAATTTAATCTGTTGATATATAGACTCGACATGGTCTTTGTTTCCTTCCAGCAACTGCATAAAATAACCTTCATGATAAATAAGGCAGCCCGTTATGGAATGTTTTTCATTAAACTTATTTGCTTCATGTAAAATATCTCTAAAATCATCATGCTTCAGGTTTTTGCTTGCTGTGGAATAATAGCAAAGCTCAAAAGTTGGATTAGACAAATGCAAATTTGATTTGTATTCTTTGGGAAGGATACCGTATTTCTCAGAGAAAATTCTAGAAAAGTAGCTACGACTGCTCAACCCAATTTTAAAAACTATTTCAGATATACTTAAATCGGTGTTTTCCAAAAGCTCTTTAGCCTTTAAAATTCTTAAATTCACTATGTATTTATTTACACTGAACCCAAAAAATTGTTGAAAACCGTACTGAATTCTTTTCTGATTTAATCCACTCTCCCGTTCAAGCTCTTTAATTTTTAAGGTTTTATCTAAATTTCTGCTTATATATTCACTCAGTTTTAACAGACTTGAAATTTCCGTTTGGGTTAATTCGTCTTTTCTCGCTTCTTTAGATTGATCCTGATCGTGATCCTTTAACTTGGAGGCCAACAAATGATACACAGCAGCTTCAACATTTAGTCTATCTTCTAATCGATGATTAGATAGTTTAAAAATTTTACTTAAATAGGCCGAATCCCTGTCCGAAATATCTCCAAAATAGGTGTATCTATGTTTACCGGCAAAGCCTTTAAAAATGTTATTCAACAAAACTGGAAGTTGACCTCTAAAATTATGGGAAGGTTCAAAATTGGTTTTGAACAAAGTGATTAAACCAAATTTAAGCTTGGTGTTTTTAGGAAGATAGAAATAAGATGTAGCCTTTTTTGTACTTCCTAAAATTACATTTTGAAAACGAAACGCGGTTTGCATTTCCTCATCAGGACCAAAACTATGTTGCATCATTCCCTCTTGTATCGATAGAAAATGGATAAATGCATCACTCTCCGTTTTATAGCTAAATTCTAAGGGCTGTTGCAAGGCAACATCAAACAAGAGTAATTCCAATCCCTTAAATAATTGCACGCAAGAAACTTCTCCTACTCCTTTTTCACTATCAATTTTTAACACTCCACCATCTGCAGTAGTGCTTCCTTTTTGTTCAAAAAAAGCCTCCAATTCTTCAAATAATATTCTCGAATCTAATTCAGACATTCTTATAAATCTTTATCAGTCACCAAAAATAGAACAAATTATATCACTAAGTTATCAGAATCAGTTGGGAAAATAACAAAATTGAATAATTATTAACTCTATTGGGAAAAATCATAGTTCATTTGAAGCAGAAATTTGCTTTTGTAAAAATTTTAACGTAATGAAAATCAATATTTTAAGAGTCATTTATGCAAATAAACAATACAGAACGTTAGATCCTTAAAAAGAACTAGAGGTTTAAACCACCTATGCAACCCTGTACAGAGGTTTATGACATAAATAAGCAGGATTAAAAAAGGTCGTCTAGAAACTTAGACGACCTTTAAAACTATATTATGGTGTGTAAATTTTATTTGCCCCATTTACCGCCACCTAAATAGAATCCAAGGGATATTCCGAAATAGCTATTTTTAATTTCGCCTGAAGTTGTTACACTATTCCCCATGCCATCGTCATATGAACTACCCAAGTCCGTTTTAGGAATAATGTTATACTCTACTCCAAGTCTGAATTTACCCAATTCAAAACCACCTCGAATCATTCCTCCAAACTTTCCATCAACATCCAATTCAGCTCCGTCAAAAGCAGTATCTGAGTCAAATTCAAAATTTCCCAGACCATAGTAACCTAAACCAGCTCCTAAGTAAGGCGCGAAAGATCCAGAACCACTATGAAAATAATAATCGTATGTACCTAAGTAAGATACTGTAGAGGAAAGTTTAGCTTCGGCAGATCCTCCACTCGCTTCAATTTCTTTCGCCATTGCAGCACTGGTTACACGAATACCAACATTCATGTTATCTGCAATATTGTATTTGGGTTCGATATCAAACATAACACCACCACCACCTTTAGGTATAGTGTAACCGATATCCAATCCAACTCTAAATTTCCCTTGCTCTTGAGCATTAGAAACCAGGACCACTCCGAAGAGCATAGCGACAATAAGTAATTTTTTGTTCATTTTTTAAATAGATTTGTTAATTAATATACACAACACAAACATATATAAATTTTCTATAATAAAAAATTAAGAGTTAGTTTTTTTTCTACAAAAAAACCTATATACTCTTTAAATGGTTGATAATAGAGTATTATTTCATTATTTTTTAATCATAAAAAAATTAAGCAATTCAAATGAAGAGTAAAATCCCTAATACACATTCAGTAATTAACTAGCTTATAATAGATTATTTACCGTGTTTCCGTTAAAAATTTTAATCTTTATTAAGCATATTAAAAGAAGAAGCTATAAAGCTCTATGCAAATTGGAAATTCTAAAATAAAAATAGTCGCCAATAAAAATACCCTAATCCGTTTCAGGGATTAGGGCAGTACAAAAAATTATAAAAGTCTCTTCTAAATTATTTTACTTTAACGGTCCATTCAAAATCAAATGTGGAAACTACATCTCCAGCTTCATCTCTACCGATGGACTGCATCCAAAAGGTTTGTCCTTCCCCTGTTTCGATGGTGTTTTTAATGGCCTCATCTATTAAATGACCGTCGTTACATTCAAAAGTAATTCTTCCTGTGGCTTTTTTAGAAAAGTTCGCTTTGTTGTTAGCAACGAGCATGGATATTTTATGATTTTGCTCGCGTATTTTCCCGATTACAATAGCACCTGTTGACAATTCCGCAGCCATTCCTTGCACTGCCCAGAACATAGAATTGAATGGATTTTGGTTAATCCATCGGTGCTTTACAGATGTCGTACAACTTTCATCATTAATGGCCATTACACGCACCCCACACAACCAAGCAGAAGGCAATTTAAACATTGAGAATTTATTGAGTTCCGAAGGAGTTAATTTCATATATAATAGGTTTTAAAAACTTTTTAAATTTCCTTTCCAAATGCACGACAACATTCTTCGGAATGGATAATTTCTTCAAAAGTAATTAAAGAAGTTATTTAAACTTTTACAAATTGGCTAAAAATTTGCTATTTCGCACCTCTATTTCTTCTTTTTCTTGCTCCGTAGCACTGCTATGCAGCTCAAAAAAACTTCATAGAGGCACAAAACCATTAATTCCTGCCTGCCGGCGAGGCAGGTTCGCTTCAACTCAAAAAGTTTAAATTACTTCTTATAAAACATTCCTTAATACTCTTAAATTCTTGTTAAATTAGAGTACTATGTTTTGCATAATACCTTTTTTTAGATATATATTTGCAATAGAAATTAGTAGGTTATATAATTCAATTTCTAATTAATCATCAATCAACTCTCCATTTTGGAGCATCAAATCAAAAAACGAACATGGAATCAACCATCAGTAAACATGAAAAAAACTTGGCGGCGGTTATACATCTTTCAACCTTTTCCAAGTATTTTATCCCATTTGGGAACTTTATTATTCCACTACTCTTGTGGACATCCAACAGGGAAAAATTGCCATTTGTAGATGAAAATGGAAAACAGGCCATCAATTTTCAAATAAGCATTTTATTATACAGCATTGTGCTGGGCCTAATAGCAATTCCTGTAGTATTATTTACAGCTTGGGAATTTGTGGGACTTGCAGACCTTTTGGAGCATAACCGACATGCAGTGGATTTTAATTTCGAGCATTTCAGCGGTTTCGGTTGGAACGCGGGCCTAATTTCACTTTTGGGAATGTTGGGTATAGCTCTATTAATAATGGATGTATTTTGCAGCATTATAGCCACCATTCGTGCCAATGAAGGAACGGCTTACAAATACCCTTTTACTATTGCATTCATCAAATAGCATTAATCATCATCAATCAAATCAAAAAGATCAATCAAAAAACGAACCGTTTAACAAAAGTATCATGAAACCATGAATATAGAGAACACAAAAGCACAAATGCGCAAAGGGGTTTTAGAATACTGCATTCTATCCATTTTAGAAAATGAGGATAAATATGCTTCTGAAATTCTAGAAACCCTAAAGGACGCAAAAATGCTTGTAGTAGAAGGTACTATTTACCCCTTACTCACAAGACTTAAGAACGCCGGCTTGCTAAGCTACCGATGGGAAGAATCCACTTCTGGCCCACCAAGAAAATATTACACCCTTACCGATGAAGGTAAGCTATTTTTAAAAGAGCTCGACACCACTTGGGACGAGTTAAGAAATGCAGTTAACCTGGTAACAAAATAAAAGCACTAACTATGAATAAGACAATCAATATAAACCTGGCAAACACCTTCTTCCACATAGATGAAGATGCGTATATAAAGCTCCAGCACTATCTGGACGCCATTAAAAGATCTTTTACCGACTCCCAAGGTAAAGCTGAAATAATTGCTGATATTGAAGCAAGAATAGCGGAACTTTTTTCTGAAAAACTATCACACGATAGGCAGGTGGTTACCATCAAAGAAGTAGAGGAAGTGATCGCCATTATGGGACAACCGGAAGATTATTTGGTAGATGAAGAAATCTTTGAGGATGAGCCAAAAGCAAAAACCTCACACGCCAAAAAAGAACGTAAGCAATTATTTAGGGATACCGATAATAAATATATCGGTGGTGTTTCCGCTGGTTTAAGTCATTATCTAGGTATCGATGCTCTTTGGGTACGCTTGCTTTTCATCCTTACCACTATTTTTTCAGGATTTGGTATTTTGGTTTACATTCTGTTTTGGATTTTGGTTCCAGAAGCAGCTACCACTGCCCAGAAAATTGCCATGACAGGGGAACCGGTTAACATCAGTAATATCGAAAAAAAAATCAAGGAAGGCTTTGATGGTGTTACCGAAAAAGTGAAAAGTGTAGATTACGACAAGATGGGCGCTTCTGTAAAAAAAAATTCCAAGAATTTTTTTGACTCGATAATGTCCGTTATTCTATTCTTTTTTAAAGTTTTAGCAAAGTTCATTGGAATTATTGTAATTGTTACTGCCGCCACAGTTTTAATAGCGCTTTTCATAGGTTTATTCACAGCAGGCACGATTGACTTCTGGGGACACCAGCCCTGGCAAGAATATATAGACATAACGGTAGACGCCCCTGTGTGGCTTATCTCCCTCCTGTCTTTCTTTGCCATTGGAATTCCATTTTTCTTTTTATTCTATTTAGGATTAAAGATTTTAGTTAACAACTTGAAATCCATAGGAAATGTTGCTAAATTTACACTGTTAGGGGTTTGGCTGCTATCTATTATTGGTCTTATAACTTTAGGAGTAAAAACAGCGACCGAATACAGTTTTAATGCCACCGCAACGGAAACGCAAACTATCCCGCTAACCTCTGCGGATACCTTAGAGATACGTATGGTAGAAGCCCAAAACTTAAAGAATCGGTATTTCCGTGATTCTGATTTTGATATTGCAATGGACGGCGATAGAAAACTTATCTACAGTGAAGTGGTGCAAGTCACTATTAAGCAATCCCCAAACAACGAAGCACGGATAGAAATTGAGAAAAAATCGCAGGGAAATAATTACAGCAATGCTTTTGAAAGAGCTGATAAAATAGAATACTCTTTTAATTTGGATAACAATGTTTTATACTTGAACAATTACCTAACTACCGATTTTAAAAATAAGTTTCGTGACCAAGAAGTAGAAATAACTGTTTTTATACCACAGGATAGATTTGTTAAGATTCACAATTCAGTACGTTATAAAATTGGAGGGGATATTAAAAATGATCAAAATTACTACGGAAGGTCTTTGGCAAACCACACTTGGCTAATGGACGACTTAGGAGTGCTTACATGTCTAGATTGCCCTGTAGAAGAGGAAATTTCAGAAGAAGAAAATCCTTCCGAAGAAATAGAAACAATAGATTCTTTAGAAATTGAAGAACCTAAAACTGTAGTAAAAGACAGTCTGTAAATCAATCAAAAAAACTAAAATCATGAGTACATTAATTAAAGTAGTAATATCTTTCGTAATCTCACTGTTCCTGGTCTCGTGCAACCTAAATTTTGGTGGCGGCGTGAAAGGAAATGGAAATGTAATTACCGAACAGCGCGGAGCTGATGAAACCATTGAATCTGTAAAAGCTACCGAAGGGCTGGACGTTTTTGTAACACAATCAGAAAGTACTTCCATAAAAGTAGAGGCTGATGAAAATGTAATCGACCTAATAGAAACAAGCGTTAGCAATGGAACCTTAAAAATTAGCTGTAAAGAACCTATTGGTAGGGTTTCTTCTAAAAAAGTCTATGTTTCCTTGCCCAAAATTGTTAGTTTGGAAAGCAGCAGCGGAGCAGACATGAGTACCATGGGAACTATTGAAGCCAACGAAATTTCCTTGGATGCCAGCAGCGGTAGCGACATTGAAGCCGAATTACAAGCAACTAGTGTCACTTTAAAAGCGAGCAGCGGTGCCGAAATTGAAGTGTACGGTGTTACAGAAACACTAAAGGCCAATGCTAGCAGCGGCGCCGATATAAATGCCCACCGATTAAAAGCTAAAATTGTAAAAGCCGATGCCAGTAGCGGTGCAGACATTGAAGTAAACGCTGCCAATGAAATAGCCATTCATAAATCTTCTGGTGGCGAAGTTTCCTACAATGGAAGTCCGAAAATTGTAGAAAATGTAAAGATTGATTAAAACACCATACCAACAACCAACCAAACCCAACGGCGGGCATTTATTCTTTGCAGAGTAAATGCTCGCTTTTTTTCTACAATACACGCTGTTTTAATAGTTCATTTTATATCTTCGTACAAAACAACATTTCATGCAAGTTTCCCTAAAAAAATATGTGCTGGAATTAGAGCACACCTTCAGTATTTCTCGTGAATCCCACGATTTTCAAGACAGTTTAGTAGTTGGTCTTCACCTTAACGGAAAAACGGGCTATGGAGAAGCCACCGCCAATCCGTATTACAAAATTACTGTTGCTTCCATGATGGAAGAAATTCGTGGCATTGAAAAAGAAATCAATGATTTCAATTTTGACAAACCTGAAGGTTTTCATACTTTTTTGAAGGACAAAGGGTTAAGCAATTTTGCTATATGCGCTTTAGATTTAGCTGCACACGATCTTTATGGTAAACTTCAAGGAAAACCATTGTATGAAATTTGGGGAACAAGCAACGAAAGTTATCCTATAACCAATTACACTATCGGGATTGATTCCGTAGAAAAAATGGTGGAGAAAATGCTCCAAAAACCGTGGCCTCTGTATAAAATAAAATTAGGAACACAAAACGACCTTGAAATTGTAAAACAATTAAGGGAGCATACCGTCGCTATTTTTAGAATTGACGCCAACAATGCATGGACTCCTGAGCAAACGCTGGAACTTGCTCCAAAATTGAAAGAGTTGGGAGTTGAGTTTTTAGAACAGCCTTTACCTGCTGATAACTTAGAAGGTTACAAGCAGATAATCGACAAATGTGTTCTGCCCATTATTGCTGATGAAAGTTGCATTACTGAAGAAGATGTGGATAAATGTCATGGGCACTTTACCGGAATTAATATAAAATTAACGAAGTGCGGCGGACTTACACCTGCGCTACGAATGATTAAACGCGGCAAAGAGTTGGGAATGAAAGTAATGGTTGGGTGTATGACGGAGTCTTCGGTAGGAATTTCTGCTATCGCACAACTATTGCCGCAATTGGATTATGTAGATATGGATGGTGCCATGCTTTTAAAACACGATATCGCAAAAGGCGTTGAAATTTTAGAAGGTGGTAAAGTTATTTTCCCTTCGGAAGGAGGATCTGGGGTAACCTTATTATAACTATGATTACAAAAGTTGATGAATTTCCCGATAGAAAAATCACTACTGAATTAGGCGACTTTCTTTATTTTGGAGGCACGGCATATTTGGGCTTGCAGACGTTGTCCGATTTTCAACAAATTTTTATTGAGAATATTCAAAAGTACGGAACCAACTATGGTGCTTCCCGAAAATCGAATATACAATTCTCTATTTTTGAAGAAGTAGAATCATATTTAGCAAAGAAAATTGGCAGCGAAAGCTGTTGTACGCTCTCATCCGGATATTTGGCTTCCCAACTGGTTAGTCATTATTTTTCTTCGGAAGAATACCAAAAATTGATTGTTCCTCATACACATTCATCGCTTTTCACTAAAAATGAAACCGCTTGTATAGATTACCATCATTTTTTAAAAGTATTTCAACAATCTGAAAAAGATAAAAAAAAAGTAATATTCTTTGATTCAGTCGATTTTACTGAAAACACTTACCCCAGTTATCCGTTCTTAAAAAATTTGGATCTCACTGAAACCATTTTAGTTGTTGACGATTCCCACGGATTTGGTGTTCTTGGGAAAACTGGCGAAGGTGTGTATAAATTACTGAAACAATTTAACGCCAAAGAAATAGTGGTCTGTGGTTCTCTGGGAAAAGGATTTGGTGTGCAAGCAGGCGCCATTTTTGGCACTCAAACCAGGATAGCATCTATACAAAAAACAGATACTTATGGTGGTGCTTCTCCTGCTCTTCCTGCGGCAGTTTCAACTTTAAAAGATGCATCTAGCATTTACGAAGAACGACTTAAGAAACTGCGGGAAAACCAAGATTTATTTTATAACAATTTGAAGAAGAAAGAATTGTTTGTTCAGTTAAGCGACCATCCTACATTCACATTTTTCAACGAAAGGCTTACTGAACATTTACTTGCAAACAACATCTTGATAACTAGTTTTCGCTACCCAACAGAAAATGATGAATTGATGAGTAGAATTGTGCTTAGCGCACACCATACAAAAGAGGACATCGAAAAGCTTGTTACTGCATTAAATTGTTTTACAGGCTAATATAAAACGTAAAAATCCCAAAACCTAGTCAACTTTTGTTATCCTAAGTTTTGGGATTTCAGTTTTAGTAAATAAGATTATTCCGGCATATTCCACCAAAGAGGAGTCGTTAATCGTATTGCTGGATTGTTATCTGGAATGTTTTCATAGTTTCTACTTTCTTCGTTATTTTCATACATCATGGCTTGAATCCAATCATCTTCATTAGGAAATATATCCAAATTAACATTTTCCGGTCTTTTTAGGCCAGGATAAATAGTATCATCGTAGTCCATTCTCCTCATATCTACCCATGTTTCTGGATTCAACATGTTGGCTATATACTTCTGTACCATTATATGAGACAAGGTAATTTTCGAAATGCCCACTTCATCATCCAACTTGTTTAAATATGTACTTATTTTGGCTGGAGGAACTGCTAACTTATCTAGATCTGCTTGCACCCCTTCCTTCATTGCCGCAAAAGCACCACTTTTATCGCCAGATCTAAATCTGGCCTCGGCTTCAATAAATTTAACTTCACTATACGTCATCATGTAGGTTGGGGAATCTGGTTTGGTGTAAAAACCGCCATTTCCTATGGAATAATTATCATAAGAATCGGTGTCGGTGTCCACTCCAGCTCCCGTTCTAACTCCGAAGTATCCTCCATTCACTGCTTCCGGTACAATTGTGGGCAACCTAGGATCTTCAAAAGGTTCTTCTAAATTCAGAGGGTTTTTAAGTAATTTCACAAAAAACTCAGAAAAGAAATCAAATCGCGTAGATCCAAAACCATCCTCACTGAATGGTTGATTTTGGTTTACTGCCTCCCCCCCAAGAAACTGAACTTTAGCATTGTCTTGATTTGATGAAAATGCTTTTTGACATAAATTTATTATCTCTTGAGGGTTGTAAGTCAGCTCTCCAGAAGATTTCTTAGACAAATGATTCATATACCGTGCTTTTAAGGCATAAGCAAATTGCTTCCAAGAGTTCTCATCGCCTTCATAAAGAACATCTCCTTCTTCAATATTTAAACCAATTTCACTGGGTTGATCCAATTCTTCAATAGCCTGATCCAACAAAGAAAAAATTGTTTTGTAAGCTTCTTCTTGGTTAACAAACTGAGGTGTAAGATTCATGGAGGATTCTCCATCGTAAGTATCTTCCGTCACAATCGAACCATACTGATCTGTCGCCATTCCATAAACATAGGCCCTTAAAATTTTACCAACCGCTACATAATTGGGGGCGTTGTATTCCCTGCCTAAAACAATTAAATCTGCAGTATTTGGCAAAGCATACACATACGCATTTTGCCAGAAAAAATAGCTACCTGATGTTAAAAAAGAGCTCCAGGTTTCTGAATAATAGTTCGCCACATTTTGTGATCCATATTGTACAATTCCAAGAACTTCCCGCGTTCCCCTATATTGGGCCGTACCGGTAGTATTTTCAATAGCACCTTGAATTCTGTATTGGGGTGCCAGTGATTTTGTAGTTGGAGCTGTTTCAGAAGTATTCACATCAAAATAATCATCTGAACACGAAACAGTTACTATCAATAATGTCGTATATATATATATTTTACTATCTTCATTGTTGTTATGTTAAAATGTGAATTTCAAACCCAAGTCAAAGCCTTTGGTGTTTGGAGTACCGAGATTATCGATGTAGGTGGAACCTGCACCAGATACCCCTGCTCCAAAAGTATTAACCTCTGGATCTACTCCACTATAATTCGTAATTGTGAATAAATTTCTTCCCGTGGTATATAATTCCAATGAGGACAACGAGAATTTTTCGATTAGTTCCCTTGGAAACCTATAGGATAATGTTATATATCTTAATCGGGCAAATGAACCGTCTTCAATAAAATTGTTAGAATCTAAGGAGTAATAATTAGTATAATAGTTTTGGTCCTTTGTAGTGGTAACTTCCCTAGGGTTCCCAACTGGGTCTACACCTGTAAAAGTAACTTGTTCACCCCTATCGAGCGTTATAGGGCTTTGTCCGTAGTAAATCATGGCCGACTCGGTAGCGTTGTACACGTCCTGCCCATAAACTATATCCAATAAAAAAGAAAGAGAAACTCCTTTATATCTAAACGTATTTGTTATCCCTAGAGTCCAATCTGGCATTCTATTTACGTTTGGATAAGTTTGATCTGTTAAAACGGGTAAGCCACTATCATCAATAATGATATTACCATTATCGTCTTTTGTTGGCTGCCTACCTCTCAATCCGAATAGAGAACCATCTAAAATAGCTGCTCCTGCTGCTGAGTTTCGAAAAGTAAATGAATCGGAAAGATATACTTCATTTAAAAAGCCAGGCAGCTCTTCCACAGTACTTTGATTCATCCCAAAATTGAAATCAGAAGACCAGAATAATCCATTGTTCTTCGGTCTTAAGATTTTTGCGGAGAGTAAAGCTTCAAATCCGGTATTTTTTATAGATCCGCCATTGAGTGTGGCAAAAAAGGTTCCTGTTGTTGGGGGCACCCGAATATCCCTCAATATCTGATTATCTGATAAACTATAATAATAGGACATATCCAGAGACAACCGATTGTTCAAAAATCTTACTTCGGCCCCCACTTCATAACTATCGGTAAATTCTGGCTCTAAATCAGGATTCCCTACATTAACCCCATTCCAAGCATAGGCCGAACTAGCGGAGCCATTAATGTTTTTACCTAATGAGCTTTCCAAAGCCCCTATGGGTGCATCTTTACCTACTTTAGCCCATGTACCTCTTAACTTTAAATAGTTTAGGGTGCCATCGGTTGGAATTTCGAACAAATCGGTAAGTATCGCTGCCGCTCCTACGGAAGGATAAAAGAAAGACCTTTTTTCAGGACGGATCGTCGAGGTCCAATCATTTCTTCCTGTTGCTGTTAAAAATAGAGCATCCTTCCAACCAAGCTTTAACTCACCAAACAAACCTATAATTCTTTTCCGACGAATCAACTCATTAACTGTTTGATCTTCTTTTGCCACATTGGCCACACTGTATATGCCCGGTGTTTGAAATCCGTCTCCAGAAGTGTAGGTCGTACGAATATCCAACTCTTCAATCGAATTACCCATCATGGCATCTAAAGTAATATCTTCCGTTATTTTCTTATTGTACCGCAACAACAACATGGAAGTGAACCTGGAGTGGTCTTTTTCATATTGACTTATAAAACCATCTTCTCTATTTTCTACCAAAGATCCATTTCCAGTGATTCTTTTACTATATTCATTATAATCATCCGTACCTACTTTGTAGGTTACATGAAAGTCGTTTAAAAATTGATAATTCAAGTTTATAACCCCTATTAAACGTCTGACATCGTTGGTATTGGGACTGTTTGCGATACTCCAATAAGGATTATCGAATTGCTGATCGCTGAAAAATTTCTTCTGGGAGCCATCCGGATTTAAATAATCTCTTGCATTCACGTTTACAGGATATGACAGCAAACTGTTAAAGCTACCACCAGTAGCATTACCCTGTCTTGTACTTGCAATAGAAGTATTTATATAATTTCCGGAAACGCCAACGGTAAAATTTTCTCCAAACTTTGAATTTGCATTTATTTTGAAGGACGTTTTATCGTAAGCTGTACTAGGAATAATCCCATCTTGGGAAATGTCACCAATTGAAAAATAGATATTGCTTTTTTCGCTTCCTGCGGAATAACTAACGTTATGATTTTGTGTAATCCCGGTTTTGTAGAAATCATCAATATTTCTATAAATTGGTGATCCATCAAGGATTTTATTACCCCATGAAAAAGAAGATTCTGGATTAATCTCTCCGTCCGACTCTTCTTCACCTTGTCCATATATAGTCTGAACATCTGGAGTACCCAAAATTTGATCGACTGACAGCGAACCGGAATAACTTACTTTACTAACGCCGGCTTTTCCTTTCTTGGTAGTTATTATTACCGCACCATTTGATGCCTGAATACCATATAAAGCCGCTGCTGTTGGTCCTTTTAAAACCGAAATACTCTCAATATCTTCTGGATTAATATCCGATGCCCGGTTTATGCTTGCAACTTGAGAACTCGATTCAGTAGAGTTATCTATGGGAATACCATCCACCACAAATAACGGTTGATTATTTCCCGTAATAGAATTACCTCCTCGAATTAAAATCACGGAAGAAGCTCCTGGAGCACCGCCAGAATTCGAAATGGTAACTCCCGACACCTTTCCCTGCAAGCCATTAACCATATTATTTTGGTTCCCTTCCAGTAACTGCTCTGAGGAAACCGATTGAATTGCATTACTGACTGATTTTTTCTTGGCAGCTTGACCAAAAGCCCCTACAACTACAACTTCATCCAAGCTCTGGGCGTCTTCCATCATGCTGACATTTATAACCGCGTTTGTCCCAACAGTTTTGCTTATAGTCTTCATGCCGACATAGGTAAATATTAAAACATTTCCTTGTGAAGTGCTTATGGTGTAATTTCCGTCAAAATCGGTGGTGGTACCGATAGAAGTTCCATCTACCCGGATAGTTACTCCTGGTAATGGTGTCCCTTGTGCATCTGTTACTGTACCGCTAACCGATTGTGCAAAAGCAAAACAGCAGTACAATAACAGTGTCATTGTAATTAATACTCTATTCATATTCAAATTTTAAGTTGTTTAAATATTTATATCACCAATCAAATTAATGAAATAAAGCATTAAAATATAGAAATAAAATATAATTTAAAGAATATAAGCTGTTTTTAACATAAAATAGTCTTAAAATTAAAAAGAAAGAGTAGTGTAGTTTTTATGAAGGCTTATTGAATAGTTTAAGCTGTTTCTGAAATACGACACTTAATAAGTCGAAGAAAAATTCAACAAATAGATTATTGATAAGGAGAGGGAATAAAAAAACGGCTCGAAAATCGAGCCGTTTGTAAATTAAAGGAAAAGTAGTATTTTTCTATTTATCCCACCAAATCTTGCCATAAATATCATTTTGACCACCAAATTGTCTCTGAATAGCTTCGTTATAGCTTTCTTCATTATTAAAAGCTTCATTGTCTGGATAACCAAGTCTTGTTGGAATATCCACTCCATTAGGTGAAACAAATATATCCGGTAATCCTGTTCTTCTCCATTCTGCCCACGCTTCGTAACCAAACATATACAGATGAATCCAACGTTGTAAAGCAATTTGTTCCATAGCAGAATTCCCGTTAAACATTATATCGGGTTGTGCTAAATAATCCGAAACACCATCTGTAGTTCCAGTCCATTGCAAAATTGAATTCTCAATTGCTGTCTTGTAATAACCTTCTGAATCACCAGCTATCCAACCACGTTCTGATGCCTCTGCCATAGCAAAAAGAACCTGTGCATAGGTTAGCAGATAAACTGGGGCATCTTGAGCGTAGATATCATCACCAAGTAATGAATATTCCTCTGTCCCAATATTTTCTTCCTCCCCATACAACATACCCACGTATTCTCCATTACTTCGTGCAGGATTAGCATAAATTGGTAATCTAGGATCATCGTAAGGCTTCATTTGAGAAACCATGCCTTCAGTTATCGCCCACCACTCCCGGTTTCTGTCCACAATTTGGGAATACCAATAATTTTGATTATTGGCTTCAGCCAAATGCTGAAAAAATAAATTATCTTCATTGGAAGAAAGTACACCATCTCCCATTGCGTCAACAAATTCGGCTTGCGCTTTGGCAGGATCTACTTCCGATAATCGCAATGCCATCAAAAGTCTTATAGAGTTTGACAATTTCCTCCATTTTTGCATGTCGCCTCCATAAATTATATCATTGCTTAAGTCCCCGCTTACCATCATATTAGCGGCTTCTTTAAGTTCATTAAACAAATCATTATAGATAGACTCCTGGGTATCATATTTCGGCGTAAAATTTTCTTGCCCTTTTAAAGCTTCCGTGTAAGGAACATCCCCCCACCTATCTGTAATATTCCAAAAATAATATGCCTTAAGAATTTTAGCCACTGCTAATTGATTCACTACAGGTCCATCTGCAGCAGATAAATCTTCAGACGTTAAAACCGCTTCAAGGTCTGCCAATGGTCCCTGATACCATCCATAAAAGCTAGTATTTTGCATGGGATATAAAGACACGCCCACATATTGAGATTCTGCCAGATATTGAGCCATAAATTCACCTTGCGGAGACGAGCTAAGACCTGGAAGGGACAATTGAGCTTGTGCAATTAATTGCATTCCCGAAGCTTGATTAGGAGCATTCGGATTGGAATTGATGTCATCATCAAAATTGCTACAACTACTCAATACGAGTGTTATTAACAATATATATATATTTATTTTTTTCATCTTCATCTGTTTAGAATGTAACATTTAAATTCACCCCATAAGACCTAACGGTGGGTAGTTGTCCAGATTCATACCAACTAATGGATTGTGCACCCGTAGATATTTCCGAAGGATTTATCCCTTCAGGAGCTTCTTGCCAAATCATTAAAGGGTTTCTAGCAATTAATGATAAACTCATGGTTTCAAAAGGAAGTTTATCCATTAAAGATTCTCCTAAGGTGTATTGTACCCTTAGTTCCCTTAGCTTCACATATGAAGCGTCGTACAGCCACTCTTCATAGATTCTTCTTCCCAAAGTATTTCTATAATAGGAACGGGCGTCTACATAAGCTGTCACTTCTTGACCAGTTGAAGCAGAAATACCGCTAACCTTAACTCCCCCGCCTTGATCTAAAGGATCCCTTACGTTCATACCGTTGTCGTTTGTAGCAACCGTTAGAGCATCTTGTCCAGTTCTTACAGCTAGCATTTTAGATCTACTAAAAAATTGCCCCCCACCTTGAAAATCAATCATTCCTGTAATAGCAAATTGACCAATTCTGAATGTATTTTGAAAACCACCATTAAAATCTGGCAAAACAGAACCAAAGTTATGCGTTGCATCTGTATATAAAGGCATATTATTGTCGTCCAATAATATCTGTCCAGTAGCTTCATCCCTTTGATAAGCTTGTCCAACTAAGCTACCAAATGGCTCTCCAACATAAGAGTTTAAATAACTCGTAACACTTGCATAGGTTGTAGAATCATATGTGTATACATCTATACCAGGTGCAAGTTCCACTACCTCACTTTCATTTTTGTTTATATTAAAGGTAAAATCCCAAGCAAAATTTTCACTTTGCAAAGGTGTAGCCCTAACTGTTAATTCATAACCATCATTTTCTATAAGTCCCGCATTAATAATACTAGAACTATAGCCACTGGTTCCAGATACGTCCAAATTCAATATCTGATTTTTATTTTTTTGCTGATAATAAGTGAAGTCAAAGCCCAGTCTATTGCTGAAGAAGTTAAGTTCCATCCCAGCCTCAAAGGAGTTTGAAAATGAAGGTTCAATAACTGGGTTATTCAGTCTGTCTGGCACAAAAAGTGTATTCACTCCATCATATACCGTTCCAACACCATAATAAACGCTTGTTTGGTATGGACTTAAATCTGAACCTGCCTGAGCATAACTTGCTCTTATTTTACCGAAACTCAATGGCTTCCAGTTAATTAATTCACTAAAAACCACACTTCCGGATACTGAAGGGTACCAGTAAGAATTATTCTGCTCTGGTAAAGCAGACGAATTATCATTTCTTATAGAGGCGTCTATAAAATATGTGCCATCATAGCCAAGAGACACCAAACTATAGAAACTTCTAATTTCTTTCTGAAGAAGATAGGAAGTTGTATTTGGTCTATCAATTGAAGCATCGATATTATAAAATCCAGGTGATGATAGTCCACCTACAGTACTTTGAGAAAGATAGGAATAATTTCTTTTATAAATATTACCACCTAAAGTCGCATCCAATGAAAATTTATCCCAAGACTTTTTGTATTGAGCTAAAAGTTCATAATTAAACTCTTTATTTTGATATTTTCCTATTGAATATGATGGTAATCTTGTTCCGCCAAAAGCCTGTCTTTCCTCTATATTCTGAGTAAACATATCGGTTCTTAAAAAGCCGCTTATCTCTAATTCAGGAATTACTTTATAGGACATCCCAATATCCCCAAAAAAACGATCTCTTGTGTCCGTGCTTATATTTTCATATGCTTCGAAGTATGGATTGTTCCAATAAAGCGGACTAAAATTAGTCAATTCTCCAGTGCTTGAACTTGGTCTCCTTAAATTCCAGTGCAAAAATGTACCATCATCATATTTATAATCCCTCAAACGGTTCATATCTATATTTCTTTGAAACCACTGCACTAAATAACTTCCCCCGTATTCTGACCCTTGAGAAGGTCGCTGACCTTCATTTCCTGCATAATTTATATTGCTAGATACCGTAAGTTTATCAGATAAATTTAAACTCGCACTTAAACCAATATTGGTACGATCTAAATGTGTATTAGGTACAACACCTTCTGTATTGGTATGGTTCGCACTCAATCTAATAGAGGTATTTTCATTACCACCGGTAATGGATATATTATTATTGAATGTACTCCCTGTATTATAATAATCCTCAACGTTATTCGGGTGTGCAACAAAAGGAGTAAGTTGTCCGTATTCTGGATCTTGTGGATAAAAACTGAAAACTTGCCTTACAGGAGTACCATCCATTTTCGGACCCCAACTCTCATCCACACTAATATCTACGTAAGGATCTCCATTAGGTAAAGTTCTGAAAGACTGACTTGAACCTCCTCCATATAAATTTTGTAATGGAATAAAATTATACGCCGACTCCAATGAGAACGAAGAAGAAAACTGCACCCCTACCTTTTTTGGTCCTTTTTTCCCTTTTTTAGTAGTTATCATTATTACACCAAACTGTCCTCTAATTCCATACAAGGCAGAAGCTGCAGGTCCTTTTAAAACATTTACCTCCGCAATATCGTTTGGATTTATATCTTGAGCGAGATTACCATAATCTGCTTGATCACTTCCCGAAAAGTTTGCATTTGAAATTGGTGTTCCATCGATAACAATTAAAGGTTGATCCCCTCCACTAATTGAGTTAACCCCTCTTATTTTTATCTTTTGAGTTCCCCCCATACTAGCTCCAGAAGACCCAGTAACCTGAACCCCCGCTACCCTACCAGACAGAGAGCCTAGTACATTTTGCTCGTTAGTTAATGTAAAGTTATCACCATCCACTTCCTGAGTGGCATATCCTAACGACTTCTTGTCTCTTGAAATCCCCAAAGCCGTAACTACAACTTCGTCCAAGCTTTGTGCGTCTTCTACCATACTTACGTTGATAACTGTACTGGCTCCAACCGTTTTGGTGATTGCTTTCATACCGATGTAGGTAAACACTAATACATCGCCTTCTGCAGCGGCTAAAGTGTAATTACCGTCAAAATCGGTTGTTGTACCCTTTGAAGTCCCATCGACTTGAATGGTTACTCCCGGCAAAGGGGTTCCTTGTCCATCTGATACCCTACCACTAACGGATTGCGCAAACGCAAAACCACAGTACAATAACAGTGTCATTGTAACTAATAATTTGTTCATTTGTTTATTTTAAGTTGATTGAACCGTAAAAATAGTGAAAATTTACAGTAATTTAACAATAAGAAGACGAATTGTTAAATTTATAAAAATAGGTAGGGTCTAAAATGCGATTGGCATGCAATTATATAATTTTTTAAGAATTTTACAATAAAAAAAGGATGCCATTTTTTTGACATCCTTTTTTTATCACAAACAGTTTAGGTTATTTTAAACTGCTAACATTTTGACTTTTCACAACCTTAGTTTTCGGCTTCGCTTTTTACAACCAACCTAAACCCTTCACCGTGAATGTTTAATATTTCTACATCGTCATCCTTTTTAAGATATTTTCTTAATTTGGCGATGTAAACATCCATACTTCGGGAAGTGAAATAATTATCGTCTCTCCAAATTTTTGTTAGCGCTAACTCCCGTGGCATTAAATCATTTTCATGCAATGCTAATAAACGTAATAATTCATTTTCCTTTGGAGATAGTTTTATCGGCTCTTCTTCCTTATAAGTTAAGAATCGTAACTTCGAATTTAAATGGAAATTACCAATCTCAAATTCAAATTGCTTACTATCGGCCAACGATTCTGTTGACTTCCTTTGAATAATCGCTTTGATTTTAAATAATAATACTTCCGAATCAAAGGGCTTGTTCAAATAATCATCTGCACCTACTTTATAACCTTTCAGAACATCCTCTTTCATGGTCTTTGCCGTTAAGAAGATAATCGGAATATTTTCATCCTTTTCCCTAATCTCCTTGGCCAATGTAAATCCGTCTTTGTAAGGCATCATTACATCAAGTATACATAAATCGTAGTGATCTTTTCTGAATTTTTCATATCCCTCCATCCCATTTTTGGCTAGGGTTACATCAAAATCGTTCATTGAAAGGTAATCTTTAAGAACAATCCCGAAATTGGGGTCATCTTCTACTAATAAAATCTTTTTGTTTACTGTTTCCATGTTTCTATATTAAAGGTAACTTTATAAAAAAGGTACTTCCTTTATCTTTTTCACTATCTGCGTAAACTTCACCTTGGTGATCGTCTACAATGCTTTTTACATAAGCGAGCCCTAAACCGTGTCCTTTTATATTGTGAATATTCCCAGTGGATTCACGATAGAATTTTTCAAATATTCTTTTAAGAACGGCTTTACTCATTCCGGCTCCTTTATCACTTATTTTTATAACAATGCTATTTTTTACAATTTCGGTATAAACATCAATTTCCGGAGCATTCGGGGAATATTTATTAGCATTATCCAAAATATTCACCAGTATATTGGTAAGATGAAAATCGTTTCCTAATATTTCACTCCTTGGTGCATCTAAATGCGTTTTTATGCGTCCGCCCCTATTTTCCACCATCAACTCTACATGAGCAATCGCTTCGTCTATAATATCGTGAACATCTACCTTATCTTTACTTATATCCAATTGATTCTTTTCAAGTTTCGAAATACGCAATACATTTTCTACTTGAGCATGCATTCTTTTATTCTCGTCCCGAATCATTTGCAAATAACGCTTTACCCTGTCCGGATCTTCAAAAGCTTTCGGGTTTTTCATAGAATCCAATGCCAAATTAATAGTGGCAATGGGCGTTTTAAACTCATGTGTCATGTTGTTGATAAAATCCGTTTTTATTTCTGAAATCTGCTTTTGTTTTATCAATTGATACAGTGCACTTGAATATGCTATGATTATGATAAGCGTAAATACCACCGAAAGTATTGCCATTTCAATTATAGAAGAAATCAGAAATTTCTTTTTTTCAGGAAAACTCACCAACAAGTCGTAGTTGCTATTCCCTTCACTATCTTTAAACAAGGCTGTTTTGTAACGAGATTGTGCCATTTGTATCCTGTTGCTGGACCGAACTTTGGTCACTAACCCTTTGCTAAAAATTCCATACTCAAAGTTGAGTTTTACTCCTCGATTCTTAAGTTCTTTCTGAAGCAAAAGTTCAATTTCTTGTCTACTAACCCGCTTATGAATTGGCACTCTTTTAGCCGCTTCCTTAAAAACATCCTCAAACTGTGCTTTATCTAAAGCGGAAAATCCTCCTATCTTTTCAATTCGTTCTACAGGAGAATACACCTTACCATCAATACCATACTCCTCCTTAAAAATTTGCGTAGTGCGTTTGCTCGTATAATTTTTAATGGTTGCTGTATCTGCATTGTTATTATCAAAGAACGTGGAAGAAATGCCATAATCTTCTTCTAAAATTCCGTGGGAATAAATAAGCGTTTCGTTATTATTCCTATCTTTTTCAACAAAGAAAAACTCTCGTAAGGTGGCTCCTTTTAGATCTCCAATACTATCTTTAAGCTTAATATACTTATCGAAATAATCCCTTATCTCCCTATCTTCTATTTTCTCTGAAACAGAATGAAGGACTTGGGAAATCATATTGGAGAATTGCTCCTCTTTATCGTCTACTGCTGTTTTAATCCAATAACCCTGAACGAATATAATCCCCATCAAGGACAAACTCATTAAGATTACCAGAAGTACAAATAAGCGTCTACTCATTTGGTCAAAATTAAGGCTTTGTAATAAGGTATGTTAAGCATTTAACCTAACGTTAACAAAAATGTTAAATTTTTAGGTTGAAATACTTTTTTTAAGTAATAACGAATGTACTTTTCCTACAAGTTCTCGCGTAGTTTCTAAATTTATATTTTGGATAACGTAATCAGATTGCTTTATTTTTTCCTCTTCGGGCCACTGATTTTTCATGCGCTCTTCTACGGCTTCTTTTGCAGTGTTATCACGCGTCAGCACCCTTTCAATACGTAGTTTCTCTGGAGCAGACACAGTTACAATGTAGTCACAATCTTTAAAACTTCCACTTTCAAAAAGAATAGCCGCTTCTTTTAGGACATAGGGGGCTGTTTGCTGTTCTTTCCAACTTTTAAATGAAGTCGCTACCGCTGGATGGATAATTGAATTTAATTGCTGAAGTTTATTTTTATCCTTAAAAACAATGCCTGCAATATAAGCCGTATTGGGTTTACCATCTGCTTGATACGCTTCATTGCCCAAAAAAGACTTCACAGCTTCCTTAACACTTTCGTTATTCGCCATCAATTTCTTCCCCTCGGCATCGGCAATAAATACAGGCACACCCATTTCTTCGAAAAATTTGGCTACCGTAGATTTTCCACTTCCTATGCCTCCTGTTAAACCAACTACAAACATTACTGCTTTTTTATTAAGAATTCCAATTTCATATCCAACATTTTCACGGATGTAACATACTTAGGTTTCTCTACTAATCGCGGTATAACAACGGCGCTATTTTTTTGTATATCATTATAATCGCAAACCACTTTAAAGCCGTTTTCATTTATATTTTTCAGTTGCGAAATGGGTGCTTTACAAATAAGTTTGACTTTATCGGGATACAATTTTAGCGTGGTGTTTTCTGGTAAATTTTGAACTTGCACTGGTACCAAAATAATTCTTTCTGAATACCGCTCCATCGTCCCGCTAATCGTAATTCTTTTGGTTTCAAATTCCAGTTCTTTAACGGAATCTGGGATTTTTAAAGGCAAAACGTATTCAAAACTGCCTTTTACGTTGTTATAGTTCCCTTTTTCCGTGGTTACTTCCTTAATTTTTTTCACCAAATCTTCCGGGCCACGCACCCAAATGGAATCGGGCTGAATTCTTAATGAATCCTTCAATTGATGGTCTTCAGCAAATTCAAAATGAATATCGGGGTCTACTTTTATATACTTTTTCTTGTTCACCCCTAAATCCAGCAGCAATGAATCCTGATTCATTTTACGCACCACTAAAGATTTATACTGATTGTTGATTACATTTTCTACCTGGGCTGGAAGCATGTAAAAATGGTCTCCTTTTTTTTCTTTGAAATTATCCAACGGTAAATTCAATTCCCTTCTGAAGATTCTATAGTTCAATATCTTAAATCCCGAAGCTTCAATATCAACCGTTATATTCTTTTTAGGTTTTCCCAAAACCAGCTTATCCTCTGGAATGGACATGTAGTTTAAATTGAAGGTTACATGGGAAATATAATTGTCGGAAAGGGAAATTAAAAACCAAATAAAGGAAGAAATGAATAAAAACATCAAAAAAATTGATGCTTTTGGCTTTTTTAGTAACGCTTTTAAATATGTGAAAAATTTCCCTGCCATTAATTCGATTACTTAAAAAAAAGTTTTGGAAAAATATCTTCCGGATTTTTACTGGAAAAGGTAATTAAAAAAGTAGATTTCACAAAAGCCAATCCGTAACCTACAAACTGAACAACCACGGCGAAAACAGAAAGTAATGCGATTTTGGCACTGCGATTTTTATAAAGTGCTTCCGCGAAAACCGCCAAGAAATAGAAACCGTACAACCTTAGCAACAAAGGTGCATCAGCGGCCCAAAACAACAACGAAACAAGAAAGCCTAAAACAAAAACAGATGGAAACCAATAGGTAATTTTCTTGGTCTCAGGATGCCACTTATTTAAAATAGGCCTTGTTAGACCAAACTTTTGAACTTGCTGATAAAACTTTTCCCAAGAAATTCTTCGTTTATGATAAACAAACGCCTCCGGTATTAAAACCGTATCAAAACCGGCTTTCCACAAACGGATGGTGAGGTCTGGATCTTCCCCGGGATGAATTTTCCCAAAGCCGCCAGTCGCTTCAAATGCCTTTTTGGAAAGTCCCATATTAAAACTTCGTGGCTGAAATTTATTAACCGATTTTTTCCCACCACGTATACCGCCCGTCGTTAAAAACGACGTCATGCTGTAGTTAATAGCTTTTTGAAGGTCGGTAAACGATTCATGTGCTGCATCAGGTCCACCGTAACAATCTACATAATTCTTATCCAGCGCTTTTTTAGCCTCTTCTAAATACTGCGGTGGCAAAATACAATCGGAATCTAAAATAATATAATAGTTTCCTTTGGCTTTTTTCATACCATAATTCCTAGAATCGCCGGGGCCAGAATTTGGTTTAAAGTAGTAAGAAATATTCAAGTCAGCTTCAAAAAGCTTTACTACACTTTCCGAAGAAATGGTAGAACCGTCTTCTACGATTACCACTTCAAAAGGAATAGAACCCGTTAGCGCCCGCATACTTTCCAGCAGTTCTTTAATCTCTTCCGGACGATTGTAAACAGGAATTATAAATGAGAAATCAAGCATCATCTTCTTTCTAGCTTTTATAAACAATAAAGCTGTTTAAAAAGTGAATTTTAATCATGCTTCTCACTTTTCAAACAGCTTTGTATCATTATTTTCGGCAAATTAATCTTCTTTCATGAATTTAGCCATTACCTCATCACTTACACCCGTATTTGAGAAACCTCCATCATGGAAAAGATTTTGCATAGTTACTTTTCTCGTAAGGTCTGAAAATAAACTTACGGTATAATCAGCACACTCTTGAGCGGTTGCATTCCCAAGTGGTGACATCATATCTGCATAGGCTATAAATCCATCAAATCCTTTTACACCTTGCCCAGCGGTTGTTGGAGTTGGTGACTGGGAAATGGTATTTACTCTTACATTTTTTTCTTTTCCGAAGAAATATCCAAAACTTCTAGCAATAGATTCTAAATATGCCTTGTTATCTGCCATATCATTATAATCTGGGAATACACGTTGTGCCGCCATATAGGTTAAAGCTACAATACTTCCCCATTCGTTCATGGCATCTTTTTGGTACAAAGTCTGACAAACTTTATGGAAAGACAACGCAGAAACATCCCAACCTTTTTCGGTAAAATCGTATTTCTCGTCTGTATAATGTCTTCCTTTTCTAACATTTATTGACATACCGATAGAGTGCAAAACAAAATCTATTTTTCCTCCAAGAATTTCCATTGATTTCTCTACAAGGTTTTCCAACTCTTCAACATTGGTAGCATCTGCTGGAATAATTTCAGATCCGGTTTTTTCAGCCAGCTCTTTAATCTGACCCATACGCATCGCAATAGGTGCATTTGTCAATACAAAAGTAGCTCCTTCTTCATGAGCCTTCATGGCTGTTTTCCAGGCGATTGAATTTTCATCCAATGCTCCAAAAATGATTCCCTTCTTCCCTTTTAATAAATTATATGACATATTTCTTTATGGTTAATTGCTTATTCAACTTAAGAAGTCCAAAATTATCTAATTTATTTTAATTGTAATGCCTTTATTATGATTTTATAACACTCGCGCTAATTGTACCTACACTTTATATGTTCATTTTTTTCATCGATAAAAAAACGAACCAAATCCCGAAGCTTCGGGACTAGGCTTGCTATAAAAATATAAGAAAATACTACACAACCCACAGCTACTGATAAAAATAACTCGCCCTTCCTACGGTCGGCCTCAAACAGATTTTTATCATTTATCCACCCTGCTTCTTTGATTTTCAATATTTTTCTAGACAGGCCGAAACTAAAAGTTTGTCTAAACAACCGTACGTTTAGCCTAAATGATGATTTTAAAATGCCTTTTTGGCACAATTGCCCTTCGTTAAATTTTCAGACAAAACTTCAAAAACCGCTAGAATTCACGTTTTCCAAACTCGCTTTCTATAAACTTCGATTTGTTTTTATTCTGATTAAAGGTGTATGCCAGGTTTAAAATTACCATATCAACTTCATACACATAATTTGTAGTGGTATAAAAGCTCCCCGGTTCCTGGGTTGTAATTCGTTGTTCATTGGTATCAAAAAGTCCCATATCCATATTCATCCACTGCAGGGATGCGGTTAGCTGATTGTTGAAAAACGATTTCTGAAAAGTAAGATTGGGGGAATAAAATCGGGAATCTTCTCCCTGCGCGGTTTGCCTTTCAGATAAATAATTAAAGGTAAACTGAAGCGAAGCGGTATCTGAAAAATCGTAGGTAGAATTCAGGTTGATGGAATATTGCCAGCTGTTTTCATCAATTGTTTTGCCGTTGAAATTACCGTCTATTTGATAATTGTAAATGTTCAACCCAACAAAATTAGACCATTTTTCTGCCACTTCAATTTCTGATCCCACTTCAAAACCTAGGGATTTACCACTTCCTATGTTCGAATAGATTCTATTTAAAATAGTATCGTTATAGACAGTATTCACACGATTTATGAGGTTATCAACATTTCGGTAATAAGCCGTAAGATATAAAGAATTTTTCTCTTCAAAAGATTTGGTTACCCCTATTTCTGCCAAATCAATAAATTCCGGACGTAACGTTGGGTCCCCTTGCTCCAACGTTTCTGAATGCTCACGTTCGGGAAACGGATTCATTTTAAAAGAAGTTGTTCTTTCCACGCGCTTGCTGTATGCTGCTTTCAGTTTTACGTCGTCATTTACCGTGTATTGTATTGCTGCGGAAGGAAATAGCTTTACATAATCATACATGTACGTAGTATCTACCACTCCAATTTTATCTTTCAAATCCAAATTCCTGTCCATCGCTTCTAAACGAAGTCCGGCGCTGTATTCCCATTTGTCCATAGATTTTGAAAGTTGAAGATATCCAGAATGAATTTGACGGGTTAAATCAACTTCACTGGAAAATTCGGGAACCAATTCGTACTCTCCCGTATTTTGATTTCTTCGTTCGTATACAAAATCCCCTGTGTGGTCTAAATTTCTGAATTGATATCCTGTCTCCAATTGACCGATGGATAAAGGCTTAAATTGGTAATCTACTTGAAAACGCATCCCGTGAAGCGGATTATCATTGGTATTAAATTCATCCTGTAAAACTACGCTGGTGTCGGGAAAACCGAGATTCAAATTCGTAGTAGGGCCACCCAACAGTGTATATTCATATAAAAAAGAGGTTGAAATGTTAGAATTGTTTTTAAAGGTATGTGCATAATCAAAACTTCCTAGCACAAAATCCCCTTTCCGAATCCGTAAATTTTCATTAAAATATTGGAAGGTATAAATACGATCGCCGCCATCCGCAGGGGTGATTGCGTGATTATCAAAATACAAAATATCTGCCGTACGGTCTTTGGAACGCTTTCCAGCATAAAATCCAACGGAATAGGTGTTTAGTGTGTCTGGAGTAAAATCCACTGTAAACCTTCCGGAATAATTTACCTCATCAAAACTACGTTCTCCATCCGAAGGAAAACGGGTTAAGGTATCGTTTATTATGGTGAACACGTCTCCTTCCCTTCTACCTTGAATATCGTTGCGCTGGTAACTGGCGCCCATGGAAACATTCCAATTGCCTTTTCTAATATTATGTGTAATATCGGCACCATAACGATGCGCTGGTTCGGCATTGTCATAATCTTCAATACTGGGAAAACCGCCTCGCACATTTATTTGGGTAAAAGTTCCATCTGCAGCACCTTTTTTAGTAATGATGTTCAAAATTCCAGCTTTTCCCTCTGGGTCGTATTTTGCAGATGGTGCCGTAATAAGCTCCACTCTTTCTATAGCATTTGCCGGTAACTGTCCCAAAATCAAAGTAGCATTGGACTGAATAGGCTTACCGTTCAACAACACTACAAAACCTTCGCTTCCCCGAACTGATATTTCCCCTAAAGCATCTACTGAAACAGATGGTAAGTTTTTTATAACGTCGGTACCGCTTCCGCCGAGACTATTTTTAAAAGCGCCTGTCTCGTAAACCTGTCGGTCTACTTTATTAATTACTGTTGCTTTCTTTCCCGATAAAACCACTTCATCTAAAAAAAGCTGACTCGGATTAATACCTATAGCACCAACATCTTTCTTTTGGTTCCTTTTAGCTAGCGTAAATTGAGACCCTTTTTTGGTTTCATAGCCTATAAAAGACGTTTCCAAAAAATACGTTCCTTTTTTAACATCCTCCAAGGTAAATTCTCCATTTTGCCCTGTTACCACTCCGGTTACCAAAGTGTTTCCACCTGCCTTGTAAATAGCTACCGTAGCATATTCCAGCGGCTCACCATTGGTGGCATCTACCACACGACCGGTAACCTGAGCCTTTACGGTAGGCAATGCAAAAATTAGAAGTAAGAAAGTTAAAAATAAAATAGAACGCATGGTTTGGTAAGTTTTTAGTTCGATGGGCAAAAATAAAAGTAATATTTACCTTAAAATGGTCTATTTGAATTTTATTATGGTCTATTTGATGTATTTCTGAATTTTAACGGAGTCATACCGTTATGTTTCTTAAAATAGCGCACAAAATGAGAATCATCCTTAAAATAAAGCGTGTACGCAATTTCTGAAATAGATTTCGATGAAAACCGTAAAAGTCGTTTTGCTTCTTTATTTATATGATAAGCAATGATTTCTGTGGTAGTCTTAGAAAAATTTTCTTTGCACAACTGATTGAGTTTTTGATTGCTCACGCCGAGTTTATCTGCATAAAATCCAACATTATTAACAGGACTCTCAGACAATAACTTTAAAAACTCTTCTGACTTAGAAAGATTTTTGTGCTCCAATTTTTTATTAATCTGTGCCAATAATGCTTTCAGCAGCCCTTCAAAATAATGCTTATTCGGATGTAAACTTTTATTGAATTCCGTTACCAATAGCGAAAACAGTGTTTCTACCAAATTCGGATTTTCGCATCGCTCTTCATGATGGTTTATTAATTGAAACAACAAGCTATTAAGCGTTTTGTCGGATGTGTTTTCTAGAAATTCCTCTTTAAAAATTATTACATAACCTTCCGGATTGTTACTGATGTCCCAATAATGAACAGCATCTTTTTTTATGAAGTAAAAGGTAGGCGCATGGATTTTATATTCTTTATCGTCTATGAAATGATATCCTTCTGCCTTGCTTAAATAAACAATTTCAAAATATTTATGGTGTCTATGCGGCCTTGTTTTTCGTTTGGCAGGATCAAACGGGGCTATTTTTAAGTCTGCGTAATGGCTTATTTTGTTTTTAACAGGGATATCATTCATCAACTTTGTCGTTTGCCATGCACTAATTTTTCTTCAGCAATAATTCCTTAGCATGCGCTGTAGCAGCATCAGAAACTTCTTTTCCACCAAGCATCTCTGCAATCTCCCTAACTCGTTCTTCCTCCGACAATTCTTTCATCTGGGAAGCAGTCACTCCTTGGTTGTCTTCTTTAAACACTTTGAACTGGGCGTCTCCTTTAGCGGCTACCTGTGGAAGATGGGTTATGGTAAATACCTGCATGGTTTTGCTCATTTGTTGCATAATCTCCCCCATTTTGTTGGAAATTTCACCGGAAACCCCCGTATCTATTTCGTCAAACATAATAGTGGGTAAGTGCATGTATTGCGCCAAAAGGGATTTTATAGCGAGCATTATTCTAGAAAGTTCCCCTCCAGAAGCCACTTTTCTCAGCTCATTAAAACTTCCTCCTTTGTTTGCTGAAAATAAGAAATGAAGTTCATCTTTTCCATTTGAAAAGTACTTACTCGTTGCTTCCAAATCAATTTTAAACTGTGCATTGCCCATTCCAAGCTCTTTTAATACCGCTTCCAAATGTTTTTTCAATGCAGGAATGGCCTTTTCCCTGTTTGTTCTAATAGTTTTGGCAATGGCATCCAATTCTTCTTCTTGTTTTAAAAGCTCCAACTGCCGCTCTTTAATATCGCTTTCCAAACTTTCTGTTTTGGAAACTTTTTCAGCCAGTTCTTTTTGTACCGCCAGCAATTCTGATATCTCTAAAACATGATGCTTTTTCTGTAAGCTATAAATCAACTGAAGCTTGTTGTTCACCTCCTCCAATTGCTGAGGATCGGCTTCCAAACCTTCCTCTAAGCGTTGGATTTCCACGTGAATATCATCCAGTTCAATCAAAGCAGATTGCACCCTTGAATACAGCTCCTTATAAGAAACTCCAAAATGCGAAAGTTTATTGAAAATCGTTTTCAATTCATTGAGTCCGCTTAACGTCCCTATTTGCTCTTCTCCTAAAATTTGTTGTGCATGAGAGATGCTCTCTGAAATCTCCTCTACGTTGTTCAATTTTTCGTAGGTCGCCTCCAGCTCCTCAAGCATTCCTTCTTTTAAATTGGCAGCTTCTAACTCTTGCAACAAAAAGGAATTATAATCGTATTCCTTATCTGCCTCCTGCTGAAAATCAATCAGTTTTTTGAGTTCTTTTTTAATTTGATGATACTGTGTTAGTTTTTGGGTGTATTTCTCCAATACTTTTTCATTGGATGCCACCGCATCTATCACCTTAAACTGAAAATCGTTATCGGTTAATTGCAACGTTTGGTGCTGCGAATGGATATCTATAAGCTGAACACCTAGTTGGGATAGTACATCTAACGTTACGGGCGTATCGTTTATAAAAGCTCGGGATTTTCCGCTGGGTAAAATTTCCCTTCTAATGATAGTTTGCTTTTCAAAATCAAGATCGGATTCTTTAAAAAAGTCTTCCAATTGATAGTTTTCAATCTTAAAACTTGCTTCAATCACACATTTTTCTTCGCTGTTCTTAATACTGCTCAAATCGGCCCTTTTCCCCAGCACCAATGAGAGTCCGCCCAAAAGAATCGATTTACCAGCTCCGGTTTCACCCGTAATGGTTGTAAAACCTTCAGAAAAACGAACTTGGAGATGATCTATTAAAGCGTAATTTTTTATAGTAAGCGTTGCTAACAAAGTTTCTTGAATTTAGTTTCCCAAAGATAATTGTTCTTCAAACAGAAATAAAATATTGTGGATTTTTTATGAATGAATTGCCGAAAAGTGCCACGGATGCACGGATGTTAGTTTTATGGGTGTTGGGTGTTAGGTTTTGGGTGCGGGAAGCAAAAAAAAGCTTACTGCGTATTGCTTAATGCGTCCTAAAAACAAACAACTCATAATTTACGACTTGTAACTTGGCTAATATTTTATACGAGACCAAGTATCTGCATACAAAGGAGCAATCTGATTTAAGGTTTCTTTCAATTTGACAATATCGACTTTTGGACCTCCAGAAAAAACATTGGCGATTTCCTCAGATTTAGCGTCGAAGAAAGCTTGAAGCACAAAGGAATTTGGACGCACGTCGTTCAATCGATCAAACAATTTCATGGAACCTGCAATGGACTCCTTGGCCAACGTAGCATTGTCCACAAGCTTATCCAATCCCAAACGATGGTAATTATAAAGTGCCAATCTGTACTCTTTAAAAGTATTTGATAAAAGGTTATCTACCAATTCCCATCGAGTTCTATTGCCATCAACTTGTTGCCAACCACTGTAGCCGCTTCCTTGAGCTAGATTCACAATATTTTGTGCCTGCTTAAAATAAGGCGTTCCTCCTTCTTTTGTAAAAGTATCGGCATCCACTCCCAGCATTATGTAAACATAATATGTGATAACCGATGTAAGATTTGATTCGAATACATTCGGATTAAAATATATGGGAGCAAACTCTACATAATTAAAGGTAAACTGCTTATCTTGATAATTAAATACAGGTGATTGGTAGGTAGAATTGTAAACTGGACGGTTAGATTGCACCTGAATGGTTGCATTGAAGGTAGTGTTTTCGTAATTCGTAACGGTAATCATCATACTGCACTCAATACGCTCCGCACTACTGTAGTTACGATTAGTCCATTTGGTTTGGTTAACGTAATCGTTAAGTGATTTTTCCAGCGTTTTGAAAATCTGCTGGTTGGTTTGATTTACCTGTTCCGAATTTACAATCACGGTACAGTTAAGCTCTTGCGCCAATGTAAATTGAGCTACGCATAAAAAAACGACACATAAAAGCTTCCTAACCATGAAAACGACGCAGAATTTCATTAAAAATATCGATAGCAACTTCTGTTTTCGACTTTAATGAAAACGGAATGCTATTCAATTTCTTATCTATAAAAGTAACTTTATTTGTTGATTTTCCAAAACCTGCACCTACATCATTCAAAGAATTTAAAACAATAGCGTCTAAATTTTTGATTTTCAGCTTTTTTTGGGCGTTTTCCAATTCATTATTCGTCTCCAACGCAAAACCTACTAAAAACTGCTTGGTTTTAACTTCCCCTAAAGAAGCGAGGATGTCTTTTGTAGGTTCAAGATTAATTTGAAGTGCAGCTGTTTTCTTTTTAATTTTTTCTGAAGCTACTTCGGAAGGTCGGTAATCGGCAACCGCTGCAGAAAGGATAGCAATATCCACTTGATTAAACACCTGATGGGTCGCGTTGTACATTTCTTCGGAAGAAGTCACACGAACCAGTTTCACATGGGAGTGTTTCAAATCTAAATGCGTAGGTCCCGAAATTAAAAACACCTCAGCCCCTAAATTTGCGGCTTCCTTAGCCAAGGCATAGCCCATTTTCCCACTGGAATGGTTACCTATAAAACGGACTGGGTCTATTGCTTCATAAGTAGGTCCTGCAGTAATAAGCACCCTTTTTCCTTTAAGCGGAAGTTTAGAAATTACATCCTTTTCAATGAAAGAAACAATTTCTTCAGGCTCTGCCATTCTACCTTCTCCAACCAAACCACTAGCCAATTCCCCGTGACCGGCTGGTATAATTACATTTCCAAAAGATTGTAAAGTATCAAATGTATTTTTAGTAGATGGGTGTTTGTACATATCCAAATCCATCGCCGGAGCAAAATACACTGGACATTTAGCAGATAAGTACGTAGCCAACAAAAAATTATCAGAGGCGCCACTGGCCATCTTGGAAAGAGTGTTTGCAGTTGCTGGAGCAATGACCATTACATCTGCCCACAAACCCAAATCTACATGATTGTTCCATACTTCGCTGCCTTCTTCATCATTGGTAAACGAAGAATACACCGGATTTTTAGATAACGTAGAAAGCGTTAAAGGGGTAACAAAGTCTTTTGCACTTTCTGTCATTACCACTTTAACGCTTGCTCCAGCTTTTATAAATTGTCGAACTAGGTAGGCCGACTTGTAAGCGGCAATACCACCAGTAATACCCAGTAAAACCTTTTTGCCGCTAAGTATGGACATGCCCTACTATTTTTCTGTATTTCTGTAATAAATCTTATCGTTTAACCACTCTTCCACAGCAATTGCATGTGGCTTAGGCAGTTTTTCATAAAATTTAGAAACCTCTATTTGCTCTTTATTCTCAAAAATCTCTTCAAGACTATCAGTATATGTAGCAAACTCTTCCAATTTCTCAATCAATTCCTTTTTAATATCTCCATTAATTTGGTTGGCACGCTTAGATATAATTGAGATTGCCTCATAAATATTATTTGTAGGGACATCTATTTCATTTCTATCATACGTTACGGTAGAAACCGGTGCTTCAGAATTTCTTAATTCGCTCATAACTTTTTTATTTACTGTATTGTTCCATTAATTGTTTAAAATCTGCCATCTCATTGGTCAATTCCTCATTTAATTTGGCAGCTTTTTTTGCATATTCGCCTTCACTAAACTCGGCTACTAATTTATTGTACGCAGCCTGCGCATCGTTAATACGTTCTTCTTTTTTTGAATAGATACTATTGATTGCTAAATTGTACCTGGCCAAAAAGTTGTAATACAAAGCGTCTTCTTTGTATACCGATCCCGGAAATTCTTTGAAAAATAGTTCAAAAGATTTTATTGACGCGTTATAATCTGATATTCTATTGTATTGTTTAGCAATTTCAAAAGCTTTCTTTTCCAATTTCGCCCTTAGTTCAGCCACCATTTCATTGGCTTCTTCCATGTATTGAGACTCTGGATTGGTATTGATAAAAACCTGCAATCTGCTAATTGCCTTTTCGGTCTCTGTTTGGTCTAAACTATATCTTGGAGAAGTTAAATACTGACTTTTAGCTCCTAAAAAGGCCGCTTCTTCTGCCTTGTCGCTTCGAGGGTAAGACTTAGAAAATCGCTCAAACTGATAAGCCGCCAGAAAATAATCTTCCATTTGATAATACGAATTGGCATAAAAATATATGAGTCGCTCTCCTTGAGGTTTCCCTACGTATTGCGGTACAATTTGCTCCAAAAGTCTATTCGCACGTTTATAATCCTCTTCGTTATAAAGCTTTTCTGCCATTTCGTACTTTTTCTTAACATCACTGTCCTTCAACACTTTTTGGTATTCGCTACAGCTAACAAAAGTAAAAACGAAAAAAATTGCTAAATATGTATATTTCATAAACTTACGACCCTTTGGAAGGTAATTATTTTTTAGCTCCAATAAATTTGTATTACACGTATTCCAAACAATTGGAGTACAGATATTTTATCGGGCAAAATTAGTTAAATATATGTAATTTAAAAAACTATTTTACGAAGTGAATATAATGAACTCATCTCGACTTTATCTATTTCCTAAAAAATGATTGAAATTCGCCTATATTTCGTTACTTTTCTTATCCTTAGCGATGCTATGCCTTTCAATAAGTGCCTCATCTAGACTAATTTCACTTCATTTTCGGTTAAACACAAAAAATCAAGATGAGTTCAATGTCCTTTTTTAAGGTAAGACGCGCTTCAATGAATTTTATTATTAGTTTAACGCATCCCACCCTGTTTTTCATACAAAAAATAGGCTCAACCGTTAGTCAGTTAAGCCTATTTATTAAAGAATCCCGTATATTCAAATAAGAATTATCCTTTTATCTTGTTGGTAACCAACAGAGGAAAACCGTTTATTTTTTCCTTCAATGCATCCGTAGCTGGTACTAAAGGAAGTCTTGTTAACGCAGTGCTCAAACCTAAGTTTTCAAATACAGCCTTGATTCCTGCCGGATTACCTTCCTCAAAAATATATTCCATAATGTCCATTAATTGAAAATGGATGTGATTAGCATCGTCTAAATTTCCTCTCAAAGCATAACGAACCATGGATGAAAATTCTTTTGGAAGCCCTTGACCAATTACGGAAATAACCCCAGCTCCACCAGCCAAAACCATTGGCAAGGTAATCATATCGTCGCCAGAGATAATTAAAAAATCTTTTGGTTTATCCTTAATAAGTTTCATTGCCTGAACAATATCACCAGCCGCTTCTTTTACTCCAATGATATTTTTAAAATCGTTAGCTAATCTAATGATGGTTTTTGGCAATACATTCGAACCCGTTCTTCCAGGAACGTTGTATAAAATGATGGGCAAAGGAGAAACTTCTGCAATTGCTTTGAAATGCTGATAAATCCCTTCCTGTGTCGGTTTGTTGTAATAAGGAGACACACTTAATATGGCATCAAAAGCAGAAAAATCGCTTGATTTTAATTCATTTACCACTTCCGCAGTATTATTCCCTCCAACACCAACTACCAATGGCACGCGACCGGCATTGGCGTTTATAATAGTTTGTTTTACAAGTTCTTTTTCCTCTTTGGAAAGCGTTGCAGATTCTGCAGTAGTCCCTAAAACTACCAAATATTCCACTCCACCGTTTATGGAATGGTTTACAATATCCACAAGTGCTTCCACATCCACACTTAAATCTTCTCTAAAAGGGGTTACCAGGGCAACTCCTGTTCCTAAAAACTTTGACATAATTATATCTTTTTTAAAATAGTAAGGTACTTAACCAGCTCTTTGTTGAACATGGTAAAATCCTTTTCATCTACCTTTAGAACCAAATCGTTTAGCGCTTCCAATTCGTTACTAATGCCTACTTTTAAATCACTTTTACATAAGGCGGAAACTAATTGCAAATAAATATTTGGTTCTGAGTAATAATTTATTGCAATGTCATATTCCTTCTTTAAAAAGACACCGATTTCTTCCGTTTTTACTTTTCCTTTCATTCCGAAAGACTCATCAGAAAAAACCGGAATTAAATAGTTTACATTTTTATACATTTTAGACACATAACCTACAATAGATACGTTTTCATTACTTACGTTTATTGCTTTGGCTATATCCAAAAGTGGCTTATAATCTACCAATTTATCGTAATCGATAATGATTGCTAAAGAACGTACTACATCGTTTTCTTTACCGTACCGATTAGGTCCTGTAATTGCCGATTGTATTGCTTTTTTTATTGATTTTTCTTTAAGGCCCTTAAAAATCATTCACATTTCCATTATTTTTGCAAATGTAAAACTTTCAATACATCCAGCTATTAAAATTAAGAATCTTATGCGCATTAAAACAACACATTTTGTTACATTTATAACAATGTTGGTTTTTCTAAGCTGCAAAGAGAATTCTACGAAAGTTTATAAGATTTCAGGTAAAGAAATTAAAATCACCGACTCCCTTCAGGGAATAGACAGTCTTAAAAATTTTATCACTCCCTACCGCACCCATATCGAAGAAGTTCTTGATGAACCTTTAGCTTTCAGCACGACCTCTCTTTCTAAAGACCAAGGCGAGTTGAACACGGCTATCGGAAATTTAATGGCCGATATTACTTATGAGCAATCCAACCCAGTTTTCCATAAAAGAACGGGAAAGAATATCGATTTTGTTTTGCTTAATCACGGAGGCATAAGGGCGTCGCTGCCTAAAGGAAATATTAGTAGAAGGACCGCTTATCAACTCATGCCTTTTGAGAATAAAATATTGGTTTTGGAACTTTCTTCAGAAAAAATTGAGGAACTGATTGAATACCTTGTAACAAACCAACGCGCTCACCCAATTTGCAAACAAATTCAAATTGTTTTAAATAAAGATAATTCGTTAAACAGCGTAACCATTAATGGTGAAAGTATTGATAAAGAACAAACCTATTTTGTAGCTACTTCCGATTATTTAGCTTCGGGAGGCGATAAAATGGACTTTTTTAAAAACCCTATTTCTTCTACTGACCTTGATTATTTACTTCGGAACGAATTGATTGATTATTTTCAAAAAGTAGACACTATTAGAGCCAGTATTGATAACCGCTTTTATAAACAATAACCAATGAAGAGAAGGCAATTTTTAAACAGCACCATAGCAAGTACAGCATTTATTAGTGCTGGCGGATTATCGCTCACGGCTTGCAACGGAACTCCCAAAAAACACCTTACCATTCTTCATACAAACGATGTGCACAGCCATATCGACCCTTTCCCTGCCAACCACGCAAGAAATCCTAACGCGGGAGGTGTTGCAAGAAGGGCCCAACTCATTGAATCTATCCGAAAAGAAAATCCGAACATGCTACTTTTTGATGCAGGGGATATTTTTCAAGGAACTCCTTATTTCAATTTTTATGGAGGTGAAATTGAGTTTAAGCTGATGAGTATGCTGAAATATGATGCCGCTACCATTGGCAACCACGATTTCGACAATGGTATTGAAGGTTTGTTCACCCAACTGCCGCATGCTAAATTCAACCTGATCAACTCCAATTACGACTTTAAAAATACCATTATGGACGGGAACGTGGATCGGTATAAAATATATGTCAAAAATGGACTTAAAATCGGGGTGTTTGGTTTGGGTATAGAGCTGGACGGACTCGTAAGCAAAAAACTGTACAAAGAAACGGTCTACCTAGATCCTATTAACATTGCCCAAGATATTACCAAAGAATTAAAAGAAAGTGAAAACTGCGATTTGGTTATTTGCCTTTCACACTTGGGTTATCAATACAATTCCGACAAAGTTTCTGATATTACACTGGCTAGAAACACCGAGAACATCGATCTTATTATTGGCGGACATACGCATACGTTTATGGATAAACCAGTAGTAGAAACCAATCGAAAGGGTAAAAAAGTTCTCATCAATCAAGTAGGTTGCTACGGAATTTACCTCGGAAGGATTGATTTTTATTTCGACGCCAACAAAAAGTCTTCCGAAGGAATTAGTATAGACGTTTAAATTCGAAAGTGTTGATGAACCTCATCAAAAAGAAGTAACAAATCACCTTTAAAACCACTACGGTAACGGTATAAAAAAATAAGGGCACAATAAAATTATGGATAGCCGTCATAATATCCGCCAGTAAAAAAGAAACCGAAATAAGCACCGGATAAAGATTTATTTTCTGTTCGTTATTGAAATAATTCACCAAAGCTATAATGGTGAAAGAACTCAGTACGATGGAATATACTATTATGAAGGGATACAAATCCCCCATTTGCTCTCCGAAAATATCTTTTATAGAATAGTTGAAATAGATAAACCAAAGTATAATAACCGGCACAGCCGAAAAAATGAGCTTTTTAACATCAAAATCACGAATGGTACAGAAACAGGCTATGGCTAAAATAAGGTAACTCAAACCGTAACTAACCAAAAAAGCACGAGTGGTAAAAGGGGTGAGATGTAAGGTAAAAAGGTCTCCCAAAAAACAAAACAGTAAAATAACCACAGGAACGATGTCCACTTTTGCTTTGGAAAAGTAATAGTTAAAGAAAACGATAGGAATTAAACTTGCCTTGGCAATATTGGCAACCAAATTGATATCTAAAACCCTTGTAACAAAATATAAAATGCTAAAACCAAAAAAGAGTTTTAGAAGGTTGCTATTTCCCATACATTTAAAGCATTGCTAAAAATTCATCTTCAGAAATAAGGGGGATTCCCAATTTTTCTGCTTTTTCCTTTTTACTCGGTCCCATTTTATCCCCGGCCACCACGTAAGTAGTTTTAGAGGAAATGGAGGAAGCCACTTTCCCATTATTGTCCTCAATCAATTTTTTAAGTTCATTTCTAGAAACTCTTTCAAAGACACCAGAAACCACGAAAGTAAGTCCTTTAAATTTATCGGTTAAATTTTCAAGTTGTTCCGCAGCAATTTCCAGTTGAACGCCATATTGTTTTAGTCTTTCAATAATGGCAATATTCTTTTCATTCTGAAAAAACTCAACTACACTTTCGGCGATTCTAATTCCGATTTCATCCACCTGCACCAATTCTTCGGCGGAAGCGCTCATTAAAGCGTCAATATTTTTGTACTCTTTCGCTAGTTTCTTTGCTACGGTTTCACCCACGAAACGAATTCCCAAAGCGAATAAAACACGTTCAAACGGAATTTCTTTGGACTTTTCAACTCCATTTATCAAGTTCTCTGCCGATTTATCTGCCATCCGTTCTAACGGAATTACATCTTCTTTTTTCAGCGTGTACAAATCAGCATAGCTATCTATTAGTCCTTCCTTGAAAAGCAATTCTACCGTTTCCCCTCCAAGTCCTTCAATATCCATGGCTTTTCTGGAAATAAAATGTTGGATACGACCTGTAATTTGAGGGGGACACCCATAAGTATTGGGGCAATAATGCTGCGCTTCACCATCTTTACGAATAAGCGGTGTGTCACATTCTGGACAATGGGTTATGTATTCCACAGCTTGGGCTTCGGGAGATCTTTTTGTAAAATCGATTCCGACAATTTTAGGAATAATCTCCCCTCCTTTTTCCACAAAAACCGTGTCGTTTATTCGTACATCCAACTTCTCAATTTGGTCGGCATTGTGCAAAGAAGCCCTTTTTACGGTAGTTCCGGCTAATAAAACTGGCTTTAAATTAGCCACCGGAGTAATAGCACCTGTTCGCCCCACTTGGTAGCTAATACTTTCCAGAACAGTAGAAACTTGCTCGGCTTTAAATTTATAGGCCATTGCCCATCGCGGGGCTTTGGCAGTATATCCCAATTCGTCTTGATGCTGAAAATTGTTCACTTTTACAACCACGCCATCAATTTCATAGGGCAATTCATGGCGATGTTTATCCCAATGAGCAACAAACTCCAACACCTCATCCGTATTTTTGCAGAGTTTTGCAACTTCGGGCACTTTAAATCCCCATTCTTTGGCTTTTGTCAAGCTTTCAAACTGGCTACTCACATTTAAATTTTCGCCAACAATATTATAAAGCAAACATTCCAAGGGACGTTTCGCCACCTCAGCACTGTCTTGTAGTTTTAAACTTCCACTCGCCGTGTTACGCGGATTCATATACGGTTCTTCTCCGGCTTCAATTCGCTCTTGGTTCATTTTTGCAAAGCCTTCCAAAGGCAAAACTATTTCCCCTCGAATATCAAATTTCGGCGGGTAATTCCCTTTCAACTTTAATGGTACCGACCTAATGGTTTTGACATTATTGGTAACATCATCCCCTTGAAAGCCATCACCACGGGTTATAGCACGAACTAACTGACCATTTTCATAAGTTAGGCTCATAGAGGCACCGTCGTATTTTAATTCACAGGTAAATTCTACCGATGCATCGCCTAAAATACGTTGTATCCGCTTTTCCCAATCTTCCAGATCTTCTTTAGAGTAGGAATTATCCAAAGAATACATCCGATGTGTATGCACCACCGTTTCAAAATTTTTGGTAACCATTCCACCTACACGAACCGTAGGCGAATTAGGATCAAAAAAATCTGGATTGGCTGCTTCCAATTTCTGAAGCTCTTTCAGCTTCATATCAAAATCGTAATCGGAAATCTCGGGATTATCCAACACATAGTAGTTGTAATTATGCTGGGAAAGTTCTTTGCGGAGCGATGCTATTTTTTCGGCTATATCCATTGCTAAAATACGTTCGTATGTCACAAATATAACATAACAGTTAATCATAATCCATTAAAAGGATTCCTTTTATTACTTTTGAAAAAACCAACCCATAAACAAAATGAAATTTTCCACCCTTTTAACCATTTTGGTGCTTTTTTCCACTCCAATTTTCACTTTCGGTCAAACCAATACAACCCATCCCCTGCCAGAACTTTTGGTAAGTAATTCAGGAAAAAAAATAAAAAACGTAAGTAGTTGGGAAAAGAAAAGGAGAAAAGAATTGATAGACCTTTACGAAACACATGTTTACGGAACTTTCCCAAAAGAAGAAATCGAAATTCGGCATGAGGTAACTTCTACGGATGAAAATGCGCTCGGCGGGAAAGCCATTCAGAAAAACATTATCATTCATTTTATAAAAGAACGTGATACCGTAAAAGCAGATTTACTTATCTACCTTCCAAAAAAAGTAAAACAACCTGCACCCTTATTTTTAGGACTTAATTTCTTCGGAAATCATAGCGTGCACCTTGATAAAAACATTCCTTTACCCAAAGGATTTATAAGGGATAATCCAGCATTTTATATTTTTAATAATACAGCTACCGATAAATCGCGTGGAGTACGAACAAACCGTTGGTCTATTGAACGTATTTTAGACAGAGGTTACGGTATTGCTACCATGCATTACGGTGATTTTGCACCAGACAATCCAACGAAATTTCAAGAAGGAATCTACAAGCTTCTCGCCAAAGAACAACTAAAAAACACAGGTGCCATAGCAGCTTGGTCTTACGGATTGAGCGCCGCCATGGACTATTTGGTAAAAGATAATTCTATTGATAATAATAAAATTGCTGTATTTGGGCATTCACGACTTGGAAAAGCAGCTTTATGGGCGGGTGCTTTGGATGAAAGGTTTGCCATGGTAATTTCCAATGATTCCGGTTGTGGTGGTGCTGCTTTATTTAGGCGCGACGTGGGCGAAGACATTGAGGCTATCAACCGAATTTTCCCACATTGGTTTACGCCAGAGTTTCACAAATATGCAGAAAAAGAAGAAGAACTACCTGTTGATCAGCACATGCTTTTAGCGCTTATAGCGCCTAGACCTGTTTACGTTGGAAGTGCAGAACAGGATGTAAATGCTGACCCGTACGGGGAATATTTGTCTTTGTACCATGCAAATCCAGCTTATGAGCTCTACGGATTTAATACCCTTCCCTCCGAAAGCCTTCCTGAACTAAACAAACCCTTACTGTCTGAAATGCAAGGATACCACATACGTGGTGGCGCTCATGATATGGCGCGCTTTGACTGGGAAAGTTATATGGACTTTGCTGATGGGCATTTTAAATAAAAAAATCAATAAACACTATCGATTACAGAGCCACAAGTAAGCATTGATTCTCCGTAGTACGGATTTAAAATTTCTTTTGTGCTACTTATCCAAACTGCACCATGGTTGTTATGTGCCATCGGGCATTTTTGAATATACAATTTCTGGTTCACATTATGAAGATTCTTAATCAAAGGAACCATGTTTTGGTTTAAAACAACAAATTGTTCCCGTTGATTTTCAATATCAGTAGTTCCCAAAATAGCAGTAAGCGCTTTTTTAATTTCAGTTAAATGGATACTTTGCATTTTTTCCATTTCAGATTTGGGAATTGCATTGATTTGCTCCAAAGTAAGCTGTGCGAAAGTCTGAATATCTTCAATTTTTTCACTTACAAAAGCATCTTTCATCTGTAAATAAGGTTTTATACTTTTTCTGAATTTCTTCCCTGCCTCTGCGGAAAGTTCTATTTTCGTTTCAGAAATAGCAGATACATTCTTAGATTGATTCATCATTGATTTTTTACCCTGCAATTGCGCTGCCGCATCTACGGTAAAAGTACCATTGTTTACGATTTCTTCACCGTTGGTTACTCCCGATAAAATAATATACCCATCTTGATACCGATTGCCCAAAACTACTTCTCGCATTTCAAAAACCGGTTCGTTGGGATTCGTTTTAACATACACCAAAGAGCGCTCCCCTGTCCACATAACCGAACTGGCTGGAATAATAAGCTGTGAACCTCCATTAGCGTCTTTCGCCTCAGTTTTACCGGTAACAAACATTCCAGGTTTCAACAATCCGTTGTTATTATTAAGAATTGCCCGTACAGTCACTGTTCGGGTTTGGGTATTCAAAACAGGATCTATAAACGAAATATTGGCATCAAATTCTTTATCGGGATAGGCGCTGCTGATAACCTTTATCTTTTGACCTTTACTGAATTCTGAAATTTGGTTTTCGTAAGCATCAAATTCTGCCCAAACTGAAGCAAGGTTTGCTGTTTGTAAAATTGCCATTCCATCTGTAATGTGTCCGCCTTCAGACACATTTAAAGCAGTTACGACACCATCAATATGGGAATAAATTGTAAGGCTTGTTTTAACCGTTCCCAATTTTATTACCTGGTTCACCTCATCGGAAGGGATTCTCCAAATTTTAAATTTATTTTTAACAGCTTCAAAAAGCTTTGGTTGGGATTCTTTCAATTTGGTAGCCGTAATGAGCTCTTGTTGGGCAGCTACCAATTCTGGCGAATAGACAACCGCAATTGCTTGCCCTTTCCGCAAGGTCTCTCCCAAGGTTTTCACATATAGCTTCTCAATTCTACCATTGAAATGGGCAGACTGAGTAAAAGTTTTATTTTCATTTGGTTTGATTTTTCCGGAAAGAGAAATCGTGTTTTCACCATTCTTGGAATAGCTACCAACAATAGTCGTTTCAATATTGGCCAATGCCACAGCGTTCTTGGACATTTTAATTTCGTTGGGAGCCAATCCATCAGCACCCGATTCCGCTGGAATTAAATCCATCCCACAAATTGGGCAATCTCCCGGCTCGGGCTGCATAATCTGCGGATGCATCGAGCATGTCCACATTTGATTTTTCCCCACTGCATCATGGTCATGATTTGTAATCGCTTCGGAAGGATTCTCAACAGATTTTATTTCTTCGGAAGAACCGCTAAAAATAAGCCACCCAACCATAAAACCTATGATGAGCGCAACTGAAGTGAGTAATATATTTTTCTTTGTCATGCTATTTTTGCTTTTATAAAACTTTTCCATCTATCTTTTTTTGAAGGAAACTAAATAGTTTTCGATCTTAACCGAAGTGCATTTGCTATCACAGAGACTGAACTAAAACTCATTGCCACAGCAGCTATCATTGGGGAGAGCAAGATCCCGAAAATTGGATAGAGCAAGCCCGCAGCAATTGGAATTCCTAAACTATTGTATACCAAGGCAAAAAACAGGTTCTGTTTGATGTTTCTCATTACCGCTTCACTAAGATTTCGTGCCTTCACAATACCATGGAGATCTCCTTTTACCAATGTAATATCGGCACTTTCTATAGCGACATCGGTACCGGTCCCCATGGCGACACCTACATCACTTTTGGCTAAAGCTGGCGCATCGTTAATACCATCCCCTGCCATCGCTACCGTCCTGCTTTCGTTTTGTAGTTTTTCCACTTCTTTCAATTTGTCTTGCGGAAGCATTTCAGCATAAAAATCGGTTAGGTTTAGTTCGTTGGCCACTGCCTTTGCCGTATCGTGATTATCACCTGTTAACATGATTACAGCAATTCCTTTATCCTGTAATTCTTTGATGGCTTTCGCACTCGTTTCCTTAATTTTATCCCCAATAACTACAAATCCTACACTTTTACCATCAACAGCTAAGTAAGAAACCGTTTTCCCCTGTTTTTGATATTTCTGCACTTCTTCAACCATTTCTTTTGAAACAGAAGTTTTCGCATACTCCATCATACTTTCATTTCCTAAAGCCAATTTTTTATCATTAATTCTACCTTCCACCCCTTTTCCAGTAATGGCGTTGAAATCAGTAATTTTTAAAATTGAAGCATTTTGTTCTTTTCCATATTTTAAAGTGGCTTCTGCTAGCGGGTGTTCGCTGTGATTATTCAAAGAAACAATATACTGCAACACTTCGATTTCACTCAGATTATTCCCAAAAGAACCGACCTTTTCTACCGTGGGTTTCCCCTCGGTAATGGTTCCCGTTTTGTCGATAATAAGGGCATCTACTTTGTTCATTTTTTCCAATGCTTCCGCATTTTTTATCAGCACACCATTCTGTGCACCTTTACCTACGCCAACCATAACCGACATGGGCGTTGCAAGTCCTAAAGCACAAGGACAGGCGATAATTAATACGGCTATGGAATTAACCAAGGCATAGACATACGCTGGTTCCGGTCCCCAAATGGCCCAAATACCAAAAGTTACGATACTTATCATCACAACAACCGGCACAAAATAACCGGAAACGGTATCCGCTAATTTTTGAATGGGCGCACGGCTACGACTAGCATCGTTTACCATTTGAATGATTTGGGAAAGTAAGGTATCTGCACCTACTTTTTCTGCTTTCATTAGGAAGGAACGATTACCGTTTATCGTGCCGCTACTAACTTTATCATCCGTTGATTTGTTTACTGGTAAAGGCTCTCCACTAATCATGGATTCATCAACCGAGGTTTCTCCTTCAACGATTACGCCATCCACCGGAATTTTATTGCCAGGTTTTACGCGTAGTATATCCCCCAATTTTATTTCTTCGATAGCCACTTCCTTTTCTTCTCCATCTACAACCTTCACGGCTTTATTCGGTGCCAATTTTAAAAGTTCTTTTACTGCGGAATTGGTCTTGCTATGCGCTCTGGCTTCCAGTAATTGTCCGAGTAACACCAGTGTAAGAATTACAGTAGCTGCCTCAAAATAAACGTGAACCGTTCCTGTTTCTGTTTTAAACTGATTTGGGAAAAAATTGGGTACTAACATACCAAATAAGCTAAACAACCAAGCTACGCCAGCACCAATTCCTATTAGGGTAAACATATTAAAATTCCATGTTTTGATGCTTCGGTAAGCACGTTCAAAAAACAGCCAAGTAGCGTAAAAAACCACAGGGATGGAAAGTGCAAACTGAATCCAATTCCAATATTTTAGCTCCAAAATATTGTATAACGGATTATCAGGAAGCATTTCTGACATAGCAATTAAAAAAATTGGAAGCGTGAATGCCAGAGCGATCCAAAACTTTTTAAGCAGTTTTTTATAAGTTTTATCTTCCGCAGAAAGATCAGGTTCCATTGCAACCAAATCCATTCCGCAAACTGGGCAGTCGCCCGGAGCATTATAAGTTTTATCGCCCTCACAATGCATCGGGCAATAGTAAGTACCGTTCCCTTTGCCTTTTTGTTTCTGTATTTTCTTATTTTCTGAAACTTCGGGGCGTTTACCTGATTTGTAAATTGTATATGCTCCTCCATCCTTACTCAAAGCATCTTGAAACTTCTCTATTGAGATATCCGATTTCATCTCGATTTTAGCTTCTGCCTTTTCCAGATCAACAGATACGTTTTCCACGCTATTCACTTTAGAAAGCACTTTTTCCACATGGGATTTACATCCATTGCACGTCATTCCATTAATATCGAAAGTGCGCGTTTTAATTCCATCGGGTTTCAATGGATGAACATGGTACTTCTTGCTTTTTGACTGTACCGCTTCTTCCAATTTTTCAATGGGGATATGCTTTTCCATTTCTATGGTGGCGGTAGCAGTTTCCAAATCAACCTCCATTTCTGTCACTTCTGGAATGCTGCTTAAAGCTGATTTAACACTGCTTAAACAGCCCATACAAGTCATACCTTCTATTTGATACGTGTGTTTCATCTGTTAGTCTTTAGAAATTCAGTAACGTAATGACTTAAAGTGTTATCCTACTTTATTTCGTAGTTCACTTATTACGTTTATTATTTATAAAATCTCCCGTTGAACCTTACCACAGGTTAACATTGAGCTACCATAATATGGATTTTTAATATCTTCACTCCTACTCAACCAAGCAGTTCCGCCATCGTACATTGGGCAATATTGCTCATAAATTTTGTTAGACGTACCTGTGATACGCAGCATCGCTGTCATTTCCTTGCTTAAGCTTTTAAAATGTACCCTTTGATTTTTAATATCGCTCTCAGCAATCTGTTGCGCATTCTTTTTAGCCTCTTGAATAATTTCATTTAAACTAGCTTTTTCCGAGTCAGAATAGTTGGAAATATCCATAGCGACAATGTTTTTAGCGAAAGTTTTTCCATACGTTTTTGCATTCTCATTGTCATCGTTTACCAACGCATTTTTTAGGTCAAAATAGTTATTCAAAATAGTTTCTGAAGTAACATCTTGGTTTGGATTAGCAGTCTCTTTGCCTACATTAACTTCTGTGCTTACATTCTGATTTTCATTAGATTTCGCTTCTTTATTATTCTCACTTTTGCAAGAAACTGTAATAATTGCTGCAATTAAAGCTATCGTACCTAATTTTCTTTTAATTGATTTCATCGTTTTATAAATTTATAATTGTTATTAATTCTAATTGGATTGGAAGTCGGTTTTGAATTCTGACTTGTTCACCCTTCTAATTTATTTATATTTTCTTCATTACTGATTCGTTAAATAGTTTAAAAGTGCTGATTGCACAAAATACATTTTAACCGACTCTATTTGATTAATTTGAAATTTCAACTTCAATTCCTGTATATCGAGCACGTCATTGAAATCGATAGTGCCTGTCTCGTAATTTTTTATCAGAATTTCCTCTGCATCTTCTGCCTGCTTTAGATTTTTTTGTTGAGTTGAAAATTGAATACGTGCCTGGTTACGTTGAGATTTTGCTTTTTCAAAAGCTGTTTTGAGTGTATTCAGTCGTTCTGTTTTTTGAGATTCAATTTCCATTTGCCTAAGTTCGTTTTGTTTGGAAGTCGAAGCATATTTCTTATTAAAAATTGGAATAGATAGTGAAACCATTGGCATCACGACATCTTTTCCATTGTCGCTAAAGTCCATGTCGGTTCTTTCTGAAACCGGCACATAATCCAATCCGAAACCAATGTTTGGTGCGCTTTCCTTTTGATTGAGCAATTCGGATTGCTCAATGGATTCATAAAGTTTGTCGTATTTTATCAGTTCTGGATTTAGCTCCAAACCTTCCATTCCATAAACAATATCTTCAACAGGAACTGTTATTTCTGAAATCACCTCAACCTCAATACTTTCATCTTGATTCAAGAGATTATTAAATGCTGCTTTTTCAGCGATAAAATCTTCCTTTAAAACTTCCTTTTGCTGTCTCAATTCATTCTGTCGAATCTGCAATCGAAGAACATCCACGGCTGAAGCTTTTCCTACCTCCAAAGAAGTCAAAGCCAAGCGTTCGTAGGTTTGCAGTAAATTGATGTTTGTTTCCAAGACCTGTTGTTTCGCTTTAATTGCATACAATTGATAATAGGATTGCGAAACCGAAAGTGCCAATTTTCGTTTAGCAACGATCATTTCTACAAACTCAGATTCGGCCATCGAACTTGCATAATTTTCCCTTGCCGATATGGTACCGAACCAAGGTAACATTTGTGAAATAGAAAACTTCGCTCTTTGTGGCCCTGTTCGTGTTTCCGGTTCACTCACAAAATAACCTGCGCTAACTATGGTATTGGGCAATGTATTGGCCTCATTTACTTTTTCTTTTGCAATGTTGTATTTCAAGTCGTAAGCTTGAATATTAGGGTTATTTTTTTGAGCAAGGTTGATGTAAACTTCGAGGGATTGCGCACTTAAAAAGCTAAAAGTGAAAAGTGAAAAGTGAAAAGTGAGAATCATCTTTAATGATTCAAACATTCTGTTTGTTGAGTTTCTGTAAATTACTGAAATCATTTTCTAATCGTTTTTAAGGTGGCAACCAGCATTGCAACTATTTCTGTGACCAAAGATTTTTCAGCCTTAACTTGTTCGCTATTCATTATTTCTGAAGCTATGAGTAAATCAATCCAGTAGTGAGTTTCATTCGCTTCTTTAAGAGCTATATTCATTTTATGGGAAAAATCTGCCCTACTTTCACCAAGCTCAGCCTCGCAAATCAAAGCTCCTACTGCTGTTCCGCTTCTTAAAAGCTGACGAGATAGAAAAAATTCTTTCTGCTGATTCAATTGCTTTGACAATCGCACAATTTTCACTGCAAACTCAAAACTCTTCTCTTTTAAAACACTTTTTTTCACAATACTTAATTTTTAACTTTTCACTTCTAACTTCTAACTTCTAACTTCTAACGTCTAGCATCTAGCATCTAGCTTCCAACTTCACTTTCTACTATTCACTTTTCACTTTCAACTTTCCCTCTTCCCGCCAGCTGTATAAAACTGGAAGTAGAAAATAAGAAGTAACATCAATTAGCATTCCCCCAATTATTGGAATAGCCATCGGAATCATGATATCGCTTCCCTTTCCCGTGGATGTAAGTATTGGCAATAAAGCCAATACAGTTGTTACCGTGGTCATTAAGCAAGGGCGGATACGTTTCCCTGCCGCTTCGCGAGTGGCAACGCGGATTCCTGTGATATCATTTGGCTTTTCTTTACTAAAGGTTTGTGTGAGATAAGTGGCCATTACTACGCCATCATCGGTAGCGATGCCAAAAAGAGCAATAAAACCTACCCAAACCGCAACGCTTAAGTTTATCGTCTTTAAGTTGAACAAGTCGCGAAGGTTTTCACCGAATACACTAAAATTGAGAAACCAATCCTGTCCAAAAAGCCATATCATTACAAATCCACCAGCAAATGCTATCGCGATTCCTGTGAATACCATTAATGAAGTGGTTACCGATTTAAACTGAAAATAAAGAATGAGAAAAATTATCAATAAACATAAAGGCACAACAACCGACAATGTTTTTTCGGCACGCAATTGGTTTTCATAAGTTCCCTTGAATTTATAACTAACACCCTTCGGTACAATTAACTCTCCTTCGTTAATCTTATTCTGAATTAATTGCTGCGCATTTTCAACTACATCAATTTCAGCAAAACCATCCAATTTATCGAACAGCACATAGCCTACTAAAAATGTATCTTCACTTTTGATTACTTGCGGTCCCTGCTCATAACGAATGTCTACCAAATCCCCTAGAGGTACAGAACTACCATTTTCAACTGGGACATATATATTTTTTAAATCCGAAGGGTTATCCCGTAATTCTCTTGGATAACGCACCCTAACATTATAACGTTCACGACCTTCAACAGTTTGCGTTAAAGGAACACCACCAACGGCTACCTCGAGTATTTCCTGAACCGTCATAAGCGAAATCCCATAACGTGCTAATTGATCCCGTTTTATATCAATTAACAGATAAGGTTTCCCTACGATACGGTCGGCGAATACCGCCTGTTCCTTGACGCCCTCGGCTTGTTTTAAAATTTCTTCCAACTTTAGCCCAAACGCTTCAATTTCCTGTAAATCTTGCCCTTTAACTTTAATGCCCATTGGTGCGCGCATACCAGTTTGCAGCATCACTAATCGGGTTTCTATGGGTTGTAACTTGGGTGCGGATGTAATTCCAGGAAGCTTTGTTACTCTCACAATTTCATTCCAAATATCATCTGGATTTTCAATTTGCGGACGCCAGTTTCGGTAATACTCTCCGTTATCATCTTCAATCAAATCGGCTTTTTCTACGATAGATTGCAGTTGTTCAGCGGTGTAATTAGCATCATTTTCAACCTTATTGTTTGGATTTACATGGTACTTGCCGTTTTTCAGTAAAAATAATCCGTCTTCATTTACTTTATAACGTTGTTTTTTCCCTTCGGAGTTTTGCATGAACTCAGATTTATACTGAATAATATTTTCATACATAGAAAGTGGCGCAGGATCAAGAGCCGACTCTGTTCGCCCTGCCTTTCCCACAACGGTTTCAATTTCTGGAATGGTGGCTACTGCCATGTCCAATTGTTGTAAAACTCTCTTATTCTCCTCCACGCCGGCATGTGGTAACGATGTCGGCATTAGTAGGAAAGAACCTTCATTGAGGGCTGGCATAAATTCTTTGCCTGTATTCCGCATAATAAGAAGTCCAAAAATGAATAATGTACTAGGAATTATTAAGAAAAGTGCTTTATTCTCGAGGGCCCATTTCAGGATTGCGTCATAGTGACGGCGCAACAATGAAAACATACCTAAAATTCCAAAGCAACATATTCCGACAAAAATTAGATTCATGATAAGGCTTCTATCGAATCCTAACGGTCGCCAATATTCTGCCAGCAAGAAAACAATGGTTATGACTGAAATTATTAAATGTATGGTTGTAACGGTAAGTGAAAAATTAAACGATGAAAACTGATACACCTGCCTTTTGAAGTAAGCGCTTAAAATATTGTTCATTCCAAAAGCAACAAGGACAAGACCTAACCAATACCCAAAAATAGTTGCCACTAAACCAACGACAATTAAAGTTATATTTATGATATAACGCGTTCTTTTACGGAGGCTTGTATTTTTAAAAAATATGGCGGCTAACGGAGGAATGATAAATAGTGCAATTACCAAAGATGCGGCAAGTGCCATTGTTTTGGTAAAAGCTAGAGGACGAAACAATTTGCCTTCAGCTCCTATCATGGTAAAGACAGGTAAAAAGCTTACAATGGTTGTCATTACAGCTGTAAAAATAGCTCCTGAAACTTCTGCAGTAGCATTATAAATTATTTCGTTTGTAGAATAAGGTTTACCGTTGCTCTGTAATCGTAATTTTTCATCTTCCAAATGGCGTATCATGTTCTCGGCAAGGATTACCCCTACATCCACCATCGTGCCAATTGCAATCGCGATACCTGAAAGTGCTACGATATTCGCATCCACATTAAAGAGTTTCATGGCGATAAAAACCATCAAAACGGCTACGGGCAACAATCCCGATATTAAAATAGAAGCTCGAAGATTGAAAACCATTACGATAATGACCAAAATGGTTATTAGAATTTCCAAGGTCAGGGCTTCATTCAAGGTTCCCAAAGTTTCGTGAATGAGTTCGGTACGGTCGTAAAAAGGAACAATGGTTACTTGTGAAGTCCTTCCGTCTGCAAGTTCTTTTGAAGGAAGTCCGTCGCTGAGTTCTTTAATTTGTTTTTTTACATTGGAAATTACTTCCATCGGATTGGCACCATGCCTCGCAACCACGACACCACCAACAACCTCGGCACCTTCCTTGTCTAAAATACCGCGTCTTGATGCTGGCCCCAAATGAACCCTCGCCACATCTTTAATCCGAATCGGGATAAAATTATCAGATTTTACTACAGCATTTTCAATATCCTCAATGGACTCTATGTAACCAAGGCCTCTTACAAGATATTCCGCATTGTTCATTTCAAGGGTTTGCGCACCAATATCCTGATTACTTTCTTTAACCGCTTTTACAATATCGCCCAACCCAATATTATATTGACGCATTTTTTCGGGCTCAACATCCACTTGATACTCTTTAACATAACCGCCAATGGATGCTACCTCACTTACACCAGCAGCAGAAGAAAGTGCATATTTCACGTAATAATCCTGTAAACTACGAAGCTCCTGTAAATCCCATCCACCTGTAACCTCACCACTTTCATCGCGACCTTCCAGTGTGTACCAGAAAATTTGGCCTAAACCAGTAGCATCGGGACCTAAAGCGGGGTTAACACCCGCTGGCAACAACCCGCTTGGCAGGGAATTGAGTTTCTCAAGAATTCGGCTTCGCGACCAATAGAATTCTACATCTTCTTCAAAAATGATATAAATACTTGATATTCCAAACATTGAAGAACTGCGAATGGTTTTTACCCCTGGAGTACCTAAAAGAGCAGTAGTTAAAGGATAGGTAATTTGGTCCTCAATATCTTGAGGTGAACGTCCCTCCCATTTGGTAAATACAATTTGTTGATTCTCCCCAATATTTGGAATGGCATCCACAGCTACGGGGTCTCTTGGCAATACTCCCGTGTCCCAATCAAAAGGTGCGTTAACCAAACCCCAACCCACAAAAAGGAAGAGCATCAGTACCGAAACCAACTTATTTTCTATAAGAAATTTTATACCTTTGTTGAGCATACAAAATGATAATTAGACAGTTATACAAATAGGTAGCTATTTAGCCATACTGAAAGCAGAACAAGCCCTTAACGGTTTTCCGTTGGGCTGAATTTCCCGATAAACCTCGGGACTACTGTCTAAAAATCAAATTAAATAAGTCTCGTAAAGTGTCTGAACGTCCCGTTCAATAAAAGGCGGCGAGTAATCTTGGTAAGGAATGAAATTTTTATCAAATCCTTCGAACAGATTTTTATAAGTGTAAAAAAATACGGCAACAAAAGTGTGTTGCTCAAAAGTAAGAGTATTAAACGCTGTTTTTAGGTCATCTTGACCTTCTTTGACTATTTTTTGGTCTGAGCAACATGATTTTTTGCTCATTGTAGTATTTTCACAATTCGTTGCAGGCAGCACTTTGTCCATGCCACAACTTTCGGGTTTTGTAAAAAAACTGTAATCAACCAAAGCGTCTCCACAATAGTGTAAATCCAATGTAAACGACATCGTGGTAAACATTACCACCAAAGCCATCACAACCGACACTATTTTTTGGAAAACCCTTTTCATCGCTGTAAAATTACAAAATTTAAAAAGTATTTGCTGAAATTAACGAAATTTTAATTGTTGTTACAGTCTTTTCTGTAGCGTTTTGCTAGGATATTTGTTTTTTAAAAGGCGGCTTAGAAAGCCTTAGAATCCCGTATAAATTCTGACTTCGGTTTAACCACAGCTATAAATATATATGTAAAATACCGAGAGGTAGCCACCCCTCGGCATTTTAACTCAAACCAACCCACATTTAAACTAAAAACTAAACTCATTTTTTGCAAACAACATATTCGACTGGCTTCAAAAAGTGATTTTATTATTGTTTGAACAGATCAAATTATATGATCTAAGTAGCGATTAAAAATTTCTATTTGATGCTTTCTATGAGATAATAAATTATGTTTACTATTTAAAATCAAGACTTCTTCCGAAATACCATATTGATACGGTATTTAGCCTGACTACCAAAGATATCAACATCATTGCCAGCAGCTGCCCCGATGGTTCCAGCCGTTGCGTTGTAAGCATCAACATATTCAAATCCTAAACTAGATAATGCATTAAGTAGATCTGTTTGGTTTCTAATTCGCATTTTCTTTCTATTTTGTAGCAATGTTTCAAGTTCCTCAAGCGCATCTTGGTACTGAGACTTCTTATAATCTATAGTAATATTTATACCTCCTAAAAGCTTAGTGTTTTCTGAAGTGATCACGACATATTCTGGTAAATTGTGTAGGACATTCGTGTTTGTGGCTTCAAATGTGGAATCCTGAGCGGATAATGACAAACTCACTAAAACTATCATTACGGCAAAAAAGTTTATTAAATTTTTCATTGTTTGTTAATTTTAATATTTGACTATTCTCGATTATTTCTTTTTTTCAAATTTTGTTGCAACTGTCCAATTTCTAATTTCTTCATCAGTCATATAATACATGCCATCCGCAGGGGCAGAATCAAGTGTTAGAAAATAGAAATCGGGGCCTTTTTCTTCACCTAGACACATGGTAAAATAGGCAAGTTGGTACTGATGTGCAGGATGGTCCTTGGGCAAATCTCCTGCGCTAAGTCCGTCGCCTCCCCAAGAGTGTATACCCAATTTAGCCCCCTGCATTACAATTCTTTCATTTCCTGCGCAAAACAGATCGACACCTCCAGATGCAATATCACTATCGGGCAATACTTTGGTATTAAGGCCGGCTTCACGAATTAGTCTACCGGTATGCATATTCACTGCATCGTTTACAGACCCAGGTACTTTTTGCAATACAACAGTTTTTACTTCTGGATGCTTCTTTAAGAGGTCTTTAAATTGTTTGTAACTCTTGGTTCCCAAAGTTCCATTTAGATAAACCTCATCTCCTTTTACCTCAAGCGTAGTATCACCCATACCAACCAGCTCTGCTCCTGCTTTTAATGTAAATGGCACTGCTTTTTCACTGTTCATGTATGTCATTTCTCCGTGGCTGATTAACTTTCGGTCGTCACCCAAACCTTCCATTCTAGTTTCGACAGCCCCCCCCGCTAGAACCGCTTCTTTCATTGCTTCCTCGTCCTCCCCAAAATCCATAATATGTCCTTCAATGAGAATGGCTTGTAGGTTATTTGATTTACCTTCAATAAATTCCCCCATCTGTAAAAGCGTATATTGTTGGTTGTTTTCATTATAAACTGTTACAACAAATATTTGCTTACCGTCTGTTTGTGGCATAAAGAAAGTCACTGCTTTGTTATCTCCACCAATACTTAGCCCATAATCTTTAGCAATCTCCATTTGTTCAGCCACTACTCGATCGACGTCTTCTTTGGTAATATTATCATCAAAATCTTTAAAGTTTGCCCAACATTTTCCTTGATACCAATAACCATTTTTCTTTTCACACTTTTCAAGACTATTTGCCTTTTTAGTTTTAAGCAATTTCTTAAGTGATTGAGCCTGCATGCCATTCAGTGAAAAAAACACTAAGATGGTCACCAATAGTTTGTAAATCATTTGTGTCATTGTTTCCTATTTTTTATTATTATTTGGATTACGTAAAACGAAAAAATTAGTAAGAACGGCAACACAATAATTAAGTCAACTCTTAACACTGCTCCACCATTTTTGGTGATTTCAATCCATCTTTGCAATTGAATTTCCCAAAGAACGTATGTCCCCCATAATAGCAGTAAAAGCACTAAAAGAATTTTGCTGGTTCTTTTCATATGTTACCAAAATTGTATAATAGTTTCGTTTGGCTTTACAAAGATTTCTAAATTAAATGCGATATATCTAAGAATCAGGAAGTAGAAGCGTATGGATTTCAGAATTCAGTACCAAAGTGCATAAAAAGCGGACTTAAATATGCTGAAATCAGGAATCAGTACTTGAATAATGTAGAAGTATTTAAGGAAGGATCAGGGAACAACAATCGAATATCCCGAAAATGTATACTATTGAATATTGCTTATCCTGAAGAAAATCAAGAGTTTTGTTTTTGATATTGAGCCGGAGTATTCCCTACTATTTTTTTGAAAGCAGCATAAAAAGCACTTTTACTATGAAATCCTACTTCATTACCTACGCCTTCGATACTTAAATTTTCTGCCCGTGGAGAAATCAATATTTTTTTGGCTTCTTCAATTCGAAAAGAATTGATAAAAGAATTAAAATTAGATTGCTGGACTTTATTTATCGCTGCTGAAATAGTTCTTGGATGTTCGTTTACTTCTTTTGAAATTTCAATTATCGTGAGGTCTTCTTTTTTAAACAACTCGTTCTGAATGACCGCCGTGGTTACTTTCTCAACAAGTTGCTTTTGTTTATTAAATTCATTCTCTTCCAAAATACCTTCGCTTCCCGTGTTGGAAACTGCATCACTGACTTCTCCCACTACTTCTGGTGCCAGCGGAATTTCATTACTGAAAGTGCTATTCCCAAATAAGGAAGAAACATTTTTTTGTAAAATTCCGCGGAGAGAAATCCAATACAGTAATGCTACATTTATCAATGAAAAGGAGAGATGAACCCAAAAGGAGTCTGCAAAAATTACGAAAACAACGCTACATGTAATAAACAACAGTCCAACGATAACAAACATCTTTGCCCATTTAAGTTCCCTTTTTTCAGTTTTTGAAAACTGATTACGAACTTCATTTATATGGGAATTAATCCAACGAACTGTTTTTATCCCTATCCAATAAGAATAAATAATTCCAAATAAAGAAAAAATAAGATACGTAATAGACTCATAAATAGCGGTTTGAACACTTAAAGGAAAACAAAAAACTATTACTTGGAAAACAAAGGACAGAATGCCTGGATATAAATAAATGTAATTTACTTTTTCAGAAAGTACAGAAATACGCCTAACATATTTATAGAAAAGTGGGAATAACAACCAATTAAAATCGAAGGGCAAATAAGTGAGTCTAGGGTAACAATCAATCAACTTCACATCTTCCAAAATGGTGGGTAACAACTCTAATGAATATGCTAAAATAAATAACCCTAGAAATAAAGTAGATTTCCGATTATCTTGATGTACCGCTAATAGCAATGAACCAAGAATAAGCCCTTGTATAACACCAAGCGCATCAACAAACGAAATTATATTGTAGTTTAAGTCCAATGTTGGTAAAAGTACAAATATGGAAATTTTTATTGATTAAAGCGTATGTAATCATTCTGAAAAGTACAATTAGGCGATTCTCACTTCTATTCTTTTATTTGGAAAATATTTGTATCTCACAAGAAAGGTTTTTAAAGAAGTAAAGTAATTGCCCAGACTAGAATTTAATAAAAGCGCTATCCAGAGTCAGCCTTTTACCAAAAACGGGGAGATGAAAATCAATTGATAGAAATCTTACAAATTTTTTTTATTTTTATCGGTTCAATTTGCATTAATTTTCCCTCTTGTCTATACACAATAAATACATACAATCATTATTTAAGTCCCATTATATCGATTTATGCAACAAATCGTATTGGTATGTAAAAGACGTGGATAAATCTAAAGATATTGTTCAAGAAGTGTTTCTTTCTATTTTGGAGAAAAAAAAATTAGATCATATTCAAGATTTAAAAAGTTATTTGTTTAAATCTGTAATTAATAACTCCTTAAAACATATTGAAAGAGAAAAAAGATTTCAACCTCTCGAAAATGGAATTGTAAAAGCTATTCCAACCGAAAATTCAATGGAAAGCATGATTATTTCTTCCGAAGGAAAAGAGGAATTGCTTTCAGAAATAAATATACTACCGACCAAATGTAAAGAAGTATTTGTATTATGCGTTTTGGAGGGCATGAGTTATAAAGATGCGGGTATAAAACAAGGGGTTTCAGTAAACACTGTAAAAACCCAAATAAAAAAATCGTATAAAATCCTACGTAACTCACTTAAAAACAAGACTATATTGTTCTTTTCAATTAAAAATTCTATTTTTTCCTAAAATAATTGACCTTCTCATCACCCTATTTCCAAAAATGCAGATCTAATAATTAGAACACCCAATGGGTTTAGCTAATTAAAATGAATACTGTAAAACATATAATTATAAAGAGCCTTCATCAACCATTATCGGCTGAAGAGGAGGATGAGTTACACAACTGGCTGAACAAGTCTGAAAAAAACAAGGCACTTTACACCAAGCTTCAGGACCTCAAAACAGCCAATGACTTGAAAAGAATAAGTGAAATTGATGTTGCAAAAGAGTGGAATTTCCTTGAAGATAAGCACTCCCTAAATGCAAAGGCTTCCAATAAGCGTAACGTTTTACGCTACCTATCTGCTGCCATTTTCATTGGAGTGGTTTTTGGAAGCATAATTATGTTTAAAACCATTACCTCACCAAAAAGTTCCCAGAAGGAAATCTATAAATCAGTTGTGGTACTTGAAAATGACCAAATACTTTCCAAAAGCGTTACCGAAAAAGATGAAATATTAAAAAATGAACAAGGTACCGTTGTTGCTGTTCAAAGTGAAAATAGCATAAAGTTTCTTTCGGGTACTGATAAAAAAGAGGCTTTACAAACGGTAAAAGTCCCAAATGGTAAGAATTATACGGTTGTTTTAGAAGACAGTTCTGTTGTTAGATTAAACGCGGGAAGCTCCATTCAGTTTTCTAATCATTTTACCTCAAATAGCTCCAGGGTTTTAAAATTAACTGGAGAGGCCTATTTTAAAGTAAGTGAAAATAAAGAAAAGCCATTCATCGTAAAAACACCAAAAGCCGCTATTAAAGTATTGGGTACAAGTTTTAACGTATCTTCTTATTCTGATGAAAACACGACCAAAATTGCCTTAGTGGAAGGTAAAATAGCTATCGAAAGTCCTTCAAAGAAATTCAAAAATCAATATTTACTTCCAAATCAGGTAGCACGTGTTCAGCTTGATAAGATTGAAGTAACAAATGAAGACGTAACTCCACACGTATCTTGGCTCGAAGGCAAATTGATTGTATCAGAAAAGCCTTTCTCTGTAGTTATTCGCCAATTGGAACGAAAATACAATGTTGAAATCGAGAATACTTATTCCGAACTGAATTCAAAAACATTTACGGCTACATTCGATAAAGAATCGATCGAAGAAATATTAAACTCCTTCCAATTAAGCGTCCCGTTTGAGTATAAAATTAAAGACAGTAAAATAATAATCAACAAACCAAGAAAATGAGAAAGTATGAAATAATATAGAAAAAAACAGGAAATGTTGCAGCATTTCCTGTATAAACGTCAAGCCACAATTGAGCAATTATAACCAAACTATACAAATGTATGAAAAATAGACTATTTCGAGGGCCTCGAGAGCCCTACTCATCATGTTTTTATCTAAAAATGAAACTAACTTCCCTCTTGTTAATTATTTCAATTTTTACAGTTCAGGCGAATTCCCTAGCACAGAAAACAAAAGTTGATTTAAATGCCAACCAATTACCACTGCAAAATGTCCTAAAGAAGATTGAAAAGAAAACTGATTTTAAGTTTTTGTATAATCACGAGGAAGTTGACGTAAAAAAACTGGTTACAATACACGTAAAACAGCGTTCTTTAAAAGATGTTTTAATAGCATTATTTGAAGATACTGACATTAAATACGTCATTAACAAGAAGCAAATAATTTTAAGAAAAGAATCCTTCCCAAACAAAAATAGCTCTCAATCAAGAGAACAAAGTAGTATTCAGGGTGCAGTTACCGATCCTAGCGGACTTCCTTTACTTGGCGTGACGGTAAAAATACAGGGCAAAAATATTGGAACTACCACAAATAGCCAAGGTGAATTTACAATTCAGGCCAACATCAATGAGGTTTTAGTTTTTAGCTACATCGGTTTTAAAAGCAAGGAAGTAACTGTAGACACCAATGCTTTTATGAATGTTGAACTAGAAGAAGACATTCAATCAATAGATGAAGTTGTTTTGGTTGGATATGGAGAAGTGAAAAAGGAAAATCTAACTGGTGCGGTTAGCAATGTCAATATGAAATCCTTTAGCAACCAAGCACCTACGGTAAATGTTGAGCAAGCTTTACAAGGTCAAGTAGCAGGGGTTTCTGTAAATACACCAAATGGACAACCTGGCGCTGCCACTAAAATAAGGATTCGTGGTACATCTTCTCTATCGGGTTCCAATCAACCTTTATTCGTAATTGATGGAGTACCAGTTGTTCCAGAAAGTAACATTCCTACTGGAGGAGCAGAAGGACAGCGTCTTGGTGACCAATTAAACATTCAGGGGTTGAGCACCCCCATTGCTAATATCAATCCGAATGATATTGAATCTATTAGCGTTCTAAAAGATGCTTCCTCAGCTGCCATTTATGGTTCCAGAGCTGCGAATGGGGTGATAATTATAAACACCAAAAAAGGATCAAAATTTAATAAACCAACCATAAATTTTGATGTTTCTACTACCATCCAAAATCCACAAACATTAGATGTTCTTAATGCCTCTCAATTTAAAGAAGTTTGGACCCAAGCAGTTACAAACAATAATACGGGCGATGCTTTTTCACAAAGTGTCTTAGATGGATCGTATTTTGGTAATGAGGATACTGACTGGGAAGAAGAACTAAGCCCTGGTTTATCTACCTCAACCTATGCCAACTTAAGCATTAGGGGTGGTGGACAGGCAAGTCAATATGCTATTTCATTAGCGGCCTTAAATGCAGAAAGTGGCTTTAAAGGTTCTAATAGCGAACGTTACACATTAAACTTGAATTTAAACAGTGACGTTACCAGCTTTTTAAGGTTTGGTACTAATTTACAGACCTCCTTCTTTAACCAATCATCACTTGATGGAGAATTGGTAAATAGAATATACACTTTTCGGCCTGATATTCCCGTTTTCGACGAAGAAGGTAATTATGCTTATTCAGAATTTTCGCTCACTGAAAACCCAGTAGCTTTAGGGCAAGCAACTAATAACAATGAAACTTTTCTATTATTGGGTTCTATTTACTCGCAAGTCGATTTTACAAAAGACTTAAATTTTGAAACAAGACTTTCTGTAAATTATAACAACGGAAACCAGACCAGTTTTTATCCTAGCTATACTTTTCGCGGAGGATGGTTCAGGTTTACCGGCGAAGGGGATGGTTATGCACAAAACAGTAGAAGTATTAGCACTGTTCTACAATGGCAAAACACCCTCACCTACAAGCACACTTTCAATGCGAAGCATAATATAGATGCTGTTTTAGGTACTTCTTTTGAGGAAATAAAATCTTCTTACAACAAAGCCTTTGGTACAGGATTTTCCAATGATGTTCTTAATAATGTTTCCAGCGCAACAGTAAGTAATGGTGGGCAAGCCTATGAACAAGGCTCTGGGCTTATTTCATATTTTGGAAGAACCAATTACGACTACAATCAAAAATACTTACTCACATTAACAGCTAGAATCGATGGTTCATCAAAATTTGCGGTAAACAATAAATATGCCTTCTTCCCTGCCGCTGCTGCCGCTTGGAGAATTTCTAATGAAGATTTTTTAGTCGACAGCGATTTAGTAAATGAATTAAAGCTACGTGCTAGTTATGGTCTTACCGGCCAGCAGGATTTCGGACCGTATCAATGGCGCACACTGTACGAAACAGATGATTATGCCAACAACCCTTCTGTAATATTATCACAGCTGGGGAATGATGAACTAAAGTGGGAAACTACCAAACAATTAGACTTAGGATTGGATTTTTCTTTATTCAATAATGTTATTAATGGGGGCGTTGGATATTACGAAAAAAACACAGAAGACGTAATTTTTCCAGTTAAAACACCTGGAAATACGGGAGTAACATCTGTTCTTGCCAATGTTGGACATACGGAAAACAAAGGTTTTGAACTATTATTGGATATTGGCATTATTAACAAACCCAATTTTGGCTGGAATGTTAGCCTTAATGCTACCCGAAACAAAAACAAACTTAAAAAGATATCTGAAGATTATAAGGACTCGGACGGATTTATTGTAGGTTTTCCGGGACTTGATGGCGGTCGTCTTAGGGAAGGAAGCCCTATCGGGTTGATATATGGATTCGAATCGACAGGAATTTTTCAAAATCAAACAGAAATTGATGCTCTCAATTCAGCAGCTCCAAACGGCATTTATCAAGAAGAGTTCACTGCTCCTGGAGATTTAAAATACAAAGATATTTCTGGCCCAGATGGCACTCCAGATGGCGTGATAAATGATTTTGACCAAACTATAATCGGCAATTCACAACCAGATGTTTTTGGCGGTTTTAGTAGTACTTTTCGGTATAAAAACTTTTCACTTGCGGCACAATTTAGTTATTCAATCGGAAATGAGCTTTTTTGGTTTTCGCAAACTAGAGCGATTAATTTTACAAGTACATATTTAGCAGAAAATAAAACATTGGAAGTTTTAAATGCATGGACCCCAGAAAACCCTACAAGCCAACCTCGAATGGTTTATAGAGATCCAAACAATAACGACAGAGCTTCCAGCTATTATGTACATGATGCTTCATATTTAAGGCTTAACACCTTAAATCTTAGGTTTAATTTTCCAAAAAATGTAATAGATAATATTGGTTTTGTAAACTCCATCGCTCTATACGGAATTGCACAAAACTTGTGGACATATACAAACTATCCAGGCGCCAACCCAGAAGGAGGCTCAGTTTTCAACGATGACATCTCTGGAGCCGGAAGGGACACCAACAGATTTCCTCCGCAAAAGTCATTTACAATTGGTTTAAATATTGGATTCTAAAAAAACTATCATGAAAAATATTTTAATAATTATAGCTATAAGTTGGTTCTTTTCTTCGTGTAATTTGGCAGACGCTATCGATCAAGACCCTCCAAATAATTTAGTACCAGAAAACGTTGTTAAAAATGAAGACGATGCTCGAGCTCTTTTAAATGGAGTATACAGTAAAATCATTTCGTTCACTAGCTCATACTACTATATGTATTCAGAAACTATCCCAAGTAATTTAATAGGGACAATGAATCAAACTGGTACAGGTGAATACGATCCCGAATTTTTTGAAAATAATTTACAATCCGACAATTCAACAGTAGAAAGTTATTGGCTTATTTTTTACGGAGTTATAGATGCTGCCAACAACGCTATAAAAGAAACTTCTGAACTTTCTATCGAAGAAATTTCTTCAGAAGATAAAAAAGAGATCATCGGCGAGGCAAAATTTTTAAGAGCTATGGCCACTTTTGATGCATTACGTTATTTTGGGCAATTCTACGATCGTTCAAGCGAATTAGGAATTATTGTTAGAACGGAACCCGTAAATTTTACAACTCGATCCAAAAAACGAAGTACGGTTGAAGAGTCATATAAACAAATCTTAACAGACTTGGATGATGCTATTTCCGAAGCTCCAGAATTTACAGTTAACTATAGAGGATCCCGTCTAGCAGCCATGGCGCTTAAAGCCAGAGTGCTTTTATATATGGGAGAATACGATAAAGCTGTGATTATGGCAGATGAGGTAATCAATAGCGGGTATTTGAGCTTAGAAAACAGTTTTTCTGATGTATTTGACAAAGGCATCAACTCTACTGAAAACATTTTTATGACGTATCGAGATGCCAATTCCGATATAGAAGAGAATAACCGAAAACGCTTCTATGTTGGGCGTGTTGGAGAAGGTTGGTTCACCAATTTAATGGAGAACGACCCGAGACAACCCGCTACCTACAACGAATCTAGCGTGCTAAAAACCAACAATGAAGCAAGCTACCGTCCTACATTCTTTTTAAGATTGTCAGAAATGCATCTTATAAAGGCAGAGTCAATTCTTAAAGGCACCAATGATCTGGAAACTGCCAGACAAGCCTTAAATATTATTAAAAAAAGGGCGGGAAACGATCCTTCTACAGCTAATACAACTGCCGCTTTAGAAAATGAGATTTTTGAAGAATACATAAAAGAAATGGCTTTTGAAAATGGATCAGATTGGTTTGCTGGAATCCGTTTCAATAAGGCTATGGATTTAAAAAACAATCTCACTTCCGTTAATCAATACATCTTGCCTATACCAAAATCAGAGATTGAAGGCAATGAATTTTTAACATTGACCGATCAAAACCCAGGATACGAATAAGATTAACTAACAGCAACTACACTAAACATATATTAATTTGAATCGGTATTTCGTAATCAAAGGCATTTTTTGTCTTTGGTTATGGAGTACATTTTAAACTGAAATCTCATGAAAAACTATTTTTGCATGCTTTTAGCGCTTTGCCTTTTTATTGGTACAGCTCAGCAAAGTAAAGAGACATTTAATGATCTCCAGAACAAAATTCCCTTTGATTCTTCCGTAAAGAAAGGAACTTTAGATAACGGACTCACATACTACGTAAAGAAGAATAAAAAGCCTAGTGCTAAAGCAGAATTACGCTTGGTAATTAATGCGGGCTCTATTTTAGAGGATCCAGATCAACTCGGGTTGGCTCACCTCATAGAACACATGGCATTTAATGGAACAAAATCGTTTAAAAAAAATAAGCTAATTGATTATTTACAAAGTATTGGTGTTTCTTTTGGAGCAGATTTAAATGCTCATACCAGTTTTGATGAAACTGTTTATAAATTAACCGTTCCGACAGATAATAAAGAATACTTTAAAACAAGCATAAAGATTTTACGGGAATGGGCTGATGGAATTTCTTTTGATCCAGAGGAAATAGACAAAGAACGGGGAGTAGTCGCAGAAGAATTAAGGGCTAGAAATACTGCAAATGCCAGGTTGTACGATCAAACAATTGGCGCCATGACAAACAACTCCAGATACGCGGACCGATTGCCTATTGGAACTTTAGACGTTATCCTAAATTCAGAATACGAATCGGTTACTAACTTTTACAACGATTGGTATCGTCCCGATTTAATGGCGGTTATCATTGTTGGTGATGTCAATCTTGATGAAACAGAAAAAATGATTAAAAAACAATTTGGTTCGTTAAAATCATTCCACAAAAAACCACGTCAAAGAACAAAGTTTTCCATTCCTAACAACACAAAGCCTGTTGTAAAAATTGCAACAGATATAGAAGCAAGGAATGTAAATATTTCTTTGTACTACAAAAAAAACTCACAAGTTCAAACTACTTTAAAAGACTATAAGAATTCAATCGTACGTTCTTTATTCTCAGGTATGCTTAAAGCACGTCTTTCTGAAGCAGAATTAGAGATAGACACACCTATTTTGTCTTCAACAGCAGGGTTAGGAAACTTTTTAGCAGACAAAGAATCGCTATACATACGAAGCGTCCTTAAGGAAGAACAAATAGAAGAAGGTGTTTCTACTTTATTAAGTATTAACGAAAATATTAAGCAACACGGTTTTACAATATCAGAATTAAACCGCTACAAGGAATATCTTTTGAACAATGCACTTCTTTTTGAAAAAGAGCAGGGGAAAATTCCTTCTAAATACTATGTAGAAAAACTTATTGATAACTTCACCTACAATGACCCTTTTCCAGGGGAAAGTTTTAGATACAATTTTTACAAACAATTTCTACCCTCCATTACTTTAGCTGAGGTTAATGCTCTAGCTAAGAAATGGATTACGAATGATGGATTGACCGTTATAGTAAAAGCCCCAGAAAAGAAAAATGTTGCAATTCCTTCAGAAGAAAAAATAAAAACTTTAATTTCTGAAACGAAGAGTAGAAATTTAGAACCCTATGTTGACAACCTGGCGGATAAGAAAATAGAAGTTACTATAAATGAAGAAGGCAGCATTGTTAATAAGGATTACAATAAAAAAATTGATGTAACTACTTGGGAGTTGAGTAACGGTGTAAAAGTTATCGCCAAACCAACTATGCTTCAAAACGATTTAATATCCCTTCATGGTTACCGTCCAGGCGGAAGTTCTTTAGCTCCTGACTCTATTTATGTTTCTGCTAGAAATGCAGGAAGCATTATCGGTTCAAGCGGAATGCTCGATATATCTGGCTTAGAGCTTGAAAAACTTACCATGGGAAAAACCGTATCAATAACGCCGTATATAAACTTTTATGAGGAATTATTTTCTGGTAGCAGTACTGCTGAAGAATTAGAATTAATGCTTACAATGCTTCATTTATACTTTACAAACCCTAATAAAGATATAAAACAATTTGAAGCCGAAAAGCAAAGAATGATTGCAAACACTAAAAACGATACCCTTAGCCCAGATGCTATTTTCGATAATGAAATTAGCAAGATAATGACCAATAATCATTTAAGGGGAACACCGATAACTGTAAACCAATTGCAAGAAGAGCTAGATCTTGATACGGCTTTTGATTTTTACAAAAAGCGCTTTTCATCGGCTAATGGCTTCACTTTTATCTTTGTGGGTAGTTTTGATATTGAAAAACTAAAAACACTTAGTAAAAAGTATCTAGCGACACTTCCAACCGATAGAAATTCAATTAAAGAGTGGAGAGATATAAACTTACGACGGGTAAATGGGATTCATAAAAATACAGTCAAAAAGGGTAAAGAAAATAAAGCAAAAGTAGATCTTAGGTTTACTGGCACGTTAGATTACACGCTGGATAGAGGTTTAACGGTTAGTCTTTTAGGTGACTTATTACGCATTAAACTTACTGAAGAATTACGAGAAAACATGTCTGGAGTTTATGGCGTACAAGTTTCTGGATTCGCTACAGACGCACCTTACGATTGGTACAGAATGCATGTTCGTTTTACATGCTCTCCTGAAAACAAAGATGCATTAATTGAAAAAGTACATGACGTTATCAACAATATAAAAGAAAATGGAGCCTCAGAAAAAGACGTTAAAAAAATTGTTGAAACACGAATTAACAGGGCCAAAGATGGTTTGAAGTACAACCAATATTGGAGCTCTAAGCTCAAAAGTGCTACTATTTACAACTGGAATCCCGAAGAAATTTTAGATCCAAAAAGAGGTTTAGAAAAAGTGAACTCAGCTTATTTTAAGAAAGCTGCGAATACTTATTTTGATAATGAGAATTACGTAGAAACCATTTTACTTCCTGAAGACCTAGGGAATAAAAAAGAATTAAAATAAATATTATAACCTAGAAAAAATAAGCTGCCTGTAAAAACTGGCAGCTTATTTTTTTTATTTCAATTTCAATATTAAAAACTTTCTTAGAAGCCAAACACAATAGATCAACTACACCCACTCTTCCCGCTTGGCGAGATTGTTTATGTGCGCAAAATGATGTTCGCAATGCCAAGCATACATCGCTATCAGCTGGTCTAAACGGATTTCTTTTTCACTTTGCGGATGAATAAAGGTTCTTGCAAGTTGTGTTTCGGTTAGGTTCTTTAGCAGTACTACCCATCTTCCGTGCAAGGATTCGATTAAATCTAACGACCACTCTACTTCTCCGTCTTTTGAATCAGGTAATGCTGCCCAACGGTCTTCAAAGTATGCTTTTATTACAGGTCTATCTTCCGTAAGTGCCCATTTAAAGCGAATAAAACTATTCATGTGGCTATCCGCCATATGATGGATTACTTGCCTGACCGTCCATCCGTTCGGGCGGTACGGAGTATCCAACTGTAAATCGTCAAAATCCTCTACTAAGTTCTCAAGCTTGTATGGAAAGCGCTCGATAACCTTAATCCATTTTTTAACTTCAGAAGCAGAAACGGTTTCTGGGATTTCGAACTTCCCAATGGGATATTGTAGCGATTTTAAGTCTATTGTAGTCATTCCCCAAATATAAAAAATCCTGTTACACTTACGCGTAACAGGACTTCAAATTATTATTAAAACAATATTATTTAACGTTCACAAGTTCTACGTCAAAAATAAGCGTTGCGTTTGGAGGAATAACACCACCAGCACCACGAGCGCCATACCCTAAATGAGCAGGAATTACGAAGCGCGCCTTATCGCCTACGTGAAGTAGAGAAATACCTTCATCCCAACCGGAAATTACTTGTCCGGCTCCTAAAGTAAAATCAATAGGCTGATTTCTTTGATATGAAGAATCGAAAACTTGTCCGTTCTCCAATTGTCCTTTATAATGAACAGAAACTGTTTTTCCTTTCTCTGCTTTAGCTCCATTTCCTTTCTGAATCATCTTATAGCGTAAACCACTTTCTGTTTTATCAAATCCAGCAGCTAACTTTTCCAATGCGGCTTCTGCTTTTGCTTTTTCCTCCGCAATTCTTTTTTCTCTTTCCCCTTCAAAGGTTCTAAAAGCTTCAATAGCATTCCAGTTTTCAGCTTCATCCCCTACTCGAACAATTTCCAAAGTTTCAATTTTATCACCTTGGGCAATGGCGTCCACTACATCCTGACCACTTTCTACAAAGCCAAAAACGGTATGTTTATCGTCTAACCAAGGTGTTTCCACATGTGTAATAAAAAATTGGGAACCATTGGTGCCAGGACCTGCATTGGCCATTGATAAAACACCAGGCCTGTTATGTCTAAGCGAGGCATCAAATTCATCATCAAATTTGTAGCCAGCATCTCCTGTCCCCGTTCCAAGCGGACATCCACCTTGAATCATAAAATCATTAATCACCCTATGGAAAGAAAGTCCATCGTAATAAGGTTTCCCTTGTGGCTTTACGCTATTTTCCATTTTCCCTTCTGCCAGTGCAACAAAGTTACCAACTGTTCCTGGGGTTTTATCATGTGTTAACTTAACAAGTATTTCTCCTTTTGAGGTATTGAACTTTGCGTAGATACCATTTTCCATAGTGAATAAATTTTATGTACGATTATTTTTTTAAACTAAAAACGCCCCACAGTAGAGCGGAGCGTTTCATATTGTATAACTAACGTTGTTGGAATTAAAGAGCGGCAACTCTTTTAGTCAATCCAGATTTTAGGTTTCCAGCTTTGTTAGCGTGTATAATGTTTTTCTTAGCCAATTTGTCAATCATGCTAATTACAGATGGCAATAGAGTTTCTGCATCTTTTTTATCTTCAGTTGAACGTAATTTTTTAATTGCGTTACGAACTGTTTTATGCTGATATTTATTTCTTAAACGAACTGATTCGTTTCTTCTTATTCTTTTTAATGCCGACTTGTGATTTGCCATCTTTTCCTAATTTTTACAAACCGTAGAAAATTACTTTCTACATTCCCTGTTATACTTTGTTGTAGTCCGTAGGGGAATCGAACCCCTGTTACCAGGATGAAAACCTGGCGTCCTAACCCCTAGACGAACGGACCAATTTACTCTTTCGAGCAGCGATAAAAAACCGCTTTTATTTTACTGAACTTTTACTTTGTAGTCCGTAGGGGAATCGAACCCCTGTTACCAGGATGAAAACCTGGCGTCCTAACCCCTAGACGAACGGACCGTTTTTTTCTTAATTGCGGATGCAAAAATACAACTATTTTTAAATCATGCAATACTTAGAAAAGTTTTTTTTGGATTTTTTTTCCATCAATATGCCTTAGCAAACAGAACTCGCTGATTTGAAGGCTTTCCGGAATAAATACATTTTCCAGATTCTTTTTCAGCATCCAAAGGAATACAACGAATTGTAGCTTTTGTTAGCTCTTTAATTTTATCTTCAGTCTCTGCGGTTCCATCCCAATGTGCTGATAAAAATCCGCCCTTGGACTCCAACAATTCTTTAAATTCTTCAAAAGTATCCACTTTTGTGATATGGCTCTCCCGATATTCAAGAGCTTTATTAAAGACATTCTCTTGAATCTCTTCCAAAAGTGTTTCAATTTTATCTACTACCAAATCTGCCGCTACAACTTCCTTTGAAAGGGTATCTCTTCTTGCAACTTCAAATGTATTGTTCTCCATGTCCCGCATTCCAATAGCCAATCGCACGGGTACACCTTTCAACTCATACTCATTAAACTTCCAACCAGGCTTATGCGTATCCCTATTATCAAATTTTACCGAAATGCCTTTTGCGCGCAATTCTTTTACCAAAGGTTCCACGCGTTCACTAATGGCATCCAATTGTTCCTCTCCTTTATAAATAGGAACAATCACTACTTGAATAGGCGCCAATTTAGGTGGCAACACTAAACCGTTATCATCACTATGTGTCATTATTAAAGCGCCCATCAACCTAGTGGAAACTCCCCAAGAAGTTGCCCAAACGTAATCTTGCTTTCCTTCCTTATTGGCAAACTTTACATCAAACGCTTTAGCAAAATTCTGTCCTAAAAAGTGCGAAGTTCCGGCTTGCAATGCTTTTCCATCTTGCATCAAAGCTTCGATACAATAGGTCTCTAAAGCACCTGCAAAACGCTCGCTATCCGTTTTCACTCCTTTAATTACAGGAACTCCCATAAAATTTTCAGCAAAATCCGCATACACATTCATCATCTGCTCTGCCTCTGCAATAGCTTCTTCCTTTGTTTCGTGTGCGGTATGACCTTCCTGCCATAAAAACTCAGCAGTCCTTAAAAACATTCGTGTTCTCAATTCCCAACGAACCACATTCGCCCATTGATTTACCAAAATAGGTAAATCGCGGTAGGATTGTACCCACTTTCGGTAAGTATCCCAAATAATGGTCTCAGATGTAGGCCTTACAATTAATTCTTCTTCCAGTTTAGCGTCAGGATCTACTACTACTCCGCTTCCATCTTCAGCATTTTTCAATCGATAATGCGTAACAACAGCACATTCTTTAGCAAATCCCTCAATATGGTCGGCCTCTTTACTTAAATAGGATTTTGGTATAAAAAGAGGAAAATAGGCATTCTCGTGTCCTGTTTCCTTAAACATCTTATCCAACTGTGCTTGCATTTTTTCCCAGATAGCATATCCGTAAGGTTTTATCACCATACAGCCTCTAACCGCAGAATTTTCAGCAAGTTCGGCCTTCATCACCAACTCGTTATACCATTTTGAATAATCTTCGCTTCGTTTCGTTAAATTCTTACCCATTATATATAGTTTGGCACAAATGTTGCACCTTTGTTAAATGTAAAATATAGTTTGACAAAACTAACTATTTTTGCTATGTTCAACAATAATTTTTTGCAATGATGAAAACACTACATATACATAAAAAATCAATACACTTTTTAACTGTTTTTGTTATTGGAATCCTTGCAGCTTCGTGCGGTTCTTATGAACAAGCATCTTATTATGATAATGATGGAATCTATAATGATGAAATCGTTTATTACGATGATGCAAACAACACCAATAACAACAGACAACAGGAAAGAGAACAAACTGAGTCTAGTGGCTTGGCCATAACCGACTATGAGAGTTATTTTAGTAGTCGTTCGCAAATGTTGGACAACGCTATTGCCTACCAAGAACAAAACGATGTTTTTACCGATGTGGACAGTTATTCCAGTGCGGAAGTTGACAGCACCGATATTGTAAAAAGTTACGCTTCTGAATACAGGGAAGGAAACCCAGGTTGGGGAGAAAATCCTGAGAAGACGATTGTAAATGTATACAGCAACAACTGGGGTTACGGCGCTGGTTGGGGCTGGGGTGCCGGCTGGGGAGGATGGTATGATCCTTTCTGGGGACCTTGGTACGGAGGCGGATTTTACGGCCCTGGATGGGGCGTAGGCTGGGGTGCCGGCTGGGGCTGGGGCGCTGGTTGGGGCTGGGGTGCCGGTTGGGGACCTTACAACCCTTGGTATGGACCAGGATGGTATCGCCCATATCACCCTTACTACGGAAATCGATATGCGTATACAAATTCTAGACGAGGCTATTACGGTAGAACAACTTCAGCCGTGGCTAGACGAAACGATAATATAAGACGCACCAGTACAAGCGCTAGAACTTCTCGAGGGTATTCTAGATCTTCTAGAGTCGGAGAAAGTAGAAGTAGCAGTACTGTAAGAAGAAGCGGATATTCTAACAGCGCAAGAGTTGGCGTAGATAGAAGTTCTGGTTACAGCAGATCTTCTGGATATTCTAGAGGAAGTGATGCTAGATCTTCTTCATCGAGCAGAAATTCCACGTATTCTAGGTCTTCATCGGGAAGTAGAAGTAATTCTTCTTACTCAAGACCAAGCTCTTCCAGTAGAAGTAGTGGTTCTTACTCGAGACCGAGCTCTTCAAGCAGAAGCAGTGGATCTTATTCAAGATCTTCTGGATCCAGTAGAAGTAGCGGATCATATTCTAGGTCTTCCGGAGGGGGTTCAAGATCTTCCGGCGGTTCTTCAAGAAGAGGCGGATAATTAACAATATATTACCGGGATTTATCAATTATATATTTCCCGGTTTCTTTTCACATTTCAATTTAATTCTGAATCAGGGAATGAATCATTACGGTTAATCATAGAACTAACTAAATAATGAATGGTAAATCCCACCTGCCTACCGGCAAGGCAGGCCTGACCTTTTAAAAAAATAAAAAAAGAACAGATGAAAAATTATTTCTTATTAGTGGCAGCATCCTTGCTGACGGTTGCAACCTTTGGTCAAAATCGAAATGACGTTGCACTTTACGGAAGCGACAATTTAAATGGTACAGCGCGCTACCAGTCCATGAGTGGAGCCTTTGGGGCATTGGGTGGAGACATGTCTGCCATTAATGCAAACCCTGCTGGGTCTGCGGTTTTCAACAATACAGTGTTTACGATTTCAGCCACTAATTATAATGTGAAAAATGCTACCAATTATTTTAACGGGGCCAGTGATACCGACTTAAATAAATTCAGAATAAATCAAATTGGTGGAGCGATGGTTTTTAAAAATGGCAACCAAAACTCTCCTTGGAAAAAGTTTAGCATGGCCTTTAATTATGAGCTAAGCAACAATTTTGAAAATGAATATCTTGCAGTCGGTACTGGAAACACTTCGATTGCGGACTTCTTTGTAAATAACGCCAGAGGAACCACTGTTGATGATTTAAACACACGAATTGGAGAATCTATAACCGAAGCCTACATTAACATTGGTAGAGATTTAGGTTATAGCGCCCAGCAAGGTTTTTTGGGCTATCAAAATTTCATAATCGATCCAGCTACGCCAGATAATCCCGATGAAACCAACTATATTTCCAACGCCACTTTTTCCAACGGAATAAATCAAGAGCAATTGGTTATTTCCTCAGGAAGCGATAATAGATACACCTTAAACTTTGCCTCTCAATACGAGGAAAGTCTGTATCTCGGTGTAAATTTCAATTTCCACGGAATTGAACGAAGAAGAATCACACAATTTGATGAGTTTGGATACGATTCAAATTCGAAATTGCAATACGTACAATTCGATAACGATTTATTCACCTACGGAAACGGATTTTCATTTAACTTAGGAGCTATCGCAAAGCTGAATGATTTTATGCGTCTAGGAGCAAGCTACCAATCCCCTACTTGGTATAATATGACAGATGAATTATTCCAGTCCATCAATAGTGACTTTTTTGCTGATCCTAATGATGCTGAACCATCCTATTCTGAAGCAACCCCTAATTCAACTCAATTTTTCCCAAGCTATGATATTTACATCCCTGGGAAATACAGCGGTAGTTTGGCCTTTATTTTTGGCCGTCACGGACTTATAAGTGCGGACTACAGCTACCAGGATATGTCTAATGCCGAATTAAGACCCAGCCGAGATCCATTTTTTGCAGATGAAAACGCAGCCATAAGCAACGAATTTCAAGCTGTTTCCACCATTCGTGTTGGTGGGGAATATCGAATTAAAAATCTAAGTTTAAGAGGCGGTTATCGATATGAAGGCAGTCCTTATAAAAACGAATTTACCATGGGCGATTTAATGGGATATTCCTTTGGTTTAGGCTATAACTTCGGACCTACACGTTTCGATCTTGGTTTTAGTCAGATGCAGAGAGAATACAATGTTCAATTATACGATACAGGACTTACGTCCACTGCTGCAATAGACAATAAGAACACAAATATCACTGCATCTATTACATTTAATTTATAATTTTTTAGAGAAAAGAATAGAGATTAGAAAATAAAGAAAATTTAAGATCCACTTTATTCATATATTACTGTAGTTTAACCTTTTCAGTTCAATAAAAACACAGCATAATTCCGAGTAAAAATCTCGCCTGTTTTGGATTTTATGGTTTCCGATTCCTCAAGAATGTTTTTAATTTCAAAAGGTGATTTTTGAATCAATTCCTTAAGCGAAGTAGTGCTGTATAAAGTGAAAGATTTTCCAACAAACGGCAATTTTTCCATAAATTCTTGTTGGGCAAATGCAATAGCCAATTGTCCGCTGGGTTTTAAAACCCTTCTGAGCTCTTTCAACATACCCAATGGGTTTTCCCAGAAATAAATGGTGTTTACCGTGAAAATTTTATCAAACAAAGCATCTTTGCAAGGAAGTTCCCCGCCGTCATATAATTTGAACGATGTGGCTTCATTGAACTCTTTTGAATTCTTTAAAGCTTCATGATGCATGGTTTCAGAAATATCCAATCCGAAATATTTCACGGCTTTTTGCATCGAAAACAAAAAGGATAAATGTCTAGCATTTCCATGACCCAATTCTAAAATTGTATCATCTTTTTCAGGCGATACCGCTTCAATAGCCTTGGCAATCATCCCAAGGTTACTTCGGTACATTTCATTCCCCATATCTACTCCCCCACTCCCAGACGGACATCGAAGTTGGGCTTCTATTTCTTTTAATTTATTGTCTTCCATTGGAAACGGTTTTAATTCCGAAGAAAAATCACATAATGTATTCGCCATTTACCGAAGCTAAAGGCTCGGGTATATCTTTTTCTTTAAGGGCTTCCAAAAGATTAATTTCAATAGTTCTCGTAATCTGGTCTAAAGAGACACCCGTTGGAATATTTTCAAATGGATTTAAGAGAGCCATCCCAATCTTGTGTGTAGTTAAGAAAATATAACCCACCAAAATACCCGCAATTATCGACCAAGCCCCCATGTCGTCTACTGAAGACCAGGTAACACACACAATAAAAATCCATATAAACAAGCGGGTATAGAAATTGTAAGTCGTTGGAAAAACTGTATTTTTAATTCTTTCGGACATGCCCATTTCATCACAAAAATTGATAAGCATTTCGTTAAGTTCCATAAATTTAAATCCGTCTACCGCGCCCTTTTTGTACAAATCGTTTAAGTGTTCAGTTTGTATATTTAGAATTGCATTGGGAACATTAGATTCTTTTTCGGCAATTTCAATATCATTCTTCGAGAGATACTTTCTATAATCTTTCGCGTTGGAATCCCTTAAACTTTCATTTAAAGCATACACAAAAGCTATATGGCGATGTACCAAAATCTTTTTTTCGGTAGGATCTACATCATTCAAATCTTCGATATAAAACAAAACCTGTCTGCACCATGTTCTGGAATTGTTTACCAGAGCGCCCCAAATTTTCCTTGCCTCCCACCAACGATCGTAAGCTTGATTGTTGTTGAAACCTATAAAAAATGCCAAAGCGGTACCTAAAATTGTAGGTATAATGCTATTGATTACAATCGTATCAAAAATCTGCAAGGAATCGATATACCGAAAAAAGAAATACGCCAAAACACAAGCAATTATTTCCGTTAAAAAATAGCGCCATGTACCACTAAAAATCCTATAGAGGTTAACTTTTTTTGAAATGAGCATTATTTATGTTGCTTGGTTGTTATACACGGCTAAAGATATCAATTTTAAAAACAACTACCCCACCATTTGTTTCTTTAGATACGCTGGAAGTGCCTTGTTCACAATTTCTTTCCATCCCGCAACAAAGTTGTCCCTTGAGAGATCGCTGCCGGCATCAGCAAAATTCTCAACGCCACTATGCGTAAGCTTTACATGAGTAACATTCTTTTTGACAGTAGATAATTGCCAACTTACCACCGAAATCCCATCTGAATAGTCTGGATATTTCCATGTGTAGCGAATTCTTTTTTGCGGCATAATCTCCAAAATTCTGCACACATGTTTAAAATTGGTTCCGTTTGGTTCGTAAAAGTAAAATTCATTGAACTGCTCCAACGAATAGTTTTGAACATCAAAATACCAATCTTTCATTTTATCGGGATCGGTAAGGGCTCCCCATACTTTTTCCGCAGAAATATTTAATGTAATCTCTTGTATAATAGTTTGATCCTTCATCAATTTTTAATTTTAAGTGAATTGTCTCAATTCTCAACTGCCAGCTTTCACAGCAAAGCATCAAATCGAATAGCCTTCTAAAAGGCTTTACATCACACTAAGTAAATGAAGTATCTGTTTAGGGGTTAACGTTTCAACGTAAAGTTACTTTTATATATTTTTTCTTCATTGCTATCATCTATAAATTCCACTTTAAACCAATAATCAGTGGCTGGCATGGGCGTACCATTAAAAGTACCGTCCCAGCCTTGGGAAGTGGTATACAGCTGCTTTAATAGTTTTCCGTATCGGTCAAAAATGTATACCCGCCCAGTGGTGTTCATGTCTAAGCCAACTACATTCCAAGTATCGTGAATACCATCTCCATTAGGAGTAAAGAACTTTGGATATCCAGAAACCATGATTTCCTCTTCCAATGTTCCGCATTCACTTAAATGATTAATAGTAACCGTATTTAAACCAACAGGAACATTGGTAAAATACCCTGTTTCCTGAAAATCACCATCATTCAACTGAAATTCGTATTCCTCCGGATTTTCAACGGTTATATCAATGATATTATTGTTTGAAAATTCCACTAAGTCAATATTGGTAATAATTGGATCTTGAACCGGTAAAAACTCAACAAAAACATCATCGTATTCTGAATAGCCCTGCGGATATATTGCTTCAACCCTGTAAATACCTGTTTGCGTAACGTCTAAAGTAGCACTGTTCTGCCCCGCAATTAAATTAAAATTATCAGTTCCATCATCGGGAGTATCATCCACGTACCATCTATAGTTAGTAGCCGGAGCGAAAGTACCATCTAACGTTTGTACATCACCTTCACACAAAACCTCTTCCGGCTCTTGAAGCAAATCGGGTACTTCCGAACAATCCAAAACACTTTGAGAAGCAGTAAAAACATTTCCCGTAAATTCTAAGGAAAAACCATCCGATTCACCAAAATAATTGTTTACCAAAAGCAAATATTCCTCTCCTTCTTGCACTTGCATATAAGGCGCATATGTCACACTTTGGTCTCCAGTAGCTGGATTAATACCTACTCCTGTGTAATCGTTATCGTTAAAGAAATCTTGCACAATGTTAGAAACACCACAGTTTACTACCGTGCCGTCATTACCAATGGGATTTCCTAAGCTTCCACAAACAGGATTCGGGCCATACACCGCAAAATCCAGATCTTCTCCTCGAGTGTTTGGTAGGATATTAAAACCAAGTTGTCCTGTTGCTGTGGCCGTAAAACGAAACCAAACCGAGTTAGACTCTACAGCGTTATTCTGGCCTTGCAACAAACAACCGCTGTTCAGTGCGCCATTAAAATCATCTGTACCAATACCTTCTATGGTACCGCTATTTAAAATATCTTTACAAATAGGAATAGCATCAATACAATCTGGAGAAATAGATTGTGCGTAGTTTTGAAAGGTTCCAACAAAAATTACAACTAAGAGAATCGGGGCAATGTTCTTCATTAGTATAGTTTAAAAAAGTTTATTAAATAAATTAGTGGCAAGTTACCATTTAGTTAACGCTAATAGGTTATAAATACGTATCTTTGCTGTCAATTTTTTTATTGATAATCATCAAGGTTTATAATTATACGTTGAAGCACCTAATATAGTTGGTTATTTTTAAAAAAAATATTTTAAAAGCATGAAAATAGATAAAGCTTTAGAAGATCACTTTGAAGAAATAGGGAATGATCACGCGTCATCTGCTGCTGAAACGCCGTTAAGAGCGGACGCATTTGACATGGCAGACGATGAAAAAATAGAACATATCGAAGCTCAGGTTTACAATATTATGGAGACTTTAGGGTTGGATTTGACTGATGATAGCCTTCGTGGAACTCCACGCCGAGTAGCAAAAATGTTTGTAAAAGAAATTTTTGCCGGTCTACATCCTGACAGAAAACCTAAAGCCTCTACATTCTCCAACAAATACAAGTACGGTGAAATGTTGGTAGAAAAAAACATTACTGTTTATTCTACCTGTGAGCACCACTTGTTACCTATTGTTGGCCGTGCACATATTGCCTATATCTCTAACGGCACTGTTGTAGGTCTTTCTAAAATGAACAGAATTGTTGATTATTTTGCGAAACGTCCGCAAGTACAAGAACGTATGACCATGCAAGTAGTGCAGGAATTACAAAATGTTTTAGGCACAAAAGACGTTGCCTGCGTAATCGATGCAAAACATTTATGTGTAAATTCAAGAGGAATCAGGGATATTGAAAGTAGTACGGTTACTTCAGAATTTGGTGGTAAATTTAAAGACCCAGCTGTTCGTAGAGAGTTCTTAGACTACATCAAACTAGATACTCAATTTTAGTTTCTGCTGAACGAAACTTTTCCAAAAAAATAATTCAACAATCGTTAAGCACCTAACAACAAAAATGCAACTTTATCAAACTAACGAACTAAAGATATACAATTCAATTACCGGAGAAAAAGAAGTATTCAAACCCATTACAGAAGGCTACGTTGGTATGTATGTCTGCGGACCTACGGTTTACAGTAATGTGCATTTGGGTAATGTTAGGACTTTTATGTCTTTTGATTTGGTTTTTAGATACCTAAAACATCTAGGTTATAAAGTTCGTTACGTTAGAAATATTACTGATGCCGGTCACCTTGAAAATGATGCAGACAGCGGTGAAGATAGAATTGCTAAAAAGGCACGTTTAGAACAAATCGAACCGATGGAAGTGGTTCAAAAATATACGGTTGATTTCCACAATACCTTGAATAAATTCAATAACCTTCCGCCGAGCATCGAGCCAACGGCTACCGGACATATTATTGAGCAAATTGAGGTGATTAAAGAGATTATTGAAAACGGTTTTGCTTATGTGGTGAATGGCTCCGTTTATTTTGATGTGCTTAAGTTTAACGAAACCAATGAATACGGTAAATTAAGCAAGCGAAAAGTAGAAGACCTTATCCATAACACCCGCGAAACCGCTGGGCAATCTGAAAAGAAAAATCCACAGGATTTTGCTCTTTGGAAAAAAGCAGAACCTCAACATATTATGCGTTGGCCTTCACCTTGGGGCGATGGTTTTCCTGGCTGGCACTTAGAGTGTACCACAATGAGCACAAAGTATTTGGGAGAACACTTTGATATTCATGGTGGAGGAATGGATTTAAAATTTCCTCATCATGAATGTGAAATTGCGCAAGCGGAAGCCTCTACGGGTCAAAGCCCAGTTAATTACTGGATGCACGCCAACTTGCTTACCTTAAATGGTAAAAAAATGGCTAAATCTACCGGAAACAATATCTTACCAAACGAAATTTTTACGGGTAATAACGATATTTTAGACAAGCCTTATTCGCCTTCCGTTACACGATTTTTTATGCTTCAGGCAAATTATAGAAGTATCTTGGATTTTAGTAATGATGCTTTATTGGCTTCGGAAAAAGGATTTAATCGACTTATGGAAGCCATTAATAATTTGGATGGTTTGAAAACTGCAAGCACTTCTTCGTTTGATGCCCAAGCGTGGAAAGATCGCTGCTATGAAGCAATGAACGATGATTTCAACAGTCCGATTCTTATCGCTCACCTTTTTGATGCCGTAAAACAAATCAATCTTATAAAAGAAGATAAAGCCACCATCACCAAAGAAGATTTGAATATTCTTAAAGGAACGATGCATGCCTTTGTTTTTGATGTACTCGGACTCCAAGATGAAAGAAATACGCAAGACACCTCTTCTGATAAATTAGGCGGCACTATAGAATTACTCATCCAACTTCGCGCAGAAGCAAGAGCCAATAAAGATTTTGCTACTTCCGATAAAATTAGGGATGAACTGGCTGCACTAGGTGTTCAATTAAAAGACGGAAAAGACGGTACTACTTTTAGTTTGAGCTAGTTATAAAATTTAACACTCCAATATCTCATTAGGGTCATTTGTTATGTTGACATCGGTAATCTTTTTTTCTTCGGAAACTTCGCCTATTACCAAAGTGTACATTCCAAGTTCAAATACTTTTGGTTTAAACTCATTTCCGCTTACCCGTATCGCTTGAATCAATTCTCCAGTCTCTTGATGATAAATTTTCAATAAACTATTTACCTTTTTAAAATTAAGTATTGGTAAGTATCCCACAGCTTTTCTTCCATCATTATCCAATTGATGAATGGTTAACGGCCAGCCTGGATAGGTATTTTGCTCTGGTTTATCCAACTCCAAATTAGCTAAAAACCGTATGGCCTCCATTTTTATAGTTCGGTCTTTTGTGTTGAAACTTACGAGTCCGTATCCAGAGGCTTTCTTTTGTGCTTTTTTGTATCTATTCGACTCTTCAGAAAAATCATCATCCGGATTCCCAACGGCATAAATAAAATTATCATTTCCAAAAACGTCCCTGTAGTTCCCTGTATTTGGCAAGTTGTGCGCAGGGCGGTTAGTGTATGGAATATTCACCAAGTCGGGCTGTCCCCAACGTGGATATCCTGTGGAGATTGCAGGAGAGCAGAAAGTCCATCCGGCGTCTTGGGATTCGTCGATGGCATATTTCACCATGAAAGGTAAATGCTGATCGCCATTAATATGAAAAGCATTGGCTTTACGAATAAGTCGCAACACTTCGTCCCTTTGCTGTTTTGGCCATCCGCCAGAATCCATATCCCCGTGCAGAAATTGCTTTTCATTCCCGTGGTGCGTTCCCACATTGGCAAAGAGTGTTTGACTCAATAATACTTTCATGGATACGTTTTGCCAATCCTCTACCCATTTCTCTAAAAATTCCATTTGGTTTTCACCTAAAAAACTAAGCTCGTTTGATTCAAGCTCATTTGGCGAAAGTCTTTTCTTTATATGGTCTATACGTCCATCCCCTTTTCTTATTATCTCAGGCCCAGATTTGAATATTCGGTCACTTATAACGGCAAAACTCATACCACCATAATTTATGTCGGTATACCAAGTAGTCATTCCAGAAGGTAACTTTTCTTTATTAAAAGGCGCAGGCAAATGTCCACACTGGGTTTTATTTACCACGTTAACCATTTTGGGCGTTTGAACAAAACCTCCATGCGCATCGCGACTTTTTTTCCAGTCTTCCAAAGAAATCAACTCACCGTTTTCCCCCCATAAATTACCTTGGAAAACATCATGATCGTCTGGCGTGCAAATAGTTGGTCTATTTTTCATCAAATTACCAAAAGCCCAACCAAACATATACCATTTGCCTAAATAACTTAAAATGGACATATCTTCCGGCTCCCTTTTCATGTGATATCCGCCATTATATTCGTACAACTGATCCCCTGAAAAATAAAGCATGTCTGGATTGCTTTTCTCCAAATTCTCTACCAAAGGTCGATATGGATAAGCATCGTAATGTTGGCAAGTGAGTGCTCCAAATTTTAGAATTTCATTTTTGGGTTCATTTGCTATGGTGCCTTTATATTCATGACGCTCCCCATCAATTTTATACACTAATTTATAGGGAACTTCTTCAGAAGCATTCCAATCATCAATACTGAAAATAGCAGTGTAAGCATCGGTATCGATGGTAGCAGAAGCGGCCTTTTTCCATTTCCTGTTTTGAGATAAATAAAGCTGTACTTTTTGGCTATCCTTCTCGCCTATTGGTGGCAACTGTGCAGTAATTTTTAAGATGTTGTTAGACAAGGTGTACATAGACCAAAGAATCGGACCAAAACTATTTTCTGGAACCGATTCCAGCATCGTTCCTTCCATTGAAAGGTTTTCCACGGACAAGGGAACACCTGCTATTTTTTTGGTTCCATTTTGAAGTGCCACTAATCCTTTTAACGGAGTATCCAATTGCTCTTCAATAGTAGACTCCAATCCGTTACCGTCAATAACATTCATTGCCAATTTAGTGCGGGAATTGGCATTGCTGACTTCAATTTTAATGGTAAAACGCTCAAAACTGAAGTCATTAGGAAGCTTTATTTCCTTTTCTCCCAAGATCGCTTTTCCACTCGTGGAAACCCCAACAAACAGTCCTTCTCCATGGTAACAAGCCGCTTTAATACTACTGGGATCCGTTTTATCTTGAACGCCTAGCGAAAAACCAACTATACCTTCTTCGGAAACGTTCTTTAATCCTAAACTGGCCTGCATCTTGAAGTTTCCTTCCAGCCCAGTTAGCACATGGGTAAGCACATAAACACTGCCTTCATTTCCTGCACCCGTAAAAGTGAGCTTTCCGTCTTGCTGCCGCCAATCTTCCAAAGGTTTGGTTAAAAAATCATTACCAATCCAAATACGATCGTTTTTGCCCTTAAAATCATAAGAGAAAGAATCGCTTTTTTGAACCTCGTTAAAAACACCCAAAGACTCATTGGCAAAAACGCTACCAAATGGCGTAGAAATGAATGGCACCGTGAGACTTAGATTTTTTAAAAACTTCCTTCTTTTAAGTGGCGACATAGTGACTAAAAATTAGTATCAATATATTTCTTAATCTCTTTTTTAATTTCTTCTTGATATGACTCCTTCAGCAATGGATCATCTGTTCCTCTTTGCCAATCTTTAAGAATACTAGTTAAAGAAGCTAGCTGATTTTGGTACACAGGATCCTCTGCTATGTTATTGAACTCATGCGGATCTTTACTTAAGTCGTACAACTCAAAGGTTTCATAAGCAGCATACTCTTTATAGCGTTTAACCAAATCATATTTTGTTGTATTCTTGGGTGCCTTAAAATTCTCCTTGTAAAAAGACGCCATCGGATTGTAAATAAGTTTAAAATCCCCTTCCCTGATGGTTCGCTGCGGAAAAAGATGCTCTGGTAGATGCTGCGTGTATTCTCCAGCGATATAGGTTCTCGGTTTCACTTTATTATCCAATAATTGTAACCATGAAATCCCTTGTGCATCTTTTGGCAACTCATTAATATTCAGTTGGTCCAAAATGGTTGGCAAAATATCCAGTGTAGAAACAAAAGTTTCATTTTTCATCCCAGAATATTTGTTATCTGGAAACTGCACCAACATCGGGATTCGTAAACCAGCTTCATAAGATGTTGTTTTGGCACGATCCAATGGTGCACCGTGATCTCCTAAAACAATAATCAATGTATTATCCCTAATTCCTTTTTTGTCCAACATTTCCAAAACATAGCCTAAGCCTTCATCAAATCTTGTTACGCCGTTGTAATAACCCACCACTTCTTCCATGGAAACATCGGAGTCTTTTGAAAAATATTTCGGAATTTCTATGTCTTCCGCAGAAAGCATCTTTTTCGGATGTCCGTTAATTCGATTCTTAAAAGGTCGATGTGGGTCTAAAAAGTTTAACATTAAGAAAAAAGGCTTCTCCTTTCCGCGATCAATAAAAGCACTTGCAGAATCTGCTACAGCAGGCATATGAAAACGGGTGAATTTTTCCTTTTCAACAACTTCTTTTCCGTCTTCGTTAATCACATTTACTGTTAATTGTTCTTTGGAAAGCATCACGTCATTCGTATCGAAACCGCCCATTCCATAATCATACGGAAAAGAGGCATAAGGTTCTACATGCAATTTTCCAATTATTCCCGTTCGGTAGCCATTTCCTTTCAAAATAGAAAACAAACTGGGGTATTGTTTGTTCATTGAAATCCCCAAATGTGAGAGTCCGACTTGCCCGTTCTGATGCGGATACAACCCTGTTAAAATACTACTTCTGGACGGACTGCAAGAAGCTTGGGTAACGTACGCATTCGTAAATTGCAATCCTTCTGAAGCAAATTTATCCATGTTTGGAGTAATCGCAAACGGATCTCCGTAACATCCAACCTCTTCGCCAAGATCATCCGCTACGATAAGTAGAACATTCGTTTTTTTATTTTCTTCGGAAGTTTCCTTCTTTTCGGCTTCTTGCTTGCAGCTAAAAAGCAAAATTGCAGCAAGAAATATAGTTGCTAGTTTTTTCATCATGTGATCAGTTAATTTTTCGTAATTCAATTGCATTCAAAATCGCTCCGATTTTTTTACTTTGGAAATCGATGGAAATCCCTTCATCATCACCTACAAAAACCTCCATCTTTTCAACGATGGGTGTGAATTCACCATGGTTTTTTATTGGACTAAAATGATGCAGGTATTCTTTATTATTTACCAATACGTTAAAAGTACGGTCTTCTTTGGCCACAGCACTGGCGGCATCATCGCCTAAGTTATACACCAGTTCTTTACTTGGCTTTTTGCTGTACAATTCTGCGAAATGCAACGTAATTTCATAACGTCCTTTCGGGACATCAAACTTGTATCCTTCAATGCTATCACGCATGGTTTGGTAAAGCGGGTCTAAATTGGTCAATGCAATGGACTGATCGCTCCCTAATTTTTTGCTATTCCAACTTTGTCGTTGATATTTAGTTCCGCCAAGGTATCCGTGACTATTTTTAGTATAGGCTTTTTCAGGAAGCCAAATTTCCTTTGCAGCAGGATCCACAAAATAAAATGGCGACCCCACATTTACTTTTAACTGAAAATCGTTGGGTAAATCCGCAGTCTTTAAATTCTCAGGGATTAAATTAAAGTCAATTGATAAAATGTCTTCCGTTGTTTTACCATTAATCGTAGCAACTGCTTTTAAAACATTTTTTCCATTCACAAAAGGCACATCAAATGTAGCTGTATAAAATTCGGTAGGCTTTGTAGCTGTTTTATTACCGTTATGAAATAATGCCACCTCATTAGCATTGGAATAAACCGTTATTTCCTGAGTACTGCTTGCTATTCCTTCACCTGCACGGTAATTCCAATCGGAGCTGGCAATTTTTACCAAAGGCTCTTCATTTAATGCGGCCTTGTACAAGTAAAACACATCTTTGGGAGTTCTGTCAAAATTTAAAACCCCTTTGCTGTTAATATTCGGGACGGCATCTACCCTTTCTTCCGAACCAAAATCGGCTAAATTCCAAATGGTAGCACCCGTAACTTTATCGCTTTCCAAAATATGATTTAAATAATAGGCATGATATTGCTGTTGCCATTCAATCGAAAAATCGAAGCGTTCTGGGACGTAAGAATGTATTCTGGGATCGGCTCCTGCACCGTATTCCGCAATAATATAACCTTTTTCAGGATGATCCCTTTTAATTTTATCCGTAAAATCATCCAAATCCTCAAAGCGCGCACCGTACCAACCGTAATAAATATTATAACCGATAACATCGGTAATACTATTCAAGCCCATCCTTTCATAAGCATCGTATCGGTCGTGATTGGCAATTACCGTAAGTCGGGCAGGGTCTTCTTTTTTGACTACCGAATTTAAATGCTTGGTCAATTTTGAAATATTTCCCCAGTATTCATTTCTTCTAACGGTATCCCCTTTTACATCATCCAACGGCCGAAGAATTACTTCATTCATAAAACCCCACATCACGATAGAAGGATGATTCCGGTATTGTGCAATCATTTCCTTAAGCATGGTTTCGCTGTTCTTCGTAAAAGCATCCGTTTCTGTAATTCTATTTACGATGGGAATTTCTTGCCAAACCAAAATTCCATATTTATCGCACATCTCCAACACTCTTGGATCATGAGGATAATGGGCCATACGCATAAAATTAGCCCCCATTTCTTTTACTGGTTTTATATCATTCTCGTGATATTGATTAGGCAAAGCATTCCCCAAACCTTCAAAATCCTGATGCCTGTTAGTCCCAACAAGCTTTAAAGGTTTTCCATTTAGCAGAAAAATCCCATTGTCATCCAAAGCAATGCTGCGAACACCAATAGTTGTCCTGTAACTATCTAGAACTTCACCGTTAGCAGATTTAATTTCAGTATCCAAATTATAAAGGTAAGGCCGGTCAGGAGTCCACAGTTTTGGATTTTTCAACACCAATTTTTGTTCTAAATCCTTTGTTGCCGATTTACCTACTTTAATTTTTTCTGAAGCACTTACGATTTCTTCCCAATTTGTATTGAAAACAGTGGTTTCAACAACAATTCTTTCTGAAGCATTTGAAAGGTTACTTACGCCCGCATCAATGGAAAGAACCGCTTTTCCGTTGGACAATTCCTGATTAACAAATACATGCTCTGCACCTTGATAAGTACTAAAGTGAATTGGGTTTTTATGTGATAGATACACATCCCTATAAATTCCACCATAAAAAGTAAAATCAGCTGAAAGTGGAGGAATGTTTTCATTTAAACTATTGTCTACTTTAACCTTGAATACATTTTCTTTTCCAAACTCTACGGCATCGGTAACATCAAAACGGAAACCTGTATAGCCACCTTTGTGCTCTCCAACAGCAATTCCATTTACGAAAACCCCCGTAACCTGATTGGCTCCTTCAAAAGAAATAAACAATCGTTGATTTTTGGAAGTCTCTTTGATAAAAATACTTTTTTGGTACCACCCTGTTCCACGATAAAATCCATCTTCGTCGTCAAAAGCATCTTCACTATTCCAAGAATGAGGAAGGTTAACCAGTTCCCAGTTTTCAGTTTGAGTATTTGAAATATCTTCCAAATCACCTTTATGAAACTTCCAGCCACTGTTTATACTAATAGTTTGCGCATTCAGTCCGTTAAGAAGTAGAATACACACCAAAAAAACATACCAAAACTGCTTACAATTATTCATCGCTATCATTTTAAAAACTTGCATATCCCTGTGCTAATCCTTTTAGTTTCTTTTCATTAATAAACATTCCAAATCCAGCTTCTGGCACCAATGAAACCTTCCCATTTCTATCAACTTTCGTAGGTTTATGTTCCAATACTTTTTGAAAAATGTCATTTTCATTAGGTTTCTCAATAGCTTCACAACATTCAGCATTCATACCAATGGCAATATGTTGCCAAAAATTACAGGCCGGTCCCACAAAGCTATCGTCGCCCACCATTATCTTTTGGTCATCTTTTCTTATCTGGAGAAAAAGTTTTTTTAAGTCGTTGCAATCCCCCATAGTTTCTGGATGGAAATTATACAGATTTCCCATCCCTTTTTTATAACTATGGAGCGCTTTTTTGGCAGGCCTCAACGGATGATCTGGTACCAAGTCTATTGCTGGCACAGCTTGTTGAAGTTGCACCCATTCTTCCTCAGTCATTTCTGAAGGATCTTCCAAACCATCCAGTCCGGCTTCTTTCAACTTAGTTACAATAGAAATCAAAGAAGGAATGGTTTCCCCTTTGTACCCTCTATTGGGATCGCCCAACAGATAACAATTGTTGGGAATTTCATCTCGAACTGCCTTTATTAGTTTTTCATCCAGTTCAAGCTTACCGAAAAGTTTAATTTTTAGCGCATTGAATTTGGTAGCTTTCTGTAAATCTTTCAATTTGAGAATCGCCTTTTCCACGTCTTTATCTAAAATCGTGTAAAGGGCATTTACAGGTGATCTTCCGAAATATCCCAAAATTTCAAGTCCGCTTTTGTTTTCCAGCTTCCCCAAAAGATCATATAGCGCCATTTGTCCGAATTCAATTTGACCTCTTTTTATGGAATCTTCAGCATATAATTTTTCCAACCTTAGCAAGGCATCGGCGACGGTTTCCCCTTTACACATTTCCATGAAAGAGGCCCACTTCTTAAAATCGAAATTGGCATTATTATGGGAAGGATTGGCTTCTGCCCATCCTATTTTTCCTCCACTGTGAACACTCATAAAAACGTGCTGTCTTGTTTTCCAAGATCCGTGGCTAAAATCCCTCTTTGCATCAACCTGTATCAAGTATAAATTAATTTCCTCTATAACAGATTCAGAAAAAGAAAAATGTATTGCCGACCCTGCCAAAGCCAACCCTGTTGTTTTTATGAAGCTTCTTCGTTCCATGTGTTTTTTAATCTAGTGTCCTCCGTTCTCGTATTGATCGATGTACTTTTGATCCAACTCTTTTGAGTCTTTATATTTTTTCCTTAAAGCTTTAAGATCTTCATGTAGTTTTTCTTTAACCTCCGCATATTCTGGGTCGTTGTAAACATTCTTCAACTCCTTTGGATCTTTCTTTCTATCATACAGCTCCCACTCATCCACATCATAATAAAAATGAATCAATTTATATTCCTCGGTTACTATTGCATAATGTCTTTTTACGGAATGTATCCCAGGATATTCGTAGTAATGATAGTAAGCAGCGTTCCTAAAGTTTTCAGTGTCCCCTTTAAAAAGCGGAATCAAACTTTCTCCCTGCATATCGTTGGGAATTTCTATGCCAGCAGCCTCCAAAAAGGTTGGGGCGAAATCTAAATTCTGTACCATTTGTGTATTCTTGGAGCCTTCTTCAATAACACCAGGCCACTGAACCAATAAAGGTGTTTTAAAAGACTCATCATACACGAAACGCTTATCAAACCAACCGTGCTCGCCTAAGTAAAACCCTTGATCGGAGGTATAAACTACAATGGTATTATCTGCCAGACCGCTTTCCTCTAAATAATCCAATACACGGCCTACGTTTTCATCCACCGCAGCAATACTTCCTAAATAATCCTGCATGTATCGTTGGTAACGCCATTTCATTAATTCCACGCTGTCCATTGATGCAAAACGCTTTTTAAAATCTTCGTTAATTGGCATGTAAATAGAATCCCAAGCGGCACGCTGTTCAGGAGTCATCCTACCAATTTCACGGGCAAATCCACCGGGATTCCATAAAGAATCGGTAGTAATTCCCAACTCTTCAACTATTTCCGGTACAATTTTGTTATCACCGCTATAATTCATGTGCTTGAGAATACTCATTTCAGCAGTTTTAGCAGCCGTTCCCCTACCTTCATAATCGTCGAACAACGTTTCTGGCTCTGGGTATTCTTGGCTGGTAAATTTTTCAATGTGACGCAAGGCCGGTAACCATTCACGGTGTGGAGCCTTATGCAGGTACATCATTAAAAAAGGCTTTGTAGTGTCTCTTTCTTTCTGAAACCAATTCAACGTCATATCAGTAATAATATCCGTCACATAGCCTTGAATGGTTACATTTCCTTCTTTTTTCGTAATAAACTCCGGATTGTAATATGCGCCCTGTCCTGGAAGAATTTTAAATTCATCAAAACCTTTTGGATTGTTCCCAAAATGAAGTTTACCAAACATAGCAGTTTCGTAGCCTGCTTTTTGAAACAACTGCGGGAAAGTAACTTGTGTTGTATCAAAAGGATGTTGATTATCTACTTTTCCATTTATATGACTGTGTTTCCCTGTTAAAATTACAGCTCTCGATGGAGCACAAATGGAATTGGTAACACTTGCGTTGGTGAACAGCATTCCCTTTTTGGCTATTCTATCAATGTTCGGGGTTTCAATTAGCTTATTATTATAAGCACTGATGGCTTGGTAAGCATGGTCATCCGACATTATAAATAGAATGTTCGGTCGTTTTTTCTCTTCATTTTTTCCTCCTTCGGAACTGGTATTACATGAAAAAAACAAAGCCGATAAGGCAATTACGATTGAGAGTTGATATTTCATCTGTTGGAATTTTGTTTATTAATTATAGATCAAATGGAATGCCCAAAGAATCCTATTTCTGAGTTTAAACGTGATTAGTGGACATTTCATAAAAAAATATATATTTACGAATGAAACTTTATGTTTTTTAGATTAAACGTCAAAAAGACTTTAAAAATACTTAATGTTTCTTTTTCAGAAAAAAAAGTTTATCAAACATCATCTGTTTATAAAAAACGTAAAAACCATGTAGGGTACTAAATCATGTTAAATGACTCAATACCAGAAAATTAAACTGCTTAGAACTTTTATAATTCAGTAAATAACAAAAAACTTTTATTTGATTAATTTAAAACCACCCACAAGACACTGTCTATTTATGAAAAAACCAATCAAACGCGTATCATCAATCATTACGCAAAACATTCAAAAAAAACTTTTATACACGTTTTTTGTAGGTCTCACAGCGACATTTTCCTATTGCCAAACCAATGAAAATGTATATCAGGTCACAAATAAGAATGTTAAAATTAAGATAGATGCCAATACAGGAGCCCGTATTACGTCTTTAACCTATGATGGTAATGAAATCTTAAAGCAGGCGGCAGATAGCTTACCTAATTTCGGTTCTACTTTATGGCCTGCGCCTCAAAACGAATGGGGATGGCCGCCTTATTATAGTTTACATAAAGGTGCTTATAAGGTTGAAAAAAGTAAAGCTAATTACGCATTCGAAAGCGAAGTAGATACTACAAGTAGCTTACAAATGATCAAGAAGTTTGAAAAGGGCGATAGCAAGAACGCCCTAAAACTGGCATACGAACTTATAAATAAAGGTAAAGAAACCGTAAAAAACGGACCATGGGAGGTTACCGTAGTGCCTTATGGCGGCATGAGTTTCTTCAGAAAAGAAACCGATCCATTATCACGTTCTAGCCTTTCCGCAAAGGAAACTTTGGGAATAACTTACGTGATTCACGACGAACGCTACCAAGGAAAACAAAAGTTATTTGGATTTACAAAAGGTGGCTGGCTGGCACATGTTAATGCTAGCGGACTTCTATTCATAAAAAAAATGAAGGATTTGACACCTTCCCAGATTGCCCCTAATCACGGCGAGATTGAAATTTTTATGAATACCGAATTACAGTATATAGAACTGGAAAACCACGGTAAATACAGCACTTTAGCAACTAATGAAAAAGTAGATTATGATGTGACCTGGATTGTTTTACCATTGCCCAAAGAAATCCCTTCAAATAAAATCTCAACTGAATTAATTGATTTTGTTGAGAAAACTGTATCTCATTGATTAAAAAATAAACACTTAAGAATTTAAAGTGCAATAGCTCGAATATAAAATCCAACGACAAGAATATAAAGTGCAATCGTTTAAATATAAAGTGCAACAACAAGAAAATAAAGTACAATAGCTAGAATATACAGTGCAATCGCTTAAATATAAAGTGCAACAACAAGAATATAAAGTACAATTGCTATAATATAAAGTGCAACGACAAGAATATACAGTACAATTGCGGGAATATATAGTTCAATAGTTAGAATATAAAATGCAATAGCCGGAATATAAAGTCCAACGACCAGAATATAAAGTGTAGTAATCCTTTACGTCGCTTACCTCTAAAAATAGCATGGGTAAGTATGCTGTTACTTTTTTAAGAATAGTGCATAATTAAAAAAGCTCCTGATTTCTCAGGAGCTTTTCTATAAATAATAATCTTATTTTCTTAAGCGTTCTGCTTTTTAATAAGGTTTAATGCCGATCCCTCTTTGTACCAAGCAATTTGGGAATCGTTGTATGAGTGATTCAACTTAATAACGTCTTTAGAACCATCTGCGTGTACAACTTCTACCGTTAGCGGTTTGTCTGGCGCAAATTCATTAAGATCTAAGAAGTTAAAAGTATCATCTTCTTGAATTAAATCGTAATCTTTTTCATTTGCAAAAGTCAATCCTAACATACCTTGTTTCTTAAGGTTTGTTTCGTGGATACGTGCAAAAGACTTTACAATTACAGCGGCTACGCCCAAGTGTCTTGGCTCCATAGCTGCGTGCTCACGTGAAGAACCTTCACCGTAGTTGTGGTCTCCTACTACAACAGAATAAACGCCTTTGGCCTTGTATTCACGAGCAGTATCTGGAACACCACCGTATTCACCCGATAATTGATTTTTTACAAAATTTGTTTTCATATTGAATGCGTTAACCGCACCAATAAGCATATTGTTAGAGATATTATCCAAATGTCCGCGGTAACGTAACCATGGTCCCGCCATAGAAATATGGTCAGTAGTACATTTACCGTGGGCTTTTATCAATAATTTTGCTCCTTTAATTTCATCTCCGATAGGCTCGAAAGGCGTTAACAATTGCAATCTTTCCGATGTTGGACTAACCGCAACTTCTACACCACTACCATCTTCACGAGGCTCTACGTAACCAGCATCTTCAACTGCAAAACCTTCTGGCGGCAATTCAATTCCGCGAGGCTCTTCCAACTTCACCTCTTCACCATTTTCATTCAAAAGCGTATCGTTCATTGGATCGAAATCCAAACGACCAGAGATAGCGATAGCCGCTACCATTTCTGGAGAACCTACAAATGCGTGTGTATTTGGGTTACCATCGGCACGCTTAGAGAAGTTTCTGTTGAATGAATGCACAATGGTATTCTTTTCTTCCCCTTTAAGATCGCTTCTGTCCCACTGTCCGATACAAGGTCCACAAGCATTGGTAAAGATGGTAGCATCTAAATCTTCAAATATCTTTAAGATTCCATCACGTTCTGCTGTGTAACGAATTTGTTCTGAACCTGGATTAATACCAAAATCGGATTTTGGTTTTATCCCTTTGTCAACTGCTTGTTTTGCAATAGAAGCGGCACGTGTTAAATCCTCATAAGAAGAGTTCGTACAAGAACCTATTAGTCCCCAATCTACTTTAATTGGCCAACCGTTTTCTTTTGCTTTTTCACCTAATTGACCAACAGGAGTTGCCAAATCTGGCGTAAAAGGACCGTTTAAGTGTGGTCTTAACTCGCTTAGGTTAATTTCAATAACTTCATCGAAGTATTGCTCTGGGTTTGCGTATACTTCATCATCCCCTGTTAAATACTCACGGATTTCATTGGCCGCATCAGCTACATCTGCTCTATCGGTAGAACGTAGGTAACGCTCCATAGAATCATCGTAACCAAAAGTAGAAGTAGTTGCACCAACTTCCGCACCCATGTTACAAATTGTACCTTTACCAGTACAAGATAGGTTTTTAGCTCCTTCACCAAAATATTCTATAATTGCCCCTGTACCACCTTTTACAGTAAGAATACCAGCAACTTTAAGAATTACATCTTTAGCTGATGTCCAACCGTTTAGGCTACCAGTTAATTTAACACCGATAAGTTTTGGAAATTTTAATTCCCAAGCCATTCCAGCCATCACATCCACTGCATCGGCACCACCAACACCAATAGCTACCATTCCCAAACCACCTGCATTTACAGTGTGGGAATCGGTACCAATCATCATTCCTCCAGGGAATGCATAATTTTCCAATACTACTTGGTGAATAATACCTGCTCCTGGTTTCCAGAAACCAATGCCATATTTGTTTGATACTGATCCAAGAAAATCGAATACTTCATTACTTGTTTCGTTCGCACGCTTTAAATCTGGAGCGGCTCCTTGTTTTGCTTGAATTAAGTGGTCACAATGTACCGTAGTTGGAACTGCCACTTTAGGCTTTCCAGCTTGCATAAATTGCAAAAGTGCCATTTGCGCTGTTGCATCTTGACAGGCAATTCTATCTGGTGCAAAATCTACGTAATCTTTACCTCTTGTAAAAGCTTTGGTAGGTTGCCCGTCCCAAAGGTGCGAATAAAGTATTTTCTCCGATAAGGTGAGTGGCTTGCCAGTAAGCTCACGAGCCTTGTCTACTCGCTCTGCCATAGTAGCATACACCTTCTTAATCATATCAATATCAAAAGCCATATTATTTGTATATTATTTAATTTGAAAGTGATGCGAAAATACGAAAAACCCTAGAGTTAATAAAGTTTTTAAGAAAACATTCAGCACCTGCTGAAATTTTAAAAATAATTCAGTTAAAAATAATTTTTAGCCGATTTTAGGCAAAATAAATTCTTCTTTTTTGAGATTTAAGCAAAAACACTGAAGCTAAAAAATTAATTTACTAAGATTCCGATGGTTTGATTATCAAACTCGTAGTTTTTTGTTAAAAAAGTTGAGAGGGAAATGGGATGGTTGATTAGTTAATTGGGAAGTTGGGTTTGGCTACTGGGTGTTGGAGGGGTTCGAGGTTGTACGGAGCGTTCAATAAAGTGTGTCAATTTAAAAACTGAATACTTTTAACTTTTAACCTTTAACTTCAGACTTCCAGCATCGAGCTTCCGGCTTCCAGCATCAGGCTCTTTCCTAAAATAAAGAAGTAATTATTTCTTCTATGGAAACACCTTCTGCGTCAGCTTTGTAATTTTTAAGTACACGGTGTCTTAAGATTCCTTTGGAAACGGCTTGAATATCCTCGATATCAGGAGAGAATTTTCCGTTTACCACGGCATGCGCCTTTGCGGCCAAAATTAGATTTTGAGAAGCTCTCGGTCCCGCTCCCCAATCTACGTACTGATTAACGTTGTCGGTTGCCAAATTACTTCCAGGACGGGTTTTTCCAACTAATTTAACAGCATATTCAACAACATTATCTGCTACTGGCACACGACGTATTAAATGCTGAATGGAAACAATTTCTTCCGCTGTAAATAACGAATTAACTGTAACAGCGTCGTCTGTTGTAGTAGCCTTTACAACGGCCACTTCCTCTTCAAAAGATGGATACTCCAAATTAATGGCAAACATAAACCTATCTAATTGGGCTTCGGGCAATGGATACGTCCCTTCCTGCTCAATAGGGTTTTGGGTAGCCAACACAAAATAAGGCAACGCAAGTTTGTAGTGATGTCCAGCTACCGTTACCGCTCTTTCCTGCATAGCCTCCAACAAAGCGGACTGCGTTTTGGGAGGTGTTCGGTTAATTTCATCCGCCAAAATAATATTTGAGAAAATGGGTCCTTTTAAAAAGGTAAACTCCCGATTCTTATCTAATATTTCACTCCCCAATATGTCACTGGGCATTAAATCCGGTGTAAACTGAATCCTTTTAAAATCCAATCCCAAAGCAGTAGCAATAGTATTTACCATTAAGGTTTTTGCCAATCCAGGCACTCCTATTAACAAGGCATGACCTCCAGAATAAATAGACAACAATATTTCGTCTACAACATGCTCCTGACCGATAATAACCTTGGCTATTTCTTTCTTAAGTGCAGCGTGCTTTTTTACTAGATTTTCTACAGCAGTAACGTCAGACATGGGGTTGGTGTTGGTGGTTTTATTTTTTTGACCAGTTATTGGCGAAATCGCAGTCTCTATTATCTGGAGCTACATTAATATAGGTGTCTTCAATTTTCTCTTCCATCCATTCCCCAATTTCCTTGAACTGTTTCTCCTTTAATGCCAACTCTTTAATCTTAACATAATCCTGTGAGTAATCTGCCTTATGGGATTTGAAACGATTAATAACTTTCAGCAGCTTAAACTGAACTCCCGTACGTGTTTCCTCCATTAAAGGCTGGGAAATTTCATCTCCCTGTAGCGGACTAATTTGTCCGTACAACGCAGGGTCCATTTTAGTAAGCTCAAACTTAGTATCGAATGTTTCTGGGTTTCTTAATACACCTCCATCAAAACGTGTCTCCTTTTCATCAGAAAAATTTCGGGCAGCTTCCTCAAATGTAAACTTACCTTGCATAATTTTAGAACGGATACTATCCAATTCTGCTTTAGTATCTTCAATAGCTTCGCTGGAAATCTCTGGACGTAATAATATATGGCGAACATCGCGCTCCTGCCCTCTTATTTTTTCTACATATAAAATATGGTACCCAAATTCAGTTTTAAAAGGCTCGGAAATCTCCCCTTGTTTTAAACTAAAGGCAGCATCTTTGAATTCCTGTACGAATCCCGATTTTTTAGTAATTGAATAAACACCTCCATTCTGAGCTTTCCCAGGATCTTCAGAATATAAAGTTTGCTTGATGGCAAAACTAGAGCCGTTCTCTTCTACATCCCTTTTAAACTCTTTCAGTTTATTTATGGTTTTTTCCACTTCTTCCTTCGAAGGTTCAGGGATTTTCACAATCTGTGCTATCTCTACTTCATCACCAAATACAGGGCGCTCGTCATCTGGGATATTGGTATACCACTGGCGCACTTCTTCAGGTGTAATTTCTATTCCCTCTACCACCTTTGCCTGCATTCTTCGTGAAAGTTCCTGTGCCTTCACAACCTTAAAAAGTTCTTCCCTTAAACTTTGCTCATCCTCTTTTCCATAGAAAGCTACCAGCTTTTCCATTGAACCTATTTGCGGTTGCGACAATAAGAATTGCAATTGTCTATCTACGGTACTATTTATTTCTACATCGGAAACCACAATACTATCTTGTATCGCTTGGTGTGCATAAAGCTTGTCTTCCATTAGTTTCCCAAGAACTTGGCAACGAGAAATGTTAGCTGTGGCAACTCCTTGGGTTTTCATATCTAGAAAACTTTTATCGATATCAGATTCCAAAATAACGTAATCACCTACCACAGAAGCAACCCCATCAATTTTTTCACGAGTATTATCCACTGGTACGCTATCATTCTTTACAGAAACCCCTTCTCCAACATTGGTAGTGTCGTTACTTACCACAAAACTATTACTCTCAACGGCAACAGTATCCACCGTTGTTTCTTGGGCAAAAATTGGCATGGTAGCCATCATCAACATTCCTCCTACGACACCTATAATTCTTTTCATTTCCATTCTATTTTTTACTATTCTTTTGTTTGGTATATACTTCAAACTCTTTCTTTCGTGTGGCTTCATCTAAAAGATCTTTTTCTAAGTTTTTAATGAATTCCAACTTTCTTTTGTTCAATATAATTTTCTTTACCGTTGGTTCTACATATTCCAACGGAGCAATTTCCGTTCTATTAAGCACTTCATTTACAACCACCAAATATACTCCTAAAGAATCGGATAGCTGAAAAAAATGTGATTTTTTTAAATAATCGTTCTTATTATCTGAGTGGATTCCAGGTATTTTTTGTACAACTGAAGAAGATTTTACCCAAATGGAATCATTAAAAGAATAGGCATTAAATTTCAACGCAGCATTCTTAAGATACTTTTTGTCTTTACTATTAAATCTCTTGAAAGCATCCCGCACTTTATCCGTTTCCGAAAAATCATTGGAAAGCATAACATAACGTAACCTTACTAAATCTTCATTCAGCTTAAAATTCTCTTTGTGCTCTTGGTAGAAACGTTCCAACTCTGCATACGTAACGGTCGTGTCCATGGATTTTTCCACTAGCCCTTCCTTGTAAGCATTAATATAAAGGTCTGCTCGGTACTGCCTTACTAATTCTTCAAACTCCATTTGTTTTTCATCCGAAAGGTTCAGCTTTGCTTTTTCCAAAAGTAATTGCTGTTGTGCCCAATTTTTTATGATGTCATTGGCTATGACAATACTGTCTTCCTTTGAAATCTTATCGGTATTGATATTCTTTTTTAAATCGGATTTTAAAAGGTAATTTTCGCCTACCCTGGCCACAGGATTTTCCACTGGTTCTGAAGTAAAATAACCACAGGAAGTCATCAATAAAAACGAAAATATAAAATAAAGATTCTTGCGCATTCTAGAATTATTATTAAAGCCCAGGCTTCAATTCCGACAAAAATAACAATTAGGGGGTACTAATCAAGTATTTTAACAACGCTATAAGATAGTTGGTAGGCATTAGACGCTAAAATGCATTTTTATTTCTGCTGAAGAAAAAAAGGGCATCCATTTTGAAAATGAAACTATCTTTGCAAAAAATAACAAAATGCCTTTATTGAAACTTATATGGGATTTTAGAAGTCCCACCGCTTTAAAAACTGCAGAACATTATGAAATTCATTTACAGGAGTTCATGACCACTCAAAATTTACCTTACCTAAAATCTGGCACTGAAGAAATAATCCCAAACGAACATTCTATAGCCTTCCTCGTTGTAGAACAAGAAAATATGATTCCCGTTCGCGATGCCTTAAAACCCCATCGAGGAGTGTATTACAAAGAAAAATAAAAAAGCTTTTATTCAACTATCGGGAAATTGATGTATCGAGATAAAGGTTAATTCCACCTGTTATTATTAAATTGATTTCGTTTCCAATACCACATCATAATAAAACCAAAAAGTGCGCCTCCAATATGGGCAAAGTGTGCAATACCCCCGCCGAACACCGAAAAACCTGTAATGCCCGAGAATAAATCCAATAATATTAACCCCGGGATAAAGTATTTTGCTTTAATAGGTACCGGCAGAAAAATAAGCATAAGCTCTGCATTTGGAAACATCATCCCGAAAGCGACTAAAATTCCATAAATCGCCCCGGAAGCTCCAACGGCAGGCGTCATGTAAGCACTTAAAAAGTTTTTCATGGTAGATTCGCCCATAATCTCTCGCCAGGAAGTGTCGTATTTTCCTTGACTGATGATATCCATAATATTCGCCTCATTATAACCATTGGCTACCAATGTCTGCAAACCATCATTAAAATAATAATAGTTAACAAGAGTATGAATAAGTGCTGCCCCTAATCCTGCGGAAAAATAAAAAAAGAAAAACTTATTTCTGCCCCACATTTGTTCCAATGGAGTTCCAAAAGCCCATAGGGCATACATATTGAAAAGAATATGCATAAATCCTCCATGCATAAACATATGGGTGGCTACTTGCCAGAGCTGAAAATGTTCGTTTTTAGGAAACCATAAGGAAAACAGGTCATACATCTGCTGTCCTAAAAGCTGTGTCGCTATAAAAAACAACACGTTTATAATTAATAAATGCTTTACTGCATCTGTAATTCTGCCCATTATTTGGAATTTATTTCAATATTATAAAAATCTTTTATCTATTTCTTCTACGGTCATGGTAATATATGTTGGCCTATTAAAAGGAGAAACCGTGGGTTCTTTGGTAGCAAAAAGATTATTAACCAACGCTTCTTGAGATGCCAAATTCAAAACCTCTCCACTCTTAACAGCTAAGGTTTTACACATAGCTTTGGCCAGAATATCGGCTTGGGATAGAGAACTTTCGGGAACTTCCGCTTGGAAATCCGACAATAGTTGATCTACAATCATCCCCACTTCACTTTCTGAAATATTCAACGGTATACCGGTAACTTCAACTTCATCTTCTTTAAAGTCAGAAAAAATGAATCCTGTATTCTCCAAACTATCTTGAAGATCTTTAAGTAATGCTATTTCTGAAGGGGAAAAACTCAATGTCAACGGAAAAAGTAGCTGCTGACTAACTCCCTTGTCTACCGTAATATTCTTTAAATATTGTTCATACAAAACCCTTTGATGTGCCCGATGCTGATTGATGATCACCATGCCAGATTTTATTGTAGTAACAATATATTTTCGATGTAATTGATAGGTAGTTGCGGAAGGTTCTTCAGTTTCATCTTTAAATAATGAGCCTGTAACTTCTTCTGATTCTAACTCAATAGAACTAAAATCTGATTTTCTTTCCAAACCTACATAAAGACTCTCCCAGCTCCCCGTTTGCTTTTCTTTCTTGGGATAATGAACAGAAACACTCCCCTTATTCTCTTTCTCGAACGGATTAAAATTAACATCTACCTCTACAGAAGGAAAGTCAGCGCTTCTAGTTTTATAATTGTATGGAGTATCCAAATTAGAATCTCGATCAAAATCCAACACCGGTGCTACGTTGAACTGACCCAAGCTATGTTTTACGGAAGAGCGCAAAATAGCGTACAACGCGTGTTCATCATCAAACTTCACTTCTGTTTTAGTCGGATGAATATTAATATCTATTCCTGATGGATCTACCTCTAAAAACAAAAAATAACTCGGATGCGTTTGTTCTTTTATCAAACCTTCAAACGCACTACAAACAGCGTGATGTAAATAAGAATTTTTAACAAACCTATTGTTGACAAAGAAAAACTGCTCCCCCCTTGTTTTTTTTGCAAATTCGGGTTTACAAATAAAACCACTAAGATTGACAACTTCGGTATCTTCTTCTACGGGAACCAATTTTTCATTGGTTTTTCCTCCAAAGATATGAACAATACGTTGTCTCAAATTGGAAGCTGGAAGTTTAAATAACTCGCTGCCATTGTTATAAAAATCAAATTCAATAGAAGGATGTGCTAGTGCTACTCGGTGAAACTCATCTATGATATGGCGTAATTCTACCGTATCAGATTTCAGGAAATTCCTGCGAGCGGGAATATTAAAAAATAAATTTTTAACCAATAAAGAAGTTCCTTTCGGGGTAACAGTAACATCCTGAGCAACCACTTCACTTCCCTCAATTTTAAGATGCGTACCTACTTCTTCATCCTCCAAACACGTATTCATTTCTACATGTGCAATCGCTGCAATAGAAGCCAAAGCTTCTCCGCGAAATCCTTTGGTATGAAGTTGAAAAAGGTCTTCAGCCGACTTAATTTTAGAAGTTGCGTGTCGCTCAAAAGACAGACGAGCATCGGTTGGACTCATCCCCTTGCCATTGTCAACAACCTGTATAAGCGTTTTACCAGCATCCTTTATAATCAATTTAATAGAAGAACTGCCAGCATCAACCGCATTTTCAATAAGTTCTTTAACAACAGAAGCCGGTCTTTGTACCACCTCTCCTGCCGCAATTTGATTAGCAACATGATCTGGTAAAAGCTGAATAATATCTGCCATTAAATAAGAGAATCTAAATTAATATAACGTATCGCTGCAATTGCAAACATTAAAAGGATTATGAAAATAACAACAAGACGAAGTCGGGAATTGTCATTGGATCGGGATTTTCGCACTGTTTTCCAATCATCCCTAAAACTCTTTCTTCGATATCCTTTAAAATACTCATCATCAGAACGTTTTTCCTTACTTTTTTTAAGCTCTTCTAAACGTTCTTTTCTTTCATCATAATATCGAGGCGTATAGTTATACGACTTATTCCCTCTAGTCTTAAAAAGTGATGGAAGTCCCAAAATAGTGTTGTTTTTTGTTTACACAGGTTTAAATACAATCTATTCCAATAAACAATTACGTTACGTTTTCTTGTATTTAGCGCTGAACATCAAAATTAGTCAAAAACAAGCAATTTTGAGGTCTCTTGCTCCCAAAAATTGTTAATCTATTAATTCAAAAAAGTGATTATCCACATATCCTATATTCCAATAACAAATAACATATTCAAGTATGTAGGGAAGGTATGCCTATTGTAATTAAGAAAAATAATATAAATGAAGATTTTTACTGTAGAGTTCCTTTCGGGCGGGGACGGCCGGATTGGGCAAAAAAAATCCCGACGTTCCAAATGGAAGTCGGGATCCTAAAAGAAGGCGGCGACCTACTCTCCCACAAGGATGTAGTACCATCGGCGCTGGCGGGCTTAACTGCTCTGTTCGGAATGGGAAGAGGTGAGCCCCGTCGCTATAACCACCTTAAGTCTTGGCCAT